>NZ_KE557318.1:0-113528 GCF_000442315.1 Rubellimicrobium thermophilum DSM 16684
CCTGGAAACCGACTTCTAGGCTTCTCGCCTGCCGCGGCTCGCGGGTGGTTCAGGATCTCGCTGCGTTCCGGGAGTACACGTCCAGCGAACCGTCGCGACGGATCAGCAGGACGTCATAGGCATCGCGCTCGTCCTCCGGCCCCATGCCGGGCGAACCGTAGGGCATACCAGGGACCGCAAGCCCGACCGCGTCGGGGCGTTCGGCCAGCAGGCGCCGGATGTCGACGGCAGGAACGTGGCCTTCAAGCGCATAGCCATCGACCACGCCGGTATGGCAGGAGAAAGCCTTCGCCGGGACGCCATGGTCCATCTTGAAGCGGATCAGCAGCGTTCCCATCGACACTTCGTCCGTCACGGTGAAGCCTTGCTCGCGCAGGTAGTCGACCCAGGCATCGCAGCATTCACAGCCGCGTCCCTTGACGACATGGATCGGTGGTTCCGCTTGCGACCAGGCGGCGCGCCCCGGGACCGCGACGCTGGCCGCTGCCGCAAGCAGCAGGTTGCGCCGTCCGATGTGCTGCCCGCTCATCCCCGATCCCCTACTACCAAAGCTTCAAAGCCCGTCTCGCGGCGCCATGTCGTCAGCGCATCAAGATCCTCGGACGAGGCAATCTCTTGTTCCGGCAGGGCGTCCCGGTCCGTCGGATCGACCGGCCGACCGTCAACGCGGACCTCGTAGTGCAGGTTCGGGCCACTTACGAGGCCCGTCGCGCCAACGGCACCGATGCTGTCACCTGCCTTGACCCGGGTGCCTTCCCGAACATCCTCGGCAATCTCGGACAGATGGGCATAGCGCGTCACAACCCCGCCGCCGTGATCGATGTCGATGGTCAGACCGTAACCTCGGATCGTACCGGCAAAGACCACACGCCCGGCACCGGTGGCCGAGACCTCGGTTCCGACCGGAGCGGCATAGTCGATCCCGGTGTGCATCCGCACGCCCCCGAGAACAGGATGGTTGCGTCGCCCGAAGACAGACGACAGCCGGGCACCGAGGATCGGCGCGGCAGACCGCTGGACGGCTTCCCCGTCCTCGAACACGATGACGGGTCCTGCGGCTTCGGTGGCGACGAGCTCAAGCACCCGGTCTGCAAGTTCCAGCCGCGCATAGTTCAGCCGAGGCTCGCCCGCGATGCTGCCGTCAGGAAGCTGGTCTTCCTGCCAGACCAGCGCGAAGGTCTCGCCGCCCTGCAGATCGCGCCGGAAATCGACCTGGCCCGCGAGGAGCGCAGTCAGGTCCACGGCGAAGCGCTCCGGCGCGTTGCGCGCGACGAGGGCTTCGTAAAGCGTGCCGTCAAGCACCAGCGTCTCCCGCCGGTCCGTCTCACGGATCGGAGGCTCAAGGCGCTCGGCTGTCACCTGGCCATTGAACGTCAATGCAATCTCGACGCCATCTTCCACGAAAAGCGACAGGCGCGTCAGGCTGGTCGGATCGCCCGATGCGGCCGTCCACTCGACGCGATGACCGGGTCGCAGGTCGGTCAGGTCGTAGACCCCCGCAAGCGCCAGGGCGGCCTCGGCCCGGATGCCCGCGGGGACACCTGCGCGGTCAAGCACGCTGTCGAGCGTGTCGCCTGAGGCGACCGTCACATCGATCACGGCTGGACCGTACGCGGTCGGCGGGTCGGCAACAGCCCGCAAGGGCACAAGAGTGGTGGCGACGAGGACGATGAGGGCAGAGCGGATCATCTGGCAGAATGACCTTTCAGCTGATGGTTCGGCGGATCTTCGGAACGGCGAAACGCCGATCCTCGTGATAATCAATGATGCTGGCAAAGCGCCCGTCCGGGTGGAACAGGAACACCCCGGCTGTATGGTTGACCGTATAATCGCCATCGCGCGGCACCTTCTCGAACCACGCGCGAAATCCCGCGGCGGCGCGTTCGACCTCGGCCAACGGGCCCGTCAGGCCGGTGATGCGCGGATCGAAATTCGCGAGGTAGTCGGACAGGACGGCCGGCGTGTCACGTTCAGGGTCCACCGAGATCAGGGTGACGTTCAGGCGGTCAGCCTCGGGACCGAGATCCTCGAGCCAGCCCGAGATGTCGCTGAGCGTGGTCGGACAGACGTCGGGACAGAAGGTAAAGCCGAAGAAGATCATGGTCGGGCGCCCGATCCAGTCGGACGGCCGGACGGTTGCGCCGCGCTGGTCGGTCAGCGTGAAGTCCATTTCGGCGATCGGCAAAGGCAGACGTGGGTCTGTGGCAGGCGCGGTGCCGCGGCTGCGCCATGCCCCGAGGCCGAGCGTGAAAGCCAGCGCCCCCGCCACCCCGCCGAGGCCGAGGATCACTGCCCTGCGTGTTCGCAATCCGGCCCCTCCGCCCGCATGGACAGGACCTCGACCGGCACCGTCACCTCGCCCGCGTCGCGGAAGGTCAATGTCACGGGGAAGCCCTCGCCTTCCTTCAGGGTGGTTGTCAGGCCCATCAGCATTCCGTGATAGCCCCCGGGCGCCAGCGCCACCGTCTGTCCCGCCGGAACCGGAACCGACATGGCGTGCGGCATCGAGGCGACGCCGTCCGTCACGACAGTTTCGTGCAGCATCGGCATTCCCGCGACGGGCGTCGCGATGCCGACCAGCGCGTCATCGGCGCTGCCTGTGTTGGTGATCTCGACATAGAGCACGCCGGGGCGTTCGGCGCCGATCGTCGCGCGGGACCATGCGTGCTCGATCATCAGGTTTCCGATGGTGAAGGTTTCGCAGGCCAGGGCAGGCAGGCCGACAAGGGACAGAAGGGCGGCAAGGATCGGGGTTCTCATGGAGCCTCACAGTCTGGAACGAAGGTCATTCAGGATGTCACTGGCGGGCGTGCCGTAGGCGAACTGGCGCAGCCAGTCGCCATCGGGCCCGATCAGGTAGAGCGCCGGGCTGTGCGACATGGTGTAGCCATCCGGCGCGGCCGGGTCGTCCTGGCGTTCGAAGTAGATGTGGAAGCTCTCCGCGGCGGCGCGCGTCTGCACCTCGTCTCCGGCGAGGCCCAGGATCGCCGGGTGGAAGGCGGATGTGTAGGCGGCAAGCCCCAGACGGCGGTCGCGGACGGGATCGACGGAGATGAAGATCGGTTGCACCTTGTCGGCGTCCGATCCGAGGTCATCCATGACCTGCGCGACCTCGGACAGCGTGGTGGGGCACACGTCCGGACAGCTCGTGAAGCCGAAGAACATCAGAAGGTGCTTTCCCGCGAAGTCCGCCTCGGTGCGGATCCGGCCCTCGGCGTCGGGCAACGAAAACACCGGGCGAAACGCGGCCTCGGCCCGGGGCGGGGTTGCCGGATCGGCCACCAGAACCCAGGTTCCATAGGCCAGACAGGCCAGGCCCGCGGCTGCCCAAAGGGCTTTCTGGAATGTTGTCAGTCTCATGCGGTCCCTGTCTATGATGCGGCGTGCCTAAACCCTCCAGCGGCTTGAGGTTCAAGCGAAAAAGCCCGGTGTCACGGAAAGATGAGGCGTCAGCCGAGCAGAACCGTCGCCAGCAGATTGATGTTCAGCACGATGATCGTGACCGCGATCAGCGCGCAGAGCGCGGTAAGCCAGCGGGGGGCCACCAGATCGCCCATCTTGGCCCGGCTTGCCGTGAACATCACCAGCGGCACGATGGCGAAGGGAAGCTGGAAGGACAGCACGACCTGGCTCAGGATCAGGAGCTGGCCGGTCTCCTCGCTGCCGTAAAGCAGGATCACGGCCATCGCCGGGACAATGGCGATCAGCCGGGTGATCAGCCGCCGCAACACCGGGCTGATGCGGAAGGCGATGAACCCTTCCATCACGATCTGCCCTGACATCGTGGCTGTCACGGTCGCGTTCAGCCCACAGCACAGAAGCGCGATGCCGAACAGGGTCGGGGCGATGGCGCTGCCAAGCAGCGGCGAAAGCAACGCATGCGCCTGATCGATCTCGACGATTTCGGTTGTGCCGCTGGCGTGGAACGTCGCGGCGGCGAGGATCAGGATCGACGAGTTGACCAGAAGCGCCAGCATCAGCGCGATGGTCGAATCCCAGGTCGCAAGCCGCAGCGCCTCGCGCTTGCCGCCCGGATCCTGTCCGAAGGCCCGGGTCTGCACGATCCCGGAATGGAGGTACAGGTTGTGCGGCATCACGGTCGCGCCGATGATGCCGAGCGCGATGTAAAGCATCTGCGGATTGGTCACGATCTCGGTCGAGGGCGCAAAGCCCGCGATCACCGCGCCCCAGTCGGGGTCGGCCATCGCGATCTGCACGAAGAAACAGGCCGCGATCACCGCCAGAAGTGCGATGATGAAGGCCTCGATCCACCGAAATCCCTTGTTCTGCAGCCAGAGGATCAGGAACACGTCGGCCGCGGTGATGAAGATGCCGATCTCGAGCGGGATGCCGAACAGAAGGTTCAGGCCGATGGCCGTGCCGATCACCTCCGCGAGGTCGGTGGCGATGATCGCCGCTTCGGCAAACAGCCAGAGCGGCACCGACACCCAGCGCGGAAAGGCATCCCGGCAAGCCTGCGCCAGGTCGCGGCCCGAGGCGATGGCGAGCCGCGCGCAGAGCGATTGCAGAAGGATCGCCATGATGTTCGACAACAGCGCAACGAAGAGCAGCGTGTAGCCGAAGGCCGCCCCCCCGGCGAGCGAGGTGGCCCAGTTCCCGGGGTCCATGTAGCCGACCGCGACGAGGTAGCCCGGTCCGATGAAGGCAAGGAACCGGCGGAAGGGCGACGCGCCGCGCGGCACTGCGATCGAACGGAACACTTCGGACAGGGACGGCGTGGTGCTGTCGGTACGCCAGGCATGGATCGGCATGGATGGAAGCCCCAGAAGGACGCGTCCGCAAAGGCCGGGCGCAATATGTTAGATGGTGCTAACAATTCTCCCCATGGCTTTACTTGTCAATCCGTCCCGTGCGATGCTTCTGCGATGACAGGGATCGATCCGAAGAACCGCATGGGCACCGATGACCGAGCCGCCGACCTGCGGGCCGAGGCGTTCCAGGGCGTGCGCGCGGCGCGCAGCCGCGAGCTTGCCGAGGACTATGTCGAACTGATCGCCGAACTGATCCACGACCACGGCGAGGCGCGGCCGGTGGATATCGCCGCGCGGCTTGGCGTCCGGGTCCCGACGGTGACCAAGACGCTCGACCGTCTGGCCCGGGAGGGCCTGATCACCCGGGCGCGGTATCGGTCCGTGTTCCTCACCGACGAGGGCCGCGCGCTGGCCCGGGAGTGCCGTCGGCGGCACGAGATCGTGCTGCGGTTCCTGCTGAGCCTGGGCCTCGACCCCGAAACCGCCGAGCGCGACGCCGAGGGGATCGAGCATCACGTCAGCGCGCGCACGCTGGCCCTCTTCGCGGCCTTCGCCAGCAAGTCCTGACGGCGGCGTCAGGCGTTCTCGACGGCGAAGCGCACATCGGCGATCAGGCTTTCCGCGCTGAAGTTCTCCAGCCGTTTGCCGTTCAGGAAAAAGGTCGGCGTCTGCCGGATGTCCAGGGCTTCGACATCCGCCATGTCCTGGTTGATCGTTCCGGTGATGCCGGGAAAGAGCTTGTCCGTCTCGGCCCGGTCCAGATCGAGGCCCGCATTCCCGGCGATCTCCCAGGCCACGTCCATCTCGGGCGCCCCGTGGACCGCCCAGCCCGGCTGCTCTTCGAACAGGGCGTCAAGCACCGGTTCGAACTTGCCCTGCATCCGCGCCGCCTCGAGGATCCGGGCAGCCTCGTCCGACCCTTCGTGGAACAGGGTATAGCGCAGCACAACGCGGACCTGATCCGGGAACAGCCGGAGGATCTCCTTGATGACCGGATGGTACGCCCGGCAGGCCTCGCAGGAGGGGTCGAAGAACTCGACCAGCGTGACGGGCGCATCGGCCGGGCCGAAGCTGGGCGAGTAGGGGCGGTCGAGGAGTGCTGCGTCCACGGGCGGCGCAGCGGCGGCGCGGGCATCGGCGTCTGCCTGACGCCGGGTGTTCACGACAAAGGCGCCGCCCCCGAAAGCGACGAGCCCAAGGGCTGAGGCCCCGATCAAGACAGTGCGGCGATTCATGCGCGGGTCCCCCTTGGAAGGATCAGACAGGCAAGGATGGCGGCAAAGGCCGCCAGCGAAAGGTAAGGAATGGGCAATCCCAGGATCACCTGCGCCGGGCCCGAGCAGGAAGGGCCGTTCTCGGTGCAGGGAACGACCGGAGCAGGCAGGAGCCCCGCATAAAGTCCGGAATGCCAGGCCGCGAGCGCCAGCCCGGCGATTCCGAACGGCAGGGCATAGACCCGCGCCAGGCGGTCGCCCCGCCAGATCGACAGGCCAAGGATCGGGACCAGCGGGAACATGGCGATACGCTGGTACCAGCACAGGGTGCAGGGCATCTGCCCCAGCACCTCGCCGATGAAGAGAGCCCCGAGGGTGGCGGCAAGAGCGATCACGAACGCAGTCGTCACCGCAAGGTCGTCCCGGGGCGGGGTGTCAGCGTCAGCCTTGGTCACGAACGGGCTCCTTGCGGCGGCGCTGTGGCAGGGACGACGCGAGGAGGCAGGCCGCTCCCAAGGTGATCGCCATGTCCGCGACGTTGAACGTCGGCCAGTGCCAGTCCTGCCAGAAGACGTCGAGGAAGTCCGTCACCGCACCCTGCCGCAGCCGGTCGATGATGTTGCCAATCGCCCCGCCGACGATCAGGGCGAACCCCGTGCGCTCGACCGGATGGCGCGCGCGCAGGGCCATCACGGCGAACACCAGCGTCAGCCCGGCGGTCACGGCGGCCATCAGCAGCGGCCGACCGGACGATCGGACCGGACAGGAGGCCGAAGCTCGCGCCTTCGTTGAAACCGAGCGTCAGGTCGAGACCGGGAAGAATGGCAACGGGCTGGCCGGGCACCAGGCCGGAGAGCGCGGCCGCCTTGGTGGTCTGGTCGAGCAGAACCGTGGCCAGCACCACAATCGCAGGTCGGGTCATGGAGCGGTTCCCTGGCGCAGCCCGATCCAGCGCGGCACGGCGGCGGTGTAGCGGTCGTAGTCCGCCCCGAGTGCCGCCCGCAGGGCCGTCTCCTCCGTGCGCACCTGTGTGACAGCCGACCACAGGAAGACGAGCGGCGCGACGACAGTGGGCAGCGATGACACCGCGAGCGCGACACCGGCCAGCAAGGCGAACTGCCCCACGAAGGTGGGGTTCCGGCTGTAGCGGTAGAGCCCGCCCGTGACGAGGGCGCCCGTCGCGCCGGGCACGACCCCCACCCGCCAGGAGGCGCCCATCGACATCTGTGCCGCAAAGGCGACCATCGCCCCCACGCCCGCGAGGAAGACACCGATCAACCCGGCGGCAACCGTCCGGCCTTCGGTCCAGAGCGGATCGGCCTTGTGCAGCGCAGGCCATGCCAGCCAGAGAAGCGGCCCGAAGAAGGCAAGCACGAAGGCCGCACGAAACCCCAAGGCGGCCAGCCGCCCGCGTCCCCTTGCCTGCCCGAACAGCCAGACCGGCCTGCCCGCCGCCCGCGTCGCCGCCGTGGTCCCCCAGAGGAACAGTGCCAGATAGCCGAAGAGAAGGGCCAGCGCGGCCCAGCCGAAAGCCGACATCATCGCCTCACGCCTCGCGCTCGGGGTTGAACCGCAAGAGACGCAGCGCGTTCAGCGTCACCAGCACCGTCGCACCCGTATCGGCCAGGATCGCGATCCAGAGGCCCGTCAGGCCGAGGACCGAGGTGACGAGGAACACCGCCTTCAGCCCCAGGGCGATGGTGACGTTCTGACGGATGTTGGCCATGGCCGCGCGCGAGAGGCGGATGGTTGCGGGAATGTCGGTCACGCGGTCGCGCAGGATCGCCGCATCGGCGGTTTCCAGCGCCACATCGGTGCCTGATCCCATGGCGACGCCGACCGACGCCTGCTTCAGGGCGGGCGCATCGTTGATGCCGTCACCGATCATCATGACGCCGTCCTTCGCCCCGATCTCGCGAATATAGGCGAGCTTGTCCTCGGGAAGCATGTCGGCCTCGAACTTCAGGCCAAGGCCGCCCGCGATCGCCGCCGCCGTCCGCGGGTTGTCGCCGGTCAGGATGACGGGGGTCAGGCCCATCGCGGTCAGCTGGCGCACGGCATCCTTCGCATCCGCCCGCGGCTCGTCGCGCATCGCGATCAGGCCGAGCGGGGACTTGGCGCGGAACACCGCGACGGCGGTCTTGCCCTCCTCTTCGAAGATCGTCGCCTGGCGCAGTCCAAGCCCGTCAAGGCCGCCGTTGTCCATGGCGTAGCGGGGCGAGGCGACCCAGGCCGGGGCGCCGTCGACCGTCGCCACGACGCCCTTGCCCATCAGCGCCTTGGCGTCGCTGGCGGCGAGCGGCGCGACGCCCGCGTCCTTCGCCCGGTTCAGGATGGCGACCGCCAACGGGTGGCTCGACCCCGTCTCGACGCCCGCGGCGACAGCCAGAAGCTCGGCCTCGGTCGTCTTGCCGAAGGGCACCACATCGGTCACCTGCGGCCGGCCATGCGTCAGGGTGCCGGTCTTGTCGAAGGCGACCCAGCCGACCTTGGACGCCGCCTCGATCACCGCGCCGCCTTTCATCAGCAGCCCACGCCGCGCGCCGGAGGACAGCGCCGAGGCGATCGAGGCCGGAACCGAGATCACCAGCGCGCAGGGGCAGCCGATGAGAAGCAGCGCCAGGCCACGATAGACCCAGGTATCCCAGGGTTGGCCGAAGGCCAGTGGCGGCACCAGCACGACCAGCGCCGCGACGCCAACGATGGCGGGCATGTACCAGCGGCTGAACCTGTCGATGAAGCGTTCCGTCGGCGCGCGCGCTTCCTCGGCTTCCTCGACCAGCCGGATGATCCGCGCGATGGTGTTGTCCTCGGCCCCTTTTGTCACCGCAACGCGGATGGCCGCTTCGGTATTGATTGCCCCGGCAAACACCGCATCCCCGGGTCCGCGCGTCCTTGGCACGCTTTCGCCGGTGACCGGGCTTTCATCGACGCCCGAGGTGCCCTCGACGATCTCGCCATCCGCCGGGATGCGGTCGCCCGGGCGTACCAGGACGGTCTGGCCAATGGCCAGGCTCGCCGCAGGAACCTCGCGCGTGGTGCCGTTCACTTCGAGGAGCGCCGTCTTGGGCACCAGTTTGGCCAGGGCCCGGATGCCGTCGCGCGCCTTGCCCGCCGCCACACCTTCGAGCACCTCGCCGACCGCGAAGAGGAACACGACCAGCGCTGCCTCTTCCGCCGCGTCGATGAACAGCGCGCCGACGGCGGCGATCGTCATCAGGCTCTCGATGGTGAAGGGTTGGCCCATCCGCAGCGCGGCGAAGGCGCGCCGCGCGACCGGAGCAACCCCGATGAGGCAGGCCGCGACAAAAGCCCATCGGCCGATGTCCGGCGCGATCAACTCGACGATCCAGGCCGCGCCGAGCAGGACTGCCGTGAAGATGACCAGCTTGCCCTTTCCGGTCTGGTACCAGTGCTTGCCCCGGTCGGCGGGGTCGTCGTGGACATGGCCCGGGCTGCCATGGCCCGAGTCGTCACGCGGCGAATCCTTCCCGTGCGTCGCATGGTCATGACCGTCATGGTCGTGGCCCGATGGATCTGCCCCGCCATCCCTCTCGCCAGGCGCCCCTGCCGTCGGCGTCGCGGGCAGCACAAAGTCCTTCCTCGCCGATGCTGCCCGTGGCGCGATCTCATAGCCGAGCGCACGAACGGCGCTCTCGATCCTGTCCCGCCCGGTTTGCGCCTCGTCGAGGGTCAGACGGAGACGTTCCGACATGATGGCGACCTCGACACCGCTCACTCCCGGCAGGCGCGACACCGCATCCTTGATCTTGGTGGCGCAGGATCCGCAATCCATGCCCCTCACGGTCCAGTCGCAGGCGGTTTCGTTTCGTGCTTCGGCCATCGTCAATCCTCGGCCCCAGCGGGGCGATTGTCTTCATCGAGTCGGGAAGCTAATGTCTCTAGCAACTATAGCTTCAAGGGGAATCTGATGCTGACCATCGGAAAACTCGGGGCGCAGGCCGGAGTGAAGGTTCCGACCATCCGCTACTACGAACAGATCGGGCTTCTGCCCGAGGCCGGGCGCAGCGCCGGCAACCAGCGGCTCTACGGACGCAAGGCGTTGGAACGGCTTGCGTTCATCCGCCACGCACGGGATCTCGGCTTCACGCTCGAGGCGATCCGTGACCTTCTCAGCCTCTCGGACAATCCCGAACAGCCTTGCGTCGCAGCCGACGCTATCGCGCGCGCGCAGCTTGCGGAGGTGGAGCGCCGCCTCGCGCGGCTGACGGCGCTGAAGGCCGAACTGGAGCGGATGGTCGTGCAATGCGCGGGCGGCAAGATTGCCGATTGCCGGGTGATCGAGGTGCTGGGCGACCATTCCCTCTGCTCCACCGACCACCGCCATCTGGAGAGCGAGGCCAGTCCGTGACCGCACCCGGCACACTCGCCATCTATGCCGGTGCCGCCTTGGCCGAGATCGCGGGCTGCTTCGCGGTCTGGGCCTGGATGCGGCAGGGGGCGAGCGCCATCTGGCTTGTCCCCGGAGTGGCGAGCCTCGCCGCCTTCGCATGGCTGCTCGCGCTTGCCCCATCCGACTTCGCCGGGCGCGCCTATGCGGCCTACGGCGGGGTCTACATCGCCGCATCGCTCCTCTGGCTCTGGATGGTCGAAAAGCAGCGGCCGGACGCCTGGGACCTGACAGGCGGGGCGATCTGCCTCTTCGGCGCGGCGGTCATCCTGTTCGGTCCAAGGGCGATGGGGAGCTAGTCAGGCGCTCGACCGATGATCGTCAAGGCGGTGTGTCACGCTGGAACAGCCGAAGATAGTGCCACTAGATGATTGTCGTCTTCGCGACGTAGGTCGGTCGCGGATGCGCCAGAAGTGCAGCCGGGGAAGCGATGCATAAGTATATTAAAATCAATAGGTTAGACTGGAGAAGGTTGGATTCCAGGCCCGTCCCCTCCGCCAATCTTCCAGTTAAGAATCTGGAATTTCATAGATATTTCTCGAAAAGATCCCCCATTCTGCTCCCCACTTGGATGGGGATCAGCCCGGACCATCGCGGACGATGCCACCCGGGTCGCAGCCGTCCGGGTCAGGCACGGCCGCGGAGCCGACCGGGTTTCCGAAGCTGCGGGCGCGCACCACGCCGGGTCATCCCGGCCGCCGTCATCGCAAGCGGCCGATCCAGTATGACGAGCGGCGCGACAAAGACAGCTGGCGGCTCGAGGCCATCTGCTGCCGCCCCGAGGACTTCCGGCAGCCCGCCCCTCCGCCACGACAAGCCCGCCCGCAGCGGCCTATCCGCCGTCCACCGCGCCGCCGCCGCATTCCGGCTGTGATGCAAGTCTCAACCCGAAAGGTGATGCAGCACCAGGGGGCGGCCGTCGAAGCATTCGACCCGCAGCGGCATGTCGTAAAGCTGGTTCAGCACGGCGGTCCGGATGACCTGGAGCGGGGAGCCTTCGGCGACGATCCCACCGGCCTTCATCGCGACGACATGATCCGCCCAGGCGGCGGCATGGTTGACTTCGTGCAGAACGAGAAGCACGCTCTTGCCTTCGTTCCGCAGGACGACAAGTTCCTGCATCAGGCGGCGGGCATGGGCCAGGTCGAGTGCGGCCAGCGGTTCGTCCAGCAAGAGCCAGTCGGTGCCCTGCGCAAAGGCCATCGCCAGATGGGCCCGCTGGCGCTGGCCGCCGGACAGTTCGTCCAGGAAGCGGTCGGCCAGATCGCCCAGGCCCATCCGGGCGATCGCCGCTTCGACCTGCGCGCGATCCTCGGCCTTGGGGCGGCCCTGATGATGCGGCCAGCGTCCGAATGCCACCAGCTCGCGCACGCGCAAGCGGCTGTGGACGATGGCGTTCTGCGGCAGGATCGCCATGACGCGGGCCAGCATGTCGGTGGGCGTGCGCTCCACGTCGAGCCCTGCGACCGTGATGCGCCCCTGCTGCATACGCTCCAGCCGGGCGATCAGGGACAGCAGGGTGCTTTTCCCGGCGCCGTTCGGTCCGATCAGCGCGGTGATCCGGCCCGCCGGAATGCGCAGCGTCACGTCGTCGAGGATGGTCGTGCGGCCGATCCGGTGGTGCAGGTTGCGGATCTCGATCATCGGATGCGTCCCCGCAGCAGGAGGAACAGAAAGACCAGCCCGCCGGCGAATTCCACGACCGCAGGCAGGGTGGATTGCAGGCCGAGCACGCGCTCGAACAAGGTCTGCCCGATCACCAGCATCGCCGCGGTGAGCAGCATCGCGGTCAGCAGCACCGGCCTGTGCCGGTCCGATCCGGCCAGGGGGCGCGCCAGGGCTGAGATCAGCAGGCCCAGGAAGGCCAGCGGCCCGACCCAGCGCCGTCGCCACCGCGACCAGGACCGCCACCAGCGCCAGCACCCCCAGCACCAGACGGTCATGCCTCAGGCCAAGGGAGATGGCCGTCGGTCGCCCCAGGGCCAGCACGTCCAGCCGCGGGGCCAGACCCAGGGCTGTGCCTGCGGCCGCGACGGTGAGAAGACCGGCAAAGGGCAGAAGCCCGGCATCGACTCGCGAGAAGCTCGCCACCGTCTCGGCCTGGACGATGACAAAGGCGTTCGGGTCCATCACCCGTGCCAGGAACCCCGCCAGCGCGCGCAAGAGGATGCCGAGGATCACGCCGGTCAGGATCATCCGCGGCACGTCCTGCGCGCCGCGGCCCAGCAGGGTGCCGAACAGAAGCAGTGCCGCGCCGATCAGCACGGCGACTTCGGCGCCGAACCGGGCCGTGCCGGGCAGAGCGGCAAAGCCCACCGGGCCGAGGCCCGCCACCAGCGCCGTCTGCAGGAACAGGAACAGGGCATCCAGGCCCATGATCTGTGGCGTCAGGATCCGGTTGCGTGCGACCGTCTGGAACAGCACGGTCGCCACCGCGATGGCCATTCCGACCAGGATCAGGCCGGCCAGCCGGGTGCTGCGCAGCATCAGGACGAATTCCCATTTCGGTCCGAGGCCGGGCAGCAGATACAGCGCCGAAGCGGCCAGCAGGGCCAGCATCAGGAGCGTCAGCCTAGCCATGCCGCGGGGCCCGCCACAGCAGCCACAGAAACAGGCCCGCCCCCAGGATGCCCAGAACCGATCCGACAGGAATTTCATAGGGAAAGATCAGCAGCCGTCCGAGAACGTCGCAGAGCAGCAGCAGCGCTGCACCGCCGAGGGCGGTGACCGGCAGGCTGGCCCGCAGGTTGTCGCCCATGATCCGGCTGACAATGTTCGGCACCACAAGGCCCAGGAAAGGCACCATGCCCACGGTCGCCATCACCAGGGCCGTGACCAAGGCCACGACGACCAGCCCGAGCCGCATCACCGCCCCCGGGTCGAGCCCAAGCCCCCGCGCCACGTCATCGCCCAGCCCCAGAATGGCAAAGCGGTCGGCGGCATGGATGGCCAAGGCTGCGGCCAGTCCGGCGATCCAGAGCAATTCGTATCGCCCGGCGATCACCCCCGAGAACTCGCCGGTCATCAGCCAGATGCCGACAAGCTGCAACAGATCGGTCTGCCATCCGATATGGAGCACCGCCGCCCCCAGCACGCCCGACCAGACCAGCCCGGCCAGCGGCACCAGCAGCACCTCCTGCCGGGGCAGGCGGCGGATCATCGCCAGGAACAGGGCCGTGCCCAGCAGCCCCGCCCCCGTGGCGGCCAGCATCTTGATCCACAGCGCGGCGCCGGGTGCCGCCAGCGTGACCGCGAGCAGGCCCAGGGCAGCAGCCTCGCCCGTGCCGACCGTGCCCGGCTCCACGAATCGGTTGCGGGCCAGCTGCTGCATGATCACGCCGGCTACGGCCAGGGCGGCGCCCGTCAGGCTCACGGCAAGTGTGCGGGGCAGGCGCGAGATCCAGAAGACCAGCCCGTCACCCGACAGGCTGGCCACGCCGGTCAGGAGGCTTGCCCCGGCCAGCGGGACAAGCAGCAGGGCCAGGACCAGGGCGGGGCGCGTCACCGGCTGAAGGCGGCCAGCAGCTCGTCCAGCGTCGTCATCATCGAGGTATAACCGCCCCCCGCGATATAGATCGGGGCGGGGGACAGATAGACGATCTGGCCCTTCTGCCCGGCCGTGGTGCCGGCCACCAGCGGATTGTCGAGCGTGTCCGCGGCGCTGGCCGGTTCGCCGATGGCGGCGGCGCGGTCGATCACGATCAGCCAATCCGGATTTACCTCGGCGATGAACTCGAAGGAGACGGAGTCGCCATGGGTCTCGGGATTCAGGTTCTCATGCGCTTCGGGCAGGCCCAGAGCGGTATGGATCCAGCCAAAGCGCGACCCGGCCCCATAGGCCGAGATCTTCGGGCCGTTGGTCTGGAGGATGAGCGCATTGCCCTTGCCGGCGACCGCGGCTGCCGTCTCGGCCAGCTTGGCATCCAGGGCCGCGATCAGCTGGGCCGCCTGCTCCTCCTTCCCGAACAGCGTCCCATAGGCCGCGATGCGGTCCCGCCCCTGCCCGACGACATCCTCCCAGATCGTCATGTCGATCGTGGGCGCAACCTGCGACAGGGCTTCCACCTGCGACGCGGATCGGCCGCCGGCGATGATCAGGTCGGGGTCCAGCCCGGCCAGCGCCTCGAGATCGGGCTCGAACAGGGTGCCGATCACCGTGGCCTCGCCCGCCCGGTCGGCGAGATAGGGGACATACAGCTTGTCCGGCACGCCTTGCGGCACGACCCCCAGTGCGGCCAGCGTGTCGATCGCGGCGATGTCCATGACGGCAAGGGTCGCCGGATTGGCGGGCAGGGTCACCTCCCCCCGGGCCGTGGTGATCGTGACATCCTCGGCCCATGCGGGCAGGCTGGTCAGGATGAGAAAGGCCGCAGCGCGGCCGAGATGATGCAGCATGACAGGCTCCGGTCGATAGGGCGTGTGGCTGCGGGATCTGGCTGCACGCGGCGCGGGCTGACTAGCAGCTTGCCGGCGACCGGTCCAGCGCATATTTTGATAAAAATACTATGGAATAGCGAGATGCTGATCAGCACCGCCCGGTATCCCACCGCCCATGCTTCGAAATATCTGCAGCAGCTGTGCCGGCACTTTGCCCACAAGGTCGAGGCCCGCTGCGATGGACAGAGCGGTCATGCCGCCCTGCCGACCGGCCCGGCTACACTGACCGCCGATGCCGAGGGCCTGACCGTCCGCGTCGAGGCCGAAGATGCCAAGAGCCTGATTCAGGCACGCTTCGTGATCGACAGCCATCTCGTGACCTTTGCCCATCGCGAAGGCTTCACCGGGCTGGACTGGCAGACGACGCAAGGCTGAGCCCAGAGCAGGGGGCAGGTCGGGGCGTGGAGACCCCGCGGAGGTGGTGCAGGCAGGGCCATCCCGCACGACCCGAGCCTTTCCTTTCCGGATCAGGGCAGACCGCGGGCTGCGCGCAACCCGGCAAGCGATGGCGGCAGGCACCGGGGAAGAAGACAGGGCATGACGGGAAAGCGGCGCATGGATCTGGCGGGGGTGCCGATCAATCCCCAGAATGTCACCCGATGGGTCCGGATTGGGGGGGGAAATTGGTGAGCATGGGCGGACAGGCAAGAGACATTTACCCTTGCCTGTCATGATCTCATGGGCTTTCCCGGAGCATGCCGGACAAGCCGGAACAGCCCATAGCGGAGTCTCCGCCACAGCATTCCGGCACAGGCTTTGTTCGGGGGGCTGCCGGACTTCTCGGGCCGTCGCATCCGGCAGGTTTCCGATGCCTCGGCCGCCCTCGGGCTGGATTCAGGCGTCACAGGGGCAGCATCACAGGGGCGTCCGGGCCGCAAGAGTCAGCGCTGCAAGAGGACGAGGGGACGGGGCGCCCCTCTTCCGGGTGGCGGTCTGCTGCGATCGGGTCTCGTCAACGGCATCCGGCTGGCGCAGGCGTCGGCATGACGGATCAGGGTGGCGCCGGCTCAGGGGGTCTGGGCCCCGGTGGCCGCCACGAAGACGAGATAGACCGATGTCGTGGCCGTGATGAAGAGCCGGTTGCGGCGCGGCCCGCCGAAGGTCAGGTTCGCAACCCGCTGGGGCACGCGGATCTTGCCGAGCAGGGTGCCGTCCGGTGCGAAGATGTGCACGCCGTCCCCGGCGCTGGACCACAGATTGCCGGCCATGTCGCAGCGGATGCCGTCGGGCAGGCCGCAATCAAGGGTGGCAAAGACCTCGCCGCCGGACAGTCCCCGTTCCGTGACGCGGAAGCGGCGGATCACCGGGGGCACCGCGGGGTCGTGGCTCGATCCGCTTTCGGCGATGTAGAGCAGGCTCTCGTCAGGGGAGAAGCACAGGCCGTTCGGCTGGACGAAGTCGCTGACCACGGGGGCCAGGTCCCCCGTGACCGGATCGAGGCGGAAGACATGCCGCGCCGTCTGTTCGGGTTCGGCACGGTAGCCCTCGTAGTCGGAGAGGATCCCGTAGGTCGGATCGGTGAACCAGATGGATCCGTCGGAGCGCACCACCACGTCATTCGGAGAGTTGAGGCGGCGCCCGCCCCATCTGTCGGCCAGGACGGTGATGCTGCCGTCCGGTTCGGTGCGGGTCACCCGCCGCCCGCCATGCTCGCAGGAGATGAGCCGTCCCTGCCGGTCGCGGGTGTGGCCATTGGCGAAGTTCGACGGCTGACGGAAGGTGGAAACCCCCGCGCCCGGAGTCCAGCGCAGGATGCGCTCGTTCGGGATATCGGAAAAGAGCAGGCAGCCGTGGTCGGCGAACCAGACGGGGCCCTCGGCCCAGCGGCAGCCTGTGGCGATCTCCTCCATCGGGCTGTAGGGCACGACGCAGGCGAGGAAACGGGGATCGTGCTGTTCGTAGAAGGATTGCGTCACCTCAGCCCCCCTCTGTCCCTCGTCCACGCAGGCTTGCGGCCAGGATCACGGCGATGATGATGATGCCGGTCAGGATCATCCGCGGTCCGGCGCCGAAGCCGTAGGTATTCAGCATCGAGACCACCAGAAACAGGAACAGGGCTGCCCCCCAGATCCCCGGCACGTTCGAGTTGCCGCCGGCCACGGAGCTGCCGCCGATCACCACCACGGCGATCGAGATCAGAAGGTATTCCGCACCCATGTTGAGTGCGGCTCCTCCCGAGAAGCAGGCCAGCAGGAAGCCGCAGAGCCCGGCCAGCATGGCACAGAGGACATAGGCGGACAGGCGCACGCCATCGACGGCCACGCCGGCACGGCGCGCGGCCGGCAGGCTCTGGCCGATGGCCGTGACGCGGCGGCCCCAGATGCTGCGCTCGAGCAGGACCCAGGCGACGACCGTCAGAAGCCCCGCGATGATGGCCAGGTTCGGGATGCCGAGAAGAGTGCCGGTGCTGAAGGCGGCCAGGGATTCGGGCGGCTTGATGCGCAGGCCCCGGTTCGTCCAGATCGCGGCCGATTGCACGATGAAGGACAGGGCCAGGGTGGCGATGATGGGGGGGATGCGCAGGACCTTGATGAGCCCGTAGTTGAGAAGCCCCACCCCCGTGCCGATCGCCAGGGCCAGGGTCAGACCCGGCAGGACCATCGCATCGGCGCCATTCATGAGCTTCAGCGACAGGGTGCCAGCCAGGGTCATGGTGGCAGGGATGGAGAGATCCACATTCCCCGGCCCCAGGGTGATGACGAACATCTGCCCCAGGCCGACGATCACGCCGAAGGCGGCGAAGGTGAAGGCCGCCTGGGCGAGGCCCGCGGCACTGGCCCCGGCAGTTGCCGCGATGGTGATGGCATAGACGACGATGGTCGCGATCCAGGCCCAGGCCCAGGGCTTGCGCAGCACTGTCACGCCCGCGCCCTCCGCTGTTCGATGGCATCGAGGCCCAGCCGAAGCGCCAGAACCAGGATGAGGATCGCCCCCTGGGCACCGATCTGCCAATCGGGCGAAAGGCGCAGGAAGGAGAGGAAGGAGCCGGCCAGCGCCAGCGTCAGCGCGCCCGCCACGGCGCCCACCGCCGAGACGCGCCCGCCGACGAATTCGCCCCCGCCGAGGATCACCCCCGCAATCGACAGGAGCGTGTAGCGCAGCGCAATGTTGGCATCCGCCGAGGTGGTGAGGCCGACCAGTGCCATCCCCGAGAGCACGCCGAAAAGCCCGGCCAGGGCATAGGCCGCGGCTCTGGCATGCAGCACGCTCCATCCCGCGCGGGCGACCGAGCGTTCGTTGCCGCCCACCCCGCGGATGACAACGCCGAGCGCAGACCGCGCCACGACGAGATGCGCCGCGAGGGCGATCAGGAGGCTGGCTGCCAGCGCCATCGGGATGCCGGGCGGGCGCACTGTCATCAGCGTCCGGAGCCAGCCCGGGGCCGCACCTCCCGGCGCGGGCAGGATCATCACGGCCAGACCGAGCCAGACGAAGCTCATGCCCAGCGTGACCACGATCGCCGGCAGGCGGCGCAGATGGATCACCACACCCAGCGCCGCATAGACGGCCACGGAGGCCAGCAGGATCAACCCGCCAAGCCAGGGGGTCTCGTTCAGGAAGGTCGCGGTGACACAGGCGGCAAAGCCGACGAAGGCCCCCATCGACAGGTCGAGGTCATTGACCGCGATGATGAACATCTGCGCCAGGGTGGCCAGCGCGATGGGCACGGCAAGGTTGAAGAGAAGATTGAGCCCCGTATAGCTCATGGCGCGCGGCTGGAGCCAGAAGACCCCGCCCAGCAGCGCCCCGAGCGCCACGAAGGGCAGGGCCAGACGGATCAGATCGGAAGAGGGCCTCACGCCGCGGCCTCCGTGTCAGGGCCGGCGAAGGATGCGGCCAGGATCGCCGCCTCGGAGATCCGATCGCCGGTCAGTTCGGCCACCGCCGCCCCCTCGCGGAAGACATAGACCCGGTCGCAGAGCTCCATCTCCTCGATCTCCGTCGAATACCAGACGAAGGCACGCCCTGCCGCGGCCTCGGCCCGGATGATGTCGTAGATCTCCTGCTTGGTGCCCACATCCACCCCGCGCAACGGATCGTCCATCAGGACAAGCGGGGCTTCGGCCAGCAGGGCCCGGGCAAACAGCACCTTCTGCTGATTGCCGCCGGACAGTGACAGGATCGGCAGGCCGAGATCGGGCGAGCGGATGCCGATGCGCGCGCGCCAGTGTTCGGCGATCGCAGCCTCGGCGCGTTCGTCCACAAGTCCCCGCCTTGCCAGCGACGCCAGGGCCGAGATGGTCAGATTCCGGCGGATCGACCACAGCGGCAGGATGCCGTCATGGCGCCGGTCGCCGGCCACATAGGCCACCTTCGGCCTGCGGCCCGCGATCCAGCCCGGTGCCAGGCGGTCATGCAGGGCCCGCAGCATCTCGGTCTGCCCGTGGCCGGCCAGTCCCGACAGGCCCACCACCTCGCCCGCTGCCACGCGGACGGGCAGCCCGCGGGCCATTTCCTGGACCACAAGCGGGGTGACAGGACCGGACAGGCCGTTGCGTCCGGGTCGGCGGCGTTCGCGCGCGGTCGATCCCATGGCGGCCACAAGGCCCGCCTGCGTGAAGCTGTCCGCCGGGCGGTCGGCCACCACCCGGCCGTCCTTCATCACCACGATGCGGGTGGCGGTGGCCAGCACCTCCGACAGGATGTGCGAGATCAGCACCACCGTGCCCCCGCCGGCGACGAAGCGGCGGATATGGGCCAGAAGCTGTCCTGCCACGCCGGCATCGAGCGAGGAGGTGGGTTCGTCGAGGATGACCAGACGCGCCGGCCGGCCTGCTTCGGCAAAGGCCAGGGCGATCTCGACCATCTGCCGCTGCGCGAGCGCGAGGCTCGCGACCTGGGCCTGCACATCGATGCCATGGCCGGGGAAAACGGCATCGAGCGCCTCGCGCGCCAGGCGCCGCGCCTCGGCCCGCCATCGGGGGCCGAAATGACCCCGATGCAGGATGCGGGCATTCTCTGCCACGGTCAGGTTCGGGCAGAGCGACAGTTCCTGGAAGACGCAGCGCAACCCCAGCGCACGGGCTGTGGTCACGTCCCAGCGGCCGGCATGCCCGTCGGCGATCACGCGGCCCGCATGCGGGGACAGACTGCCGTTCAGGACATTGACGAGCGTGGACTTGCCGGCCCCATTGTGCCCGACAAGGCCAAGGCATTCGCCGGGATGCAGCGCCAGGCTCACCCCGTCGAGCGCGGTGACCTCGCCAAAGCGCAGACGGGCATCGGAGACGGACAGGAGGGGGGACATGTCGCGCATGTGAGGGATCATGGGCGGCACCGGCCGGATCGCGGTTGCGGACAGGCGCCCTCGTGGCGCGGCGCCTGTCCCGTTGCGGCGGGATGCGTCAGTTGGCCCCCTGGATCACCGCCACCGCATCCTCGAGCGTGTATTCCACATTGGCCACACCGCCCACGGGGGTGGTCTCGAGGCTGGCCTCCAGCGTGTCCTGGGTGATGGTCAGGAAGGGCACCACCAGATCCTTGGGCACCTCGCGACCATCGAGGATCTGCTGCGCGACCCAGAAGGCGAGGGTGGAGACCCCCGGCGCGATCGAGACCGACATCGTCTCATAGCCGTTGGCGTCCTTCTGTTCCTTCCACCACTGCAACTCGTCCTGCCGGTTGCCCATGATGATGATCGGCATCGGCCGGCCGGCCGCGGCAAAGGCCTGGGCCGCACCATAGCCATCCCCGCCCTGGGTGACGACGCCGACGATTTCGGGCAGCGAGGGCAGGATACCCGCCACGGCACGCTGTGCCACATCCTGCGCCCAGTCGCCATGGACCGATCCGGCGATGGTGAATTGCGGGAACTGTTCGACGCCCTCATGGATGCCGGCGCTGATCTCGTCATCCACGAAGACCCCGGCAAGGCCGCGGATCTCGAGCAGGTTGCCTCCTTCGGGCAGCCGGCCGGCAAGATATTCCACCTGCACGCGGCCCATCTCGCGGAAATCGACGGCGATGCGCCAGGCGCAGGGTTCGGTGACGATGCCATCGAAGCTGACGACGATGATGCCGGCATCGCAGGCCTCCTTCACGGCGCCATTGAGGGCCGTGGGCGAGGCGGCGTTGAGCACGATGGCGTCATAACCCTGAAGGATCAGGTTCTGGATCTGCGCCGCCTGTTCGGTGGCCGAGTTCTCTCCCGTGGTGAAGGCATCCGCGGCGGCGACGATGCCGGCCTCCACCGCAGGTCGGGTCACCGTCTCCCAGCTGGTCAGCATGGCCTGACGCCAGGAATTCCCGGCATAGTTGTTGGACAGGGCAATGCGCTTGTCCGAAGTATCGGCCAGAACCGGCGCGGCGGCAACCGACAGGACCGCAGCCAGCAGCAGGCCGGGCGCGGTGGTGGACAGGATGCTTCTCCTCATGGCGTTCTCCTCCCGGGGGACCGGTGCCCGCATCCTCGGGCTGCGGTCGGCAACGGCGTGGCGCGGGCTCCTCCTTCCCGCGTGGAACCCGAGCCTGCCTGCCCGGCAGGGCGCTGAACAGGGTCGAACACGCAGCCGGGATGCGGAAATGCGCGGACCGGATGCGGGAACCCGCAGCGCTTCCTGCCGCCTCCCCCCTTTCGCAGGGGGGGCGCCGGGTTCATCATGAAGGGCGGGAGGAGTGACCCGATGTCCAGGCAGCGCCCCGACACGCGCCTCAACCAGTTCCTGCGCATCGCGCGGCTGCTTGCCGGCCAGCTCGATTTCCTCTCGGCCATCCGCGCCGTGGCGGCCGAGATCGCCGGCATCGTGCCCCATGACCATCTCGATGTCTGCATCGTGCGTTCTGACGGCAAGGTGCATACCGCCTATGAGACGGGGATCGACACCGCCTGGGGCAGTGCCCCGCAGGCCCCCGTGGACCGCAGCCCGATCCGCTCGCTGCTGATGGGCGAGGTGGATCATATCCTCACCGACGACGCCACCCGGGATCCCCGGTTCCGCTTTCCCGGGGCCTTCACCCGGCCGATCCACGAGCACGGGCTGCGCGCGCGCATTCATGTGCCGATGATCGTGCATGGCGAGGTGATCGGGGCGCTGTCCTGCTCGCGCCATGAAGCCGGGGCCTATGGCGCCTCCGATGTGCGCAACTGCCGCTACATCGCCGAAATTCTGGCCCCCTATTTCTTCGCCCTGCGCGCCGCCGAGGATGCCCGGCGATCGGCGATCGTCGAAGCCGAGGCCCGTGCGCGCGAGGAGGGGCTGCGCCAGGGCGCCCTGCGGCTGACCGAGGCGCTCGAGGCCGAACGGCAGCGCATCGGCATGGATCTGCATGACCAGACCCTGGCCGAGCTGACCCGCCTTGCGCGGCGGCTCGAACAGCTGGCCGAGGCGCCGGCCGCAGGACGGGCGGATCTGCTGCCGCTCATCGCCAGCCTGCAGGACAGCATGGCCGGGCTGCGCCAGATCATCGAGGCGGCCAAGCCCACGGTGCTGCAGCTCTTCGGCTTCCGCGACGCGGTCGAGAACCATCTCGACCGGGCGGTGCGCGACAGCGGGGCGGCCATCGCCACCCGGGTCGTGGACAGCACGGGCGGGGCGCTCGACCATCTGCCGGGGCCGGTGGCCGTGACGCTTCTGCGCATCGTGCAGGAGGCGGTCAACAACGCCGTGAGCCATGCGGGCGCGGCAGATCTGACCGTGGAGATGTCCGCCGAAGGCGGCGTGCTGCTGCTGAAGGTGGCCGACAATGGCTGCGGCCTCGGACCGTCGCCGCGCCGTGGCGGAGCAGGCATCGACAACATGCGCACCCGGGCGCGTCTGGTCGGCGCCCGTTTTGCCATCGGGCCCGGCCCTGCTGGACAGGGCACCGAGATGCGCCTCACCCTTCCCCTGACGCCGGCCGGGGCTCCGGAGGCGTCCGAAGCGGTACGGGCGGCATCATGAGGGTGCTGATCGTCGAGGATGATCCGCTGCACCGGGCCTGGCTCGGCGAGGCGGTGCGGGCGGCCCTGCCCGAATGCCGCGAGATCGTCGAGGCGACCGACGGCGCCGAAGGCGAGGCCCGCGCCCGGGACATGCCCGATGCGCATGTGGTGATGGATCTGCAGATGCAGCCGCGCACCGGCATCGATGCCGCCCGCACGATCTGGCGCGAACGTCCCGCCACCCGGATCCTGTTCTGGTCGAACTATTCCGACGAGGCCTATGTCCGCGGCGTGAGCCGCATCGTGCCGCCGGGTGCAGCCTATGGCTATGTGCTCAAGTCCGCCTCGGGCGAGCGGCTGCGGCTCGCGCTGCGGGGCATCTTCGTCGAGAATCAGTGCGTCATCGATGGCGAGGTCCGCGGCACCCAGCAGAAGAGCACGGCCCATGCCGTGGCCCTGTCCGAGGCCGAGTACGAGGTGCTCCTCGACATCGCGCTGGGGCTGACCGACCGGGCGATCTCGGTCCGGCGCGGCCTGTCGCTGCGGTCGGTCCAGAACCGGCTCCAGGCGATCTATGACAAGCTCGGCGTGCATGCCGCCGAAGGACAGGAGGGGTTCTACAACCTTCGCGGCAGGGCGGTGGCGCTGGCCGTGCTGCGGCGGCTGCTGAACCTCGGCACGCTGGAACGCGCCGAAGCCGATCTCGCCGAATGGTCCGCCCGGCGGCAGCGCTGAGAGGCTCCAGGTTCCTGTCGACGGCCCGGGCAGCGCGCTCAGCGATATGGCCAGCCGCTATTCCGGGCCCAGGAGCAGCGCCGGCAGCACGAGAAGCATGCCCGGCCTGATCGATGTCGAGGCGCCAATCCGTCTCGGATCGACAAGCATCAGCACAAGGCCGCGCCCCATGAGGCCCTGCCCCTGGCCGGCCAGGCGACATGCATGCAAGAGCATGATTTACAGATCATTTCGGTTGCGCCATCTCGCCTCCTCCGGTTGGCATCATGGTCAGTCCGAAAAGGGGCGCGTCCAGTTCGCCTGCGCGCCAAGGCCAGGCGGGGCATGACGTGGACAGGGACAAGGCCGGACCATGCGGGGGGGCGGCGGCGCGGCTTCGTCGCGGTCCGCCTGTTCTGGAAGAGACAGGTCAATCGCATCGATGTGATGCGGCCATTGGGTCCCCCGGGGACCCAGGCATCCTCGGATCGGAACCCTTCCTGCGCATCCGTCCCGGCATCTTTGTGTGGTGTCGATCCGGTGAACACGCTGTTCGGAGGTCGGCGCTATCCGTTGGGTGAGACGATCGAGTTGAGGGGTCAGTCCCTGTCCGGCCCGGTGCCCGGTTGGCACCGGATCGCTCCGCACGTTATCGGATTCGACGGGCGCCGTGGCGATGTGATGTTTCGGACGAAAGCGCGATCGCCCGACCGCCCGCGTCGAGAAGCAGAGCCGTGGAAGCCCCATGAAAGCGTTTGAATTCGACCGCCACCTCATCGACTGCTATGAGCGCTTCTCGCGGTCGTTCAGCAAAATCCGGGCGCAGGACATCGCCGACGCCATCAGACGCCAGTATGATGAGGGTCGCTTCTGGCCCGACGCCCTCCTTTCGCTGAACCCCAGGTACCTGTCGGGCCCCAAGGTGGATGATCTTGTCGCATCGGGGGAGCTGGACGAGGCAACAGCCCGGATTTTCCGGATCGATGCCAAACCCATCCGGCTTCACCGGCACCAGGCGCAAGCCATCGCCAAGGCGCGGGCGGGTCACAGCTTTGTCGTGACGACAGGCACCGGCTCGGGGAAGTCGCTCTGCTTCTTCGTCCCTGTCGTCGATGCTGCGGTTCGTTCGCGCAAGGCCGGAGAGCCGCGCAGGACGCGCGCCATCATCGTCTACCCGATGAACGCGCTCGCCAACAGCCAGATCAAGGAAATCGAGAAATTCATTTCCCAGTCCGGCTTGCCGGAGGGGCTGAAGCCCGTGGTCCGGCGCTACACGGGTCAGGAGAGCCAGGACGAGCGTCAGCGCATCGCCGACGATCCGCCCGATATCCTGCTCACGAACTTCATGATGGCCGAGCTGCTTCTGACACGGCAGGACGCGCTTGATACCAGGGTCATCGACAATGCCGGCGGGCTCGAATTCATCGTCCTCGACGAGTTGCATACCTATCGCGGCCGCCAGGGCGCCGATGTGGCGATCCTGGTGCGTCGCCTGCGTGACCGTTGCGCACCGGCCAAGGCGCCGATCTGCATCGGCACATCGGCCACCATGTCCAGCGAAGGATCGGACACCGATCGCGCAAAGGTCGTGGCGGCGGTTGCCTCGCGTCTGTTCGGAGCAGCGATCGGCCCGGACGCGGTCATCGATGAATCCCTCCAGCGCGCGACGGATGACAGCCTGACGCTGGACGATGTTCGGCCGCAGCTCGCGACGGTGCTTGGCAGCGACCTGCCGGAAACCCTGACGGATGAGGCGCTGCGGCGCCATCCCCTCGCGGTCTGGGCCGAGCTGGCGCTCGGCCTTGATGACGGCCAGGACCTGAAGCGCAAGAAGCCCGTCCCCTTCGACAAGGCTGTCGAACAGCTGGCGCAGGACAGCGGTCTCGATGCCGAGACATGCCGGAAAGGACTCGAGCAGTTCCTGACCCGCGTCAGCCTGCCGGAAACCGAGCGTGGCGGCACAGGGTCCGGCGCCTTCCTGGCCTTCAAGCTGCATCGCTTCATTTCCGGCGCCGGGGAGCTCTTCACGACCCTGGCCGAGCGGCCGAGGCGGGTCCTGTTCGAGGGCCAGATGGAAGATCCCGAGGCCCCCGGCCATCGCCTCTATCCGACGCGGTTCTGCAGGAAATGCGGCCACGAGGTCCATGTCGTCACGAAATCAGAGGATGCCGAAGGCACTCTCTTCCTGCCGCGGAACATCGATGACGAACCGATCCCGGACCCGGATGGCGATGTGGCCGGGTATCTCACGCCCATCGGCGGGAATGACCCGGACTACGCCTTCACCGGCGAGGTCGAGACCTACCCGGAAGACTGGCGCGAAGAGCGCAATGGCATCGAACGCCTGCGCGCGAACCGCAAGGGCCGACTGCCCGAGCTGGTCACGGTGCGACCCGACGGACGCCTGAGCGAGGACGGCGCCGGTTTCTGGTTCATTCCGGGCAAGTTCGGGTTCTGTCCCTGCTGCCTCGATCAACCTCATCCGAGCATGCGCGAACGCAGCAAGCTTGCGGGCCTTTCGGGTGAAGGCCGAAGCTCGGCGACCACGCATCTTGTGTCGACTGCCCTGGAATGGATGAATGGCGATGCCAGCGGCGTTCCCGCCGGGAAGCGAAAGCTCCTGGGCTTCACGGACAACCGTCAGGACGCCGCCCTTCAGGCCGGACATTTCAACGACTACCTGTTTGTCAGCCTGCTGCGCGGCGCCATCCTGCGTGCTGTCATCGACGCTGGCGCGGATGGCATCGCCGAGGATGAGTTCGGCCTGCGCGTGGTGAAGGCGCTTGGGTTCACGGCATCGAACAAGGACGCCCGCATCCATTGGATGCTGAACCCCGAAGCGGGCGCCGTGATGCGCGAGGATGCCCAGCGCTCGCTTGCCAAGGTGCTCACGCACCGGGTCTGGACGGATCTGCGGCGCGGATGGCGCCATACCAACCCCAACCTGTCGGACCTGAAGCTGGTCGAGGTCGAATTCATCGGGCTGGACGAGATCGCGCAGGATCGCGAAGCCCTGATGGCGGTGCATCCGGCGCTCGGAAACCTGGATGCGGCAGCCTGCAAGAAGCTGCTCAGGGGAATCCTCGGCGCGATGGTCGAAGGTCTGGCCGTCGGCACCGAGGCCCTTGATCCGACCATCCTCGACACGGTCGCTCAGAAATCGCGGGATCTGCTGCGGGCCCCCTGGGCCATCGACCAGAAGGAACCGCTGCGAAGCCGTTCGACCCTGGTCCTGCAGGCCCCCGGCAAGGATCGTGTCGGGCTGCGCGAAGAACGGACCCTCCTCCGCGCCGGGCACAACTCCCGGATCGGCCGGTCGATCAACTGGAAAAGCGTGATCGGAACGAAGCTGAACAGGGAGGACTACCTGGTCGTGATGACCGGGCTTCTGGACCTGCTGGCCCGCGAAGGGCTGGTTTCGCCTGTCGAGATCGAGGCTGATCTGCGCGGGTGGCGGTTGGCGCCCTCGGCCGTGCGTCTTGTCTCCGGAGAGGCCGTCCGCACCGGACAGGCACAAGGAAACCGGTATTTCCACGATCACTACAACGCCATTGCGACCGATCTGAAGAAGGGCCGCAGCATCTATTGGGGCCTCGAGGGTCGCGAACATACCGCTCAGGTCTCGACCAGACAGCGCGAGTGGCGCGAGTGGCGGTTCCGCTTCGAGGATGACGACCGCGAGAAGATCAGGCAGAACGCTGCCGAGATCAGGGCCTCCGGAGAGTCCGATCAGTTCCTGCCTGTTCTCTTCTGCTCGCCGACGATGGAGCTCGGCGTCGACATTTCCGCGCTGAATGCCGTCTATCTGCGCAACGTCCCGCCGACGCCTGCCAATTACGCGCAGCGTGCCGGTCGGGCCGGCCGATCCGGGCAGGCGGCGGTCATCGTCACCTACTGCGCTGCACAGTCTCCTCACGATCAGTATTTCTTCGAGCGCCGGAACGACATGGTCGCCGGCGTCGTCCGTCCGCCTGCGCTCGACATCACCAATGAAGAACTGGTCCGCTCGCACCTGCATGCCGTCTGGCTGGCCGAGGCCAGGCTGGCGCTGTCGCCGGATATCCCCGAGATCCTCGACCTGACCCAGCCGAAATACCCGCTGAAGCAGGAGGTGAAGGAGGTCATCAGCCGGCCAAGCCTCGTGACGGCGGCGCACGCGCCCATGAAACGGGTGCTGGACCAGATCCTTGCGTCAGTGGACGGCAGGAAGCCAGCCTGGATGGGCGACGCGGACGACTTCGTCCTGGAGGTCGCGACACGCGCGCCGCAGGAATTCGACCGCGCCTTCGATCGCTGGCGCGAGCTCTACAACTCGGCACGCACCCAGCTGATGGAGGCAAACACCCGCTCCGAGATCACGGGCCTGTCTGCCGCAGACCGGCGCAAGATCAGAGACGCCCAGATGCAGGCCAGCGACCAGATCGCCATCCTCGAACAGGGGAAGGCCTCCAATGGATCGGATTTCTATTCCTACAGATACCTTGCGACCGAGGGCTTCCTGCCGGGCTACAACTTCCCGCGGCTGCCGCTCTACGCTTTCATTCCCGGCGAGGGAAAGACCGGATCCTTCCTGCAACGCGCAAGGTTCCTGGCGATTTCCGAGTTCGGACCGCGCAGCCTGATCTACCATGAGGGCCGGGCCTATCGGGTGATGAAGGCCAAGCTGCCGCCCGAGGTCAGAACAACCGATGGTTCGGACCTGGCGACCAAGGACATCTTCATCTGTTCCAGCTGCGGCGCCTGCCACGAAGGCGAGGTCGAACGCTGCCACGCCTGCAACGCGCCGATGGCGGGCGAAGTGCCGGTGCAGCGGACGCTCAGGATCGACAATGTCGAGGCGGCCCCAGCCGAGCGGATCACCGCGAATGACGAGGAACGGGTTCGGCAGGGCTTCGACATCCAGACCGTGTTCGCCTGGCCCCGGAAGGCGGGGCGGGTGCAGGTGACCGAGGCGGTCTTCCGCTGTCGCGAGACATCCATCCTCGCCCTGCAATATGCCAACAGCGCCGAGATCAGCCGCATCAACAAGGGCCTGAAACGGCGCAGGAACCAGACCGTCTTCGGCTTCAACATCGACCCGCGCAGCGGCTACTGGGCAAAGTCGGACGACGAGGAACCGGACGTCGATGTGCCGCCCGATTTCGTGCGACCGGTCCGCATCGTGCCGATCGTGCGCGATCGCAAGAACGCGCTGCTGCTCCGCTTCCTCGATCCGGATGCCTACGCCCCGCAAACCATCGCCACCGTGCAACATGCGCTGTTGCGCGGAATCGCGATCACCTATCAGCTTGAAGAGGGGGAGATCCTCGGCGAGCCGTTGCCCGCCCGGGACAACCGGCGCGCGATCCTCCTCTATGAAGCGGCCGAGGGCGGCGCCGGCGTCCTGAGTCGCCTGATCGAAGATCCGCACGCCCTGGGCCAGGTCGCGCGGGAGGCCCTTTGCCTCATGCATTTCGACAAGGTCGACGAGGCCATCGCAGCCGGGGATGCGTCGCTGCTGCGCGACCGGGGGCACGAGGCCTGTGTCCGGGGCTGCTATCGCTGTCTGCTGTCCTATTTCAACCAGCCCGATCACGAGCTGATCGACCGCACCCGTGCCGAGGCCAGGCAATTGCTGATCGATCTGGCTCGGGGCGAGGTCGTGCCGGCGGCCGGCTCCTCGCGCCATGCCGATGTCGATGGATGGGCGCTTGCCTTCAAGGATGCAGGCATCCCGGCCCCGGACGGCGCTTCCGTCAGCCTTGCCGGGCAGGAGATGCGGTTTGTCTGGCGCACCCATTTCGTCGCCGCCTGCACTGGCGCCCTGTCCGAAGCTGCACGAGAGGTTGCAGACAGCAAGGGCTGGACCGTTTTCGAGTTGCCCGAGACCTGCGCGGACGGCGTGCCCGACGGGTTGATTGCGATGTTCAAGGATTGATCGGATGACCGTGAATTTTGTCCCCGGAGACCTTGTGCGCGCCCGTGGGCGGGAATGGGTGGCCTTGCCGGCCCCTGGCGAGGGCATTCTGGCGCTGCGGCCGCTCTCCGGCAGCGAGAACGACACGGTCATCCTTGACCCCTCGCTCGAGATCCAGCCCGTCGCCCCGGCACGCTTCGACCTGCCTGCCGATGCCCGGCCCACCGTCCAGGCGAAGGCCGCGCTTCTGGCGGATGCGCTGCAGCTCACCCTTCGGCGGGGGGCTGGCCCCTTCCGTTCCGCCGCGCAACTTTCCTTCGAGCCCCGAACCTATCAGCTCGTCCCCTTGCTGATGGCGCTTCGCCTGCAGGTGCCCCGTCTCCTGATCGCCGATGATGTCGGGATCGGGAAGACGATCGAGGCGGGCCTCATCCTGCGCGAACTGATGGACAGGGGTGAGGTCGATGCCTTCTCGGTGCTGTGTCCGCCGCATCTTGTCGAGCAGTGGGTCGGCGAGCTGAAGCAGCGCTTCGGGATCGACGCGGTCGCCGTGACATCGGGCAGCGCCGCGCGGCTGGAACGCGGTCTTCCGCTGGCGCAGACGCTGTTCGATGCCTACCCTCATACCGTCGTCAGCCTCGACTACATCAAGGCCGAAAAGCGCCGCGAAGGCTTCGCGCGGGCCTGCCCCGATTTCGTGATCGTGGATGAGGCCCATGCCTGCGTGGGCACCCAGCGCGGCAGGCAGCAACGCTTCGACCTGCTTGCCGGCCTTGCCCGCGATCCGCAGCGCCGGATGATCCTTCTGACCGCAACGCCCCATTCAGGGGACGAAGATGCCTTCGGCCGCCTTCTTTCGCTGATCGAGCCGTCCTTCGCCACGATGAACTTCGAGGACGCCCGCTATCGCGAACGTCTGGCGCGGCACTTCGTCCAGCGGCGAAGGATCGATCTCGTCTCGGGCGACTGGGGCGAGACCCGGGCTTTCCCCAGGCATGAAACGACCGAGTTCCCCTACCGATTGTCGCAAGCACACCTCGATTTCCACAATGCCGTGCTCGATTACTGCTTCGGCGTCGTCTCGCGCGCAGGATCCGGGCTTCGGGAGCGGCGGCTCGCGTTCTGGGGCACGCTCGCCCTGATGCGCTGTGTCGGCTCCTCGCCCGCCGCGGCCCTTGCTGCGCTGCGCAACCGGATGTCCAACGAGAGCGACCGGCTCGAGCCGCAGATCTACGATGAGGACTCCGACGACGAAGACGCGGTGGATATCGAACCCGGGACCGGCTTTGATGCCGATCCGGCCCTTCAGGCCCTCGTCGCGCAGGCCGAAGAGCTGATCCGCAAACCCGATCCGAAGCTTGCAGCCCTCATCGAGGCCCTCGGGCCGCTGATCAGGAAGGGCGCCAATCCGGTCGTGTTCTGCCGCTTCCTGGCCACGGCCGAGCATGTTCGGGATGGCCTGCGCAAGGCCTTTCCAGAACTGGTCGTCGAAGCGGTGACCGGCGTTCTGACCCCCGACGAGCGCCGTGACCGCGTGGCCGACATGGCCGCGGCCGAGGTCGAAGGGGAGGTCCAGCGCATCCTGGTGGCGACCGACTGCCTGTCCGAGGGGATCAACCTCCAGCAGCTGTTCGATACCGTCGTTCACTACGACCTGTGCTGGAACCCCACCCGGCATCAGCAGCGCGAGGGGCGGGTCGATCGTTTCGGCCAGCCGGCCGAGCTTGTCCGCTCGATCATGATGTTCTCGCCGGACAGCGCCATCGACGGGGCTGTCCTGGATGTCATCCTGCGCAAGGCGGAAGAGATCCGAAAGGCCACGGGGATCACGGTTCCATTGCCCGACGAGCGCGGTCCGGTCACCGACGCCCTGATGGCGGCCGTGATGCTGCGGCGGGGCAGGCCCCGGCAGCTGGCACTCGACTTGCGCCTCGAGGACGGCAGCCGGGCGATGGAGGCGCGCTGGCGCGACGTTCTCGAGAATGAACGGAAATCCCGCGCGCGCTTCGCCCAGAATGCGATGAAGCCGCAGGAGGTTGCCCCGGAATGGGAAAAGGTCCGCACCCTGCTCGGGTCGCCGGAGGACGCGAAGACCTTCGTCGAACGGGCGATGTCGCGGTTCGGCGTGCCGCTTGAGCCGCGCAGGACGCTGCTGATCGCCCATGTCCATGCGCTGGAGGCGGGCCTGAAGGAACGTCTCGCCCAGCGCAACCTGACCGGCTCGGTCCGTCTTGCCACGGCCGAACCCGCGCCGGCGGGAGCTGCGCTGCTCACCAGGACACATCCCCTGACCGCGACCCTCGCCGAGGCGCTGGTCGAGGCTTCGCTCGATCCGGAGGCGCTGTCCGGCCTGGGGATCGGACGGGTCGGCGCCTGGCCCAGCGCGGCCGTCCGGCAGGTGACCCGGCTGGCGCTGCTTCGGATCCGGTTCAAGCTGACTGTCCATGCCCGGAAGGAACGCCTGCTTCTGGCCGAGGAAGCCGCCCTCGTCGCGATGCAGGATGGCCGCATCGTCGCAACCGGCGACGCGGCGCGCGAGCTTCTCAACGCGCCGGCAGAGGCCGACCTCGCGCCGTCCGCCCGCGACCGCTTCATCGCCAGGGCCAAGGAGGATCTGCCCGGCCTGCTAAACGGCCCCTTGGCCGCGTTCGCCCGATCGCGCGCCGAGGACCTCATGCAGGATCATGCCCGCCTGCGCACTGCTTCCGGGGCGGCCACTCGCGTCACGGTCGAGCCGGTCCTCCCGCCGGACGTCATCGGTCTCTTCGTCCTGCTGCCGGGCGAGGTCTGATCATGCCGCGCAAACCCATCGCCGACATGTCTGCATGGCCCTCGCTCAGCCTCGAAGGCAACCTGATCGCGCCCGCCATGGTCGCCCGCATCGAACGCCGCGAGGCCCCCGAACAGACCGAGGCCGATTATCGCATCCGCAAGGGTTTGACGATCCGCGAGGAAATCTCGACCGCCTTCCGCGTCGGCCAGTCGCATTTCGACGCCTTCGCCAGGATCGCCACCCCCTCGGCCGATGCCACGCGTCGCTTCGTCAGGGCCTTCCTGCAGGAGACTTTCGGCTTCGACGACCTCGCCCCCGCCGATGCGCCCCTGTCCTTCATCGCCGGCGGCCGGGTGCCGATCGTGGTCGTGCCCCCATCGGACGAAAGGCTCGACCGGCGCAGCGCGACCCTTTCGACCGACCGCACGCGCTCGCCCGCCTTCGCGCTGCAGGACCATCTGAACGCCCATGACGAAACCCTCTGGGGCCTTGTCACCAACGGCACCCTGATCCGGCTGATGCGCGACAATGCTTCGCTGACTCGCCCGGCCTATATCGAGGCCGACCTCTCCCAGATCTTCGCCAACGAGGATGCCGCCTCCTTCGCCGTCCTCTGGCTGCTGATCCATCGCAGCCGCTTCGGCACCGCAGGCACCCCGGCCGCCGATTGCGCGCTGGAGCGCTGGCGCGAGGCCGGATCCAGGGAAGGCGAGGCCGCCCGCGAGCGTCTGGCCGCCCAGGTCCGGCAGGCGCTCAGGGTTCTCGGCTCCGGCTTCCTCGAGGCCAATCCCGACCTGCGCGCCAGGCTGACATCGGGCGAGATCAACCTGACCGAGTGGTTCAACGAACTGCTGCGCCTCGTCTACCGGCTGATCTTCCTGATGGTGGCCGAGGATCGGGGCCTCCTGCACCCCGAAACGGCCCGGCCCGAGGCCCGCCGGCTTTATGCCGAGGGCTACAGCCTGAGCCATCTGCGTGCCCGATGCATCCGCGCCGCCGCCTGGGACAGGCATCACGACCTCTACGAAGGCATCAAGATCGTCTTCCGCGCCCTGGCCCGGGGGGAGGAGCGGCTGGGCCTGCCCGCCCTCGGCGGCCTCTTCGCCGAAGGCCAGCTGCCCCATCTGGAGAGCGCCCGCCTGCGCAACCGTGCCTTCATGGAGGCGCTCTACCGCCTGTCCTGGCTTGACCAGACAACCGGCATGGTCCCCGTCAACTGGCGCGCGATGGAGACCGAGGAGCTCGGCTCGGTCTATGAATCCCTCCTCGAACTCCAGCCGCAGCTGGGCGCCGACGGCAGGACGCTGACCTTCGCCGCCGAGGCGGCCGAGCAGAGGGGCAATCAGCGCAAGACCACCGGCTCCTACTACACGCCCGACAGCCTCGTGCAGGCGCTCCTCGACACCGCGCTCGACCCCGTGCTCGACCGGACCGAGGCCGAGGCGGACGATCCCGCCGCGGCGCTCTTGAAGCTCTCGGTCATCGACCCCGCCTGCGGCTCGGGCCACTTCCTCTTGGCCGCCGCCCGCCGCATCGCCACGCGGCTTGCGCGCATCCGCGCCGCCCGGGATCATGGGGGCACGCCCTCGCTGGCCGATTTCCGCCATGCGCTGCGCGATGTCGCAAGGGTATGCCTGCACGGGGTGGACCGTAACCCGATGGCGGTGGAGCTGACCAAGGTCGCGCTCTGGATCGAGACGGTGGACCCGGGCCTTCCCCTCGGCTTCTTCGATGCGCAGATCCGCTGCGGCGATGCGCTCTTGGGCGTGTTCGACCTGAAGGTGCTGCAGGATGGCATCCCCGATGCTGCCTACAAGCCGCTGACCGGCGACGACAGGGACATTGCCAGTATCTACAGGAAGATTAACGCCGCGACGAAATCCGGACAGAGCGGGTTCGACTTCGGGACCGGGATCCACAAACTCCCGGAAACCAAGCCCTTCGCTGTCGATTTCTCCGGCTTCCGCGAGTTGCCCGAAGACACGCTGGACCAAATCGACGCCAAGGTCGCGCGCTTCACGGAGCTTCGCAAGACGCAGGACTTCGTCCGGGCAAAGACCGCCTGCGACCTTTTCATTGCAGCGTTTCTGCTGCCCAAGATCGGCCTTGCCCCAACAGGTCCGTCCACCCGGAATATCCCGACGACCGAAGAGATCTGGATGGCGCTCAATCAGGGCAAGATCCGGGACGCGATGGTCGAGGCTCCAAAAGTTGCGCACGAAGCCCGCGCCTTTCACTGGCCGCTCGAGTTTCCCGACGTGATGGCGCGCGGCGGGTTTGATGTGGTGGTGGGCAACCCGCCGTGGGAGGTGATGCAGCTTGGCGAAGAGGAATATTTTGCCACGCGAAAGCCGGAAATCGCTGCACTTACGGGCGCAGCGCGCAAGAGGGCAATCGCGGCACTTGCCAAAGAAGAACCAGCGCTCTTTTCAGAGTTTGCCCAAGACAAACGGCACTTTGAGGCTGGCAACGAGTTTGCAAGGGAGTCAGGACGTTTCGATCTGACCGCGCGCGGCAAGCTCAACACCTATGCCCTGTTCGCCGAGCTATTCGCCAACCTTGCCCGCCTTCGTGCAGGCGTGATTGTCCCCACCGGCATCGCCACCGATGCCACCACCGCCCCCTTCTTCGCCCATCTGGTCAAGGCCAAACGGCTGGCGCAACTGGTGGATTTCGAGAACCGCGCAGGCCTCTTCCCGGCGGTGGACAGCCGCATGAAGTTCGCGCTGCTGACGCTTGGCCGCGACGAGCCCGCGGCACGCTTCGCCTTCTTCCTGACCGATCCGGCCCAGCTGGCCGAATCCGAGCGCCGCTTCACCCTTTCGCCCGACCAGATCGCCGCGATCAACCCCAACACCCGCACTGCGCCGGTGTTCCGGTCCCGCGCCGATGCGGAGCTGACCGGAAAGATTTACCGCAACGCCCCGGTGCTGATCGACGAGGGCAAGGGCGCGGCGGGCAATCCCTGGGGGGTGGAGTTCCGCCAGGGGCTGTTCAACATGACTTCGGACTCCCACCTCTTCCGCACGGCAGCGCAACTGCACACCGAAGGTTTCGCCCGCGACGGCACCGACTGGGTGCTGGGCACCACCCGCTATGTGCCCCTCTATGAAGCGAAGATGATCCACCAGTTCGACCATCGTTGGGCCGGTTACGCCAACAACGGCACCGACACCGCGGATATCGGCCTTGCGCAAAAGGCCGATCCCGGCTTTGAACCCGCACCCCGCTACTGGGTGCCGAAGGACGAGGTGGATGAAAGACTGGCGGCAAAAGGCTGGACAAGGGGCTGGCTGATGGGCTGGCGGGATATCACTAACGCGACGAACGAGCGGACGGTGATTGCCACGGTGTTTCCAAGGGTAGGGGTGGGCCATGTGCTGCCGCTCTTCTTCGTCGATGCGGAAGCGCGAAAGTGGGCTTCGTTGGTCGGAAATCTCTGCTCGCTCTCGCTCGATTTCGTTGCGCGGCAGAAAGTCGGCGGCACACATCTGACCTACGGCTACATCAAGCAGTTCCCCATCCTCCCCCCCGGCTTCTACACCGAAGCCCGCCTCGGCTTCGTCACGCCGCGGGTGCTGGAGCTCACCTATACCTCGCATTCCCTCGCCCCCTTCGCCTGCGATCTGGGCCATGACGGCCCGCCCTTCGCCTGGGACGAGGATCGCCGGGCGCATCTGCGCGCCGATCTCGACGTTTTCTACGCCCGCGCCTACGGCCTGACGCGCGACGAGCTGCGCTACATCCTCGACCCCGCCGAGGTGAAGGGCGCGGGCTACCCTTCGGAAACCTTCCGCGTCCTCAAGGAAAAGGAAATCCGCCAATACGGCGAATACCGCACCCGCCGCCTGCTGCTCGGGGCCTGGGACCGGATGGAGGCCAGCGGCGAATTCGCGGCGATGGGGCTGTGATGATCGAGGCGCCGCAGGGCTTCATCGTCGCCGAGGAATGCCTCAAGGCCGCCTGGCAGAACGGTTTCCGCCGCGAGCTGGGGCAGGAGGCGGGCTGGGCGCGCTTTGCCTCGACCACCGCCCATGGCACGATCTGGCTCGCGGCGGCAGGGCCCGCCGGGCCGTGGTATCTGGCCCTCGATCACCCCGGCATCGCCGAGGGGCTGACCCTGCCCGCGGCCGACCTGCCCGGCCCGGGCCTCGTCCGCCACGCCTTCGCGAACCTGACCGCACTCTATGCTGCCCTCGAGCAGGTCTATCGGCTGGGCGTCAGCTTGCCCGATGGCCCGCTCGAGGCCTTCCGGGCGGCGGTGGCGGGCCTGCCCGGCGGCACCGAGGCCGATCGGCTGGTCATCCAGCGCATCGGCCAGGACATTTTCCGCGACAGGCTGATGACCTACTGGCAGGGCCGCTGCCCCCTGACCGGGATCAGCGATCCGGCACTTCTGCGCGCCAGTCACATCGTGCCGTGGAAGGATTGCGCCAGCGATGCCGACCGGCTGGACGTGCACAACGGCCTGCTGCTGTCGGCCTTGTGGGATGCGGCCTTCGACCGGGGGCTGGTGACCTTCGATGATGGCGGCGTTCCGCAATTCTCGCCCGCGCTGAGCGAGGTGGCGCGCGCCGCGCTGCGCTGGCATGCGCCCATCCCGCTCACCGACAGGCACCGCGCCCGCCTTGTCTGGCATCGGACCCGGATCTTCGTGCACGGCCTGCCCTGACGGGCAGCAGTCGACACGGATCGTCCTTGCGGCGGCAGGTGGCGGAGGAAGCGGATCTTGCGTCGGATCGTCTCCGCCTTCAGAGTCAAGTCGGGTAGAGCGGGAGAGGTGTGAGGCTCGGTCATTGCGCCGAGGATCCGTCCGCAGGGATCGACCGTCAGGGGTTAGCTCACTCACTGTGCCCCGTCAGCACTCATGCGACAGATCGGCTGCAGGTGACAGCGCAACCAGGCGCCGAGCTGTCGTTTCTCATCAGCGTGTTCGGAGCATCGATCGGGGCAGGCCCTTGAATGCCGAGTGCGGTCGCGCTCGGTTGAACCCGTCAAGCCGGCCAGGCCGGTCGGCGTTTCGGGCTGCTGAGGTTGGGTGCGCGAGGCCGTAGGCCCATTCGCGCAGGAAGGTCTGGATGAACCTTTGTGTCTTGCCGTTGGTCTTGGGCGTGCAGGGCCGGGCGAACCGGCTGAAGATGTGGCGGATGCCCGGCCAGCGCAGCGCCATGGCAAGCGCGGCCCAGAGCCCCGCGGCCAGGAAGAAGGGCCGGAAGCCGAAGCCCAGGATCGCCGGGCCGGTCCAGGCGCGCATCCGTTCGGCCGAGGTGGTCATGGCCCCGCCGCGGCCGCGCTCGGCTCGGCCAGCCCCGCCGCGGCCGGGCCCTTCTCGGCCCGCCCCGCCTCGGTGACGATGGCGGCAAGGGGAATGTCGTGCGGCTGCGGGAAGATCGTCGAGAGGCGCGCGGCCGCCAACCCCACGCCGATGGCGAAGGGGCGCGGGGTCAGCACGGCGAGCGTGCGGTCGAAATAGCCCCCGCCATAGCCCAGCCGCCAGGCACCCCCTTCGCCGTTCATGGCCCAGCCCACCAGCGGCGCGGCCTTCCGCTCGACCACCGGCAGGGCGAGGATGGCGCCCTCGCGGTGCCAGTCGGCCATCAGCCCGCGCAGGTCGAACTCGCCCCTGATCGGCCAGTAGCCCGAGAGGACGCGCCCCGAAACCGGGCCGAAACGGTCGGCGACCAGGCGGCGCAGATGTCCGGCCAGCGCCGCCCCCAGGGCCTGCCGTTCGGCCACGCCCGGCGCCTGCCGCGCGGCCAGAAGCCGCGCGCGCTCGGCCCGCCTGCCGCCAGCGCGCCACGTCGATCACCTGCTGCGGATCGACGGCAAGTGGCTCGAACCGGTCCGGCCGGACCCCTGCCCACAGCCAAGGCAGGCGACCGCGAAGGGCGAGGCCGTGCGGCAGGGTCGGATGGGGCGTAGTCGGCTGGGGCGGCGCCGGTCATTGGGCTCTCCTTCAGCGCAGGGCGGGGGCGGCATGCGGGCAGGCCTGTGCGTCCTGCACCGCCATGTGCAGCGACCGCGCGATGCGTTCGGCGGCGGCGATCACATGGGCGGCGCCGGGGCCCGGGCAGACCTCGGCGGCCGTTGCGCGGAACAGCGCCAGCCAACGGTCGAAATGGTCCCATGTGACGGGCAGCGCGGCATGGGCGGGGACCGGCGCGCCGTGGTAGCGGCCGGTCATCAGAGCGACCGAGGACCAGAAGGCCACCATCCGGTCGAGATGCGGCCCCCAGTCGCGGATCCGCGCGGCGAAGACGGGGGAAAGCAGGTCGTCGGCGCGCACCTTCGCATAGAAGCGGTGGACCAGCGCGGTCAGGATATCCTCGTCGAGCCCGGTCTCGGCCATCAGCCGGGCGGTCATCTCGGGCCGGGCGGAGACGACCCTTGGCGCTGTGGAGTCGGATGTCGGCATGGCGCCTCCGGAAGTTCGGCTTGCCTTCCGGTCTAGTCCCCACAATAGGTATTGAAAATGCCGATTAAGAGGGAACGCCCCGCGACCATGCGCCTCACCACCTTCACCGATTACGGGCTTCGGATGCTGATGCGGATGGCGGCCGAGCCGGGGCGCGCCTTCTCGACCGCCGCTCTGGCCGAGGAGTTCGGGCTGAAGCGCAACCATCTGGCCAAGATCATGCAGCGGCTGGCGCAGGCGGGCTTTGTGGCCACCCGGCGCGGCAGCGGCGGCGGTGCGGTGCTGGCGCGGCCCGCGCGCGAGATCCGTTTGGGCGCGCTGGTGGCCGCGCTGGAACAGGGCCAGCCGCTGGTGGAATGTTTCGCCGCCGGGGGCGACTGTCCGATCGACGGGCGCTGCCGGCTGAAGGCGCGGCTGCGCCGTGCCGAGGCTGCCTTCCTCGCCGATCTCGACCGCTCGACGCTCGCCGACATCGCGCTCACGGCGGCTTCCACCTTGCGGTGAGGCGTTCCGCGTCGCCGCCAGGCTGACCCGGCCCGATGCCGCCGCGCGCGACCCTCTGCGCGCCGGCGATGCCAAGGACGCCGGCCGCTGGCGGCTGAGCGTGCATCCGGCGCCGGTTTGCGCTTGACGATAGACAGGACTCCTAATATAGGAGTCCTTATAATCTATTGCGCGGGAAGGGTCGCATGTCCGCGGATCGCAGCGCCCGTCAGATCGCCACCGCGCTGTCGCGGCTTTCGCTGTTCCTGCGCTCGGCGGGCTGGCAGGCGGCGCGGGCGGCGGGGCTGACGCCGACCCAGGCCGAGATCCTGACCCATCTGGCGCGGCGCGGGCCGGCCCGGGGGGCCGAGCTGGCCGCGGCGCTGGGGGTGACGGCCGCGACCTTGAGCGATTCCGCCGCGGCGCTGGTCGCCAAGGGGCTGGCCGAACGCCGGCCCGACCCCGCCGATGCCCGCGCCACGCTGCTGCGCCCGACCGGGGAGGGCGCGGCGCTGGCCGGGGCCATGCCCGAGGCGCCCGCAGTGCTGCTTGAGGCACTGGCCGGCCTGCCTCAGGCCGACCGGGCGGGCCTTGCGCGCGGGCTGATGCTGACCATCGCCGCGCTTCAGACGGCCCGTGCGATCCCGGTGCAGCGGATCTGCGCGACCTGCCGCTACTTCCGCCCGCATGTCCATTCCGATGCGGAGGCTCCGCATCACTGCGACTTCGTGGATGCCGCCTTCGGGGACGCCGCGCTGCGCCTCGACTGCGGCGACCACGAGGCGGCCCCGGCCGAGCGCGCCGCTGCCAGCCTGCGGCGCCTGCGCGACGCGGCCTGAGGCCGAAAGCCGGACGCCCCGCCCGCGGCAACGGACGGGGCGCCCCTGATGTCCACCCGACTCTGGAACAGACAGGAGACGCAGCACCATGACACAGAAAACCAGGTTCCACCACGCCCCTGCCATCGACTTCGGCGCCGCGCCGGCCGATCTGCGGGGGGCCGCGTGATGAAGGACCCCCTCATCCTCGCGGCGCTGGCCGCGCTGACCATCGCGCCCGCGGCGCGTGCCGAGGACGCGCCTTCCGGCGGCATCGAGGCCGGCATCGAGGCCGGGGCGGGCAATGCAGCCCTTGCCCCCTTTGACATCGTCCATGCCCGCATCGCGGCCGAGGGCAATGTCGCCACCTTCCGCATGGCGGTCTCGGGCGCGGCAGGCGAAAGCCGCTCGGCAGCCACGGGCGCGCTGGCCGGATCGCAGGTCTTCTCCTATGTCTGGCCGCTGACGCTCGATGCCGGAACCGTGGGTTTCGACCCCGGCGCCGGGATCCTCGCGCTGGCCGTGACCGCGCATCCCGATTTCGACGACACGCCGCTTCATGACGAGAACGGCGACGGCGACCGGGCCAACGACGGCGACCTGTGGCACAGCCACTGGGTGGTGCTGGGGCCGGACGACGCCTGCGGGGCGGGCGCGCTCAAGGTCATCGACATCCCCGAAGGCGCCTCGCCCCGCTCCCGGCGACCTGGCCGGGCCTGCCCCTGCTGATCGACAGCCCCGGCTGGCAGCCGGTGATCGGTGGCGACAGCGTCGAGGTCATGGTCGCCTTCCCGCAGGGAACCGAGCTTGAAGGGGTAGGCTTCGACGGCGTCACCGCCGGGTTGCGCGTCAATGCCAGCGCCCATGCGCCGCTTCTGTGCGTGACCGATGTCTTCGATGTGGCCTCGGGCGATCTGAGCCTGCCGGGCCGGGTGAACGAGTGACGCGGCGGGGGGGGGCGGCGCACCTGCCGCCCCCGACCCTGCCGGAGGGCCCCATGACCGACACCCCCGACCTTCACGCCGCCGAATGGCTGAACAGCGACCGGCCGCCGGCCTTGCCGATTTCCGCGGCCGGGTGCTGGCGGTCGAGGCCTTCCAGATGCTCTGCCCCCGGCTGCGTCCTCCACGGCCTGCCGCAGGCCGGCCGCAGCGCCAGGGCCGAGCCCGGGCGATCTGCACATGGAACGGCGCGTCGAAGGGAATTCTGCCCTCTGCCGCGGCATCTCACGTCTCCGCAGTGCGCCGGCCTCAAGGACACCCGTCAGGTCGGCCGCCAGCAGCCGCGCGGTGTTTCTCATGCGGGCTGAGCGCAAAGCGCTCGCGGCATTCGACCGGCGCCATCGGGCACGCGCGGAGGCCGGCCACGAACGCGCCGACGGCAGCGTGAGCGTGCCCCCGCCGTAGCCCTCCATACTATCCGAAGCCGCCGGGGCTGGGTTCGGTCCGACCGCCGGAACTCTGCAGGACAGTGCGGCTGCCGGCGCCGGACGCGTCCGAGATCACGCCGCCCCCTCCCGCCCGCTCCTTCATCTGGTCCGCCTGACCGGGGCAGCCTCGGACCCCCCGCAGGGTCATGGGATTCGGGCGGCAGAGTTCCAGTCTTTTTCCAGTGTCAGGGCAAAAATCGGGGTGCGCACCGGCTGCGCACTTGGTGCGCAGGGCGGGGTCACGCGATCCTCTTCGCGGTTCTCGGCGGCCCGTCGATGCCCTGCACGGGCGGGCCTGACTGTTTGGCATCCGCCCTGCTTCGGAGTCCGTGAACGTCCATGAATCCCGGGTCGCAATGGGGGATATTCCGGGGGACCGGCTTGAGGGAACGCCATCACAATCACAGGATTGGCAAGAATTGGCGGAGAGACAGGGATTCGAACCCTGGAGGGGCTTGCACCCCTAACGGTTTTCGAGACCGCCCCGTTCGACCGCTCCGGCATCTCTCCGCGGCTGCCCGCTATCTAGACGCGCAAGGCAGTCGGTGCAAGCCCCGCCTGGTCATGGAAGGGCCGGAGTCGGAAGCCTCCGGCCGGATGCCGGCCCGCCGCGGGAAGACCGGGGCCTGCTCAGGGAAGACCGGGGCCTGCTCAGAAGATCCAGCGCAGGACATGGCGCAGGCCGTGCCAGATCTCCTCGATCAGTTCGATGGCGACCAGGGCGGCCAGCAGCCCCAGCAGGATGAGGCTGACAGTCGCCAGAGCCGATCGCTGCCGCCGCGCTGCCGGAGCGCCAGCCGGATGCCCTGCGCCATCCGGTCCCGATGCGACGCCTGGCGCGGCCGATGGCGCGGGGGGCTGACCCCGCAGGGCGGCCCAGGCGGCCCCGGCACGGGTGCGGGCGGTCGTCGCGGCGGCGGCCAGGTGATCGCTCAGATCAGGCCCGCCGGGGGCGGAGGCGGCGCTGCGGTTCTCGAGCGCCTCGATGCGCAGGGCCAGCGCGCGCAGCTCGGCGCGCAGCCCGGCGATGTCGTCCCCTCCGCCATGCGGGGAGGGAGTGTCGGGGGTGGTGTCGTCGGTCATGGAATCCCTCCTTCATCATGGGACGGCCCGGCCCCTGCGTGGGGACCGGGCGGTTGCCTCAGGCCGTGGGTTCAACGGACGAAGGCGCGTTCCCTGTCGATGCGGCCGCGATCGTCGATGCGCAGCTCGACCCAGTCACCCCAGGGATTGCGGGCGACCGCCTCGACATGGCGGCCATGGAGGCTCACGAAGCCCACATCGCGGTAGCCCAGCCGGGCGAGTTCGGCGCGTGCCGCTGCTTCGGACATCGACGGGCGACGGTCGGCCCTGTCGCGGTCATACTCCTTCAGCCGGCCGTCGGGCCAGTATTCGACCTCGATCGCCGAACCGTCCCGCCCCTGGCCCTCGATCTCGATCTCGCCTTCGGGCTTGCGCTCGATCTGGGTGATGCGGGCGAATTCGCCCAGTTCCCGGGCGTCGCGGAGGCTGGGGGGCAGCATCGCATCGATCAGGGCCTGCGGCATCGGCCCGCCCGAGACATCGACCTTCGTCAGCCGGCCATTGCGCAGATCGGCCATGAGCCAGACATCCCCCGGCAGGCGGGCATGGATCTTGCGTTCCTCATTGCCGCTGGGGCTGCGCTCGTAGCGGGTGATGACGTCGCTCAGCCCCAGTCCGGCCAGTTCGGGAGGCAGATCGGCTCCGAAGGGGCCGGAGACGGGGCCCGGGGCCGGCGGCGGGGGCGGGGCGGGACGCGGGGTGGCGCCCGGCCCGCCTGCTGCCGGTCCGGTTTCCATCCGGCTGGCGGTGAAGGTCTGACCCTCGGCGCGGCCCTCGAAGGCGACCCGCTCTCCGATGGCGGGCGGGCTGGCTGCGGGGGGCAGCGTCACGAGGATGCGGCCCTCGGGGGTCTCGACCACGATCTGGCGGCCGAACTGCTCGGCCACGGTGCCGGACAGGCGCATCTCCTGGGCGATGGCCGCCCCGCTCAGAGCGACCGAGAGGAGCAGTGCGGGCAGCATGGGTTTCATGTCGGATCCTCCTTGATGGTATGGAGGCATCCTGGACGATTCGCCCGCAACAGGGTGGCAACGGCCCCGTTGAGGAACCGTTGCGACAGGCGCCCCGTCCTGCCCGCCGCCGGGCAGGGGACAGCAGCGGCCCGTCAGCGGCGCCCGAACAGCACCTCGCGCTCTTCCGGGCTCATCGGCCCGGCCGATCGGGCTTCGGCGCCGACGGCCATGCCACGCTGCACGCTGGGCCGTGCGGCGCAGTCCGCAAGCCAGCGGGCGAAATGCGGCTTGTCCTCGAGCGTCTGCTCCTGCCGTTCCCAGCCGGCGGCCCAGGGGTAGATGGCCATGTCGGCGATGGTGAACTCGTCGGTGGCGGCAAAGCGCCGCGTGGCGAGCTGCCGGTCGAGCACGCCATAGAGCCGCGCCACCTCGCGCCGGTAGCGGTCCTGCGCATAGGGCAGGATCTGCGGCGGCTCCATCTGCGGGGCGTAGCGCAGGAAGTGATGGGCCTGTCCCGCCATCGGGCCGACGCCGCCCATCTGCCACATCAGCCACTGATCCACGGCGATGCGTTCGCGTTCCGTGCGGCCGTAGAACAGGCCGGTCTTGCGGGCGAGATATTGCAGGATCGCGCCCGATTCGAAGATGGCGATGGGCGCGCCGTCCGGCCCCTCGGGGTCCACGATGGCCGGCATCCGGTTGTTGGGCGCGATGGCCAGGAATTCGGGCCGGAACTGCTCTCCCCGCCCGATGTTCACGAGCCGGATCTCGTAGGGCAGGCCCATCTCCTCGAGGGCGATGGTGATCTTGTGGCCGTTCGGTGTGGGCCAGAAATGGAGTTCGATGGGGGCGGGCATGGCGGTCTCCTTGCGGGGGTCCGCATCAGATCGCCCGGATGGCCCCGGCGGGCAAGGGGCGCCCGGCCCCAGGCCGCTGTCCCTCCCAGGGCGGTGCCTGTCGTGCCGGGCGCCTCCGGCGACGGACCGGCGACAGGGCGATGACGGCGCCGCGACGGTCCGCTGTCGCTTGACCCCGCGGCGGGCCGGGCCTATCGCCCGCCCTGCCGTGCCACAGGGGACTGATCATGGATCATTGGAGCCGCCGGACCCGCGCCGTCCATGCCGGCATCCGCCGTTCGCGCTTCGGCGAAATGGCCGAGGCGATCTTCCTGACCCAGGGCTTTGCCTATGACAGCGCCGAGGCGGCCGAGACGCGTTTCATCGAGGCCGGACCCGACGAATTCATCTATGCCCGCTACGGCAATCCCACCACCGCCATGTTCGAAAGCCGCATGGCCGCGCTCGAGGGGACGGAGGACGGCTTCGCCACCGCCTCCGGCATGGCAGCGGTCTCGGGCACGCTGATGGCGATGCTGCGCGCGGGCGATCGCGTCGTGTCCTCCCGCGCGCTCTTCGGCTCCTGCCTCTATGTGCTCGAGGAGGTGCTCCGCCGCTATGGCGTGGAGGTGGTTTTCGTGGACGGGACCGATCTCGATCAGTGGCGGCAGGCCGTCACCCCCGGCACGAAGGCCGTCTTCTTCGAGACCGTCTCCAACCCCACGCTCGAGGTCGTGGACATCGCCGCGGTGGCGCAGATCGCCCATGCGCAGGGGGCCCTCGTGGTGGCAGGCAATGTCTTTGCCACGCCGGTCTTCTCGCGCGCGGCCGAACTCGGCGCCGATGTCGTCGTCTATTCCACGACCAAGCATGTGGACGGGCAGGGGCGGGCCCTGGGCGGCATCGTGCTGGGCAGCCGGGCCTTCGTGCGCCGGACGCTCGAGCCCTACATGAAGCATACGGGCGGGGCGATGTCGCCCTTCACCGCCTGGCTGATGCTCAAGGGGCTGGAGACGATGGACCTGCGCGTGCGCGCTCAGGCCGAGACGGCCCTGCGTCTGGCCCGCGCGCTCGAGGGGCACCCGAAGCTGACCCGCGTGATCTTTCCCGGCCTGCCGAGCCACCCCCAGCATGCCCTGGCCATGGCGCAGACCGGATCGGGCGGGACCGTCCTGTCCTTCGATACCGGCAGCCGCGAGGCCGCCTTCCGCCTGCTGAACGCCCTGCGCATCGTCACGATCTCGAACAATCTGGGCGATGCCAAGTCCATCGCCACCCATCCCGCAACGACGACGCATCAGCGCCTGCCGCCCGAACAGAAGGCCCGCCTCGGGATCACGCCGGGTCTGGTGCGGCTGTCCTGCGGCCTCGAGGATCCCGAGGATCTGCTGGCCGATCTCACCGCCGCCCTCGATGCCGTCTGAGGCCTGCGCGGCGTCGTGATCCGGCCGGGACAGCACGGCGTATCGGTGCTATCGTTGCGGGGTTGTCACGGATGCCCCATATGCGGGTTTCGTGACGCAAGGGGAGCCAGCCGATGAACCTCCATCAGCCGGATTTCGAGCGGGACCTAACGCGCGCCGAGGCCGAAGATGCCCTGGCCACCCTGCGCCGCTGGGCCACCCGCGCCAGCCCGGAGGAAGTGGCCGATCTCGATCCGGCCATCGCCCGCCTTCTGCCGGGGCGCGAGCTGTCGAACTATCCCGATCTTTCCCGCAGCTATCCCGAAGGGTTCCAGGCCGATGCGTGCTATCGGGCCACGCTGCCGGATCTCCAGAACGGGCCCGAATCCCTGATCCGCGGCGCCAGGGCCCCGATCCAGCATGTCGGGATCTCCGGCTTCCGACTGCCGGTCCGCTTCCGCACCCGCGATGACGGGGAGGTGACGCTCGAGACGGCCGTCACCGGGACCGTCAGCCTCGAGGCGGGCAAGAAGGGCATCAACATGTCCCGCCTGATGCGGAGCTTCTATCTGTATGCGGAGGAGACCTTCTCCTTCGACGTGATGGAACGCGCGCTCGATCGCTACAAGGCGGATCTGGCAAGCTGCGATGCCCGCCTCCAGATGCGCTTCCGCTATCCGCTGCGCGTGGCCTCGCTGCGTTCGGGCCTCTCGGGCTGGCAGTATTACGACATCGCGCTCGAACTGGTGGAAACGGGCGGGGTGCGCAAGAAGCTGTTCCATCTCGATTATGTCTATTCCTCGACCTGCCCCTGCTCGCTGGAGTTGAGCGAGCATGCCCGCCAGATGCGCGGCCAGCTCGCCGTGCCGCATGCCCAGCGCTCGGTCGCCCGCCTGTCGGTGGAGGTGCTGCCCGGCCAGGCGCGTCTGTGGTTCGAGGATCTCATCGAGATGGCCCGCCGCGCCGTGCCCACCGAGACGCAGGTCATGGTCAAGCGCGAGGACGAACAGGCCTTCGGCGAGCTGAACGCCGCCCATCCCGTCTTTGTCGAGGATGCCGCCCGTCTCTTTGCCGCCGAGCTGCTGGCCGATCCCCGGATCGGCGATTTCCGCGTGATCGCCAGCCATCAGGAATCGCTGCACAGCCATGATGCGGTCTCGATCCTCGTGGAGGGCGAGACCTTCGCCGCCCAGAGCCTCGATCCGCGTCTGTTCGGCACGCTGATCCATGTGCCCTGACGGGGTCTGACGGGCGGGGTCGTGCGGCGCCGTCCGGGGCGCTGCGCCTGTGGTGCCTGTCCGTGGCCCCGACCAGGGCCGCTGCGGCCGGGACGCGGGACGGGCATGAAGGTGTTGCGCGAATCGCACCTCCACCGTTCGGTCCTGTCACCGATCCTTAACCTGTCGTGACGATCCTGCCGTCTGACGGAAGGGGCGGGGCTGTCTTCCCGCGCCGGCAGGGACAGAAGGGCAGGAGGGAGGATGACGGCAGGACGGTTGCGCGGCGTGTCACGTCATCAGGCGCGCGACATAGCCCGGCAGCGCGAAGGCGGCGGCATGGACTTCGGGCGTGTAGTAGCGGGGCTCGAAACCCGCCGCCTCGAGCCGGTCGCGCAGGACATCCACCGGGGTCTGCCGCGCTGTTCCGTCCGTGCCCCAGCCCAGGGCCATCGGCCCGCCGGAATAGGTCGGGACGGTGGCGAGGTAGCAGGTCGCGTCCCGGAACAGGGCGCGGAAGGCGCGCATGCTCTGGCGCAGCTCCTCGGGCTGGATGAAGGGCACGCCGTTCTGGGTGACGAGGATTCCGCCTTCGGCCAGTCGCGCCTTCGCGCGGCCGTAGAAGCTGTCGGTGAACAGCACCTCGCCGGGGCCGACCGGATCGGTCGAATCGACCAGGATCACGTCGAACTGCGCGGAGGATTGTGTCACGAAGGCCATTCCGTCGGCGATGACCAGATCGAGCCGCGGATCGTCGAAGGCCCCGGCCGAGAGACCGGGCAGATGCTCGCGCGAGAAGGCGACGACGCCGGCGTCGATCTCCACCATCGTCACCTGCTCGACCGAGGCGTGGCGCAGCACCTCGCGGGCGAGGCCGCCATCCCCGCCCCCCAGGATCAGGACCCGCCGCGCGGCGCCATGGGCGAGGATCGGCACATGGGCCATCATCTCGTGATAGATGAACTCGTCGGCGGTGGTCGTCTGGATCACCCCGTCGAGCGTGAGAACGCGCCCGAATCGCGCGTTCTCGAACAGGCGCAGCCGCTGGTGGCCGGTCTCGCTCTCCTGCAGGACACGGTCCACCCGCAGGCTCAGCCCGTAGTCGGGGCAGAGCGTTTCGCGGAACCATTCCGGTGTGTCGGTCATGCTCTCTGCTCCCGGATCCGTGCGGATTCAGATGAGGCCTTCGCCGCGCAGGATCTCGCGCACCCGCACCTCGCCGGCGCGGAAGGTGCGGCGCAGGACATCGACCGCGGCCCAGGGGTCGCCTCGCCGCACATGAACACGTCGAAGGCGCCATAGCCGATCTCGGGCCAGGTATGGACCGAGATGTGGCTTTCGGCCAGGACGGCGACGCCCGACACGCCCTGCGGCGTGAACTTGTGGGTATGGATGTGCAGCAGCGTGGCCCCGGAGGCCTTCACGCAGTCGCGGAAGGCCTGTTCGATGAGGGCCTCGTCGTCGAGTCCTTCGCCCCTCAGCACCTCGACGATGAGATGGGTGCCGGCAAAGACCTTGCCGTCGCGGCGGATGAAGTGGTCGTGGCGATCCGCGGCCGTCACCGGGATGGCTGCGGAAGTGTCGATCGGTCCGGCCTGCACGGGGGCGCCTGTCGCCAGGTCCATCCCCAGTTGGCCGAGGGCTGCATGGGTCATGCGCGCCTCCCTTACCAGCAGATGAGATCTGAACGGCTCCTTAGCGTCCCCTCCGGGGAGGTTCGTGATCGGAGATCCGTGGAGCGCCCAGATAGGGCAGACGGGCGGCGATTGCAAATCGTCCCGGCGCGGCGTCGCCTTCCGCCGTGCCCTCCGGCGCACGCCCGGCGGCGACCGGCAGAGCCTGCTCTGGCGTGCGGAGGCGGTTCTTGGCATCCAGAGAGAACCGCTGCTGGCGCAGCCGGAGGAGGCCATGACCGTCCCGGACCCGGATCGTTTCGGCGCGGAGGATGTGCTGCTCGACATCGAGCCGCGCAACCGCCGCGAGCTTCTCGAAATCCTTGCTGCGGCGGCCGCGCCGCGATGCCATGTCGGCGAGGAGGCGATCCTCGAGGCGCTTCTGGCGCGCGAGGCCCTGGGATCGACCGCGCTCGGCCGCGGGATCGCCATGCCCCATGCCCAGATCACGGGGGCCGGGTCGCCCGCCGTTCTCCTGGCCCGCCTGCGCCGGCCCATCGATTTCGAGGCCCGCGACGACGAGCCCGTGGATCTCGCGATCCTTCTGGTCTGGCCGGCCGAGATGCGCGCCGGCCTGCTCGGCCGGATGGGCGAGATCGCGCAGGGCCTGCGGGATCCCGTCCTCCTCCGACGCCTGCGCCGGGCCGGGACCGCAGAGGAGGTCGCCGCCCTGCTGAACGATGCAACGGCCCGCCCCGAGGCCACAGGGGACCCCGACCGGAACTGACGAGGTCGTGCAGGAATTTCCGGTTCGCTGCGCTTCCCTCCGCGCGGCCCCTCTGCCATAGGTCGGAACGACCCCGGACAGGGAGACGATGACCGGAACGCTGCTTTTCCTTCTTGTCTGCCTGCCTTTCGCCGGTGCAGCGGCGGCGGGCCTTCTGCCGACCCATGCGCGCAATGCCGCCGCCTGGCTGGCGGGGTCGGTCGCCGTCCTCTCGCTGGCCGTGGTGCTGGCGCTCGATCCGGCTTCGGCGGGCGATGGCGTGATCCGCCACGGCATGCCCTGGATGCCCTCGCTGGGAATCAGCCTGAGCCTGCGGCTCGATGGCTTCGCCTGGCTCTTCGCCGCGCTGGTGACGGGGATCGGTGCGCTCGTGGCGATCTATGCCCGCTACTACATGGCGGCCGAGGATCCGGTCCCGCGCTTCTTTGCCTTCCTGCTGGCCTTCATGGGCTCCATGCTCGGGCTGGTGCTGTCGGGCAATCTCCTCCAGATCGCCTTCTTCTGGGAGATGACGAGCCTCTTCTCCTTCCTCCTGATCGCCTACCGCACCCAGAGCGCGGCCGCACGCGAAGGGGCGCGCATGGCGCTCACGCTGGACCGGGGGGGGCGGGCTGTGTCTCTTTGCCGGGATGCTCCTGCTCGGCCATGCGGCAGGCAGCTACGATCTCGATGCCGTTCTTGCTGCCGGGGAACGCGTGCGCGCGCATCCGGTCTATCTGCCTGCCCTGATCCTGATCCTGCTCGGAGCCCTGACCAAGTCGGCCCAGTTCCCCTTCCATTTCTGGCTGCCGCAGGCGATGGCCGCGCCGACGCCGGTTTCGGCCTATCTGCATTCGGCAACGCTGGTGAAGGCGGGGGTGTTCCTGCTGGCCCGGCTCTGGCCCGTGCTCGCGGGGACCGAGGCCTGGTTCTGGATCGTCGGCACGGCCGGTCTCGTGACGCTGCTGCTTGGCGCCTATGTCGCGATCTTCCAGAACGACCTGAAGGGTCTGCTGGCCTATTCGACGATCAGCCATCTGGGCCTGATCACCCTGCTGCTGGGCCTGAACAGCGAACGCGCCCTTGTCGCCGCCGTCTTCCACATCGTGAACCACGCGACCTTCAAGGCCTCGCTGTTCATGGCCGCCGGCATCATCGATCACGAGACGGGCACGCGCGACATCCGCCGCCTCTCGGGCCTTGCAGGGCCGATGCCCTTCACCGCGCGCCTGGCCACCGTCGCCGCCGCCGCCATGGCCGGCGTGCCGCTGCTCAACGGCTTCCTGTCCAAGGAGATGTTCTTTGCCGAGGCGCTTTCGGCCGAGGCCGCGCTGCCCTTCCTCCTCGACATCCTCCCGCTGGCAGCCGTCGTGGCCAGCGCCTTCAGCGTCGCCTATTCGCTGCGGCTGATCCACGGTGCCTTCTTCGGCCCGCTCCCTTCGGATCTGCCCCGCACCCCGCATGAGCCGCCCTCCTGGATGCGCTTTCCGGTCGAGATCCTGGTCCTCATCTGCATCGTCGTGGGCATTCTGCCGGCTGCCACCGTGGGCCCTGCGCTTGCGCTCGCGGCGGGTTCGATCCTCGGGCCGGACCTGCCTTACTACAGCCTCTCCATCTGGCACGGCCTGAACCTGCCCCTGCTGATGAGCGCCGTCGCCCTGGCCCTGGGCGTGGGGCTCTATCTTCTGCTCGAGCCGCGCCTGGCCCGTGGCATGGATGGCGCCCCCCTGATCGGCCGCCTCGACGGGCGACGCCTGTTCGAGAAGACCCTGGTCTTCCTGTCCTGGCGCCTGGCGCGGGCCGCGGAACGGCGTCTGGGCACGCGACGCCTGCAACCGCAGCTTCGTCTGCTTGTCCTGGCGGCCCTGGCCGCAGGCGGCGGCACGGTGTGGTGGCGCGGGATCGGTCCGGGCGATCTCCTTCCCGCGCCGGTCGATCCGGCCTTTGCGCTGGTCTGGCTGGTGGGCGGGGCCTGCGCCCTGGGGACGGCCTGGTCGGCCAAGTATCACCGCCTCGCGGCGCTGATCCTGCTGGGAGGCACCGGCCTGGCCAGCTGCGTGACCTTCGTCTGGCTCTCGGCCCCCGATCTGGCCCTGACCCAGCTCCTGGTGGAGATCGTGACGCTCGTCCTGCTGCTGCTGGGTCTGCGCTGGCTGCCCCAGCGCCGGGAGGTCGCCCGGAACCCCCGGCCCCGAGGTCATCACCACGGCGCGTCGCCTGATCGACCTCACCCTCGCCATCGCCGGGGGGGCCGGCATGGCCCTGCTCGCCTTCGGGGTCATGACGCGCATCCCGCCCGACCTTCTCGGCCAGTATTTCCTCGAGAATGCCTATACGGCAGGGGGCGGGACCAATGCGGTCAACGTGATCCTCGTGGATTTCCGCAGCTTCGACACGCTGGGCGAAATCGCCGTGGTGGCCGCGGTCGCCCTGGCCACCTTCGCGCTGCTGCGGCGCTTCCGGCCTGCCGCCGACAGCGTGGACATCCCCGACCAGCAGCGCACCCTGGCCGCCTGGGAGGCCGCCCATCCCGCCCGCTCCGAAGGGACGATCGTCGCCGACTGGCTGCTTGTGCCGTCGGTGATCGCGCGGCTGCTGTTTCCCGTGATCGGGCTGGTTGCGGTCTATCTGCTTCTGCGCGGGCATGATCAGCCCGGCGGCGGCTTTGCCGCGGGGCTGACCGCCTCGATCGCACTGCTGCTGCAATACATGATCGGCGGGGCGCAATGGATCGAATCGCGCATCCTCGTGCGGCCGCTGACCTGGATGGGCGGGGGGCTGCTGGTCGCGGTCGGCACCGGGCTGGCCGCCTGGCCCTTCGGCCTGCCCTTCCTGACCAGCTATTTCGGCTATGCCGATCTGCCGCTCCTGGGCGAGGTGCCGACGGCCTCCGCGCTCCTGTTCGATATCGGGGTGTTCATGCTGGTCTTCGGTTCGGCCGTGCTGCTGCTGATCGCGCTGGCGCATCAGTCGATCCGGGGGCGGCGTGCCGCCCCCCGCGGCCCCGCTCCGACCGGAGAGTCCCCGGCAGCGGGAAGGGAGGGATGATGGAACTCGTCGTGGCGCTGGCCATCGGGGTGATGACCGGATCGGGGCTGTGGCTTCTGCTGCGTCCGCGGACCTTCCAGCTCATCGCCGGATTGTCGCTGCTGTCCTATGCGGTCAACCTGTTCATCTTCGCGACCGGGGGCCTGCGCGTCGGCGCCGCCCCGATCCTCGCGAAGGGCGAGACCGGCGATCTGGCCCGCCATGCCGATCCGCTGCCGCAGGCCCTCGTGCTGACGGCGATCGTCATCGCCTTTGCCACGACGGCGCTGCTGCTCGTGGTGCTGCTGGCGGCACGCGGCCTGACGGGAACGGACCATGTGGACGGACGGGAGCGGGAACCGTCGTGACCCACTGGAGCGACCATCTGCTGGCCGCGGCCGTCCTGATCCCGCTTCTGACGGGCGCGCTGATGATCCTGGCGGGCGAATGGCGCCGGCGCGTGGAGACGGCGCTCGGCCTTGTCTCGACAGGGGCGCTGGTCGCGGTGGCGGTGGCCCTCGTGGCGATGGCGGACGGGGCGCGGGAGGGGGCCGTACAGGTCTACCGGCTGGGCAACTGGCCCTCCGAATTCGCCATCGTGCTGGTGCTCGACCGCCTCTCGGCACTGATGGTCCTGCTGGCCTCCGGGCTGGGGCTGGCCGCGCTCGTCTTCTCGCTGGCCGGCTGGCAGCGGGCCGGATCCTTCTTCCATCCCCTGCTCCAGTTCCAGCTCATGGGGCTGAACGGCACCTTCCTGACCGGCGACCTCTTCAACCTCTTCGTGTTCTTCGAGGTGATGCTGGCGGCCTCCTACGGGCTGGCGTTGCATGGATCGGGGACAGCACGGGTGCGGGCGGGGCTGCACTACATGGCCATCAATCTGGCCGCCTCGCTGCTCTTCCTCATCGGGGTGAGCATGATCTACGGCGTCGCCGGGACGCTCAACATGGCCGATCTGGCCGCCCGCATCCCTCAGATCGATGCCGCCGACCGCGCCCTCTTCGAGGCCGGCGCGGCGCTGCTCGGCACGGCCTTCCTCATCAAGGCGGGGATGTGGCCGCTCGGCTTCTGGTTGCCGACGACCTATGCCGCCGCCGCGGCCCCCTCGGCGGCGATCCTGTCGCTCCTGAGCAAGGTCGGCATCTATGCCGTCCTGCGCCTGTGGCTTCTGCTGTTCGATCAGGCGGCAGGGCCGTCGGCGGGCTTCGGCGAAGGCTGGCTCCTGGCGGGCGGGCTGCTGACGCTCGGCTACGGGGCCATCGCGGTGCTGGCGACACAGGACATGGCCCGTCTCGCCGGGGCAAGCCTGCTCGTCTCCTCGGGCACGCTGCTGACTGCCATCGGCATGGGCGAAGCCGCAGTGACCGCCGGGGCCCTGTTCTATCTCGTCGTGGCCGTCCCTGCGCTGGCCGCCTTCTTCCTGCTCATCGAGCTGCTCGAACGCGGGCGCGAGGTCGGGGCGGATGTGCTGGCCGTCAGCCGTGCCGCCTTCGGCAGCGAGGAGGAGGATCCGGCCGAAGACGATCCCGGAATCGCCATCCCCGCCACGGCGGCCGTTCTGGGCTTCAGCTTCCTCGCCTGTGCGCTGCTGCTGGCCGGTCTGCCGCCGCTCTCGGGCTTTCTCGCCAAATTCGCGATCCTCGCCCCCCTGCTCGAAGGGGACCGGACCGTCCGCACCGAGGCCTGGTGGCTCCTGGGCGGGCTGATCCTCTCGGGGTTCACCGTGATGGTGGCGATGGCCCGCACCGGGATCGAGATCTTCTGGACCTCTCCGCCCGAGCGCCCGCCCCGCATCCGTCCGGTCGAGATCGGGCCGATCCTGGTCCTGCTCGCGGTCTGCGTCGCCCTGACCGTCCGCCCGGGTCCGGTGCTGCGCTACATGGAGGATACGGCCCGCGCCCTGCATCGCCCCCGCCGCCTATGTCGAGGAGGTCGTCACCGCCGCCCCGATGGAACAGGGCGGAGAGGCTGCGGAAGAAACCGGGACAGGAAGAGAGGACATGCCATGACCCGCTGGCTGCCCTATCCGCTGCTCTCGCTGGGCCTGCTGCTGACCTGGCTTCTGCTCACGGGCAGCACCGCGCCCGGCGCCATGCTTCTGGGGCTGCTGCTCGCCCTGGGGGGCGGCCGTCTGGCTGCGGCCCTGCGCGCCCCGCGACTGCGCCTGGCCCGTCCTTTCGCGCTGCTGGCGCTGCTGCGCGATGTCCTGCGGGAGGTCCTGCGCTCCAACCTGGCGGTGGCCTGGATCATCTTCTCGCCGCAGGGGGGCAGGCGCCGCCATTCGGGCTTTGTCCGCGTCCCCCTGGATACGCGCGATCCCTATGTCCTTGCCGCTCTCGCCGTGATCCTCACCGTCGCGCCGGGCACGCTCTGGGTCGAGTATGATTCGACCGATGGCAGCATGCTGCTCCATGTCCTCGACCTGAAGGACGAGGACGCCTGGCGACGGGTGATCGCCGGCTACGAATCCCGCCTGATGGCCATCGTCGGAGAGGAGGCGCCCTCATGACCGCTGTCGCGATCCTCGGCTGGGCGCTGATGCTTGCGCAGGGTTTGCTGGCCCTTGCGATGCTCGCGGCCGCCTTCCGCATGATCGCGGGGCCCCGGGCGCAGGACCGGGTGCTCGGCCTCGATACCCTCTATGTCAATGCCTCGATGCTGTTGATGACCTTCGGCATCGCTAGCGGCAGCCGCGTCTACCTCGAGGCCTCCCTTGTCATTGCGTTGCTCGGTTTCGTCTCGACGGTGGCGCTGGCCAAGTTCCTGATGCGCGGCGAGGTGATCGAATGACCCCCGATCTGCCCGCCTGGGCCGCGATTCCGGTGGCGCTGCTGGTCCTTGCGGGGGCGGGGCTCGCCTGTGCGGGATCGCTGGGCCTGCTGCGCCTGCCCTCCTTCTACGAAAGGGCCCATGCCCCGACCCTGGGCACCTCGCTCGGCATCGCCGCGATCGCGACGGCCTCGATGGTCGCCTTCACGGTCGCCACGGGAAAGCTGCATCTGGCCGAGCTACTGGTCGTCGCCTTCACCACCGTCACGACCCCCGTCACGCTCATGCTGCTCGCGCGCGCCGCCCTCTATCGCGACCGCATCGAGCGGCGCGCCGGCCCCTCAGGCGCCGGCGCAGCGACCCTGCCCGAAAAAGAGGCACAGGGCCCCCGGCCGCCCGCCTGATGGTCGGTCCGGCTGCGCCGGAGGATCCGCCCTGCGATGGGTCTTGACGGGCCGTCCGATCAGCGCATGAATGAAGCCACATGCCGGGCCTTGCGCCCGGTCGGCAATCGCGCCTCGTGCCGCCCTCCTGCCTTTTGGGGGGTGCGGCGCGGGGCGCTTGGCTTTTGGGAGGGCATGATCCGTGACGGTGGTGCGAATCGGTCTGCTCTTGTCCCGTTCGGGCACCTACCGCCTCCTGGCCGAGGCCTGCCGCGCCGGCGCCCTGCGCGCCGTGAGGGAAGTCAACGCCGATCCCTCGCTGGCCGTCACCTTCGAGCCGGTGGAACGCGATCCCGCAGGCGAGGCCGATGCCTATGCCCCCCTCTGTGCCGAACTGGCCGCCGAGGGGGCGCGCCATGTCGTGGGCTGCGTGACCTCCTGGAGCCGCAAGGAGGTCATCCCGACGCTCGAGCGCACCGGCACGGTGCTCTGGTATCCGTGCCCCTATGAGGGGTTCGAGGCCTCCTCGCAGGTCGTCTATACCCATGCCTGCCCGAGCCAGCATCTGGTGCCGCTGCTCGCCTGGGCGCTGCCGCGCCTGGGGCGCCGGGCCATCCTGACCGGTTCCAACTACATCTGGGGCTGGGAGACGAACCGTGTCGCCCGTGACCTGATCGAGGGGGCAGGTGGCGCCGTGCTGGCCGAACGGCATCTGCCGCTGGGCGACGAGGATGTCGCGCGCCTGCTGGCCGAAATCCGTGCGATGCGGCCCGATTTCGTCCTGAACAGTCTGGTCGGGGCCTCTTCCTATGCCTTCCTGCGGGCGATGGCCGATCTGCGGGCCGGGGGGCTGACCATTCCCATCCTGTCCTGCAACCTCACCGAATGCGAGTTGCCGGCCCTCGGTGCGGCGGCCGAGGGGTTGATCGCTGCTGGTCCCTCCTTCGGCGAGGGGCTGGGCTCCTTCGAGACCGCCGCCCATGCCGCCGTGCTCAGCCTTGCACGGCGCATGGCCCATACCGGCGCCGGGGCCCCGCTCGAGGACCTGCTGGCCGCCCCTGACGGGGGCGTGCTGGCCATCGACCCGGCGACGCATCACGCCACGCTGCCCGCGCTCATCGCCCAGGTGCGGAACGGCGCCTTCCATGTGCTCGAACGGCAGGAGGCCGTGGCGGCCGATCCCTATCTCGCCCGCCGTCCCGTTCTGGCTGCGGCTCCGCATCTTCGGGCCGTGGCACCATGAGACGGCTGGCCACCCCCGTCCTCGGCGGCGCCCGTGCGGTGATCCTCCACCGTCCGCATCCGACGGTGGAGGCTCTGATGCGCCAGCTCTCCGCCATCGGCCTTCTGTCCGCAGCCCAGTGGCCCGATCTCGACCCTTCGGCCCTGGGGGCCAATTTCGTCTTCTTCGATGTCGATCGCGGTCATGATGCCCAGTTTCCCTGGAAGCCGGGCGAGGCGCCGATGCCGATGATCGCCCTGATCGGATCCGAGGCCCCCGGACGCATCGAATGGGCGCTGTCGATGGGGGCGGATGCGCAGCTTCTCAAGCCCGTGGGGGATGGCGGCGTCTATTCGGCGCTGCTCATCGCGCACAGCGCCTTTGTCGCGCGCCGGAGGCTCGCCGCCGAGGTGCAGGGCTTGCGGGCGCGTCTGGCCGAACGGCGCACGGTGCTGCGGGCGGTCCTTGCCCTGGCCGAAGGGCAGGGGGAGGAAGCGGGATACGCGGCGCTGCGCCGCCGGGCGATGGACTGGCGCGTGACGGTCGAGGAGGCGGCGGCCCGCATCCTTGCCGCCTGCCCGGACAAGGAGGGAGGCCGGCATGTCCGACGCCGTCGCCCTGCCTGAGCCGCGCCGGCGCGGGGTGCTCGCGCGGCTGGCCCGCCGTCCGCTGGTCCTGGCGGGGCTGGCGGTGATCGGGCTGACCGTGCTGGCCGCGATCCTGGCCCCCTGGCTCACTCCCTATGCGCCGGATCAGCAGCATTTCGACGGTCTCACCCTTCAGGGGGCGCCGCTGCCGCCCGGCGGCGGACCGGACGGGGCCTTTCCGCTCGGCACGGACCTTCTGGGGCGCGACCTGCTCACCCGGATCCTCTACGGGGCGCGCACCTCGCTCGTGATCGGGATCCTGGCCAACGGCATGGCGCTGCTCGTGGGAACGCTGGTGGGGGTCACGGCGGGCTATTTCCGGGGGATCGTCGGCGCCCTGCTGATGCGCTTCACCGATCTGATGATGGCCTTTCCGGCCTTGCTGCTGGCCATCTGCCTCGCCGCGATCCTGCGTCCCTCGCTGTGGATCGTGGCCCTTGTCATTGCGCTGGTGAACTGGGTCCAGGTCGCCCGCGTCCTCTATACCGAGACGACCTCCCTCGCGGTGCGGGACTTCATCCAGGCCGAACGGGCAATCGGGGCCGGCCATGGGCGCATCCTGCTGCGCCATATCCTGCCGCATCTGCTGCCGACGATCATCGTCTATGGCACGCTCGGCATCTCCACGACCGTGCTGCTCGAGGCGACGCTGTCCTTCCTCGGGATCGGGGTGCAGCCACCCGATCCGTCCTGGGGAAACATCATCTTCGAGAGCCAGACCTATTTCCAGGCCGCCCCCTGGCTCGTGTTCTTTCCGGGGCTCGCGATCCTCGCCCTGGCCCTGGCCTTCAACCTCGTGGGGGATGGGCTGCGCGACGTTCTCGATCCCACCCAGCGCGAGAGGGACTGACCGATGGCACTCCATCTCGCCCGCCGCCTGCTCCAGTCCGTGCTGATCCTGCTGGGCGTGACGCTCGTCACCTTCTTCCTGCTCTATGTCCTGCCGGCCGATCCCGTGCGGCAGATCGCCGGGCGGTCGGCCACCGCGGAGACGGTGGAATCGATCCGCCGGCAGCTCGGCCTCGATCAGCCCTTCTGGGTCCAGTATGGGCGCTATCTCTGGGGGCTGCTGCATCTCGATCTCGGGCGCAGCTACCTCCAGCGCGCCGAGGTGGCCGAACTGATCGCGGCCCGCCTGCCGGCCACCCTCCTGCTGATGGCCGCGGGCATCGCCTGCGAGGTGGCGATCGGCCTTGCCATGGGCATCTGGGCGGCCCTGCGCCGCGGAACGGCGGTCGATACCGGTCTGATGCTGGCCAGCTTCGCCGGGGTCTCCGCGCCGCAATTCGTCGTCGGGCTGATGCTGCTCTATGTCTTCGGCGTCTGGTTGCGCTGGCTGCCCATCGGCGGCTACGGCACCGCGGCCCATCTGATCCTGCCGGCCCTGACGCTCGGCCTGCTGGGCGCGGGCTGGTATGCGCGGATGATGCGCTCGAGCATGGTCGAGGTGCTGCGCCAGGATTTCGTGCGCACCGCCCGGGCCAAGGGCCTGACGCGGGCCCGGGTGATCCTGCGCCATGCGCTGCCCAATGCGATCCTGCCCGTCATCGCCATGATCGGCATCGATATCGGCATCTTCATGGGCGGCATCGTCGTGGTCGAAAGCGTCTTCGGCTGGCCCGGCATCGGCCAGCTGGCCTGGCAGGCGATCCAGCGCGTGGACATCCCCATCATCATGGGCGTGACCCTCGTTTCGGCGGTGGGGATCGTCCTGGGCAATCTCCTTGCCGACATCGTGGCCCCCCTCATCGATCCGCGCATCCGCCTGCGCTGAGCCTTGACCATCAGGGAGAACAGGAACCATGAAGACAATCCTTGCCACCACCGCCCTTCTGGCCGTGCTGGCCGTGCCGGGGCTTGCGCAGAATGCCGATCCCTGGCAGCCCGATCCCGAGGCCCGCCCCGGGGGCACGATCACCATCACCTATCAGAACGATGTGGCGACCCTCGATCCGGCCATCGGCTATGACTGGCAGAACTGGTCGATGATCAAGTCGCTCTTCGACGGCCTCATGGACTATGTCCCCGGCACCACCGAGCTGCGCCCCGGCCTCGCCGAGAGCGTGGAGATCTCCGAGGACGGCCTGACCTATACCTTCCATCTGCGCGAGGGCGTGCGCTTCCACAACGGCCGCGAGATGACGGCCGAGGACGTGAAATATTCGCTCGACCGCGTCACCGACCCCGCGACCCAGTCCCCCGGCGCCGGCTTCTTCGGCATGATCGAGGGGTTCGAGGCGCAGATGTCCGGCGAGGCCGAGGGACTGTCGGGCGTGGAGGTGGTGGACCCCCGCACCGTCCGCATCACCCTCTCGCGTCCCGATGCGACCTTCCTCCATGTGATGGCCCTCAACTTCTCCTATGTCGTCCCGCGCGAGGCGGTGGAGGAGCACGGCCCCGATTTCGGCCGCCATCCGGTGGGCACCGGGGCCTTCCGCCTGGCGGAATGGACGCTCGGCCAGAGGCTCGTCTTCGAGAAGAACCCCGACTACTGGCGCGAGGGCCTGCCCTATCTCGACCGGATCGTCTTCGAGGTGGGCCAGGAACCGACCGTGGCCCTTCTGCGTCTCCAGAATGGCGAGGTGGACATCCCCGGCGACGGCATCCCGCCCGCGCAGTTCCAGCAGATCATGGACGATCCGGCCCAGGCCGCCCGCGTGGTGCAGGGCGGTCAGCTTCATACGGGCTATGTCACGATGAACGTGACCCAACCGCCCTTCGACGATGTCCGCGTGCGCCGGGCCGTCAACATGGCCATCAACAAGGACCGGGTGATCCAGATCATCAATGGCCGCGCGGTGCCCGCCAACCAGCCGCTGCCTCCCTCCATGCCCGGCTACGACCCGGATTACGAGGGCTATCCCTACGACCCCGAAGGCGCCAAGGCGCTTCTGGCCGAGGCGGGCTACCCGGACGGTTTCGAGACCGAGCTGTTCGTCATGAACACCGATCCCAATCCCCGCATCGCCCAGGCGATCCAGCAGGATCTCGCGGCCATCGGCATCCGGGCCTCGATCCAGTCGCTGGCCCAGGCCAATGTCATCGAGGCCGGCGGCGCAGGCACGGCGCCGATGATCTGGTCGGGCGGCATGGCCTGGATCGCGGACTTCCCCGATCCCGCCAATTTCTACTACCCGATCCTCGGCTGCGCCGGTGCCGTGGAGGGCGGCTGGAACTGGGCCAAGTACTGCAACGAGGAGCTCGACGCGCTGGCCGCGCAGGCGGACTCCATGTCTGACCCCGCCCAGGCTGCGGAGCGTCTCGCCCTGTGGAGCGGGATCTATGCGCGCGTCATGGAGGACGCCCCATGGGCGCCCGTGTTCCACGAGGAGCGCTACACCATGCGTTCGCCCCGGATGGGCGGTGACGAGGCGCTCTATGTGGATCCGGTGTCGATCCCGGTCAATTACGACTATGTCTATGTGACCGAGTGAACCCGCATGTGCCGCGCCTGCGACTACACGATCCACGGGCATCAGCACCATTTCGGCTGGGACAACGCCCTTGCCCCGGCCGAACGGGTCGCACCGGGATCGACCATCCTGTTTCACTGTCAGGATTCTTCGGCGGGCCAGCTCGGCCCGTCTTCAACTCTGGCCGATGTCGTCGCGCTCGACTTCTCGCGCATCAATCCCGTCTCGGGCCCGATCTGGGTGGAGGGGGCGGAACCCGGCGATGCGCTGAAGGTGACGATCGGGGATTTCATCCCCCGCCTGCAGGAGGGGACGGCCTGGGGCTGGACCGCGAATATCCCCGGCTTCGGGCTTCTGGCCGATCAGTTCCCGGACCCCGCCCTGATCGTCTGGACCTACAATGCGGCGACGCTTGCACCCGCGATGTGGGGCCGCGAGGCGCGCATTCCCCTCAAGCCCTTTGCCGGCACCATCGGCAACGCGCTGGCCGAGCCGGGCCTGCATTCGGTCGTGCCGCCGCGGCGCGTGGGCGGCAATCTCGATATCCGGGACCTTGCCGCCGGCACCACGCTCTGGCTGCCGGTCGAGGTGCCGGGCGCCCTCTTCTCGATCGGCGATACCCATGCCGCGCAAGGAGACGGCGAGGTCTGCGGCACCGCCATCGAAAGCCCGATGGATGCGGTCCTCACGCTCGATCTCGTCAAGGGCGCAAACCTCAAGACCCCCCGTTTCACCACCTCCGGGCCCGTGACGCGCCATCTCGACGCCAGGGGCTACGAGGTCACGACCGGCATCGGCCCGGATCTCATGACGGCGGCGCGCGATGCTGTCTCGGGTATGATCGACCTGCTTTGCGCCACGCGGGGCATGTCGGCAACGGACGCCTACATGCTCTGCTCCGTCTGCGGCGATCTGCGCATCTCCGAGGTGGTGGACATGCCCAACTGGGTGGTCAGCTTCTACTTCCCGCGGGTGGTGTTCGAGTGAGCCCTGCCGCCTCCGCCCCCTCCGGGGCCGCTCCGGCCCCGGCCCCGGATTCGTCCCTGGTGCTGTCTGTCGAGGGGCTGACCGTCTCGCTCGCCACCGCGGCCGGTCCGCGGACCCTGGTGCAGGACATCGGCTTTGCCCTCCGCCGGGGAGAGACGCTCGCCCTCGCCGGCGAATCGGGCTCGGGCAAGTCGATCACCGCGCTGGCGATCATGGGGCTTCTGCCGCCCGGCATGGCCCCCGTCGCGGGCCGGGTGATGCTGGGCCCCACGGATCTGCTGCGCCTGCCCGAACGGGGGCTGCGCCGCATCCGCGGCAACCGCGTGGCGATGATCTTCCAGGAGCCGATGACCTCGCTCAATCCGGTGATGACCATCGGGGCCCAGCTGACGGAGGCGCTGTGCGCCCATGCGCCCCTGTCCCGGCGCGAAGCGCGGGAGCGCGCGATCGAGGCGCTGCAGGCCGTCCGCCTGTCCGATCCGGCCCGCCGCTTCGCACAGTATCCGCATGAGCTCTCGGGCGGGATGCGGCAGCGGGTGATGATCGCCATGGCCCTTGCCCTGCGCCCGGATGTGCTGATCGCCGACGAACCCACGACGGCGCTCGATGTCACCGTCCAGCGCGAGGTGCTGGATCTGCTGCGCGACCTGCGCCGCGAGACCGGCACGGCCCTCGATCCTCATCACCCATGACATGGGCGTCGTGGCCGAGATGGCCGACCGCGTGCTGGTGATGAAGGACGGCCGGTGCGTCGAGGAGGGCCCCGTCGGGCAGATCTTCGCCGCGCCGTCCGCGCCCTATACCCGCGCCCTGCTGGCCGCGGTGCCCCGGATGGGGGCCCGCCCGCCGGCGGCGCGCAACCCGTCCCCCGCCGGGGCGCCGCCCGTCCTCGTGCTGCGCGATCTCGTGGTGGGCTTCGACACGGGGCGCGGGCTGCTTGGCCGGCCCACCCACCGCGTCCATGCCGTCGAGGGGGTGTCGCTGACCATCAGCCGGGGCGAGACCTTTGCCCTTGTCGGCGAATCGGGCTGCGGCAAATCCACCATCGCCAAGGCCATCGCCGGCCTCGTCCCCTTCTCGGGCGAGATCGGGATCGCCGGCCGCCGGCTGCAAAGCCAGCGCGACATCACCCGTGCCGTGCGACGGGATGCCCAGCTCGTGTTCCAGGACCCGGCGGCTGCGCTCGATCCCCGCATGCGCGCGGGCGATCTGGTGGCCGAACCGCTGGTCATCCACGGCCTCGGCACCCCTGCCCAGAGGCGCGAACGCGCCGCCGAGCTGTTCGAGCGTGTGGGCCTCCCGCGGGAGGCGCTCGACCGCTACCCGCACGAATTCTCGGGCGGCCAGCGCCAGCGCATCTGCATCGCCCGTGCCCTTGCCCTCGACCCCCAGCTGATCGTCGCCGATGAGAGCGTCTCGGCCCTCGACGTCTCGGTGCAGGCGCGGGTTCTGGCCCTGCTGCGCGACCTGCAGGCCGAACGCGGGCTGTCCTACCTGTTCATCTCGCACGACATGGCGGTGGTGGACGCCATCGCCGACCGCGTGGCGGTGATGTATCTGGGCCAGATCGTCGAGATGGGCAGCCGGGAACAGGTCTTCGGCGATCCACGCCATCCCTATACCCGCCGCCTGATCGAGGCCGTTCCCGTCCCCGACCCCCGCCATGTCCGCCCCCCCCGCCCGCGCGAGGCGCGCGAGATCCCCCTCGCCCGTCCGCCGCCGCGGGGACCCGCCCCCCCGCCTGCAACTGCGGGACATCGGGCAGGGCCATCTCGTGGCCGGAATCTAGGCGGCCTCCTCCAGGGCGAGGATCTCCCGCACGCGGGGGATCACCTGCTCTCCGTAGAGACGGATGCCCTCCATCAGCTCGGGATGCGGCATGGGGCCGTTGGCGTATTTCAGGTCGAACCGCGCCAGCCCCAGCCCCCGGACCGTCCGGGCGATCTTGCGCGCCACCGTCTCGGGCGAGCCGACATAGAGCGAGCCATGCTCGATCTCCGCCAGGTAACGGTCCTTCGTGACCGGGGGCCAGCCGCGCTCGCGCCCGATGCGGCCGAACATCTCGGCATAATGGGGCCAGAGCGCCTCGCGCGCGGCCTCGTCGGTGGCGGCGACATGGCCGGGGGAATGGACGCCGATGGGCCGCGGCGTCCGGCCCAGCTGGGCGCAGGCGCGATGATACAGGTCCACATAGGGGCGGAAGCGCATCGGATCGCCGCCGATGATGGCCAGCATCAGCTGCAGGTCGTGCCGCACCACGCGGAGGACCGATTCGGGGCTTCCCCCCACGCCGACCCAGGCCGTGAAGCCCTCGGCCATGCGGGGATGCACCGTGACATCGCGCAGCGGCGTCCGCGTCCGGCCGGACCAGGTCACCCGCTCTTCGCGCAGCAGCCGCACCAGCAGATCGAGCCGCTCCTCGAACAGCGTCTCGTAGTCCTCGAGGGCAAAGCCGAAGAGCGGATAGCTCTCGGTGAAGGAACCCCGGCCGACGATGATCTCGGCCCGCCCGCCCGAGACGGCATGCAGCGTGGAGAAGCGCTGATAGACGCGCACGGGGTCGTCGGTGGACAGGACCGTGACCGCGGTGCCGAGCCGGATGCGCGAGGTCCGCCCCGCGATTGCGGCCAGCACGATCTCGGGCGCCGAGATGGCGAAGTCCGGGCGGTGATGCTCGCCCAGACCGATGAAGTCGATGCCGAGCGAATCGGCCAGCACCGCTTCTTCCACCACGTCGCGCAGGACCTGATCGGCGGGCTTGGGCCGCCCGTCCGCGTCCCGTGTCATGTCGCCGAAACTGTCGAGCCCGAGGGAGAGGGAAAGGGTCATGGCGGGCCTCGCGGATCTGGCAGAGAGGGGGATGCCCCCGATCTAGGCCGCTGCGACCCCTGTCACAAGCGAAGGGAGCGTGCGCCGGGGGACAGGGGCTGTGCGCGTCGCCGCATGTCCGCGCCCGGTGGGCGGGGGGCTGACCGCTCCGGCCCCCTCTTGCGGCCGGGCCTGTCCGGGCGGGGCAGGGCAGCCGGCGGCGGGGCGGGCGGGGGTGTTGCGCGAATCGGGGCAGGAGCGCGCGTTGCGCTTACCGGTTGTTAACGTCTGCCCGCGAAAAAGGGCGCATCGAAACCGCAACCAACCCGAAGGAGGTGAGACATTCCCGATTTCCCGCACCGCCCGGCAGCCCTGTCCCCCTCCCTTATTCCCCCTTCCGCATGTCCGGGGGCATGACGTCGAACCGATGGGGGCCGCAATCGCCGGGCACGACATCGCGCGTCATCGCGCATCATCGCGCATTGCTCCGACAGGGGGTCCCCGGATCCCGGGGTGATCCCGTCGCACCGTGACATGATGACATGGTGACATCGGGCCATGCCATCGCCCGGATGGCTGCGACCGATGGCGGCGGGCATCCAGGCCATATGGCGCCCCCTATCCGTTCGGGTTGACGGCCGGACGCCGCCCGCGCGCACCGCCCCTGCGCAGGGCGCAGCCCCCCGTCGCGATCGGCCATGGCAAGGGCTGCTGCTACAGGACAGGCAGGACGGCCGTGCCGACGCAGCGGCTCCGGATCCTGCTCCGGATGAACTCCGGATGGGGCGCCCTGCGGCGCGTCGGATGGCCCCGGTCTGTCCTTGCGTCAGAAGTGGCGCCGTCCCGCGATCCAGACCGATCGCACCGCGCGGTCGTCGCCCATCATGATCGTGGGGAACAGGGCCTCCCACAGGTTTCCGGCGCGCGCGGCCCGCTGGGCGATGGCCGGCGTGGAGGCCAGATCGAGGATCACCAGATCCGCTTCGGCCCCCGGCCCCAGATGGCCGATCACGCCGCCGAGGCGCATCGCACGGGCGGATCCTTCGGTGGCCAGCCACAGCAGCTGGGCGGGATGGATCGCATGACCGCGCAGCTGGGCGATCTCGTAGGCGGCGGCCATGGTGCGGAGCATGGAGAAGGACGATCCCCCACCGGTATCGGTGGCCAGGCCCACCGTGATGCCCCGGCCCTTGATCCCCGCCAGGTCGAACAGACCCGAGCCGATGAAGCTGTTGGAGGTGGGGCAGTGCACCACCGCCGCTCCCGTCTCGGCCAGCCTGTCGCGTTCGCGCGCGGTCAGATGGATGGCATGGCCGAACAGCGCCCCCTCGCGCAGGAGGCCGTGCCTTTCGTAGGTGTCGAGATAGTCTCGCGCCTCCGGGTGGAGCATGCGCACCCACTCCACCTCGTCGGTCTGTTCGCTCAGATGGGTCTGCATGAGGCAGCTGGGATGGGCGGCCCAGAGCGCCCCCAGCGCTTCGAGCTGCTCGGGGCTGGAGGTCGGGGTGAAGCGCGGCGTGACGGCATAGACCGCCCGGCCCGCCGTGCCAGCGCGCGATCAGGCGGGCGCTTTCGTCATGGGCGGTCTGCACCGTGTCGCGCAGGCCGTCGGGGCGTTGCGGTCCATGCAGGTTCGCCCGCCGGCGACGCGCATCCCCCGCGCCTCGGCGGCGGCGAACCAGGCATCCACGCTGGCCTCGTGGATGGTGCAGAAGCTGAGCAGGCTTGTCGTGCCATGCGCCAGGGCGAGATCGAGCGTGAGCTCGGCCTGTGCGCGGGCATAGGCGGGATCTGCAAGGCGCATCTCTTCGGGGAAGGTATAGCTGTTGAGCCAGTCGATCAGCCGCTTGCCCCAGGAGGCGATGATCCCCGTCTGGGGATAATGCATGTGGGCATCCACGAAGCCCGGCAGGATCAGGGCCTCGCCATGATCCGCCACGGCGGCGTCGGGATGGGCGCGTCGCAGGTCTGGCCCGTGGCCCAGGGCGACGATGTGGCCCCCCTCGATCAGCACGCCGCCCCGGCTGTCATGGCGCACGCACTCTTCCAGGGGCTGGCAGAAGGGATCGCCGCAGAAGGCAAGGGTCTGGCCGAGCAGGAGGGTTGTCATGGGATGGCAGCCTTAGCCGCTGCATGCCAGGCCGCAAGGGGAGAGGTTGCGGCGGCACGATGCATGGCTATGGTCCGGGGCGGGCCTCGGGCTCCTCGGCAGGCAGGAGGGCAGGACATGGACACCAGGCCGGACAGCACCATGGCCGATGACGAGGCCGACGATTTCGGCCTGCCCCCCGGCATCGTCGAGGATGTGCGCGAGGCGATCGAGGCCGGCGATTCGGCGCGTCTTCATGCCTTGCTCGATCCGCTTCATCCCGCCGATGTGGCCGATCTGCTCGAACAGCTCGACCAGCGCGAGCGGCGCGCGCTCCTCTCGCTCTGGCGGGGCGGGGTGGATGGCGAGGTTCTCTCCGAACTGGACGAATCGCTGCGCGAGGAGATCATCGAGGCGCTGCCCCCCGGCGAGCTTGCCCTGGCGGTGCGCGATCTCGAGACCGACGATGTCGTGGACATCGTCGAGGACCTCGATGCCGAAGGGCAGGAGGCGGTTCTGGGCGCGCTGGCCGCCGCCGATCGGATCGCGGTCGAGAAGGCGCTGGCCTATCCCGAATATTCCGCGGGCCGCCTCATGCAGGCCGAGGTGGTCCGCGTGCCCGAATACTGGACCGTGGGCGAGGCCATCGATTTCCTGCGTTCGGGTGTGGACCTGCCCGACCAGTTCTATCATGTCATCCTGGTCGATCCGCGGCTCAAGCCCGTGGGCTATGTCACCCTGGGCCGGATCCTGTCCTCGCCCCGCAGCACGCGCCTGCGCGACATCACCGAGGACAGTTTCCGCACCGTCCATGTGCGGGACGAGGAAGGCACCGTCGCGCATGTCTTCAACAAGTATCACCTCATCTCCGTCCCGGTCGTGGACGACGACGACCGCCTTGTCGGTGTCATCACCATCGACGATGCGATGACCGTCCTCGACGAAGAACATGAGGAAGACTATCTTGCCCTGGCCGGTGTGGACGAGACCTCCATCGGCGACCGGGTCTGGGAAACGGCCAAGCGCCGCTTCCGCTGGCTTCTGGTGACGCTGATCGCGGCCAATGTCGCCGCGCAGGTCATCGCTCAGTTCGAGGCGACCATCGAACAGATCGTGCTGCTTGCCGTGCTGATGCCCATCGTGGCCTCGATGGCGGGTAATGCCGGCACCCAGGCCGTGGCGACGGCCGTCCGGGCGCTGGCGACGCGCGATCTCAACCCCTCCAACGCCCTGCGCGTCGTTCGACGCGAGATCGGCGTCGGCCTGGTCAACGGCTTCGCCTTCGGAGCCATCATGGGGCTGGTCGTGCTGATCTTCTTCCACGAGCCGATGATCGGCCTCGTCATTGCCGTGGCGCTCTGGATCACCCTGACGCTGGCTTCGCTGGGCGGGGTGTTGGTGCCGCTGACGCTCAACCGCTTCGGCATCGATCCGGCGGTCGCCTCGGGGCCCTTCGTGACCACGGTCACGGATATCGTGGGGTTCTTCGTCTTTCTCGGGATTGCCACCATGGTGCTGCTGTGAAGGATCTTGCTTCCGTCAAGGCGACCGCCCGTGCCGAGGCCTTCGCGCGGCGGCAGGCCGCCTGGAAGGCCGGACATCCCGATCCCTCCGCCCTGCTGCGAGAGGTTCTGGCCCGCCACCGGGGCGAGGCCGTCGCCGGCTACTGGCCCATGCGCAGCGAGATCGACCCGCGTCCCGCCCTGGCCGAGGCCGCCCGCCACGGCCCTGTCGGCCTGCCCGTGATGGTGCGCAAGGGGGCGCCGCTGCGCTTTCGGGCCTGGAAGCCAGGTGTTCCCCTGGTGGAGGGGGGGTTCGGCACGCTGGTGCCGGAAGAAGGGGACTGGATCGTCCCGCGCGTCCTGGTCGTGCCGCTGGTGGCCTTCGACAGGCGAGGCGGGCGGCTGGGCTATGGCGGCGGCTTCTATGACCGGACGCTGGCGGCCCTGCGCGCGGCCGGGCCCGTGACCGCGATCGGCTTTGCCTGGGCCGCGCAGGAGGACAATTCCCTGCCTCTGGAACAGACCGATGCACTGCTTGACCTCGTGGTGACCGAGGCCGAGATCATCACCCCCGCGCGGTCCTGAGGCGCCGTTCCGATCCCGCCGTGACCGGCGATCAGAGCCCGGCCGTCAGGGCAGGTATTCGGCGGGGTCGGCGCTCTGCATGCCGCGGCGCACCTCGAAATGGAGGAAGGACGGATCGCCCGCGCGCACGCGCCCGATGACCTGTCCGCGCGTCACCCGGTCATCCTTGGCCACGGTCAGACGGTCGAGATGAGTATAGACCGTGAGCAGGTCCGGCGCATGGCGGATCACGACGATCTGGATCCCGTCGGTGTTGGTGGTGACGGCCGCCACGGTGCCGGCTTCGGCGGCCCGCACCTCGGCCCCCGCGGGGGCCCCGATGTCGATGCCTTCGTTGCGGCCTGGCGCATAGGCGCGGATGATCGGCCCCTGCACCGGCTGGGCCAGGCGGCTGGCGGGCTGGGCCGACTGCTGGCTGCCCAGATCCTGCTGCGGGGCGGCCGGAGGCTGGGCCGATGCAGGGCTGGGCTCCTCCTGCGGCAGGGGTGTGGCGGCGCTGGGCGGCACGGGTGTCGGGCTGCCCTGGCCGGGCTGGGTGCTGGCGGGCTGCACGGTGGCCGGGGTCGGCGGGATAAGCAGGAACTGCCCTTCCCGAACCGCAAGATCGGGGCCGAGCCCGTTCCATTCGGCGATGGTGCGGACGGGCACGCCATAGAGCCGGGCGATCGAATAAGCGGTCTCTCCACGGGCCACCTGGTGGCGCACGGGCTCCACCCCGCCGGCAAGATCCGGGGCGGCGGTCGCGAAGGGGACGGGTGTGGCCGATGCCGTGGCGGGCTGGGCGGTCTGGGCCGGGGCCAGCGGGGTCGTCGTCACGGGTGGGGCTGCCCGGTCGATCGCGGCCGAGGCCAGTCCGACCAGATCCGTTCCCGGGGCGACGGCTGCCGTGGTCGGAGTTCCGGTCGCTGGCGCCGCGGGGACGGGCCGGGGCAGGGCGATGATCTCGTCCCGCCGCAGGGGGGCATTCGGTTCCACACCGTTATAGGCGGCCAGTTCGGCGGCATCGATCCCGAGCCGCGCGGCGATCGAGGCCACCGTGTCGCCGCGCTGGGCCACGGCGACCTGATAGGTCGGATAGGTGATGACCCCGCGGGCATCCGGCGCGGGGCGGGCGGGCGCGGCCAGCGCGGCCTCGGTCGTCGAGAATCCCCCGCCGAGATCGCGCATGTCCACATCGAGCGGCCGGTCGCAACCTGCTGCCGCCAGCAGCAGCGCGGCACAACCCGCATGCAGGGAATTCGCCCGGATCCTCATCCGCCCGCCCTCGCTCCGTCCTGCCCCAGGGTCGTTGCCCCTTGTTCTGCGGCGCCTCAGTCCTGACCGAGCCCCTCGACGAGGGGGACGAAACGGACAGGGCGCAGCTCATCGTAGTCGAACGCCCTCTCCCCCTTGCGTGTCACACGCAAAAGGGTCTGCACCGTGTCGGACTGTCCGACCGGCAGGACCATGATGCCACCGATGCGCAACTGGGCCAAGAGGGGGCCGGGCGGGTCCTCGGCGGCGGCGGTCACGAGGATGCGATCGAACGGCGCCTGATCGGGCAGGCCATGACTGCCGTCCGCGACAAGCGCCGTGATCGTGTGCAGGCCCAGCGCCTCGAAGATCGTCCGTGCCTGCATCACGAGGCTGCGGAAACGGTCCACCGTGTAGACCCGCCGCGCCAGCAGCGCCAGGATCGCAGCCTGGTAACCCGATCCCGTCCCCACCTCGAGAACCTTGTCGCGGGGAGAGACATCCAGGGCCTGCGTCATCAGCCCCACGACCGAAGGCTGGGAGATCGTCTGCCCGCAGGCGATGGGCAGGGGCACATCCTCATAGGCGCGGGCGGCAAAGACGCCGCGGACGAACAGCGCGCGGTCGATCCGTTCCATCGCCGAAAGCACACGGGGATCCGTGACGCCCGCGCTGCGGAGCGCAAAGAGGAACTGCATGGTCCTCTCGGCATCGCGGGTCATGGTCCGGCCAGCCCCCTTGCCAGTTCGTCCAGCACATCATGCGCCGTCAGATCGGCACGGCACGGAGTCACCGCGATCAGACCATCGAGATTGGCCTCCACATCGGTGCCCGGCCCGGTCCGTTCGTCCTGGGCCCCACCGCGGACCCACAGGAAGCGCCGCCCGGTGGGCGAGATCTGGGATTCGACGACATGCCGGCTGCGGCTGCGGAAGCCCTGCCGCGTGACGGCAAGGCCCCTGACCTCGGAGGCCGCGCAGGGCGGAAGATTGACATTGTAGAACAGCCGGTAGGGCCCGTCGTCCCAGATCCCCCGATCGAGCAGGCGCCGCACGATGGCCGCGCCATGGACCGCCGCGGCCTCGAACGGATCCTCGAGCCGCACCGTCCGCGGCCCCATGAACTGGCTGATGGCGATGGCCGGCAGACCCTGCAGCGCCGCCTCCATCGCCCCGCCCAGGGTGCCGGAATACATCGCGTTCTCGCCGGCATTGTTGCCCCGGTTCACCCCCGACAGGACAAGGTCCGGGGGAGAGCCGGCCAGCACGTCATGAAGCCCCGCCAGAACGCAATCGGCGGGCGAGCCTTCCGCGGCAAAGCGGCGTTCGCCCAGTTTCGAGATCATGAAGGGATGGGTGTAGCTGATCGCATGGGCGACGCCCGACTGCTCGAAGGCCGGCGCGACGATCCACACCTCCCCCCGGGGGCCGGCGATCTCGGCCGCGATGGCCTCCATCGTGCGCAGGCCGGGCGCGTTGATGCCGTCGTCATTCGTGATGAGAATCCGCAAAGGCTCTGTCTCCCGCTGCCCTGCAGTCCTACGGGAGCAGGCGCCGCGGCTCAAGCAGAGAGGATGGCGGGCAGCAGGCGTCTGGCTTCCTCGCGCGGAGAGGCAAGCGCGCGGCGATCCTCTCCCGGGTAGAAGCGGGCCCGCAGGGCGGTGGCCATGGGGCGCGGGGCAAGGATCAGGACGCGCGGCCCGATCCGCTCGCCCTCGGCCTGCCAGCTCCGGGCGAGGGCGATCTGGGCGGCCTTGGTCGTGCCGTAATGGCCGAAGAACCGCTCGCCCCCGCGCGGATCGTCGAAGAACACGGCCCGGCCGCCGTCGCCCAGAAGCGGGGCCAGCACCTGGATCAGATCCGCCGTGGCCCGCAGGTTCACGGCGATCGACCGATCCAGATCCTTTGCCGCCAGATGCGGGGCCGGGGCGAGCGGGGCGGCATGGATCGCCGCATGGACCCACAGATCGAGCCGGCCCCAGCGGTCGAAGATCGTCCGGGCCAGCTGACGCATCGCGGCCGGCACCGTGACATCCATCGGCGCGAGCGTCGCCTCGCCGCCGGCGGCCCGGATCGCATCGTCGAGCTCCTCGAGCGCGCCCTGCGTGCGGGCCAGCGCCACGACATGATGTGTGGCCGCAAGCGCGAGGGCCAGCGCATGACCGAGCCCGCGCGAGGCCCCCGTGACAAGGGCGATGGGACGGCGGGACGGAACGGGGGGCTGTTCGGGCTGATCCATGCGGCGCCTCATGCCCCGCACGGGCGGCATGCGCAAGCCGACAGGTCGCGGGGATCAGCCGGCAATGGTCAGGATCGTCTCCCGCCCGCCCCGCTGCAGACGCAGCGAATCCGGCCCGATCGCAGACACAACGGCCCCGGCGACGACCTGGCCCGTCTCGACGCGCAGGATCTGCCCGCTGGCCAGCCGCACCAGCGCCGCCGAGGCTCCGGGGCTGTGGAACAGGCCGATCAGGGCCAGCCGGTCCGGGTCGAGCGCATCGGGCTGCGTGGCGGCCTCGGCCACTTCCGGCGGGACCGCGACAGGGCCGTCGGAGCGCGCGACCGGGCGCAGCGGCTCGGTCGGGGCATCGGCCATGGCCCCTTCGGGGGCGGCCTGCGGCAGATCCCGCGGACGGATCCGCGGTCGCAGCGGCCGAAGGGTGGATTCGTCCATGGGGTCCGTCTCCTCGACTGGGGGACGGCGGGGCCTGTCACATCGCGGGGCAGGGGGGGAACCACCCTCTTGCTGCGGCGCGGCATCTGCGCGGAGCCTTGCGCGGCAAGGCCCCCCCTTTCGGCGGGGAGTTGCCGATGGGAATCGGCTCAGCCCTGCCCGACCGCCTTCAGGCGGAACCCGGCCTCGATCATGTCGGCCGGTTCCACCGGATAATCCCCCGAGAAGCAGGCATCGCAGTAGCGGGGGCTGGCCGGATCGCGCCCGCCGGCCTCGCCGACGGCGCGATAGAGCCCGTCGAGCGAGATGAAGCGCAGCGAATGCACCCCCAGATGCCGGCGATCTCCTCCTCGGACATCGTCGCCGCCAGGAGCTTCTCGCGCTGGGGCGTGTCCACGCCATAGAAGCAGGGCCAGGCGGTGGGGGCGAAGCGATGCGGAAATGCACTTCCCGCGCGCCGGCATCGAGGATCATCTCCTTGATCTTGCGGCTCGTGGTGCCGCGCACGACGGAATCGTCCACCAGCACCACCCGCTTGCCGCGGATCAGGGCCCGGTTGACGTTCAGCTTGAGGCGCACCCCCATGTTGCGGATCTGGTCGGTCGGCTCGATGAAGGTGCGTCCGACATACTGGTTGCGGATGATCCCCATGCCGAAGGGAATGCCGCTTTCGGCGGCAAAGCCGATGGCGGCAGGGGTGCCGCTGTCGGGGACGGGACAGACGAGATCGGCCTCCACCGGCGCCTCGCGGGCCAGTTCCCGCCCGATGGCCTCTCGTGTCTCATAGACGGACCGCCCGCCGATCAGGCTGTCCGGCCTGCTGAAATAGACATGCTCGAAGATGCAGAAGCGGGGCCGGCGGGGGCGGAAGGGGAAATGGCTTTCGACGCCGCCTTCGGCGGTGATGACGACCATCTCGCCCGGCGCGACCTCGCGCACCAGATCGGCCCCGACGATGTCCAGTGCGCAGGTCTCGGAGGCCAGCACCCAGGCCGTGCCCAGCCGTCCGAGCACCAGCGGCCGGATGCCCAGCGCATCGCGGCAGCCCAGGAGCTTGGTGCGCGTCATCGCCACGACCGAGAAGGCCCCCTCACCTTGCGCAGAGCGTCTTCCATGCGGTCCACCATGGTGCGGCCCATCGATCGCGCCATCAGATGGATGATGACCTCGGTATCCGAAGAGGACTGGAAGATCGATCCGCGCTCGATCAGCTCGCGCCGCAGGGCGAGGGCATTGGTGAGATTGCCGTTATGGGCGATGGCCGCGCCGCCGATGGCGAACTCGCCGAAGAAGGGCTGCACGTTGCGGATGACCGCCGGTCCCTTGTCGCCCGATGTGGAATAGCGCACATGCCCGATGCCGATCGAGCCGGGCAGCAGATCCATCACTTCGCGCGAGGTGAAGTTGTCGCGGACATAGCCCATCCGCCGCGCCTGGTGGAAACCGGATCGGGGGTCATAGGTGACGATCCCGGCCGCCTCCTGCCCGCGATGCTGCAGGGCATGGAGCCCGAGCGCAACGAAGCTTGCGGCATCGGCGGCACCGATGATGCCGAAGACTCCGCATTCCTCGCGCAGGTGGTCGTCGTCGGCTGTGTCGAAAGGGGTTCCGGGCAACGGCATCGATCCGGCTCCGCGAGTCGGGGGGCGGCGCCTCCATAGGCCCGAGCGGCGCCACTGTCACGCACCCCTGTCGGGGGCAGGCCCGCCGGTCAGGCCGGCGCGCCGCAGGACCCCACGAGCTGTTCGTATTGCCGCGTGATCCAGCTCAGGGCGGCTTCGGGATTCTGCGCCTCGATGCGGTCTGTCAGACGCGAGAACACGGCCGCGGCGCGGCTGTCCTCGACCATGGGGATCGCCTGGGCCGCCAGCACGGTTTCATAGACGAAGAAGGCCACCGCCACGAGCAGCACGCCGCGGGCCACGCCGAACAGGAAACCCAGGCCCTGATCGAGCCCCCCCAGCGCCGAACGCTGGACCGCCCCGGAGAAGAGGGGCGTGAAGATCGCAAAGACCACGAGGGCGACGGCAAAGACCAGGGCGAAGGCCGCAATGATCGACAGCTCACAGGAATCGCCGATGAACTCGCCGATCACGGGAAGCTGTCGGACCAGAGGCTGGACCTGATCGGCCAGGATGAAGGCCAGGATCGCGGCGCCGATCCAGCCCGCGATGGCCAGCGATTCGCGCACGAAGCCCCGCGAATAGGCCAGCAGCGCCGAGACGACGATGATGGCCGCCACGACGCCGTCGATGATGGTGAAGCCTTGCATGCGTCCCTCGGCGCTCCTGTTGGCCGTTCTGTCCTATCCCCGAAGATGGCGCTGCACGGCGGAGGCAAGATCGGGCATTTCGCGCAAATCGAGGCCCGTCTTGGCCGCACGCCGGGGCAGTACCGGCAGGATGGCGGAGGTGAAACCAAGTTTCTGTGCCTCCTTCAACCGGTTTTCGGTCTGCGCCACCGGCCGCAGCGCCCCGGACAGGCTGATCTCGCCGAACAGGACGGTCTGCGGATCGAGCGCCCGCTGCGACTGGGCCGAGACCAGCGCCATCGCCACGGCCAGATCGGCCGCCGGTTCCGTGATGCGCAGCCCCCCGGCCACGTTGAGATAGACATCCAGCCCCGCGAAGCTGAGGCCCGCCCGCGCATCGAGAACGGCCAGGATCATCGCCAGCCGCCCCCCGTCCCAGCCGACGACGCTGCGCCGCGTCTGGCCCGGAGCCGCCGGCGCCACCAGCGCCTGGATCTCGCACAGGATGGGCCGCGTGCCCTCGATCCCGGCGAACACCACCGAGCCCGGCGCGGGCGTGCCCCGTTCGGCCAGGAAAAGGGCCGAAGGGTTGCGCACTTCCACAAGCCCCCGGCCTGTCATCTCGAAGACGCCGATCTCGTCGGCGGGGCCGAAGCGGTTCTTGACGGCGCGCAGGATGCGGAACTGATGGCCGCGGTCCCCCTCGAAATAGAGAACCGTATCGACCATGTGCTCGACCACGCGCGGCCCGGCGAGCGCGCCTTCCTTCGTCACATGACCCACCATCACGACGGCGATTCCCCGCCGCTTGGCCAGCGCGGTCAGCTCATGGGCGCAGGCCCGCACCTGGGAGACGGATCCCGGCGCCGATTCCACGGTATCGAGCCACATCGTCTGGATCGAATCGATGATGGCAAGCTGCGGGGCTTCGGCCTCGAGCGTGGCCAGAACGTCGCGCAGCGCGGTATGCGCCGCCAGATGCACGGGACTTTCGCTCAGGCCCAGGCGCCTGGCGCGCATCCGGACCTGGGCCGCCGATTCCTCGCCCGTGACATAGATCACCTTCAGACCATTGCGGGCAAAGCGCGCCGCCGCCTGCAGCAGCAGCGTGGACTTGCCGATCCCCGGATCCCCCCCCACGAGAATCGCCGATGCCGGAACCAGACCGCCCCCCAGCACGCGGTCAAGCTCGGCCACGCCCGCCTCGGTGCGCGGTGGGGGGGATTCGGCGGTGGCCAGGTCGGTCAGCGTCAGGATGCGCCCCTTTGGCGCGCTGCGCGGGCCGGGGGTGCCGGCCTCCTCGACCAGGGTGTTCCATTCGCCGCAGGCGTCGCAGCGCCCCGACCACTTCGGGTGGCGCGCACCGCAGGCCGTGCAGAGATAGGACAGATCGCGCGCCATGTCCCTGCTATCTGCGTCATGACAGGTCCGACCGCAAGGGCGGTGGCGGGGCAGGCGGGGCTCTTCTCATTCGGCCGCAGGCTTGGCCGTCATCGGCAGGACATTGTCGGGGCGCAGGACGGTCCGCTCCGGCGGGGTGGAGGAGGGCGTCGCCTCTGCCGCCATCGGGGCCGTCATCGCGGCGGGTTCTGCGCCCCGATCCGCCCCGATACCGGATCGGGCCGGGGACCGGTCGCCGATGCGGTAGCCGAGGGCCGGCAGGATCGACTGGAGCTGCTCGTCGAGCTGCGAGAGTTGCGAGGCCACCATCGCCTCCTCGAGCTCCACCTGGCTGTTCCAGCGCAGGATCTCGCGGCAGATGGCCAGCGCCTCCTGGATGCGCTTCTGCTGCTCCTCGGCCTCCTGCTGCCGCTGGGCAAGAAAGTCGCGGGCCCGGGCCACGCGCTCTTCCGAATAGATGGTGGCAAGGCGATGCGACTGCTGCGACATCTGTGCGGCAACCGTCAGGATGTCGGCCTCCAGCAGCTTGAGGTCCGGGTGGTCGCGCAGCCATTCCAGCCGCTCGCGGACCGCGTCGAACTCGCCCGAAAGGGTGAAGACGCCCTCGCGGTCGGCCATGTGCGCCGCGTGATAGGCTGCGGTCACATCCTTCATGGCGATGCGGAAATCCCGGTGCGACCGCTCCAGCGCCAGGACCCGCCAGCCTGATGGAAAGAAGGCGCAGATCAGGACCAGGAAGGCGGTCAGTCCGATCTGCACCGCCATGCCGAATGCGGGAAGCGGCCGATCCCCCCAGGCGGCCTCGAGCGACAGCCAGGGCCACAGGCCCAGGGCGGATCCCATCGTGACCCCTGCCATGCCTGCGGCGGCAAGGGCGATGACATGCTGGGACAGGGATTGCGCGATCCGCGCAAGGGGCATCAGGGAAGCGCCGATCGGCATGGCAGTCCTTTCCCTTGACAAGGCCCTCATGGGCGCAGGGTTCTTCCGCAGGGGAAATGCGCCCTGTCGGCCTGCGGTTCCGCCAGCGAAGCCCGCCGTGGCAAAAAATCCTGCGTTGAGGGAGCTCTGCGCTGCAGGGCCGGGTCACCGCAGGGTGGCGATGGGGCCATCCGCCCGGCCCGTGATGAACTGCGCGACATGGGGATCGTCGCTGGTCTCGAAGGCAGAGACGGGCCCCGTCCAGCGCAGCCGCCCGTCATGGAGCAGGGCGACCCGGTCGGCGACCATGCGCACCGTCGTCAGGTCATGGGTGATCGTCACCGCCGTGGCGCCCAGCGCGGTCACCTGTTCGCGGATCAGGCGGTTGATGACGGTCGCGAGGATCGGATCGAGCCCCGCCGTCGGCTCGTCGAAGAAGAGCACCGAAGGGCGCGCTGCGATGGCGCGGGCCAGGGCCGCGCGCTTCTGCATCCCGCCCGACAGCTCGGCCGGATAGAGATCGGCGACCCGCCCGGACAGGCCGACAGCGGCCAGCGCGGCCACGGCCCTTGCCCGCGCCTCGTTCGGGGGCATGCCGTCATGCAGCAGGCGGAAGGCCACATTGCGCCAGACGGGCAGGGAATCGAACAGCGCGCCGCCCTGGAACAGCATCCCGAAGCGCCGCAGGAAGGCCTCCGGTGCCCCCCCCGTCGCGTCCTGGCCATCCAGGCGGATGGTGCCCGCATCCGCCCGCATCAGGCCCAGGATGCAGCGCAGCAGCACGGATTTGCCCGTGCCCGATCCGCCGACGATCACGAGGCTTTCGCCCCGCGCCACATCGAGATCGATCCCGTCCAGAACCGGGGTTGCCCCGAAGGACTTCCGCAGACCGCGGACAGAGATGGCGGGCGTGCTCATGCGGCGAAGAAGGCTTCGGTCAGCAGCAGATTGGCCGCCAGGATCGCGATGGCCGCGGCGACCACGGCGCCCTTGGTGGCCCGGCCCACGCCCATCGCCCCCCGCCCCGAGGTCATGCCGAACCAGCAGCCCAGAAGCGCGCAGAGAAAGCCGAAAACCCCGCCCTTGACCAGGGAGGAGATCCAGTCCACCCGCTCGAGGAAATCGAGGCTGCTGCGCAGATAGGGGCCCGAGACATAGCCCAGCCGCTCGGTCGCCACGATCCAGCCGCCCATGATGCCGATCACGTCCCCCACCGCCACCAGCGCCGGCACGACGAGAGTTGCCGCCAGCACCCGCGGCAGCACCAGATATTTCAGGGGATGGGTCGAGAGCGTCACCAGCGCGTCGATCTGCTCGGTCACCTTCATCGTGGCGATCTCGGCGGCGATGGAGGAGGTGACGCGCGCCGCCACCATCAGCCCGACCAGCACGGGGCCGAGTTCACGCACCATCCCGATGGCGACGATCTGCGGCACGGCTTCCTGCGCGCCGAAGCGATCGCTGCCCGCATAGATCTGAAGCGCGAGCGCCCCCCCCGTGAACAGCGCCGTGAACCCCACCACCGGCAGCGACAGCCAGCCGATCTGGAAGAGCGCCCGCCCCAGCTCGCGCCCGTGAAAGGGGGGGCGGGCCAGATGGCTCAGCGTCCGCGCGGTGAAGATCGCGAGCCGCCCCGTGACCGCCAGCAGCCCCAGCGCCGGCGCGCCGATCCGCGCCAGCAGGCGGATCATGCCGCGTGATGCTGACGCGCATAGCGCGAGCCCAGGGCGGTCAGCACCTCATAGCCGATGGTTCCGGCGGCCCGTGCCAGATCGTCGATTCCCTGCTGCGGCCCGATCAGGGTGAGGGATTCGGGTTCCTCTTCGAGATCCGTCACATCGACGATGATCAGGTCCATCGACACCCGCCCCACGGCCGGGCAGGGCGTCTCGCCATGCCACAGCGTCAGCCGGCCCGTGAGGGCGCGGAAGATCCCGTCCGCATAACCCCCCGATACGGTGGCAAGCCGCGAGGGCCGCTGCGCCTGCCAGGCATTGCCATAGCCGGCAACCTCTCCCGCCTGAAGGTCGCGGATCTGGATCACGGGCAGATCCAGGGCAACCACGGGATGCGCATGATCGAAGGGCAGCCCCCCGTAGAGGCCGATGCCGGGACGGCACAGATCGAAGGCATAGTCGGGGCCGAGCAGAATGCCCCCCGTCGCCGCCAGCGAGCGCGGCACCCCCGTCCCGTCCGTCATCTGGCGGAAGAGATCGAGCTGATAGCCGTTCATCGGATGGTCGGGCTCGTCGGCACAGGCGAGATGGCTCATCAGCAGCACGGGCCGCTGCTCGAGAGCGATCTCGGCCACGGCGGCCCATTCGGACCATTCCATCCCGAGCCGGTTCATGCCCGTATCGAGCTGGATGCCGAAGGGATGGCCGGGCAGCGCCTCGAGATGCCGGGTCAGCTGATCGAGCGAATTGATCATCGGCACCAGATCGGCTTCGGCCAGGGCCGCCGTATCTCCCGCCATGTGGCCGGCAAAGACCAGGATCTCGGGCCCCGGCCCGAGACTGCGGCGCAGGGCGGCGCCCTCTTCCGCCACGGCGACGAAGAAGCGCCGGCACCCCGCCGCGGCCAGCGCCTGTGCCACGGGGACTGCGCCCAGGCCATAGGCATCCGCCTTGACCACGGCGCCGCATTCGACCCGTGCAAGGGCGGCCAGCGCCCGCCAGTTCGCCACGATGGCAGAAAGATCGACATGAAGGCGCCCGGTGCCCATGGGCGCCGTTGTGGCAGGCAGGGCCGGGCGGGGCAAGGGGTCGCGTCACGGCCGGCGATCGGGCGCTGGCGATCTTGTGAACGACCGGGCCATTGCGGCATGGCGTGAATTGCGTGCCTACAGGCAGGGAACATGGCCTGCCCTCTGACCGCTGGCGGGGCCCGGCCCTGACAAGCAGGCAGGCTGAACCTATCTCCCCGGGGACACCGAAACCAAGGAGGGCAATGATGCGCCGTCGATCGCTTCTGATGGGTCTGGGCCTTCTGTCCCTCACGGGGCCGCGGCTGCTGCATGCGCAGGAGGCCGAGACGCTCGAACTGCTGGTCGGCACCGGCGATCCTGGCCTCTCTCCCGCAGGATCGGTACCGGAGGATCCGCTGGCTGACAGCCATGCCCTGCCCCGGATCGTGCCGGCTCCGCCGGGCAGCCTGCCCGGCGAGATCCATGTCTATCCCGATGACTTCGTCCTCTACTGGACTATCTCGGACGGGCTGGCGCTGCGTTATGACGTGGGCATCGGCCGCGCCGGCCTCTACGAGGCCGGAGAGTTCACCGTGGGCGCCAAGAAGGAATGGCCGTCCTGGACCCCTACCCCGGAGATGATCGCGCGCGAGCCCGAACGCTATGCCCGCTGGGCCGACGGCATGCCGGGCGGGCCCGACAACCCGCTGGGTGCGCGTGCCCTGTATCTGTTCACCCCCGAACGCGGCGACACGATGCTGCGCATCCACGGCACCAACGCGCCCGAGACGATCGGCACTGCCGTTTCGAATGGCTGCGTGCGCCTCGTGAACGAAGATATCATCGATCTTTACGAACGCGTGCCGCTTCATGCCCGGGTGGTGCTGCATCCCAAGGGCGTCTCGTCCGATCCGGGATCCGGGGAGGAGACCGGGGATGCGATGGCCGCGTCCGCGCCCTTCCCGCCGGCCGAGGTGCTGCCGTTCCCGGCCCAGTCCGCCTTGCCCCCCCGCGCCGTCCCCGGCGCCTGTGGCACCGGCGCTCTCGGTGTTCGAGACGGGCGGCCTCTACTGATCGGGCGAGCCGAGACGGCCCCGCACGACCCCCGGGGGATGCGCTGAAGGCCGGGCTGCGCCGTTCCGGGCCGGCCCGTTCCGCCCCGCGCCGGTCAGCGCTCCTCGCCCTGCCAGGGCTTGGCCAGATTGCCGAAGCGGGTGAAGCGCCCGTCGAAGCTCAGCTCCACGGTGCCGATGGGGCCGTGGCGCTGCTTGCCGATGATCACCTCGGCCTTGCCGTGCACGCGCTCCATCTCCTCCTGCCACTTGGCCATCCGCTCGATCTCGTGCTCGCCGGGCTTCTCGCGCTCCTTGTAGTATTCCTCGCGGAACACGAACATCACCACATCGGCGTCCTGTTCGATCGAACCCGATTCGCGCAGATCCGACAGTTGCGGCCGCTTGTCCTCGCGGCTTTCCACCTGCCGCGAGAGCTGCGACAGCGCGACCACGGGGATGTCCAGCTCCTTGGCGATGGCCTTCAGCCCCTGCGTGATCTCCGATACCTCGTTGACACGGCTGTCGCGGGCCGTCGCCGGCCGCACGAGCTGGAGATAGTCCACGAACAGCACATCGAGCCCATGCGTCCGCTTGAGCCGGCGCGCCCGCGCCGCAAGCTGGCTGATCGGGATCGCCGCCGTATCGTCGATGAAGAGGGGGCAGGCCTCCAGATCCCGCGCCGCGGCGACGAAACGGCGGAACTCCTCTTCGGTCATGTCTCCCCGCCGGATCTGCTCGGAGGGGACCTCGGCCGCCTCCGACAGGATCCGCGCGGCAAGCTGCTCGGCACTCATCTCGAGCGAGAAGAACCCCACCACGCCGCCGCTCACCGTGCCTTCGCTGCCGTCAGGCAGCCGTCCCCGCCGGTAGGCCTTCGCGATGTTGAAGGCGATGTTGGTGGCCAGCGAGGTCTTGCCCATCGACGGGCGCCCCGCGAGGATCAGCAGGTCCGACTTGTGCAATCCGCCCAGCTTGCGGTCGAGATCGACCAGTCCGGTGGAAATCCCCGCCAGGCCCCCGTCGCGCTGATAGGCGGCATTGGCCGATTGCACGGCATCGGTGACCGCGCGCAGGAAGCTCTGGAAGCCCGTCTCGCTCCGCCCCTGATCGGCCAACCGATAGAGCGCCTGTTCGGCTTCGACGATCTGCTCCTCGGGGCTGCTCTCGATCTCCACCCGCGCGGCGCGGTCGGTGATCTCGCGCCCCAGCCGGATCAGCTCGCGCCGCGTGGCGAGGTCGCGGATGAGCTGGGCATAGTCGCGCGCCGCGAAGGAGGAGATCGCCGCCGCGGCCAGCCGCGCCAGATAGGCCGGCCCGCCCAGCGCCCGCAGCCCCTCGTCGCCTTCGAGAAAGGCCTTGAGCGTGACGGGCGAGGCCAGCGCGTTTTTCTGGATGCGCGCGGCGGCCACCTCGTAGATGCGGGCATGGACAGGGTCGAAGAAATGCTCGGGCGAAAGGATGGCGCTCACCCGATCGAACACGTCGTTGTTGGTGAGGATCGCCCCCAGAACCTGCTGCTCGGCCTCGATGTTGTGGGGCAGCGGCTCTGTCCCGGGGGAGGGGGGCTCGGCCGGCAGGCGCGGCCGGAAGGGCGCGATCTCGGTCATGGCTCGATCCTCTCGCGGGCAGACCGCCCTTATGCCGGAGATTACGCCCGTGCGAACAGGGGGGGAACAGGGATTCCTGTGGACCGTGTCGGCGGAAGCTGGGGACGATCCTGTGGATAACGCCCGCGCGCCCCGGGTGGGAGGGGGGGATGAAGAAGGGCCCCCGATTCCCCGCCGGCCTGCCCCGCCGGCCTGCCCCGCCGCCGCAGGGCCGCCGGAGGGCCGCAGGGGGCCGCGCCCCTGTCCGCTCAGGGCAGGAGCACCGTCGCCCCGGTCGTGGCGCGCGCCTCGAGAGCGCGATGGGCTGCGGCCGCCTCCGCCAGGGGGCGGCGCTGGTCGATGCGGGGTCGGATCGCCCCCGAGATCACCTTCTCGAACAGTTCCGCCGCCATGCGGCGCAGCACGGCGGGATCGGCGATATGGGTGAACAGCGTCGGCCGCGTGAGCATCAGCGACCCCTTGGCGGCCAGCAGGCCGATGTCGAAGGGCTCCACCTTGCCGCTTGCATTGCCGAAGGAGATCATCGTGCCCAGCGGCCGCAGCGCGTCGAGCGAGGCGATGAAGCTGTCGCGCCCGACCCCGTCCATCACCACATCCACGCCCCGCCCGCCTGTCAGGCGCCGCGCCTCGGCCGCGAGGTCCTGCGTCCGCATGTCGATGGTCTCGGCGGCGCCATGTTCGCGGGCAAGGGCGCATTTCGCGGCGCCCCCCGCGGCACCGATCAGCCGGATCCCCTCGCTGCGGGCCCATTGGCAGGCGATCAGGCCGGTGCCCCCGGCGGCCGGCAGGAACAGAACCGTGTCGCCGGGCCGGATCGGCACCGTGCGGCGGAACAGGTAATGGACCGTGAGGCCCTTGAGCATCACCGCCGCGGCCTCCTCGAAGGAGATCGCATCGGGCAGCTTCACGAGAGGGGCCGCCGGCATCACCCGCGCCTCGGCATAGGCGCCCAGGGGGCCGCCGGCATAGGCGACGCGGTCGCCGGGGGCGACATGCTCCACCCCTTCGCCGACCGCCTCGATCACGCCGGCGCCCTCGGACCCGAGGCCCGAGGGCAGCGACAGCGGATAGAGGCCGGAACGGTGGTAGATGTCGATGTAGTTGACGCCGATGGCATGGTGACGCAGCAGCACTTCCCCCGGTCCGGGCGCGGGCAGCGGCCGATCCTCCCAGGCGATGGCCTCGGGGCCGCCGGTGGCGTGCAGGACAGCGGTGCGGGCAACGGACATGCGCGGAACTCCCCTTTCCGGGCGGATGCGCCACCCTGTCCCGTCAGGCCGCGGCCTGCAAGCGGCGCTCAGCGATAGACCTGCCCTTCGCCGGGGAAGGCGCGGGCGCGCACCTCATCGGCATAGCGGCGCACCGCATCCTCGATCTGTTCGGCCAGGGCGCCGTAGACCTTGACGAATTTCGGCGGACGCGGGTTCAGCCCCAGCATGTCCTCGAGCACGAGGATCTGCCCGTCGCAGGCAGGCGAGGCGCCGATGCCGATGGTCGGGATCGGGCAGGATGCCGTGATCCGTGCGGCCAGCGGCTCCACCATGCCTTCGAGAACCACCGCAAAGGCCCCCGCCTCGGCCACGACGCGGGCATCCTCCTCATGCAGCGGCCAGGTCTCCTCGTCGCGGCCCTGGGTCCTGAACCCGCCCATGACATGGCTGGACTGCGGGGTGAGACCGATATGCGCCATGACGGGAATGCCCCGCTCGGTCAGAAAGCGGATCGTTTCGCCCATCCGCCGGCCGCCCTCGATCTTGACCGCGCCGCAGCCTGTCTCCTTCATCACATGGGCGGCGCTGCGGAAGGCGGCCGAGGGGCTTTCCTCGTAGGAGCCGAAGGGCAGGTCCACGACCACGAGCGCCCGCTTCGTCCCGCGCACCACCGCCTTGCCATGCATCACCATGAGGTCGAGCGGCACGCCCACCGTGCTCTCCATCCCGTGCATCACCATGCCCAGGCTGTCGCCGACCAAGATGATCTCGGCATGGCGGTCGACGATGGCGGCGGTATGCGCATGATAGGAGGTCAGGGCCACGATCGGCTCTCCCCCCTTGCGGGCGCGGATCTGGGGCACGGTGATGCGGCGGATTGCGGTCTGCGCAGGCTGGGTGCTCATGGCCTGTCCTCCGGGGGATCGATCGGGGGGTCGATCTCGCGCTGGTCGATCAGCAGGACGCCGTCCACCTCGGCCGACAGCATGATGCCGGCCCGCCGGGTGATGGCTTCCGTCACGGGGGCAAAGCTCTCGGCATCGACGATGTCGAGCCCGCGCAGGGTGGCCCGAGGCTCGGCGGCGACCGTCTCGCGGATCGCCTCGGCCAGGCGCTCGGGGGGGGCGCCGGCGGCGGCGAGCCTCTCGGCCCGGTCCAGGGCACGGCTCAGGACCAGGGCTGCGGCCCGCCCCTCGGGCGACAGGCGTGCATTGCGCGAACTGAGCGCCAGCCCGTCCGGCGCCCGCACCGTGGGCACGCCCCGAATCGCCACCGGCAGGAACAGGTCGCGGACCATGCGGCGGATGACGGCCAGTTGCTGATAGTCCTTTTCGCCGAACAGGGCGATGTCGGGGCGGACGATGTTGAACAGCTTCAGCACCACCGTCGCCACGCCACGGAAATGCCCCGGCCTGACCGCCCCGTGGAACACCCCCGCCAGACGGAGCGTCTCGACGATGGTTTCGTCCCCTTCGGGATAGATCTCGGCGACATCGGGGGCAAAGAGCGCATCCACGCCCGCGCCTTCCAGCATCGCGCGGTCTGCCTCCAGCGTGCGGGGATAGGCGGCCAGATCCTTCGGATCGCCGAACTGGGTGGGGTTGACGAAGATCGAGACGACAACCCGTTCCGCCGCCATCCGTGCCGCCGCGACCAGCGCCATATGGCCTTCGTGCAGGGCCCCCATCGTCGGGACGAGGGCGACGCGGCCCTGCCAGCCTTCGCGCAGGCGGCGCATTGCGGCGACAGTCGCGCAGGTTTCCATGACATGCCCCCCCGATTCCTGTCTTAGGTCCTGCGCCGCGGCGCGGCAAGACGGGGTCCCGCCGCGAAAGGGTCACAAGGCCGCCCCGCCCGCATCATGGAAGGTCCTCAGCCTGATCTGTGCCGCGCCGACCGTCGCGCGGCAAGGGAGGGCAGGGCAACGGAGGACATGTCATGCGCAGAAGGGCGGTTGCGGTTCTGGGCCTTGGCCTGCTGCTGATCGCGGGATCGGCGGGCAGGATCGGCTGGCAGGTTCTGGACGGGGAAAAGGCCGGTATGACCCTGTCCGTGTTGCCCGTGCGGCATGACGCCGGCAGCCGGCAGGCCCCTGCGCTGATTCCGGCCGCGATTCCGACCGTGTCGGCGGCCCCCTCCCCCGGGACGGTGGAGGCCTCGCCGCCCCTCGAGGACATGACGGGGGGACAGGGGCGATGGCATGCCCCGTCCGCCTGTCCGCCGCGGTGTCGAGGGTGCGGCCGCGGGCTTTGCCTGCACCTTCGAAGGGGGCGCGCGCCGCTGCCGTGCGGGGGGCTGATCGCCCTCTCCGCTCTCCTGCCCCCTCCGGCTCTGCGGCCCGGTGCGGCCCGGTGCGGCCCGGTGCGGGGAAGGGGATCAGGGGAAACGGTGCTCGCGGCCCGGAAGCGGGCTGACCCCGACTTCCGCGCCGATGGCGGGACTGTGGTCCCCTTCGCTGCGCAGGACCATCGCCCCCAGGGTCGGCACATCGAGATGGATCACCGTATCGGCCCCCAGCCGCTCCACATGCCGCACCCGGCCCCGCCAGCGCGGGGCGTCCCCGGTCAGCCGCAGATGCTCCGGCCGGATGCCATAGGTGCCGCAGGGCTCGCCCACGGCCCGGCCTTCATAAAGGTTCATCTTCGGGCTGCCGATGAATCCCGCGACAAAGGGCGAGGCCGGCCGGTCATACAGCTCCATCGGGCTGCCGATCTGTTCGATCCGGCCCGCGTTCAGCACGACGATCTTGTCGGCCATGGTCATTGCCTCGACCTGGTCATGGGTGACATAGATCATCGTCGCGCCCAGCTTGCGGTGCAGGTCGGACAGCTCGATCCGCATCTGCGCCCGCAGCGCGGCATCGAGATTCGACAGCGGTTCGTCGAACAGGAACACCTTGGGATCGCGCACGATGGCCCGGCCGATGGCGACGCGCTGCCTCTGCCCGCCCGAGAGCTCCTTCGGCTTGCGGTCCAGCAGATGGCTCAGCTGCAATGCCTCGGCCGCGGCCTCGACTCGGGCGCGGATCTCGGCCTTCGGCCGTCGGGCCAGCGACAGGCCGAAGCCGATGTTCTCGCGCACCGTCAGATGGGGGTAGAGGGCATAGTTCTGGAACACCATGGCGATGCCGCGGGCCGAGGGTTCGGCATCGGTGACATCCTGGCCGGCGATCTCGATGCGGCCGGAGCTGGCATCCTCCAGCCCCGCGATCAGCCGCAGCAGGGTGGACTTGCCGCAGCCCGAAGGGCCGACGAAGACGCAGAATTCGCCCGGTTCGACGGTCAGGTCGATGCCCTTGATGACCTCGACCGCGCCGAAGGACTTCGTGAGATTGCGCAGCACGACAGAGGACATGGGCCTATCCTTTCACGCCGCCTGCGGTCATGCCGGCGACGATCTGGCGGTTGAAGAAGACGAAGACCAGAAGGGGCGGAATGGTGATGAGCAGGATGTTCATGAAGAGCAGGTTGTACTGGCTCTGGAACTGGCTCTGGAAGTTGAACAGCGTGATCTGCACCGTCACGTTCTCGCGCCCCGGCAGGTAGTAGAGCGGGTTGGTGAAGTCGTTGAAGATCGCCACCGCCTGCACGACGATCAGCGTCACGGTGACGGGTTTCAGCAGCGGCAGGATGACGCGAAAGAAGACCTGCCAGGGCCGGGCGCCGTCGATGATCGCCGCCTCGTCCAGCGACCGGGGGATGGAGGCGATGAAGCTGCGATAGAGCAGCACCGCGAAGGACAGGCCATAGGCGACCTGGATCAGGATCATGCCGTGGATCGTCTTGAACAGGCCGAGATTCTGCAGCACCCAGATCGTCGGCACCACGGCGGGGGGCACCATCAGCCCGATCAGCAGGAAGACATAGATCACCCGGTTCCAGCGCGACCGCCGTCGCTGCAGCACATAGCCGACCATGGCACCGAAGATCACCAGCAGCGTCACCGCCCCCACGGTGATCACGGTCGAGTTGAAATAGGCCAGCAGCAGCATGTAGTTGCGGGTCTGCACGACCTCGACCAGATTCTGCCAGGCGCGCCATTGCGCAGGCCAGCTGAACAGGAACAGCGCCGCTTCCTGGGGGGTCTTCACGGCCATGAGAACGATGTAGAGGAAGGGCAGGATGAAGATCACCGTCGCCACCAGAAGGGACAGGATCCCGATCAGGCGGCGGCGGGCGGCGTCGCGGCGCAGGCTCACAGGTCCACCTCCCGCTTGCTGAACCACCAGGTCATGGGCAGGACGATGGCCGCGATCAGCAGGAACAGGATCACGTTTCCGGCCGTGGACAGGCCGTAGAAGCCGGCCTGATACTGCTTGTAGATCACGCTGGCCAGCACGTCCGAGGCAAAGCCGGGCCCGCCGCGCGTGGTGGCCCAGATGATGTCGAAGCTGCGCAGCCCCCCGATCAGCGACAGGGTGACGACGGTCACCGTCGCGGGCCGCACCAGCGGCACGGTCACGCGCCAGAACTGCTGCCAGCGCGTGGCGCCGTCGATGCGCGCGGCCTCGTAATAGTCGGGCGAGATCGCGGCGAGCCCCGCGATGTAGATCAGCGTGGCCAGGCCCACGCCCTTCCAGATGTCGATCAGCGCCACGGAATAGAGCGCAAGCGCCGGATCCGACAGCCAGGCGGGCCCCTCGATCCCGATCGTGGCCAGGGCCAGGTTGATCGCCCCCCGCGTGGGATGCATCAGCGCGGCAAAGGCGATGCCGACGCCGATCGTGGACACCAGCACCGGGAAGAACACCACCGACCGCAGGAAGCCCTGGAACCAGATGCCGCTGGTCAGAAGCACGGCCAGCAGGAGCCCCAGCACCGATTTCGCCCCCGAAGTGACGACGGCATAGATCAGCGTGTTGACAAGGCCCTGCACGAGGAAGGGTTCGCGGAAGAACTGGCGGTAGTTGTCGAGGCCGATGAACTCGGCCTCGAACAGGTCCCAGCGGGTCAGGCTGAACCAGAAGCTGGCCACGGTCGGCACCAGGAACAGGGTCACGAAGACCACCGCGGCGGGCAGCACGAACCAGTAGGGATAGGGGGAAGGGCGGCGTGTGGCCATGCGGGCTCCGTCGGGCATGGGGGTGCCCCCGCCCGGCCGGAACGGGCGGGGGCGAACTGGCGGGAGGTTACCAGTTCGGCAGGCCGAGTTGACGGGCCTGCTTCTCGACGTCCTGATCGTAGAGGGCTGCGGCCGAGGCGGCATCGCGGATGCCCGAACCCACCTCGACCGTGATCTGTTCGAGCGCCGGCCCCTTGACGGGGGACAGGAACTCGAGCGCCGGGGCGGTGCGGCCGTCTTCCTCGAAATAGGGCATCATGTCGCGCACGGCCTGCGGCACATCCTCGGGCAGGTCGCAGCCCCGGATCAGATAGGGCCCCGATGCGCCGACCGCCTCCATCATGATGCGGCAGCCCTCGGGCGAGGCGACGAAGTTGAGGAAGGCCACCGCCTCTTCGGCATGCGGCGTGTCGGCCGGGACATAGAGCGCCGCCGGCATCCAGACGGTGAGGCCGTTGCGCTCGGGGTCGGTGCCGGGCTGGGCGAAGAAGCCGACATCGTCCAGATGCTCCGGATGGTTCTGCTTCAGCGTGCCGATGCCGAAGGTCAGCATCGGGTAATGCGCGCCCTCGCCGGTGGCGACCATGCGCATCCCGTCCTCGAAGAGGGCGACGCCGAAATCCCGGTTCAGATAGCCGGCCTCGAAGACCTCCTGCAGATGTTCGAAGCCGCGCAGCGCCGCGGGCGTGGTGGCGTATTTGGCGCGGTTGGCGGTGTAGTCCTCGGCGAAGGTCGGGGCCTCGGCCAGGACGTTGTAGAAATCGGCCAGCACGAAGAGCTGGCTCGTCCAGGTGTCGCCATAGGTCCTGGATCACGGGGACATGGCCGGCTTCGGCGATCTTGGCGTTGTTGGCCATGAACTCGTCCCAGGTCCGGGGGATGGACAGGCCCAGCTCCTCATAGATGGGACGGTTGTAGAAGATGCCCCCGCCCATGGCCGGGCCGAAGGGGATGCCGCGCACGGTGCCGTCCGGGGCGGTGACGACCTGCTTGAAACTGTCGAGGACATTCGCCTGCCCCTCGATGTCCGACAGGTCGAGCAGCGTCTGTTCCGGCCGCAGCGCCTGGAAGAGCGAGCCGGAATTGTAGTTGAAGATGTCGGCCATTTCGCCGGTCGCAAGGCGGGTCTTGACGATGTTGTCGCCCTCCGATCCGCCGGCGCGCTGTTCGATGTCGAAGGTGACATCGGGATGCGCCGCGCTGTAGGCGGCGGTCAGGGCCTCCATCGCGCCGACCGTTTCGGGGTTGCTGTCGATCAGGACGGTCAGCGTCACATCGGCCGCGGCCATGCCCCCGGCCAGGGTCAGGGCGGCGGCCAGGGCCGCACTCATGCGCAGGGTCTTCATCGGTGGTCTCCTCCCCGGTTGGTTCAGTTGGTCATGTCGAAGTCGAAGCTGATCCGATGCTGGCCGGAGGGCAGCGGCATCCCGCCCTCCGGGATTGCGATCGCCGCCTCGCCGATCTGCCACCCCCGCCTTGCGGGGTTGGGCATCAGCCGCCCCGTGCAGCCTTCGGGCAGGGTCACGCGATAGTGCACGCGCGGCCCCTCGATCCGCCAGGCGGCCTCGATCCGGCCATGGCGGCAGTCGTGCCACATCTCGACATGGCCGAGCGCGGGCAGGATTACCGGGTCGATCAGAACCCCATCGAAGCCCGGGCGGTCCGGATCGGGGGCGATGCCGGCCACGCTCTCGAACAGCCACTGGCAGACCGCGCCATAGGCATAATGGTTGTAGCTGTTCATCTCGGGGTCGTAGATCGTGCCGTCCTCGCCGATCGCGTCCCAGCGTTCCCAGATCGTGGTGGCGCCCCGTTCGACCTGATACAGCCAGCCCGGCACGCGGCGGTTGAGGAAGACCTTCTCGGCCAGGTCGGTCATGCCCAGCTTCGTCAGCGCCGGCAGCAGCGCGGGCGTGCCGATAAAGCCGGTGCCGATCAGGTAGCCGGCATCCTCGATTACCTTGCGGAAACAGGCGCGTCCGGCCTCGCGATGCGCCTCGGGCACCAGATCGTGCAGGAAGGCCAGCGCCCATGAGGTCTGGTCGTTATGGGCGATCCGGCCCGAGGGCGCGAAGAACTCGTGGGCAAAGGCGGCGCGGATTGCCGCGGCACGCTCGCGCAGGGCGGCGGCGTCGCTGTCATGACCGAGGATGGCGGCGATGCGCGCGGTCAGATCGTTGGCGATGGCGTGATAGAGCGTGGCCGCGCAGTCGTCGGCGATGGTGGGGCGCGGCTTGCGGTTGTCGCCCACCGGCTGGAGCCAGTCGCCGAAGGTGAAGCCATGCGCGCCCCATTCGGCGGGCGGGCGGATCACCGGCCCGTCCGAGATCGACCACAGGTAATCGAGCCATTTCCGCATGGCCGGATAGTTTTCGGCCAGCACCGCCCGGTTGCCGTAATGCAGGTAGAGCTGCCAGGGGATGATGACGATGGCATCGCCCCAGCCGGTGGAGCCGGCCCAGTCGCCGCGTCCCGCGATCGGGTGCAGGCGCGTGGGGTCGGGCGAGAAATGCGGCACCGCCCCGTTCGGGCGCTGGTCATGGCGGACATCGCGCAGATACTTGGTCAGGAAGCGCTCGCAATCGGCCAGCCAGCAGGCGGTGCCGGCAAAGACCTGGGCATCGCCCGTCCATCCGAGGCGCTCGTCGCGCTGCGGACAGTCGGTCGGCACCTCGATGAAGTTCGAGCGCTGCGACCAGATCGTGTTCAGCACGAGGCGGTTGACTGCCGGCTCGCCGCAGGTGAAGCCGCCCGCCGCGACGGGGACCGAGGTGACCGGCACCTGATGGATGGACAGCAGCCGCGCGCCGCCGGTCAGGGTGACACGGGCATAGCGGAAGCCGAAGAAGGTGAACATCGGCGCCCAGCTCTCCACCCCTTCACCCTTCAGGGTGTAGTGCTGTTCGGCCCGGGCCGAGCGGAAATTGCGGTTGTCGAAGGCTCGATCGGGGCCGAGGACCTCGGAGAACTCCACCCGCACATGGGCCCCGGCCGGGCCCTGCACCGCAATGCGGACATAGGCGGCGCAGTTCTGGCCGAAATCGAAGACCGTCGTTTCGCCATCGGGCCAGGAGGCCACCGGCGCGACCGGGTCCATCTCGCGCACGGGTTCGGTCTCGTGGGGGACCAGGCGGGCGCGGTCGAAGGAGAGGACCTCGACCCCATGGGTGTCCGCCGGGCGGATGCGGGCATCATGGTCCTCGCCGTGATAGATGCCGTTGGCGGTGACAGGGGTGAAGCCGGATCGCCAGGAGGCATCGCTGCGCAGGATCGTGCGGCCGCCGGCGACCAGCTCGGCAAAGGCGGCGATGCGGTCGCCCCAGGTGTTCTCGATGGGGTTCGAGGCCCACATCAGGCGCGACCGGTACCAGCCATCGCCCAGCCAGATCTCCAGCCGGTTCCGGCCCGGCCGCAACAGCGACGACACCTCGTAGGACTGATAGGCGATCCGGTCGTCATAGCAGGTCCAGCCCGGCGTCAGCAGGTCGTTGCCGACGCGCTGTCCGTTCAGGAAGGCGCGATAGAGCCCCTGCGCCGACAGATGCAGCACGGCCCCTTCGGGCACGCTGTCCAGATCGAAGTCGCGTGCGACAAAGCAGCCGGGTCCGCCGGTGCCCTGATCGCAGAGCGGGGCGATCATCTCGGCCGACAGGTGGTGGTGGGGTGCATCGGCTTCGGCGGCGGACGGGGTCCGCATCGGGCCGTCAAGGCTCATGAACTGTCCTCCCTCGGTGCGGCCCGGTTGCGGCGGGATTCGTGCACCGTTCTACGTAGAACATTCTACATCGCGGTTTGCGATGCAAGGTTTTTTTGCTAGCCTTCCTGGGAAAGGGGGCGACATGGCCGGGCAGGCATCCGATGGCAGGGGCAGGGTGACGATCCGCACGGTGGCGGCCGATGCCGGGGTGTCGGTTGCGGCCGTCTCCAAGGTGATGCGCAATGCCTATGGCGTCTCCGAAGCGCTGCGCCAGAAGGTCGAGGCCAGCATCGAGAAGCTCGGCTACCGCCCTTCGATCGCGGCACGGGGGATGCGCGGGCAGACCTATACCTTCGGCGTGCTGCTGGTGGATATCGAGAACCCGTTCCTGCCCTCCATCTATCACGGCATCGAGGACCGGGCCGAGGCGCAGGGCTACAAGGTCATGGGTCGGTGTGGGCCGGGCGCATGAACGGCGCGAGGCGCAGCTCATCGAACAGATGATCGATAACCGGATGGACGGGCTGATCCTGGTGGCCAGCCAGATTCCCGGCAGCGTGATGGACCGCTATGCCCGGCAGATTCCGACGGTCGTCGTCGGCCATCACGAGCCGACGGCCGAATCCTTCGACACGGTGAATTCGGATGACCGCCAGGGGGCGCGGCTGGCGGTGCGGGCGCTGTTCGATCGCGGCTACCGTGACATCGCGATGGTGGCGATGGAGTGGGATTCGCGGCATGTGGCCGATGTCTCGCCCCAGCGCGAGGCGGGCTATCTGGCGGCGATGGCCGAACTGGGCCTGTCGGACCGGGCACGCATCCTGCGCGTTCCCTCCTCGGAAAAGCCGCATACCGAACGCCTGCGCGCGATCCTCACCATGCCGGATCGGCCGCGCGCCATCTTCTGCTGGTCGGATCTCGATGCCGTGCCGCTGCGCAACCTCGCCTGGGAGCTGGGCCTGCGCGTTCCCGAGGATCTGGCGATCATCGGCTATGACAACAACCCCGTGGCGGCCTTGCCGATGATCGGGCTGGCCTCGGTGGATCAGGACGGTCCCCGGATGGGCCGCCTCGCGGCCGAGGCGCTGCTGTCGCGCATCGCCGGCCGCCGGACGGCCGAACATGTCCTCGTCTCGCCGACGCTCATCGCCCGCGGCAGCTTCTGACGGGACGGCGTGCCTACCAGCGCAGCATCCTGAACCCGGCCAGTGCGCCCAGGGCTGCCACCACCAGAATGGCTCCTCCGTACCAGGTAACGAAGAACAGCGGCGAATCCTCCGTGCAGGACAGCGCATAGCCGGCGGCTGCGGCCGCGCCGGCGGCCATCCCCGCCAGCCCTCCCGTGAGTGCCGGCCGGGTCGGGGCCCCGCGCCGCAGCAGCCCCAGCCCGACGGCCAGCGGCAGCAGTGCCAGACCGACGATCGAGACCAGGTATCGCCGCAGGGTGCTGCCGAGAACGGCAGGCAGGATCTCGGGTGCCGAGAGGCCGGCCAGACTGCCCAGAACCAGCCCCAGCGCCGCCAGGCCCACCAGGGCCAGCGGCCATGGCCGGATCTGTCCCTCCGGTCGGGACAGCCGCAGTGTCGCTGTCAGGGCGAAGATCAGAAGGATCAGCGGCAGGGCCGGTTTGGCCAGGGTGACCGGATCGAGAAGCGAGGCGCCCAGATCCGGACGCGGGCCTGCCCATGTCAGATGGACAGCGCCCGCCGCTGTCGCGCCCAGCAGCATGATCAGGGCGATCCGGACAGGCCGGAAGGGCGGTGGCGGTTCGGCGATCGCCAGGCGAAGGACGAGCCCTTCGAGCCCGCTCTCCGTCCCGTCATGCCGAGGCCGTGGGTGATGGCGGTCTGTCATGGCAGGGTCCTCTGCACCAGATCCGACAATTTGCGCAGGGCGCGATGCAGCAGCACGCGCACCGTTCCCTCTGCCAGGGCCAGCTGTTCGCCGATATCGGCGGCCTGCTGCCCGTCCAGGGCGCTTGCCCGGATGATGAAGGCCGAACGTTCGTCGATCCGGGCCAGGATGCGGTCGAGATCGAGCGGCACGCTCGGATCCGCCGGATCCTCGCAGAACAGGGATTCGTCGAGATCCTCGATAGGCAGATGGCGGGACTGCGCCTGTCTGCTGCGGCGGCGCAGGGCATCGATGATCTTGTAGCGGATCACGGCATGCAGCCAGGGCCGCAACGGCCGGTCCGGCTGCCAGCTCCGCCGCTTGAGATGGATCGCGATCAGGATTTCCTGGACGAGGTCGTCCCGATCTTCCCGTGTCAGGAGGTGGGCGCGGGCGCGCACGATTCCCTGGATGGTGGGTGTCACGGCGACCAGGAACCGCGCGAAGGCCCGTGCATCCCCGGCATTCGCGCTCCGCAGCAGGGATTCCCATGGGTCTTCCGCTTGCAGCCTGCCCTCCCGACCTTCCGACGCTGCGTCCGTCATTCCTTCTGACATGGCGGGGCGGGACGGGGAAGGACGGAACGGGTGGCCCTTGCGGGGCCCCGTGGCCGAGGCGGCCTCATGCGGGCCTCCGGCCGTCATGGGCCGGGTCGAGGCCCAGCCAGTGGTCCAGCGACCACCGTCCGCCGCCCCGCGCCACAAGGGCCAGAAGCGCTGCGCCCCACAGGGCATGCGTGGGCCAGGCGTCGGGATAGACGAAGATCTGGATCACCGCGGTCATCGTCAGCAGGCCCAGCGCCGCCAGTCGTGTGGCCAGTCCCGCGAACAGCAGCAGCGGCAGGAGATGTTCGGCGAGCGTGGCCAGAACGGCTGCCACCCCGGACGGGATCAGAGGCAGGGCATATTCATGCTCGAACAGGAACCAGGTCGTCTCACGGATGGTGAACAGGCCTTCGACCTTCGTCCGTCCCGAAAGCCAGAAGATCATCCCCACCGAAAGGCGAAGGACAAGACAGACTGCCGCCTCCGGGATGACGGCAAGCCAGCGGTTGAAGCGGCGCAGCACCGGGATCAGGATCCTCATGCAACGGTCCCTTCGACAAGGGCCCCGGCGGTCATCAGCTGCAGAAGACAGGGCCGGGGGTCATGGGCGGGGTCGGCGGCGCGGGCGGCGGCGGCGGCGGCCAGAAGGGGCTTGCCCTGTCGCAGTTCTCCGATCAGGGCGGCATCGCCGGGCCCCAGGCGGCGGACCGATATCGCAAGGGATCTCTCGCGCAGGATGAGGGCGGTTTCCGGGCCGGGCGGAATGGGACTCCGGGCCGCGCCGGGTTGATGCGCGGCCCAGATCGAGACGGCCGGATGCGCAAGTCGCAGCAGCGTGACCGAAGGATGCAGACCGAGCCGCAGGCGGCCCGGATCGGCCTCCCCCAGCCGCGCGGGATCGATCGCCGGCGCATCGGCCGCGTGAAAGGCCTGCAGGCGCGCATGCTCGATCCGGGCGACATCGGCCAGATAGGGATAGTCGGCCAGGGCAGGCAGGCCTTCGAGAAAGGCGGGAAAGGTTTCTCCCCATTCCGCGAGGACGGGCGAGGGTGGCAGGCGGCCCGCCGCGAAGAGACGCGCCAGCGCAGCAAAACAGGCGTCGCCGACCAGTTGCGCCACGACCGGGAAATGCGCCCGCAGGGCCTCTGTCAGGCTGACGGCGACGTTGTTGCGATAGACGGCAAGGCGCCGGGCGGTCTCTTCGGGGCGGCCGGCGGTCATGCCGGGCGGGGGCACGCCGTCGCGCAGGGACGCCGCGAAGGCGGCGACGAAGTCATGGTGCCGCATCATGCCGGCTGCTCCCGGCTCGTGCGGGCCGCTGGCCCCTCCGGTTGTCCGGCAGAGCGGAGAATGGCGGTCGCCCGTTCCGCCTCGGCGGCCAGGACCGGCCAGTCCGGCACGTCATTGTCCCATTCGATCAGGGTCGGCAGGGGGCCGACGCGGCGGACGACCTCGGCCAGCAGGGCCCAGACCGGATCGGCCACCGGCGAGGCATGGTTGTCGATGAGCAACGGGCCGTCGGGCAGAGACTCCTCGGCATGGCCGGCCAGATGGATTTCTTCCGCCAGGGACAGCGGAAAACCTGCCAGCATCGCATCCACATCGCGACGATGATTCGTCGCCGACACGAAGAGGTTGTTGAGATCGAGCAGCAGTCCGCAGCCCGTCCGTTCGGCCACTGCGGCCAGGAATTCCCCTTCCGGGATCGAGGACTGTTCGAACAGGACATAGGTCGCCGGATTCTCGAGGAGCATCCGCCGGCCCAGCGTCTGCTGCACCTCATCCACGTGATCGGCGACGATCCCGAGCGTCTCGGAAGTATAGGGCAGGGGCAGCAGATCGGCCAGATAGCCTCCGCCATGGCTCGACCAGGCCAGATGCTCGGAAAAGCTCTCGGGCTGATAGCGGTCGCACAGCCGGCGCAGCCGGGCGAGATGGGCACGGTCGAGCGGGTCCGGCCCGCCGATCGACAGACCGATTCCATGCAGCGACAGGGCCAGATCCTGACGAAGGGCGGCGAGCTGGGCATGCAGCAGGCCGCCCTCGCCCATGTAGGTCTCGGCATGGACCTCGATGAAGCCGATCGCGGCCGGATCCTTGCCAAGGGCAGCGCGCAGGGCGGCAAAATGCACCGGCTTGAAGCCGATACCGGCGGCCGCGGGAAGTCCGCTCATGGTCGATCGCTCCTCCTGGCGGGCCGGCCGGAACGGCCTCGGGGGTGCCTGTCCGGCCGGTATGGACCTGTGGTGGGCCTGTCCCGTTCCCTTCGTGCGGACCGGGCGGTGCTCAGGCCGGGATGTCGCGATCCAGCGGCTCGAGTGAGCCCATCCGCGGGGTGCCGTCCGGCGCCGGCGGGATCTCGATGGTCAGGCAGGTGCCGGCAGGAACCAGCATCCAGGCATTGCCCTGATAATCGACCTTGGAGGTGCCGGCACAGGTCGTTCCCGGCCCGGCAGCACAGTCGTTCTGTCCGGCGAGCGCGACCCCGTAGCATTTCTCCATCTCTTGCGCCTCCTGGGCCGCAAGAGGCGTGGCGGCCATCGCCGCCAGGGCACAGGCCAATGTCGCGCCCAAGGCGGGCATCGCGGTCATGGTGCTCATCACATGGTCCTCCTGTCGAAGGGCCTCATCGCCCCTCGATCTGTCCATTCGCAGGGCGGCGATCTGACGTAACAGCATCACGAAAAGGTGAGACGAGGGCTTTCCCGGGATCATGCCCCACGCCTGTCAGACGAGCTGCGGGCCAGGGCGGCGGGGGCCCGATCGGGACATGGACCAGCCACCCCAGCCCCGCCGCAGTGCCGAGGAACGCGCCATCGCCATCGCCGCAGGCTGGTGCTTCGCGCGCCCTCCGGACGGATCCTGCGCGGCCCATGTGCCGCTGGTCCGCACCGCCGCAGGGTCGGCGTCTGCAGGCGCGGGGCGGGGGTCGTTTTCCTCTCGCGTTGCGTCGATTGCGGCGGCGCCCTATCCCCTGCGGCGGGGAGATTGGCCGCGACGCAAGAGAGGGGCAGGGCCGATGACGACTCTGAAGACGGAGGTGCGCGCTCTCGTGGTGGGGGGCGGTGCGGTGGGGACGGCCATCGCCTATCACCTCGCGAAGGCGGGATGGGACACGATGCTGCTCGAACGGGACGAGCTGACATCGGGCTCCACCTGGCATGCGGCAGGGCTGCTGCCGCTGTTCAACATGTCCTATGCCACGACCCACATCCACAAGTATTCGGTGGAGTTCTACAAGGGTCTGAAGGACGAGACGGGCCTCGATCCGGGCTTCTTCGTCGTCGGCAACCTGCGCATGGCCCAGACGCAGGAGCGGATGGACGAATACATGCTCTATTCCGCCACGGCCGAGACGGCCGGCGTCTATCATGAATTCCTGACGCCGAAGGAGATCAAGGAGCGCTGGCCGCTGGTGCGCACCGAGGATCTGAAGGGTGCGCTGTTCCATCCGCAGGACGGCTATATCAACCCCGCCGACGTCACCCAGGCCATGGCCAAGGGCGCACGCCAGCTCGGTGCCACGATCGAACGCAAATGGCAGGTGGACGGCTATGCCTGGCGCGGCGACCACTGGGAGGTCACCGTCACCCGCATGGAGGATCGCGGCGGCAATCTCGTCCCCACCGGGGACCGGGCGACGATCCGCGCCGAACATGTCGTCACCGCCACCGGCAACCATGCCCAGCGCACCGCGCGGCTTCTGGGCATCCGGATTCCCGCCATCCCGGTCGAACACCAGTATGTCGTGACCGAGCCGGACCCGGCGCTGGTCGAATGGCGCAAGACCAATCCCCAGCACCCGGTCCTGCGCGATGCCGATGCCAAATGGTATGTGCGCGAGGAACGCGGCGGCTGGATCCTCGGCCCCTATGAGGAGGGCGCCCCGGCCCGCTTCCAGTATGGCGTGCCCGACAGCTTCCGCGCCGATCTCTTCCCGCTCGATCTCGACCGGATCGAGAAGGAATACATGTCCTTCATCCACCGCATTCCGTCCTCGGAACATGTCGGCCTGAAGGACGATTTCAACGGCCCGATCTGCTATACCCCCGACGGCAACCCGCTGGTCGGCCCGGCACCGGGGCTGCGCAACATGTGGCTGGCCGAAGGCTTCTCCTTCGGTATCACCGCCGCGGGCGGCACCGGCTACTACCTCGCCCAGATGATGACCGAGGGCGAGGCCGAGATCGACATGGCCAGCCTCGACCCCAAGCGCTTCGGCGGCTGGATGACGACCGAATACGCCTCCCGCAAGAACGAGGAGTGCTACGCCCATGTCTTCATCCTGCACCACCCGGACGAAGAGCGCGAAGCCTGCCGCCCGCTGCGCACCGCCCCCGCCTATGACCGGCAGAAGGCGATGGGCGCCCAGTTCGGCCAGGTGAACGGCTGGGAACGCCCGAACTACTATGGCCCGAAGGACGCGCCGGCGGATTACGATCACTTTGCCCGCAGCTTCCGCCGCGCCGCCTGGTGGCCCTATGCGGTTGAGGAGGCCCGGGCGATCCGCAACACGGTCGGCATCATCGATGCCAGCGCCTTCACCAAGCATCTGGTGAGCGGCCCCGGCGCCACCGCCTTCCTCGACCACTTCACCTGCAACAGGCTGCCCAATGTCGGCCGGATCAACCTGACCTATGCCCTGACCGACCACGGCACGACGCGGACCGAATACACCATCGTCCGGCTGAAGGAGAACGAATACTACCTCATCTCCGCTGGCGCCTGGACAGCCTATGACAGCGATTTCCTGCTGAAATCGGCCGAGGACTGGATGGCGCAGGGGGGCGGGCACATCGACATCCACGATGTGACCACGCAATGGGGCGTCTATGCCATGGCCGGCCCGAACTGCCGCGCCCTCTTGAAGGAGATCGTCAGGGACGCCGACCCCGACACGGTCCTGTCCAACAAGCGCTTCCCCTGGCTGTCCTACCGCGACATCGAACTGGGCATGTGCCCGGTCCGCGCCGTCCGGGTGGCCTATACCGGGGAACTGGGCTGGGAACTGCATCACCCCATCGAGATGGGCCGCTACCTCTGGGATCTGATCTGGTCCGTCGGCGAGAAGCACGGTCTGAAACCCGTGGGGGCCCGCGCCCAGAACTGGCTGCGGCAGGAAAAGAGCTACCGCGCCTTCGGCAACGAACTGGGGCGCGACGCCACGCCGCTCGAAGGCGGACTCGACCGCTTCGTGGACCTGTCCAAGGACTTCCGCGGCAAGGCGAAGATGCTCGAGACCGGCATCCGCTTCCGATGCGTGACACTGCTGATCGACGGCCCCGCCGATGCCGATCCCTGGGGCCGCGAGGGTATCTTCCTGAACGGAGAACGCGTCGGCCGGCTGACATCGGGCGGATATTCCGTCGCCTTCGGCAAGCAGATCGGCATGGGCTATGTCCGGCCCGATCTGGCCACGCCCGGCACGCGCCTGCAGGTCCGCATGTTCCGCGAGCTCTGGAACGCCGAGGTGACGCCCGACAGCCCCTATGATCCGGAGAACGCACGCATCCGCGCCGATGGCTGATCCGGTGCGGAACGGGGCCGCCCCGGCGGCCCCGTTGATCCGCCATTGAGGAACGGCATGCGACAAGAGGCCCGAAGGAACGGAGCCCCGGCATGAGACCCCTTGCCCTTCTTGCCCTTGCCGCGCTGCCGCTGCTGCCTGGCTGCCTGATCGTCATCCCCGTCCCGGCCGGCATCCCTGCCGCGGCCTCGCGCGCGGCAACGCCCGATCCCGCCCCGATGGCGCTGGATGCCGCGGGACAGGCGCTGAACGATCTGCGCATGGCCAGGGGACTGTCCCCCCTGCGGCCCGATTCGCGCCTGACCGCCGCCGCCCGGTCGCATGCCGCCTTCCTCGCCACCGGGGCGGGGCTGACCCACAGGGGCGCCGACGGCTCGCGCCCCGCCACCCGTGCCGCCGCCGCCGGCTGCCGGACTCCTTACATCGGCGAGAACATCGCCAGCGGCCAGCGCAGCCTTCAGCAGGTGCTGGAAGGATGGATGACCTCGCCCGGCCATCGCGCCAATATCCTCAACCCCCGTTTCGGGCGCTTCGGACTGGGGCAGAACGGGACGAGCTGGGTCCTGCTGCTGGCCGATGCCTGCTGATCCGCGCCGATTCGCCGATCCGGCTGATGGGATCTGATGGGATCCGATCCGTGGCAATCCACGATCCCCACGATCCGCACTGATTCGGCGCCGGCCCGACCCCTCGGACGGGCGTTGCGCGGATGGCCCTTGCAGCGCGCGGTGCCATAACCTGCCGTTAACCCTTGGGGGGCATCCTGGGCGCATCGCAAGACCCCTGCCCAGGAAGGATGCCATGCCGCCCAGACGTTCTCTCCTCACCTTGCCCCGTCGCCCGGATGCCTGGGGGGCAGCCCCGCGCCCGGACCGGCTGTCCGCGCGCCGGCAGACGACGCATCTTCTGCAGGTGGGAGACAGAACCGTGACGGTGATCCGCCGTCCGGCACGCCTTTCGCCACGCCTTCGGCCTGTCCGGCTTTCCGGCCGCTTCCCCATCGCCGTCCCGGTTCCGCGGGCGGCGAAGGCCGTCCGGCCCTGCGGCCGGTCAGAGCTGCGCCTGCGCGCCCAGGATGCGGTCGAGCTCGCGCCGGCGCGTCGTGCCGGATGCGGCCAGCTCGGCATCCGAAAGCCGGCTCAGCGCCTCGATCGCGGCGATCCGGGGGTGCCGGAGCAGCGCCCGGGCGAGACCAGCGCCCAGATGCCGCAGCAGGCGGATGGGCCGGGGGGAAGGGGACAGCGGCAGATCGGTCATGGCAGGCTCCGCAGGCAGGATGGGGATCGGCTGATCCCCGCCTGCCGATATGGCGCGCTGCGATGCAGCGAAGAAGCGCCCGTCCTGCAAGGCTGCTTTTCCGGCCGTGCAAGGCCCCTTGCCGGCATGGCCGGAGGGCGCCGGCCGCGCGGCACGAGGCGGGGGCAGGAGGCCACCCTTGCCGCGGGGTCCGGGGCGCACCACTCTCTGCCCATGTCCGATCTGCCCATGTCCGATCCTCGCCTGACCCCGCTTGCCGCCGCGCTGCCCGCGACCGTCCCCTTCGTCGGACCCGAGGCGATCGAACGACAGCGGCACCTGACCTTCACGGCCCGCCTCGGCGCCAACGAGAACGGCTTCGGCCCCTCTCCGCGGGCTGTCGCGGCGATGGAACGGGCCGCCCGCGAGGTCTGGATGTATGGCGATCCGGAGATGCATGACCTGCGCGCCGCCCTCGCCGCCCGCCATGGCTGCGACCCCGCCCATGTGATGCCGGGCGAAGGGATCGACGGCCTGCTCGGGCTTCTGGTCCGCCTGACGGTCGAGCCGGGAAGCCCCGTCGTCACCAGCCGCGGGAGCTATCCGACCTTCGCCTTTCATGTCGCGGGCTTCGGGGGGCGCCTTCTGACTGCGCCCTATCGCGACGACCGCCCGGATCTCGACGCCTTGGCCGCCCTTGCGCGCGAAAGCGGTGCCTGCCTCGTCTATCTGGCCAATCCCGACAATCCCTCGGGCGCCTGGCATGCGGCAAAGACCGTGCAGCGCCTGCTCGACGATCTCCCGCGCGAGACGCTTCTCGTCCTCGACGAGGCCTATGCCGAATTCGCGCCCGAAGGCACCCTGCCGGATTGCGACCCCGCCGATCCGCGGCTGATCCGGCTGCGCAGCTTCTCCAAGGCGCATGGGCTGGCCGGTCTGCGCGTGGGCTATGCCCTCGGTCCGGCGGGGCTGATCGCCGCCTTCGACCGGGTGCGCAACCATTTCGGGCTCGGGCGGCTGGCCCAGGCCGGGGCGCTGGCCGCGCTGGAGGATGACGCCTGGGTGACGCAGACGGTGGAGCGGGTGGCCGCCGCGCGCGACCGCATCGCCCGCCTCGCGCACGCCGAGGGGCTGGTCCCTCTGCCCTCGGCGACGAATTTCGTCACCATCGACTGCGGCCGCGACGGCCCCTTTGCCCGCGCCGTGCTGGAGGGGCTTTTGCGCCGGGGGATCTTCGTGCGGATGCCGGGCGCGGCGCCCCTCGACCGCTGCATCCGCGTCTCTGCCGGCCCCGACGAGGCGCTCGCGGCCTTCGCGGCAGCCCTGCCGGCTGCGCTGGCCGAGGCAAGGGAGGGCGCTGGATGCTAGCCCGGCCCCGCCAGCACACGCGCTGCCGCGGCCACGCCGCCGGCATCATGGGGGATGCCCAGCGCCGCCAGTCCCGCCTCGATCGCGCCCAGCACGCCCAGCACCATATGCGCATTGACATGCCCCATATGGCCGATGCGGAAGAAGGCATCCGCCGGCTCGCGCCCCAGCCCGATGCCCAGCGTCACCCCCGCCTCGCCTTCGACCCAGGCCCGCAGCGCATCCGCCTGCCCGGGGCCGAGCGCGAGGGCCGTGACGGCATGGGACCGCGCGGCCGGATCGGGCACCGTCAGGCGCATCGGCGGCCCCCAGGTCTCGACCGCGGCCCAGACTGCCCGGGCAAGCCGGGCATGCCGCGCCCAGACGGCTTCGAGCCCCTCCTCCTCGATCATCGCCAGCGCCGCATCCAGCGCCCAGATCCCATGCGTGGGTGCCGTGCCGCCCCAGCGTTGCCAGAATCCGCCTGCCGGGCGCGCACGGGGACGCCAGTCCCAGTAGGGCGTGACGCGATCCGCCTGCTGGCGCGCCGCATCCGCGCGGGCGTTGAACCAGACGAAGCCGAGGCCCGGCGGCCCCATCAACCCCTTCTGCGAGGCGGCCAGCGTCACATCGGCCCCCCAGGCGTCCATCTCGAAGCGGTCGCAGCCGAGCGAGGCGATGCAGTCCGCGATCAGCAGGGCGGGATGCCCGGCCGCATCGATGGCCGCGCGCAGGGGGGCGATGGCGCTGCGGACCGAGGTAGCGGTATCCACATGGACGGCCAGAACGGCGCGGATGCGCCCCTCGCGGTCCGCCCGCAACGCCGCCTCCACGCGTTGGCATCGATGGGGCTGCCGGCGTCATGGTTCAGGATGACGGCCTCGGCCCCCAGGGCCTCTGCCCATCCCGCCCAGGCGCGGCCGAAATGGCCCGTCACCGGGACCAGAACCCTGTCATCCCTGCGCAGCAGATTGCAGAGCGCGGCCTCCCAGACGGCATGGCCGTTGCCGATGTAGATCGCGACATCGGCATCGGTCCGCGCCACCGCCTTGAGGCGGGGGACAAGCCCCTCGCCCAGCGCGACGATTTCGCCCCCGTAGATGTCGGGCGAGGTGCGGTGCATGGCGCGCAGCACGCGCTCGGGCACGACCGAGGGACCGGGAATGGCGCGGTAGGGAACGCCGGGCATGGGATGGGCTCCGTGAAGGGCCGGGCGACCCTAGCGGTCTGGCCGGCCGATGCAACTGCCTTGCCCAGAGGGGGGACAGGGCCTAAATCGGGCTGCGCTTCCGTCCAGAGGGATACCCGTGCCGTGACCCTTCTCTCACGTCTGTGGGGGCGCCATGCCGCCTCGAAGCGGTCCGGCTGGGACATCGCCGATCCCCGGAGCCGCCGCCTGGCCTGGCTGCATTATCATCTGGCCGATCACGGCCTGCTGCGCCGGCACTGGTCCAACATGGATCAGGTGGCCCCGGGCGTCTGGCGATCCAATCAGCCGACCCATGCCCGTTTCGTTGCGCTGAAGGCGATGGGCTTTCGCTCGGTGCTCAATCTGCGCGGGCCGGGCCGCACACCCGCCTTCCTCTTCGCCTGCGAAAGCTGCGAGGCCCTGGGGCTGAAGCTGGTCGCGGTTGCGCTCCAGGCCCGCCGTGCCCCCCGGCGCGAACAGGTCCTTGCCCTGTTCGAGGCCTTCCGCACCCTGGAGCGGCCCTTCCTGATGCATTGCAAGTCTGGCGCGGACCGGACGGGGTTTGCCTCCGCGCTCTATCTTCTGGCCCATGAGGGGGCCACCCTGACCGAGGCGCGGCGGCATCTTTCCTTCCGCTATCTCCACATCCGCGGCTCGCGCACCGGGATTCTCGACCATGTCCTCGATCTCTACGAAGCCCGCCTGGCCCGGGGGGCGATCGGTATCGAGGAGTGGTTCGCCACCGAATACGACAGCCACGCGGCTGAAGCAGGATTCCGGCGATGACGGTCCCGGCTTCTGGGGGTGCCACGCCATCGCCTCGCCGCCTCTCCGCCTGGCTCTGGCGCGGCTATCTGGCGCCCGAATGGCGGATGATCGTGCTGGCGCTCCTGCTGATGGCGGTCGAAGGGGCCACCCTGGGCGGTCTGGCCGCGATGATGGAACCGATGTTCGATCGCGTCTTCCGTGGGGGGGGAACGAGGCGGCACTGCTGACCGTGGCGCTGGCGGTGGGGGGCATCTTTACCCTGCGCGCCCTTGCCTCGGCCGGACAGAAGGTGGCCCTTGCACGGGCGACAGAGCGCTCCTCCGCACGGTTGCGCAGCGATCTGCTGGACCATCTGATGCGGCTCGACGGCGCCTTCCATCAGCGCCATCCGCCCGGCGCCCTCATCGAGCGCGTCCATGGCGATGTGGCGGCCGTGGGGCAGGTCTGGACATCGGTCCTCACAGGGCTTGGACGCGATGGGGTGGCGCTGGTCTCGCTCCTGGCGGTGGTGCTGGCGGTGGACTGGCGCTGGACGCTGGTAGCGCTGGTGGGTGTGCCCCTTCTTGTGCTGCCTGCATTGCTGGCGCAGCGGCTCGTGCAGCGCCGGGCCGCCGCTGCCCGCGAACTCGCCGCACGGATGTCCACGCGCCTCGACGAGGTGTTCCACGGCCTGGCCGTCGTCAAGCTCAACGGTCTCGAGGCCTATCAGTCGCGCCGCTATCGTGATCTCCAGGGGGCGCGGGTGCGCGCCGAAGTGAAGGGCGCCGCCGCGCGGGCGGTGATCCCGTCCCTGGTGGACCTGATGAGCGGGATCGGCTTCATCGCCGTCCTGCTGCTGGGCGGGGTGCAGATCGTGGAGGGCGACCGGACTCTGGGCGAATTCATGGCCTTCTTTACCGCGATGGGCCTGGCCTTCGAGCCGCTGCGCCGCATCGCCGCCCTGTCGGGCAGCTGGAGTCAGGCCCGCGCGAGCCTTGTGCGCCTGCGGGCCCTGCTGGACGAACGCCCCTCGGTCGTCGCGCCGGCGCAGCCGCGCAGGCCGCCCGAAGGCCCGCCCGCGATCGTCTTCCGCGATGTCCACCTGTCCTATGGCGGCCTGCCGGCTCTCGACGGGTTGAGCTTTGTCGCCCCGGCCGGCAAGACAACGGCCCTGGTGGGGGCCTCGGGCGCGGGCAAGAGCACCGTCTTCGGCGTGCTGACCCGCCTCGTGGATCCGCAATCGGGCGAGGCGACGGTGGGCGGGGTGCCGGTGACCGCCATGGATCCGGCCGAGCTGCGGCGCCTGTTCAGCGTGGTCACGCAGGAAACCCCCCTCTTCGACGAGACGATCCGCGAGAACGTCCTGCTGGGGCGGCGGGATCTGGACGAGACGCGTCTGCAGGCCGCCATCGCGGCCGCCCATGTGGACGAGTTCGCGGCCCATCTGCCGCTCGGGCTCGACAGTCCCGCGGGGCCGCGGGGTTCGGCCCTGTCGGGCGGACAGCGCCAGAGGGTCGCCATAGCCCGCGCATTGCTGCGCGATTCGCCGGTGCTGCTGCTCGACGAGGCGACGAGCGCGCTCGACGCCCGCTCCGAGGTGATCGTGCAGACCGCGCTCCAGCGTCTTGCCCGGGGGCGCACGACGCTGGTGATCGCGCATCGGCTTGCCACGGTGCAGGCAGCGGACCGGATCGTGGTCATGGACCGCGGTCGCGCCGTGGATCAGGGCACGCATGAGGAGCTGCTGGCCCGCGGCGGTCTTTATGCCGATCTGCACCGACTCCAGTTCCAGCCGGCAGCGACGCCGGAAATCGGCCGTTCCCGGACGGCCCGGCATGGATGAGAAGGGGGGGAAGGGCGATGGGCCGGACGGTGCTGGAAATCGCCGGGGCGGATCGCGAAGCGTTCCTGCAGGCTCTGGTCAGCAATGACGTGCGGCGCGCGCACAAGGGCCTTGTCTACGCGGCGCTGCTGACCCCGCAGGGCAAGTATCTGGCCGATTTCCTGCTGCATGAGGCAGGGGGACGTCTGCTGCTCGATGTCGATGCGGCCCTCGCCGGGCTGCTGGTCCAGCGGCTCTCGCTCTACCGGCTGCGCTCGGATGTGCAGATCGGCCTGACGGCGCTCCGGGTCCGCCGCGGCACGGGACCTGTTCCCCCCGGCGGGCTGGCCGATCCGCGCCATCCGGCACTGGGCTGGCGGCTCTATGACGAGGAGGGGGGCGATGACGGGACCGACTGGGACGCAATCCGCGTCGCCCATGTCATCCCCGAAAGCGGGATCGAACTGACCCCGGAGACCTACATCCTCGAGGCGGGATTCGAGCGATTGCACGGAGTGGATTTCCGCAAGGGCTGTTACGTGGGGCAGGAGGTCACGGCACGGATGAAGCACAAGACCGTGCTGAGAAAGGGCCTGACCCGCGTTCTGGTGGAGGGGGAGGCCCCTGTCGGCACGCCGGTCCTGACGGCGGACGGGCGCGAGGCCGGCACGCTCTTCACCCAGTCGGGCGGCCGGGGCATCGCCTATCTGCGCTTTGACCGGGCAGAGCCGGACATGGCGGCAGGCACGGCCCGCGTCTCGCCCGACCCGTCCTGGACGGGGTGACTCAGGCGAGGAAGGCAAAGCGCCGGGCAAGACTCTCCCAGGCGGCTTCGGAGCCTGCGGCCAGCAGAACGCCCTTCGGCCGCGCCGCGTCGTAGGGCGAGCCGTCAAGGAAGCGCGCAACCCCGCCGGCGCCCTGAACTGCCAGCACGCCGGCAGCATGGTCCCAGGGATGCGGCGTCGGCCCGGACAGGGCGAACTCGGCATGGCCCTGTGCCACCATGCGGTATTCGTGCAGCGCGCAGCGCAGCGAGGTGATGCGCAGGAAGTCCGGGAATTCGGCCACGATCCGGGCCCGCTCCTCCCGCCGGTAGAGGCCAAGCGGCATGTAGCCGGTCAGCCGTCCCGGCCGTGCCTCCCGCGAGCTGCGCAGGATGCGTTCCCGACCGTCGGCCGAGACGAGCCGTGCCGGTTCTCCGACGGCGGCCTCGATCCAGTCGTCCATGACCGGGTCATAGAGCAGGCCCCAGACCGGCTTTCCGCCCCGCAGCACGGCCAGAAGTACCCCGAAGAGCGACAGGCCCTTGGCAAAGTTCCAGGTGCCATCCACGGGATCGACAATCACGCAGGGATCGGCCGTTCCCATCTGCAAACGGAGCGACGGATCGGCGGCGACGGCCTCTTCGCCCAGCACTGCCGCTTCGGGCCAGGCGGCGCCGACACGCTCGCGGATGAGGGCCTCGGCCTCGGTGTCAGCCAGCGTCACGAGATCGGCCGGTCCGCTCTTGGTGGCGATCTGCGAGGGATCGAGCGCCCGGAAGCGGGGCATGATCGCCTCGCGCGCGGCATCCCGGACAATACGGAGAAGCAGGGCCCGCTGGTCCTGCGTGATCGGCGCGGCGGCCTGGCCGTCGGCTCTGGACAGCCCGTCGGGCAAGGGCATGATGCAACCGGTCCGCTGGGAGGTTGAAGGATCCGTCGGTGCACCTATATGGCTGCTCCGGCTGACTGGCAAGGCGAGGGGCCGGACCCGCCGTCTTGCCATGCCATGCATGTCAAGCATGACAGCCATGCCGAATAAGCAGGCCTATTGCGGCTTCGGATGGGCATAAGTGCGCCGGGCTTCGCGGCAACCAAGAGCAAGAACTAGGCAAAGGAAGCATCATGACGGACTTCATCGACGCCACGGCGTACAACAACGAGCAGGGCAACCGTGCGCGCAAGCTGTTTGCTGCTGTGGTTCTGGCTGCGCTCGACGACGCCATCGCCGACGACAAGAAGTTCGGGAACGGCCCGGAGCAGATCGCGCGCTGGGCGCGCTCCAAGGACGGGCGCGAGGTGCTGACCTGTGCCGGCATCGACCCGACCGAACGGGTCGTCCAGGGGCTGATGGACTTCGTGGCGCGCGGTGTGCGGACCTCGGTCGCCCTCTCGCGCGAGGAGAGCGAGCGTCGCCACGCAGCCGAGCTTGCCGAGATCGTCTCCGGCGGGGGCGGACGCGCTCGCGCCGCCTGAGGACAGGCCGGGCGGATTGCTCTGGCGCGGCCTTTCGGGCCGCGCCTTTTCGTATGGAGCGGCAGGCATGGCGCGCGCCGTGATGATCCAGGGGGCCGGCTCCAATGTCGGCAAGAGCCTGCTGGTTGCCGGTCTTGCACGGGCCTTCCGCAGGCGGGGCCTCGGCGTTGCCCCGTTCAAGCCCCAGAACATGTCGAACAATGCCGCGGTCACGGCCGATGGCGGCGAGATCGGCCGCGCCCAGGCCCTGCAGGCACGGGCGGCCGGACTCGACCCCCTTGTCGACATGAACCCCGTCCTCCTCAAGCCGGAGACCGAGACCGGGGCCCAGGTGATCGTGCAGGGCCGGCGTCTCGCCTCGGTCCGGGCACGGGATTACGCAGTCCTGAAGCCGTCGCTCATGCAGCCTGTGCTCGAAAGCTTCCGGCGCCTTGCAAAGGCGCATGACCTCATCCTCGTGGAAGGGGCCGGAAGCCCCGCCGAGATCAATCTGCGGACGCATGACATCGCCAACATGGGCTTTGCCGTCACCGCAGGCGTGCCCGTGATCCTGGTCGGCGACATCGACCGCGGCGGCGTCATCGCCCAGCTTGTCGGCACCCATGCCGTGCTGGATCCGGGCGACCGGGCGATGATCCGGGGCTTTGCCGTCAACAAGTTCCGTGGCGATCCCGCCTTGTTCGAGGAGGGCCGCCGGGCGATCGAGGAACGCACGGGCTGGTGTGCCCTGGGGGTGGTGCCCTGGTTCGAGGAGGCCTGGCGCCTTCCCGCCGAAGACATCCTCGACCTGTCAGCCCGTCCGGCCGGTCATGGCGGGACGGTGAAAGTGGCCGTCCCGCGCCTGCCGCGGATCGCGAATTTCGACGATCTCGATCCCCTGACGGCCCATCCCGGTGTCTCGGTGGAGATTGTCCCGCCCGGGCGTGCCCTGCCGGGTGATGCCGATCTGGTGATCCTGCCGGGATCCAAGGCGACACTGAGCGATCTCGCCGCGCTTCGCGCCGAAGGATGGGATATCGACCTGCTGGCCCATCGCCGCAGGGGCGGGCATATCCTCGGATTCTGCGGCGGATATCAGATGCTCGGGCGGCGGATCGAGGATCCCCTGGGGATCGAAGGCCCGCCGGGCGGCGCGGACGGGCTCGGTTTTCTCGACATCACCACCGTGATGACGCCCCGCAAGACCCTCGGGCTTGTCTCGGGCCGGCATCCGGCAAGCGGCTCAGGCCTGCGCGGTTACGAGATCCACATGGGACGAAGCAGCGGCCCGGACTGCGCCCGCGCCTGGCTGTCCGTCGAAGGCAGACCCGAAGGCGCCGCCAGCGCCGATGGACGGGTGCGCGGCACCTATCTCCATGGCCTGCTGGGCTCGGATGATTTCCGCGCCGCCCTGCTGGCCGAACTGGGGGCCAAGCCCGAGCCCTTTGCCTGGGATGCCGCGGTGGAAAGCGCCCTGGACGGGCTGGCCGATCATGTTTCGCGGCATCTGGATCTCGAGGCGATCCTCGAAATCTCTGGCCGGGTCTGAGGCTCAGTCGTCCCGGCTTTCGAGGATGCGGAAGACCTCGCGCCGGACGAGGCGGCGGATGTTGCGCGTCATGCGCTCGCCAAGCTCGCCCTGCAGCTCTTCACGCACCACTTCGGCAATCAGACGCCGCAGACGGTCATCATCGAGCGCCGGGGGGGGGGGCGGCGGCGGGGCGGCACGACTCCCGGCATGGCGGGAAGACAGCGCGGTCGCCGCAGCCGGCCTGGTCAGCGGCTGCCATTCTTCTGCCGCATCCCCGCTGGCATCCTGGCCTTGGCCCTCCTGCGGTTCGGACAGGGGGCTGGCGATCTCAGCGACCCCGCCGGCGGCGGAAGGCTCGGGGGGATCCACCGGCAGGAAGGGGGACGGCTCTGCGTCGAGCGGGTCGGCAGGGGCAGGATGCCGGTGATCACGCAGCAGCTCGGAGACGGACTCGGCCACCGCCTGGGCGATGATTGCAGGGGGTTCAACCGCCTCTGCCGGAGTTTCGCGGATGACCGGATCGGGCGGCGCCACGCGCAGGGCCGGTGTCAGCAGCAGCCTGCCGGGGCCCGGCGACCGGGGAGCCTCTTCCAGGACCAGTCGCCGGATCGAGGCCAGGACATCGTCTCGCGACTGGAAAGGGACGGGATTGGACATGGCCTCCTCCTTGCGGATGAAACCTAGACCGGATTCGGCTCCGACGCCAACCGATGGCAATCACGGGACATCCCATGGTCCCGGTCTTGCGGCACGGGGGCCGCACCTCGGCAAGGAGGCCGGTCAGCGATCCGCCCCGATCGCCTGGAGAACACGGTCAAGGGCACGTCCCTGTTCCGACATCGGCGAAGGGGCGTCGTCAACCAGATCATAGTAGACCGTGGGATCGTAGAGCTGCACCGCCAGGCCCAGATCGCGGGCCGTCAGCAGGCCCATGGCCGAAAGAAGCGTGTAGCTGGCGACGATCTCGTCCACCTCGGCAGAGATCAGATTCGCACGGGCGTCAAGCAGCTCCTGTTCGGCATTGAGCACATCGAGCGTGGTCCGTGCCCCCAGCGTCGCCTCCTCCCGGACGCCGTCGAACGCAGTTTGCGCCGCGCGCACCTGCGCCTCATAGGCCAGCCGTCCGGCACGCGCAGACTCGAGATAGGACCAGGCATTGCCCACATTCTGTTCGACCTGGCGCGCCGCCTGCAGCAGCCCTGCGCGGGCAGCATCGCGGCGGGCCATGAACTGCCGGATCTGGCTCGCAAGCCGGCCGCCCTGATAGATCGGTCCTTCGGCGGTGAGCGAGAGCGCCGCGCTCTCCTCGAAATCCTGATCGATCCGCAGCTGCCCGCCGAGCGAGACTGTCGGTCTTGTCGCCGCTCGGGCACGGGCGATCCCGATTTCGGCCGCGGCAACCTCGTGCTGGGCCTGCAGGATGACGGGATGGGTGCGCTGGGCGATGGCCTTGGCCTCGGCCAGCGAGCCGGGCAGGCGGGCAAGAGGGGCAGGGGCCAGGGACCCCGGCGCCCGACCGACCGCGGCCTGATATTCCTCGATGGCGCGGGCCAGGGCACCCTGTTCGGCGGCAAGCTGGCTCTGGGCCGCGGCAAGGCGGGCCTCGGCCAGGGACACATCCGTCCGCGTCACCTCGCCCACATCGAAACGGTCCTGCGCAGCCCGCAGCTCCTGCGTGATCAGCCGCAGGTTGTTCTGACGCAGATCCACGAAGGCGCGCACCCGGCGCACCTCCATATAGGCCTGCACGACGCGCAGCAGGACCTGCTGCTCGACCGAAAGGAGGCTCTGCCGGGTTGCCAGGACGATCTCCTTCTGCGCCTCGACGCCCAGTTCGCGCGCGCCCGAATCCCACAGGGTCAGGCTGGCCTGAAGCCCCAGACCCGCCGTCACCGCCGCCTCGCCCAGCGTGTAGCTGCTTCCCAGGGGAGAGGGATCGGGCCATGTCGTGCTGAGATTGGCCTGCCAGTTGACGATGGGACGCAGCGTCGCGACGGCCTGTGCCACATCCTCGTCCGCGGCACGCAGCAGGGCACGGTTCTGTTCGATCAGGCCCGATGTCTCATAACCCCAGGCGAGAGCATCGGCCAATGTCTCGGCCCGGACCGTTCCGGTCGCGAGCACCGCCATGGCAAGCGCCCCTCCGAGCAGGACTCCGAGACGATGACGCATGGGCTGCCCCCTTCCACGGATCCTAGAAGACAAAGACACGCGGGCGTTCAAAGCCCGGCAGGACGGGAGCGCCGGCATTGAAGACATGGCGCCAGTGCAGCCGGCCGGCCTCCTTGCGCCCGAGCCGGGCCGCGCCGACCCCGTCCTCGAGGAACAAGGCGGCGATGCGACCATCCTCGGCGAGTTGGGATTCGATCGCCTGAGGCAGGACTTCGATGGCCCCCTCGACGAGAATCGCATCGAAGGGCGCCCTCGACGGAGCCCCTTCGGTCAGCGGGCCCCGGATGACCCGGGCTTCCCCCTCAAGAAGGGCCTCGGCCCGGGCGGCGCGATCCGGATCGTCCTCAAGGGCCGTCACCTCTGCCCCCATCCGCGCCAGCAGGGCCGCCGCATAGCCGAAGCCCGTGCCCAGATCGAGGACGCGTTCGCCCGGACGAACATCCAGCGCTTCCAGAAGCTTGCCCAATGTCCTGGGGTCCAGGATCACCCGTCCCGGCGCGAGATGGAGATTCTCCCCCAGATAGGCCGCCTCGATCCGCTCGGGGGGCACGAAGTTCTCGCGCGGCACATGCAGCATGGCTTCGATGATGGGAAAACTCGTGACCTCCGAAGGGCGGATCTGGTTGTCCACCATCAGTGTCCGGCGTGTGGCAAAGTCGGGCAAGGCGGCGCTCCGTGCTGGCCTCGAATGCGTCGGGTTTCCTGCGCAGTGATGGCACAGCCACGACGGGTCAGCAATCGGCCCCGCCCGGCGCCCTTGCACCCTTGCCGCCTCTCATGTATCCCCGCCACGCCGGCGGGTTGGCGGAGAGGTTACGCAGCGGATTGCAAATCCGTGTAGACCGGTTCGATTCCGGTACCCGCCTCCAGCCTTTCCGGTATGCCTGCTCTGTCCTGCGCCGCCTCGGCCATCGGCAGAAGACGACGGCGCCGATCCATTCCGGGCGGGGGTCACGTCCGTCAAGCTGGTGTAAATTCCTG
>NZ_KE557318.1:113640-195361 GCF_000442315.1 Rubellimicrobium thermophilum DSM 16684
GGTCGTGCGCCGGCGGGTCACGGTCCAGCCGCGCTCCAGATCCGGCAGCAGTTTCAGCCCCAGACCCGGTCCCGGAGGAACCGTGATCATGCCCTTCTCGACCGGGGGCAGGGCCGTGACCACGTCACGATACCAGCCGCGATAGAAGGCGCGGACCGATTCCTGCACCAGCGCATTGGGTGCGGCGAGCGACAGATGCGTGCTCGCCGTCAGGACGACCGGCCCGGTGCAGTCATGGGGTGCAACGGGAAGATGCCAGGCCTCGGCCATGGCGGCGACCTTGCGTGCCACGGTCAGACCGCCGCACCAGGCCACATCCAGCATGACGACCCCCGCCGCCCCGGTCTCCAGCAGATCGCGGAAACCTGACAGACCCGCGAGCGTCTCCGAGGCGCAGACGGGCGCGGGGCTGGCCTCGGCATAGCGCGCCAGGCTGGAGAGGCTGTCCATGCGGATCGGATCCTCATGCCAGAAGGTGCCATAGGGGGCGAGCGCACGGGCAATCCGGATCGCGGGCAGCAGCTGCCAGAGACCATGGAATTCGACCATCACATCCATCCGGTCGCCCACGGCGCGGCGGATCTTCTCGAAGGGCTCGAGACAGCGCTTCAGCTCGGGAACGGAAATGTGATGACCCCGCGTCGCCTCGGCGGCCATGTCGAAGGGCCAGATCTTCATCGCCGTGATCCCTTCGTCCAGAAGGGACAGGGCCAGGTCGTCGGCACGGGTGAGAAAGCCCGTCAGATCGTCCAGATCGCCGTCGCCCAGACCGAAATTGGCGCTGGTCTGGCCCTTGGCCGTCCTGATGTAGTCCGGCCCGGCACAGGTGTTGTAGGTGCGGATCGCGGTCCGGGTGAACCCGCCCAGAAGCTGGGCCACCGACTGGCCCGTGGCCTGCCCCAGGATATCCCACAGGGCCAGATCCACAGCCGAATTGCCGCGCATCTCGGCCCCCGTGGAGCGATAGCCGAGATAGCCTGTCAGGTCGGCGGCAAGGGCCTCGATGCGCCGCGGGTCCTGACCGATCAGCTTGGGCGCCACGGTGTCATGCAGATGCGCCTCGACCGCTCCTGCGCCGAAGAAGGTCTCGCCCAGCCCCGTGATGCCTTCGTCGGTCTCGACCTGCAGCCAGATCAGGTTGGGTCGCTCGGCCAGGCGGACCGTCTCGATCGCCGTGATCCTCATCATCCCCTCCCGACGAACGGCATGGCGGTGGCCATCACCGTCATGAACAGCACATTGGCATCCAGCGGCAGCGAGGCCATGTGCCGGACCGAAGCCGCCACATGCGCCACATCCATCACCGGTTCGGGCCGGCGGGAGCCGTCGGCCTGCAGGACGCCCTTGGCCATGCCGTGCGTCATCGCGCTGGCGGCATTGCCGATGTCGATCTGCCCCACGGCGATGTTGTGCGCCCGTCCGTCCAGGGCGGCGGATTTCGTCAGCCCGGTGATGGCATGCTTGGTCGCCGTATAGGGCGCGGACAGCGGCCTGGGCGTCGTGGCCGAGATCGACCCGTTGTTGATGATCCGCCCGCCCTTCGGATCCTGCGCCTTCATGACCCGGAACGCCGCCTGCAGGCAGAAGAAGGCGGCATTGAGATTGATGTTCACGACCGCCATCCAGTCCTGCACGCTCAGTTCCTCGAGCGGCACTGAGGGCGGAAAGATCCCCGCATTGTTGAACAGCAGGTCCACCGGCCCCAGCGCGCCACCGTGGCGGCGAAGAGCGCGTCCACCTGCGCCGAATCGGTCAGGTCGGCGGGGTGGATGAGGGTCTCGGAGCGGCCCTCGGCCGTCTCCTCGAGCGCGGCGGCACGTCGCCCGGTCAGCGCCACGCGCCAGCCATGCGCGGCCAGATCGCGCGCGACCGCCCGGCCGATCCCGCTGCCGGCTCCCGTGATGATGGCAATCCCGCTCATGCGATCCGCCCCCCCAGTTCGTCCTCGACATGGGCCGCCACGATCTGATCCATCGCGGTCTCGGCCGTGAAGCCGAGCGAACGCGCACGGGATGCCTCGTAGTCCGCGCCCCAGCCGGCCACGATCCGCGCCACGAGGGGATCCTCGCTGCGCCGGATGCGGGCCACCGCCGCATCCCCCGCCGCGGCGCGCAGGGCCTCGATCTGCTCTTCCACGGTGGCCGACAGGCCGGGCATGACCAGCGCCCGGCGGTGATCCAGCCCTGCCGTGTCCAGCGCCGCGGCATGCAGGAAGAAGCCGACAGCCGATCGCGGGCTGGCGAAATAGTGTCGCGTGCTCTCGGGAACCGGCAGGTCGGCGGGAAGGCCGGCCAGGGGCTCGCGCAGGATGGCAGAGAAGAAGCCCGAAGCCGCGCGGTTCGGTGCCCCGGGGCGGATGCAGATCGTGGGCAGGCGCAGCGAAAGCCCGTCGATGAGGCCCCGGCGGGTATAGTCGTTGATCAGCAGTTCGCAGATCAGCTTCTGGGTGCCATAGCTCGTGGCCGGCTGCGGCGCGAAATCGTCGGGGATGCGGGCGGGGAAGGGGGGGCCGAACACCGCCAGCGACGAGGCGAAGACAAGGCGCGGACGCCAGTCCCCTGCGACACTCACGGCCTCGAGCAGCGCGCGCGTGCCGTCCAGATTGACCGCGTAGCCCTTGTCGAAATCCGTCTCGGCTTCGCCCGAGACCACGGCGGCCAGATGCAGGATCAGATCCGGACGGCCCGCGAGGAGCCGGGCAGCCGCATCGGCAGAGGCCAGATCCACCGCTTCGGCCGTCACGCGGCCCGGCAGCCCCGCGGGGACCGGCGGCGTTGTCACATCGGCCAGATGCAGAGCCGAGACTGGACGCCCCGCGACCGTTCCATCCGCGGCGATGCGCGCTGCCAGCTTGCGGCCGATCATGCCGGCCGCTCCGAGAATCAAGACTTTCATGCTCCTCCCATCCGTCGGGTGCTGCCACGCACCATGAGCGAAAACCCCAGATCGATGACGGCGGGTTCGGGCCGTCTTCCTTCGGCGGCCTCCAGGATCGCCGCCACGGCCTGCCGGCCCATCGCGTAGCGATGCGTGCGGACCGAGGTGATGCCCGGCTCGGCCCCCTGAGCCATGTCCAGATCGTTGAACCCGGCGATTCCCATCTGCCGCGGCACGCGCAGGCCGCGGCTGGCGCATTCGAACAGCGCCCCGAGTGCGACATCGTCATTGACGCAGAAGACGGCATCGGCCTCGGGATACTGGGCGAGGAAATCGGCCATCAGACGGCGTCCGACGGTCACGGCCGAGGGTTCGGGCGTCGTCAGCACCCGCAGGGGCTCGGCCAGCCCGGCCGATTCCAGCTCCTGCCGATAGCCGGCCAGCCTGCGCTGCGCACGCGGATCCATGCGTGCGCCCAGAAACCCGATCCGTCTGTAGCCCTGTTCGATCAGATGCCGCACGGCCGCACGCGCCGCCTCGGTCTGGTTGCAGCCGATCATGATGTCGATGGGCTCCGGCCCGATCTCCATCACCTGGACGACCGGGCAGCCCATGCCGGTCAGGATGGCGCGGGAGGCCGGACTCTGATCGATGCTCGCCACGATCAGGCCGGCAGGGTTCTGGGCCGCGAACAGCCGCACCAGTTCCTCCTCGCGACGGGTCTGATAGCGGGTATTGGCGAATTGCAAATGAAAGGGGGTGCCCTCGGTCGCGTCCATCACGCCGCGCAACAGCTCGGCAAAGACGGAATTCGTGACGGACGGAATGACCACCCCGATCACGCGGCTGCGCGCCATGGCCAGAGCCTGTGCAGCCGGATTGGGCACATAGCCCAAGGCCTCGACAGCCTGCCGGACCCGCTCCCGCGTCTCGGGCGCGACCAGTTCCGGCTGGCGCAGGGCCCGGGAGGCAGTGATAACGCTTACACCCGCCCGCCTGGCGACGTCGATCAGCCTTGATCTTTGTTTATGCTTGAAAATTTCAGACATATCTTCGGCCATCCGGGAGTGTGGTCCGAATGGCGCATTGACAATGATATACGTTATCATCTAGCAAGGAGCAAGCGGAACCCGATCATGGAGGGGCGGTTTCCGCGTGACGCGACGCCAGGGAGGGGCAGCGTGGTCGTCTTGCAGCGTATCGGGGGTCTGCTTGTCCGGCTTGTCGAGGTCGTGCTGGTGCTGCTGCTGGCCGGCATGGTGGCGATGGTCTTCGTCAATGTCGTGCTTCGCTACGGATTCAATAGCGGCCTGACCATCTCGGAGGAGATGTCGCGCTATTTCTTTGTCTGGCTCACTTTCCTCGGGGCGGCCCTGGCCTTCCGGGATCATGCTCATGTCGGGGTGGAGACCTTCGTGCGCTGGCTGGGGCCGCGAGGGCGGCTGATCTGCGTGGCGCTGTCCAATGCGATCATCCTGCTCTGTGCGGTCGTGCTGATCTGGGGCACATGGCGGCAGCATGCCATCAACGCCTCGATGACGGCGCCGGTCGTCGGGATCTCGATGATCTGGGTCTATGGCGTGACTTATGTCACGGGTCTGGCGATCGGGGTCATGGCGCTGGGCCGCTTTCTGCTGGCGCTGGCCGGTCGCGTTTCCGAGGCCGAGATGGCGCGCATCACCGGCGATTACGGGCCGGATGGCGCCGGCCGGGCGGAATGACCGGATAGGCGTATCGGAAACGCAGTGGAGGCAGCCTGATGATCCTGGGGGTTTTCCTGGCCACATTGTTCGCGGGGCTAGCCATCGGTCTGCCGGTCGCCTTCGCGCTGATCTTCTGCGGCATCGTCCTGATGAGCTGGATGGGGATCTTCAATCCCCAGATCGTCAGCCAGCAGATGGTGTCGGGGGCCAATACCTTCACCCTGCTGGCAATTCCCTTCTTCCTTCTGGCCGGCGAACTGATGAATGCCGGTGGGCTGTCCCGGCGGATCGTGGACTTTGCCGTCGCCTGCGTGGGGCATCTGCGCGGAGGGCTGGGCTATGTCGCCGTCATCGCGGCGGTTGTCATGGCTTCGCTGTCGGGATCGGCGGCGGCGGATTCGGCGGCTCTGGCGGCGATCCTGATCCCGATGATGAAGTCGGCGGGCTATCATGTGCCGCGTTCGGCCGGGCTGATGGCGGCAGGGGGCGTGATCGCGCCTGTCATTCCCCCCTCCATTGCCTTCATCATCTTCGGTGTGGCCGCCAATGTGTCGATCACCGCGCTGTTTCTGGGGGGAATCGTGCCGGGGCTGCTGATGGCGCTGGCGCTGATCGCCGCCTGGGCTGTCGTGTCCGGACGCGATGCAGTGGCCCCGCTGCCGCGGCAGTCGGCCCGCGAGAGAGGGAAAGCCGCACTGCGCGCGGCCTGGGCTCTGGTGATGCCCGTCATCATCCTGGGCGGGATTCGCTTCGGCGTCTTCACGCCCACCGAGGCAGCCGTGGTCGCTGCGGTCTATGCGCTGTTCGTGGGGATGTTCGTCTATCGCGAATTGCGGCTGCGCGACCTTTACGGGGTCTTCCTGAATGCGGCCAAGATGACGGCCGTGGTGCTGTTCCTGGTCTCGGCCGCCCTTGTGACATCCTGGCTCATCACGCGGGCCAACATCCCCGCCGAGCTGACGCGCTTCCTGTCCCCCGTGATCGACAGGCCCCGGCTGCTGATGCTCGTGATCGTCCTGCTCCTGCTGCTGGTCGGGATGGTGCTGGATCTGGCCCCCACGATCCTGATCCTGTCGCCGGTCCTGATGCCGGTGATCGGGGCTGCAGGAATCGACCCCGTCTATTTCGGCATCATCTTCGTGATGACCTGCTGCATCGGTCTGCTGACCCCGCCTGTCGGTGTGGTGCTCAATGTGGTCAGCGGGGTTGCCCGTGTGCCCCTCGGTCAGGTGGTCTTCGGTGTCTTCCCGTTCCTGATCGCACAGGTCTGCGTCTTGTTGCTGCTGATCGCCATACCCGAACTCGTTACCGTGCCGCTTGATGCACTGCGTTGACGGCCGAAACCAGCCATCCATCGGAGGGAGGAACAAGACTCATGAGACTGCGTGCGCTGACGCTGACCACGGCCCTGACCCTGTCCCTGGGTCTGCCGGCCGCTGCCGAGATCCAGACCCGCACCATTACCGTCTCCAACGGCGTGGCCGAGACCCATCCGGTCGGGAATGGCGTGGAGGCCATGCGCGAATGCATGGCCGAACGCACCGATGGCAAGTGGACGCTCAATGCCTTCTGGTCGGGGGCCCTGGGCGGCGACCTCGACGCAACGCAGGCCCTTCGGTCCGGCACGCAGGAAATGGTCATCACCTCGACATCGCCGCTGGTGGGCATCGAACCTGCCCTGGGCGTGTTCGACCTGCCCTTCCTGTTCAGCAGTGCGGAAGAGGCCGATGCCGTTCTCGACGGCGAATTCGGCGCGATGATGTCGGAGAAACTGGAGGCCTCGGGTCTCGTCAACCTCGCCTGGTGGGAGAACGGGTTCCGCAACCTCACCAACTCTGTCCGGCCCATCACGCGGCTGGAGGATTTCGCGGGCCTGCGGGTGCGGGTGATGCAGAACAACATCTTCCTCGACACCTTCCAGACCTTGGGCGCCAACCCGACTCCCATGGCCTTCGGCGAGGTGTTCACGGCTCTCGAGACCAAGGCGATCGACGCGCAGGAAAACCCCTTCGTGACGATCGACACGTCCAAGTTCTACGAGGTGCAGGACTACGTCTCCAACACCCAGCATGCCTATACGCCGTTCATGGTGCTGTTCTCCAAGCCGATCTTCGACACCTACTCGCCTGAGGAACAGCAGATCCTGCGCGATTGCGCGATCATCGGTCGCGATGTCCAGCGCCGTGTCAGCCGTGAGCTGTCGCAGCAGTCGCTCGAGAACATCCAGGCGGCGGGAATGGAGTACAACGAACTCGATCTGGCCGAGATGGAGCGCATCCGCGAAGCCGTCGCCGGTGTCTATGAACGGCATGCCGCCACCATCGGGCAGGATGTGATCGACCAGATGATGGCCGAGCTTGCCCGCATCCGCGGTCAGTAAGCCGCCGAAAGCCGCAACCGGAAGGCCGGGTCCGACGGCCCGGCCTCCTTCATCGGGATGCCCGAGATGACCCACGCGTCTGCGATGCGCATGGGCGTGGCGCTGATGGCGGGGGGGATGTTCCTCTTTGCCCTGAACGACACGCTGGGCAAATGGCTGGTGGCCAGCCATTCGGTCGGCCAGGTGCTGCTGATCCGCAGCCTGACGGCCCTGATCGTGCTGATGCCCTTCCTGTGGCTTCTGGGACCGCGCAGGCTGCTGGCAGTGGAACGGCCGGGCCTCCAGGCCTTGCGCGTGGCCTTCGCCGCCGCCGAGGTCTGGTGCTTCTATTTCGCTGTCCGTGGCTTGCCGCTGGCGGATGTCATGACCTACTGGCTGGCGGCCCCGATCTATGTGGCCGCACTGGCCCCGCTCCTGCTGGGAGAAAGGGTGGGGTGGATGACCTGGACGGCCATCCTGCTGGGCTTTGCCGGGGTGCTGCTGGCGCTCGCCCCCTCGGGCACCGTCTCGCTGTCCGGCACGACGGCAGCCGTGATCGGTTCGGCCTGCTTCGCCGGCATGATGCTGACCGGCCGCAGCCTTCGCGGCACACCCGACACCGCGCTGGTGTTCTGGCAGCTGATCGGCGCCGGGGGTCTGGGGGCGCTCACCGCCCCCTGGGGCTGGACGTGGTCCACAGGCTTCGACTGGGCCCTGCTGGGCCTTCTGGGTGTGGTGGCGATGGGCGCCCATCTGTGCGTGACCCGTGCGCTGAAGCTCGGGGATGCGGCCCGCATGGCCCCCCTTCAGTACACGCTCCTGCCCTGGGCGATGCTGTTGGGCTGGATCGCCTTCGGCGATGTGCCGCGCCTGCCGATGCTGCTGGCAGCCTTGATCATCGTGGCCGCCGGCCTGATGCTGGCGTTGCAGCGGTCGCGGGAATGACCCGCCGCGGCCCTGGCCGGGATGCCTGTCCTCAGGATGATGAACTGGACCCGCGCTTCCGGCCCGGAGGGGCGAGCGAGGGGGAATCGCAGAAGGTCATTGGCCAGATCCGCGTGCGGGGCCTCTCCGAGAGGTGTCCCTGACGTGCGGCAAGCAGATCCGCCACCGCATCGGCCAGTTCATGGCCCAGATCCCGCAGCGACAGGTCGTAGCCCGCCGCCGGAGGAGAGAGAAAGCGCAAGGGAGGGCTCTGCCGGAAGGCGATGACGGCCAGGTCCCGCCCCGCAGTCAGCCCGCGCGAGGCGAGATGATTGTAGAGCCCCGGGACCGTGACCTCGGAACAGACCATGACGGCCGTCGGCGCTGCGGGGTGATCCAGGATCAGGCCTCCCAGGGCGACCCCTCCTTCCTCGGAGGAGTCGACCCGCAGCACGAGATCCGAAGAGAAGGGCAGGTCCGCCGCCGCCAGTCCGGCGCGGTAGCCGTCCAGATAGTGATGGGCCAGGGCGACATCGCGGTTCGGCAGGGCCAGGGCGATGCGGCGATGCCCGAGCGCGACAAGCCGCGCTACCGAATCCTGCGCAACCCCGAAGAAATCCAGATCGATCCAGGGATAATCCCCCGGCGTGGCAGAGCGGCCGAGGGTCAGGAACGGCATCCGCGAGCGGGTCAGGAAGGCGATCCGCTTGTCCTGCTGGCGGGTGGCGGTCAGGACCAGGGCATCCACCACGCCACGCGCCACCGTGCGGGCCAGGAAGCTGATGGGATCATCGGCCGAATGGCAGGGCAGGATCGCCAGATCGAGCCCATGCTCGGCCAGGCGCAGATTCATCGCGTCGATCGTGGCGAACTGGAAATTGTCCCCGCCCAGATTGCTGGGATGGCCCGATTCGACCACGAAACCGACCGTGTTGGTCTGCCCCCGGCGCAGCGAACGCCCTGACTGGTTGGCGACATAGCCCAGCTCCCGTGCGGCCTGCAGGACACGTTCGCGCGTGGCGGGATGGACACCGGGGCGCCCGTTCAGGGCCCTCGAGACGGTGCCGATGGACAGCTCGAGATGGTCGGCCAGTTGGCGGATGCCGGTCATGGGTCCTCAAAAACGTTTACGAAAATCCGATTGACATGAAATGCCCGATCATGGAAGGCTCGTAAACGTTTACGAATCGCGTCAGGCCCTCATCGGGGGGCTGAAATCGACAAGGCAGCGCAACCGCTGCAGGGGAGGAGCATGTTCGACGCCGTCCTGGTGGGGTGCGGAGCCATGGCCGACGGCTGGTTGCGGGCCTTGCGCGACACGCCCGAACTGGCAGCAGCGGTCCGCTTGCGGGGGTTTGTCGATCTCGATCCCCGCCGGGCCTCGGCCCTGGCCGCGCGATACGGCTGGACCGATGCCCTGACAGGATCCGATCTGCCCTCGGCGCTGGAGACGCTTCGCCCGGATCTGGTCTTCGATCTTGTCGTGCCATCCGCCCGCCGCCAGGTGGTCGAGACCGCCCTGGTCGCCGGTGCTCATGTCCTTTCCGAAAAACCCATGGCGGCCTCACTCGAGGAGGCGCGGGCTCTTGTCGCGGCTGCGCAGCAGACAGGGCGGCTGCATGCGGTGGTCCAGAACCGTCGCTACCTGCGGGGCATTCGCCGGGTCCGGGCGCTGATCGAATCCGGTGCACTGGGCAGGCTGACGCAGGTCCATGCGGACTTCTTCATCGGCGCCCATTTCGGCGGTTTCCGCGAGCAGATGGCGCATGTGCTGCTGCTCGACATGGCAATCCATACCTTCGATGCGGCGCGCTATCTCATCGGGGCGCGGCCGGTTGCCGTCTATTGTCGCGAAACCAATCCCCCCGGCTCCTGGTATGCCCACGGGGCGTCTGCCGAGGCCCTGTTCGATTTCGAAGAAGGGGTGACCTTCAACTATCGCGGCTCCTGGTGCGCCGAAGGCGCCGATACCTCCTGGGAGGCCCATTGGCGCCTGGTAGGCACGCGCGGCACGCTTCTGTGGGACGGCAACGAGGGGTTCTCTGCCCATGTCGTTGCCGGGGATGAGGGCTTCCGCCGGCCTCTCCGGCCGATTGCCGTGCCTGACCTGTCTGCGCCCCTGATCGAGGGACATGCCGGCGTGATCGCGGATTTTTTGCGGGCGGTCCGCAGCGGTCACGCCCCGATGACCGAGGGGCGGGACAACATCCACAGCCTGGCCATGGTCATGGCGGCCATCGCCAGCGCCGAAACCGGGCGCCGCCAGCCCGTGACACCCTGATGGAGATCATGACCAATCCTGCCAAGACCATCCGCATCGGCACGATGATTCAGGCCACTGCCGGCCGGGCCGCCGAGCGCATCGCCCAGCTTGCCCCCCTGGGTTTTGAAAGCTTCGAGCCGTTCTTCTGGCAGACGACGAACGGGCAGGACCTTGCCGAGCTCGGCAAGCGCTGCCGCGATGCCATCGGCGACCGCGACATCGTCATCCAGGCCATCGGCATGTTCGGCAATCCGCTCGAGGACACCCCCCTCGACCGCGAGACCCTGCAGGGCTGGAAGGATTGCATCGACAATGCCCATCACTTCGGCGCAACGGTCGTCGCCGGGTTTACCGGCCGGCTGCGCAACCGTCCCATTCCCGAAAGCCTGCCCCGCTACCGCGAGGTCTGGTCCGAGCTGGCCCGGCGCGCCGCCGACCGCGGGGTCCGCATCGCCTTCGAGAACTGCGCCATGGACGGCAACTGGCAGAGCGGGGACTGGAACATCGCCCACACTCCCGACGCCTGGGAGATGATGTTCAACGAAACTCCCGACGAACATCTCGGGCTGGAGTGGGAGCCCTGCCATCAGCTCGTCTATCTGATCGACCCGCTGCCGCAGATCCGGCAATGGGCGTCGCGGATCTTCCATGTCCATGGCAAGGACGCGACGGTGCGCTGGGACGTGATCCGCCGCCATGGCATCTTCGGGCGCGAGCCCTTTGTCCACATGCGCACGCCCGGCTTCGGCGACAGCAACTGGACGGCCATCATCAGCGAGCTGCGCCTGCACGGCTATGTCGGCTGCATCGACATCGAAGGCTGGCACGATCCCGTCTATCGCGGCGACCTCGAGATGACCGGGCAGATGCATGCGCTTCGCTACCTGAAGACCTGCAGGGGGGGCGAATTCGTCCCCGAGGACGGCGCCTATGAGGGCGGCGATCCCTCCCTGCCGCGATAGAGCCGGGACCCAGCCCGGCCCCCGACATTGGCCAACGGAGGAGATCAGCCGATGCGTTCCATCACACTGACCGGTCTGGCGGCTCTGGCCGCCGTTCTGGCCGCGCCCCCATGGGCCCGTGCGCAGGAGGTGGTCCTCGATCTGTGGACGATCGACGACCCGGGCGAATACCATTACGTCCTCGCCGAGGAATACATGGCCCTGCATCCGGAGGTGCAGATCAACCTGCGCACCGTGCAGTTCCGCGACATGGTCAACGACCTGGCCCGCGCCATCGCCGCCGGCAATGCGCCCGACATCACCTATATCGACAACCCCGAGGTGGCCCTGTTCGCCTCGCGCGGGCTTCTGCTCGATCTCAGGCCGATGATCGAGCAGTCCGAAGTGATCCGGCTCGACGACATCTATCCCGGTCCGCTCGCCTCGGTCAGCTACAGGGGGGCATCTATGGCATCCCCCGGGGCGCCAACACGATCGCGCTCTACTACAATGCCGACATGTTCCGGGCCGCCGGTCTCGATCCGGACAATCCGCCCCGGACATGGGACGAACTCTATGAGGCGGCGAAGGTCCTGACGGATCCGGAAGCGGGGGTCTATGGTCTGGCCTTCTCGGCCGTGGCGACCGAGGAAGGCACCTTCCAGTTCCTGCCCTGGATCCAGATGACCGGGGGCGATTACGACCATGTGAATACCGAAGGCGCCGTGCAGGCCCTGACACTGTGGAAGCGCTTCATCGACGAGGGCCTGGCCAGTCCGGACACCCTGATCCGCGGACAGTGGGATTCGACCGGAACCTTCAACGCGGGTTCGGCGGCGATGGCGATCTCCGGCCCCTGGGAGCTGCCCCGGATGAGCCGGGAAGCCGCATTCGACTATCGTGTCGCCCTTCTGCCGGCCCCGAGCCTCGATGCGCCGCGGGCCAGTGCCCTGGGCGAGGGGGACAATGTCATCCTCGCCAATACCGACCAGCCGGAGGCAGCTTTCGCCTTCCTCGAATATCTCTATGCCCAGATGCCTCGGGTCTGGAACGAGTTCGGCTATCTGCCCGCCTCGCGCGTGGAGGTCGATCAGCCCGTCAATCCCGAGGCCTATGCCGCCTTCGAGGAGTCGATGCAGTATGCCCGCAATCGCGGGCCCCATCCGGAATGGCCGCGCATCTCCAAGGCCATCCAGACGGCGATCCAGGCGGCCCTGACCGGTCAGGCCAGCCCCGAAGAGGCTCTGGCCACGGCGCAGGCCGAAATCGACGGCATCCTGGGACGCTAGGGCACCGTCGGTTGCCGCGGCCCGTTCCTCCCGCGGGTCGCGGCAACGCAACAGGAGATCCGCCATGCCACGACTCCGACACAGCTTCCGCGACGGACCGGCCTTCGATGCCTTCCTCGTTCTGCTGGCGCTGGGCTATCTGCTGGTCCTTTCGGCCTTTCCGCTGGTCTACAACCTCATTCTGTCCTTTCAGGATGTGGATCTGTTCACCCTGGCGTCCTTCGACCGGCCTTTCGTGGGCTGGCGCAACTATGCAGAGGTTCTGGGAGCGCTGGTCGCCCCCGGCATCTTTGCCAACACCGCCCTGTTCGTTGCGCTTTCGCTTCTCTTCCAGGTCACGATCGGTTTCGGGCTGGCGCTGCTGTTCGACCTGCGCTTTCCCGGCGCGCGCTGGCTAAGAGGCCTGTTCCTTGCAGGCTGGATCATGCCGGGGCTGGTCGTGGGGGCGGTCTGGAGCTGGATCCTGGCGGGCGATTTCGGGGTGCTCAATCATCTGCTGCGGACGCTGGGGATGATCGACGGGCGCATCTTCTGGCTCTCGGATCCCGACATGGCCCTCTATTCCGTGATCATCGCGAATGTCTGGCTGGGGATTCCGTTCAACATGATCCTGCTGTCGGTCGGTCTGGCGGCCATCCCCGACGACCTCTACGAAGCGGCAGCACTGGACGGGGCGACGCGGCTGCAGCGCTTCCGCACCATCACCCTGCCCTTGATGCGCGCCCAGCTCGGCGCGGTGATCGCGCTGGGGGTGATCTTCACGCTCCAGCAGTTCGACCTGTTCGCGGCGCTCACCCAGGGGGGGCCGTCGAATGCCTCGAACGTGCTTCAGTACTGGTCCTGGCAGATGTCCTTCCAGGAATACCGGATAGGCCATGGGGCGGTGGTGTCGGTGCTGATGATCCTGTTCGTGGTGCTGGTCGCCGCCGTCTATGTCCGCTCCACGAGGCAGGATCATGCTGTCTGAAGGATCCTCCTGGAAGAGAGGGCTGCTGCTGGCCTTGGGGCTGGCGCTGGTCGCGATCTATCTCTTTCCGCTCTACTGGATGTATGCGACGGCGCTGAAGTCGCAGTCCGAGATCTTTGCCCAGCCCCCGACCCTGTGGCCACGCGAGCCGCAGCTGCGGCTGGCCGAGGTCTGGACCCGGATGAAGATGGATGTCGCCATCGGCAATTCGCTGCTGATCGCGGCAGGCAGCACGGCCCTTGTCGTGCTTCTGGGGACAGGATGCGCCTATGCCCTGGCACGGGTGCGCAACCGCTGGATGGATGCGGCCCTCTTCCTCGTCCTGATGATGCAGGTTCTGCCCTCGTCGCTGATGATCACGCCGATCTTCGTGGCCTATGCGCAGATCGGTCTGACCGACATGCCGCGCCTGGGGGTCATCCTGGCACAGGCCGCCAAGGCCCTGCCCCTCTACATCGTGCTGTGCCGGGCCACCTTCCTGCAGGTGCCGCGCGAACTCGAGGAGGCCGCGCGCGTGGACGGCCATTCGCGGCTGGGAGCCTTCCTGTGGATCATGGTTCCGCTGGCCCGCAACGGCCTTCTGGTCTGCGCGATCCTGATCTTCATGCAGGGGCTGGGGGAATATGTGTATGCACGGTCGCTCATCGCGGACCGGGCCTATCAGCCGGCGACCGTCGGACTCCAGAGCTTCATGGGACCCAATAGTTCGGACTGGGCCGGGGTCATGACCTATGCGGCGATCTATGTCACGCCCATCCTGATCCTGTTCGTCCTGCTTCAGCGCCAGATCGTCAGTGGCCTGACTTCCGGAGCACTCAAGTGACCGAACCCCAGATCGAACTTCATGGCATCCAGAAGCATTACGGGGCCTTTCACGCCCTCAGGGATGTCAGCCTGACCGTGCCGGCCGGCCGCTTCGTGGCGCTGGTGGGCCCTTCGGGCTGCGGCAAGTCCACCTTGCTGCGGGTGCTTGCGGGGCTCGAGACCATCGCCGCAGGGCGCATCCGCATCGCCGGCCGCGATGTCACCCATCTGCCCCCGCGCCTGCGGGATCTGGCGATGGTGTTCCAGTCCTATGCGCTCTATCCCCATCTGACCGTCGAACAGAACCTCACCTATGCCCTGCGTCTGCGGGGTGTTCCTCGCGCCGAATGCCGGCGGCGGGCCGAGGAGATCGCCGCCATCACGGGGCTTCAGTCGCTTCTGGGGCGCTATCCGCGGGAACTGTCCGGGGGACAGCGGCAGCGTGTGGCCATGGGCCGCGCCATCATCCGCGAACCCCGGGCCTTCCTGTTCGACGAACCCCTGTCCAATCTCGATGCCGCGCTGCGGGTCCAGATGCGGTCGGAGATCCGCAAGCTGCATGACCGTCTGGGGGCGACATCGGTCTATGTCACCCATGACCAGATCGAGGCCATGACGATGGCCGATACCGTGGTCGTCATGCGCGCCGGCCGGATCGAACAGGAGGGTCCTCCGCTCGCACTCTATGACCGGCCGGCCAACCGCTTCGTGGCCGGATTCATCGGCAGTCCGGCAATGAACTTCCTTCCGGGCGAGATCGCGCCCGATGGCCGTCATGTCCGGCTGGCCCTTCCCGGGGATCCGGTCCTCGCCCTTGGCAGCCGCAGGCTGGACGCGGGCAGGCAGGTCACGGTCGGCCTGCGGCCGGAACATCTTGTCCCGGCAGAGGATGGCAGCGGTCAGATGACGCTTTCGGTGGCCCTGGTCGAACAGACCGGATCGGCCTCGATGCTCGTCACGGCAACGGATCCGGCGCTGACGGTGGCGGTTGCCCGGCGTCTGGATCTGCGGCCGGGCGATCCGATCCGGCTGTCTGTCGATCCGTCCTGCATCCATCTCTTCGATTCCGTCACGGAACAGGCCCTCTCACCAGAGGTCATGTGCTGACTGACCGGGCATCCCGGTCCGAGGCAGGACCGGTTCCGCCACGCCGGGGGCGCTTCGGGCCGGGGGGCGCCGCCTCTGGGATCGGGAGCAGGCGGCGGTCACTCCGGGCACGATCTCGACCGGGATTCCGGCCGCATGGGCGGCTTCCATCCCTTGGGGAAGACGGCCCGAAAGACCGGGATTGCCCGGACGCAGCCACACCACCCGGCGCCCCTGTCGCGCGGCGGCGACCATCATGGCGACGACATCCGCCTGCGGCCCGGCGTCGGCCCCGGCCCCGCAGTCCAGGACGATCCGTTCGGCATCGCGGCGGGCCAGGTCCAGCAGCCCCGGATCGACCTGCCTGTGGTGACAGATCGCATCCGCTTCCTGCATCAGACGCAGCGCCCGCAGCGTCAGCAGATCCGAAGCGCCCGGACCTGTATCCACAAGGGCGATGGAGCCCTGAACCGGGCTGGCCCCGCCGGCGGCGAGCGCATCCTTGACCAGCCGCGCCGCCTCGCGCGGGGCCCCGCAGGCCATCGCCTGCCGGGGCGGCCCGTTGAACACCCAGTCCCAGAAGAAGCGCCGCTCGTGCCGGGGGATGCGCTGGCCGGCCTCGGCCCGCAGGCGGCCGGCCAGTGCGGCCAGGGCGCCGATCGAGGGTTCCAGCATCGTCTCGATCCGGCTGCGGATCTGGCGGGCGAGCACCGGCGCGGTCCCCTCGCTCGAGACAGCGACCACCACCGGATCGCGATCGACGATCGAGGGGGTGAAGGCATCGCAGAGCTCGGGCCGGTCCACGACGTTCACGAGCGCCCCCGCGGCGCGCGCCATGTCGCAGGCGATGCGATCCAGCGCCGGGCAGCCGGTGGCGACAAAGACCAGGGCCGCGCCGCGGAACAGATCGGGCGACAGATCGTCCGTCAGGTCTGCCCGGTCTGCGGCCGCCAGCGCAGCGAGTTCCGGTTCGGGATCCCGGGCGGCGAGGACGAGCCGTGCCTCGGTCCGCAGGATCAGGCGCACCTTCTGGGCCGCCGCCGCCCCCCCGCCGACGATGACGACGCGCCGAGCGGCCATCTGCAGGAACATCGGAAAAGTCTTCATCCACGCCCTCCGTTGTCAGGCGGCAAGGGAACGGCCTCGCTCTTCCCAGAGGGCCTCGGCCCGCGCCGGGCTGCCCAGAGTCAGAAGTGCAGCTTCGGCCGTGGCGATGACGATGGCGCGGGCGAAGGCATCATCGATCCTTCCATCCCAGAGCGCGGCCAGGGCCTGCGGCGATCGCAGCCCGTCCGCAAGACGCTGCGGTTCGGGCAGGAGCGGGGCGAGCTCGGTCCGTTCGGGCTGCCCGCCGATGAGACGCCAGAGGGTGACCGCCTTGGACGGGTTGCGCTCGAACTCGCCGCCTCCGCCCTTGAGGATGCCCAGCCGCCGCTGGCCGAGCAGGGCGCCCGCGGCCTGCTGAAGCGCCATATAGGGCGGATGGAACACCCCCTGCACTGCCGCTGCCGCGCCCGCGGGGTTGAGCATCCGGCAGACGGTGTTGATGCAGGAGCGCAGGCCCAGCACCTCGCGCAGACGCAGGAGGCCCAGCGCCTGCGGCGCGAAGCCGTCAAGCGGCAGGAAGGCGATGCCGTCGCGGTCGAGCAGGCGCCCCGCCTCATCGGGGTCGGCAGCAAGGCCGATTCCGGCAAGGGCCAGGGCCTCGCGCAGCTCCGGCCCCTCCGGCTGCGGCGGGGCCCAGCCGTGGATCAGGACCCGCGCTCCGGACCGGGCGACAAGGCGTGCCGCCAGAAGAAACCAGGGCAGGCCGCGGCTGCGGCCCGCGGCATAGCTCGGCCAGTCGAGATCGGCCGGCGGCATCGGGGGCAGGCTGGCACGCAGGGCGCGGGTGAAGCCGGCGATCTCCTCGGGGCTTTCGCCGCGATAACGCATCAGCATCAGGAGAGCGCCGATGGCATGCGGATCGGCCCGGCCGTCGAGGATCAGGCCCATCGCCGCCTCGGCCTCCTCGGCGGTCAGGTTCCGGGAGCGGCCCGGCCCACGCCCGAGGATCTGCACGAAGGGGGCAGGCTCATTCCGCGGCCTCCAGACGCCGGGCCAGCAGCGCCGCCAGTTCCGGGCGGCAGCCGCCGCAGGCGGTGCCGGCCTGAAGCGCGGCGCCGATCGCCTCGACGCTGTCGAGCCCCTGCTCGGCGATAGCCCGCAGGATGGTGTTGCGCCCCACCTTCAGGCAGGCGCAGAGCGTCGGGCCGGGGTCGGCCATGCCCTGTGCCGGTCTGCCGGCCAGGATCTCGGCCCCTGCCCCGCCCAGCAGAGCCACGACATGGTCGCGTGAGAGTTCCACCGGTTCGGGGGAGACGAACAGCGCGGCCACGCAGCGGCCGGCTTCGGTGAAGGCCAGGCGCAGGCCGCCGCGGCTGCGGTCCTCGACCCTGAGGCAGGGGGCATCGGCCAGGCCGAAGAGAGCCCGCGCCCAGGCCTCCCAGTCGGCGGGGGGCTCCATGCCCGCCAGTTCGCAGCGCCAGCCGGTCTCGGTGCGCGCCCGCGCCCAGTAGGTGGCCTCGGGCCGTATCGCTGCGTGCGCGACGGCAAAGCCATACCAGGCCGGCGCGAGCGGCGCGATGGCGACGGCGGCGGCCTTGCTTTCGGGCTGGCCCGAGATCGGATCGGTCGCTGCGGCGACCAGGGCGTCGATCCGCCCCGTCGGGGCGGTGTCGGCCGTCCAGTGGATCGGGGCGAAGACCTGCCCGCGCGGCATCCGCTCGGTCACCGCCACGCGCAGGATCGCCTGCCCCTGCGGGCTCGTCACGCGGGCGAGCGTGGCGGGTTCGAGGCCCAGATCGGCGGCATCGGCTGGGTGGATCTCGATGAAGGGTTCGGCGATGTGGCGGTTCAGCGCCGGCGCGCGGGCGCTGCGCGTCATCGTGTGCCACTGGTCGCGGATGCGGCCCGTGTTCAGGCGGAACGGATGGCACGGCCCTGTCGCGGCGACCGGCGGGCGCGGGGTCACGGGCACCATGCGCGCGCGGCCGTCCGGGGTGAAGAAGCGGCCGTCGCCGAAGAAGCGCTCGCGCTGCCCGCCGGGGCCACCGGGGCCGACGGGCCAGCGGGTGGGGGCAGACGGTCGTAGTCGCACCCTGCGAGGCCCGAGATGTCGAAATCGAGCCCCATCCGCCCGGCGATGCCCGACAGCGCAGCATGTTCGGCAAAGACTTCGGCCGGGCTCGCCCAGCCGAAGGCCGCGCCCCAGCCCATCCGCGCTGCCACGTCGGCCAGGATGCGCCAGTCGTCGCGCACTCCCGCCGGCGCGGGCAGGAAGGCGCGCTGGCGGCTGATGGTGCGGTCGGAATTGGTGACGGTACCGGATTTCTCGCCCCAGGCGGTGGCGGGCAGCACGACATCAGCCAGCCGCGTCGTGTCTGTCTCGGTCACGTCGTTGACGACGACGAAATCGCAGGCGCGGATCGCGGCGGCCACGGCATCGGCCTCGGGCATCGAGACGGCGGGGTTGGTATGGATGATCCACAGCGCCCGGATCCGCCCCTCGGCCGCGGCGCGGAACATCTCGACCGCCTTCAGCCCCGGCGCCTGCGGCATCCGCGGGCTGCCCCAGAAGGCCTGCACTGCGGCGCGATGGACAGGGTTCTCGATCTCCAGATGGCAGGCCAGGGTGTTGGCCATGCCCCCCACCTCGCGCCCGCCCATGGCATTGGGCTGGCCGGTGACCGAGAAGGGCCCCATGCCCGGCCGTCCGATACGGCCGCTGGCCAGGTGGCAGTTCAGGATCGCGTTCACCTTGTCGGTGCCCGAGGCGGACTGGTTGATCCCCTGCGAGAACACCGTCACCACCCGCCCGGTCGTGCAGAACCAGTCGAGGAAGGTGGCCAGAGCGGCCGCGGGCAGGCCGGTCGCGCCGGGGTCAGAGGCGCGGGCGGCGGCCAGCGCGGCATCGAACCCCGTGACATGAGCGGCCACGAAGGCGCGGTCCACCGCGCCGCGATCGGCCAGCGCCACGAGCAGGGCATTGAACAGCGCCGCGTCCGAACCGGGGGCCAGCGGCAGATGCAGGTCGGCGATCTCGCAGGTGGCGGTGCGGCGGGGGTCGATCACCACCACCTTGGTGCCGCGCGCGGCCCGGGCGGCGGCCAGGCGCTGGTAAAGGACCGGATGGCACCAGGCGAGGTTCGATCCCGCCAGCACCACCAGATCGGCAAGCTCCAGATCCTCGTAGGTGCCGGGCACCGTGTCGGTGCCGAAGGCCCGGCGATGCCCCGCCACGGTCGAGGCCATGCACAGGCGCGAATTGGTATCGACATTCGCGCTGCCCATATAGCCCTTGATGAGCTTGTTGGCGACATAATAGTCCTCGGTCAGCATCTGGCCCGACAGGTAGAAGGCCACGCTGTCCGGCCCGTGCCGGTCGAGCGCCGCGGCGAAGCGCTCGGCCACGAGATCGAGCGCCGCATCCCAGCCGGCCGGCCGGCCGCCGATCAGCGGCGACAGCAGCCGCCCCTCGAGCCCCAGCGTCTGCCCCAGCGCCGTGCCCTTGGAGCAGAGCCGCCCCCGGTTGGCGGGATGATCCGGGTCGCCCGCGATGCGCGCGCCGCCCGCGCCGTCGGGCATGGCCAGGAGGCCGCAGCCCACGCCGCAATAGGGGCAGGTGGTGCGGATGCTCATGCCGCCCGTCCCTCTGGCAAGAGTCGCGCCGCGTCGATCAGGATGCGCCCGCCCTCGATGCGCGCGGGATAGGTCTCGACCTTTCCGCCCTCTGCATCGCGCGCCCGCCCGTCGGCCAGCCCGATCACCAGCCCGTGCAGCGGGCAGGTCACGGCATCCCCATGCACGATCCCCTCGGAGAGAGGGCCGCCGCGGTGCGGACAGCGGTCGTCGAGCGCGAAAACGCGGTCATCGGCGGTGCGGAACACCGCCACACAGCCCTGTGCCGTGCGCAGAACGCGCGCCCCGCGGCGGGGGATGTCCTCGAGCGCTCCGATGTCAATCCAGGTCATTCTGCCGCCTCAGCCGCAAGATGTGCGAGGGGGGTGAAGGCGGCCCTTGCCTCGGGCGCGGTGCGTTCGGCCCAGGGGTCCTTCTGGAAGATCGCCTGCGCCCGATCGAACCGGGCGACCAGGGCGGCGCGGCTGTCGCGGTCCTCGACGACCTGCGCGCGCACCCAGTCGAGCCCCACCTTCGCCAGCCATTTGTAGGGCCGGTCGAGATAGTTGGCGCTTTCGCGGTAGAGCTGGACGAAGGCCACGACGATCTCGACCGCCTCGTCCTCGGTCGCGACCTTGGCCAGCCGCTCGGTGGCCTTCACATCCATGCCCGCGGCCCCACCGACGCCGATCTCGTAGCCCGACTCGACGCAGACGATGCCCACGTCCTTGCAGGTCGCCTCGGCGCAGTTGCGCGGACAGCCCGAGACGGCAAGCTTGACCTTGTGCGGGGTCCAGGCGCCCCAGAGCCGCCGTTCCAGCCGGATGCCGAGGCCGGTGCTGTCCTGCGTGCCGAAGCGGCAGAAGTCGCTGCCGACGCAGGTCTTCACCGTGCGCAGGGCCTTGCCGTAGGCATGACCGCTGACCAGCCCCGCGGCGTTCAGATCGGCCCAGATCCGTGGCAGATCCTCCTTGCGCACGCCCAGAAGGTCGATCCGCTGCCCGCCCGTCACCTTGACCGCCGGCACTTGGTATTTCTCGGCTGCATCGGCGATGGCGCGCAGCTCCTGCGGGGTGGTCATCCCGCCCCACATCCGCGGGACAACCGAATAGGTGCCGTCCTTCTGGATGTTGGCATGGTTGCGTTCGTTGACGAAGCGGCTCTGCGGATCGTCGCGGTAGGTCTCGGGCCATTCGGCCAGCAGGTAGAAGTTCAGCGCCGGGCGGCAGGTGGCGCAGCCGCAGGAGGTCTTCCAGCCCAGTTCCTGCATCACCGCCGGCATCGACTTCAGCCCGCGCGCCCGGATCAGGCGCCGGACATCCTCGTGCGCCAGCTCGGTGCAGCCGCAGACCGGGCGGCTGGCGGGTTTCCGGAATGCATCCCCCAGGCTGTGCGCCAGAAGCTGCTCGACCAGCCCCGTGCAGCTCCCGCAGGAGGTGCTGGCCTTTGTCCGCGCCCGCACCGTGCCAAGGTCCGTGGCGCCGCCCGCGATGGCGGCGAGGATCGTGCCCTTGCAGACGCCGTTGCAGCCGCAGATCTCCGACTCAGGCGGCAAGGCTGCAACGGCTGCCAGAGGGTCCGCCGCGGTCCCCCCCTCGATAGGCGGGGCCAAAGATCAGCGTCCCGCGCATCGGCGCGATGTCGGTGCCGTCCTTGATCAGGCCGAAGAACCAGGCCCCGTCGGCGGTATCGCCATACATCACTGCGCCGATCAGCCGGTTGCCCTCGATCACCAGGCGCTTGTAGACCCCGCGCCCCGGATCGCGGAACACGATGTCCTCGCGTCCCGGACCGTCGGCGAAATCGCCCGCGCTGAACAGATCGACGCCCGTCACCTTCAGCTTGGTCGCCGTCTGCACAGGGCGGAAGGCGGCCTCCTGTCCCATCAGCGTCGCGGCCAGCACTCTGGCCTGATCGTAGAGCGGGGCCACCAGCCCGAAGAGCTGACCGTCATGTTCTACGCATTCCCCCAGCGCAAAGATCGCGGGGTCGGAGGTACGCATCCGGTCGTCCACAGTGATGCCGCGCCCGACCTCCAGATGCGCGTCCACGGCCAGACGCACTTCGGGCCGGATGCCGACGGCCATGCAGACGATGTCGGCGGGATAGACCGTGCCGTCCTCGAGCAGCACGGCGTCCACCCGATCCTTGCCCAGGATCGCCTTGGTCGCGCCCTTGCAATGGATGCGGAGACCGCGGCGTTCCAGATCCTTCTGCAACAGGTAGCCCGCCGCCGGATCAAGCTGGCGTTCCATCAGATGGCCCATCAGATGGATCACCGTGACCTCTGCCCCGCGCGCGGCCATGCCCGCCGCGGCTTCGAGCCCCAGCAGACCGCCGCCGATCACCACGGCCTTCGCACCCGGGCGGCTGGCCGCGATCATCGCGTTGGTATCCTCGAGGTCGCGGTAGGTGACGACGCCGGGCAGATCCTTTCCCGGCACCGGGATGACGAAGGGCGCCGAGCCGGTGGCGATCACCAGCGTGTCATAGGGCGTCTCGCCCCGCTTCGACACCACGACCTTCCGGTCGCGGTCGATCCGCGTCACCGCCTCGCCGAAGCGGCAGGCCACGCCATGCGCGGCATACCAGGCATCGTCATGAGTGACGATCTGGTCATAGGTCTTTTCGCCCGACAGCACCGGCGACAGCATCAGCCGGTTGTAGTTGCCGCGCGGTTCGGCGTTGAACAGGGTGACATGCCCGTCGAACCCGGCCTCGAACAGATGTTCGAGCATCCGGCCCGAGGCCATGCCTGCACCGATGACGACAAGTCTGCGTGTCATGGGCATCACTCCGCCGCAGCCACCAGACGGTGGCGTTCGTGAAGAAAACGCAGCACCGCCTGCCGGGCGCGCAGACAGGCCGGGTCGCCCGCCGCCACGATGCGGTCGCGCGGGCGGGGCAGCGGCACCGTGAGCACCTCGCCGATGGTCGCGGCGGGTCCGTTCGTCATCATCACGATGCGGTCGGCCAGAAGCACCGCCTCGTCCACGTCATGGGTGATCATGATCATCGTGTTCCTCAGCCGCGCATGGATCTCCATCACCGCGTCCTGAAGATGCGCGCGCGTCAGCGCGTCGAGCGCCCCGAAGGGTTCGTCGAGCAGCAGCACCTTGGGTTCCATGGCGAGCGCCCGGGCGATGCCCACCCGCTGGCGCATACCGCCCGAGATCTCGCCCGGCCGCTTGTCGGCGGCATGGCGCATCTGCACCAGATCGAGGTTGTGGAGTGTCCATTCGTGCCGCTCGGCGCGGCTCTTGCGACCGCGGAAGACCTTGTCCACCGCCAGCCGGACATTGCCGTAGACGGTGAGCCAGGGCAGCAGGCTGTGGTTCTGGAACACCACCGCCCGGTCGGGGCCGGGGGCGTTCACCTCGCGGCCCTCCAGCACGATGCCGCCCTTCGTCGCCTCGGTCAGCCCGGCGATCAGGTTCAAGAGCGTGGACTTGCCGCAGCCCGAATGGCCGATGATCGAGACGAACTCGCCCCTGTCGATGGTCAGATCGACATCGCGCAGCACCTCGGTCCGGCGGCTGCCCGATTCGAAGGTCTTTCCGACCCGGGAAATCCTCAGATATCCCATGGCTCAGGCCCCTCCGGTGCCGCGTGTGACAAGACGCCCGGCAAGGCCCACCAGCCGGTCGAGCATGAGGCCGACCAGCCCGATATAGACGAGCGCCACGATGATGTCGGTCAGCCGGCTGCTGTTCCAGGCATCCCAGATGAAGAAGCCGATGCCCACACCGCCGGTCAGCATCTCGGCCGCGACGATCGCAAGCCATGACAGGCCGATGCCGATGCGCAGGCCCGAGAAGATGTAGGGCGCGGCGGCAGGCACCATGATGCGGAAGAAGAATTCGACCTGACCGAGCCGCAGCACCCGGGCGACGTTGCGGTAGTCGGCGGGGATGTTGCGCACCCCGGCGGCGGTGTTGATCAGGATCGGCCAGATCGCGGTGATGAAGATCACGAAGATTGCGGCGGGGCGGTTGTCCATGAAGGCGGCCAGGCTGATCGGCAGCCAGGCGAGCGGCGGGACCGTGCGCAGCACCTGGAAGAACGGATCCAGCCCGCGCATCATCCAGACCGATTGCCCGATCACCGCGCCGATGAGCACCCCGGCCATCGCGGCGAGGCCGAAGCCATAGGCCACCCGTTCGAGCGAGGTCAGCACCCGCCAGCCGAGGCCGACATCCTGCGTGCCGTAGACATAGAAGGGATGCAGGATCAGCTCGGCGGAGTCTCTCCAGACGGCCGAGGGCGGAGGCAGGGTGGCGCCGGGGCCGCTGGTCGCCAGTTCCCAGGCGGCGAGGGCCAGCAGGCCGACCACGACGGGCGGAAGCAGGCGGGCCGCAAGTCCTGCCCCCCGCCGCCCGGGCGACAGCCGCGCCGGAGGGCGGACGCGCAGCCGCGTCACGGATGCGGGCCGGGCCGGGGTCGCCTGCTCTGCCGCCTGCGGGATCGGTCGTGCGAGGGTGCTCTGCATCGGGGCCTCCTCAGGACAGGGCGGTGATGGCAAGGCTGGCCAGATAGGCCCCCGGATCGGCGGGATCGAAGACCTTGCCGTCGAAGAAGGTCTCCACCCCCCGGCTGGGGCCGAAGTCCCGGGTGTCGATCCCCAGCTCGCTGGCAGCCTCGAGCCACAGATCGGCCCGGTTCGTGCGGTTCACCACCGCGCGCATGTCGAGATCGGCGGGCAGATAGCCCCAGCGGATGTTCTCGGTCACGAACCACAGGTCGAGGCTGGGCCAGGGATAGGAGATGCGCCCGTTCTCGCCCCAGAACTTCATCTCGAGGCCGGTCGCCGTCTCGACCCGGCCGTTGCCGTAGTTCACATCGCCCCGCAGCCGGCCGATGATGTCGGCGGGGGGCACGTTGAACCACTGCCGTCGCCCGACGATCCCGGCCAGCTCCTCCTTGTTGGCCATGTCCTCGCACCACATCTGCGCCTCCATCACCGCCATCAGGATGGCGCGGGTGGCGTTGGGATGGGCATCGACCCAGTCGGCGCGCATCCCCAGAACCTTCTCGGGGTGGTGGCGCCAGATCTCCCCCGTCGTCGCGGCGGTGAAGCCGATGCCCTGATTGACGAGCTGTTCGTTCCATGGCTCGCCCACGCAGAAGCAGTCCATGGTGCCGACGCGCATGTTGGCCACCATCTGTGGCGACGGCACGACGATCAGGTTGACATCGGTCATCGGGTTGATGCCGCCCGCAGCCAGCCAGTAGCGCAACCACAGATCGTGGGTGCCGCCGGGGAAGGTCATCGCCGCGGTCACCTCGCCCCCTGCGGCGCGCCGGGCGGCGAAGACCTCGCGCAGGGGGCTGCTGTCCAGCCCCACGCCCGTGTCCGCATAGGCCTGCGCGACCGAAATGCCTTGGCAATCCGCGTTCAGGCTCAGGAGGTTGTACATCGGCGTCGGCTGGTTGTTCTGCATCACCGTGCCGAGCGTGTAGAGGGCGATCTTGGGCCGCAGGATATGGGCACCGTCGATCCCGCCGCCGGCCGATCCCAGGGCCATGTTGTCGCGCGTGGCTCCCCAGCTCGCCTGCTTGACGATCTGCATCTCGGTCATGCCGTGGCGGGCGAAGAACCCCTTCTCCTGCGCGATGATCAGGGGGGCAGCATCGGTCAGGGCGATGTAGCCCAAGGTGGCGCCGGTCACTTCGGGGCCGGGCGCGGCGGCGAAGGCCCCTCCGGGCAGCAGCGCGCGGGCGGCCGCGACCGTGGCGGCCGCGCCGGAGCTGGCCCTGAGGAAGGAACGGCGGGAGATGGCTTCGGTCATGTCGCACTCCAGATGGCATCCGGCCGCACGGGCGGCACGGATCGGGTCGGTGCAGCGGCGACTGCACACAGGCTATCGGTTCGGGGGATCGCGACGGTGCGAACATCGCTGCGAGGGGCGGTCATGGCCCATCGCCGCAGGGGCCGACATCGTTGCCGGCCCCTTTACCCTGCGGCTTTCTGTGACACGGGGCAACGGATTGCTGCATGCGCAAAGGGTATGACCCGTGCCCTTGCGGCCGGGCGCTGAAAAGTTCAGCAGTCCGGACGGGCCGGATCAAAGATTGCGCGGTCGAAGAACGCATCGCGCGGCAGGATCATCGTCCCGCGCTCTGACGCCACGGCGGTCGGATGCTCGAGCGCCCCTTCGATTCGCGACGAGGCGCCGGGCAGATCGGCACCGATGCCGCGCAGATTGGCGCGGTAGAGATCGGTCCGGCAGATCGCCATTGCCGCCGCCACCGCCGCCCGGATATCGAGGCCATGGACCCGCGCCATCTGACGCGCGAACCAGGCCGCCTGCGATCGCCAGGGAAAGGGTGCGGCTCCCGCGTGGAAACGGATCATGTCCTCCACCCGGCGCTCTTCGCCGCGGGCCGAGATCACCATCTGTCCGCTCAGCGCCCGGTCCAGCAGTTCGGGCGGGGCGTTCACATGCTCGGCCCGTGCGAGCAGGTCGGCAACGACGGCGCGGTTGGCCGGCATGTCCAGCCAGCGACCGGCCTGCCAGACCGCGCGCATCAGCCGTGCCGTCGCCTCGGGTTGCGCCTCGACCCAGTCGTGGCGTGCGGCCAGTGCCTTTTCGGGGGCCGTCGCCCAGATCGCGGCGCCGGGGAGCAGAAGTGCACCGGCCCCCGCTCGACCGCGACCGACCCCCAGGGCTCTCCCACGCAGAAGGCATCGATCTCGCCCGCAGCCAGCGCCTCGGCCATGCGCGGGGGCGGGATCGTGTGCAGGCTGAAGGCCGGGCCGCCCCCAGCCAGCCAGTGCCGGACCAGCGCGGCATGGGTCGAATGGGGAAAAGGCACACCGATGCGCAGCTCGCCTGCGACCACCTCGGCCAGAGTATCGCGGGCCGCCCGCGCATCGACGAAGTCGAAGCCGAAGCCCCGCGCCCGCAGCCGCGACTCGATCGCCGTCGAGACGCCCAGCACGTCGCCATTGGCCGACAGGACTTGAAGGATGTCGAGCCGCGGCACCGGTCCGACGAGTCCCAGCGCGATGGCCACCGGAACCGGGGCCAGCATCTGCGCCGCCTCGACCTGTCCCCAGAGGAGCATGTCGCGCAGGCTCGACCAGGACGGCGCCGGGCAGAGCGTGAGCGCCAGGCCCTCGGCCTCGGCAAAGCCCATCTCGCGCGCCACGATCAGCGGCGCCGCATCGAGCAGCGGCACGAAGCCGAGGCGCAGGGGCAGCGCGCTCATGTCAGGAGTCCCGCGGCGGTGACCAGAGCCGCGGCGACCTCGGCCAGCTTCTTGCCCTGGTCCATGGCGCTGCGGCGCAACAGGGCATAGGCCTCGTCCTCGCCGATGCCGCGGGCCTTCATCAGGATGCCCTTGGCGCGGTCGATCAGCTTGCGTTCTTCCAACGCGCGGCGTGTCGCCTCGAGCTCGAGGCGCATCCGGCGGAACAGCTGGAACCGGGCGATGGCGGCATCCATCACCGCCGCGACGCGCTCGGGCCGCAGCCCGTCGATCACATAGGCCGAAACCCCCGCCTCGATCGCCTGCCGTGTCAGATCGGCATCGGTGCGATCAACGAACAGGGCCACCGGCCGGTCGAGCGGTCCGGAGGCCGTCGCCATCGCCTCGAGCGTATCGCGCGAGGGATCGGCCATGTCGATCAGCACGATGTCGGGAGCCAGCTCACGCACCCGGCGCGCCAGGCCTGCCGCCTCGGCGATGACCGTCACATGATGGCCGAGCGGGCGCAGGCTGTCGATCAGCAGCCGTGCGCGCATTTCGTCCGGTTCGACAATGACGATTCGCAGGGTCATGGGGCCGGGCTAGGGGCCCTCCGTCCTGCCCGCAACCGACGCCCACCCGAGGACGGCAAGCCGGGAGGCAGACGCCGGGGCGGTGATCAATGCCCGAGCAGTCTGCCGATTCTTCGGGCACGCATCGTCGGCCTCCCGGCGCCCGGCAGGATCAGGCGACCGTCAGCAATGTCTTGATGGCGCGGCGTTCGTCCATGGCCTTGTAGCCATCGGCGACCTGCGCAAGGGGCAGGGTCAGATCGAAGACCCGGCCCGGCTGGATGCGGCCCTGCAGCACGCGGTCCATCAGATCCGGCAGGAAGCGGCGCACCGGGGCCGGTCCCCCCAGCATCCGCTGCTGACGGAAGAAGAGATCCTGACCGTCCAGGGTGACGCCATGCGGCACGCCGACATAGCCGATCGCGCCGCCAGGCCGGCAGACCCCCATGGCCTGCTGCATGGCCTCCTTCGTGCCGACGGCCTCGACCACCGATTCCGCTCCGATCCCGTCCGTCATGTCGAGGATGCGGGCGATGCCGTCTTCGCCGCGTTCCGTCACGATGTCGGTGGCTCCGAATTCGCGGGCAAGCTGCGACCGTGTCTCGTGGCGGCTCATGGCGATGATCCGTTCCGCGCCCATCTGCCGTGCGGCCAGAACGGCCAGCAGGCCGACCGCTCCGTCGCCCACGACGACCACGGTGCTGCCTTCGCGGACATCCGCTGCCCAGGCCCCGTACCACCCGGTGCCGAGAACGTCCGAGACGGCCAGCATGTGCGGGATCATGGCATCATCAGGCATCTCCTCGGTGGCCACCAGCGTGCCGTCGGCCAGCGGGACGCGGGCATAGGGGGCCTGAGCGCCGCTCATGAACTCGCGCTGACGGCAGGACGACTGGAAGCCCGAGCGGCAATGCGGACAGGTATTGTCCGACAGGCAGAAGGAGCCCACGACGAACTGCCCGGGCCTGACGGTGCGGACCTCGCTGCCGACTTCGACGACCACGCCGCAATATTCGTGACCCATGTGCATCGGCTGTTCGATCGGGCTCGCGCCCCGATAGGGCCACAGGTCGGAGCCGCAGATGCAGGTCGCCGAAAGCTGGATGATGGCATCGGTCGGCTTCAGGATCTTCGGATCGTCGACCTGTTCATAGCGGACGTCGCCGGGGCCATGCATGACGGTTGCATACATTCGGATTTCTCCTTTCAATCGCTCAATTCCAGGCGCAGCGGAAACTCTCCGCGGATCAGCAGGGGCTTCACACCGCCTTCGTCCATCCCGCGCGCGGCAGCGAACAGGCGAGAGAGGCGAAAAGGGAGGCACTGCCCAGCAGAACTGCCGACAGGGCAAAGGTGGACTGCCAGCCCAGCGCATCGAAGAGGAACCCGCCGGAGGCCGCCCCGGCCATGATGGCAAGCTGGATCACCGCGACCTGCAGGCCGCCGCCGGCCTCGGCGTCCTCGCCGAAGGTCCGCGCCAGCCAGGTTCCCCAGCCGACCGGGGCGGCGGTGCCGCAGAACCCCCACAGCACGATGAGCACGCCGGCCGCAACCGGCGAGGGCGCCAGCAGGATGAAAAGCAGCGCAAGGCCGGCAAGGACGGCGGGTATGCCAATCAGCAGGCTGTAGAGCCGTCTGCGCAGCAGCCGTCCCATGGTCCAGGCGCCGGCCAGGCCCGCCAGCCCCACCGCCAGGAAGCCGGCCGAGAGCATGGGGATGGAAAAGCCCGTAACAGCCTCCAGATAGGGCCGCAGATAGGTGAACAGTGCGAACTGCCCGGCGAACAGCAGGAAGATCGCCGCCATGCCAAGCGCGACCTGCCCGCGCAGCAGAAGCCCGAGCGGGCTGGGCCGCCGGATGCCGCGGGGCGGCAGAGGCGGCATATGGATCCGCTGCCAGACCAGGGCCAGCAGGGCGACCGGCACGATCAGCGCAAAGGCCCCGCGCCAGCCGATGAGATCGCCGAGCCAGGCCCCCAGCGGCGCCGAGACCGTGGAGGCGATACCGTTGCCGATCTGCAAAGTCGCCAATCCCCGCGGCACCTGATCGGCCGGCAGCAGCCGCATGACGATGGCAGTGGACATCGACCAGAACCCGCCGATGGCGATGCCCAGCAGCGCGCGACCGATCATCAGCACGGGATAGTTTGGGGCCAGGGAAACGATCAGGGCCGAGACGATCAGCAGCGCCACAAAGGCGGACTGCACCGCCTTGCGGTCGATGCGGCGGGTCAGCCGGGCGACGGTCAGGCTGGTGATCACGGCAAACAGGCCCGAGATCGAGATCGCCTGGCCGGCCTGCCCCTCGCCAATGCCCAGATCAGCGGCGATCAGGGTCAGCAGGCTGACCGGCATGAACTCGGAGGCGATCAGCACCGCGACGCAAAGCGCCATCGACAGGACCGCCCCCCGGGCGGAGGGCGTTCCATCTGCATTCGTTGTCAGGGAAATCGACAAGATCTGCCTCTTGTGCGGGTCGTCGTTGTCCGTTTCAGCGGTCGATCCAGGCCTGGGCGATGGCGTTGTAGCGTTCGCCCCGGACGGGGATGGACGCCAGCACGCTGCCGATATGCTCCAGATCGGCCGGATCGAGGGTGACAGCGGCCGCCCCGACATTCTCGCGCAGCCGCTCGGGGCTGGCGGTGCCGGGGATGGGGATGATGTCCGGCCCCTGCGCCAGAAGCCAGGCGAGCGCGATCTGCGCACGGGTCACGCCCCTTTCGGCGGCGATCCGGCCCAGCGCCTCGACCAGGGTCAGGTTGGCGGTGCGGTGGTCGTCGTTCAGCCGCGGCACGGTGGCGCGGAAATCGCCGGGGGCAAAGCGCGTTTCGGCCCCGATCGCCCCGGTCAGGAAGCCCTTGCCCAGCGGGCTGAAGGGCACCAGCGCGATGCCCAGCTCGCGCAGGCAGGGCAGGATTTCCGCCTCGGGCTCGCGCCAGAACAGCGAATACTCGCTTTGCAGCGCGGCACGGGACAGACGGCATGGGCCCGCCGGATCGTGGCCACGCCGGCCTCGGACAGGCCGAAATGCGCCACCTTGCCTTCGGCGATGAGCGCCGCCACCGTTCCGGCGACCTCCTCGATCGGCACGGCGGGATCCACACGGTGCTGATAGAACAGGTCGATGCGGTCGCGCCGCAGGCGGCGCAGCGAGGCCTCGGCCACGGCGCGGATGCGTTCGGGGCGCGAATCCAGCCCCTGCGCCGGATTGCCCTCGCGGAAGCCGAATTTCGTCGCGATCACGACATCGCGGCCGAAGGGGGCCAGCGCCTCGCCCACCACCTCTTCGTTGGCGCCTTGGGCATAGGCCTCGGCCGTGTCGAAGAAGGTGACGCCGAGCTCCACCGCCTGCCGCAGGATGGCGATGGCCTGATCGCGCGGAACCGTGCGGCCATAGCCGAAACTCAGACCCATCGCGCCGTAGCCGATGGCCGAAACCTCGGGCCCGCCGGCCCCGAGCCTGCGCTTCTGCATCATGAAGTCTCCGTAGTTCATGCGCCGTATTCGGCATCCGTGACAGGGGCGAGCCAGGTGACCGTCCGGCCGTCCAGCGGTTCCTGGATGGCGATATGACTCATGCCCGTTTCGGGCGAGGCCCCGTGCCAGTGCCGTTCGTCCGGGGCGATCCAGACGACATCGCCGGGACGGATCTCCTCGATGGGTCCGCCTTCGCGCTGAACCCGACCGCGCCCGAAGGTCACGATCAGCGTCTGGCCCAGCGGATGGGTATGCCAGGCCGTGCGGGCGCCCGGTTCGAAGGTGACATGCGCTCCCTGCACCCGTTCGGGTGCGGCCGGATTGAAGAGGGGATCCACCCGGACCCGGCCGGTGAACCAGTCGGCAGGCCCGATGGCAGAGGCTCGGGCCCCGGCACGAAAGATTTCCATGGATGCTTCCTTTCCCACGCGTTCGGCCGGGCGAGGACAGGCCGAGATCCCATGCGCACACCGCTGCCTGCGTTGCGGCAGGATCCGTCTCATCCGCATCCCGGGAACAGCCGTCCTGCGGCTTCGTCCGGCAAGGTAGAGGCTGGGGCGGGGACAGGGAACGCGCTAGATGGATATTGCTTTCATATTCCGGAGCGATGAATGCGGCGCGAAGAGATGAGCGATCTCATCGCCTTTCTGGCGGTGGCCGAGGAGCGCAGCTTTACCCGTGCAGCCGCGCGCCTGGAAACATCGCAGAGCGCTGTCAGCGCCGTGATCCGGCGACTGGAGGAGCGGCTCGGGGTCCGGCTTCTGATGCGCACGACCCGTTCGGTCTCTCCGACCGAAGCCGGCCGGCGTCTGGCCGATGCCCTGCGTCCGGCTCTTGACGGGATCGAGGCGGAGCTGGCGGCTCTCGACGCCATGCGGGCCCGGCCGTCGGGTATGATCCGCATCACCGCTGGCCATCATCCGGCACGGCAGATCCTGTTTCCGGCGGTCAGCCGTCTGATGGCCGAACATCCGGACGTTCATGTGGAGATCGTGGTCGATTCCCGCTTTGTCGACATTGCCCGGGAGGGCTTCGATGCCGGGGTCCGTCTGGGCGAAAGCCTGGACAAGGACATGGTCGCAGTGCGGATTTCACCCGATCTGCAAATGGTGGTCGCCGGATCGCCAGACTATTTCCGGAACCATCCGAAGCCCCGAACCCCGCATGACCTGACGCATCACCGCTGCATCAACCTGCGTCTGCCGACCCTCGGAGGGCTCTATGTCTGGGAGTTCGAGAAGGACGGACGCCCGCTGAATGTGCGCGTCGAGGGGCAGTTCATCTGCAACGAGCCCGACCTGCTCATCGAGGCCGCGCTGTCCGGGCATGGGTTGCTCTGCCTGCCATCGGATCATCTTGCGGCATATCTGGAGGCGGGCGCTCTGGTCCGCGTGCTGGAGGACTGGTGCCGCCTCGCCGGCTACCATCTCTATTATCCCAGCCGCCGTCAGATGACTCCGGCCTTCCGGCTTCTGGTCGAGGCGCTGCGCTGGCGGGGCTGACATCGGCGCCCGATGAAGGGGATCCACCGGGCGCTGACATCAGAGCCGCAATCAGGGAGGCATCGGGTGTTCGGGCCTGACCCACAGGGTGTGTGGCAGCACGAAGGTGGCCTCCGGGGGGGGCAGAAAGTTCGCCCGGATCGGACAATCATAGACCTGCGCCAAGGCCGGCCCGCCGATCACCGTGGCCGGATCGCCGGCTGCGACCAGCTTTCCTTCGTGCATCAGCCAGATCTCGTCCGCGACCATCGCGGCCAGGTTGAGATCATGCAGCACCATCACGACCCCGCCTCCGGCATCGGCGAAATCCCTCAGCAGCCGGATGACGGCGATCTGCTGGCCGATGTCGAGGGCCGCCACCGGTTCGTCCAGCAGCATCCAGCTTGGCCGGCCGTCCAGGACGGGTTCCCAGACCTGGACACGCACCCGGGCCAGCTGCACCCGGGCCTGCTGGCCGCCGGACAGTTCCTGATAGAGCCGCCCGGCATGGCCCGGCAGGCCGACGGCCGCCAAGGCCCGGGGGATCAGATCGGCCCGATTGGCATGAGGCCCGGCCGTCAGGCCCAGGCGCACGACCTCGGCCACGGTGAAGGGAAAGGCCAGGGTCAGGCTCTGGGGCAGGACGGCCCGCCGGGCAGCCAGCTCCCAGGGCTTCAGGCGCGCCATGTCTGCGCCATCCAGGGCGATCTGCCCCTGCCAGGGAATGTCGCCGGCAAGGGCCCTCAGAAGCGTGCTCTTGCCCGATCCGTTGGGACCGATGACGACGGTGATCCGCCCCGGCAGGGCCGTGGCCTCGATGCCGTGCAGGATGGGTTGCCTGCCGAACTGGACGCGGAGAGAGCGGATGGTCAGCATCAGAGATCCGTCAGTCCGCGCCGGCGCAGAAGGATCCACAGGAACACCGGCGCCCCGATGATGGCCATGACGATCCCGATGGGCAGTTCGGCAGGGGCCACGATGCTGCGCGCCACGATGTCCGCCAGCAGCAGCAGGGCTGCGCCGGCCAGCGCCGCATTGATCAGGAGGAACCGGTGGTCGGGCCCGGTCGCCAGCCGCAGCAGATGCGGCACCACGATGCCGACAAAGCCGATCCCGCCCGAGATCGCCACGGCCGCACCTGTCGCGGCCGAGACGATGAGAATCGCGGCCGTCTTGAGGCTCTGCACCGGGATGCCGACATGGTGGGCCGCGGCCTCGCCCAGGGCCAGACCGTTCAAGCCGCGGGCCAGGAAGGGGGCCGCGATGAGGGCCAGCGCCATGACCGGTCCTGCAGCCATGATCTTGGGCCATGATGCCCCGCCCAGCGATCCCAGACCCCAGAAGGTCAGATCGCGAAGCTGCTGATCATTGGCCATGTAGACGAGGATGCCCGTCGCCGCACCTGCCAGCGCACCCAGGGCGATCCCGCCAGCAGCATCGTGGCGACCGAGGTTCGCCCTGACCGTGTGGAGACACGGTAGAGCAGCAGCGTCGAGACCCAGCCCCCGGTGAAGGCCGCAACAGGGACGAGATGCCATCCCAGCGCCGCTGCCAGCCACGAAGGGGCCAGGCCGCCCAGGACGATAGCCAGCACCGCGCCAAGCCCAGCGCCCGCGCCCACGCCGACAAGACCCGGATCGGCCAGCGGATTGCGGAACAGACCCTGCATGACCGCCCCGCCTACGGCCAGGGCGGCACCGACCAGAAGCCCGGTCAGGAGGCGCGGCAGACGGATCTCCCACAGGATCAGGCGATCGCGCTCTGCCACCGGATCGCCGGCCAGCCAGGCGGCAATCATCTGACCGGGATGAACGCCCGTCGCCCCATGCGAGAGGCTCAGACCGCAGACCACGATCAGCAGGCCTGCGAGGAGGAGCATCATCCGCCGGGCCGTGCCTTCGCGGTCTCCCGCAAGCGGGAAAGTCATGTCCTGCGCGACCATCAGCCGCCATCCCCCGCCTGATCCGCCGCCTCATCCCCCGTCTGCCCGGCGAGGATGTCCCCGAAACGGCCCGCCAGTTCCTGCGCGGCTTTGCCCGCACGCGGGCCGAAACCAAGGAGATAGAGACCGTCCATCGCGACCACATGGCCATTCCGGGCGGCCGGCGTCAGACTCAGCGCAGGATGGGCGCGGATGTCCTCCAGTGTCACGGCCAGATCCCCCGAGCGGTCCATGACCAGGATGATCTCGGGGGCGGCGGCGATTGCGGCCTCGTCGGTCAGGGCCTTGTATCCCTCGTATCCGTCCACGGCATTCTGTCCGCCGGCCAGCCGGATCATCGCATCCGCCGAGGTGCCCCGACCCGACACCATCAGGCGCCCGCCCTGCATCGACAGGATGAACATGACCTTCGGCGCATGGGGCAGGGCGGCGGCGGCCCCTGCAGCCTGCGCAAAGCTCGCCCGCACCTGTCCGGACAGGGCGGCCCCCCGTTCCGGCAGGCCGAGCGCTTCGGCCACGATCGCGATCTTGGTGGCCACCCCTTCGGCATCGAAGGCCTCGGGCAGGACGATCAGGGGAATGCCGCTGCGCTGCAGGATCTCGACCGCTTCGGGGGGGCCGGCGTCATGTTCGGCCAGGATCAGGTCCGGCGACAGGGCAAGCAGATTCTCGGCCGACAAGGTGCGCAGATAGCCGATATCGGGCAGATCGAGCACCTCCGGCGGGAAGGAGGAGGTGCTGTCGCGCGCGATCAGCCGGTCCCCGGCCCCGAGGGCGAAGACGATCTCCGCGACCGAGCCGCCGGCGGCGATGACGCGCGTGGCGCCTTCGGCCCGCAGGGCCGGCGCCATCGGGACGGACGCCAGAAGCCCCAGCAGCAGCAGGGCCCCACGACGGGTGAACATCGGGCCGATCATGCAGCGACCCTCCCTGCCAGGTCCTCGGCCAGGCTGTCCCATGCTGCCGTGTCCGTGGCATTCTCGGCCCGCTTGCCGAAGATCTGGAGAATCAGCCGGCCCTCGGCATCGAAGCCTTCGACGGAGACGGCATCGCCCCGCCTTGTCGGCTTCCGCACCAGCCACACCTCGGCCACCTTGTCGGCGCGCAGATGAAGGTTGAAACGCGGATCGAGCACGTTGAACCAGGGGCCCATCGGCTCGATCCGTTCGACCGGCCCTGAATGGATCTGGATGCAGCCGCGATTGCCCACGAAGATCATCAGCCGCAGCCCGGCTGCCGCCGCGCGCCGCAGCGCCTCGACGATCGCATCGGCGGGCAGGGGGCGCGCCCAGGGTTCCCCGACACTGCGATAGGCCCCGAGACGATCGAAGCGGAGCCGTGAAGTCATGGTCAGGAACTGATGGGTATCGGTCATCCGGGACCAGCTTTCCCGCAGCTCTGCCACGCGGTCCGGGCGGATCCGGATGGCATCCGGCGTCTCGCGCGGGACAAGATCGAAGGGCGCGGCCTCATCCAGGGACAGCTCATCGACAAGCCTTTCGAAGGCGGCGACATCCGAATCCAGCCCCAGATGGACCTTGTGGACGGCATCGCCGGCGGCATCGAAGACCTGCAGGCTGCGCCGGGGGCCATCCTTGCCGGGACGCTCGACCGCAAAGGCGTGAACCCAGTGGCGCGGAAAGATCCGCAGATCGATCTCCGGCCCTGCGACAAGGGCTGCATGTTCGCCGGGCCGGAAGCCGAGATAGCGCCCGCGGCGTTCATGCACGCACCAGTCGTTGCGCGTCAGGGCCATCACATCCCCGATCGGTTCCACCGCCGGAATCAGCCGCGCCGGATCCGCGATGACACGACGCACGCCGCGCCCCAGATCGGCGGCCAGAAGCTGGGCCTCGGCCAGGCCCAGGCGATCGGCCAGATCGCGCTCCCGCATGCCGGGGTATTCGGCACGGGCAGCGGCGATGCGCTCGGAGAGTTCCGGTGACAGGATCATGCGGCCTCCTTGATGACCATCCGGTTCGGGTCGGGGGACGACGCAAGGCCTTGGGTCTGGCTTCGGCGGCAGAAACGACCCGCCGCCCGGCTGGAAGACCGGCGCGATACTTGACAGTTTCAGTAAATCATCTCACAAGCCGGCGCAATCGGGTTCGATGACCAGCCCGGGAGCGCCAGCCTCTTTCGCCAGCCAGCCGCCCATCTGCAAGAGAGAAGCGAGAGTGACACAAGGCGCGCGTCCGCGCAGGCCCGTCATGGCCTGCCTCATGATCACCGCCATGGCCGCCGTCCATGGCCCCGCCCTGGCACAGGAAACGGCCTCTTCGGGCACCTTTCTGGGTCGCCTGATCCTCGGGGCCGGGCAACAGAAGGTGGCCATCGACACACCGCAATCGGTCACGGCTGTGGAACAGGAGGATCTCGACCGCGAGCAGCCCCAGACCGTGGGGCAGGTCTTCCGCAACGTGCCGGGGGTCCAGATCGCAGGATCCGACAGGCCTCTGGGATTTGCCTTCAACATCCGCGGGATCGGCGCAACCGAGCAGACCGCCAGCGAGGCGCGGATCATCGTCAATGTCGATGGCGTTCCGAAATTCTACGAACAGTACCGGATGGGCTCCTTCTTCTCGGATCCCGAGCTCTATCGCCGGGTCGAGGTGCTGCGCGGCCCCGGTTCGGCCACGCTCTACGGTTCAGGTGCCATCGGCGGTGCCGTCAATTTCGAGACCAAGGATGCCGGCGACTTCATTCCCGAAGGAGGGGAAGGCGCTCTCCGGCTGCGCTTCGGGATCGAATCGAACGGCAACGGCCGGCTCTTCTCGGGGATCTATGCCTCCCAGCCTGTCGAAGGGGCCGAATTCCTTGCCGCCCTGAACTACCGCACCGCCGATTCCTATCAGGACGGGGATGGGAATACCGTTCAGGGAACGGACTTCGCGGCCCCATCGGGCCTTCTGAAGGGAACCTTCGCCCTGGCGGAGAACCAGACCCTGCGTCTGTCCTGGCAGCGCTTCACCTCCGATGCGGACGGAGCAGCCTATGCCCAGACCGGCGGGGCCGGTGCCGCCGATGTCTTCGGTCTGGTCGATCGCAATGTGCAGGATGACACCCTCAGTCTCGACTGGCGGATGGAGGGCGGGGCCTGGCTGAACCCGCATGTGCAGCTGGCCTATTCCGATACCACGGTGATCCAGGAGAACGCGCGGAGCACGACCGGCACGGCGCGGCCCTGCTTCCCCTATGCGGCCAGCAGCAATGTCTTCTGCGATACCGAATATGCCTACCGCACGGCGATGCTGAAGTTCGAGAACACCGGTGAGACCTCGGGGGCAGGGTGGGACGCCTTCCTGACCTATGGTGTCCAGTTCACGAACCAGCAGCGTGTGGCCGACAGCGCAGGGCCGATCGGCTTCCACCCCGAGGGACAGGACCGCAAGGTCGGTCTGTATGCCCAGGGGGAATTCGTGATCGCGGATCGCCTGACCCTGATCCCCGGGGCACGCATCGACCTTGCCCGCCGCACGGCCGGTGCCGATGTGCCGGGCGGCAGCGAGGTCGAAGATCAGGCAAGCGCCCTGACCTTCGCGCGCTCTACGATCTGACGGAGGATCTGTCGGTCTTCGGTTCGGTGGCCCGGACCGAGCGACTGCCCACACTTGACGAGCTCTATTCCTGGTCCGCGACGAAGGCCCCGGCGCTCGATCTCGAGACGGAAACCGCCCTCAGCTTCGAAACGGGTCTGGCCTTCAGCCGGCAGGACGTGCTGTCGGCCGGCGACAGCCTGGAGCTGAAGGTCACCGTCTTCCGCAACAGCATCGAGAATCTCATCACCACCACCCCCGCGACCGACACGGTCTATTTCCGTAACCTTGCCGAAGCGGAATTCACCGGGGGCGAGATCGAGGCCGGTTACGAAGCCGATCATGTCTTTGCCCGTCTCGCCTATGCGCGGGCCAGGGGAGAGGACAGCACCTATGGCTATACGCTGGCCACCTCTCCGGCCGACAATCTCGCGCTGACGCTGGGCGGGCGGCTGCCGGATCGCGGACTGGAATTCGGCTGGCGCGGGACCTTCGTGCAAGAGATCACCACCGCGACCCGCAGCACGACAACCGGGGTGATCACCCCGACCACCTATCCGGGCTACACGCTGCACGATCTCTTTGTCAGCTGGAAACCCCAATCCGGACCCTTCGAGGGTTTCGAGGTGCAACTCGCCATGGAGAACGCCTTGGACGAAAGCTATCGCAACAATCTCTCGCTCGATGAGGGCCGGGGGCGGACCGTCAAGCTCACCCTGGGGCGGGTCCTGACATGGTAAGGCGGGCGGCCTGCTTCGCTGCCCTTGCCATGATGGCAGGCCTTCCTGCAGCGGGCGAGGAGCCTGCGGCAGGAAGGCTTCGCCTGGAGCTGAATCGCCTGGATCAGCAGGATGGCGCCTGCCGTCTGACCTTCGTGGCGGAGAACGGGATCTCCGCCATTGCCGGGCTGACTCTCGAAACGGTGATCTTCGATCGGGCCGGTCAGGTGGCCGCGCTCAATCTCTTCGATCTGGGGGAACTGCCGGCAGGACGGATGCGCGTGCGGCAGTTCGATGTCCCGGAGGTGGAATGCGGGACCATCGGGCAGGTTCTGGTGAATGGCGTGGCCGCCTGTGCGGGCGAGGGACTGACGGTGCCCGATTGCACCGCCGCCCTTGAGGTGACGACCACGGTCGAGGGCGTGGAGGTGATGCAATGACCGTCCTGCTGCAGATCCATGCCGGCCTTCTGGCCCTGCTTGATCTTGGCGGATGGGTCGTCGGCGTGATCCTGATGCTGTCGGTTCTTGCAGGGGCCGTGGTGCTGTTCAAGCTCGTGCAGTTCCATCTGGCCGGCGTGGGGCGTCACGCGGCGCTGGAGGACGCGCTGGCCGTCGCGGATGCCGGCCATCGGGCGCGTGCCCGGTCGCTGGCGGAATCGGCCCCCAGTCATCTGGGCCCGCTTCTCGCTCTGGCGCTGGGCAGCGATGCTTCGGCACGGGACAGGCTGTATACCCTGGCCGAAGCACGGCTGGCCCGGCTCGAAGGCGGGTTCCGCCTGCTCGATGCCGTGGCGCAGATTGCGCCGCTCCTCGGTCTGTTCGGCACGGTGCTGGGCATGATCGATGCCTTCCGCGCCATGCAGGAGGCAGGACAGAATGTAGACCCTTCCGTCCTGGCGGGCGGGATCTGGGTGGCGCTGATGACCACGGCGGCCGGCCTGGCCGTGGCCATGCCCGTCTCGGCCATCCTGTCCTGGCTGGAGGCCCGCATGGCAGCCGAGCGACGCATGGCCGAAACGGTGATCGAAGGCGCACTCGTCCCCCTTGCCGCCGCCCCGGCCCGCGCGGTGGATCCGCGGGAGGGGACCGATTCTGCAGCCGCCGTTCATGTCTAGACTGCAGTCCGTCCGGCGACGCCGTCCCCTGGGCCTGACATCGCTTATCGATGTCATCTTCCTGCTTCTGCTGTTTTTCATGCTGTCGTCCACCTTTACCCGCTTTGGCGACATGCCCTTTCTGGCTGCCGGGGGAGGGACAGGGGCCCCGGTCGCGGGATCGCCCCCTGCCTTCCTGCGGGTGCTGCCGGACCGCGTGATCCTCAACACGGCCGAGGTGACGCTCGCCGATCTGTCTGCCGCGCTCGGCCGGGTCGATGCCGAAACCGTACTGGTGAGCCCCGCCGAAGGTGTCACCGCCCAGCGGCTGGTGGATGTCCTCTTCGCAGCCCGGAAGGCCGAGGGCATCAACCTGCGACTGATCGGAGGCTGAGCGATGCGCCTGTCCCGATCGCCCCGCCGCCGTGCCGAGCCGACGATCGCGCTGATCAATGTCGTCTTCCTGATGCTGGTATTCTTTCTGGTGGCTGGCCGGATCGCCCGGCCCATCGAGGACGACCTTCGCCTGGTCCAGGCGGATCTAGCCGCCGCGCGGGTGCCGGATGATGCGCTGGTCCTGCGTGCGGATGGAAGCCTGCTGTGGCAGGGTCGCCCGGCGGATCCGGAAAGCGCCATCGCCGTGATGCCCGGCGAGGGGCCTCTGCGGCTCTTGCCTGACCGTGACCTGCCTGCACGGGATCTGATCGCGGTAGCCGCCCGCCTGCGGGAGCTGGCCGGTGATCGGGAGGTGCGGCTTGTGACCGAACGGGGGCTGACCCCATGAGCCGGGCCCGGATGCTGGCAGGCGGCGGGCTTGCCCTGACCCTTTCGGCGGCCCTGCATGCGGCCGGTTTGTCATGGGCCTATCGCCTGCCGGATCGGCCGATGATGGGTGGCGGCGGAGACGCGGCCCCGGCCGCGCTCGGCCATGCCTTTGCGGATTTCGCGGCGGGGGTGAGCGCGGTCCGCCCGGATGCCGCGGCCGCAGTCGATCCGCTCGACCGCTCCGCCCCACGGCCCGTTCCCGTGCAGCCGTCCCCCGTGCAGCCGGACTCTTCGCCGCCGGTTGCGCCAGCGGACATGCCGGCTGTCGAACCGGCCGGGGCTGCCCCGGCCGGGATCGCAGAGCCGATCGTCCCTCAACCGCCCGCCCTGCCGCAGATTGCTGCTGCCGATCTGGCGTCTCATGCGCGCCCGGATGATCCAGCAGCTCCGACAGAGCCCCCCCTGGCCACCTCTGCCCCGCCTGCAGCCAGGCCTGTCACACCGGACGAGACGATCTCTCCCGTGCCGGATGAGCTTCTGACCGGGGATGCAGCGATGGCAGAAGCGCCCGTCTCGAGCCTGCGTCCCGTGGCCCGGCCTTCGCCCGAGAGACGGGCCGCAGTGACCCGCAGCGATCCGCCAGCCCCGAGGACGCAGCAGCCTGCGACGCCGCCCGCCAGCCCCGGCAATGCCGAAGCCGATGCCCGCCGCGGAAGCCCCGACGGCAGCGAAACGGGGCAGGCTGCTGCAACGGGGAGCCCCTCTGCCACAGCGGCCGAGGCCGGCAATGCGGCCGCCACGAACTATCCGGGAGAGGTCCTGCGCCAGATCACCCGGTTGCGCCGCCCCCCGGCGCCAGCACGGGGGCGGGTGCTTGTGGTGTTCACCATCGCGCCTTCCGGAGCCCTGGCCTCTGTCAGCGTGGCCAGCTCCTCCGGCGCGCCTGAACTCGACCGCATCGCCCTGGAGCATGTCCAGAGGGCGGCTCCCTTCCCGCCCCCCCCGGCCGGGGCGCTGACGACCTTTTCCTTCGAATTCGTCGGCCGTCCCTGAGAGAGGGCGGGAGAGAAGATGCAGACAGCCGTGCCGCGTCCTCATGGCAGAGGCGGCTTGTGGGTCTTTCCTGTCAGCCGATGGCGAGACCCTTGTCGTCAAAGGCATGAATCCGCGCCGGGTCGAAGGCGAGGCCGACCGTATCGCCGGGGACGATCCGGTATCCGGCATCGGCCTCCACGATCATCTGGCCTGCGGCGCTGTCGAGATAGACGAAGCTTGTATTGCCCAGATGCTCGACCACGGTTGCCCGTGCATCGAGATGTCCCTCGCCCGGTCCCGTCAGCCGGAGATGCTCGGGCCGGATCCCCAGCTCCGTCGCACCCGGCGGGACAGCGGGAAGCCGCCCGCCCCCGGGTATCCTGCCTTCGGAATCCACCGGCACGAAGTTCATCCCCGGACTGCCGATGAAGCCGGCCACGAAGCGATTGGCCGGATGGTTGTAGAGCTCGAGCGGACTGCCGACCTGCTGGATGCGCCCCCGGTCAAGCACCACGATCCTGTCGGCCAGTGTCATCGCCTCGACCTGATCATGGGTCACATAGATCATGGTCGTGCCGATCTCGTTGTGCAGCTTGGCCAGCTCGATCCGCATCTGCACCCGCAGCAGCGCATCGAGATTGGACAGCGGTTCGTCGAAGAGGAAGACCTGCGGTTCGCGCACCAGCGCCCTGCCGATGGCAACACGCTGACGCTGTCCGCCCGACAGCTCGGCCGGGCGCCGGTCGAGCAGGTGATCCAGCTGGAGAAGCCGGGCCACACGTTCGGCCGCGGCACGCTGCTCTGCCCGCGGGCGCCCGGCCAGGGACAGCGAGAAGGCGATGTTCTGCGCCACCGTCAGATGCGGATAGAGGGCATAGGACTGAAAGACCATGGCCACGCCGCGGCTCTTGGGCTCGGCATGGGTCACGTCGCGGCTGCCGATGCGGACGCTTCCCCCGCTCACCCTCTCAAGTCCGGCAATCATCCGCAGCAGGGTGGACTTGCCGCAGCCCGAAGGCCCCAGCAGCGCGCAGAAGGATCCGTCCTCGACCGAAAGGCTCAGGTCGCGGATCACGTCCACCGCGCCAAAGCTCTTGGAGATGGAGGCCAGTTCGACGCTCGCCATGGCTTACCCCTTGATCCCGGTAGACAGCGCGATGGCCTGGGTGACCCTGCGCTGGAAGAGAAGATAGGCAAGAGCCACGGGCAGGCTGGCCAGGACTGCGCCGGCCAGGATGCGCCCGTAGGCAACGCCAAAGGCGTCCTGGACCGTGGCGATCCCCACGGTCACGGTCATCATCCGTTCATTGTTTGCGGCAAGGAAAGGCCACAGGAAACTGTTCCATGCCCCGATGAAGGTGATGATCGCCATCGCCGTCGTGACCCCCCAGTTCATCGGCAGGAAGAGCCGGAACAGCAGCTGGAACTCGCTGGCGCCGTCCATGACGGCCGCCTCGCGGTATTCGCGTGGCAGGCTGTCGAAGAATTGCTTGTAGACGATCACCGTGACCGGGGTGATGAGCATCGGCAGGATGATCCCCAGATGCGTGTTCAGAAGTCCCACGCCGGCGATGATGATGAAATGGTTCACGATCAGCGCCGGGACCGGGATCATGAAGGAAGCGAGGATGATCCACCACAGCAGCCGCCGCCCCGGAAAGCGCAGCTGCGAGATCGCATAACCCGCACAGGCCGAGACGAGAACCGCGATGACGGTGATCGCCACCGAGGTGATCGTGGAGTTCAGATACCAGACCGGCAGGTTCGAATTGGTGATGCCGAAGATGTAGCCCTGCAGGGTGGGGTTCGACGGCCAGGGGGAGAATTCCCGAACCGTGTCCGCATCGAAGCGCAGGCTTGTCACCAGCGCCCAGTAGATCGGCAGGAACCAGATTGCTGCGGCGATCAGCGTCAACAGCGTGAGAAGCACGCCAGCCAGGTCGATGCGACGGGTGGGATGTCCGGCGGACAGGGCGGTCATCGCGCACCCCTCATGCGCAGGAGCTGGAACTGCAGCACCGAGAAGATGGCCACGATGATGAAGAGCATCACGGCAACTGTCGCGGCATAGCCGCCCTGATTCCGCTGAAAGGCGGTTTCGTAGATGTATTGCACCATGACCATGGTGGAACGTGTCCGGCCGCCCTGAGCGAACAGGTAGACCTGATCGAAGATCTTGAGTTGAAGGATGAGCTGGATCGTCAGGCACAGCACGGTGACCGGCCAGATCAGTGGCCAGGTGATCCGTGTGAAAAGCTGCCAGCGCGTTGCGCCGTCAAGACTTGCCGCCTCGTAGAGATCGCGCGGGATGTTCCTCAGCCCGGCCAGAAACAGCAGGATGGAAAAACCGTTGGTCCACCAGATGGTGATCAGGGCGACCCCCGGCATGAACCAGGGCAGGGTCCGCCAGACATTGACGTTGCGGCCCGCCAGGGGTTCGATCACGCCCTGCAGCAGGCCGAAGCGCACATTCGTGAGCCAGTCCCAGATGACGTAGACGACGGTGACCGGCAGGATAAAGGGCAGAAAGAACAGCGCGAGCACCAGGCTCTGGAGCCAGCCTCTCAGCCGCGAGACCATGAGGGCGATCAGCAGCGCGACCGCCGTGCCGGGAACCACGGTCAGGATCACGAAATAGCTCGTGTTCCACAGGGCCGTGTGAAACACCGGATCGGCGAGAAGCGCCCTGTAGTTGTCGAGCCCGATCCAGTCCCCTTTCCCGATCAGGGGAGCATTGGTGAAGCTGATCGTCACCATCTGGATCGTGGGCCAGACGAACATCCAGCCATAGATCACGAGAAAAGGTGTGATCAGCACCAGGGCGGCGATCAGTTCCTTGCGTCGGTCGGTCAGCATGGGCTCCCCGGTCGGGTCTGGTCGGGTCGGGCCGGCCCCGGCACAGGGTGGGGCCGGCCATTGCGCAAGGGGTCAGAGCCTGTCCATCGCCGCCTTCATCTCGGCCACGGCGGTGGCGGCATCCACCTCGCCGTTCATGGCCGCGGTGAAGGCATTGCCGGCTTCCTCGAACAGGGCAGAGGCCACGCCTGCATGGATCGACTTCGGGTCGAAGACCATGTTGGCGATGAGCGAGGCATAGGTCGCCTGCGGCTCCATCGTCTGGTATTCCTCGGACTGAATGACGGCCAGGTTGGCAGGAATATGCCCCGCCGTGGCCCAGAACAGCGAATGTTCGGACATCCAGCGGATCACTTCGAGCACCGCCGCATGCTTTTCAGCGGTTGGCGGTTTGCCGACATTGTTGGGGATGGCGAAGGCATGGCTGTCGGCATAGGTGCAGGGCCGGTCGAAGAGCACAGGCAGCTCGATCGCGCCCCATTCGAAAAGCTCGCCCCGCGCAGCAAGATCGGTCATCGTGGGAACTTCCCAGACGCCGTTGATCATGAACGGCGCCGCCCCCGAGGTGAAGAGGGCCACCGTGGTCGGGTAATCGGTGTAGGAGGGATTGTAGCCGTTGGCGACCCAGTCGGCGATCACCTGCACCGCGTTTTCAAGCTTCTGCTGACTGTCGCCAGGGAACCAGTCGCCGTCGCCGCCGATGGTGCCGCCCTGCTGGCAGAGAAGGGAATAGATGGTGCGGAAGGCAAAGCCGCCATCGGCCGTCACCTGCGCGATGGCCCACTCTGCACCATTGTCCTTGAGCGTCTGCAGTGCGGCGTTGAAATTCTCGAGCCCGTCGAGCCCGGTTGGCAGCCCGTCCTCGCCGATGAGGCCCGCTGCCTCGAGCATGTCCTTGTTGTAGTAGAGGACGATGGGATGGGTGTCGAAGGGGATGGCATAGGTCGTGCCGTCCACGTTCACCGCTTCCCAGGTCGAGGGGGCGAAGCTGTCGGGTGACAGGCCCATCGCGGCAAGATCCTCCGGCGTGATCGGGGCCAGCGTGCCCTGACTGACCGCGAGGGGGATGCGGCTTGCGTGATAGGTCATGATGTCAGGGCCTTCCCCGACCGCCGCCGCTGTCTGGACCTTGGTATAGAACGGAATGCCCCAGTCGAGCGTGGTGGCATTGATCTGGATTTCGCCCGCATGTTCGGCGTTGAAGTCGCTGATGAGCTGCTTCATCCGCACCCCGTCGCCGCCACCCAGGAAATCCCACCATTCGACGATCTCCTGAGCCTGCACGCCGGGCGCCAGCAGCGCCGAAGACAGCAAGGCCGCCCGAAATGTTCTGGTCATCCGATCCTCCCTTTGCCCGGGGGCCTTGTGCGCCCCTCGACCCGTTCTTTCCGGATCCGGCCCGGCATTCCCGGAGCGCCCCCGTCGCGAGGACGCGGATCCGACAGGGGAAATCCTATGGAAGACACGACTTGTGTCAACAAGAATGTAGATACATATCGGTGTCCATGATTATTGAAGATCATAGAGCCATGCTGGAAGGCGAATGCCCATGCTCCTGCGCGCTGGAACAATTTCCAATTTGGGCAGGAGGGGTCGCTTGATGGCATCCGTGATGCCGGACTAGACTGGATGTGTTCCATGGAGGCTGATACGGTATCATGGGTCGCAACTTTCTCATCGTCGATCCCGAAGAAGGTCTCGGCGTTCTCAAGGCTCTTGCCTCTCCGGCGCGGATTCAGGCCCTGAAGCTTCTGCGCCGGGAGGGGCCGCTGAACGTCAACGAGATCGCCCAGCGCCTGTCCCTGCCGCAATCCACGGTCTCGGCCAACATTCAGCTTCTGGAGGAGGCCGGCCTCATCCGGACCGAGACGCAGCGCGCCCGCAAGGGCAACCAGAAGCTCTGCCACAGTCAGTTCGACGAGATTCTGGTCCTGCTCAAGGATCAGGATGCGGCGGCTGCCGATGCCAATACCATCGAGGTGGCCATGCCGCTCGGCCTCTACACCTCCTGCGAGGTAACGGCGCCCTGCGGCCTCTGCTCCACGCAGGGCATCGTGGGGCTTCTCGATGTGCCGGACAGCTTTCTGGATCCCGGCCGCATGGATGCGGCTCTCATCTGGTTCACCCGGGGCTATGTTGAGTATCAGTTTCCGAACAATATCAAGTTGATGAAGGGGAGCCTGCGCTCGCTCGAGTTCTCCATGGAGCTCTGTTCGGAAGTGCCGGGGACGAGCCCCAACTGGCCCTCGGACATCACTGTCTCGGTCAACCGGGTCGATATCGGCACATGGACAAGCCCGGGCGATTTCGGCGACCAGCGCGGCGTCTATACGCCCGACTGGTGGAAGCTGAAGGGCAGCCAGTATGGCAAGCTCAAGACCTGGCGGGTGACACCCGAAGGCACCTTCGTGGATGGCGTGAAGATCTCGCCCGTCTCCCTCAAGGATCTCGACCTCGACAGGCATCGCTCGATCCGCCTGCGCATCGCGGTGCGCGAGGATGCGCGCCATCCCGGTGGCGTCAACATCTTCGGACGCGGCTTTGGCAACTATGACCAGGACATCGTGATGCGGATCACGACCTCCGGCTAGGCCGGGGCGGGGATTCTTCTTGACGACCTTTCCCTGTAGTCAGATATACATCGTATTTGCTGATACGGATTCCGGGCCGCCGGGTCCTGCGCAGAAGGGAGGGCAACATGAAGGCGACCGTCACGGCGCACCGGGATTTCACCATCGCCGCCATCGACGAGCGGATCTATTCCGCGTTCCTCGAGCATCTGGGCCGGGCGGTCTATACCGGTATCCATGAACCAGATCATCCGACGGCTGATGCCAACGGCATGCGCGGCGACGTGGCCGAGCTGGTGCGCGAGCTCGACATCCCCTTCGTGCGCTATCCCGGCGGCAATTTCGTCTCCGCCTACAATTGGGAGGACGGGATCGGTCCGGTGGAGCAGCGCCCGGTGCGGCTCGACCTCGCCTGGCACACCTCCGAATCGAACCGCGTCGGCATCCACGAATTCATGGCCTGGTGCGACACGGTGAACACCCGGCCGATGCTCGCCATCAATCTCGGTTCCCGCGGGCTCGATCAGGCGCGGAACTTCGTCGAATATGTCAACGGACCCCTGGGCAGCTACTGGGGCGACCTGCGCAAGAAGAATGGCCGGGCCGAGCCCTGGAATTGCCGCCTGTGGTGCCTCGGCAACGAGATGGACGGGCCCTGGCAGATCGGCCACAAGACGGCCGAGGAATACGGACGGCTCGCCAACGAGACGGCCAAGGCCCTGCGGGCCTTCGACAAGGGGCTGGAACTGGTCGTCTGCGGCTCCTCCAATTCGGACATGAAGACCTATCCGGAATGGGAGCGCATCGTCCTCGAACATACCTACGAGGCGGTCGATCACATCAGCCTGCACATGTATTTCGCCAACCGCGACGGCGACACGCAGACCTATCTTTCGCTCAATCACAAGCTCGACCGCTACATCGCGACCGTCGCCGCAGCGATCCGTCTGGTGAAGGCGAACAAGAGGTCGAAGCGCGATGTCCATATCAGCTTTGATGAATGGAATGTCTGGTATCATTCCAATGCCGAGGATCGGGCCGTGCTCGAGGGGAATGCCGGATGGCCCCATGCGCCGCGGCTGCTCGAGGACATCTACATCTTCGAGGATGTGCTTCAGGTCGGGTGTATCCTCAACACCTTCATCCGGCGGTCGGATGTGGTGAAGATCGCCTGCATCGCGCAGCTGGTGAATGTCATTGCCCCGATCATGACCGAGCCGGGCGGGCCGGCCTGGCGGCAAACGATCTACTATCCCTACTACTTCGCTTCCCGCCATGGGCGGGGAACGGCGCTCAATCTGTCGGTCAGCTGTCCCGGCTACGACAGCATTCATGACGACAATGTGCCCTGGCTTGATATCGCCGGGGTCCATGACGAGGCGGCCCGCACCCTCACCTTCTTTGCCATCAATCGGCACGCGGCCGAATCCTTGCAGACCGAGATCGCCCTGCAAGGCTTCGGCGCGGCCCGTGTGACCGAACACAAGGTGATGACGCATGAGAATCTGCGCGCGCGGAATACGCTGGCCGATCCTGATGCCGTCGTTCCGCGCGACGGGGCCGGCGCAAGAGTCGCCGATGGACTGCTGACGGTGACGCTTCCGCCGCATTCCTGGCAGATGATCCGCGTCACGCTGGCCTGACATGACCAGATGGCAGCCAGTTCCCTTCAGGGATGTGCGCTTCACCGGGCGCTTCTGGTCCGAGCGGCTCGAGACCGTGCTCACCCGCACGATCCCAAGCCAGTACGAGAAGCTCGGCGAAAGTGGCATTCTCGAGTCCCTCGAGCTGAAGGATCCGCCGCCGCCCCTGCGCATTCCCCGCTGGCCGAACGGACACACGCATCAGGTCTTCTGGGACAGCGACATCGGCAAATGGATCGAGGCCGCCTCCTATGCGCTGCACCATCGCCGCGATCCGCTGATCGAAGCCCGGATCGAGGCGATCGTGGACCGCTTCGAGGCGGCACAACTGCCGGACGGCTATGTCAACTTCTGGTATCTGGGGCGAGAGCCGCATCTGCGCTGGACCAACCTGCGCGACCGGCATGAACTCTACAATGCCGGCCACCTTCTCGAAGGTGCCATCGCCTATTTCCAGGCGACGGGCCGGCGGCGCTTCCTTGCGGTGATGGAGCGCTTCGTCGACCATATCCGCAGCACCTTCGGCCGTGGCGAGGGGCAGAAGCGTGGATATCCCGGGCATCAGGAAATCGAGATCGCCCTGATGCGCCTCTACCGGCTGACCGGGGATCGTCGGCATCTCGAGCTTGCGCTCTACTTCATCGACGAGCGCGGGCGACAGCCGCATTACTATGACGAGGAGGCGCGTGCCCGGGGCGAGGACCCGGCCGCCTATCACCAGAAGACCTATGAGTATCAGCAGGCCCATCTCCCGGTTCGCGAGCAGACCAAGGTTGTGGGTCATGCGGTGCGCGCGATGTACATGTATGCCGCCATGGCGGATCTCGCGGCCGAAACGGGAGATGAGGATCTGCGCCGCACCTGCGAGCGGCTCTGGCAGGATGCCACCCTGCGGCGGATGTATGTGACAGGGGGGTTCGGGTCCTCGGCCGGAAACGAGGGATTTACCGCCGATTACGACCTGCCCAACGACACCGCCTATGCCGAGACCTGCGCCTCGGTCGCCTTCGTGTTCTGGGCGCACCGGATGCTGCATCTCGATCTCGAGGGTCGATATGCCGACCTCATGGAGCGCGCGCTCTACAACGGTGCGCTGTCGGGCCTGTCATGGGATGGCACCCATTACTTCTACGAGAACAAGCTCGAATCGGACGGCAGCCATCGGCGCTGGCCCTGGCACCCCTGCCCTTGCTGCACGATGAATGTGGCGCGTCTTGTCGCTTCGGTCGGCGGCTATTTCTGCTCGGTCGCCCCTGATGGCCTGGCCTTCCACCTCTACGGCGGCGCGACGGTGGAGACGACCATCGGCGGGCAGGGTCTGCGGGTGGAGGAGCGCTCGGACTATCCCTGGGACGGGCGGATCGTCCTGACCGTCACGCCGGCAGTCCCGCTACGGATGGCCCTGCGGCTGCGCATCCCCGGTTGGTGCAGGGGCGCCGCAGCGGCGGTGAACGGGGAGGTGATCGATGTCGATGCGCGGACCGAGCGCGGCTATCTGGTGCTCGATCGGCTCTGGTCCCCGGGCGACCGGGTGATGCTGGACCTGCCGATGCCGCCCGGGCGGATCTGGGCTCATCCGCTGGTCCGGGCGGATCGCGGCCGTGTGGCGCTGCAACGCGGACCGCTCATCTATTGCCTCGAGGCCGCCGATCATCCGGTGCCGGTCGCCGATCTGCGGTTGCCCCGCAGCGCTGCCCTTGCGGCAGTGCCGCGCGCCGATCTCTTTGGCGGGATCGTGACCCTGGCGACGACGGCGCGGGCCATCCGGACGGATGACAGGGAGGATCTGTATCGCTCCGACCCGCCGTCCGAGATCGAGGCGCCTCTGGTCGCGATCCCGTATTTCCTTTGGGGGAATCGCGATGCGGGGGCCATGGCGGTCTGGCTGCCCGAGACATGAGGCGGCGCGTCCGGACGCCTCGGTTGCGGCGGTTCCGGGGGACGGGGGGCAGGGGCGGGGGGCAGGGGCGGGGGGCAGTCATCGGCAGCCCGTTCGGGCGCGCGGATGACCCCATGCGGCGAAGGGGCTTATTCCCCTGATGAAGCAGGCGCACCGAAAGAGGAAGATCCTGCGCCTCTCTTCGGGCCGATGCCGCGAGCGGGACGGGAAAGCCTCTTCCCCTGCGGACTTTGCAGCAAGGGCACTGCTTTCGCCTTGTCATCCCCCCTCATCCTCCCTAGACACGGCGGCGGAGACGTGGCCGAGTGGTCGAAGGCGCACCCCTGCTAAGGGTGTAGACGGGAAACCGTCTCGTGGGTTCGAATCCCATCGTCTCCGCCACTTTTTGAACAAAAATCTGATTATAATGGCTTTTTCTCAAGCCAGTCCCCGGAACATCCCCCATTGCGACCGGGATTCATCCGGACGTTCAGGGACTCCGAACACGGACTCCGAAGCGGCGGCGGATGCCGAACAGGCTGGGCACCGCCGCGGAGCGCCTCGACAGGCGGCCGCGACCCGCGGAGAGGAGCATGCAGCCACAGCCGCTGCGTACCCCGATCTTCCCTCTGCCACTAGGCATCACCTGAGCTGAATGCATCGCTGGGGATTCTCCGATTGTTCGGTTCTGATTCGAGCTGCCTGGCCGGGGGGGGGAGGCCGGCAGGCAGGTCGAGAGCTTTGTCGGTCGATCTTCGGGAGCGGGTTCTGGTGGCGGTGGCGGCGGGCGCAACGCACCGCCAGGCGGCGGCACGGTTCGGGGTCAGCGCAGCCAGCGTCAGCCGGTGGCGGAGGCGCAAGCGGGAGCAAGGGGATGTCCGGCCGAAGGCGCTTGGCGGCGACCGGCGATCGAAGCGGATCGAGGCCGTGAAGGGGCTGATCCTGTCGCTGCGCGAGGAGACGCCCGACATGACGCGTGACGAGATGCGCCAGGCCCTTGCCGAGCGCGGCCATGCGTTCGGCTTCGGCACCGTCCAGCGCTTCTTCAAGCGGCACCGCATGACGCGCAAAAAAAGACTGCCCACGCGGCCGGGCAGCAGCGCCCCGACATCCTGAAGCAGCGTCCGGCCTGGTGCGACGATCAGCCCGACCTCGATCCCGGGCATCTCGTCTTCATCGACAAGACTGGGCCTCCACCAACATGGCACGGCGCCACGGATGGGCCCCGCGCGGCGAGCGCCTGCGCGTTGGCATCCCCCACGGGCACTGGAAGACCACCCCCTTCGTGGCGGGCCTCACGCTGCGCGGCATGATCGCGCCCCTCGTGCTCGACGGCCCGATCAACCGCATCGCCTTCGAGACCGATGTCGAGAAGGTGCTCAGTCCCGAACTGCGTCCCGGCGACATCGTCGTGCCGGACAACCTGTCAAGCCACAAGGGGCCGAAGATGCGCGCGATGATCGGGGCGGCAGGCGCCAGCCTGCTTGACCTGCCGCCCTGCTCACCGGACGTCAACCCTATCGAGAACGCCTCCGCCAAGCTCAGGGCCCTCCTCAGAAAGGCCGCCAAGCGCACCGTCGATGGCCTCCGGACCGCCATCGGCCGCCTCCTCGACACCTTCACCCCGCAGGAATGCGCCAACTGCTCCGCCGCCGCCGGATACGATGCAACGTGATCGCTTGCGCAGCTAAGGGCCTGTTAGAGAACTCTTGCATGCTGGACTGAGTTAGGTTGGCATGGAGATACTGGATGACGTGGAGTGGGGGCGGCTGAAGGGGGCGCTGGATGCGGCCCGGTCTGGGACAGGGCGTCCGATGGGCGATGAGCGCCGTGTGATCGAGTCCGTGATCTGGCGGCAGAGGAACGGCGCCAAGTGGCGCTCGCTGCCGTCCGAGTTCGGACCTTGGTGGAAGGCGGCGCAGATGCACATCCGCTGGTCGCGGTCGCGCGTGTGGGAACGGGCCTTCGAGCATCTGCGCGAGGCGGGGCGGCCCGATCTGGGCGAGGTGTTCCTGGACGGCATCTCGGTGCGGGCTCACCACAAGGCGGCGGGCGCAAAAGGGGGGGGGCTGAGGCACGCCCTAGGCCGATCCCGCGGCGGCTTCGGGACCAAGGCCTTGGGCGTGGCTGACGCGAAAAGACGGGCCGTGCTGTTCCTGCTGCTGCCCGGCCAGGCGAGCGAGGTGCGGGCCGGGCCGGCCGTCTTGGAGCTACTGTGCCCCTTGGGGCCCATCGGTCGCGTCGTCTGCGACCGTGGATATTCTTCCGACCCTGGCGCGACGCCATCCGCGCCGTCGGAGCCATCCCTTGCGTGCCCGGCCAGCCCACCTATCCCCGGCCCCACCGCACGACCGCGCCGCCTACTGCAGACGCCACCGCGTCGAGAACCTCTGGGCACGCCTCAAGGAAACCCGCGCCATCGCCACCCGATATGACAAAACCGCAGCCAGCTTCCTTGGTAGGCTGCATCTCGCCGCCGCCTGGACTGGTTGTCTAACTGAGCCTAGAGGAATACCGCACCCCCGCCGCCCGAATCCCATGACTGCCGGGAAGGACCCGAGGCAGGCAGCAGACACACGAACGCGCCCGGCGGGCACCGGGCGCCGTCGCCGATGGAAAGTGGCCGCGATCAGGACGCCGCGCCGGGGTTCCGGACCCAGGACCGCCAGTCCACCCAGCCCGCGCCGAAGTCGAGCCGGGCGCGCACCTCGATCCCGTCCACCTCGAAGCCCGCCCGCGTCTCGACCTGAAGGCGCGCTGGCCTTCGAGAAATAGGCAAACTCCAGCCCGTCATGCATCGCGGGATCTGCCACCAGATACCAAGCGTTCGCGTCGCTAAAGCGCGGTTCCACCACCACCTGCAGGCGCCCCGCGAAGGGGTTGGCGTTCGCGGGCGCGGCCGCGGTGATCTGGGCCACAAGCTGTTCGGCCTGCGTCTCCCGCGCCGGGCCGACGACCAGGAAGGTCGGGGCCGCACCGATCACGGCGCCTTGCGGCCCGCGCTGGGCCCGCATCAGCGCCCGGGCGTCGCCCACCGCATCAACCGTGATCGGCGTGCCCGTTGCAACAAGGTTGCCGTGATCGGCGTGGAAGACGGGCCGCCCGTCGCTCAGGGTCGGGTTGGCCTCGATCAGGCCAGCCGCAGCGAGGCTTCGAGGTCCACGGCGGCATGGGCGAACATCCGCGGCAGCCGGTCGAAGGCCCCGAGGCCATCGTTGACCAGCGCCTGACGGGTGATCGCGACGATCTTGCCATAGGTCTGCACGCGGTAGGCCTCGGCGGCCTCGACAACGGCGCGTAGCGGAATTCCGCGCCCTCGGCGACCCGCTCGAGCCGCGGCCCCTCGCCCAGGGCGATCACCTGCTTGTCGCGGAAGTCCCGCGCCGAGGCCTCGCGCGCACCGCGCGCAGGGCGGGCGGGGCAGCCTCGTAAAGCCGACGCAGGTTTCGTGTCAGGGCGTTACCGAGGGTCAGGGGGAAGTCGCCCGTCGAATGCGCCCCGCCCAGCGCGCGGGCGATCAGGTGATCGGGCGAGAGCCCCGCGTCTGCACACATCGAAACTCGAGCACCGACCGCGCCATTTCGGGCAGGGACAGATGCGCGAAGGCCCGCGCGGGCGGAGAGAGCTCATGCGTCGGGTCGAGCCGAGCATAGATGGCTTCGCCCGCCGCCTCGGCCAGAAAGGCGGGATCATCGAAGCTGCGATGCCCGCCGCCCGCCAGCACAACTTGGTTGAGCGGTCCCTAACAAGCTCAAGCACTTCAGAAAGATCGCCACACGCTACCAAAAGACCGCCCACAATGACCTTGTCGCTGCCCGCATCGCCTCCGTACGACTCTGGATGCGGCATCCGAGTCCGCAGCCTAGTCGGCGGGTGGCGGGACGATCCGTGCCAGGATTTCCTCGATCAGCATCAGGGCCGAGACCGCGCCGGGGTCGGGATGACCCACCGCCCTGGCGCCGAGTCGTTCGGCCCGGCCCAGTGTCGCGGTCATCGCGCGGGTCGCCTCGGCGCCTTCGGTCGCGGTGCGCAGCACCTCGGCCGCGGTCGCACCGCCAATGACAGCCTCGGCGGCCGGGTGCCAGGTGTCGAGCATGGTCTTCTGTCCCGGCACCGCCTTGCCGCGATGGGCGATCCCGTCGCGGATCGCCGGTATGATGGACAGAACCTGCGCTTGCGGCACGCTGGTCACGGGGCCAAGCGCCTTGCCCGCGCGCAGAAACCCCGTGGCGTAAAGCGGCCCTGACGAAGCGCCGACGGCGTTCAGAAACCCCTTTGCCGCGGCGTTGCAGATGTCCTGCAGCGTGCCCTCGGTCTCGGCGGCGGCCTTGGCGGCGGCGGCCATGCCCTGCTCCATGGCGATGCCGTGATCGCCGTCGCCGATCGCGCCGTCCAGCGCACAAAGGTGGTCGCGCTCGGTCGCCATCCGGGCTGCGAAGGCGGCGAAAAGGGTTTTCAGATCGTCGGTGGTGAACATGGATCAGCCCTGGCGGAACATGGCGCAGTCGCAAGGGTGGTCGATCAGGCGGGTCAGCTCGTCATCGAGATGCATCAGCGTGATCGAGGCCCCCGCCATGTCCAGCGACGTGCAGTAGGGGCCGACCAGCACCTTGTGGACGGAAAGCCCCGCCTGCGCCAGACGCGCGGCGACGCGAGCGTGAAGGATGTAAAGCTCCATCAGCGGTGTCGCCCCCAGCGAGTTGACAAGCACCGCGACTCGGTCCCCACGCGACGCGCCCATCTCGGCCAGAAGCGCGTCCATGATCTCGTCCGTCACCTCGTCCGCCGGGCGCAGGGGGCCGCGGCGGACGCCGGGTTCGCCATGGATGCCCATGCCGATCTCCATTTCGCCCGGCGGCAGGTCGAAGCTGGGCCGCCGGGTCTGCGGCAGCGAGCAAGAGGACAGCGCGACGCCCATCGTGAAGGTGCGCGCATTGGCGTGGCGGGCGATGCGTTCGACTTCGTCCAGAGGCAGCATCAGATCGGCGGCGGCGCCTGCGGCTTTGAAGATGAACACGTTCCCGGCCACACCCCGGCGCTTCTCACGGACGGGGGACGAGGCGATGTCGTCGGTGGTCAGGACGGTGCGGGCCTCGATGCCCTCCATCTCCAGCAGTTCCGCGGCCATGTCGAAATTCATCACGTCGCCGGCATAGTTGCCATACATGAACAGCACCCCGGCCCCGCCATTCGCGGCCAGCGCCGCATCGACGGCGGGTTGCGGCGGGGGCGAGGCAAAGACATTGCCGATGGCGGCGGCATCGGCCAGCCCCTTGCCGACAAAGCCCAGAAAGGTCGGCTCATGTCCTGAGCCGCCGCCGATGACAAGGGCAACCTTGCCGGGGCGGGGGCCATGGCGGGCGATGACCGCCCGCGGCGCATGTTCGGGCCGCCAGAGATGTTGCGGATGGGCGGCAAGGATGCCCGCAAGCATCTCGTCAACCGCCAGGTTGCCGTCATTGATCAGTTTTTGGGTCTGCATTCCGGCCTCCCTTGTGCACCAGTCTAGCGACAGGGCGGACGGACGTCAGTAGTGTTTTGCCATCGCCTCGACCGGAAGCGGGCGGATGCGGCTGGCGTGTCCGGCAGTCCCGAAGGCCTCGAACCGGGCCTCGCAGACCTTCTGCATCAGGGCCATCGCGGCCTTGAGATACTTGCGGGGATCGAACTCGCCCGGCTCTTCGGCCAGCGTTCGGCGAATCCCTGCGGTCATCGCCAGACGGTTGTCGGTGTCGATGTTGATCTTGCGCACGCCGGAGCGAATGCCGCGCTGGATCTCCTCGACCGGGACGCCCCATGTGGGACGGATGTCGCCGCCGTAGCTGTTGATGATCGCCTGAAGATCCTCGGGCACCGAGGAGGAACCATGCATGACCAGATGCGTGTTCGGCAGGCGGCGGTGGATTTCCTCGATCACATGCATGGCCAGGATGGCGCCGTCGGGCTTGCGGGTGAACTTGTAGGCGCCATGACTGGTGCCCATGGCAACGGCCAGCGCATCGACCCCGGTTTCGGACACGAACCGCTCGGCCTCGGCCGGGTCGGTCAGCAGCTGGTCGTGCGACAGCTTTTCGGTCGCGCCGTGGCCGTCCTCCTGGTCGCCCATGCCGGTCTCCAGACTGCCCAGCACGCCCAGTTCACCTTCGACCGACACACCGCAGGCATGGGCCATCTGCACCACCCGGGCGGTGATGTCGCGATTATAGGCATAATCAGCGGGGGTCTTGCCGTCCTCGCGCAGCGAGCCGTCCATCATCACGCTGGTAAAGCCGTTCTGGATCGCCGTGGCGCAGGTGGCCAGGTTGTTGCCGTGGTCCAGATGCATGCAGACCGGGATTTCGGGATACATCTCGCAAAGCCCGTCAATCAGGCGCGCCAGCACCCGGTCGCCGGCATAGGCCCGCGCCCCGCGGCTGGCTTGCAGGATCACTGGCGCGTCGCAGGCCTTGGCGGCGGCCATGATCGCAAGGCCCTGTTCCATGTTCGAGATGTTGAAGGCCGGTACGCCGTAGGAATGTTCGGCAGCGTGGTCCAGAAGCTGGCGAAGCGTGATGCGGGCCATAGGGTTCCCTATTGCGAAAGGTAGCGGGCGATGGTGGCGACTTCGTCCTTGCAACCGAAGGCCAGGGGCGTGTTCTCGTGATGGGTGGCGGGCAAGCGGTCGAGGATCGTGGCCAGCCCGTCGGTCGCCGCCCCCCCGGCCTGTTCGATCAGGAAGGCGATGGGGCAGGCCTCGTAGATCGTGCGCAGGCGGCCGTTCTGATAGCCCTCGCGCCGGTCGGCGGGGTAAATGAAGCAGCCGCCCAGCAGCAGGATGCGGTGCAGCTCGCCCACCGCGGCGGCGAGCCAGCGCATGTTGAAGTCGCGCCCTCTCGGGCCTTCCTTGCCAAGCCGAAGGTCGCGCGCCCAAGCCTGCAGGCCGGGATGCCAGTGCCTTTCGTTCGATGCGTTCCAGGCGATAGTTTTGGCCTTTTCGGGCAAGCGCAGGTTTTCGTGGGTCAGCCGGAAGCGACCCGTCGAGGGTTCCAGCGTGGCGATATGGGTGCCCTGACCGATGGAAAAGCCAAAATCGCAGGAATGGCCGAAAGAGGCATAACCGGCGGCCACGATACTGCGGCCGGTGCGCAGAAAGCCTTCGGGTGCGGCGGGCAGGACGGTGAACAGAAGGCCCAGCGGCGAGCCGATGCCGATGGAACCCGAGCCGTCGATCGGGTCGATCGCCACATCGAAGGCACCACCGGGGTTGAGGGTGATGACCGCCTCGGCCTCCTCGGACAGCACGCGGCCGACGCCCGCCGCGCGCAAGGCGGCAAGCATGTGCTCATGCGCGCCCACATCCAGCGCCTTCTGTTTGTCGCCCGAGTCGTTCACGCCCACGATGGCCGTGGGGTCGCCGCAGATGCGCCCCTCGGCCAGCCTTGCAGCAAGTTGTGGCACCGCCCGGGCGACGGCAAGGACGATGCCGCCCGCGCCGTCGCCGGGCAAATATTCCTCTAGCAGCGTGCCGGTCGGCGCGCCGTCGTTCGGCAAGCGCAGCATGGGAAGCTCTCAGGCCTTGTTGTATTTGGCGTCCACCGCGTCGATGGCGGCCACATTGCCAGCGGATTTTCCGGCGGTGTCGAAGTTCATCGTCTGGGCCAGCCAGGCGTCGGCGATCGCCTTGGCCAGTTCCGGGCCGATGACCCGTGCGCCCATGGTGATGATCTGGGCATTGTTCGACAGCGCCGCGCGTTCGGCGGAATAGGTGTCATGGGTCAGCGCGGCGCGAATGCCCGGCACCTTATTGGCCGCGATGCAGACGCCGATGCCGGTGCCGCAAACCAGGATCGCGCGGTCATACTTGCCGGCCTTTACCTCGTTCGCCACCCGCTCCGACAGGTTGGCATAGAACGGATCCAGCGCATCGCCGATGCGGCTGACCTCGGTCACGTCGTGCTTGCCCTTCAGATGCTCGGCCAGGATTTTGGCCAGTCCTTCACCCGCAGAATCGCCCCCGATTGCCAGTTTCATAGTCATTCCCTCACAGTTTGGCGGCGCAGCGGCCGAGAATGTCGAGATAGACCGCGACATCCCAGGCCGAGCGGCCGATGAAAAGCCCGTCGATATGCGGGCAAGAGATGAGTTCCGCGCAGTTCTGCGGATTGACCGAACCGCCGTAGAGGCAGGGGATGCGGCGTCCCAGCACGTCCGTTGCCACCGCGATGATCTCGGCCTGACGCGCATCGGCATAATCGCTGGTCGCCGGGATTCCGTTCACGCCGATGGCCCAGACAGGTTCATAGGCCAGAAGGATTTGCGCCTGCTTCTGCGTCCCGGTCAGCTTCGACAGCGCGCCCCTGACCTGGGTTTCCAGCACCTCGGCCGCCCGGCCTGCCTGCCGTTCCTCCAGCGTTTCGCCGATGCAGATCAGCGGGATCAGCCCGTGGCGGACTGCGGCTTCGGTTTTCAGGCCCACGGTTTCGTCGGTCTCGCCGAAATGCTCGCGCCGTTCGGAATGGCCAAGTTCCACGATGTCCAGCCCGCAGTCTGTCAGCATCACGGGGCTGATCTCGCCCGTCCAGGCGCCCGCGTCGGCCCAATGCATGTTCTGCGCCCCAACCTTGACCCGCGTGCCAGCCAGCATCGCCTTGACCTCGCGGACGGCGGTAAAGGGGGGGATGACAAAGGGCTGGATGCGCGGGTCGAAGGTCGCGGCCAAAAGCCCGTCGGCAAAGGCGCGGGCCTCGGCCAAGGTCTTGTTCATCTTCCAGCTTGTGCCGATCCAATGCGTCATGTGTCGTCCCTTGCGATGGTAAGCCTGATGCCCGCCCGGTCCATTGCGGCGCGGTCTTCCGGCGCGGGGGCGGCATCGGTGATGATGGCGTCGAATTCGGTCAGGTCGGCCAGAACATGCAGGGCGGACCGGCCGAAACGCTTGTGATTGATCAGAAGGCAGGACTGGGCGGCGGCATTCATCATCGCGCGCTTGGTGCGCACCACCTCGTCATCCATATGGAAGGCACGGCAACCCGCGACCGCAGGGGTCGAGATAAAGGCAAGATCCGCACGCAGCCGCGACAGCGCGCCTTCGGTCACCACGCCGAAAAATGCGTTGTATTTCGGGCGAAAAATGCCGCCAAGCGCGATGAGCGTGATGCCGGGTTCGTTCCGCAGCACGTCCATCACGGCGCCGTTGTTGGTAATCACCGTTAGGGGCCGCTTTTCGACCAGCGTCGAGCCCAGCAGTGCCGCCATCGACCCGTCGTTGACCAGCACGGTCATGCCGGGCTCCACTAGTTCCGCCGCCGCGCGGGCCATCCGCGCCTTGGCCTCGGCGTCCTGCATGGCACGGATGCGGAAGTCGCTTTCGAACTGGGTGCCGGATTCCACCGTCGCCCCGCCGCGAATCTTGCGCAACAGGCCTGCGGCCTCCAGGTGGTCCAGGTCGCGGTGAATCGTCATCTTTGAGACCGAGAAGCGGTCTGCCAGGTCGTCAAGGTCCACGGCGCGAGCCGTGACCAGAAGATCCATGATCGCTTGCCTGCGCTCCTCGCGCTTCACGATTCCCTCCGTTCTTGGCGCTGAGATAACACAAATCGGCCTCATTGCAACATATTTTTGTGATTTTGTGATCTCGTAATGTGATTTTTATTGAGATGTAACAGAAACTGCGTTATTTGCGGCACGAACATCGAAGGACGATCATGACGGAGGCCCCGCAAATCGCCGTCAAGGCGGCGCTCGATCCGCAGAACTTCGTGTTGGCAACTGCCTCCGGGCGCTGGCCATCGACGCGGTCGAGGCGGCGAAATCCGGCCACCCGGGCGCGCCGACGGGCATGGCGGATGCGGCGGCGGTGCTGTTTTCGCGCCATCTGAAGTTCGACGCGGCAAACCCCGACTGGCCCGACCGCGACCGTTTCGTGCTGTCGAACGGCCACGCCTCGATGCTGCTTTACGCGCTGCTGCACCTGACCGGGTACGAGGACATGACGCTCGAGCAGCTGCGGAATTTCCGCCAGTGGGGCGCGATCACGGCAGGTCATCCCGAATACGGCCATGCCAAGGGGGTCGAGACGACGACCGGCCCGCTGGGGCAAGGGCTGGCGACGGCGGTCGGCATGGCGCTGGCCGAACGGCGCCTGGCGGCCGAATTCGGGGCGGATATCGTGGATCACCACACCTATGTCTTTCTGGGCGATGGCTGCCTGCAGGAAGGCATCGGGCAAGAGGCGATCAGCCTGGCCGGGCATCTGGGGCTGGGCAAGCTGATCGTGCTTTACGACGATAACGCCATTACCATCGACGGGCCGACCTCGGTCAGCTTTTCCGAGGATGTGCCGGCACGGTTCCGGGCCTGCGGCTGGCATGTGCAGTCCTGCGACGGGCACGACGGCCGCGCGCTGGACGCGGCGATCGCGGCGGCAAAGGCGGAAACCGGGAAACCCTCGCTGATCGCGATGAAAACGGTGATCGGCTTCGGCTCTCCGAACAAGGCGGGAACATATGCGGTGCATGGCGCGCCCCTGGGCCCCGAGGAGGCGGCGGCGACCAAGGCGGCGCTGGGATGGACGTCGGCGCCGTTCGAGATCCCGGCAGAGCTTCTGGCCGAATGGCGCCGGATCGGCGCGCGCGGGGCCGAGGTGCGCAAGGACTGGCAGGCGCGGCTTGCCGCCCATCCCGCGCGGGACGAATTCCTGCGCCGCCTGTCGGGCGAGCTGCCGAAGGGCTACGATGCCGCCCTGGCCGAGGCGCGCGCGGCGCTTTTCGCCGCGCCGAAAAAGGCCGCGACGCGCAAGGCCAGCCAGATGGCGCTAGAGGCGCTGACCGCGGCAGTGCCCGAGATGATCGGCGGGTCGGCCGACCTGACCGGGTCGAACCTGACCAGGGTCAAGGCGGTGGACAGCCAGTTCACGCGTGAGGCTCCGGGCCGCTACATCGGCTATGGCGTGCGCGAATTCGGCATGGCAGCGGCGATGAACGGACTTTCGCTGCATGGCGGGTTCATCCCCTATGGCGGGACATTCCTCGTATTCAGCGACTATTGCCGCAACGCGATCCGCCTTTCGGCGCTGATGGGGGTGGGGACGATCTATGTGATGACGCATGACTCGATCGGTCTGGGCGAGGACGGACCCACGCACCAGCCCATCGAACACCTGGCGTCCTTGCGCGCGATCCCCGGCCTGACCGTGCTGCGCCCAGCCGATACGGTGGAAACGCTCGAGGCCTGGGACATCGCGATCCGTAACCGCAAGCGGCCGACATTGCTGGCCCTGTCGCGGCAGGACGTGCCGCAGCTGCGGCTGGAGGCAAGTGACGAGAACCTGACCGCGAAGGGAGCTTACATCATCCGCCGGTTCAAGGCCGACCGCGACGTGACGCTGATCGCCACCGGGACCGAGGTGGCACTGGCCATCGAGGCGGCCCAGGCGCTGGAGGCGGAAGGCTATGGCGTGGCGGTGGTTTCGATGCCGGCCTGGGATCTGTTCGACGCGCAACCGCAAGCCTATCGCGACGAAGTGCTGGGAACGGCGCCCCGCATCGCCATCGAGGCGGCGGGCAAGTTCGGCTGGACGCGCTATGTCGCAAGCGAAGCGGACGTGATCGGGATGCCGGGCTTTGGCGCTTCGGCCCCGGCCGAGCGGCTGTATCAGGAATTCGGCATCACAAAGGCCGCGATCATCGCCCGGGCAAAGGCGCTGGTGGACTGACCGACGCTCGCCCCCTTCGGGCACCCGCGCGAAAGCGCCGAGGCAAGCCCGAAGGGGGGGACGGGGACAGTTCCGATCAGGCCAGAAGGGCGCGGGCCGTCGCCTCGTCGGTGATAAGGCCGGTCAGCCACGCGCTTTCCAGGACGGCGCGAATGGCGGCGACCTTGCCCTTGCCTCCGGCGATGGCGACCGTGCGCGCACTGCGCGAACTATCCGGGCCGACCGCCAGAAGCCGCGCGCTCAGCGCCGTCACCAGCACCCGACCGCGCGCATCGAAGAAATTGCCCAGCATCTCGCCCACCCCGCCGGCACGGGTGATTTCGGCGATCTCGGCGGGCAGGATCATGCCAGAAGATACCAGCTGCGCGCTTTCGTCTGCGGTGCCGATGCCGACGACCTTCAACGCGGCGCTGCGCGACATGTCGAAGATTTCCTGCACGCCGGGCTGGGCCAGCAGCACCATGCGGTCCTCGGCGGAATTGGCAAAGAAAGGCACCGGCAGCACGAAGGCCTGTGCGCCGGTCTTGGCAGCCAGGCTGTGCATGACGTCATGCGGGTTGGCGGCATAGTGCCGGGTAAGGCCACCAAGAAGCGAGACGAAGCGCACCGACCCGGCGTTGAAGCGCGGCATGGCGTCGATGGCGGCCGCCAGCGTCCGGCCATGGCCAAGACCGATCGTGCCATGGCCGCCATGCTCGATCTCGCGCCGCAGGAAATTCGCGCCGGCCACGCCAAGGGCGCGCAGCGGCAGGCCCTCTTCCCCGAGGTCGGGCGCCACGACGGCCTGATCCAGGCCGAAACGGCGGCAAAGCGCGTCCTCAAGTATCACGCATTCGACCATCGGCCCATCGACGGAGACCTTGACCAGTCCCGCATCGACCGCCCGCGCGATCAGCCGGTGCGCCTTGACCGAGGGCAGGCCCAGCCGTTTCGCCACCGCCGCCTGCGTCAGTCCGCCGACGAAATGCAGCCAGGCCGCGCGGACGGCCAGGCTGATTTCGGGGTCGGTCTCGATGGGGCTGGGCATTGCGGTTCTTCAGATGTGCAGGTCTTGAACCCCGCTGTCGATATGCGGCGCCCAGAAGGCCACGCTTTCGGCGATCTGCGCAATGACCTGGCGGTCGTTCGGCTCGCGTTCCTTGAAGGACAGTTCCAGGCAGATTTCATTGTCGACCGCGCCACCTTCGGCAAAGGCGCGCAGCAATGGTTCGGGCTGGATGCTTCCCTTGGCGTTGAAGGCGGCGGTAAAGGGCCGGTGGCCGGACTTGTCCATCATCGATTGCTTGATGTGGATGATGGGGGAAACCCTCGGCACCGCCCGCGCCCAGGCATAGGGATCGGTGTCGTCAGGATTGGGGCTGGTCACGTCGCCATGGTCGATATCGGCCATCATCCACATCGGCACAGCCATATTGGCAGCGGTCAGCCGGTCCTGCAGGGCCATGCAGGCGGCGATGGTCTCGCCGAATTCGCGGCCCACGCTCATCGGTTCCCAAAAGACATAGGACAGGCCCGCCGCCTTGGCATGTTCGGCGACCTCGGCCCAGCAGTCGATGGCCGTCTGTATCAGCGCCTCGCGGCGCACGGGGTCGTCGAAATCCTTGTAGGTGAAGATGGCGAATTGGGTGCCGACCGACTGCCCGCCAAGTTCGGCGATGATGTCGGCGAAGGTCTTGAACCAGTCCACATAATACCGCCGCACGTCGCGGTCCGGGTGGCCGAAGTGGTTCAGCCGCCCATAGGGTCCGGTCATGCCCGAGGTGACGCGCACCCCCGTCCGGCGCAGCGCCGCGCCCATCTGGCGGGTCAGCCGGCGGATCACCGGGGCGGGCCAGGACGGGTTGATGAATTCATGCGTCAGTTGCAGGTCACGGATGCGCAGGTCGCGCGCGACGGTGTCGATCAGGTCGTCTGGCTCGGCAAAGCGGTTGACCAGCGGGTTGGTGTTCAGTGACAGGGTCAGGGCCATCTTACGCCGCCTTCGCCAGATCGGCGGCGAACCAGTCGGCAAAGGCCGCCTGTTGCGCCTCGGTCAGATGCAGCCGGTGCTTGGTGCGGCGCCACAGGATATCCTCGGCCGTCAGCGCCCATTCCCTGGCCACCAGATAGCGCGCCTCGGCCTCGTAGAGATTGGCGCCGAAATGCCGGCCCAGCCCGGCAAGCGAGGTCGCGGCGCCGATCACGTCCTTTGTCCTCGCGCCGTAAAGGCGCCCATAGTGATGGACCAGCTCGCGCGGCATCCAGGGATAGGCTTCGCGCAGGTCATTGGCGAAGGTTTCATAATCGGCATTGGCGATCTCGCCTCCCGGCAGGGGGGCCGTCGCCGTCCAGTCGGGCCCCATCTGCGGGAAGATATGGCGCAGGCGGTGCAGCCCGCGTTCGGCCAACTCGCGGTAGGTAGTGATCTTGCCGCCGAAGACATTCAGGAGCGGCACGCCGTCGGTTTCGTCGAGGTCGAAGACATAGTCCCGCGTGACGGCGGAGGGGTTCCCCTTGCCGTCATCAAAAAGCGGCCGCACGCCGGAAAAACTGTGCAGCACGTCCGATCGGCGCAGCTTTTCCTTGAAATAGCGGTTCACTGCCTTGAGCAGATAGTCGATTTCGGATTCGTCGACCGTCACATCTTCGGCCCGGCCCTCATAGGCGATGTCGGTAGTGCCAATCAGCGCTTTGTCGCCCTCGTAGGGGTTGATAAAGATCACCCGCCTGTCGGTGTTCTGCACCAGATAGGCGTTCGAGCCCGTCCACCATTTCGGCACGATGATGTGGCTGCCCTTGACCAGCCGCACGTTGCGGGTGGACTTCGAGCCCGCGACGCGCCTGATCACGTCGGAAACCCAGGGTCCGGCGCAGTTGGCGATGCAGCGGGCGCGGAAGCTGCGCTCCTCGCCGGTCAGGCTGTTGCGGGTGACGACGGTCCAGGCGCCGCCTTCGCGCCGGGCGGATACGGCGGGGCTGCGGGTCAGGACCAGCGCGCCCTTCTCTGCCGCGCCCATGGCGTTCAGCACCACCAGCCGGGCGTCATCGACCCAGCAGTCGGAATATTCAAAGCCGCGGGTGAACTGGTCCAGGATCGGCGCGCCTTCGGGATCGCGACGCAGATTCAGCGTGCGGGTGCCGGGAAGCCGCTTGCGCCCGCCGAGGTGGTCATAGAGAAACAGGCCCAGCCGCACCAGCCAGGCGGGCCGGTCCTGGGGCGAGTGCGGCAGGACAAAGCGCATCGGCCAGATGATGTGGGGGGCGACATTCAGCAGCACCTCGCGCTCGATCAGCGCCTCGCGGACCAGACGGAATTCGTAATATTCCAGATAGCGCAGCCCGCCATGCACCAGCTTGCCGGACCGGGACGAGGTGCCCTCGGCCAGGTCGTCCTTTTCGCATAGCACGACCTTGAGGCCGCGCCCCGCCGCATCCCGCGCCATGCCGGCGCCGTTGATCCCGCCGCCGATCACGAAAAGGTCGATCATTTCGCTGTCAGTCATCGTCAGTCTCCTGTCGGGGTCGCGCGGGCACGGGCCATGGCCTCCCAGACAGGGGAGCTGGCGCGGCGGGCGGCGTGAAAAGCGGGAAAGAGCCGGTCATAGGTCGCGGCCAGTTGCGGGTCCGGGGTTCGGCCGCGCCCAGAAGCGGCGTGACCCATTGGGCGATGCAGGCATCCATGTCGGGATAGGCGCCGATGGCGACGGCGGCCATCATCGCCGCCCCCGCCGCCCCGGCCTCGTCCCGGGCCGAGGTGCGGACCTGCGCCCGGATCGCCGCACCAAGGATGCCCCGCAGCACGGGCGAGCGGGCGGCGCCCCCGGTCAGGCGCAGCTCGGCCGGCAGCGGGCCCATCGCGGTATAGCAGTCGCGCATCGCCATCCCCAGCCCCTCGACCACGGCGCGGACCAGGTCGGCATAGCGGGTGGTCATCGACAGGCCGAAGAAACCGGCGCGGGCGTCGGCATCGACGAAGGGGCCACGTTCGCCCGCCTCGGAGATATAGGGCAGATAGCCGGTCTGACCGGGGCGCGCGGCGGCAAGCCAGCCGTCGATGCGGGCAACCAGATCGCGCGTCGTCGCCTCTTGCCCAAAGTCGCGCAGCACATCGGAGGCCAGCGACAGAACCCAGTCGAGGTTCAGGGTGGCTGCCATATTGGTCTGGACCTGGGTCACGATGCCGGGAATGGGCAGGCAGATGACATAGCCGGTGCCTTCGGCATTCAGATGCACCTGCTGCCACGGCACCGCCCGCATGTGAACGCCGGTGGATCCGACCGTGGAACAGGCCACGTCGCCCGCCCCGCCATATACCCCCGCCCCAAGCGCGGTCATCACCATGTCCACGAATCCCAGGCTGACCGGCGTCCCCGCGCGCAGACCTGTCAGGGCGGCAGCCTCGGGCGTCAGCGGATGGGTGACGCTGGTCCCGTCCACGATTTCGGGCAGAAGCGCGCGGCGGTGGGTCAGGCCAAGCGCGGCGATCACCGCATCGTCATACTGCCGGTTGCGGAAATTGCCGAAGGTGAAGCTGGCTTCGGACGGGTCGGTGGCGCGGATGCCGGTCAGCTTCAGATAAAGCCAATCCTTGCAATGCAGCGCCACCTCGGCCCGGTCCAAAAGTTCGGGGTGGTGGCGGTCCATATGCGCCATCTGGCTGCCCTGCTGGCAGGTGTTGAGCCCGGTGCCCGTCGCCTCGAACCGGGCGCGGTTCTGCGGACTTGCGGCAAGGTCGCGCACCGTCGGCGCGGCACGGGCATCAAGCCAGAGCCAGGCATCCCCCACCGGCTCATTGCCGGCGCCGACCAGCCAGGTGCCGTCGCCCTGCGCCGTGACCGACAGCGCGGCGGTGCGGGAAGCAAGGTCTGGAAGCCTGTCGTGCAGGCCCCGAATCGCCGCGACGCAGTCATCCCATGTCTGCGCCAGCGGCTGGGTGACGCCGCCATCGTCGCGGGTGGTGTAGCGGTTCGGAACCGCCGAGATGGCAAGCTGCGCACCCGCCAGATCGAAGGCTACCGCCTTGATCACCGATGTTCCGGCGTCGATCCCGAGGATCACGTCCCAGCCTGCCATCTTTCCTCCCTCTGCCCGTCAGCCGAGTGCGCCGCTTTATATCACTAAGATCACACAAAGGGAGATTTTTTTTGCAGACATAGAAAAACTTCTCGCTCGCCGGTCTCGCGGTATCGGCTTTGGGGGGGGCGCTCGCAGTCAGCGCGCGCCGTGAGGGCATCTGGCCAGCAAGATCAATAATAAAAATTATTACAAATACTTATGCGTTATCGCTCCGATTTCTATGCAGACAAGGACAGGGCTCCGGCGATTCGCGGCTGACGCGCGCCGACCGCATGGCGCAGGATTGCTGGCAATGATGCATGTGGCAAAAAATGGGGGCTTGACGTGATAACTAAGTTAGATTTATCACATAGAAGGGGTTGAGTGCCGCAAGAGGAGATCGGCGCTTGGCTTCGGGGGGGGATAGTCATGACGGCCTGTGGTGGGACTTCGGTTCGTTTCCGCGCAGAGCAGCGCCCCGTTCCAGTGTTTTCGTCCCGAGGGGCATGACCGCCATGATCAATGCCGCATCTTCCTCCATAAAGGCTCAGGGCGCCTCGCGTAGGAAGCTCTATCTGTTGGTGGCGGCCGTCTTGGCCGTAGTCGCTGCCATCGCTGCCGACACGACGGTGGTTCGCATCGGATCGGACGCCGATGTGCGGTTGCAGGCGTTCTCGCCCGATGCCTTCGGCGAGGCCGAATTCCCCCGCATCCAAGCCTTCATCACCGAACGGGCGGTGGACGGCGTGGCGATCGCGCCCGAGGTGCTGGTCGACAAGGCGGCGGCGGGGGCGAAATACGGCACGGCCTCGTCCACGGGGTCGATCATCATGGTGCGATTGACCGGCGTGATGGGCGAGGCAAAGGCCGGTAACTACGACCTTGCCGTCGAGGGGATGCCGGCCGAGATCAGGGTCCGGGTCCAGACCGGTCCAGCGATCAATGGTACCGACCTGCGAGACGCGCCCGGCGACATCGATTTCGGCGACTTCAGGAACCAAATTGAATACCAAGATGCGGGCGCGGGCATCAATCGAGCGATGAAGAGGGCGGTTCTGGACGGGATCGACACCGCGAGCCTGTCGGGAAAGACGGTCGAGGTCGTCGGCGCCTTCCGCTTGGTGAACCCGGAGAACTGGTTGATCACTCCAGTCTCGATGGTGGTGAAATGACTGGCAGCAGCGACATTCCCTTCTCCAGTCCGGGCATGCGCGAGGTAGTCCTTGCCGCTCGGAACGTCGCCAAATCCTACGGCGCGGTACATGCCTTGAAAGGCGTGAACTTCGACATCCGCCGCGGTCAGGTCACAACGCTGTTCGGCGAGAATGGCGCGGGCAAGTCGACGCTGATGAAGATCCTTTCAGGGGTTATTCAGCCGTCGAGCGGAGAGATCATCCTGGACGGCGAGTCGGTTATTTTCCAGAGCGCAACCGATGCCCGCAATCGCGGCATCTCGATCATCCACCAGGAATTGAGCCTCGCCCCGAACCTGTCGGTGCGCGACAACATCTTCATGGGGCGTGAGATCAAGGGGCCGATGGGCGTCGATTTCGCCGCTGAAGAGCAGTTAACCCGCAAGCTGATGGAAGAGCTGGAAGAGGACATCGACCCCCTGACCCCGGTCGAGGACTTGCGCCTTGGCCAGCAGCAGATCGTCGAGATCGCCCGAGCCCTGTCGGTAGAAAGTCGGATCCTGATCATGGACGAGCCGACCAGCGCCCTGTCGGCTACCGAGGTCGAGGTGCTCTTCAAGGTGATCCGTGACCTAACGGCGAAGGGGGTTGCCATCGTCTACATAAGTCATCACCTGGAAGAGGCGTTGCAGATCACCGACCACGCGGTGGTGCTTCGCGACGGCATGATGACCGCCTACGCGCCACGGTCCGAGATCGACCTGAACTGGATCGTGCGTAACATGGTGGGCGACAATTACGACCTCGGTAACCCTCCCGAGGTTCAGCCGGGCCCAGTGGCGCTGTCGGTGCGCAACCTCACCGTGCCCGACCCCAAGGGCGCCGATTACAACGTGGTCGACCGGCTGTCGCTGGATGTGCGCGCCGGAGAGATCGTCTGCATCTACGGGCTGATGGGCGCCGGACGGACCGAGCTTCTGGAAACCGTGGCCGGTCGGCTGCGGCAGGACAGCGGCGAGGTGGTGCTGGAAGGGCACGAGATTTCGCACCTGAGCATTGCCGAACGCATCGCGCGCGGCCTGGCCCTGGTGCCCGAGGATCGGCAGCGCGACGGGTTGGTGCAGACGATGAGCGTGGGCCAGAACCTGTCGCTGGCCTCGATCGCCAGTTTCACCCGGGGGCTTTTCACCGACCGCAAGGCCGAAGCCGCGCTGATCGATCGCATGATCCGCGAGGTCACGGTCAAGACCGACGGCGGGGGTGCGATGATCGGTTCGCTTTCGGGCGGCAACCAGCAGAAGGTGGTGATCGGCAAGATGCTGGCCACCGCCCCAAGGTCATATTGCTGGACGAACCCAGCCGCGGCATCGACATCGGCGCCAAGGCCGAAGTGTTCCGCCTGCTGGCCGAAGGTGCCCGGCAGGGGCTGGCCGTGGTCTATTCCACATCCGAGGTAGGCGAGTGCCTGTCGGTCGCCCACCGCATCATCGTCATGCACAAGGGCCGGATTTCGGCCGAATTCGACGCAAACGTCACCAAGGAAATGATCATGGCGGCCTCGGGCGAATCCGTGGCGGCCTAGGCGCAAGGGAAAAAAAGCCGTGTCAGAGACCAGCATTTCCCAAAACTACATCAAGCGCGGCGAATTCAGTCTTGTTCGCCTGCTGCTGGAAGGTCGTGCCTTTTTTGCACTGATCTCGATCGTTGCGGTATTTTCCTACCTGTCGCCCAACTATTTCACGGTGTCGAACTTCCTGATTATGGCCAGTCATGTGGCGATCTACGGCATTCTCGCCATCGGGATGTTGCTGGTGATCCTGAACGGCGGGATCGATCTGTCGGTAGGCTCAGTTTTGGCACTGTGCGGCGTCATGGCGGGGGCAATGATGCAGGGGATCGAGCTCCAGGCTCTGGGGGTCATCCTTTACCTGCCGGTCTGGGCCGTGGTCGTCGTCACCATCGCCATCGGCGGACTGGTCGGCGCGGTGAACGGGGTGCTGATCGCTTGGTTCAAGGTGCCAGCTTTCGTGGCCACGCTGGGGGTGATGTATGTCGCTCGGGGCATCGCGCTTCTGCAGACCAACGGACTGACCTATAACAACCTTTCCGGCAAGCCGGAACTTGGCAACACCGGCTTTGAATGGATCGGCTTCAACCGGCTGGCTGGCATCCCGATTTCGGTGCTGGTCTTGTTCGCTGTGGCGCTGCTGGCCGGTCTGATGTTGTCGCGATCCTCGTTCGGGCGCTGGCTTTACGCCTCGGGCGGCAACGAGCGCGCGGCCGAGCTGTCGGGCGTGCCGGTCAAGCGGGTCAAGATCACCGTCTATACCTTGTCGGGAATGCTGGCTGCGGTGGCTGGTCTGGTTCTGGCGTCGCAGTTGACTTCAGCTGGGCCAACGGCAGGGACCACCTACGAATTGACCGCTATCGCGGCGGTAGTGATTGGCGGCGCCGCGCTGACCGGCGGGCGTGGAACTGTGCGCGGCACGATGCTGGGCGCTTTCGTGATCGGCTTCCTGTCGGACGGGCTCGTGATCATCGGGGTCTCCTCCTACTGGCAGACCGTTTTTACTGGTGCCGTGATCGTGCTGGCCGTGCTGATGAACTCGATCCAGTATAGCAAGGTTGCGCGTAAAACCTGAAATCCGAGACTCTTTGTCCGGGACGGCGTCCTGCCGGACCGCCAGGAAGGCCTGACATCTCAACGCGAAAACTGCAATCCAAGGGAGTGAGACCATGCTGAAACTGACTCGCCGCGCGCTGATGGGCGCTATCGCCGCAACGCCACTGATGGCCTTTGCCGCCTCGGCCGAGGGGTTGATCTCGATCATCGTGAACGATCCGGCCAACCCTTACTGGTTCACCGAGGGCGAGGTCGCCAAGGCCACAGCCGAGAGCCTGGGCTATACCGCCAACGTCTCAGCCCACAATGGCGATACCAATGTGGAATCGCGGCTGATCGATACCGCGATCATCAACAACTCGGTGGCCATCATCCTGGACCCTGCGAACGCCGACGGATCCATCGGCGCGGTGAAGAAGGCCGTTGATGCAGGCATCCCGGTGTTTCTCGTCAACGCCGAGATCAACCAGGAAGGCCTGGCCAAAGCGCAGCTCGTATCGAACAACGCCCAAGGTGCCGCGCTCGGCGCCGAGAAATGGGTCGAGATCATGGGCGGTACAGGCACTTACGTCGAGCTGTTTGGCAACCCGGCCGACAACAATGCTGCCACGCGCTCAAACGGCTACGAGACGGTGATCAGCCAGTATCCCGACTTGGTCAAGGTCGGGCAGGAAGTCGCCAACTGGGACCGCACCCAAGGATATCAGAAGATGCAATCGCTGTTGCAGGCGAATCCCGACATCACGGGCGTGATCTCGGGCAACGACGAAATGGCGCTCGGCGCGATCGCGGCGCTGAAGGAAGCGGGCCGGCTGGATCAGGTGGTCGTCGGCGGTTTCGACGGTTCGCCTGATGCGGTCGAGGCGGTGAGAAACGGCGAAATGGCCTATACTGTACTGCAGCCCGTCGCAGTGTTCGCAGCCGAAGCAGTGCGTCAGGCCGATAATTTCATCAGGACCGGCTCGACCGGGGCCGCGACCGAGAAGCAGCTGTTCGACTGCGTGCTGATCACCCCGGAGAACGTGGACAAGTACATCGCCCCCTTCACGCTGTCGGAATAGACAGCTCCCGGGGAGAGGCGCCTTCTCTTAACCTGATGCGGCAGCCTTCGGGCTGCCGCAGATTTCTCTTGTGAGAGAGTGGCTTTTATTGCCTGTTCAGCCAAAATTGCGTTCCGTTTCGGGCAGCAACAGACGTGACCAAAACGAACAACAGCGAAAATCGGGTGTGGGACCCACAAGGGATGGGGCTGGTGCCCGCCGACAGCCGCCATGCCCGCCAGATCACCCGCCGGCAGATGATCGCCGAGGCGGTGATGGCCGAAGGGACCATGCGGATCGAGGACCTGGCCGAGCGTTTCGGCATCAGTCTGATGACGGCACACCGTGATCTTGACGACCTGGCCAGCCGCGGGCTGCTGCGAAAGTCGCGGGGGTTGGTCTCAGCGGCGCCGACTAGCCTGATCGAGGCATCGTATGTCTACCGTTCTTTGCGGCAATCCGCCGAAAAACGAGCGCTCGCCAAAGCGGCGCTGGCGCATGTCGAACCGGGTCAGGCGATCTTCCTCGACTGCTCGACCACCGTCCTGCAAATGGCACCATACCTGTCGTCCAAGGTGCCCTTGACCGCGATCACCTATGCGCTGCCAATGATGGACGCGCTACACGAAGTGCGCGACATCACGCTTCTGGGACTGGGCGGGCAGTTCTACAACTGGTGCAACGCCTTCTTGGGCCACATCACCACAATGGAAATTCGCCGCCTGCGCGCTGATGTGGCCTTTTTGTCGCTGTCGGCGATTACCGATGGCCTCGCCTTCCATCAAAGTCCTGAGATGGTCGACACCAAGCGCGCGATGTTCGACTGCGCCGCGAAACGGGTTCTTCTGGCCGATCACACCAAGTTCGAGCGCCGGGCGCTTTACGCAATGTGCGCGTTGGAGGAATTCGATGTGGTGATTGTGGACGACGCGACGCCGCCCCGCACCGTGGCGGCGCTCCACGACCGGGGGGTGAATGTCGAGATCGCGCCCCGCCTGCCTGAGGACGGAAATGGTTGACACCTGTCTCCTCGGCATCGACAGTGGTCTGACAATGACCAAGGCGGTCGTTTTCGATGCCGGGGGGCGGGTCTTGGCTACCGCGCGCCGCCGCATTGCCCAGTCAGTTCCGCGCGCCCGTCATGTCGAGCGTGACATGGCTGCTTTGTGGCAGGCCACAGCCAAGGCGGTCCGCGCGGCGCTGGATGCCGCCGGACAGCCCGGAATCGCCGCTGTGGCCGCCACGGCGCATGGCGATGGCCTTTATCTTCTGGATCGCACAGCACAGCCGCTGTGCCCCGGCATCCTGTCGCTGGACAGCCGCGCGGTGGACGCGGTCGCCCGCTGGCAGGCCGACGGCACCGCCGATGCCGCGCTGTCTCTGACCGGGCAGCGGCCCCATGCCTCGGCTCCTTCGGCGCTGCTGGCCTGGATCCGCGACCACGAACCAGACCGCTTTGCCCGCATCGGGCATGTGCTTGCCTGCAAGGACTGGCTACGATTTTGCCTGACCGGGACCATCGGCACAGACCTGACCGAGGCCAGCACCGCCTTTACCGAAGTGACTTCGCAAAGCTATGCGCCCGCGATCCTCGAGCTTTACGGTCTTGGCGCCCTCGCCCCGGCCCTGCCGCCCGTGGCCCGCCCCGATCAGGTCGTGGGCGCGGTGACAGAACAGGCCGCTGCCATGACGGGACTGGTCGCGGGAACGCCGGTGGTCGCGGGGCTGCATGACGTGACCGCCTCGGCCCTTGGCATCGGCGGGCACCGTCTGGGTTGTGTGGCCATCGTTGCCGGCACCTATTCGATCAATGAAACCGTCTCGGACCGGCCCCGGACCGATCCGCGCTGGTTCTGCCGCAACGGGCTGCGCCCCGGCGAATGGAACAATATGGCGATCTCGCCTGCTTCGGCGGCCAATTACGACTGGTTCCTCGACACGCTGACCGGCGCGGACCGCGCGACGGCCGAGGCCGGGGGCCGGTCGATCCATGCTGCGGTGGAACCCGAGGTGCGCGCGGCGTTGAACCGGCCCTCGACGGTGCTGTTCCATCCCTATCTCTACGGCTCGCCGCATGGGCCGCAGGCCAGCGGCGGGTTCCTGGGCCTGCACGGCTGGCACGACCGGGGCGACCTGATCCGCGCCGTGATCGAGGGCATCGCCTTCAACCACCGGGTCCATATCGACGCCCTGCGCGAAGGTTTCGCTCCGTCCCAGGCGCGGCTGACCGGGGGCATCTCGCGCAGCCCGCTTTACGCACAGGTCTTTGCCGATGCGCTTGGTCTGCCGGTGACAGTGACCGACACCGACGAAGCCGCAGCCTGGGGCGCGGCGCTTTGCGCCGGGGCGGGTGTTGGGCTCTTTGCCGACCCGACCGCCGACCCGCGCGAGCTGGGGTTGGTGACTTACGCCCCGGACCCCGCCCGCAGCGCCGCATTGCAGGATCGCTACCGCCTGCATTGCGACCTGGCCGCCGCCCTTGCCCCGTTCTGGCCCCGGATCGAGGCGCCGGCATGAGCGATCCGCGCGACATCGATGTGCTGATCCTTGGTGCCGGGATCAACGGGGCGGGACTTTTCCGCGACCTTTGCGAACAGGGCATCACCTGCGCGATCATCGACAAGGGCGATTTCGGATCGGGCACCTCGGCCGCGCCATCGCGGCTGATCCATGGCGGCATCAAGTATCTGGAAACCGGCGAGCTCCGGCTGGTCGCGCAATCGACGCTAGAGCGGAACCTGCTGCTGCGCAACGCGCCGCATTATGTGAAACCGCTGCCCACCGTCATCCCGATCTTTTCCTGGTTGCGGGGCATCCCCGCGGCGATCCGCACCCTGTTCGGCTCGACCACTGCGCCGCGCGCGCGGGGGGCGGTGCTGATCCAGATCGGGCTGCTGCTCTATGACCTTTATGGCCGGCGCGCCCGGATCATGCCGCGCCACCGGCTGTGGTCCCGGCAAAGGGCGCTGGCGGAAATCCCGCCGCTGACCCCGCGCATCGTCGCGGCCGGCACCTATCACGACGCTTTCGTCACCCACCCCGAACGGCTGGTTCTGGAACTGGTGCAGGACGGGCTGGCGGCACATCCTGCCTCAGTTGCGATGAACTATGCCACCCTTGCGGGGACCGACGGCGACCGGATCGACGTGACCGGGCCGGACGGCAGGGCGCTGTCCTTCCGCCCCCGGATCGTGATCAACGCGGCCGGACCATGGATCGACGCGGTGAACCGCCAGCTTGGGCTGGAAACCCGGCTGATCGGCGGCACCAAGGGTTCGCACATCCTGCTGGACCATCCCGCGCTAATCCGCGCGCTGGACGGGCGGATGATCTATTTCGAGGCCGACGACGGCCGCATCTGCCTGGTCTATGATTACCTCGGCCGGGCGCTGGTGGGTTCGACCGACATCCGCGCTTCGGACCCGGACGACTTGCGCTGCGAGGATGACGAAATCGATTATTTCCTGGAAAGTCTGCGCAATCTGCTTCCGGGGCTGGACTTCGACCGCAGGCAGATCGTGTCGGTCTATTCCGGCATTCGTCCCCTGCCGCGGTCCGATGGCACCGCGGCCGGTCTGATCAGCCGCGACCATTCCGCCCCGGTGGCCGAGCCGGCAGGCGCGCGGCGCTGGCCGGTCATCTCGCTGGTCGGGGGCAAATGGACGACCTTCCGCGGCTTTGCCGAAGAGGTCGCAGATGCGGTTCTGGACCGCCTTGGCCGCAAGCGCATCGTCTCGACCCGTGCCTTGCCGATCGGGGGCGGTAGGAACTTTCCGGCCGACCCCACGGCCTGGGCGGCCGCCCGCGCCGGCAGCATTCCCGCCGCGCGCTGGCTGGCGCTTCTGGATCGCTATGGCACCCGGGCCGAGGCCGTCGCCCTGGCCGAAGCCAAGCATGGCGGACCGGCCGAGGGCGACGCCTGGTCGCCGGGCGAAATCGTCTGGATCGCGCGGCACGACCGCGTCGTGCATCTGGCTGACATCGTGTTGCGCCGGACACCGCTGGCGCTGACCGGAAGCCTGTCGCTTGCCGACCTGCGCCGAATCGCCGAAATCGCGGGGACAGAGCTGGGCTGGGGGCCGGATCATGTGACAACCGAGATCGAGTCCACCCGCGCACTTCTGGCCGCGCGGTATCGTGTTGTCCTGTACTGAGCGTCGTCCCCTCGGCTCTGTTTGTATCCAGGGTTGGGAATGGGGAAGACGAAGCCCGTGAGGCTGGTGAGGGTTTTTGCAGCGCGGGCGGTCCTTCGGAAGCGCTTGATCGTTGAAGGGGTTCTCGACTTTGTGATGTTCGGCGTAGATGTCTGGGGCGAAAGCGGCTTGATGGGCGGGGCGGGTTGGTCTGGACAGTTGGCCTCGATATGTGCCTCTGCGTCGGATTCAGCCTCGATCTTTTTTGCGCAAGGCGCCGGAGTCGCGGGCCGCATCGGCGCTGACATGACCGATACCGTCGAGCCCGTTGATCAGGGTCTGTCGTCATAAACGGGATTCCCGAACGGGCCGTAGTCTGTTCAACCTCCTCAAAGGGGAGGCTGTCATGCGCCGTCATGAGCTGTCCGCTAAGGCATAGCCATTGCTGTGACCCCGGCTTGTGCTGTGACCCCGGCTTGTCATCCATCTGACGCCAGAGTCGTTGGCTGAGATTGGCGCAGCTGCGCCGGTTGAGCTGGCCTGCCCCCATTGGGTGGTCCGGGTTCAGTCTTAATGCATGACGGGCTTGGTCGCTACGGCTGGGGTGGCCGGCGAAGCGGCTCTGGAGGGCGAAGCCGGCCACTGGACGACCTCGGGAGCAGGAGGTCGGTAGCCCAGAGCTGAGTGCGGGCGCTTGGTGTTGTAGTGCCGCCGCCAGCTTTCGATGATGATCTCGGCCTCGCGCAGGCTGTAGAAGATCTCGCCGTCCAAGAGCTCGTCGCGGAGCTTGGAGTTGAAGCTCTCGCAGTAGCCGTTCTCCCAAGGGCTGCCAGGCTCGATGAAGGCGGTTTTCGCCCCCACGGCGGCGATCCACTCCCGCACCGCTGTGGCGATGGACTCGGGGCCGTTGTCGGACCGGATGTGGCTGGGCACGCCCCGGAGGATGAACTGGTCTGCCAGCACGTCGATGACGTCGGCCGAGTTGAGCTTGCGATTGACCCGGATGGCCAGGCACTCCCGGGTGAACTCATCGAGGAGGTTGAGCATGCGGAACTTCCTTCCGTCGTGGGTCCGGCTTTCGACGAAGTCGTAGGACCAGACGAGCTATGGCCGGAATTGGGTGACGCGTCTGGTCAGGCGGCGCGTTGATCGGCTGTCGCGGTGGGAGCGACGCCGTTGATGAATGTGACGCCGGCGATGACCAGCGGCAAGACGGTTTCACCTTTCAGCCGCCGCCAGGTTTTCGCGGCGGCCATGACGAGCTTGAAGACCATGAGCCGGGCGGTCGTCTGCGACAGGGCGCCCTTGGTGCGCACTGTTCGGTGCCGGACGGTCGCGAAGACGCTCTCGATCGGGTTCGACGTGCGCAGGTGATCCCAGTGCTCGGCCGGGAAGTCGAAGAAGGCCAGGAGGGCGTCGTGATCCCTGGTCAGGCAGTCCACCGCCTTGGGGTACTTGGCCCCGTACTTCTCGGCGAAGACCGTGATGGCGCCTTCCGCGGTCGTCCGATCCGGCGCGTCGCGGACCTCGCGCAGGTCGGCCTTCATGTTTGGCTGCACGGACTTGGGGGCCTTGTTGAGGATGTTGACGAGCTTGTGCTGCTAGCAGCGCTGATGGCGCGTCGTCGGGAAGATCTCCTCGAGCGCCTTCCAGAACCCCATGGCACCGTCGCCGACGGCGATCTCCGGGGCAGCGGACAGGCCACGGGCCTTCAGGTCGACGAGCAGCTCGCGCCAGCTCTGGGCGCTCTCGCGCACGCCCACCTGGAAGCCGACGAGCTCCTTCCGGCCTTCGGGCGTGGCGCCGATGATCACCAGCATGCAGGCGGCATCATCCTCCATGCGCGCCTGGAGGTAGACCCCGTCCGCCCAGATGTAGACGTAGCGGCGCGCCGAGAGGTCGCGGCGCTGCCAGCGGTCGTACTCGGCCTGCCAGTCCTCCTTCAGCCGGCCGATCACCGAGGGCGAGAGGTTCGGCGCCTCCCGGCCCAGCAGCGCCGCCAAGGCCTCCTGAAAGTCACCGGTGGAGATGCCACGAAGATAAAGAACCGGCAGCAGGGCATCGAGGCTCCTGGTGCGGCGCGCCCACCGGGGCAGAATGGCCGAGGTGAAGGTGATGCGCTCGCCAACTCCTTCAGACGCGCCATCAGCGCGATCGCGGATCTTCGCCCGCCGGACCGGCACCGGGCCGATCCCGGTCTGGATCGTCCGCTCCGGGCCGTGGCCGTGCCGGACGAGGCGGGCACGGCCGTCAGAGAGACGCTCCTCCCGCATCGCGGCCAGGAACGCCTCGGCTTCCGCCTCGATGGCCTCGGCCAGCAGCCGACGGGCGCCGTCGCGCAGCACGGCTGTCAGTGGATCGTCGGTCTCGTCGGGCTGTCGAAACGGATGAACGGTGGTATCGGTCTTCACAGGCGTATCGCTCCTTCGGGAGGTTCTGGCAGGCTGGACACCCGCCACGATACGCCGCCCTCTCAAGCCGTCATCACCCAGCTTCCCGCATAGCTCGAGACGATCTTCTATAACCTCGATCATGCCCAGTCCGTCATCGCCAGATGGGTCGCCAACTACAACCAGCGTCGGCCGCACTCGGCGCTCGGCTATCTCACGCCAGCGGCCTACGCCGCCAAACTCACCGCAACGGACGATCGGCTGCGTGGTCTGCCCCCTGAAAAGTGGTCCTCCCTGAAGTAGGCTTTCGGGCCGGATGGAGGACGAAGGAATGCCCCAGAAGAAGCACAAGCCGGAGGAGATCGTAGCCAAGCTCCGGCAGGTGGATGTGTTGGTGTCGCAGGGCCAGTCGGTGGCCGAGGCGGTGCGCTCGATCGGCGTGACGCCGTTCACGTACTACCGGTGGCGCAAGGAGTTCGGCGGCCTGAAGACCGACCAGGTGAAGCGTCTGAAGGAGCTTGAGAAGGAGAACGAGCGTCTGCGGAAGGCCGTGTCGGACCTGACGCTCGAAAAGCTCATTCTGGCCGAGGCTGCTCGGGGAAACTTCTAGGCTCAGGACTCACTACTTCAGCCAGAAGATGACGGTGGCCGCGAGGGCGATGGCGGAGAGGAACAGGTCGCCGCAGCGGGTGTAGCGCATGGCGATCCCGCGCCAGTCCTTGAGGCGTGCGAAGGCATTCTCGATCCGACAGCGCTTCTTGTAGAGCCGGCGGTTGTGGCTGGCGGGGTGGTTTCGTCCACTGCGGGCGGGAATGCAGGCCCGAACGCCTCGCGCCTTCAGTTCGTCGCGCAGCCAATCGGCGTCGTAGCCCTTGTCGCCCAGCAGGCGCTTGGCGGGTGGCATCTCGGCCAGCAGCACCAGGGCGCCCTTGGCGTCGCTCATCTGCCCCGGGGAGAGAAAGAAGGTCAGAGGCCGACCTCGTCCATCGCTGACCATGTGGAGCTTGGAGTTCAAGCCGCCCTTCGTGCGCCCAATTGCCCTCGGGCGGAGCCCCCTTTTCTGAGGCTTACCGCTGTGCGGTGCGCCTTGAGGTGTGTGCTGTCCATCATGATCGTGTCCCCGTCTGCCCCGGGCTTGGCCAAGTGACGGAAGATGCGCGCGAACACCCCCAGCCGCGACCAGCGCACAAAGCGGTTGTAGAGCGTCTTGTGCGGCCCGTAGACCGTTGGGGCGTCCTGCCAGCGCAGGCCATTGCGCAGGACGAACAAGATCCCGCTCAGCACCCGCCGCTCATCAACCCTGGCTTGCCTCGAGCCTTGGGAAAGTAGGGCTTCAGCCGCTCAACCTGCTCACCCGTCAACCAGAACTGTCCCGTCATGCCGCCCTCCAAAGTCGGACCGCATGAATCAGCTAAGCCGCTGAAAGGCCAGCGCGGTTATACCAACGGTCTCGGGCTGTGACTCTGGGCTTTGCGGGCGCTGTCGGCGGTGATTCACTCTGTGCGGAGGCATGGAGGGAGGTGGCGATGCCGACGGGTCGACCAGTGGAGATCACGCGCGCCGAGCTGTCCGCGACGGAGCTTCGGCGTGCGGCGGCACGCAGCCGGGAGGCCGATGCCGCGCGACGGATGCTAGCACTTGCGCTGGTGCTGGAGGGCAGAAGCCGCCGGGAGGCGGCCGAGAGCTGCGGCATGGACCGGCAGACCCTCCGGGACTGGGTGATCCGCTACAACGCGGAAGGTCTGCCGGGTCTGTCGGACCGCGTGCCGCCCGGGCCGTCGTGCCGGCTCTCGCCGGAGCAGATGGCCGAGTTGGCTCAGATCGTTGAGAGGGGCCCCGACTTGACGGTGGATCAGGTGGTGCGCTGGCGGCGCGTGGACCTGCGCCGGGTCATCGCCGCGCGCTGGGGCGTGGAGTTCCACGAGCGCACGGTGGGCAAGCTCCTTCATCGGCTGGGCTTTGCCCGGCTGTCGGTCCGGCCCAAGCACCCCAAGAGCGACCCGGCCGCGCAGGCGGAGTGGGGAAAAAAAGCTTCGCCGCGTTGGCGCATGAGGCGTTGCCCGAGCACGCCCGCAACAGAGCGATCGAGGTGTGGTTCGCGGATGAGGCGCGCGTGGGCCAGCAGGGCACGCTCACCCGGATCTGGGCCAGGCGCGGCACACGCCCCCGGGCGCCTCGGGATTGCCGCTACGCCTGGGCCTACCTCTTCGGCGCGGTCTGCCCCGAGCGCGGTGTCGGCGCGGGCTTGGTCATGCCCTATGCCGACACCCAGGCCATGAGCGCGCATCTGGCCGAGATCAGCGCCGCGGTCGCCCCCGGCGCGCACGCCGTGCTCGTGCTCGACGGGGCGGGCTGGCACGCCTCAGCCGCCTTGGTCGTGCCGGACAACATCACCTTGCTCCCGCTGCCATCCCACAGCCCTGAGCTCAACCCGGTCGAGAATGTCTGGCAGTATCTCCGCCAGAACTGGCTCAGCCTCCAGGTCTGGCAGGACTACTCCGCCATCGTCGAGGCCTGCTGCCAGGCCTGGAACCGCTTCTTGGCCCAGCCGGAAGTGGTGCGCTCCGTCACCACCCGAGCCTGGGCAAAGGTCGATGCATAGGGCCGTTGGTATTACAGGTCCTGAGCCTAAGCCCCGCCCGCCGTCGCCGCTGCATCGAACACGTGAGGCGCAAGTTCCAGGTCTCGGAACGGCTCGCCTGCCGCATTTTCGGGCAGCATCGCTCAACGCAGCGGAAGGTGCCGCGGGGCCGGTCTGACGAGGAGGCGCTGACCGCGGACATCGTCGCGCTCGCCTCGCAGTATGGGCGCTACGGCTACCGCCGGATCACGGCCCTTCTCCGGGAGGCTGGCTGGGCGGTGAACGTCAAACGCGTCGAGCAGATCTGGCGGCGGGAGGGGCTGAAGGTGCCCGCAAAGCAATCCAAGAAGGGAAGGCTCTGGCTCAACGACGGGTCCTGTGTCCGCCTCAGGCCGGAGCGTCCGAACCATGTCTGGTCCGAGCTATGCGGGAAGCTGGGTGATGACGGCTTGAGAGGGCGGC
>NZ_KE557319.1 GCF_000442315.1 Rubellimicrobium thermophilum DSM 16684
CCCCCGCCGGCCCGCCCCCGCCGGCCCTGCAGGCGCAAGCCTTGCATGCCGGGCCGGGGCGGCCTAGGTGCGGCAGGCACGCCCCCAGGCCCCAGGACAGCCATGGAACCGCCCATGTCCCTTCCCTCCCTCGATGCCCTCGCTGCCCGCCTTCTCGAGGAGGCGCGCCGCGCCGGGGCCGAGGCCGCCGACGCCATGGTGGTGCGCGGCCAGTCGCTCTCGGTCGAGGTGCGCGCCAGCCGGCTGGAGGAGGCGACCCGCGCCGAAGGCGTGGATCTCGGCCTGCGCGTGCTGATCGGACGGCGCCAGGCGGTGGTCTCGGCCTCCGACACGCGCGGGGACACGCTGCGCCAGATGGCCGAACGCGCCGTGGCCATGGCGCGCGAGGCGCCCGAGGATGCCACCGCCGGCCTGGCCGACCCCGCCCTGCTCGCGCAGGGGCGCGACATGACGGCGCTCGATCTCGCCGATCCGGCGCCCGAACCCGAACCCGCCGCGCTCGAGCAGGAGGCGCGCGAGGCCGAGGCCGCCGCGCTCGCCGTGCCCGGCGTCACCCAGGTGGAGGCCGCCAGCGCCGGCTGGTCGCGGCGCGAGGTGGCGCTGGCCGCGACCAACGGCTTTGCCGGCCGCTACACGCGCACGGACCGTTCGCTGTCGGTCTCTGCCATCTCCGGACGCGGCACGGCGATGCAGCGCGACTGGGACTGGGATCACCGCGTGCATGCCGCCGATCTGCGCAGCCCGGCCGAGATCGGCCGCACCGCCGGGGAACGCGCCGCGGCCCGCGAAGGGGCGACACGCCCTCCCACCGGCGCCTTTCCCGTCCTCTTCGACGAACGGGTGGCGGCCTCGCTCATCGGGCATCTGCTGGGTGCCATCAACGGGGGCGGCGGTGGCGCGGGGCGCGTCCTTCCTGCGCGACCGGCTGGGACAGCGGGTGCTTCCCGAAGGCCTGACCCTGCACGAGGATCCCCACCGCCCCCGCAACCCCGCCTCGCGCCTCTGGGATGCCGAAGGCCTGCCGACCCGCCCGAAGGCCTTCGTGGAGGATGGCATCCTGCGCAGCTGGGTGCTCGATCTGGCCTCCGCCCGCCGCCTCGGGATGGACAGCACCGGCAATGCCGCACGCATCCGGGGGGCACGCCCGCACCGGCCGTCACCACCGTGGAACTGACCCAGGGCCGCGCCAGCCGCGACGATCTGCTGGCGCAGATGGGGAGGGGCCTTCTCGTCACCTCGCTGATCGGTTCGACGATCAACCCCCATACGGGCGACTATTCGCGCGGGGCCGCAGGCTTCTGGGTGGAGGGGGGGCGGATCAGCCATCCCGTCCACGAAGCGACCATCGCCGGCAACCTGATCGAGATGTTCGCCCGTCTCGTGCCGGCCAACGATGCCCGGCCCCATCTGACCCGCGTCGTTCCCTCGCTGCTGATCGAGGAGGGGATGACCGTCGCGGGGGTCTGAGACCCCGCCCGCCCCTTCCGCTTGACCCCGACCCCCGCGCAGCCGAGATGGGACTGCGCAGTCCAGATCCGGAGCTCTCCATGCCCAACCGTCTCCACCTCGTCTTCGGTGGCGAGCTTGTCGATCCCTCGCGAACCGAGTTCCGCGACATCTCCAAGATCCACATCGTCGGCCTGTTCCCGGACTATGCCTCGGCCCATGCCGCCTGGAAGGCCGAGGCCCAGCGCACCGTGGACGATGCGCATGTCCGCTACTTCATCGCCCATCTCCACCGCCTGCGCGATGAGGAGCAGCCCGCCTCCGCCTCGCCGCGGGCGATGGACGGCTGAGTCCGGCGCGGTCACGCCTTCCGGCGCTGTTCTCCCGTGCGGCATCCCCTGGCGCTCACCCTCTATCTGTCGCTGACGGCCCTCGACGGCGGCGGGCCCGAGGAGGCGCTGCCTCCCCCCCGGCCCGAGGGACCGCTTCTCTGGGCGCAGGCGGACGGTCCGGCCCGCCTGCCCGGGCTGACCGCCCTGGCCGAACGTCTCGCGAGGGAGGACGGGGTGGCCACGCTCGTCACCCTGCCGGCGGCCTCGCTGAGCGCCCTGCCCCCGGCCGGCGGCACAGCACCGGCCGCGTTCGCTGCCGCCCTGTCCCAGCCGCCCCTGCTGCGCCCCGTCCCGTCCGAATCCGCAGGGCGGATCGCCGCCTTCCTGGGCTACTGGCGTCCCTCGCTCCTGCTCTGGGCGGGGGGGGCTTTGCGCCCCGCCCTTCTGGCCCGCAGCCCGGTGCCGCGCCTGCTGTGCGAGCTCCCCCCCGAAGGGCCCCTTGTGGGCACCGCCCGCTGGATGCCCGGCCTTGCCCGCGCCACGGTCGCGCTCTTCGATCATGCCCTGGTCAGCGACGAGGCCGCGGCCGCCCGCCTGTCCCGGGCCGGCCTGCCCGAGGAGCGGATGGAAATCCTGCCGGCCCTCGATCCGCCTGTCCCCGTCCTGCCCTGCAACGAACGCGAACGGCGCGACCTGGCCCAGACGATCGGGGCACGGCCGGTCTGGTTCGCCGCGGATCTGCCGCTCTCGGAGGTCGGCGCCGTCATCGCCGCCCATCGCCATGCCCTGCGCGGCACCCATCGCCTGCTGCTGATCGTCGCGGCCCGCGATCCCGCCGAAGCCCCCATGATGGCCCGCGCCTTCGGGGAGGCCGGCCTGCGCACCTCGCTGCGGGCCGAAGGCGGCGAACCCGACGAGACCGCGGCGGTCTATCTGGCTGACGGGCCGGGCGAAACCGGCCTCTGGCTGCGCCTGGCCCCGCTGGTGTTCCTGGGCGGCACGCTGCCCGGCGGGCCCGGCGGACGCCACCCCTTCGAGGCCGCCGCCCTCGGCTCGGCACTGCTGCACGGGCCGGTGACGGCGCCCCATGACATCCCCTGGATCCGGCTGCGCCAGGCCGGGGGGGCCCATCTGGTGCGCAATACGGTCGAACTCGGCCAGGCGATCGAATCGCTACTTGCCCCGGATCGCGCGGCGCGCATGGCGCATGCCGCATGGGATGTGGCGACGCGGGGCGCGGTCACCCTGAACCGTCTGGCCGAGCTTGTCCTCGACCGCCTCGACCGGCGCGAGGCCGCCTGATGCGGGCGCCGTCCTGGTGGTGGCGGCCCGATCGCGGCCTTCGGGCGCGGGCCCTGACCCCGCTCGGGGCGCTCTATGCCGCCGCCACCGCGCGCCGGCTGGCGCGGGCGCGCCCCGAAGCGGCCGGCATTCCCGTGATCTGCCTCGGCAATCTGGAGGCCGGCGGGGCCGGCAAGACGCCGGCGGCGATGGCCCTTGCCCAGCGCCTTGCCGCGCGCGGTCTTGCCGTCCACATCGTCTCGCGCGGGCATGGGGGGCGGCTGGCCGGTCCTGTCCGGGTCATCCCCTCCCATTCCGCCGCCGATGTCGGCGATGAGGCGATCCTGCTCTCGGCCTTCGCCCCGGTCTGGGTGGCCAGGGACCGCGCCGCCGGTCTGCGCGCCGCCCGGGCCGCCGGGGCGCAGGTCGTGCTCCTCGATGACGGTTTCCAGAACCCGACCGTGGCGCGGGATCTGTCGATCCTCGTCGTCGATGCCGCGCGCGGCTGGGGCAACGGCCTGCCGATCCCGGCCGGCCCCCTGCGCGAAAGGCTCGCGGCCGGCCTCGCCCGGGCCGATCTGCTGCTGACGCTGGGCGAACCGGCTGCCCAGGATGCCTTCGATCGCCGCTGGGGGGCGCAGGTCGCCGCCCTCTCCCGCCTGCGCGGCCGTCTCGTCCCCTTGCCCACCGGAATGCGCTGGCAGGGGCTCCGGGCGCTGGCCTTCGCCGGCATCGGCCATCCGGAGAAGTTCTTCGCGACACTCCGCGCCCAGGGGGCCGAAATCGTCGCCACCCGCCCGCTGGGGGATCATCAGCCCCTGCCCCCCGCCCTCTTCGCCCGGCTCGAGGCCGAGGCGCGCCGCCTCGGGGCCCAGCTCGTGACGACCGAGAAGGACGCCGCCCGGCTCGACCCCGCGCTGCGCTCGCGCGTCCTCGTGCTGCCCGTGCGGCTCGATCTGGAGGACTGGGCGCCGCTGGATGCCCGCCTCGAGGCGCTGCTTCAGCCGGCCCAGGGGTCGGCGGCGCCCTGATCCTGCCCGAGACGCGGCGAGGGGCGCTCCAGCGCGAGCGGCGAGTCGGAGAAGCGCAGCGGCGTGCGCAGACCCGGCACGCCCCCGGGCTCGATCCGCATCCCCCGCGCGATCACCTGCGGATCGGCGAAGACCTCGCCCATGTCGTTGATCGGCCCGGCGGGAACGCCGGCCGCCTCGCAGCCGGCCAGGAGATCGGCCTTCGTCATCCGGGCGGTGCGGGCGGCGATGGCGGGGATCAGCGTGGCCCGGTGGGCCAGGCGCCCGGGATTGGTGTCATGCGGCGGCTCGGCCAGCTCCGGCGCCCCGATCAGCGCGCAGAAGCGGCGGTGCTGGGCATCGTTGCCCACGGCGACGATGGCATGGCCATCGGCACAGGGAAAGACCTGATAGGGCACGATGTTGGGATGCTGGTTGCCGAGCCGCCCCGGCGCCCGCCCGGAGGCGAGGAAGTTCATCGCCTGATTGGCGGCCATCGCCACCCCGACATCGAGCAACGCCATGTCCACGCGCTGGCCGCGGCCGGTGCGGTCGCGCTCGCGCAGCGCGGCCAGGATGCCGGTGGCGGTCATAGACGCCGGTGAACAGGTCCACGACCGCGACACCCACCTTCATCGGCTCGCCTTCCGGCGCACCGGTATAGGACATGATCCCGCTCATGCCCTGGATGATGAAGTCATAGCCGGGGCGGCCCGCATAGGGGCCGTCCTGCCCGAATCCGGTGACGGAACACCAGACAAGCCGCGGGTTGAGGGCCGACAGCGCCTCCCAGCCCAGACCGTAGCGGTCCAGCCCCCCCAGCTTGAAGTTCTCGATGACGACATCGGCCCCGGCGGCCAGGCGACGCACCAGGGCACGCCCCTCCTCGGTGGTGAAATCCGCCACCACCGATCGCTTGCCGCGATTGGTGGCGTGGAAATAGGCCGCAGCGCGTTCGCCGTCATGATCGATCCAGGGGGGACCCCAGCGGCGCGTGTCATCGCCCTCCGGCGCCTCGACCTTGACGACCGTGGCGCCGAGATCGGCCAGGATCTGACCGGCCCAGGGGCCGGCCAGGATGCGGGCAAGCTCGAGGACGCGCAGCCCCTCGAGAGGCGGTCTTGCGTCGTTCACTCTGCCGGCGCCTCTGCCGCTTCACCTGCGGTGCCGGCGCCGGTCCCCCCTTCGCTGCCCGCTTCGGTCTGCGTTCCGTCCGTGCTGCCGGCGGCGCCCGCCTCGGCCAGTTCGGCTTCGATCAGGGCCCGCATCTCCTCCCAGGCCATGTTGGAATGCTTCTCGCCATTGATGAGGAAGGTCGGTGTGGCATTGATGCCGTCGGCCTCGGCATTGGCCTGATACCAGGCGACCAGAGCCTCGGCCTGCGCCTCGTCGCGCAGGCAGCTGTCCACCTGCTCGGCCGCAAGGCCCGAGGCCAGGCCGATCCGCCGCAGCGCATCGGCGATGGCGGCGGGTTGACCGTCGCCGACCCAGTCGCGCTGCTCGGCATAGAGGCGTTCGACGATGGGGAAGAAGCGCATCTCGCCGCCGCAGCGCGCCACCATCGAGGCCCACAGGCCGAAGCGGTCGAAATAGACCTCGCGGAAGACATAGCGGACCTGTCCATCGTCGATGAACTCGGCCTTCAGCTGCGGATAGGAGGTCGCGTGCCAGTTGGCGCAATGCGGGCAGGTCAGCGATCCGTATTCGATCACCGTCACCGGGGCATCGGGCCGGCCCAGCGCCATTTCGGGGATGGTGACGGCCTCTGCGGCGGGTTCCCCGGTTTCGGGGGTGGCATCGTCCTGTGCAAGGGCGGCCAGAGGCAGGATGGTCAGAGCGGTCGCGGCGGCAAGGGAGAACAGTCGCATGAGGGGTCTCGGCCTTTCCTGTCGGGCGCCCGGTCAGGGGCGCGATTTGCTCAGGACATTGGCCGCCAGCGTGGCAAGCGCAAGTCGCAATCGCGTGTCGGTCACGCCTTCGGTGGCCGCCGCTGCCGCCTCGGCCAGATGGGGATCCGGGGTCGCTGCCGGCGGGGGCGTGAAGGGGGCGCGCGCCTCCGCCAGTCCCGCAAGGCTCGTCTGGCGGATCCGCAGCCGCTCGACAGCCCTGTAGCCATGGCAGGCATTGATGCGGTCGCGGATGCGGTCGCTCTCCATCTCGATGCGCAGCGCCGCCGCGCCGAGTGCGAGCACCGTCAGCGTGCCCCCCTGCGGCGCGGCCCCGCCCTTTCGCGGACGGGGCTGGCGGATCTCCAGGGGTTTCGTGACGGCGGCCAGATCCTCGCCCACGATCTCCACCCAATGCGTGAGGATCCGCATGGTGGCAAAGCCCCGCTTCTCCCCGGCCTTGCGGATCGTGTGCCGCAGCAGATCCGCGGCAGGTGTGAATCGTCCGGCACGCTGCATTGGACCCTCCGTGACGGCCATGATAGACCCTCCGTCGGTCCGGCGACAGGCCCCCGGACAGGACACCCATGGACCTGACCCGAGCCCTCCTCGACTGGTATGATCGCCATGCCCGCCGCCTGCCCTGGCGTCTGCCCCCGGCAAGCCGCGAGCGCCCGGATCCCTACCGCGTCTGGCTGGCCGAGGTGATGCTTCAGCAGACCACGGTGGCGGCTGTCCTGCCCCGCTACGGGCGCTTCCTGGCCCGCTGGCCGGATGTGGCAGCGCTGGCCGCCGCGCCCGAGGCCGAGGTGATGGCCGAATGGGCGGGCCTCGGCTACTATGCCCGCGCCCGCAATCTCATCGCCTGCGCCCGCGCCGTGGCCGAACGGGGGGGCTTTCCCGAGACGGAAGAGGAGCTGCGCACCCTGCCGGGGCTTGGCGCCTATACCGCCGCCTCGGTCGCGGCCATCGCCTTCGGCCAACAGGTCGCGGTCGTGGACGGCAATGTGGAACGCGTGATCGCCCGCGCCTTCGACATCGCCACGCCCCTGCCGCAGGCACGCAGGACCATCCGGGACCGGGTCGCGACGCTCGTGCCCGCCGGCCGGCCGGGCGATTTCGCGCAGGCCCTGATGGACCTCGGCGCCACCCTCTGCACGCCGCGCCGGCCGGCCTGCGTGCTCTGCCCCTGGTGCGAGGCCTGCCTTGCCCGTCGGCACGGGACCACGCTCCAGCGCCCCGTGAAGCCCCCCCGCAAGGCCCCGCCCGAGCGGCTCGGGGTAGCCTATGTCGGCCGGCGCAGCGACGGGGCCTGGCTTCTGGAAACGCGCGCACCGGACCGGATGCTGGGGGGGATGCCGGGCTTTCCCGGCTCCGCCTGGGACCGGGGAGAGGAGGACGCCCCGCCCCCCGCCCCCGGCGACTGGCAGGAGCTGGCGCAGACCGCCCGCCACAGCTTCACGCATTTCACCCTGACGCTGCGGGTGCGCGTGGCCCGGCTGGATGGCGACACCACGCCCCTGCAGGGCAGTTTTGTCCCCGCGCTCGATCCCGCGACCCTGCCCGGCGCCATGCGCCGCGTGTGGGAGCTGGCCCAGACATCTCCTCTCCTTGCCGACCCCTGAGAGCGGGCGAACCCTTCAGGACAGGCGCCGCCCCGGGGGTGTTGCGCGAATCGGGTCTGCAGCGCGCGTTGCGCCTACCATTCGTTAACCGGTTGCGGGGCAGGCTGGCCGCGAAAGGAGAGACCCGAATCGCCATGACCGCCTGCCTGCCCCCTCATCCCGATGCCGTGCCCTGCCGGGCGGGGGGGCTGCGCGCCTCACAAAAGCCCCCGCCCTGCCAGCAGAGGCTCCACCCCCGGCATGCGGCCGCGGAAGGCCAGCCAGCTTTCGCCCTCGTCGCGCGATCCGCCGACCGAGAGGATCTCGCGTTCGAGCCGCTGCGCCGTCGCGGCATCGAACGGCCCGCCCGCCTCGCCGAAGGCGGCAAAGGCATCGGCGTCCATGACCTCACTCCAGAGGTAGGAGTAGTAGCCCGCCGCGTAGCCGTCCCCGGCAAAGACATGCTGGAAATGGGGGGTGGCGTGGCGCATGGCGATGGCCCGCGGCATCCCCAGCCGTTCCAGCACCTCCGCCTGCCGCTGCATCGGATCTGCGGGGGGCGGCCCGTCATGGAAGGCCAGATCGACGAAGGCCGAGGCGAGGTATTCGACGGTCTGGAATCCCATGTCATGGGTCCGCGCCGCCAGCAGCCTTTCGCGCAGGTCCTCGGGCATCGGCGCGCCGGTCGCGGCATGGCGGGCATGGCGCTCGAGCAGCTCCGGCACCTCCAGCCAGTGTTCGAGAAGCTGGCTCGGCAGCTCCACGAAGTCGCGCGCGACAGAGGTGCCGCTGACGCTGCCGAAGGTCACGTCCGAGAGGATCTGATGCAGCGCATGGCCGAATTCGTGGAACAGCGTGCGCGCATCGTCCCAGGAGAGCAGCGCCGGTTCCCCCTCCGGGGGCTTGGCGAAGTTGCAGACATTGACGACATGGGGCCGTTCCTCGCCATCAAGGCGCGACTGGCTGCGCATCGCCATGCACCAGGCGCCCGACCGCTTGCCCTCGCGCGCGAAGAAGTCGCCATGGAACACCGCCATGTGCCGCCCCCCGCGCGTGACCTCCCAGACGCGCACATCCGCATGCCAGCGCGGCGCCTCGGGGATCTCGCGCAGTTGCAGGCCGAAGAGCCGCCCGGCGACATCGAAGACCGCGTCGAGCAGGCCATCGAGCGTCAGGTAGGGCTTGACCTCGGCCTCCTCGAGGGCGTGGCGCACCTGCCGCAGCCTTTCGCTGTAGAAACGCCAGTCCCAGGGTTCGACCGGCCCCTCGATCCCGTCCGCGCGCAGCATCCGGGCGATCTCCGCCTCGTCGCGCAGGGCGGCGGCCTTCGCGGGGGTCCAGACGCGTTCGAGCAGATCGCGCACGGCCTGCGGAGTCCGCGCCATCTCGGTCTCGAGCTTCCAGTCGGCGTAGGAGGCGTAGCCCAGCAGCGCCGCGCGTTCGGCCCGCAGGGCGAGCATCTCGGCGGCGATGGCCCGATTGTCGGTCGCCCCTCCCCCTGCCCCGCGCCGCGTCCAGGCCTCCCAGGCCCTGCGTCGCAACTCGCGTCGGGGCGAGAACTGGAGGAAGGGCACCACGACCGACCGCGCCAGCGTCACCGCGGGCTGTCCGAGGCCGCGCGCCTCGCCTGCGGCGCGCAGGGCGGAGACAAGGAAATCCGGCAGCCCCTCGAGATCGGCCTCGGCCAGGGGCATGGCCCAGTCCCGTTCGTCGGCCAGGACATTCTGCGCGAACTGCGTGCCCAGCTCGGCCAGGCGGGCGCGGATCGCCTTCATCCGCTCCATCGCCTCGTCCCGAAGGCGGGCGCCTGCGCGCACGAATCCGCGATGGGTGAGCATCAGCACCCGCGCCTCCTCGGGCGAGAGGTTCAGCGCCTCGCGCCCCTCACACAGCGTCTCGATCCGTGCGAACAGCGCCCGGTTGGCCGTGATCTCCGAGGAAAAGGCCGAGAGTCTGGGCGCGAATTCCCGCTCGAGCGCGCGGCGGGCCTCGTTGCTGTCGGCCCCGGCGACGGCGTGAAAGGCACCGAGCACCCGGCTCAGCCGCCGGTCGGCGCGTTCGAGCGCGGCCACGGTGTTGGCAAAGGAGGGCGGATCGGGATCATCGGCGATGGCGGCGATGTTCGCCCGCGCCTCCTCGAGGGCGGCATCGACGGGCCTCGCGGCCCAGTGGCTCGTCCCGGATGCGGTCCCAGGGGGGCAGGCCGAAGGGCGTGGTCCAGTCGTCAAGAAGGGGGTTCATGCCGGCTCTCCCTCTGCGGTCGGCTGCAGGCTAGGCGCGCGGTGCGCCGCTGGCCAGCCCGTCCCTGCCGGGCCCTGCCCCGTCCCTGGCGCGGGCGCCGGCTGTAGCTTGCCAAATGAGTTGGCCGATTTTTGACAGATGAAATTGCGCTGCAGTGCAGCAGTCATGCGCTAGGCGCATAGTTTTCTATCTATGGTTGTGTCGTGGCGACATGGCCCCACCATCGGACCAGGCCCAGGACGGCGGTCGAGCCGTCCTCGAGCGCGCTTCGGGCGACCCTCAAAGGGGGATAGGACCAGTTCTCGGAGACGAGGATCAGAGCCGGATCGTCGGGGGTGCGGGGCGGGGTCGGGGGGCGTTCGACGCGCTTGACGATCAGCTCGCCCTGGTGGCGGAGGGCGAAGATGTTGCCTTCGGGGCCGCGCAGGGGGCGGGCGGGATCGGTGCGGGCGGTGTCGATCAGGACAAGGTCGCCGTCCTTCAGGCGGGGTTCCATGCTGTCGCCGCGGATGCGGGCGAGGGCGGCGCGGGCGGGGGGCAGGCCCAGGCGGGCGAGCCAGTCGCGGCGGAAGGCCAGCAGCGTCTCGACGCGGTCGGCATCGCCCGCGTCGGCACCCGGGCCGGCCGAGAGGGCGGCGGCGTGCAGCGGCACGAGGGCGAAGTCGCCCGCAGGCTCGGCGCCGCCGCGCGGCGGGCCGATGTAGAGCTCGAGGCCTAACGCCTCAGCGATTTCCTTTGCCTTATCAAGGCTTGGCGTCTGCCCATCGATGACACCCCGGAGGCTCCATCGGGGTAGACCCAGGAGTTCCTCGAGGCGGCGCACACCTACCCTTGTCTGGGCAAGGGTCTCGGCCAAGCGCTCTCGCAGGAATGCAGATGGCGAATCGTGCATTTTTATGCACTACCACGCCATTGGATTGTGCACAAATATACTTGATCATTCAGAGCGGTTCGTGCATTATTGCGCACATGATCCACGACCGAGACATTGCCTATTTGATCCGCGCGCTGGCAGTGGCGCGGGGCTGGCGCGTGTCCACCGCCTCGCGGATCGTGTCCGGCAGTTGGGACACTGTTGATCGGATTGATCGACACGGCACCCTGACGCAGCGGCGCGCTCGAAGGATTTTGGAAGCGGTATCAGAGCATTGGCCTACTGATCTGCCCTGGCCGGAGGGGATCGAGCGGCCTCGGATCGACGAGAAGGACGTGGCGTGATGGAGCTGGTGCCCTTCGACTGGCAGGGAACCCGCGTGCGCACGGTGCTGCGCGATGGTGCGCCGTGGTTCGTGGCGGCGGATGTGTGCGCGGTGCTCGGGCACAGCAACCCGACGATGGCGATAGGTCGGCTGGACGAGGACGAGCGCGCGATCGTCAACCTGAATACCCTAAACTTTGGTTACGGTATTCCCGCCGCGCCGCGGCGGGGCAATCCGAACGTGACGCTCATCTCCGAGAGCGGCCTCTACGCGCTGGTCCTGACCAGCAACCTTCCCTCCGCCCGCGCGTTCCGGCGCTGGGTGACGGGCGAGGTGCTGCCGGCGCTGAGGACGCGGGGCGTCTATGCGCTGCCCGGCGCGGTGCGGCCGGGGCCGGATGCGGCGGGGGCGCCGCACCGGCTGCTGGCCGGGTTCGAGGCGGCGCGGGCGGC
>NZ_KE557320.1:0-4411 GCF_000442315.1 Rubellimicrobium thermophilum DSM 16684
ACGCCGCCCCCCAAGGCGGCGTCTGCGTTTGAGGCCATACGTGGAAGCACTGTGGAAGCAAGAGGCGCCGAAGTCCTTCATATCGCTTCGAAAAGCGCGCTGCCGTGATGGTCAGGTGCTTCCTGCGCGCTTTCGCGCGCCAAGCAATCCATGACGAGCTGTCGAAGGGCCTCCCTGTGGTCTCGCTGTGTGCCGGCGAGGTCTTGAGTGGCCACGATCAGCGACTCATACGCGGCCTTTGTCGCGATGGAGTACCGCCGGCGGATCGGATCTGGCGGCAGGTCGCCATGATGGGGGTACAGCAGCATGACGTTCGGGCAATCGTAGAGCCTGCCATATGCCATCAGCTGGTAGACGTCCGCCTGGCTGACCCCCTGCTTTGGATCGTCGATCCGTGGCGTCATGCGCTTCCACTTCGTGTCGATGATCAGCGCTATCTTCTCGCCCTCCCGGACGATGAGGTCGGGCCTTGTGCGGAAGCGGCCGGTCTCGCCTTCGTAGAGACAATCCCGATGGCCGCCTTGCGACGACACACGGAAGCCCGTGCCGGCCAGAGCACGCGACAGGGTCCGTTCGATGTATGCTTCGAACAAGACGTTCATCTCGAAGAGCAGCGCGTGACCGTCGATGGTTCCCGCGCTCGTCTGCTGGTGCCGGTCTGATAGAAAGAGGCGTGCGAGAGACAGGAGATCCCGCCAACGACGATTGGTGCGGTCCAGGAGGATCCGGTCCCAGCGGAGGGCGTTGGGAGGAACGTCGGCTACGTCGGCATACACGAAGCTCAGCTCGCGCAGCGCGCGCTGGTTATCCGGAGCACCGGACAGACGCGACAGCTTGCTGACCGCCGCCCGCATGACCTGATTCAGGGCAATGTCCGGCGATAGAGCATCGAAACGGCATGCGAGCTTTTGTGGCGAGACCGCGAGCGTCGAGAACTGCCGTGTCACGTCCAGGCGTCCCCGAAGCGCAGGCAAGTCGTCTTCGTGTTCGAGGTAGTGGCGCGGCATCCCTTGGCGGACCGCGTCGGTGAGCTTCGCACAGAACAGACGGATCAGAAGTTCGAGCACGGTCTCGCGCTGCCAGCCAAGCTGCGTCATCGCGCCGGCTTCGATTGGCAGATCGTAGGTCACCGCAAGCATGTGGATGAGGCGCTGCCTGAGTACCGCATCCGACACCCCGCTCTCGCCGCCCCCTTCGATTTTTGGGAGAATCTCAAGTTGGCAGTCGGGGGTGGCAATGACGCCGACGACTCCACGTGCTCGGAGCCCCTTCCGCCCGTGTTCCAGAACACCCTCACCCCCGCGCCCGGAGAAGGTCGATGTCCTCGCAACCGCGGCAAGCCGATCAGCCTGCGTCTCCGGGATCTCGGTGTCGCCGGACCCGTAGGCGATGCGCTCCCACTCGCGGATCGTGCGGCGGATCATGTCCCGACCAACTTGCTGTAGTCGAAGCCCTCATCGACGGATCGAACCTGCCAGCGAAACCGGGCGACAGCATCGCCGTCCTCGAGGCCCGGAGGCGGGTTCAGGACCGTACGCTTGAGAAAGCCACCGGTGATCGAACCCTCACCCGGTTCCAGGTCGCCGAGCACGGCCGCGATCTTGGCCCAGTCTTCGAAGAAGTATTCCGCGAGGAGCGGGATGACCTTGTGGCGCATGACCTCGTCGACATCTGCTTGCGAACTGCACGCAGTGAAGTAGGCGTGTCCGATCTGGTGTTCGCGGTCGTAGAGATACTCGATCCGCTCGTTGATCGTGGCGAGAAGTCGCGGCAGGTCGATCCCGCATTTCTGGCCAGCGTCTTTGAGGATGGATGCATCAGGCATCATTTCACGGAAGGTGAACCGCCGCCGGAGTGCAGTGTCGAGAAGCGCGATCGACCGGTCGGCGGTGTTCATGGTGCCGAGGATGTGCAGGTTGGACGGCACGCCGAAGAGCCGCTTCGAATAGGCCAGCGTAAGTCGGATTTCGTTTTCAGCACGAAGCCTCTTGTCGGGCTCCAAGAGCGTAATCAGCTCACCGAAAACTTTGGAGATGTTCGCCCGGTTGATCTCGTCGATGATGAGGACGTGGGGCCTAGCGCCTTCCGCTGGGATCGACCTGTCAACGCCGAAAACGACTTGCTCCAAGCCGTCCCATTCGACCAGAGCACCATTCAATTTGTAGACGGTATGTTGCCGGAAGCCATTCGGATAAAATCTCGCGCGCTCCGTTCCTTGGTCATCACGCCAAAGCCATTCGACCCTCCGGCGATGGGGGTGGTGTTCAGCATCAGCCTCGAAGAAGTAGTCGCTTGCGATCGTGCCAAAGGCACGCATTCTGTCACGACCATCAGAAATTACGACATAATCACCCACCTGCATATCGGACCGAAATGAGAAGGTGCAGACGAGCTCGCCGGCATGGCCGCTGATCTCCTTGCCGGTCCGACGTTCCAGCTCGGTCTTGATTTCAGCCCAGTCTTCAAATCGCTCATCCGACCAATCGATCTTTCCACTCCAGCCGTGGCGGATCTCGTTTGCATCAAGAGCGCGCTTGATTTGCTCCTCTTCCTGGAAGCGTCTTCCGAGGGCAACTTTGAAGATTGGACGCGTTCGATCAAGCCGGCGATCGCCCGAACCCTCGCCGGGATCCAACCGAGCCCGTTCGCAGATCCGCTTGAAGATGCCATCCTCGATCTTGAGGCGGAAACCGGCTGCGTCCAGTTCGTCCGCGTCCAACTCCTGGCTCTCTACGCCCGGTGTGTCGGGACGCAGCCCCTCGACGAACTCCTCGTAGCTCATCGACTGGTGGAAGGTGACGAACTCTATTCGCCCGTCCGCCAACAGCCTTTGGTACACTGCCATGAGTTCGGCCCGATCCGCCGGGACGGGCTCGCCACACAGGCGCACCGCCTCGGCCGCGGTAGTAAAGGTTTTGCCGGTGCCGGGTGGCCCGTAGAGAATGAGGTTCATGGGGGTGAATCCCTTCTGGATCTTGGCGTCAGTCGCGCGACCGTCGTCAGCACTGCTCGTTCCATTCACGCCGCCACGTGGGGGAACGCCGATTGCCTGAGCAATCTCCGGAGAGAGCTCATAGCGAACAAGCTTGTCGCCGCCGTAGGTCAGGTAATTGACGGGTCCGCCGGCGATCGCCTTGACACGTGACGCGAGGCCGTCGACGAGCATCGCCCGTGCGACATCGACGATGTCCTCCGTCTCGATAGCCTCATCCGCCTTGTTCCCGGCGCCTCGCGGCTTGATCCGAAATGCCGATACGCCGCTGCTGCGGTTGTAGTTCTTGACAGGCTGAAAGGGGGCCCCCGTCGCATCGAAAAGGACGAAGGGGCGGCTTCCATCGGACTGAACGGTTTCATCAAGCTTGAAGCGGAACACCGTGGCTGAGCTTTGGTCGGCCCCGATCCGTTCAGGCTCTGGGAGCTGCGCCATGTCTTGGAATATCCGTCCGGCCAGAGCTTGGCAGATATTCGGCCAGGCCTCCTTGAGCCCAAGTGCTTCGTTCACGTCGCGGACGAGCACGTCGACGTGCTCGCGACCTTCCTCACGTGCGGGTTCGATGTAGTGCTCGAGTACGTATTGCCGTATCCGATCAGCGTCCTTGGCCGCTCCCGGAGGGTCACCCGCCAGGAACCGCCCGTACTGCCCCAACCAGCTACCCCAGTTGGAGAGCCTGTTGTGGGGATTGTCGGAGTCCGGCATGAGGATTCGGTAGTCCTGACCGCCTGTTCGGGCATCCTCCCGGATTTTGCGCAGACGCTCTCGCAGCGCCTCGAACCTGTCGGCTTCCCATGCCTCGTCGAGATCCCGATGCGGCATGCCAAGCGCCGAAAGGTTCCGCTCAATGGTTCGGATCGCGTAAGCCCGCGAATTGCGGCCCGCTTCTGTCTGGGCTCCGCCTTGCTCGAGCCATGTCTTGAATTCGTGCTCTTTCGTCATTCACAGATCGCAGTTTCGCAGGTTCTAGAAGAGAAGAAGGTGATCGTTTCACCGCAATGGCTCAGTTCCTCGGCTGAGGATGCTCAAGTAGTCGCTGTAGACATACATCCGGCCACGCTGTTTCCCCGTCACCTCCCGTACGATGCCGAGATCCTCCAAATGCTGGATCGACTTCGCAATTGTCGGGGGCGAGATGCTCAGCCGCTGCGCCGCCGCCGGAATGCCGATGATCGGCTTCTGCTGAAGCAGCTGGTGGACCCGGAGCGCGGATGCGGCCGGGCGCCCGAGATCCTCGATCCGGTGTCGATCGGCTTCGAAAAGCGCGAGGATCTCGCGCGCTGCCTCTGATGCCTGCAGAGAGGTCTCGGCGATGCCGTCGAGGAAGAACTCCAACCACGTCTCCCAGTCGCCGTTCTCGCGAACCTGCTGCAGCAGGTCGTAGTGTTAGCGTCCGAGGAGCTGGTGTAATTTCATCGC
>NZ_KE557320.1:4500-39508 GCF_000442315.1 Rubellimicrobium thermophilum DSM 16684
CCAGGAATTTACACCAGCTTGACGGACGTGACCGGTCGTAGTACTGGCGGCGATGAGTCTTGAAGTAGAGGCTGAGATAGAGGATCGGCATCCTTCAGGATGCCCTGCGTGCAGAGCAGGAAGGTGATCAGCAGGCGGCCGAGACGGCCGTTCCCATCGAGAAACGGATGAATGGTCTCGAACTGCACATGGACCAGCCCGGCCTTGATGAGGGTCGGCATGTCTGGTGTGTCGGCATGGATGAAAGCTTCCAGATCCGACATTAGGTCGAGAACGTGCTCGGGCGGCGGTGGAACGAAGAGCGCATTTCCCGGTCGCGTTCCGCCGATCCAATTCTGGGAACGCCGGAACTCACCGGGCTGCTTCGTGCTACCACGCCCTTTTTCGAGAAGGATGGCGTGGATTTCCCGGATCAGGCGCAAGGAGAGCGGAAAGCCCCCCCGGATCCTGTCGAGACCGTAGTTCATTGCGGCGACGTAGTTGGACACCTCCTGGACGTCGTCGAGCGGGACGCCTGGCGCATCCTCGATTTCGAACAGCAACAAGTCTGAGAGCGACGACTGTGTACCCTCGATCTGCGACGACAGCAGCGCCTCCTTCCGAACGTACATGTAGAGGAAGAGCGGGGTGTCGGGGAGGATCGAGGTTACGCCATCGAGACGGCCGATCGCCCGGTTCGCGCGCTCGAGCTGACGGTAGAGCCGGTCCACCCTGACGGGAGGCGCCGGCGGCAAGGGTGGCGGCACGAACGCTTCTGCGCGTTCGCCCGCGGTCGAGATGGCGACGCGCTGACCCAACCGTGATGGCTCCGGTGATAACGCCATGGTTGAATAAAGATCCTTTCCTTGGCAGGCTACCTGAGAAAGGATATCGCATATTCCTTTCTTTGTCGTGGTTCTAACGAAAGGTTCCTTTTCTTGTCGAGTGCTCGTTCCCTCTGTCCGCGCCAGATCCGGTCCGGGCGCACCCTCTGAACCGGTGGCGCGATGGGACATCAGCGCCTCGGAAAACTCCCCACCCACCGATACCTGCCGGACATCGTCAGGTATCTGGTGAAGGGCGGCACGCCCACCGCGCACTTGGTGGAACAGATCACCGAAGTGGGGCGGGATGCACTGAAGCGTGCCCTGAAGGATCCTGTCTTCGTGGAAGCGTTGTGGCTGCTCATCAGGTTGCCGCAGGCGGCCGCGTCGAAGGACTTCGGGGCGGCTCTCGCCGAGATCGGCATGGGTGCACATCGGCCGACTTCAGTCGCGGAACTGATGGTTGCCTTCGACAATGCGCTTGAGCGCGTGCAGCGGCGCGAACATCGGGATGCCACGGACCTTGGCGAGATCGCCCGTCAGGCAGCACTCACCGCGCTCGGCGATGCTGTGCGAGCCGGGATGCCAATGTGGTCCCCCACGGCGGACGATGTGCAGGCTTCGGTGGCTGCACTGAGGTCACCCGAGAAGTTCGGTGCTCTGGCCCACCACTTCCACGCGAATACCGTGGAGCGCGTCATCCACTACTATGTCGATCGAAACCTGCATGAACTCGTTGGTGCCGATCGCGTTGTGTCCTCGGTCCACGATCTCGCCACATACGATTCAGCGATACGCCGCCATTGCATGGAAGCCGCGCTGATCATGCGCGCCTTCGCCAGGGACTGGCTCGGCAAGAACCTGTATCGGGACGGCAAGGACATATCGAAGAACGACGCTCGTAAGTTCTCGGCCTATGCCGTCGAAAAGATCAGTATAGAGCTCAAGAACAGGAAGGGGCCAAATTGAAGCGGTGCCTGATTGAATGCGGCGTGCGGCAGGCATCCGAAGAGGGCGCTCTCGCGATGAACGTGAGCGACCCCGGCAAGAACGTCAATCTGAGGATCGACTCCATCAGCCGCTCGATGGTCGGGAACATCCCCGACCTTCTGATCGATCTTCTGGAGATCGCGGCATACGTCTACTGCGTCGATCAGCGCATCAAGCGCGGCACCGAGATGCTCATGGATTACGGGAAGGATTGGCGCCGCAGCCTGACCTTCTCGATCCCGGTGCGCCATCCCGAGGTTTGGAATGGGGAAGAGGTGCAGGAACTGCTGGTCGAAACCCTCGGCTTCCTCTCCGACGACAGCTATGCATTCCGGTTCCGCAAGGCGGAAGCGCCGGTTCAGCCGCGCGATCCCTACTTCCACGAACTCCTCGATGCTTTCCAGGAGAACGACGAGGTGGCGCTGTTCTCGGGCGGCGTCGATTCCTTTGCCGGCGCGGTCAACGACATCGTCACGCTGGGCAAGTCTGTCACCTTGGTTGGCCACTGGTCGGTGCCGAAAGTCCAGAATGTCCAGGCAACCCTCGTAGACGCATTGAAGCAGCGCGGCTACGGGCGGCGGCTGTCTTACGTACCGGTGTGGGTTTCGAACACGGACATCAAGCCGGCCGAATACACCCAGAGAACCCGATCATTTCTCTTCGCGTGCATCGGGCTGGTCGTGGCGCGGATGTCCGGGAAGGATGGCTTCAGCTTCTACGAGAACGGGGTTGTCAGCATCAACCCGCCGCTGGCGGGGGACGTGGTCGGTGGCCGAGCCACGCGCACCACGCACCCCAAGGTACTCCGTGGTCTCGAGGACTTGTTCTCGACCCTCCTTGATCGCCAGATCGAGATCCGGACCCCGCTCCAGTGGCTCACCAAGAAGGAGGTCACCGAGACGATAGCAGCCGCGGGCATGGCTGACATGATCGGGTCCACGGTGAGTTGTACCCGCACGCACAGTCGGACGAGAAGGCACACGCACTGCGGAGTATGTTCGCAATGCATCGATCGAAGGTTCGCTGTCTTGGCTGCGGGAATGGCTGATCATGATCCCGCCGACCAATACAAGAAGGATTTACTCCTGAGCGATCGAAGCGTTGATGACAGCCTTCGAATGGCGATGCACTACGTGTCCTTCTTCAGGAAGATCGGCTCGATGACAAAGGACCGGTTCCTTGTCGACCTTCCGGAAATTGTCTCGGCGCTTGACCACTTCCCGGATCTGTCAGCCGATGAGGCCAGCGCACATCTGTTCGATCTGTTCCAGCGGCACGCGCGATCCGTGGAAGACGTCATCGCTCGGGCCGCGAGCGAACATGCTGGCCCGCTTTTCAGGGGCGAGGTTCCGGCTGGTTCGCCTTGGCGACCTGTTTTGCGCGTGGCGACCGTGTCGAGATCGCCCCAAGCTCAAACTATGATCAGCATGTAACGGCTTTCGTCGACCGGCTCAGTGCTCCCATTCTCGAGTTCGCGATGGATCATGGTGCTGGGCAGGTGCTTTTTCATGGCGGTTATTGTCTTGAGGGTGCGAACTACCGCTTCGTGAACGCGCTGATCGAGAGTTTCCGCAGCGCTAAGCGCACACGCTCGGAGATCCCGTTCATGACGCCTCACGATGTGGCGGCGACAATGGAAGTGTCTGAGCAGTCGATGCGCCAACAACTTCGCAGGTTGCGCGACGCGCTCGACCCGCTAACGGTGATGCTCGGGATCCCACTCGATCAGGACAGTTTCATCGAGACCAAGGAACGCGTTGGATACCGCATCAACCCGGCATGGCATGAGATCGCCCTCGGCGACATTCAGCCCCCGAATCCGGCTGCGTCACAGGAATAATCCGCCGACGTCACAGGCCACCGCGCGCAAGGTCACGATCTGCCCACCGTAGCCCCGTTTCTCGGGGCTTTTTTCTTGTCCGGACGTCACAAGAAAATCCGGGCGTGATCATATACGGATGGCCGCAAATCATTGAAATTGTTCGTATATCCGGGCGCATCAACGTGTCGGGGTGAACAACGGACAACTCAATGAGGTTTCGGATGTCAGTCACACATCTCAACCAGGTCGAGCTGGCGGCTCGATGGAAGATCAGCCCGCGCACGCTGGAGCGCTGGCGTTGGACTGGTGAGGGCCCCGCCTTCATCAAGATTGGCGGCCGGGTCGTGTACCGGCTCGAGGATGTCGAGGCCTACGAGGCCAACCGGCACTGCTCGAGCACGGCCGACAAGCCCGCCGTGAAGCTGGCGTGAGGGGGCGGCCATGACGATCCCCAACCACATCACCCTCGACGATCTGCCCACCATGCCGGTCGGCGATATCGCCGCTCTGCCGGGCGACCAGCTGGCGCTCCTGAAGCAGGACGCCGACGAGCGGCTGCGCTCTGCGAAGACCCTCTGCGACTGGCTCGATGGCGCGATCGCACTGAAGTACGGCGATCAGGCGCATGAGGTGCGCCGTGCGGAGGGCAAGGAAACCGGCACTGTCAGGCTGCAGGACGGCCCGGTCACGGTGGTCGCGGAGCTGCCGAAGCGCGTCGATTGGGACCAGCCGACCCTCGCCAACCTGGTCGAGCGCATCCGGGCCGACGGCGCCGACCCCACCGAGTACGTCGACATCGCGTTCAGCGTGCCCGAGCGCAAGTACACCGCCTGGCCGAAGGACATCCGCGAGGAGTTCGAGCCCGCGCGCACGGTTCGGACGGCCAAGCCGAAATTCCGGCTGCTGCTCGGCGAGGAGGCGCGCTGATGGCCATCTCGCTCGCATCCCTGCAAACCCGGACGGCTCTGCGCCCGCCGCGCGTCCTGATCCACGGCGTCGCCGGCATCGGCAAATCCACCTTCGCCGCGTCAGCAGACGCGCCGGTGTTCGTCCTCACCGAGGACGGTCTCGGCAAGCTGCAGGTGCCGCATTTCCCGTTGGCGACGAGCTACGCGGAGGTCGCCGAGGCGCTCGACGCCCTGCTCGACGAGGACCACGCCTATTCGACCGTGGTGGTCGACAGCGTGGACTGGCTGGAGCCGTTGATCTGGGCCGAGGCCTGCCGGCGCAACGGCTGGCAGTCGATCGAAAGCCCCGGCTTCGGCAAGGGCTACGCCGAGGCGCTGACCATCTGGCGCGAATACATCGACAGGCTGAACGCGCTCCGCGACCGGAAGGGAATGGCGGTCATCCAGATCGCCCACACCGACATAAAGCGCTTCGACAGCCCCGAGCACGAACCCTACGACCGGTACGTGATCAAGCTGCAGGCCCGCGCCTCCGCGCTGCTGCAGGAGCACTCGGACGTCGTGCTCTTCGCCAACTATCGGATCTCGGTCAGCAAGTCCGACGTCGGCTTCAACAAGAAGGTGACCCGGGCGCTCGGGTCCGGTGCGCGCGTCATGCACACCGAGGAGCGCCCCGCCTTCCTCGCCAAGAACCGTTACGGCCTGCCGGAAACCCTCCCGCTCGAGTGGTCGGAGTTCTTGGCCGCCATGCCCCAATCCGCCTGATTACGACTGAAAGGACAGAACGATGGCACGTTTCGACACCGGCTTTGACGCCACCGGCATCGAGCCCACCACCGCCTACGAGATCCTGCCCGCGGGCAAGTACCGCGCCCAGATCGTCGAGAGCGAGATGCGCGTCACGAAGAACGGGATGGGGCAGTATCTCTGGCTGATGCTCGACATCCTCGAGGGGCCGCAGCAGGGCCGCAAGGTCTTCGACCAGTTGAACCTCGTGAACGTCAATCCGACCACGGTCGAGATCGCGCAGCGCACGCTGTCGGCGATCTGCCACGCCACGGGCAAGCTGCAGGTGAACGACAGCGAGGAGCTGCACCTGATCCCGATGACGATCCAGGTCGGCGTGAAGCCCCCGAAGGACGGCTACGGCGAGCGCAACACGATCCGCTATATGGTGCCGGAGGCCCCGGCGCAGGTGACCCCGCCCAAGCCCGCCGCGACGCAGCCGGCCAGCGCGCCCGCGCAGTCGGCGCCCGCCCGCCCGGCCACCGCGCCCTGGCGCGCCAAGAGCTGACGCCCCCGGCCGCCGCGGGCTGAGACTCGCGGCGGCCCGGACATCGCCAGACCCGAGAGACCGACCATGACCAACACCCCCGACGCGGCCTGCGCGGCCGCGAACGCCCCCGGCTTGCCTGACGACACCCGTCGCCTGATCGAGATCGAGGACGCCATCGCGAAGATCCGCACGCAGATCGCGACCGCCGATCTGACGCGGCAGCGGACGGCGAAGCCGATCGACGCCGACTGGTTTCACCGTGCGCGCACGGCGCTGCGTCACCTCAATCGCGAGCGCGCCGAGATCGTCGCCCGTCAGGGCGGCCGCCGCCGGCGCGAGCGCCAGAAGGACATGATCATCGCCGTCCTGCGCGAGCGCCATGACAGCGCCGCCTGGACCGCGGTGCTGGCGGAGGCGCGGTCGCGGCTCGAGCAGGAGGAGGCGTGCTGATGGCCGAGCTTCCCGAACCCCCGGCGCCGACCCTGTCCGCGATCTACGCTTCCTACGAGGCCCGGCAGGGCGAAGGCTTCCGCGACCACCTCGGCGCCTCGCTGATCGGCAAGTCCTGCGCCCGCGCGCTCTGGTACGATTTCCGCTGGTCGACGCCCGCGCGGCACACCGGCCGCATCCTGCGGCTGTTCGAGACCGGACAGCTGGAGGAGGCCCGGCTTGTCCGCGACCTGCGCGCCACCGGCGCGACGGTGCTGGAGGTGGATCCCGAGACCGGGCGGCAGTTCCGCGTCGAGGCCCATGGCGGGCATTTCGGCGGTTCGCTCGATGCGGTCGCCCTCGGTCTGCTCGAGGCGCCGAAGACCTGGCACGTCGTCGAGTTCAAGACGCATTCCGCGAAGAGCTTCGCCGAGCTCGTCGCCAAAGGCGTCGTGCTCGCCAAGCCCCAGCACGCTGCGCAGATGCAGGTCTACATGCACCTGACCGGCATCACGCGGGCGCTCTACGTCGCGGTCTGCAAGGACACGGACGCGCTGCACATCGAGCGCGTCCCGGCCGACCCCGAGATGGGCGAACGCCTGCTGGAAAAGGCGCGGCGGATCATCTTCGCCCAGCACCCGCCCGAGCGGATCAGCGCGGATTCCGCCTGGTTCGAGTGCCGGTTCTGCGACCACCACGGGCTCTGCCACGGCGAGGACGCCGCGGCTGTCACCTGCCGGTCCTGCCTGCATTCCACGCCCATCGAAGGTGGCTGGCACTGCGCGCGCCACGACCGGCTGCTCGACCCGGCCGACCAGCGCCGCGCCTGCGCCCGGCACCTGTTCATCCCCGATCTCGTCCCCGGCGAGGTGACCGACGCAGGCGAGGACTTCGTCTCCTACCGCATGCGCGACGGCTCGGCCTGGACCAACGACGCCCGCGAAGAGGAGGCCGCCGCATGCTGACCCTGCGACCCTACCAGCAGGCCGCGATCACCTCGATCTACGGCTATTTCGAGAAGGAGAGCGGCAACCCGCTCGTCGTGATCCCCACGGCCGGCGGCAAGAGCCTCGTCATGGCCGCCTTCATCGACGGCGTGCTCAAGGCCTGGCCGGATCAGCGCGTGCTCGTCGTCACCCATGTGCGCGAGCTGATCGCGCAGAACCACGCCGAGATGCTGGGGCTCTGGCCCGAGGCGCCGGCGGGCATCTACTCGGCCGGTCTCGGCCGCCGCGATGCGCGGGCCCGGATCCTCTTCGCCGGCATCCAGTCGATCCACGACAAGGCGACGCGCATCGGCCATGCGGATCTGGTGCTGATCGACGAGGCCCATCTGATCCCCGGCCGGTCGAACACCATGTATCGCCGCTTCCTCAACGATCTGCAGGCGATCAACCCCGCGCTCAAGGTGATCGGTCTGACCGCGACGCCGTTCCGGCTCGACAGCGGCATGCTGCACGAGGGCGAGAACGCGCTCTTCACCGACATCGCCTACGAGGTGTCGGTCCGCGACCTGATCGATCAGGGCTATCTCGCCCCGCTCATCTCGAAGCAGACTAAGACCCGCCTCGACGTGACGGGCGTGGGATCGCGCGGCGGCGAGTTCATCGCGCGCGACCTCGAGGACGCGGTCGACCAGGACGCCATCACGCGCGCGGCGGTGGCCGAGGTGATCGCCCATGGCGAGACGCGCCAGTCCTGGCTCGCTTTCTGCTCGGGCGTCCGCCACGCCACCCATGTCGCCGAGGAGTTCCGCCGTCGCGGGGTGAGCTGCGCCACCATCTTCGGCAAGACGCCGAAGGACGAGCGTGACCGGATCATCGCCGCCTTCAAGCGCGGCGAGATCAGGGCGCTGGCCTCGATGGGCGTGCTGACGACGGGCTTCAACGCGCCGGCCGTGGACCTGATCGCCATGCTGCGGCCCACCAAGTCGGCCGGGCTCTACGTCCAGATGGCCGGCCGGGGCACGCGGCTCGCGGAGGGCAAGGAGAACTGCCTCGTTCTCGATTTCGCCGGGAATGTCCGCCGGCATGGTCCCATCGATCTGGTGCGGCCGAAGCGGCCGGGCGGACCGGGCGACGGGCCGCCGCCCACGAAGATTTGCCCCGAATGCGGGACCATCGCGGCCATCGCGGCGCTCGAATGCCCCGATTGTGGCTACGCGTTCCCCGGCCGCGAGGTGAAACTCGAGCCGACCGCCTCAACGCTGGAGGTGCTGTCGAGCGGCAAGCCGCAATGGGTCGGCGTCACCGACGTCACCTACAGCCGCCACGAGAAGCGCGGCGGGCGAGTCTCGCTAAAGGTCACCTACCGCTGCGGGCTCGCCTTCCACATGGAATGGGTCTGCTTCGAGCACGACGGCTTTCCACGCCGGAAGGCCGAAAGCTGGTGGCGCGAGCGGGCGCCCGACGTCGAGGTGCCCGAGTCCGTCGACGAGGCGCTTCTGCTGGCTGAGCTGTTGCGTCGCCCCACCGAGATCGCCGTCCGCCTCGCGGGCCGCTTCACCGAAATCACCGCCTACAGGTTCACCCCATGCCTTACAGCCGTGCCGGGCTCTGCGCCGTCTGCCATCGAGAACCCCGCGGCTGGGGGTGGTTCGACGCGCGTTTCCGCGTTTCCGACCCGCGGCGCGACACGAGTCGCCGAGACCTCTGCAGCCGGGCTTGCCAGGACATCTGCCACCGGAGGTCGGGCATGATCGATCCGACCCCCAATGAGACGGCGGCCATGGTCGAGGGTGGCAAGGCCGGCGGCGCCTATCTCGACAGCCTCGGCCGGACCGACCTCGCCCTGCTCAGCGAGGAGGAGTGGGACACATTCGTCGAGGTGATCGTCACCGGCTACTGCGATCACCTGCGCGACCTCGCGGCCAAGGATCGCGCGCGGCTCGACGGCATGATCCCGGAGGTGCCCTTCTGATGGCGAACACCTCGTGGATGGCCCGCGTTGGAGCGCGCCTCGTGACCAACGGCTACGCGATCCTGCCGATCGCACCCGGCACCAAGAAACCCGGCCAGTTCGCCCGCGCGGCCTGGCACGACTACCCGCAGTGGAACCGGCATGCGAGCCGCGCCACCACCGAGATCGAGGTCGCGACCTGGTCGACCTGGCCCGACTGCGGCGTCGGAATCGTCGGCGGTGCGGTCGCGGCACTCGACATCGACATTGCCGATGATGGCGAACTGGCGCTGCGCATCGAGCGGCTGGCGCGCGAGCGGCTTGGCGACACGCCCGCGCTCAGGATTGGCAAGCCGCCGAAACGGCTGCTGGTCTATCGCACGCGAGAGCCTTTTGCCGGTATTCGGCGCGCGCCGCTTGAAGTGCTCTGCCTCGGGCAGCAGTTCGTGGCCTATGCCGAGCATCCCGACACCGGCCAGCCCTATGCCTGGCCGGACGAGGGGCTCGCGGATCTCGACATCGGGAGCCTGCCCGAAATCGATGCCGCACAGGCGGCGGCGTTCCTCGACGAGGCGCTGGCGCTGATCCCGCCCGAGCTACGCCCCAGAAGCCTTGGGGGGAACGGGCGAGCGGGACCGGAGCGACATGCCTGCCGGGGCATGCGCAGGCAGGCACGCTGGCGGCGATCCGGAGCGCGCTCGCCTGGCTCCCAAACGCCGAGCTCGACTACGACAGCTGGATGCGCATCGGCATGGCGCTGAAGGGCGCGCTGGGCGAGGAGGGTGCTGCGCTCTTCGCCGACTGGTCGGCGCAGGCCGCCAAGAACGATCCGACCGCGACGGCGAAGGCATGGGCGAGCTTCAAGCCCGCGCGGATCGGCGCCGGCACGATCTATCACCTCGCCATGGAGAAGGGCTGGCGCCCCGACCCCGACTGCTGCTCGACGGCAGCCAGAAGGTCTGCGCAAGCGACGAGCATCCCGCAGCCGGCCTTCTCGCGCGGCTCGCCCAGCCCGCGACCCCGCCCAGCTGGTGGCAGCGGCTCGCCAATCTCTTCACCGGAAAGGAAAGGACATGAACTGGACCCTCGCACGCGGCCTCGTCTATCTCGCCTGCCTAGTCGCCTCCGGCCTCGCCATGGCGGGGCTGGCGGATTTCGACTGGCGACCGGGACCTTCGACCTCAGGCCCTTCAACCTCTATGCCCTGATCGGTGCGGCGGGCGGGGTCGTCTCCTCGGCGCTGGCCTCGCTCGCGCTCTGGCGCGGCTGGGGGCGGAAGTGAAGTCCCTGAATCCCGCCCTGCAAGCGCATCTCGACGAGGGCACGACGACGCTCGCCTGGTGCTGGCGGATCACCCGGGCGGACGGCGTGACCTTCGGCTTCACCGACCACGACCGGACCCTCACCTTCGACGGCACCGAGTTCGAACCGGAAAGCGGGCTGACAGCCTCCGAGGTGCGCTCGGGTTCCGACCTCTCTGTGGATGCGCAGGATGCGCAAGGCGTGCTGTCCTCCGACCGGATCACGGAGACGGACATCCTCGACGGCCGATGGGACAATGCGGCAGTCGAGGTCTGGCGGGTCAACTGGCAGGACGTCTCGCAACGGGTGCTGCTGCGTCGCGGCGCCATCGGTCAGATCCGGCGCGGGCGGCTGGCCTTTGTGGCGGAGGTGCGCAGCCTCGCCCATGTGCTGAACCAGACGGTCGGGCGGACGTTCCAGGCGACCTGCGACGCCGCGCTGGGCGACGCGCGATGCGGCGTCGATCTCGAGGATCCGGCCTTCAAGGGCACCGGCGCGGTCATCGATGTGCTGCGCGACCGGGCCTTCACGGCTTCGGGCCTCGGCAGTTTCGCGGCGGGCTGGTTCGCCTTCGGCACGGTCGAGTGGACGTCCGGCGCGAATACCGGGCGGCGGGCCGAGGTGCTGAGCCACGATGTGACGGACGGCGTGGCGATCCTGACCCTGCTGGAAGCCCCGGTGCGCCCGATCGCGGCGACGGATGCCTTCGCGGTCCGGGCGGGCTGCGACAAGCGGATCGCGACTTGCGGGACAAAGTTCGCCAATGTCGCCAACTTTCGCGGCTTCCCGCACATTCCGGGCCAGGACTCGGTCCTGCGATACGCCACCAAGGACGGCGGGCACGAGGGGGCGGTGCTGTGAAGGCCGCCGATCCTGCCCGTGTCATTGCCGCTGCCCGATCCTGGCTCGGCACGCCCTATCACGACCAGGCCAGCCTGCGCGGGGTCGGCTGCGATTGTCTCGGGCTGGCGCGCGGTGTCTGGCGCGAGGTGGTGGGGCCGGAGCCGTTCCCGATGCCGCCCTACAGCCGGGATTGGGGTGAGTGCGGACCGCGAGAGGTGCTGGCTGAGGGCGCGCGGCGGATGATGATCGAGGTGCCGCCCAGCGAGGTCGCGCCCGGCGCGCTGGTCCTGTTCCGCATGATGCCCCGCGCCATCGCCAAGCATGTCGGGATCATCACCGGGCCCAATACCTTCCTGCATGCCTATGAGCGGCTGGGCGTGATCGAGGAACCGCTTACAGCGAGCTGGCGACGCCGCATCGCCTTCGCCTTTCTGTTTCCGCAAACGTGAGGTTCTGACGTGGCGACGCTTGTGCTCGGTGCTGTCGGCTCCGCCATCGGCGGTTCCATCGGCGGCGCGATCCTTGGCGTGAGCGCCGCCACCATCGGCGGGTTCATCGGCTCGACCGTGGGTTCGGTGGTGGACAGCTGGATCGTGTCTTCTCTGGCGCCGGCGCAGCGGGTCGAAGGCCAGCGGCTCGACAGCCTGCGCATCACGTCTTCGACCGAAGGCGCGGTGATCCCACGGCTCTACGGCCGCATGCGCATCGGCGGCAACATCATCTGGGCGACCGATTTCCGCGAGGAGACGAAGACCACGACGCAAGGCGGTGGCAAGGGCGGTGGCGGCGGCAAGGTCCGGACGACCGAATACCTCTACTATGCATCCTTCGCGGTGGCCCTCTGCGAGGGGCCGATCACCGGCATCGGCCGCATCTGGGCCGACGGCAAGCCGCTCGACATGACGGGGATCACCTGGCGCTGGTATCCCGGCGACGAGACCCAGACGGCCGATCCGTTCATCGCGGCGAAGATGGGCGCAGCGAACACGCCAGCCTATCGCGGCACGGCCTATGTCGTCTTCGAGGAGCTGCCGCTGGGCAATTTCGGCAACCGACTGCCGCAGCTCAGTTTTGAGGTGTTCCGGCCGCTCGCGGACCCTGACACCGCTGAGGGCCTCGTCAAGGCCGTGACCATGATCCCCGCCTCGGGCGAGTTCACCTATGCCACGGAGACGATCCGCAAGAGCGCGGGCGGCTTAGGCGGCACCACCTCGGCCGAGAACCTGAACGCGCTCCCTGATGAGGCCGACATCGTCGTGGCGCTGGACCGGCTGCAGGCCATGGCCCCGGCGGTGGAAAGCGTTAGCCTCGTCGTCGCCTGGTTCGGCAATGACCTGCGGGCGGGCAACTGCACCATTAAGTCCGGCGTGGAGGTGGCGACAAAGGTCACCAGCCCTAGGACGTGGACGGTAAACGGCGTGTCGCGGGCAAATGCGCACCTGGTGAGCACCGACGACGAGGGCCGGCCGGTCTACGGCGGCACGCCCGCCGACTTCGCGGTGGTGCAGGCGATCCGCGAGCTCAAGGCGCGCGGGCTGCGGGTGACCTTCTATCCCTTCATCCTCATGGACGTGCCGCCCGGCAACGACCTGCTCGATCCGTGGTCGGAAGTTGTCGAAGGGCTTGGGCAACCGCCATATCCTTGGCGTGGACGGATCACGTGCTATCCAGCGCCGGGCCGGCCCGGCACGCCAGATCAGACTGCCGCCGCGGCAACGCAGGTCGCGGCCTTCTTCGGGAGCGCCAGCCCCTCGGACTTCGCGGTCTCGGGCGAGACGGTCTCGTGGACCGGCGCGCCGGATGATTGGGGCCTGCGCCGCATGATCCTGCACTACGCGCATCTCTGCGCGGTTGCGGGCGGCGTCGATGCCTTTCTGATCGGGAGCGAGATGCGCGGCCTGACCACGATCCGCGACAGCGCCAGCACCTATCCGGCGGTGCAGGCGTTCCGGGATCTGGCGGCGGATGTGCGTTCGATCCTCGGGGCCGGCACGAAGATCAGCTACGCGGCCGACTGGTCCGAGTATTTCGGCCACCAGCCGCAGGACGGCTCGGAGGACGTGTTCTTTCATCTCGACCCGCTCTGGTCGGACGCCAACATCGATTTCATCGGCATCGACAACTACATGCCGCTGTCGGACTGGCGCGACGGCTTCGACCATCTCGACGCGCAGGCGGGTTGGCCCGCGATCCACGACCGGGCCTACCTGCAGTCGAACATCGCGGGCGGCGAAGGGTTTGATTGGTATTACACTGACGCGGGCACGCGGGCTGATCAGTTGCGTACGCCCATCACCGATGGCGCGGCAGGCAAGCCGTGGGTCTTCCGTTACAAGGATCTGCGGGGCTGGTGGTCGAACCCGCATTACAACCGCCCAGGCGGGGTGGAGGCTGCGACGCCCACGGCATGGGTGCCGGAGTCCAAGCCGATCTGGTTTACCGAATTCGGTTGCCCGGCCGTGGATCGCGGCACCAATCAACCGAACGTGTTTTTCGATCCGAAATCGTCGGAGAGTTTTGTCCCGTATTTCTCGCGCGGCTGGCGCGACGACGCGATCCAGCGGGCCTATCTCGAGGCGACCCTGCTGTTCTGGGCTGATCCGGCGAACAATCCGGTGTCTTCGGTCTACGGCGGTCGGATGGTGCATGTCCCCGAATGCGCCGCCTGGACATGGGACGCGCGACCCTATCCGTGGTTCCCTGAATCCGGCGTCTGGACGGACGGGCCGAACTGGCGGCTTGGCCACTGGCTGACCGGGCGCCTCGGCTCGGTGTCGCTGGCGGCCCTCGTGCGTCATCTTTGCCTGCGCGCCGGGCTGCCGGAGGACCGCATCGACGTTTCCGGTCTCTGGGGCGCGGTCGAAGGCTACGTGATCGGCGCGCTGGAAAGCCCCCGGGCGTCGATTTCCACCTTGGCACGGCATTTCGGCTTCGATGCCATCGAGACCGAGGGGGTCATCCGCTTCGTCATGCGTGGCCGCGCCTCGGTCGCCACGCTGGCCATCGACGATCTGGTCGCCAGCCGGGAAGGCGAGGCCTTCGAACTGACGCGCGGCCAGGAGACCGAACTGCCGCAGGCGCTGAAGTGGCAGGTCGCGCGCGCCGACGAGGATTACGACGCGGCCCTCGTCGAAGCGCGACGGATCACCGTGGACACGACGCGTATCGCCTCGGAGAGCTTCCCCATGGCGATTCCGCCCGAAGAGGCGGAACGCCGCTGCCGCCGCGCGCTGATGGAGGCCTGGATCGGTCGGGAAAGCGGCACCTTCCGCCTTCCGCCCTCAAAGCTGGCCCTCGACCCCGCCGACGTGATCCGGCTGGCGCATGACGGCCGTGAGGTCGAGTTCCGCCTCGTCTCGGTCGCCGATGCCGAGGCGCGGGGCATCGAGGCAGTCCGGCAGGACCGCGCCGCCTACGACCTGCCGCCCGGCGATCCGCGGCCCGCTTCGCTCGCGAGTCCCGTCGTCTTCGGCGCACCGGAGGTGGTGCTCATGGACCTGCCGCAGATCAGCGAGGACCAGCCCGCGCATCGGCCGCTGGTCGCCGCGCATGCGGTTCCCTGGCCTGGCGAGATCGCGGTGTTCCGCAGCCCGACGCTGGACGGGTTCGAGCTGCTGAGCACGTTTGGAACACGGGCGCGGATCGGCACGCTGGTCTTCGACTTCTATCCGGGTCCGACTTCCCGCTTCGATCTGGGCAATCAGCTGGTCGTCGATCTGCTGTCGGGAACGCTGGAGAGCGTCACGGATCTGGCGCTGTTCGGCGGGGCGAACGCACTGGCGGTCGAGTCCGCAGCAGGTGTGTGGGAGATCGTCCAGGCTGGCGCGGCTGAACTGCTCGCGCCCGGCCGCTACCGACTGACCCGCCTCCTGCGCGGCCAGCGCGGAACAGAACATGCCATGGGCAGCCCCGCCCCCGCAGGGGCACGAGTGGTGGTGCTGGATGCTGCGCTGGCCTCGCTGCCCATCGCCGAGGCTGACCTTGGCTTGCCGTGGAACTGGCGTGTCGGCCCGGCCGCGCGCGCTGTCACCGACGGGACCTACGTGCAACAAACGTTTACGCCAGCGGGCGTCGGGTTGCGGCCGTTCTCGGTTGTGCACGTGGAACAACCGTGGCGCCGGTCGCGCACGCCCGGCGACCTGACGATCCGGTGGACGCGCCGGTCCCGCGCGCTGGTCGCCGATGCCTGGGAGCAGGTCGAGGTGCCATTGGCCGAGGACCTGGAAAGCTACGAAGTCGAGATCCTCGATGGCGCCGCGGTCAAGCGGACGCTGACCAGCAGCACGACCTCCGTCCTCTACACTGCCGCGCAGCAGATCGCCGATTGGGGCGCGCCGCTTGGGCCCGGCCAGACGCTGGCGATCCGCATCTTTCAGCTCTCGAACCGCGTCGGTCGCGGCACTCCTGCGACCGTGATCCTCCAGTTCTGATCCCAACCCACGGGAATCCCTATGTCCGATACCACGACCCATCTTGGCCTTCCCTATCTCCTGGCCGCCCAAGCCCAGAAGCATGTCACCCACAACGAGGCGCTGCGCCTGCTCGATGCCATGGTGCAGCTCTCGGTCCTCGATCGCACGCGCACCACGCCACCGGCCAGCCCCGCGGATGGGAACAGGCACCTTGTGGCCTCCGGCGCAACGGGCCTCTGGGCCGGGTGGGATCTGAACATCGCCTTCTGGATGGACGGCGCATGGATCCGTCTCGTCCCGCGTACTGGCTGGCTGGTCTGGGTCGCGGCCGAGGGGCTGTATCTCGTCTGGACCGGCAGCGCCTGGGAGGTGGTGGGCGAGCCGCGCGACGTCTCGGACGCGGTCTTCAGCCTTGTGAACGATGCGGACCCGACGAGGAAGGCGGCTTTCTCGCTGGCGGGCATCAGCGCCGGGACGACCCGCAGTTACACGTTGCCCAACACCTCGTCGGAGCTGGCGATCCTCGCGGGGACGCAAACCTTCACCGGCAACAAGACGTTTTCGGGGACGCTGACCGCTTCGGGCACAGTCACCGTCTCGGCGGCCTCGGCCAGCATCGGCACGGCCACAACGACGGCGACCTACGGCATGGGCACCGGCGCGACGACCACGGGCGTGACCAAGACCGTGAACCTCGGCACCGGCGGCGCCGCCGGATCGACCACCGTCGTGAACATTGGCTCGAACACGGCTGGCGCGGGTGGCACGACAATCATCAACACGCCAACCGTCACCTTCGCCAATGCGGTGACGCAGGTCGGCATGCCCCAAGCCAATCTGACCGCGCAGCGTCTGGGTCTCGGCGGCGCGACCGCCGACAGTTTCAACCGCCTGTCGGTGAACACGCCTGCGGTTCTCTTGAACAACGCAGGCGCAGGGATCGAGGCCACCGTGAACAAGTCGGCCGCGGGGAACGACGCGGCCTTTGCCTTCAAGACCGGGTTTTCGGCGCGGGCGTTGATCGGCCTCCTCGGCAATGACGACTTCAGCTTCAAGGTCAGCCCGGATGGCTCGGCCTTCTATGACGCGATCCGGATCGACCGCACCAGCGGCCAGGTGGAGTTGCCGCAGCCCACGGTCCTGCCCGGCCTCAGCGCATCGCCGCCGCCGCCGCCCGCGGGCAAGGCGTTGGTCTATGCGCGCAACCGCGCCGGGGCGCCGTGGATCGACGTCATGCGCCCCTCGGGGCGGGACTTCCCGCTCCAGCCGCATTTCGGGGTGAACCGGATCGCGAACTGGGCGCCTTCGACCGGCACGACGATCACCAGTGAAGGTCTGCCGATCACCTCGGTCGGCACCGTCTCGCACCCGACGCTGGCCGCCACGACCCTCGCCGCCAGCATGCGGCGTTGGCGTCTGACCTCGGCGGCCGTGGCGGACTCGGTCGCCGATCAGCGATCCGCAAGCTGGGCCTGCTGGCGCGGCAACGCGGCAAGCCTCGGCGGCTGGACCTTCGTCACGCGGATCTCGCTCACGACCCTGCAGCCGACGGGCATGGGCTTCTTCGGTCTCTATGGCTCGACGGCCGCTCTGGCCACCACGCTGACGCTCGCAGCCGTGATCAACTGCATCGGCATCGGTTTCCAGCGCGGCACCCACGCCCGCTGGCAGCTCGTCGCGAACGACGGCACCGGCGCGCCGACCCTGACCGACATGGGCGCGAGCTTCGCCATCGCCACGGGTGGCGTGCTGACCCTGTTCATCGCCGCCCCGCCTAATGGCAGCTCCGTCTGGGTGCGGGTCGTCGACGAGGTCTCCGGCGCGGTCTTCGAGCAGGAGATCACCGCCGACCTGCCAGCGGCAACGCAATTCCTGTCGCCGCGGCTGTTCCTGAACACCGGCGCCACGGCTGCTGCTGTCGCCTACGACTGCGCCGGGGTCTACCTCGAGACGGATTTCTGAAGGGGGAGTCCCGATCGCGGACGGGATGGTTCCGCCCGCGATCCGAAAACGGACCTGTCAGGGCGCCCGGATCTCGGCATACTCCCCACCTGTGCGCAGGGTCACCGTCACAGGGGCATCGGTGCGGTTGCGCCAGAACCAGCCGTGGTTGCCGGTGAAGGCGGCGGTCAGTTCGCCCTCCTGCTCGGGCACCCCGCGACCCTGTTCGTAGCTGACCTTCTGTCCGCTGCCGTCGCCATGGGTGTCGTAGTTCAGGACTGCACCATTGGCCGTCCAGTGGAAGCGGGCGGTCTGGCCTTCCTGCATGGCTAGAGCAAAATCCGATCAGGTTGCATCGTATCCGGCCGCTTTGAAGGAGTTGGCGCATTCTGCGGCCGGGAACTGGTCGATGAGGCGTCCGATGGCGTCCCACAGATTGTCGACGGTTCGTTCGACGGCCTTGCGCAAGAGCGCCTCGAGTTTGGCGAAGACGTTCTCGATGGGGTTGAAATCCGGGCTGTAGGGCGGCAGGTAGCGCAGGCTCGCACCTGCGGCTTCGATCAACTCGCGCACGCGTGACCCCTTGTAGCTTGAGAGGTTTTCCATCACGACGATGTCGCCCGGCCGCAGTTCGGGAACGAGCACCTTTTCGACATATGTCTCGAAGGCGTCGCGATTGAACGCACCGTCGAGGACGAAGGGGGCGATAAAGCCGTGCAAGGTGAGCGCGCCGACGAAAGTCGTGGTCTTCCAATGGCCATGCGGCACGCCGATCCGAAGCCGCTCGCCGCGCCGGCAGCGCCCATGGCGGCGCGCCATGTTGGTGCACGCCCAGGTCTCGTCGATGAAGATGAGGTGTTCGGGATCGAGATCGAACTGACTCTCGAACCTGTCCTCGCGCCGTTTCAGGATGTCGGGGCGATCCTGTTCACTCGCGTGTGCGCTCTTTTTTGCGCGTGATGGCGTGACGGGCGAAGAAGCGCTGGATCGTGCCGAAGCCGAACGCCAGGCCCTGCTGAGCCAGGCTCCCGCGAACCTCTTCGATCGTGGCGTCCCGACCAGGGCCGAGCGCCGCCAGCACGGCGTCATGGTGCGCCTCGATCCGACCCGAGCGCCGATCGCCTCCCAGCGGCCCGGGGCGGACTTCCCCCAGCTCACGTTCCCGTTTGCGCCAGCGGCTGACGCTGGCCGCGCTCACGCCGAACCGATCGGCCGCCTCACGATGCGTCGCTCCCGCCGCGATGGCACCCAGAACACGAACGCGAAGATCAACCGACAGCGCTCTCGACATGTCCGCAGGCCTCCATCCGGCGGACAGTCCGAATCACTTCCCGATCAATTTGGGAATCCCTCACGATTCCATCAGGTCGGGTGCCGCGCTAATCTTCGAGCCCCGCCCATCTGACCATAAAACTCCCGATCAGCATGCTCATGCCAATCGCGAGGAAGAGGGGGCCGGCAAAGTCCTCGGGCACAATGCCCGATTTCGAGGAGACCGAAAGCAGCATCAGGCTGAATTCTCCTCCGTGGGCCAGGATAATCCCGGTCCGCCACGAGGACTGCGGCGCCTCGCCGAATAGTTTGGCGACGAGCAATACGATCAGCGACTTTCCCGCGACAATGGTTGCAAACCATATCAGCACGACAGGCCATGCAGAAGGAATGATCCAAAGGGGCAATTGCGTCCCGATACCGACAAAGAAAATCCCGACGAACAGATCGCGGAAGGGCCGGATCTCGTTTTCGACAGTATGGCGCGAGTCGCCCTCGCCGATGATCATGCCGGCCGCGAATGCGGCGAGTGCCGGAGAAAGGCCGGCGGAAGCCGCGACAATTGCAGACCCTAACGCAATGGTGAGCGCGAGGAGCTGGGCAAGTTCCGGATCACCACGCGACGCTACCCAACGGGTAAGCACCTGTAACGGGCCACGGGCAATGAACAGAGCTGCAACCAATGCCGTTGCACCGGCGACGACCGTTATCACGCCATACCCTTCTGCGGTTCCACTCATAGAATCATGCAGGAGCAGGAATGCGACAGCTGCCAGATCTTGAAACAGAAGCACGGCAATCGCCACGCGTCCTTGGGCCGATCCCAGAGCGTTCGCGCTTGCGAGCACCTTGAGGCACATTGCCGTGGATGACATGGCAACGGCCCCGCCGACGAGGATTGCGGGGACGGGCGCGAGATCGAAGATCAGACTCGCTATCAACGACACCGTTATCGTCGTGACTGCAACCTGTGCGGCTCCAAGACCGAAGACATGCTTCCTGAGCCTTGCGAGCTTCTCGAACGAGAATTCCAGGCCAAGCGCGAACAGCAGCAGCACCACTCCGATCTCGCCAATGCTGCTCAGGGCAGCGCTCTCGGCAATAAGGCCGAGCCCGCCGGGTCCGATGACTATACCGGCAAGAATGTAACCGACGATGCTGGGCAGGCCGATTCGTGAACATATCGTCACGAGTACGAACGCGGCAAAGACCAACAAGGCCGCACTTTCGACAAATCCGGTCACGCCATGCATCTGATTTTCCCAATTGTCATGGCGCCGGGAAGGCCATGAGCCAAAATCGTCAGAGGCGCGATTGTGCCCATTGCGCGATCTGGCTGGCAGACATCGCGCCGCTCTGACGCGCGATCTCTTTGCCTGCCCTGAAAATGATCATGGTGGGAATGCCGCGGATCCCATAGCGGCCGGCAATCTGCTGTTCGGCCTCGGTTTCGAGCTTGCCAAGGCGGAAATGCGGTTCGAGCAATCGCGCCGCTGCTTCGAACTGGGGCGCCATCATCTTGCATGGCCCGCACCACTCGGCCCAGAAATCGACCAGAAGTGGCAGGTCGGCATTCACGTGGCGGTCGAAATTCGCCGCCGTGAGCGTAACCGGATGGCCCTGAAAGAGGGGGACGCCGCAGCGTCCGCAATTGGGATTGTCGCCCAGGCGTTCTTGCGGCACCCGGTTCGTAGAATTGCAGTTCGGGCAGATAACGGTCGTCATTCGGTTTCCTTTTCTGAAAAAGTCCGGTCTTCCGGGCGGTGGATCATTCTCTCGACGTCAATGGGCAGACAGGCCGCGGCGCGCTTCCCGTTCTCGCGGTACGGGAAGATATTCGACGCCGCCGCCCTGCCGCCGCACGGGCTGTGGGTACAGTGTCATCAGTTCCAGGACTTCATCGGGCATGTCCGTTCCGACGGGCAGGCCCAGGTCGCGCGCCTCCTCGGCGGAAATCGGATAATCATGGGTCCAGGTGCCGGTCGCCAGTTTCGCTGCCACTTCGGCCGCCCGGGCCTCATCCATCTTGTCCGCGAGAAGCCGCTTCGCGAATGCCTCGATCTGCGCGATGGCCTTGCGGCCGACATCGGCCATGATCAGGGTCTGGTCGTCGATCTCGGCGATCGGTTTCTGCTCGACGACCTTGATGAGCGAGGCGGCGGGCAACTGGCCAAGTTGCGGATCGACGGGTCCCAGCACGGAATGTTCGCACATCACGATCTCGTCGGCAGCGAGTGCGATCAGCGTGCCACCGGACATTGCGGAGTGTGGTACGAATACAGTGACCTTGCCCTTGTGTCCCTGAATGGCGCGGGCAATCTGTGTTGCCGCCAGCACAAGGCCGCCGGGGGTGTGCAGCACGATGTCGAGCGGCAATTCGTCGTCGGTCATCTGGATCGCGCGCAGGACTTCCTCGGAGTCGTTGACGTCGATGTAGCGCATCAGAGGAAAGCCCAGCAGGTTCATCGTCTCCTGCCGATGAATCAGCAGAATGACGCGACTGCCGCGCTTTTTCTCGATCTGGGCGATCTTGCGTGTGCGCATCGCCTCAAGATATCTGCGCTGCAGAACCGGCTGCAGTGCCGAAACGATGAAGAACAGCCAGAAAAGCTGCGTTATGTCCATGGACCTTGTCCTCCGTGTCGCCGGCCATCCGGCAGAAAGCCATAGATGCCCTCGTCCCGATAATAGTGGCGATAGGCGTCGGCGCGCCTTCGCAGGAGTGGGGTTACAAGCCAACCGGCGAGAAAACCGCCGATATGCGCCCACCAGGCGATCCCGCCCGTGGCCTGATCGCTGCCGAGCGACAGAAAGCCGGGAATAACCTGCATGAAAAACCAGATCATCGCGAAAATGACCGCGCGCACTTCGAAAAAGAGGGGAATGAACAGAATCGGCACGATCACCACCAGCCGAGCCGCCGGGAACATGCGCGCGTAGCAACCAATCACGCCCGCGATCGCCCCCGATGCGCCAAGCGCGGGAACGACTGAGTCGGGGTTCGCCAGCGCGTGAGCCAGTCCGGCTGCCACACCACAGAACAGATAGAACAGCGTGAATCGACCCGGTCCTAGCCGATCTTCGACGGCGGGGCCGAAGATCCAGAGCGTCCACATGTTCAAGATGAGGTGCAGCCAGCCCCCGTGCATGAATATGTTGGTGAGGAACGGGATCCAGTCGGACGGAGCGACGAGGCTCAGTTGCCCGAAGAAGCGCGAGGGCACCAACGCGAACTCGAACAGGAAACGGTCAAGCACGCGCGGAGGCAGGCTGATCTGATAGAGGAACGCGAGGACGTTCGTGCCGATGACTGCCCAGACGACCACAGGCGGGTAGCGGCGCGCGACACTGTCAAGGTAGGGAAACAATTCAGCCTCCGCGTTCATCGGATGTCTGGCGGTCGTAGCGGGGAAAAGCGGGTGCCCGGGCACCCGCCTTGCGCTTCGCCGTCACGCCTCGGCTTTGGCCTCGTCAAGGAAGCGCAGGCTGTAGCTGGCCTCGCCCAGCCTTTCGATGAGGTCGAGCTGCAACTCCAGCCAGGCCTTGTGCCCTTCTTCGTCGAGCACGATTTCCTCGAACAGCATCCGAGATCCGATGTCGTTTTCCTCTGCAGCGTCGCGTGCCGCCTGGCTGTAGAAGGCAATCGCCTCTTCCTCGTCCTTCAGGTCGGCTTCGAACATCTCGCGCAGGGTCTTCGCCCGAACCGGCTGCTTGTCGAAGGCCACCTCGGGCTCACCCTTGAGAAACAGGATTCGCTCCAGAAAGCGGTCGGAATGGCCGGTTTCCTCGGTCTGTTCCTCACGCATCCGCACGGCGAGACCGATCAGGCCCCAGTCTTCGAGGACATGGGCATGAAGCTGATACTGATGCGCGGCGCTGATCTCCATCTTGAGCGCCTTGTGCAGGTTCCCGATTGTCTTGGCGTTGGACATTCTGTTTTTCCTCGGTTGGGTTGCGGGCGGTGGCCCGAGCGTCACGTCTTGCCTCGCCCCGCCGCGACGGTTACGCCCGTCCAAGCCGGCGGATCGGAGGCGGGGAAGGATTCGAGACTGGCCTCAAGCACCGGATCGAGCGTGCGTCCATCGGTTACGGACAGATCGAGCGCGCCATCGAGATCGGCCGCCTTTTCTCACGGCGGTGGTCCGAATGCCCCTGACCAGTAACGGAGAAAACCCGAAACGGCTCCCGGCGCATCGGCCCCCTTGTAGAGCCGGTGCCGTTCCTGCCCCCGCCAAGGGTTTGGCGCGGCGCGGGGCGGGGCGTCCTCGCGCACGATATAGCGCCAGTCCTGCCGCTCGGCGAATTCCACGGCACTGTCGCGGTCGGGGAATTTCAGCCGGATCGGGCGATAGGCGTCGTCGCTGGAGGTGTAGCCCATCAACGGGTCGATCTGCAGGGGCCGAGACGGCTCGAACTCCAGTATCCAGAAGTTCGGCCGGGGCGCCGATGTCATCGCGGAGCGCGCCGGGCGATAGATGATTGCCATCGGCACGTCCCACGAGCGCAGATCGGTGCCGGGGATCTTCGGCGCGAAGGGGGGGCGGTTATGACCGCGCATGTTTGCACCCTTTCTCCGGATGGTTGGTGCCCTGCTGCACGGCAGACTTATTGTCCCGCCTGAAGATCGGCGTCGGACCGCTGCCGAAGGGATTTAAGCCGGCCCTCAGGCAGCGGTCGAAGATTGTCGCGTCCCAACGGGTGAGATCGTCTTCGTCCACCGGCGGGTCGTTCTGTCCCGCGGGATTCATTTCCCTGCCAGCTGGGCCGAGGGGACGGACTCTGTCGAGTCATCCGGTTTCGAATTCCTGCGCAGGCGCAGGCCGAGCAGCATCATCATCGCCCCGAAGACGGCGGCGTAGAAGCCGAGAAGCCAGCCCAGTGCCAGGAAGCTTTCGAGCGGGCGCGTCAGCAGCATCCAGGTCACGACGACCCCGAGGACGACCGAGATGAGGCCGCTAAGGATCAGCCAGACCTCGCCCTTGATTTCCTTGCGCAGACGGAGCGCCGCCGCGATTTCCAGGACGCCGGAAAATACGGACCAGAAGGCGATGCTGGCCCAGAGGAAGGTCGCGAGGACGAGCGTCGCAACAAAGGGCGAAACGACCACGACAACGCCCGTGGCAATACCCAGAATGCCGCTGAACATCAGCCAGCCCCAGCGCTCGCCTTTGCGGATGTTGCGGACCGCAGCGATCAGACCGAACACACCGTCGGCGAAGGCGTACGCCCCGAACACCAGCGTCAGAGCCAGAAGCGCCTCCGCGGGCATCAAGAAAGCGAGCGTGGCGATCAGCAGCGCCAGCACGCCGCGGAAAATGAATATCCACCAGTTGCGCGAAAGGGTGCACAGCGGGTCCTGGATCGAATTCGAAGCAGTTTCCGAGGTTGTCGTCATCGTCTCATCTCCCCTACAGGTTTCGTCAGGTCGTTGTGCCGGTGGAGCCTTCGCTCAGGGCGGCAGCCAGGCGTTGGCGATCGTCGATCGGCTGGGGCAGCCGAGCGGTGCGGGCGATTTCCCGGGCAAGGTTTGCGGCGTCCGCCATCTCGGGCGCGAAGCCCACCTCGATCAGTTTCGCGCGCAGCCACGCGATCGCGGCCTGCGCCGTCTGCTGCACCTCGTCCTCCGACAGACCAAGCGCTTTCGCCGCCTCGGATGCGGTCTCGTCCTCGAGATGAAGCCGGTGGAGCACGCGGCGCCAGAGCGCCGGAAGATGGGCCATCGCGCCGTGCAGGGCGCGCGCGGCCTCGCGGCGTGCGGCCTCGGTCTCGGGGTCGGTCCCAGCCTCGTCGGCGACGAGATCCTCAAGCAGGAGCACCTCGTCGGGCTGATGGAACTCGAACAGGTCCTGATCGGCCTCGGTCGGTTCCTCGGCCGGCCGCGCGGGCTCGGTCCCCAGCGCAGTGGCATCGTCGGGAATGGCCCGGCGCGCCGCATGCGCCTCGGCTGCGATGGTCTCGAACGCCAGCTGCGCGAGCCAGTCGCCGACAGAGAATTCGGTGGGCCGCTCTTCGAACCGTTCGAGCCCCGCGAGGATCGTCGCATCGACGAGGTCGCGGACGGCGAGCCGGCCCTCCGGCACCGATCCGCTCGCCTCCAGATAGGTCAGTTCGCGCCGCACCGCATCGTAGACACGGTCCAGATGGTCCTCGATCAGGTCGAAGTACATCGCACGCCGCGCGGCCTCGGCGCTGTCCTGCGCCGGTGGCAGAAGCGCGCCGATCCGGCGGCGGCGGGCGGGACGCTTGTATTCAGGCTCGTGCTTGAGCCGCGCGACATGCCGGTCGACCCGATGGCGCAGATCGGCGAACGCCTTGCGCAGCACCGGCTCGATTTCGAACCCCTCTTCCTGTGCCGCGATCACGCCCGAAGGCAGTTGCAGGCGCAGGCTGACTTTGATGCGCGTCTTGCCCCTCGTCTGGGAGGCGGCGATTTCGAGCCGGACGAGATCCTCGCGGAAGCGCGCAAGGTGCGGTTCAAGTTGCCGCACCTCTTCCTCGATGACCTCAGGCGCGCGCTGTTGCCCGTGCCGGTCGAGATTGCGAAATGCGCTGATGACTTTCATGCCGTGGATCCTTCCTGTAACCCTCCGACGAAATGGGCCGGCGCGACCATGATCGCGCCGACCGGTCCTTCAAGACGTCACCCGGTGGGCTTGTCGTCCTTGGACTGGGCCTCATCCTTGTCGTCGTCCACGACATCGGAGGCCGCAGCGTCCGCCTTTTCGGCGGCGGCGGCCTGATCGTCCGGCTTGGCATCACCGGGCTCTTTCGCGATCTTTTCGAACACCACCTTCTGCGCATCCGGCGACCAGGCGACGCGGACCTTGTCACCATCCTCGATTCGCCCGGAGAGCATTTCGCGGGCCAGCTCGGTCTCCAGCTCCGACCGGATCAGGCGGCGCAGCTCGCGGGCACCGAATTCGGGGCGGAAGCCGACCGCGCCGAAGTGATCCACCACGCTCACGTCGAAATCGAGTTCGACACCTTGGGTCAGGGCAGTCCGTTTCACCCGGTTCAGCTGCAACTCGACGATCTGGCGGATTTCCGACTGGTTCAGCGAGTGGAAGACGATGATCTCGTCGATCCGGTTGATGAACTCTGGCCGGAAATGCCCGCGCAGGACCTCCATCAGCTCGGCCTTCTGCCTGGCCTCGTCGAACTCGCTCGTGCCGCGCTTCCTGAGGTTGCGCTGGATGATGTCGGCTCCGAGGTTCGAGGTGGCGATGATGATGGTGTTGGTAAAGTCCACCACGCGGCCCTTGCCGTCGGTCAGCCGGCCGTCGTCGAACACCTGCAACAGGATGTTGTAGACATCCGGGTGCGCCTTCTCGATCTCGTCGAGCAGCACGACCGCATAGGGCCGGCGGCGGACCTTCTCGGTCAGCTGCCCGCCTTCCTCGTAGCCGACATAGCCCGGAGGCGCGCCGACCAGCCTGGCGACCGAGTGGCGTTCGCCATACTCCGACATGTCGATGCGGATCATTGCATCCTGATCGCCGAAGATCACCTCGGCCAGCGTCTTGGCGAGCTCGGTCTTGCCCACCCCGGTCGGCCCGAGGAAGAGGAAGGTCGCCGTCGGCCCGCGCCCTTCGCGCAGACCCGCGCGCGCGAGCCGCACCGCATCGGCCACGGCACGGATGGCCTCGTCCTGGCCGATGACGCGCTCGTGCAGCTTCTCCTCGAGCTTGAGGAGCTTGTCCTTCTCCTCGGTGGTCAGCTCGGTGACCGGAACGCCGGTGATCTTCGAGACGACCTGGGCGACATGATCGGCGCGCACCTCGGCGGTGGCCGAAGCCCGGTCGCGCTTCCACACCTCGAGGAGCTCGTCGAGTTCCTTCTGCTTCTGCTCGAGTTCCTTCTTCAGTTCGGCGGCGCGCTCGAACTGCCTGCGGGCGGCGGCATAGTCCTGCTCGCGCCTGAGCTGGGCGACTTCGGCCTCGAGCTCCTGGACATCCACGGGGCGCGCGGTGGCGCTGATCTTCACCCGTGCGGCGGCCTGGTCGATCAGGTCGATCGCCTTGTCGGGCATGAAGCGGCCGGTGATGTAGCGATCGGACAGCTCGGCCGCCGCGACGATGGCCTCGTCTGTGATTGTCACCTTGTGATGCGCCTCGAGCGTGTCGCGCAGGCCGCGGAGGATCATGATGGTCTGCGCGATCGTGGGCTCTTCGACATAGACCGGCTGGAAGCGGCGTTCGAGCGCGGCGTCCTTCTCGATGTATTTCTGGTATTCGTTGAGCGTCGTCGCACCGATCAGGTTCAGCTCGCCCCGCGCCAGCGCCGGCTTGAAGGTGTTGGCGATGTCGAGCCCGCCCTCGCCGCCGCCCTGGCCGGCGCCGACGATGGTGTGGATCTCGTCGATGAAGAGGATCAGGCGGTCCTTCTCCTCGGTGATCTCCTTGAGGATCTTCTGGACCCGCTCCTCGAACTCGCCCCGATACTTGGAGCCGGCCACCATCGCGTTGATGTTGAGCTCGACAAGCCGCTTGTCGCGCAGGGCCTCGGGCACCTCGCCCGCGACGATCCGTTGCGCCAGGCCCTCGACGATGGCGGTCTTGCCCACGCCGGGCTCGCCGATCAGCACCGGGTTGTTCTTCTTGCGGCGGGCCAGAACCTCGATCGTCGTCTCGATCTCGCGGGCGCGGCCGATGACGGGGTCGAGCTTGCCCTCGCGGGCGAGCCTGGTCAGGTCGCGGCTGAACTGGTCGAGATCGGGGGTGCTGGAGGGGGCCTCGACGCGGCCTTCCTCGGCGCCCTTGCCCACGACCTTCGTCACCTGCTGGCGCAGGGCCTGGGGCGTCAGCCCGTATTTGCGCAGGATCGCGGCGGCAAGGCCCTCGCCCTCCTCGGCGAGGCCGATCAGCAGGTGCTCGGGGCCGACATAGGAATGGCCGAGTTCGTTCGAGGCGATGAACGCGCGGTTCAGCGCATCCTTGAGACGCGGACTGACACCGATCTCGCCCGACCCCTTGGCATCGCCGCGCTTGGCATCCTTCTCGATCTGGCGGCGCAGGTCCTCCACATCGACCTTGAACTGGCCGAGGACCGTCCTGACCACCTCAGAGCCGGTCAGCGCCAGCAGGAGATGTTCGGTATCCACCTCGCTGCGGCCGAACTCGCCGGCCTTCTGCGCCGCCTCTTGCAGGAGCTTGTTGCCCTGTTCGCTCAGCCGGTCGGCGATGCTGCGCCCGGCCCCGCGCCGCACGCCGCGGCGGGGGGTGTCGTCCCCGAAGGTGGCGTCCACCACGTCGTCATCGCCTGCGCTCGCCAGGCCCGGCGAACCGCTCCGCAGCGGACTGTCGCCGAACAGGCGGCCGAATGCGCCGTCGCCGAAGAACTCGTCGAACAGCGAATGCCGCCCGAACAGGGATTCGAGCGGCGAGGCGCTGCGACCCGACCGGCGCACCATCTCGCGGTAGTGCTGATCGCACAGTTCCATGTTCTGAACCCTGCCGTTGATCGAGGCGCGCACCCGCGCCGTCGCCGGGCGGCCGCAGATATCGCAAGTTCCGTTTGCCATTGATGTTCTCCGTTTCCTTGTCTCTTCGGGGTTTGTTCACTTGCCATCCGTCCCGCCGACTGTGTCATGCGGCGGTCGCTTCCGCCCTCTTTACCTGTGACGCGACTGCCGCCAGATCGGCCTCGTCCAGCGTCTCCTGCTGCAGAAGATCCCGCGCGGACTGCTCGAGCAGCGTCCGGTTCGCCGCGAGCAGCGCCACCGTCCGGCCGAAGACGGCGTCCACGACCTCGCGCACCTTCGCATCCATCCGCTCGGCCGTGGCCTCGCTGTAGCGGCGGTTGAACCAATTCGCTTGATCGCCGGTACCGAGGAAGCCAGGGCGGTCGGCGTCATAGCTCACATGCCCCAGATCGGGGTCCATGCCGTAGCGCGCCACCATCGCCCGGGCGATATCGGTCGCCTTGACGAGGTCATCGGCTGCCCCGGTCGAGAGGTGACCGTAGACGATCTTCTCGGCCGCGCGCCCGCCGAGGAGCACGGCGATCTTGTTCTCAAGCTCCTCGCGCGTCATCAGGAAGCGGTCCTCGGTCGGCCGCTGGATGGTGTAGCCGAGCGCGCCGATCCCGCGCGGGATGATCGAGACCTTGTGCACGGGGTCCACCCCCGGCAGGGCCATCGCCACCAGCGCATGCCCCATCTCGTGATGGGCCACGATCTCGCGTTCGCGCGGGTTCAGCACGCGGTTCTTCTTCTCCAGTCCCGCGACGATGCGTTCGACGGCATTGTTGAAGTCGTTCATCGTCACCGCCTCGGCCTTCCGCCGCGTGGCCAGCAGGGCAGCTTCGTTGACGAGATTGGCGAGGTCGGCTCCGGAGAAGCCGGGGGTCAGCGCCGCGACCTTTTCGGCATCCACATCGGGGGCGAGCTTTACCTTCCTCATGTGCACGCCGAGGATCTGGATGCGCCCCTTCTTGTCGGGCCGGTCCACCAGAACCTGCCGGTCGAAGCGGCCCGCGCGCAGAAGCGCGGGGTCGAGGATCTCGGGGCGGTTGGTGGCCGCAAGCAGCACGATGCCCACCGAAGGGTCGAAGCCGTCGAGCTCGGTCAGAAGCTGGTTCAGCGTCTGCTCGCGCTCGTCATGGCCACCTGCGATCTGGCCGGAGGAGCGCGCCCGCCCGAGCGCGTCGAGTTCGTCGATGAAGATGATCGCCGGGGCAGCCTTGCGGGCCTGCTCGAAGAGGTCGCGTACGCGCGCGGCACCCACGCCCACGAACATCTCGACGAATTCCGACCCCGAGATCGAGAAGAAGGTGACGCCCGCCTCGCCCGCCACCGCCCGGGCGAGCAGCGTCTTGCCCGTGCCCGGCGGGCCGACGAGCAGGATGCCCTTGGGAATGCGCGCGCCGAGGCGGCCGTATTCGGCCGGGTTCTTCAGGAACGCCACGACCTCCTCGAGCTCGGCCTTGGCCTCGTCCACGCCGGCCACGTCGGCGAAACTGACGCCGGTTTCCTTCTCCATGTAGACCTTGGCCTTGCTGCGGCCGACCTGCATGAACCCGCCGAAGCCCTGCCTCTCGGCGAACTTGCGAAACAGCAGCATCCATATTCCGAAGAAGACCAGCGCCGGCGCCACCCAGGATATCAGCGTGCCGAGAAAGGTGTTCTGCGGCACCCCTGTGATCTCGACCCCCGAGCGGTCGATCCGCGCGAGGATCGCGGGATCGACGACCGTCGTGACGAACTGGGTCTTGCCGTCGACGGGTTCGGTGAAGGTTCCGCTTATAGTGTCCGATCCCACTGCGACCGAGGCAACCTTGCCCTCCTCGAGAAAGGTCTCGAACTGGCTGTAGCTGATCGGCGCGACGCTCTGCCAGCCGGCGATCAGATCCTGGATGAGGATCACGGCGACAAAGGCCACAACCCAGTACCAGATGTTGTATTCCGTCTTCTTTTCCATCCCGCTCGCCCCTTTCCCTATCCCTCGAGCCGCGCCCTGATGCGCTCGAGCAGCGCCAGCAGCACACGCCGCTCGTCGGGCGACAGGTCGCGCAGGATCTCCTGTTCGAGATCCCTCTGCCGCGGCTCGAGCTGGCGCAGCATGGCCACGGCCTTTGGCGTGGGCGTGACGATCTGCGCCCGCCGGTCGTTGGGCGAGGGCGACCGCTCGACCCAGCCGCCCCGGACCATGCGATCGACGAGCTGGCCGGCTGTTGCCGGGCCGACCTCCAGCCGGTCGGCCAGATCGCCGATGGTCAGCCCAGGCTCATCCTCGACATGCGCCGCCGCCATCCAGGACAGGCGGGTCAGGCCGCTGTCGCGGATGTCTTGGTCGATCCGCTGCTGGATGAGCTGCGCGACCCGGTGGATCGTCGTCCCGATCAGCGCGAGGTCCGAAGAGATCATGGGTATCCTTCCTCCGGTTGCATGAGACAAAGGATAGACCGCACTCCATCCGAAGTGCAATGCATGCATCATATATGCTTGCATAACAGATGGAACTGCCTATCTTGATGGGCGGTCTCCGAACCGACATCCGGCCGGCGCCGTTGCCCGCTCAGACCATGCCGCCGGTTCGGGGGCATCGATCAGCAGCAGGAGGCCAGCAATGCTCTATCCGACATATCTGCGCCGCAGCGATCCCTTCGCGTTGATGCGCTCCATGATGCGCGATCTCGACCGCGGCTTCTGGCCGTCGTCCCGCGCGGCGTTCCCGGCGGTGAATGTCTGGCAAGGCCCTGAGGCCGTCGCCGTCACCGCTGAACTTCCCGGCATCGAACCGGGCGACATTGAAATTTCGGTTAAGGACAACGTCCTGACGCTTTCGGGCGAACGCAAGGCGCCTGAGGTTCCCGAAGGTGCGCGCTGGCAGCGGCGCGAACGCGCTTACGGCAGGTTCTCCCGCGCCATCCGCCTGCCCTTCGCGGCGGCGGACGACAAGGTCGAGGCGCGGATGACCAACGGCGTGCTGCGCATCGTCGTTGCGCGGCCCGAAGCGGCAAAGCCGAAGCGGATCGCGATCCGGGCAGCCTGAGAGGAGATGCAGGGATGACCAGCGACATGGCAAGAGCCACCGACAAGACCCCGACCGACGCCCCTGAAACCCCCGGCGGCGGCCGCATCTACCGCCCGCTGACCGATATCGTCGAAACCGATCAGGGGGTTTCGATGATGATCGAGATGCCCGGCGTGGGACCGGAGGATGTCGAGATCACGCTCGAGAACCGGGTGCTGACGATCCGCGGCCGGGTGCATCCGACGCGGCCCGAGACGCTTGAACTCGTCCACGCCGAATACGGCGAGGGCGATTTCGAGCGCGCCTTCACATTGTCCGAGGACTTCGATCCCGACCGGATCGAGGCCGAGCTGCGCAACGGCGTGCTGACGCTGACCCTGCCCAGGGCCCCGGAGGCACAACCACGGAAGATCGCTGTCCGGGCTGCCTGACGGGCAGGCTGACCATCGAAAGGAGCTGGAGCCATGCAGATCAAGGACCTCATTCCCTGGGCGCGCAAGGACTCCGCGCCCGAATCCCGACGCGAGGAGGGCAATCCGATCGCCAGCCTGCAGCAGGAGATGAACCGGGTGTTCGAGAACTTCTGGAACCGTCTCGGGCATCTCGACTGGCCCTGGGGCAGCGGCGAGGCGAAGTCCGACATGGTCGAGACCGACGATGCCGTCGAGATCTCGATCGAACTGCCGGGCATGGAGATGAAGGACATCGAGGTCACGATCAGCGACGACATGCTGACCGTGAAGGGCGAGAAGCGCATCGAGCGGCAGGAGGAGAAGAAGGGCTACTACCTCTCCGAACGCAGCTATGGCGCGATCTATCGCACCATCCCGCTGCCGCCCGGCGTGGACGGTGACAAGGCCGAGGCCAGCTTCCGGAACGGCGTCCTGACCATCCGTCTGCCCCAGACCCCGGAGTCGAAGGCCAGGGTCAGGCGGATCGAGATCAGGAAGGGCTGACCGCCCGGATCGGGATCCGTCCATCTGGGACGTCCCGGTCTGCCATTCGATCTCGCACTGTCTTGCACGTCCCCGGGGAGCATGGCTTCCCGGGGCGGCATGTGAGGGGCACCGATGAATGAGCTGAAACGTTCCGGACTGACCCGCGAGCAATGGTCGGCGATGACGCTCTACGAGAAATTCGAACAGGTCGTCGTCTTCGTCCTCAGCGCCATCATCGCGGTGATCTTCGTCGCCTCGGTCTGGGCGCTCCTGCGCGAGGTGGTGAACCGGCTGATCCTCGGGGCCCTGGACACCCTCGACTACGCCACGTTCCAGGTCGTCTTCGGCATGATCTTTACGGTGGTGATCGCGCTCGAGTTCAAGCGGTCGCTGCTGGTGGTGACCGAGCGCAGCTTGGAATCCTCCAGGTGCGCACGATCGTGCTGATCGCGCTTCTGGCGATTGCGCGCAAGTTCATCATCCTGGACCTGGGCGAGACCGAGCCCGCCAAGATCGCGGCCCTTGCCGGCGCCGCGCTGGCGCTCGGGACGGTCTACTGGCTGGTGCGCGATCAGGACCGGCGCGAAAGATCGGCGGGCGAGACGCCATGACCGTGGCGTCTGCCGGCCATCGCCTGCTCAATCTGCTGCAGTCGGCGCTGCTGCTGTCGCTGATGGCCGGGATCGCCTGGGTTTCGGTCACGACCTTCCTAGGGCCCGGACCCGGCGCGCTCGTCGCATTCGGCATGGTCGCGGGCCTGTTCCTCGCGCCCGACCTTTCGCGGCGCATGCTGCTGTCCGGCTACCGGGCGCAGCGCCTGACGGGGCGCGATGCGCCGACCCTCGTCGCCGCCCTGGCCGAGCTCTCCCGCCGCGCCGGCCTTCCGCGCACACCCGCGCTCTACCGTGTGCCCAGCCCCCTGCCGAACGCCTTTGCCATGGGCAGCCCGGAAGACAGCGCGATCTGCGTCACCGACGGGCTGCTCGCGCTGCTCGACGGGCGCGAACTCGCCGGGGTTCTGGCCCACGAGGTCGCCCACATCGCTAACCGCGATCTCTGGATCTTGGGGCTTGCCGACATCATGACCCGGCTCGTCTCGCTGGCAAGCTGGCTAGGTCAGATCCTGCTGCTGCTCAACCTTCCTCTGCTCCTGGTCGGCGCAGTTCAGGTACCCTGGACCGTGGTGGCCCTTCTCGTCTTCGCGCCCACGCTGATGGCGCTGATCCAGCTTGGGCTGTCGCGCACCCGCGAATACGATGCCGACCGGGCGGCGGCGGACCTGACCGGCGACCCCGAGGGGTTGATGCGCGCGCTCGGCAAGCTCGAGCGGCGCGTCGGCCGCTTCTGGGAGGGGATCTTCCTGCCCGGCCGACGCATCCCTGAACCCTCGCTGCTGCGGACGCATCCGCCGGTAGAAAGCCGGATCGCCCGACTGCGCAGCCTGGCCCCGAGCCGGACGGTTCTGGCCCCGCCAATCGTGCGACAAGCAATTTCCGCCCCGTCACCATCGCAACCGACACCGCGGTTCAGGCGCTTCGGTCTCTACTGGTAACGGGCCAGTACAGCGGACCGAGACGCCCGCAAACGAGTGCAGGATCGCGCGCAACAGGTGGAGAAGGTTGTCTTTCGGACCCATCCCCTCCGCCAGTTGCCCCGCGAAAGCGTTCTCAGGGTCCGGCTGCGGCCGGATTTTTCCGTTGTTTTCGAGGGTTGTGCGAGAGGGGCTGAGCACTGCCTCCTTCGACAAGCGGGCCGGAAGCGGTCTCTCATGGCCGATATTCTCCGGACCTCATGACTGCACTGGTTTGGTGAATTCTTCACAAGGCATTGAATTTGAATAGGTTAATCTCCTGCCCGCTGAACACTTCGGTTTCAGGGGCATTCTTTGAGAAGGAATAGAAATCGAACGTTTAGTCGAATTGCGAAGTGGTTGGGCTGTCCCTTCGATCCTCGAGTGGGACTTGTATGGTGACGCCCGATCATCGGGAAACCCCTGACTGTTTTCCGGCCAAGCGGTGCTTCTCATGGTCACGCCAACGGGTCACATGTGCTGTCATCAGCGCCTTGAAGACTCTGCCATGGTTGGGAACCCGTAGATGCAGCAACTCGTGTGCGATCACGAAGTCCTGGAAGCACTTCTCCTGATCGGCCAGGTCCTCGGCAAGTGTGATGATACCGCCGGTTGAACATGATCCCCACTTGCGCGTCATGCGCTGGATTCGAACAATGCGCGGTGTCGCTGCTGTGACTCCCGATGCTCATTCAGCTGAGACCAGAGTCGGCGGTTGAACTTGGCTCGGTTGCGCCGACGGAGCAATGGACGATCTGCGGAGCGTTTCAGATGCGCGAAGCTGATCGCCCATTGCGGTGAGTTGGGCGGCAAAGACCGCTGGGGGCCTGGTATCCGAGGGCTGAATGGGGCCGTTCGGTGTTGTAGCTGTGGGTCCATGCAGCGACAGCCTCGCGGGCATGGTCGATGCCGAGGAACAGGGTCTCGTTCAGCAGCTCGTCACGCATCCGGCCGTTGAAGGCTTCGCAGTTCCCATTCTGCATGGGCTTGCCGGGGCGATGTCGTGCCACTTCACTTCATCTTCTCCGCCCATTCCAGGATCGCATTCGAGGTGAACTCGGTGCCGTTGTCGGAGACGATCACCCCCGGCTTTCCACGCCGCTTCATCAGGGCTGTGAGTTCGCGGGCAAC
>NZ_KE557320.1:39899-130379 GCF_000442315.1 Rubellimicrobium thermophilum DSM 16684
AATCCTGTCCATCACCCGATTTGCACAACAGAGCCTTCGAGCGCTGCCAGGGGCTGCGCTTCTGCCTGGCAACCGGGCATGGCGGAGGACCGCCGGTCCCCGGATGGTGCCCTTGGCACGAACGGCCGCCGGACAGCCGGGATCAGCAGGCGCCCCGCAAGGCGACGGGCCTTGCCATCCTGACCCGCCGTCGCTTCCCGAGGCTCTCGCCCGGCGTCGAAGCGGCAGGGCCGGCGTCGAAGCGGCAGGGCGGGTTTCCGGACCCTGACAGAGCGGATTCAGGCACCATAAAGCGCGGCCATCACAATCCGCGTGGCGGCGGCGGCATCCTGGCGGGCCTGCGCCTCGGCCAGCGCGGGATCAGCGGCCAGAATGCGCGCAATGGCACGCAGGCGGTCGGTCGCGGCGATGTTGGCCCGCGCCTCGCCCACGGGGTCGGTGCCGCCATGGTCGGGGAAGGTGTCGAAATAGATCACCCCGTCATAGCCCGCCCGGTCGAGCGCGACGAAGAGTTCGACCGTCTGCACCGGATGGACCGAACCCGCGATCAGCCCGTCGTCGCGCTTGCCGTAGCCGTCGTTCAGATGCACGCCGAGGATGCGGCTTTTTCGCGCGGCCAGCATCGCGGCGCGCGCCGGCATCTCGCCGGCAAAGAGCATGTGGCAGAAATCGAGCGTGACCCCGGTGTTGGGCCGCCCGACCTCGGCTAGGGCCAGAAGGGTCGTCGCCATGTCGGGCATCACCACATGGGCGCGGGGTTCGTTCGGCTTGTATTCGATGGCGATGTCGATGGACGGGTTATGATCGGCGATCTCGGCGATGGCGGCGATGCTGTCGTCCCACATCCGCTCGTAATCGGCCTGGAAGGAATAGTCGAACCCGTCCTGCCCGAGCCAGAGCGTCATCAGCCGCCCGCCCATGTCGGCCAGCGCATCGAGGCCGCGCTTCGTCAGGTCGATCGCGGCGCGACGGGTGGCGGGATCGGGGTGGGAGAAGGCCCCGAGCCGGAAGCCCGGATCGGTGTAGTAGCGCATGGCAAGCCCGTTCAGCGCCATGCCGTGATCGGTCAGGATCCGGGTCAGTTCGGCCGGGGGGTGATGCTCGAAATGGTCGGGAAAGTTCAGGTCGGCGGCATCGAGGCCCCCCACCTGCGCGGCGGCCGCGATCATCTCGGCCACCGTGTCGCCCTTGCGTCCGAAGGCGTTCAGCCGGGTGGCATAGCGGGGTCTGTTCGGGATCATGGTGGCGTGATCAGTCCGGGCTGGTTGTGTCCCAATGGGGCAGGGGGGTCGGTATCGGGCAAGGATGCGGCTGCAAGGCACCCCTGCCGCCCCGGGCAGCGGGCCCCGGTCTGGTCACAGGCGCTGACAGCGGCCGCGATGTTAGATGGCGTGAGGGGGCTGTCAATCAGCCCCGTCCTCCGATCCGGAGAGCAGGAGGCGGAGCGCAGCAGGCAACAGTTGCACCGGGCCGCGCGGGCCGTAACCTGTCGGCAGAGCGAGGGAGATCCAGCCCGTGACCATGCCCACCGTCCTTGTCGTCGGCAGCCTGCACCATGACATCATGGTCGAGGCCGACCACCTGCCCCGCCGCGACGAGACGGCGGTCGGGCGGCGCTGGTATCCCAAGTTCGGCGGCAAGGGCGGCAATCAGGCGGTGGCGGTGGCCCGCGCCGGCGCCCCCTGCCGGATGTTCGGCGCGGTGGGCGATGACGGCTTCGGCGCCTTCCTGCGGCAGGGGTTGCGGGCGGGCGGGGTGGAGGACCGTTTCGTGCAGACCCTGCCCGGCGTGGGGTCGGGGATGAGCGTGGCGATCCTCGACGCGCGGGGCGACTATGCCGCGACCATCGTCTCGGGCGCGAACCTCAAGGCCGATCCGGCGGCGCTGGCCGCGCCCGATCTATGGCGGGATGTGGGCCTGCTGATCCTGCAGAACGAGGTTTCCGAGGCGCTGAACCTGGCGGCGGCGCGCGAGGCGCGGGCGCGGGGTGTGCGCTGCCTGCTGAACGCCGCCCCGGCGCGGGAACTGCCGGCGGACCTGGCGGGGCTGGTCGATCTTCTGGTCGTTAACGCGGTCGAGGCCGAGATGATGGGCGCGGGTGCCGTCCGGTCGCTGGAAGAGGCGCGCGCCGCGGCTGAAAGTCTGGCGCGGCGGTTTCCGGCAGCGATCGTCACCGCGGGCAGTCTGGGGTTGGCGGCGGCAGAGGGGGAGACGGGGTTTGCGCTGCCGGCCGAGAAGGTGCGGGCGGTGTCCAGCCACGGGGCGGGCGACACCTTCATCGGCACGCTGGCCGCGGGGCTCGTGCGCGGGCTGGACCTGCGCGCGGCGGCGGGCGCAGCCTCGCTGGCCGCCGCGCGGCATGTCGGCGGGCAGGCGCCGGGCTGAGCGGGGGGCTCAGGGGCTTGGCACGATGAAATCCGGCACGATGCCGGAAGCGGCGATGAAGGGCGCGGTGGCGCGACCGGCAAAGAGGCCGTGATCGGTGACCAGCACGCTGCGGCAACCCGCCGCTGCGCCACCCAGCACATCGGTGTGCAGCGTATCGCCCACCATGGCCAGGCGGTCGGGTGCCAGGCCGGTGCGGGCGATGCCTTCGGCGAAGGCCTCGGGGAAGGGTTTGCCGAACCAGTGCACCTCGAGCCCCGGCAGGGCATCCAGAAGGTCATGGCCGAAGAGCCCCGGCTCCAGCGTGAGACCGCCTTCGCGCGGGGCGACGAGGTCGGGATTGGCGATGACAAGGGGGCGCGGGCGACGGTCGAGCGCCAAGGCCAGGCGGCGTTGCAGCGCAGGCGACCAGCGTGCGGTGGACAGGAACAGGATCGCATCGGCCCGGTCGAAGGCGGCGGGGTCGGCCAGCGCATCGACAAGGTGCGCAGGGATATCGGCGAAGGTGTCGCCCGCCGCCGCGATCGCGGCCCAGGTGGCGCCGGGGGCGATTGCCTCAAGCCGCGCCACGGCGACATCGCGCGAGGCCACGACCTCATCGGCGGTGAAGTCGAAGCCCAGGCGGTGATACTTGGCCAGAAGCTGATCGCGCGTGTAGCTGGCAGCATTGGTCAGCACCGCCAGCCTTTTCCCGCGCCGGCGAAGGCTCGCCATGCGCGCCACCGCGCCGGGGATCGCGGTTTCGCCCACGTTGAGGACGCCGAAGGCATCGAGGAGGAAGCCGTCCACCTGATCCGCCACCTCGTCCAGCGAGGACAGGTGCAGCGACTGCGCCGGATAACGGGCGACGGGCAGGCGGGGGCGGATCGCCTCATACCGCGCGAAGGCAGAGGGCGCGTCGGAGAGCATGTCCCCCGGCCCGGCGTCGAGGGAGACGTCAGACACTGGTGAACCCGCCTTCCACCATCAGAAGCGCGCCGTTGACCATGCTTGAGGCGTCCGAGGCGAGGTAAAGGGCCGCGTCGGCGACCTCCACCGGCTCGGCAAAGCGCCTTGCCGGGGTGGCGTTGCGGAAGGGGTCGCCCTTTTCCGGCTTGCCCCAGACCTGTCGGCCCATGGGCGTCATCACCACGGTCGGGCAGATCGCGTTGACCTGCACGTTGAACCGCGCCCATTCGGCGCAAAGCGACTTCGTGAGCGCGTTCAGCCCGCCTTTGGAGGCGGCATAGGCCGCATGGTCATCCAGCGCGATCACCCCGGTCTGGGAAGAGATGTTGATGACCTTTCCCCACCTCTGCGCGATCATCGCCGGCGCCAGCGTCCGGGCCGTCAGGAAGGGGGCGCGCAGGTTGACGGCCATCATCCGGTCCCAGGCCTCGGTCGTGAAATCCACCGCCGGGGCGACATGGGCGATCCCGGCGGAGTTCACCAGGATGTCGATGGTGCCCCATTCGGCCAGCGCGCGTTCGCAGGCTTCGACGGGTTCGGTCGGGCTTTCCATCTCGGCCGTCAGGGTCAGGCAGCGCCGGCCATGGGCGCGGACGGCCTCGGCCGTGGCGGCGAGGTCGGCCGCATCGCGGCCCAGCGCCACGATGTCGGCGCCGGCCTCGGCAAAGACGCGGGCGATCTCGGCCCCGATTCCCTTGGAGGCCCCGGTGATCAGCGCCTTGCGCCCCGTCAGCGAAAAGCGGTCCTGCCAGGACATCGGTCACTCCAGATTGGTATGACGCGCGCGCATCGCCTCGGGCGTGACGCCGAGATGGTCGCGGAGGGAAAGGATCAGCAGCTCGAAGGCCAGATACTGCGCGCCCTCGAACAGCGAGCCCATCGGCAGGACGGAAGTCGCCGCCGCACCCTGATCGTTCGCCATGGTCTGCGCCGGGATCAGGAATACCCGGTCGGCGGCACGGGGGGCCGGGCCCTGAGGCTGGGCGGTGACGCAGGCCACCCGCGCGCCCGCCTTGCGGGCGACGCCGATCAGCCCCTCGACGGTGGAAAAGCCACCCGGCCCCGCGCTGACCACCAATAGGTCGCCGGGGCCGACCGGCGGACAGGACATGTCGCCCACCACATGCGCATCGAGCCCCATGTGATAAAGGCGCATGGCAAGCGCCCGCATCATCAGCCCCTCGCGCCCCACCCCGTAGCAGACGATGCGGCGGGCCTGGGCCAGTTCCTCCACCATCCCCTGCAACGCGGCGGGGTCGATTGCGGCCACGGCATCGCGGATTTCCCCGGCAGCGCGGGCGGCAAGGTCGGAAAGCGTCATGTGCCCACCTTCGATTGCAGGGTCTGCGGCAGGGCCGCCAGGGCAGCGTGATCCAGAAGCCCGACCTCGTCCAGCAGGTCGAGCACGGTATAGCGGCTGCGCAGGAAGCGGGCCTTCAGGATCGTGCGGTGCAGATAGGCCGGATCGACGCCGATGTCCGCCGCCTCGACCGGGGCGCCGGCGCGGGCGAGATGATTGGCCATGCGCTCCGCGGGCCAGAGCCGGGCGCGCAGCCGGGCCGACAGGTCGGGCCAGATGTCGCGCAAGCGGGTCAGGCGGGCCTGCAACGCGGCCCCCTCGACATGCTTGGCGCGGGTCTCCTCGATGGCGCGTTCGGCGATCTCCCCGGGGCCGAAGCGGGCGCGAATCTCGGCCTCCTTCGCGGCAAGGGTCGGGGCTTCGGCCGCCCGGCGGGCGGGGTCGAGCGCGGTGAGGTCGCGCGCGAGAAGCCAGTCGAACATCCGCAAGGCCGCCATGGCGCCGACCGCGACGCAGGCGCCATGGCTGACCCGCTCGCCGTTGTGGTGCAGGTCGTCCATCTCCCATAGATGGGCGATCTGGTGGTCGGCCCCGGAGGCGGGGCGCGAGGAGCGGTGCGCCTCCATCGCCAGACCGACCAGCGTCAGGCCGAGGAACAGGGCCCTCCACCGCCGCGCGGTCGCCGGCGGCGATCCGGTCGGGCTGCGACAGCCAGCCTTCGAGGCCGCCCTGCACCATGGGCCAGGCGACATCGTCGATGGGTTCGATCCCCAGCGCATCGGCAATGATCCAGTCGCCCCCCGCCGGAACCTTGCCCGCGAGGTCGCCATAGCCCCAGCCCGTCATCTCGGGCGGGGCGGCGGCGATCACGTCGAGGTCGGCGAGCAAGACCTTCGCCGGGCGGCAGGGGATGGTCTTCTTGAACCCCTTCTCCGACAAGGGCGCGCCGGCCGAGGTATAGCCGTCCATGCTGGCCGCCGTGGCCACGCACATATAGGGGATGCCGGCGGTGAAGGCCGCATGCTTCACCACATCGTTCATCACGCCCGAGCCGACGGCAACGGGCGTCTCGCCAGGACGCAGCACGGCGCGGAGCGAATCGGCCAAGTCCACCGTGGGCTTGGGGCGCGGGATGGCCGGAATGACATGGCGGCGCGTCGGGATGCCGGCTGCCGCGAAGGCCGCCTCTACCGCCTCCCCCGCCGCGCCCCAGCCGCGGTCGTCGGCCATCAGGACCACGGGGCCCGAGAAATGCCGGGCGTAGAGGCTGCCCGCCTCGGCCAGCACCCCGCGTCCGATCAGCACTTCGGCCACATGGGCCGAACGCGCCACGGCCTCGCGGATCGGGTCCGGCCCGCTCATGCCGCCACCCCGCCCGAGGCCAGCGTCCGCCCGTCGGCGGCGAAGTGGTGGAGGCGATGCGGCGGCAGGTCGAGCCCGATCTGGGCGCCATGGTCCAGTGTCGTGTCGCCCTCGGCCCGGACGACCAGGGTCTGCCCGCCCGGAAGCCGGACATAGAGATAGGCATCGCCGCCCAGAGTCTCGGTCAGAGATACGGTCGCGGCAAGCTGTCCCTGTCCCGCCGGGCGCAGGACCAGATGTTCGGGCCGGATCCCCAGCTTCACCGTCCCGGCCGGTGCCGCGCCCAGGGATGCGCCGTCCAGCATGGCCTGCCCCTCGCGCCGATCGACGGTCAGGAAATTCATCGAGGGCGCCCCGATGAAGCCGGCGACGAATTCCGACGCAGGTCGGTGGTAAAGCTCCATCGGGCTGCCGACCTGTTCGATGCGGCCGGCGTTCAGCACGACGATCTTGTCGGCCATGGTCATCGCCTCAACCTGGTCGTGGGTGACATAGATCATCGTGGCCTTGAGGTCGCGGTGCAGCGCCTCGAGCTCGACCCGCATCTGGACGCGGAGTTTCGCATCGAGGTTCGACAGGGGCTCGTCGAAGAGGAACACCTTGGGGTTCTTGACGATGGCGCGCCCGATGGCGACGCGCTGGCGCTGGCCGCCCGACAGCTGTCCCGGCTTGCGGTCGAGATAGGGTTCCAGTTGCAGGATGCGGGCGGCCTCGGCAATGCGGCGCTTGCGGTCGGCTTCGGGGAAGTTGTTGATCCTCATGCCGAAGTCCATGTTCTCGCGCACCGTCATGTGCGGATAGAGCGCGTAGGACTGGAAGACCATGGCCACGTCGCGTTCGGACGGCGCGGCGCGGGTCACGTCGCGGTCGTCGATGTGGATGGTGCCGTCGCTGATCTCCTCCAGTCCCGCGATGGAGCGCAGCAGCGTGGATTTGCCGCAACCCGAAGGGCCGACGAAGACCACGAACTCGCCATCCTCGATGGTCAGAGTGATCGAATGCAGCGCCTGCACGCCGCCGTAGAACTTGTTCACACCCGACAGCCTGACCTCGGCCATGCGCCCCCCATGTCTGCGCCGCCCGGGCGGCGCCTTGCGATTTTCCGGTTGACTCGCTCCGGTTTCGATACATTTATATGCGTAGCGTTACAAATGAAAGTCAACTCTGGAACGCTGAGCCCAAGGGGAGGAAAGCATGACGTTCAAGTCGCATATCAGCGCAGTGGCGCTGGCTGCGGCCTCGCTGGCCGGGCTGGCCGGCGCGGCACAGGCCTGGTCGCTGGAAGAGGCCGCCAAGCCCTATGCGGGCACGGTCGTTGACGTGGTGTTCCTGGATCGCCCCGGCTACAACGCCATCAGGGAGATGCTGCCCGAGTTCGAAGCGGCCACAGGCATCACGATCAACATCACCACGATGCCTTACGAGAATGCGCTGGGCGAACAGGTGCGCGATTTCGTGGCCGGCGGCGATCTCGATCTCGCACTGATCGATCTCGTCTGGATCGGCAACTTTGCCGAGAACGGCTGGATCGTGCCGATCGAGGAGTTCACGTCCAACCCCGATCTGGTCGATCCCGAGCTCGATCTCGAGGATTTCTTCCCGCTGGTTCTCAATGCCTTCGGCGCCTGGAACGGGGTCGTCTACGGCCTGCCCATCGACAACTATTCGGGGCTGCTGTTCTACAACCGCTGCATGCTGGAGGAGGCCGGTTTCGACCGCCCGCCCGAGACCTGGGAGGAACTGAAGGACGTCTACGGTCCGGCGCTGACCGGGGATGGCAGATATGCCTTTGCGCTCCAGTCCAAGCGCAACGAGACGCAGTCGGCCGACAGCTTCGCTCGGATGCTCTGGCCGTTCGGCGGCAGCTTCCTGAACGCAGAGTTCCGCTCCAACCTCAACTCGCCCGAAAGCCAGGCGGGGCTCCAGTTCCGGCAGGAGCTGATGGCCTACATGCCGCCGGGTATCGTCGCCTACGACCATGCCGAGACGGTGAATGCGCTCGCCCAGGGTGATGTGGCGATGATCACCGAATGGTCGGCCTTCTACACCACCCTCGTCAGTCCGGAGACATCGAAGGTGGCCGATTGCATCGAGGTGGCCCCCGAGCCGATGGGCCCGGCGGGCCGCAAGCCCGCACTTGGTGGCTTCTCGCTGGCTGTGGCCACGCAGGCGGACGAGGCCGAGAGGGCGGCTGGCTGGCTTTTCATCCAGTGGGCGACATCGAAGGCCAATGCCGAGACCTATCTGCGCAAGGGCGGGGTGCCGGCGCGGCAGTCGGTCTATCAGATCCCCGGCATTGCCGAGGAATTCAAGTTCGTGCCCGCCCTGGTCGAGAGCTGGCAGGAAGGCGTGCCCGAGTTCCGTCCGCGCTTTGCCGAATGGCCGACGATCAGCGAGATCGTGCAGGAATGGGGCACGAAGATGATGCTGGGCGAGGTCAGCATCGAGGATGGTGCCCGCGAGATCGGGACCCGCATGGAGGCGGTGCTCGAGGATGCCGGCTATTACAGTGGCGAGAAGCCGCTGGTTCAATAGCGGGACATGTGACGGAAGGTTCCGGGCGCCGGCCTGCGGTCGGCGCCCGACATCTGTGGCGCCGGTGCCCCCGATAGGCGGAGCGCGGACGGCGCCCTGGCAAGACCGGTTTCCTGAGACGGATCCGGGGGAGGGAGAACGATGACAGCCCGAGTCCGGCGCAGGACGATCCTGGCGTTCCTTGGCCCTGCCGTTACAGCCCTGGCGGCTGTCGGCATCCTGCCGCTCGGCTACGCCGTGTGGAAGAGTCTGCACGACTTCAACCTGACACGCATCGCAAGGCAGAAATTCGTGGGGCTCGACAATTATGTCGCCGTGCTGGGCGACCCGGTGTTCTGGGCCGCGGTGGGCCGCACGGCGATGCTGTTCGTCATCGCGGTCCCGATCCAGATCGCCCTCGGCCTGATGATCGCGCTGGTCCTGCACCGGCCGGGCCTCGGCTTCTGGAAGACGCTGACGCGGCTTTCGCTCGTGCTGCCGATGGCTACGACCTATGCCGTGGTGGGGCTGCTGGCGCAGGTGATGCTGAATCAGAAATACGGCGTCGTGAACCAGATGCTGGGCTGGATCGGGATAGATCCAATCAATTTTATCGGTGATCCTACAAATGCATTCATCGCCGTCGTCCTGTGGGACATCTGGCAATGGACGCCCTTTGTCGCGCTGGTCCTGCTGGCAGGCCTGTCCACCGTTCCGCCCGAGATCGAGGAAGCCGCCCGGCTGGAGACGAAATCCGGCTGGACCATCCTGCGCCATGTGCAGTTGCCCTTCCTGGTGCCGAGCCTCGTTGCGGTGCTGATCCTGCGCACCGCCGACACGCTGAAGCTGTTCGACATGCCCTTCACCATGACGCGCGGCGGTCCGGGATCCGCGACCGAGTTCATCGCCGTGCTGATCGAGCGTGTAGGCAACCGCCAGTTCGACATCGGCATGGCCGCGGCACAGTCGATCATCATGCTGGCGATCACCATCGTGCTGGCCCGGCTTTACATCCGCCTCTTCTATCGCGAGGTCCGCTGACATGGCCGCCCCTGTGCGCCGCCCCCATCTCTGGGCCGAAGGCCTGCTTCTCCTCCTCATCGGTCTCTTCTGCGTCTTCCCCTTCTACTGGATGGTCACCACCAGCCTGAAGACGCAGGTGGTCGCGCTGGAATCCCCTCCGGTCTGGTGGTTCACACCGACGCTGGCGAATTACTGGGAAGTCCTGTTCGTGGACAGGGTCGGCCCGGCCCTCATCAATTCCATCATCGTTGCGGTCTGCACCACGGCACTGGCCGTGGGCCTGGGGACGCCCGCAGCCTATGCGCTGGCGCGGTTCGAGTTCCGCGGCAAGCGCGACCTGTGGTTCTGGTTCATCACCAACCGTTTCGTCAGCCCCGTGGTGCTGGCCTTTCCTGTCTTCCTAATCGCCCGCGAGGTGGGGCTGCGCGACACCCACCTGGCCCTGATCCTGATGTATCTGACCTTCACCCTGCCGATCGTGATCTGGATCTGCACCGACCAGTTCCGCTCGATCCCCTACGAGCTGGATGAGGCGGCCATGCTCGAGGGCGCCTCGCAGTGGCGCATCTTCCGTTCGATCTGCCTGCCGTTGGCCATGCCGGGCGTCGCGGTGAGCAGCATCCTGTCCTTCATCTTTTCGTGGAACGAGCTTCTCTTTGCCTACATCCTCGCGCCCAAGGCCGCGAAGACCGCCCCCGCCATGGCTGTGACCTTCATGGAAGGCTATGATGTTCCTTACGGAAAGATCATGGCGACGGCGACGCTGATCGTTGTCCCTGTCTTGATCTTCGCGCTGCTGGCGTCGAAACACCTGGTTCGGGGCCTGACGATGGGGGCCGTGAAGTAGGGGGTGTCATGGCCCGCGCGCCGAAGCTTCCGCAGATCGACACCGAGGAGCGTTTCCTGGCCCAGGTCGCCTGGGCCTATCATGTCGAAGGGCTGACGCAGGAGAAGGTGGCCGAAAAGCTGGGCGCGACGCGGCTGCGCGTCAACAAGGCCCTGGCCGAGGCGCGGGCCCGGGGCCTGGTCCGCATCACCTTCAATACCGCCTTCGCCGCCTGTGCCGAACTTGAGGCGGCGCTGCGCGCGCGCTGGGGGCTGAAGCAGGCCTATGTCGCCCCCGCGCCGATGGATCCGCGCGATGTGCAGATGATCACGGGCGCGGCACTGGGCAACCTTCTGTCCGAAGTGCTGGCCGACCCGAAGGTGCGTCTGTTCGGCATGTCCTGGGGCGGGACGCTGAACATCGCCACCCGCTTCGTCGCGGCGATGAACCGGCCGGATCTCGAGGTGATCTCGGTCATGGGGGGGCTTACCCGCGGATCGGATCTGAACAGTTTCGAGATCACCACGCGCCTGGCCGACCTGCTGGGCGCCCAGCACAGTTATTTCACCGCGCCGCTCTACGCCGGCAGCCGGGAAAGCCGCGACACGATCATGCAGCTCGACGTGTTCCGCGAGGTGCTGGAAAAGCTGCGGAGCGTCGATGCGCTGGCCATGGCGGCGGGCGACATCTCGAAGGCTTCGCTTCTGATGCGCGACGGGTTGCCCGGCGACGTGACGATGGAGGAGCTGCGCGCCCTGGGTGCGGTGGGCGACGTGCTGGGCGTGGTGATCGACGCCGAGGGACAGCCGATCCCGCATCCGATCAACGAGCGGGTCATCGGTATCGGGCTCGAAGATCTCGGGCCGATCCCGAATGTCATCCTGGCCGCCGGGGGGCCTCACAAGGTGCCGGTGGTGCGCGCCATCCTGAAGCGGGGCGTCGTGAATACCCTCGTGACCGACGAGGCAACCGCCCGTACACTTCTGGAGCGCGGCTGATGGCGCTCCATGTCGGCATCGACCTCGGAACCTCGGGCATCAAGGCGGTGCTGATCGAGGATCTCTCCCGCGTCGTCGCCGTGGCGGCAGAGCCCGTGGCGGTCAGCCGCCCGCAGCTAGGCTGGTCCGAACAGGACGCCGACCTCTGGGTCTCCACGGTGTTTTCCTGTCTCGACCGGCTGGCGGCCGTGGCCCCGCGCGAAATGGCGGCAGTCGAGGGGATCGGGCTGTCGGGCCAGATGCTGGCGGCGCTGATCCTGGATGACGCCTTGCGCCCGTTGCGCCCGGCGATGCTGTGGAACGACCAGCGCGCGATCGCGGAATGTGCCGAGCTGCTGGCGGCGGTGCCCGACATCGGCCGGCGCACCAATGGCACGCCCGACCCCGGCATCACCGCGCCGAAGCTGATGTGGCTGCGCAAGCACGAGCCACAGCTGATGGACCGCGCGCGGATGCTCTTGCTGACCAAGGATTACGTCCGCCTCGCCCTGACCGGGGAGGTCGCGACGGAGCCTTCGGATGCGGGCGGGACGCAGCTTCTGGACGTTGTCTCGGGGAGCTGGGACCCTGCGCTCTGCGCAGCCGCAGGCTGGGATCCGGCGCATCTGCCCCCGGTGCTGGACAGCTGGGCCGAGGCCGGGCGGCTAAGGCCCGAGCTGTGCGCCCGCTGGGGCATGACGGGGCCGGTCGCGGTGGCGGCGGGCGCGGGGGACAACATGGGCTCCACGCTCGGCGCGGGCGGGGTGCGGCCGGGGGATGCGGTGCTGACCGTCGGCACCTCGGGCGTGGCCTGCGTGGTGGATGCGGCCTTCCACCCCGGACCGGAGCGCGCGATCCTGACCTCGGCCCATGTCGTACCGGGGGTCTTCCTGTCCATGGGTGTAGTGATGTCGGCAACGGCGAGCCTCGACTGGCTGGGCCAGATCACCGGGCGCGCCGTGCCCGATCTGGACGCCGAGGCCACGGCCTTCGCCGCCCGTGGCATCGAGGCCGCGCCGCTGTTCCTCCCCTGCCTGACCGGCATCCGCACGCCGCTGAACCGCCCGGACCTGACGGGGCGCATGGCGGGGCTGCATCCGGGCGTCACGCCGGCGATGCTGGCCTATGCGACGATGGAGGGCGTCGCCTTCCAGTTCGCCGACTGCATCGCCGCGCAGGAGGAGGTGGGGGTGCGGCCCGAGCGGTTCACCGTGGTCGGCGGCGGCACGCGCAGCGCGCTGTGGCTGCGGCTGATGGCCAGCGTGCTGGGCCGTCCGCTGGCCCTGATCGAGGGCGCCGACATGGCCGGCCCACGCGGGGCGGCGCGGCTGGCCGCCGTCGCGGCCGGGGCGCCGGTCGGGATCCTGTCGGAGCCCGTCCCCGCCCGCCGCGAGGTCGCGCCCGATCCTGCCCTGGCCGAGGGACTGGCCTTGCGGCGCATGGGCATGGCCGCGCTGACAGGCTTCTGATCCCTATCCGATGCGGCGCAGGCCCGCTCAGGGGCCCTTGTCATCCGGCCAGCCGCTCTTCGAAGCTGCGGGCGATGAAGGACGGAACGTCGTCGCCCATGCCCACGATGCAATCCTCCTCGGCCTGAGGGCGGGGGGGCTGGATGTCCTCGCGCCGCTCGTCCCGGCGGTCTTCGCGGCGGGGCCGTTCCGGCCTCTCGCGGCGCGGCTCGGGGCGGGGGGCGCTGTCCGCCGCCGCTGCCGGTTCGGGCAAGGCGGCTGCTGCGGCCGTGCGGCGTTTCGGGCCCTCGGACTGGCGGGCCTGTTCCCGGCCCCGGCGCCGGTCGGACCTCTGTTCGCCCGCGGAGGCGGCGCCAGACGAAGGCCGCGGCGGGGCACCCTTCAGCGGGTTCTCGACCCGGGGAATCTCGCGCTGGATCAGGGTCTCGATGGCGGCAAGAAGCTTCTCGTCGCGCGGGACGGCGATGGTCAGAGCCTTGCCGGAGCGGCCGGCACGCCCCGTGCGCCCGATGCGATGGACATAATCCTCCGAATGGGTGGGGACATCGAAGTTGAAGACATGGCTCACGGCCGGAATGTCGAGCCCGCGCGCCGCCACATCCGAGGCCACCAGCAGACGCAGGCGCCCTTCACGGAAGGACTCGAGCGTGCGCATCCGCTCGGACTGGTCGAGGTCGCCATGGATCGCGGCGGCATTGTAGCCGTATTTCCGCAGGCTCCTGGCGACAATGTCCACATCGACCTTGCGGTTGCAGAAGACGATGGCGTTGGTGCAGGCTTCTCCCTCGGCATCGATGAGGGCGCGCAGGACGGCGCGCTTCTCGGCGGCCTCGCTCTCGCGTCGGGAGGGCTCGAGCAGGACAAGCCCCTGGGTGATGGTTTCGGCGGCCGTGGCGCGGCGGGCGACCTCCACCTTGACAGGGTCGCGCAGGAAGGCGCGGGTCAGCCGCTCGATCTCCTTCGCCATGGTGGCCGAGAAGAACAGCGTCTGGAAGCTGCCGGGACGCAGCAGGCCGAAGATGCGCTCGATGTCGGGGATGAAGCCCATGTCGAGCATCCGGTCGGCCTCGTCCACGACCATGATCTCGATCCCGGTGAGCAGCAGCTTGCCGCGCTCGAAATGATCGAGCAGGCGGCCGGGCGTGGCGATGAGCACGTCCACACCGCGATCGATCAGGGCGTCCTGGTCCTTGAAGGACACCCCCCCGATCAGCAGCGCCTTGGAGAGCTTCACATGGGCGGCGTATCGGTCGAAATTCTCGGCCACCTGGGCGGCCAGTTCGCGTGTGGGACAGAGCACCAGCGAACGCGGCATCCGGGCGCGCGCCCGGCCCTGCTGAAGCCGCGTGATCATGGGCAGCACGAAGGACGCCGTCTTGCCCGTTCCGGTCTGGGCGATGCCGAGGACATCGCGCCCCTCGATCGCGGGGGGAATCGCCTGGGCCTGGATCGGGGTGGGCGTCGTGTAGCCGGCTTCGGTGACGGCCTGGAGGACGCGAGGATCGAGATTGAGGTCGGAGAACTGTGTCAAGCGGGGTCCGTTCGCAGTGGATGATGCGGCATGGGTGGCCGCTTCCCTGTCGCGCGGCCGGCCCGGCCGGATTGCCGGGACTGTCGTGTCAACGCCTTGGGCGTCATGCAATTGCGCCTTGTGCGTTAGGGGAAAGGCGACGGAAGGTCAACCCTCTTGTCCGTTGTTCCTGTCGCCGCTCCGCCCCCTCCTTGGCATGTCCGCGCTCCGCCCCCCCCTTGGCATGTCCGTGGGGTGCACTAGCTTGGCGCGCATCACGGAGGGCAACATGATCCGCAAATTCGGCAGCGCGCGCTGGCAGGGCAAGCTCAAGGAAGGGCAGGGCACGGTCTCGACGGAGACGGGGTCCCTCATGGACCAGAAATACAGCTTCGCCAGGCGATTCGGTGAAGAGCGCGGCACCAATCCCGAAGAGCTCATTGGTGCGGCCCATGCGGCCTGCTTTGCCATGGCGATGAGTGTGGGCCTCGAGAAGGCCGGTCTGGTGGCGGACTCCATCGAGGCCAAGAGCACGGTGACCCTGGAAACGAAGTCCGAAGGGGCCGAGATCACGCAGATCCATCTCGATGTGGTAGCCAGGATCCCCGGCGCCGACGAAGCCCAGTTCCAGAAGATCGCGGAGGAGACCAAGACGGGCTGTCCGGTCTCCAGACTGCTCAAGGGCGCGCAGATCACGATGACGGCGCGCCTTGCCTGAAGGGGCGTCCTACCAGCAGGACACCAGAACGGCCAGACCCTCTGCCTCGCGGGTCAGCCGTTCGGGGGTGAGCGGCGGAAGGGCATCGGTGGTGGCGGGGCGGATCCCCATCTGGGCTAGCGCGTCGAGGATGGCATCGGTCTCGAGCGCATAGCGCATGTCAGGGGGGAGCTGTTGCGCCCCTTCCGGTGGGGCAGCAGCATTCCCAGCACGGCGCCCCCCGCATCCAGCACGGGGCCGCCCATGTCGCCCGGCTGGGCCGCCAGGGCGAGGCGCTTGACCTGCTCCTCGCCGTTCAGGCCACGGATATCGGCCAGGGTGCCGAAGGTCAGGGCGGGTTGGGCCAGTGCCGGACCATAGGGGAATCCGGCCACGGCCACCTCTGCGGCGATGCGCGGCACCGCAGTCTGAAATGCCGCAACGCTGCGGGGGGCCAGCGGCTCCTCGGGATCGAGGACGGCAAGGCCCAGATCCGCCCTCAGGGCGGTCACGCGGGCGGTCACGCCGCCGTCGATCGTCACCTCCCCGCAGCCTTCGACGGCTGCGGCCGCCGTGACCACGGTGCCGTCCCCGTCCACGAAGAAGCCCGAGGCGGTCTGCTGCGCCTGCCGGATGCGGAGCCCCGAGACGAGGTCCACGGCCTGATCCTCGCCGGCCGGGCTCGCCCCGGGATCGAGCGTGCCGGGCAATCGCCGGAAACTCGTGCGCATGAGCTCGATCACGCGGGAGCGGCGCTCTTCGTCGCCGGCGGGCCAGACAAGGGTGAAGCCCTTGATCTCGCCGTCCACGAGCCAGGCATAGGTCGTCGAGTGGATGCGTTCGTCGATCCCCTCGATCGCAAAGGCATCGGCGCTCCGCTGGCGCGGGCCTTCGGGCGGGACGATTTCGAGCGTCTGCATGATCTCGTAGAGGCCTGCCAGACGTTCCGCATCGCCGGGCTGGGAAATGAGGATGACCCGCACGGCAGGATCCCCGGCCGGATCGAAGCGGACGAAGGGCGGGTTGTGGACGGGCGGCTTCAGCAGGGCGAGCGGAAGCGCGATCTCGATCCCCGCGGCCGTGTCGCGCAGCGTCTCCATGCCCAGACCGTCAAGAGGGGCGTGATAGGCGGCCAGAAGCTCTGCCCGCTCGCGCGTGGTGAGGATGCCGGTGACATCGCGGCCATTGGCCCGCTGCCATGCGGCCATGGCGGCCCGCGTGCCGCGCCCGAAGACGCCGTCGATGCCGCCCGAATAGAACCCGGCCCATTGCAGGGCGATCTGGATCAGCTCCTTCTCCTGCTGGCTGAGCGCCGCTTCGGATCCGAGGGCCTCCTCGGGGCTTTCCTCGGGCAGGGCATGCCCGGTCGTCGCGGTGGGCTCCCTCAGGCTTTCCGGCGATGCCGGGGCCGTCGCCGGGGCAGAGGTCGGCTCCTGCGCGGCGAGGGGATGGAACTGCTGGCGGAAGCTGCGACCATCCGCGATGAAGGCGTCGCGGGGGATGAGGCCCTCGGCCAGAAGCTGGCGGCGCACCGCCTCCGCCTCTTCGCGCGAGGCATAAGGCCCGAGCACGACACCATACCAGCCCGAACCGAGATAGTAGCCCTGCACATCGGCAAGGGTGTCCGCATAGGCCGCAACGCGATCCTGGGCGCGCCCGAGCGTGGGCAGGGCCTCGATCTGCACCCAGACCGGTCCTGTCTGCCTGCCCCCCTCCTGTGCTGTCACGGTCTGAACCGTCATGACAGACATGACGAGCCCCGCGATCCACCCTGTTCTCATCACCCGTCCGTATCATCGGCTGTCTCATGCGGGGTTAGCAGTGCCTCAGCCACGGGACGGCTGCAGCACAAATCTGCGTGGGAGCTGATGACATCCGTGAACCGTGGCCCCCTTGCCCCTCTGAAGGGTGCCGACTAGGACGGGCCCGACACGACCGGAGGGCAGATCGTGGCCACGCTTCCCCGTTCCTTCCAGGAGATCATCCTGCGGTTGCAGACCTACTGGGCGCAGGCCGGCTGCGCGATTCTCCAGCCCTATGACATGGAGGTGGGGGCGGGCACCTTCCATCCCGCCACGACGCTTCGCGCGCTGGGCACACGCCCCTGGGCGGCGGCCTATGTCCAGCCTTCGCGCCGGCCCACGGACGGGCGCTATGGCGAGAATCCCAACCGGCTGCAGCACTACTACCAGTATCAGGTCCTCATCAAACCCTCTCCGCCGGATCTGCAGGATCTCTATCTCGGCTCGCTCGAGGCGATCGGCATCGACCTGCATCTTCATGACATCCGCTTTGTCGAGGACGACTGGGAAAGCCCCACGCTCGGCGCCTGGGGGCTGGGATGGGAGGTGTGGTGCGACGGGATGGAAGTGTCGCAGTTCACCTATTTTCAGCAGGTCGGCGGGCATGACTGCCATCCCGTCTCGGGCGAGCTGACCTATGGGCTCGAGCGGCTGGCGATGTATGTGCTGGGCGTGGAGCATGTGATGGAGATGCCCTTCAACGACCCCGGCGCGCCCATCCCCCTGACCTATGGAGACGTCTTCCGCCAGACCGAGGAGGAATATTCGCGCCACAATTTCGACGCGGCCGATACCGAACGCCTGCTGCGCCATTTCGAGGACGCAGAGGCGGAATGCCGGGCGCTTCTGGCGGCCGAAGAGACGGACCCGCGGACGGGTCGGCGCATCGTGATGGCCCATCCTGCCTATGATCAATGCATCAAGGCCAGCCATCTGTTCAATCTGCTCGATGCCCGGGGCGTCATCTCCGTCACCGAAAGGCAGGCCTATATCGGCCGTGTCCGGGCGCTGGCCAAGCTCTGCGCGGATGCCTTCGTGCGGACCGAAGCCGGAGGATGGACAGGAGAGGCCGCGTGACGACCGCCCGCGTCCTGCTGTCCGCAATGCTGCTGACCGCTGCCCTGGCGGGGGCGGCGATGTGGTATCTGCAGGTCTATGCCTTCTATGAACCGGTCGAGCCGCCCGAAACGGTGCATCTGGCCACCGCATCCGGGCGTCTGCTGGAAGTCGCGCCGGTGGATTTCGAGGGGATCGACGCTCCATCCTCGCCCATCCGCTACCGGGCCTGCCTTCGCCTGCCGCCCGAGGCGAGCGCGCGCGACCTTGTGCCCTTCGCCGATCCCCGGCCTCCCGTCGCCCCCCCCTGGTTCGACTGCTTCGACGCCGCGGCCATCGGCGAAGCGCTGGAGCGGCGCGAGGCGCGCGCCGTTCTGGGGCAGAAGGACATCGTCTGGGGAATCGACCGCGTCCTGGTGCTGTTCCCCGACGGACGCGCCTATGCCTGGAACCAGATCAACGCCTGCGGGGCGGTCGTCTTCGACGGCGAGCCGGTGCCCGACGGCTGCCCGCCCCTGCCGGAACGAGACTGACCCATGCCCGACCTTTTGATCGAGCTCCTCTCCGAAGAGATTCCTGCACGGATGCAGGAAAGAGCCGCCGAGGATCTGCGGCGTCTGATGACCGACGGCCTTGTCGAGGCGGGTCTGACCTATTCTCACGCCCAGGCCCATGCGACGCCGCGCCGGCTGACGCTGGCCATCGAGGGGCTGACCGAGCGGTCGCGCCCCATGCGCGAGGAACGCAAGGGGCCGCGCACGGATGCCCCGCCGCAGGCCATCGAGGGCTTCCTGCGGGCGACGGGACTGACGCTCGACCGGCTGGAGCGGCGGGCCGAGAAGAAGGGCGAGGTCTATTTCGCCGTGATCGAGAGGCCGGGACGGGAGGCCGCCGAGATCGTCGCCGAGGTGCTGGGCCGGACGATCCGCGACTTTCCCTGGCCCAAGTCGATGCGCTGGGGGACGGGATCCCTGCGCTGGGTGCGGCCGTTGCAGTCGATCCTGTGTCTTTTGGTGCGCGACAGCGGGCCGGAGGTCGTGCCCTTCGAGATCGGGGGGCTTGTGGCCGCCAACACCACCCGCGGCCACCGCTTTCATGCCCCGCAGGGGTTTTCGGTCACCTCCTTCGAGGATTACGAGGCCAGGCTCAGGCGGGCCCATGTCCTTCTGCGCGCCGGAGAGCGGATGGAGCGGATCCGCCATGATGCCACCACGCTCGCCTTCGCCAGGGGTCTGGAGATCGTCGATGACGACGGCCTCCTGCGCGAGATCGCAGGGCTGGTCGAATGGCCCGTGGTCCTGATGGGGGCCATCGAGGACGAGTTTCTCTCACTTCCGCCGGAGGTGCTGCGCACCTCCATGAAGGAACATCAGAAGTTCCTCTCGGCGCGCAATCCGGCCACGGGACGCATCGAGGGATTCGTGACGGTGGCCAATATCGAGGCGCCCGACGGCGGTGCGACGATCCTGGAGGGCAACCGGCGCGTGCTGCGCGCCCGGCTGTCGGATGCCCGGTTCTTCTGGGAGAACGACCTGCGCGTGGCGCGGGCGGGCATGCAGGAGTGGAAGGAAGGTCTGCGTCATGTCACCTTCCACAACCGCCTCGGCTCCCAGTGGGACCGCGTGGAACGCCTCTGCGTGCTGTCCCGCGAGATTGCCCCCCATGTCGGCGCCGACCCGGATCTCGCCGCGCAGGCGGCCGAGGTGGCGAAACTCGACCTGCGCTCCGCCATGGTGGGAGAGTTCCCCGAACTGCAGGGCCTGATGGGCCGCTACTACGCCGAGGCTGCCGGCCTGCCCCCGGAGGTTGCGGCCGCAGCGGCAGACCATTATTCGCCGCTTGGGCCGTCGGACGACGTGCCGGCTGCGCCGGTCTCGGTGGCCGTCGCCCTCGCGGACCGGATCGACATGCTGACGGGCTTCTGGGCGATCGACGAGAAGCCGACGGGCAGCAAGGATCCCTTCGCGCTGCGGCGGGCAGCGCTGGGGGTGGTGCGTCTGCTGACAGCGAACGGGTTGCGCATGGCCTTGCAGCCCCTGTTCGGGGCCCGCCTGCCGCAGCCCGTCGCAGCCGATCTCCTCGCCTTCCTGCATGACCGCCTCAAGGTCCATCTGCGCGAGCGCGGCATCCGGCATGATGTCATCGACGCCTGTCTTGCCATGCCCGGTGCGGACGACCTGACCCTGCTCGTCCGGCGGGCCGAGGCCCTGGCGGCGTTCCTGAAGACCGACGACGGCACCAATCTGGTGCAGCTCTACAAGCGGACTGCGAACATCCTGACCCAGGCCGAGGAGCGGGATGGGGTCGAATATTCCTTCGGGGCGGATGCCCGATTCGCAGAAGCCGCCGAGGAACACGCCCTCTTCGCCGCACTCGATGCGGAGGAACCCGCGATCCGGGCCGCCATGGCGCGCGAGGATTTCGCCACGGCGATGGCGGCGCTTACGCGGCTGCGCGGGCCGATCGATGCCTTCTTCGAGGCGGTGCAGGTCAATGCCGACAACGCCATGATCCGCCGCAACCGGCTCAACCTGCTCTCGCGCATCCGCATGCTGTGCCTGTCGGTCGCCGATCTGTCCCGGATCGAGGGATAGCCCTCATTTCGGGCGCAGCACACAGCTCCGGCGGATCATCTTCTCCTTGCGGAAGTAGTCCGCCACACCCTTGCGCCGCTCGGGGGGGAGATCCTCCCAGCGGATCCATTCGAGGCGATAACCCAGCGTGTCGGCGATGGCCTCCATCGCGGCGGAGGAGGGGATGCCCTTGAGAACCTTTTCCTGCCCTTCGTAATAGGGGGCCGCGTTGAGGATGTTCGAGGGATCCTCGCGGATCAGCTGCACCATCGGCCAGGCATGGGTCATGAACTCGCTGTCCACGATCACCAGCCGGGGGCGCAGGCGGCGGATGAGGACGAACAGCCGGTGATGGTCCATGAGGTGGTAGAGGATGCCGAACACGGCCACCACGTCATAGACCCGCCCCTCGCGCACGAAATCCTCGAGCGCCTCGAACAGATCGCTCCGGATCAGACGCACCCGCGCCTTGAAGGGCGTATCGGGATAGGCCGCGAACTGGGCGATCAGATCAGGCCGCACCTCCACCCCATCGACCGAGGCCGCTCCCACCCCGGCAAGCGCATAGCTCCAGCGCCCGTCATGGGCAGCCAGGTCCAGCACGCGGGCGCCCTCGATCTCGGCTCGGAAGGGTTCGACGAGATGTTCGAAGCGGCGGTTCATGCGCGCCACCTCGCTGTCCGAAGTGGCATAACGCGCAAGTCCGCCGAGAAAGTCGAAGAAAGCCATGCCCGATCCTGTCCGCGCCGCCGGGCGCCCGCAAGCCCCGGCATGCTGCACCCGGATCAGGCCGATCCGGCGGCCGTGCGATGGCAGGACCGGGGCAGGGCGGCCGCACACCGCATCCGGCACCAGGGCTGTCGCGCAACGCCCTTTCCTTGAGACGATTCGCCGCTATGCTCGCGGGGGAAAGGATGCCGCAGTGCAGAAACTCGTCGTCTTGCCGCCTGTCCAGCTCATCACGGCCGATGCGCCGATGTCGGCCGCCGTCTATGGCGGCCGGGCCAAATGCCTCCAGCGGCTGATCCGCCTCGATCTGCCGATTCCCCAGACCGTCGCCCTGTCCTTTGATGCGGTCCGCGGAATCGCGGCCGGACGGATGCCAGACATTCCTTCCCTCATGGCCCCCTTCGGTCATGCCCCGCTGCTGTCGGTGCGGCCCTCCTCGCTCGATCCGGATTGGGGCGGGCCTTCGGCGATCCTCAATATCGGCATGAACGAGGAACGCCACGAAGCCCTGTCGATGACGGCCGGGCCGGTGGCGGCGACATCGCTCTATCTGCGCTTCATCCAGTGCTATGCGATCCATGTCGCCCGTCTGGACCCCGATGCCTTCGTTTTGCCGGAAGAGCCGTCGCGGGCTGCTCTGCGGGCGATGCTCGCCGCCTATGAGAGCGAGACCGACGAGCCGTTCCCCCAGGACCCCGCCGTCCAGCTGGCCGAGGTGCTGCGCTCCATGGCGCGGACATGGGAGGGGACGACGGCTCGCCTCCTGCGGCAGGCCAAGGGGGCGCCCCCGATGCCGGGTTGGGCCTGGTGGTGCAGGCGATGGCCTTGGGCGTGGGGCGCGGCGAGAGCGGCTCGGGCGTGATCCAGTTCATCGACGCCACTACCGGCGAGCGACGGATCATCGGACGCTATCTGGGCCAGAGCCAGGGACGCGAGGCCCTCTCCAGCACAAGGGGGGCGTCCTACCTGACCCGGGATCCGCGGGGCCCCTCGCTCGAGGAGGCCTGCCCGGAGGCCTTTGCCCGGCTTCTCGAGGCAGGCGACCGCATCCGCACCCGCCTGCGCGAGGAGATGCAGATCGAGTTCACGCTCGAGAACGGGCAGCTCCGCATCCTCGATGCGATCCGTGTGCCCCGCAGCGCCCGCGCCGCCGTGCGCGTCGCGGTGGCCCTGGCCGAGGACGGCATCATCGGCCGCGACGAGGCGGTGATGCGGGTGGACCCCGCCGCCCTGCCGCAGCTTCTCCACCGGCAGGTGGACCCGGATGCCCCGCGAGACCGCCTGGTGACCGGGATCGGGGCGAGCCCCGGTGCCGCCTCGGGCCGGATCGTCCTGACGGCCGAGGATGCCGAAGCGGCCGCGGCACGGGGCGAAGCCTGCATCCTCGTGCGGCGCGAGACCACGCCCGAGGACATCCGCGGCATGCATGCCGCCGCCGCCGTCCTGACCATTCGGGGCGGCATGACCAGCCATGCCGCCGTGATCGGCCGGGGCCTCGGCATCCCCTGCGTGGTCGGAGCCGCCGAGCTCGAGATCGACCGCCGCCGCCGCGCGGTGATCGCCCCCGGCGGGCGGATCCTGCACGAAGGCGACCTGGTGACGGTGGACGGCACCACGGGCGATGTCCTGATGGGCGCGGCGCCGACACTGCCCGCCACACCCGACGACAGCTTCCGCCGCCTCCTCGAATGGGCCGACACCTTCCGGGACATCGGCGTGCGCGCCAATGCCGACACGCCGCAGGATGCCCGCCTCGCCCGCGACTTTGCCGCCGAAGGCATCGGCCTGTGCCGGACCGAGCACATGTTCTTCGAAGGCGGCCGCATCAACCTGATGCGCGAGATGATCTTCGCCGAGGATGCCGGCGAGAGGCGCGCCGTTCTCGACCGCCTGCTGCCGCTGCAACGGGCCGATTTCGCCGCGATCTTCCGCATCATGGCGGGGCGTCCCGTCTGCATCCGGCTGTTCGACCCGCCGCTGCACGAGTTCCTGCCCTCCGACCGCGCCGCGCTGCGCGACCTGGCCGAGGTCGTCTCGCGCCCCCTGTCGGAGGTCGAGGCCCGCGTGGACCAGCTTCGCGAATACAATCCCATGCTGGGGCTGCGGGGGGTGCGGCTCGGCATCACGGTGCCCGAGATCTACGAGATGCAGGCCCAGGCCATCTTCGAGGCCACCGTCGAAGCCGCCCAGGACGGCGAAGCCGTGGTGCCGGAGGTGATGCTCCCCCTCGTCTCGGCCCGGCGCGAGGTCGAGATGCTCAAGACGCGCATCGATGCCGTGGCCAGCGCGGTGCGCAGCCGCACGGGGGTGCCCTTCGCCTACCGGCTGGGCGTCATGGTCGAGACGCCCCGCGCCGCCCTGCGCGCCGCCGAGATCGCCCAGAATGCGGCCTTTCTGAGCTTTGGCACCAATGACCTGACGCAGCTCACCTACGGATTGTCGCGCGACGATGCCGGCCGCTTCCTGCCCGCCTATGTCGCGCAGGGCATCTTCCCGGAGGATCCCTTCCATGCCATCGACCTTGAAGGGGTGGGAGAGCTGATCCGCATCGGGGCCGAACGGGGACGACGCGGACGGGCCGATGTGGTCCTGTCGCTCTGCGGAGAGCATGCCGGCACGCCGCGCGCCATCGAGTTCTGCCGTCGCGAGGGGTTCGACTACGTCTCCTGTTCGCCCTACCGCGTGCCCGTCGCCCGGCTGTCCGCCGCCCAGGCGGCACTGCGCAGCCGCTCTGCCCGGGGGGGCTGAGCGCCCCGCAACGGCAGCAGGACCGCCCGCCTGGCGTTGCCCCCGTGCCTCCGCCTGTGTCCCCGCCTGTGTCCCCGCCTGTGTCGCGATCCCGGCAAGGCGGAGGGGATACATCCTGTGTCGTCCCGGCCTGCCGAAGCGCCGCTGCCGCCGTTGCCGCCGCAGACCCGCCGCGCTAGGCAGGCCGGCAGGATCGCAGGCCGCAAGGGCGGGCAGGAGACCGGCATGACCACTGACGAAATCCGGGCAGCCTTTGCCCATCCCGCCCTGCGCGCGGAGATGACCCTGCCCGGCACGGCGCCGCTCGACCGTATCTCCCTGCGCGATCATGTCCGCGAGGTCGAGATCGGCGCCTTCCAGCAGGAACGGGGGCGGACCCAGCGCCTGCGCTTCGACATCGTCGTGGAAGTCCTGCGCGAGGGACCCGTCGATGACGATGTGGACCGCATCCTGTCCTACGACCGGCTGACCGAGGCGATCGATGCCGAACTGGCCTCCGAACGGGTCAACCTCCTCGAGACGCTGGCCGAGCGCATCGCCGACCGCATCCTGCTCGAGCCGCAGGCGGCGCGGGCCTTCCTGCGCATCGAGAAACTGGACCGCGGCCCCGGCGCCCTGGGCGTGGAGATCGTGCGGCTGAAGGGCGGAACCGGCAGGGGGGCCGAGCTGGTCGCCCCGGCGCCGCAGCCGCGGGTGGTCTTCCTGGGGGCGGGCATGCTCGATCATGCGGCCCTCCCGGCAATGCTCGACCGGCTGATTGCGGGGGATGCCCCGGCGGTGATCTGCCTCGCCGCGCCGGATCTGCCGCGCCCGCGCAGCCCCGCCGCCCTGGCCCAGCGGCGGATCGATCTTCTGGCCATCGAGCAGGCCGCCTGGGTGCTGGCCGGGCGGGATCGGCGCTGCCTGGTCGTCAATTCCCGCACCGAGCTCGACTGGGCCATGCGGCGCAGGCAGCTTTGCGTCTGGGCCCCGTCGAAGATGGTGCTCGATGCCGTGGACGGCCCCAAGGCGAGCGACGGGCTGTCGCTGGCCGTCTGGTTCGCCGAGACGATGGGGGCCCTGGAGCTGTGCCTGATCGGCACGGATGACCGGGTGCAGGCCGTCGTGCCCGTCCGCCGCGCCAGCATGGAGACCCCGCTGTGACCGTCTACTGGCGTCCCGTGCCCATGACCGATCCAGCCCGACCCGCCGGCGCGCTGACGCTGGCGGAGGGATGGTGCTGGTTCGACCGGGTGGAGCGGATCGAACGCGGCCGCCCCCCGGCCCTCGTCCCCCTGACGGAGGTGCCGCAGGATGTCCTGGAGCGGCTGACCGCGCCACGCCTTCCCATGGCCGGGCTGGACTTCCGGCGGCCGCGGCTTCTCGGCATCCTCAATGTGACGCCCGACAGCTTCTCCGACGGGGGGCTGTTCGTCGCAGCGGATGCGGCCATCGCCCAGGCGCGGCGGCTGGCGGCAGAGGGGCGGATGCCCTCGACATCGGCGGGGAAAGCACAAGGCCCGGTGCCCGCGAAGTCCCCCCGGGGGAGGAGATCGCGCGCGTCCTGCCCGTGCTCGAGGCCCTGGCAGGGGAGGTAACGATCCCCCTCTCCATCGATACGCGCAAGGCGGCCGTCGCGCAGGCCGCCCTCCGGGCCGGAGCGCGGATCGTCAATGATGTCTCCGCCCTGACCTTCGATCCCGGCATGGCCGCCGTCGCCGCCCGGGCCGAGGGCGTCTGCCTCATGCATGCGCAGGGCAGACCGGAGACGATGCAGGACGATCCGCGCTACGAGGATGTCCTGCTCGATGTCTTTGACGCGCTGGAGGAACGGATCCGCGCCGCCGAAGCCGCCGGCATCCCGCGCGGGCGGATCCTGGTCGATCCCGGGATCGGCTTCGGCAAGACTCTGCAACACAATGTGAGTCTGCTTCGCCGGGTCAGCCTCTACCATGCGCTGGGCTGCGCGATCCTGATCGGGGTTTCGCGCAAGCGCTTTGTGGGAATGATCGGAGGCGCCGAAGAGGCGCGGGACAGGATGCCCGGATCGGTGGCCGTCGCGCTGCATGCGGTGCGGCAGGGGGTGCAGCTGATCCGGGTGCATGATGTGAAGGAGACGCGGCAGGCCCTGCGCCTGCTGGCGGCCATGGACGGGGACTGAATGAGCGAGACGAAACGGCGGCTCTTCGGCACGGATGGCGTGCGCGGCACCGCCAACCAGTGGCCCATGACGGCAGAGATGGCGCTGCGGCTGGGTGCCGCCGCCGGTCGCCATTTCCGCAATGACGGATCCAACGGGCATCGCGTGGTCATCGGCAAGGATACCCGCCTGTCCGGCTACATGTTCGAGAACGCCCTGACCGCGGGGCTGACCTCCACGGGGATGAATGTGCTGCTGCTCGGCCCCGTGCCGACGCCCGCGGTGGGGCTGCTGACCACCTCGATGCGGGCGGATGTGGGCATCATGATCTCGGCCAGCCACAACCCCCATCACGACAACGGCATCAAGTTCTTCGGCCCCGATGGCTACAAGCTTTCGGACGAGGCGGAGGCGGCGATCGAACGCCTGATGGAAGAGGGGGTGGAGCCCGCACAGGCCAACAATATCGGCCGCGCAAGGCGCATCGATGACGGGCGCTTCCGCTACATGGAGCGCGTCAAGTCCACCTTCCCGCAGGGGCGGCGCCTCGACGGGCTCAAGGTCGTGATCGACTGCGCCAACGGGGCGGCCTACAAGGTGGCCCCCGAAGTCCTGTGGGAGCTGGGCGCATCCGTCGTGCCCGTGGGCACCGCGCCCAACGGATTCAACATCAACGACCATGTCGGCTCCACCGCGCCGCGCGTCGCGGCCGAAACCGTCGTCGCCCATGGCGCCGATCTGGGCATCTGTCTGGATGGCGATGCCGACCGCGTCATCCTGATCGACGAGACCGGCACCGTCGCCGATGGCGATCAGGTCATGGCGCTGCTGGCCGCACGCTGGGCCGAGGCCGGACGCCTCCGGGGCGGCACGCTGGTGGCCACGGTGATGTCCAATCTCGGGCTCGAGCGGTTCCTGGCCGGGCGCGGGCTCCGGCTGGAACGGACGGCCGTCGGCGACCGCTACGTCGTCGAGGCGATGCGGCAGGGCGGCTGGAACCTGGGCGGAGAGCAGTCCGGCCATATCGTGATGACCGATTACGCCACCACCGGCGACGGGCTTCTGGCCGCGTTGCAGGTTCTGGCCGCGATGATCGAGACAGGGCTGCCGGCCTCGCGCCTGCTGCGGCAGTTCGAGACCGTGCCCCAGAGGCTGCGCAATGTGCGCCTGGCCGCAGGAAGCCAGCCCCTGGCCCATCCGCAGGTGGCGCAGGTCATCGAAGGGGCGAAGGCGCGGCTGAACGGGCAGGGACGCCTGCTGATCCGCAGGAGCGGGACCGAACCCCTGATCCGCGTGATGGCCGAATGCGAGGACGAGGCGCTGCTGGACGCCGTGGTGGCCGAAGTCGTGGCCGCCGTCGAACACGCCGCCTGACCCCGGGCGCCCGGATCCCGGAGCCCCCAAGCCCGCAGGCCCGTCGCCGCCCCGGCCGCGATGCCGACCGGGCCCTGCCGCAGCCCGCGCCACAACCGGCAGAAGGGCCGGCAGCGCGGTCAGCAAAAGGGCCTGGGGCGGGCAGGGCATCGGGGTCTCCTTCTCTGGGGGCGCGGGGATTCGCGCCGGTGAGAGGGAGATTCGCCGCAAGAGGTTAACAGGCGGTTAGCGGGCCGCGCGCTGCGGCCCCGATTCGCGCAACACCCCCCCCGGCGGGGGGGTGTCCCGAGCGATGGCCCGGAGGGACCCGGAAGAAATGGCCCCGGAGAGCCGCCCGACGGCGGATCGGGAGGGGTGTCCCGGAGCCGCCCCGGAGCCGCCCCGGATCCGACCCGGAGCCGCGGGCGCCCGTCAGTTGCGGGCGCGGTCCACCAGCTTGCCCTTGCCGATCCAGGGCATCATGGCGCGGAGCTTCTCGCCCACCTTCTCGATGGGGTGTTCGTCGTTCAGGCGGCGGCTGGCCTTGAAGAAAGGCTGGCCCACGGCATTTTCCTGCATGAAGTCGCGCACGAACTTGCCTGTCTGGATGTCGTGCAGCACCTCCTTCATCCGCCGCTTGGTCTCCTCGCGCGGCAGGATGCGGGGGCCGCTGACATATTCGCCGTATTCGGCGGTGTTCGAGATCGAGTAGTTCATGTTGGCGATGCCGCCTTCGTAGATCAGGTCCACGATCAGCTTCACCTCGTGCAGGCATTCGAAATAGGCCATCTCGGGCTCATAGCCGGCCTCGACCAGCGTTTCGAAGCCCATGCGGATCAGCTCCACAAGGCCGCCGCAGAGCACCGCCTGTTCGCCGAACAGGTCGGTTTCGCATTCCTCGCGGAAATTGGTCTCGATGATGCCCGAGCGGCCGCCGCCGATGGCCGAGCAGTAGGCCTTGGCGATTTCCAGCGCATTGCCCGAGGCATCATTGGCCACGGCCACGAGGCAGGGCACCCCGCCGCCCTTGAGATATTCGCCCCGCACGGTATGGCCGGGGCCCTTGGGCGCCATCATGATCACGTCCACGCCCTTCTTCGGCTCGATCAGGCCGAAATGAATGTTGAGCCCGTGGGCAAAGGCGATGGCCGCTCCCTCGCGCAGGTTGTCATGGACATACTGCCTGTAGGTCGCGGCTTGGAGCTCATCCGGCATGGTGAACATGATCAGGTCGCACCAGGCGGCGGCCTCGGCGATGCCCATGACCGTCAGCCCCTCGGCCTCGGCCTTGGCGCGCGAGGGAGACCCCTCGCGCAGCGCGACGACGATGTTCTTCGCGCCCGAATCACGCAGGTTCAGCGCATGGGCATGCCCCTGCGAGCCATAGCCGAGGATCGCGATCTTGCGGTCCTTGATGAGGTTCACGTCGCAGTCGCGGTCATAGTAGACGCGCATGGGCTCTCCCTTTCCCCTTGGTCGCGCAGCGGGATAGCGCGCGGGACCGGAAGGGGCAATGCCTGCGGAGCCAGAAGCGCTCAGCCGCCGGCCCGCAGCCCCAGGCGCATCAGCCCATGCCGCACCGGCCGCACCCCGTGCAGGGCGCGCAGGCCCAGGCCCCGCAGTGCCACGAGCGGCAGCGCCCCCGCCATCGAGGCCCGGTTGAGCAGGGCGATCCCGGCCGCACGCAGGCGGATGTCGCCTTCGCGCCGGCGGGCATAGGCGGCCAGCCAGCCCTCCGAGCCGATCGCCTCGGGCCGGCTCCGGGCGAGGTCCATGAGCGCGCCCAGATCGGCCAGCGACATGTTGAGACCCTGCGCCCCGATCGGCGGGACGACATGCGCCGCCTCGGCCATCAGGGCGGTGCGGCGCGCCGTCAGGCGGTCGGCAATGCGGGTCAGGACGGGCCAGAGCTGGCGCGGGCCGACGGGAACCAGAGGCCCCATCACGCCGGCCGAGCGGGCATTGACCGCCTCGGCGAAGGCGTCGGGCGGCAGATCGAGAAGGCGCGCCGCCTCGCGCCCTTCGGTCATCCAGACCACGGCCGAGCAGGGACGGCCCTCATGATCGGGCAGGGGAACCAGGGTGAAGGGGCCCCCCGAGGCGTGAATCTCGGTCGAGACCCCCTCATGCGGGGCATCATGGGTGACGGCAAAGACCAGCGCCTTCTGCCCGCTGCGCCAGTTGCGCGTGCCGATCCCGCAGGCGGCGCGCACCGCCGAATCACGTCCGTCGGCGCCGATCAGCAGACGGGCCGAGACCCGGCTGCCGTCCGACAGGCCGACCTCCACCGCATCCAGATCCGCAAGCCGCGAGCGGAAGGCCGTGCCGCGGCGCAGCTCCACCTCCGGCATGGCGGCAAGGCGGGCGGCAAGGGCGTGTTTCATCGCCCGGTTGGGAATGTTCCAGCCGAAACTGTCCTGCCCTGCATCCGCGGCGAGGAAATCCCGCCTGACAGGGGCATCGGGCCGCGCCCCCGCCATCCACGATGCGCATGACCGTGAGGGGGGGTCGCATGGGGGGCCAGCGCCTCCCACAGGGCCCACCTCCTCCAGCAGGCAGCGCGCGGGGGGCGAGGATGGCGGTGGTGCGCAGATCGCCCTCGGGTCCGTCCGGGGCGTCGCCGGGCGCAGGGTCCACGCAGAGAACCGACAGGCCGAGGCGGCCGAAGGCCGCCGCCGCCGACGAGACCCGCGGTGCCGCCGCCCGCGATGACGATGTCGAAGCGATCCATGCGCGGGGAGATAGGCCGGCCGGGGCGCGGCGGGAAGGGCCTCAGATCAGACGGGCGAGAAAGGCCGACAGGTCTGCGGCGTGGTGATGGACATGCGCATGGGGGGGCCTCTCGGGTGCCACGAGGACCGTGCGCATCCCCAGGCGATGCGGCACCAGCAGATTGCGCGGATCGTCGTCGAAGAAGGCGCCCTCTTCGGGCGACAGGCCGTCGAGCGCGAAGACGGCCTCGAAGGCGGCCTGATCGGGCTTGGGCAGCCAGCCGGCATGTTCCACGCCATAGACCGCATCGAAGACCCCCGAAAGCCCTCGCGCGGCCAGAACCCGGGCCGCATAGGCGCCATCGCCATTGGTGAAGACGATCCGCCGCCCCGGCAGCGCCGCGATCCGCCTGGCCAGCACCGGATCGGGCGAGAGGGCGGACAGGTCCAGATCATGCACGAAGCGGAGATATTCGGCCGGGTCCAGCCCGTGTTCGGCCATCAGTCCCCGCAATGTCGTGCCATAGCGGTGCCAGTAGGCATCGCGTAGCGCATCGGCCTCGGCCTCGGTCAGGCCGAGCACCCGGCAGACGAAGGCCGTGATGCGGGGCTGCATCTGCGCAAAGAGCGCGGCCTGCGGCGGATAGAGCGTGTTGTCCAGATCGAACACCCAGACGCGGACATGCGCAAAGTCGCGCGGATCGAGGTGGTCGGGGGCAAGGCCGGGGGACAGGGACATGGGCGCAGGCTAGGCACCCGCTGGCGGATCCGCAACGGGGCGGGGCAGGATGGCATCCCCGGCCCGGGAAGGCGGGACCGGGACAGGATCGGGATGCGGCCGGGCGCGCAGGATGCTTGCGCGCAGCCCCGCGCAGAGGCAGGGTCCGTCCCATGACCGATGGCCGCACCCCTTCGCAGACGCGCGACGCCTATGACCTGATCCTCGAGGCGATCGACCAGGGCATCTATCGTCCGGGCGATCGGCTTGTGGAATCGGAACTGGCCGAACGCTTCGGCGTCTCGCGCACCCCGATCCGCGAGGCGCTCCAGCGAATGGAGACGCAGTCTCTCCTGACCCGGGACGGGCGCAGCCTGATCGTGGCCTCGCTCGATCACAACCAGCTGGCCGAACTCTATGTGGTGCGGGGCGAGCTCGAGGGCCTGGCGGCGCGCCTTGCGGCCAAGCATGCCGCACCCGAGGAGGTGCGCGTGCTGCGCGACATGCTCGAGGCGGACCGCGCCCTTGTGGACGATCCCCCGGCACTGGCCCGCGCCAACCGCCGCTTCCACCGGCAGATCCATCTGGCCTCGCACAACCGCTTCCTGATCCAGCAGCTCGATCTGGTGCATCGGAGCATGGCACTGCTGGCTTCCACCTCGCTGGCTGCGGAGGGGCGGGGACGGGGCACCATCGAGGAACACGAGGCGATCGTGCGGGCCATCGAGGCCGGCGACGGGGAAGCGGCCGACCGCGCCCTGCGCGAGCATATCAGCCGGGCCTTCACGACGCGGCTGCGGCTCGATGCCGGGCGGATGACATCGGGGGGCTGAGGAACACCGGCGGGTCGATCCCATGGGCCGTCTTGTCCCAGCGGAAGGGACAGACGGCCACCTCCCACCAGGCCCGCCAGATGGCGATCGTGGCCAGCGGGAAATAGAACGGCAGCAGGGGTGCCCACAGGCCCAGCCGCCCCTTGCCTGCCCGCGCCACCCCCAGGGCCGCGCATCCCAGGTCGAGCGCCTGTCCGGCCAGGAACAGCACCGAGAGCACCGCCAGGGCCGGCCTCGGCAGGACCGGCGCCAGCGGATGGGGCAGACCGAACGGCACCAGCCAGCCCAGCCACAGCAGCGGGGCCAGGGTGAAGGTGACGAGCGTGCCGAGGAACAGGATCTGGAACCCCCAGAAGCGCCGCGGCCCCAGATCCCGCCAGAGCCGGAGCGGCGCGCGCATATGCACCGCCCATGTCACCGCATAGCCCTTGAGCCAGCGGCTCCGCTGGCGGATCCAGGGCCAGGGACGGCAATTCGCCTCTTCCTGTGTGGTGATGGGAATCACCTCGGTCACATAGCCGTGCCGGGCAAGGCGGATGCCCAGATCCGCATCCTCGGTCACATTGTGGGCGTCCCAGCCGCCGACGGCCTCGATCGCCTCGCGCCGCAGGAAGAGCGTCGTGCCGCCCAGCGGGATGGCCAGACCGAGCCGCATGAGTCCGGGCAGAAGGACCCGAAACCAGGCAGCATATTCCAGGGTGAACATCCGCGCCATCAGATTGCCCCGCCAGTTGTAGTAGTCGAGCGCGCCCTGCAGGCAGGCGGTGCGGGGGCCGCGCCGGGCAAAGATTTCGGCCACACGGCGCAGGTGATCCGGGGCGGGGACATCCTCGGCATCGTAGATGCCGATGATGCTGCCCCTGGCGAAGGGCAGGGCATAGTTCAGCGCGCGGGGCTTGGTCCGCAGCGTCCCCTCGGGGACGGTCACGATCCGGGCCCAGGCGGGCAGATCGGTGGCTGCGAGCGCCTCCTGCGTCAGATGGTCGTCATCCTCGACCACGAGGCAGAGATCGAGCCGGTCGCGCGGGTAATCGAGGGCGGCCATGCGGGCCAGCAGATGGCTGGCCACCTCTTTTTCGCGATAGAGGGGGACAAGGAGGGAGATCAGGGGCAGGCGCGCCGGGATGACGACGGCGCCGCGGTCGCGGTCGTCAGGCCGCAGCGTGGCCAGAAGGGCCGCGGCCTTCAGCCCGGCCGCCGCGAGCCCCGCCAGCGCGGCCGCCAGCGTGAGACCGGCCAGCAGCAGCCCGGGCGCGAGGATCAGCCCGGTGAGGAGGATCAGCCCCCCCGCCGTCGCGGCGGCCAGAAGCGGGCGCCGGGGCAGGCTGCGGCAGCTGTCCTGCCGGGGCGTGCGCGTCTCGGCCAGATGGACGAGCGGGCGTCCGACATGGAGGGCGAGGGCCTGCTCCAGCCTTCCGGGCCGGGCCCGGGCCAGGCGGACCGGGCCGAGCGCGGCCTCGAGCCGGGGGAGATGACGCGCCGCCGCGACGGGATCGGCCGCGATGACCAGGGCGAGCGGTCCGATCCGCCGCCAGGGCAGGAGCCCCTCCTCCAGCATGAGCTGGGGCGGGAGCGCGGCAAGCAGACCGGGGTCTGGCGGCTGGATCAGGGGATCGGCCCCCGAAAGCCCGGACAGGAGTTGCCATGAGGGCGCCGCCCGTGCCGCCCGATTCGCCGCTGTCGATCGCCCTGATTCGGACATTCTGCCCTCTCCCTGCCGGAGAGGATGAGGGCAGAATGGTTAAGGACGCGTTAACGACACGGAAAAGTCCTGGAAAAGCCGCGAAGGGCCTTTCTGTCTTCAGGCGCCCCTTGCGGCCTGCCGGGCCGCCATCGCGGCGGCAAACCGGTCGAAGAGATAGGCGCTGTCCTGGGGGCCGGGGCTCGCTTCGGGGTGATACTGGACGGAAAAGACCGGGCGGTCCTTCATGCGCAGGCCGCAGTTGGACCCGTCGAAGAGCGAGACATGGGTTTCGATCACGCCTTCGGGCAGGGTCTGGGCGTCCACGGTGAAGCCGTGATTCATCGAGGTGATCTCGACCTTGCCGGTCTCCAGATCCTTGACGGGGTGGTTGGCGCCATGATGGCCGTGATTCATCTTCACGGTCCGACCCCCGAGCGCCAGGGCCAGCATCTGATGTCCGAGGCAGATGCCGAAGAGGGGCAGATCGGTCCGGTCGAGCACCTCGCGGATCATGGGCACGGCATAGGCGCCCGTCGCGGCCGGATCGCCCGGGCCGTTCGAGAGGAATACCCCATCCGGGTTCTGGGCCAGCACATCCGCCGCGGTGGAGGTGGCGGGCATCACGACGACCTCGGCCCCCACCGCCGCGAGCGAGCGCAGGATGTTCCTCTTGGCCCCGTAATCCAGCGCCACCACGCGGAAGCGGGGGGCTTGCTGCCGGCCGAACCCCCCGGGCCAGGCCCATTTCGTCTCGTCCCAGCGATAGGACTGGGTGCAGCTCACCTCGCGCGCGAGATCGAGCCCCACAAGCCCGCGAAAGGCGCGGGCCTCGCTGACCAGCCGTTCGATGTCGAAGCGTCCCTCCGGGTCGTGGGCCAGGGCCACATGGGGCGCCCCCTGCTGGCGGATGGCCCGGGTGAGCCGGCGCGTGTCCACCCCGCCGATGCCGATCCGCCCCCGCCTGGCCAGCCAGTCCGACAGGCCCTCGGCCGCGCGCCAGTTGGAGGGGGCGGTCGGATCCCATTTCACCACCATGCCGGCGGCAACGGGCTGGGCCGCCTCGTCATCCTCGGGGTTGGTGCCGGTGTTGCCGATATGGGGAAAGGTGAAGGTCACGACCTGACCCGCGTAGGAGGGGTCCGTCATGATCTCCTGATAGCCGGTCATCGCCGTGTTGAACACGAGTTCGGCCGTCACCTGTCCCGTGGCGCCGAAGCCGCGCCCGTAGAACAGGGTGCCGTCGGCCAGGGCAAGACAGGCGGTGGGTCGGGTCTGGGGCATGGGACGGCTCCGCGCAGGATCGGTCGGGGGTTACGCGCGAGGGCGGCAGAGGTCAATTGCGGCATCGCGCTGCGGTCCCTATCTCGGGTCCGGAACCGGCAAGGAGAGACGGGATGGACCTGCGGACGCGGATCGGCGAGGCTCTCAAGGAGGCCATGCGCAGCAAGGATGCGCTGCGCGTGGGGGTGCTGCGCATGGCGGGGGCGGCGATCAAGGACCGCGACATCGCTGCGCGCGGCGAGGGGCAGCCCTCTCCCGTGCCGGAGGATGGCGTCATCGCCGTCCTGGCGAAGATGGTCCGCCAGCGGCAGGAGAGCGCCCGCGCCTATGACGAGGCGGGGCGCGCGGATCTGGCCGAAAGGGAGCGTGCCGAGGCCGCCGTGCTCGAGGCCTTCCTGCCCCGTGCCCTGTCGGAGGCGGAGACCGAGGCCGCCGTGGAGGCGGCCATCGCCGAGACCGGCGCCACGGCGGTGAAGGACATGGGGCGCGTCATGGCCGCGCTGAAGGCTCGGCATGCCGGCGCGATCGACATGGGGCGGGCAGGGGCGCTGGTGAAGGCCCGCCTCTCGGCCTGAGCGATCGCCACGGGGAACGGGGCAGGGGCGGCGCGGGTTGATCCGCTGTCCCGCCTGTCACGGAGGATCCGATGCCCGCCCGTTCCAAGGCCCAGCAGCGCGCCGCCGGCGCCGCCCTGTCCGCCAAGCGCGGAGAAACCCCCGTAGAGGATCTGCATCCCACCGCGCGCGAGATGCATGACAGCATGACCGAAGCCGAGCTGGAGGACCTGGCCTCCACGAAGCACGACGGCCTGCCCGACCACGTCGAGGGGGACTGAAGTTCCCCTTCGTTCCCCTCAGCGCAGGCGGGCAAGCGCGGCCTCGATCTCGGGCCGCAGGGCCAGCCGTTCCTCCTCGGAGAGGAAGGCGCCGATCTCCACGGTGCGGCCGGCGCCGCTGAGGGTGAGGTATTGGGGCACCGGCCCGCCTTCCGCATGCAGGGCGGTCCGCACCCAGTGCGGATTGGCCTCCCAGCGGCGGGGTGGCCGGCCGGGATCGTGCCGCACCAGCTCCACGCGATCCGGCCAGAGGGAGAGCACCTCCATCACCTCGCCCGTGCGATAGCTGTGGCGGATAGCGATCCATGTCCCCGCGAGGGTCGCCGTCACGAAGGGCAGGAGGCCCCAGAGGACGGCGGTGCCCAGCACCGACAGCAGGGGCAGAGCCGCCAGCGCCGCCGTGGCGGCGAAGAAGACGGCAAAGCCCCGCAGCGGCAGGGACCGATGCGGCCAGAGCCGGAGCTGCACGCGCGGGGCGGGAGCGGATGCGCGAACGGCCCCGGATTGCTCCGGGGCCGTCTGCGGGGTCGTCCATGCATAGGGCATGGGCTGTCCGGGTCTCAGTGGGCCGGGCTGCGGTCCCAGTCCTCGCGCCGCGGAAGCGTCTCGAAGGTGTGCTCGGGCGGCGGAGAGGGGAGGGTCCATTCCAGCGTGTCGGCCCAGGGCGTCCAGGGATTCGCCGGCGCGGTGCGCGGGGCGCGGGCGAGCACCCAGAACAGCGCGGCGATGAAGAACAGGAAGGACGCGAAGGCGAGGAAGGCCCCGATCGAGGAGACGTAGTTCCAGGTGGCGAAGGCCTCCGGATAGTCGATGTAGCGGCGGGGCATCCCCTGACGGCCCAGGAAGTGCTGCGGGAAGAAGGTGAGGTTCGCGCCGATGAACATCAGCGTGAAATGCACCCGGCCGATCCATTCGGGGATCATCTTCCCGGTCATCTTCGGCAGGTAGAAGTAGATTCCGGCGAAGATCCCGAACACCGCGCCCAGCGACATCACGTAGTGGAAATGGGCCACCACATAGTAGGTGTCGTGATAGTAGCGGTCGATCGGCGCCTGCGAGAGCACGATCCCCGTGACCCCGCCCACCGTGAACAGAAAGATGAAGCCCAGCGCCCAGAGCATGGGCGTGCGGAACTCGATGGAGCCGCCCCACATGGTGGCGATCCAGGAGAAGATCTTCACCCCGGTGGGCACCGCAATGACCATCGTTGCCAGCATGAAGTAGGTCTGCTGGGTGAGGGGACATGCCGGCCGTGTACATGTGGTGCGCCCAGACGACGAAGCCCAGCACGCCGATGGCGATCATCGCCCAGACCATCGGCAGATAGCCGAAGATCGGCTTCTTCGAGAAGGTCGAGACCACATGCGAGATGATCCCGAAGGCGGGGATGATGATGATGTAGACCTCGGGATGGCCGAAGAACCACAGGATGTGCTGATAGAGCACCGGATCGCCGCCGCCATCGGGGAAGAAGAAGGTGGTCCCGAAGTTGCGGTCGGTCAGCAGCATGGTGATCGCGCCGGCGAGCACGGGCAGGGCGAGCAGGATCAGCCAGGCGGTGACGAAGATCGCCCAGGCGAAGAGCGGCACCTTGAACAGCGTCATCCCCGGCGCGCGCATGTTCAGGAAGGTCGTGATCATGTTGATCGCGCCGAGGATCGACGAGGCCCCCGACAGGTGCACGGCGAAGATCGCCAGATCCATCGAATAGCCCGATTCCGTCGTGGACAGGGGCGGATAGAGCACCCAGCCCACGCCAGCGCCGAGCTGGCCGTTGCCGCCGGGGGCCAGCATCGACGCCACCCCCAGCGAGGCCCCGGCCACGAACATCCAGAAGGACAGGTTGTTGAGCCGCGGAAAGGCCATGTCTGGCGCACCGATCTGCAGCGGCATCAGATAGTTGCCAAAGCCGCCGAAGAGCGCCGGGATGACCACGAAGAACATCATCAGCACCCCGTGATAGGTGATGAAGACGTTCCACAGATGGCCGTTCGGCGTGCAGCTTGCCTCGGGCTGGGGCAGGAAATGCATCCCCTCGAGGCACATGTACTGCACCCCCGGATGCATCAGCTCCATGCGCATGTAGACGGTGAACAGAACGGCGATGAAGCCGAGGACGCCCGACACCCACAGATAGAGGATGCCGATGTCCTTGTGGTTCGTGGACATGAACCAGCGGGTGAAGAACCCGCGGTGATCGTGATGGTCGTGGTCGTGGATGGCGGCGTCGGCCATGCGGCGGCTCTCCCGGACGGACGTGGCGCTGGGACGGCGCGGCCGCCGGATGGAGAATCCGGACGGACGGACACCGGGCCCGCTTCAGGCCGGGTTTAGCGTGGCCGCGCCCGACCGGCAAGGCGGCGCCAGGGGGCGCGGCGACCTGTCCCAGCCTCTCGTCGTCCACCGGATCTTAACGCCCGTGCGCGAAGAAAACCCTCAGAGGCGAATCATCGGGGTTCTGGATGCGGTTCTATGCATGGCTGTCGCGGGCGCGCTGGCTCAACTATCGGGCCAAGATCATGGTCATGGCCTTTGCCGGCACGCATGTGCCGCTGATCGCCCTGGCCGGCAGTTATGCCGCGCGCGGCGCGACAAGCCGGGGCGAGGTGATCTGGGCGCTGGGCGTGGCGCTGGCGGCGACGCTGGCCGGGACGGCGGCGACGCTGTGGGTGCTCGACCGGCTGCTGCAGCCGGTGATCGCCACCTCGCGCGCCTTGCGCCGCTATCGCGAAGCACGAGTTCTTCCCGATCTGCCCACGGACTTCGCGGACGAGGCGGGAACCCTGATGGCGGATGCCCAGCGCACGGTGACCCAGCTCGATGCGGCGCTCCTGCGGCTGGAACGGCTGGACGAGGCGACAGGCCTTCTCAACCGCACGGCCTTCCTGGCCGAGGCGGAAGGGCCGCTCTGTGTGTTGCGGCTCGGGAACTTCTCTGCGCTGGCTGAGAGTTTCGATCGCGCCACCGCCACGCAGGCCCTCGGCGAACTGGCCGCGCGCGTGGCGCGGCATCTGGGACCGGATGCCCTGCTGGCCCGGGTCGGGGACGGGGACCTGGCTTTCTGCCTGCCCGAAGGGGGGGCGAGGCGGTGCGCCACCTGGTGACGGATCTGTCGGCCCCGATCGCCCTGGGCCCGGCGCGCGTGACGCCGGTGCTGGCGGCTGGGTTCGCCGAGGCGGCCGCGGAGGGATCGGCCGCGACGCTCGACAATGCGGTGGCGGCGGCGGCGCTGGCCGCCGAAGGGCGCGGCGAAGGCGGGCCCGTCGCGGCCCACAGCCCCGCCGAGCGCGAAAGACTGCGCGACCGCTTCCTGATGGAACAGGATCTGCGCGCGGCCCTGCAGAGCGGCGGGTTCCAGCTTCACTTCCAGCCCGTGCAGGACATCCGTCGCGGCGGCTGGGCCGGGGCTGAGGCCCTCATCCGCTGGCACAGCCCCAGCCGCGGCATGGTGCCGCCGGGGGTCTTCATCCCGGTGGCCGAAGCGGCCGGCCTGATCGAACCCATCGGCCTGTGGGTTCTGCGCGAGGCCTGCCGCGAGGTTGCTCATTGGGCTCCGGGCATGCGGGTTGCCGTCAACCTTTCGGCGCGGCAGTTCCTGGACGAGAGCCTGCCCCGGCATGTGGCCGAAGCCGTGCAGGCCGCCGGTATCTCGCCCGAGCGGCTCGAGATCGAGCTGACCGAGTCGGTCGCCACCACCGATCACGATCATGCCCGCCGCACCTTCGGACGGCTGCGGGACATGGGCGTGTCCATCGCCATCGACGATTTCGGGACGGGCTATGCCTCGATGAGCGTGCTGCGCAAGCTTCCCTTCGACAAGCTCAAGATCGACCGGGAATTCGTCACCGATGTGCATCGCAAGCCCCACAGCCAGGCGATCTGTGCCGCGATGCTGGCGCTGGGACGGGGTCTGGATCTGTCGATCCTGGCCGAGGGAACGGAAACGCCCGAGGAGGTGGACTGGCTGGTCCAGCAAGGCTGCACGCTGTTCCAGGGCTACTACTTTTCGCGCCCGCTGCCGGCCCCGGTGCTGCGCGAGCGGATGCGGATGGAGGCGCCGCTGCGGGCGGCGTCCTGATCCGGATCTAGGGCGGATCGGGGAAATGGCGCGCAAAGCTCTGCCGCAGGGCGAGATCGAGATCGCCCATCGTCACCGGCAGCCCGAGATCCACGAGGCTCGTGACCCCGTGATCGCGGATGCCGCAGGGCACGATGCCGTCGAAATGGGACAGGTCCGGCTCCACATTCACCGCCAGGCCATGCAGGCTGACCCAGCGTTTCAGGCGCACGCCGATGGCGGCGATCTTGTCCTCGCGCGGGGTTCCATCGGGATTCGGCGCCCTGTCCGGCCGCAGGACCCAGATTCCGACGCGCCCCTCGCGCCGTTCTCCGCGGATGCCGAATTCGGCCAGCGCGTCGATCACCCAGGCTTCGAGCGCGCGGACGAAGGCCCGCACGTCGCGGCCGCGCCGGTTCAGATCGAGAAGGACATAGACGACACGCTGGCCGGGGCCGTGATAGGTGAACTGTCCGCCCCGGCGGGTGGGAAAGACCGGAAAACGGCCGGGATCGCGCAGATCCGCCGGCCGGGCCGAGGTGCCGGCGGTATAGAGGGGGGGGTGCTCGAGCAGCCAGACCGCCTCGGCCGCCGCCCCCCGCGCGATGGCCTCGGCACGCGCCTCCATCCAGGCGACTGCCTCGGGATAGGGCACCGGTTCGCGGCTCTCGATCCATTCGACCATGGGCCTGTCATGGGCCTTCGGGGCGTCCCTGTCAAAGCGGAGGGAAAATCCCCTGCTGGCCCCTTGCGCCGCCATGCGCCCCCCTCTATACGCCCCTTCGCCAGTCAGTGCGGTTGTGGCGGAACTGGTAGACGCGCAGCGTTGAGGTCGCTGTGGGGTAACACCCGTGGAGGTTCGAGTCCTCTCAACCGCACCATCGGTCCCCGTCGGGGGCTGATCGTCGGGGGCTGATCCCTGTCCCGATCGCCTCCCTGTCCTGATCGCCGTGCGGATATCGGCCGCCTGAGGGTTCGGGCATCTCGGCAGTCGTTTGCGGTCTTCCCGGAATCCGACTCTCAGGAGTCCAGCCGTTTCAGGGCAGGATTCAGGTCAGACGCGCGCGCTGCTCCCGGGGGGACAGGCCGAACTGCGCCCGGAAGGCGCGCGCGAAATGCGAGGTGGAGGTGAAGCCGCTCGCCATCGCGATTTCGGACAGGGGCTGTTCGCTCTGGAGGATCAGGTTGCGCGCCCGCTGAAGCCGCAATTCCATCGCATAGCGCCGCGGCGATGTGCCCAGATGGCGCCTGAAGAGCCTCTCCAGATGGCGTGTCGAGACCCCGAGCGCCGCGGCCACCTCGCGCGGGCGGGGGGGGTCCTCGATCTTTGTCTCGAACAGGCGGACAGCCTGCAGCAGCAGCGGATTGCGGATGCCATGCCGCGCCCGGAGCGAGACGCGCTGCTGCGCGCTGCCCTCGCGCACCGCATTGTGGAGCATCTGGTCGGCCACCTCGGTGGCCAGATCCTCGCCATGATCCCGGCCGATCAGATGCAGCATCAGATCGGCCGCGGCCGTGCCGCCGGCGGCGGTGAGGATGCGCGGCCCTGCGACGAAGACCGAAGGGACCACCCGCACCGCCGGAAAGCGTTCGCGCATCAGATCGTGCCAGGCCCAGTGAAGGGCCACCTCCTCGCCGTCGAGCAGCCCGGCCTCGGCCAGAAGGAGGGGGCCGGAACAGATCGCCCCGGCCAGACGGCCATGGGCCCTTTCCCGGCGCAGGAAGGCGAGGATGTCCGCGGTGATTCGCTGCTCGGCCCGCAGGCCGGCGATGACGAAGAGCCTCTCATCCCGTTCGAGCGGGCCAAGACCGCGATCCACCCGCGTCAGAAGGCCGTTCGAGCTGCGGGCCTCGGTTCCGCCGCGCGAGAGCAGCGACCAGCGGTAGAGATCGCGCCCCGCCACGAGATTGGCGATGCGCAGCGGCTCGATCGCGCAGGAGAAGGCCAGATGGGTGAAATCCTCGATCAGCAGGAAGGCGAAGCGGGCCGGAGAGACGGCCGGAGAGGGCTGCGCCTGCGGGACCGGGCCGGAGCGGGAGGGAGCCAAGGCAGGCATGGCTGGTCACCAGTGAAGACAGAGATCCATCTTCATTGTAGACTTATTGTAGGATTTGTGCCAAGTCATGAATGGCGCCGGAAGGCGCCGGCCGGTCACGGCCGAGATCGGACAGGGAGAGATGCGATGACCATGACGCGCCTGGCGGCCGGTGCCGCCCTGGCCCTTGCAGCGGGCCCCCTCTTTGCCCAGGAGGCGGAACTGCCGCCCTGCGAAAACTGTGCCGGCAGCATGGTGATCATGTCCTGGGGCGGGGCCTATCAGGCCGCCCAGCTTGCTGCCTATGTGCAGCCCTATATCGACGCCACCGGCGTCACCGTCACCTGGGACGAATCCTCGGGTCAGGCTGTCGCCAAGCTGCGCGCCATGAGCGAGACGGGCAATGTCACCGCCGATGTGGTGGATGTGCTGGCCACCGATGCCATCCGCCTGTGCGATGACGGGCTGGTGATGGAGATCGATTACGACGAGATGCTCGATCCCGGCATCGACGGCACGCCGCCGGCCGAGGATTTCGGCGACAATGCCGTCTCCGAATGCTTTGTGCCCACCAATGCCTATTCCACCACCTTCGCCTATCGCACCGATGTGGCCGAATGGAACGGCGCCGTTCCCGACGACATCTGCGATATCTTCGACCTCGAGGCCTTCCCCGGCCGGCGTGCGCTCGAGCGCAATCCCATCAACAATTTCGAATGGGCGCTGATCTGCGACGGCGTGCCTGCCGAGGAGGTCTATGATGTGCTCTCCACGCCGGAGGGCGTCGATCGCGCGCTGGCCAAGCTCGACACGATCCGCGACAGCGTGATCTGGTGGACCGCCGGGGCCGAGACGCCCCAGCTCCTCGCCGATGGCGAGGTCGTGATCGGTTCGGGCTACAACGGGCGCCTGTTCTCGCTCATCGAGGAGCAGGGCGCGCCGGTTGCCATGCTCTGGGACTATGAGGTGCTCGATCTCGACGGCTTCGTGATCCCCAACGGCCTGCCCGAGGACCGGTTGAACCGGGCGCTGCATTTCCTGCGCTTTGCCACCGGCTCGCAGAGCCTGGCCAATCTGACGCGCTACATCTCCTACGGGCCGACGCGGGCGTCTTCGCTTCCGCTGGTGGGCACGCATGAGACGCTGGGCATCGAGATGGCCCCCCACACGCCGGGCAACCCCGCCAACAATGGCGGCCGGTCCTTCCTGTTCAACTACAGCTGGTGGGCCGATCATCGCGACGAGCTCGACGCGCGGTTCCAGTCCTGGCTGGCCCGGTAAGGCCCCGGATGACCGTCTCGGGCGGGGCCCCCGGCGGCCCCGCCTCCATCCCGAGGGACACCGACATGGCCGATGCCAGCCCCAGCCGAAAGGCCCATTGCGCCGCCGATCTGCGCCGGCGCATCCTGATCCTCGACATCGAGCCGGGCAGCCTTCTCGACGAGACGGAGCTGGCCGCGGCCTATGGCCTTTCCCGTCCGCCGCTGCGCGAGGTGCTGCGCCAGCTTGCGGGAGAGGGTTATGTCGTTCTGCGCGACAACCGCCCCGCACAGGTGGCGCCCATGTCGCACAAGACGCTGCGCAACTTCTTTGTCGCCGCGCCGATGATCTATGCCGCCGTCAGCCGGCTGGCCGCCCCATCATGCGACGCCGGCACAGCTGATGCGCCTGAAGGATACCCAGACCCTGTTCCGCGCTGCCATCCGGAACGGCGACAGGGTGGAGCGGGCGCTGCTCAACGAACGCTTCCACGCGATCATCGGAGAGATGGCCGACAACGAATATCTGATGCCGTCGCTGCGGCGGCTGCTGATCGATCATACCCGGATCGGGATGACCTTCTACGATCCGCACAATCGCATGCTGGCGGCCCAGCGCGAGGAGGCCGCCGACCAGCACGACCGGTTCATCGCCCTGATCGAGGCCGGCGATGCCGACGGGGCCGCCGCCCTGGCCCTGGCCCATTGGGAGCTGTCGCGCAGCGCCCTCGAAAGCTTCGTCATGCCCGCGAGCCTCGAGATTCCGCTGGGCGCCACCCCCGCGCCGAGGGCCATGGCATGAGATTCGACGGCATCTGGACCCCCGTCATCACGCCCCATCGCGAGGACGGCGCGATCGACCGCGACGCCCTTGTCGCGCAGATGGAATACCTGATCGCGCAGGGTGTCCACGGGATCATCAGCGGCGGGTCCACGGGCGAATACTATGCCCAGTCGATGGAGGAGCGCCGCGCGATGGCGAGCCTCGCCCGCGAGGTCACGCAGGGGCGCGTGCCGCTGATGGTCGGCACCGTGGCGATCAGGCTCGAGGACTCGATCGCCATGGCCGAACATGCCGCCCGCATCGGGGCCGATGCGATCCTCGTGGGCAGCCCGCCCTATGCAGTGCCGACCGAACGCGAGAACGCCCTGAACGCGCTGGCCATCGACCGCGCCTGCGGCCTGCCGATCATGCTGTATAACTACCCCGGCCGCATGGGCGTGACCATGGGCGAGGAATTCCTGGATCGCGTGGGCCGGTCCCGCAACTTCTGCGCCATCAAGGAAAGCTCGGGCGACATCAACCGCCTCCATCTTCTGGCCCGCGACTACCCGCATATCCAGATGTCCTGCGGCATGGACGACCAGGCGCTGGAATTCTTCGCCTGGGGCGCGCGGTCGTGGGTCTGTGGCGGGTCGAACATCCTGCCGGCCGAGCACATCGCGCTGTGGAAGGCCTGCGCCGTCGAGGGCGATTTCGCCAAGGGCCGCCGGATCATGTCGGCCCTGATGCCGCTGATGCGGGTGCTGGAACAGGGCGGCAAGTTCATCCAGTGCATCAAGCACGGCTGCGAGATGATGGGCCGATATGCCGGCCCGCCGCGCCCGCCGCTCAAACCCCTGAACAAGGACGAGAAGCGCGAGCTGGAACAGGTCGTGCGCGTCCTGAGGACCACCATCGCACGGATCGAGGCGGAGCACGGCCGATGACCCTGCTGACCCATGACGAATACAAGGCCATCGCCGCCTCGCTCACCTTCCCGACCACCGCCTTCATCGACGGCCGTTTCCGCCCGGCGATCTCGGGCCGCACCTTCGACACCGTGAACCCCGCCACCGGCGAGGTGCTGGCCCAGGTCGCCGCCTGCGGGACCGAGGACGTGGACCTGGCCGTCGCCAAGGCCCGCGACGCCTTCGAGGACGGCCGCTGGTCGCGCCTGCCCCCGCGGGAGCGGAAGGAAACGCTCATCCGATTGGCGAAGCTGGTGAAGCGCAATGCCCGCGAACTCGCGGTGCTGGAAAGCCTCGATTCCGGCAAGACGATCCACGACTGCGAGACCGTGGACCTGCCCGAGACGATCCACTGCCTGATCTGGCATGCGGAACTCATCGACAAGCTCTACGACCACGTCGCCCCGGCCTCGGACGACCATATCGCCCTGATCGTCCGCGAGCCGGTGGGTGTGGTGGGCCTGGTCCTGCCCTGGAACTTCCCGCTGCTGATGCTGGCCTGGAAGATCGGCCCGGCGCTGGCCGCGGGCTGTTCGGTCATCGTCAAGCCCGCCGAGGAAACCCCGCTGACCGCGCTGCGCCTGGCCGAACTCGCGCATGAGGCGGGCCTTCCGCCGGGTGTCCTCAACGTCCTTCCGGGCACCGGGCCCGAAGTGGGCGAGCCGATCGGGCGGCACATGGACATCGACGCGGTCTCCTTCACCGGCTCGACCGAGACCGGCCGCCGCTTCCTGCGCTATGCCGCCGAGTCGAACCTCAAGGAGGTCACGCTCGAGATGGGCGGCAAGAACCCCGCCGTGGTGCTGGACGATGCCGAGAATCTCGACCGCGTTGCGGCGCACATCGTCAATGGCGCCTTCTGGAACGCAGGCCAGAACTGCTCGGCCTCCTCGCGCCTGATCGTGCAGAAGGGGGTGAAGGACGCCCTTCTGCAACGCATCCTGGCCCATGCCCGCGAATGGCCGGTGGGCGACCCGCTCGACCCGGTGAACCGGGTCGGCGCGCTGGTGTCGAAGGCGCATTTCGACAAGGTGTGCAGCTATCTGGAGACGGGCGCGAAGGTCATCCTCGGCGGCAGGGCCGAGAAGGGGTTTGTCGAACCCACGATCCTCGAGGTTGCGCGCGACAGCCGGCAGGCGCGGGACGAGATCTTCGGCCCGGTCCTGTCGGTCCTGGCGGTGGAGAGCTTCGACGAGGCCATCGCGCTGGCCAACGCCACCGAATACGGCCTTGCCGCCAGTCTCTTCACCGGCAACGTCAAGCGCGCCCTGCGCGGGGCGCGGGCGATCCGGGCGGGCACGGTGACGGTGAACAGCTATGGCGAGGGCGATGCGACCACGCCCTTCGGCGGCTTCAGGGCCAGCGGATTCGGCGGGCGCGACAAGGGACGCGAGGCCCATGACCAGTATACCCGGATCAAAACGATCTGGGTGGACCTCGCCGATGACGCGCCCGAGGCGGTGGACTGATGCGCCTCGGGTTCCTCGGCACCGGAGAGATCGCCGCCGCGATGCTGCGCGGGCTCAAGGGGCAGGGGCATGACATCCGGGTCTCGCCCCGCAACGCCGAGATGGCCCGCATCCTGGCCGCCGAGATGCCGGGCGTCCGCATCGCCCCGAACGAAGAGGTGGTGGCCGGGTCGGAGGTGGTGTTCCTCTGCCTCCTCGCCCGCGTGGCGTGGGAGGTGCTGCCGGGCCTGCCCTTCCGTGCGGATCACAAGGTGATCTCGGTCATGGTGGACGCGCCCCTGGCAAGGCTGCGCGCCGTCTGCGCCCCGGCGGCCGACATCGCCATCGCCATCCCGCTGCCCCCCATCGCGCAGGGCGGATGCCCGCTGCCGGTCTATCCCGCCTCTCCGGTGCTCGAGACCCTCTACGGGGCGCGCAATCCCGTCCTGCCGCAACCCTCCGAGGCGGCGCTGGCCGCGCATCTGGGCGTTTCGGCGATCTGCGCGCCGATCCTCGATCAGCTTCTTGCGGCGGCCGACTGGCTGGCCGGCTTCACCGGCGATCCGCGCGCCGCCGAGGCCCATGTCGCCGCCATGATCCGCGCCTATCTGCCCCAGCGGGCGCAAGGCGGGGACATGGCCGCCGCCCTGGCCGGGTTGTCCACCGAAGGCGGCCTCAACGCCACGCTGCGTGCGGCCATGCGCGGGGCGCGGGACGATCTGCGCCGGGGCCTCGACGGGTTCCGCGATCGGCTCGGCCTCCCGGAGGGCGGCGCATGACCCCTCGCCGCGTGCGCCGCATGCCCGTCTTCCGCGGCCCCGCCGCCTGGTCGGCGATCCTGCCCGGCCAGCCCGCCCCCGTGGCCTTGCCCGGAGACCAGACCGTCGATGTCGCCATCGTCGGCGGCGGCTTTGCGGGGCTCTCCGCCGCGCGCCGCCTGCGCCAGATCGACCCGACGGCAAGGGTCGCCGTGCTGGAGGCCGGGCGCCTGGCCGAGGGCGCCTCGGGCCGCAACTCGGGCTTCATGATCGACCTGCCGCACGAGCTGACCTCGGACGACTATGCCGGCCACGGCGACGACCGCGCAATGATCGCGCTGAACCGCCATGCCATCGCTTTCGCCCGCGAGGCGGTGCAGGACTACGGCATCAGGGCCGATTACTTCGACCCCGCCGGCAAGGTGAACGGCGCGGCCTCCGAGGCGGCGGATGCGCTGAACCGCAGCTATGCCGAGCACCTGACCGCGCTCGGCGAGCCCTGGGAGCGGCTGGATGCGCAGGCGATGTTCGAGCTGACCGGCAGCCGCCATTACCTGTCGGGCCTCTACACGCCGGGCACGGTGATGCTGCAACCGGCAGGCTACATCCGGGGCCTCGGCGAGGGGCTGCGCAAGGCGGGCGTCGGCATCTGGGAACAGACCCCCGTCACCGCCTTCGCCCGCCAGGGCGGCGGCTGGACCCTGACCACGCCGCGCGGTTCCGTCAGTGCGGGTCAGGTGATCCTGGCCAACAACGGCCATCTCGAAAGCTTCGGCTTCGCCCGCGGGCGGCTGATGCATGTGTTCCTCTACGCCTCGATGACGGTAGAGCTTCCCCCCGAGGCGCTGAAGGTGCTGGGCGGGCGGCCGCGCTGGGGCATCACGCCCTCGGATCCGATGGGCACCACCATGCGCCGGATCGACACGCCCCTTGGCGGCCACCGCATCGTCACCCGCAGCTGCGCCAGCTTCCTGCCGGGGATGGAGCCGTCCCAGGCCGCCCTGGCCCGCGTCGCCGCCGTCCATCGCGCCAAGTTCGCCGACCGCTTCCCCCAGCTTGCCGGCGTGCGGCAGGAATACAGCTGGGCCGGGCATCTCTGCCTGACGCGCAACGCTGTCTCCATCGCGCGGGAACTGGAGCCGGGCCTCTTCGCCGCCGCCGTCTGCAACGGGCTCGGCACCACGCGCTCGACCCTCACCGGCATCGCCGCGGCGGAGCTGGCGATGGGGCAGGAATCCGACGTGACGCGGCACTTCGCCGCCGAGGCGGAGCCCGCCCGCCTGCCGCCCGAACCCTTCGCCAGTCTGGGCGCCAATGCCTTCCTGCGGTTCAGGGAATGGCGCGCGCGCCGGGACTAGCAAGCGACATGGCCGCCGGGCGCCGCCCTCCCCCCCCGTCGGGGAGGGGGATGGGCGGCCGGGGGAACCGAGAAAGGAGCGCAGGATGACCTTCAGACGCATGATCACCGCCGTCGAGACCCATTCCGGCATCCCGATGCGGGTCATCACCGGCGGCGTGGGCCACATCCCCGGCGCGTCGGTGCAGGACAAGATGCGCTGGCTCGAGGCCCATGACGACGGCCTGCGCAAGCTCGTCCCTGCGCGAGCCGCGCGGCTATCCGGCGCATTGCTGCAACCTCCTGGTGCCACCCTCCCACCCCGAGGCGCAGGCGGGCTACATCATCATGGAGCAGGTCGAATATCCGATGATGTCGGGCGGCAACACCATCGCCGTCGTCACCGTGCTGCTGGAGACCGGGATCATCCCGATGCAGGAACCCGTGACCGAGCTCACGCTCGAGGCCCCCGCAGGTCTCATCCGTGTCCGCGCCGACTGCGCGGGCGGCAAGGTCAGGGCCGTCACCTTCCGCAATGTGCCCGCCTTCGCCGCCCATCTCGATGCCGTGATCGACGTGCCTCATCTGGGCAAGGTCACCGTCGATGTCGGCTGGGGCGGGATGTTCTACGTCATCGCCGATGTGCGCCAGTTCAGGGGTCTGCAACTGATCCCCGAACACGGGCGAGAGATCGCGCGCATCTCGGCGATGATCCGGCAGGCCGCCATCGAGCAGCTTCCCGTCGCGCATCCCGATTATCCGGGCGTCGGGATCACCATCTCGCAGCTCTCCGGCCCCTCTGACGATCCCGGCGCCGACTGGAAGAACGCCGTCACCATGGCGACCGGTCCCCTGGACTGGGACGACCCCGCCACCTGGACCGGCGCCATCGACCGCTGCCCCTGCGGGACGGGGACCTGCGCGAAGATGGCGGTCCTGCACGCGAAGGGCGAGCTGCCCCTTGGCCGCGACTTCCGCCATCAGGGCATCCTCGGCACCGTCTATACCGGGCGGCTGGTCGAGGAGACCCGGATCGGCGACCGGGTCGCCGTGGTGCCCACGATCTCGGGCCGGGCCTGGATTTCCGGCTTCAGCACGCTGGTGCTCGACCCCGAAGACCCCCTGCCCGAGGGCTACCGGCTGGGCGACATCTGGGCCTGACCGGGGCGCGCCGCTGCGCCCCCGCGGCAGGGGCTGTCATGGCGGCAGGCTCAGCTTCACCATGCGCCCGCCGTCCACGGCGAAGGTCTGGCCGGAGACGAAGCCCGCCTCCCCGGAGGCGAGCCAGGCCACCAGCGCGGCGACATCCGGGGGATCTCCCGTGCGCCGCGCCGGTGACCAGCGCGGTTCTCCCTTCGAACCGTCCCATCTCAATGCTCCGTGTTCAGCGCATCCACCGCCGGGATCTCGCGCGTCCGTCGGGCGATGAAATCCTGCAGCGCCTCGGCGATGCCGGGATCGAGCGGCGGTTCCTCGTAATCGGCCAGAAGCTGGCGGGCATGGGCCAGCGCGCGGGCGGTGATCTCCTGCGCGCCTTCGGCCTGCCACTGCTCGATCGAGTTGTTGTCGAAGAGGCGCGGCATGAAGAAGGCGCGCTCGAAATTCTCCAGCGTGTGCGGGTGGCCGAGGTAGTGGCCGCCGGGGCCGACATCGCGCACCGCCTGCATGCCGGCCTCGAAGTCGTCCCAGCGGATGCCCTCGGCCATGCGGTAACCCATGGCGCAGACCTCGGCATCGACGACGAACTTGGCCACCGAGCAGTGCATCCCCGCCTCGTTCCAGCCTGCCGAATGCCAGATGTAGTTGCAGCCCGCATGCAGCACGGCGTTCATCGTCATGGCGGACTCGTAGCCCGCCTGGGCGTCGAAGGTCTTGGCCCCGCCGAGCAGGTTCGAGCTGCGCCAGGGCACGCCGTAGAACCGCGCCATCTGGCCGATCATGAAGTTCATCAGGCTGATCTCGGGCGTCCCCGCCATCGGCGCGCCCGACTTCATGTTCACCGTCGAGAGGTAATGGCCGTAGATCGCGGGGCAGCCCCTGCGCACGACCTGGGTATAGGCCAGCGCCGACAGCGCCTCGGCATTGAGCTGCGCCACCGACGGCGCCACGGAAGCAGGCGTGTTCGCGCCGCCAAGGACGAAGGGCGAGCAGAGGACGGGCTGGCGGCGCCGGCAGAAGGCGCGCATGGCCGAGAGCATGGTTTCGTCCCAGACCAGCGGCGAGTTGCCGTTGCAGTTGCCGGTGACGACGGGCGTTTCCTCCATCACTTCGGCGCCGAACAGGATCTCGCACATGGCCATCACGTCCTCGGCGTTCCTGCCTGAGGTCGTCATGCCCATGAAGGTCTTGTCGGAATGCTTGATCGACGACCATGTGATGTGGAGGTGCCGGTGGCTGACCTTGATGTCCATCGGCTCCACGATGTGATGCGCGGTGGAATGCAGCGCCGGCGACATGTGGGCGAGCTTGTGGAACATGTGCAGGTCGGCGAGCGTCGGCCAGCGGCGCACGTCGTCGAGATCGCGCAGGAAGGGCGCGCCGGTCATCGGCACGAAGATCGAATGCCTGCCGCCGAAGGGCAGGTTCTTCGCCGGGTTCCGCGCCCGGTAGGTCCAGCCCGAGGGGATCGAGGCGATGAGCTCGCGCACGAGGCCACGGTCGAGGTGCACGCGCTCGCCCCGCACATCGGCCCCGGCGCGCGCCAGTCCTCCAGCGCGACGGGGTCGCGGAAGACGACGCCCACATCCTCGAGGATCGCCATCGAGGCCGCGTCGATCCGTTCGACCTGTTCGGGTGTCATCGGTTCGCAATGGGGCAGGGCACGGCGCAGCGCGGGCAACATGCCGAGGTCGGGCGCGCTGCGGGCGGCACGACGACCGGTCCGGCCGCCGCTGCGGACATTGCGGATGCCGACCGGGGCGGACTCTGCTGACATCGGATCCTCCTGGCATCGAAGGGGGAAGAACGGGCCTCGTCATCCAGCCGCAGCGGCCCGCCGGGGGCAGGCCCCGGGACGAACCGCCTGCGACAGGAAGCGACTCTGCCGTGGCGGGGACGGTCTTGTCCCGAACAGGGGGCGATGATCGGATCGCGATGACCCGACCGAAGGACCGCCATCATGACCGGGATCCGTCGCAACCTGCCCCCGCTTGCGCTGTTCGTGACTTTCGAGGCGGCGGCACGGCTCGGCAGTTTCACGCGCGCCGCCGCCGAGATGGGGATCACGCAGGCCGCGGTCAGCCGGCAGGTGCGGCGGCTCGAGGAAGAGTTGGGCCTGCGCCTCTTCCTTCGGGCCCATCGGCGGGTGGAGCCGACCCCCGCCGGCCGGCATCTGGCCGCAACGCTGACCGAGATCTTTGGCCGCCTGACCGAAACCGTCGAGGCGATCCGCCCCGTCCCGGCCAGGGACATGGTCGTCGTCGCCACGACGCTGGCCTTTGCCCATTTCTGGCTGGTGCCGCGCCTGCCCCTGTTCCGGGCGCGACATCCGGGGGTGCGCCTGCGCCTGATCTCGGAGGATGCCGCCTTCGACCTGCGGCAGGATCGCATCGATGCCGTCGTGCGCTATGGCTGCCCTCCCTTTGCGGACGGCACGATCCTGGCCAGCATGGCGGACGAGGTGTTCCCGGTGGCCAGCCCCGCCCTGCTGGAGAGGGATCCGGCAGCGGCGCTTCCGGCGATCGGGCTCGAATGGCCGGACCCGTCCTGGCTGTCCTGGGAAAGATGGGCCCGGCTGGCCGGGGCGGACGGGCAGGCGATCCCGGCGCCCTTCCTGCGCTTCAACCATTACATCGATGCCGTGCAAGCCGCGATCAACGGAGAGGGCGTTGTCCTCGGCTGGCGCAGGCTGATCGCACAGGCCCTGCGGGAGGGGCGCCTTGTGCGTGTCGGCCATGCTTCGGCGGTTCCGGTGGAGCGCTATCATGTCCTCGTCCCCGCGCTCCGCCGTCCCGGTCCGGGGGCACAAGCCTTCTGCGACTGGCTGCAGGAGGAGTTCGCGCGCGATCCCTGACCGCGGTCCCTTCCATCCGCTCCGATCCATGACTCAGGCGTATGGATCGGTGACTGCTTTGGGGCCGTCACGCCGCCGGGGATGACGGTTATCCTGAGCGGAGGACAGGCCGGGAACCGGGGAGGAGAGACAGACCATGGCACAGCATGCAGGGACGATCGCCGCCGCGATGCCGGCGGGGCGCAGCGGCGGGCGCGAGGGACGCCGGGCCGAACGCAGCGGCCCGCGCCCCGTGGCCCGCGCCCCCTGGATCCGCCGGGGCATCCCACCCTATGACATCCTGTCCGAGGACAATCTCTGCCGGATCGAGGCCGCCGCCGACCGGATCCTGTGGGAAACCGGGATCGAGTTCCGCGACGATCCGCCCGCGCTGGAGCACTGGCGGCGCGCCGGGGCCGTGGTGGACGGGGTACGGGTGCGCTTTCCCCCCGGCCTGCTGCGCGAGATCCTGTCGAGCGCGCCGGCCGAATTCGTCCAGCATGCCCGGAACCCGGCCAATTCCGTGCGCATCGGGGGGGACAATGTCGTCTTCGCTCCGGCCTACGGCTCGCCCTTCGTGATGGATCTCGACCGGGGGCGCCGCTTCGGCACGCTGGAGGATTTCCGCAACTTCGTCCGCCTGGCGCAATCCTATCCCTGGTTCCACCATTCCGGCGGCACGATCTGCGAACCGACCGACATCCCCGTGAACAAGCGCCATCTCGACATGGTGCTGGCGCATCTGACGCTGTCGGACCGGCCCTTCCTCGGTTCCGTGACGGCCGAAAGCCGGGCCGAGGACAGCATCGAGATGGCGCGGATCGTCTTCGGCCACGACTTCGTGGAAGCGAACTGCGTCATCATGGGCAATGTCAATGTCAACTCGCCCCTCGTCTGGGACGGCACGCTGACGCGATCCCTGCGCGCCTATGCCCGCGCCAATCAGGGGGTGATCGTCGTGCCCTTCATCCTGGGCGGCGCCATGGGGCCGGTGACCACCGCCGGCGCCATCGCCCAGTCCCTGGCCGAGACGATGGCAGGCTGCGCCCTGGCCCAGCTCGAACGGCCCGGCGCCCCCGTGGTCTTCGGCAATTTCCTGTCCTCGATGGCGCTGCGTTCGGGCGCGCCGACCTTCGGCACGCCGGAACCGGCCGTGGGGTCGCTCGTGGTCGGGCAGCTCTGCCGCCGTCTGCGCCTGCCGCTGCGCTGTTCGGGCAACTTCACGACATCCAAGCTTCCCGATGCGCAGGCGATGACGGAAGGGACCATGTCCATGCTGGCCGCCATCCATTGCGGCGCCAACTACATCCTGCATGCCGCGGGCTTCCTCGACGGGCTGCTGTCGATGTCCTACGAGAAGTTCGTGCTCGATGCCGATCTGTGCGGAGCGCTTCATGCCTATCTGGCCGGCGTGACGGTGGACGACAGCCATCTGGCGGTGGAGGCCTTTGCCGAGGTCGGACCGGGCAACCATTTCTTCGGCTGCAGCCACACCCTGGCCCATTATCAGTCGGCCTTCTGGGACAGCGAGACCGCCGACAACGACCCGTTCGAGAAATGGGAGGCGGGCGGCGCCCTCGACGCCGCGAGGCGGGCCCATGCGATCTGGAAGCGCCGCCTGCGCGACTTCGAGCCGCCCCCCATCGATGCGGGCCTGTCCGAGGCGCTGGCCGATTTCGTGGCCCGACGGAAGGCCTCGATGGAGGACATGTGGTACTGACATCGCCCCGGGCGGCGCCCGGCCCCCGTGCGGTCAGGCGGTCATCATCTCCTTGGTCGCGCTCAGACGCAGGGCCGGAAAGTCGCGCTGGACGCGGTCGATGTCCCATTGCAGGCGAGTCAGGAACACCACATCGCCGTCATTGTCATGGGCGATATGCGCCTTGTTCTTCGCGATCAGTTCGTCCACCGCCTCGCGCGGGCCCTGGACCCAGCGGGCAGAGGTGAACTGCGTCCCCTCGAAGCGGACGGGCAGGCCGTATTCCAGCTCGATCCGGCTGGCCAGCACGTCGAACTGGAGGGCGCCCACCACCCCGACGATATGCCCCGAGCCGATCAGCGGCTTGAACACCTTGGCCGCGCCTTCCTCGGCGAACTGCATCAGGGCCTTTTCCAGATGCTTGGCCTTCATGGGGTCGCCGGGGCGGACGGCCTGGAGCAGCTCGGGCGCGAAGGAGGGGATGCCGGTGACGCGCAGGGCCTCGCCCTCGGTCAGGGTGTCGCCGATGCGCAACTGCCCGTGATTCGGGATGCCGATGATGTCGCCGGCCCAGGCCTCCTCGGCCAGCTCGCGATCGGCGGCGAGGAACAGCACGGGGGCGGAGACCGTGATGGGCTTGCCTGCGCGGACATGATACAGCTTCATTCCCCGCTCGAAATGGCCCGAGGCGAGGCGGACAAAGGCCACGCGGTCGCGGTGCTTGGGGTCCATGTTCGCCTGCACCTTGAAGACGAAGCCGGTGACGGTTTCCTCCTCCGGGGCGATCTGGCGCGGCTCGGCCCGCTGGGGCTGGGGCTCGGGACCATAGGCGCCGATACCGTCCATCAGCTCGCGCACGCCGAAGCTGTTGATCGCGGAGCCGAACCAGATGGGGGTGAGATGCCCTTCGAGCACCGCCTGCCGGTCGAAGGGGGGCAGCAGGCCGCGCGCCATCTCCACCTCCTCGCGCAGGCGGGCGAGCAGCTCGGGCGGCACATGTTCCGCGATGCGGGGGTCGTCCAGGCCGTCGATCTTGACGCTTTCGGCCAGGCGGTTGCGGTCGGCGCGGTCCATCAGCTCCAGCCGGTCATGCAGGAGATCATAGGCGCCGATGAAATCGCGCCCCATCCCGATCGGCCATGAGGCCGGCGTGACATCGATGGCCAGTGTCTCCTGGATCTCCGAGATGATCTCGAAGGTATCCCGGCTTTCGCGGTCCATCTTGTTGCAGAAGGTCAGGATCGGCAGGTCGCGCAGGCGGCAGACCTCGAAGAGCTTGCGCGTCTGGCTTTCCACCCCCTTGGCGCCGTCGATCACCATGACGGCGGCATCCACGGCCGTCAGCGTGCGATAGGTGTCCTCGGAGAAGTCGGAGTGGCCCGGCGTATCGACGAGGTTGAAGCGCCAGTCGCGATAGTCGAAGGACATCGCCGAGGCGGAGACGGAGATGCCGCGCTCCTTCTCCATCTGGAGAAAGTCCGATCGCGTGCGCCGGGCCTCGCCCTTGGCGCGCACCTGCCCGGCCATCTGGATCGCTCCGCCGAACAGCAGGAACTTCTCGGTCAGCGTGGTCTTGCCCGCATCCGGATGCGAGATGATCGCAAAGGTCCGGCGGCGGGCGATCTCGGGCGGCAGGGGGGCACGGTTCGACATGGCGGCCCACATAAGGGGCGGCCGGGTCCGGGGCAACCGCATGGCAGGGAAACGCAGCAGAGGGCCGGCCCGGCACGGGGCCGCAGCCCCAAGATGGCCTATCGCGCCGCGGAAGCCCGGCGCAGCAGCTCGACAGCCTCGGCTCTGGGCAGAAGGCTTTCGGTGACTTCGTAGCGCAGATGGCGGCGGGGTGCGTGGGGAGGAGTGTTTTCCGGCAGGGCGGCGCGCGTGAGCGAATCCACGATCACCGATTCGGCGGCGATGCCTTCGGCGAAGATGATCTGATGGTCGTCGAACACGATCTGGAAATAGTCGACATGGCCGCCTTCGCGCACATAGACGGTGTCGCCGTTCACCAGATGGCGCACCTTGACCAGCACCTCGGCCCGGCCGGTGCCGAGCCAGTCCTGCCGCTGCCAGACGAAGATGCGGTGATCCGGGGCCAGCACGAGGTCATGGGCATTGTGCAGAACGCCCTTGCGGATCACCACCGGGGCAAAGGCACCGATGGCGCGCAGCGTGCAGCAGCCGATCCAGCGGATCGGCTGGGGCCCGTCGTCACGCGTCAGGACACGGTCGCCCACGCGCAGCGCCTCGACCGGCACCTGTTCGCCCGATGCCATGGTGATGCGCGTGCCCCGGACAAAGGAGGCGCTGGCCGCCTGGGCCAGCCGCCGGGTCGCGGCGTGGCGGTCGATCCCCACGAGGCGATAGTCCCGCTTGGGCATGAGCGGAGCCAGCGGCAGCCCGTAGATCTCGGCCACGGCATCGTCCTCGACTTCGACAAGGACCAGCATCTCGATCAGATGGCCATCCGGTTCGGCCAGGGTCAGGCAGCAGTCCAGGTGCAGCCTGTGGCCCGGTTGCCCGGTGGGCGAGCCATCGGCGATGGCGATCCGGCCGTCCGGCGCGATCGCCGCGACAAGATCGAGATGCGGCGCCTCGGGGGAGAGCTGATAGATGTCGTCGAGAACGAGATCATCGGCGATCCCCAGCCCGTCGCCGCGGGCCGCGCCCAGCGTGACGACAAAGGCCGCTGCCGGCACGACACGAAGGCTCTGGATCGCCGCAGGGCCCCCGGGGGCCGACGCAGGGCGGAGCGGGTGGAAATCGGTCATCGGATCGGACGGAACAGACAGCCGGGGGTTGCAGTGCCGGCAAGGCTAGGTTCATGCAGCGCAGGGGTCAACGCAGGGGAGACAGCATGGATCTGGGGATCAGGGGACGTCGGGCCATGGTGACGGGGGCCTCGCGCGGTCTGGGTCGGGGCTGTGCCGAGGCGTTGGCCGCCGAAGGGGTGGATCTCGTGATCGCAGCCCGGGGGCGCGAACCCCTGGAGGAGACGGCCGCCGCGATCCGTGCCCGCCATGGCGTGGCCGTGACGGCCGTCATCGCCGATGTGACCACCGACGCGGGCCGCGCCGCCTTGCGCGAGGCCGCGGGCGAGCTCGATATCCTGGTGACCAATGCGGGCGGCCCGCCGCCCGGTCGCTGGGAGGATTTCGGCCCCGAAGCGCTGCAGCGCGCCCTGGAGGCCAGCATGCTGGCCCCCATCGCGCTGATGCGCGACCATCTGCCGGGCATGATCGCGCGCGGCTGGGGGCGGGTGGTCAACATCACCTCCTCGGCGGTGGTCGCCCCCACGCGGGCGCTCGGCCTCTCGACGGCAGCGCGCATGGGGCTGACCGGCTGGGTCGCCAACACCGCGCGCGAGGTGGCAGGGCAGGGCGTGACGATCAACAACCTGCTGCCGGGCAGTCACGAGACCGACCGCATCCGCCGGCTCGATCAGGATGCCGCCGAACGCGAAGGGCTGACACCCGAGGCCGTCCGCGCCCGCGCTCTGGCACGCATTCCCGCAGGCCGCTATGGCGATCCGGCCGCCTTCGGGGCGGTCTGCGCCTTCCTGTGTTCCGAACAGGCCGGCTATATCGTCGGACAGAACATCCTGGTCGATGGCGGCGCAGTGGCGCGCACGCTGTGACGCTTGTCCCCGTCCGTCCGATCCCCTAGATGTCCGAATGTTTCCGTCGGGAATGGGGGATGGCGTGGCGCCACGTCTGGCGATCGAGGGGCTGACGCGGCGGTTCGACGGGCGGGCGGTCGTGGACGGCGTGTCGATGGCCATCGAGGCCGGGCAGGTGAGCTGTCTTCTCGGTCCCTCGGGCTGCGGCAAGTCCACGACGCTGCGCCTGATCGCCGGGGTGGACTGGCCGGATGCCGGCAGGATCCATGTGGATGGCCAGCCCGTCGTGGACGGCGCTGCGCGCGTGCCGCCCGAAAGGCGGGGCATCGGCCTGATGTTTCAGGACTTTGCCCTGTTTCCCCATCTCACGGTGGCGGACAATGTGGCCTTCGGCCTGCCCCGGCGCGATCCCGGCACGGCGGCGCGCGTGCGCGATCTTCTGGACCGGGTCGGCATGACCCATCATGCCGCCGCCTATCCCCATCAGCTCTCCGGGGGCGAACAGCAGCGGGTGGCGCTGGCGCGGGCCCTTGCGCCCCGTCCGCGCATCCTGCTGATGGACGAGCCCTTCTCGGGTCTCGATGACCGCCTGCGCGACGATATCCGGGACGAGACGCTCGCGGTTCTCAAGGCCGAAGGCACGGCGGTGCTTCTGGTCACGCATGACCCCGCCGAGGCGATGCGCATGGCCGACGAGATCCTGCTGATGCGCGAGGGCCGCATCGTCCAGCGCGGCGCCCCCTACACGATCTACAACAATCCCGTCGATCTGCAGGCCGCCGCCTTCTTCAGCGATCTCAATGTCATCCGCGGTCGGGTGCAGGGGGCCCTGACGCAGACGCCCTTCGGCCCCTTCCTGGCACCGGGTGTGCCCGACGGCACCGAGGTGGACATCGCCATCCGGCCCCAGCATCTGGCCATCGATTTCGACCGGGCCGGGCGCGGCCCCCTTCCGACGGCCAGCCATGGCGATGCGGCACGCGGCATCGTGGAGCGGGCGCGCTTCATCGGGGCCGTCAGTCTGGTGGAACTGCGCATGGAGCATGACGGCTCGCTGCTCAAGGCGGCGGTGCCGTCCGTCTTCCTGCCCCGGCCCGGCACGCCGCTGTGGGTGATGTTCCGACGCGACCGCTGCTTTGTCTTCCCGCGCGGGCAGGCGGCCCGCCCGCAAGACCCGCAGAATCAGTCGCGCGCGGCGTGACGGTCGGACAGACGGCGCCCCGGCTCGTCGGCAAAGAGATGGGGCAGGGGGACGACGTCCTCGATCAGATCCATGCGCAGATCGGCAAAACCTCCGGTCGTCTCGCACCAGACCGTCACGGTCCAGACCCGCCCCCAGTAGTCGAGCCGCAGCGGACGCACCACGCGCTGCGGCGCTTCGGGGTCGGGGGGGATCACGAGGCGGAGCTTCTGGCGCGCGCGGATCGCCGCCCGGATCGTCGGCATGTGGCGGAAACCGCGGGCCGCATCGGCAAAGGCCCCGATGGCAAGGCCCATCGGGGCAGCGGCGGGCGGGGGTCGGCCCTCGGGCAGCACCGCGTCGAGCTTGTCGCCAAGCGAGCGGGCCGCGGCCCTGAGCCCGTCATCGCCCGCCTCGGCGACGACCGCCAGCCCGAGCTGGAGCGCCTCCAGCTCCTCCAGCGTCAGGTTCAGCGGCGGCAACGTGACCTCGGCTGTCGCCATGTAGCCCAGGCCCCTCTCTCCCGCGATCGGCACCCCGGAGGCGATCAGCGTATCGAGGTCGCGATAGATCTGCCGCCGCGACACGCCCAGACGCCGGGCCAGATCCTCGGCCCGGTGCAGGCGGCCATCGCGCAGGATCCGCGACAGGGCAAAGAGACGGTCGGTGCGGGAGATCGCCATCGGAGGGTCAACTGACAGGTTCCTGTCACAAAATGCGACCCGAATCGCCCTTTGCAAGGTTCCGCCCGAGGCGTCCCTGCGCTAGAGAGGGCGAGCCACGCGATGGGAGATCCGTCATGCTCAACAACATCGGCCTTCCCGGCCTTCTGCTGATCGCGGTCGTCGTGCTCGTCCTGTTCGGGCGCGGGAAGATCGCATCCATGATGGGCGAGGTCGGCAAGGGCATCACCGCCTTCCGCAAAGGGATGGAAGATGGCCGCCGCGAGATCGAGGAGGGCCACGCCGCCCCGGCCCAGGACGTGACCCCGGTGCCGCAGGTCACGGCACAGTCCGGCACCACGCTGCACGGCGCCCAGGGGAACCAGGCCGCCCCGACGGTTCCCGCGGACACGACCCGCAGCCAGGGCTGACGCCCGCAGGGTCGGGAGGCAGGCCATGTTCGACCTCGGCTGGTCCGAGATGATCCTGATCGGCGTCGTGGCGCTGATCGTCGTCGGACCGAAGGATCTGCCCAACCTGTTCCGCTCGCTGGGGCAGGCGGTGGGCAAGGCGCGCGGCATGGCGCGCGAATTCACCCGCGCGATGGAGGCGGCCGCGGACGAATCGGGCATGCGCGAGATCGACCGGACCATCCGCGCCGCGACCCGGCCCCTGAGCTATGCCACGGACCGGCTGCGCGAAACGGCGCTGGGTCCGTCCCGCTCCCCGTCCGCCTCGACCATCCCGCCGGCCGGCACACCCCTGACATCGCCTTCCCCGACCCCTGCTCCGGGAGCCGCCGGTCCGGCGACTCAGGCCCTTTCGGCCGAACGCGAAAGGCAGCGCGCCGAGGCGCTGGCCGCTGCCGCCGAGCGCCGCGCCGCCGAGGCCGAACGTCGCGCCGCCGAGGCCGAGCGCCGCGCCGCCGAGTTCGAACGCCGCGCCGCCGCCGCGCGCGAGGCTGCCGCGCGCGAGGCCCCTCCCACCCGCACGGATGAGACGGCATGACAGCCAGACCCAAGACGCCCGATCCGGTGGACGAGGTCGAAGCCTCCTCGGCCCCTCTCATCGAACATCTGGCCGAGCTGAGGACCCGCATCATCTGGTCCATGCTGGCCTTCGTTGTCGCGATCTTCCTGTGCTTCTTCGTCTGGGAGCCGATCTACGGCTTCCTGACGCGCCCGCTCTGCGATGCGCTGAACGCGCGGGGACAGAACTGCCAGCTCATCTTCATCAGCCTCCAGGAAGGCTTCTTCCTCGCCTTCTCGATTTCGGTCATGGCGGGGTTCGCCCTGTCCTTTCCCGTCATCTCCTACCAGATGTGGCGCTTCGTCGCCCCCGGCCTCTACCGCAACGAGAAGCAGGCCTTCCTCCCCTTCCTGCTGGCTTCGCCCCTGATGTTCTTCCTCGGCGCGGCCTTCGCGTATTACATCGTCACCCCGATGGCCTTCAGCTTCTTCCTGACCTTCCAGGATCCGGGCACGCTGGCCGGCGAGGGGGGGGAGGCGGCCGCAGGCGCCGCCTCGGCGGCGATGGTCTTCCAGGGCTCGGCCCGGTCCTATCTGAACCTGACGATGAGCTTCATCGTCGCCTTCGGTCTGTGCTTCCAGCTTCCCGTGCTGCTGACCCTCATGGGGCGGGCGGGCCTCATCACCTCGCGCGGGCTGGGGCGGATGCGCAAATACGCCATCGTCGGCATCCTGGTTCTGGCCGCCCTCGCGACCCCGCCCGACATGATGAGCCAGATCATCCTCTTTGCCGCGGTCTATCCGCTTTATGAGGTCTCGATCCTGCTGATCCGCCGCAGCGAGAAGGCGCGCGAGGCGCGGCTGCGGGCCGAGGGCCTTCTGGGCGAGAACGAATCCCTTTTCGACGAGGCAGAGGACAATCTCGCCTCGGGAGGCAAGGCATGAGCTTCGAAGCAGCCGGCACCGGGATGACAGACGCTCTGCGGCGCATTGCCGAGGCGCTCGAACGGATTGCCCCGCCTCCGCCCCCGCCGCCCGACTTCACGGCCCCCGCCCATGTCTGGCACACCGACCCGGATCGCCTGGTGCCCGTCAGACAGGTGTCCCGGGTGGATCTGTCGCTCCTGCGCGGGGTGGACAGGGCGCGGGATGTCCTGCTGGCCAATACCCGTGCCTTTGCCCGCGGCTTTCCGGCCAACAATGCCCTGCTCTGGGGCGCGCGCGGCATGGGGAAATCCTCGCTCGTCAAGGCTGTCCATGCCGCCGTGGCGGCCGAGGTGCCGGGGCTCGGCCTTGTGGAGGTGAGCCGGGAGGATCTTCCCTCGATCGGCCGCTGCCTGGCCCTGCTGCGCGAGGCGCCGGGCCGCTTCATCCTCTTCTGCGACGATCTGTCCTTTTCGCAGGATGATGCGCATTACAAGTCGCTCAAGGCGGTGCTGGACGGCGGGATCGAGGGGCGGCCCGACAATGTGGTTCTCTATGCCACCTCCAACCGGCGCCATCTGATGCCCCGCGACATGATCGAGAACGAGCGCTCTACGGCCATCAGCCCCTCCGAGGCGGTCGAGGAGAAGGTCTCGCTCTCGGACCGGTTCGGCCTGTGGCTGGGCTTCCATCCCTGCTCCCAGGAGGATTTCCTGGGCATGATCCGCGGCTACTGCGATGCCTACGGCCTGGCCATCGACGACGAGACGCTGCGCGCCGAGGCCATCGAATGGCAGGCGACGCGGGGTGCCCGATCGGGGCGCGTGGCCTGGCAATATGTGACCGATCTGGCGGGGCGGCGGGGGGTGCCCCTGTCCCGGCCGGGGTCGGGGTGACCGGGCTGTCCGTCCCGGGATTGCGGCCCTGACAGCGGCGCAAACCCTCCCTCCTCCGGGCGGTCCCCGTTCCCGCAGGAAATAGTATGATCGGTTCGAGCGTGCGCGCCGGCGTGCGATGTCCTCCGACGTCCTGCGGCGGGACCAGTTGGCGTGGCGATCCGGCGCGGCGGGATGGGGCGGGGGGAAGGCGGCGCAGGCCGAACGGGATCATGCGCAGCTTCCCCCCCCTGCCGTCAGGCCCGGTCCGTGTCCTCGGCGGGGGTCTCCTCATCCTCGCTGCTGACGCTGAGATCGAAGAATTCGCCCTCGGCTTCGCTGTGGTCGATGATCAGCCCTGCCGCGTTGTCGAGGAAGCGGTTCTCCGGCATCTGGCCGACCGGTTCGATCGTCAGACGCGTCGCGGCCTTCTTCTCCTTGGGCGGGACAGTTTCCACGGCAAGCCTCCTCTTCCTGGCATTCCATTCTACCATCTTCATGGTCTGATGACGAGCGAAAACACCGCCCCCTGGCCCGGAACCATCTCTGATAAATACGACATATCAATGTCTTGAGAGCAGACCGCGCCCATCGTGGCAAGCCCGCGCCGGACGGTCGGAGGCTGCGGCAGAGCCGCGTTCCGAAGCGGGCCGTCGGGCTCCTCCACCAGCGGGTTCGTGCCGGCGCGGAGCTGGTGAAGGCTCTGCGGCCCCCCGTTGATCGCGCTGTAGGGCCCCCGGTGCAGGCCGCCATGGCTGCCTCCTGCCCCCGGTCCATCACGGAGCGTCCGGGTTCGTGCCCGCCTTCGGCGCGAACGGCCCGCCCGTCCCGCCGGGGGGCCGGGGGCGCTGGCGGGGTGGCGCTTCTGCTCGGTGCATGTATGACATGTTTGCGGCCCCGGAAGCGCACATGGAGGCGGAGATGAAGGAAATCCTGATCGTCGGCGACAGTCTGACCTGGGGCCATGATCCGGCGTCGGGGCTGCGCCACCCGCCCGGACAGCGCTGGCCGGTGGTGCTGGCAGAGGGCCTGGCCGGTCGGGCGCTGGTGACGGCCGACGGCCTGGGCGGCCGCACGACCTGTTTCGACGATCATGCCGGCCCTGCCGACCGCAATGCGGCGCGCTGCCTGCCGGGACTTCTGGCCAGCCATCAGCCCCTCGATCTGGTTGTGCTGATGCTGGGGACCAATGACCTGAAGCCCCATGTCTGCGGTCTGGCCAGCGGGGCGGCGGCGGGGATGCGCCGCCTGGTGGAGATTGTCCGGTGCTTTCCCTTCAAGGGTCCGCGGCGTCCGGCGGTGCTGGTGATCGCGCCGCCCCCTGTTGTGCGGGCCGGATGGCGTCCCGGCCGGTCAGCGCCGGATCGAGGAAAGCCGGCAGCTTGCGCCCCTGTATCGGCATCTGGCGGAGGAGTGCGGCGCCTTCTTCCTGGATGCAGGCGCGCATTGCCGGGCGTCGCCGCTGGACGGCGTCCATCTGGACGGGGAACAGACCACGGCCCTGGGTCGGGCGGTGCTGCCGGTCGCCGCGCGGATCCTGGGGCTTGGGGAGGAGCGGCCGGATCGCCTCCCGGCAGCTGGGGATCCCTGGTGATACGGCAATCTTCGCCCAGCATATATTATAATTGACAGACAACATATGATCTGTAATCCGTTCCCTGTGCCGGGGCGCGCCCGGCCCGTGCGTTCAGGGAGGACAGATGAACAGATTTCTCGCAGGCATCGCGGCGGCGATGCTGGGGCTTGGCGTCGTCTCGACCGACGCGCTGGCCGAAACCCCGCCGGATCAGCTTGTCGTGGCGACATCGCTGGCCAATGTGCTGACCCTGGACCCCGCTGACATCGTCAGCCGCGAGGGGGCGCAGGTGATGAACGCGGTCTACGAGACGCTGGTCCAGATCGATCCTCATGACCGGAGCCGGATCATTCCCGGCCTCGCCGAAAGCTGGGAGATCAGCGAGGACGGGCGTTCCATCACCTTCCATCTGCGCGAGGCGAATTTCGCCTCCGGCAATCCGGTGACGGCGGCGGATGTGGTCTGGTCGCTCACCCGTCTGATGAGCATGAATCTGGCGCAGGCCTCCTTCCTCAAGACGCGCGGATTCACGGCCGAGACTGCCGCCGAGAGCTTCGTGGCGCTGGACGAGCGCACCTTCCGGCTGAACCTGCCCAAGCCCGATGACCCGCGCCTGGTGATGATGGTCCTGGCGGTTGGGGGCACGGGGGCCGTGATCGACCATGTCGAGGCTCTCCGCCATGAGGTGGACGGCGATCTGGCGCAGGGCTGGTTGCGGCTGAACTCGGCAGGGTCGGGCCCCTATGTCGTGCGGGAATGGCGCTCGAACGAGCTCATCCTGCTCGAGCGGAACCCCAATTACTGGGGCGAGGCGCCGGCCATGCGCCGGGTCCTGATGCGGCATCTGCCCGAATCGCAGACCCAGCGTCTTCAGCTCGAACGCGGGGATATCGACATCGGCTATTCCCTGCTCTCTGCCGATCTGCAGGGGCTGGAGGCGAATCCCGATGTCGTGGTCGCCAGCGAGCCGAGCGCCGGCTTCTACTATCTGGGCGTGTCGATGAAGGACGAACGCTTCGCCAACCCCCTCGTCCGTCGCGCCCTGGCCCATCTGATCGACTATGAGGGGCTGAACCGCTCGGTCATGCCCTATTTCGGTCAGCCCCATCAGAGGCCGATTGCCGCGGGGGTGATGGGAGCGCTGCCCGATCCGGGCTACCGGCTGGATGTCGAGACGGCGCGCGCCCTGCTGGCCGAGGCCGGCTATCCCGACGGGTTCGATGTCACGCTGCGGGCTTTGGCCGAGCCGCCCTTCATCAATATCGCGACCGCCCTGCAGGCGACCCTGGCCCAGGCCGGGATCCGCGCCGAGATCATCACCGGATCGGGCGACCAGATCTATGGCGCGATGCGGGAGCGGAACTTCGAGCTGATCGTGGGGCGCGGCGGCGGCGGAACCATCCCGCATCCGGATTCGAATCTGCGGGCCCTGGTCTACAATCCCGACAATTCGGACGAGGCCGCCCTGACCAATTTCCAGGGCTGGCGGACCAGCTTCCATGACGAGGAGCTGAACCGGATGATCGACGAGGCCCTGCTCGTCCTCGATCCCGAGGAGCAGCGCGAGGCCTATGAGGCGATCCAGATCCGCTATGACGAGCTGGCCCCCTCGCTCATGATCTTCTCGCAGGTGGTGGTGTCGGTGGCCTATCGGGACGATGTCGAGGGGCTGATCATCGATCCCTGGCATACCCGCTTCCAGATGATCGAGAAGCATCGCGAGTGACGGGCCAGGGGTGCGGGGCGCGGGAGAGGCCGCGCCCCGGACCGCCATTCCCGCGCCGGCCTGGACCGGGCTCCGGATCGCAGAAGGGGGCGCCGAAGAGGGGGCGGGGCGCAGCACCCGCCCCGGCCGTCATCCGTCGCGGTGGATGGGATCCTGGGTGAAGCGGCCGCCCTGGAAGATCGCCAGCGGAGAGTCGGGGGCAGGGCGCGGCATGTTCTGCTCGATCCTGTCGCGGAAGCGCTCGGCATTGTCCCGGGGGGTCCAGCCCAGATAGGCAACCGCGCCGTTGTCCCACCAGGCCGCGGCATTGGCCGAGACGCCCCAGATCACCGGACAGCCGAGCCGCGGCACGCGCAGGATGCAGTCGATCAGGGATTCGAAGTCGTCATGGGACAGCCATGTCGACAGCATCCGGTGATCGCGCGGTTCCTCGAAGCAGGATCCGATCCGCACCAGCGCCGTTTCCTGCCCGAACTTCTCGAAATAGAGGCGGGCGAGGGCCTCTCCGAAGCATTTGGAGACGCCGTAGAGACCATCCGGCCGGAAGGGGACGGTGGCATCGAGACGCTGATCCTGCGGATAGAAGCCCACTGTGTGATTGGAGCTGGCAAAGATGATGCGCGGCTGGCCATGGGCGCGTGCGGCCTCGTAGAGGTTGTAGACGCCGCGGATATTCGCCTGCAGGATCCGCTCGAAGCGATCCTCGACCGAGATGCCACCGAGATGGAGGATGGCATCGCAGCCGGCCACCAGGCGATGGACGGCCGCCTCGTCCGCCAGATCGCAGGGCATCAGCTCCTCATGCGGGGCGGCGGGCCCCAGATCGGCGATGTCCGACAGGCGCAGGACCCTTGCGCGCGAGGCCAGGCGCCTGCGCATCACCCTGCCCAGATTGCCGGCTGCGCCCGTGATCAGCAATCGTTCCATATCGTCCTTCCTGCGGTCCAATGGGGTGATGGGCAATACATCATACAAATTATGGGAGATGTCATCCCATGTCGAGTCTGGGGGCGCGGCGGTCTTGACTTGCTGTCATGCGGGCGGGATAGAAATGGGAACGACGAGCCAGGGATGACCGAGTTGACCCGCGCCAGCCCGCAACGGCCGAACCGCAAAGCCGGCAATCTTGTCGTGCAACTCGCCGCCGAGCTGCGCCGCGCCATCGAGGCGGGGGAGTTCCGCCCCGGCGACAGGCTGCCGAGCGAGGCCGGCCTGACCGCGGCCCATGGCGTCAGTCGCACCGTAGTGCGCGAGGCGATCGCTGCGCTGCGGGCCGATGGGCTGGTGGAGGCCCGGCAGGGGGCCGGCGTCTTCGTCCTGCCCCCTCCGCCGGCCGCGCCAGCGCCGTTCCAGGGGATTGATGTCGCCCGGATTTCCTCGGTCATCGAGGTGCTGGAGCTGCGGACCGCCGTCGAGGCCGAAGCCGCCGCCCTGGCCGCCCTGCGCCGCTCTCCGGCGCAGGAGGAAACCCTTTTGCGCCGCCATCACGCCGTGATCGAGGCGCTGCGGGCGGGCCGGCCCACCGCCGAGGCGGATTTTGCCCTGCATCTGGCGATCGCCGAGGCGACCAACAACCCCCGCTTCGTGGAATTCCTGACCATGATGGGGCCGGCCATCATCCCGCGTCTGGCGCTGCAGGACGGGGCGGCCAGCGACTCGGAGGCCTATATCGCCCGGATCCATGCCGAACACGGCCAGATCGTCGAGGCGATCGCCAATGGCGATGCCGAGGCCGCGCGCGAGGCGATGCGCCATCACCTGCGCAGCAGCCAGGCCCGCTATCGGGCCCTGCAGCGGCGGATGCCCGACAACACATAATACGTGTTGTTGACATCTATCATGCAACTGGGCTAGGGCTGACCTGCTCCTTCCGCTCAGCGCATGAGGCCCCGATGGATCCCCTCCGCATCAAGACCAGGCTTGGCGCCGGCCTCCTGTCCTTTCCCGTCACCCATTTCGATGCCGATGGGGCCTTTGCCCCCGACAGCTACAAGGCGCATGTCGAATGGCTGAGCGGCTTCGGTGCGCCGGTCCTCTTTGCCGCCGGCGGCACGGGCGAGTTCTTCTCGCTCCGCCCGGACGAGATTCCGGCCATCATCGCCGCGGCCAAGGAAGCCGCCGGTCCCAGCGCCATCGTCTCCGGCTGCGGCTATGGCACCGAGATCGCGGTGGAGATCGCCCGCGCGGCAGAGCGGGCCGGGGCCGATGGCCTGCTCCTGCTGCCCCATTACCTCATCGATGCCCCCCAGGAAGGCTGTTCCATCATGTCAGACGTGTCTGTCAGGCAACCGGTCTGGGGGTCATGGTCTACAACCGCGACAATGCCGTCCTTCAGCCGGAGACCCTCGAACGGCTCTGCGAGATCTGCCCCAATCTCGTCGGCTTCAAGGACGGTACCGGCGACATGCCCCTCATCCGCCGGATCACGGCCCGCCTCGGGGACCGGCTGACCTATCTGGGGGGGGATGCCCACCGCCGAGATCTATGCCGAAGCCTATCTCGGGGCCGGATTCACGACCTATTCCTCGGCGGTGTTCAACTTCGTGCCGGCCCTCGCACAGAGGTTCTATGCCGCCCTGCATGCCCGCGACCGCGCCACCTGCGAGCAGATCCTGAATGACTTCTTCTGGCCCTTCATCGAGCTGCGCTCGCGCCGCAAGGGTTATGCCGTGGCCGCAATCAAGGCCGGCGTCCGCCTGCAGGGCTTTGCCGCCGGCCCGGTGCGCAGCCCCCTGTCCGATCTCACCGCCGAGGAGGAGGCCATCCTGGAGCGCCTGATCGGCGATCAGGCCCGCCGGAAGGCCGCGTGATGCGGATCGCCGCCATCCGCACTCATCTGCTCGGATCCCCCCTCGCCCATCCCTATGAAAGCGCGACGATGCGCTTCGATCGGCGGGCCCATCTCCTGGTCGAGGTCATCTGCGATGACGGGACGACGGGCTGGGGGGAATGTCTCGGCCCGGCGCGGCCGAATGCGGCGATGGTCCGCGCCTATGCCGAATGGCTGATCGGCCAGGACCCGCTGCAGACGGAGCGGATCTGGACGACCCTCTACAACGCCTTCCGCGATCAGGGACAGCGGGGGCTGGCGGTGACAGCCCTGTCGGGAATCGACGTCGCCCTCTGGGATATCAAGGGTCGGCATTTCGGGGTTCCGGTCTCGCTGCTTCTGGGGGGGCGGTTCCGCGACGAGGTCCGCGCCTATGCCACAGGCGGGTTCCGCCGCCCGCGAGGCGACCCGATCGCGGAGACCGCGGCCGAGATGGCAGCCCATGCCGCAGCCGGTTTCCAGGCCTGCAAGATCAAGATCGGCTTCGATCCGGCCGAGGATCTGCAGGTCATCGCCGCCGTGCGCGAGGCGATCGGCCCCCGCATGCGGCTGATGATCGATGCCAATCACGGCTACGATCCCCTCGAGGCGATCCGCCTCGGCCGCGCGGCGGCCGAGCATGACATCGACTGGTTCGAGGAACCGGTTGTTCCCGAACAGATCGGGGCCTATCGGGCCGTCAGGGCCGGCCAGCCGATCCCGCTGGCCGCGGGCGAGACCTGGCATACCCGATGGGGCATGGAGGAGCCGATCCGGACCCGGGCGGTGGACATCATCCAGCCCGATCTGGGCGGCTGCGGCGGCTTCACCGAGGCCCGGCGCATCGCCGATCTGGCCGCCCTGCATGGGCTGCGCGTCGTGCCCCATGTCTGGGGAACGGGGGTGCAGATCGCCGCGGCGTTGCAGTTCCTGGCCGCGCTGCAGCCCGAGCCCCTCCGCCATCGGCCGCTCGATCCGATCCTCGAATTCGACTGCACCGAATGCCCCTTCCGTCAGGCGATCCTGACCCGGCCGATCGGCCATGAACAGGGTGTGGTGCGGATCCCCGATGGCCCCGGTCTGGGCATCGGGATCGATCAGGCTGCCCTTCGCGAATTTCGGATATCGGACTCATGACGCTCATCCGTCGCTGCACGGGAAACCCGCCGCGGATCGCCCTGCCGAAGGGGGCGATCGACACCCAGGTGCATCTGTATCTCCCCGGCTTTCCGGCGCGGCCGGGCGGCCCGCCCCTTCCGGCAGGCGATCTGCCCGGCCCCGATCAGTATCGTTCGGTGATGCGCTGGCTGGGCATCGGGCGGGTGGTGATCACGCAGGGCAATGCCCATCAGACCGACAATGCCAATCTCCTCGCCTGCCTGCGCGAGATGGGCGACATCGCCCGCGGCGTGGCCGTGATCACGCCCGAGACCCCGGCCGCCGAGATGGAGGCCCTGGCCGCCGCCGGGGTTGTCGGGGCGCGGATCATGGATCTGCCGGGCGGCGCCGTCGGTCTGGACCGGCTCGAGGCGATCGACGCCCGAGCCGCAGATATCGGCTGGATGCTGGCCATCCAGTTCAACGGCAGCGCCCTGCCGGATCTGGCACCGCGCCTGGCGCGCCTGCGCAGCCGCTGGGTCCTCGATCACCACGGCAAGTTCCTGGACGGCGCCGGTCCGGCCCATCTCGATGCCCTCAGGCGGCTGATCGACGGGGGAAGGACCTGGTTCAAGCTTGCCGGCTGCTACGAGGCCTCGCGGCTCGGTCCCCCGGATTATGCCGATGTGGCCGCCGTCTCGCGCGCGATCGCCGCCCATGCCCCGGAGCGGATCGTCTGGGGAACCAACTGGCCGCACAACCTGATCCGGACGACCGAGGCCTATCCCGATGACGCCCGCCTGGCCGACACCGTCCTGGGCTGGCTGCCCGATGCGGCGGCGCTCGGACGCGCTCTCGTGACCAACCCCGAGGAGCTCTACGGCTTTCCGCCCTTTTCCGATCCGTCCCCAGCCGAAGCGACGCCATGATCATCACCGATGTCTCGGTCACGACCTTCCTGACCACCACCCGCCGCCATGTGGACAGCGCCGGCCATGCCCATCCCGGACCCCCCCATCGGGTGCGGCAATCGCTTCTGACCCTGCGCAGCGAGGACGGGGCCGAGGGCTATTCCTTCGCCCCGCCGGAGGTTCTCCGTCCCTTCCTGATCGAGGCCCATGTCCGCCCGGTGCTGATCGGTCAGGACCACCGGGACCGCGAACGGCTCTGGCAGGCGCTGGCGCATCGTCAGCGCGGTTCGGCCGGGCAGCTGTCCGACCGGACGCTGGCTGCGGTCGATGTCGCGCTCTGGGATCTGGCCGGGCGATCCCTGGGGATCCCCGTCTGCAAGCTGATCGGGGGATACCGCGACAAGGTCCCCGCCTATGGCAGCATCATGTGCGGGGACGATCTCGAAGGCGGCCTTGCGACACCCGAGGACTATGCCCGCTTTGCCGAACGGCTCGTGGCGCGCGGCTATCGGGGCATCAAGCTGCACACCTGGATGCCCCCCGTCGCTGGCGCCCCCGATGTCCGGCGGGATCTGCAGGCCTGTGCCGCCGTGCGCGAGCGGTCGGCCCCGACATCCATCTGATGCTCGATGCCTATCACTGGTATTCCCGGACCGAGGCTCTGGCCCTGGGCCGCGGGCTGGAGAAGCTGGGCTTCGACTGGATCGAGGAATGCATGGACGAGCAGTCCCTGTCCTCCTATCGCTGGCTGGCCGATCAGCTCGACATCCCGGTGCTCGGCCCCGAAAGCATCGGCGGCAAGCACTGGCACCGGGCCGAATGGATCATGGCCGGGGCGGTGGACATCCTGCGCACCGGCGTGAACGATGTCGGCGGCATCACCCCCGCGCTCAAGACCATGCATCTGGCCGAGGCCTTCGGCATGGACTGCGAGGTGCATGGCAACACCGCGATGAACCTGCATGTCGTCGCCGCCTGCGGCAACTGCCGCTGGTATGAACGCGGTCTGCTGCATCCCTTCCTCGATTACGACGAGGGGGTGGACTATCTCCGCTCGCTCTCCGATCCGATGGACGAGGACGGATTCGTCCATGTGCCCGACCGCCCCGGTCTGGGCGAGGACATCGATTTCGACTTCATCGAGAACAACCGCATCGCCTGAACCGCCGCAGGGGGGGAAGGGGCTGCACCCCCGCCCCGGCCCCGCTCAGAGATGGTCGCGCAGAAAGCGGGCCGCCTCGTCCTGGATGGATCGGGGACAGAGATGGGGACCGGCAAAGAGGGCGCAGTCCGCCACCCCACCGGCTGCTGCCGCGATCGCCCGCAGATCGGCAAAGGCCGGCCGGACGGCCTCGGCGGGGAAATGCCGGTCCTCGGTCCCCACGCGCAGGAAGAGGGCCCTGTCGGCCGCCAGACCCGCCAGATCGGGGAAATCGGCCCGGCCGGCCAGCGCCGGATGCAGGGTGTAGAAGGCCGAATGCCCCTCGATCATCGGGTTGCCGGCACGCAGCAGCAGAGAGGCCCGCCCCATCCAGGACAGCGCCACGACAGCCCCGGACCCGCCCCGACAGGGCCGCCGCCTGAAAGGCCCGGAACCCCCCGAAGGAGAAGCCCCAGACGCCGATCCGTCCGGGATCCACCTCCGGCAGGGCGGCCAGAAGTTGCAGCGCCTCCAGATCCTCGGCGGCGACGATCCCGGCCAGCGACCAGCCCAGCCGCAGCGCCTGGCTGGCCACGGCCTGTTGCCGGGCATGGCCGCCATACTGGCGCGTGCCCCAGCCGAAGGCATCCGCGCAGAGCACGACATGGCCCTGCCGGGCCAGCGCCTCGCCGACGAAGAGCCCATCGTAATGCGGCCCCGGATCCGGCGGGACGGATCCGTCGGGGATCATCTTGCGCCATCCGCGGTCGAAGCGGCCGCCATGGTCGTGCATCAGCAGGATCCCCGGCCGCCGCCCCTGCGGGCGGGCGGGACGCAAGAGGGCGGCCTCGCCGCTGCCACCGGTGGCATAGGTCAGATGCAAGGATGTCAGATGCAGACCGTCCGGACGCTCTGACTCCGCCAGGCGGATCACGGCGGGGGGGGTGCGATGGGGGGGCAGGCTGTTCCGCCAGACCCGGCGCAAACGGGCCTGCCAGCGCGGAAAGGGCGGCCGGAAGTCCAGGTCGGGGACCAGGGCATCGCGCCGCGCGGCGAGGAGGGGCGGCAGATCCTCAGCGGCCCCGTTCATGCTCGAGCGAGGCCTCGATCAGCTGTCGGGCATAGGGATGGCGGGCGCCGTTGCCGATCAGCGCCGCGCGATCCAGGATCTCGACGATCCGGCCCGCCTGCATCACGGCAAGGCGGTCGCACATGTGATCGATCACGGCGAGGTCATGGCTGACCATCACATAGGTGAAGCCCCGGCGCCGGCGCAGCTCGCTCAGCAGGTTCAGGACCTCTGCCTGGACCGAGACATCGAGCGCCGAGGTGGGTTCGTCCAGCAGCAGGACCGCCGGCTCGAGGATCAGCGCGCGGGCGATCGCGACCCGCTGCCGCTGCCCGCCGGAAAGCTGATGCGGAAAGCGGTCGAGGAAATGGAGGGGCAGCCCCACCTCGGTCAGGGCGCGCTCCAGACGCTCCTGCGGGCGGTCGAGCCGGTGGATGCGGATCGGCTCGGACAGGGCGGTGCGAACGGACTGGCGCGGATGCAGCGATCCGTAGGGATCCTGGAACACCATCTGCACGCTGCGGCAGCGCTCCTGCAGGGGCATGCGGCGGATATCGGTCCCCCCGATCCGGATGCGCCCCTGCCAATGGACCATCAGCTGGGCGATGCATCGCAGGACGGTGGACTTGCCCGATCCGCTTTCCCCCACAAGGCCGAAGCATTCTCCCGCCGCGACCGAAAAGCCGATCCCGGAGAGGATCGGGACATCCCCCAGCCGGATGGACAGATCCTCGACATCGACAGGTTTCATGGCTGTGGCCCGATGGGTTCTTTCCAGTCCGCCCGGCGTTCGGGCACTTTCAGGGGGCTGCGGTCCCCTCCGATGCGCGGCTGGGCCGCCAGCAGGGCCTGGGTATAGGGATGCCGCGCCCGTTCCAGATCGGCCGCCGGCAGGCTTTCGACCACCCGCCCGGCATACATGATCAGCACTCGGTCGCAGAAATTGCGCACGAGGTTGAGGTCATGGCTGATCATGAGAAGACCGATGCCCCGTTCGGTCACCAGCCGGTCGAGGATGCGCAGCACCTGCAGGCGCACCGTGACATCCAGCGCCGAGGTCGGTTCGTCCGCGATGACCAGATCGGGCTCCGGCAGAAGCATCATGGCGATCATGATCCGCTGGCCCATCCCGCCCGAGACCTCGTGCGGATACAGGTGATAGACCCGCCGCGGATCGGCGATCTGCACCGCCTCGAGCATGGCCAGGCTGCGCTCCCTGGCCTCGGCGCGGGAACAGCGCAGATGGATCCGGCAGGCCTCGGCCACCTGGTCCCCGACGCGGCGGATCGGATTGAGCGAGAATTTCGGGTCCTGCAGGATCATCGACATGCGCCGCCCGCGCAGGTGGCGCATCGCCCTCTCGGGCAGGGAGAGCAGGTCCATGCCGTCAAAGGTCATCCGTTCGGCGGTGATGCGGGCCTGCGGCAGGAGCCGCAGCAGGGCGCGTCCCAGCGTGGATTTGCCCGAGCCGCTCTCGCCGACGATGCCGAGCTTCTCGCGCCTCAGCGTGAAGGAGACATTGTCGACGGCCAGGGTCGCTCCGTGCTCGCCCGGATAGAGGACGCTCAGGCCGCGCAGATCCAGAAGGGGGGCTGTCATGGCATTGCTCTCCCGGTCATCTGCCGCGGGTCGAGCGCATCGCGCAGCCCGTCGCCGACGAGGTTGAAGGCCAGGCTGACCAGCAGGATGGCCAGACCCGGAAAGGTGACCAGCCACCAGCTGTCGATCATGTAGCGGCGTCCGGTGGCGATCATCGCTCCCCATTCGGGAAGCGGCGGCTGGGCGCCGAGTCCCAGAAAGCCCAGACCGGCCGCCGTCAGGATCACCGTGGCCATGTTCAGGGTCAGCCGGATCACCACAGAGGGCAGGCACATCGGCATGATCGACCTGACGATGATCCGCAGGGTCGAGGCGCCCTGAAGCCGGGCGGCGGCGACATAGTCGGTGGCCCGGAAGGTCAGGGTTTCGGCCCGCGCCAGGCGGGCGATGGGCGGCCAGGAGGTCAGGGCGATGGCGATGATGGCGTTGTTCAGGCTCGGCCCCAGCGCGGCGACAAAGGCCAGCGACAGGATCAGGGCGGGAAAGGACAGGAAGATGTCGGTGATCCGCATCATGATCCGGTCGAACAGCCCGCCGACATAGCCCGAGGCGGTGCCGATGATCAGGCCGATCGGCCCGACGATGACGGTCACCAGGGCGATGATGCGGAGGGTGATCCGGGTTCCGAAGACCAGCCGGCTGTAGATGTCGCGCCCCAGTTCGTCGGTGCCGAACAGATGGCCGCCGCCGGGCGGGCGGAGCGTGTTGTCCAGATCGACCGCATGGGGGTCATGGGTGGCCAGCAGCGGCGCGAAGAGCGCGATCAGAAGCAGCAGCCCGATGATGGTCAGACCGAAGGCCGAGGGCGGGTTGCGCAGCAGCGCGCGCAGGATGTTGCCCAGCGGACGCAGCAGGGGCAGGCCGGTGGAACGGGGCAGGGCGGTCATCAGCGGGTTCTCGGGTCGAAGACGCGGTAGAGAACGTCCGAGAGCAGGTTGAGCGTGATGAAGATCACGCCCACCAGCAGCACGCAGGTCATCACGGCACTCATGTCGCCGATCATCAGGTTGTTGGTCAGATACTGGCCGAAACCGGGCCAGGCGAAGACGGTCTCGATCAGGACCGCCCCTTCGAGCAGGCCGCCATAGGTGAGGGCCACGATGGTCACGAGCTGGACGCGGATATTGACGAAGGCATGGCCCCAGATGGTGCGGCTGCGGGAGAGGCCCTTCACCCGGGCGGTGGTGATGTATTCCTGATTGAGCTGGTCCAGCATGAAGCTGCGCGTCATGCGGGTGATGTAGGCGGCCGAGGCATAGCCGAGGATCGAAGCCGGCAGCACGAGATGCCTCAGCGCCGAGCGGAACACCTCCATCTCGCCGGCCAGCAGGCTGTCGATGAGCAGAAGGCCCGTCGGCCCCTCGACGAGGCCGAGATAGAAGTCGCTGACCCGTCCCGACCCGCCGACCCAGCCCAGCACGGCATAGAACAGGATCAGCCCGATCATGCCGGTCCAGAAGATGGGCATCGAATGGCCCAGAAGGCTGACGATCCGGATGAGGTGATCGGGCCAGCGGTCCTTGTTGGCGGCGGCGACCACGCCCAAAGTGATACCCAGCCCGGCGCCGATCAGGATGGCAAAGGTGGCCAGCTCGATGGTGGCGGGCATGACAGCCAGGATGTCCTCGATGACGGGGCGCCCGGTGCGGATCGAGGTGCCGAAATCCCCCCGCAGCACATCGCCGACATAGATCAGGAACTGTTCCCACAGGGGCCGGTCCAGGCCGAGCTGCCGGTAGACCTGCATGTAGGTATCGGGCGAGGCATCCTCGCCGACGATGGCGCGCACGGGATCGACCGGCATCATCCGCCCGATCACGAAGGTCAGCAGCAGCAGGCCGAACAACGTCACCGCGATGCTGATGACCTGACCCAGGATCCGCCCCGGGCGCAGGCGAAGACGCCGCTGACGGTGCCCCGTCGGGTTGGCGGAGATGTCGGAAGCGGTTTCCGGGGCGTCTTGCGCCGTCATCGCCTGTCATCCTCCTCCCCGCCGGCGACCGGGCCGCAAGGCCCTGTCATATGACAAGTCAGACTGTCATATGCGCTGTCGGGAGTCAACAAGACCCGCGATGATCGTGTTCAGGCAAGGTGCCACAGGCCGTTTTTCCGGGAAAAGATCCAGACGGGACAGGATCGTGAGGCTCCCGGCAGGCGCTTGGCGCGGTCGATGCAGGGGCCCGGGGCGGCGCGGGCAAGCCTGCGCATTCCTGCCTGTCATATGAATTTTCGCAAGCCCGGCGACATGAAACCCGCCCCGGCCCGACGCTGACCGTGGGGCAGGGCGCGCGTCGGCCGGATCGCTGTGCCTAGGCCTGGCCCAGCACCTCGATCGTCACGCGACCGATGCCGGTCCGCAGCAGGCCGATTTCGGCGGCGGCCTCGCGCGAGAGGTCGATCACCCGGTTGCCGTGAAAGGGACCCCGGTCATTGATGCGCACGATGACCGATTCGCCATTCGCCTGATTGGTGACGCGGACCCGCGTCCCGAAGGGCAGGCTGCGATGCGCCGCCGTGAGAGCGTTCTGATCGAAGCGTTCGCCGCTGGCCGTGCGGCGCCCGTGGAAACCGGGACCATACCAGGAGGCCGTCCCCGCCATCATCTGCGCCGAAGCCGGTGTGACACCCAGGGGAGACAGCGCCAGGGTTCCGGCGACGGCCAAGGCACTGGAGATGGAACGCAACAGCTTCATCCGACGTTTCTCTCTCGACAGATCGTCCGACGGGCGGCTGACCTCGGCCAGCCCTGTCGGCTCCGCAACGCGGTTCGCTCATCGGGGGCGGAACCGGCAGACTCTTGCGCGATCCGGCGATTCTGCCGCGATTCCATCGGCGGAACCTTGCCGGTGCCGGGTCGCCTCGCGTCTCGCTCTGCGTCCCCCTGCCGCAGGGTGAGCCTCAGGATGAACCTGTCGCTGCCGGGGCCCCGCACCGGGAGCCGGCGAGCCGGCCCCCGCCTTCGTGGCACTGGGCCGGACAGAGGGGCCGGACAGGGGGGCCGGGCAGGCGGGTCGTGCCGGGCTGCAAGAAGGGCCGTCGGAGAGGCCGCTTCAGGACGAGCCCGGGACGGGCCGGGGCGGCCCTCTCCGCCCTGCCTGTCGGGCGCGTCACAGACAGAAGAGGAGACGACCATGCATCTTGTTGCTCATGCCGGCGCGGCGCTGGCGGCCCTGGCGGGCTCCGCGCTGGCGGCCATGGCCTTTCTCGGGCCCGAAACGGGGGTGGAGGGCACATCCGGCGCCCTTCTGGCGCTTGTCGGTGCCCTGGTCGTGGCGCTGGGGGCCGGACTGGCGCTCTGGCGCGGCCTGCGCGGGTTCTGGCGGATCCTGCTCGATGGGTTTCTGCTGATCGCGGCAGCCCTGACGGCCCTCGCCGCCTGGTTCCTGATGCAGCCCCTCCTTGCGGCGGCCATGGTGCTGGCGCTGCTCGCTGTCCTTGTCTCCCTTGTCACCCTTGTCTCCCACCCGCAACGGAGGCCTTCCCGATGACCTGTTCCTTGCTGACCCTGCCGCTCCGTTCCGCCGCCCTTGCGGCCCTTCTGGCGGCACCGGCCCTGGCCGAGCAGACCACCTGGACCGGCTTTCATGGCGATCTGGCTTCGACCAAGTTTGCGGATGTGGCCCGCTTCACGCCCGCGACGGTGGGCAATCTCGTGCGCGCATGGGAGGTGCGGACGGGGGATGTCTCGGACGGGTCGGGGGATCGGCCGGCCACGGTGTGGTCCGCCACGCCCGTCTATGCCAATGGCATGCTCTATCTCGGCACGCCCTTCTACCGCATCCTCGCGCTCGATCCGGCCACGGGGGCCGAGATCTGGAGTTATGACAGCCATTCCACGCTCGAGGCGCTGACCCAGCCCGCCCTCAAGAACCGCGGTGTCGCCTACTGGGAGAGCGGGCAGCAGGGGCCCTGCGAAAAGCGCGTCTATCTGGGGACGATGGATGCCCATCTGCATGCCGTGGATGCCGATACCGGAGCCCTGTGCCCCGATTTCGGCGAAGGGGGCATCCTCGATGTCAACCGCTGGAACAGGGTCAATGCCCGCTTTCCCTTCTCCCTCCTTCAGCCGCCGCTCGTGGTGGGCGACAGGCTCTATCTCGGCTGGGCGGGGAAGGATTGGGAATATGCCGTCGCGCCGCCGGGCAACCTGCTGGCGCTGGATGCGCGCACGGGACGGCTGGAATGGGAGCTCTCCTTCATCCCCGAGGAGATGATTCCGCAGACAGGAACGGCGAATATCTGGACGGCGATGAGCGCCGATCCCGAACTGGGCCTTCTCTATGCCCCGGTCTCCTCACCCTCGCCCAACTACTGGGGCGGCAACCGGACCGATCCGATCCCCTTGGCCACCTCGGTCACGGCGGTCGATCTGGAGACGGGCGAGGTCGTCTGGTCCTTCCAGCATGTCCATCATGACATCTGGGATTACGACACGCCCGCCGCGCCACAGCTCGTGGACATCGAGCGCGACGGGCAGACGATCCCGGCCCTCGTGCAGACGACCAAGCAGGGCTTCCTCTACGTGCTCGACCGACGGACCGGCGAGCCGCTCTTCCCGGTGGAGGAGCGCCCCGTGCCGCCCTCCGATGCCGAGGGCGAGGTCGCCTCACCCACCCAGCCCTTCGCGCTGACGCCGCCCCCCACCAATGATCCCTTCCGCATGCCGGGGGTCTGGTGGCTCGCCGATCTGACGAGCGGCGGGCAATGCTCGCGCGAGCGGGAGACCTATCGCTACGAGGGCATCTTCACCCCGCCCTCCGAGCAGGGCACCTTCCTCTATCCCGGCACGGCGGGGGCCAATAACTGGGGCGGGGCGGCCGTGGATGACCGCAACGACATCCTCTATGTCAACTCCATGCGCGTCGTGCAGGTGCTGACCCTGATCCCGCGGGAGGAATATGACCGCATCCAGGGCGACAGCGGCAACGAGGAAGGCTATTATCCGCAGGAGGGCGCCCCCTACGGCATCCATCTGACCGAATGGCGCAATGCCCTCGGCCTGCCCTGCTGGGAGCCCCCCTACGGCACCTTTGCAGCCTATGACCTGCGCAGCGGCGAACGGCTCTATGAGGTGCCCTTCGGCCTCAGCCAGCAATGGGGCTTCTACGGCCTGCGCGACTGGGGTTCTCCCACGCTCGGGGGGCCGGTGGCGACGGCGGGCGGGGTGATCTTCATCGGTGCCTCGATGGACAATCGCGTGCGCGCGCTCGATGCCGCAACGGGTCGCGAACTGTGGAGCGATATCGTCGATGCGCCGGTGGTCGCCAATCCGGCCGTCTTCACCCATGACGGGGTGGACTATGTGGTCTTCGTCGCCGGGGGGAACTCGATCCTGAAGGACGAGGTGTCCGATCAGGTCGTGGCCTACCGCTTGCCCTGAGCTTCGGGGCGGGCGGTCCCCTCTCCGCGCAGCGATTGACCCCCGTTCGGGCCGGCGCTACGCACGCCCTGCGCGGCGACGGGGCCGGCGCACCGGCAGGGGATGTCTGATGGCGAACTTCCTTCACAAGGGTGACCTGCCCGATGGGCTCGATCTCGGCCCCATCGTCGCTCTCGACTGCGAGACGATGGGCCTCGTGCCCGGCCGCGACCGGCTCTGCCTCGTGCAGATGTCGGCGGGGGACGGGGACTGCCATCTCGTCCAGGTTGCCCCCGGCCAGCGCGAGGCCCCCAATCTCTGCCGGATGCTCGCCGATCCCGGCGTGCTCAAGCTCTTCCATTTCGGCCGCTTCGACATCGCCATGCTCGATCACGCCTTCGGCGTGCTGGCATCCCCGGTCTACTGCACCAAGATCGCCTCCAAGCTCACCCGGACCTTCACGGACCGCCACGGTCTGAAGGATCTCCTGCGCGATCTGCTGGGTATCGACATCTCCAAGCAGCAGCAGCAGTCCGACTGGGGCGCCGCAGAGCTCTCTGCCGCCCAGCTCGACTATGCCGCCTCCGATGTGCTGCATCTGCACCGTCTGAAGGAGGCGCTCGATGCCCTTCTCGCGCGCGAGGGGCGGACGGCGCTCGCGCAGGCCTGCTTCGACTTTCTCCCCCATCGCGCCCGCCTCGATCTGGCGGGCTGGCCCGAACAGGACATCTTTGCCCACTGAGCCTGCATCCCGCCCCGAACCCGCGCGCAGTCGGGCCCGCGCCACCGGCGCGCGGGTCATCCGCGAGGAGGCCCGCGCCCTCGAGGCCCTGGCCGCCGCCTTGCCCGATCGCTTTGCCGATGCGGTCGCGCTGATCCTGGCGGCACAGGGCCGGGTCATCCTGTCGGGCATGGGCAAGTCCGGCCATGTGGCGCGCAAGATCGCGGCCACCCTCGCCTCGACCGGGACACCCGCCCATTTCGTGCACCCCGCCGAGGCAAGCCATGGCGATCTCGGCATGATGCTGCGGGGGGATGTCGTCCTGTGCCTGTCGAACTCCGGCGAGACGCCGGAACTGGCCGATCTCGTGGCCCATACGCGCCGCTTCGCGATTCCGCTGATCGCGGTCAGCTCGCGCGAGGGCAGCTCGCTCATGCGGCAGGCCGATATCGCCCTCCTTCTGCCGTCCCTGCCCGAGGCCTGTGGCATCGGCATCGTGCCGACGACCTCCACCACCATGATGCTGGCCCTGGGCGATGCGCTGGCCATCGCCCTGATGGAGGCGCGCGACTTCACCCCCGAGGCCTTCCGCCTGTTCCATCCCGGCGGCCGGCTTGGCGCCCGTCTGACCCGCGTGCGCGACCTGATGCATCGCGGCGAGGCACTTCCGCTTGTGCGGGAAGACGCCCCCATGGCCGACACCCTCCTGGAGATGAGCCGCAAGGGTTTTGGCGTGGCGGGGGTGACGGATGGGCGAGGGGGGCTTGTCGGCATCATCACCGATGGCGACCTGCGCCGCCATATGGACGGACTGCTGGGCCATCGCGCGGGAGAGGTCATGACGCGCAACCCCCGCACGATCGGCCCCGACGCCCTGGCCGAAGAGGCGCTGGCGGTGATGAACGGGCATCGCATCACCTGCCTGTTCGTGGTCGATCCGGCCGATCCGGTGCGCCCGCAGGGGCTCCTGCACATCCATGACTGCCTGCGCGCGGGGCTGGGATGACTGCGGCGGGGCCCGAAGGGGGCGCAGGGGGGCCGGGCGGCCCGCTGCGCGTTCCCTTCCGCCTGCGCTCGCGCCTTGTCGCCTGGGCCAAGGTGATCCTGCCGCTGGCGGCTCTGGCCCTGCTCTCGACGCTGTTCCTGTTCGCCCGCGACCCCGAGGGGGCGGCGGCCATCCCCATCGCCCGCATCGAGGAAATCGCGCGCGAGGAACGGGTTGGCGGCCCCCGCCTCGCCGGTGTGGCCCCGGACGGCACTGCCGTCTCCGTCTCGGCCGACCGCCTCGCCCCCCTCGCATCCCGCTCCGGCGCCTGGGGCTTCGTGGCCCCGCGCTTTCTCATCCTGACGCCGGATGGTCTTCGTCTTTCTGCCGAGGCGGCCGAGGGAGAGGCCGGCCCCCCCCGGCGACAGCCTGCGCCTGTCGGGCGGGGTGGAGGTCCGGGCCGACAGCATGGGCTCCGGCGTCTGGCATCTGCGCGCCCCCGTGGTCGAGGCCGATCTGGCCACCGGTCTGCTGACCGCCCCGCAGGGGATCGAGGGGCAGGCGCCCTGGGGCTCTCTTGCCGCCGGCGCGATGGGGGTCAGGCGCGACTCTGCCGAAGGGCCGTCTCGGCTGGTGTTCACCGGAGGGGTGCAGTTGCTATATGACCCGAAGCCTGCCGCTGATGGCGGCTGACGATCCGGAGCCGCCCGATGCCCCCTTTCCGTTTCCTGTTCGCCTGCGTCCTGGCCGCCCTGTCCGGCCCGGGGATGGCCAGGGCGCAGGGCCTTTCGCTGGGGGGCATTGCCACCGATCCCTCCGCTCCGGTCGAGGTGACCGCTGCCACGCTGGTCGTGGATCAGGAAACCGGCGCCGCGACCTTCTCGGGCGGGGTGATCGTGGGACAGGGGGCGCTGCGCCTCCAGGCGGCCGAGGTCGAGGTCCGCTATGACGCCGCCTCGGGAGAGATCGCCCGCCTGATCGCCCGCGGCGGTGTGACCTTTGCCACCCCCTCCGAGGCCGCCGAAGCGCGCGAGGCCGATTACGACCTCGCCGGACAGATCCTGACCCTCTCGGGCGAGGTGCTGCTGGTGCAGGGTGGCAATGCGATCGCCGCCGAACGGATGGTCGTGGATCTGGCCACCGGCACCGCGCGGCTGGAAGGGGGGGTGCGGACCGTGCTGGGCGGGGGGACCGCGGCGTCTGCCGGCGCGGCCGCAGGAGGCACGCCGTGACCGCATCCCCCGGATCCCGCGACGCCCGCCCCGCCCCCCGTCGGCCTTCACGTCCGCGGCCTGCGCAAGAGCTATCGCCGCCGCCCCGTGATCCGCGATGTCTCGCTTGATCTGGCCCCGGGCGAGGTGGTCGCCCTTCTGGGCCCCAATGGTAGCGGCAAGACGACCTGCTTCTATGCCATTGCGGGCCTTGTCCAGCCCGAAGGGGGGCAGGTCGTGCTGGACGGCCAGGACATCACCGGCCTGCCCATGTATCGCCGGGCGCGGCTGGGTCTGGGCTATCTGCCGCAGGAAATGTCGATCTTCCGCGGCCTGTCGGTCGAGGACAACATTCTCGCCATCCTCGATCTGCACGAGCCGGACCGCGCCCATCGGCGGCAGCGGCTCGAAACGCTCCTGGCCGAATTCGGGATCGCGCATCTGCGCCGGGCCTCCGCCCTCGCCCTGTCGGGGGGCGAAAGGCGGCGCGTGGAGATCGCCCGTTGTCTTGCCGCGCGCCCTTCCTATGTCCTGCTCGACGAGCCCTTCGCAGGCGTGGATCCGATCGCCGTGGGCGAGATCCGCAGCCTGGTGGAGGGGCTGAAACGACGGGGCATCGGCGTGCTGATCACGGATCACAATGTGCGCGAGACGCTGACCATCGTGGATCGGGCCTGCATCCTGCATGACGGGCGGCTGCTGATGACCGGCACCCCGGCCGAGGTCGTGGCCGACCGTGCCGTGCGCCGCGTCTATCTGGGAGAGAGCTTCGATGCACCGGCTCCGGCACCCTCTGTCCTGCCCATGCCGGGACGCCGCGCCCCTCCGCGGAGTGGGCCCTGACCTCTTCTGCGGCTGCGCCCTTGACGCCCCGACAGGGGCGGGCCAAGGGGCGCGCGTTGACAGTCGGCCGGGACAGGGGGGAGAATCCGGCCGATGCCCGTCCGGCGACCGTCCGGTTCCGCCGCCGGGCGCCAACCTCCGGGATCATGCCTCGGCATGACCCGGACCCAAGGGAACTGAGGAGACGACATGCGCATCGAAGTCAGCGGCAAGCAGATCGACATCGGCGAGGCCCTCCAGACGCATGTCACGCAGGAGGTGACGGCTGTGGCGGGCAAGTATGCGGGCCGCCCGACCGATGCCAAGGTGACCTTCTCGCGCGATGCGCATCTCTTCTGCTGCGAAATCTCCGTGCATCTCTCCACCGGTCTTGTCGTTCAGGCGAAGGGCGCGGCGACCGAGATCTATGCCGCCTTCGACGAGGCGCTGGATCGCATGGCCAAGCAGCTTCGCCGCCACAAGCGCCGTCTGAAGGACCATCACAAGGAACGCCCCGAGCCGATCGAGACTCTGCCTGCGGCCGCCTTCGTTCTCGCCCCCTTCGGAGAGGAGGACGAAGAGACGGAAGGTGGCGAGGCACCCGGCGGCGCCCCCGCCATCATCGCCGAGACAGAGACGCGCCTGCCGTCTCTCACCGTGGGCGAGGCCGTGATGCAGATGGAACTCGCGCATGTGCCCGTGCTTGTGTTCCGCAACGAGAAGGGGGGAGCGCTCAATGTCGTCTACCGGCGCGAGGACGGAAACATCGGCTGGATCGACCCACGGCCCGAGGCCGTCGCGGTCCCCGAACCCGTCCGCGACGGGCCGCACGGTCATGGCTGACCGCGCGGCGATGCGGCTGGCCGAGATCCTCCGCCCCGATGCCGTCAAGGTCCAGGCTGCCGCGCCATCCAAGCGGCGCCTCTTTCAGGATCTGGCCGAGATGGCCGAAAGCTGCTGGGGCCTCGATTCCCAGCGGGTGACCGAGGCGCTGCTCGAGCGCGAGGCGCTGGGCCCCACCGGTGTCGGACATGGAGTCGCGCTGCCCCATGCGCGGCTCGAGGGTCTCGACCGCGTGCGCGGCCTTTTCCTGCGGCTCGAACGCCCCCTCGATTTCGATGCGGTGGACCGCCAGCCGGTGGACCTCGTCTTCTGCCTGCTGGCACCGGCTGCGGCGGGGGTGGAACATCTGCGCGCTCTCGCTCTCGTCAGCCGGACGATGCGGGAAACCGCGATCTGCCAGAAGCTGCGGGCGAATTCCGACCCCGCCGCGCTGCACATGATCCTGACCGAGGGGCCGGCCAATCTGGCCGCCTGAGGCCGCTGCGCCCATCCGGCCGGCGGCGATGGCACCGCCGGCCGGCCGTCATCCCCTCATCCCCGCCAGCGTCCGAAGCCGAACAGCACCATGTCGCGCTGATAGGCCTCGCGCGCCAGCGCCTCGAGGCCGTCGTCATGGATCGCGGCCAGCCGTGCGGCCAGGGGATCGGGCGGGGGGGCATAGGGCCGGGCCGGGGCGCCGACGCGCTCTGCCAGACGGGGCAGCTCCTCGGCCAGCTCCTCCTCGCGCAGGATCAGATCCGGCGGGTTGAGGTTGCAGAACCCCTGCACCACTGCCGTCTGGCTGGCCCAGGACGGGTCCGTGCGCAGCGCCGTCTGCCCCCCGAGATTGGCCTTCACGAATTCGAGGAAGCGCGCAAAGGCGGCCCGATGCGCGGCGTCCGTCCAGGGCGCCCCCTCGGCCAGCCCGCCTTCGGGCACCGGCAGGCCGAAGGTGCGCCGCAGCGTCTCGCGCAGATCGGCAAAGGTTCCGGGGCCGGCCGGCAGGATCCGGGTGCAGAACACCGCATGGGCCCGTGCAAGGGGGTGGCGCAGAACCGTGAAGCTGCGATGGCCGGAATGGGCAAGCTTCCACTGCCGCAGCGTGCGGGCGTTGAACCCCTCGCTCACCTGCCCGCCACGATCGAACGAGGCCAACCAGCCCCGCACCGCCTCTTCCGGGCCGCCGGGGATCGGCAGATGCAGCAGCCCCGCATTCCGCGCGGCGATCATGCGCGGCACCATGGCGCCCCGCCGCGGTTCGAAATTCGGCGTGCGCGAAAGATCGAACCGGTCGAGAGGGCCGAGCGCCGATTCCATCTCGGCAAAGTTGACGACCTTGGTCCAGAGCGGTTCGGGATTCTGCTTCTTGAGCGTTCGGTCCAGCCCCTCGGGCGGGGGCACCTCCAGGAAGCGGGCCAGCCCCTGCATGACCTCCAGATCCTGGAGATCCTCGTAATCCACGTAGAAGGCCGTCTGACCGGAGATCTGGAGCGCGCGCAGAATCCGCAGCTGGAACGCCTGCAGCCGTTCGAGATGGGCGGCGAATTCCCGTGCATCGAAATGCACCTGCCCCGATCGGGCATGCTGGGGATTGGTCAGCTTCCACTGTCCGGTCAGGGCCGCGATCTTGCGGCTGACATAGCTCTCGGCGGGGTTGCGGGTGAGCACGATCTTGGCGCAGCGCGGATCCGCCAGCACCGCATCCACGGCGCGGGGGTCATGGTCGCCGAACAGGCGGAATCCGTTCAGGCCGGGTTGCGCGCGCAACGCGGCCAGAAGGGCCCGAGGATCCGCATCGCGCTGCGCCCGCGTGATGCCCAGAAGCGTCTCCTGGCCGGGATAGCCCAGGAAATGGGGATTGAACGCCTCGCCATGGCAGTGCACGCCGGGAATCGCGTTGAGATTGGCCTCGAGGAAGTTGGAGCCCGTCCGCATCTCGGCCAGCAGCACGAACAGATCGAAGCGAGGCCGCCGGTCGGCCGGATCGGTGGAGTGAGGGGGGCATGGGGCCTCTCGGAATTCAACTGATCAGATAGGGGCGCCGCCGCGGCGGGGGCGGTGCGGCGGCGGGGCGGGGCTGTCCGGCTCGGCGGTGAGGTCGCCCATCAGATAGGGATGCATGCCCTCGTTCTTGAGGCTCTGGAGGAAACGCCCCAGCCCCCGCAGATCGCGCAGGCGGGGGGCCTCGGACAGGCGGGGGCGTGATGCCGGGCCCGGTTGCGCGGGAACCATGTCGTCGAGGATCGCCTGCAGGGCCTCCATCGGCGATTCGAGGAATTCGCTCAGCGTCCAGATGCGGATGCGCGCCTTGGCATAGGGCGAGCGGAGCGCGCCCAGATGCTCGGCCTCGATCTTCTGGAGCCGGGCGACACGCTCGCGCAGGTCGGGCGGGGGGTTGTGGAACAGCGGCACGATCCAGCCGCCGGAGATGACGCTGATCTGCGCATTGGGATCCTTGGCCATATCCCAGCTCAGAAGCTGGCTGTCGCCGGGACCGAACTGGAAGCATTGCCGCTCGCCGCGGGTGTTCCAGATCAGGTTGCGCAGGAACATCTGGGCATTGTGGTCGCGGATGCGGGGATTGTCGGTCAGGACACCGGCAAAGGTCGTCTGACCGCCTTCCCATTCGACGCGCTGCGGGGCGAAGAGATGGCCATGCACGCGCGCGCCGGTCATCCGGGCCAGCCAGGTTTCCCAGTTCTCGAACAGTTCGGTGAACCCCTCGAAGACAGAGTAGGGCCCGGCGGTGACGCCATGCTCCCATCCTTCGCGGGGATAGCGGCTCTGCATCCACAGGCCCGACCGTCCGCGCCGGCGGCGTTCCGTGGCCTTGGCGAAGACGCGGTCGATCTTGGCGGGGTTCGGCTCGGCGGCCATCGTGTTGGCATCCTGCCGCAGGAAGGTCGCATAGAGCCGTTCCGCATGGGGCCAGATCTTGCGCGCCACGAAGCAGTCCGACCGCCGCAGCAGCTGGAGATGGTCGTCGTAGAAGATGTGCGGCTTGCCCTGGTGATCGAATTTGGACAGCGTGAGGGAGCGGCTCTCGATGCGGGTGCCGGGGCGGTTCTGGTGGCGGCGGACAAGGGTCTGGAAATAGCTCTCGTCCGGGATCCAGACTCGGCGGAAATAGCGGTCGAAGACGGGGCGTTGGGGATCGCTCAGGATCGCCTCGAGCGTGCCGCGCGTCAGGCACCACCATTGCGAACCCATGTGCGGCACGATGCCGGGGGGGATGCGCCGCTTCAGCCCCAGTCGGCGCTGGAGCGCCACCCAGCGGTCGAAGAGCTTGCGCTGCCGGCGCCAGGAAAAGGGAAAATGCAGGGTGAAGCGTTCCTCCGACAGCCCGCCCACCGTCCAGGGCACATCGGCGGTGGTGGCCGATTCGATGAAATCCGTGCCCGGCCACGCGGCGAGATAGTCGCGCAGGGCCGCCACCGGCCGCAGCGGCAGGCAGGCGCCGGAGGCGAGATAGACATGGCTGACATCGGGAAAGCGGGCCAGCATCGTCTCGCAGGCGGCGATGGTGGCGGCGACGATGCCCCATGTGCCCCATTCGCAGCGGTGCCGGGGCGAGAGGACAACGCGCGGGGCCAGATCGTGCAGCCGCCCGGCAAAGGCGTCATGCACGGCCTTCGGCACGGCGCGGTCCACATGCACGACGACCGGACATCCGCCGGCCGCCCAGAAGCGGATCACCTGCTCGGCCCGGTCGAAGGCCGTATGCACGAGCATCACCACGCCGATCGTGACGGCCTCGCTCATGCCCAGTTCCCCTTGGACATCAGCCCGAGGATCTCGAGCTGGCGCCAGTTGATGTATTGTTCGCTCCAGGGGGTCCAGAGATCGAGCCCGTCCTCCAGCCTTTCGGCATAGGCGCGGTATTCCCGCGCGCCGGCGTAATGCTCGCCCCGGCGGGCCTCTTCCTCGACCTTCTCCCCCAGCACATGCAGGAACTTGGTGTGCAGCAGCAGGCCCGAGGCCTTTTCCCCCCCCCATTCGTCGAAGACGAGATTGAGCCCGCGCGGCAGCAGCATGTGGGTGGAGGAGACATAGGTCGTGCTGCGATCCCATTTCACGAGCGGGATCTTGTTGAGTGCCGGCGCCCGCCAGGGCTCATCGGCAAAGAAGACGCGCATCCGCGGTCCGCCCTGGATCCAGAGATTGCCATAGCGGTGATTGCGGTAGATCGAATAGTTGCCGGCATCGAACCAGCAGGCGATCTCGAGCGGGTCCTGCCCGGGGCGATAGGGCACCTGCCCGATCGGCCCCTTGGGATACATGTCAAGAAGCATCGCCCCGAAGGACTTGACGAAGGAGGCATCGAGCCAGTCGGTCAGCGCGCGCAGGGGCCGGGTGTCGCAGAAGGGATAGATGAACAGCTCATCGGGATCGACCGTCAGACACCAGTGGCCGACGCCATGCCGCATGGCAAGCCCGTTGAGCCAGTCCACCCCGTAGCGCGAACGCCGGTAGCTTGCCCCTGTGGTCCAGAGCGACACGTCCTTCTGGTCGGCCAGCATCTCGCGCCCGCCATCGGTGCTGCCATTGTCCACCATCAGGAAATGGTTCACGCCCATCCGACGGTAATATTCAAGAAACCACGGCAGACGCACAGCCTCGTTGCGGAAACAGGACAGCACCAGGATGTCGCCGCGGCGAATCGCGCCGGTGCGATCGGCGACCGGGGTCAGCTCCCGGCGCTTGATGCGGGCGCGGAGGCGGTAACGCTTCCGCCGCAAGCGCATCCTGTAGGAGTCCCACCACTTCACGGCAGACCGATTCCTGTTCCTGTGCGGATACAGCCTATATCGGGAAGGTTGACAAATGGTGGCTGTCTTGGGGTCTCTTTGGGACAGCGCGGCTGCGGGACGTGACATGGCCGCATCGTGGCGGCGGATTCAGTCCCATCCCCCCCGCGACAGAAGGCCCAGCGCCTCGAGCTGCCGCCAGCCTTCATAGCGGCAGGATCCGGAATGGCGGAAATCGGGCCGCGCGGCGATGCGGTCGTAATAGGGGCCATGGGCCGCGCGATCGGTGAAATGCTCGCCCCGCTGGCGTTCCTCGGCCGAACGGGGGATCAGATCGGGCAGCAGCTTGGTGTGCAGCAGCACGCCGGAGACGATGTCCGGCGCGGGCCAGCCCTCCCAGACCGCGTTGGGCGCGGCAGGCAGCAGGAAATGCGTCGAGTTCACATAGACCTGTCCACGCCGCCAGCGCAGGAAGGGGGTCTTGCTCATGACCGGGGCGCGGGCCGGGTCATGGGCCATCAGCACCCGCGCCCGCGGCCCCCCCCGGACTCAGCAGACAACCATGGGTTCGCTGTCGCTCGGCCCGGAAGCCCTGCGGGTCGAACAGCGGCAGCGCGGTCAGCGGATCGCCCTCCTGCGGCTCTCCGCTGCCCAGCGGGCCATCGGGATAGGGCTCGATCATCAGACAGGGCAGGGCCGCCTGTCCCGTCGCTTCCATCCGGGCCCGCAGGCCGCGCAGGCCCCCGCTCCTCCCAATGGGGGAAGATCAGCAGCTCGTCCGCATCGAGCGTCAGGCACCAGTGCCCCCGGCCGAAGCGCCCGAGCAGCGCATTCGCCCAGTCCATGCCGAAGCGGCTGGCGCGATAGCTCGCCGCCGTGCTCCAGAGCGAGACATCGGGTTCCGCCATCAGCCGCTCGCGCGTGCCGTCCTCTGATCCGTTGTCCACGATCAGGAAACGGTCCACGCCCATCCGGCGGTGATGCGCCAGCCAGTGGGACAGCCGCAGCGCCTCGTTGCGCATCACCGCAACGGCCAGGATGTCGCCGGGCCGGATCAGCGCCGTCCGGTCGGCCAGAGGGACGATCTCCCGCGCCTTCCGCCGTGCCCGGTCAAGCAGCCGCAGGCGTTTCCAGCCAAGCCGGAGACGGCGCAGGGCCGAAGGGGGCAGGGGCGGAGGCAGCAGGATCATTGTTCCGACTTTCCGCGCCCTGCAGCCTGGTGCAAGGGGGACCGGGGGGCTGTCTGCCCCCCGGACCCCCCGAGGATATTTGAAGTCGGATGAGAGGGACTGCTTCCTCATCCGAATGCCCTTCCTGGATCTCCCGCGCGATGGCATCCGTCAGCTGGATCTCTCCCCCGGCCGAAGGTCTGATCCGCGTCAGATGGCCGAGTACGCGGGGCGTCAGGATGTAGCGCCCGATCACGGCGAGGTTGGAGGGCGCCTCGTTCCGCGGGGGCTTCTCGACCATGCGCTGTGCCGCGGGTCTTCTCGGTGCCGGGGGAATCGTTCCTGGCTGCCCTCGACGGGTTGCTCGATGCCGGCATCCCCAACATCGTCTGTCGCCACGAAGGCGGGGCGGCGATGATGGCCGAGGCCACGGGCAAGCTGACCGGGCAGCCCGGCATCTGCCTGGTCACGCGCGGACCCGGTGCCACCAATGCCGCGGCCGGCGTCCATGTCGCGCGGCAGGACAGCACGCCGATGATCCTCTTTATCGGCGACATCGAGCGTGGCCATCGCGACCGCGAGGCCTTTCAGGAGGTCGATTTCCGGTCGATGTTCGCCCCCCTGGCCAAATGGACGGCCGAGATCGGACAGACCGAGCGCATCCCCGAATATGTCGCACGGGCCTTCCATGTCGCGACATCGGGGCGGCCCGGTCCGG
>NZ_KE557320.1:130479-193623 GCF_000442315.1 Rubellimicrobium thermophilum DSM 16684
CCGGAGCGCGCGGCCCGCTAACCGCCTGTTAACCTCTCAGGGGCAGAACGGGGGGCATGAGACCGAATCGCGCCCCCTCTCCCGCGGCCCAGGCCGCAGCCTGCCGCCACCCCCTCCGCCCCCTCCCGGGGGCGGGACAATCACTGCGCGGCCCGACGCATGGCCACGAGGCTTTGCAGGTAGCTCTCGAATTCCTCGCGCAGATCGTCCCGCGCCAGACCGAAGGCAACGGTGGCCTGCAGGAATCCGGCCCTGGAGCCGCAGTCGAACCGCTCGCCCCGGAACCGGTAGCCGTAGACGGGATGCCCTTCCTGGATCTCCCGCGCGATGGCATCCGTCAGCTGGATCTCTCCCCCGGCCGAAGGTCTGATCCGCGTCAGATGGCCGAGTACGCGGGGCGTCAGGATGTAGCGCCCGATCACGGCGAGGTTGGAGGGCGCCTCGTTCCGCGGGGGCTTCTCGACCATGCCCCTGACGGAGACCAGCGTTCCCATGTCCTGCTCCACGTCGAGCATGCCGTAGGAGGAGGAGGCCTCGGGCGGCACCTCCATGGCGGCCACCATGCAGCCCCCGGTTTCCCGATGCGCCTCCATCATCTGCTGGAGGCAGGGTTTCTCCGCGGCGATGACATCATCGGGCAGGATGACCGCGAAGGGTTCGTTGCCGATCAGCCGTCGCGCGCAGGCCACCGCATGGCCAAGGCCCATCGCCTTGTGCTGGCGGATATAGGCGATCGCGCCGGATTCCATGTTGGTCGCCTTCAGCGCCTCGAGGAGATCCTTCTTGCCGTCGCGCTTGAGCTTGCTCTCGAGCTCGGGGGCATGGTCGAAATAGTCCTCGAGGGCGGATTTGCCCCGCGCGGTGACGAAGATGAACTCGCGGATGCCGGCCGCGCGGGCCTCGTCGATGGCATACTGGATCAGGGGACGGTCCACGAGGGTCAGGATTTCCTTGGGGACGGCCTTTGTCGCGGGCAGGAACCGCGTGCCGAGGCCCGCCACCGGGAACACCGCCTTCGTGACCTGTCGTCTCATGGAACCCCTCACCTTTGCTGTCTGACGGCGGCTCATGATAGCGCGGGAGCCCCAGCCGGCAATGCGCGTTTCAGACAGCAGACAGGGGAAAGGCGGTGCCTGCGTGACGCAATCGGGGCGACGCCGTGGCGATCAGGGCTGGCCCAGCGCGCCCAGCATGGCCTCGAGGCGGGGCACATCCTCGGGGTTGTTGACTTCCCAGAAGGGCCGCCCCCGCGCCTCGACCGGCACGCAGAGCACGGTCTCGCCCATTTCGAGAAAGCGGAGCTGCTCGAGACCCTCCTGCTCCTCGAGGGGGCCGGGATCGCGCCGGCGGTAGGCCTCGAGCGCCGCGGGCCGGTAGGCATAGACGCCGACATGATGCCAGACCGGGGTGGCCTCGCCTTCGGCAAAGGGGCGGGCGGTGAAGGGAATCACCTCCTTGGAGAAGTAGAGCGCCCGTCCCTTCGCATCGAAGACGGCCGTGGTGCCCCCGACGCGGCCGGCCCGGCGGTCCTCGCGAAAGGCGGAGAGCATCGCTCCCTCCATCCGCAGCACGGGGGTGGCCATGGCTGCCTCGCCGGCATCGCGGCGCAGGGCGGCAAGCAGGGCCTCGACGAACCAGGGGGGTGTGAGAGGCGCATCGCCCTGCAGATTGACGACGAACTCCCAGCGTCCGCCCAGCCGGTCGAGTGTCTCGGCACAGCGTTCGGTGCCGTTGCGGGGGGCTGTCGTGGTCATCACGACCTCCGCACCGAAAGCCCTGCAATGATCGCGGATGCGTTCGTCTTCGGTGGCGACGACGACGCGATCGATGCCGGACACGGCCTGCGCCGCTTCCCAGCTTCGCCGGATCAGGCTGCGCGCCTCGCCGCCGGCGCCGCGCAGGGGAACCAGGGGCTTGCCCGGAAAGCGCGAGGAGGCATGCCGCGCCGGAATGACGAGGAGGACCGCCATTCAGACCGCTCCCTGTGTGGATTTCAGCACCACGCCGGGGGCGAAGGCGACGAAATGGGGGTTCTCGAAGCCCGGCTTGCCATAGAGCAGCGGCCCCTGCCCGTCGAGGCGGAGCACCTGTCCCCCCGCGCCCAGCAGCACCGCCTGCCCGGCCGCCGTGTCCCACTCCATTGTCCGGCCGAGGCGCGGATAGAGATCCGCCTCGCCCGAGGCCACGAGGCAGAACTTGAGCGAGGAGCCCGCCGAACGGAAGGCCGCCACGTCATAGAGGGCGACATAGGCGTCCGTGGCCGCATTCCGGTGGCTCTTGGAGGCGACAACCCGCAGGGCCCGGTTGTCCGGTTCGGCCACCTGCAGCGGTCTTGCGGGGCCTGTCGGCACGCCGTTCGCAGCGATCTGCATCTCGAAGGAACGGCCTGCGGCATCGGTCTGGAACAGCCGCCCCGAGGCCGGGGCATAGACGACACCCCGCCGCGGCACGCCGTCGCGGACATAGGCGATGTTGACCGTGAAATCGCCCGCGCCGCGGAGGAATTCCTTTGTCCCGTCCAGGGGATCGACGATCAGGAACTCTCCGTCCGGGATGGCGCCATGGCTTTCGGCCCGCTCCTCGGTCACGAGGGGGATGCCGGAAAAGGCCTCCGCAAGGCCGTCGGCGATGATGCGGTCGGCGGCGAGGTCTGCGGCGGTGACGGGCGAAAGATCGTCCTTGACGGTGGCGCCCAGATCGCCGCCCGCCATCGCTGCGCGCCGCACCTCAAGGATTGCGGCCCCCGCCCTCAGGGCCAGCTCGCGCATCGTCGCGCAGAGGCGGTCGTAGTCCATGGCTCCTCCCCGTTGCCGGCCCGGATCCGGCCCCTTATGCTGGCCCTGCAGCGGATCGGCAAGAATCCCGCGCAGGACAGGCCCGGACAGGCCGGAGGAACGGGCGATGGTCGAGGAGGCGGGGACAGGGCAGGGGGCGACAGCAGGGGCGGGAACGGCGGCTCGCAGGCCGCAGCGGCCGGGTGCTCTGCGCGCCGCCCTGGTGATGGCGGATCTCATCTACCATTCGACTGTTCGCAACGTCCGCAAGACGCATCGCAATGCCACCGCGGGCCTGCTGATGAACATCCTGCAGACGGTGGTCTTCCTGGCAGCCTTCTGGGTGATGTTCACGCTGCTCGGAGTGCGTGGCAACGCGATCCGGGGGGACTTCCTGCTCTATCTGATGAGCGGGATCTTTCTCTTCATGATCCATACCAAGGCCGTGGGCGCCATCGTCCGGGCCGAGGGGCCGACATCCCCGATGATGCAGCATGCACCCCTCAATACCTATGTCACGATGGCGGCTTCGGCGCTGGCGGCGCTCTATCTGCAGCTCCTGTCGATGCTGGCGATCCTGTTCGTCTATCATGTCGCCTGGTCGCCCATCACCATCGATCAGCCGCTCGGGGCGCTGGGCATGGTGCTGCTGGCCTGGTTCTCGGGCGTCGGGGTGGGGGTGATTCTCGCAGCGCTGCGGCCCTGGGCGCCCCAGGGGGTGCAGATCGCCGCCCAGGTCTATTCCCGCGCGAACATGGTTGCCTCGGGAAAGATGTTCGTGGCCAATACCCTGCCGGGATACATGCTGTCCATCTTCGACTGGAACCCGCTGTTCCATGCCATCGATCAGGCGCGGGGCTATGTGTTTCTCAACTACAACCCGCACTTCACCTCCTGGAGGTATGCGCTATGGGTGGCCATCGTCCTGATCGTGATCGGCCTGATGGGCGAAAGCTATACCCGCCGTCGCGCATCCCTGTCCTGGAATGCGGGGCGCTGAGGCGCCTGCTGGCCGCCTGTCTCCTGCTGCCCTGGCTTGCCCTTGCGTCTGTGCCGTCCGCCGCGGCCCAGGACCTGCCTGCGCGCTTTTCGGTCACCGATGTGCCTCCGGGCGATCGCCTCAACATCCGCGAGGCCCCTTCGGCTTCGGCCCGCATCCTTGGCAGTTTCCAGCCCGGGGCCACGGGTATCGAGGTGATCGCGAAGAGCCCCGATGGCCGCTGGGGGCTTGTCCCGCTGGCCGAAGGGGCGGGATGGGTCGCGATGCGCTATCTGCGTGCCGAGCCTCCCTCTGCCACGCCGTTGCCCCGGCCGCTCTATTGTCGCGGGACCGAGCCCTTCTGGTCCGTCTCGGTCACGGCCGAGGGAGCCCTGTTCGAACGGCCCGATCAGGATGTCATCCGTCTGCGCCAGCATGGCGAGGTGGCGGGCCTGACAGGGGGAGTGATGGCCTTCGACGCGGGCGGCGAAACGCTGGATCTGACGGTGATCCGGGCCCGCTGCTCGGACGGCATGAGCGACCGCCCCTATGGGCTGCAGGCGATGGTCTGGAACCGCGGCGCACTGTTCCTCGAAGGCTGCTGCACCCTGACGGCGCGCTGAGACCGCGGGCAGAGCGCGCCGCGGCCTTCGGCCGGCCTCAGGCGGGCAGGGGTGCCGCGCTCGGGGGATGGAGATAGACCGGCGTGCCCTCCGGCACGCGATCATAGAGGTCCATGACATGCTCGTTGAGCAGCCGCACACAGCCGTTGGACACGGCCGTGCCGATGGTCTGCGGCGCATTGGTGCCATGGATCCGCATGAAGGTGTCGGCGCCGTCGGACGTGAAGAGATAGAGCGCCCGTGCCCCCAAGGGGTTGTCGGGGCCGCCCGGCATGCCGTCGGCCCATGGGGCATAGAGCTCGGGCTCGCGCGCGATCATGTCGGGGGTCGGGGTCCAGGAGGGCCATTCCTTCTTGGCCCCCACATGGAATCGCCCGGCCTCATACAGACCGGGGCGACCGATTCCCACGGCATAGCGGATCGCCTTGCCATCGCCGAGCGTCCAGTAGAGGGCGAAACGATCGGGATCGACATGAATCTCACTCGGGCCGATGCCGCCCTGCACCGAAACGAAACGCGGGGTCATCCAGTCCACTGCTGTCGGTGCCGGGGCGCGGGCGGTTTCCTGGGCGGACAGGGGCGCCGACAGGGGCATCATGGTGACGGTGCCGGCGGCCAGACCGGTGACAAGGATGCGGCGGCGGGTCAGCATGGCGGGCTCCCTTCGAAACGGAGGGGAGGCGGACCCATGGTCCGCATCCCTTTCGGGGAGCCAACGCGCCAGCACCCCCGGCGTTCCCCCCTGGGTCCTTCCGTCAGCGGAGCGTGTCGCCGCGGTCGAGCATCGGGGTCAGTTCCACCCGCTCTCCCGGGGGGCGGCGCGGATCGCGCAGGCGCGCGGCGAGGATCTCGGCGGCCCTGCGGCCGATCTCGCGTCGGCAGGCATCCATCGTCGCAAGCCGGCGCGGCAGGCCATCGAGAAGCTCGAGCCCGTTGAACCCGGCCAGCCCGATGCGGCCGGGAATATCCGCCCCCTGATCGAGCAGCCAAAGCAGCCCCCCCGGCCCCGATCATGTCATTCGAATAATAGAGGAAGTCGAGATCGGGCGTGCGCCCGAGGATGGCCTGGGTCATCTCCCGGCCCTTGAGGAGCGCCGATCCGCCTTCGTAGAACTCGCGGTCGGCAATGGCGATGCCGGCCTCTGCCAGCCGGTCGGCAAAGCCCTTCATGCGTTTGCGCGCTCGATGGTCGAGCGGCATCTTGGTGCCCAGAACCCCGATCCGCCGATAGCCCGCCGCGAGGATCGCTTCGGCCATTTCGCGGCCTGCCCGGACATGGCTGATCCCGACAACGGCATCGATCGCGTCGCCGTCCACATCCATGATCTCGACCACCGGACAGCCCGCACGGGCGAGCATCGCGCGGGATGTCTCGGAATGTTCGAGCCCGGCCACGATCACGCCCGCCGGTCGCCAGGACAGCATCTCGAAGAGGACCTTCTCCTCGCGCTCGGGTTCATAGTCGGTAAAGCCCACGACCGGCTGGAGGGGGGTGCTCTCGAGCCCTTCGGAGATGCCCGACAGCACTTCGGGGAAGACCATGTTGCCCAGCGAGGGGATCACGACGGCCACCAGGTTCACCCGCTTGGAGGCCAGCGCGCCGGCGATGCGGTTGGGGACATAGCCGAGGCGCTTGGCCGCCTCCTGCACGCGCGCGCGTGTCGCGGGCGAGACATCACCCAGACCGCGCAGGACCCGGCTCACGGTCATTTCCGAAACACCCGATGCCTCTGACACGTCGCGCAGGGTGAGCGGACGGCTGGGTGGGCGCTTGGGCGGGGTCACGGGGCAGTCTCCGATGGGGCCATCGGTCTTCCTTATGCCCTGCGACGCAGGAAGGGCCAAGATCCGCCCGGGCTGGAGACCCGGGTCGCGGCGCTGCGGGCAAGGCGCAGATCGGAGGGGCGTGGATCGGAGGGACAGACAGGACCGGAGCGGTTGACCCCGCAGGCCGGGCCGGGCATGAGAGGGCGTCCATCCCCGGCCCCGTAGCTCAGGGGATAGAGCGGCCGCCTCCTAAGCGGCAGGTCGATGGTTCGAATCCATCCGGGGTCACCACCGGGCCTTGTGCCCCGGCCGCACCGTCCCCTGTCTGTCAGTTGATGTTGTACTGCGAATAGGTGCAGATATCCCAGGTGTCGGTGAACTGCTGCCCGGATGCGAATTCCACCAGGACATCGTAATAGCAGTTCGCGACATTGTGGAAGATCACATCGAGATACTGGCCGGGCTGAAGGACACGGGACCCCAGAAGATCCTGTTCCCAGGAATTGTTGTGGGTCGGCGAGGAATAGATGCGATAGACCACCTGCCCGGAATTGTTCTGGAACCGGACTCCGTAGGTCTGGGCCTCGGCGGCGTGCAGGCCGCCAAGAGAAAAGGCAAGAACAAGGGCGGCCATGCGTGTCATCGGGGGTCTCCTGGTCCCGTTTCCGTGAATGGGCCGAGGATAGCCCTGCACATTCCTGTGACCAAGCGGAAAGATGACAGAACACAGCCGGAAGACCCTGTCCGATCGGACAGGGTCCTTGGTTCCGGCGCTGCGATAAAGGGTGCAGATCGGCGGGCTATTCGGCCCGAAGCGTGTAGCTGGCCAGTTCGCAGATATTGACGCTGTCGACCATTTCCTGCCCGTCCTCGAAGACAAAGCGCAGGTCATAGTCGCAGGTTGCCTCGCCATCGGCGATCGTGACGGTGCCGCTCTCGCCAGAGGGCAGGACATTGGCGCCGAGAAGATCCTCGCCCCAGCTCCCGTCCGCCACCGGCGAGGTGTAGAATTCCATCAGCGTCAGCCCGGATTGGTTCACCAGCTCATACTGCACGTCCTGCGCAACGGCAGGCAGGCCGATGGCGCCCAGAAGGAACGCAGAGGCCAGGCGGGTGACAGATGTCATGATCGGCTCCTTGATGAGGGCGAGAGACCGCCCGCCCCCCCTCTACAGAGGTCGGGGCGGTCTTTCACCCCTGAAGCGGCGGCAATCCCCCGAAAAAAAGAAAGAACGGCAGGCCATCACGACAGCAGATCCGTCAGGCCACGAGGCGGTAGCCCCCCGATTCGGTCACGAGCAGGCGCGCATTGGACGGATCGGGTTCGATCTTCTGGCGCAGGCGGTAGATATGGGTCTCGAGCGTGTGGGTCGTCACGCCCGCATTGTAACCCCAGACCTCGTGCAGAAGGACATCACGCGGGACCACCGCATCCTGGGCCCTGTAGAGGAACTTGAGGATGTTCGTCTCCTTCTCGGTCAGGCGCACCTTCTTGTCGTCCTCGGTGACAAGGAGCTTCTGCGCCGGCCGGAAGGTATAGGGGCCGAGCTGGAACACCGCATCCTCGCTCTGTTCATGGGTGCGCAGCTGGGCGCGCAGCCGGGCGAGGAGGACGGGGAACTTGAAGGGCTTGGTGACATAGTCATTGGCGCCGGCCTCGAGCCCGAGGATCGTGTCGGCGTCCGAATCCTGCCCCGTCAGCATCACGATCGGGCATTTGACGCCCTGCTTGCGCATCACGCGCGCCAGCTCGCGCCCATCGGTATCGGGCAGACCCACATCGAGGATCACCAGGTCGAAATGCCCGGCCTTGAGCTTGGTCAGGGCTTCCTGACCGGTCGCGGCCTCGAACACGTCGAAGTCCTCGGTCATCACGAGCTGTTCCGAAAGCGCTTCGCGCAGATCGTCGTCGTCATCCACAAGCAGGATCTTCTTGAGCTGGGGCATGGCGCCCTCCCTGGGGTCAACGTGGCTGCTTCAGGCACAGAAATGGGAACAAGCCCGCGATCTCCAACGCTTTTGCAAGAATCCTCACAGCCATGTGTCGGGTCGGTGACATGGTTTCCAAGATCGGCCCCACAGGCTATGGGATCGCCATGACTCATCCGCTCGATCCCGATCTGGCCGAAAGGCTCGCCCGCGCAAGGGCCGATCTGCGGATCGGTCTGCCTGTCCTGATCGAGGATCAGACGGACCGCGCCCTTGCCCTTGCTGCCGAGACCGCAGGACCGGCACGCTTCGCGGCGTTGCGGGGGGTCGCCGGCGCGCTGCTGGCCATCGGGGCCCGACGCGCCGCCACGCTGAAGGCCCGTGCCTATGACGGCGATCTCGCCCGGCTGCGCCTGCCGCCGGATGCGGATCTGGCCTGGCTACGGGCGACGGCCGATCCGGCGCGCGATCTCGCCGCGCCCCTCAAGGGGCCTTATGTCGCGCTGCGCGACGGGGAGGGGGGGGTTTCCGCAGGGCTGGCCCGCGCAGCGCTGCGTCTGGCCAAGGGCGCGCGCCTGCTGCCGGCCATGGTGCTGGCACCCTGGAAGGCCGAGGAACCGGCGGGTCTCGTCCGGGTGTCGGTTGCCGAGATGGCTGCCCCCCCTCTCTCCCGGCTCTCCGAGGTGGTGTCCGCCCGTGTGCCTCTTGCGGTGTCGCGGGCAGGACGGCTCCATGTGTTCCGTTCGCCGCTCGAGGATGCCGAGCATGTCGCCGTCGAGATCGGCGCGCCGCCACGCGACCGCCCCGTGCTGGCGCGGCTCCATTCCGCCTGCCTGACCGGCGACATCTTCGGATCCGTCAAATGCGACTGCGGCCCCCAGCTTCATGCCGCGCTGGCCCGCATGGCCGAAGAGGGCGCGGGGGTGCTTCTCTATCTCGATCAGGAGGGGCGGGGCATCGGACTGGCCAACAAGATGCGGGCCTATTCGCTGCAGGATCAGGGATTCGACACGGTGGAGGCCAATCACCGCCTGGGTTTCGAGGATGACGAGCGGGATTTCCGGGCGGGCGCACAGATGCTTGCGGCTCTCGGCTTCTCGGCGGTGCGGCTGCTGACCAACAACCCGGCCAAGGTCCGGCGGATGGAGGAAGCCGGCATCGCGGTGACCGAGCGGGTGCCGCTGCGCGTCGGCGAGACGCCCGAGAATGCCGCCTATCTCGCCACCAAGATCGCCCGGTCGGGGCATCTGCCATGAGGGTGCCGCGGCGCGATGATCTGGTGCTGACCCCCACCGGTCTGCGCGCCTTCGGCCGCCGCCTGCCCTGCTCGTTCGGGAGGGGCGGGCTGACGGCCGACAAGCGCGAGGGCGACGGCTGCACACCGAAGGGGACCCATGCCATCCTGGGCCTGCTCTGGCGCCCGGACCGGATGCACCGCCCGGCAGAGCGGGCGCGTCCCATCAGGCCGGGCGACCTGTGGTCGGATGATCCGCGCGACAGGGACTACAACCGCATGGTCCGTGCCCCGCATCCCTGGTCGCACGAACGGCTGCGCCGGCCCGATCCGCTCTATGATCTGGTGATCGTGACGGGGTGGAACTGGCCCCGGCCCGAACCCGGGCGCGGCTCGGCCATCTTCCTGCATCGCTGGCGCCGTCCCGGTGCGCCGACGGCGGGCTGCATCGCCCTGCATCCGCGCGATCTGCGCTGGATCGCGGCGCGTCTGACCCCCCGCACGCGCCTGGTCGTGCGATGAGGGTCTGACGCCGCGTCCTGCGTGACCGCTGCGGAATCGGACGGCAGGATCGACAGTGCCATGTCATATCCGCATCTTCTGTCCCCGATCCGCCTTGGTCCCTTGTCGCTGCCCAACCGCGTGCTGATGGGCTCCATGCATACCGGGCTCGAGGAGCTGGGCGACTGGGGCCGGGTCGCGGCCTATTATGCGGCACGGGCCTCGGCGGGGCTGATTGTCACGGGCGGGATGGCGCCTAACCGCGAAGGCGCCGTGTTTCCCGGTGCCGCGGGCCTGTTCACCGATCGCGACGTCGCGAATCACCGCCGCGTCACCGATGCGGTTCATGAGGCGGGCGGGCGCATCGCGATGCAGATCCTGCATGCCGGGCGCTATGCCTATGGGCCCGATTGCGTCGCGCCTTCGGCTGTCCGCTCCCCGATTTCTCCCTTCGTCCCGCGCGCCCTGGACGAGGAGGGCATCAGGGCCCAGATCGCCGCCTTTGCCACGGCCGCGGCCCGCGCAGCGGAAGCGGGCTATGACGGGGTCGAGGTCATGGGCTCCGAGGGGTATCTGATCAACCAGTTCCTGGCGCCCCGTACCAATCGCCGTGAGGATGCCTGGGGCGGCAGCCCGCGGAACCGCCGGCGCTTCGCGCTGGAGGTGGTGCGCGCCGTGCGCGCGGCGCTGGGCCCCGATCGCGTGCTCATCTATCGCATCTCGCTGATCGATCTGGTCGAGGATGGCCAGACCTGGGAGGAGATCGCCGCGCTGGCCCGCGAGGTGGAAGCGGCCGGCGCGGATGCCCTCAATGCCGGAATCGGCTGGCACGAATCGCGTGTGCCGACGATCGCGACCTCGGTCCCGCGGGGGGCCTGGACCTGGCTGGCCGCACGCCTGAAACAGGAGACCGCCCTGCCGGTGATCGCCTCCAACCGCCTGAACACGCCCGAAGCGGCCGAGGCGGTCCTGGCGGCCGGCGAGGCGGACATGGTCAACATCGCGTGTCCCTTCCTGGCCGATCCGGATTTCGTGACCAAGACCGCCCAGGGTCGGGCGGCCGAGATCGCCCCCTGCATCGCCTGCAATCAGGCCTGTCTCGATCACACCTTCGCAGGCAGGACCGCCTCCTGCCTTGTCAATCCGCGGGCCGCGCACGAGACGGTGCTGGTCATCCGCCCCGCTGCGGCGCGGCGCCATGTCGCGGTGGTCGGCGCCGGCCCCGCCGGCCTGGCGGCCGCCCTGACTGCCGCCGAGAGGGGGCATGCCGTGACGCTGTTCGAACGCGAGCCCCGCATCGGCGGTCAGCTCAACCTGGCGGCTGCGGTGCCGGGCAAGGAGGAGTTCGTCCCCCTCATCGCCTGGTTTGCCCGGATGATCGAACGGCGTGGCGTGATGCTGCGGCTTGGCTGCGAGGCAGTCCCGGAGGATCTGGAGGGCTTCGATGCGGTTGTCGTGGCCACCGGCGTGCGGCCGCGCGATCCCGGCCTGCCGGGGCAGGATCTGCCCCATGTCGCTACCTATGCCGATATCCTGACCGGCCGCGTCACGGCCGGCCCGCGCGTTGCGGTGATCGGGGCGGGCGGCATCGGCTTCGATGTCTCGACCTATCTGGTGATCGGGGCGGGCTCTTCGTCCGACCCTGCCCGATGGCGCGCCGAATGGGGGGGTGGGCGATCCCGCCGAGATCCGCGGCGGCCTCGTCCCGCCCCGGCCCGATCCCCCCTGCGTCAGGTGACGCTGATCCAGCGCAAGGCGGGTCAGCCGGGGCGCGGGCTGGGCCGGACGACAGGATGGATCCACCGCGCCGCATTGCGGATGAAGGGCGTCCGGATGCTGGGTGGCGCCACCTACGAGCGGATCGCGCCCGAGGGCCTCTGGCTTCGGCTGGACGGCGGAGAGCCCGAACTCGTGCCGGCGGACACGATCGTTCTCTGCACCGGGCAGGAGAGCGAACGGTCCCTTGCTGACAGGTTGCAGGCGAGGGGGGCGCCCCGTGCATGTGATCGGCGGGGCCGATATGGCTGCCGAGCTCGATGCCAAGCGCGCGATCGATCAGGGGATGCGTCTGGCTGCCACGCTCTAGCCGTTTCCGTGCCCGATCAAATCCATCCATTGTCCGTGCAATGGCCAAGGGTGCGTCCACAACGCGCCCCATTCCGTGGACAGTCTGGATCCATTCCGATCGCTCCCGCCAAGGACGACTCCGATGGACCGACTGACCGAGATGGAAGCCTTCGCCGCCGTGGTGGATCAGGGCGGGTTCACCGATGCCGCCAAGAAGCTCGGCATTTCCAAGTCCGCCGTCTCGAAGCATGTCTCCTCTCTCGAGGCACGGCTCGGGGCGCGGCTGCTCAACCGCACCACGCGGCGCGTCTCGCCGACCGAGATCGGTCTGGCCTATTATGATCGCGCGCGGCGCGTGCTGAACGATGCCGGCGAGGCCGATGCGCTCGTGACCTCGATGCAGAGCGCCCCTTCGGGCCTTCTGCGGATCTCCGTGGCCACCGATTTCGGTGTGAATCACCTCTCTCCGGTGCTGGGCGAATTCCTGCAGCAGTATCCCGACATCACCGTCAACATGGTGCTCAACAACCGCTATGTGGAGCTCATCTCCGAGGGCTTCGACATGGCGATCCGCATCGGCGAGCTCGAGGACAGCTCCCTGCGGGCGCGCAAGATCGCCGAGACATCCAAGAGGATGATCGCGTCTCCTTCCTATTTCGCCCAGTTCGGCCGGCCCGAGAAGATCGACGATCTGAACGAGCACAAGCTCCTGCACTATTCCAACCAGTCCTCGGCCGCCGTGTGGAAGATCACGGCCCCTTCGGGGGAGAAGCGCCAGATCCGCACCGCCGGCTGGCTCACGGTCAATGACGGGCAATCCCTGCTCAACGCCTGCATCTCGGGGCTGGGCATCGCCTATCTGCCGGCCTTCCTCTATGCCGATGCAATGCGCAAGGGCCTGGTCGAGGAGGCGATCCCCGGCCTTCCGGTGGAGGTGCTGGGCATCTATGCCGTCTATCCGCCGGGCCGTTTCACCCAGCCCAAGGTGCGGGCTTTCATCGATTTCCTCGTGAATGCCTTTGCCGACAAGGGGCCGGACAACTGGTAGGCTTCAGGGCAGCGGCACGGCCTCCACGCGCCGGTTGGCCGCGCGCCCTTCCGGAGTGAGGTTGGAGGCCACGGGTGCAAGCCAGCCCATCCCGTGGGCCTCGAGGCGCGTGCTCGCCACGCCGTAATCCCGGACCAGCCGATCCGCAACAGCGCGGGCGCGGGCACGTGAAAGGGCGATATTCGCCTCCAGAGGACCGGTCGCATCCGTATGGCCCACGATGGCCACCCGCCTTGCGGGATCCTCTGCCAGCCAGTCCGCCAATGCGGCAAGCGCCCTCTCTCCTCCGCTGTCCAGATCCGCCGAGCCCGGGGCGAAGTGCAGGCCTTCCAGCATCGCATGCCCCTCCGCATCGAGCCGTGCGGCCAGCGTCCGGCGGTCAGACACAGCCAGGGCGGGGGTAGGGGCCGGGGCGGGGGAGGGCGTGCTCCTTGACGGGGCCTCTGCTTCTTCCCTGTTCGCATCGACATGAATCGCCTGCACGAAGCCGCGCCCGCCGCTGCGGCTGACCAGAAGGCTCAGCCCCTCTGATCCCCTGATCGCCGAGAGATAGCGGAAATCCGCAAGATCCACGATCATCGCCGGCGGAGGCAGCACCTCGATCGCCATGCGGAAGTCGAAGCCGCCACAGGCCGCAGCCGCACAGTCGAGAAGGACATCCCATCCGGCCTCGATCAGACTGGCGCGCAAGGGGGCCAGAAGGGCCAGCGTCGTGTCGTCGCCCGGTATCTCCCAGCTGCGCTGTTCGACCTCGCCCTCGAGCCGCCTCAGCGGCACACCCTCTTCGCTCCAGGGCGCTTCGGCCAGGGCATGCTCGGCCAGCCCCAGCGTCTCGTCGAGAAGGAGTGTCGCCCCCGATGGCGGATCCGGCATCTGGGCGGCAGCAGGCACAGCCCCCAGAAGGAGAAGCGCCAGAAACGCTTTCATCCTGCCCGATCCTCCGGGAACAGGGCGGCGAGGCGGGTCATCGCTTCGCCCACGCGTGCCCCGTCCGCCCCGCGGATGACGACATGCGCCCCATAGGCGCCGTCCTGCTGAAAGGGATAGGAGCCGAAGGACAGATCGGGATAGTCCGCTGCCAGGGCCGCAAGCGGGCCGGCGATCTCGCCCTCGCCGCGCAGGATGCGCAGGGACTGCGACAAAAGCGGCGTGCCGCCTGTCAGCCGGGGCAGCAGGCTGGCGACCATCGCCTCGAAGATGCGTGGCACGCCCGCCATCACATGCACGTTTCCGACCGAGAAGCCGGGCGCGGCACTGACCGGATTCTCGATCAGCTCCGCCCCTTCGGGAATGCGGGCCATACGCAGCCGCGCCTCGTTCAGCGGGATGCCGCTGCGGTCGTAATGGGCCTGGAGGATCGCGCGGGCATCCTCGCGCACCGAGAGGGGGCGGCCCAGCGCCTCGGCCACGGCATCGGCAGTGATGTCGTCATGAGTCGGCCCGATGCCGCCCGAGGTGAAAAGATGGTCATGGGCTGCGGACAGCTCGCGCACGGCACGGACGATGGCCTGCATCCGGTCGGGGACGATCCGCGCCTCGCACAGGTCGATTCCCACACGCGCCAGTTCCTGGGCGAGGAAATGCATGTTGCTGTCGCGTGTGCGGCCCGAGAGGATCTCGTCGCCGATGATGAGGATGGCGGCAGTCGGGTTCATCCTGCACCTGAAGACCGGAAGGATGGTGTCGGGTATAGGCTGGGCCAGGCCGGTGGACCAGCAGCATCTGCTGGAACTTGGCCGTCTGATCGCCTATCTGCAGGGGCATGATGGACGGGGTTGGACGAGTGGACGAACGCAGAGGCAGGCTGACGCGCGACGGCATCCGCATTCACGAGCCTGCGGATTTCGAAGGGATGCGCCGCGCGGGTCGCGTGGTGGCCGGGATCCTTGATGCCATCATTCCGCATGTCCATCCGGGGCAGACGACCGGTGCCATCGACCGTCTGATCACCGAGATGGTGCAGGCGGCCGGGGCGACATCGGCGACGATCGGCTACAAGGGCTATCGGCACGCCTCCTGCATCAGCGTCAATCATGTCGTCTGCCACGGCATTCCCGGCGACAAGGTGCTGAAGGATGGCGACATCCTCAACATCGATGTCACCGTGATCGTGGACGGATGGTATGGGGACAGCTCGCGGATGTATGTCGCGGGCACGCCTTCCCGCAAGGCCGAGCGGCTCTGTCAGGTCACCTATGACGCCCTGATGCGCGGGATCGAGGCGGCCCGTCCCGGCAACACCTTCGGCGATATCGGCGCGGCCATCCAGGCCCATGTCGAGGCCAACCGCATGTCCGTGGTGCGCGATTTCTGCGGCCACGGCCTCGGCCGCGTTTTTCATGCCCCGCCCAATGTCCTGCATTATGGCCGTCCCGGAACGGGGCCGCGGCTGGAGGAGGGGATGTTCTTCACCATCGAGCCGATGGTGAATCTGGGTCGGCCGGAGACCAAGATCCTCTCCGACGACTGGACGGCCGTGACGCGCGACAAGTCCCTCTCGGCCCAATACGAACATTCGATCGGCATCACCGCCACGGGCTGCGAGATCTTCACCCTTTCGCCCGCCGGGCGCTTCCACCCGACTTGGGGTTGATCCCGGCGGCACTGCATCGGGATGTCGGTCGAGGGCTGGCCGGGCCGGAGCAGGTGCTCCGTGCCGGAATCGGCACACGGCCGTCCCTGACGGGATGGCCCCTGTCCGACGGACCGTCCTGTCCGGATCCGGCTCGAAGGCGGCATCCTTCCCCTGGGCGTCGCCCCTCGACCCCGTGACCGAGGCGCACAGGGCCGCTGCAGGCAGAACATAATTGTATCAGGCTGTCGCGAGACGCCGTTTTGCGACAATTGGCGACAAGACTCCGCTTCTGCGAGCTGGCCGGCCGGCTTATCGCTGAGTGCCGTTTCCGGAGGATGCCCGTCAGGCGATGAATCCGCTGCCGCATCAGGTCCTGATCGTCGATGATGCCCGCGACATCCGCGAGCCGCTGGGGCAGTATCTGCGCCGGCAGGGGCTCCGGACCCTGCTTGCGGCCAGTGCCGCAGAGGCGCGCCGCTGTGTCGAAACCGCCAATCCCGCACTGGTCGTTCTGGATGTGATGATGCCGGGCGAGGACGGACTCAGCCTCTGCCGCTGGCTCGTGGCGCGGGGCGGGCCGCCGGTGATCCTTCTGACCGCGATGGCCGGCGAGACGGACCGCATCGTGGGCCTGGAACTCGGTGCCGACGACTATGTCGTCAAGCCCTTCAATCCGCGGGAACTTCTGGCACGTATCCGCGCCGTGCTGCGCCGCATCCCCGAATCCGCTCGCATCGTGGCCCCGCATCCGCGCCGCATCGGTCCCTGGCAGCACGATCCGGCCTGCCAGCGGCTGAAACATGACGACGGGCGGATCGTCGCGCTCACCAGCGGCGAGAACCGGCTTCTGGGCATCCTGATGGACAACCCCCATCGCGTCATGTCGCGCGAGGAACTTCTGGAACTGAGCGCCGGACGCGGTGCAGGGCCCTATGACCGGGCCATCGACAACATGATCAGTCGCCTGCGCCGCAAGATCGAGGCCGATCCGAAGAGGCCTGTTCTCATCGTCACCGAATGGGGTGGCGGCTATCGTCTTGCGGCGGATGTGGAGGATCTGGCGTGACGGGACGCCTCTTGCGTCCTGACGGTCTGTCGGGCCGGATCGCGCTTCTGCTGTCGCTGGCACTGGCCACGGCGCATCTGGTGATCGCCGGCATCCTGTATCTCGACCGCGAGACGCAAGCCGGTCAGTCCCTGCTGGCGGCCGAACTGGGGCGCCTCGATCGGCTGGTCGCAGCGATGCTCAGGGCGGGCCCGGCTACGCGGGCAGAGATCCTGCAGCTGGCGCAGAGCGAGACCCTGTCCCTGTCCCTGTCCGATGCGCCGCTCGACATGACCGGCCTTGACCCGGTTCCGCCCGATCTTGTCCGGCAGATCCGGACCATGCCGTCCCTTGCCGAGGCCACCGGCGGGATTGCCGCGCCCGCCCCGTATACGGCGCCCCGGCTGATCCTGTCCGTTCCGATTGACGGATCGGCGGGTGACGGGTCGCGGCTTGTTGCGGCCTTGCGTCTCGATGCGGCCTTCCTGCCAGCCCGGAGTCCCGGCCGCCTTGCGCTGATCCTGGGCCTGCCCTTCGCGCTTGTGCTGGCCTTCGGATTGGGTTTCGTGCGCCGGCTTGTCCTGCCCTTACAGCAGATGGCCAGCGCCGCCCGGGCCTTCGGCCATGGTCAGCGCGGCGTGCGCCTTGCTGAAGACGGCCTTCGGGAGCTGCGCGATCTGGCGCGGGCCTTCAACGAGATGCAGGACCGCCTTGCCGCCGCCGAGGCAGAGCGGTTGCGCATGGTTGCCGCCGTTGGCCACGATCTGCGGACGCCGCTCACCAGCCTTCGCATCCGGGCCGAGATGCTGGACGAGGACGAGGCCGAGCCGATCATCCGCACGATCGAGGACATGGCGGTGATGGCCGAAACCCTGATCGCCTATGCCCGCGGTGCACGCGATGCCGAGCCGATCCGGCACTTCGATCTGCGAGAGCTGCTCGAACGCCTCTGTGACGAATGCGGCTGCACCCTGATTGCGGCCGACCCGGCCGGGATGCGCGGCCAGCCCGTGGCTCTGGGGCGGGCCCTGCGCAACCTTCTGGACAATGCTCGCCGCTATGGCACTGACACGCGCGTCACGCTGACGGCCGCCAAGGCGTGCCTGACGGTGCAGATCGATGACGATGGTCCGGGCATTCCCCCCGAACGGATCGAGACCCTGTTCCGTCCCTTCGAACGAGGCGAGGCCAGCCGCAACCCGGATACGGGGGGGTCGGTCTGGGACTGGCCATCGCAAGAGCCGTGATCGAACGGCATGGCGGGCGCATCAGCCTGAGCAACCGTCCCGAAGGCGGGCTGCGGGCCACCGTGACCCTGCCGCCCGAACTGCCGAGTCCGGCCGGACCCGGCACGGATGCACATACAGGGGAGAGAACATGACCCGACCCATCCTGCGCCATGTTCTGCCGGGCGTTCTGGCCGTCCTGCTTTCGCTCGCGATGCCCGCCGCGATCGCACAGCCGGCAGGGCCGATGCCCGGCATGGGCGGGCCGACCGAAGTTGGCGTGATGACGCTGGACGAGACGGAAGTGCCCTTTCTGCTGACGGTTCCCGGACGGGCCGTCGCCTATGAGGAGGTGGCCATCCGCCCCAGGGTCAGCGGCACGATTGCGGAAATCCTCTATAGCCCCGGCCAGGATGTGGCGGAGGGCGATGTGCTCTTCCGCATCGAGGACGACAGCTATGCGGCCGAGGTCGCCAGCGCCGAAGCCTCTGTCGCCCGGGCGGAGGCCGCGCTGCGCGCGGCGCAGGCCACCGTGGAGCGCTACGAGAGCCTGGCCGGCACCGGTGTCACGGCGCAGGATCTGGAGACGGCCCGTGTCTCGGTCCTGCAGGCCGAGGCCGATCTGCGGGCCGCCGAGGCCGTCCTCCAGACCGCGCGGCTCAACCTCGAATGGACCGAGCTGCGCAGCCCGATCGCGGGGATCGCCGACATTCCTTCGGTTTCGGTCGGGGCCCTCGTGACAGCCAATCAGGGCGAGGCCTTGGCAACCGTCACTCGCATCGACCCGATCTTCGTCGATGTCGGGGAGTCGAGCCGGCGCCTGGCCGAGATCCGCCGCCGTATCGAGGAGGGCCGGCTTCAGGCGGGGACAAACCTGGGGATTCGCCTCACGCTCGAGACCGGGGAGATCTACGAAGCCGAAGGCGAGATGATCACGCAGGGCATGCGGGTGTCGCAGACCACCGGGACGCTTGCCTTCCGCCTCCGCTTTCCGAACCCCGAACGCCGGATCCTGCCCGGTCAGTTCCTGAGAATCGATGTGCAGCTGGGCACGATCCGCGCGGTCCTGGTGCCGCAGGGTGTGACGCAGCGCAACGCTGCCGGCGAGCCTGACCGCCTTCGTGGCCGAGGACGGCATCGCCCGGCAGAGGGTGCTGACCGAAGAGGGAAGCTACGGCAATGCCTGGATCGTGACAGAGGGGATCGAGCCCGGCGAAACCGTGATCGTCGATGGACTGTCGAGGCTGCGCGACGGGGCGGAGGTGACGACTGTCCCGGTCGAGATCACCGCCGATGGCACGATCCATCGCACGGACGGCGGGTCCGACGAATTCCTGCCGGTCGGAACCGCGCCGGCGATCGGTGCCACGCCGCCGGCCGCTGCCGACAATGGATCGGATCCCGGGCCCGGCGCGGCGACGGACAGCGGCAACAGGACGCCTGTCGCCGACGGGGGGAACTGACGATGGGGGTCTTCTTCATCCGCCGTCCGGTTTTTGCCTGGGTTCTGGCGCTGCTGGCCATGCTGGCCGGTGTCTGGTCGCTGATGAACCTGCCGGTCTCGCAGTATCCGGACATCGCTCCGACGACGATCCGGGTCTCGGCCAGCTATCCCGGGGCCTCGGCGTCAACGGTCGAGAATTCGGTGACGCGGGTGATCGAGGATGCCATGACGGGCCTCGAAGGCCTGATCTACATGACGGCCCGCTCCAGCCGGGGTTCGTCCTCGCTCGAGCTTGTCTTCGATGACAGCGTCGATCCCTCCGAAGCCCAGACCGAGGTGCAGTCGCGCGTCTCCCAGGTGGAACGCCGCTTGCCATCGACGGTGCAATCGCAGGGCGTGAGCATCACGCGTTCGAGCTCCTCGATCCTGATGGTGGCCGCCCTTGTGGACACGACCGGGAAACGGACCCAGATCGAACTGGGGGATATCATCGCCAACACCGTCGAAGGGCCTGTGCAGCGCACCGAAGGTGTCGGGGGGCTGCAATCCTTCGGAGCCGGCTATGCCATGCGGATCTGGCTCGATCCCCTGGCGCTGGCGCGCTACGGTCTGACGCCGCAGGACGTGGTCAGCGCGGTCGAGAACCAGAACACCAATGTCTCGGTCGGTTCGCTGGGCAGCCAGCCGACAGCCGAGGGGCAGCAGTTCACGGCCCAGATCACGGCACAGAGCCAGCTCGGTTCGGTCGAGGAGTTCGAGCGGATCCTGCTGCGCACAGAGGCCGCGGGGGGCGTCGTGCGGCTGGCGGATGTGGCGCGGGTGGAAATCGGCCAGGAGAGCTACGGCGGCGATTCGCGCTTCAATGGCCTGCCGGCGGCCGGGTTTGCCGTGAACCTGGCCACCGGCGCCAATGCCGTGGACACGGCTGAGGCGGTGCGCGCCACGCTCGAGGGCCTTGCCCCGGCCCTTCCCGAGGGCGTCGAATTCCGGATCGCTTATGACACCTCGCCCTTCGTCGAGCTGTCGATCGAGCAGGTCTACCATACCCTGATCGAGGCGGTGGTTCTGGTCGTGCTCGTCCTCGTGATCTTCCTGCAGAGCTGGCGCGCGACGCTCATCCCGCTGATCGCGATCCCGGTCGTGCTGCTCGGCACCTTTGCGGTGCTGCAGGCGACCGGCTTCAGCATCAACACGCTCACCATGTTCGCGATGGTGCTGGCCGTGGGGCTGCTGGTGGATGATGCCATCGTGGTCGTCGAGAATGTCGAGCGGCTGATGGCCGAGGAGGGGCTGTCCGCACGCGAGGCAACGCACAAGAGCATGGGCCAGATTTCCTCTGCGCTGATCGGCATCAGCGTGGTGCTGGCAGCGGTGTTCCTCCCGATGGCCTTCTTCGGCGGATCGACCGGCGTGATCTACCGGCAGTTTTCCGTCACGATGGTGGCGGCGATGGCCTTGTCGCTGCTGGTCGCCCTGATCCTGTCGCCGCCGATGTCGGCGCGGCTTCTGCAGAGCCGACGGGGCCCCGTGCGCCTTGCGCCCGCACGCTGGTTCAACACCGGGCTCGATCGGCTGCGCGATGCCTATGCTGCAACGGTGCGCGCCAGCCTCAGGCTGCCGCTGATGGCCCTTGTCGTGCTGGCCGCGATCCTGGCCGGTCTCTGGGGCCTTTGGCAACGCCTGCCGTCCTCCTTCATCCCGACCGAGGATCAGGGCGTCCTGATGGCCATGATCCAGCTTCCCGAAGGCGCGACGAGCGCCCAGACGCGGGAGACGGTCGAACGGGTCGAGCGCTACTTCCTGACCCATGAATCCGAGGGCGTGGATTCGACCTTCGCTGCGCTGGGCTTCGGTTTCGGCGGATCGGGTCAGAACAATGCCATGGTGTTCATCAAGCTCAGGGATTTCGACGTCCGCGAGGGCCGCGACGACCTGACGGCGGCCGCCATCGCCGGCCGGGCCAACATGGCCTTCATGAGGAACCGTTCGGGGCAGGTCTTCGTCATGCAACCGCCGGCGATCATGGGCCTGGGCAATACCGGCGGCTTCTCGATGTATCTGGTCGATCAGGCCGGGCATGGCAGCGAGGCGCTGATCGCTGCGGCCAATCAGCTGGTTGCCGATGCGCAGGGCAGCGCGCTCGTCACCTCGGTCCGCGCCACCGGCACCAGCCAGAGTGCGGCCCTGCGGATCGACATCGACCAGGAGAAGGCCGAGAGTTTCGGCGTGTCGCTCTCGGCGGTGAACGGCATGCTGTCGATCATCTTCGCGGGGGTCGAGGTCAATGACTTCGTGCTGGGTACTTCGCTGCGGCCGGTGATCGTCCAGGCCGATGCGGCGCATCGCATGCAGCCCGAGGACATCCTGTCCTGGTATGCGGTCAACAATCAGGGCGAGATCGTGCCCTTCTCGGCCTTCATGACCACCCGCTGGGAACCGATGGCCCCCCAGTTGCAGCGCTATGGCGGGGCCGCCGCCGTCGAGATTTCCGGGCAGGCAGCCCAGGGCGTGAGCTCCGGCGCCGCGATGGACGAGATGGAACGGCTCGTTGCCGGATTGGATGGCGGCTATGCCGCGGCCTGGACCGGCATCAGCTACCAGGAGCGACAGTCCGGCGATCAGGCGCCCTTCCTCTATGCCATCTCGGCCCTGGTGATCTTTCTTGCGCTGGCCGCGCTCTATGAAAGCTGGACGATCCCCTTCGCGGTAATGCTCGCGGTGCCTGTCGGGGTGCTTGGGGCACTGGGTGCGGCCTGGGCGCTCGGCCAGTCGAACGATGTCTATTTCAAGGTCGGGATGCTCACGACCATCGGCCTTGCTGCACGCAACGCCATCCTGATCGTGGAATTCGCCGAGGATCTCCGCCGGCAGGGCCGGAGCGTGACCGCGGCCGCGCTCGAGGCCGCCCGTCTGCGCCTTCGGCCGATCCTGATGACGGCGCTGACCTTCATCCTGGGCGTGCTGCCGCTGGCCACCGCGTCGGGTGCGGGGGCGGCCGCGCAGAACGCCATCGGCATCGGCGTGCTGGGAGGCATGGCGGCCTCCACCTTCGTCGGCATCGTTCTCGTGCCGGCGCTCTATGTCCTGATCCTGCGCATCGTCGTGCGGCGCCCATCCGAAGGAATTGCCTGATGGCCAAGCTGGTCTGCCCCGTCCTTGTCCTGTCGCTGGCGCTTGCGGGCTGCACGGCAGGCTCCGACGACCGCAGCCCGGGCATCGCCCTGCCGGCCGCCTTTCACGGCAGCGCCGGCGAGGCGCCGGTCGGCGATGTGGCGGAACACCGGTGGTGGCAGGAGTTCAACGACCCGCTCCTGACCGAACTGGTCGAGGCAGGGCTGTCGCAGAACCTGTCCATCCAGCTGGCGCTGGCCCGTGTGGCCGAGGCACAGGCCACCGCGCGGGCCACCGGCCTGCCGGCGCTGACCGATGGATCCCTGAGCGGCGCGATCACGCGCATGGGGGGTGATGCGCAGTCCACCGCGACCAGCCGCACGGCCGGCTTCTCTCCCTTGCTGATCCTCGATCTCTTCGGCGCCGAGCGGCGCTCGCGCGAGCAGGCGCTGGCCCAGCTGCAGGCTGCCGAGCTCGATGTCGGCACCGCGCGGCTGGCCTTCGTTTCGGGCCTGGTGTCCAGTTATCTGGACCTGCGCTACTACCAGGAAGCGCTGGCACTCTCGCGCGAAAGTCTGGCGCTCCGGCGCGAGACGCTCTCCCTTGTGGAGCAGCAGCGGAATGCCGGAACCGCCACCGATCTGTCCGTGGCCCAGGCGCGTGCGGCGCTGGACGAGGCCGAGGCGCAGATCCCCGGGCTGGAGCAGGGCTTCTACGCCTCGGCCTATGCCATCGCCACGCTGATCGGCCGTCCTGCCCAGGAGATCATGCCGCAACTGGAGCAGGGCCGCGCCCAACCCTTGCCGCGGGGAAGCTTCTCGGCGGGTGTGCCGGCCGACCTGTTGCGCAACCGGCCGGACATCCGTTCGGCCGAACGCAGCCTTGCTGCCGCCGTCGCCGCCCTGGGCGTCGCCGAGGCCCAGTTCTATCCCTCGGTGACGCTTTCGGGCACGATCACGGCAGCGGATTCGACAAGCTGGTCCTTCGGTCCCGCGATCCAGCTGCCTGTGCTGAACCGCGCTGTCCTGTCGGCCAATCGCGATCAGGCGATGGCCCGGGTTCGGCAGGCGGATCTGAGCTGGCGCAGTGCTGTCCTCTCGGCTGTCGAGGAGGTCCAGGCGGCGCAATCCGCGCTGGCCCGCCATCGCCGCGCCCTGGCGGCCCGTCAGCAGGCAACGGAATCCTCGGCACGGCTGGTCGAGCTGTCGCGGCAGACCTGGGAGAACGGCGCGACCACGCTGCTCGACTTCCTCGAAAGTCAGCGCAGTCTGGCTTCGTCCCAGCTGTCACTGGCTGGCGCCAGGCGCGACATGGCGGCAAGCTGGGCCAGCCTCCAGGTCGCCGCAGGGCGCGGCTGGTTTCCCCGGTAACCTGCGGCACCCGGCGCGGCCGGCCCGCCCCTCTGCTCGGCGATCCGGCGGCGGGTCCTGCCCGGTTCCTGACCGGGGGGCGGGTGGAGGGCATCCGGCCGGCATCCCGCCGCTGTCCTGCCCCGGGCCGATCCGCAGAGCGTAGCCCGACTGTCACAGGACATGATGACATCTGGGGCCGGCATCGGCTCGGCCGCGGGCCTTCCCCGGCGAGGTGGAGGCCGCAAGCTCAGTCCTGCCTTGGGGCGGCTTCGGGCAGTTCCGCCGTCAGATAGCGCTGGATCGTGGCGCCGATCATCCCGACCACCGTCTCGCGCGGCAGGTCCGCCTCGGTCAGACCCAGCACGAAGCGCAGATAGGCCAGCCCCAGGATCTGCGTGGCGATCAGCGCCGCGCGTTCCCCCGCCGTTCCGGGCCGGCGACACGGGCCACCATCGCCGCCACCTGTTCGGACAGGATCGCGCGGATGCGCTGGGCGGCTTCGTCATTGGTGGCAGCCGTGCGGATCAGCACCCGCAAGAGGTCGTCCGTATCGTCCTGCCAGCGGCGGAAAAAGTGCCGCACCAGTTCCTCGCCGATCCGGTCCCGCTCGAGGCCCGACAGGTCGGGGAAATCGAGCCGGATCGCGACGGCGCGGGCGAACAGCCCCTCCTTGCCGCCGAAATAGCGGTTGATCAGCGCCGGGTTCACCCCGGCCTCGGCCGCGATGTCGCGCACCGTCGTCCGCTCGAACCCGTTGCGGGAAAAGATCGCGCGCGCCGCCGCGATCAGCCTGTCCTGCGTCGCCTGTGCATCCCGTGCCATGCCTGTCCTTGTAAACATTTGTTGACTTGTCGCGATTTCCGTGCCAAGTAATCACCTGTTTACATCGGGCACGGGAGAGTTGCAATGGAACGGATCGCGACACAGGTGCTGATCGTCGGTGCGGGCCCCGCGGGGCTGGCCACCGCGATCGGGCTGGCGCAGAAGGGCGTCGATTTCGTCATCGTCGATGCGCTCCCCGAGGCGCAGAACACCTCGCGCGCGGCGGTGATCCATGCCGCGACGCTGGACAGCCTCGCCGCGCTGGGCCTGCGCGAGCGCGTGGTCGCGCAGGGGCTGAAGGTGCCGCATTTCCGCATCCGCGACCGGGTGATTTTCGCCACCGATTTCAGCACCCTGCCGGGGCCGACGAAACATCTGGTGATGATCCCGCAGGACGAGACCGAGGCCATCCTGATCGACCGGCTGGCCGCGCTTGGCCACCGCGTGCGCCGGCCGCTGCGGCTCGACGCGCTGACGATCCAGCCCAGCGGGGTCGAGGCCACCTGCGCCGGGGAAGGGACAGAGCTGCGCATCGCGGCGCGCCATGTCGTCGGCGCCGATGGCATGAACAGCGCGGTGCGCGCGGCGGCGGGCATCGGCTTTCCGGGCGAGACCTATGGTTCCTTCCTGCTGGCCGATGTGCGGATGGACTGGCCGATCGCGCCGGGCGAGGTCACGCTTTATTTCGCCGAGGCGGGCACGCTGGTCGTGGCGCCGATGTCGCAGGGCCGCTATCGCGTCGTGGCGCAGCTTGCCAACGCGCCTTCGGTGCCGCGGCTTGAGGACGTGCAGCGGGTGATCGACGAACGCGGGCCCCGGCAGGGCGCGCGGCTGCGCGAGGTGCTGTGGGGCTCGCGCTTCCAGGTTCACCACAAGCTGGCCGAGCGGCTGCATGCCGGCCCCGTCGTGCTGGTCGGCGATGCGGCCCATGTGCACAGCCCGGCTGGCGGGCAGGGCATGAACCTTGGCCTGCGCGATGCCGAGGCGCTGTCCCGCGCGCTGGCCGAGGCGCTGCGCAGCGGATCGGACGCGCCGCTCTCTGCCTATGACGCCGAACGCCAGGCAGCGGCGGCCAAGGTGCTGGCGATGACCGACCGGCTGACGCGGGTTGCCACGATGTCGGGCCGGGGTCGGCGCTGGCTGCGCAACCGGCTGATTTCGGCCGCCGCGCTCATCCCCGCGATCCGGCGCCAGGCCGCGCTGAGGCTGGCCGGTTTCCGCTGAGCCGGCGCCCCGAGGCACGGGCCGGGGCGATGGCCGCGCGCGCCCTATCAGGGCGCGGGGCCGAAGGCTGCCAGCGCAGCCTCATAGGCAGGCCGCTTGAGCGGCAGGACGAGATCGCGCGCCTCCTCGAGCGTGCCCCAGCGCCAGGCCGCGAATTCGGGATGCCGGGTGGCCAGATCGATGGCATCTTCGCTGCCCAGGAAGCGCAGCAGAACCCATGTCACGGCCTGTCCGCGATAGCGCCCCTGCCAATGGGCCGGGCGCATGGCGGGGGGCAGGTCATAAAGGGCCGGCTCGGGCGCCACGCGCTCCAGCCGGACAAGGGCAGGGGGGGATGCCTGTCTCCTCCTCCAGTTCACGCAGGGCGGCCTGTTCGGCGCTTTCCCCTTCGTCGATTCCGCCTTGGGGAAGCTGCCATGCGTGACCGGAGCTCTCCGGCTGGTCCGCGCGGCGGGCGATGAAGACCCGCCCCTGCGCATCGGCCAGCACGATGCCGACACAGGGGCATAGCCGGGCGTGTCCCGCTCATGGGGGCCGAGACCGGGGCCGGCGTCGCCCCCCTGCGCCGACTGGGTGCGCGATGCGACCGGGGCCAGTGCCGCCAGGCCCTTGAGGATGTCGATGGCGTAGGCAAGCTGATAGTCTTCCTCGCGCAAGGCGGCCGCGGCCTCGGCGCGGGCGCGCTCTTCCTCGATCTGCCGCAGCTCCTCCTCGGAGAGCGAATCATTGCCGAGCGCGCCGCGCAGGTCGCCTTCGTGGATCTCGGGCCGGGGGGCAGCGGCGTCCTCTCCGCCATCGCCGGCCGGTCGGGGCGGCGGCTGCTCCACGATGATGTCCGGCGAAATGCCGAGAGCCTGGATCGAGCGGCCCGAGGGCGTGTAGTAGCGTGCCGTCGTCAGCCGCATGGCGCCATTGCCCGCGAGCGGCATGACCGTCTGCACCGACCCCTTGCCGAAGCTCTGGGTGCCGACAATGATCGCCCGGTCATGGTCCTGAAGCGCCCCGGCGACGATTTCCGAAGCCGAGGCCGAGCCGCCATTGATGAGCACGACGATGGGTTGCCCGCGATGAGGTCGCCGGGCGTGGCGTTGAAGCGTTCCCCGTCCTCCGGGCGGCGGCCCCGTGTGGACACGATCTCGCCGCCGTCGAGGAAGGCATCGGCGACATAGATCGCCTGGCTCAGCAGACCGCCCGGATTGTTGCGCAGGTCGATCACGACGCCATTGATCCGGTCCAGCCCGCCGGCCGCCTCGATCTGCTGCGCAAGGCCTTCGGTCAGGTTGGGGAAGGTCTGTTCGTTGAAGGTGGTGATCCGCAGGACAACCGTTTGCCCCTCGGTGCGGGCGCGGACAGCCGTCAGCTTGATCGTGTCGCGGATGATGGAGACGTCAAAGGGTTCGGCCACGCCTTCGCGGACGATGGTCAGGACCACTTCGGAACCGACGGGACCGCGCATCCGCTCCACCGCCTGGTCGAGCGTCAGGCCGAGAACGGATTCGCCGTCCACGGCGTGATGAAGTCGCCCGTCTGCAGGCCTGCCGCATCGGCCGGGGTGCCATCCATCGGCGAGACCACCTTGACCCACCCCTCCTCCTGCGTGACCTCGAGCCCCAGACCCCCGAACTCGCCCGAGGTCTGGATGCGCATGGCGGCGGCATCCTCGGGGGACAGATAGCTGGAATGCGGATCGAGCGAGGTCAGCATCCCGTTGATCGCGGCTTCGATCAGGGCCTTTTCGTCCACTTCCTCGACATATTCGGAGCGAATCCGCTCGAAGATGTCGCCGAAGAGATCGAGCTGTTCATAGACCGAGGTGCTGCGTGCCGCTTCCTGGGCAATGAGGGGGCCGGCCACCTGCGTCGTCGTGCCAAGGCCCAGGATGGCCCCGCCCAGGGCAGCGAACGCGAACTTCTTCATGGACTGCCTCTCCCCTCCAGCGCGAACCAGAGGACGGGATCCACCGGGCCCTCTGCATCGCGCACCTCAAGATAAAGGGTTTCGGTGAGGCCTGCACCCCCCGAGGCAGTTCCGCCGGGCAGGCTGCCGCTCAAGATCGCGTCAGCATCCGGGGTCTCCCCGCCCATGAGCCCCACCGGCGCGCCTGCCGGCAGCACCTCGCCCGCCTCGCCGAAGGCCTGGGCCAGCCCTGCGAACAGGAACAGCGTGCCGGGCGCCGGTTCGAGCAGGACAACCGTGCCGTAATCGAGCAGCGGGCCGCGAAAGCGCAAGGTGGCCGTGACCGGGGTGGTGACGAGGGCGCGCGGTTCGGTGGCGATGACGAGACCGGGACGCACCACCCCGGCGGCATCGGCCTCGCCCGGATGCCGCAGGATCCTGCCACGCACCGGCAGGGGCAGGTTGCCTGCGGGTTCGGCCGGGGCAGGGGCGGGCCCCAGCTCCTCCTCGATGGTCTGGCCGAGGCCGGCGGCAAAGGCCTCGAGTGTATCGGACGAGGCGATGAGCAGCGCGGTCGCCACCGGGTCCTCGGTGTAGCGGCGGGGCAGGGCCGTGCGGTCGGCGGCGGCGGCGGCCAGTTCCGCCCGCGCCGCCTGGGCGGAGGCGAGGCCTTCGCGCAGTGTCGCCTCGGCCCCCTGCTGGATGGCCTCGATCTCGGCCAGAGCCTGAAGGCGGCGGCGCAGCGCCTCGGCTTCGGCCTGCAGCCCCGGCGTGACATCGGCCAGAAGCATGCCGGCGCGGATCGTGCCCAGCGGGCCCGAGGGATGGAGCAGCAGCGCCGGCCCCTCGGCCGTGCCGATGGCCTGCAGCACACCGAGAAGACGGGCAATCTCCTCGCGGTCGGCGGCCAGTTCGGCCTCGATGCGGGCCCGTTCCACGGCCGCGCGGCGCAACCCCTCGCGCATCAGGGACAGGCCATCCTCATAGGCCCGCACCGTTTCGGTCAGGGCGGCGATCCGGTCGGAGGCGCCTTCGGCCCGGTCCATTGCCGCGGCGGCTGCCTCGAGCCGGCGGGCGGCCTCGGCCGCGGCCTCGGCCGTGCCCTGCCCGAAGGAGGGCGAAGCCAGACAGAACAGGACGAGAAGCGCCGCCCTCATCGGACGATCAGCGAGCGTCCTGTCATCTCGGGCGGAGGCTGGAGGCCCATGAGATCGAGCACGGTCGGCGCCAGATCCGCCAGGCGGCCATCGCGCAGCGTGACGCCCGGCGGGCCGCCGACCAGGATCACGGGCACCGGATTCGTGGTATGGGCGGTATGCGGGCCGCCCGTCTCCGGGTCCACCATCAGCTCGCAATTGCCGTGATCGGCGGTGACGATCATCGCCCCGCCCGTCTGGCCGAGGGCCTCCAGGGCGGCGGCCAGGCCACGGTCCACGGCCTCGCAGGCGCGGATCGCCGCCTCCAGACTCCCGGTATGACCGACCATGTCCGGATTGGCATAATTGACCACGATCAGATCATAACCGCGCCCGATCGCCTCCACGAGCGCCTCGGTCACCTGCGGCGCGCTCATCTCCGGCTGGAGATCATAGGTGGCAACCTTGGGCGAGGGGGGCATGGCGCGATCCTCGCCGGGAAAGGGGGTTTCGCGCCCGCCATTGAGGAAGAAGGTGACATGAGGGTATTTCTCCGTCTCGGCGAGGCGGAACTGACGCAGGCCATGGGCCGCCACCCATTCGCCCAGCGTGTTGACGATCGGCCGCTTGGGGAACATCGCCGGATACCACGCATCATGCGCGGCCGAGTAGTCCACAAGGCCGAGCCGCGCCGCAAGGGCCGGGGCGGGGCCGCGGTCCCAGCCGTCGAAGGCCGGATCGGCCAGGGCCTGCAGGATCTCGCGCACGCGGTCGGCGCGGAAGTTGAGGCAGAAGACACCATCCTGCGGATGCAGCCCCTCATGCCCGTCGAGCACGGTGGGGGCGATGAATTCGTCGGTCTCTCCCCGGGCCAGGGCCTCTTCCACGGCCAGTTGCGCGGTGGCGGCGCGGCGGCCCCGGGCATGGACGATGGCGTCATAGGCGGCCTTCACCCGGTCCCAGCGCCGGTCGCGGTCCATGGCGTAATAGCGCCCGGTGACGGTGGCGATGCGGGCCCCTTCGGGCAGCCGGGATTCGAGATCGGCCAGGTAGCGCGCGGCAGAGGAGGGGGGCACGTCGCGCCCGTCCGTGAAGGCATGGATGACCACCGGCACCCCGGCCTGCGCGATCAGCCGTGCTGCCTCGGCCAGATGGGCAAGATGGGCATGCACGCCGCCGTCGGAGACGAGGCCGAGCAGATGCGCCGTCCGCCCGAGGCCTTGAGGGCGGCGATGAAGGCGGCCAGTGCGGGACTGGCGGCAAAGGAGCCGTCCTCGATCGCCAGATCGATCTGGCCGAGATCCATCGCCACCACACGGCCGGCCCCGATATTGGTATGCCCGACCTCGGAATTGCCCATCTGGCCGCTGGGCAGTCCGGCATCCCGGCCATGGGTGATCAGGGTCGCATGGGGACAGCTTGCCCAGAGGCGGTCGAAGCAGGGCGTATGGGCCAGCCGAGGCGCATTGGCGGTGCTGTCCTCGCGCAGACCCCAGCCGTCGAGAATGCACAGGACGACAGGCTTGGTCATCGGCGCCTCCGGCTTGGTTCGCGGGGCCGTTCTAGTCGAGCCCCGCGCGGGAGGGAACAGGGGGCGTGGCACGCGATGGCCGCTGAACTGCCACCCTCCGGATTCCTCCCCCGTCAGCCGCGATGATAGGGCGAGCCGGCCAGGATCGTGGCGGCACGGTAGAGCTGTTCGGCCAGCATCGCGCGGGCGAGCATGTGGGGCCAGACCATGGGACCGAAGGACAGAAGGCGGTCGGCACGGGCGCGCAGGGCCTCTCCATGGCCGTCGGCGCCCCCGATCAGGAAGGCGGCCTCCGGGCGTCCCTGATCGCGCAGCGAAGCCAGCAGGCCGGCAAAGGCGGGGGAGGTCATCGTCTCTCCCCTCTCGTCCAGCGCGATCGCGAAGGCGCCGCGCGGCAGACGGGCAAGCAGGGCCGCCCCTTCGGCAGCCGGGCCGCCGGGGGGCTCCACCTCGGCGATCCGCGCCGGCCCGAGGCCCAGCGCACGCCCCGTGCGGGCAAAGCGGTCGAGCCAGTCCTCGGTCAGGCTCTGCTCGGGGCCCGCGCGCATCCGCCCCACAGCCAGGATCGTCACGCGCATGGGCCCCTGCCTCTCCTCCTGCCTCGGCGGCGGGCGGCGGTCAGGCGCCGGCCGGGCGGCTGCGCGGCGCGCTGCCCGAGGGAAGCCACATCTTCTCGAGCTGGTAGAAGTCGCGGACCTCGGGGCGGAAGACGTGCACGATCACATCGCCGGCATCGATCAGCACCCAGTCGGCGGCTTCCTTGCCTTCGATCTTGCACAGGATGCCGTGATCGTGCTTGAGCCGTTCGGCCAGCTTGTCGGCGATGGTGGCAACCTGCCGGGTCGAACGGCCGGAGGCGATCACCATGAAATCGCCCATTTCGGATCGGCCGCGCAGGTCGATGGTGATGATGTCTTCGGCCTTGTCGTCCTCGAGCGAGGCCAGGACGGCACGCAGCAGCCTGTCGCTGTCGGGTTCGGGCTCCGGGCTGGCCTGAGGGGCCGGGGTCGCGGCAGAAGCCGCATGGCGGTCGGGTGTCAGCGGGTGGTCCTCCGCAAGCGCGCCGGCAGCCCCGGCGCAGGCATGACTCAGAGATAGCATTCTAGGGGGGTCATCTCAAGGAAGGGAGGTCGCCGGCGCGAAGGCCCTGAAGACACCGCGAAGGGGGTGTCGCGATGCGGGGAAGAGTGCGGGGCAGAGGCGGGAGGGAGGTCAGGCCCCCCCTCATGATCCCGAAAGCTTCATCAGTGCGATGCCGGAAACGATCAGGGCTGCGGCGGCAAGACGGCCCGGCGTCGCCGCCTCTCCCAGCACCAGGATGCCGAGGGCAAAGGCCCCGACCGCGCCGATGCCCGTCCAGACCGCATAGGCGGTGCCGAGCGGCAGGCTGCGCATGGCCAGTGCAAGCAGGCCGAAGCTGCCGAGCATCGCCACGACCATCAGGACGGTCGGGCCGGGGCGTGTGAAGCCCTGCGACTGCTTCATCGCGACAGCCCACACGACTTCCAGCAGGCCAGCGAGCAGAAGACAGAGCCAGGGCATGGAACAGACACAACTCCGGTTGGGCGGGCGCTCCCGTCGGGCGTCGCGGGATGAGGGCGGGGATAAGGGGGCGGGCTGTCCTTGCGGCCTCATCTGGAGCCTCGCTCCGCTGGAGGCAAGGGTCGCCGAGGGAGGTGTTCGGCTTGATGCAGGGCCTCGGGTGGTGTATGCGCCACATCATGACTCGCGTCTTCGACATCGGCGACCGGGAAAGGCTCCCCTGGCGGTTCTTCGGGGCCTTCCGGGGCGTTCGCGCCCAGCTCTGATGCATTGATTGCCCGCCTTCGGGCCGGCGCCATGAGGCGCCCCATCCCCTGTTCCAGACGCCCTGTTTCCCAATCGCCAGCCGGAGAGGACCCATGTCCAACCCCTCCAAGCCCCGCACCCTCTATGACAAGATCTGGGATGCGCATCTCGTGGACGAGCAGCCCGACGGTACGTCGCTGCTCTATATCGATCGCCATCTCGTGCACGAGGTGACCAGCCCGCAGGCCTTCGAGGGGCTGCGGATGGCCGGCCGAAAGGTGCGCGCGCCGGAGAAGACGATCGCGGTTCCCGATCACAACGTGCCCACCACCCCGGGCCGCGAGCTGCGCATCGACAACGAGGAAAGCCGCATCCAGGTCGAGGCGCTCGACCGCAATGCGCGCGAGTTCGGCATCCACTACTACCCGGTCAGCGACATCCGGCAGGGCATCGTGCATATCGTCGGGCCCGAGCAGGGCTGGACCCTGCCCGGCATGACGGTGGTCTGCGGGGACAGCCATACCGCCACGCATGGGGCCTTCGGTGCTCTGGCGCACGGGATCGGCACATCCGAGGTGGAGCATGTCTTGGCCACCCAGACGCTGATCCAGAAGAAGTCGAAGAACATGAAGGTGGAGATCACCGGGAGCCTCGGCCCCGGCGTGACCGCCAAGGACGTGACTCTGTCGATCATCGGTCATACCGGAACCGCGGGCGGCACCGGCTATGTCATCGAATACATGGGGGATGTCATCCGCTCCCTGTCCATGGAAGGCCGGATGACCGTCTGCAACATGGCGATCGAGGGGGCGCGCGCGCCGGCCTCATCGCCCCGGACGAGAAGACCTTCGAATACATCAAGGGCCGCCCCCATGCGCCCAAGGGCGCGATGTGGGAGGCCGCCATGGCCTGGTGGCGCACGCTCTACAGCGATCCGGACGCGCATTGGGACAAGGTCGTGACGATCCGCGGCGAGGACATCGCCCCCGTCGTCACATGGGGAACAAGCCCCGAGGATGTCCTGCCCATCACCGGCGTCGTGCCCCATCCCGAGGAGTTCTCGGGCGGCAAGGTCGAGGCCGCGCGCCGCGCGCTCGAATACATGGGGCTCGAGCCGGGGACGCGGCTGCAGGACATCCGCATCGACACGGTGTTCATCGGATCCTGCACCAACGGCCGGATCGAGGATCTGCGCGCCGCCGCCGCGATCCTGAAGGGCCGCAAGATCGCGGTGAAGCGGGCGATGGTCGTGCCGGGGTCGGGCCTTGTCCGCGCCCAGGCCGAGGAAGAGGGGCTGGACCGCATCTTCAAGGAGGCGGGCTTCGAATGGCGGCTTGCGGGCTGTTCCATGTGCCTGGCCATGAATCCCGACCAGCTCTCGCCCGGAGAGCGCTGCGCCTCCACCTCGAACCGCAATTTCGAGGGCGGCAGGGCCGCGGCGGCCGCACCCATCTGATGAGCCCCGCCATGGCCGCCGCCGCGGCCGTGACCGGGCGGCTCACGGATGTGCGCGAGCTGATGGCCGAGACGGTCTGATGCCGACTGCCCGGCAGGTCGGCGGCCCGGGGGATCCGCCTCCCGGCCGGCGCCTGCAACGTGGGAGAGCCGCCCGGCCGGATTGCTCCGCCCTGTCCGGGATCGCCCCCGGCTTCGGGGGCCCTGACGCGGAACCGCGCCTCCTGCGGGACCGGGCCGGGCCCGGCCCGCAGACCTCTTCCCCGAACCGCCAGCCGGGCGACAGGACGCCTGTCGCGTCCGGCTGGTTCAGCCCCTCATGCCTGACGGACGACGGAAATGGACAAGTTCACGACCCTGACCGGCATCGCGGCACCCATGCCGCTGGTCAATATCGACACCGACATGATCATCCCCAAGCAGTTCCTCAAGACCATCAAGCGGTCGGGGCTGGGGAAGAACCTGTTCGACGAGCTGCGCTATTTCCCCGACGGGACGGAGAACCCCGACTTCGTGCTCAACAAGCCGGCCTGGCGGAATGCACAGATCCTCGTGACGGGGGACAATTTCGGCTGCGGCTCCTCGCGCGAGCATGCCCCCTGGGCGCTGCTCGATTTCGGAATCCGCTGCGTGATCTCGACCAGCTTCGCCGACATCTTCTACAACAACTGCTTCAAGAACGGGATTCTGCCGATCGTCCTGCCCGAGGCCGAGCGCGATCTCTGCATGCGGGATGCCGAAAAGGGCGCCAACGCCCGGATGGAAGTGAATCTCGAGAATCAGACCATCACCCTGTCGGATGGACAGGTGATCCGCTTCGAGATCGACGCCTTCCGCAAGCACTGCCTGCTCAACGGTCTCGACGATATCGGCCTGACGCTGGAGAAGGCCGCGGCCATCTCGGCTTATGAGGCCAAGGTCGCGCAGACCCGCCCCTGGGTCTGAGAGGGGAATCGATCCGCAAGACCGATTCGCCCCCCCTCACGCGAGGGGGGGATACCCTCGGACAGTTGAGACAGCGTCTGAAGGACAGCCGGCAACCTGCTGATCTGAGACGATTGGGGTGGCAGAGCCGCCACGCTCTGCGGGAATCTCGGGGATCCGCTGCAGGCGGTCCGGGCAGAGCCTTGCGGGAAAGGCAGAGGCGGGGCAGGATCAGGGCAAGATTGAGGCACGCCGCCGGGCATCGGCGGCTTTCGGCCGGGACAAGGGGCGGGTGACACGCACCGGCCTGGCCAGATCGGGTGGTAGGCAATGATCTCGCGCATGGTTCTGCCGCGCGTGGCGGGGGCGTCCGTCCGCGCAGCGGTCATGGCATCGCTGGTCGCGGCTCCGCAGCTTGCCCTGGGCGCCGCAGCGCCGGATGGAGCGCAGCTCGTGACGCTGTTTGCGCTGATGGCCGCGCTCTTTACCTTCAGCGAATACGCCTCTGCTGCGCCCTCGCTGGTGGAGTTCCGCGATGCCCCGCCCTACAACCGCATGAAGGTTGTCGCGCTGTTCGCGATGCTGCTGCTGGCGGCCCTGATGCTCCGCGGCGAAGGGGACCGGGCGACGCTGAGCCTGCTGCTGCGGGCCTTGAGCGATCGTCTGGGGGCACTGCTCGACTTCCCCGGCTCGCCCGTGCGTCTGGCCGTCCTGGCCCTTGCCCCGGAGGCGGCCGAAAGCGCCCTGCGCCCGCTGCGGGCGGCGGCCGCCGCGACCCTGGCCGTCGGTGTCTCGACCGTGGTGGCCTTTGCGACGATGATGCACCTGCGCGGCTGGCTCGAGCGGCAGGATTTCAATGTCTGGATCAATCTTCCCCAGTTCGATCCGACCGCTGGCGGCGATGTGGTGGACCGCCTCCAGCGTGTGGCTCTTGCCAATCTCGCCCTGGGGATCCTGCTGCCCTTCCTGCTGCCGCTGCTGGCAGGGGCTCTGGGCATCGGGGCGGTGACCGAACCGGCGACACTGGTCTGGATGGTGACGGCATGGGCTTTCGTTCCGGCAAGCTTCGCGATGCGCGCCCTCGCGCTTCTGCGGGTGGCCCATCGCATTGCGATCGCCCGCGCCGCCGGCCCGGCGGAGGCGGAGGACGGGAGCGTCTGGCAGGCCGCCTGATCGGCCTCGCCCTGGCCGCCGCGCTCGGCCTGGCGGCACAGGCCACGCCGGCCGAAAGGCTCCGCCTCGCCGTCTGGAGTGTGGATCTGGGTCGCGACGGCCCCGGTCTTCTGCTTCGCGACATCCTGAAGGGAGAGGATCCGCAGATCGCGGCGGCGCTGCGTGTCATCGCGGCGCTCAAGCCCGACATCCTCCTGCTGACCGCCTTCGACTGGGATCATGACGGGGTGGCCCTGGCCGCCTTCGCCGAAAGGCTGGCGGCGGCCGGGGTGGCCTATCCTCATCGCTTCGCACCTCCCTCCAATGCGGGCCTGGAGACGGGGCTCGATCTGGATGGCGACGGACAGGAGGGCGGGCCCCGCGATGCGCAGGGCTATGGGCGTTTCGCGGGGGATGGGGCGATGGCCCTGCTCTCCCGCTGGCCCTTGGGCGAGGTGCGCGACTTCTCTGCCCTGCTCTGGCGCGATCTGCCCGGCGCCCATCTGCCGGTCCGAGAGGACGGCACGCCATTCCCCTCGGAGGAGGCGCAGGCCATCCAGCGGCTGTCCTCGACGGGGCATTGGGTCGTTCCGGTCGAGGCGCCGGGCGGGACGGTCACGGTGATGGCCTGGGCCGCAACCCCGCCGGTCTTCGACGGGCCGGAGGACCGCAACGGACGTCGCGCGGGCGATGAGGCGGCCTTCTGGCTGCAGCTGCTCGATGGTGCGTTCGGCCCCCCGCCGGAGAAGGACTTCGTGCTGATGGGGCTGGCGAATCTCGATCCCGCCGATGGCGAGGGCCCCCGAGAGGCGATTGCCGCGCTGCTGGCCGATCCGCGGCTGCAAGATCCCCGCCCCATCTCCCCCGGGGGCGCGGCCGATGCCGATCCGGGGCAGGCGGGCGATCCGGCTCTCGATACCGCCGACTGGGATGCCGCAGCGGAAGGGGGGCCGGGCAATCTGCGCGTCAGCTATGTCCTGCCTTCGGCGGGCTGGCAGATCGAGGCGGCCGGCGTGCTCTGGCCCCTGCCGGGGCAGGCCCTTGCCGATGATCTTGCCACGGCCGGTCCGCACCGGCCGGTCTGGGTCGATCTGACTCGTCCGGCGGCGGCACGATCTGCAGGGCCGGCCCTGCCCGACCGCCAGGGTCCCCCCGCAGGGAGCGGCAGCGATATCGGCATCGTCTCAGGGTCATGAGGCGCGTGCCGGGGGGCGGCCCTGACGCCGTCCCTCGCGCAGCCAGGCCCCGAGGATCAGTATCGAGGCGATCAGCAGCCAGGCCCAGGCCGGCAGCAGCGGCGAGATGCGCAGATCGGTGACAAGATGGGCCTCACGCGGGATCAGGCCGATCCAGCCGCGCCCCGCGGCGGGGCGGCCCTCGCGCACCTCGCGCAGATCGGGCAGGCCGTCCTCGATGCGCAGCAGGCCGCCCCTCGTCTGCTCCACGGCAGGGGCCAGGATGTCGCCCGTGGCGATCGTGGCCTCGAATTCGCGCGGGGCGGCGGGGCCGATGGCGACGACAGCGTCATGCTCTCCGTCGGTCAGACGGTAGAGGCCCGTTTCGGGCGCGGTCCACTGGGTCTCGTAGCGACCCGGACTGACGGGGTCGAGCGTCAGGACCGTCTCCGTCCCGTCGGGTGCGGTCACGGTGACGGGGCCGGCCTCATCGGCCAGGGTGCGGCGGATGATGCGCAGCGTCTGCCCCTGCACCTCGGCCCAGAGGGCCTCCTCCTCCAGCTCCGGCTCCTTCATGAGCCAGTGCGCCAGGCGGCGCAGCAGCTCGAGCTGGGGGCCACCGCCTTCGAATCCCCTGTCCCACAGCCAGGCATGGTCGGAGGCGAGCAGGGCCGTCCTCCCCTCGCCGACATGGGACAACAGCAGCAGCGGCCGTCCCTGCGGCCCTTCCATGACGACCTGTGCACGTGGATCCGGGATCACCTCCACGAGGCGGAACCAGCGCCCCCAGCCGGGCGTGCCGTCCTCTGCCGGCGGGCGCGGGGCGAAGGCGGGCAGTCCCTCGGTGACGGGGTGACGCTCTCCCGTTCCGGAGAGGCGGGGGACATAGCCCTCCTCCAGCACCCGTGCGGTGGGAGCCCCCGGCAGAACCGCGCCAAGCGGAGAGCGGTAGACGGATTCGACCCCGCCATATTCCGGCCCGGCCGAGACGAGCACCGCGCCCCCCCGCATGACATAATCGGCGACGTTCTGAAGATATTCGTTGGGCAGGATGCCCCGCCGCCGGTAGCGGTCGAAGATTACGAGGTCGAAATCCTCGAGGCGTTCGACGAACAGCTCGCGCGTGGGGAAGGCGATGAGCGAGAGTTCGTCCACCGGCACTCCGTCCTGCTTCTCGGGCGGGCGCAGGATGGTGAAATGCACGAGGTCCACGCTCGCGTCGGATTTCAGCAGGTTGCGCCAGGTCCGTTCGCCCGGATGCGGCTCGCCGGAGACGAGCAGCACGCGCAGCCTGTCGCGCACGCCGTTGATCTGGACGATGGCGGCATTGTTGCGGTCTGTCAGCTCGCCCGGTGCAGGGGGTGTCTCGAAGCGGAGGGTGTTCATGCCCCCATGAGGCAGCACCAGAGGCAGGTCCATGTCCCGCCCGACCGGCACCTCGAAATGCAAGGGTTCACCCCCATCCACGGCGATGGTGAGAGGGACCAGCTCGGCACCGGGGGCCGCGCCCTGATCCTCGATTCGCAGCGTGAGGGTGATCTCCTCTCCCAGGATGGCGAAGGCCGGGGCATTGCGCAGGATGAGGCGGCGATCCCAGTCGTCTGCGCGGCCCGTGATCAGGGCATGCAGGGGGGCCGGCAGGGCGGGCAGGGCACTCATGTCATGGACCTGCCCGTCGGTGATCAGCACCACCGCGGCGATCCGGCCCGGCGGTTCTGCGGCCAGGGCCTCGGCCAGGGCGCGCATCAGGAAGGTGCCGCCTTCGCCCTCTGCATCGGGCAGGCGCGCCACGCGCAATTCGGTTCCCGGCCGCTGCGCGATCTCGGCCCGCAGGGCCTCGAGCGCGGCCTCGCTCTGTGCGGGACGATCGCCGAGGCGCTGGGATGCGCTCTCGTCCACGACAGCGAGGACGATGTCCGTCAACGGCTGGCGCCGTTCCTCCTCGATGGCGGGTCCGAGCAGCGCCAGGGTCAGGCTTGCCGCGGCCAGGGCTCGCAGCCACCAGCCCCGCAGGCCCCGCCACAGCGCCAGCCCCGCCGCGAGGGTGGCCAGCACCGCGATGACCCCGATCCAGGGCCAGGGCAGCAGCGGATCGAGGATCAAGCGCTCTGCAACGGTCATGCGTTCATGCCCTCACTGGCCCAGCCGCTCGAGCAGGGCAGGCACATGGACCTGATCCGACTTGTAGTTGCCCGTCAGCACATGCATCACGAGATTGATGCCGAAGCGCAGCGCATATTCGCGCTGCCGTTCGCCCGCCAGGCCCCGCCCGACGGGCATGAGGGGGGCACCCCATTCGTCCACGGCCCAGGCTGCTGCCCAGTCGTTGCCGCCGATCACCACCGGCGTCACCCCGTCATTGAGCGCGCGGAAGGGCATTCCTTCGGCCAGCTCGGCATCGGGCGGGGCGGCCTCGACCCAGATCTCGGGGCTGGCATGGCGGCCGGGAAACTCGCGGATGAGATAGAAGGTCCGCGTCAGCACATGATCGGGCGGCAGCGGTTCGAGGGGCGGCACATCAAGCCCCCGCGCGATGGCCTGGAGCCTGCGCCCTTCGGGTGTGGAGGCGCCCAGACCGGCGATGCCGGCATCGCGGGTGTCGAACAGGATCATGCCCCCCGTGGCGAGATAGCGGTTGAGCTTTGCATAGGCCTCGCGCGAGGGGATCGGGGTCTGTGGCGTGATCGGCCAGTAGAGCAGGGGGAAAAAGGACAGCTCGTCCCTTTCGATATCCACGCCCATCGGTTCGGCGGGTTCCACGGCGGTCCGCTGCCAGAGCGCCTGAGACAGGCCGCGCAGCCCCGCCTGCGCGATCCGGTCCACCTCCGGATCGCCTGTCAGGACATGGGCCAGCACCACATCGGAGGTGGCCGCCAGGGCAAAGGCATCCGCCTCCGGATCGGGGCAGTGGGGGGCGACCGGGGGGCGGGGCCGCCTCCTGGGCGCGGACGGGCAGCCCCGGCAGCAGAAGCCCCGGCAGCAGAAGCCCCGGCAGCAGCAGCGCCGCGAGGCTCTGCCGCGGCCCCCTCAGCCGCCCCGACAGGGCCAGGGAGGCGACGGCATCGGCCGCCAGAAGCAGCAGCGCGAGGGCCAGAAGCGGCCCCTTCAGATCGATCTCCCGCGCGACCGTCAGCCCTTCGACAGGGACCGACGCGGGCCATTGCGCGGGCGCCAGCACGATGTCCGCATCCACCGCATTGACGGCCAGGCTGCGCGCGCCGTCGGCATAGAGACCCGGCGGCAGGTCCGGCCCTGCCTGCCCTTCGGCCAGCCGCTCGCCGGGGATGCCCGGACGGGTGTCGAGCGGGCTGAGCTCCCCCCAGGCATCCAGCGCCGCCTGCGGCACCCAGATCGTGCCGGCCAGTTCCTCGGCGGTCGGGGGGGCACTGCGGGCCGAGACGGCCAGCCGCTCCAGCATCTGCACGAACAGGCCGGACAGGGGCAGGGTGCTCCAGTCCGGATTGGCGGTGACATGGAACAGCACCACCTGTCCTTCGCCCAGGGATTTTCGCGTCACCAGCGGCGTGCCGTCCTGAAGCTGGGCGATCGCGCGCCCGGCCAATGTCGGATCGGGCTGGGCGATGACCTGCGCGCTGACGGTCACATCCGGCGGCACGGGCAGGCCGAAGAAGGGCGAGTCCTCCGCGAAGGGGGCCAGGCTCCGCGGTTCGCCCCAGGACATCGCTCCGCCCACCATGCGACCGCCTGCCCGCAGCCGGACAGGCAGCAGCGGATCCTCCTCGAGCCGTGACGGGTCTGTGGCGGCCAGCCGCGGCCCCGCAAAGCGCAGCAGCGTGCCTCCGGCCTCGACCCAGGCGATGAGCCTCTCGCGCTCGCCTTCGGCCAGGGTCGCCACATCGGCCAGGATGATCGCATCGGGATTGGCCGCGACGACATCGGCCAGCGTCCCTTCCACCAGATCGGCATCGGGGGCCAGCGCTTCGCGCAGGTAATGGAGCGGCGAGAGCAGATCGAGCCGTTCGGCCCCTCCGCCATCCCCGGCGACAAGGCCGACCTCGCGCCGGCGCAGGGTGTCGGCGGTCAGGGTCACGGCGCCGGCCGATCGCTGACCCGTCAGGGCGAAGCGTGTCACGCGGTTGCGCAGCTCGGCCGGCAGGGCGAGATCGACGCTGGCCTCGCCGGCACCGGCCGGAAACATCAGCGTCGCGCTGGCCAGGATCCGCTCGAGCCCGGCCGGATCCGGCCCGATGGCGGCCACGGGCATCTCCAGGGCGGGGCCGGTGGGGGTGCGGCGGGCGGTCAGCCGGATCGTCCCGTCCTCCCATGCCGGGGGCAGGAGGGCGGTGATCGTCCGGGGCTGCTGGATCACGGTCACAGGGCCCTTGTCCTGCGCCGCGTCCAGGACGACCTCGCGCCCGTCCCGGGCCAGACCGTCCGACAGCCAGACCGTCTCGAAGCGGCCTTCGACGGCCTTCAGTGCGGCGGCCCAGGCGGCATGGGCCCCGGCATCGGGAAGCCAGGGTTGCGGAACGATCGCAGGCAGGGCGGCGGCCATGCTGGCTGCGTCGCGGAAGGGGGGCAGGCCCGCATCGGGCGGGGCTGTCAGGGTGGTCACGACGACGGGCCGGCCTGCGCGTCCGGCCTCGGCCAGCAGGGCGCGGACCCGCTCCATCCGCATCTCCCAGTCGCGCGCATCCGCCCATGTCCCATCGAGCAGGATCAGCAGCGGCCCCGATCCGGTCCTGTCCGTGCGCGGGTTCAGCACCGGCCCGGCAAAGGCGAGGATCGCCGCCGCCACCGCCAGCAGACGGATCAGCAGAAGCCACCAGGGCGTCCGGTCCGTCTGGGGCTCGCGGTCCTGAAGGCCGAGGAGCAGCGTCACGGCCGGAAAGCGGCGGCGGATGGGCGCGGGGGGGACTGCGCGCAGGATCAGCCACAGCACCGGCAGCGCCAGGAGCCCGACAAGCAGCCAGGGGGCCGTGAAGCCCAGAGGGCCGAGCAGGCTCATCGGTTCTGCCGCTCCAGGGCGCCGTGGATCCACAGCAGGCCGCGCAGGGCCGGGGAGTCGGTGCGATGGGTGGCAAGGCGCCAGCCGGTTCGCCGGGCGAGGTCGGCCAGCCGGGCCTTGCGCGCGGCCAGCCGGTCGAGATAGCGCCCGCGCAGGTCCCGGGCCTTCAGCGTCTCGTGGCGCAGGCTGCCGCCGATGCTCTCGAAGATCGTGCGGCCGGTGAAGGGAAAGGCCTCTTCCTGCGGATCGAGGATCTGCAGCAGCGCGCCGACGACGCCCCGGGCCGCGGCGGCGGTCACGGCGCCTTCGATGGCGGGCAGATCGCCCAGGAAGTCCGAGATGAACAACGCCCGCGAACGCGGCGGCAGATCCCGGACTTCGGGCACGGCATAATCGGCCGGATCCTCGGCGCTCAGCCGCTCTGCCAGCCGTGCCAGCGCGCCCGGTCCCCGCCGCGCCGCCAGCCCTTCGGTCGGCAGGCCGACCCGTTCACCCCCGCGCACCAGCAGCACGGCAGCGGCCATCGCGAGCAGGCGCGCACGCTGTGCCTTGGTGGGAAGCTTCGGGGAAGAGGCAAAGTCCATGCTGCGCCCGCGGTCGGCCCAGACGGTGACGGTCTGGGCGATCTGCCATTCCTTGTCCTGCACGAAGGCCATGTCCGAACGCGCCGAGCGGCGCCAGTCGATGGCCCTTGCAGGGTCTCCCGGCTGGGCGAGGCGGTATTGCCAGAAATCGCTGCCCTGTCCCGGGCGGCGCCGGCCATGTTCGCCCGGCGTCACCGCTGCGGCGAGGCGGCTTGCCTCGACCAGCAGGGCCGGCAGGGGCGCGGCCAGCGTCTCTGCCCCGGCGCGCAGCTGGGGGGCGGCGCTCACGCGGCGGCCTCGACGCGCGTGACATGATCGGCCACACGACCGATCAGGGCGGCCAGCGAGAGCCCCTCGGCCCGGGCGGCAAAGCTCAGCGCCATGCGGTGTTGAAGCACCGGCACGGCGAGACGGCGGACATCCTCGGCCGAAGGGGCGAGACGGCCGCCGATCAGCGCCTCGGCCCGCACCGCGAGCATGAGCGCCTGCGCCGCGCGCGGCCCCGGCCCCCAGGCGACATGGGCGTTGATCTCGGCACCGGCCTCCGGTCCGCCGGGCCGACAGCCGCGCACGAGGTCGAGGATCATCTCCACCACGCTGTCGCCCACCGGCATCCGCCGCAGCAGGCGCTGCGCCTCGAGCAGCTCGCCACGGGCGAAGACCGGGGCGGCCCGGGCCTCCTCGGCGCCGGTGGTGGCCAGAAGGATGGCCCGCTCGGTGCTGCGGGGGGGATAGGGGACATCGATCTGCACCAGGAAGCGGTCGAGCTGGGCTTCAGGCAGGGGATAGGTGCCTTCCTGCTCGATCGGGTTCTGGGTGGCGAGGACATGGAAGGGACGGCCCAGCGGGCGGTGGACGCCGGCCACCGTCACCTCCTGTTCCTGCATGGCCTGAAGCAGCGCGGACTGCGTGCGGGGCGAGGCGCGGTTGATCTCGTCCGCCATCAGGAGCTGACAGAACACCGGTCCCTCGATGAAGCGGAAGCTGCGCGTGCCGTCGGCAGCGGTCTCCAGCACCTCGGAGCCGAGGATGTCGGCGGGCATCAGGTCCGGGGTGAACTGGATCCGCGCCGCATCGAGGCCCATGACCGTCCCGAGCGTGTGCACAAGCCGCGTCTTGCCCAGGCCGGGAAGCCCCACCAGCAGCGCATGCCCCCCGCAGAGCAGCGCCGTCAGGGCGAGGTCCACGACCCGGTCCTGCCCGATGAAGACGCGCGCGATCTGCTCGCGGGCCTGGGCCAGCCGTGCCTCGAGCGCCTCGATGCGCGGGACAAGATCCGCCTCTGTCATGACAAGCCCTCCGCGCGGCCCTACCTCTACCGCGACAGGGATAGAGGGGGGGGCAGGCATGGGGAAGTCAAGGCAGCGTGAGAACGCCGGGGGGGCGTGCCCCGCCCTGCCGCCTCCGCTGCGGCGGCATGGCCTGTCCCCCCCGCAGGACAGGGGGATCTGACGATGGGCAGCGACAGCGACCGCATGACCGGTAGCGGGACGGAAAGCGGCGGGACCAAGAACGCCGGACGGGCCGAGGGGTTGGCGCGTGCGGCGGCCGCGGCCGGGCGGCGCGGACCGCCACCCGTCCATCTGTGGAACCCCCCCCATTGCGGCGATATCGGGCTGCGCATCGCCCGCGACGGTACATGGTTCTATCAGGGCAGCCCCATCGGCCGTCCCGCTCTCGTTCGGCTCTTCGCCTCGATCCTGCGGCGCGACCCGGAGGGCCATGTCCTCGTCACCCCGGTCGAGAAGGTCTCGATCGAGGTCGAGGACGCGCCCTTCATCGCCCAGGATGTGGAACAGCGCGAGGATGGCACGCTGGTCTTCACCACCAATGTCGGCGATGTGGTGGAGGCCGGACCGCAGAACGCCATCCGTGTGGAGATCGACCCGCAGACGGGCGAGCCTCGCCCCTATCTCCATGTGCGCCGCGGACTGGAGGCGCGGATCGACCGCAAGACCTTCTACCGCCTCGTGGAGATGGCCACGATCGTCCCGCACCGGGGCGAGGACTGGCTCGGCCTGCATTCGCAGGGGGCGGTTCTTTCCCCTCTAGCCGGGCGGCCGACCTGCCTGATACCCCGTAGGGGTATCTTGACTGGCGCTGCCGCGTTCCCATATACCCCCACAGGGTATGAAGGGGGCAAGACATGGCCTGTGATCCCGCACGCCGCGATGCCAAGGTGAAACGCCTGGCCCGGATCGCGGGTCAGGTGCAGGGGCTCGCCCGCATGGTGGCCGAGGATCGCTACTGCATGGACATCCTTGTCCAGATCCAGGCCGTGAAGGCGGCTCTCGCCCGCGCCGAGGCCGAGATCCTGCGCGATCATGCCGCCACCTGCATCCGCGAGGCCATCGAGGCCGGCGATGCCCCCGCCATGCAACGCAAGCTCGACGAGCTGATCGACCTGTTCGACCGCTCCCGCCGCTGATCCCCCGGAAGGAGATTTCCATGGCCAGCCTCGCCCAGGAGACCGAGACCCCGACGGTGGGCCGCCGCGCCGTCATCTATCGCATGGTCACGCCCGAACATGTCTGCCCTTCGGGGCTCAAGGCGCTGCATCTGCTGCGCCGCCATGGCCTGACCGTGGAGGACCACCCGCTGCGCAGCCGGGCCGAGACGGATGCCTTCAAGGCCGAACAGGGTGTCGCGACAACGCCTCAGATCTGGATCGACGGCATCCGGATCGGCGGCCATGACGACTTGCGCCGGCATCTCGGTCTGGCCGTGCATGATCCGAAGGCGCTGACCTACCGGCCGGTCATCGCGATCTTCGGCATGGCCCTCGCGCTCGCGCTCGCGTGGGCTGGGGCATGGGCGGGGCAGGGGCCCTCCTGACGGCGCACACGCTCCAGCTCTTTCTCGGCTTCGCCACGGCGCTTCTGGCGCTGCAGAAGCTGCGTGACATCGAGGGATTCGCCACGGGCTTCCTGGGCTATGACCTGCTGGCACAGCGCTGGGTGCCCTATGCGCGCCTCTACCCCTGGGCCGAGGCGCTGGTCGGCCTGCTGATGGTCGCGGGTGCGGCGATCTGGCTGATGGCGCCGGTCGCGCTCTTCATCGGCGGCATCGGCGCGATCTCGGTGTTCAAGGCGGTCTATGTGGACCGGCGCGAACTGCGCTGTGCCTGTGTCGGGGCACAGTCGAACGTGCCGCTGGGCTTTGTCTCGCTGACCGAAAATCTCGTGATGATCGGCATGGCGGTCTGGATGGTCCTGCGCATGGTCTGACCCTCCGCTCAGCGCCGCTGCGCGATCAGCACCCCAAGGGCGACCACGGTGGCGCCCAGCACCTGCATCCAGGACCAGGTCCCGCCGAAGGCCAGCATGATGAGCATGACATAGAAGGGCGCCCCGTTGATGTGGAAGGACGCCAGCCCCACCCCGATCCGCCGGATGGCGAGGATGAACAGAAGCTGGCTCGCCGCCATGCCGCCCATGCCATAGACGGCCAGCAGCGACAGGTCGCGCAGCGACCAGGCCCCGGCCGGCAGCCCCTCGCGCCCGAGCGCGACCGAGACGCCCAGCGCGACCAGGCCCACGATCAACCCCCCCCGTCATCGTGGCCACGGTCTGCGCCAGGGCCGTCTGGCCGGGCAGGCTGCGGACGCTGTGATGGCTCCCCCAGGAGAAGACGAGGCAGGACAGGACAGCCAGCGCCGCCCCGAGCGCGAGATCCCCGCCCGCGGCCCGGCTCCCGGCGGTGGCGATGACGCCTCCGGCGACGCTGAACAGCAGGCCCAGTGCAAAGCCGCGCGCCAGGCGCCGCCGGTCCGAGGTCCATTCGACCAGTGCCGCCGTGATCGGGGTGACCGAGGCGATGACAGCGACCGTCACCGGATCCGTCGCCGCCTGGGCAAGGATCAGCGCGATCGATCCCCCTGCCAGGCCGATGCCGCCGAAGGCGAAGGCCCGTCCCCAGGGCATGCCGCGCGGCACCCCCTCGAGCCAGAGCATCAGCGGCACCAGAAGCAGCAGCGCCATGGCAAAGCGCCCGGCGACCAGCGCCAGGGGATCCCAGGTGAGAAGCAGGGCATCGAGCGCGGGGAACCCCGCGGCCCAGACCATCATCGAGGCCGCGGCAAGCAGGTTGCCCTGCACCATGGGGGCTGCCGGGGCGGGAGGCAGGGGGGGAAGGACAAGCGGCTGGGCAGTCATGACGGGGCTCTGCGCAGGCGGGACATCCGCCGCATCTGAGGGGGGCTATCACGCCGTCCTGGTGGCCGGCACGCCGGGAAACGGCACGCGCCTGTCTGTCCGCGCCGCGGCCTCGCAGGGGGGCCTGTCGGCTGCTGCGCTCCCCGCTTTCCTTTCGTCCCTCATCCCGGCATGCTCCGCACCGATCCGGGAGAGGAGTCCCCATGCCGTCCGCCGGTGCGCGTTTCCTGATCGTCGGGCTTCTTACGCTTCTCATGGCGGTTCCGCTGTTCCTGGCCGGTGCGGTCGTTCTCGACCGGGCGAACACCGCCGAATCGACGCGCGACGCGCTGGGCCGCGAATGGGGCGGGCCGCAGACGCTGGCCGGTCCGGTCCTGCTCGTGCCGGTCGAAGGGCCCGTCACGCGCATCGAATCGCAGCCGCCTGCCGATCCCGTGGCCGGAGCGCCGGCGGCCGAACCGGTCGTCGTTGCCGCACGAGGCCCTGCCGAGCCGGTCCTGCTCATGCCCGAGAGGCTCGACCTTTCTGCCACCCTCTCGACCGAGACGCGCCGTCGCGGTCTCTTTGCCGTTCCCGTCTTCGTGGCGGATGTGGCGGTCAGTGCAGCCTTCGACCCCTCTCGCGTGGAGGCCGCTCTGGCACCCGGCGAACGCGCCCTGTGGGACGAGGCGGTGCTGCGTTTCGGCCTTGGCGCCAATGCCGGCCTGCGCGGGGAGACGGTCATGGAGGCCGACGGCGTCGTGCTGCCGCTCGAGCCCTATGGCCCGCCTGGCCCCGCTTCGGCGACTTCGCGGCCGGAGGGGGGGATCGAGGCGGCCATCGGTGCGGCCGCGCGGGATCTTGCCGAAGTGCGCCTGTCGCTGCGCCTCAACGGCGCGCAGGAAATGCAGGTCGCCCCCGTGGGGCGCGTCAGCGCCGTGCGCCTGTCCGGCGACTGGCCGGATCCGTCCTTCGCCGGCGCCTTCCTGCCCGACAGCCGGACCGTCTCCGCACAGGGTTTCGAGGCCGAATGGACCATTCCCCATCTGGCCCGCGCGCTGCCCCAGGTGATGCGCGGCCAGGGCCAGCCCCTTGCCGCCGAACGCTTCGGCGTGACGCTGATCGAGGTCAACGACTTCTACCAGAAGGCCTGGCGCGCCGCCCGCTACAACATCCTGTTCATCGCCCTGACCTTCCTGACCGTGCTGCTGATCGAGAAGCGCGACAGGCCGACCCATCCGGTGCAGTATCTCCTGATCGGGCTGGCCCAGGCCCTGTTCGTGCTGCTGATGGTCGCCTATGCCGAGCGGATCGGCTTTACCCCCGCCTATCTCCTCGCCGCGGGGGCGACGGTGGCGCTGCTCGTGCTGTTCGGGGCCACGGCGCTCAGGCTGGGGCTGCGCACGCTCGTGCTGCTGGCGGCGTTGCTTGCGCTCTATGCCGTGCTCTACCTGATCCTCCGGTCGGCCGATCTGGCCCTTCTGGCCGGCACGACGCTCGCCTTCGGGGCGCTTGCCGTGACGATGGTGCTGACCCGGAACGAGACCTGGTGGGGCCAGGGAGGGCGCTGGGGTCTTCGCGCCCCGGCCGCAGAGCCCCCGCCGCTGCCCCATCCCCCCGACGCGTCGCCCCCCGCCGCCCGATGATCCGCCTTGCCGCCAATCTCGGCCTGCTCTTTCCCGAACTGCCCTTTCTCGACCGCTTCGAGGCGGCACGCAACGCGGGTTTCCAGGGGGTGGAGATCCCCTTTCCCTACGATCACCCCGCGCCCGAGATCCTGTCGCGCCTCGATCGCACGGGGCTGCCCCTGGTGGCGATGAACGCCCCGCCGCCCAACTACACCGGGGGTGCACGGGGCTTTGCCGCCGTGCCGGGGGCCGAGGAACGCTTTCGCCACGATTTCCGCCGCGCCGCCCGCTATGCCGCCACCTTCGGCAGTCCCCATCTGCACATCATGGCCGGCCTCGCGCAGGGCCCCGCCGCCCGCGAGACCTTCCTGCGCAACCTGACCTGGGCCGCAGCGGCGGCCCCCACGCTCTCGCTGACCATCGAGCCGATGAGCCCGTCCGACATGCCGGGCTATTTCCTGGCGGATTTCGACACCGCCCTGGCCGTGATCGAATCCGTCGGTGCCCCCAATCTCGGCCTCCAGTTCGATTCCCATCACGCGGCGGCCATCGCCGGGGATGTGCTGGCCGCGTGGGATGCGGTCGCCCCCCATGTCCGGCATGTCCAGGTCGCAGGCCATCCCGGCCGGCGCGAACCCGATCCCGCCGCGCTGGGCACGCTGCTCGCGCGGATGGCGGCGGCGGGCTATGCGGGCTGGGTGGGGGCGGAATACCACCCGGCCGGTCCCCGCACGGCCGACGGGCTGGGCTGGCTGGCTGCCGTCAGTCGGCCCTCGTGACCAGCACCTTGTCGATGCGCCGTCCATCCAGATCGACGACCTCGAAGCGCCAGCCTCCCGCCTCCACGCGATCGCCAAGCTGGGGGAGCCGGTGCAGATGGTTCAGCACCAGCCCCGCCACCGTCTCGTAGTCTCCGGCAAGCTCGCGAGGCAGGCCCATCCGTTCACAGAACTCGTCGGCCGCCATCCAGCCCGAGACGAGAAGGCTGCCATCCTCGCGTTCGTGGAACGCGGGTTCGTCGGCATTGTCTTCGGCAAAGGCGCCCGTGATCGCCTCGAGGATGTCGCCGGTCGTGATGATGCCCTCGAAGGAGCCATATTCGTCATAGACAAGGCCCATATGGTTGCGGGCCTTGCGCAGGATGCTGATGACGTCGAGCGCCCCGGTGCTTTCGAAGATCACCGGAACCTCGCGCATCAGACGACGCAGATCGAGCGGTTCGCCCCGGCTCAGGGCGGCGAAGGCATCCACGACATAGAGCACGCCCAGGACCTCTCCGGTGGCGGGATCCTGCACGGGCAGACGGGGCCGGCCAAAGCGCCGGATCGCCTCGAGCGTCACCTCCTGCGGGGCATCGGCATCGAGCATCTCCACATCGCGCCGCGGTGTCATCAGGCCGCGCGCCGTCCTGTCGGCCAGGCGCATGACGCCGGACAGCATCTCGCGTTCGCCCGGCTCGATGACCCCCCCCTCATGCGCCTCGGAGAGGATGACGCGCACCTCTTCCTCGGTCACTGCGGCCCGTTCGGTCTCGGCCTGCCCCAGAAGGCGCAGCACGGCCCGGCCCGAGGCATCCAGAACCCAGACGACCGGCGCGGCAATGCGCGAAAGGGCGCGCATGACCGGTGCCACGAGGATGGCAATCCCCTCGGGGTTCTTGAGCGCAAGGCGCTTGGGCACCAGCTCGCCCAGGATCAGCGAAAGATAGGTGATGGCGACGACCACGCCGCCCACGCCCAGGGTGCCGGCTGTTCCGGCGGGCACGCCCCGGGCGGCGAGCCATTCCCCCAGCCGCACGCCCAGCGTGGCGCCCGAGAAGGCACCCGACAGGATTCCCACCAGCGTGATGCCGATCTGGACGGTCGAGAGGAAGCGCCCCGGATCGGCGGCCAGGTCGATGGCGATCTGCGCGCCGCGCCGTCCCGATTCGGCCATCGATTTCAGCCGCGCGGGCCGGGCCGAGACGACCGCCAGTTCGGACATGGCAAGCGCGCCGTTCAGCAGGATCAGCGCAATGACGATCAGGACTTCCGTCAGCATGGCGGTCGTCCCGGACTGGGTGGGGGTGGCAGGGGGTGCCTCTCTCGGTGGCGACCGGCTCGCGGCCGGACAGGACGATTCCTAGGGCGCCCATGCGGCCGGGACAAGACGGCGCCGGCGTCCCGGTCCCGCCCCTTGCCCTGATTCCCCGCGCCCCGCGCCTCTGCGGGGTGTTGCGCGAAAGCCTGACGGAGCGCGCGGTCCGCTTACCATCTGTTAACCTTCGGCGGGTATTGCCGGTCGGGAAACGCGGAGGAGACCCATGTCGCCCAGACCGGCCCTGTTCACGTCCTGTGCTGTTGCCCCTGCCGCCCTGCACGCGGCGGCAGGGGTGGGGGCGCCCCGCGGGTGGATGTCATTTGACGATGGGCTCGTCGCGGACGAACAGATTGGCCCAGGCGCGGTCGATCAGGTCGGGGCGCATCTGCGGGGGGATCCCTTCGAAGCGGCAGATGGCCAGCATCTGGTCGATCAGGAAGGCCGCCTGATAGCTGGCATAGACATTGCCGATGGTGGGATACTTGTTGCGGATCAGGTGGAGCAGCGATGCCTCGTCGAGCGGCATCTTCTTCTTGCGGGCCACCATCGCGAAGATCTTCAGGAAATCCTCCTGGCTGGGGCCGTCCACCTTGATCTTGAAGAAGATCCGGCGCAGCGCCGCCTTGTCGAAGATCTCGTTGGGGTGGAAATTGGTGGAGAAGATCACCAGCGTGTCGAAGGGCACCTCGAACTTCTCGCCCGACTGGAGCGCGAGGATGTCGCGCCCCTCCTCGAGCGGCACGATCCAGCGGTTGACGATCTTCTGGGGCGGTTCGGACTGCCGGCCGAGATCGTCGATGATGAAGATACCGCCCGTCGATTTCAGTTGCAGCGGCGCCTGATAGGTCCGGGCGACCGGGTTGTAGACGAGGTCGAGCATGTCGAGCGTGAGTTCGCCGCCGGTGACGACCGTGGGTCTCTCGCAGCGGACATAGCGGGTGTCATACCGGCCCGAGGTGCGCCGCAGGGAGTTGGGATCGTCCAGATCGGCTTCGGCGGCGCGATGCACGATGGGATCGTAGACGGTGATGATCTGACCGGCATATTCGATGGCGCGGGGGACATAGATCCTGTCGCCCAGGGCGTCGCGGATCCCGTTGGAGATGGAGGATTTTCCGTTCCCGGGCGGGCCGTACATCAGGATCGACCGTCCCGATCCGACGGCCGGCCCCAGATGGTCGATGAGCGAACGCGGCAGGATCAGATGCCCCATGGCCGCCTGAAGCTGGTCGCGCGTGATGGTGATGTTGCGGATCGACTGGCGCCGGACCTGTTCGCGATAGGCCTCGAGGGGGACGGGCATGGCGCCGTAATATTCCGACTGGGCCAGCGCGCTGAGGGCGCGGGCCTTGCCCGCTTCGGTGAGCTGATAGCCCATCTCGCCGCCCGAATGGGCATGAAGCGTGCCTGTCGCCTCCAGAAGGCGCTGGGCGCGGGCGAGGTCCACCAGCTCCTGCGTGACCGGAATCGGCAGGCAGAGGCTGCGGGCGATCTCTGTCACCACGGTCAGATTGGCGCGGAACATCGTCTTCAGAAGGATGTCCCGCATCAGCACCGGATGCAGCCCCATCCCCTCGAGCGAGCGGGGCGCCGGCGGCGGCTGCACGCCCGCCATGCCGCCCGTTTCGGTCGGATTGACCTGCATGTTCATGCGCTGCACCTCCTGCCCCTTGGCGGGGGCCAGGGTGGCGGGCAAATCGGGCGGAATTGGGGAAGGGGCGGGGCCTCAAGCGGCTGCGGCGAGGCCGAGATAGGCCAGCAGCGTCGCACCGATCGCCACGCCCATCGGAAAACGCTTGCCCGAATGCCAGCTTGTCCAGTCCGGCCAGAGGCGCGGACCGAAGCTGTGCCGGGCGATGCGATGCAGCAGCCAGGCGATCAGCACCATCGCGGCATAGAGCATGGCCACGGTCCCCAGATCGGCGACGGCGACAAAGGGGGCGGCCGCAGCGGCGAGCTTGGCATCCCCCGCTCCGATGAGGCCGAGGAAGTAGAGCAGCATCCCGATGAGCAGCACCACGACGAGATTCAGCCAGCGCCAGGCCCAGGCCGAGAGCGACCACAGATCCAGGGCCCAGAGCGCGAGGCCGCCGAGCCCGAACAGCGCGCAGAGCAGGACCGAGGCGCGGTTGGGGATGCGCATCCGGCTCAGATCGGTGAAGGCGACCCAGAGCATGACCGGCAGCGAGCCGATCAGGAACAGCAGGGCAACAGGCTGGGGCGTGGCGAACATCGCAGGCTCTCAGGCTCCGCTCTCGAGCGCCTCGAGGGCTCTTGCGGCTTCCTCGAAATGACGCGGATGGGTGTCCACGGCTTCGCGCAGAAGGCCCCCGGCCGATCATGACATCGTTCTGCTTGATGGCCGTCAGCGCCAGCGTGTAGAGGAGCTGGGCCCGCTCCTCCTGCGTCATCGGGACGACGGGCAGGCTGTAGTTGCGCTGGGCGCCGCGCGCCATGACGAGGTTGTTCTTGGCCGTGAACATCTGCGGATCATGGCGCAGCGCCTCGATGAACAGCCGCTCGGCCGCGGCATAGTCCCCGCGCGACAGCTTGGAAAAGCCCCAGTTGTTGAGCACGCCGGCCGGGGTTGTGGTCAGGCCGGCGGCGATCTCGTAGAAGCTGTCGGCGCGGGCCCAGTCCTCGGCGGCATCGGCGACCATCGCCTCGAGCCGGTAGCGTTCATAGGTCTCGTAGGTGGGAGGGATGGCGTTCAGCGTCGCCCTTGCGCCGTCCCAGTCGTCGGCCCGGATCCGCGCGCCGGCCAGCTCGACATGGTCGCTCCAGTCCGCTTCGGGATGGGCCACCACCTGCTCCCAGGCGGCGACGGCCTCGGTCGTCCGTCCCGCGCGCACCAGCGACTTGGCCAGTCCCCGGCGCGGCCCGATGGCCGAAGGATCCTCGGCGGCCTTGCGGGTGAAGAAGGCAATGGCCTCGGCCGGATCGGCGACGGTCATCATCACCTCCGACAGGCCGGCATCCTCGATAGCGTCGAGGTCCTGCAGGGCGCGCCGCACTTCGGCTTCGCCGGACCGTCCTGCACAGGCCGCAAGCAGGACCAGCCCGGTCAGGGCGACAACCGCAGGCCCGACGCGGCCCGCCATGGGAAAGGGATGGCGCATGACTGCCCCTCGATGGCCTCACAGCGGCTCCTCGACGAGGGGACGGCTTTCCAGGCCCCAGCCGATGAGCTGGACCTCTTCGGTCTCGTTGATGCCTGTATAGGCCGGATCCTCCATCCGTGCGAGGGCGAGGCGCAGATTGTCGCGGATCGTGTCGCTGCTGCCGCTGTCGAGGGCAAAGGCCCGCCGGAAGGCTTCCGAAGCCTCGCCATATTCTCCCTTTTCCATGAGCACGACACCGAGATTGTTCCAGGCGGGGACGAAGTCCGGGTCCTTCCTGACGGCCAGCCGCAGCCATCGCTCGGCCTGTCCGAGGCGCCCCAGATGCAGATCGGCACTGCCGATTCCGGCGAGAACGTCGGCGGTCAGCCCATCCCGGGTGGCGGCCAGCAGATAGGCATCGCGGGCGCTCTCGAATTCGCCGGCTGCCATCAGCCGGTGCCCGTTCTCGAGGGGGGCGATGTCAGAATCCCGCGGGCTGCGGCCGGGCTCGGCACAGCCTGCTGCCGCAAGGCTCAGCGCCAGACCCGCGAGTGCCCCCCATGATCTCAAGGAATGCCTCCGCCTGCGCCTGCCACACCGCCGCCAAGGGTGACGTAGATCTCGTAGATCGACGGCCCGATCAGGATGAGCAGCAGCGGCGGCACCGTCAACATCATGGTGGCCAGCGTCATCTTGGTGGGCAGGGTATTGGCCTTCTCTTCGGCCCGCATCACGCGCTTGTCGCGCATCTCGGAGGCATAGACGCGCAGGGCCTCGGCGATCGAGGTGCCGAACTGCTGGCTCTGGATGAGGACGGTAACGAAGCTGGCCACATCGGGGACACCGCAGCGTTCGGACAGGTCGCGCAGCACCAGCGTCTTGTCCTTGCCGGCCTTCAGCTCCCAGGAGACCAGCTCGTATTCGTCGGCCAGATCCGGAAAACCCGAGCGCAGTTCCCTGGCCACGCGGACGATGGACTGATCGAGCGACTGGCCGGCCTCCACGCAGACCAGCATCATGTCGAGGCTGTCGGGAAAGGCGTTGGTGATGGCTTCCTTGCGCAGGGCCTGCCGCCGCGTGACCCAGTATCGGGGCGCCATGTAGCCGATGGCGGCCGGCAGGATCGTGTAGAGGATGAGGGAGCGGGTGCTCAGCCCGGTTTCCGAGGCGAAGGCAGTATAGAGCGCATAGAGCAACCCCAGGACCAGCAGGCCCAGTCCCAGCGCGAACTGCATGAAGTGGTAGATGCGCACCGCATTATGAGTGCGGTATCCGGCCTGGAGCAGCTTGAGGCGGACGGCGGAATATTCCTTCTCGTTCTGCGGTTCGAGGAAGCTGGAATAGCGCTCGAGCTTGTCCTTGCCCTGGGAACGGCGCAGACGTTCCTGTTTCTCCTGCGCCAGCGTGATGTCGCGCTGGCGCTCGCGCAGGCGCTCGAGAGGGTCCTTGGGCCGGGTCAGCAGGGCAGGCAGGGCGAGCAGGACCATCGCCACACCCAGCATCCCCACCGCCATGAGGGGGCCGAAGGGGCCGAACAGGCTGACGAGCCAGGCGTTGACCGGTTCCAGAAAGGGCATGGCTCAGACCTTGATGTTCACGAGGGCACGCATGACGAAGATGTTGGCGACAAGGAAGGCCGCCACGACCAGGCAGGCGGGCACGAAGACGGCCGTCTCCCGCACCTTGTCGTAATAGTTGGGTTCGGCCATGTTGATGCCGACAAGCGCCACCAGCGGAAAACCCGACAGGAAGGTGCCGGACCATTTCGCCTCTGCCGTGATGGCCTTGACCCGGCGAAAGAGCTTGAACCGCGCCCGGATCACCTTGGCCAGCCCGTCCAGGATCTCCGCCAGGTTGCCGCCCGCGGTCTGCTGGATCGTCACGGCCATGGCGAGGAAGCGCAGATCCTGCATGTCGAGGCGATCGGCCATGGCCTTGAGGGCCTCGCCCATGTCGCGGCCATAGGCGGCTTCGTCGGCGATCATCCCCATCTCGCTGCCCAGCGGGTCGGGCACTTCCCGGGCGACGATCTGGATGGCCGAGGAGAAGGGATGCCCCACCCGGAGCGAGCGGACCATCAGCTCCACGGCCTCGGGCAGCTGCTCCTCGATCAGGCCGATGCGCTTGCGGGCCTTCCTGTCGATCCAGACATAGACGCCGCCCACGCCCATGGCGACGGCGACGGCGGCGCGCACCGGCGCCTGGCCCCCGTGCCCAGTGTCAGCGCCAGAAAGGCCAGCACCGTCAGCCCGGCCATCACCATCACGAGCTGGACGGGCGAGAAGGCGATGTTGGCCTTCTGGGCCTTGCTCGCGAGCAGGGCATAGAGCGGGATCGACTGCGACCTCATGTGCTGGGTCATCTCCTTGCGGAGCTGCTCGAGCACCTTCTCGCGGCTTTCGCCCTTCTCCAGCAGGGCCAGGCGGCGGTTGACGCGGCCGTTCATGCTGATCGACTTGCCGAACACCGTCAGATAGAGGCCGTTCACCAGCACGATGACCGAGACGAAGACCAGGCCGTAGATGATCGGTTCGACAGAGAGTCCCATGATCGGGGTCCTTTCGGGTCAGCCGCGGAACGGTTCGTAGATCGAGGCGGGCAGGTCGTAGCCCCACAGGCGGAACCGTTCGCTGTAATGCGAGCGCACGCCGGTCGCCGTGAAATGGCCGATGATCTTGCCTTCGGGGGTGAGGCCCACGCGCTGGAAGCGGAAGATCTCCTGCATGGAGATGACATCCCCCTCCATGCCCGTGATTTCGGTGATCGAGGTCATCCGGCGCGAGCCGTCCTGAAGGCGGCTGGCCTGCACGATGAGATTGACCGCCGAGGCGATCTGAGAGCGGACGGCCTTGATCGGCATCTCGATGCCGGCCATCGCGATCATGTTCTCGAGACGGGCGATGCCGTCGCGGGGGCTGTTGGCGTGGATCGTGGTCATCGATCCGTCATGGCCGGTATTCATGGCCTGCAGCATGTCGATGACCTCCTCGCCGCGCGTCTCGCCGACGATGATGCGGTCGGGGCGCATCCGCAGCGCGTTGCGCAGACAGTCGCGCGGGGTCACGGCCCCCTTGCCCTCGACATTCGGAGGGCGGCTTTCCATCCGGCCCACATGGGTCTGCTGGAGCTGGAGCTCGGCCGTATCCTCGATGGTCAGGATGCGTTCGTTGTTGTCGATGAAGGCCGAGAGGGCATTGAGTGTCGTCGTCTTGCCCGATCCGGTCCCGCCCGAGACGATGATGTTGAGCCGCGTGGAGACGGCGGCCTGCAGATAGGCGGCCATCTCCTCGGTCAGGGCGCCAAAGCGCACCAGGTCGTCGATCGAGAGCTTGTCCTTGCGGAACTTGCGGATGGAGACCAGGCTTCCGTCAACCGCGACAGGGGGCACCATGGCATTGAAGCGCGACCCGTCGGGCAGGCGGGCATCGACATAGGGGTTGGATTCGTCCACCCGCCGGCCCACCGCCGAGACGATCTTGTCGATGATGCGCAGCAGATGCTTCTCGTCCCGGAAGGTGACATCGGTCAGCTGAAGCTTGCCGCCCCGTTCGACAAAGATCTGGTGCGGACCGTTCACGAGGATGTCGGTGACGGTGTCGTCCTTCAGCAGGGCCTCGAGGGGGCCAAGACCCCGCACCTCGTCATAGAGATCCTGATTGAGCTGCTGACGCTCCTCGCGGTTGAGCACGACACCCATCTGCTCGAGATTCTCCGAGGCGATGGCCTGGATCTCGGCGCGCAGCTCGGCCTCGCTCGCCTTCTCGAGCGCAGCCAGGTTGAGGGTATCGAGAAGCACCTTGTGCAGTTCGAGCTTGATCTCGGCCAGACGTTCCTTGCGCTTCTTCTCCTTGTCCGCAGGGGCGGATTCGGCCGGTCTGGGCGGGGCAGGCCGCAGCAGCGGCTTGGCAGCAGGCGCGGCTGCGGCAGGGGCGACGGGACGTGCGGCGGCCGCAGGGATCGGACGGGCAGCCTCGGACTTGCGGAACTTGGCGAACATCGGCATGGCCTCGGCAGGATCGTCGGAAATGCGTCGGTGGGGGGTCTGCGCTCCGGTCCGGACAGGGCCGGGATCGGGCAGGGGAATCAGGCGCGGGCGCGGGCCTTCTGGGGCACCTCTCCCAGATTGATGTCGTGGATGGATTTCGCGAGCTTGGCGATCTCCTTGCGCAGCGGGTTCTTCGGCGCGCTTTCGGACAGGGGCAGGCCCTGGTCGCAGGCCTGGGTCACCGGGCGCCCGCCATCGGGCAGCTGCACCTCGATCGAGATGCCGAGCGAATCCGCCAGCCGCCTGACACGCCCCCGGCCGTGAGATCGGCAAAGCCCGGCGCGCGATTGAGCACGAAGCGGAACTTCTGGAGCGGGAGGCCTTCGGACTGAAGCGTGCGCTTGAAACGCAGCGTGTTCTGTGCCGAGCGCATGTCGAGCTCGAGCGTGGCAAAGCACAGATGCGCCGCGTTCAGGACCGTCTCGCCCCAGTCGGCCATGGCCGGGGGCATGTCGATCACGACATAGTCGAAATTGGTGCGCGCCGTCTCGATCAGGCGCTCCACGTCGGGCGGGCCGATCAGATCCAGCGGCACCAGATCGAGCGGCGCCGTCAGCACATGGAGCTTCTGGTTGAAGCTCAGCAGCGCCTGCATGAAGGTGTCGCTGTCCATCGCTTCGGTGTCCGAAAGCAGCTCGAGCACCGCCTCGCGCCGGGGCAGGTCGAGATAGGTCGCGACCGATCCGGTCTGCAGCCCGAGATCGATCAGGCAGACCCGGGGCGCCACTTCCTGATCGAGGATCGCCAGCTCCCAGGCCAGGTTGACGGCCAGCGTCGTGGCACCGGTGCCGCCGGCCATGGCATAGACCGGGATCACCACGCCGGAGCGGTCGCCCGTGGCCTTGAGCGTGTTGCGCATCTGGGCGGGGATCTCGGGCGGGGGCGGGGCCGTCATGCGCTCGATCGCCCGGGCCAGCTCGCCTTCAGGCAGGGGATAGGGCACGAATTCGTCGCCCCCCTCGCGCAGGAGCTGATGAAGGCTGGCGGGGGTCACGTCCTCGGTGATCAGGATGACCTTGATCCCCTTCGCCTTGGCGGCGCGGATCACGTCAATCACCAGGCCCAGATCGGCCTCGTCCTCCGAATCGAGCGCGATGGCGACGAAGCGGAGCGAGTCGGCCTCGGGCTGTTCGAGAAAGGCCAGCGCGTCGGCAAAGCCGAGATCGCCCCAGCGTTCGCCCAGTGCGGCCTCCATGTCCTCGATCAGCAGTTCGAAATGCTGCACGTCGCGGCTGATGGTGCAGGCAATGACGGGGGCCGGTGTGGCGGGCTCGGGTTGCAGGCGTGCACTCATGGCTCTGTTGCCTCTCGTCCTTCCGGCGGGTCATCCCGGCGAGGGGGCCCGCAGCATCCAGTGATTGCTTCCGATGGCGGCAGGATTGGGGCCGGATTTCTGTCTTTGTAGGGAGCCGGGAGATGATCGGCCGGATTCGCGATGCCGATGCAGGGAAACGGAAACGGGGCGGCCCCGGGCCGCCCCGCCTGCGCTGATCCTGTCCTGCCCCCTCTAGGGCTGTGTGCCCGCCACCTCGGTGGCAGGGGCGACGATGTCGCTGGTCGTCGGCACGGCCGCGTTCACATATTCCCGGAACACAATTTCGGCATATTTGCCGTTGAGCACATTGGGGTGCCCCTGCACGAAGCCGCTCACCGCCGTCACGGTGCGCCGGTTGGCCCGCTCCGGTCCGGGGGTGGGCACCAGAGGCTGGGTCTCTCCCTGCGACACGAGGGCCTGAAGCCGCGATGCATCCACGCCCCGGGACACGAGATAGGCCACCGCGGCCCGTGCCCGGCGCAGGCCGAGATCATGGTTGTAGGCTTCCGAACCCACGGCATCGGTATGGCCGTAGACGGCAAAGCGCACTTCGGGGAACTGCCGGATCCAGGCGGCCTGGGCATCGAGAACCCGCCGCGCCTCGGCATCCAGAACGGCCGAATCGAAGGCGAAGTTGATCGTTGTCGGGACCTCGGCGGCGAAGCGCTGCCCGAGGCTGATCGCATGCGCGCGTTGGCCGGACTGGATGAGGACGTTGTTCATCGTGGCGTTGCCGAAGCCGCCGTAATCGACGGGGGCACCCGCCTCGCCCAGGAAGGCGGAGCGCGAAGGGTCCGTGGCGCAGCCGGCAAGCAGGATCAGCGCCGCGAAGGGAAGGAACAGGAACCGGGCCACCGCGTCTCTCCCTCAGTCCAGGACATAGCCATAGGGGCCGGAGAAGTCCTGCCGGGCGACTTCGGCCGCGGCGCCCGTGCTGGGCGCGCCGGAGGCGGCGACCCGCCCGAACAGGAACAGGTCGCGCTCGGTCGGCGGGCGGACCCGGTCGGTCGGCAGGGCCAGGGCTTCGCCCCGGGTGGGGGTCACCAGATGGGCCGTGATGATGATCACGAGTTCGGTCTGCTGACGCTGATATTCGGCCGATCGGAACAGCGCCCCCAGGACCGGCACATCGCCCAGCCATGGCACCTGTCCGTTGAGCGTGCGGAAGTCGTCCTGCAGGAGCCCGGCGATGGCGAAGCTCTCTCCGTCGCGCAGCTCCACGGTGGTGGAGGTCTGGCGTGTGCGGAAGGCGTTGATGGCAAAGCCATCGACCGAGATGCCCCCGCTGGGGTCGATGGAGGAGACCGAGGCCTCGAGCTCGAGATTGATCAGATCCCCGTCCACGACCCGCGGCACGAAGGCGAGCTGGACGCCGAAGGGCTTGTATTCGACGCTGACCGATCCGTCCTGACGCACCGGCACGGGATATTCCCCGCCGGCGAGGAAGGTGGCCTCCTGCCCCGAGAGGGCGGTCAGGTTCGGCTCGGCCAGGGTGCGCACGACACCCCGCGATTCCAGCGCCTCGAGCAGCAGGCCAACCTCGATTCCCCCGGCGTTGAAGCCGAACAGGACCGCCCCGTTGTTCGCGTTCGAGGCCGGGATGCTGCCGGTGAAGGCGTTGTTCACCGCCCCCGAGGTGTTGAGCGTGTTGGTCCCCCCCGCAAGGCCCAGATCCCCGCCCAGCCCGATTCCCTGCATCGCCAGCGAGGAGGACAGCGATTTGGAGACCGAGCGGTTCATCTCGGCGAATCGGACGCGCAGCATCACCTGCTGGGTGCCGCCGACGGTCATCAGGTTGGAGACGCGGTCCGGCGCATAGCGTTGGGCCAGTTCCAAGGCGCGGTCCAGGGCGGCGATCGAGGAGACCGTCCCCGACAGGACGATGCCGTCATTGGCGGTGCGCACCTCGATGGGTTCGCCGGGCAGGATCTGCTCGAGGCGCTCCTTGAACTCGGCGATGTCGGGGGTGACGCGGACCTCGACATTGGCGATCAGGCGCCCTTCGGCGCCCAGGAGCGTCAGCGTCGTGCGGCCGGGTTCCTTGCCCAGCACATAGATGGTGCGGTCCGACAGGGACGAGATGTCGGCGATACCCGGGTTGGCGATCGATAGTTCGGTGAAGGGCACGTCGGATTCGACGACCACGGCGCGGTTCATCGGCACGTTCAGGGGGGCCGTGACGCTGCCCGACAGCACGGTGAGCGTCTGCGCGCCCGCCGTTTCCGGGAGGGCCGCTATGGCGAAGGACAGTCCGAGGAGGACCGTCCGAAGGAACCGGAAACTGCTCATGCCCTGCCTCTGGATGAGGGTTCCGGGCTTTGCCCCCGCCGGGCTGCCCGCGCTTTTGGGTTCACCTTGTGGTGTCTGGGGCGGGCCTGTCCAGCACTGCCTGTATGGCGGTCCTGTCTGCCCGGTCCGCTGTTGAGGGGCGGCCACAGGGCGGGCCCGACCGGTGTCAGTTCGTGGGGCAGTCCACCGGGGTCTCGATGACCTCCGAGCCGCGCCGCATCCGCACCGTGCAGATCCGGGGAGCGGGGGGCGGCTCCTCGGTCGCGGGCGGTTCGGCCTCCGCCTGGATGCCCAGAAGGGCCATGCGGTCCACTTCCACCGCACTGGCCACCGATCCGTCGCCCTGCCCGACAAGCGACAGCGCCAGTGATCCGGTGCTCTGGGCCAGGGCGAGCTTGGCCACCTGCTGGGGCGACGCCTCGACCGTTACGGTCCGCGGCACGATGGTCGCATCGATATTGGCGTCCGCCGTCTGGTCGATCGCCACCAGACGCAGTCCGGATTCGATGAGCTGCGTGACCTGGCCGCGCTCGGGCGCCTCGCCGGTCCAGTAGACATCCACGCGGTCGCCCGGCCGCAGGAAACCCGCCACGCCCGAGGCCACGTCCACGCTGATCGCGAAGGCGCGCATGCCCGGCGACAGGCGGGCGGTCAGGCCCGCATCCTCGCCCGGAGCGGTGACCTTGACGGCCAGGATCGGCTCGTTCGGTTCCATCTGGCGGAGCACGGCGCGCTGCACCTCCGGCCCCTGGGGAAACAGCTCCTCGAGGGTGAGGAAGACGCCCTCGGGCAGGAAATCCTCCGCATAGCGGACATAGACGAGATCGTCCGGCGTGATCCGTTCTCCGTAATGGAGCGTACGCTTGGCGGCGAGCACATTGACCGTGTGGACCATGGTCGCCTGCTGCGCGGCCAGCTGGGCGGCCTGGGCCTCGAAATGGTTCCGCACCATGTAGACGGCCGTCCCCGCGAGGCCGAGCCCGGCCACCAGCACCAGTCCGAACAGGCTTCTCATCAGGATCGCTCCTCAGCTTGGATGGGCGGGCGGGCCGGAGGGCCTCACTCCCAGGAGATCGTGGGCACCGCGGCGCTCGACAGGCGGTCGCCCGCGCCGGTGGCGGTCGCGTTCGCGCCCGCCGTGATCGTGCTCGCCACGACGACCCCGAAGATCAGGAGGCCGCCGGTCAGGACGACCCAGTCCACGGTCACGGCCCCCCCCTCGTCGCGGCGGAAACGGTTCCAGAGATTCCATGCCATCGGTGTGCTCCTGCTGGGCGGCGCGCTGATCCCCACGGGGACCAGCCTTGGGCGGGGAATGTGGCGCCAGTAGGCCGGATTTGGCGCGAGGGAAAGGAATTGGCCGGCGGCTCCGCGCCGGGGGGCGCAAGGCGAAGGGGCCGCGCCCTCCCGGGCGCGGCCCCATGGCCGGAGCGGCGACGCTGAAATCAGCTGCCGGTGCCGCCGAAGCTGATCGTCGGAACCGCGTTGTCGAGTTCCCCAGCGATGTTCGTAGCCATCGTGGTCGCGCCGGTGCGGACCGAGGCCAGGACGGCGATGCCGAGGCCGACGATGGCGGCGGTCAGCACCACCCAGTCCACCGTGACGGCACCGTCTTCGTCGGCGCGGAAGGTCTTGATGAAGTTCAGCATGGGAAGTCTCCTCAGGGTTTGCTCTCTCTCACCGCGCCGGATCGTCTCGGGCCGGCCTCTTGTTTGGCCCGATCCCCGTCGTCGATGGCCTCATATGGCCTCTTGATTCGGGCGGGATTAGGGCGGGTTTCGTGCATTTTCACGTGGCTTCACGGGGCTTTAACCCCTGCCGCCCCGCCGCCCGGTTCCTTCGTCAACCCCTTGATTCCTCAGTCTTGAATCATCTTTGCGTGACCTGCTTTCCCCAATCCTGTCCCGGAAATGGACGGCGCCGGCCGGAATCGCTGGGCCGAATCGCCCGCCGGGGGCAGGATGCCGGGCCAGGGCAGATCCCGTCCGCACAAGGGGCAGGAGCATGAGCGGAATCGCGAAACGCGTGGGCAGGCATGCCGCGGCCCTCGCCGTCGCTCTGACGGGGTTCGGGCTCGCGGGGCTGGCAGCGGGGGGGCCTGCATCGGCAGAGGGCTTCACCTTCCGGCGCGTGGGCGTGCCGGCTCCCGGATCGACCAACCGGATCACCGTGCAGATCGACCCGATCGGGCGCCCCTCGGCGGCGCTGCCGCCGCCGCCCGCG
>NZ_KE557320.1:194126-328789 GCF_000442315.1 Rubellimicrobium thermophilum DSM 16684
GGGGCGCGGGCGGGGCGGACTGGTTCTGGGCCCGCGTCTCTCCGGCGCTTGCCGATTCGCGGCCCGGCCGCCTGGCCGAGGCGCTGCAGGCCCTGGACGCGGCCCCCGGCGGCGCGGCTTTCACGCCGCCGCGCCTTCAGGCCCTGCAGGAGATCGCCCATGCCCATGGGCGCGAGATCCTGCGCGCCACCGTGGGCACGCGCGTCTCACCCGCTCTGGTTCTGGCGGTGATCGCGGTGGAAAGCGCAGGCGATCCCTCGGCCGTCTCGCGGGCGGGGGCGCAGGGGCTGATGCAGCTCATGCCCGCTACGGCGGCGCGCTTCGGCGTGCAGGACAGCCTCGCCGCGGCGCAGAACATCGCCGGGGGCGTGGCCTATCTCGACTGGCTGTTCGGCCATTTCGGCGGTGATCCGATCCTGGCTCTGGCCGCCTACAACGCGGGAGAAGGGGCCGTGCGCGAAGCCGGCGGCGTGCCCCCCTATCCCGAGACGCGCGCCTATGTCCCCAAGGTGCTGACCGCTTGGACGGTGGCGCGCGGGCTTTGCCGGACCCCGCCCGAGCTGCTGTCGGACGGCTGCGTCTTCGTGGTGGACATGCTCTGAAGGGGGCGACCTCCCGCCGGTTCGGCCGAATGCAGTTCGGCAGAATGCACCGGGGGGCAGAGGCGTTTACCGGATCTTAACCCTTTCCTGCGATGCTGGCGGCATCGAATCGGACAGGGGTATGCATCATGGTGTCGGACAGGCAGGCAGCGGGGGCAGGGGGATCGGGCCCTGTCATGCCGTGCCCTGTCCTGCCACTCCCCTCGTCTGGTGCCTTGCGGCGGGGCGGGGGGCGGTTCGCGCTCAGTCGACGATGCGCGCCTCGGTGGCGGCGCGGATATCGGCGTCGGTGACGTCCGGGGCGCATTCCACGATGCGCAGGCCGCCTTCGACCACGTCCAGCACGCCCAGATTGGTGATGATCCGGTCCACCACGCCCTTGCCGGTCAGGGGCAGGGTGCATCGGCGCAGCAGCTTGGATTCGCCGGCCTTGTTGGTGTGGTCCATTACGACGACGACGCGCCCCACCCCGGCCACGAGGTCCATCGCCCCGCCCATTCCCTTCACGAGCTTGCCGGGAATCATCCAGTTGGCGAGATCGCCTTCCTCGCTGACCTCCATCGCGCCCAGGATGGCCATGGCGATCTTGCCGCCGCGGATCATGGCAAAGCTGGTGGCCGAATCGAAATAGGCCGAATGGGGCAGTTCGGTGATGGTCTGCTTGCCGGCATTGATCAGGTCCGGGTCTTCCTCTCCCTCATAGGGAAAGGGCCCCATGCCCAGCATGCCGTTCTCGCTCTGGAGCGTGACCGAAATGCCTTCGGGGATGTAGTTGGCCACCAGCGTCGGGATCCCGATGCCGAGATTGACATACATGCCGTCGCGCAGTTCCTGCGCGGCACGTGCGGCCATCTGGTTGCGGGTCCAGGGCATCGGTGCTCCTCCTCAGGGGGTGGTGGCGGGGTGATCGTTTCCGATCTCCGTCGGAACGTCCAGTGCGATGCGTGTGCCGGCCGGGCCGGAGGTCACGGACAGGTCGGCCCCCATTCCCTCCACGAGCTGGATCGCGATGCGCCCGCCCATGCTGGCCATGTCCGGCCATGCGGTTCCGGGGGCCAGGCCTATGCCGTCATCGGCGACGATGAGGGTCAGCCGTCCGTCCTCTGCGGCGGTCAGGCGGATATCGACGGTGCCGCTTTCGCGGCCCGTGAAGGCATGTTCGAGGGCATTGGTCACGATCTCCGACAGCAGGAGGCCGAGCCGTGCCGCCAGGTCCACGCTCACAAGGGCATGATCCGCGCGGAACTGGACGCTGATTCCGGCGCGGCCATCCAGATGGGCCACGGCATTGGCCACGCGCGACAGATAGGCCTCGAGGGGGATCCGTTCGCCACGGTTGGCAAAGCCGGCTGCGCTCAGCTCCTCATAGAGGAGCTGGAGGCTCTCCACCCGCCGGACGAGGGATTCCGGATCGGCGCTGCCGCCGCGTGCATGAAGCCGGATCAGACCGACGATCATGGCCAGATGATTCTTCACCCGGTGCTGGATCTCGCGCAGGGCCAGATCGGGCGAGGCATTGGCCGCGCGTCGTGCCTCCTCTTCGGAAAGGGCCTTCTGGATACCTAGGAAATGGGTCACCTCGCCGTCCGGTCCGTGTACCGGCGCGACAAGCAGGCGGTTGCGGAAGGGCCGTCCGTCGGCCCGGTAGTTGAGCAGATCGACCGAGATCTCGCGCCGTGCCGCGATCGCCTCGCGCAGCAGGCGCACCTGATCGGGGTCGCTGTCCGGCCCCTGGAGGAAGCGGCAGTTGCGGCCTATGGCAGCACTGCGTTCATAGCCCGTCACGCGCGAGAAGGCGTCGTTGACATAGACGATGGGATTGTCCGGCAGATTGGGGTCCGTCAGGACGAGGGAGACGCCCGCGCGCAGCATCGCATCGAAGGCCGCATCATCGGCCAGGACGCCCGGAACAGGCGTGGGGGTGTCGGGGGACATGGGGAGGGCGGCTCCGATGGGGACGCGGTCATGCGCCGGAAGGAGGCATCACGACGCCGTCCCGGGGCCTGTCCCTTCGCTCGGCGTCGGTCTGGGACGGGTCGTGCGCTGTTCGATGCGCTTCTCGTGCTGGCCCTGGATCAGGCGGTGGACATAAATGCCGGGCAGATGAATGCAATCGGGGTCGAGGGTGCCGACCGGCACGATCTCCTCGACCTCGGCCACACAGACCTTTCCGCAGGTCGCGGCGGGGACATTGAAGTTGCGCGCCGTCTTGCGGAACTGGAGGTTGCCGGTGGGGTCGGCGCGCCAGGCCTTGACGATGGCGAGATCGGCCACGATCGCCCGTTCGAGGATGTAGGTCCTGCCGTCGAATTCCTTGTGCTCCTTGCCCTCGGCCACGATGGTGCCCACCCCCGTGGGGGTATAGAAGGCGGGGATCCCCGCGCCGCCGGCCCGCATCCGCTCGGCCAGGGTGCCTTGGGGGTTGAATTCGAGTTCCAGCTCGCCTGACAGGTATTGGCGCATGAACTCGGCATTCTCGCCCACATAGGAGGACATCATCTTCCGGATCTGCCGCGTCTCCAGCAGGATGCCCAGACCGAAGCCGTCCACGCCGGCGTTGTTGGACGCAACGGTGAGATCCTTCGTCCCTGCATCGCGGATGGCGGCGATCAGCAGCTCGGGGATGCCGCAGAGGCCGAACCCGCCTGCGGCGATGGTCATGCCGTCGAACAGCAACCCTTCGAGTGCGGCGCGTGCGTCCGGATAGACCTTGTTCATCCTCACCCTCCCGCGGCACCTGCCCATTGCCGGGCCGGCCCCCCCGGCCCGGCGCCACGGACCGTAGCGCTGCAGCGCCGCAAGGAAAAGAGGCGGATGCGTCATTCCTCGATCCGGTCCGGCTTGCCCGAGGCCGGTCGGGCCGTTGCCTTGCGGGCAGCGGTCCTCCCGGTCGCCGACCGTCCGGCGGATGTGCCCTCTGGGGCCGGGGCGGCCGTTTTCGCAGAGGCCTTCTTCGCTGTGCGTCTGGCGGCAGTCTTGGCCGGATCGGCGGCCGTTGCGGTCTTCCCGGTCGTGCCTCTGCCCTTGCTGCCCTTGCGCCCTGCCGCGGGGGCAGCGGTCTTCGCCTCGATCAGGGCCAGGGCGTCCTCGAGCGTCAGCGTCTCGGGGTCGCGCTCGCGCGGAATGGTGGCATTGATCTTGCCCCATTTGACATAGGGGCCGTAGCGGCCGGGCATCACCTGGATCTCGCCCCCTTCGGGATGCTCGCCAAGGCTCCGCCCTGCGGGCAGGGCGGATCGCGCACCGGCTCCGCGCCGTCCGGCCGCCTTCTGTGCGAGCAGCTCGACGGCCCGGTTCATGCCGATCTCCCAGACATCCTCGACCGAGGGCAGGGTCGCATAGAGGGTCCCGTGCCTGACATAGGGGCCGAAACGTCCGATCCCCGCCTCGACCGGTGCGCCATCCTCGGGATGGGTGCCCACCTGGCGCGGCAACGACAGAAGCCGCAGCGCAGACTCGAGCGTCATCTCCTCGGGCCGCCATCCGCGGGGCAGGGATGCGCGGGGTGGCTTGGGATTGTCGGCCGTCGCCTCGCCGCGCTGCACATAGGGGCCGAAGCGTCCGTCCCGCAGCCAGATCGGTTCGCCCCCGTCCTCGCCGAGAAGGCGTTCACCCGCCGGCGCCGCCTCGGCATCCTCGGGCGGGGGGCCGAAGGGGCGGGTATAGCGGCATTCGGGATAGCGCGAGCAGCCGATGAAGGCGCCGCCCGTGCGGGCGGTGCGCATCGACAGCCGCCCTTCGCCGCAGGCCGGGCAGCGGCGCGGATCGCCCCCGTCGGCCCGCGGGGGATAGAGATGCGGCGCCAGCACCGCATCGATCCGCTCCAGCACCTCGCCGATGCGCAGATCGGCGGTCTCTGCCAGCGCGGCGGAAAAGTCCCGCCAGAAATCCGAGAGAACCGTCTTGTAGTCGGTCTGTCCCGCGCTCACCTGATCGAGGCGATCCTCGAGGCTCGCGGTGAAGTCGTATTCGACATAGCGCGGGAAATAGGTCGCCAGGAACGCCGTCACGAGGCGCCCCTTGTCCTCGGGGATCAGGCGTCCGCCTTCCTTGCGGACATATTCGCGTTCCTGGATCGTCGAGACGATCGTGGCATAGGTGGAGGGGCGGCCGATGCCCAGTTCCTCCATCCGCTTGACGAGGGTCGCCTCGGTATAGCGTGGCGGTGGTTCGGTGAAATGCTGCGCGGGCGTGACGGAACCTTCTCCGCCCCTTCGCCGGCGGCCATCGGGGGCAGGCGCGCGTCGTCCTCTCCGCTGTCGGGGGTGTCGTCGCGCCCTTCGGTATAGACGCGCATGAAGCCGTCGAAGAGCACGACCTGCCCCGTGGCGCGCAGCCCCACCTGGCCGTCGGCAGAGCCGATCTCGACGGTCGTGCGTTCCAGCCGGGCCTCGGCCATCTGGCTGGCCAGCGTGCGCTTCCAGATCAGGTCATAGAGCCGGCGCTGATCGGCATCGGCGATTCGGAGCGATTCGGCATCCCGCGCCATGTCGGTTGGCCGGATGCATTCATGCGCTTCCTGGGCGTTCTTCGCCTTGTTCTTGTAGAGCCGCGGGGCCTTGGGAACGTAATCGGCGCCGAACCGTGCGCGAATCGCCTCGCGCGTGGCGGTGACGGCCTCGGGTGCCATGTCGATGCCGTCGGTGCGCATGTAGGTGATCAGACCCGCCTCGTAGAGACGCTGGGCCGCCGCCATCGTCGCCTTGGCCCCGAGGCCGAGCTTGCGCGAGGCTTCCTGCTGCAGCGTGGAGGTCATGAAGGGCGGCGCCGGATGGCGCGAGGCAGGCCGGGCCTCGACCGAGAGGATCGACAGGTCGCGGTGGCGCACCGCCTCGACCGCGAGGGAGGCGGCCGCCTCGTCGGCGAGGTCGAAGCGATCGAGCTTCCTTCCCCCGAGCGAGACCAGCCGGGCCGTGAACTCCTTGCCGCGGATGGTGCGCAGCACGGCCTCGACGGTCCAGTATTCGCGCGCACGGAAGGCTTCGATCTCCATCTCGCGATCGACAATGAGCCGCAGGCAGACGGACTGGACACGCCCTGCCGATTTCGCGCCGGGCAGCTTGCGCCACAGGACGGGCAACAGGTTGAACCCCACCAGATAGTCGAGCGCACGCCGCGCCAGATAGGCCTCGACCAGGGCGCGATCCACCTGACGGGGGTGCTTCATCGCCTCGGTGACCGCGGCCTTGGTGATGGCATTGAAGGTGACGCGGCTGACCACGCTGTCCTTGCGGAGCGCCTTGCGCTCCCGCAGGGCCTCGGTCAGATGCCAGGAGATCGCCTCACCCTCGCGGTCCGGGTCGGTGGCCAGGATCAGCTCGGGGTCATCCTTCAGCGCGTCGGCGATGGCCTTGAGGTGCTTGCGCGATTCGGTCGCCACCTCCCATTCCATCGCGAAGTCCCTCTCGGGATCGACCGAGCCATCGCGGGCCGGCAGGTCGCGGACATGACCGTAACTGGCCAGCACGGTATAGTCGCGCCCCAGATAGCCGTTGATCGTCTTGGCCTTGGCCGGAGACTCGACGACGACAACGGGCATGGGCACACTCCGTCCGGGCAGGGGGCGGTCTGGGGCGGCGGTATGCGGGGGGGGCTCCGGGATTGTCAATCCGGAGCTGACGGGGCTGACCGGGACGGGACCGCACAGGCGGACAAAAACAGGGGAGACCGGCATCATCCCCCCCTGGCCAGCAGGCCGCCGGGCTGGCGCCGGATGAGGCCCTCGATCTCGAGATCGAGCAGCACGGGAGCAACCGTGGCAAAAGGGATGGCCAGATCGCGGATGAGCTGATCTTCGGCCAGGGGAGAGGGGCCGAGACGCTCGAGGATGCGGCTGCGCAGATCCGTCGCCCTCGTCGGGGCGGAGGAGGGAGCGGCCACAGCCGGTGGCGGGGACAGAGACAGGCTGCAGGGCGCATTCCCGGATGCCGGGGCCGGGGCCGGCAGGGATGCGCCCCACCTCATCCCGGCAAGAGCCGGGGCAAGCGCTTCTTCCACATCGGCGGCGGAGCGGACCAGTGTCGCCCCGTCCCGGATCAGCGTGTTGCAGCCAGATGCGCGGGGATCCAGCGGATGGCCCGGGACGGCCATCACCTCCCGCCCCTGGTCGCTCGCCTGCCGGGCGGTGATGAGCGAGCCGGATCGTTCGGCGGCTTCGACCACGACGACGCCCAGCGACAGCCCCGCGATGATGCGGTTGCGAGCGGGGAAATGCCGGGCCTGCGGCTCCATCCCGACGGGATGTTCGGACAGGCGCAGGCCCTGTTCGGCGATGCGGGCGGCAAGTCCTGCATTTTCCGGCGGGTAGATGTGATCGACCCCCCCCGCCATCACCGCGACGGTGCCGGTCGGCAGGGCCGCCTCATGCGTGGCCGTGTCGATGCCGCGGGCGAGGCCCGAGACGATGACGAATCCCTTCTCCCCCAGCCCGGCGGCCAACGAGCGCGCCATGCGCAGGCCCAGAGAGGAGGCGTTGCGCGACCCCACCAGGGCGACCATCGGACGGGAGAGCAAGGCGACATCGCCCAGCGCCCAAAGGAGGGGCGGCGCATCAGGCAGAAGGGCAAGGGCGGGCGGATAGTCCGCATCCCCCCGCAGCAGCAGCCGCGCCCCCTGGGCCAGACCGCGGCGGTATTCGGCAAGGGCCACCCCCTCGGGGCAGGGGGCATAGTCCTCGATTCCGGCGGCGCGGGCCACCGACGGAAGGGCCCGCAGGGCGGCGCGGGCCGATCCGTGTTCGGCCAGAAGGCGGAAGAAGGTCGTCACGCCCACCCGGCGCGAACGCAGCAGGCGAAGCCAGGCAAGGCGTTCCTCCTCCTGCTGGATCACGGCAGGGCGGCCTGCGTTGCCGGTTGGTGCTGATCTGTCCAGGGCCATGCGGGATTCCCATCCTCCTTCAGGGAATCAGTCTGGCATGGAAAGGTTAATATAAGGTTTATGATCCCGGCTGCCGGCGCAGCGGATTCAGCCGTTGCCGTCGCGCTCCGGTTCGATCTGCCCGCTGGCTCCGAGGGCCTGCGCCACGCCATAGCACAGCAGGGCCCAGGCTGTTCCCAGCGCCCAGCCGGCCAGCACGTCGGAGGGCCAGTGCACCCCGAGATAGACGCGGCTGATCCCGACCGCGATGACGATCGATGCGGCCAGCACGAGATAGAGGGCCTTGAGCCGCCGCCGCGGTTCGGCCCGGGCGAGCATCGCGGCCAGCGTCAGCCAGGTTGCCGCGGACATCATCGCATGACCCGAGGGGAAGGAGGCGGTGAGGGCTTCGGTTCCCCAGGGGACAAGATCGGGGCGCGGCCGGTCGAACAGGGTCTTGAAGGCAGAGGACAGAAGCTGTCCGCCCGCGACGGCCGTGGCCAGCAGTCCGGCCGAACGCGGCTGCCCCCGCACGACCAGAACCACCAGCGCCACGAGCACCAGCGGCAGCAGGATGGCGACCCCGCCGAGAGCGGTGATGTCGCGCATGGCCGTCTCCACCCAGACGGGGCCGATCGGATCGGCAGGGTTGCCGGGGCTGCGCAGGGCCAGCAGCAGCGCCTCGTCAAGGGCGTGGGTGCCGCCTTCGGCCATCTCCGAAGCCAGTCTCGCAAAGCCCCACAGCAACAGAGCCACCGCCAGCAGCAGCAGCAGGCTGCGGGTCTGGATGCGGGCGAGGAGGCGGATCATGGCAATCTCCCGAAGAACTTGCGCAGCAGCTGGCACGGATCGATCCGCTGTCAACGGCCATGCGCCGGCCCCTGGCTCAGGTGGCGGCGCCGCCGACCGTCAGCCCTCCGATCAGCACAGAGGGTTGTCCCACCCCCACCGGCACCCATTGACCGGCCTTGCCGCAGTTGCCGATGCCGGGATCGAGGGCGAGATCATGGCCCACGGCGCGGATGCCGCGGAGCGCGGTTGCCCCGTCGCCGATCAGTGTGGCGCCCTTGACGGGTTCCATCACCTGTCCGTTGCGGACGCGGTAGGCCTCGGTGCAGGAGAAGACGAATTTCCCGCTGGTGATGTCCACCTGTCCGCCGCCGAAGCCTACCGCCCAGAGGCCGTCCTTCAGATCCGCGACCAGGTCCTTCGGGTCTGCGTGGCCGGCCAGCATGTAGGTGTTCGTCATGCGCGGCATGGGGATATGGGCAAAGCTCTCGCGCCGGCCGTTGCCGGTCGGGGCCATGCCCATGAGACGGGCATTCTGCCTGTCCTGCATGTAGCCGGTCAGGATGCCATCCTCGATCAGCACGGTGCGGCCGGAGGGCGTGCCCTCGTCATCCACGGTGAGGCTGCCGCGGCGCTCCGGAAGCGTGCCGTCATCCACCACCGTCACCCCCCGGGCGGCAATCTGCGTTCCCATCAGTCCGGCAAAGACCGAGCTGCCCTTGCGATTGAAATCGCCCTCGAGCCCGTGGCCGATCGCCTCGTGCAGCAGGATGCCCGGCCAGCCGGGGCCGAGCACCACATCCATGATGCCGGCCGGGGCGGGCCTTGCCTCGAGATTGACCAGCGCGATGCGCAGCGCCTCGCGCAGGGCGGCCTCCCAGGTTTCGCGCCGCATGAGCCGCGAGAGGTCATGACGGCCGCCGGTGCCGTGATGACCGGATTCGCGCCGCCCGTCCTGTTCGACGATGACCGAGACATGGAGCCGCGCCATCGGGCGCACATCCGTCACCAGATCGCCTTCCGGGCGCAGGATCGCCACCTCCTGATGCGAGGCCGAGAGGCTCGCGCTCACCTGGACCACGCGGGGGTCCATGGCGCGGGCGGTGGCGTCGATCTCGCGCAGCGTCTCGACCTTGAGGGCGAAGCCGGCCTCCTCGAGCGGATCGGCCTCGCCATAGAGGCGGCGGTTGGTGCGCGGCGGCGGGGGGGCGAGCGTTCCGCCCCCCTGACCGACGGCAAGGCGCGCGGTGGCCACGGCGCGGGCCAGCGCCGGTTCGCTGATGTCGGTGGAATGGGCATAGGCGGCCGTTTCACCCCGCACGGCGCGCAGGCCGAATCCCTGGGCCGCATCGAAGCTGGCGGTCTTCAGGCGGCCATCGTCGAAGGTCAGCGCCTCGGAGCGGCGCCGCTCGAGAAAGAGTTCCCCGTCATCGGCCCCTGCGGTGGCTGCGCGCAGATGGCGCAGGGCGGCATCGCGGTCGATGAGGTCCTCGAAGGGGCGGAAGGGCGCGGAAGGCATGGGCAGGGTCCCCTCTGGGCTGGATGCGGGCCGGCGGGGCGCGGCCTGTCGCCGCGCCGCTTGTGATGCCCCGACAGATATGGGAAGAGAGGCGCGACCGACAGGGGCTCGCGTCCGGCAGGGCGGCCGGGCCCTGCCATCCGTATGCGCGAGGAGCCGTTCATGCGCCTGACTCAGACCTTCCGGACTCTCGCCGCTGCTGCCGGGGCCTCGTTGCTCGGGGCTGCCGCCTGGGCCCAGGAGGCTGCCACGACCTTCGGCCAGTCGGCGGGCGGCGCGCTGCCCATCATCGGTCAGCCGGTGCCGGGGGGGATCAACTTCCAGCCCTCGATGAGCGAGGTGGCCCGCAACACCCGCTGGCTCGACAACATGGTCCTGTGGATCATCACCTTCATCGTGATCCTGGTGGTCGCGCTGCTGCTGTGGGTGATGCTGCGCTACAACGAGCGGCGCAATCCCGTGCCGGCCCGCTTCACCCACAATTCCCCGCTCGAGGTCACCTGGACGGTGGTCCCGATCGTCATCCTGGTGTTCATCGGCGCCTTCTCCCTGCCTGTGCTGTTCAACCAGCAGGAAATCCCCGAAGGCGATGTCCACATCACCGTCACGGGATACCAGTGGTTCTGGAACTACCAGTATCCGGACGAGGGGATCGCCTTCGACAGCTACATGATCGGCTACAACGAAGGCAACCTGAACGAGGACATCAGCGCCCAGCTGGCCGCCGCCGGCTTCTCGGACGAGCACTGGAAGCTCGCCACCGACAATGCCGTGGTGGTGCCGGTGGGGGCGACCGTGGTGATGACCGTGACGGGCGGGGACGTGATCCATTCCTGGGCGCTGCCGGCCTTCGGGGTGAAGCAGGACGCGGTGCCGGGCCGTCTGGCGCATCTGTGGTTCAGGGCCGAGGCCGAGGGCGTCTATTTCGGCCAGTGCTCCGAGCTGTGCGGCAAGGATCATGCCTTCATGCCCATCGTGGTCCGGGCTGTTTCGCCCGAGGCCTATGCCGAATGGGTCGAGGCTGCGCGCGAGCAGTTCCCGGCCAGCTGATCCGCGCGCGGGGCGGGTCATCCGCGCGACACCCTGTCGCGGCGCTGCAGGATGCCTGCGGCGCCGTCATCCGTTAGCTTCGGGGGCGATCATGAGCGATGCGAGCCTGACCACCCGTCTCGGTCCTGCGGCCGCCCCTGCGGGCGAGGGGTCCTTTGGCGATTATTTCGCGCTTCTCAAGCCGCGTGTGATGTCCCTCGTGATCTTCACGGCACTGGCCGGGATGATCGCCGCGCCGGGGGCGATGCATCCCTTTGTGGGATTCGTCGCGCTGCTGTGCATCGCGGTGGGGGCAGGGGCCTCGGGTGCGCTCAACATGTGGTGGGACGCCGATATCGACCGGCTGATGCGGCGCACCCGCGGCCGGCCGGTGCCCTCGGGGCGCATCGGGGCGGGCGAGGCGCTGGGCCTCGGTGTGGCGCTCTCGCTGTTCTCGGTCATGATGCTGGGGCTCGCGGCCAACTGGTTCGCGGCGGGGCTGCTGGCTTTCACCATCTTCTTCTATGCGGTCGTCTACACGATGTGGCTCAAGCGGCGGACGCCGCAGAACATCGTCATCGGCGGGCTGGCGGGGGCGCTGCCGCCGCTTGTCGCCTGGGTTGCGGCGACCGGCTCGGTCGCCTGGGCGCCGCTGCTGATGGTGGCCTTGATCTTCCTGTGGACCCCGCCGCATTTCTGGGCGCTGGCGCTGTTCGTCCGGGGCGACTACGGTCGTGCCAATGTGCCCATGCTGACCGAAACGCATGGCGACCGCGCAACGCGCAACCAGATCGCGCTTTATGCCGTGCTGCTGGCCCCGGCGTCGCTGGCGCTGGCACTGTCCGCGGCGGGGGGCTGGCTGACCTTCGGGGCCTCGATCCTGCTCACGGTCCTGTTCGGGCAGGCAGGATGGGCCGTCTGGCGGCGCGATGCGGCACAGGCCGAGGGCGACGGATGGGCAGCCGAAAAGCGCCTCTTCCGCCTCTCGCTGTTCTACATGGCCGGGCATTTCGCGGCCGTGATTCTCGATTCGCTGCTGGGCACGGGCTGGGGGGGCTGAGTCATGGCGATCCGTGTCGAGCACGAGCTTCACCGGCGCCGGCGGAGCCGCAACTGGGGTCTGTTCGCCGTGCTGGTCGCCTTTGTCGCGCTGGTCTTCGGCCTGACCGTAGTCAAGGTGCTGAGCCTCGACAGCATCGCCCAGTTCCAGGGCTATGACCATGTCATCCAGCCCGCCAATCTGATTCCCGAACCTCAGGCGGAGTCTGCCCCATGACCCCGAATGCCCGTGTCGCCCTTTCGGCTGTCGGTCTTGTCGCCTTCATGGGGGCGATGTCCTTTGCCGCCGTGCCCTTCTACGACTGGTTCTGCCGCGTGACGGGCTTCGGCGGAACGACATCCGTCTCCGACGGCACGGGCATCGAGCCGACGGACCAGACCGTCATCGTGCGGTTCGAGGCCTTCACCGAACGCGGCATGCCCTGGCAGTTCCGCCCCGTCCAGCGCAGCATGACCGTGCGCATCGGCGAGACCAACCTCGCCTTCTACGAGGCCCACAATCCGACTGACCGCCCCGTGGCCGGACAGGCCAGCTTCAACGTCGTGCCCTATGCGGCGGGCGGCTATTTCTCCAAGATCCAGTGCTTCTGCTTCACCGAGCAGGTGCTTCAGCCGGGCGAGACGGTGCAGATGCCCGTGAGCTTCTATGTGGATCCGGCCATCCTCGACGATCCCGACGGGCGAGGCGTGCGGGAGATCACGCTGGGCTACACCTTCTACGAGATCGACCTGCCGCCGGAGCAGGCGCAGGCCGCCCTGGCCCGCCCCGTCGCGGAGGTGCCCGAGGGGCTTTGACAGTGGCGGCGCCTGCCGCCATAGAGTGACGCCGAAGACCGCAGCCGAGACCGCAGAGGAACGCGCGCGATGGCCCATGCCAAGAACCACGACTACCACATCCTGCCGCCCTCGATCTGGCCCTTTCTTGGTGCGGTGTCGGCTTTCGTGATGCTCTTCGGCGCCGTGCTGGGCATGCACGGCACCAGCGAGAGCTTCCTTGGCAACTACTGGCTGTTCCTGATCGGCGCGGTGGGTGTTCTCTACACCATGTATGGCTGGTGGGCGGATGTGATCGCCGAAAGCCGTGTGGGGGACCATACGCCCGTCGTGCGCATCGGGCTGCGCTACGGCTTCATCCTCTTCATCATGTCCGAGGTGATGTTCTTCGCGGCCTGGTTCTGGTCCTTCTTCAAACATGCGCTCTATCCGATGGGGCCGCAGTCGCCGGCGGTGGACGGCGTCTGGCCCCCGGCCGGCATCGAGACCTTTGACCCCTGGCATCTGCCTCTCATCAACACGCTGATCCTGCTGTGCTCGGGCGCGGCGGCGACCTGGGCGCACCACGCCCTTGTGCATGAGAACAACCGGCAGGACATGAAATGGGGGCTGTGGCTGGCGATCCTGCTCGGCCTGTCTTTCACGGGTCTGCAGCTCTACGAATACAGCCATGCTGCCTTTGGCTTTGCCGGCAACATCTATGGCGCCAACTTCTTCATGGCGACCGGCTTCCATGGCGCGCATGTGATCATCGGCACGATCTTTCTGGCTGTCTGCCTGCTGCGCGTCTATCGCGGCCATTTCACGCCCGAACAGCATGTCGGCTTCGAGGCTGCTGCCTGGTACTGGCACTTCGTCGATGTGGTCTGGCTGTTCCTCTTCTTCTCTATCTACATCTGGGGCTCCTGACGGGTTTTTCTCCCTGATGAGTGTGGCGGCGCGCGGATCTGTCTCCGCGCTCCCCTCCGAGGAGATGGCGTGAAACGGCTGTGGTTCCCCTTCCTGCTTGGCCTGGCCGGTGTCGCCGTGCTCTGCTCGCTCGGGGTCTGGCAGCTTCATCGCCTCGCCTGGAAGGAGGCGCTTGTTGCCGACATCGCGGCCCGGATCGCTGCCGCCCCCGGCCCCCTGCCCGTCACGCCCGACCCAGAGCGCGATCAGTATCGTCCCGTGACGGTCGCCGGCGCCTTCGAAGGACAGGAGGCGCATGTCCTGACATCCCTGCCGGGGCGCGGCCCGGGTTTCCGCGTGATCTCGGTGCTCGAGACCGGAGAGCGGCGGCTTCTGGTGGATCTCGGCTTCGTCCCCGAGGCGCAGAAGGAGACGCCCCGCCTTGCCCGGCAGGCCGTGGTGACGGGCAACTTGTTCTGGCCCCCCGCTTCGGCCTCGGCCCCGCCGCCGGATGCGGAGCGGGGCATCTGGTTCGCCGACGACCCCCAGGCGATGGCGGCGGCGCTCGGGGCCGAGCCGGTGATCCTCGTCGCGCGCGAGATCGCCGGTGCCGATCTGGGCACCACACCGCTTCCGGTCAGCCCCACGGGGCATCCGCAATGACCATCTGGGCTATGCCGTCACCTGGTTCGGCCTGGCCGCGGTCTGGGCGGCCATGAGCGCCTGGCTGTTCTGGCGCAGTCTGCGGAGGCCCGCATGAGACAGGTCCCGCCCCAGGTCCCGCCCGGTGCCAGGGCTTGCCCCGGCCGCCCCGACTGAAGAGGAAACCCCATGCGCTATGTCTCCACCCGCGGTCAGGCGCCCGTCCTCGGTTTCGAGGAGGCGATGATGACGGGTCTGGCCGCCGACGGGGGGCTTTATGTTCCCGAGAGGGTTCCGGCGATGTCCGCCGCCGAGATCGCGGCCCTGGCCGGTCTGTCCTATGAGGAGGTGGCCTTCCGCGTCATGCGCCCCTTCGTGGGCGAGGCCTTCGGCGAGGAGGAATTCCGCGGGCTGATCGCGGAGTCCTATGCGGGCTTCGGTCATGCCGCGCGGGTGCCGATCGTGCAGATCGGGGCGAATCATTTCCTGATGGAGCTGTTCCACGGCCCGACTCTGGCCTTCAAGGATGTGGCGATGCAGCTCATCGGGCGGCTGTTCCGCGCCTCGCTGGCGCGGTCGGGACGGCGCATCGCGATCGTGGGGGCGACATCGGGCGATACCGGTTCGGCGGCGATCGAGGCCTTTCGCGGCGTGCCGGGCGTGGAGGTGTTCATCCTCTTTCCCCATGGCCGCGTGAGCGAGGTCCAGCGCCGCCAGATGACCACCCCGGCCGAGGCGAATGTCCATGCCATCGCCGTGGACGGCACCTTTGACGACTGTCAGGCACGCCTGAAGGAGATGTTCGCCGACCGCCGCTTCGCCGAGGAGGTGGGCCTTGCCGGTGTCAATTCGATCAACTGGGCCCGGGTGCTGGCCCAGGTCGTCTATTACGTGACGGCGGCAGTCGCGCTCGGCGCGCCCCACAGAGCGGTCAGCTTCACCGTCCCCACGGGCAATTTCGGCGACATCTATGCCGGGCTGATCGCAAGGCGGATGGGCCTGCCGGTCGAACGTCTGGTGGTGGCGACCAATCAGAACGACATCCTGCACCGGACGCTGACGGGCGGCGAATACCGCAAGGCGGGGGTGCGCCCCTCGATCAGCCCGTCCATGGATATCGAGGTGGCATCGAATTTCGAACGCGCCCTCCACGATGCCCATGGGGGCGACAGCGCGGCGGTGCGCGCCGACATGACGGCCCTGCGCGAGGAGGGGGGCTTTCGCGTGGCACAGGGGGCGCTGTCGGCCTTGCGCGACTGGTTCGCCTCGGGCCGGGCGTCCGAGGAGGAGACATCTGCCGCCATCGCCCGCACCCTGCGCGAGACGGGGCATCTTGTCTGCCCGCATACCGCCGTCGGCCTGCATGTGGCCGCAGGATTCCTGGGGGCAGTGCCGATGGTGACGCTGGCGACGGCTCATCCCGCCAAGTTCCCCGAGGCGGTCGAAGCGGCGACCGGTCTGCGCCCGCCCTTCCCCCGCGCATGGCCGACCTGTATGACCGGCCGGAACGGCTGACTCGGGCGCCGAACGACCTGTCCGCCCTCCAGACCCTGATCCGCAGCCGCATCGAGAGGCCGCACGCCGCATGACCGTCCGCCTTCATACCCTGCCCAACGGATTCCGTGTCGCCACCGAGGTCATGCCGGGCCTGCGCTCGGCCTCGGTCGGTGTCTGGGTCCTGGCAGGGGGGCGGCACGAACGGGCCGAGCAGAACGGCATCGCCCATTTCCTCGAACACATGGCCTTCAAGGGCACCTCGCGGCGTTCGGCCCTCCAGATCGCCGAGGCGATCGAGGATGTCGGCGGCTACATCAATGCCTATACCTCGCGCGAGATGACCGCCTATTATGCGCGCGTGCTCGAAGGGGATGTGGCCCTCGCGCTCGACGTGATCGCGGACATCCTTCTCGACCCCCTCTTCGCCGAGGAGGAGATCGAGGTCGAACGCGGCGTGATCCTGCAGGAGATCGGTCAGGCGCTCGACACCCCGGACGACATCGTCTTCGACTGGCTGCAGGAGACAGCCTATCCCGATCAGCCCATCGGCCGGCCGATCCTGGGAGAGAGCGCGCGCGTCAGCCGCTTTGGCCGCGAGGATCTGAGGCGCTTCGTGGGCGAACATTACGGGCCGGGGCAGATGATCCTGGCTGCAGCGGGCGCCGTGGACCACGAGGCCATCTGCCGCGAGGCCGAACGACTGTTCGGCCATCTGCCGCCGCTGCTGCACCCGTCCCGGCCGGAGCCTGCGCGCTGGCAGGGCGGCGAGCGGCGCGAGATCCGCGCGCTCGAGCAGGTCCATTTCGCCCTCGCCCTCGAAGCGCCGGCCTGGCGCGACCCGGACCTGCAGACCGCCCAGATCTGGGCCACGGCGATGGGGGCGGGCATGTCCTCGCGCCTGTTCCAGCAACTGCGCGAGGAACGCGGGCTGTGCTACACCATCTTTGCCCAGTCCGGTGCCCATGAGGATACGGGGATCGCCACGATCTATGCCGGCACCTCGGCCGAAGACATCGAAAGACTGGCCCTGCTGACCGTCGATGAGCTGCGCCGCGCCGCCGAGGATCTGACCGAGGCCGAGATCGCCCGCGCGCGCGCGCAGATGAAGGCGGGTCTTCTGATGGGGCTCGAATCGCCCTCCAGCCGGGCGGAACGGCTGGCGCGGATGCTCCAGGTCTGGGGCCGGGTCCCCAGCGTCGAGGAGCAGATCGAGCGGATCGACGCCGTCACCCTGCGCGATGTGCGCGATTTCGCGGCGCGCATGGCGGGGCGGACAGGCATGGCGCTGGCGCTCTACGGCCCGGCAGAGGCGGCGCCGCATCTGGACGCCCTCAGGGAGAGGCTCGCGGCCTGATGTTCTGGGGGCGGCGGGAACTGCGGCTCGAGACCGAGCGGCTCATCCTCCGCCCCCCGCGTCATGGCGACTGGCGCGCCTGGGCGGCATTGCGCGAGGAATCCGCCGCCTTCCTCCAGCCCTGGGAGCCGACCTGGGCCCCGGACCATCTCACCCGTCGCGCCTTCACCGCGCGCGTCTACTGGTCGCAGCGTTCGGTCGCCAACGGAACGGCGCTGCCGCTGTTCCTGATCCGCCGTTCGGACGATGCGCTGCTGGGGGCGATCACGCTCGACAACATCCGCCGCGGTCCGGCCCAGTCGGCCACCACGGGCTACTGGATCGGCGCGCCCCATGCCCGGCAGGGCTACATGCGCGAAGCCCTCCTGGCCGTGGTGCGCCATGCCTTCGGACCGCTCGACCTCAGCCGTCTCGAGGCCGGCTGTCTGCCCGAGAACACGCCCTCCCGCCGCCTGCTCGAGAGCTGCGGCTACAAATACGAAGGCGTCGCGCAGGCCTATCTCCAGATTAACGGACGCTGGCGGAACCATGTTCTCTACGCCAATCTGCGGCATGACCGGCGCGGACGCACCGAGGCGGGCTGAGCCGCCCTTGTGCTGCGGGGTGCAGTGAGGCACGGAAGGATCATGATGCCGTTGTCCGCCGAGGTCAGGCCCGCCGATCTCTCTCCCGCCGACGAGGCCTTTGCCGCCCGCCTGCGGGAGCGGCTGCCCCCCTCCGCCTTCCGCGAGGCGACCGAGGCCGAACTGACCGAACCGCGCGGCCGCTTCCGGGGCGATGGTCTTCTCGTGTTGCCCGGCTCGACCGCAGAGGTGGCGACGGTGCTGGCGCTCTGCCATGAGGCACGGGTCCCGGTGGTGCCGCGCGGGGGCGGCACGGGCCTGGTGGGCGGCCAGATCATGCCGCCGGGCGGGCCGCGGCCCGTCATCCTCGGGCTCGAGCGCATGGCGCGCATCCGTTCCATTCACCCCGAGGAGAATGTGCTGGTGGCCGAGGCTGGTGCGACGCTGGCCTCCGTGCAGGAGGCCGCGCCAGGGCCGGGCGGCTCTTTCCCCTTTCGCTGGCCTCCGAGGGATCGGCGCGGATCGGCGGGATCCTCGCCACCAATGCGGGGGGAACCCAGGTTCTGCGCTGGGGCAATGCGCGCGCCCTCTGCCTCGGGCTCGAGGCCGTGACGGCCGATGGACGCATCTGGCACGGCCTGACCCGGCTCAGGAAGGACAATCTCGGCTATGATCTCCGCGATCTGCTGATCGGCTCGGAAGGGACGCTCGGGATCATCACGGCGGCGGCGCTGCGCAGCGTGATGCCGCCGGCTTCGGTGGCGGCGGCGCTGCTGGCCGTGCCCACGCCCGGCGCGGCGCTGGCCCTACTCGCTCTGGCGCAGGGGCGGGTCGGGGATGCGGTCCAGGGATTCGAGCTGATCGGCCGCATGGGATGGGAATTCCTTGCCGAGACAGCCCTGGGCGTCTGCCCCCTTTCGCCCGTGCCGGACTGGTGCGTCCTCTTGGAGCTGGGGCTGCCGGCGGGCCTCGATCCGCAGGCGGCGCTGGAAGGCCTCTTCGAGGCGGCGCTGGAAGCCGGACTGACCGGCGATGGCGTGCTCGCGGTCTCGGAGGGGCAGCGCCGGCATCTGTGGGATCTGCGCGAGCGCATCCCCGAGGCCAACCGGCGCATCGGCTCCGTCTCTTCGCACGACATCGCCCTGCCGCTGTCCGAGATCGAAGGCTTCCTGGCCGAGGCCGAGCCGGCGGTCCTCGCGCTCGGGCCGCTGCGGATCAATGTCTTCGGTCATCTGGGCGATGGCAACCTGCACTGGAACGTGTTCCCCGCCCGCGGCACGGATCGCGCCGCCCATGACGCGATCCGGGAGCGGATCAAGCAGACCGTGCATGACCTTGTCCATGCCCGTGGCGGTTCGGTCGCGGCCGAGCATGGGGTGGGGCGGCTCAAGGTGACCGATCTCGAACGCTATGCCGATCCCGTCCGCCTGGCCATGATGCGCGCCGTCAAGGCGGCGCTCGATCCGCGCGGCATCCTCAATCCCGGGGCAGTGCTGCGCGTGCAGGCCCGGACGTCCTGACCGCACCATCCGGGCCGGACCATCCGGGTTCGCGATCGGCCCCGGCCCTGATCACGGGCCGCAGGGCCGGCAGGCCTCGGCGAAGGGGCCATTTCCAGGCAGGCCGCATCATCCGGGGATTTCCAGCCGATCATGCCCGGACGATCCGTGCGGGCGATGGCGGCCCTGCGCCATGGCTTGCGTTTCCTGATCATTTTTATAGGAATAATTTTTGAAAGGTATTTCCGCACAGCTCAGGGAGCGGCGATGGGGTATCCTGCCGAATTCCGCCCGCGCATGCAGGCCAGGACTCGGGCCCTGCGAACGCTGGAGCCGCTGGCCTTTCAGACCCTGGAAGGGGCCGTCGCCGATGTCTGGGCCGTCCATGGTGAGGCCGGCGGCGGTGGTCACTACATCGCTCCGGATCCGCGGATCGTGATCTTCCTTGATGACCAGCCGCCGCCGATGGTCCTGCGCGCCGGCTCGCCCGAGGCGGCACCGATCGTGGCTCAGGCGTTCTTCATGCCGGCCGATCTGCCGATGTGGGCCCGGATGCAGAGCCCCGCCCGGATGACCCATCTCGACATTCACTTCGAGCATGCCGCGCTGGAACGCCGGCTGGCGGCGGGGCGGCTGCGGGTCGATCTGGCCCGGCCCCGCCTGCTGGCCAGCAACACCTCGCTGGTCGCACTCGGGCGCATGGCCGCAGCCGAGATCCGCAGCCCCCGCGCAGGACGGATGCTGCTGGACGGTCTGCTGACGGCGGTGCTGGCCGAACTCTTTGCGGCAGGGCCGGTTGTCACCGGCCCTTCCCGGCACGAGGCGACAGGCCGCCTTGCCCCCTGGCAGATGGCGGCGGTGCGCAGGCTGGTCGAGGAGAACATGGCGCGGCCTGTGTCCGTCGCCGACATGGCCCGGGCCGCCCGTCTCTCGGAAAGCTGGTTCGCCCATGCCTTTCGTGCCGAAGTCGGCCAGCCGCCGCATCGGTGGCTTGCCGGGCTGCGACTGGAACGGGCCGCCCAGATGATCCGGGAGGGCGCGCGCCCGCTGGCCGAGGTGGCCCAGATGACGGGTTTTGCCGATCAGTCCCATCTGTCGCGTCGCTTTCGCGCCCATTTCGGGATGACCCCAACCGATTGGCGGCGCGCACAAGGCCGCAGATCCGAACAAGCCGAAGCAGGATCCTTCAAGACCGGCCGGGAAATCTGGAGTTAAACGCTCGGGATTTTTTCGACTCGAATGGACATCGCCCATGATGCTTTCCCGTCTCCTCCTGCTTGGCAGCAGCGGCCTCGCGCTGATCGCGCCGATGGCCCTGGCCCAGCAGACCGAAGAAGGCCGCCCGACCTTTCTGGGTGTGATCGATCTGGAGTTCGGCGAGAATCCCACCGCGCCGCTTGAAGGTCCCGTCGCGCGATCCGCGGCCACGACCAAGACAGGCACACCCATCGCGGAAACGCCGGTTTCGGTCTCTGTCGTGCCGCGTTCCCTGATCGAGGCGCAGGGGGCCGCCAATCTGGCCGAGGCGCTGACCTATTCCGCCGGGATCGTGGCCGAGAACTATGGCGGCGATCCCCGCTTTGACAGCCTCTATCTGCGCGGCTTCAACCTCGAGAACGACAAGTTCCTGGACGGGCTGCGCCTGATGCGTTCGACCCAGTATCCGACCAGCGCGCCCAGCTTCGAGCTCTACGGGATCGAGCGTGTCGAGGTGCTGCGCGGCCCGGCCTCGGTGCTCTATGGGGCCGGCACCCCGGCGGGTCTGGTGAACCTGGTGCAGAAGCGCGCGCAGGCCGATGGCGATTTCACGGAGCTGGGTTTCGGAGCCGACAGCAACGGATCCCTAGCCCTCTATGGCGACATGAACCGCGTCGTGGACGACCGTTTCGCCTATCGGATCACCGGCAAGCTGGGCAATCAGCGCACCGATGTGCGGGACATCGACAACGAGCGCGCCTATCTGGCCTTTTCGGCCAGCTATGCCCTGACCGACGCGACCGAGCTGGAGTTCATGGCCAGCCGTCACGACGACGCGCCGATCTCGCCCACCGGGGTGCCGAACGGCTTTGTCGGGATCTACGATCTGGACGATCTGCGAGACTTCGACTTTGCCGATCCGTCCGTGAACAGCAGCGATCGCGCGATGACCACGCTCTCCTTCGGGGTCACGCATGACTTCGGGACCGGCTGGAAGCTGAACGGCACCTTCCGCTACACCGATTTCGACTGGACCTATCGGAACATCTACATCTCCGGCAACACCGGTTCGATCGTCCATCGCGGCGTGATCGACCAGGACGAACATTTCGACAGCCTGGCCTTCGACCTGCGGCTGGCGGGCAGCCTGACCACAGGCGCGATCGATCATGCCCTGACCTTCGGGCTCGATGCCCAGCGGTTCAACGAGCAGGCGACCACGGCCTTCTCCGCCACGGATGACATCGACTACTCGCGCCCAGCCATGGCGACCTGACCATCGGCGCCCCCTGGTATCTGGCCGACAAGACGGTCGATGCCGAACAATACGGGCTGTACGGGCTGGACGAGATGGCCTGGGGCCACTGGCGCGCGACGCTGGGCCTGCGGCATGACTGGACCCATCAGTCGGGCGGCAATGCGACGACCTTCGGGGATACCGATTTCGGGCGCGACGATGAGGCCACGACCGGTCATGCCTCGGTGGGCTATGCCTTCGACAACGGGCCCTTTGTCTATCTGGCCCATGCCACCTCGTTCCTGCCGCAGATCGGCACCGATGTGGATGGCAATCCGCTGCGCCCGACCCGCGGACGGCAGTGGGAGCTGGGCGCCAAATGGCAGCCTTCGGCTCTCGAGGGGTTGTTCACCGCCGCGCTCTATGACCTGACCGAATACAACCGCACGACGGTGGTCGGACCGGGTTACCCCGCCCCCGTCGCCCAGACGGGCGAGGTCAACATCCGCGGTCTGGAACTCGAAGGCGTGGCCGAACTGGGTGCCGGCTGGACGCTCAAGGGCGCCTATACCTTTGCCGACAGCCGCATCAGCGGCGACAATGACGGCAACGAGCTGGCCAATACACCGCGCCATTCGGCGGCGCTCTGGCTTGCCCATGAGATCCAGGGCGGAATCATGGAGGGGCTCACCCTGTCGGGGGGGGCTGCGTTACATCGGCGAACGCTGGTCCTCGGATGAGAACACGACCCGGCTCGAGGCTGTCACGCTCCTCGATCTGGGCGCCAGCTATGCCTGGGACAATGGACTGGAGCTGCAGGTCAACCTGACCAATGCGGCCGACAAGGCCTATGTCTCGGCCGTCGGGTTCAGCTCCAGCTATATCGGCGATGGGCGGAACCTGCAGGCGAATCTCACCTACCGGTTCTGATCCGTGGATCGCGGGCCGCCGCCTGGTCCGGCCGGCGGTCCCGGAAGGCCGGTGACGGGGACAGGGACGGAACCGCCATGATCCCCGGCATCGGCCTCGTGACGGGGTGATTTCCCGGCCCGCAGGGGGCTGTTCCGGCCGGCCCCGTTCCGGCAGGAACCCGGCCCCACCCCCCGGGGTCGGCAGCGGGCATGCAGCGGCGTCCCACAGCGCCGGGGAGGGGGCGGCTAATGCCCCTCGAAGGCGCAGAGCGTATGGACCCGATGGCCGGCGTCCTCGAGCAGCCGCCGCCTGCCCAGGTCGGGCAGATCGACGACAAAGGCACAGCCCACGGCTTCTCCGCCCAGCCGCTCGATGAGGCGCAGTCCCGCCAGCGCCGTTCCCCCGGTGGCGAGCAGATCGTCCACCAGCAGCACCTTCTCTCCGGGCCGGATCGCATCCTCATGCGCCTCGAGCACGGCAGTGCCGTATTCGAGATCATAGGCCTGTTCGATGGTGCGGCCCGGCAGCTTGCCCTTCTTGCGCAGCGGCACGAAACCTGCCGAGAGCTGATGCGCCACGGCCCCGCCGAGGATGAAGCCCCGCGCCTCGAGCCCCGCCACCTTGTCGAAGCGTGTTCCCGCCCAGGGCAGCAAAAGCTGATCCACGGCCATGCGGAATCCCCGCGCATCGCCGAAGAGGGTTGTCACGTCGCGGAACAGGATCCCCGGCCGGGGAAAGTCGGGGATCGTGCGGATATAGTCCTTTACGGTAAAGGCCTGGGTCACGGGGAACCTCCCGGATAGTGGCGGCGCAGGGCCTCGCGGTCCTGCGGGCCGAGATGGGCGACGCTGTTGCTGTCCTCGGCAAGGACAGACAGGCTGTCATAGAGAGGGTTGCGGATATCCGTCATCAGTCCCATCGCCTGGGTCAGTTCCTCGAGCATGATGGGCAGGATGTCGGCGGGGGGGATTGTCTCAGCCATCACGATCGCGGCAGAGGTCAGAGCCATGCGATCATCCCACCAGATGGTGACGAGCGCAGCCTCGATCGGCGAGCCATCCACGCCCTCGATGCCGGTGCCGGTGATCAGCCCTCCCTCCGGCACGCGCGGCAGATGCACGGTGATGTCGGCCGCCGCGGCCGCCGCGACGCGGCGCAGGCGCAGCGCGGCACCGACGCTGTTGATCTCGGCGATGGCATGATCGAGAGCGACGGACATCCGCCGTGCCGTGCCTTGAGGATAGCCGGGGGGCGGGTCGAGCAGCGCCACGCGCAGATCGATGGCCTTTTCGGGCGGCCAGCGGACGGGGTCGAGCGTGCAGGGCCCGCCAGGCAGCGCCCGGCAGGAGACCAGGCGATAGAAATCCTCGCCCGAAAGCTTGCCTGTGGTGGCCAGCCAGTCGGCCTGCTGGGCAGGGGCCTCCGTCGCGAGAAGGCCGGCGAGGATCAGGGCGGCCCTGCGGCTCACAGGACGCGGCCGGCGATGGAGCGCAAGCGCGCCACGAGGGCGGGGTCGCGGGCCTCGGGCGCCGTGACCACGGCGTGATCGAGTGCGCGGTCGCAGCCATGCGGACAGGGATGCGGGGTCAGCTGCGCGGGCATCCGCATGGCGAGGGTCCGCCCGGCTTCGGCATTGGCCGCCAGCACCGCCAGGACGGCGGCCACATCGACTGCCCCTTCGCCCTCCCGCCAGGCGTCATAGTCCGTCACCATCGCCACGGTCGCGTAGCAGAGCTCGGCCTCCCGGGCGAGGCGGGCCTCGGGGAGCATCGTCATGCCGACCACGTCGCAACCGAGACTGCGCCAGAGGCGCGATTCGGCGCGGCTGTTGAATTGCGGCCCCTCGATGCAGAGATAGGTGCCGCCCTCATGGACCGTGGCGCCCGTTTCGCGTGCGGCGGCGGCCGCCAGGGCCGACAGGCGGGCGCAGGTGGGATGGGCCAGGCTGACATGGGCCACGCAGCCCGTCCCGAAGAAGGAGGACGGCCGCCCCGTCGTGCGGTCCACAACCTGATCGACAACCACCAGATGGCCGGGGGCCATCTCCTCGCGGAAGGATCCGACGGCCGAGATCGACAGCACATCCGTCACGCCCAGCGCCTTGAGGGCGGCGATGTTCGCGCGTGCCGGCAGCTCTCCCGGCGCGATGCGGTGGCCGCGCCCGTGCCGGGGCAGAAAGCTCACCGGCAGGCCGCCTAGCCGTCCCGTGAGGATGGCATCCGAAGGGCGGCCCCAGGGCGTGTCGATCGCGCGCCATTCCGCCCCTTCGAGCGGCAGGCCGTAGAGCCCCGATCCGCCGATCAGTCCGAGATGCATCATGAGGAAGGCCTCCGCGAATCCGCTCCGAACCTGCCGCGCGCCGCGCCAGCGTGCAACATCCCGGCCATGCGCTCCTTGTCCGGCGCATGCGCCCGTGCCATGGTCTGCCCATCCCCGGGCCGGAGAAGCGGGAGGGTTCCATGTCCATCCAGACCTACGGCGGAAGCTGCCAGTGCGGGGCGGTCCGGTTCTCTGCCGATCTCGATCTTGACCGCTCGGTGATCTGCAACTGCTCGCGTTGCCGGCGGATGGGGTTCGTCCTGGCCTTCGCCCCGATCGCCGCCTTCCGCCTCGAATCGGGCGAGGATGCGACGACGGAATACCGCTTCAACCGCGGCGTCATCGCCCATCGCTTCTGTCGGGTTTGCGGGGTGGAGGCCTATGCGACGGGCCAGGGGCCGGACGGCACGCCCATGGTGGCCGTCAATGTCAACTGTCTGGATGGCGTGGATCCGCGTGCCCTGACCCCCGGCTTCTACGACGGGGCCAGCGTCTGAGCCCGTTCAGCGCGGCCGGTCCATGGCAAAGATGTCGCGTATCACGGCGTAATCGCGGTAGCCCAGGCGCGCCACAGGGCTGTAGCGCGTGACGTCGAAACGGCCCTCCACCAGGCAGTCGTCACGCAGATGCACCCCCGTCACCGCGCCGAGCACGAGCCAGTTGGCCTCTCCCGCCAGCCGCAGGATCCGCGTGAGACGGCATTCGAGTGCGGCAGGCGCCCCGGCCACGCGGGGACAGTCGATGGTCTCGCAGCGGACCTTGGAGAGGCCGACGGCCTCGAACTCGTCCGTGCCGGCGGGCCAGTGGGCCGAGCTGGCATTCATCGCCTCGCGCTGGTCCCAGCCCACGATGTTGACGCAGAAGACCCCGGTCTCGCGGATGGCGCGCAGGCTGTCCTTGGGGTTTCCATCGGGCTTGAAGCCGTTCGAGGCGAACATGACCTGCGGCGGCTCGGCTGCGACGGCATTGAAGAAGGAATAGGGGGCCAGATTGTCGCGCCCCGCCCCGTCGCGGGTCGAGATCCAGCCGATCGGGCGGGGGCTCACGATGGCGTGAAAGGGGCTGTGGGGCAGGCCATGGCCTTCGGCCGGGCGATAGAACATGGGTCGGGTCCTTGACTGCGAGGCGCTGAAGAAGGCGTTGACTGCCGCGCCGCCCATGATACGGGCCGCGCGCGCCTCCGCCAGAGGGGGCGGGAGGGGCGGGCATGACGGTCATCGAACAGGAAACGGCCGCAGACCACGATGCTGTCGAGGCCTTGCTCGACCTGTGCTTTGCCCCGGGGCGCGAGGCCCTGTCCTCCTATCGTCTGCGCGACGGGGTGGCTCCTGTGGCGGCGCTGTGCCTCGTCGCGCGCGAGGAGGATGGATCGCTGGCCGGCGCGATCCGCAACTGGCCCGTGCGCATCCTGTCGCCGGGGGGAAAGAAATGGGCGCTGCTGCTTGGTCCTGTCGCCGTCCATCCGACGCGTCAGGGCGAAGGGCTGGGCGCAGCGCTGATCCTGCGCGCGCTCGAGGGGGCACGCAGAGACGGGTGGAGCCGGGTGCTCCTTGTGGGCGATCTGCCTTATTACCGCCGCTTCGGCTTCCGCCGGCTGGAAGGGGTGGAGATGCCCCCTCCCACCAATCCCGACCGGATCCTGGGTCTGGCGCTGCGCGAAGGCGCCTGGGACGGGGTGACGGGCCGGGTCGTCCGCGCGCCCGGCTGATCCGTCCCGCTTGCAGACGGCGACGGCGGGCGGCACTCTGACCGCGACGGATCGAGGAGGCGGCATGGATCTGGTGGCAGAGGCTGCGGCCGTGCGGGAGAGGGCCTATGCGCCCTATTCGGGGTTCAAGGTTGGTGCAGCGATCCGGGCCGAGGGGGGACGCATCCATCTGGGCGTCAATGTCGAGAATGCGGCCTATCCCGAAGGCACCTGTGCCGAGGCTGGGGCCATCGCGGCGATGATTGCGGCGGGCGATTCGCGCATCGCCGAAATTGCCGTGATCGCCGATGCGCCCCGTCCCGTCCCCCCTTGCGGCGGCTGCCGCCAGAAACTGGCCGAATTCGCCGGCCCCGAGGTGCGAGTGACGCTGGCCACCACGCGCGGGGCACGGCTCGAGACGACGGTGGGCGCGCTGCTGCCTGGTGCCTTCCTTGCTGCGGATATGGAACGGTGAAGGTCGCCAGCCCCGATGCCCGGACCGTCAATGCCCGCCTTCGCCGGGGCGAGGAACCCTCGGCCGAGGAGCTGGCCTGGTTTGCGAGAGGCCTCGCCTCGGGCGAGGTGACGGATGCCCAGGCCGGGGCCTTTGCGATGGGGATCTGCCTGCGCGGCCTGTCCGAGGCCGGGCGCGTCGCCCTCACGCTCGCCATGCGCGATTCGGGTCATGTGCTGCGCTGGGATCTCGACCGCCCGGTGCTCGACAAGCATTCGACCGGCGGTCTGGGCGATGCCGTGTCGCTGATCCTCGCCCCCGCGCTGGCCGCCTGCGGGGTGGCGGTGCCGATGATCTCGGGCCGGGGCCTGGGGCATACGGGCGGCACACTCGACAAGATGGAGGCCATCCCCGGCGTCGAGCCGAAGGTCTCCGAGGAGGCGCTGCGCCGCATCGTGGCCGAGGCGGGATGCGCCATCGTCGGCGCAACGGCCGAGATCGCCCCCGCCGATCGCCGTCTCTATGCCATCCGCGACGTGACGGGCACCGTCGAATCGATCGATCTGATCACGGCCTCCATCCTGTCCAAGAAGCTGGCGGCCGGCCTTCAGGGCCTAGTCCTTGACGTCAAGGCCGGATCGGGCGCCTTCATGAAGACCGACGCCGAGGCGATGGCGCTGGCGCGCAGCCTCGTGGACACGGCAAGGGGTGCGGGCTGTCCGACGGCCGCCTTCGTCACCGACATGGACGAGCCGCTCTGCTCCGCGCTCGGCAATGCGGTGGAGGTGGCGCTCTGCCTGCGCGTGATGGAGGGCGACCGCCTGGCCGCGCCGCGCCTGCATGACCTGACCGTCGCGCTGGGAGGGCGGCTGCTGGCCCTTGCCGGCGAGGAGGAGGGCGAGGGCGAGGAGCGCATCGCCCATGCCATCGCCTCGGGCGCGGCGATGGAGCGCTTTGCCCGGATGGTCGCCCTGATGGGCGGGCCGGCCGACATCGCGCAGGGCTGGCGCGACCGTCTTCCCCGTGCCCCGGTCGTCCGCCCGGTTCCCGCCCCGGAGGCCGGCCATGTCGCCGCCTTCGACGGCGAGGCGCTGGGCCTCGCGGTGGTCCGCCTCGGCGCCGGCCGCATGAAGGAGACGGACAGCGTGGATCCGGCCGCAGGTCTGACGGAGGTCGTCTCCCTCGGCGCCTCTGTCGAACGCGGCGACCCGCTCGCCCTCGTCCATGCCCGCGACGAGGCCTCTGCGGCCCGCGCCGTGGCCGAGGTGCAGGCGGCGATCCGCATCGGCGGGCGGCCCTGCCCTGGGCCGCTCATCCGCGCCCGGATCGGCTGAGCCGGGCTTGGCGGGCCCTTCCGCCTGCGCTAGGACCACCCGAACGCGAAGGAGAGGGAACGGCGATGGCGGCACGGGCCGGGCCATGCAGACCCGCGGGCGGCGGAAGGGCAGGGCGATGAGCCGCGCCTTCCTTGTCGTCATGGACTCGGTCGGCATCGGGGGGGCGCCGGATGCCGGGGCCTATTTCAACGGCGCCGTGCCAGATACCGGCGCCAACACCGTGGGCCATGTTGCCCGGACGGTGGGCCTGCGCGTCCCGACGCTCACTGCGATGGGCCTGGGCCATGCGCTGCGTCTGGCCTCGGGGATGGAGGTGCCCGCGCTCCTCGCCCCCGCGACCGGGGCCTGGGGCGCGGCGACCGAGCTGTCACGCGGCAAGGACACGCCATCGGGCCATTGGGAACTGGCGGGCGTCCCCGTCCCCTGGGACTGGACCGTGTTTCCCCGGACGGACCCCTGCTTCCCCCCCGATCTCGTGGCCGAGGTCTGCCGCCTTGCCGGCACGGAGGGTATCCTCGGCAACCGCCATGCCTCGGGGACCAACATCATCGAGGAGGAGGGGGCGGCGCATCTGCGGACCGGCTGGCCGATCTGCTATACCTCGGTGGACAGCGTGTTCCAGATCGCTGCGCACGAGGAGGTCTTCGGCCTCGATCGCCTGATCGCGCTCTGCGAGGGGCTGGCCCCCACGCTTCACGCCATGAAGGTGGGGCGCGTCATCGCCCGCCCCTTCGTCGGCTCGCCGGAGGAGGGCTTTCGCCGCACGCCCCGCCGCCGCGACTTCGCCATCCCCCCGCCTGCGCCCACGCTCTGCGACTGGCTTCATGAGGCGGGCCGCCGCGTGCACGCCGTGGGCAAGATCGGCGACATCTTCTCGATGCGCGGGATCGACACGCTGTCCAAGGGGCCGGACCGCGACCTGATGGGCCATCTCCACCGCCTCGCCACCGAGGCGGAGGACGGCTCGCTCGTCTTCGCCAATTTCGTCGAGTTCGACAGCGACTACGGCCATCGCCGCGATCCGGCCGGCTATGCGCGTCATCTCGAATGGTTCGATGCCGGGATCGGCGCCCTGCTGCCGCTGCTGCGCGCGGGCGACCTGCTGCTGGTGACGGCGGATCACGGCAATGACCCCACCTGGGCCGGAACCGACCACACGCGCGAACGCGTCCCCGTCCTCGCCTGGGGGATCGGCCCGCGGGAGCTGGGCCTCATGGCCTTTGCGGATGTGGCGGCCACCGTCGCCGCGCATCTGGGCGTGCCCCCACGGGGACCGGGAAGGAGCAGACTGTGAGCGACTGGCGCGACAGACCCAAGCTGGAACTGCATCTCCATCTCGAAGGGGCAGCCCCCCCGCCCTTCATCCGCGGTCTGGCCGCGGAAAAGGGTCAGGACCTGTCGCGCCTCTTCGACGAGAGGGGCCATTACCGCCGCGGCAGCTTCGAGGAATTCCTGCGCCTCTATGAGGCCGCCTGCACCGTCCTGCAGACACCCGAGGATTTCCGCCGCCTCACCCTGGCCGTGCTGGAGGACAGCGCCTCGCACGGGGTGATCTATTCGGAGGCCTTCCTGTCGCCGGATTTCTGCGGTGGGGGCGATCTCGAGGCCTGGCGCGACCATCTCGCCGCCATCGCGGATGCCGCGGCCGAGGCCGAGAAACAGTCCGGCATCATCCTGCGCGGCATCGTCACCTGCATCCGCCATTTCGGCCCGGATCAGGCCAGACGCATCGCCCGCTGCGCCGCAGAGACGGCGGGGGACTTCCTCACCGGCTTCGGCATGGCCGGGGCCGAGACGGTGGGCCGGCCGAAGGATTATGCCTGGGCCTTCGACTGCGCGCGCGAGGCCGGGCTGCGCCTGACCTGCCATGCCGGCGAATGGGGTGGCCCGGACATGGTGGCCGACACGCTGCGCGACCTGCGCCCCGAACGGATCGGCCACGGCATCGCCGCCGCCCGCGACCCCGCCCTGATGGACCGGCTGGCCGAGGATGGCATCGTGCTCGAGATCTGCCCCGGCTCCAACGTCTATCTCGGGTCCGCGCCCTCCTGGGACCGCCATCCCATCGCCCGTCTGCGGGAACGGGGGGTGAAGGTCACCGTCTCGACCGACGATCCCCCCTGGTTCCACACCACCATGACCCGCGAATGGGAGGAGCTGGAGCGTGCCTTCGGCTGGGGCGAGGCCGACCTCGCCGAGCTGAACCGGGTGGCGCTCGGGGCCGCCTTCTGCGACGAGGCGACGAAGGAGCGCATCCGCAAGCGTCTGGAGGCCGCATGACCGACATCTCTACAGCTGCGACCCCCGCCCCCGCGATCCCCGAGGGCGTCACGGTCGTCACCCACCCGCTCGTGCAGCACAAGCTGACGATCATGCGCGAGCATGACACCTCGACCGCCTCCTTCCGGCGGCTCCTGCGCGAGATCAGCCTGCTTCTGGCCTATGAGGTCACGCGCGACCTGCCCCTCACGACCAAGCGGATCGAGACGCCCCTCGCCCCGATGGAGGCGCCCGCGATCGAGGGCAAGAAGCTCGCGCTCATCTCCATCCTGCGGGCCGGCAACGGCCTGCTCGACGGCATCCTGGAACTGATTCCCGCCGCGCGCGTGGGCTTTGTCGGCCTCTACCGCGATCCCGAGACGCTCCGCCCCGTGCAGTATTACTTCAAGGTGCCGAGCCAGCTCGAGGACCGCATCTGCATCGTCGTCGATCCGATGCTGGCCACGGGCAATTCCTCGGCCGCCGCCGTGGACCTGCTCAAGCAGGCCGGTGCGCGGGACATCCGGTTCCTCTGCCTGCTTGCCGCGCCCGAAGGCATCGCGCGGATGCGCGCTGCCCATCCCGATGTGGCGATCGTCACGGCGGCCATCGACAGCCATCTGAACGATCACGGCTACATCGTTCCCGGCCTCGGCGATGCCGGCGACCGGATGTTCGGGACGAAATAGCCCCGCCAGGACCAAGTCCTTGCCGCCCGGGCGCGATTCCGTTCGTGCCTTTACAGGCGAATCGTTGTCGGGCAGATTCGGCCGCAACAGCCTCCCGCGCGCGATCCTCTCCTGCGCGGAACGGGGCCGCAGGCGGGGGAACGGATCATGAGGGCTTCGCGCGGCATGGCGGCGGGATTCGCGGTCTGGGCGCTGCTTGCCGCCGGAGGGGCCGGGGCGCAGGGCGGCCCGGCTGAACTGCCGCCGGAGTCCTTTGCGGGCGCCCAATATGTGGACAGCCGGGGCTGTGCCTTCGTCCGCGCCACCCTTTCGGGAGAGACGGTCTGGGTGCCGCGCCTGACCGCCGAACGCAGGCCGGTCTGCGGCCTTGCGCCCAGCCTGGCCGGCGGCGTCTCTCTCGCCGAAGCGGCATCGCCCGCAGCGGCCCCTGCAGAAGAAGGCGCCGCTGCACCTTCGGGCCGCACGGGATCCGGCCCCGGCGCGCCGATCCCGACGGTTGCCCTGACGATGGCGACCCAGCGCCCTGCCTCTTCCGCTGCGCCGATGCCGGTCCGTTCGCCGGCCGGCGCGGCTGCCGCCACCACCCCGATGCCGGTTCCCGGCGCGGCCGGCTGCCATTACGAGATGGTGGGCGGCGCAGCCTATGTTCCGGCCGGTCCGCATTGCGGGGCGGGGCGCGGGGGCACGGTCGTGGTCGTCCCGGTCGAGGCGGCCCAGACCCTCACCCGCACGGCGCAGGCCACGCGCGGGATGGCGTCGCCCGCCTTCGATCCCCTGCTTCCGTTCGATTCCCCGGTCCCGGCTTCCAATCCCGTGGGCCTTGTGCCGCAGGAGGTGGCGCCTCCACCGGGCTATGAACCGGTCTGGGATGACGGCCGCATCAATCCCTGGCGCGGCCTGCCCCGGCCTGTCTCGGGGCCCGTGCTGATGGGCGGGTCGGCGATTCTTCCCTATCCGGGCTGACGGAATCCTGACGGAGCGCGGTGGAGAGCGCGGCAAAAGGGCTTCGCCTCAGCCGCCGCAGATCCCCTGAAGGCTGACCCATTCGGCATCCGTCAGCAGCGGAACCTGCCCCGGCAGGGCCGGGGGGCCGATTTCGGTCATGGGGTCGATGTCGCGGGCATAGGGGCCGGGCGGCACCCCGGCGGCCAGAAGGACAGGCGCCATCTCGTCCGGCGGAGGCGGGGTCGGGGGCGCGCGATCAGCCGTGCCGCATGAGCCTCGAGGACGCCGGGCGCGAAACTGCCTGTTGCCAGAAGCCGCAATGTGGCGAAAGGCCCCGCCGCGTCGAGGACATGGCCCAGCGCGTCGCCGGCGGCCGCCCGTGCGGCCAGCACATGGCCGGCCAGAACCGCCGGTTCGGCCGCCCGCTCCACGATCCTGCGCGGCAGCACCACGATGTCTCCGGGAAGGGCGACCGGCTGGTCCGGGCCGAGCGGCAGCACGACGATCTGCCCTGGTGCCCCCTCGCCGAAGAGCCGGGTCTGCAGGCGCCGCAACGCCTCGGTGCCCAGCTGGTCGCGGCAGGCGGCGCCCAGATCGCGGCTCAGATGTCCCAGGATCGTGGCACCGATCTCGCTGCGCCTGGCGGGGGGGACAACCGCCAGCGCCTCGCGGCGCAGCGCGCCGGGCGCCCAGAACAGGGCTAGGCCCGCCGCAAGGAGCAGCATCCCGGCCAGGACGCCCCGCCTCAGCCGGCGTGACCCCGGATGCCTCCGGGCGACATGGCGGCGCACCGTCTCGATGGCAGAGACCATCAGGTCGTCCTCGATCTCGATGCTTTCGCTGCCCGTCTCGTCGGGGGCAAAGCGCGCGGGCTGCCCACCGGGATTGAGCCGTGTAATCGCCGGCAGGGACCAGTGCGCCACCGGATTGCCGGCGAAATCGGTCATCACCAGCGTGGCATCGCCCAGCGATACCGCGACTTCGACCGCCTCTCCCGTCGCATCGGGGCGCCAGAGCCCCGTGGTCTCGAGCCGTGCATATCGGGTGAGTGCGGTCATGGCCCCATCGATCGTTCCTTCCTGCGACTCTAGCCGAGGGCGGGGGCAGAACGGAAGGCGGGGCCCCGGGATCGCCGATGCCGCGCCCGCGGCAGGTGATTGTGTTGCCGCGGCAGCCCGCTACAGAAGAGCCAGCAGAGGAGAGCAGGTCATGGGCGAGGGATCGGGCCGCACGGGCGAGGCAGCGCTGCTCGTCACCGGCGGCATGGCATTGTTCGGCCTCATCGACAATTTCATGCGCCTGGCGGCCCCAGGACGGGGGGGCTGTGGCAGTTCTATCTCCTGCGCTCGCTTGTGGCCGTGGCGATTCTCCTGCCCCTTGCCCGGATGTTCGGCGCGGCGCTGACGCCGCTTCGCCCCGGCCGGGTGGCGATCCGCTCGGCCCTTCAGGCAACGGCCATGGCGATCTATTTCGGCTGTCTGGCGTTCATGCCCATCGCCCAGGCCGTGGCGGGACTGTTCACCGCACCGCTCTTCGTCGTCCTGTTTTCCGCGCTGTTCTTCGGGGAACGCCCCGGCCTGCGGCGATTGTTCGCGGTGCTGCTCGGCTTTGCGGGGATCCTGCTGGCGCTCGGCCTGGATCCTGCGACGGTGACGGCATGGTCGGCGCTTCCCGTGCTGGCAGGGGCGACCTACGGGGCAGGCAATCTCGTCACGCGCCAGTGGTGCGCCGAGGAGGGGACGGCCGCCCTGCTTCTCGGCTTCTTCCTGACGACGGCGCTGTTCGGGGCGCTGGGTTCGGTCGTCCTGTGGCTCTGGCCGCAGCCGGTGCCGGAGGGGGCGGCCGGTTTCGCCCTGCGCGGCTGGGTCCGGCCCGAAGGCTGGTTCCTGGCCATGATCCTGGTGCAGGGCGCGGGTTCGCTTCTGGGGGTCGGCCTGGCGATCCGCGCCTATCAGATCGCCTCGGCCAGCGTCGTCGCCGTGTTCGAGAATGCCCTGCTGGTCTTTGCCACGCTGTGGGCCGTGCTGCTCTGGCGCGAGGTGCCCTCGCCGCTCGAGGCATTCGGCCTGCTACTCGTGGTGGCGGCGGGCGTGCTGATCGCGCTGCGGGTCCCGCCTGCGGTGCCGCTGCGAGAGCAGGCGCCATGATCGTCTCGCCCAGGCGAGGCTATATCTTCGTTCACATCCCCAAGACCGGGGGCACTGCCATGGCCCTCGCCCTCGAGGCGCGGGCCCGCCCTGATGACATCCTGATCGGCGACACGCCCAAGGCCCGCCGCCGCCGCCACCGGCTCGCGGGCGTGCAGACCGCGGGACGGCTGTGGAAACATTCCACCCTGGCCGATATCGAGGGTCTCATCCCGCGCGAGGCCTTCGATCGCTTCCTCATCTTCACCCTGGTGCGCAATCCCTGGGACCGGGTGGTGAGCTATTATCACTGGCTGCGCGTCCAGAGCTTTGCCCATCCGGCCGTCGCACGTGCCCGCGCGCTCGATTTCGGGGGATTCCTGCGCCATCCCGCAACGCTGGCCGAACTGGCCGCATGGCCGGCCCGCCGCTATGTCACCGACGGCGCCGGGCAGGAAAGGCGCACCCTGTTCATCCGTCTCGAGCGGCTGGCCGAGGAGATCGCCCCGCTCGAGGCGCATCTGGGCTTTCCCCTCCGCCTGTCCCGCAGCAACGAAAGCGACCGCCCGCGCGACTGGCGCCCACTCTATACCGATGCCGAGGCCGAGCTGGTGGGGGCGGCATTGGCCGAGGATGCCGCCCGCTTCGGTTATGGCTTTGACGGGATCATCGCCTCCTGAGAGGCCGCCATCCCGCAGGGCCGCTCAGGCCGCCCGGGCCGCCCTTCCGTCGCCATAGAGGCCGTAGAAGGTCTCGCCCGCCTCGGCCATCCGCCGCAGGAGCCGCGGCGGCGCAAAGCGCTCGCCATGCGCGGCGGCCAGCGCCTCGGCCCGCGCAACCGCCTGCGGAAGCCCCTGGATGTCGAGCCAGGAGAACGGCCCCCCGACAGGGGGCAAAGCCCCAGCCCAGGATCGCGCCGACATCCCCTTCGCGGATATCGGTCAGCACCCCGTCCTCGAAGGCGCGGACGGCCTCGAGCACCTGCGCATACATCAGCCGGTCCTGCACCTCCTGCAGGCTGGGCTGACGGGCCGCGCGGGGATGGCGCTCGGCAAGGCCGGGCCAGAGGCCCTGCCGTTCTCCCTTCGCGTCATAGTCGTAGAAGCCCGCCCTGGCCTTGCGGCCCAGGCGTCCCGCTTCGGCCATCGGGAACAGGACGGCATCCACGGCCTCGTCCCTGTAATCCGGCCCCAGCGCCGCCTTGGTGGCCTTCGCGATCCGGATCCCGAGATCGAGGCTGATCTCGTCGATGAGCTGCAGCGGCCCCACCGGCATCCCGGCCAGCCGCGCCGCATTCTCGATCAGGGCGGGGGCCACACCCTCGCCGATCATGCGGATGCCCTCGTTGAGATAGGGCAGGATGCAGCGATTGGCATAGAAGAAGCGGGCATCATTCACGACGATCGGTGTCTTGCCGATCTGTCTCGTGAAATCGAGCGCCTTGGCCACCGCCCGTTCGCCCGTCCTTTCGCCCTTGATGATCTCCACCAGCATCATCCTGTCCACCGGCGAGAAGAAATGGATGCCGATGAACTGCTCGGGCCGGTTCGAGGCGCGGGCCAGCTCGGTGATGGGCAGTGTGGAGGTATTGGTGGCAAAGATGCAGTCCTCGGGGACGTGCCGGAGCACCGAGCGCGTGACCTCGGCCTTCACGGCCGGGTCCTCGAACACCGCCTCCACGATCAGGTCGCAGTCCCGCAGGGCGGCATGATCCGTGGCCGGAAGGATGCGGGCCAGGATCCCGGCCTTCTGCTCCTCGGTCATCTTCCGACGCGACACCGCCTTGGTCAGCAGCCCCTCGCTGTGCGCCTTCCCGCGTTCGGCCGCCTCCTGCGTCGCATCGATGAGGACGACATCGATTCCGGCCATGGCGGCCACATGGGCGATGCCCGCGCCCATCATGCCTGCGCCCAGCACACCCAGCCGCTTCACCGACTGGTCGGGCAGGCCGGCGGGGCGTTTCGCCCCCTTGCCCAGCGCCTGCATGTTGAGGAACAGCGACCGGATCATGGCCGAGGACGAGGGGTTCAGCAGCACGCTGGTGAACCACCGGGCCTCGATGCGCAGGGCGGTGTCGAAGGGGACCAGGGCCCCCTCGTAGACCGCCGACAGAAGCGCCTTGGCCGCGGGATAGACGCCCCAGGTCTCCCGGTTGACCATGGCCGAGGCGCCGACGAAGGTCTGGAAACCGGCCGGGTGATAGGGCGTGCCGCCCGGCATCCTGTAGCCCTTGCGGTCCCATTCCTTCGACAGATCCGCGCCCGAGGCGGCAGCCTCGAGCACCCAGGCCCGGGCGCGGTCCATCAGCGCATCGGGTGGAACCACCTCGTCGATCAGACCTGCGGCCTTGGCGCCCTGCGGGTCCGGCGTGCGGCCCTCGAGGAGGAAGGGCGCCGCCGCCATCGCGCCCATCTTGCGCACAAGGCGCGTGGTGCCCCCCGCGCCGGGAAAGATGCCGACCTTGATCTCGGGCAGGCCGATCTTCGCCTTGGGATTGTCCGCGGCGATGATGCGGTGACAGGCCAGCGGGATCTCGAAGCCGATGCCCAGCGCCGTGCCGGGCAGGGCGGCGCAGACCGGCTTGCCGCCCTTGAGCGTCTTCGGATCCATTCCGGCCCGTTCGATCCGGCGCAGCACGGCATGCATCCGCATCACGCCGTCGAAGATCGCCTGCGCGCCGCCTTCGCGCATCCGCGCGATCACGGCCAGGTCCATGCCGGCGGCGAAATCCTTCTTGGCCGAGGTGATCACGATCCCCTTCACCGCCTCGTCGGCCAGAGCCTGCGACACAAGGGTGTCGAGCGTCTCGAAGGCTTCCATCGACATGACATTCATCGAACGGTCGGGGACATCCCAGACGATCACGGCAACGCCGTCGTCGCCGACCTTCAGGGTGAAGTCGGTCATGGCCGGTGGCCTCCTGTGATGGGGGTGGGGGTCAGCCTGCGGCCGGCAGGGCCTCGGCGTCCGGTTGCTCCGGCGTCTCTGCGGGTGCCGACTGGCTGAGGAAGTCGATCATCTCGATGGCGAGGCAGCCCCCCGGGCAGCGCGAGAGATAGAGCAGGTCCGTGCCGCCATCCGTGGTCGTGCCGTCGGCCAGGTGATGGGTCCATTCCGCCCAGACCCGGATGCGTCCTGACCGGCCGAGATCCTGCGCCGCCACGCGCGCGGTGATCGTCCGGACGCCGCGTGCCCACTGATTGCGGCGCCATTCGCCCACGGTGCGGATCAGGTCCTCCGGGCGCAGATAGATGCGCATCGTGCCCTGCGCCTCGTAGACTGCGGGATAGCGATGCAACTGTGCGAACGCCTCCAGATGGCCTTCGGAAAGAAGGCTGGCCATCCGGTCCAGAAAGGCGCTCACACGAAGGTTCAAGGCTCTCCGTCCCTGGTGCGGTGCAGGCCGGTCTGCCCCCGGGCCGATCTGCCGCTCTGCGGGGCAGATTAAAAAAAGATATGAAAAGGGGAACCGCGGCCGGCCGGTCTGCGGAAGCGATCGGAACAACCTGTGGCATTCACGCATCTCTCCTCAGCGCGGTCCGCTCCAGGGGCTGCCGTCGCGATGGAGGAATCGCGTCTCGCCCCCTTCGCGGAGGATGACGAAGTCGTGCTCGGCATAGCTGACCCGTTCGTCGGGTGAGGCTGTCCCGACGACGAGGAACCGCGCCGGCGCGGCCGACCGGTTCTCGAAGCGGTGATGCAGGCCGGTTCCGCAGGGCCAGGCGGCGCAGTCGCCGGGGTGCATGATGGTCTCGCCCGTGTCCTCGACCAGCACCAGCTCCCCCTCGAGGACCCAGGCGAATTCGTCCTCCCGCTCATGCGCATGGCGCAGGCTGGCGACCGCCCCAGGCTCCAGCGTCACGAGGTTCACGCCGAACTGCGTCAGCCCCCCCGCCGCGCCGAGCCGCCGGGACGAGCGGCCCTTCATCATCGACGCGTAAGGTTCGGGATAGATCGACCCCGTCCTGATGGGCACCGCCTCGATGTCGATCCTGGGCATCACAGCCTCTCGATGATCGTGGCTGCCCCCATGCCGGAGGCGATGCAGAGCGTGGCCAGCCCCGTGCCCACGCCGCGCCGTTCCATCTCGTCCAGAAGCGTGCCGAGGATGATCGCGCCGGAGGCGCCGAGGGGATGGCCCATGGCGATGGCACCGCCATTGACGTTCACCCGGTCATCCGGCACCCCGAAGGCCTGCAGGAAGCGCAGCACGACCGCCGCGAAGGCCTCGTTGACCTCGAACAGGTCGATGTCGCCGATCGTCATGCCGGCGGCCTTCAGGACCTTCTCGGTCGCCGGAATCGGCCCCGTCAGCATGATCGTCGGGTCCGATCCCACCTTGGCGGTGGCGCGGATCCGTGCACGGGGCCGCAGCCCGTGTCGCTCTCCGAACGCGGCCGAGCCGACCAGCACCCCCGCCGCTCCGTCCACGATGCCGGAGGAGTTGCCCGCATGATGGATATGCTCGATCCGCTCCAGATGCGGATATTTCAGGATCGCCACGCGGTCGAAGCCGGGCATCGTCTCGCCCATCGCCCGGAAGGAGGGTTCGAGCGCCGCCAACTTCTGCATGTCCGTGTCGGGGCGCAGGGTCTCGTCGCGATCGAGGATCGTCAGGCCGTTGATGTCGGTCACCGGGATCACCGACCGGGCAAAGCGGCCTTCGTCCCAGGCTGCCTTGGCGCGCTTCTGGGACTGGACGGCATAGGCATCGGCCTCGTCGCGGGTGATGCCGTATTCGGTGGCGATGATGTCGGCGCTGATCCCCTGCGGCACGAAATAGGTCCTGAGGGCCAGAGACGGATCGACGGCGATGGCCGCCCCGTCCGATCCCATCGGCACGCGTCCCATCATCTCGACGCCGCCGGCGATATAGGCCTCGCCGGCGCCGGCACGGATCTGGTTGGCGGCCAGGTTCACCGCCTCGAGCCCGCTGGCGCAGAAGCGGTTGATCGACAGGCCGGGCACGCTCTCGTCCAGCGAGGAGGCGAGGACGGCCGACCGGGCCAGGCATCCGCCCTGTTCGCCCACCTGCGTGACATTGCCCCAGATCACGTCCTCGACCGCATCGCCCGGCAGCCCGTTGCGTTCGCGCAGCGCGTCGAGCACCAGCGCGGACAGCCGCAGCGCCGTGACCTCGTGCAGCGCGCCGTCCGGCTTGCCCTTGCCGCGGGGGGTGCGGATCGCGTCATAGATGAAGGCCTCGGCCATCGGTCCCTCCCAAGAACGGTGTTGCCGCGTTGCGGTCCTCTCTATCAGGCTTTGCGGCCTGCTTCGCCCCCTGCCGCTGCCCTGCGCCGCAACGTCACCGGACATGGCGGCCGAGATCTCACCCGGCGGCGAGGGCGAGCGACGGGCTCAGCCCCTCGCGCCGGGGCATCATGTCATAGGGATGTCGCCAGCCCGGCAGGGCCGCGATCCGGTCGAGCCAGGCCGCGATGGCGGGCCATTCGTTCCGGTCAAAGCCGAAGGGCTCGGGATAGTAGAGATAGCCGCAGCAGGCGAGATCGGCGATCGTCGGTTCCCCCCCCTGCCAGCCAGTCGCCTTCGCTCAGCCGCGCCTCCAGCACCGTGAGGGCCGCGCGCAGCCGCCCCGACAGCCAGTCGATCACGGCCGGTTCGCGTTTCCCGGGGGGCAGGAAATTGCGCAGGAAGCGCAACGTTCCGGCCTGACCCGAAATCTTGTGGTTGTCGAAGAACAGCCAGCGCAGCGTCTCCTCGCGGTCCGGGCCGAGAAGGCGCCCCGTCCGCTCCGCCGCCCAGATCTGGATCGCACCGGACTGTGTCAGCACCCGGTCTGCCAGTTCCAGCACCGGCACTTCGCCCATCGCATTGAGGCGACGAAAGGCCGGCATCCGCGTTTCGCCGTTGAAGAAGTCCACGAAGACCGGCTGCCAGTCGATGCCGCAGAGCGTGAGCGTCAGGGCGGCCTTGTAGGCATTGCCCGATTCGCCAAAGCAGTGAAGTCGCGCGATCATCTCCGGCCTCCGGAAAAGGCGTCGGCGGGGCCCGGCTTCCGGCCGAAAGCCGGGCCGGGAACAGGGCGGAAAGACCGACGGCATTTACGCAATCTTAACCTTTCCCTGCTAGAAGGGGATTCGCGGCACAGGCCGGGGGCCGATGGCCGCGCAGGGAAGGGCGGTTCCGCCCGCGCTGGCGTTCCGCCCCGGATTCCGGGCTCGGGCATGGGGGCTGTCATCGGCGCCGATGCTGTCCGGCAGTCTGCCGGGCGGAGCCGGAGGCGTCCCTGCATCCATCCCCCGCCCGCAACCCGTCATCGTCATCCCCCACCGCAGGAGAATCCGTCTTGACGTTCCGACCCCTCTCACAGCTTCCGCTCCGGCAGCTCGGCCTTGAACAGCCGCAGCCGGTGGCCGAGGGTGTCGGCATCGGTCACGCTGTCGAAATGCTCGAAGAGGAAGCTCAGCGCCTCGCCCTCTTCCAGCCCGGCCTCTGCCGCAAAACGGCGCAGGCGGCGGAAGGCGTCTTCGGTCATGGCGACCGGAAAGCGGCGCGTCAGGCGCAGGCGCTTGGGCATCGGCTCTCTCCCCTTGCGGGGAGCAGCCTAGAAGGCTTCCGGCGGAAGCGCCATGACCGTCTCGCCGCCTGCGCGGATGCGGGCCAGATGCAGCGCCGTCGCCGGCAGGACGCGGGCGGCATGGTAGCGCGCCGTGGCCAGCTTCGCCTCGAGGAAGGCACGATCGCCCCGCCCTTCGGCCAGGGCCCGGCGTGCCGCGGCCGCCATGCGCGCCCACATCAGGCCGAGGCAGACATGCCCCATCAGATGCATGAAGTCGGTCGCCCCGGCCAGGGCATCCTGCGGCGCCTTGGCCGCGCGCTCCATGAACAGCATCGCCGCGGCCTGAAGGTCCTTGGATGCGGCCTTGAGCGGTTCGAGAACCGAAGCGCGGATGTCCGCGTCGTCTTCATGTGCGCGGATGGTGCCCTTCACCTCCTCGAGGAAGGCCATGAAGGGCTTTCCCCCCTGCAGCGGGAGCTTGCGCGCCACGAGGTCGAGCGCCTGGATGCCGTTGGCCCCTTCGTAGATCATGGCGATGCGGGCATCGCGCACGAACTGGGAGATGCCGGTCTCCTCGATATAGCCATGTCCGCCGAAGATCTGCTGCGCGGCGACGGTCATCTCGAAACCGCGGTCGGTCAGGAATCCCTTGAGCACCGGGATGAGCAGCGACACAAGGGCTTCGGCCTCGGCATCGCCCTGCCGTCGGGACCGGTCGATCAGCATCGCCGCCCAGTAGGCGAAGGCCCGTGCGCCTTCGACAAAGGCCTTCTGGTCCATGAGATTGCGGCGGATATCGGGATGCACGATGAGGGGGTCGGCGGTCGGTCCGGCATTGTCGGCACGCCTGAGGGGGTCGCGCCCCTGCAGCCGCTCCTTCGCCCAGGCCCGGGCGTTCTGGTAGGCGATCTCGGCCTGTGCGTAACCCTGAAGTCCCACGCCCAGCCGCGCCTCGTTCATCATCGTGAACATGGCGCGCATCCCCTTGTGCTCCTCCCCGAGGAGCCAGCCGGTCGCCCCGTCGTAGTTCATGACGCAGGTGGCGTTGCCGTGGATGCCCATCTTGTGCTCGATCTTCCCGCAGGAGAGCGTGTTGCGCTCTCCGGGGCGAGCCGTCCTCCCGCGGGAGGAACTTCGGCACGATGAAGAGGGAGATGCCCTTTGTCCCCTCCGGTCCGCCGGGGATCTTGGCCAGCACGAGATGGACGATGTTATCCGCCAGGTCGTGCTCTCCGGCCGAGATGAAGATCTTCTGCCCCGTGATGGCATAGGTTCCGTCGCCCTTCGGTTCGGCCCGCGTGCGCATCAGGCCCAGATCCGTGCCCGCATGGGGCTCGGTCAGGTTCATGGTGCCTGTCCATTCGCAGGTGGTGAGCCTGGGCAGGTAGAGGGCTTTCTGCGCTTCGCTGCCATGGGCCGCGATGGCCGAGTAGGCGCCATGGGTCAGGCCCTGATACATGTTCAGCGCCATGTTGGCCGAGACGAAGGCCTCCTGCGCGGCGGTATGCATCAGATGGGGCAGGCCCTGTCCGCCATATTCGGGGTCGCAGTCCATCGCGGTCCAGCCGCCTTCGCGCAGGGCCTCGAAGGCCTCGCGAAAGCCCGGCGGGGTGCGCACGATGCCGTTCTCGAGGGTGCAGCCCTCGCGGTCGCCGACTTCGTTGAGGGGAAGGAGGCGTTCCTCGGCCAGCTTGCCCGCTTCGCCGAGGATGGCGGCCGTCGTGTCGCGATCGAGATCGGGATAGCCGGGCACGTCCTGGGCGGCGACATCCAGCACCTCGTGCAGGACGAACTGCATGTCCTCGATCGGGCTGCGGTAAAGCTGCATCTCTCCCCCTCTGTGTGGCGCTGTGGGGCCTCAGGCGGCGTCCGCCTTGCGGTCCTCCTGCTTCAATTCGGCCCGTCCCCGGGCCAGTTCCGCCTCAAGCTCCGCGATGGCCGCCTCGAGTCGGGCGCGTTCCGCACGCATCCGGGCCAGATGGGCCTCGCCCAGTTCGATCGCCCGGGCGAGCTGGGCCTCGCGTCCCCGGCCGCCGTCCCACATGTCGAGAAGCTGGCGGATCTCCTCGAGCGAGAAGCCGAACCGCTTGCCCTTGAGGATCAGGGCCAGGCGCGCGCGGTCGGCCTTGCGGTAGAGCCGCCGCGTTCCCTGGCGGATGGGGAACAGCAGCTCCTTCGCCTCGTAGAATCGCAAGGCGCGCGGGGTCACGTCATAGGCCTCGCACATCTGGCGGATGGTCATGATCTGTTCGGTCATCGGTTCGGTTATCCCTGCCGGGTGAATATTGTCCGGCGGGCCAGATGGGCCGTCCTGCGTTCCTGCACAAGCTCTTACCCGACAGGATTGCGTGATGCGCAGTATGACGCCGCGTCACGGAGGCGGCTGCGCCGTGACGTCATCGACAGCAGGGCAAGTGGCGCCGGGCTGCCCGGCACCAGGGCTGCCGTGTCGGGCGCCCTGGGGCGCCGGGGTGCTGCCGGATGCGGCAGAGGGGGGGCTTCAGTCCCGGCCGGGCAGGGTGGTTCCGGGCAGGGTGGTTGCGGTCTCGTCGCGCAGGCGGCGCAATTCGGCGATCGTGTCCTCGAGGTTCCGCTTCTGCTGTTCGAGAGCGATGATCTGACGGTCGGCCAGTTCCAGCCAGCGGCGCATCTGCGCCTCGGTGCCTTCCTTCTCGTAGATGAGGAGCCACTGACGGATCTCCTCGAGCGAGAAGCCGAATCGCCGCCCGCGCAGGATCAGGGTCATCCGTGCCAGCTCGCGTGGGCCGTACCACCTTGCCCGCCCTTCCTTCTCGGGGCGGAGCAGCTCGATATACTCGTAATAGCGCAGCGTCCGGGGTGTCACCTCGAAGCGCGCGCACATCTCCTTGAAGGACAGCCGGACCCGGGTCTTGTCGTCTGTCATGCCTTTCTCTCGCATCGGGCGAATCTACTCTTCTCCCGCCGTGGGGACAACTGCCGCCCCCGGCGTCCGGTTCGCCAGGGGCTTGCGCCTGCCGTGTCGGCTGCCATAGCTGTCTCTCATGCAGGTTGCGAACCCCGAGGACAGGGACCGGATTGCGCGTGCCTTTCTGGCCGCACTTCCCTTTGCACGCGAACTGGGGATCACTTTGGCCGAGATCGGCGAGGGATCGGCCCGGATGACGATGCCCTGGGATGCCCGTCTCGTCGGCGATCCGGAAACGGGGGTCATCCATGGCGGGGCGGTGTTCGCGCTGATGGATACCTGTGCCTCGGCGGCGGTTCTGTCGCATCCGGGCCGTCCCCGCCACACGGCGACACTGGATCTGCGGATCGACTACATGCGCCCTGCGATCCCCGGAAGGACGATCGAGGCGCGGGCGGAATGCTATCACATGACACGCACCGTAGCCTTCGTACGGGCCAGCGCCGGGGATGGGGACGAGCGCCCTCTCGCCACGGCGACGGGTACCTTCGCGGTCGAAGGGGCGCTCTGATGGCCCGGCCGGAGCCGGTGCAGGTCGTCAAGGAACGGCGCGATGCGGCGCTGGCGCGGCTGGTCGACGGCGTGCCCTTCGCGGCTTTCCTGGGCATGCGCTTCGACCGGCGCGGGGACGAACTGACAGCCCTGCTGCCCTATCGGGACGGGCTGATCGGCAATCCCGTGCTGCCGGCGCTGCATGGCGGCGCGACAGCGGCCTTTCTCGAGACGGCCGCCATCATCGAGCTGGCCTGGGCCCAGCTCTGGGAGGCGATGGAGGCCGGCCGCCTGCCGCCCGAGGGACGCCTGCCGCTGCCCAAGACGATCACCTTCACGGTGGATTATCTGCGAAGTGGCTTGCCCCGTGACGCCTATGCCCGGGCCAGGGTCGCCCGTTCGGGGCGGCGATTCGCCTCGGTTCATGTGGAGGCATGGCAGGATACACGCAGTCGCCCCTTCGCCCAGGCGACCGGCCATTTCCTGATGCCCGAGGCGGCGGGGCAGGGCTCGGAGCCGGCCGGTGCCCGGCCGTCGGACGGGTGAGCGCCGCCGCCCCGGGCAGCCCGGCCGCCGCGCCCCAGCCGGTCACGCATGGCCGGGTGCTGCGCATCGCCCTGCCGATCATCCTGTCGAACCTGACGGTGCCCCTTCTTGGGGCCGTCGATACCGGTGTCGTAGGTCAGCTCGGGCAGGCCGAACTCATCGGGGCCGTGGGCCTTGGCGCCACGCTGCTGGCTGCGATCTACTGGCTCTTCGGATTTCTGCGCATGGGAACCACGGGCCTGACGGCACAGGCCGTGGGCGCCGGCGACAGGACCGAGGTCGCCGCCCATCTGTGGCGGGCGCTGCTCGTGGGGCTCTCGGGGGGGCTGCTGCTCGTGCTGCTCCAGCCCCTCCTGATCGGGGGTGCCCTGGCACTGTCTCCTGCCGGCCCCGAGGTGGAGATGCTAGCCCGGGACTATCTGGCCATCCGCATCTGGACGGCCCCTGCGGCCATTGCGCTCTTCGGGATCAATGGCTGGCTCATCGGACAGGAAAGGACAGGTGCGGTCCTTGCCGTTCAGCTTGGCATGAACGGGCTGAATGTCGCGCTCGACCTGTGGTTCGTTCTTGCCCTCGGCTGGGGGGTCAGGGGTGTTGCCGCGGCCACCGCTCTGTCCGAACTGGCCGGATGCCTGTGGGGGCTGTGGTTGTGCCGCGCCGCCTTCTGTGGCCGGATCTGGCGCGAAAGGGCGCGTCTCTTCGCGCCGGCGCCGCTGCGGCGGATGGCGGCCGTCAACCGTGACATCCTCGTCCGCGGCCTGCTGATCGAGGCGGTGTTCGTCGCCGCCCTGTTCCAGGGAGCCGCGATGGGCGATGTCACGCTGGCCGCCAATCAGGTGCTGATGCAGTTCCTGACCCTGTCGGCCTATGCACTCGACGGTTTTGCCTTCGCGGCCGAGACGCTTGTGGGGCAGGCCTTCGGCGCCCGGATGCGGGGAATGCTGACGCGTGCCCTGCATCTGGCGGCCCTGTGGGGGGCAGGGGGCGCGGCCTTGCTGTCACTAGGGTTCCTGCTTGCCGGCCCCAGGCTGATCGATCTGATGACGACAGCCCCGGATGTACGCCTGGCAGCACGGATCTGGATGCCCTGGGCGGCATTGGCCCCGCTGTCGGGCGTGGCGGCCTTCATGCTCGATGGGGCCTTTGTCGGGGCCACGCGCACGCGCGACATGCGGGACATGATGGCGCTGGCCGTGATCCTCTACTTCGCGGCCCTCTGGCCGCTTGTCCGGGTCTTCGGCAATCACGGGCTCTGGGCCGCCCTGCATCTGAGCCTTGTCGCCCGAGCCCTGTTCCTCGGGCTGCGCTTTCCGGCTCTGCTGCGCGCGGCTGGACAGGCAGGATGATCAGGGCTTGATGGGCGCCATGACCGATCCCCTTCTTCTGGCCCGTGCCGTGGCCGCGGGCGACCGTCGTGCCCTGTCGCGCGCGATCACGCTGGTCGAAAGCACGCGGTCCGATCACCGCGCTGCGGCCGAGGCGATGCTGGCCGCGCTGCCCCGGCGCGATCCCGCGATCCGGCTTGGTCTGACCGGCACGCCCGGCGCAGGCAAGAGCACGCTGATCGAGGCCCTGGGAACCCGTCTCACGGCGCAGGGGCGGCGTGTTGCCGTTCTGGCCGTGGATCCGTCCTCGGCCCGTTCGGGGGGCTCGATTCTCGGCGACAGGACGCGGATGGACCGTCTCGCCCGCGATCCGCGCGCCTATGTCCGGCCTTCGCCGGCGGGGGCAGAGCTGGGCGGCGTGGCCCGGCGCACGCGCGAGGCGATCCTGCTCTGCGAAGGGGCGGGATTCGATGTGGTGATCGTCGAGACCGTTGGCGTCGGCCAGTCCGAGACCCTGGCGGCGGGAATGACGGATCTCTTCGCCCTTGTCCTGGCCCCCCATGGCGGGGACGATCTGCAGGGCATCAAGCGCGGCATCGTGGAGGTGGCGGATCTCATCCTTGTCAACAAGGCCGACCGCGATCCGCAGGCGGCCCGGCAGGCGGTCGGCGATTATGCCGCGGCGTTGCGGCTGCTGCGCGCCAGGACCGGCGATCCCGAGGGCTGGCCTCGGGCGATGGCCGTCTCGGCCATGACCGGCGAGGGACTGGACGAGGCCTGGCAGGCGCTTGCGGATCTTTGGCTCTGGCGCTGCGAGAGGGGCCTGCTCGAGCGGCAGCGCGCGGCCCAGCGGCGCGCCTGGTTCGAGGAAGAGTTGCACGCACAGGCCCTCGAGAAGGCCCTGGCCGACCCGGCCCTGGCCGCAGCGATCCCCCGCCTCGCCGACGAAGCCGCGGCGGGCCGCCTTCTGCCGGGCGAGGCGGCGCGGCGGGCGCTTGGCGGATGAACGGCCCGGTTCCGGTCTTCGAGGGAGAACGGCTCCGCGCCACGCTGTTTCCCGGCCGCGCCGACCGGGTGATCGTCACCTTCGACTGGCGGCGCGAAGGGCGGACGGGCTTTGCTCCGCTCGATCATGCGACCGGCTTTGCCCGGCAGGGCTTCACCCAGATTGCCGTGCGCACGGCGGCGAATGACTGGTTCCTGAACCGGGAAACCCTCGCCCTCGAGGCTGCGCTGGCCCGCGCCGTGGAGGGTCGGGGACGGGTGCAGATGCTCGGCTTCTCGATGGGGGCCTATGCGGCGCTGCGTTTCGCCCGCGCCCTGGGCGCCCGGCAGGCCGTCGTGGTTTCCCCCCAGTTCTCGCTGGCTGCGCCATGGGAAAGGCGCTATCCGGAAGCCGCCCTCTGGGACGAGACGCTGGGCGCGCTGGCTCCGCGGGCGGTTCCGGGACTCAGGGGGCTGCTCATCTACGATCCCTTCGTGCCAGAGGACCGTCTGCATGCCGAGGCGATCCGCTGTCTGTTTCCCGCCCTGCAGGGCGTCCGGCTGGGTCATGGGGGGCATCCGGCAATCCGCACCCTTCGGGGTGCGGGGGGGATGCGTCATGTCTTCGAGCAGGCCGGGGTCCGGGCCGCGCGGGCGGGCCCGATCCTCGCGGCGCATCGGGCCGCGCGGCGCGGCTCGCGCGGGTGGTGGCTGCGCCTTGCCGCCCATGCAGCCGCGCGGCGTCCCGCCCTGGCCGCCCTTGCCCGTGCGCGGGCCCAGCACCTGCCGCCGGCGGCCGGCGATGACGCCAGCGAGCCTTGACCTTGCTGCAGAATCCGCCTAAGGCCCGCGAACCTGTTTCCGGCGCCTCCTTTCGGGGCAGGCGCCAGCCATGACGTGCCGCGGTGCCTCGCGGCCCCTTCGAAGGACGAGACCGATGTCGCGCCGCTGCGAACTGACCGGGAAGGGCCCGATGACGGGTCACAAGGTGTCCCACGCCCAGAACAAGACCAAGCGCCGCTTCCTGCCCAACCTGCAGGAGGTGACGCTCGCCTCCGAGACGCTCGGCCGGACGTTCCGTCTGCGCATCTCGAATCACGCGCTGCGCTCTGTCGATCATCGCGGCGGCCTCGATGCCTATCTGGCCAAGGCCCGCGACGAGGATCTGTCGCCCGCGGCGCTGGCCATCAAGAAGGAAATCGCCAAGGCGCAGACCGCCGCTGCCTGAGCGGCGCGGCCGGGCTGCAACGGATCGGGGTGGCTTCGGCCGCCCTTTTCCTTGTAGACTTGCAGGATCCCCGAGACTGCCTAGCTACCCCCTCACGCAATCGGGAGTGGGTCATGACCGTCTATCTTCTGCTGGCCGCGGGTCTTGTGCTGCTGACCCTCGGCGGCGAGATCCTTGTCCGCGGGGCAGTCAACGCGGCACGCGGTCTCGGTGTCTCGCCGCTGCTCGTCGGCCTGACGGTCGTGGGCTTCGGCACCTCGACCCCCGAACTCGTCACCTCGCTCACCGCGGCCTTTCAGGGCTCGCCGGGGATCGCTGTGGGGAATGTGGTCGGCTCCAACATCGCCAACATCCTGCTGATCCTGGGCGTCACGGCGCTGATCCTGCCCCTGACCGTCGCCCGCGAGGCCTACCGGCGCGACGGGCTGATGCTTGTCCTGACGACGCTGGCCTGCCTCGGGGCGGTCCTGACCGGCTTCCTCGGCCGATGGCTCGGGGTGGGGTTCCTGCTTGCCCTTCTGGCCTATATCGCATGGGCCTATTTCAACGAACGCGACAGCGCCGATGCCGAGGCCGAGCGTCAGGTCCACCAGGCTGAGGATGCGGCCCGCAGCACCATGCCCGTGCTGACGGCGCTGCTTCTGACGATCGCGGGCATCGCGCTGACGGTCTTCGGAGCGCGCCTCCTCGTCTCTGCGGCGATTGCGATTGCACAGGGCTTCGGTATCTCCGACACGATCATCGGCCTGACGGTGGTGGCTGTCGGCACCTCGCTTCCCGAACTCGTGGCCTGTGCCATTGCCGCCCTGCGCCGCCATTCCGATGTCGCCCTGGGGAATGTCGTGGGCTCCAACATCTACAATGTGTTGGGTATCCTCGGGGCGACGGCGGCCGTCCATCCGATCCCCGTCCCGCCCCAGATCGCCCGCCTCGACATCTGGGTTCTGGTCGCGGTCACGGCGCTGCTGCTGCTGTTCCTGCGCACGGGGCTGACGCTGAAGCGCTGGGAAGGCGGGGTGTTCCTCCTTCTCTACATCACCTATGTCGGCTGGCTCGTGGCCGGTGCGTCCTGAACGGGTCCGAGCGCACGCCAGCCGATGTCCCGGCGGCAGAACAGCCCCGGCGCGTCGATCGCATCCACCAGCGCATAGGCCCTGTCCCGGGCCTCCTGCAGGGTGGTCCCCCGCGCCGTGGCGTTGAGCACCCGTCCGCCTGCCGCCACAAGCGTCCCGTCCTGCAGCGCGGTTCCGGCATGGAACAGCATCTGGACCGAGGATCGGGGCAGTCCCTCGGTTCCCCGGATCGGCACGCCGGTTTCCACCCTTCCGGGATAGCCCCGTGCCGCCAGGACCACCGTCAGGGCGTGATCATCCGCCCAGGCGACCGAGACCTCGTCCAGCCGTCCCTCCGCAGCGGCCTGGATCAGATCGAGCACCTGCCCCCCCAGACGCATCATCAGGACCTGGGCCTCGGGGTCTCCGAAGCGGACATTGTATTCGATGAGGCGGGGTTCGCCGTTCTCGATCATCAGGCCGGCATAGAGCACCCCCTGGAAGGGCATGCCGCGCCGGCTCATCTCTCGCAGGGTGGGACGCACGATCCGTTCCATCGCGCGCTCCTGCACGGCTTCCGACAGGACCGGGGCAGGGGAATAGGCGCCCATGCCCCCGGTGTTCGGGCCGGTATCCCCTTCGCCCACGCGCTTGTGATCCTGCGCGGTGCCAAGAGGCAGCGCCGTCTTTCCGTCGCAGAGGACGAAGAAGGACGCTTCCTCGCCCTGCAGCATCTCCTCGATGACGACACGTCCCTGTCCGCCGGCGAAGATCGCATGAGGGCCGCTTCGGCTTCGGCCACGGTCAGGGCCACCGTCACCCCCTTGCCGGCGGCAAGCCCGTCCGCCTTGACGACGATGGGTGCCCCCTGACTGCGGACATGAGCAAGCGCCGGAGCGAGGGCGTCGAAGCGGGCCCAGCGGGCCGTGGGCGCCCCGCAGGCATCGCAGATCTCCTTGGCAAAGGCCTTGGAGGCCTCGAGCCGGGCCGCCGCCGCCGAGGGGCCGAAGACCGCGATGCCCGCTGCCCGCAACCTGTCCGCGACACCGGCCGCGAGGGGGGCCTCTGGCCCCACGATCACCAGATCGACAGCCTTTTCCCCGCAGAAGGCGACCACCGCATCGCCGTCAAGGATGTCGAGAGCGGCACATTCGGCGATGGCCGCAAGGCCGGGATTGCCCGGCGCCGCGATCAGCCGGTCGCATTTGGGGTTCTGGCGCACGGCCCAGCCCAGGGCATGCTCACGCCCGCCACCGCCCAGGATCAGGATGTTCATGGCCCCCGCGCTCCGCTTTTCCTTGGTCGCGGGGCGTTCTAGGCTCGCCTTCCGAACCGCACAAGGACAGTCCCATGGTCCTGATCGAGGATGGCGCGCCCGACGGGCGTCCCAATGCACCCGAATATTCGGTCTCCGAACTTTCGGCCGCCGTCAGACGCATGGTGGAGGGGGAATTTCCCTTCGTCCGGGTCCGGGGCGAGGTGGGGCGCGTGTCGCGACCCGGTTCCGGACATCTCTACTTCGATCTGAAGGATGCCAATGCTGTCCTGGCCGCTGTGGTATGGAAGGGACAGGCCGCACGTCTGACCGCCCGTCCCGAGGAGGGGCAGGAGGTGGTGGCCATCGGGCGGCTGACCACCTTTCCCGGTTCGTCGAAATATCAGATCATCGTGGAGGATCTGGTGCCGGCCGGGGCGGGCGCGCTGATGGCTCAGCTCGAGGCACGGCGTCGCAAGCTCGCGGCCGAGGGCCTGTTCGATGCGGCTCGCAAGAAGCCGATTCCCTACCTGCCGCGGGTGATCGGGGTTGTCACCTCGCCATCCGGTGCGGTGATCCGCGACATCCTGCACCGTCTGCGGGACCGCTTTCCCAGCACGGTTCTCGTCTGGCCGGTCGCCGTCCAGGGGGCCGCCTGCGCGCCCGAGGTGGCTGCCGCCGTGCGGGGATTCAATGCCCTGCCCGAGGATGGCCCGATTCCGCGCCCCGATCTGCTGATCGTGGCGCGGGGTGGAGGCTCGATCGAGGATCTCTGGGGCTTCAATGACGAGGCCGTGGTGCGGGCTGTCGCCGATTCGGCGATTCCCGTCATCTCTGCCGTCGGGCACGAGACGGACACCACCCTCATCGACCACGCTGCCGACCTGCGCGCCCCCACGCCCACGGCGGCGGCGGAACTGGCCGTGCCCGTGCGGGCCGAGCTGCTCGAGCGGGTCGAGGGCGCGGGTGCGCGGCTCTCGCGGGGGATGCGCATCGCGCTCCGGCAGCGGAGCCAGCGCCTGGGCGATCTCGGTCGAGCGCTGCCGCGCGGCGAAGCCCTGATTGCGAGAACGCAGCAGCGGCTCGACCTGCTTGCCATCCGTCTGCCGCGTGCCCTGCAGGGGGTTGCGGCACGGGGGCGGGTGCGGCTTGCGGATCTGCGCCTGAGCCCCTCTCTCCTGCGCCGCCAGCTCCGGGATGGGCGGCGGCGCCTGGAAGGGGCGGCGGAGGAGATGACCCCGGCCTGCCTTCGGGGGATGCAGCTCCGGCACGACCGGCTGGCTGCTCTGGGCAGCCGGCTCGACCGGACCCTCGAGGCACGTCTGGATCGCCCACGCGACAGGCTTGCGGCGGTGGCCCCCCGGCTGCTGCCTGCTGCGGCGCGGCTCTGGCAGCGGGCTGGCCGGGACTTCGACCGTACCGCGGCCCTGCTGACCCCCGATCTGCCCCGCACCCATCTGGCCCGTCTGCAAGGCCGGCTCGACGCGCTGGCCCGCCTCAACGAGACGCTGAGCTATCGGGCCACGCTGGCACGCGGTTATGCTGTCGTGCGCAGCGAAGGCGGTATCGTCACCACCGCGGCCGGGGCGGCGCGTCACCCGCTGCTGCAGATCGAATTCGCCGATGGGGTGGTTCCGGTCGTTCCACGTGGGGGGGCGCCGGCTTCACGCCGCCGATCTTCGGGGTCGGGCGGAGAGCAGGGCAGCCTCCTCTGACCCTTCAGGCCCCGACGCCCCCGCAGACCAGCCCGTCGGGCGCCTCGCCGATCTCGTAGAGCACCGATTCGTCGCCGCCCAGAAACACGGCCCGAAGCCGCTCACCCTCCTGATAGACCTGCCAGCACTGGGGCGAGGACGGATCGTCGTCATAGACGAAACAGATCGCCGGATCGTCTGACGGCCCCTCCTCGTACCAGCGGCCCGAAAGGCATTCCGTGCTTCCGGCCCAGGCCCAGGTGACGCGGCGGTCGGGATGATAGTGCTCGATGCCGTAGGGCTCGGTCCCCTGCATGCCATAGGTCAGTGTCCTGCCCTCGACCAGGATCTCGAATTCGGCCGCGCCCAGCGGCTCGGGGTCCTGCGCGGCAACGGGCAGGGCAGAGGCGATCAGGAGGAGGACAATGCGCAGCATGGGCCAAGGGTAGGCTGCCTGTGCCGCTCCTGCCAGTCACCTCCGCGGGAGTCCGGCCCAGGCGGCAGCCCGCCGGTCCATGATCCGTCGCCACAGCGGCGGCAGAAGCGCGATCGTGCCCATCACCGGCAACGAACGGGGCAGCATTGGCGCCGGCTCGGGCAGGCGCAGGGCCGGATAGGGGCGTGCCGGGTTGGCATGATGATCCGAATGGCGCGGCGCATTCAGCATCAGCGCCGAAGAGACCGGATGCGGGCTGTTCCAGGAATGCCGCGCGCTGACCGGTTCGGGTCGCCCATCGGGCCGCACCGCGCGCACAAGGCCGTAATGCTGGACATAATCCGACAGCAGGAGCTGTCCTGTCGCGATCAGCCCGATTCCAATCCAGACCGCCACGCCCCGCCAGCCGCCGAGACCGAAGACGAGCGCCCCCCAGGCCCAGGTGGCCGCCAGATAGCCAGCATAGGGATGGCGCCACCAGGGCCTTCCCGCCCGGCGCAGCCGGTCCCGCTCGGCAAGAAAGCCCTTGCGCAGCGATCCCCGCCAGGCCCGGCCCGCAAAATGCCAGTAGCCTTCGCCCAGCCGGGCGCTGTTGGGGTCTGCAGGGGTTGCAACATGGACGTGATGGACAAGCGGATGGGCCGATGCATGGTGACCGAACAGCACCGCCGCGTAATGGAGTGCCCCCAGCCGGCGAAGGGCACGGCTCTGGCGATGGATCAGTTCATGAGCGGCGGCATTGCCTACCTGCCCGAGATAGAAGGCCGTTGCCAGTACCATGCCGGCCCGTTCCCAGAGGGCGAAGGCCCCGCTCCCGATGGCCTTCACCGTCAGCGCGAGCAGCAGAAGCCCCCCCGCCGCGACCGCAACCAGAAGGGTGTCCGAACCGGGAAACTCCGCCTCCGGATCGGCCGCGGGGACCTGCTGCACCAGCCGGTCCAGAAAGGCCACCAGCACCGACATCCCGAGGAAACCCGCCCATGCCCATTCACCCCCCAGGGCGGTGCCGGCCAGGGCAAGGAACAGCGGCGTCAGCGTGGCGGCAGCAAAGAAGGACATGATGGCCGCACTCTAGCATGGGAAGACCGCTCCGGAAGACGCTGTGGAGCCACGTGCCGTCTTCCCGTGGCGGCGGCGTTCCGTCCTGCTCGGGCTTTCCGTCCTTCCTGCGTCGCGCGCGCTTGGCCTCGGGCTTCCGAGATATTAGGTGAGCCCTGATCCGATGCGGAGTGTCCATGTCCTTCTTCGGCAAGCTCAGGGAGCGCCTGTTCAAGTCCTCCTCCCGTCTCGAGGAGGGGTTGAGTGGCATCGTGGGCGGTGGCTCCGCCGCATCCGGTCCGGCAGAGGGGGCGGCCGCCGCGCCCCTGGCGGACGCGGAGACGGTTCCCGCGCCTTCAGGACAGCCGTTGGAGCCCGAAGCAGGGCGCCCCGGTCTTCTCGGCCGTCTTCTGGGGCATCAGGCTGCGGCCGACCTGCCGCGCCGCGTTCTCGACGATGCCATGCTCGAGGAGATCGAGGATCTGCTCGTGGCCTCCGACATGGGGGTGGACACCGCCCGGCGCGTGACGGCGAATCTCGCCGAAGGGCGTCTTGGCCGCCGCCTTTCGGTACCCGAGATCAAGGCGCTGCTTGCGGCCGAGATCGCGCGCATCATGGAGGGGGTCGCACGCCCCATGCCGCTGTTTCCGAAACGCCCGCAGGTGGTGCTGGTGGTCGGGGTCAACGGCTCGGGCAAGACGACGACGATCGGCAAGCTGGCCAGCCAGTTCCGTCAGGCGGGCAAGTCGGTCGTGATCGCGGCGGGCGATACCTTCCGCGCGGCGGCGGTGGAACAGCTTCAGGTCTGGGGTGCACGCGCAGGGGTTCCCGTCCTGACCGCAAGGCCGGGATCGGATCCGGCCAGCCTTGCCTTCGAGGCGATGGAGCATGCGGCCCGCGAGGGCGCGGACCTGCTGCTGATCGACACGGCCGGGCGGCTTCAGAACCGGCAGGATCTCATGGAGGAACTTGCCAAGATCGTTCGTGTCATCCGCAAGAAGGATCCGTCTGCTCCGCACAACACGCTGCTGGTCCTGGATGCGACGACAGGCCAGAACGCGCTCTTGCAGGTGGAGATCTTCCGGCGGGTCTCGGATGTGACGGGCCTGGTGATGACGAAGCTGGACGGGACTGCCAAGGGGGGTGTCCTTGTCGCGCTGGCCGACCGGTTCGGCTTGCCGATCCATGCGATCGGCGTGGGAGAGCAGATAGACGATCTGCAGCCCTTTGACCCAGAGGAATTCGCGCGCGCCCTGACGGGGCTGTGACGGCGGTCCGGGGGCTCTGTCCGGTCAGGCAGGGTTGTCGTCGCGCCCGGTTTCGGGATCGTGATGGCGCTCGATCGCGGCCACCACCGCCAGAAGGATCAGCACCAGCCCTGTTGCCAGCATGGCCAGCGGGATATGGCCTGCCCCCGCAGCCAGGCCGATGGCCCCAGCCAGCCAGAGCGAAGCGCCCGTGGTGATGTTCCTGACGCGCCCGCCTGCGGTGAAGATCAGCCCTGCTGCCAGGAAGGCGACGCCTGCCGTGGTGGCTTCGATGAGACGCAACGGATCGACCTGCATGTTGCCTACGACGCCGAAATCGGTCTGGGCCAGCTCCATGCCCACGATGTGGAACAGGCAGGCGGCGAGCGACACAAGCATATGGGTGCGCAGTCCTGCAGGCTTGCGGCGCCATTCGCGTTCGGCCCCGATGAGGCCACCCAGCAGGATGGCGGCGAGGATGCGGATTGTGGCGACCTCGAAGGGAACTGCGCCGAAGCTGCCCAGGAATTCGGCCCTCAGGGCGTCGAGCATGGTCACTTCCTCTTGCATGGCGGGCTCTTGCGGCGTCGTTCCCCTGCGGTCATGGTCGGGGGCGCGAAGGATCCGGGAAAGGTCATCACAGAACTGTCATGCCGATGCGTTCCGTCAATCCCGTTCTGAAGCAGGCGCTCGAGCTTGGGCCGACCCTGGTCTTCTTCCTGCTCTATCTGTGGATCAAGGATGAAAGCTACCGTATCGGCGGCACGACCTATTCGGGCTTCATCGTCGCGACGCTGGTCTTCATTCCGATCCTTCTGGCCGCGATGCTCGCGCTGTGGCGGCTGACCGGGCGGATTGCGCGGTTGCAGGTCTTTACGGCGGTCATGGTCGTGGTGTTCGGGGCGCTCACCGCCTGGTTCAACGACGAGCGCTTCTTCAAGATGAAGACCACGCTGGTCTACGCTGTCCTGGCTGCCCTTCTGGGGGTGGGCCTGCTCTGGAGACGGTCGACACTCGAATGGGCAATGGGCGAGGTGCTGGCCATGCGGCATGCGGGCTGGATGATCCTGACCCGACGGCTGGCCCTGGTCTTTGCTGCACTGGCCGTCGCCAACGAGATCGTCTGGCGCACCCAGCCTACGGAAATCTGGGTTCCGGTCGAGACCTTCGGCTTTCCCCTCGCCCTCACGCTGTTCCTCTGGTTCCAGATCCTGACGCTCCGGCCCTATCTGATCGAAGAGCCGCCTGACAGCGTGCCGGATCGCTGAAGCCGGCCTCGGATGACACCGGTCGGTCCGGTTTCAGGCCCAGGTCCTGGCGGCATCGGTCAGGAGACGGCGGAATTCGGCGAAGACGGGCTCTTCACGCGCGCCGCGCAAGGTGGTCAGCCCGATCAGGGCCGGTTCGCCCGGAAGGGGCACGGCGACCTTGCGCAGATCCGGCCGCAGATTGCGCAGACCGGCGGCGCTGTAGGTCTGCACGGCTACGGCGTTGCTTTCGGCCACCATCTGTTCGACCGCCGAAAAGAACTGGATCTCGCAGGTCTGGATATGGGGCATCATCTCGTGCTGCCCGAAGAGACGCTCCATGTAGGCGCGAACCGGACTGCCATAGGGAGGCAGCAGCCATCTTTCGTCGCGCAGATCCTCGAGCCGGCGCGCCCGGACATGGACCGGGTGATCCTTGCGGGCGAAGATGGTGAACTCTTCCTCGGACAGCGGCGTCTCGATCAGGTCCGCAGGGCAGGTTTCCTTGCGCATGATCCCGACCAGCCCCTCGATCTCGCCTCGGCGCAGGGCGCTGACCAGGCCGGGATAGGTGCCCGGCACCAGCACGAGGCGCGCCCGCGGGTGATCCTCGCTGAGCCGGGCGAAGACGCGCGGAATCAGCACCTGACCCGAGAAGGGGAGGATGCCGATGGCGACGCGGCCGGCAAGCTGGCCCTCTTCGGCCTGAAGCTGGTCGCGCAGGGCACACAGCGCCGCCGCGATGCGTCCGTGCAGATCGCCCAGTTCCTGTGCGGCGGGCAGCGGGCGCAGGCCCGAGCCGCTGCGTTGGAAGAGCGGCAGGGCCAGATGCTGCTGCACCCGCGTCAGGGTCCGGCTGACGACCGGCTGGCTGCATCCGAGTTCGAGCGCGGCGGCCGTGGCGCCACCGGTGCGCCGCGCCGCGTCGATGATCCGCAGGTCGCCGATGCCTAGGGACCGCTCCAGCCGCGGATGGGTGCGCCGTCCCGCGAAGAGCCGCGCCTCCGCTGCCCCCAGCGCCTGACGGATGCTGCGGGCGAACTGGCAGACAAGGTCGCCTTCGCGCGTCGTCTCGGCCCCCGACCAGCCGCGGCGGAAGACTTCGATCCCCAAGGTCTGCTCGACCCGGCCGATCAGTCGCGACAGCGTCGGCTGCGAGGTATGGAGCTGATCGGCAGCCAGCCGGAAGTTGCGGAGGTCGGCCACGGCGGCGACAGCGACAAGGTGCCGGATGTCCAAGTCTGGCACATCTGTGCTCATGGGGTCTTGCTAGCATGTCGCCCTGCGCTGGCAAGCCCGTCGGCGTCCGACGGGCCGCTGTCCATGACGGATCCGAATAGCGTCATGAGCGATCCGCATTAGGCCCCTCGCGGAGGGCGGTCTGCCCTTCCGATGATCCGACCTCGAAGGTCTAGGTCCCGGCCATGAGAGGCCCCCCCTGATCACCGCGTGCAGGCGCGGCCCTGAGACCAGCCGCCTCTGGTCGCTTTTGTCCCTGCTCGCCTCTCTGCGGTCGATGGCCGTCATGTGCGGCGGCGCTCTTGGCGAGCGCCGACGGCCGACGGGTCTGCAATGGCTGGAGCTGGATGCTCGTCTCACTCGCAGCTGGGGCGATAGACCAGCCGCGCCGCCTCGGGCGAGTCGATGTTCGCCTGCGTCAGCAGGTGCTGCGGCAGCCCCCGGACCTCGCTGCTGACCGGAACGGGGCCGCTGTGGCCGCCGCGGAGATACTCCACCAGGGCATCGACCGAAGCCGCCCCGATTTCGGCGGCGGGCTGGGCGATAAGGGCGGTGATGGTGCCTTCGCGCAGGGCCTCCACCTGGGGCGGCACCGCGTCGAAGGCGATGATGGTCACCTGACCGGCAAGGCCCGCAGCCTTGACCGCCGCCGCGGCCCCCACACCGTCGGGGCCGTTCGATGCGATGATGACCCTGAGGTCGGGGTTGGCGATCAGCGCCGCCGCCACGCCGGAGGTGGCCTTGTTGATGTCGAAGGTGGAATAGATCCGCTCGACCTCGGTCAGGCCGGGGCGGGCGGCGGCAATGGCCTCGACAACCGGCAGATAGCGGCTTTCCAGCGGGGCGAGGCCCTGAAGCCCCCCCAGCACCAGCATCTTGCCCTCGGCCTCGGGGATCAGCGCCAGCAGATCGTCGATGAAGCCTGACGGATCGGGCGAGGACCAGATGAGGCGCAGATGCGCCGGCGGTTCGGTTGCGGCATTGGTCACGACCGGGACGCCGTTCGCCATCATCTCCTGATATTGGGTGGCGAACATGTTGACGCTGGGAGAATAGCCGAAATAGCCGTCGGGCCGGGTCAGCATGGCGGCATTGAAGCTGGCCTGGACCGCGGCGGCATCCATTGTCGTCGCGGTGAAGAGCTGAAGGTTGACGCCCAGTTCCGCCGCCCGTTCCGAGGCGCCGCAGCCGATCGTGGTCCAGAACGGGTCCTGCGTGTTCTGTAGCAGGCCCACCAGATCGATGCTGTCGTCCTGCGCCAGCGCGGGCAGGGCTGTGCCGCTCAGCATCAAGGCAGCCGCTGCGGCGATCAAGCCGCGGATTTGTCTTGTCATGGTTTCCTCCCGGGTTGGGCGCGCCGTCCGGCGGGCGGTCGCGCGTGGTGATCCCATGGCCGGGTTCGGCCATGGCGTGGCATGGGGCAGGGCGTCAGGGGCGCCGGCTGCTCATGCGGTCGAGCCCGACCGCAACGATGAGCACCGCTCCTACGGCCATGAGCTGATAGGCGCTCGACACCCCGATGATGACGAGTCCGTTCTGCAGGATCACGGCCAGGGCCACCCCCCAGATCGTGCCCATGATCGAGATGCGGCCCCCTTCCAGCGCGGTCCCGCCGATGACGGCGGCCGCGACCGCCTGCAGGGCGGCATTGTTGTGGCCGTTGATCACCGTGGTCTGGTAATGGGCGATGTCGATGAATCCGGCCAGACCGGCCAACATGCCGGCCAGCACGAACAGGCTCATCACATGCCGCGTCACGCGCAGACCGACCCGCTCGGCCGCGAGCGGGGCCGAGCCGATGGCGAGCGTATGGCGGCCGAAGGCGGTGAAGCGGATCACGACCCACATCGCGAGGGCCACGGTCAGCGCCAGCAGGGCCGGGGCGGGAATCCCCCCGATCGTCCGCAGGCCGAAGCCCGATTGCAGCTGGTGCGGAAAGCCGGTCACATCCTGGCCGTTGCCCGTGGCGACCAGCGCGAAGCCGGTGATCACCCCCAGCATCCCCAGCGTCGCGATCAGCGAGTTGATGCCGAAGACGGCCACCAGCATCCCGTTCAGCGCGCCGATCATGGCGCCCGTGCCGAGGCAGACCACAAGGCCGGCGAGGATCGTGACGCCGACACCGGCGCCCGCGCCGACCATCGCCACCATGGCCAGGGCCGCCATGACCGAGGACATGACCAGATTGGCCCCAAGCGAGAGGTCGAACTTTCCGGCCCCGAGCAGCATCGCAAGGCCGACCGCAAGGAGCAGTGCTTCGGCCCCGCTGAGCAGAAGGGCCTTCGTGTTCAGCCAGGACAGGAAGACACCTTCGCGCGACAGGGCGGTGAACAGGGCGATCAGGGCGATGTCCAGCAGGAAGATCCAGGTCGCCCGCGCCCCCATCAGCCGCTGGAGGGGCGTTCTCTGGCGTGCGCGGTCGTCGGTTTCAGGTTCGGCCATGACCGGGACGGCCTTGGTGTCGCTCATCACGCGGCCTCCTTCACATGGCCGACCATGGTAGCGACAAGGTCCGGCACGGTCAGATCCGCGGCCGGTGCATCCAGGACCGTCTTTCCCCGCCACAGGACGACGACGCGATGGGCTACCTCCAGCACCGCCGGAAGGTCGTGGCTGACCACCAGCACGCCAAGGCCCCGGTCCGCGACGCTGCGCATCAGGTCGCAGACGATCCGGCTCTGCCTGGCGGCCAGCGCGGCAGTCGGCTCGTCCATCAGCACGGCCTTCGAGGACCACATCACGGCCCGGGCAATCGCAACCGCCTGCCGTTGTCCGCCCGAAAGTTCGCGCACCGGAACGGTGAGGGAGGGCAGCGCGATGGACAGCTCCTTCAGTGCGGCATCGGCCCGTTCGGCCATCTCCGCCCTGTCGAGGATCCCGAACCCGCCCAGGACACCCCTCCGGCGGATCTCATGGCCAAGAAAGATATTGTCCACCGTCGAGAGGTCGGGTGCCAGCGCCAGATCCTGATGGACCGTATCCACACCCAGGGCCTGCGCATCGCGGACCGATGTCAGATCCACCTCCTGCCCGCCGATGATCACGCGCCCGGCATCGGGGCGGTAGATGCCCTGCAGCACGCGCAGGAAGGTCGACTTGCCTGCGCCGTTGTCGCCGCAGAGCGCCACGATCTCGCCCGGTCGGACGGCGATCGAGGCGTCGCGCAGCGCCGTCACATGACCGAAGCTCTTCGCCACATGCTCGGCACCGATGGCAAGCGGTGGATCCTGTGATGCGACCCCCCTGGTCCGTGTCGTCATGCGTCTCTCCGTCGAGGAACCCGTCCGGTCGAGCGGTCCTCACCCTCCCGTCGCGAAAACTCCTATCCAGACCACGGGCGGCAGACTTATTCAGAAGCGGAATGGATGTGCTCAGCTTCCGCATAACCACAGGCGGCATGACGGATCTGCCCGGACGGCGGGCCTTTTCGCTGTCCGCAGGACGTCAGGCGCCGGGCTCGAACCGGACCACGATTTCGGCCAGGATCCCGTCGAAGGCGGCGGTGGCGGCATCGGGTTCGGCAGAAGCAAGCCGCGTCACACCGATCGGCGCCCGACGGCGCGGGAAGGGGACGGGAACCTCGCCGAGTTCGGGCCGCAGGAGCCTCAGCCGCCGGTCGCTGTAGGTCAGCATGGCCACGGAATGGCTGTCCACCAGCATCTGTTCCGCCGAACCGAAGGTCAGAAGCTCGCAGGTCTGGGTGGGCGGCGTCAGGTTCAGATCGAGAAAGACCCTCTCGAAATGGCTGCGGATCGGGGTGCCATGCGGGGCGACGATCCAGTTCGTCGCAGCCAGCGCCCGCGGATCGGCGGCCCGCGTCTGAAGCGGGTGGTCCCGGCGCGCGACCACCGCGAAACGCTCGTCGTAAAGCCGGGTCTCGAGCAGGCCCGTGGGGCAGGCCTCCTGCCGCAAGATTCCGACGATCCGGTCGATCTCGCGCCGGCGCAGAGCCTCGACGAGGCTGTTGTAGCTGCCCGGCAGGAGCGCCAGCCGGACATTGGGATGACGGTTGGTCATCTCCGCGAAGGCCTTCATGATCAGGTCCTGGCCGGAGAACGGGAGCATCCCCACGGCGACACGGCCCACCACCTGGCCCTCCAGTCGCGCCAGATGCTGCGGCAGTTGCGCCAGCAGGAAGGTGATGGTGCCGTGCAGTCGGGCCAGCGTCCGCGCAGGCTCGAGCGCGACCATGCCGGAGGGCGCGCGCTGGAACAGCACGAGGCCGAAGCGCCGGGAGAAGTCCGAGAGGGTGCGGCTGACCTCGGGCTGGCTGCGCCCGAGGCGGCGTGCGGCAAGGGTGACGCTGCCCTCGCGGATCAGGGCGTCGATGGCCCGCAGATGATCGGATGTGAGGCCTGCACGGAGACGGGGGCGCGGACCGCCCCCGAAGGGAAGGGCCTGCTCTGCCGCGTCCACGGCCGCCAGGATCGCGCCGCAGCTCCGCGCGACCACATCGCCCTCCTGCGTGGTGTCGGCTCCCTCCCATCCACGGGCGAACAGCGTCACGCCCAGCTTGGCTTCGGCCGAAGCCACCAGCCGCGACAGCGTCGGCTGCGAGGCATGCATCGCTTCGGCCGCCGCCTTGAAGCTGCGCGCCCGCGCCACTTCCGCCACGGCACGCACCTCGCGCAGATCGAGTTCGCTCCCGGCCATGCCCGGCTCTCGGCTCCTCCCGCTGTCCCCGAAGCGCATCGTCGCATGTCCGGGGCCGGCTGCACAGGACGATGACCCGCCGGTTATGCCGGAACTGTGCAGACCGATACCGGAATCGCATTGGTGGCCGGAATCCCCCTCGGATCAATCATTCCCGAAGTTCAGATCGGGAATGCCCATGTTCGAGCGGTTTTTCGTGCGCGAGGACAGTCTGCGCAACGTGGTGAAGGATGGCAGGGTGAGGGGTTTCTGCCTGGCGGTGAAGAACGCCAACTATCGCGGCGTCTACCTGTCGCTGCACAACGGCTATTTCCTCGAGGTGGACGGCGTGAACTACCCGCGAGAGGCGCAGAGCTTCGCGATCAACGGCCTCCCGCCGCGCAGCTTTGCCGAGATCGCGCGCGCGGTGCACGAGCACTGGGATTACCCCGACGAGGGCATCCTGCATGTCGCCTGCCCCGGCGGCCTCGCGCCCGGCCGGCACCGGATCCGTATCCAGCAATCGGTGCTGGCGGCCTATGGCTATCGCCCCACCGATGAGGAATGGGTGCGCACACCGCCCGTCCCGGGTTCGGGCGCAGGGTCGGACAAGGCGCCGGACATTTCCGAATTCATGCTGGAGCTTCAGGGCGAGGAGGTCGTGGCATGACCATCACCATCCGGCGGGGCGTCTCGCTCTACAGTTTCCAGCAGGCGCGCTTCTTCGGCGACATGACGCTTGATGACGAGCTGGCGGCGGTGGCGTCCTTCGGCGCGACCGGGGTCGAGATCGTGGACGAGATGACGCTGCGCTATCCCGATCCGGGCGCGGCCTTCGTCGATCACTGGCACCGGCGGCTGGCCGCCCTGGGCCTGACCCCGGTCGCGATGGACGTGGGCATGGATGTGCTCCAGTTCCGCGACCATGTGATGAGCCACGAGGAATGCGCCGAGCGCCTGCGCCACGACATCCGCCTGGCGCGGCGGCTGGGTTTCGGCGTCGTCCGGGTGCTGTCCGTGACGCCCCTGGACGTGATGCTGCGCGCCCTGCCCGAGGCCGAGCGTCAGGACATCCGCCTTGGCCGCGAGATCCACCAGCCGATGACGCTGGAAGGCCCGCAGGTGGCCGAGATCATCGACTGGGCCGAGGCGCAGGCTTCGGACCGGCTGGGCATCGTGCCCGATCTCGGCATCTTCCAGTTCCGCCCCTCTGAGGCGCATCTCGGCTGGTATCGCCGCAAGGGGGCGCAGGAGGCGGCCTGCGCGGCGGCCATCGCGCTGTCGGATCTGATCCGCAGCGGCGAGGCCGGATCCCTCTTCGACATGTCGCGGCACACCGCGGGCAATGTCCGCGCCGACTATCGCCGGTTCCTGACCACGGGCGAGGCGCCGGAGGGGCTCGCCCCGGCCTTCCGCGCGGTGAAGGACTGGGCCGACCGGCATGTGCCCGCCCCGCAGGAGGTGGATTACGTCGTGGTGGGCGAGGCGCTGACCTTCTCGAACACCCGGCCCGAGACCCTTCGCCAGATCGCGCGCCATGTGACCCATGTGCATGGCAAGTTTTACGAGATGTCGGAGATTCCGGGACGGCCGGGCCAATATCACGACGCCTCCATCGACACCGAAGCTGCGATCGGCGCGTTGAAGGCGGGCGGATTCTCGGGCTACGTGAACTCTGAATACGAGGGCCAGCGCTACTATCAGGATCGGACCCGCGCCGAGCTGATGAGCGAGGTCGAGCAGGTCCGCCGGCATCAGGAGATGCTGGCGCGTCTGATCGGATAGGGGCCGGCCATGTGGGCAATCGTGGGAAGCTATGCCGAGGGCGACGTTCCCGGCGGCCTGACCGTGTTCCGGCTGGATCCGGCGACGGGGGCGATGCAGGCGGTGGCCAGGGGAGACCGCGACATTCAGGCGGGTTATCTGGTGCATTCGCCCCGGACCGGCACGGTCTATTGCGTGGACGAACGCAAGACCGACGGGCGCGGCCCGGTGGGGCAGCCCGCCGCGATCCATGCCTTCGGCTTCGATGCCGCGACCGGGGCACTGATCTGGAAGGACCGCTGCCCGGTCTTCGGCCCGTTCCCGACCTTCCTTGACTTCGACGAGGCGCGGGGCCTTCTTCTGTCGGCCAGCCACGGCAGTTTCGACCATGTCGAACAGGTGCGGCGCACGGCGAGGGGATGGGAGGTCGAGTATCTCTATGACCACTCCACCGTCGCGCTCTACCGGCTGAAGGCGGACGGCAGCTTCGACGGGATCGCCGACCTGCATGTGCTCGACGGCCACGGACCCGACCCCAACACGTCGCCGCAGGCGGGCGGGCATGCGCAGGCCTCGGCCCATGCGCATTGCGCCACCCTCGATCCCTCGCGCCGCTTCGTGCTGGTCTGCGACAAGGGCACCGACAGCCTGCGCATCTATCGCCTGACCGACCGGCTGGAGCCGGTGGCGCACGTGCCCTTCCCGCCGCAGACCGCGCCGCGCCATGTCGCCTTCGCCCCCGACGGGCGGCGGTTCTGGATGGTGCTGGAGCTTTCCTCGGAACTTGCCTCGCTTGATTTCGACCCGGACACCGGGGCGGTCAGGCTGCTGGACCGGGTGCGCACCACGGGTGCCAGTTACTCCGGCCCGAACGAGCCCGCCGAGCTGCGGCTGTCGCCGGACGGGCGGCACCTCTACGTCAACAACCGCGGAGAGGATTCGCTGGCCTGGTTCTCCATTGCACCCGGTGGCGCGCTGAAGCGCCAAGGCGCGGTGATGGTGGCCAAGTCCATTCACCCCCGCCTTGCCGCGCGCAGCTTTGCCTTTGCCAGCCCCGGCCTGATCCTCTTCGCCGACCGCCCCGCCGGCCTGGTCCGCAGCTTCGCCGTCGATACGGACAGCGGCGCGCTGAGCGAAATCGCCACGACCGCCGTCCCCGGCCCTGCCTTCGTGGCGATCATCCCCGAAAGGCCCGGCCCATGACCGACACCCAATTCGATGCCCTGGTGATCGGCTCGGGCGCCTCGGGCAGTTTCGCGGCCAAGGAGCTGACCGAACGGGGGCTGCGGGTGGCCCTTGTCGAAGCCGGACGCGAAATCGGGCCCGAGGATTTCGCCGACCCGCCGAAGGGCCCGGTGGAAAAGGGCATCCAGCTGCGCCAGCGCGCCATTGCCACGATCCTCGGCCAGCATGTGCAGGCCAAGGTGGCCTTCTTCGGCCACCAGTTCCGGCATCTCTTCGTCAACGACCGCGAACACCCCTACGAGACCACGCGCGATCAGCCCTATCTGTGGATCCGCGGCAGGCAGCTCGGGGGGCGGCTTCACACCTATGGCCGCGTCCTGATGCGCTGGTCGGATACCGACTTCAAGGCCGGGTCGCGCGATGGTGCAAGCCCCGACTGGCCGATCGCCTATGGCGATCTCGCGCCCTACTACGACAAGGTGGAAAGCTTCCTCGGTCTCGTCGGCACCCCCGAGGGCCTGCCCAACCTGCCCGACGGAAAGTATCTGAAACCGGGCCATCTGACCGCGGCCGAGCGGCGTCTGAAGGAGGCGGTCGAGGGCCGCTGGCCCGAGCGGCGGGTCACGACCTGGCGCTACATGCCCCCGAACCCGCGCCGTGTGCCGCAGCCCCTGCTGGCCGCGATGGCGACCGGGCGGCTGACCGTCCTGGCCGACCGCATCGCCCGCAAGGTGCTGACCGACCGATCCGGCGCAAGGGCCATCGGGGCCGAGGTGATTGACAGACGCAGCGGGCAGGTCTCCATCCTGACCGCCCGCGTCGTCGTCCTCTGCTGCTCGCCGGTCGAGACGGTCCGGCTGATGCTGAATTCGGCCAGCGACGCCCACCCCGAGGGCCTCGCCAACGGTTCGGGAATGCTGGGGCGCTGCTTCATGGATCAGGCGCCGCTGGTGATCTTCGGCACCATCCCCGGCCAGAAGGGTAAGGAGGACGACCCGACCTGGGACCCCGACCCCTGGTATGGCCGCACCGGTGGCGCCTACATCCCGCGGTGGGAGAATGTCGGGGACCGCCACAACCCCGTCTTCCTGCGCGGCTACGGCTTTCAGGGCACGGCGGCGCGGCTTTATGTGCCGCCGCACAAGCGGGCGCAGTTCGCCTTCATGGGCTTTTGCGAGATGCTGCCTGCCCCCGACAACCGCATCACCCTCTCGCATCGGCGCGACCGCTGGGGCATGCCGATCCCGCATATCCGCTGCCATGTCGGCGAGAACGAGCGCAGGCTTCTCATGGCCGCCTCGGACGAGATTCGGGCGATGGTCGAGGCCGCGGATTTCGAGGTCGAATGGATCGGCTCGCCGCTCGGGCTCACGGAATACGGCCGCGGCGCCTACCCGGACGAAGACCCGATCAGCCGCTGGTTCTTCCGCCGCTTCTTTCCCCGCGCGATGACGATGGGCGCGGCGATCCATGAAAGCGGCGGCGCGCGGATGGGCGATGACCCGGCGACCTCGGTCCTGAACCGGCACAATCAGGCCTGGGAGGTGCCGAACCTCTTCGTCACCGATGCCGCGGCCTTCCCGACCAGTGGCACGGCGGGCACGACGCTGACCATCATGGCGCTGACGGTGCGCGCCTGCGAACACATCGCCGGGGAATTGGCGGCAGGGCGGCTCTGACCGCCGCGTGGCTGGCGAAGAAATGACGCGCCGCATGGCCCTGCGGCGCGTCCGGCCCGAGGGGCGGGGGCTATTTCTGCGCGCGATAGCTTTCCCGCGCCGCCTCGTGGATCGGCCAGGGATGGACCTCGGCGCCCACGGTCATCTGGACATGCCGCTCGACATGCGGCTTGGCCGTGCCGCCATCCTTCTCGCCCCACAGGATCCGAAGCTTCGTGCCCTGCGCGGCGAGATCCGGCCGCACCATCGCCAGCGAGATCCAGGCCCGTTCGTTGGCGGAATAGACGGGGTAGGTGGACAGTCCCACAAGCGCGCCGTCGAGCAGCACCTGATCATAGGGATGGGCGGCATAATGGCCCGCCGGCAGTTCCATCAGCTTCGGCCCCGGATAGGGGCCCATGAGCCCGTCGAAGATCTTCAGCACGTCCTCGCGGTCCCAGACCAGCGTCACCTTGGTGCGGTGCGGCTGCGCGGCCATCCTCTCCAGCGCCGGGCGGCCGATGAAATCATGGTCGAACTTCACCATCCGTCCGTAACCGAGGTCCCAGGGCGTGAGGTAGTAATCTTCGACATTCTCGGGCTGGAAGCTGCCGCCGACCGAGCAGACCGCCAGGAAGTTGTCGGCCGGCAGCCATTGCCGGAAGCCCTTCATCGCCTCGCCCGTGTAGATCGCCGGCAGCGGCGAGGGGATCCAGCCCGACTCCATCGCCGCGCAGGAATAGGCCCGGCTGCCGGCGCGCAGCATACCCCATTTCGCGCCGACCTCGATCAGCCGGTCATAGACCTTCTTGCCTTCCTCGTAAGGCCCCCAGAGCTCCAGCCCCGGCGCGCCGCCCATGCCATGCGCCAGCGTGCGCGCCTTGCAGCCGGCGATGGTGATCTCGCCCATGTGGAAGAAGCGGGTGGTCAGCGGCCCGCCCTCGTTGACCTCGTTCAGGATGTCGAGCGCCTTCGGCCCCTGCACCTCGAAACGGTAGAGCCGGCGCGGCCTGTCGGGGTTCTCGAGGCTGCGGATGTCGAGCTCGGTGGTGACGTTCCAGCCCGAGATTTCGGCCTGATAGGCGATCCAGTAGGCAAGCGGCGGGCGCCCGACATAAAGGTATTCGTCATCCTCGAGCCCGAACAGGATCCCGTCGCCGATCACGTAACCGTCGGGGTTCACGCAGACGAGCTGCTTGGCCTTGTCGCGCCCGAAACCGGCAAAGCTGTTCACCCCGACATGCGACAGAAGCCGCAGCGCATCGGGCCCGCGCACATAGAGGTCGGTCATGTGATAGGACTGGTTCAGCAGCACCGCCCCGTGCCGCCAGGCGCGGACTTCCTCGATCCAGTTGGTATATTGTGGCGCGATGGGAAAGACATAGGGCCCCATCTGCGAATTCTGCAGCATGGCGGCGGGGCTGGGCCATTCCTTGAGCCGGTCTTCAAGTGTCCTCGTGGTCATCGGTGTCCTCGGTTTCGTGGCATGCGGTCGGTTCCGGATGACGGCTGTCCTGTTGCGCTTCGGAAAGGATCCGGTCTGCGGACCGGCCGACCACGCGCGAACCCTAATGTCCGGCTGTTGCCGCCGCTTATCCCGGTGCCCGATAACCGGTTTCAGATTTGCAATGGCGGATCCGCGAAGGGGGGTCAGGCCGGAAAGACCAGCCCGTCCATCAGCTTGCGCGCGGTGCGCAGGGTTCCCGCCGCGCGAACCGATCCGTCGGAATTGCGCTCGAGGAACAGCTCCACCGCGCCTGTCGGATGTTCGATCAGGAAACGGTCGTCAGGCGGAAGGACGGCAAGGGCGGCGGCGGGGCTTTCGGGCAGGAGACAGGCGGTCGCGACCGAGACGGCGGCCAGCACGCCGATCGAGGCATGAACGCGGTGCGGGATCCAGGACCGGGTGGCGATGACGCCTCCGCGCCGCGGCGGCGAAACCAGGATCATCTTCGGCACCGACTGTTCCGCCACCTCGCCCAGGCCCATCATCCGCCCGGCCTGAAGCCGGATCGGCTCCAGCCGCCTGCGGATGTCCTCGCGCGCCTCCAGCGTGTCGCGGTCCTCCTCCCCGGTCAGGCCGAAATCGGCGGCCCGCATCACCACGCAGGGCATGCCGTTGTCGATCAGCGTGCAGGCCAGACCGTCGATCACGTCCACGGCCCGGCCGGTCGGCAGCAGCGCCCCGCACATCGACCCGGCGATGTTCTGGAATATCAGCGGGATGGCGGCCGCCGTTCCGGGCACCCCGTCGATGGCGGTCTCTCCGTCATAGCGCACGCGCCCGCCGGGGGTCTGCACGCGGGCGACCGCCACTTCGCCGGTGTTCAGCATGTGGATGCGGACCGGGGTCTCGCCGTCCTGCGCCGACACCAGCCCGCGCTCGATGGCGGCCGGGCCGACGCCCGCCAGGATGTTGCCGCAGGGCTGGGCCGCGCTGACAAGCGGCCGGTCGACGAAGACCTGAAGGAACAGGTAATCCACGTCCGCGTCAGGCCGCGTCGAAGGCGACAGGATCGCCACCTTGGATGTCAAGGGATCAGCTCCGCCGATGCCGTCGATCTGGCGTGGGTCGGGGCTGCCCATGATCCGCAACAGAAGGGCATCCCGCGCGGCCGGGTCCGCCGGCAGGTCGCGGGCCAGGAAATAGGCGCCCTTCGATGTGCCGCCCCGCATCCACAGGCAGGGGATGCCCTCAGACATATTTCAGCCCCTTCGCCGCCAGCGCCGGGCGCATGCCGTAGAGGTCGAGCCCGAGTTCCCCCGCGGCCAGCCTCGCCCGCTTGTCCGCTTCGGCCGCAAGCCGCTTCTCGGCGGCGGCAAGGACGGCCTCGGCCTCCTCGCGGCGCACGACGACGACGCCATCGTCATCTGCGACCATCACGTCGCCGGGGTGGACCGTCTGACCGGCGCAGACGATGGGCAGGTTCACATCGCCCAGCGTCTCCTTCACGGTGCCCTGGGCGCTGATCGCCTTCGACCAGACCGGAAAGCCCATCGCGGTCAGGTCGCGCACGTCGCGCACGCCTGCATCGATGATCAGCCCCCGGCAGCCCCGCGCCATTGCCGAGGTGGCGAGCAGTTCGCCGAAATAGCCGTTGTCGCAGGGGCTCGTGGGCGCCAGCACCAGCAGGTCGCCGGGCTGCACCTGTTCGATGGCGACGTGCAGCATCCAGTTGTCGCCGGGCGGGGCGCTGATCGTGACGGCCGATCCCGCCACCTGCGCACCGGCATAGATGGGCCGCATGGAGCTGTGCAGACAGCCGCGGCGGCCCTGCGCCTCGTGCACGGTGGCGACGCCCGCGCGCGCAAGCCCTTCGATCACCTCAGGCGCGGCGCGGGGAATGTTCCGGACGACAACGGCCATCTCACGGCTCCTTCTTCACGGGCGGCGTGCCATGGGTGTGGAAGGTTTCGATGGTCTTCAGCCCCCAGGCCTGGCCCTTCTTCCGCTCGGCCTCGGTCCAGACCACCGGCTCCCAGTCGGGTGCCAGGATCAGCCGCGCGCCGGCATTGGCAAGCTCCACCCGGTTGCCCGCGGGTTCCCAGACATAGAGGAAGAAGGTGCCCTGGATCGCATGCTTGTGCGGGCCGGTCTCGATATGGACGCCGTTCTGGAGGAAGATGTCCGCCGCGCGCAGGATGTCCTCGCGCTGATCCGTGGCATAGGTCACGTGATGCAGACGCCCGTGGCCGCCGCCGTGTTCCTCGGTGCAGGCGAGATCATAGGTCTTGTTGTTCACCGTGAACCAGCAACCGCCGAGCCGGCCGTTGTCGAGCCGGATCATCTCGGTCACGCGGCTGCCGAGGCAGGTTTCCATGAAGCGCCGGAACTCGGTGACGTCTTCGGCGAGCAGGTTCACATGGTCGATCCGGCGCGGCGCGGCGCCGGTGAAGGCGCTGGCGGTGTTCTTCAGCGCCGGGCGGTCGGCCTCCTGCGGCTCGGCGCGGCGAGTTTCGTAGTAGATCTCGAAGACATGGCCGAAGGGATCCTCGAAGCGGAAGGCGGGTCCGTGGCCCATGTCGCCCTCGGTCCAGCCATGCACCCGGTAGCCCGAGGCCTCGATCGCCTTCACCCGCCGCTCCAGCGCCTCGGGGCTGGCAGCGCGATAGCCGATATGGCCCACGCCCGTGGTCTGATGGCGCGTCAACTTCAGGCTGTGGAACTCGTAGTCGTCCCAGGCGCGCAGCCAGGCGCCGGTCTCGTCCTGTCCGGAGAGTTTCAGCCCGTAGACGCGGGTGAAGAAGTCGAGGCTGTCCTCGAAACGGTCGGTGTAGACCTCGACATGGCCCAGATGGGCGATGTCGAAGGACGGGTTGGTCGTTGCGTTCACGGTGACTCCTGTAAGGGCAGGGGGCCCTGATCCCGGTTCATTCGGCGGCGGCCAGCACGCGGGCCAGCCAGGCATAGGCGGTCTGCACGTCGTAGTTTCCGCTGTGAGGGGTCATCCAGGGCAGGGCGAAGTCCACCTCCCTGACATCGGCATCGGCCCGGGCGGCGGCGGCCAGCGCCAGAGGCACCGCAAGGGACGTGTCGCGGTCGATCATGCCATGGCGGACATACCAGTAGGGCGCGGCCTTGGCCTCTGCTCCCAGATAGGCCATCGGATTCACCAGCCGGATCTGGGCGGCCAGTTGCTGCCCTCGCCGGCCGTCGCCGTCCAGGCGTCCCAGTCCATCCCCGTGTCGTCGGGTCCCGAGCCGTCGCCGGCAACCTCGTTGTGATTCCAGCCGAAGGGCGTGAAATTCGCGTAAGCCACATCGGGCCCGCCGAACAGCGTGTTCTCGCCATCGACGCCCGGATTGCCGCTGTTGGCGGTGCGGTCGAAGGCCGGCACGGGCTTGAGCGGCGTGATCGCGGCGACGAATCGCAGGAAGGCGTCGAGATCGAGATCGGTCACCTTGCCGCCTTCGACCGTCAGCCAGTCATTCGGCTGTTCGATCTGCCGTTCGCCGCCGGGACCGGGCAGAGTCAGGCTGAAGGTCTCTCCCCGGGCCGGAACGGTTCCGCCTGCGGCGATGTGACGTTCAATCTCGCGGGTCAGTTCGTCTGCGATGGCGGATTTCATGGTGGTGGCCGTGAGGGGCGATCCATCCGCCGATGTCAGGCCAAGCCCTTCCAGATAGGCGGGATAGGCGGCGGCGAGTTCGGCCGAGGCAGCGCGGGCGGCCTCGCTCCATTCCGAACCGGCAGTGTTGGCGGCGCTGCGGATGCCCTGATACAGCCATTCATAGGCCAGATCGGCATGGCCCAGATCGGTGATGGGGCAATAGGCGATGACGGCCAGGACATCGTCAGCGAGGGTGCTCGATCCGTCCGCGGCGATACCGGCGGCGCCGATCTCGGCCAGATAGGGGAGGTAGTCGGGGCTGTTGCCGCTGGCGGCCACGGCCGCCGACAAACCACCGCCGCCCGATGTGCCGGTGATCACGATCCGTTCGGCCGAACCGGGTAGGAGATCGTCGTTCAGCCGCAGGAAGCGGATTGCCGCCTTGGCATCCACCACCGCTGCCGGGGCCTTGCCGGGCAGGCTGCCATCGGCGGCCAGGATGCCGCGACCTCGGCTGCCGATATCGACATAGACATAGCCTGCGGCCAGTGCGGCTCCCACCTTGTCGCTGTCGCTGTCCGAGACATAGCTGCCGCCATCCTCGATTCCAGGGCGCAGTTCGCTGGCGAACCAGCCGCCGTTGCTGACGTTCAGGATCATCGCGGCGGTGTCGCTGGCGCCTTCGGGCACGAAGATCGCCATCTTCTGATAGGTCAGGGGATCCTCGAGCGTCTGTGTTTCGGCGCCCGAGGGGCTTCCGCCCGGCCCCATCCGGCGCGCGGGCTGTTCGGTGGCCATCGCCACGGGACGCCCGACATAGACCGCCTCGTAGCGGCGCAGGGTGAGGGGCTTGCCGTCGAGTGTCACGGTGATCGTGACAAAGGCGTCGGGGTCGATCCGGAGCGTCGCGTCAAAGACACCTTCCGCCCTGACCGTCCCGGCGGCCGTGGTCAGCCCGCCGATCAGCATCAGCCCGCGCATCGTTGATCCGATTGTCATGGCCGGGTTTCCTTTCGCTGGATTGCGCTTGCAGCGCGCCGTCTTGAACGGGCGAGGGCAGAATTTCCGTTTCTAGAGGCTGTCCACCGTGCGCGGGAACACCGACTGGAAGGCCTCCGCATACTTGCAGGCCCGTCCGCCCGCCTGACCGCCCGAGTTGCGCGTGAAGTGGTTGGCGCGGTTCTGGGCGACGCGGGTGTAGTAGTCCCACAGATGCTCCTGCCCCGCCATGCATTCGATGGCGGCGCGCTTCTTCTCCCAGACCGGGGTGATGTCGAGGAAGGTGTCGGGCTTCCAGCCCATCTGTTCGGTCTGATGCGGCTCGAAGAGATAGAGCTGCGGCGCGCCGAGGATCTTCTGCCCCGGATTGTGCCCCCAGGCCTGTGCAGTGGAGCGGCATTCCAGCACCACCTGCGTGGTCAGCATGTGATCGGTATTGTAGGGGTCGTACTGGCTGTGGCTCAGCATGAAGGCAGGCTGGACGGCGCGCATGATGTCCACCAGCCGGTCCTTGTGGGCGCGGGCGAATTCCAACGGATAGTCGCCCATGTCGAACTCGATCAGATCGTGCACGCCCAGAACCTCGGCCGCCTTGCGCGCCTCGGCCTGCCGAACGGCCTTGACCCGCTCCAGCGTCATGCCCGGTTCCTTCCAGAGTTTCGCGCTTTCCCCGCGCTCGCCGTAGGAAAGGCAGACGACGGTCACCTTCACCCCCTGTTCCGCGTGCAGCGCGATGGCCCCGCCGCAACGCCAGACGAAATCGGCGGCATGGGCGGAAATGACGAGGGCAGTGCGGCTGGAGCTGGTCATGCGGTCTCTCCGTTTCTGGCCGTCTTCTGCGTCACTGCCGCGGACAGAGCCATTCAGAAGACTGCGCCGGGTCATAAGTTCAGGCTATGGACACTGGATTTGCGTCCCCCCGCGGTCCAGGCCATGGGGCGATGAGAGATGAGACCGGAGCGGGCAGCATGAACAGGGTGAGGGGGCCGCTGTTGGCCATGATCGGTTTCGGCGAGGCAGGACGCGCCTTCGCGGCCGGGTTCGGTTCGGTTGCAGCGCATGACATCCGTCCGATGCCGGATTGCCACCTGTCTCCCGGTCCGGCGCTGGCCGGGGCCGAGGTCGTGTTCTGCCTCGTGACTGCCGATCAGGCCCTTGCCGCGGCCGAGGCCTGCGCGCCCCATCTCGAACCGGGTGCGCTGTGGCTGGACGGCAATTCCTGCGCGCCGGGCACCAAGCTGCGGGCTGCGGCGGTGATCGAGGCGGCAGGCGGGCGCTATGTCGATCTGGCGATCATGGCGCCGGTGCATCCTCGCGGGCACCGCACGCCCTGCCTGATCGCCGGTCCGCATTCTGCAGATGCACTGGCCCTGTGCACGGCTCTGGGCATGGATGTGCGGGTCGCGGGCGATCGCATCGGCGCAGCCTCCATGGTCAAGATGCTGCGATCGGTGATCGTCAAGGGGATCGAGGCACTCTGCGCCGAAAGCCTTCTGGCTGCGCGTCGGGCGGGTGTGGAGGAAGCAGTTCTCGCCTCGCTTCAGGATTCGGATCCCGGCTTCGACTGGCGCGCTCGCGCATCCTACAGTCTGGAACGGATGATGGCCCATGGCGCGCGCCGCGCCGCCGAAATGCGCGAGGTCGCCGCCACATTGAGGGAGCTGGGCCTGCCCGACGCGATGGCCGCTGCGACTGCCCGGTGGCAGGACCGGATTGCGGCGCTGGCGCTAGAAGCGGGAGAGGACGATCTGGCCCGCCGTATCGACCGCATCCTCGGGTCCCTGCCGTGAAAACGAATCTGCGTCATCTGCGCGTGTATCTTGCCGCTCATGACGGGGGATCCGTGACACGGGCCGCCGAGGCGATGCGCCTCTCCCAGCCGGCGGTCTCGCAGGCTCTGGGCAAGCTCGAGAGACTGGCGGGTCAGCCCCTGTTTCTGCGTCGGGGAGGGTTGTTTCCGACCGCTGCCGGAGAGGCGCTGGCGCTGCGTCTGCGTCGGGCCTTCGGCCTGCTGGATCCGGCGCTTTCGGACATCGCGCCGCGTCTGGTGCTGACCGCGACATCCGCCCAGCTGCAGGCCCTGGTCGCCACATGCGAAGCCGAGAACTTCACCCTGGCCGCCCGTCGCATGGGCATGACCCAACCCTCCGTGCACCGCGCGGTCAGCCAGCTCGAGCAGGAGGCCGGCCAGAAGCTGTTCGCAAGAACCGCCTTCGGGCTGATGCCGACCCGGGTCGCCGAGCGTCTGGCCATGGCGGCCCGGCTGGCCTTTGCCGAATTGGATCAGGCCGAGGCCGATCTGGCCGAGCTGGCCGGACGCGAGGTCGGTGCGATCGTGATCGGCGCCATGCCGCTGTCCCGTTCCTTTCTTCTGCCGCGCGTTCTGGCACGCTTCCGCCGGGTCCGGCCCACCCTGCCGGTCCGGGTGCTCGATGGACCCTATGCGGATCTGGTCAGCGGTCTCCGGCGGGGCGAGATCGACATCCTGATCGGCGCGCTGCGCGATACCCCCCCGGCCGAGGATGTCATCCAGAAGCCCCTGTTCCAGGACGATCTGATGATCGTTGCCCGCCCCGGGCATCCTGTTCTGGAGAATCCGGCCAGTCTGGCCCGCTATCCCTTCGTCGTCGGCCTCGCGGGCACGCCGGGCCGACAGGCCTTCGACCGGCTGATGGCCGGCTTCGGCACGCCCCCTTCCCTGATCGAGACCGGCTCGATGATCCTGATGCGCGAGATCCTGGCCATCACCAACCATCTGGGCTGCATCTCGCGGTTGCAGATCGCGGCCGAGATCCGGCTGGGCGCGGTCGTGCCGGTGCCGGTGCCGATGCAGGGAACATCACGCATCATCGGCCTGACCATGCGGTCGGACTGGCTTCCGACGCGGGCACAGTCCGCCTTTCTCGATGCGATCGAGGCAGAGCTGCCCGGATCCTGAAGCCGCCATAGCCGGATCTTATGCCGACGCCGCATTTCCGATTGGTCATGCCGGGCGTTCTGCGGGATCGGGGGCCTGTGGAGATCGAACCGGCCCGGAGCCGCATGGCCGGGCCCCATCCAGGGAGGAGACATCGTGACCTTCGCGCTACGCCTTGCCGGGGCTGCCCTCGCCGCGGTCCTGTCCGTATCGGCTGCCATCGCCCAGGAGATGAAGTTCGCCAACTACATGGCGCCGACCCATCCCTATGTGGCCGGCGTGTTCGAACCCTTCGCCGCCGCCGTCGCCGAGGCGACGGACGGCGCCGTGACGGTGCGCATCTACAATGGTGGCGAGCTCGGGGCCGGGCCGGCAGACCAGTATGCCCGTGTGGTGGATGGTGTGGCCGAGTTTGCCTTTGGCCTTCCGGGCTATACCGCCTCGACCTTTCCGCTGACGCTTCTGACCGAACTGCCCGGCGTGCTGACCGAAGAAGGGGGGACGGAAGCCATCTGGGGAGAACATCGATCTCTTCACCCCCGAATATCGGCGTGTGCAGCTGATCAGCCTGTGGTCGAACGCCCGGAACGTGCTTTACACCCGCGACAGGCCGGTGCGCACACCTGCGGATGTCGCCGGGATGAAGATCCGCGTGCCCTCGCGCAATGCCGGTCTGGTGGTCGAGGCTTGGGGCGGATCGCCCGTCTCGATGCCGGTCTCCGAGATCTACAACGCGCTTCAGACCGGGGTCATCGATGGCGCTTTGATCGACGGCACGGCGACCCACGCCTTCAGGCTGGGCGAGGTGGCGAATTTCCTGACCGTCGGGATGGACACGACCCTTTCGCCCTTCTTCATCATCATGAGCCGGGATGCCTTCGATTCGCTGGCGCCCGACCATCAGGCGGCGCTGCTGGAAGTGGGGCGGGAAACCTCGTTCCTGGGCAATCAGGTGCAGCTTGCCGAGGCCGCCAGGGGGATCGAGGCCTTCGGCGCCATGCCGGGCAAGGAACTGATCCGCCTGACCCCCGAGGAGGCGGCTGCCTTCAACGCGCTCTCGGCCCCGGTGGTGGAACGGGTCGTCGCGGAGACCGGCGGTGATGCGCAGGCCGTGATCGACGCGCTGAGGGCCCGCTGATGCCCGGGGGTGCCGACCTCGCCCGGTCGGGCCTGCTCGACCGGGCCAGTCTGGCCCTCGCCGCCATGGCGGGCGCCTGCCTTCTGTTCATGGTGCTGCTGATCGCAGTCGGGGTGGTGCTGCGCTATGGCTTTGCGCGGCCGATCCTCGGCCTGAACGAGATCGTGCAGCTGACCTCGGTTGCTGTGGTGATGCTGGCGCTGCCCTGGGCCACGGCGGACGGTGCACATGTTCGCGTCGATGTGCTGGACCATCGCCTCGGCGTGATCGGACGCCACATGGGCGACCTTCTGTCGCGCGGGCTGTCGGCGCTGGTTCTGGGGGTGCTGGTCTGGCGCGCGGTGCTCAAGGCGATCGATGCGCGCCGCTATGCAGATGCGACCAACATGCTGGGCCTGCCGCTCTGGCCCTTCTATGCGATCCTCGCCATGGGCATGGCGCTCTGCGTCGTCATCCTGCTTGCGCAGGGCTTCGCGATCCTGCGTCGGGGGCCGCGCGATGCCTGAAGCCGCCGCCGGACTTCTGGGCATCGCCGCGCTCTTCGGGCTGATGCTCTTCCGCATGCCGGTGGCCTTTGCCATGCTGACGGTCGGCTTCTTCGGCATGTGGGCGCTGTCGGGGCTGAAGGCGGCGGGCGCCGTCCTGTTGACCGAAGGATATGCCTCGGTCTCCGGTTATGCGCTGATCGTCGTGCCGATGTTCATCCTGCTGGGCAACATCGCGTCCGCTGCCGGCTTCTCGCGCGGGCTGTACGATGCCGCCTTCGCCTGGGTCGGGCGGTTCCGAGGCGGGCTCGCCTCGGCCTCGGTCCTCGGCTGCGGGCTGTTCTCCGCCGTGTCCGGCTCGTCGGTCGCCACGGCCGTCACCATCGGCAAGGTCGCACTGCCCGAGATGCAGCGCCTGGGCTATGGTCCGGCGCTGGCCACGGGGGCGGTGGCGGCAGGGGGGACGCTGGGCTTCCTGATCCCGCCATCGACGGGCTTTGTCCTCTATGCGATCCTGACCGAGCAATCCATCGGCCGCCTGTTCATGGCGGGTGTTCTGCCCGGACTTCTCCTTGTGGGGCTGTTCATCCTGACGATCTGGATCATGGCGCTGATGGATCCCGGCGCGGGCCCGCGGGGGCCGAAGGTACCCTGGTCCCGGAAACTGGGCATGACATTCCGTGCGCTGCCGCTGGTCGCGGTGATCGTCCTGTCGATCGGCGGCATCTATGCCGGGGTCTTCACCCCGGTCGAGGCCTCGGGTATCGGCGCGACGCTGGTCCTGGCGCTGGCGTTGGTCTCGCGCCGGCTGACAGTCGGCCTGTTCCGCATGGCCCTTCTCGACACGGTGAGAACATCGGCCATGCTCTACATGGTGGTGATCGGCGCCAATGTGCTGAATCCGTTCCTGGCGGTGACGCATGTTCCGGAAACGCTGGGCCATGCTCTGACGGGGCTGGGCCTCGGCCCCTATGGCACCCTGACTGCGGTGATCCTCGCCTATGTGGTGCTGGGCATGTTCCTCGATGGTCTGTCGATGCTGGTCGTCACCATCCCGATCGTCTTTCCGATCATGATGGCGAACGGCTTCGACCCGATCTGGTTCGGCGTTGTCGCGGTGATCGTGGTGGAGATGGGCATGATCACCCCGCCGGTTGGACTGAATGTCTTCGTCGTCAAGGGCATCGCACCCGCGGTGCCAATGGTGACCATCTTTCGCGGCGTGCTGCCCTTCCTGCTTGCGATGCTGATCGGCCTGTTGCTGATCGTGCAGTTTCCGGGGATCGCCCTCATGCTGCCGGCCTCGATGTTCGACTGATATCCGCAAGTGGCGGCTGCGGACCCCCATCATCGATGGCCGCGCAGTCCGTGCTGTCCGGTGTTCGGAAGGCCGCGACGGGCCCTTCCGGCGCCTCAGTCCGCATCCGAGGGGGCCGTTCCCGGCGCACCCTCCCAGGGCTTGAAGCGGATGCCCTGGGCCGCGCCGATGGCCTCGATCTGCTTCCGGATGACCGCATCGGGAATCGCGGGCCAGTTGCCGCCGCGGATCAGGCCGCATTCGCACAGGGAGACACCGAGGGCCGGGAAATCCACCTCGCCCCAGCTCGTGCGCGAGGCGCGGTTCATGTGCTCCTCGATCCAGTTGCGCTTCAGGTGGTTGATGGCGGCCACCTCGGATCCCTGAAAGGCATGGATCTGGCGGGCGAAGGCCTGATCGAGATCCCCGTCGCGCCGAGCGATCACGCCCACCGTCTGATCGCGGTGGCCCACCAGGGCGACCAGATGGAAGGGCGAACAATCCACCCCCACGATATGTGTGGCCGCCTTGTAGGCGGCGATCTGGTCAAGGAAACTGTGCTTCTGGGGATGGAAGGGCACATAGCCTTCCTCCTTGAGATGCTCTTCCAGAACGGTCTCGGCGAGGATGCTGCCACGCTGGACCGGCAGGGCACTGCGCGAGATGTAGATCCGGGCGTGGCCCTGGGGTTCGACATCCCGCCCCGCATGGGCGCGCACGAAGTCCCGGAATTCCGGGCTGCCCTCGATCATCTGGAACATGCCGAACCCCTGGGGCGGCACATGCAGCCGTTCCACCCGCGTCGGCTCCTCGAGGTTGAGCATGCGTCCCCGGACACCCAGGGCCTCGAGGAACGGGCGGTATTGTTCGAGGATCCGGTCGGGGCGGTTCTGGAACTTCGGCACGAAGAGGACGCCGTCGATCTCGTCGCGGAGACGCCCGAAGGCCCAGATGCGCGCGATGCTCTCGACCAGGAAATGCCCGAAATGACCGAAGAGGGGACCGAGGAAAAGCCATGTGCCCGTCAGTTCGTCGATCCGTCCCTGCGGCATCGCAGGCTGCACGGTGACCTGTGCGGTGCCCCGCCAGGTCACGCTTTCGGGAACGAGCGACCCATCCGGGAAGAGAACGCCCGAACGCTGCACCGACTGGTTGCCCAGACCCTTGGCCGGGGGGACGACGATCGCCCCCTCGACGAGACGGATGGGCGGCAGCCCGCCCGCGATGTCGGGCACGAGAAGCGGTTCCTGGGTCATCGGAGGGTCCGTATTGACGCGATTTTCACGATTCTCGCACAGGCTGGGGATGCGCAGAACACACGGGGCCGCGAATCCCGCGGGGGTCTCGCTTGCCTGCCACAGAGGTGCAGGCCTAGAGTTCGCGGGCGCTGGCAGGAGGCATGGCGATGAGCAGCGAGGGCCATCCGATCGAGCGGTTGACAGCAGATCAGGCGATGCTGCGCGCGCGGCGCAACGACCTGCGGCGATACCCTTCGCCCGAACGTGACGGCGAGCGTCTCTATCCCCTGGCATCGCCCACCGTCACGCCCTCTTTCCGCATCGAGGAGGGGGACACGATCTTCGCCATCGGATCCTGCTTTGCGCGCAATGTCGAAAAGGCCCTCGAATCAGCCGGCCGCCGGGTCCTGAGCCGGGAATTCGATCTGGGCGAGATCGGCGCTTCGCTCGAGGATCCGGCGAACTTCTTCAACAAGTATTCGATTCATTCGGTCCTGAACGAGGTGCGCTGGGCTCTCGAGCGCGAGACCTATCCCGGAGCGGAGGCGATCTATGAGGTCGGGCCGGGCCGCTATGTGGATGCCCAGCTCGGGATGGCGCGGCTCGATTTCCCGATCGAGACGATCCTGGCCTTCCGTCACCGCTATCTGGATGCGATGGCGGCCGTGGCCCATGCAGATGTGCTGATCCTGACGCTGGGCTATGTCGAAACCTGGTTCGACCGCAAGCTTGGCCTCTATCTGAATGTCGTGCCCCCGACCCAGTTGATCAAGGCCGAGCCAGAGCGGTTCGAGTTCCGGGTGCTGTCCTATGGCGACGTGCTCGCGGGGCTGAACGACCTCCATGCCCTTCTGCTGCGCCACCGGACAAGGCCGCTGAAGATGCTGGTGACCGTTTCGCCCGTGCCCTTGCTGGCCACCTTCCGCGACATGGATGTCCTGGTGGCCAATGCCTATTCCAAGTCCGTCCAGCGTGCCGCCCTCGAGGAGTTCGTGATGGGCAAGGAGGGGGTGGACTATTTCCCGTCTTACGAGTTCGTCACCCTCTCCAACCCTGCCGTCGCCTGGTCGCGGGGCGATTACCGGCATGTCTCGGCCGATGTTGTCACCCGGATCATGGATGATGTGCTGCGCCGCTATGTCGGCGGCGATTCGGCCGCGGCAGGGAGCCTCTCTCCCGAGGCGCTGCGGAGCACGGTGCGGATGCTCTCCCGCCTCGGTCACCACGAGGAGATGATTGCCCTCTGCGCCCGGCATCGCGACCTCGCCGATGCCGATGCGGAGGTGCTGCTGCTCGAGGCGGCCTCAGCCCGGCGGCTCGACCGGCTCGAGGAGGCCTTCGGTGCCCTTGCCAAGGCTCAGGCCCTCGCCCCTGATCGCCCCGATGCGCTCGAGCGGATGATCCTTCTCTGCCGTCCGATGCGGCAGAAGGCCCGCGCGCGCGAGCTTCTGGCGCGTCATGCGCAGACCTTTCCAGGGCGGTCGGGATTCCGCGAGAAGGTCACCTGGATCTGAACGGCCTTCTGCCGGGCAGGCGGCGGGCCTCGCGCGCCAGCGTGGCAGCCTCGCAGGCTTCGAGCCGTTGCAGCGCGGCCTCGACAGAGCCCGTGCGGGCTAGCGCCTTCTCGTAGATGCGCCGCAGCGCACGGGGGCACCAGGGGCGCAAGGCCTGTGTCGCCCACAGGCGCAGAGGCAGGGGAAGCCGGTCATGCTCACGCATCGGATCGCGCGAGCGGCCGGGCGGCAGCGTTCGGGAGAGGTTGCGCCTCATGGTCGGAAACGACGGGATCAGGCCGCGGTCATAACGATCATCCTCATGGGAGGAAATGTTATGTTATAATGTATTCTTCCTGCAAGAGCCTCCTTCCCTTGACCTCGTGGCCGACCGGGCTTTCATAAGGTCCGTTCGCGCCGCCGGCGCCCCAAGGAAAGCGAGTTCGCCATGGCCTTTTCCCTTCCCGATCTGCCCTATCCGCATGATGCCCTTGCGGCCAAGGGCATGTCCCGCGAGACGCTCGAATATCATCACGACCTCCACCACAAGGCCTATGTGGACAACGGCAACAAGGCGATCGCCGGGACCGAGTGGGAGAATCGCCCGCTCGAGGAGATCATCGTCGGCACCTATCAGCCCGGCGCCGTGGCCCAGTCCGGCATCTTCAACAACGCGTCCCAGCACTGGAACCACATCCAGTTCTGGCAGTGGATGACCCCCAAGGAGTCGAAGATCCCCGGCGAGCTCGAACGCGCGCTGACCGAGGCCTTCGGTTCGGTCCAGGACTTCAAGACCCAGTTCAACAGTGCCGGTGTCGGCCAGTTCGGCTCGGGCTGGGTCTGGCTCGTCAAGGACAAGGACGGCTCGCTCAAGATCACCAAGACCGAGAACGGGGTGAACCCGCTCTGCTTCGGGCAGACCGCGCTTCTGGGCTGCGATGTCTGGGAGCATTCCTACTACATCGATTTCCGCAACAAGCGGCCGGCCTATCTGACCAACTTCCTGGACAACCTCGTCAACTGGGAGGAGGTCGCTTCGCGCCTCTGAGACGGGTCTGGCGGGCGGGGAACCGCTTTCCCGCCCGCCCGTTTTCTCCCTCTCAGACGAGAAGGGAGATACCCCATGGCCGAACGCCACCGATCCCGGTACGGCATCCGCGAGACGGAACAGTTTCTCCATGAGGAGGCAACGCCCGGCGGACAGGGCGAGACGGGCGGCAGGCTGTCGCGCGAGATCGGCACACGCAGCGACGGGCGCAAGGCGCTGGAGCCCGATGCCGGAACGCCGATGCGCCTGCGCAAGTCCGACACGGAGGACAACTGACAGATGGCGCGTCTCCAGAACGGCACCTGGGTCCTCGTCCTTGACGGCGAGAAGGCCCTGATCCTGCGCAACACCACGGACGGCCAGGACCCCGCGCTCGAGGTCGTGCGCAAGGAGGAACAGGACAATCCCCCCGACCGCGACCAGAAATCCGACAGGCCGGGGCGCTATTACGATGCCGGCGCCCCCGGCGCCAAGTCGGCCTATGAAGAGACGGATTATCACCGGCTCGAGAAGGAACGCTTCGCCGAGCAGATGGCCGGGATCCTCTACAAGGCCGCCCACGGCAACCGCTTCGAACGGCTGGTGATCGTCGCGGGGCCGCAGATCCTCGGGGCGCTGCGCCCGGCTCTGCACAAGGAGGTGGCCGCCCGCATCGTGGCCGAGATCCCCAAGACCATGACCGGCCATCCGGTGGACCAGATCGAGAAGCTCCTGAAGCAGGAGATGGCCTCGGCCTAGGTCAGCAGGACGCGCAGGCGGCGTTCCAGATCGGCCACCGTCGCCGGGGCCTCGACAAAGGACAGCAGCGAGGTCTCGGCGAAGCCCTCTTCCACCACATGCCGCAGCAGCCCCAGCAGCGGCTGCCAGTAGCCCGCCACATCCAGCAGGAGGATCGGCTTGGCATGCAGGCCGATCTGGCGCCAGGTCAGCACCTCGAAGAATTCGTCGAGGCTGCCCGCTCCGCCCGGCAGGCAGACCACCGCATCGGCATTGGCGAACATCACCTTCTTGCGTTCGTGCATCGTCTCGGTGACGACAAGGCGGCCGATGTCGCGCGGGCGGGGATTGTCCGGGGCGGGGACACCGGGGCGCTCCCTCTCGAAGAGATGGCGGGGAATCACCCCCATCGCCCGGCCTCCCGATGCCTGATGGGCCGCCGCCACGCGCCCCATCATCCCCACATCGCCCGCTCCATAGACCAGCCCCCAGCCATTCGCGGCCAGCATGCGCCCGGTCTCCGCAGCCGCCTCGGCATGGCGGGGGTTGCGTCCGTCGCGCGCCCCGCAATAGACGCAGACCGCCTTTGCCACGGTTGCCATCGTCCGATCGCCCTCGTGATGGATTTTGACGCCTTCTAGCGGTGCGGCTATGGTCACTCAACGCCTTGCTGGGGGGGGCCGAAGGGTGGCAACGGGCAACGGGATGCGCCTGGGGATTGCGGTTCTGGCCGCGGTCGGCCTGTTCGGGCTCATTGTCCTGGCCGTGCCGCCGCGGACGGGGGAGGAAGGCCACGCCACGGCACAGGACAGCACCACACCGGCACAGGGCCCGGCACAGGACCCGGCACAGGACGGCGTGGCGTCCCCGCCGCCGGCCCCAGGCCTTCCCCGGGACAGCGAGACCGGGGACAGGACCGACAGCGACCGCCCTGCCGACACGCCGTCGCCGCCGCAGGAGCCCCCCCGCTTCGACACGGTGCGCCTCTCTCCCGATGGCAGCGGAATCGTGGCGGGCCGCGCCGACCCCGGCGAGCGGGTCACGATTCTGGCCGGAGACATCGCGGTTGCCGAAGCGGTCGCCGATGGCGAAGGGCGCTTCGTGGCCTTTCTCGATCTCCCCCCATCGACCGTGCCCCGCCCCCTCGCGCTGCGCGACGAGAGCGGCACGCCTTCGGAAGCGACCGTGATCCTGGCCCCCACGCCGTTCGCCTTCCCAGGAGAGGAAACCGCGACAGGAGAGCAGACCGGGCCGGAAGAGGCAGGCGCGGAGGAGCCTGCCCCCGGAGAGGAGACCACCGCAGGCGGAGAGGGCGCCACCATCGCGATGGCCGGCCCGTCGCAGATCGACAGCCCGTCCGGGACGGATGCCGGGACCCCCGCGGCGGATGCCAAGACCCCTGCCTGGCCAGAAGCCCCCGGCCCGGCCGCAGGGACCCCGGACGATACCGCCGACGCCGTGGCAGAGGGGGAAACCGGGCCGCCGGGCCGCAGGCCGTGATGGCCGATGCTGCCGCCCCCGCGGCCGGGGCGGCCGGGCCGGACATCCCCCCCGTTCCGCCGGGGCCGGCAGAGATGACAGAGACCGGAGCTGCGGCCCCCGCCCTGCCCGAAAGCCCTCTGCCCCTGCCGGCGCAGACAGCGCAGGAGGAAGGGACCCCCGCCCCCCCCTGTCGTCATGATGCCCGCTTCGGCCGGGGCACCCCCCGAGGCCGACGGATCCGGCCCCAGGCCCGATGCCACGCTGGACGTGACCGCGCCCGCGCCGCCGCGCCCCGATCCCGTCCCCGAACCGCCCGCCGGAACGCCCCAAGCCCCGGCCCAGCCGCCCGTCCTTCTCTCGGATGCCGAAGGGGTGCGCGTGCTCCAGCCTGCGCTGCCCCCCGATGCGGACCCCGAAGTCCTGCAGAGCGTCTCTCTCGAGGCCATCAGCTATGATGCGGCAGGGGATGTGACCCTCTCGGGCCGGGCAACGGGGGACGCGGTGGCGGTGCGCCTCTATCTCGACAACCGGCTGATTGCCGAGCGTCCCGTCGAAGCGGACGGGCGCTGGACGGCCACCCTCGCGCAGATCGAACCGGGGGTCTACCGGCTGCGCATCGATCAGCTTGACGGAACCGGCAGGGTCACCAGCCGCATCGAAACCCCCTTCCAGCGCGAACAGCGCGAGGATCTGGCCACGCTCATGGCCGAAGCGCAGCAGGCCGGACAGAGCATCGCCATGCGCACCGTCCAGCCAGGCAACACGCTCTGGGCCATCGCGCGGGACCGCTATGGCCAGGGGATCCTCTATGTCCGCGTCTTCGAGGCCAACCGCGATCGCATCCGCGACCCGGACCTGATCTACCCCGGACAGGTCTTCGTCCTGCCGGCGATGGAAGGACGCTGAAGGGTGCTGGCCTTCCGGCGGACAGGGCGCTAGGCTCCGCCTTCCGCCAGCCCGAAGGCCAGCCTCATGCGACGCCTCAGCCCCACCGACGAAGCCCTGCGCCCCGACCGCGCCTCCAACTGGCAGACGCTGCGCCGCACCGCCCCCTATCTGTGGCCGCGCGGCAGCGGCATGGGCTGGATCAAGCGGCGCGTCGTCGGCGCCATCCTCCTCCTTCTGGCGGCCAAGGTCCTCACCGTGCTGACCCCCGTCCTGTTCGGCTGGGCCGTGGATGCCCTGGCCGAACCGGACAAGGTGCCGGGCGGCGCCCTCCTGATCGGGGCGATGGGCCTCACCGCCGCCTACGGCGTGGCGCGCATCCTGACCGTCGGCTTCCAGCAGCTCCGCGATGTCGTCTTCGCCCGCGTCGGACAGCGGGCGCTGCGGCTCATCGCCCTCGAGACCTTCCGCCACATCCACGCGCTCTCGCTGCGCTATCACATCACGCGCAAGACCGGCAGCCTGAGCCGCGTCATCGACAGGGGCGTGAAGGGCGTGGACTTCCTGCTGCGCATCCTCCTCTTCTCGCTGGGGCCGCTGACGCTCGAACTCATCCTGACCGGGGCGATGCTCTGGTGGCTGTTCGATGCGCGCTACCTGGCGGTCGTGGCCGTGACCATCGCGCTCTACATCTGGTTCACCTTCCGGGTGACCGAATGGCGCGTGCGCATCCGCAAGGAGATGAACGACCAGGACCAGCAGGCCAGCCAGCGCGCGCTCGACAGCCTGCTCAACTACGAGACCGTCAAGTACTTCTCGGCCGAAGCGCGCGAAGCCGCCCGCTACGACACCGCCATGGCCGCCTACGCCGAGGCCGCAGTGCGCACCAACAATTCGCTGGCCTTCCTCAATTTCGGACAGGGGCTGCTGATCAATCTCGGCCTTGTGGCGGTGATGCTGATGGCCGCCGCCGGCGTGCAGCGCGGCGCGCTGACCGCGGGCGATTTCGTCATGGTCAATGCCTACATGATCCAGCTGACCATACCGCTCAACTTCCTCGGCAACATGTACCGCGAGATCCGCCAGGCCCTTGTGGACATGGACGAGATGTTCCGCCTTCTCGACCAGCCGCCCGAGGTGACCGACAGGGACGGCGCCCGGCCGCTGCGCGTCGATGCCGGAGAGATCGTCTTCGACCGCGTCGAATTCGGCTACGACCCCGAACGGCCGATCCTGAAGGGCCTCTCCTTCCGTGTCGCGCCGGGACAGAAGGTCGCCGTCGTCGGCTCTTCGGGCGCGGGCAAGAGCACCATCGGCCGGCTCCTGTTCCGCTTCTACGATGTCACCGGGGGCGCCATCCGCATCGACGGCCAGGATATCCGCGATGTCACGCAGGACAGCCTCCACCGCGCCATCGGGGTGGTGCCGCAGGACACGGTGCTGTTCAACGACACGATCGGCTACAACATCGCCTACGGCCGCGACGACGCCACGCAGGAGGAGATCGAGGCCGCCGCCCGCGCCGCGCGGCTCCATGACTTCATCCTGTCGCTGCCCCAGGGCTACGACACGCCGGTCGGCGAACGCGGCCTCAAGCTTTCGGGCGGCGAGAAGCAGCGCGTCGGCATCGCGCGCACGCTGCTCAAGGATCCGCCCATCCTCATCCTCGACGAGGCGACCAGCGCGCTCGACACCGCGACCGAGGCCGGCATCCAGGCCGAGCTGGAGGCCGCCGGGCGCGGGCGGAGCGTGATCGTCATCGCCCATCGCCTGAGCACCATCGCCGATGCCGATCGCATCCTGGTGCTGGAGGACGGGCGACTCGTCGAAGAGGGCACGCATGAGGCGTTGCTGGCCCGCGGGGGGCGCTACGCCGAGCTGTGGCGGCGTCAGGGCGCCGAGGCCGATCAGGCCGTCGCCGCGGAATAGCGCCTGCGAGGGCGCCGGAGGCTGCCGGGCCGCCAGCGCACGCAAGGAGAAGGCCGGCACCGCCCGCGGGCGCCGCGGGCGTTCCCGGAAGCGCCACGACAGGCGGATGGCCGGGGCGGCATCGCGCGCACGGGCAGCCAGAAGGCGCTGAAGCGGCGGCGGGGCAAGGGGAGCGATGACAGGCATGCGGGGCAGGGGATCCTTCTGGCGGGTGGCACGGCCCCTGCCTTCGCATGCGACCGGTTAACGGGACGTAAGCGCAACGCGCGCTCCGACCCCGATTCGCGCAACACCCCGCCGAAGCGCGACGACAGGCGATCCCCCGGCTGCGGGCGGATCATGACCCGGTCCGGTCCGGCGGGGCGCCGCCCTCGAACACGGTCTCTCCCCGCAGGTCCAGCTCGGCCTCCTGCATCTGCAGATGCAGGCCCGTGCCGGTGAAGGGATGGGCGCGGGCCAGGGCCTCGTCCACCTCGATCCCGAGGCCGGGGGCTTCGGGGACGGGGATATGGCCGTCCTCGACCCGGATCGATCCCCGGATGAGCGCGTCGTGAAAGGGGGTCTCGATCGTCTCGGCGATCAGGGCGTTGGGAATGGCGGCGCAGAGATGGATGTTGGCCGCCCATTCGACGGGACCGGCATAGAGATGCGGCGCCATCTGGGCATTGTGCGATTCGGCCAGGGCGGCGATCTTGCGCCCCTGCCAGAGCCCCCCCGCCCGGCCGAGCGCGGGCTGGAGGATCGCCGCCCCGGCGCGCAGGGCCTGGGCGAACTCGGCCATGGTGGTCAGCCTTTCGCCCACCGCCACGGGGGTGCGGACGGCCCGCGCCACCGCGGCAAGGCTGTCGAAATCGTCCGGCGGAACGGGTTCCTCGAACCACAGCGGCGAGAAGGGCTCGATCGCCATGCCCATGCGGATGGCCCCGCCGGTGGAGAACTGGCCATGCGTGCCGAAGAGGAGATCGGCCCGGGCCCCCACCGCCTCGCGGAGGCGGCGGCAGAAGGCGACCGAGCGGGCAAGATCCGGCATCGGCGGCATGTGGCCCGATCGGATCGTGTAGGGACCGGCGGGGTCGAACTTCACCGCCGTGTAGCCGCGCGCGATCATGTCCTCGGCGGCTTCGGCCGCCTGGTCCGGGTTGGCCCAGAAGCCCGGCAGGCCGTGATGGGGCCGGGTGGGATAGAGATAGCTGTAGGCGCGGATCCGGTGCGAGACCCGCCCGCCCAGCAGCGCATGCACGGGCCGCCCCCGGTCCTTGCCGACCATGTCCCAGCAGGCGATCTCGAGCCCCGAGAAGGCCCCCATCACGGTGAGGTCGGGCCGCTGGGTAAAGCCCGAGGAGTAGGCGCGGCGGAACATCAGCTCGACATTCTCGGGGTTCTCGCCCGCCATGTGGCGGGCGAAGACATCGGTGATGACGGCGCGCATCGCCTCGGGCCCGACGGAGGAGGCATAGCATTCGCCCCAGCCGGTCACGCCCGTGTCCGAGGTGAGCTTGACGAGGATCCAGTAGCGCCCCCCCCAGCCGGGGGCGGGAGGCGCGGTGACGAGAATGTCGCAATCGACGAGTTTCATAGGCCTATCCTGCCCCGTCCGCGACCGCGACGGGATGCCAGAAGCGACCTGTCACGCCGCTGGCGAGGGGGTTGGCGCGGATTCCGCCTGCGCCCCGCGCCAGAACAGGATCAGCGCAGCCAGAGCGAGCAGCGCGCCCAGCATGTAGGGCGCCCCGAGCAGCGGCCATCGTCCGATCCCCGCGCCCCAGGCGAAGAGGGCCGCCATGATCACCGGCCCCACGACCTGCGCCGCCGAACGCACCGAGGCCACGACGCCCAGCGCCTCGCCCTGGGCATCGGGCGGCACGAGGCGCGAGATGCGCCCCTGGAGCGCGGGGATCGCCACCTCGCCCAGCGCCGAGACGGGGCAGAGGAGGATGGCCAGCCAGCTTCCCACCGGCCCATGAGGCATCAGCGCATAGATGACGAAGAAGGCCAGGGTGAAGGCCAGGCTGAAGCGGATCGTCCCCCCCTCGCCCAAATGGCGCAGATAGACCCGGATCAGCCAGCCCTGCGCGAGGATCGCCCCCACGCCGAAGGCCGCGAGCGAGAGGCCTGTCTCGAGGCTCGTCCAGCCGAAGGCGGCCTGACCCCAGAAGGCCCAGACCACGACATAGGAGACATAGGCCAGCTCCAGCAGGCCCAGCGCCACCAGCGGCACCGCCACCCCGCGCAGCCGGCCCATCGCCCGCAGCGCCGCAAGGGGGTTGCTGCGCGCCGCCGAGAAGGGGCGACGCATCGCCGCTGTCACCGTCTCAGGGAAGGCGAACCAGCCGAAGACGAGGTTTCCTGCCGCCAGCACGGCCGCCGCCCAGAAGGGGGCGCGAGGCCCGATCTCGCCCAGAAGACCCCCGATCACGGGGCCGAGGATGAACCCCCCCATGAAGGCCGCCCCCAGAAGGCCGAAGGCCTGTGCCCGCCTCTCCGGGGGCGTGACATCGGCCAGCGCCGCATGGCAGGTCGCATGTGTTGCCGCCGTGACACCCGCCAGAAGCCGCAGGCCCAGCAGCAGCCAGATCGACTGGGCGAGCGCCGAGCCGAGATAGTCCACCGCCATGACGGCGAGCGACAGAAGCAGCACCGGCCGCCGCCCGAAGCGGTCCGACAGCGCCCCGAGCAGGGGCGCGCAGAGGAACTGCATCAGCGCATAGGCCGTGGCCAGAACGCCCCCCCCAGAGCGCCGCATGGCCAAGATCCGCGCCCCGCACCGCCGCGATGAGGTCGGGCATGACGGGATAGACGATCCCGATGCCCATGGCATCGAGAAAGAGCGTGATCAGCAGGAAGGGCAGGGGAGAGCGCATGACCCCAGACCCTAGGGCGAAGGCGCGCCCCGCGCCAGCGCCCGCGCGAACAGATCCGCGTCCACATTGCCCCCCGTGGCGACGGCAATCACGGCATCGCCCTCCAGCGCCGCGCCCCGGAACAGCGCGGCGGCCAGCGCGACCGCCCCGCCCGGCTCGAGCACAAGGCGCAGATGCCGGAAGGCCAGTGCCATGGCGGCGAGCGCCTCTGCGTCCGTCACGGCCAGACCGGGACCGGCCAGCCGCCGCAGAACCGGAAAGGTCAGCGCGCCGGGCCGAGGCGTCAGGATCGCATCGCAGAGCGAGACCCCGCCCGGGGCATTACAGAGCCGTTCCCCGGCCGCAAGGCTGCGGGCCATGTCGTCGAAGCCCGCCGGCTCCACGGGGCGCACACGGAAGGCAGGCGCCTCGGCCTCGAGCGCCAGCGCGATCCCGGCCGAGAGGCCACCGCCCCCGCAGCAGACGAGGACCTCGCCCCCCGTCACCCCCTCCTCGGCGGCCTGGGCCGCGATCTCGAGCCCCGTGGTGCCCTGACCCGCGATCACCTCCGGATGATCGAAGGGCGGGATGAGGACGAGGCCCCGCGCCTCGGCGATCCGGGCGGCGAGGGCCTCGCGATCCTCGCGCGCGCGGTCATAGGGAACGACCGTCGCGCCCCAGCCCTCGACCCCCGCGCGCTTGGCGGCGGGGGCATCGGCCGGCATGACCACGGTGCAGGGCAGGCCATGGGCGGCGGCGGCCCGCGCCACCCCCTGTGCGTGGTTGCCCGAGGACAGCGCCAGCACCCCCCGCGTGCCCGCCGGCAGCGCCGACACCGCCGCCCAGCCGCCCCGCGCCTTGAAGGAGCCGGTATGCTGAAGGCATTCGGCCTTCACGAAGACCCGCCGCCCGGCGAGGCGGTCGAGCGCGGGATCCGACAGCAGCGGCGTGCGGCGCACATGACCGTCCAGACGGACGGCGGCAGCGCGGATCAGGTCGGCATTCATGCGCCGCCCCCCCTGCGGCAGAGATCGAGCCAGCGGCCCAGCGCGGCCAGCGATTCGGGTTCGTCGAGAAAGGGAACATGACCGCGATCGGCCACCTCGGCCGCGATGGCATCCGGCCGGCGCGCCTGCATCGCCGCGAAGGTCCCCGGCGAGAGCAGATCCGAATTCGCCCCGCGCAGCAGGCACAGCGGCAGCCCCGCCAGCGCATCGAAGAGCGGCCAGAGCGGCGCCGGTTCGGGCACCCCCCCGCCGGGCCGAGAAACGCCTCGCGCAGCGCGGGATCATAGCGGAGCGCAAGGCCGTCCGGCCCCTCGGCATAGTGGTTGCGCATCTCGTGCAGCCAGCGCGCATGCGGCACGCCGGGAAACCCCGTCATCAGCCGGGCACGGGCCCGTGCGGCCTCCTCCCAGGTCTTCTGCGCAGGACGGCGGCCGAGATACCCCTCGATCGCGGCGAGGCCCGCCCTCTCGATCACCGGGCCGACATCGTTGAGCGCCACGCCCAGCAGGCGGTCACGGGCGCGGTGGGCCATCATCATCGCCACGATCCCCCCGCGCGAGGTGCCCAGAACCGCCGCCCGCGCGATCCCCAGATGATCGAGCAGCGCCAGCGCATCGCCTGCCTCCACCGGCACGGTATAGGTCTGCGGCCCCGTGAAATCCGACCGGCCGCGGCCGCGCGCATCGAGCCGGATCAGCCGGACGTCGCGCAGATGCGGGGCAAGATGGTCGAAATCCCCCCCGTTGCGCGTCAGCCCCGCCAGCGCAAGGAGCGGCAGGCCGGCCCCCTCCTCGGTGAACCAGAGGCGGGCGCCGTCAGGGGCAGGGAAGAAGGGCATGACGACTCCCTCTCAGGGGTCAGGTGGGAACAGGCGTTGCGCCGGCGCCGCCGGAGAGAGCCGCGCGCTGGGCCGCTCCCTCGGCCTCGGCCGCCTCGACAAGGGCCTGGATCCGCAGGATCGTGGCCCAGCTCCGCGTGGTGACGACGCCGGGCAGGCCGCGGCGGGCCCGGTCCAGAAGGCGCTGGCGGATCCGGCCCGGCGGCAGGCAGAGATAGAGACAGCGATCCCCCGGCACGGCACGGTCGGCCGTCCAGCCCGCCCCGGTCAGGCGGCGCGCATCGGGATCCTCGGCCAGAAGGGCGACATGAAGCGCGCCGGGATCGCTCAGCGCGATGCCGGGAAAGGGATTGGCCGCCACCATCGCCAGCCAGTCCGTCCCGCGGCGCAGATGGATGCCCTTGTGGAAGTCCAGCTCCTTCTCGCAGGCGAGGGTGGCGCGGGCCTCCACCTCCTCTTCCGGCAGGGCGGAGCGCAGGACGGCATTGCCCGTCTGACCGCGCACCACGACGCGATCGAGCCCTTGCGCCGCGAGCGCCGCCCGCAGCAGCCGCGGCGGCACCTGCGTGACCGAGCCGACCCCGCGCAGCAGCACGACCCAGGTCGTGGCATCCCCGGCGCCGCGGTCGAATCGGGGCAGGCGCAGCGCCAGCGGAACCGGCGGAACCGGCAGGCGGGACGGAAGCGGGGCAGGGCGGAACATCGGTGGCCTCCTTCGGCGCAAGGTGACGGGTTCCGGCGCCGCGGTCCAGAGGGGCGCCGGGAATGGCGGGGTCCGGCCCGGCGGAGGCCGGGGCCGCGGCCGGGGCCATTCCTGCCCGTGCCGCGTTCTCCTTTTGCCCCAGAAATCGTTAATAAATCGTTTATGGGATGTTCCGCGAACTGTCGCGCCTGTTGCGGGGGCTGCGGAGGCGGCGGGCTGCGCCCGCGTCCCGGCAGGGGGGGGATCGCCGACCGGACCGATCCGGGCATGGGGCAGGCCGCCGATGCCGCCCGGCATGCGGTCGGGCGGTGCCCGCCGGGGACGAGGCCGGGGACGAGGCCGGGGACGAGGGAGACCGGGGGGGCGCCGGGGCGCGCGTCCGGGAGGCTCTAGAGATGGCCGGGTTGCGGCATCCCCAGCACATGGAAGCCGCCGTCCACATGGACGATCTCTCCCGTCGTGCAGGCGCCGGCCTCGGAGGCGAGCCAGACGGCCGTGCCGCCGACCGCCTCGAGCGTGGCATTGGCGCGCAGGGGCGCGTTCTCCTGCGTGTGGCGGTAGGTGGCGCGCGCCCCCCCGATCGCCGCCCCGGCAGCGTCTTCATCGGTCCGGGGCTGATGGCATTGACGCGGATCCCCTCGGCCCGAGATCATTGGCCAGATAGCGCACGGCCGATTCGAGCGCCGCCTTGGCCACGCCCATGACATTGTAATGCGGCGTCACGCGGGTGGAGCCCTGATAGGTCAGGGTGAGGATCGTCCCCCCCGGCGCCGCCCCCGCCAGCATCAGCGGCCGGGCCCGGCGCGCCAGATCGATCAGCGAATAGCAGGAGATGGTCAGCGAGGTCTGGAAATTGCCCCGGCTCGTGTCGAGGAAACGGCCCTGAAGCTCGGCCTTGTCGGAATAGGCGATGGCATGGACCAGGATGTCGAGCCCGCCCCAGCGGTCCTCCAGCGCCGCAAAGAGCCGGTCGAGCGAGGCATCGTCCGTCACATCGGCATCGATCAGGAAATCGCAGCCCACCGAAGCGGCGAGCGGCCGGACGCGCCGGCCGAAGGCCTCGCCCTGATGGGTGAGGCAGAGTTCGGCCCCCGCTGCCTGCAGCGCCCGGGCGATGCCCCAGGCGATCGAATGATCGTTGGCCACGCCCATGACCAGCGCGCGCTTGCCCGTGAGGTCCATCATGATCCGCTCAGTCCCGCAGGCGGCTGAACAGCATGGACCCGTTGGTCCCGCCGAAGCCGAAGGAATTGGTCATCACCGTATCGAGCCCCGCATTCTCCACCAGCTGGGTGGCGATCTCCCCCTCGTGCAGGGCAGGGTCGAGGGTCTCGACATTGATCGAGGGGGCGATGAAGTCATGCCGGAGCATGAGCAGGCAGTAGATCGCCTCCTGCACGCCGGTGGCGCCCTGGCTGTGGCCCGTCATGCTCTTGGTCGAGGAGATGGGCGGCTGGCGGCGCCCGGCAAAGGCCCGGCGCACGGCTTCCACCTCGCCCACATCGCCCACCGGGGTCGATGTGCCATGGGCGTTGATGTAGCCCACCTCGCGGTCCGGCGGCAGCGTCGCCAGTGCAAGACGCATCGCCGTTCCCCCCCCTCGCCCGAGGGGGCGACCATGTCATGCCCGTCGGAAGTGGCGGCGAAACCCGTCACCTCGGCATAGATCCGCGCACCGCGCGCCCGCGCGCGTTCCAGATCCTCGAGCACCACCATGCCGCCGCCGCCGGCGATCACGAAGCCGTCGCGATCGGCATCGAAGGCGCGGCTCGCCCGCTGGGGGCTGTCGTTGAAGCGCGACGACATCGCCCCCATCGCATCGAACAGGCAGGACAGCGTCCAGTCGAGCTCCTCCCCCCCGCCGGCGAACATCACGTCCTGCTTGCCCCATGCGATCTGCTCGGCGGCAGCGCCGATGCAGTGCAGCGAGGTCGAGCACGCCGAGGTGATCGAATAGTTGATCCCGCGGATACGGAAAGCCGTGGCGAGATTGGCGCTGACCGTCGAGCACATCGCCTTGGGCACGGCAAAGGGGCCGATGCGCCTTGTCCCGCCGCTCTGCAGGACGGACTGATGCGCGGCGAACAGGGCCGAGGTCGAGGGCCCGCCCGAACCGGCGATGAGGCCCGTGCGCTCATGGCTCACCTCCGCCTCGGTCAGACCGGCATCGCGGATCGCCTGCTCCATCGCGATATGCGCATAGGCCGCGCCGGGGCCCATGAAGCGCAGGCGGCGCTTGTCCACGTGATCCGTCACGTCGATCTTGAGCGTCCCTGCTACCTGGCTGCGGAAGCCGCGCTCGGCCATCTCGGGCACATGCTCGATGCCCGAACGCCCTGCCTTGAGGGCCGCCAGGACCTCCTCGGCGGAATTGCCGATGGGCGAGACGATGCCCAGACCCGTGACCACGACGCGACGCAGCGAGGCCATGGATCAGCCCCCCTGCGCGATGGCCAGACCCACGCGCATCCCCGTCACCTCGCACACGACCTCGCCATCGGCCTCGAGCCGGCCATCGGCCACCCCCATCTTGAGGCGGCGGTCGATCACCTTGGTGAAGTCCACGAAATAGCGCACGAGGCTGCGGTCAGGCCGGATCATGCCGGTCAGCTTCACCTCGCCCACGCCAAGGGCGAAACCCTGCCCCTGCCAGCCCCGCCAGCCGAGATTGAAGCCCGTCAGCTGCCACAGCCCGTCCAGCATCAGACAGCCGGGCATCACCGGATTGCCGGCGAAATGGCAGGGGAAGAACCACAGGTCCGGACGGATGTCGAGCTCGGCCACCACATGCCCCTTGCCATGGGCCCCGCCATCGGCGGAGATGTCCGTGATCCGATCCATCATCAGCATCGGCGGCAGGGGAAGCTGGGCATTGCCGGGCCCGAACAGCTCTCCCCGCGCACAGGCGAGAAGGGCCTCCTTGTCGAAGGTCCGCGGAAAATCGGCCATGCAGGTTCGGTCCGTCCGGTTGTTGCGCCGTGTCCGCGGGTCTATCACCCAGCCCGGACCGGGGGCAAGGCCGCCCCGCCCCAGACAAGACCATCCGGCCGCGGCCGGAACCGGCCGCAGTTGAAAGATGCAGCCAGAAGGGCATATTGTCCCCCGGATACGGAAAGGCGGACAGGTCGATGCCGCACGGACAGGCAGGACGCACGGACAGGACGAGATGCCGCACGAAACGGACAGGACGACAGGCAGGACGCAGGGCGCAACCGTGCCGGACCGCCTGAGGGCGGAGCGCGGCCTGGCCTGGCTCCAGCGCGCGGGGCTGCGCCCGACACGGCAGCGCCTGGCCCTGGCGGGCCTGCTGTCGGGGACGGGCAGGATCGTCATGTCACGGCCGAATGGCTGCATCAGGCCGCCGAACAGGCGGGCGAACCGGTCAGCCTGGCCACCGTCTACAACACCCTGCGCGCCTTCTGCGAGGCCGGGCTGATGCGCGAGATCACCGTAGACGGCGCGCGCAGCTATTTCGATACCAACATGACGGATCATCCCCATTTCTACTGGGAGGATACCGCCACGCTGAGCGACGCCCCGGCCGAGGAGCTCCGCATCGAACGCCTGCCCCGCGTGCCCGAAGGGGCCGAGATCGCCGCCGTCGATGTCGTGATCCGCCTGCGCCGGACCTGACCGGATCCGGCAGGAGACCGGATGGGGGAGCAGGCTGCGGATCGGGCTCCGGACCCGACGGGCACCATGCCGACCCGCCCGCCGCGGCGTCCCCTGTGCCCCATCACTCCATTCTCAGCGCCCCGCCGCGGACGCCGGCCCCGGCCTTGCGCTCAGAACCACTGCCCGGGCTCCATCAGCCCCAGATCCATCAGCTGCTGCGAATGCCAGGCGAAGGGCACCGAGTTCGGCCAGCGGAAGGTGGCGATGTCGAAGCTGGAGCCGGGATTGCGCTTCAGGGCCTTGGCGGTGCGGAAGCTGCACAGGGCGGCCGTGATGGAATGATGCCAGGGGCAGGCATAGGTATTGTATTCCGGCACATCGAAGCTGTGATCCGGGCGCAGCGTCAGGCCCTTCCGCGTGCGAAAGATCGCCACGCGGTCGATGCGCCGCCGCGCGGGGGGGATGTGTTCCTCGTAGCGCCAGCGCAGACCGCCGAAGAAGTCGAGCTGGCGTTCGGCGATGCGCCCGTCGGGAAGGCGGCGGGTCAGCGCATAATAGCCCATGCGGTCGAGATGGGCATCCTCGATCGAAACCGCCGTGGGATGACGGTCCAGATCCCCCGCATAGAGATCGACGACATAGGTCAGGATGCTGTCGCGCCGCTCCTCCTGGGCGAACTGGCACATCTCGCCCACGCTGCGATGTTCGCAGAAGGGGTAGAACAGGTATTCGGCATTGTAGAGATAGACCATCCAGGTCCCCTGCGGGGCCGCGGCGATGCAGGCATTGACGACGCCGGGAAAGGCCCCGTCGGCCAGCATGTCCTGCGCGACGACGGTGACGCGGGGATCCTGCACCTCGGCCGGCAGCGCAATGGCGGGATGGGCAAAGACCACGATCGCGCGAAAGCCCGAATCGAGATGATGGCGGAGCGTGGAGGCGATCTCGACGGCATCCTCGACCAGGACGAGCGCCACCGGCCCCTTCTCCAGCACGCCGGCCCCCTTCGCGAGGAATGCCCGCAGCGAATCGTGCCGCATCCTGCCCTCCCTGTGCTCCGGCCTGTGCTCTGGCCTCCGAACATCGGCCCGCCGGCGGCGCGGGACAAGAGGCCGGGCCGGCGCATCGGCGGGCGGAGGGGCAAAGACAGGGGCCGGGGCTGGCTTGCGCGCCGGGCCAGGCCCCGCTAGGACGGGGCGCCCCTTCCGGTTGTCCGGCAAGCCCTTCTTTCGCGGAGGCCCCGATGCCCCGGTTCCATCTCAAGGCCTATGGCTGCCAGATGAACGTCCATGACGGCGAACGCATGGCCGAGGCCCTTGTCGCCGAGGGATGGACCCCCGCCGAAAGCGCCGAGGACGCCGATCTCGTCCTGCTCAACACCTGCCATATCCGCGAGAAGGCCGCCGAGAAGGTCTATTCCGAGATCGGCCGGCTGCGCCCCCTCAAGGCCGCCAATCCCGCCCTGCGCATCGCCGTCGCCGGTTGCGTCGCCCAGGCCGAAGGGGCCGAGATCCTCTCCCGGGCGCCGGCCGTGGACCTTGTGGTGGGGCCGCAGGCGATCCAGGATCTGCCCGCGCTGCTGGCCCGCGCCCAGGGGGGGCGAGCGTGTCGTCGAAACCGCCTTCCGCCCGCGCGAGAAATTCGCCCGTCTGCCGGCGCGGCGCCCCCGCGCCCCTACCGCCTTCCTGACCGTGCAGGAAGGATGCGACAAGTTCTGCGCCTTCTGCGTGGTGCCCTATACCCGCGGGGCCGAGATCAGCCGCCCCCTGCCGCGCATCCTGGCCGAGGCCGAGGCCCTTGTCGCGCAGGGCGTGCGCGAGATCACGCTGCTGGGCCAGAACGTCAATGCCTGGCATGGCGGAGAGGGGGGGCTCGGCGCCCTGATCCGCCATCTCGCCCGCATCGAGGGGCTGGAGCGGATCCGCTATACCACCTCGCATCCGAACGACATGGACGACGGCCTGATCGCCGCCCATGCCGAGGAGGACAAGCTGATGCCGTTCCTCCATCTGCCGGTGCAGTCGGGATCGGACCGCATCCTGAAGGCCATGAACCGCAAGCACCGCGCCGAGGACTATCTGCGCCTTGTCGAACGCCTGCGCGCGGCGCGGCCCGATCTGGCGCTGTCCTCCGACTTCATCGTCGGCTTTCCCGGCGAGACGGAGGCGGATTTCGAGGCGACGCTGGATCTGGTGCGGGCGGTGGGCTTTGCCCAGGCCTACTCCTTCAAGTATTCCCCGCGCCCCGGCACGCCGGCGGCCGAACGCGAGCCCCTGCCCGAGGAGGTGATGGACGACCGGCTGCGCCGCCTCCAGGCCCTGTTGACCGAACAGGAACAGGCGGCCCGCGCGGCGATGCTCGGGCAGGTGGTGCCGGTCCTGTTCGAGAAGCCGGGGCGCCTGCCGGGCCAGATGGGGGGGGCGAAGCCCGCACAACATGGCTGTCCATGCGACCGCCCCGGAGTCCTGCCGCGGTCTGATTCGCCCCGTGCGGATCACCAGCCTCGGCTCCCATTCGCTGGGCGGCGAACTCGCCCCCTAGGCGAGCATTTCCGTGGTTTCGACAACAATGCAGCACAAGCGCTCCCGGCTGTCCGCATTCCTGCCGCAATTTATCCAGACTCTTTATCCGATCGCGAAAAGACTTCAGAGTGCATCGCAAAGGCCTGCCTGTCCAAAGGCACCGGCCGGACGAATCGGGTTCGCATCCGCCATCCGGCGGGTGCGGGGGAAGGGGTGTAGGGCTCCGCACCTGTCTGAAGGAGGCGATTGCAATGAGAACGATCCTCAGCGGGATCCTGTTGGCGACGGGTTTCGCCTTGCCGGCGGCCGCAGATCATGGAGGGCATGCCAGCGGCCATCCCGACATGTCCCCGCGGACCGGCGATGTCGTGGTGGTCCAGTGCTACCGCGGTCCTTGGAAGGAGACGATCTGGGATCGCCCCACCCCCGTCTTCGTCGATACGCTGGTGAGCGTCGGTTACGACTATCCCGCCGCCCATGCCATCGCCGAGCGCGTCTGCAAGGATGTCCGTCTTGTGGGGAACCCGGAGGCGCTGCGCGCGGAGGTGGAACGCATCATCGCCGAATCGCCCCAGTACTGGAGCCGCTGAGCGCCCGCTGCGGGCCGCCGCCCAAGCGCTCTGACCGGGCAATGCCCCTATGGTGACGGGCCGGACGGCCGGGTTGCCATGCCGCGCTGTCCCGTTCCCTTGGCGCGATCCCGGCGGTTGCGTCCGTCCGGGGATGCGGTCCCGGGCGCTCTTTCCGGCATCACGCTTCCGTCAGGTCTCTCAGGGCTCCCGGATGGCCTCTCCGGGAGGAGACCGCAAGGGGCCGCAGCCGCAGGGCTGCGGCCCCTTTGCCATGATGCGCCCCCTGCGGGGGGGATACAGGCAGGACAAGGTTGGGGCAGGGCGGCGGCATGCTCCGGTGGTGGCCCGTGCCGCCCTCTGCACGCGCTGACGGGAAACGGGGCGTCACGCCGCATCCGGCAAGCGGAGCCGCAGACCGTTCTTCGCATCAAAGAGATGCGCCTTTGGGCTCTCAAGGGCGACCTGAATCGGATCGCCGGGAGCGACCATCAGGCGTTCCTTGGCCAGCGCCATGATTTCGTGACCGGCCACGCTCACGACAAGAAAGGTTTCGGATCCTGTCGGTTCCACATCGATGACATGCCCGGGAAGACCTTCTCCGAAACGGACATCCTCGGGACGGAGGCCATAGTGTATTTCCCGCCCATGGCGGAGCGGGAAGCCCGGAGGCGCAGCGATCACGGAACCGTCCGAAAGACGCAGCTGTCCCGGCGCAACCGCAACGGCAGGTAGAATGTTCATGGCAGGGCTGCCGATGAACTGGGCAACGAAGAGATTGGCAGGATGATCATAAAGATCCAGAGGCTGGCCGATCTGCTCCACGCGGCCCCCATTCATGACGACGATCCGGTCTGCCATGGTCATCGCCTCCACCTGGTCATGCGTCACATAGACGATGGTGGCACGAAGGCGACGATGGAGCGCCTTGATTTCCGAGCGCATCTGCACGCGCAACTTGGCGTCCAGATTGGAAAGGGGTTCGTCGAAGAGAAACACCTTGGGATGCCGGACTATGGCCCGCCCGATGGCCACCCGCTGGCGCTGCCCTCCCGAGAGCTGAGCCGGTTTGCGGTCCAGCAAGGGTGTCAGCGAAAGAATCTCGGCCGCACGGGCAATCTCGGCCTGGATCTCGGCACGTCGGCGGCCGGCAAGCTCAAGGGCAAAGCCCATGTTTTGCGCAACCGTCATCTGCGGGTAGAGGGCATAATTCTGAAACACCATGGCAATGTCGCGATCCTTGGGTTCCAGATCGTTGACCCGCCGACCATCGATCGTGATCTCTCCGTCACTGATCGACTCGAGTCCAGCAATCATGCGCAACAGCGTGGACTTGCCGCAGCCGGAAGGACCGACAAGCACGACGAATTCCCCGTCTTCAATGTCGATGTCCACGCCATGAATGACGGGGACGCTGCCATAGGCCTTCTTGAGTCCACGGATCGCAACGGATGCCATGATGGTCCTCTTCTCAGGAAAGCTTCCGGATTCGGAGCGCAAGGTAAGGGCGACCGGGCAGTTTCACACCGAAATCCGCATCGGGAACCCCGCCCCGTACGACGCCACCATGACGCGTCGGATGGGGAATGAGGGGCGGCACGATCTCGGCCGGTTCGATGGTCATGTTCCAGGTGTCGATGAGATCCACCCGGTAATGCCCTCCATCGGTGGGGAGTCCGGTCGTCCACTCGTTGGGCTGGTGTTCACCAAAATAGATATAACGGACCCGGCCGCCTGCATCCGCTGCGCCTGAAATGCGGGTCCATGGCCAGTCATTGTTGGTTCCCATGGGCTCGAGGCCCTCAGTTACATCCTCTTCGAGAAGGCGTCTCAGAAAGGCAATGCGTTTCCAGGCTTCGCCCTTGAGACGGCCCCCCTTTGCCCACCAGATCACGTCATCGGGATCAGCATAGGTTTCTCCATGTCCGGCATAACCGCCCCGCATCACGGTGATCCAGAAACGGTGGACAAGCTCCTGTGCGGTGATGTTCCCCCAGGCTGGATAGATATTCCCCTCATACTCGGGTTCATCGTTCACCACGGGCTTGCCATAGGCAATCCGCCATTCCGGCGTCCGCTTCACATCCCAGTTCTGGATGCAGACATGGCTGATCCACGGCTTGCGATGATCGAAGTTCATATTCGGATCACCGTTGTGAATCGAGCGGAGATGGCCGACATGGTCATTCTCTTCAAGAATATGGCAGAAGCGATCCCAGAGACTGACCGGCTTGGTATTGAGGAGGAAGTCGTACTCATTGGCAAGCGACCACCAGACATTCCGGAACGCGCTCAGACGGGCAGCCATGTAGGCAACATAGCGGCAGTCCTGCTCTGGACTCATATCCGCATACCCCCAGCGGTCGTAGGGATGGAAAAGGATGACATCGGCCTCGATTCCCATGTCCATGAGGCGCGCGACCTGGGTCTCGAAATGGCGGAAAGCAGAAAAGTTTGGCCGATCAAAATCCAGTCCGCCATCAGTCCTGGTCATGAAGATCGGATGAAGCGGCTCGTTGACATTGAAAGGATAATCCTTTGGAAAGATCGCCATGCGGATCTTGTTGAAACCCGTCATGGCAAGCGTGGCGAGAGTCTGTTCCTGTAGAGGCAACGGCTGTTGCGTCCATGCATAACAAGTTGTGCCAAAAGGAAAGAAAGATTCCCCATCGTCATAGGCAAAGTGAAAACGGTTGCGCACTCTTACCGGGCCATGAACTCCGGGGCGCGCGGGCGCAACACTCAGTTGCCCTGAAAGCCTGTCGAGGCCGGAGGCGGAGGAACGGGTGAGCCAATTCCATTCACCCTCGGTATCCGGCATGAAACGCAGGACATAGCGTCCTTCACCGTCGTAGAAACCCGGAACCTGAATTCTGCGGTTCCCAAGTGAGAAGGTGCCTGTGAATTTTACATCAAGATACGGATTCCCCTCTGCAGGACCGGCGAACACGAATTCGCACATGTCGTAGACATGTCCGCTTGTGCGAGAACCAGGACCGGCTTGAATATGAGTCATGACATCACTCCTTGACGGCGCCGGAAACAAGTCCGGCTACGAAGTAGCGCTGGAAGATGAGGTAAACGATGACCGCCGGGAGGACTGTCATCACAATCGCGGCGTTGAGCTGCCCGTAGTTGCTCTGGAACTGGCTCTGGAATGCCATCAGCCCAAGCGGAAGAGTCCACATGTCGGAATCCTGCAGAATGACAAGGGCCATCGCGAATTCGTTCCAGGTTGCCACGAAGTCGAGGATGAAGAGGGCAGCCAGCACGGGAAGCGAAATCGGAAGGAAGATCCGACGGAAGATTACGAAGTGGGAAGCGCCGTCAATCCGTGCTGCCTCTGAAAGCTCTCGGGGTACTGCAGAAAAAAAGCCGTGCAGGATAAAGACCTGATAAGGAACGCCGAAAGCCAGATACGGAAGAATGATTCCCGGATAAGTATTAATGAGACCGAATGCATTTACCTGGCGAAAGATGGGTGCCAGCATCACCTGAAAGGGGATCATCGTTCCGAACAGGACGACAACGAAGAACAGCTTTCTCCAGCGCATTCGAACACAGGCCAGGGCATAGGCTGCCATGGCGCTCAGAAACAGTCCGAGCGGGACCTTGATGGCCGTGATGATGATGCTGTTGAAGCTGGCTGTCGTAAAATTTCCGCGTTGCCATGCGGCCGAGTAATTTTCCCATGCATAATCGGCCGGAGGCGAGAAGGCGCTGGATCCCATGACCTCGGCTGCTGATTTGAGCGAGGTGAAGACAATGAAGATGAACGGGGCGATCCAGAGGGCAGCCAGGATGATCAGGGAAATCCACAGGCCGACGAGAATCGGATCAAGATGAGCAGATCCAGGCTGACGGAAGAAGCGGCTGGCCAGAGTCATGTCGTGCTTCTCCTCAGTGTCCAGCGCAGATAGGGAATGACGATGACGAGGGTGATGATGAGAAGGATCACCGAAACCGCAGCCCCGCGACCGAAAGAGCCAAGCTGCATGGCCTGTGTATAGGCCCACATGGCAAGCATCTGTGTCGATTGCGCAGGGCCTCCGCCTGTCATTCCATAGACGATGTCGAAGGCCTTGAGCGAGTTGATGAGGGACAGGACCAAAACGATCGTGATGGTGGGTCCCAGGGCAGGAAGGGTCACGTGCCGGAAGACTGCGTAGCGACCGGCGCCGTCGATCCTGGCTGCCTCGATCAAGGTCTGTGAAACACCCTGCAGACCCGCCAGGAACAGGACCATCGAGAACCCGACACTGGACCACAGATGCGCCACAAAGACCGACCAGAGCGCAAGCTTTCGGTTCCCCAGCCAATCCTGGATCCAGCCGGACATGCCCCACTCCGTTAGCAGGGAATTGAAAAGGCCGAAAAAGGGATCGTACATCCACCGCCAGATCGTTGCCACCGCAATCGAGGCAATGATCACCGGAAGGTAGAAAATTGCCCTCAGCGTTCCCCTGGCCGGCAAGCTCTGGTTGAGCGCGAGAGCCAAGCCGAAAGCGATGAGATTCGGCAAGGTAATTGCGGCAAGCGTCCAGAGCACGGTGTTGACGAGCGCACCCCAGAACACGGGATCCTGGGTCAGCACGACGCGATAGTTGTTCCAGCCGACAAAGCGGCTTTGCGCATCAAGGCCGTTCCATTCCGAAAAGGATTGACGGATGACGTCAATCATCGGGTAGAAGGCAAAGATCAGATACACGACGAGCGCCGGCAGCAGGAGCATGTAGCCCTCTGCTTGCGGTCGCAGCGAGCGGCGCATCATGATATCCTCCAGATCATGGGAGGGGCAGCGCCCCTCCCATTGCGATCAACCCCGGTTGACAATGAAGCTCTGCATTGCAGCAGCGCCTTCTTCCGGCGTCATGTTGCCCTGGGCAACTTCGTTGATGACCCGGAAATATTCAGTCGTCACGTCAAGCGGAAAGGCCTGATCGCCGTTCACGAAGATCTCGGAATGATCAGCAAAGATGTCGAGCCATTGCTGCTCGGCATCTCCGACGTCCTGGTACTCGACATTCCGGTTGACCGAAATTGCCCCAAAAGCCCCCAGATGGCGCTGCTGCACCTCGTCGGAGAGAAGGTAGTCGAGGAACTTTGCCGCGAGGTCGGGGTGTTCGGATCTGCTCGAGATGTAGAGGTATTCGGCAAAACCGTAGAGGCGGCCGGTTCCGGTCGGAAAGATGAACAGGTCGAACCCCTCGATCGGCGCCGCCTGACTGATCTGGCCCACAAGCCAGTCGCCTTCAAGCATCATGGCAGCACGATTGGCCAGGAAGAGATTGAAGGACTGAGCCTGATCAATTCCCATGAAAGGAGAGAGGATATGGTTGGCCGACCAATCCGCCAGCTCGGCAAAGGACTCGACCGCGCAGGGCGTGGTTGTCCAGTCTGCGGTCATCGCCTTGAGGGCGTCATGTGTTTCGGCCCCGCATTTCGTCTCCAGGATGACGTCCATCAGACGCATCAGGTGCCAGTTGACGGTGCCGCCGAAGGTAAAGGCCGGAATCCCTGCTGCCTTGAGGGCATCGGCCGCCGCCTTGAGCTCCTCATAGGTCTGCGGTTCGGCGGTGATGCCCGCCTGCTCGAACAGCGCCTTGTTGTAGTACACGGCTTCGCCGGCAAAAGAGTAGGGCACGCCGTGCCGCTCTTCGGTGAAGGCCGTCGTGAAACCCATGGCCGAGGGCAGGAGACGGTCTTCCCAGCCATACTGCTCATAATAGGCATCGAGAGGCGCCGACAGTCCCGCCTGGACGAACTCTCCGCCAAGACCAAGTCCCGCCCACATGAAGTAGATGTCGGGCCCCTGATCGGAACGGGCCGCAACCCGCAGGGCCGCCTTGTGCTCGTCCACGGAACGCTGCTCGATTCTGATCGTGACGCCCGGATTGGCGGCCTCGAACTCCTCGATGATCTGCGCCCAGGCTGCGTTCTCGGCTTCCACCGCGCCGGTCAGGGTCCATACCGTCAGTTCCTGCGCCGCCGCGCCGCCGCTCATGCCTGCCATCACGGCAAGGGTGGAAAGGGTAGTTCTTAGCGCCCGACAGCCCTGCATCGGTTCTCCTCCCATGGATTGCGGGTTTTTTCCCTCCTACGGGATATGGCGATTTTCGTGATCTATCAAGAATATTTTCGTATTGTCTCATTTTTTTCTGTCTCTGTCCTCGTGCTGTGCAGCTGACAAAAAGCTTGCGCAAGTGATTCCGATTCTTCCTCGTCATGCGCTCGGCCCGCCTTGGGCAGGGGGATGCGCCGGGGCTCACATGACGGTGCTGCAAGAACTTCAGGGGCCGTGAAACCGCCGACAGGGCAGGTAAGGGCAGGGCGGCCTTGCCACAGCGAGGGGAGGGACCGTTCCGAATCAATTCGCAGGAAGGCGAAGGCAATCCTGACGGGGCGGATTTCGTGCGGCCGCCGATGATGGCCTCTGGCCATTCCCGCCGCGCCATGACAGGCCCCGGCAGGGGGGGGATCGCGTTCGCCCCCTCTGTTGCCTGGGGCACGGATCGGTCTCGGCCTGCCTGCGCCATCCCGATGATTGGCGCTCGCGTGCCATGCGGGCTTGGTTCTCGTCCTTTGGGTTGGCGGAGCGGACCCGGCCCGAAAGCGGTCAGCCTGCCGGTTCCCGGTCAGGTGCCGTCATCTCTGGCCGGCGCCATCATCCCTGCGCCGCGGTCATGTCCGCCATGGGGGAGGCGGGTGCGAAGCCGTCCGGGGGCGGCCCTCAGCTCGCGATGAGCACTTCGATGCCTCGACGCTCGAATTCCTTGGCGTCCTTGTCGCTGATTCCGTCGTCGGTGATGAAGGAATGCACGACCTCGAGATCGCCCAGCCGGGTGAATGAGGACTTGTTGATCTTGGTAGAGTCCGCGACCAGATAGACCCGTGCCGCCGCGGCAATCATGGCCTTCTTCAGCTGAAGATCGGCGAAACTCGGATAGGTGAGGCCGGCATCGAGGCTCACCCCCGCGTGGCGAGGAAGAGCTTCCCCGCCCAGATGTTCCGGAAATATTCGGCCGATGCGTCGCCGGACAGCGAGAGGGTCGGGGCCTTGAACTGTCCCCCCGGCATGTGGACGGCCAGACCGGGGACCGCGCCCAGGATCAGGGCGATGTTGAGGGCGGTCGTGATGACGGTCAGGTTGCGGCGATCCTTCAGGCGTGTGGCTACTTCGGTGGTCGTGGAGCCGGCGTCGAGGATGAGGGTTTCCCCGTCCCGCACGAGGCTGGCCGCGAGGGCGCCGATGCGCCGCTTCTTGTCCATGTTCTCGCTGTGCTGGAGCGCCAGCGCGCCGACCTGCACGGGAACGGTGTTGAGATAGGCGCCGCCATGCTCGCGCGTGATATGGCCATCGGCCTCGAGCCGCTCCAGGTCCTGACGGATCGTTGCTTCCGAGACCTGGAAGGCGGCGGCCAGGTCGCGCACACGGGCACTGCCTTCCTCCTGAAGCCATTCCAGGATGCGGCGGCGGCGGGGCTCGGAGAGAAGGCCGGGCTGGACTTCCGGCCGGATCTCGATCGGTTTCGTTTCCACCTTGGCCTCCACTGTTCTCCTTCGAGTTAAAGCGGAGAGAAGCGGCGGACAAGTCGTCTTTCCGGATCCTTCAGCGGCTCAGAGCAGCCTGCTGCTGAAGGACGACGCGGGCCTGAAGCCGGCTCTGCATCTGATCCACGACGACCGCGGCGATGATGACCAGCCCCTTGATGACGGTCTGCCAGAAGGAGGAAACGCCCATCATGATCAACCCGTCCGACAGGACCCCGATCACGAAGGCACCGATGATCGTTCCGCCGATACGACCCCGGCCCCCGGACATCGATGTTCCCCCCAGCACGGCTGCCGCGATGGCATTGAGTTCAAAGGTTTCGCCCGTTGCGGGATGGGCTGCCTGGAGCTGGGACGCGATGATGAGGCCCACCAGCGCCGCGCAGAAGCCCGAGAACATGTAGACGATCAGCTTGATGCGGTTGACCTTGACGCCCGAGAGGGCGGCGCCTCTCTCGTTGCCGCCCACGGCATAGACATGCCGGCCGAGCGGCGTCCGGTTCGCCACATAGGAGGCCGTGACCGCGACCGCGACCAGAATCCAGATCGCGATCGGAATGCCGAGCCAGCTGCCCGCCCCCAGCACCGGGAAACCCTGCGATCCGTAATCAGGATTGCCCACGAGATTCGGGAAGGTCTTGCCGTCGGAGGACAGGAGCGCCGCCCCTCGCGCGACATACAGCGTTCCCAGCGTGGCGATGAACGGGGCCACATTGAGCTGGGTGATGAGGAGACCGTTGATCGCCCCCACGCCCACACCGACGCCCAGGACAATGAGGCAGATTTCCAGGGTGTTGAGCTGGATCGTCCAGCTGAAGCCAAGGTCGATTCCGTGCAGCAGCAGCCATCCTGCCACCATGCCGCAAAGGCCCACGATGGAGCCTACCGAAAGGTCGATCCCGCCGGTGATGATGACAAAGGTCATGCCGATGGCCAGCAGGGCATTGAGGGCGACATGCTTGGCCATGATGACCATGTTCGCCGAGGACAGGAAATTCGGTGCGGCGACAGCGAAGAACGTGAACACCAGGATGAGGGCCACGAAGGTCCGCAGCCTGAGAAGCAGCAGCAGCGCAGGTCCCCAGCCGGAGACCGGACGCGAAGGAATGGGGCGGGGTGCGGCGGTCATGCAGCATCCTTCAGGGAAGAGGAGAGGGGTGCGGCGGCCGCGGCCAGGCTGGCCGGATCGGCGTCGGCCGCGTCGAAACGGGCCGCAACCCGGCCATCGCTCATCACGATGATCCGGTCGCTGAGGGACAGGACCTCATCGAGATCCGATGTCACGAAAACGATCCCCAGCCCCTGTCCGGCCAGTTGGCGCATCACCCGGAAGACCTCGCCCTTGGCGCCGATGTCGATCCCCCGCGAAGGTTCATCCATCAGGAGGACCCGGGGCCGGGTCATCAGGGCCTTGCCGATCACCACCTTCTGCTGGTTGCCGCCTGAAAGGCTGAATACCGGGTTCTCGATCGAGGCCGCTTTGATGGCGAGGCGTTTCACATAATCGAGCGCTGCCCGGATCTCGGCTCGCAGATCCAGATGCCAGATCCGCGTGAAGTCTCGCAGGGAGGACAGGGTCAGGTTCTCACGGATCGCCAGGGTGCCGATCAGCCCGTCATTCTTGCGATCCTCGGGGATCAGGGCCAGGCCCTTGCGGATCCGCTTTGCGACATCGCCCTGCAGCGTCTCGCCGGCCAGGAGGATGCGCCCGCCCGCATGGGGATACTGACCGATGAGACAGCCCAGGAGCTCGGACCGCCCGGCCCCCATGAGCCCGTAGATGCCCAGGATCTCTCCCTCGTGCACGCAGAAAGAGACATGATCGACGGCCCAGCCGCCACCGGGTCGGGGCAGACAGATCTCCTCGGCCCGCAGCAGTTCCCTGCCGGGCCGAAACGGGCCCCCCCGCGGGAAGTCCCGGGAGCTGTCCCCGATCATGCTGCGCACGATCCAGGCCAGATCGACGCCCTCCATCGGCCGCGAGCCGGTGATGACTCCGTCCCGGAGAACCGTGATGTAGTCGCCGATACGGATCAGCTCGTCCAGCCGGTGCGAGATGTAGACGATCCCCACGCCCTGGGCCTTCAGTTCGGCGATGATCCTGAACAGCACCTCCACCTCGGCCGCCGAGAGGGCCGAAGTCGGCTCATCGAGGATCAGGATGCGAGCACCTCTGGCAAGGCTTCTGGCGATCTCGACGATCTGCTGCTGGCCGATGCTCAGATCGCCCGCCCGCATGTCCGGGTCGATATCATGCTCCAGCTTCCGCATCAGAGCGCGGACCGTCTCTCGCTGGCTGCGGCGATCGATGTCGATCCGGGCGCGCGTCCGTTCATGGGCGATGAAGATGTTGTCGGCCACCGACAGATCGGGAAACAGATTCAGCTCCTGGAAGACGATGCCGATCCCGTGCCGCTCCGCCTCGCGGGGGGAGCGGAAATGGACCAGCCGACCTTCCATCTCGATCCGCCCTTCGGTCAGCGGTTCGACGCCGGCGATGACCTTCATGAGGGTCGACTTGCCTGCGCCGTTCTCGCCGACCAGGACATTCACGGCCCCCATCCGCACATCGAAGTCCACGGATCGGAGCGCTGTCGTTCCCGGATAGATCTTGATCCCGCCCCGGATCGAAAGGCCGATGGGATGATCGCTCATTCGCTGTCCTCCAGCACCAGCCGTGTCGGAACAAGCAGGATCGGATCCGTGGCGCTGCGCAGCGCGAAGGCGCCTTCGAAGGCGACGGACCGGCCGGTGAGATCGCCCCCGGGCAGGGCCAGATCAGCGGTCGCGCGGCTGTTGAGGGCCCGTGCCAGATCGGCAAACTCGATCTGGTCCTTGAAATCGGTGAACACATAGAAGGGCGCGGCATCCCGCAATGCCGTTCCCCTGACGATGGGACCGATCTGGATCTGCAGATCGCCGGCCCCGTCGCCATCCGCATCGACATCCAGTGTCGCCGCCCTCGATTCGCGGTCGCCGCCCACGATCATCCCCTCTCCCCTGGTCAGGAAGTTCCAGGCCCCGCCGCCCGCCGCCTGAATCCCATGCGCGGCGCCTGCAGCCTCCAGACCACCGGCCAGGGCGGCCCGAAGGGTTCCGAACTCCACGGCGGCCGCGGACACATGGGGCAGAAGCTGCGTTTCATAGCTGTCCAGCACCACCTGCTCGACATGGCTGGCCGGTGCGTCCGCCCCGTCTTGGGGCGCCTTCTGGACGATCTTGCAGCCCGTCAGGAGCGCGGTTGCCGACAGGCACAGCAGAAGGGTGCGAATCATGGGCAAGCCCGGAGGTGGCGACGAAGGGCGGCCCCGACCGGGCCGCCCGGGCGGCATCACGAGGCGAGCGAGAAGGTCTCGAGCCGGCTTGCATTCTCGGGGGTGATGAGCACGCAGTCCACGAGCTGCTTTTCCTCCAGACCCGTCGTGCCCTCCGTCAGATACCTGTGGGCCTGGTCCACCGCCATCTGGGCGATCGCATAGGCCGGTTGCAGCACGGTTGCCTTGATCCCCCCCGCAAGGATCGAGTCACGCACATCGTTCGATCCGTCGAAGCCGACCACGATCACGTCCGTCCGCCCGGCTGCCTCGAGCGCGGCCCAGGCCCCCATGGCCATCGTGTCATTGCCCGAGATCACGCCCTTGATCCCCGGATTGGCCTGAAGCATGGACTCCATGACCGCATAGGCCTCGGTCTGGGACCAGTTGGCGGTCTGCTGGGCGACCATCGTCAGGCCCGGATACTGATCGATGATGTCATGATAGCCTGCGGAGCGGATGCCCGCATTGGTATCGGACTCCTTGCCCAGCAGCTCGACATATTCGCCTTCCTCGCCCATCAGGCGCACGAACTCCTCGGCCCCCAGCTGCGCACCCTGATAGTTGTTCGACACGATCTGGCTCACCGCGATGCCGGACTGGGTGATCTCGCGGTCGATCAGGAAGCTGGGAATGCCGGCATCCTTCGCGCGCTGGATCGGTGCGACCGAGGCCTCTGCGCCCGCATTGTCGAGGATGATCGCCTTCGCCCCCCGGGCGATGGCCAGATCGAACAGCTCGGACTGCTTGTTGGCATCGTCGTCATGAACGAGGATCAGGGTCTCATAGCCCAGTTCCCGGGCGCGCGCGTCGGCTCCGTCGGCCTCGGCCTTGAAGAAGGGGTTGTCGTGGCTGGGCGTGATGATGACGATCAGCCCCTTCGAATCCTGGGCGAGAGCCGGCACCACACCCGTGGCGCCCAAGGCCAGCGAGCCCAGAAGCACGCGGCGGTTGATGTTCATGGCTGTCCTCCCTTGCAGCCGCCCTTCGGGCGTTTCTGTGCCATCGACAGAAATCGAAAATTTTCTTCTTGTCAAATCCTTTTGAATGCCTCTTTATTCTAGGCGGATCTGAGGGGGATCCGGTCTCCGATCGCTGCGATCCGCAGGGAAGAGGGGGGTCTCTGCCTGCGGGCGTGAGGGAACGGTCTTGCCTTGGATTGAATCCGATATTAATCGAAATCAAAAGATGACAAACGTCAGGGGGCGCGGAGCGCCGATCGCCAGGGAGAGCCCAGCCATGATTTCACCTGCCGCCCCGGAAGACCTGATCGCCCGCGAGGCGGACGCCGGTCTGCAGGCAAGTGCCATCCGTCGTCCCGTGACCCTGGGCGTGGTGATCGGCAGCCGTGCCTTCTTCAGCCCCGCTCCCTGCCGTCAGGCCCGGGAGGAAGTGCTCGCCCAGCTCGAACGCCTTGGCATCGGGGCCCTCATCCTGCCCTTCGAGGCCACGCAGAACGGAGCTGTCCAGTCCCTTGCGGATGCGCAGCTCTATGCGGACTTCTTCCGGCGCCATCGGGACAGGATCGACGGCCTGGTCGTCTGCCTGCCCAATTTCGGCGACGAGATCGCCATCGTCGAACTGGTCAATCGGGCCCGGCTGAACGTCCCGATCCTCCTGCAGGCCTCGAACGACGAGAATGACAAGGTCTCCGTCCGGGAGCGGCGCGATGCCTTCTGCGGAAAGATCAGCGTTTCCAACAATTTCTGGCAGTACGGGATCCCCTTCACGGAGACGACCTGGCATACCGTCGATGCGGGAGGACCGGAATTCGCCGCCGATCTCGATCGGTTCGCCCGTATCTGCCGCACGGTGAGGGGGCTGCGCGGGGCTCGGCTGGGCGCCATCGGGGCCCGTACCGGCGCATTCCAGACGATGCGCTATTCGGAAAAGCTCCTGCAGGATGCAGGCATCACCGTGGTCACTGTGGACCTCTCCGAGATGATGGGCGCCGCAGGGCGGGTGAGGGATGATGACCCGGCCCTTCTGGACAAGCTGGAGCGGATCCGGAGTTATGGTCGCATTCCGCCGCATGTCCGGCCGGAACAGGTCCTCCGTCAGGCCAAATGGTCGCTCGCCGTGGATCGCTGGATCCGGGAGAACGGCTGCGACGCCTCGGCAATCCAATGCTGGCGGAGCCTGCAGGACAACTTTGGCTGTGCCACCTGTGTCACCATGTCGATGATGGGCGAGGCGCTGATGCCATCGGCCTGCGAGGTGGACATCATGGGAGCCCTCTCGATGTATGCCCTGGCGCTGGCCTCCGGGGCGCCGCCGGCCATCCTCGACTGGAACAACAATTTCGGGCGCGAACCCGACATGTGCGTCGCGACGCATTGCGGCAACTTCCCCCGGAGCTTCATCGGCGACACCCCCGAGATCGGCGAGCTTGATGTCCTGGGCGAGACGATCGGCCGCGAGAAATGCTTCGGTGCGGTCAAGGGCAAGGTGAAGGCAGGCCCGATGACCTATTTCCGCATTTCGTCGGATGATCGCGCCGGCACTCTCAAGGCCTATCTCGGCCAGGGCGAATTCACGGACGATCCCTACGGGATGGATGGCGGGATCGCCGTGGTGCGCGTGCCGCGCTTGCGCAGCCTCATGCGGTTTGTCACCCAGAACGGCTTCGAACACCATGTCGCGATGGTGCGCGGGCATCATGCCGCGGTCGTCGGGGAGGCGCTGACCCGGTATCTCCGCTGGCCGCTTTATGACCACGACACCCCCCCCGAGCCGGTGCTCGTCCCCATGGTCCGTCGCTTCTGAAGGGGCTCCGATGACCCTCTGCAATGACCCCTTCCCCTGATCCGCGAGAAGGCGTTGTGGATGCGCCGGCGGGCCTTCCGCATGGTCTACGAGGCGCAGCTCGGCCATCCGGGCGGGGATTTCTCGGCCGCCGACATCCTCGCCACGCTCTATTTCGGGGTCTTGCGCCACGATCCCCGCAATCCGTCCGATCCGCGGCGGGACCGCTTCATCATGTCCAAGGGACATGCCACGGGGGTGCTCTACACGGCTCTTGCCGCCGCCGGATTCTATCCCGAGGAATGGCTCGACACCTACATGCAGGCTGGATCGCGGCTCAACGGTCATCCCAATCGCAACTATCTGCCCGGCGTGGAGACCAATACCGGGCCGCTTGGCCATGGTCTGCCGGTCGCCGTGGGGATCGCGATCGCGGGTCAGCTCGACGGGGCGGATTTCCGGACCTTCGTCCTCACCGGCGACGGCGAGCTGCAGGAAGGATCCAACTGGGAGGCCGCCATGACGGCCGGGCATCGCCGCCTGTTCCGCCTGACGCTGATCGTGGATCGCAACCGTCTCCAGCAGGGGGCGGGCACGGAGGAGACCAATGCGCTCGAGCCGCTCGATGACAAGTTCCGCGCCTTCGGCTGGCATGTGGAGCGGGTGGACGGGCATGACCATGCCGCGCTCCTCCGCGTCCTGGGAGGGGCGGTGGGCGACCGGGTCAAGCCACTCTGCGTGATTGCCGACACGATCAAGGGCAAGGGCGTTTCCTTCATGGAGAACCAGGCTGCCTGGCACCATGGGGTGCCCAACCGGGAACAGTTCGAGCAAGCGATGAAGGAACTCGTCTGATGGCCCATGCTGCCCCTCTCAAGCCCGGGCTGAGCGATTGCCGGGAGGCCTGGTCAGCGACGCTTCTCGCCCTGGCCGAGGCCGATCCGCGCGTTGTGGCGGTGGTCAATGATTCGGTCGGCTCCTCGAAGCTGGCCACCTTCCAGAAGCGCTTTCCCGACCGCCTCATCAATGTCGGCATCGCCGAGCAGAACATGGTGGGGGTTGGCGCGGGTCTGGCCAACGGGGGCAAGATCCCCTTCGTCTCGGCCGCGTCGCCCTTCCTGACGGGCCGTGCGCTGGAGCAGATCAAGGCTGACGCCGCCTATTCGAATGTCAATGTCAAGCTGGTTGGCCAGTCCTCCGGCGTGGCCTATGGAGAGCTTGGCCCCACCCATCATTCGATCGAGGATCTGGCCTGGCTCCGGGTGCTGCAGAACCTGGCCATTCTCGTGCCCGCAGATCCGGCCGAGACGGAGGCCGCGGTCCGCTGGGCTCATGCCCATGACGGCCCGGTGTTCATCCGGGTGAGCCGCATGCCCGTCCCGGATCTGGGCGAACAGGCGCCCTACGAGCCCGGACGCGCCACCGTCCTGCGCCAGGGGGGCGATGTGGCCCTTCTCACCCTGGGCACCACGGTCCATCTGGCAATGGCGGCGGCGGGGCTCCTGGCGGCCGAAGGCGTGTCCGCGCGCGTGGTGAACATGCGCTCGCTCGCCCCGCTGGACGAGATTGCCGTGCGCGAGGCCGCTGCCACCGGCGCCATCGTGACCGTCGAGGAGGCGCATGTCTCCGGCGGTCTGGGCGGAGCCGTGGCGGAAATCGTCACCGCCCATCGCCCCGTTCCCGTTGAGCGTGTCGGCTTTCCGGGCTTCGTGCCGACGGGTTCAGTCGAATGGCTCTTCGAGCGGTTCGGCCTCTCGCCGGAGGGCATCGCGGCTGCCGTGCGCCGTGCGCTGGGGCGGAAGAGAGCGTGATGGTCGCGTCCCGCCTTCTGGCCATCGACCAGGGCACGAGCAGCACCAAGGCCGTGCTGATCGATCAAGACGGCGTGGTGGTGGCCCGCGCCAGCCGCCCGCTCGGGTCGTGCTATCCCCGCGACGGTTGGGCCGAACAGGATGCCGAGGCCCTGTGGGGCAGCGTGCAGGGCGCCATCGCCGACATTGTCGCTCAGGCTGGTGCGGCCGGCATCGCCGGTCTGGGCATCGCGAATCAGCGCGAGACACTGGTTGCCTGGGACGGACGGACAGGCCGGCCCATCGCCCCTGCGATTCTGTGGCAGGATCGCCGTGCCGCGACGGCCTGCAGCGCCCTTCTGGCCGGGGGCCATGGGCCGGCCATCCAGGCGGCCACAGGCCTGGCCGCCAATCCCCTGCTGACGGCGGCAAAGCTGGGCTGGCTTCTGAGCCAGCACGAGGGCGCGCGCGAGCTGGCGCAACAGGGGTGGCTGCGGGCCGGCACCGTGGATGCCTGGCTTCTCTGGCGCCTGACGGACGGCCGAACCTTTGCCACCGATCATGGCAATGCCTCACGAACCCAACTGATGGACATCGACCGTCTCGCCTGGTCCGAAGAGCTCCGCGCCCTCTGGGGGGTGCCTATGGACTGTCTGCCCGAACTGCGCCCTTCGGACGGGCCTTTCGGGGCCCTGGCCGAGGGAACCGTCCTGCCTGCCGGTCTGCCCATCCTGGCGGTGATGGGGGACAGTCATGCCGCACTCTACGGCCATGGGGTGCAGGGGCCGGGGATCGTGAAGGCGACCTATGGCACCGGATCCTCGCTCATGACGCTTTGCGCCGGGCGCGTGGCCTCGCATAGCGGCCTGGCCAGCACCATCGCCTGGTCAACCCGCGCGGACGGGGCCGCCCATGCGCTCGAAGGCAACATCACCGTCTCGACACAGGCCGCCGCCTGGGCGGCCCGGCTCCTCGGGGCTTGCCGATGCGGCGGCCCTCTCGGATCTTGCCCAAAGGGTGGGGGACAGCGGAGGGGTGGCCTTCGTGCCGGCCCTGGCCGGGCTAGGCGCGCCGCACTGGAACGAGGCGGCGCGCGGCATCCTGTCGGGGCTGACGCTCGCCACCGAGCCCGCCCATGTCGCCCGCGCCACCTTCGAGGCGATCGTCCTGCAGATCGCCGATGTCCTGGCCGCCATGGAGCGGGATCTGGGCCGGCGGCTCGACAGCCTGCGGGCGGATGGAGGCGGCAGCGCCAACGACTTTCTCATGCAGCTTCAGGCCGATCTTCTCGACCGGCCGGTGGTGCGGGGCGAGATGCCCGAGATCGGCGCGCTCGGCATCGCCCGGATGGCTTTCGAGAGTCTGGGTCAGCCGTTGCCGGCCGGCGAGGCGGTGACGGTGTTCCGCCCGCGGATGGAAGCGTCCTGCCGCCAGGCCATCCGCGAGAACTGGCAGGCCGCCCTCGGCCGCCTGCTGCAACATTCCTGACGCCGACATCCCCGATCCGGGTGGGGCGGGGGCGCTCCGCCGCCTGGCCGACCGGTGGCGCCTCTTCGGCCCCCTGCCATCTGCTCTACGGCTCCCGGTGATCGGGGAGCGGCCCGGCATCTCAGCCCGATATCCTTCTCGGCCGGGGGATGGGGACGGGGGCTGTCCCGCGCCCCGTGCCGTCCCGCCCATCGGATCATCCCCGTCGCCAGTCCGGCAGATCGCGCTCCGGCCCCGGCCTGTCCGCCCCTCGTCCTCCTGCCGCCCAGAACCGGCCCGAACCGGCCAGAGCCGGGATGCGCTGGCCGCCGGGACCCGGACCCGCCCTTCGCGCGTTTCCCTCACAGCCCCCGCCGGAGCGCTTGCGCGCGCGCCCCGCCCGGGCCACCATACCGCCATGAGGCGGATCTGAGAGGGGAGAGACGATCCTGGCCGTGACCGCGCTGCCTGCCACTGCTGCCGCCGCCCAGCCGGGCGAGACAGTCCTCGAATTTCCCGACAATTTCCTGCTGATCGATCTGTGCGGAGAGCATGACCGCCATCTTGCCCTGGTGGAGGACCGCCTCGGGGTGCAGATCAACCGTCGCGGCAATCGCCTGATGCTCTGGGGCGAGGAGGAGGCCCGCACCCGCGCCGCCGCCGTCCTCCACAGCCTCTATCAGCGGCTCGAGGCCGGCCGCAGCGTCGAACCCGGCGAGATCGAGGCAACCCTGCGCATGGGCCCGGCGCGGCGCGATCCCGCCGCCGATCCGGCCGGCCAGCAGGACCTCTTCGGCGAGGGACCCGGCGGACGCATCGAGATCAAGACCCGCCGCAAGGTCGTCGAGCCGCGGACCGAGACCCAGCGCGCCTATGTCCGCGCCCTCTACGACCACGAGCTGGCCTTCGGCATCGGCCCGGCCGGAACGGGCAAGACCTATCTCGCCGTCGCGGTGGGCGTGTCGCTCTTCCTCGGCGGTCATGTCGATCGGATCATCCTCAGCCGCCCCGCCGTCGAGGCGGGAGAGCGGCTGGGCTTCCTGCCCGGCGATGCCAAGGAGAAGGTCGATCCCTACATGCAGCCGCTCTATGATGCGCTGAACGATTTCCTGCCCGCGCGTCAGGTCCAGAAGATGATCGAGGAGAAGGTCATCGAGATCGCCCCGCTGGCCTTCATGCGCGGGCGCACCCTGTCCCATGCCTTCATCGTCCTTGACGAGGCGCAGAATGCCACCTCCATGCAGATGAAGATGTTCCTGACCCGGCTGGGAGAGGGTTCACGCATGGTGATCACCGGTGACCGCACCCAGATCGACCTGCCGCGCGGCGTCGTCTCCGGCCTGGTGGAGGCCGAACGGGTGCTCTCCGGCGTGCCCGGCGTCAGCATCACCCGGTTCACCGCCCGCGACGTGGTGCGCCATCCGCTGGTGGCGGCCATCGTCGCGGCCTACGAAGCCGATGCCGAGACGCGGCTGCGGGGCGGAACGACCCCGACCGACGAGGGAGTCTGAGGCCATGGCCCCCACCGGATCTGCCCCGGGCGCGCCGCTGGTCGAGACGCTCTGCGAGGATGCCCGCTGGGAGGCGGCGGGGCTCGAGACGCTGGCCCTGCGCGCCGTCCGGGCCACGCTGCTGCATCTGCGGCTGCGCCCCGATGCCTTCGAGGTTTCGCTGCTGGGCTGCAACGATGCCCGCATCGCCGAGCTCAACGCCGATTTCCGCGGCAAGCCGCGTCCGACCAATGTCCTGTCCTGGCCCTCGGCCGAACGGGGGGGCCAGACGGGCCGGCGCCATGCCGCGTCTGCCCGCCCCCGATCCCGCCGGCCCCGTGGCGCTGGGCGATATCGCCATCGCCTGGGAGACCTGCGCCCGCGAGGCCGCCGAGGCCGGCAAGCCGCTTGCCGATCATGCGCTGCATCTGCTTGTCCATGCCACGCTGCATCTGCTGGGTTTCGATCACGAACGCGAGGCCGATGCGGCCCTCATGGAAGGACTCGAAAGCGCGATCGTGACGGGGCTCGGTCTTGCCGACCCCTATGCCCCTCTGCCAGAAGAGGCCGCCACGTCGCACAGGACCCCTCAGGATGTCTGACGCCTCATCGTCTTCCGCCGCCCGCCCCTCGGGCGAAGAGCGCGATGCCCCCCCCGAGGGGCCCAGTCACCCGACGGGGCGCGGCGGCTTCCTCTCCCGCATCATCGAGGCCCTGAACCGGCCCGAGGAAGAGCCCGTCCGCCCCGCCGCGGGGACCGCCCCCCCCGCCCCCTCGCTGAGCAACCTGCGCCGGATGCGCGTCGAGGATGTCGCCATCCCCAAGGCCGAGATCGTCGCCGTCCCCGTCACCATTGCGCTGCCCGACCTGATCCGGGTCTTTCGCGAATCGGGTCGCACGCGCGTGCCCGTCTACGAGGGCTCGCTCGACAGCCCGCTCGGCATGGTCAATCTCAAGGATGTCGCCCTTCGCCACGGCTTTGGCGCCACCGGCGAATTCGTGCTGCGCGACATGCTGCGCCCGCTGCTCTATGTGCCGCCCTCCATGCCGCTGGCGACGCTGCTCCAGAAGATGCAGAGCGAGCGCATCCACATGGCGCTGGTGATCGACGAATACGGCGGCACCGACGGGCTGTGCACCATCGAGGACCTGCTCGAGACCGTCGTGGGCGAGATCATGGATGAACATGACCGCGAGGAGGACAAGCCCGACTTCTGGCCCGAGGGGGAGGGGGTCTGGATCGCCGAGGGCCATGCCCCCATCATCGCGTTCGAGCGCGAGATCGGCCTGGACCTGACCGCGCACGAGGATATCGACGCCGAGGAGGTGGATACGCTCGGCGGTCTGGTCTTCTACCTCGCGGGGCATGTGCCCCTGCCCGGCGAGACGATCCGCCATCCCGACGGCCTCCTCTTCGAGGTGCTCGAGGCCGACAGCCGGCGCATCCGGCGGCTGCGCGTGCGGATGGAACCCGCACCCGCATCCATGCCGGAGCCCGCGCCGCGCCCCGCCCGTTGACCGCTGCCCCCCCCGCAGAAGGGCGCCGCGCGCGCATGGCGCGGCTTCTGCTCTGCGCTCTGCTGGGGGCGGGGGCGGCGCTGGGACAGGTGCCGCTGTCGCTGCCTCTGGCGACGCTGGCCGCGCTTGTCGCCGTCTTCGCGCTCTTCCGCCGCGGAGGGGCGGGATTCGCCGCCGGATGGGCCTTCGGGGCAGGGCATTTCGGCGTCGCCTTGCACTGGATCGTCGAGCCCTTCCTGGTCGAGCCGGAGATCCATGGCTGGATGGCCCCCTTCGCGCTGCTGCTGATGGCTGGGGGGCTGGCGCTGTTCTGGGGCGCCGCCTTCGGCCTGGCGCGGCGCCTCCGGCTCGGCCTGACGGGTCTCGCGGCGCTCTGGGCGGGGGCGGAGATGCTCCGCTCTCGCGCCTTCGACGGCTTTCCCTGGGCGCTGATGGGCCATGTCTGGATCGGCACGCCGCTCGAGCAGACCGCCGCCTGGTGGGGAGCGCAGGGGCTGACGCTGCTCACCCTCGTCCTGGCGGCGGGGCTGGCGGCGCCGGGATGGGGACGCCGCGCCGGCGTGGCGGGGCTGGCGGCGGTCGCCGCGGGGTGGCTGTGGCTGGACCCCGGCCCCGCCCCGGCGCCGGACCCCCAGGCGCCGGTCCTGCGCCTGGTCCAGCCCGATGTCCCGCAGGCCGAGAAATGGGACCCCCTGCGCCAGCCGGAGCATCTGCGCCGCCTGCTCGCCCTGTCCGCCGAAGGCGAGGGGGCCGCCCTGACCCTCTGGCCCGAAACGGCCCTGACCGAGCTGCTGGAATGGGCCGGGCCGGTGCTGGCGGCCGGGGCAGAGGCGGGGCGCGCGCCGCTCGCCACCGGCGTCGTCCGCCGCGAGGGAGAGCGCTATTTCAACAGCCTCGTGCTGACGGACCGGAGGGGGGCGGTGACAGCCCTTTATGACAAGGCCCATCTGACCCCCTTCGGCGAATACATCCCCTTCGGCGAATTTCTGGGACGCTGGGGGATCCGCGGGCTTGCCGCCTCGGAAGGGCAGGGGTTCACCCCCGGCCCAGGCCCGGCCCTGATCGATCTGCCCGGAATCGGCCCGGCCCGGGTGCTGATCTGCTATGAGGGCATCTTCCCCGAGGAGATCGCCGCCCCCGGACCCGGCCCCGTCTGCTGCTGCTCGTGATCAACGATGCCTGGTTCGGCAACGGGGCGGGCCGCGCCAGCATCTGGCGCTTGCGCGGCTGCGGGCCATCGAACAGGGGATGCCGGTGGCGCGGGCGGCCAATACCGGCATTTCGGCCATGATCGATGCGCGGGGGCGGGTGACGGCCTCGCTGCCGCTGAACAGGGCGGGCGCGATCCTCGCTCCCCTGCCGCCGGCCATCGCTCCGCCGCCCTATGCGCGCTGGGGCGACGGGCCGGCAGCGGCCGGCGTGGCCCCTGCTTCTGCTGGCCGTCCTGATCGTCCGCAGGGGGGATTGACCCCGGGGCCGGTCCGCCCTAGGGGTGACCATCCCCGTCACAACGGCTTCCTGGCGTGACGGGCGTAACCAATGGAGCGCTCCCCCCGATGTCCCGCCTCGACTATGTCTTCACCTCGGAATCCGTTTCCGAGGGACACCCCGACAAGCTCTGCGACCGCGTGTCGGATGCGGTGCTGGATGCCTTCCTGGCCGAGGATCCCCGGGCCCGTGTCGCCTGCGAGGCCTTTGCCACGACCAATTTCCTCGCCATCGGCGGCGAGGTGGGGCTGACCGACCGCGCGAAGATGAAGGACCTGGTCGACCGGGTGGAGGACATCGCGCGCGAGGCGATCCGCGACATCGGCTACGAGCAGGAGAAATTCCACTGGCGGACCTGCGAGATCCGCAACCTCCTGCACGAACAGTCCGCGCATATCGCCCAGGGCGTGACCGGCGAGAAGGGGCGCGAGGAAGGCGCCGGCGATCAGGGCATCATGTTCGGCTATGCCACGCGCGAGACGCCCGAGCTGATGCCCGCGCCGATCCAGTATGCCCATGCCATCCTCCGCCGCCTGGCCGAGGCGCGCAAGTCCGGGGCCGAACCCCTCCTGCGGCCCGATGCCAAGGCCCAGCTCACCCTGCGCTATGCCGGCGGCCGCCCGGTCGAGGTGACTTCCATCGTCGTCTCCACCCAGCACGAATCCGAGGCCCAGTCCTCGGACGACATCCGTGCCATCGTCGAGCCCTATGTCCGCGAGGTGCTGCCCGAAGGCTGGATCACCCCGGCCACGAAATGGTGGGTGAACCCCACCGGGGCCTTCGTCATCGGCGGGCCTGACGGGGATACGGGGCTGACGGGGCGCAAGATCATCGTCGATACCTATGGCGGTGCCGCACCCCATGGCGGCGGGGCCTTCTCGGGCAAGGACCCGACCAAGGTGGATCGTTCGGCGGCCTATGCTGCGCGCTATCTGGCCAAGAACATCGTCGCCGCCGGGCTGGCCGACCGCTGCACGATCCAGCTGTCCTACGCGATCGGCGTCGCGCGACCCCTGTCGATCTATGCCGATCTGCACGGCACCGGCGCGGTGGATGCCGCCGCCATCGAACGGGCCATCCCGGAGGTCATGGACCTCACCCCGCGCGGCATCCGCGAACATCTGGGCCTTGGCCGGCCGATCTATGCCCGCACCGCCGCCTATGGCCATTTCGGGCGCACCCCCGATGCGGATGGCGGCTTCTCCTGGGAACGCACGGATCTGGCCGACAGCCTGCGCCGCGCCGTTGCCCGGGCGGCCTGACGCCGAAGGCCCGCGGCGGGGACAGCCGGGCCTCAAGCGGGGACAGGCGGCACGAGGCAGGCCGCAGGGGGCCTGCGGTCTGGGCAGGCGGCTCTGGGGCGGGGCAGGGCGGCTTGACCCTGCGGGCGCGGGCCGCCATAGGCCCGCCCCATGACCGACCGCGATCCCGGTGCCCCCGCCTCTCCCCCGCGCCCCTGGCGCAACCTCTATGGCCGCCGTCAGGGCAAGCCTCTGCGCCCCGCTCAGCGCGAACGCATGGAAACGGGGCTGGAGGCCGTCCGCCTGCGCGGCGTCTCCTGGGAGGAGAATCCGCAGCGCATCCCCCTCTCCGGTCTGCCTGACCGTCTCTGGGTCGAGATCGGCTTCGGCGGGGGCGAACATCTCCATGCCCAGGCCCGCGCCCATCCCGAGGTGCTGCTGATCGGGGCCGAACCCTTCGTCAATGGCGTGGCCCAGATGCTCGGCCATCTGGCGGCCGAACCGCTGCCGAATGTCCGCCTCCATCCGGGCGATGCACGCGACCTGCTCGAGGTGCTGCCCGAAGCCTCTGTCGAGCGGGCCTTCCTGCTCTACCCCGATCCCTGGCCCAAGGCGCGCCATCACAAGCGGCGATTCGTCACCCCGGGCCCCCTCGGCCAGCTTGCCCGCGCGATGCGGCCGGGGGGCGAGCTCCGCATCGCCACCGATATCGACGACTATGTGCGCCAGACGCTCGAGGAGGTGCCGCGCGCCGGCTTTGCGCTGATCCGTGGCCCCGCTGCGGAGGCCTGGCCCGACTGGCCCGGCACCCGCTACGAGCGCAAGGCCCTGCGCGAGGGACGCCAGCCCCATTACCTGACCTTCCGCCGCGCCTGAGGGCAGGCTAAGGGAGACGCGCAACAAGGAGGCCCCATGTCCGGTCACGGCCAGCCCGTTCCCCTCACCGCCCGCCCCGGCCATGCCCTGCGGGGCACCGCCCCCGTGCCGGGCGACAAGTCGATCTCCCACCGCGCGCTGATCCTCGGCGCGCTGGCCGTGGGCGAGACGCGCATCCGCGGCCTGCTCGAGGGGCAGGACGTGCTCGATACGGCCGCCGCCATGCGCGCCTTCGGCGCGCAGGTGGAACGGGAAGGCCAGGAATGGGTCGTCCATGGCGTCGGAACCGGGGGATTCGCCGAACCGGCCGATGTGATCGACTGCGGCAATTCCGGCACCGGCGTGCGCCTCATCATGGGGGCGATGGCCACGACGCCCATCACGGCGACCTTCACCGGGGATGCCTCGTTGCGTCGCCGGCCGATGGGCCGCGTGACCGAGCCTCTCTCGCTCTTTGGCGCGCGCGCCTATGGGCGCGAGGGGGGGCGCCTGCCGATGACCGTGGTCGGCGCGCGCGATCCCCTGCCGGTGCGCCATGCCCTCACCGTGCCCTCGGCCCAGGTCAAGTCGGCGATCCTGCTGGCCGGGCTCAACGCCCCGGGCCAGACCGTCGTCATCGAGCGCGAGGCCACGCGCGACCATACCGAGCGGATGCTGAAGGGCTTCGGCGCCGAGATCCACATCGCCGACGGTCCGGAGGGGCGCGAGATCGCCGTCACCGGCCGGCCCGAACTGCGCCCCCAGCGCATCGAGGTGCCGCGTGATCCCTCCTCGGCTGCCTTCCCGGTCTGCGCCGGGCTGATCGTGCCGGGGTCGGAGGTGCTGGTCCCGGCCATCGGCCTCAACCCGACCCGTGCCGGCCTCTATCAGACGCTGGTGGAGATGGGGGCGGACCTGACCTTCGAGAACCGGCGCGAGGAAGGGGGCGAACCCGTGGCCGATCTGCGCGCGCGCTTCTCCGGGGCGCTGCGCGGGGTCGAGGTTCCGCCCGAACGGGCCGCCTCGATGATCGATGAATACCCGATCCTGTCGGTTGTCGCGGCCTTTGCCGAAGGCCCCACCGTGATGCGCGGCGTGCGCGAACTGCGCGTCAAGGAAAGCGACCGCATCGAGGCCATGGCCCAGGTCCTGCGCGCCGCCGGGGTGGAGGTAGAGGAAGGGCCGGACTGGTGGATCGTCCATGGCCGCGGCGCGGGTGGCGTGCGCGGCGGAGGCCTTGCGCAGACGCGGCTCGATCACCGCATCGCCATGTCGGCGCTGATCCTCGGGCTGGCCTCGCGCGAGGGGATGGGGGTGGACGATGCCGGCCCCATCGCTACGTCCTTTCCTGCCTTTGCCGGGCTGATGACGGATCTGGGCGCCGTGCTGGAGCCCGGCGATGAACGGTGACGCGATGGACGATGACGGCCGCAGCATCGAGGATCTGCTCGACAACACGCCCGAGGCGGTCGCCATGCGCCGCGCGCGGGCTGCACGGGAGGAGGCCGCGCGCAAGGCGGCCGCGGCGGGGAGGGCGGATCCGGCCGCGGCACGGCGCTCCACGCGGCGGCAGTGGATCGCCGGTCTGGTGTTCGGCGGGCTGATGGCCGCGCGGGCCTTTGAACGGGCGGTGCGGCGATGATCTTCACGGTCGCCATCGACGGGCCGGCAGCGGCCGGCAAGGGCACCATCGCCCGCGCCATCGCTGCCGAGACGGGCTTTGCCCATCTCGACACGGGACTGCTCTACCGTGCGGTGGCGCTGCGAAGCCTCGCGGGAGAGGATCCCGTGACCGCAGCACGGGGTCTGGATCCCGTCGCGCTGGATGACCCCCGCCTGCGCCGCCCCGAGGTCTCGCAGGAAGCCTCGCGCATCAGCGCCATTCCCGCCCTGCGCGAGGCGCTCTTCGCCGTCCAGCGGGGCTTTGCCCGGCGCGAGGGGGGGGCGGTGATGGACGGGCGCGACATCGGCACCGTCATCTGCCCCGAGGCGGAGGCCAAGCTCTTTGTCACCGCCAGCCCCGAGGCCCGTGCCCGCCGCCGCTGGGAGGAGCTGCGCGCGGCCGGCCTCGGCACGAGCTATGAGGCGACGCTCGAGGAGGTGCGGGCCCGTGATGCGCGCGATGCGGCGCGCGCGGTGGCGCCGATGCGGCCGGCCCCGGACGCGGTGGTGATCGATACCTCGGACCTGACCGTGGCCGAGGCGGTTGCTGCGGCGCTCGCGGTGGTGCGGGACAGGCTGGTCGCCGCTGAGGGCAGCCGCCGCCGCCAGGGCGCCTAGTCGGTCGCTGCAGCCACCTCCAGCAGGATCGCGGCCAGCGCCCCGGGTGCCCCGGTCGGCACGTCATGGCCGCCGGGCACGGACCGCAGTGTCCAGCCGCGCCGTTCGGCCAGCGCCTCGCCCAATTGCCGCAGCGCGGGCAGGCTGCTGTCCTCGGCGAACACATAGGTTGCGGGCGTCTCGCCGGGCAGGGGCGCGGCGATCGGGATGGCGCCATACAGCGCCTTGAGCGGCATCGGGGTGAGCGGGCGGCCCGGCTCCTCGCGCGCGGTGGGGGGCGGGGGCATCATGCCGGTATCGGCGATGTCGGGATACATCATCACGACGAAGGCCAGCGACCGGTCGTCGGCGCGCAGACCGCCGTCCGAGAGCGGCGCAGGCGCCTCGACCCAGACGGCGTGGGCGATGCGATCCCGCGCGCGGTCCCAGGCGCCGGTGGCGGGCCGGCCCCCGTAGGAGAAGGCCACGAGGATCACCGGCGGCGCGGCCGCCTCGATGGCGGCCAGGATGTCGGCGATATGGTCCTCGGGCCCGATCTCTGGCGAGGCTTCCCCCGCGCGCGAGCCCAGACCCTTCAGGGCGACGGCGGTCACGGCATGGCCCTCCGCCTCCAGCAGCGGGGTCACGGCGTCCCAGGCCCATTCGCCCTGCCAGGCCCCGTGGACAAGGACGAAGCTGTCGGCGCAGGCCGGGGCGGCGGCCAGGGCGATGGCGGCACAGGAAAGGGCGGCAGCAGGGATGGTCATGGGCGGGCTCCAGGCGGGTGCGGGGCAGGGGGCTGCGCGCGGATTCTCGCACCGCGCGGGCGCAACGGAAAGCGTCGCGTGGGGGCGGGTGAGGGGGGGATGTCACCCGCGCGGGCGGGCGGCGCGGGCGTCTGCTCTGGCGGCGGCGATGAAGGCGCGCAGTGCGGGCGGCATCAGGCGGCGGCTCGGATAATAGAGGTGCAGGCCGGGAAAGGGCGGCGTCCATTCCGGCAGGACCGCCACCAGCGCCCCAGAGGCCAGATCGGCCGCCGCCTCCTGTTCGAAGGCGAAGGTCAGGCCCAGTCCCGCCCGTGCAAAGGCCAGCCGCACCGCCGCGATGTTGCAGACCAGCGGCCCTTCCACGGCGACGCGCAGGCTTTCGCCGTCCTTCTCGAACTCCCAGCGATAGGGGCTGTGGTCGGTGGGCATCGTCAGCCCTGCACAGGGATGGCGCAGCAGATCGCGCGGATGGGCGGGGGTGCCGGCCCGCTCCAGATAGGCCGGCGCGCCCAGCACGAGCATCCGCAGCGGCCCGCCGATCGGCACGGCGATCATGTCGCCCTCGAGCACCTCGCCCAGCCGGATCCCGGCATCGAAGCCCCCGCGGACGATGTCCACCAGCGAATCCTCGGGCACGATCTCCACCCGGATGCGCGGATGGGCGGCCAGGAAGCCGGGCAGCATCCCGGCCAGAAAGGGCATGGCCAGGCGCGTGGCATTGATCCGCAGCCGGCCGGCGGGCTCTTCCCCCGAGGCGCGAAGATCGCGCAGGGCGGCCTCGATCTCCTCCAGGGCGGGCAGCAGTCGCGCGGCGAGGCGGGCCCCGGCCTCGGTCGGCGCCACGCTGCGGGTGGTGCGGTGGAGCAGGCGCTGGCCGAGGCGATCCTCAAGCCGCCGCAGGGTCTGGCTCAGGGCCGAGGGCGAGACGCCCAGCTGGGCCGCCGCGCGGGTGAAGCTGCCATGGCGCAGCACGGCGGCAAAGGCGCGCAGTTCGGCATGGTCGGACAGGGGCATTGTGAAGTCCTGCTTCAAGGCCCATGCCGATCATGACGGATACACGAAAGATCGGCAAGGCATCAGGATCCGGCGCATCCGCGAAGGAGGGATCGCCATGTGGCAGAGGATCGCGCGCTGGTGGGCGGCCTGGGGGGCGCTTGTGGTGCTGGATGGGCAGAGCGAGAGGCTGAGGGCGGATATCGGTCTGAGCGGTCTGTCGCCGCGTCAGCGCCGCGCCCTGGTGTTCGGATCGGATCCCGGACAGGAGGGGTTGCGGCAGACGGCGGCGCGGGGCGGGGCGGCAGCTTGCGGCGCCGGGCCGGGGGCGGTCCGGCGGTTCGAAGGCTTGCCCTGACGGCGCATCTGCGCTAGGGGCGACCCGCGCGTGCCCTGTGCCGGGGTGCGCCCACCCCCCCACAGACCGGCGGAGACAACCGCCTGGCCCGCAACCGTGAAGGATACGCACTTGGCTGGAAACAGCATGGCGGAGTTCGAGGAACTCCTCAAGGAAAGCTTCGAGATCGACACGCCCCAGGAAGGGACCGTGGTCAAGGGCAAGGTCCTGGCCATCGAGGCCGGACAGGCCATCATCGATGTCGGCTACAAGATGGAAGGCCGCGTCGATCTCAAGGAATTTGCCCAGAACGGGGAACCGGCGAACCTCAAGGTGGGCGATGAGGTGGAGGTCTTCCTCCGCAATGTCGAGAATGCCCGCGGCGAGGCCGTCATCAGCCGCGAGATGGCCCGGCGCGAGGAAGCCTGGGACCGGCTCGAGAAGGCCTTCGAGCGCGAGGAGCGCGTCGAGGGGACGATCTTCGGCCGCGTCAAGGGCGGCTTCACGGTGGATCTGGGCGGCGCGGTGGCCTTCCTGCCCGGTTCGCAGGTCGATGTGCGCCCCGTGCGCGATGCCGGCCCGCTCATGGGGCTGAAGCAGCCCTTCCAGATCCTCAAGATGGACCGCCGCCGGGGCAACATTGTCGTCTCGCGCCGCGCCATCCTCGAGGAATCGCGTGCCGAACAGCGCGCCGAGGTCATCAGCTCGCTCTATGAGGGGCAGGTGCTCGACGGTGTGGTCAAGAACATCACCGAATACGGCGCCTTCGTGGATCTGGGCGGCGTGGACGGCCTGCTGCACGTCACCGACATGGCCTGGCGGCGGGTGAACCACCCCTCCGAGATCCTCTCCATCGGCGAGACGATCCGCGTGCAGGTCATCAAGATCAACCGCGAGACGCATCGCATCAGCCTCGGGATGAAGCAGCTCCAGGAGGATCCCTGGGATTCGGTGGAGCAGAAATATCCCATCGGCTCGGTGCATCGTGGCCGCGTCACCAACATCACCGATTACGGCGCCTTCGTGGAGCTCGAACCGGGGATCGAAGGCCTGGTCCATGTCTCCGAGATGTCCTGGACCAAGAAGAACGTCCATCCGGGCAAGATCGTCTCCACCTCGCAGGAGGTGGATGTCATGGTCCTCGAGATCGACGAGCAGAAGCGCCGCGTCAGCCTCGGCCTCAAGCAGACCCAGCGCAACCCCTGGGAGGTCTTCGCCGAGACCCATCCCGAAGGCAGCATTGTCGAGGGCGAGGTCAAGAACATCACCGAGTTCGGCCTGTTCGTCGGCCTGCCCGGCGAGATCGACGGCATGGTGCATCTCTCCGACCTGAGCTGGGACCAGCGCGGCGAGGAGGCGATCCAGGCCTATCGCAAGGGCGATGTCGTCAAGGCCAAGGTGCTCGAGGTCGATGTCGAGAAGGAACGCATCTCGCTCTCCATCAAGGCGCTCGAGAACGACCCCCATGCCGAGACGCTGAACGGCGTCAAGCGCGGCGATGTCATCACCGTCACCGTCTCCAAGATCGAGGAAGGCGGCATCGAGGTGGACTATCAGGGCCTGAAATCCTTCATCCGCCGCTCCGACCTCTCGCGCGACCGCTCCGAACAGCGGCCCGAGCGCTTCCAGCCGGGCGACAAGGTCGATGTGCGCGTGGTCTCGGTGGACAGCAAGGCGCGCAAGCTCGGCCTGTCGATCAAGGCCCGCGAGATCGCCGAGGAGAAGGAAGCCGTTGAACAATACGGCTCGTCCGATTCGGGCGCGTCGCTCGGCGATATCCTCGGGGCGGCGCTGCGCGGGGATCGCTGAGCCCCGCGAGGCCCCGTGCGATGGCCTTCGGGGGCCCTGCCGGCGACGGCGGGGCCCCTTCCTTTGTCCCCCTTTCCGGCCCTGCCCGCGACGTCACCGAAAAAGGCCTTTGTATGCCGGGCCTTGGCACGCTATGGTGGGCGGCATGCGGCGGCCGGCCGGCGGCCAGGACGACTTGGGGGCATGATGATCCGGTCCGAACTCATCCAGAAGATCGCAGAGGAAAACCCGCATCTCTATCAGCGCGATGTGGAGAAGATCGTCTCCATCGTCTTCGACAGCATCACCGAGGCTCTGGCCGAGGGGCGGCGGGTGGAACTGCGCGGCTTCGGCGCCTTCTCGGTCAAGAAACGCGAGGGGCGCACAGGCCGCAATCCCCGCACGGGCGAACCCGTCGTGGTGGAGGAAAAGCATGTTCCCTTCTTCAAGACCGGCAAGCTTCTGCGCGACCGGCTGAACGGCAAGGCCTGAGATGTCTTGCGCCGCCCGCCTTGCCGCAAGGACGGGCCGGGGCTAGAGAGACCGCATGAGACTGCTCCGCATCGCCTTCTGGGCGCTCGTCGCCGCCGCGCTCGTGGTTCTCGGCCTGGCCAATCGCGGCATTGTCCGTCTCCAGCTCCTGCCCGAGGCGCTGGGTCGCGAGATCGGCCTGATGCCCGGTCTCGATCTGCCGCTGTTCCTCGTCATCCTGCTGGGCTTTGCCCTGGGCCTTCTTGTAGGCTTCGTCTGGGAATGGATCCGCGAGATCCCCGAACGCGCCGCCGCGCGCGAGGCCGCGCGCGAGATGGAACGCCTGCGCCTCGAGATCGAGCGGCTCAAAGGCCGGCAGGCTGCCGCCGATCCCGTGCAGGCGGCCCTGGCTGCCTTGCCTGCGCGCTGAAGGGGGGGGCATGGGCCTTCGCCTCATGCCGGGTGCCGCCCTGCGCAGCGGGGGGCGCGTGCGCATCAAGATCTGCGGCCTGACGGCCGAGGATCAGGTGGAGGCCGCCGCCCTGGCCGGGGTGGCCTATGTCGGCTTCGTCTTCTTTCCTCGCTCGCCGCGGGCGGTGACGGTCGACCGGGCGCGGACCCTTGCCCTCGCCGCGCCGCCCGGTCTCGCCAAGGTGGGGTTGTTCGTCGATCCCTCCGACGCCGAGATCGATGCCGTTCTTGCCGCCGTGCCGCTCGACATGATCCAGCTCCATGGCCGCGAGACGCCCGAACGCGCGGCCGCCCTGCGCGCACGGGCGGGCCTGCCGGTCATGAAGGCTCTGGGCGTGGCGACGGCAGGGGGATCTGGCCCGCCTCGGGGACTGGGTGGGGGCGGCGGATCAGCTCCTGCTGGATGCCCGGGCGCCGGCCGGGGCGGACCGGCCGGGCGGTCATGGCGCCGCCTTCGACTGGGACCTGCTGGCGGGACTGACGCCGCCGCTGCCCTGGATGCTCGCCGGGGGGCTGACCCCGGCCAATGTCGCCGAGGCGGTGCGGCGCACCGGGGCGCGGCAGGTGGATGTCTCCTCGGGGGTGGAGACCGCGCCGGGGGTCAAGGATCCGCAGCTGATCCACGCCTTTGCCGCCGCCCTGGCCTCTCTCCCCGGGGATGTGGCGGACCGTCCCCCCTTCACCGCGTGAGCCAGAGGATGTCGAAGCGGCTCTCGAGGATCGGCGAAGGCAGCAGCAACCGGGCCGATCGCGGCGAGACCTGCTCGAAGAAGCCCACCTGCGCATGGGTCTGACCCGGCTCGACCGGTTCCTGGTCGTCGGGGGGCAGGCCCGCGTAATCCGTGGCCGGTCCCCCTTCGACGAAGCCCACGCCGGTATAGAGCGCGGGACCGTCGGCGGCCGCGATCGTTCCGCTCAGCCGCTGGGAACCGCTCAGCTTCTCCAGATGCCAGACCCCCTCGCCCGCAGGGGCGATGCGGCAGCGGAAGGGCGCATAGACGGTCAGCGGCAGAAGCCCCCCGAGCTTGAGCACCCGGCAGGACCAGTCGCCGGCCGGATCGAGCGGCCCCGGCGCCCCGCGCATCGCCTCGACCAGCAGCGCGACATCGCCGGGCGCCCCCTCGGCCAGGGCGCCCGCCAGAGCCCGGCCGAGCGCGGCATCGGCAGAATCGAGCCGCCCCCGATCGGCCGGGCGGATGCCCTGAAGGGCGCCATGGCTGAGGACGGGCGCGGCCTCGCGGACCCGGACCTGGGCCTGTCCGGCGATCGGCACAAGGGCGACAGCAGCAGCCAGCAGGGCAGGACGGACACGCATGGACATCTCCGGCGGGGGGATGAGTGAGGGGCAGGAATCCAGAGTGCCCGTCTGCCGGGCGGATGCCAAGGGGCCGGGCCGGGAAGGGGGCGCAGAGCGGCGCGCCTCCGGCCCTCCGCCCCTCCGGTCCTCTGGCGCCTGCGGCCCTGCGGCGCGGCCGCGCTCCCGCCTTTACGCGCCGCCTTGCGGGCGCTAAGGCCTCGGAACCCCGAGGAGGACCGCCCATGCCCGAGGATCGCCCCGTTCCGCCCAACAGCTATCGCACCGGCCCCGACGAGCACGGGCGCTTCGGCGCCTTCGGCGGGCGCTTCGTCTCCGAGACGCTGATGCCCCTGATCCTCGAGCTGGAGGCCGAATATGCCCGCGCCAAGGCCGATCCCGCCTTCGCGGCCGAAATGGAGGATCTCTGGGAACATTATGTGGGCCGGCCCTCGCCGCTCTATTTCGCGCCGCGCCTGACGGAGCGGCTCGGGGGAGCGAAGATCTATCTCAAGCGCGACGAGCTGAACCATACCGGTGCGCACAAGATCAACAATGTGCTGGGGCAGATCCTGCTGGCCCGGCGCATGGGCAAGACCCGCATCATCGCCGAGACGGGGGCCGGCCAGCACGGCGTGGCGACCGCCACGGTCTGTGCCCGCTTCGGGCTGAAATGCGTGGTCTACATGGGGGCGCATGATGTCGAACGGCAGGCGCCGAATGTCTTCCGCATGCGCCTTCTGGGGGCCGAGGTGGTTCCCGTCACCTCCGGCCGCGGCACGCTCAAGGACGCGATGAACGACGCGCTGCGCGACTGGGTAACCAATGTGCGCGACACCTTCTACTGCATCGGCACGGTGGCGGGGCCGCATCCCTACCCGGCGATGGTGCGCGACTTCCAGTCCGTCATCGGGCGCGAGGTGCGCTGGCAGATGGAGCGCGCCGAAGGGCGCCTGCCGGACACGATCATCGCCGCGATCGGGGGAGGCTCGAACGCGATGGGGCTGTTCTACCCGTTCCTCGACGATCCGTCCGTCCGCATCATCGGGGTGGAGGCCGGCGGCAAGGGCGTGGACAGCCGGATGGAGCACTGCGCCTCTCTGACCGGCGGGCGCCCCGGCGTGCTGCACGGCAACTGCACCTATCTGCTTCAGGATGCGGAAGGCCAGATCCTCGAGGGCTATTCCATCTCTGCGGGCCTCGACTATCCCGGCATCGGCCCCGAACATGCCTGGCTGCACGAGACAGGCCGCGCCGAATATGTCAGCATCACCGATGCCGAGGCGCTCGAGGCCTTCCGCCTCCTCTGCGAAACGGAAGGGATCATCCCCGCGCTTGAACCGTCCCATGCGCTGGCCCATGTGATGAAGATCGCGCCAGGCCTACCGAAGGATCACCTGATCGTGATGAACCTGTGCGGCCGCGGCGACAAGGATATCTTCACCGTTGCCCGCCATCTGGGGGTGGAGGTGAAGGTCTGAGACCCGGGGCCCTCGGGCTCCCTGATCGTCCGGCTTCGGCAGGGGGCACAGCGGATCGCGATCGGGCCGGCCTCTGACCCCGATCCATCCGAAGGCACCGGCGTTGTGCGGATGACCATGAGAACAGTCAGCCCCATCCGTCTGGTTCTCGCTTGTGCGCTCGCTCTGGCCCTGCCGGCGACGGCCTCCCGCGCCGATCAGGCCGGTGCCGAGGGAGCCGCCCAGGCCGTGATCGAACAGTTGCGCGCCGCGGGCTATGAAGGGTTCGAGATCTCGCAGACGGCCGCGGGGCGGATCCGGATCGTCGCCATCGGACCGCTCGGCCGGCGCGAGATCGTCTTCAACCCCGCCACGGGCGAGGTGCTGCTGGATCTGTTGCAAGCCCGGCCCCTCCAGGCCCCCGACGCGGAAGAGACCACCGGGCAGGCCATCGCAGAGGGTGCGGCAGGGCGCGCGCGCGGGCAGCAGACGCGCGGGCAGCAGACGCGGGGGCAGCAGACGGGCGGGCAGCAGACGGGGGGGCTTCTGCATGCGCCGGGCCTGGGGGGGCGGAACCGACAACAAGAGCGGCCTTTCCATCCTCGGGGGCGTGGCCGACCCGGACAGCGGGCAGGGCGGTGGCGCTGCGGCCACGATCACCGTGGATTGAGCAGAGGAACCGGGACGGGGCTGCCCCCGTCCATCCTGCGCCTGCCCGCCTTGGCTGCCTTGCAGGCCGGCTAGTCCTCCTCCGACTCTTCGGCATGGGCGCGCAGCACCTCGAGAGGCACGATGTCGAGCGCGCGGATATGCGTCGCGGCCAGCCGGACCCGAGGGGCGCAGCCCTCGTCATGCGCCTGCAGGAAACGGCCCGCGCAGAGGCACCAGCGATCGCCGGGCTTCAGCCCCGGAAAGCGCAGATCGGGGCGCGGGGTGCTCAGATCGTTGCCGACATATTTCGAGAAGGCGAGGAACTCGGCCGTCATGACGGCACAGACGGTGTGGGATCCGCGATCCTGCGGGCAGGTGTCGCAGGATCCGTTGCGGAAGAAGCCGGTGAGGGGGCGCAGCGAACAGGGCTCGAGCGGCCCACCCAGGACATTGATGCTCTCCTCCGGTTCCATTCCGCCCTCTCTCAGCGAAAGCGTTCGACCAGACGGCGCAGCGCCTCTGCCGGGCCGGCGGGCGGGGCGGCCCCGGCCGGCGGTTCGCTGGCGCCCGTGGCGGGCCCGGCGGTGTCTGCCGCGGGCCGGGGCCTGGGCGGCCGCGGCGGATTCACCCGTAGCGCTACGGCATTCAGGAAACCAGCCCCGTCCCCCCTGGCCAGCAGGGGCGCCCCCTCGGCGATGCCGCGCAGCAGATCCTCGAGCCAGGCCTGCTCGGCCTTGGCGAAATCATGCAGGACATAGGCCGCCACGGCATCCTTGTGCCCCGGATGACCGACGCCCAGGCGCACCCGGCGGTATCCCTCGCCCAGATGCTGATGGATGGAACGCAGGCCGTTATGGCCGGCATGCCCGCCCCCGTCCTTCAGGCGCAGCCGCGCCGGGGGCAGATCGATCTCGTCGTGGAAGACCGTGATATCGGCGGGAGGGATCTTCAGGAAGCGCGCCGCCTCGCCCACCGATTCGCCGGAAAGGTTCATGAAGGTCTGCGGCTTGAGCAGCAGGACCTTCTCGCCGGACAGGACGCCTTCGGCGGTCTCGCCGCGAAAGCGGGCCCGCCAGGGGCCGAATCCATGCGCAGCGGCGATGGCGTCGAGCGCCATGAAGCCGATATTGTGACGGTTGCCGGCATATTTCGTGCCGGGATTGCCGAGGCCGACCCAGAGTTTCATGCGGGCCGTTCTAGCGCGGCGGCGGGCGGCGGC
>NZ_KE557320.1:328819-499134 GCF_000442315.1 Rubellimicrobium thermophilum DSM 16684
CGCGGCCCAGCGCCCCCAGGCCAGCGCCAGCAGCCCCGCCCCTGCAAGGCCCGCCGCGATCCCCCATCGCCCCGGCGCCGCCTGCGCGGCCAGAAGCCCCGCGCCCGCCAGAGCGGCGAGTTCGGCCAGAAAGGCGAGGGCCTGTCCAAGAAAGGCCGCCATGATTTCTCCCGATGCGGAACGGGGCCCCGAAGGGCCCCGCAAGGATCGTCGCCGGATCGCCGGATCGCCGGATCGTCGTCGCGGTGCCGGGCGGCGCTCAGCTCGCGGCGGGTTCGTCGTCGATGGCATCGGCCGCCCGCAGACCCGAGGGCGCCGAGATGTTGGCGATGACGAAGTTGCGCTCGATGGTCGGCCTGGCGCCGGCCGGCAGGGGGATGTCCTGGATGTGGATGACGTCGCCGATCTCGCGGCCCGTCAGGTCCACCTCGATGTGATCGGGGATGTCCCCGGCCGTCACCTCCAGCTCGACCTGCGGACGCACGACGACCAGCGTGCCGCCGCGCTTCAGCCCGGGGCTGGCGGCGTGGTTGGTGAACTCCACATCGATCCGCAGGTTGATGCGCGTGTTGGGCGAGATGCGCAGGAAGTCCACATGGGTGGGCAGGTCCTTGACCACATGGCGCTGGACGCCGCGGCAGACCACGCGCTGATCGGGCATGCCCTCGATCTTGAGGTTCCACATCGTGGACAGGAAATGCCCTGCCCGCAGCCGGGTCAGAAGCTGGTCGAAATTGATGCTGATGGGCAGCGGGGCTTCGCCGCCCCCGTAGACGATGCCAGGCACGTCGCCATTGCGGCGGGTCTGACGGGCGGCCCCCTTGCCTGTCCCCGTCCGCACCTTGGCGACGAGATCGTGGATCTCACCGGCCATGTGGAATCTCCCTTGCGCGAGGGACCGCCCTCCAAGGGTGTGCGGTCCCGGTTGAGGCGGCCCCCTTAGCGGAAGCCGGCGCGAAAGAAAAGCCGTGCGAGATCTGTTTCTGCCTGAAACAGGATGGGCGCGGTCTTTCTTGCCCCTGCGTCGCAATGCTGCGATGGAAAGGCTTCATGCCGCCTCCTGTCGCAGGTCCTTCACCATGTCCGTGCTGTCTGCTCTTCGCCTTTCGGCCCGTCCCTCGGCAGCCTTCGCGGCCCTTGGGGGATTCTGGGGCTGCTTTGCGGCCTATGTGCCGGTGATCAAGGACGGGTTGAACGTCTCGGACGGCACCTTCGGTCTGCTGCTTCTGGGCTCGGCCACGGGGCTTGTCTCGGCGATGTGGATCGCGCCGGCGGTGGACCGCAGGCTCGGGGGGCGGGCGATGCAGGTGCTGGCCTGCGCCTTTGCGGCGGTCTGGCTGCTGCCCGGCCTGATGGGCGCCCCGCTGCTGTTCTTCGCCGCGCTTTATGCGGTGGGGCTTTGCTCGGGCCTGCTGGATGTGACGATGAATGCCCGCGTCTCCGAGCTCGAGGCCGTGCATCGTCGCTCGCTGATGAATGCGGCGCACGGGATGTTCTCGGTCGGCTACACGCTGGGGGCTGTCTGGGCAGGTCTCGCGCGCGAGGCCGGACTGTCCCCGACCATGGCGCTGGCCTGTGTCGGCGCGCTGGTGGTCCTGCTGCTTGTGCCGCGCATGTATCAGGAGCCGGTCCGCGCCGAGGTGCCCCCGGCGGGTCGCGGCGCCTGGCCTCTGGTGCCCGTCCTGCTCTGCGGCGGCGTGGTCCTCTCGGCCTTCATGACCGAGGCTGCGACCGAATCCTGGTCCGCCCTGCATATCGAACGCACCCTGGGCGGGCGTGCCGCCGAAGGAGCGCTGGGGCCGGCGATGCTGGGCATCACGATGGCGCTGGGCCGCTTCGGCGGGCAGGCGGTGGCCGAAAGGCTGCGCGAGGTGCAGGTGATCGTGGCGGCGGCGGTGCTGGCCGGCGCGGGGCTGCTGGTGGCGGCCCTTGCGGTCGCCCCCTGGATGGCGCAGGCCGGATTCGGGCTGTTCGGCCTCGGCGTGTCGGTGATCGGGCCGATGGGACTGGCGCTTGTGGGGCAGATGGTCGCCCCCCACTGGCGGACCGAGGCGATCAGCCGCGCCGCCGTGATGGGCTTTTCGGGCTTCTTCTTCGCCCCCGTCCTGATGGGCCTGATCAGCGAGGCCGCAGGCCTGCGCGCAGCCTTTGCCGCGATGGCGCTGCTGGTGGCGATGGCGGCACCGCTGGCCCTTGTCCTCGCGCGGCGCCCCATGCCGGGCGGTCTAGGATGCGGACTCGGGATGCCGCCTCTCCCGAGGCGTGACGAGGCGATCAGGTCGCGCAGGGCAGATGCGTCCGAGCCGCCCGGTTGCAGACGGTCGTGCAGGGGCCATGATGCCCGGTCCGGTCGCGTCAGGGCAAGCCGGTCCTGAGCCCCCGGAAGATCCCGTCGAGCCCCCGCCATCATCCACCCGCGCCAGCGGACGGGAATCACACCGCCACGCCAACCGGAATCCCGGTCATCGGTTCAGACCTGGGTTCAGACCTGGCGCCGCCCCTTGCGCCGGGTGCCGCCGCGCATCCCCGCCCGCCCCGCCGTGCTGCGCCCCCTGGCGGCCTCGGCCTCCTCGACGGCCTTTTCCACGGCCTGCTGGCGGGCGAGGGGGTCGTCATGGAGCACAAGATCGACCGTCTCCAGCCGCCTGATCTCGTCGCGCAGGCGCGCGGCCTCCTCGAATTCGAGGTTCTCGGCCGCCCGGCGCATGTCGGCGCGCAGACCCTCCAGCACCGCGGCGAGATTGGCGCCCGCGGTCACGCGGTCGATCCGGGCCGTCACGCGCGCCATGTCGGTGTCGCCCTTGTAGAGGCCGGCGAGCACATCCTCGACATTCTTCTTCACCGTCTGCGGGGTGATGCCATGCGCCTCGTTGTAGGCGATCTGCTTCTGCCGCCGCCTTTCGGTCTCGCGCAAGGCGCGTTCCATGCTGCCGGTCACATGGTCGGCATACATGATGACGCGGCCTTCGGCATTGCGGGCGGCCCGGCCGATGGTCTGGATGAGGGAGGTTTCCGAGCGCAGGAACCCCTCCTTGTCGGCGTCGAGGATGGCGACCAGCCCGCATTCGGGGATGTCGAGCCCCTCGCGCAACAGGTTGATCCCCACCAGCACGTCGAAGGCCCCGAGGCGCAGGTCGCGCAGGATCTCGATCCGTTCGATCGTGTCGATGTCGGAGTGCATGTAGCGCACGCGGATGCCCTGTTCGTGCAGATAGTCGGTCAGATCCTCGGCCATGCGCTTGGTCAGGGTCGTCACCAGCGTCCGGTAGCCCCTGGCCGAGACCTTGCGGATCTCGTCCATCAGGTCGTCCACCTGCATGGCGACGGGGCGCACCTCCACTTCGGGGTCGAGAAGGCCGGTAGGGCGGATGACCTGTTCGACGAAGACGCCGCCGGTCTGTTCCAGCTCCCACGGGCCGGGCGTGGCGGAGACGAAGATCGACTGCGGGCGCATCGCGTCCCATTCCTCGAACTTCAGGGGCCGGTTGTCCATGCAGGAGGGCAGGCGGAAGCCGTGTTCGGCCAGGGTGAACTTGCGCCGGTAGTCGCCCCGATACATGGCCCCGATCTGGGGCACGGTGACATGGCTTTCGTCGGCAAAGACGATGGCGTGATCGGGGATGAACTCGAAGAGGGTGGGGGGCGGCTCGCCGGGGGCGCGGCCTGTCAGGTAGCGGGAGTAGTTCTCGATCCCGTTGCAGCTGCCGGTCGCCTCGAGCATCTCGAGGTCAAAGCTGGTGCGCTGCTCGAGGCGCTGGGCCTCCAGCAGCCGGCCTTCGTTGACAAGCTGGTCGAGCCGCTGGCGCAGCTCGCGCCGGATGCCCTCGATCGCCTGCTTCAGGGTCGGGCGGGGGGTCACGTAATGGGAATTGGCATAGACGCGGATGCGCTCGAAGCTGTCGGTCCTTTGGCCGGTCAGGGGGTCGAATTCGGTGATCGCCTCAAGCTCCTCGCCGAAGAAGGACAGCCGCCAGGCGCGATCCTCCAGATGCGCGGGCCAGATCTCGAGATTGTCGCCGCGCAGGCGAAAGCTGCCGCGCTGGAAGGCCTGGTCGTTGCGCCGATACTGCTGGGCCACGAGATCGGCCAGGATCTGGCGCAGATCGTAGCTCTGCCCGCGGAAGAAATCCTGCGTCATGGCGGAATAGGTCTCGACCGAGCCGATGCCGTAGATGCAGGAGACGGAGGCCACGATGATCACGTCGTCGCGTTCCAGAAGCGCCCTGGTGGCCGAATGGCGCATCCGGTCGATCTGTTCGTTGATCTGGGATTCCTTCTCGATATAGGTGTCGGTCCGGGGGACATAGGCCTCCGGCTGGTAGTAGTCGTAGTAGCTGACGAAGTATTCCACCGCATTGTCGGGGAAGAAGGCCTTGAACTCGCCATAGAGCTGGGCGGCGAGGGTCTTGTTGTGGGCCAGGATGATCGCCGGGCGCTGGGTCGCCTCGATCACCTTGGCCATCGTGAAGGTCTTGCCCGTGCCGGTGGCCCCCAGCAGGACCTGATTGCGTTCGCCCTTCACGATCCCCTCGGCCAGTTGTTCGATGGCCTGCGGCTGATCGCCGGCGGGTTCGAAATCGGTCTTCATGACAAAGCGCCGCCCGCCCTCGAGCTTCTCGCGCAGGGGTTTGCGGGGGCCGAACAGCATCGGCATCTGATCGGGCGCGTTGTTGTGCATGGGCGTGCTCCGCGGGGTGAGGCATATTTGTGCCTCTTTCGTTCCGGTGCAAGGCGGCTTGCGAGAGGCGCCCCTCTGGGGCAGAAGGCAGCACAGGCGAGGAGGGTTGCCCATGCGTGCACGCATCATGCGGATGCCCCGCAACAACACCCAGATCGGATCGGCCACCACGGCCGACTGGGTGCTGGATTTCGAGCCGTCGCAGGCGCGCGTGCTCGATCCGCTGATGGGCTGGACCGGCAGCAGCGATACCCAGACCCAGGTGCGCATGACCTTTCCCACGCGCGAGGAGGCGCTGGCCTATGCGATGCGCCATGGCATCGAGGCCGTGGTCGTGCCCGACAATCCGCGCCGGCCGAACATCCGCCCCGCCGGCTATGGCGAGAATTTCGCGACCAGCCGGCGCGAGCCCTGGTCGCACTGACGGCGCCCCGGCGCGGCAGCGGGACCTTCCGGATGACGCGAGTGGCGCGGTGGTTCCAGTGCTTCCCCTTTGCCGCGGTCCGGGCTAGGGAAAGGGCGCGCGGCCCCGTAGCTCAACCGGATAGAGCAGGGACCTTCTAAGTCCAAGGCTGGGGGTTCGAGTCCTCCCGGGGTCGCCAGAAGGGCCATCATGGGCTGGCCGGACCCTGCCGATGGGGCCCCCTCTGCGGGGGGCAGGGCGGTCGGCGCCCGCGCAGCATGCGGAGATCGGATTGCCCGTCGTCTGCCATGGGCGCAGGGCTGCCATGCCATCGTCGGGCTTGAAGCGGCCGGCAGGGGGGGCTACGAATCACGGGCTGACCGTCTTCCTCCCCCCCCTTCCGGGTCATTCGTTCCATGAATCGTTCCATCTTCCGCACGGCGCTCGTGCTCGGGCTGCTGTCGGCGATCGGTCCCTTCTCGATCGACATGTATCTGCCTGCCCTGCCGGAGATCGCGCGCGATCTCGGGGCGGCGGAAACGACCGTCCAACAGACGATCACCTTCTATTTCCTGGCCTTCGGCCTCTCGCAGTTCCTGTGGGGGCCGATGGCCGATGCCTGGGGGCGCAAGCCGCCGCTCATCCTGGGCATCCTGCTGTTTGCCCTGGGCAGCATCGGCTGTGCCTTCGCGCCGTCGGCCGGATGGCTGATGGCGGCGCGATTCGTGCAGGGCATCGGCGGGGCGGCGGTGGGCGTGGTTCCCCGCGCCGTGGTGCGCGACCGCTTTCGCGGTGTCGATGCAACGCGGCTGATGGCGATGGTGATGCTCGTCATCTCGGTCTCGCCGATGCTGGCGCCGCTGGCCGGATCGGCGGTGCTGGCCTTCGGGGGCTGGCGCCTGATCTTCGGTGCCCTGGTCATCGTGGCTGCGATGAGCCTGGCCGTCACGCTGTTCGCCCTGCCCGAGACGCTGGCCAGGGGGCAGCGGGTTCCGGTCAATCTCCGCTCCATGGGGCGGGGATGCCGGATGCTGCTGTCCGATCCGCTGTTCATGGGGCTGACCCTGGTGGCGGCCTTCGGCTTCGGCAGCTTCTTCGTGTTCATCGCCTCGGCTTCCTTCGTCTATACCGAGAGCTATGGCCTGTCGCCGACCGGTTTTTCGATCGCCTTTGCAGTCAATGCGCTGGGCTTTTTCGCCGCGTCGCAGGCGGCGGCGCCGCTGGGCGCCCGGTTCGGTCTGACGCGGGTGATGCGCCTGGGCCTGGTGGGCTTTGGGGGGACGGCGGGAACGCTTGTGCTGCTCGTGCTCGCGGGGGCGGACAGGCTGCCGGTGGTCGCCGGCTTCCTGTTCGCAGGCAATGCCTTCATGGGCCTCGTGATGCCCGCGACCTTCGTCCTCGCTCTCGAGGAGCACGGAGATATCGCCGGGCTGGCCTCCTCGCTGGGGGGCACGTTACAGATGCTCACGGGGGCGGTGCTGGTGACGGCCCTGGCGCCGTTCTTCGACGGCACGGTCCTGCCGATGGTCGCGGCGATCGCCCTCTGCGCCGGGATGGCGCTGGCCATCGGCCTGTGGGTTCTGGCGCGCCTGCCGCAGGGATACGGCGCCTCGGCTCCGGCCGGCTGACCTCGCGCTGTCCCCGGCGACAGGCGGCAGACGCCGATCCCGCGCCGGGGCGGGTCTTGCCCGCCTGTCGCGGCGTGGTCTATGACGGGCGGGACCTCGGCTCCGCCCCGCGCGGCCGACAGGGGCAAGCGGCCGACAGGGGCAAGGGGGCAGGGAGATGGCCAGCAGCAACGACAGCTTCATCGACGAGGTGTCCGAGGCTCTTCGGCGCGACCGGATGGCCCGGTGGCTCCGCCGCTGGGGCTGGCTTGTGGCGCTGCTGATCCTGGCCATCGTCGGCGGCGCCGGCTGGTGGGAATGGCACAAGGCGCGCCAGCAGGCGCTGGCAGAACTGCGCGGCGACACGCTGCTGGCCGCGCTCGGGATGTCGGACGGGGCCGGGCGCCTGGCCGCGCTGGAGGCGATCGCGGATCAAGGCGTGGTGGCGGCGCTGCTGCTGGCCGCCGAACGCCAGCAGCAGGGGGATGCGGCCGGCGCCGCGGCCGCCTATCGCAGCCTGGCCGAGGCGGCGGAGACCCCGCCCCTCTACCGTGACATGGCCGCTCTCAAGGCCCTGATGATCGAGGGAACCGCCGCCGATCGCTCTGCCCTGGAGGCGCTGGCCGCGCCGGGGGCGCCGTTCCGCCTTCTTGCGCTCGAACAGCTCGCCCTGGTCGAGATCGCCACGGGCGAGACCGAGGCCGGAACGGCACGGCTGGAGGCGATCCTTTCGGATGCCGAGGCCCCGGCGACGCAGCAGCAGCGCGTGGATGCGCTGCTGACGGCCCTGCGGCCGGCAGCGCCTTCCCCGGATGCGACGCAGGCGGAGGCGGACAGCGCAGGGGAAGACGCCGTCGGCGAGGCCGCAGGACCGGCAGCGGAGCCCGGAACCGGAGGAGAGGGCGAATGACAGGCAGGAGGCTGGGTATCGCCGTGCTGGGGCTGGCTGCGCTGGCCGCCTGTGGACAGCAGGAGGTCATCCTGCCGGGAGAGCGGCTGCCCCTGCGCGAGGGGACCTTTGCCAACACGACCCCGCTGGCCCAGCCCCGCGGCATCGCCCTGCCTGCGCAGACAGCCAATGCCGACTGGACCCATCGCAATGGCGGCCCGTCCCATGCGGCCGGCCATCCGGCCCTGCCGGGGAATCTGGCGCTGGCCTTCTCGGTGCCCATCGGCGAGGGGAATTCGCGCCGCGCGCGGATCACCGCAGAACCGGTGATCGCCGGCGGGCGGGTGTTCACGCTCGATGCGCGGGCGACGGTTTCGGCCTTCTCCACGGGCGGGGGGCTTCTGTGGTCGCGCGAGGTGGTCCCGGCCGGGGTCGCGCGTGCCGATGCCTCGGGCGGGGGACTGGCGACGGACGGGGATGTCCTCATCGTCACCACGGGCCATGGGCAGGTGACGGCGCTGGACGCCGCCACGGGCGAGACGCGCTGGACCCAGGATCTCGATGCGCCGGGCACCGCGGCGCCGACCATCCTCGGCGATCTGGTGATCGTCATGGCCCGGGACGGGCAGGCCTGGGCGCTGGAGCGCGGCAACGGGCGCGTGCGATGGACGCAGCGGGCGATCCCCTCGGAGGCGGGCTATGCCGGTGGGGCGGGGGCCGCGGCGCGACCGGGGCTCGTCATCCTGCCCTATGCCTCGGGCGAGGTCGCGGCCGTGTTCCCCGAAGGCGGCCTGCGGCGCTGGAGCACGGTCATCGCCGGGCGCCGGCTGGGCGCGGCGGCGGCCCATGCCGCAACGGATATCGGAGCCGATCCCGTGATCGACGGGGGACGGGTCTATGTCGGCAATGTCTCGGGCACGGTCGCCGCGCTCGATATCGAAACCGGCCGGACGCTGTGGACCCTGCGCGAGGGGGCTGTATCCCCCGTCTGGCCGGCGGGGGATTCCATCTTCCTCGTCAATGACCTGAACGAACTTCTGCGGATCGAGGCGGCAACCGGTGCCGTGATCTGGCGCCAGCCCCTGCCGCGCGCCGAACGTCGCCGCGGGGTCAGCACCCATCTTGGCCCCGTGCTGGCGGGGGGGCGGCTCATCCTCGCCGCCACGGACGGGGCGCTGCGGCAATACGACCCGGCAAGCGGCACCCCCCTGGGCGATATCCCCCTTCCGGCCGAAGCGGTCTCGGCCCCCGTGGTGGCAGGGCAGACGCTCTATGTCGTCACCGGGGACGGGCGTCTGAACGCCTTCCGCTGAGGAGGGGGCGATGTCCTTCACCCTGGCCATCGTCGGGCGGCCGAATGTCGGCAAGTCCACGCTGTTCAACCGCCTTGTCGGCAAGCGGCTGGCCCTGGTCGATGATCAGCCCGGGGTCACCCGCGACCTGCGCGAGGGGCAGGGGCGCCTCGGCCCGCTGCGTTTCACGGTGCTCGACAGCGCCGGGCTCGAGGAGGCGACGGATGATTCGCTTCAGGGCCGGATGCGACGCCTGACCGAGCGGGCCATCGAGGCGGCCGATGTCTGCCTGTTCCTTGTCGATGCCCGCACCGGCCTGACGCCCACCGACCATGCGCTGGCCGATCTGCTGCGCCGCCGGGCAAAGGCCGTGATCCTGGCCGCCAACAAGGCCGAAGGCCGGGCGGGCGAGGCCGGCTGGCTCGAGGCCTTCGGGCTCGGCCTCGGCGAACCCCTGCGTCTGTCCGGCGAGCATGGCGAGGGGATGGAGGATCTTCTGGCCGCGCTGACGCCCCTGGCCCGGCTCGCCGAGGCCTCTGCGGAGATGCAGGAGGCGCAGGAGGCGCCCGCGGTGGATGTGGATCTCGGCTGGACCGGCGAGGAGACCGAGGAGGAGGAGACCGGAGAGGATACCGGCGGACCAGCAGAGGACTGGCGCCCGTCCGCACAGCGGCCCTTGCAGATCGCCGTGGTCGGGCGGCCGAATGCCGGCAAGAGCACCCTCGTCAACCGCATCCTGGGGGAGGAGCGTCTTCTGACCGGACCCGAGGCCGGCATCACGCGCGATGCCATCTCGGTCCGGACCGACTGGGACGGCACGCCGGTGCGGCTCTTCGATACGGCGGGGATGCGCAAGCGCGCGCGGGTGCAGGACAAGCTCGAGAAGCTGTCGGTCGGCGATGCCTTGCGCGCGGTGCGCTTTGCCGAAGTGGTCGTGGTGCTGCTCGATGCCGAGATTCCCTTAGAGACGCAGGATCTGCGCATCGCCAGCCTGGCCGAGCGCGAGGGGCGTGCCGTCGTCGTCGCCGTCAACAAATGGGACGTGGTGGAGGACCGCGAGGCCCGGCTTGCAGCCCTGAAGACGGCCTTCGAACGGCTCCTGCCGCAGCTTCGCGGGGCGCCGCTGGTGACGCTCAGCGCGCGGACGGGACGGGGGGCTGGATCGGCTCCACGCCGCGATCCTGGCGCGCGCATGAGGGCTGGAACCGCCGCGTGCCGACGGCACGCCTCAACCGCTGGCTCCAGGGCATGACCGAGGCGCATCCGCCGCCTGCGCCGCAGGGCCGGCGCATCCGCATGCGCTACATGACGCAGGTCAAGGCCCGCCCTCCGGCCTTTGTCGTCATGACATCGCATCCGGAGGATGTGCCGGACAGCTATGTGCGCTATCTGATCGGCGGCCTGCGCGAGGCCTTCGATCTGCCGGGGACGCCGATCCGCCTGATCCTGCGCGATTCGGGGCAGAAGAACCCCTATGCCGGACGCAAACCCCCGAAGGTCACCGCCCTGACCAAGCATCTGAAGTGACCCGAGGACCCCGGCGCCAGCCGATCCAGGCCACGATGCCGACTGCCGCCGCCCCGGCCGCGGCCAGCAGCGCCAGGCCGGTCTGCTCGCCGGCATTCTTCGCGGCGATGGCCGAGAGTGCCCAGCCCGCCGCCATCGCATAGGCCGGCGCCCGTCCGGCCGCTGCCTGCACCAGAAGTGCCGTCCCCGCGGCAAGCGCGATGCAGAGCCAGGCCGCCGCAACCGGCCCCATGATCCCGAAGCCGGCGAGTGTGGCCCCAAGGGAGACGAAGCTTGCCGCTGTCAGCCAGCCGGCCAGCAGCGAGACGGGCGCCCGCAGGATCCAGCGATCCCGCTCCCGCGCGCGGAGCATCGCGGCAATGGCCAGGGCAGCCATGACGAAGATGACCGCGGTCGCCCCGATCGCCGAGCGCTGTGCAATGGCCAGCCAGGGCGTGCCGATGGCCAGCGACAGCAGCAGGGGCAGGCGCACGCGATCCCAGAGCGGGTCATCGGCGCGCCTCCACAGGCCGATCACGGCCGACAGCAGCAGGCCGAGATAGATCAGCGTCCAGATGGAGAAGGCCCATCCGGGGGGGCTGGACCGGCGGATCGGGCTGGGGGATCGGCACCTGCCCGCCGTCATAGCCCCGGAAGGGAAAGAGGAAGGCCGATCCGATGAAGGTCAGCGTGGCCAGAAGCGTCAGAAGGGGCAGCGGTCTCATGCCGTCATTACGCGCCGAAAACCGGGCGGGTTCAACCTGTCCGGGCGTATGCGTCATGACCGGGTCGGGCGGCGCTGTCCGCCCGTCCGGGGCGGCTCAGGCCGTCAGCCGCCCTTCGGCCGTGACGCGGCGCGCCCCGCCCAGATAGGGGGCCAGGACCTCGGGCAGGGTGACCGAGCCGTCTTCCTCCTGCCCGTTCTCCAGCACGGCGATGAGCGTTCGGCCCACGGCCAGGCCGGAACCGTTCAGGGTATGGAGGAATTCGGGCTTGCCGCCTGTGGCGCGGCGCAGGCGGGCATTCATACGCCGCGCCTGATAGTCCCCGCAGGTGGAGACGCTGCTGATCTCCCGGTATCGGCCTTGTCCGGGCAGCCACACCTCCAGATCATGGGTGCGCCGCGCTCCGGCCCCCATGTCGCCGGCACAGAGAATCACGGTCCGGTAGGGCAGGCCGAGCCGTTCGAGCACGACCTCTGCACAGCGGGTCATGCGGGCATGTTCGGCATCCGAATCCTCGGGGCGGGTGATGCTGACCATCTCCACCTTCTCGAACTGATGCTGGCGCAGCATTCCGGCCGTGTCCCGCCCGGCGCTGCCCGCCTCGGAGCGGAAGCACTGGATATGGGCGACATAACGGCGGGGCAGGCTGGCTTCCTCGACGATCAGGCCGGCGACGAGATTGGTCAGCGTCACCTCGGCCGTGGGCACGAGCCAGCGGCCATCGGTGGTCTGGAAACTGTCCTCGGCGAATTTGGGGAGTTGGCCGGTGCCGACCATCGTCTCGGCCTTCACAAGGACAGGAGTCCATGTCTCTTCAAGGCCATGCTCGGCGATGTGAAGATCGAGCATGAACTGTGCGAGGGCCCGCTGAAGCCGGGCCATGGCCCCCGAGAGGACCACGAAGCGGCTTCCCGAGAGGCGGGCGGCGGCTTCGAAATCCATCCCGGCGCGGGCGGCGGGGATCTCGAAATGCTCGCGCGGGGGGAAGGCGAAGTCGCGCGGGCGGCCCCAGCGGCGCAGCTCGACATTGCCGCTCTCGTCGGCGCCGTCGGGCACGTCCGGGGCAGGCAGGTTGGGGATGCGCAGCAGCAGATCCTCGAGCGCGCGGTCCTTCTGGCGGGCTTCCTCGGTCAGGCGGGCGATCTCGGCCTTCTTCTCGGCGACGAGGCTGCGCAGACGCTCGAACTCGGCTTCGTCGCCGCGGGCCTTGGCGGCGCCGGCCTCGCGGCTTGCGCGGTTCTGATCGGCCGTGGCCTGTTCGGCTGCGGTGATGCAGGCGCGCCGTTCGGCATCGAGGGCAAGGATCGCGGGGCTCTGGGGGGGCAGACCGCGACGGGCGAGGGCGGCATCGAAGGCGGCCGGATTGTCGCGGATGGCGCGGATGTCGTGCATGGATGGGCTCCGGTCGGTCGCGGCCTGACGGGTCGAGGCCTCATAGGACGAAAGCGCGGCCGGGGGAAAGATGGAGCGGCGCCCCAGCCGTTCCGGGCGCGGCATCGCGGCGCGAAGATCACGCGGCCGGGGGCCTGCGATGGACAAGCCGGGGGGGTGCTCCTATGTTGCCCCGACCTTTTCAGGGGCCAAGCCCCGTCACGCGCCGAAGGACCGCCATGGAAGGCATCGCCTCTCTCGTCCCGCTCATCCTCGTCTTCCTGATCATGTATTTCCTGCTGATCCGCCCGCAGCAGCGCAAGCTGAAGGAGCATCAGGCGATGGTCGCGGCCTTGCGACGCGGGGATCAGATCGTCACCTCCGGCGGGATCGTCGGCAAGGTGACCAAGGTGAAGGAGGGGGAGAACGAGATCGAGGTCGAGATTGCCCCCGGCGTCCATGTCCGCGTGGTGCGCAACACCGTGTCCTCGGTCATCTCCAAGACCGAGCCTGCGAAGGCCTGATCCACCGTGCTGTTCATTCCCCTCTGGCAGCGCATCCTTGTCGTCCTGGCGATCGTGCTGGGCGTGCTCTTCGCGCTGCCCAACCTGTTCTATGAGCGCGTCGAGCGAGCCAATGACGCCCGCGCGCAGATCGCCGAGGGAATCACCTCGCCGGAGATCGAGGCGGAGGCCGCGCTCTGGCCGTCCTGGCTGCCCTCGGGCCTCGTCCCGCTGGGGCTGGACCTGCGGGGCGGGGCGCATCTTCTGGCCGAAGTGCAGGTCGCCGATGTCTATGCCAAGCGGCTCGATGCCCTCTGGCCGGATCTGCGTGACGCCCTGGCGGCCGAACGGGCGACGCTGGGCTTTGTCCAGCGCGAGGAGGGCCCGTCTGATCGCCTCCTGATCCGCATCGGCGAGCCGGCCGGCGTGCAGCGCGCGGTGGAGATCGTGCGCGGCCTGGCCCGACCCGTGGCGAGCCTGACAGGCTCCGGCGCTTCGGACATCGAGGTGCGGGCGGACGGCACCCTGTTGACCGTCACCCTGTCCGAGGCCGAGCGCGCGGCCACCGACGACCGCACGATGCAGGCGGCGCTCGAGGTCGTGCGCAACCGCATCGACGAGGCCGGCACGCGCGAGCCGACGATCATCCGGCAGGGCAGCGACCGCATCCTGGTGCAGGTGCCTGGCGTCGGCTCGGCGCAGGAGGTGAAGGACCTGATCGGCGCGACGGCCCAGCTCACCTTCCATCAGGTCCTGCGCACGACGACGGACGCCACGGCCGATCCGGGGGCGGGGCATATCCTGCTGCCCGATGCGGAACAGCCGGGGCTTTACTACGTGCTCGACCGTGTGCCGGTGGTGACGGGCGAACAGCTTGTGGATGCCCAGCCGTCCTTCGACCAGAACGGCCGGCCCGCCGTCACCTTCCGCTTCGATCCCCAGGGGGCGCGGGCCTTCGGCGACTACACGGCGGCCCATATCGGCGAACCCTTTGCCATCGTGCTCGACAACGAGGTTCTCTCGGCGCCGGTGATCCAGTCCGCCATTCCCGGCGGATCGGGCATCATCACCGGCAGCTTCACGATCGAGCAGGCAACCGCGCTGGCCATCCAGCTCCGGGCAGGGGCCCTGCCGGCGGATCTGGTCTTCCTCGAGGAGCGGACCATCGGCCCGGAACTGGGACGCGATTCGATCGAGGCCGGCCAGAACGCGGCGCTGGTCGCCGGGCTCCTGGTGATCCTGTTCATGATCGCCTCCTACGGCAGTTTCGGCGTGGTGGCGGTCATCGCCCTGCTCATCAACATCGTGCTGATCTTTGCCAGCCTTTCGATCCTGGGGGCGACGCTGACCCTGCCGGGCATCGCCGGGATCGTCCTGACCATGGGGCAGGCGGTGGACGCCAATGTGCTGATCTACGAACGCATGCGCGAGGAGCTGCGCCGCGGCGCAACCCCCTTCAAGGCGGTGCAGGAGGGCTTCTCCAAGGCGCTGTCGGCCATCGTGGACGCCAATGTGACGACCTTCCTGATCGCCGGAATCATGTATTTCGTGGGCGCCGGTCCGGTGCGCGGCTTTGCCGTCACCCTTGCCATCGGCGTCATCACGACGATGATCACCGGGGTCTTCGTCACCCGCTTCCTGATCGCGCTCTGGTTCTCGCGGACCAGGCCCAAGACCATCGTCGTGTGAGGACATCATGGCCTGGACGTGGAGACTGCGGCTCGTCCCCGAGCAGACCCGGATCGATTTCTTCCGGCTGCAATGGATCACTTTCGGCCTCTCGGCCGCGATGGTCCTGATCTCCTTCGTCAGCTTCCTGACGCTGGGGTTCAATTTCGGGATCGACTTCCGGGGCGGGACCACCATCCGCACCGAGACGACCACCCCGATCGATGTGGGCGAATACCGCAATGCCCTGCAGGGGCTGGGGCTGGGCGATGTGACGATCACCGAGGTCTTCGACCCGACCTTTGCCGAGGATCAGCATGTGGCCGAGCTCCGCATCGCTGCCCAGGATGATGCCGAGGCCGTCAGCCAGGAGACCTTGCAGCAGGTCGAGGCGGCACTGAAGGCCGTGGACCCGGAGGTGCGCTTCACGCAGGTCGAATCGGTCGGCCCCAAGGTCTCGGGCGAGCTGGTGCGCAAGGCGCTGCTGGCCATCGCCGCTGCCTCGGTCGGGATCGGCATCTACATCTGGATGCGCTTCGAGTGGCAGTATTCGGTCGGCACCATCGCGGCGCTCCTCCATGACGTGATCGTGGTGGCAGGGATCTTCTCGCTGTTCCAGCTCAAGTTCGACCTGACCATCGTCGCGGCGCTGCTGACGATCCTCGGCTATTCGGTCAACGACACCGTTGTCATCTTCGACCGCGTGCGCGAGAATCTCCAGAAATACAAGACGATGCCCCTGCGCGACATCATGAACCTGTCAGCCAACGAGACGCTGTCGCGGACCCTCGTGACGGCGGGGACGACGCTGCTTGCGCTCATTCCGCTGCTGATCTTCGGCGGCGACGTGATCCGCGGCTTCATCTTCGCGATGACGCTGGGCGTGTTCATCGGCACCTATTCCACGATCTATGTGGCCAAGAACATCGTCCTGTGGATCGGTCTGCCGCGCGGAGAGGCGGCAAGGAAGACGCGCAGCCCCTTCGCCGACATCGACGCCTGACCGGGACCCGAGGAGGACCGCTGCCGATGCGCCTGAGCGAGATGGAGTTCCCCGAGGGCACACCGGTGGACGGTTATGGCCCCGGTTTCGTCCGCGTGGGGGGGCAGGTGCATCGGGGCCGGGTCCTGGTCCTGCCTTCGGGCGTCCAGCCCTGGGGCGGCTGGGACGATCGGGATGCGCTGCTGGCCGCGGCCGCCTCGGTGGATGTGCTGCTTGTCGGCACGGGGGCGGCGATGACCGTCCTGCCCGTTGCCTTCCGCGCCGCGCTCGAGGCGGCGGGGATCGCCCTGGAGCCGATGTCCACGCCATCGGCCTGCCGGACCTACAACGTGCTGCTGGCCGAGGGGCGGCGCGTCGGCCTTGCGCTGATTCCGGTGTGACGGCGCTCTGCGTCGAGGGGCTGTCGGTCGCACGCGGCGGGGTGCCGCTGCTCGAGGGGCTGTCCTTCGCGCTCGCGGCCGGCGGGGCGCTGGTGCTGCGGGGGCCGAACGGGATCGGCAAGACGACGCTGCTGCGCGTCTTGGCGGGGCTGGCCCCCCCTCTTGCCGGGCGGATCGCGATGCCCCCCGACAGCGCCGCCTATGCCGGCCATGCCGATGGCATCAAGGCCACGCTGACCGTGGAGGAGAATCTGCGCTTCTGGGCGGCCCTCTACGAACAGCGCTGGAACGGGGAGGTTCTCGAGGCCTTCGGCCTGCAGGGCCTGCGCGGCCGGCCCGCGGCGACGCTCTCGGCCGGGCAGGCGCGGCGTCTCGGACTGGCGCGGTTGGCGGTCATCGGGCGGCCGATCCTGCTGCTCGACGAACCGACCGTGTCGCTCGATGCCGCATCGGTGAAGCGTTTCGGAGATTGGCTGCGCGAACGGCATCTGGATCGGGGCGGCATCGCCGTGCTGGCCACGCATGTGGAACTGGGGATCGAGGCGCCGCAGCTCGACCTGGCTGCCTTCCGCGCCCGTCCCGCGGCCGCCGGCGCATCGGACGCGCCCTTCCTGTGACCGCCGACGGGGGGCAGCGATGAGGGCCCTGATCCTGCGCGATCTGCGTCTGGCCGTGCGGGCGGGCGGAGGGTTCGGTCTCTCGCTCGCCTTCTTCCTGATCGTCGTGCTGCTCGTGCCCTTTGCGGTCGGGCCGGATGCAGCGGTGCTGTCGCGGATCGGACCGGGCGTCCTGTGGGTGGGCGCATTGCTTGCCACGCTGCTGTCGCTCGACCGGATCTTCGCCCTGGATCATGAGGACGGGGCGCTGCCGCTGATCGCCACCTCCCCCCTGCCGCCCGAGGGAATCGCCCTGGCCAAGGCCATCGCGCACTGGCTGACCACGGGACTGCCGCTGACGCTGGCCGCGGCGCCGCTGGGTGTGCTGCTCCAGATCGGGGGGCGGCCCATGGCTGGCTGCTGCTGACGCTGCTGATCGGCACGCCGGCGCTTCGATGATCGGCTGTTTCGGCGCCGCGGTGACGGTGGGTGTGCGACGGGGCGGGTTGCTGCTGTCGCTTCTTGTCCTGCCGCTCTATGTGCCGACCCTGATCTTCGGGGCCGAGGCGGCTCGGCGCGGGGCCGAGGGGCTCGACAATCTCGGTGCGCTGCTGATGCTGGGGGGAATCACGACCGGGGCTCTGGGCCTGTTGCCCTTTGCCGCAGGGGCCGTGCTGCGGATCAATCTGCGCTGAGCCCGCCTTGAGAGGCGGGCCCGCTGTCACTAGAGAAGATCCATGTCGGTCTGGGAATACGCCAACCCCAAGAAGTTCATCGCCACCACCACCCCGCTGATTCCCTGGATCTTCGGGCTGGCCCTGCTTTGCCTGGGTGTGGGTCTGTTCTGGGGCTTCTTTCTGACGCCCGACGATGCCCGCCAGGGATCGACCGTTCGGATCATCTATCTGCATGTCCCCTCGGCGATGATGGCGATCAATGTCTGGATCATGATGCTGCTGGCCTCGCTCGTCTGGCTGGTGCGGCGGCATCATGTCTCGGCCCTGGCGGCGAAGGCGGCGGCCCCGGTGGGGATCGTCTTCACCCTGATCGCGCTGTGGACCGGGGCGGTCTGGGGCCAGCCCATGTGGGGAACATGGTGGGCCTGGGATCCGCGGCTGACCAGCTTCCTGATCCTGTTCCTGTTCTATCTCGGCTATGTCGCCCTGTGGGAGGCGATCCCCGATCCCGATCAGGCCGCGGATCTGACCTCGATCCTGTGTCTGGTCGGGTCGGTCTTTGCGGTGCTGTCCCGCTATGCCGTCCATTTCTGGAGTCAGGGCCTGCATCAGGGGGCGACGCTCTCGCTCGACCGGAAGGAGAACATCGCCGACGTCTTCTGGTTTCCGCTGTTGGTCTGCATCGCGGGTTTCGTGCTGTTCTTCGTGGCGCTGGTCTTCATGCGCACCGGCACAGAGATCCGCCTGCGCCGCATCGCCGCGATCGAGCGGCGGGCGCAACGACAGGAGGCCTGATGCCCGATCTGGGGGAAATATGCGGTCGAGGTCCTGTCGGCCTATGCGGTGTCGCTGCTGCTTCTGGTCCTGATCGCCGGCTGGTCCTGGCGACGCTGGCGGCGCATCCGCGACAAGATGGACCACATCGACCGCGCGGAGAACCGCGATGGCCAGACCTAGACTCCTCATCCTCATCCCGCCGGTCGTCTTTGCCGCCATGGCCGGGCTGTTCGTTGCCGGCATGATGAACGACCGCGGGCAGGAACTGCCCTCGGCGCTGGTCGGGCAGGCCGCGCCGGCGCTCGCCGTGGTGCCGTTGCCCGGTCATCCGCCGATCGACCCCGCCATCCTGACGGATGGAGAGGTCAAGCTCGTCAATTTCTGGGCCTCCTGGTGCGCGCCCTGCCGGCTCGAACACCCGATCCTGGTGGAGCTGGCCGCCGAAGGCGTGCCGATCTACGGCATCGCCGTGCGTGACCGCGAGGCTGATTCGCTCGCCTTTCTGGGCGAGCTGGGCAACCCCTATCGCGGCGTGGGCCGCGACAGCACCAACCGCGTCAGCCTGGACTGGGGCACCTATGGCGTGCCCGAGACCTTTGTCCTGACGGGCGATGGCATCGTCGTGGACCGCTTGCCCTTTCCCCTGACGCCCCAACTGGTCGAGACGCGCCTGCGGCCGGCGCTGGAACGCGCCGCCCCCGAAGGGTGACCCTGCGTAAAGATACAGGCAGACAGAAGGCCGGGTCTGTGCGAGACTGCGATCATCCCTGATGGGAGATGATCATGGTCCCCCGCCTTTTTTCCTTCTGCCGCCGGGCGCTCCTGCTGGCTGGCCTGATGGCCTCGCCGGCTGCGGGGGAACCCTCGCTCGAACGGGGCGCCTATCTGGTCGAAGGCCCGGCCGCCTGCGGCAACTGTCACAGCCCGCAGGACATGAACGGCCCCATTGCGGGCCTCGAATATGGCGGGATGCTGGTCGAGCGGAACGATCTGTTCACCGCCGTGGCGCCCAACATCTCTCCCGGCGGGCGTGTGGCGCAGTGGACGGATGTCGAATTCGTCCGGGCGATCCGCGAAGGCATCCGCCCCGATGGCAGCGTGATCGGCCCGCCGATGCCGATCCGGCTCTACCGGGGGCTGTCGGATGACGATGTGCAGAGCATCGTCCTGTATCTGCGCAGCGTGCCGGCGGTGGAGAACGATCCGGGACAGAGCGTCTATGGCATGCCGATTCCTCCGGCCTATGGTCCGCCCGTGAACAGCGTGCCTTCGGTGCCGGAAGGGGTGACAGTGGAATACGGGGCCTATCTGGCCGGCCCCGTGGCGCATTGCATTGAATGCCATTCGCCGATGGGTCCGCAGGGGCCGATGATCGACACCCATGCCGGTCAGGGTGGGATGGAGTTTCACGGCCCCTGGGGTGTTTCCGTCGCTCCCCCCATCACGGGTGCGGCTCTGACCGGTTACAGCGATGAGGAGATGGCCGCCATGATTCGGCAGGGGATCCGGCCCGACGGATCGCGGATGATGCCGCCGATGCCCTATCGCTGGCTGGCGCGGATGACCGATGCCGATCTGGCGGCAATCCTGCTCTATCTGCGATCCCTGCCCCCTGCCTGACAGGACCGGGCGGCACCCCGGAGGATGTCCGGGGTGCCGGGGCGTTCGGCACCCTTCTGCCGGGGCCCTGTCCGGCTGTGTCAGGCCGCCCGCGCGAGGTTGCGCAGCACCGTATGGAGGACGCCGCCGTTCTCCATGTACTCGACCTCGACCGCCGTATCGACGCGACAGCGCAGCGGCACCTCCTCCACGCGGCCATCGGCATAGGCGATGGTGGCGACCGTCTCCATCCGCGGGCGCAGATCGGTCAGGCCGCGGATCGTGATGCGTTCGTCTCCCTTCAGGCCCAGCGTCTTGCGCGTCGTGCCGGGCAGGAACTCGAAGGGTGCGACACCCATCCCCACCAGATTGGAGCGGTGGATGCGCTCGAAGCTTTCGGCGATCACGGCCCGCACGCCGAGCAGGGCCCGTCCCCTTGGCCGCCCAATCGCGCGAGGAGCCGGCCCCGTATTCCTTGCCTGCGATCACCACCAGCGGCACGCCCAGCGCCTTCCAGGCCATCGCCGCATCGTAGATGGAGGTCTGCTGCCCGTCGGGGCCGATCGTGTAGCCCCCTTCGACGCCATCCAGCATCTCGTTGCGGATGCGGATATTGGCGAAGGTGCCGCGCATCATCACCTCGTGATTGCCGCGGCGCGCGCCGTAGGAGTTGAACTCGCGCACGGGCACCTGCCGTTCGATGAGATAGCGCCCGGCGGGTGTCGTCTCGCGGAAGGAGCCGGCGGGGCTGATATGGTCGGTCGTGACCATGTCGCCGAGGATGGCGAGGATCCGGGCCTCCACGATGTCCTCGACGCGGCCCTTCTCGCGCGGCATGTTGCGGAAATAGGGCGGGTTCTGGATATAGGTGGAAGAGGGGGGCCAGTCATAGGTCTCGCCGCCCTTGACCTCGACCGCCTGCCAGCGGTGATCGCCCTTGAAGACATCGGCATATTTGGCCTGGAAGGCCTCGCGCGTGACGGTCTTCTCGACCAGTTCGGCGATCTCGGCCTGGCTGGGCCAGATGTCCTTCAAGAACACGTCGCGCCCGTCCGGCGTCTGCCCGATCGGCTCGCGCGTGATGTCGATGGTCATGTCGCCGGTCAGCGCATAGACCACCACCAGCGGCGGCGAGGCGAGATAGTTCGCCCGCACATCGGGGCTGATACGCCCCTCGAAGTTGCGGTTGCCCGACAGGACGGAGACGGCCACGAGATCGTTGGCCTGGATCGCCTCGCTGATCTCGGGCTGGAGGGGACCGGAATTGCCGATGCAGGTGGTGCAGCCATAGCCCACGAGGTTGAAGCCGATGGCGTCGAGATCCGCCTGCAGCCCCGCGGCCTCGAGATAGGCCGAGACGACCTGCGAACCGGGGGCGAGCGAGGTCTTGACCCAGGGCTTGCGGTTCAGCCCGAGGGCGCGGGCCTTGCGGGCCACCAGTCCGGCCCCGATCATGACATAGGGGTTGGAGGTGTTGGTGCAGGAGGTGATCGAGGCGATGACGATGGAGCCGTCCTTCAGACGGTAGGATTCGCCGGCGACCGGAACCTCCTTCGGCGGGGCGCCCTTGCGATAGTCCGCCACCACGGCGGCGAAGGAACGGGCCGCCTGATCGAGCGGGGTATGGTCCTGCGGCCGCTTCGGGCCGGAGACCGCGGGCACCACATCGCCCATGTCGAGATGCAGCGTGGAGGAATAGACCGGTTCGTAATCCGGCCCCCGCCACATGCCCTGGGCCTTGGCATAGGCTTCGACCAGGGCGATGCGCGCCTCGTCCCGGCCGGTCTGGCGCAGATAGCGCAGAGTCTCCTGATCGATGGGAAGAAGCCGCAGGTGGCGCCGTATTCGGGGGCCATGTTGCCGATGGTGGCCCGGTCGGCGAGCGGCAGATGATCGAGCCCCTCGCCATAGAATTCCACGAACTTGCCCACCACCCCGTGCTGGCGCAGCATCTGGACGACCTTGAGCACCAGATCGGTGGCCGTGGTCCCCTCGCGCAGGCGGCCCGTCAGGCGGAAGCCCACGACCTCGGGGATCGGCATGGAGACGGGCTGGCCCAGCATCGCGGCCTCGGCCTCGATCCCGCCGACACCCCATCCCAGAACCGCCATGCCGTTGACCATGGTGGTATGACTGTCGGTGCCCACCAGCGTGTCGGGATAGGCCACCTGTGCGCCGGTCTGGTCCGTATCCGTCCAGACGCATTGCGCCAGATATTCGAGATTGACCTGATGGCAGATGCCCGTGCCCGGCGGCACGACACGGAAGTTGCGGAACGCCGTCTGTCCCCATTTCAGGAACTGGTAGCGTTCGATGTTGCGTTCGTATTCGCGGTCCACATTGACCTGGAAGGCGCGCGGATTGCCGAACTCGTCGATCATCACGCTGTGATCGATGACCAGATCCACGGGGTTGAGCGGGTTGATCTTCTGCGGGTCGCCCCCGAGCCCGATGATCCCGTCGCGCATCGCCGCCAGATCGACGACGGCGGGCACGCCGGTGAAGTCCTGCATCAGCACCCGCGCCGGGCGATAGTTGATCTCACGTTCGGCCCGTCCGCCATTGGCCGCCCATTCGCCGAAGGCGCGGATGTCGTCGAGGCTGACCGAGAACCCGCCATCCTCGAAGCGCAGCAGGTTCTCCAGCACGACCTTGAGCGAGGCGGGCAGGCGCGAGAAGGCGCCCAGGCCGGCTTCCTCGGCGGCGGGGATGGAATAATAGGCGTAGCTGTGCCCGCCGACATCGAGCGTGCGGCGAACGCCCGCGCGATCCTGGCCGGTGATGATGGGCATGGCGGCATCCTTTCGGTCTGGAAGGCTTCCGGATGGGGTAGGCGCGGTATACCATTGCACACCGAAAAGGGAAGGGGGCGTGGCTCATCCGCCGCAGCCCGGCCCGCCTTGCGGCGTTTGCCGCGGCTCTCTCGATACATTGATTGGCTGTTGCAGGATACGGGGGATAGGTCAGCTCCAACCCCCCTCAGGCAGGACCGTCATGCGACTCCTTCCCGCCATGGGCCTCGCGGCCGTCGCGACACTGACACCGGCAGGGCTGCGCGCCGAAGAGCCGATGCCGGTCGTGGTGGAGCTCTATACCTCGCAGGGCTGTTCCTCCTGTCCGCCGGCCGATGCGATGCTGGAGGAGCTGGCGCGCATGGACGGGGTGATCGCCCTGGCGCTGCATGTGGACTACTGGGACTATATCGGCTGGCCGGACAGCTTTGCCTCGCCCCTGTTCTCGGCCCGGCAGGAGGCCTATGCCAAGGCCGCCGGCGAGCGGATGGTCTACACGCCCCAGGTCATCGTCAACGGGCAGGATCGCGTGGTCGGCAGCGATGCGATGGCCGTGATGGCGCGGCTGCATGCCCATGCCGGTGCGACCACGCCGATTGCGCTGCGCCTTGCGCGGGAGGGGGGGATGCTGCGCATCGAGGCGGAGAGTTCAGCCCCCCTCCCGCCGCTTGCCGTTCAGCTGGTCCGTTATCGCCCGTCCGAGTCGGTGACCATCGACGGGGGCGAGAATGCCGGCCTGACGATGACCTATGCCAATATCGTCACCGCCTGGGAGCATGTCGGCGACTGGGACGGAAACGCGCCGCTGTCGCTTCTGCTGCCGCTGTCGGGCGAGGATCCCGTGGTCGTCCTGTTGCAGGAGCACGGGCCGGGCCGGATCAGGGCGGCGGCACGGATGGCACCGCCGTCGGGAGGGTGACGCCGCCGCCGCGCGGGGCCTTCCACCGCCGGTGGATCCAGAACCACTGTTCGGGATGGGCCCGGATGCGCGCCTCGAGCCGCTGGGTGAGCGCGACCATCATGGCCAGGGGATCGCCATGGGGGATCGGTGCTTCGAACTGGATGTCGAAGGACAACCCGTCCTCGCGCCGGATGCCGAAACAGGGCAGCAGCAGCGCCCCGGTGCGAAGGGCGAGATCGGCGGGTGTCGTCGCGGTCATGGCAGGCCGACCCAGGAAGGGGATCGGCACCCCTTCCTGCACATGCAGGTCGAACAGCATCGCCGCTACCCCCCCGCGCGCGAGATGGCGCACAAAGCCAAGCGTCCCCCTGCCTTGCGCGAAGGCTGGGCCGGGGATGGCCTCGATCGTGCGGACATAATGGGCATTGACATAGGGATTGGTCATGTCGCGGTAGAGGCCCGCCGCCACATGTCCGCGCGCCGCCAGCGCATGCCGCGGGACCTGGAAATTGCCGAAATGCCCGCTGACGAGAAGGACGGGGCGCCCCGACGCCCGGGCTTCCTCGAAGGCGGCCAGCCCATCGCCCCGGATGGGTTCGCGGGCGATGCGGGCGGCCAGTTCGGGGGTGGAATAGTTTTCGATCAGGCTGCGCCCGATATTGTCGAGCACCGCCGCCGCCACGGCGCGCCGGCGTGCGGCGGGCCAGTCAGGATGGATCATGGCCAGATTGGGCGAGGGCCCGTCTCCGCCATCCGGCCAGAGGCCCGGCCGCATGCCGCGCGACCGCACCGAAGAAGGGCACCCGCCGTTCGTAGGGAAGCCGTCGGGCAAAGCCGAGAAGCGCGCGCAGCGCCAGATCGGTCGCCCGGTCGGAGAGCGTTCCGGCGGCGGGGGCGGGACCGGATGGCGGGGTGGAAGAGGGCGTCATCGGGCGGGCCTGCGGTCGCGTGAGAGGACCGGATAGGCCGGACAGGCCCGCTTGCCAAGGCCGGACGACGGGGCCGGACGACGGGACCGGACGACGGGGCCGGGATGGCCGGCAGCGGGCGGCTCAGGCGGTCTCCTCGGGCTGGAGCAGTTCGATCTCTCCGGCGGCGGCGCGTTCGCGGGCGGCGGCGACGATGGCGGCCTGGGCGGCCTCGCCATCGGCGGGGCGGACGCGCTCGATCCCCTCCATCTCTTCGCGCAGCGAATCGGCCAGCCGCTGGGGCAGGGCGGCGAGCAGGAAATCCGCCGCGGCCGTCTCCTCGGCGCTGCCGGCGCGGGCGGCGACAAGCGCGGTGGCGATGACCCGCGGCTCCACCCCCCGCAGCAGGCGGGGCACATCGGCGGGGCGCAGACGGCGCGGCAGATGGGCAAAGGTGAAGATGGCCCGGCGCACCTCGGCCGCGAAGGCGGGATCCTCGCCCTCGAGGCCTTCGAGCAGCGCCTCGCGCGCGGTCTGCGGGGCGGTGTTGAGGACTGCGCCCAGACGATCCCCCGGCTTGTCGGCAAAGGCCGCCTCGGGCGTCTGTCCGTAGGTGGCCGCAAGGGCACGGCCGATTTCCTGCACCATGGCCGGAGAGACCCCGGCCGTGCGCGAGACGGCATGGGCGACGCGACGCGCCCTCTCCCCCGGCAGCCGGGTGAGTGCCTCGGCCGCGCGGGCGACAGGGATCTTGGACAGGGCGATGGCGGCGATCTCGGGGCTTTCCGCGCTCAGCAGCTCGGCCAGGCGGGGCACCGGCAGGGCGGCGAGGACGGCCCAGGGATCCTTGGCCGTTTCGGGATTCTCCAGAAGGCGGCGGGCGGCCGCGGGGGAGAGGATCCCCTGGAGCGCGGCCAGCGCCTCCTGCGCGGTGGCCGGGGCCGCGAGGCCGAGCGATTCGAGCTTGTCGGCGAATTCGGTCAGGACGGCATCGAGCGTCGCGCGATCCACGACGCCGATGGCCGCCATTTCCCTTGCAAGGGCGATTTGCGTCTCCTCCGGCAGGGTGTCGATGGGCAGACGCACCCCGTCCGAGAGAAGGAATTGCACGACGATGGCGGCCTTGCGGCGCGCATCAAGCGCAGCGGCCGGTGCAGGGGATGGCATCAGACGGTCTCCGGCGGATCACGCCGCCATCGGATCGTCAAAAGGTTGAGATCCGGTTGACGACATCGGGTTGCCGGACGGTTCTGCCTCAACCCGTGACGATGGGAACACAGGTGCCGGTTGCCGGATCCCAGATCGTTCCTTCCGCGCAGGACATTGCCTGATCATGGCTGTCGCGGCAGGCAGCCCAGGCAGAGAGTGGGGCCGCAAGCAGGGCTGCGGCAAGCAGACAGGCCTTCATGACGGACCTCCCCTTTCTGACGCAGGGGAAAGGATACGCCTCCTTCGCCGCAAGTCCAGCGTCAGGGATGGGTGAAGGCGATGGACAGGCGGCGGATCGCCTCTCGCGTGCTGCGGTCCAGAGGCCTGGCCGAGGCGGTGGCCTCGTGCAGGGCGGTCATCCGCTGTTCGATCTCCTCCGCTTCCGCCTCGGTGAAGGGGCGTTCGGGATGCACGAAACTGGCGATGGAACGGCTCCCCCCCCGTTCGATGCTGATGGTCACGCCATGGCGCAGACCATGGGCCGCCGCCCGCGCCATGACACCCCCGGGATCGTCCGAGGCGAAGAGGGACCAGTCCCTCCGGCCGGTATGGGCCAGGGCCCAGGCGACGGTGGGATCGCGCATCACGAGGCCATCGCGGGTATATTCGGCCAGCCAGGCATCCGGATAAGTCTGGAAGAGGTAGAGGGCGCTGGCAAAGCGGACATGCAGCGCGATGGCAAAGCCGGCCGGGGCAAGCTCCATCAGCGAGGCGAGCTGCTCTGCGACATTCACCGTTTCGCGCATGGCGGGGTTGAGTCCTTATGGCTGTTGCTCACCCACGGGGTGAAGGCCTATGGTCAGGCATCGGCGTGGAAACAGGTCGTATGTATCGTTACCCGGCAACCCGTGACAAGGAATCCCCGCCCGCCGCCCCTGCGCCGGATCTGGGGCGGCTTGCGGTTTCGGGCCATTACATCGCCTTGCGGGTGGGCTTTGCCTATCCGCTGGAGGAAGACAATGCCCTCCCCGCATCATGGGTCGAACATTACACCCGGGCCGGCCTGCTGATGGCCGATCCGGTGCTGCACTGGGTTCATGGCTCCACCGGATCGATCCGCTGGAGCGCGCTGGCCGATCGTGATTCGCGGGGGGTTCTGGCCCAGGCCGCCGAATACGGTCTGCGCTTCGGCCTTGCCGTCAGCATCCTCGATCCGGGCCCGAAGGGACATCGCAGCTGGGGCAGCTTTGCCCGCCCGGATCGCGAATTCACCGATGAGGAGGTCGCCTTGCTCGAGGCCTATCTGCGCCAGCGGCATGAATCCCTCGCACCGCCCACCAACATCACCCGCGCCGAGCTCGAGGCGCTGCGCCTGGTCAAGGACGGGCAGCGGCTCAAGCAGATCGCCTGGCAGCTCGGGGTGACGGAAGGGGCCGTCAAGCAGCGGCTCAAGAGCGCCCGTCTCAAGCTCGAGGCCAAGACGGGGGCCGAGGCGATCTCGCGCGCGACGTCCTTCGGGCTGATCTGATTGCGCCGCATTCCTGCCCTGATTCCGACACGATCAGAAGAGAACTGACAGCTCAAGGTTGTGTGACCTATCGTGGATTCTCCCAGGGAGGGAATCCACATGGAAAACGTGACCTTCAATATGGCCGGGCTGCACCGCCACGGCTCGGCTTTCTATGACTATCTGCGCCTGCGGAAGGCCTTCTTCGTCGACCGGCTTGGCTGGGACATTCCCCATGACGACGAGGCGGAGATGGACCAGTACGACAATCCGCGCGCCTGGTATTCGCTCGTGCTCGACGATGCAGGATGCGTGGTGGGCGGCGCACGCTGCATGCCGACGACGGCCCGCTGGGGCGTGCATACCTACATGCTGCGCGACGCGGTGGAGGGACGGCTCGGCTCCATCCCGCCCACCGTCATGCATCAGGTGATCGAGACGCCGGCCGTCTGGGAATGCACGCGCCTCGTGATCTCCGATGCGCTGAGCCGCGCGGCCGATCGCTCGCTCTGCCTGTCGCTGATCTGCGAAGGGCTGGTGGAGATCGCCGCGTCACAGGGCGCAAGAGAGCTCATCTCGCTCTCGCCGGTGACGCTGATGCGCACGCTGCGCCAGCTCGGCTTTGCGGCCGAGCGGCGGGGCGACAGCTATTTCAACGATGGCGACGGGCGGCATTATGCGGTGCTGTCGATGCCAGCCTGTCCTGCCTCGCCCCATCATGCGATCCCTGCCGGGATGCTGGTGGCGGCCGCGCATCGCGCCCGGCCGAGGGCCCTGCACGCGCCTCAGACGGTCTGATCCGCCCCGAAGACACGGGCAAAGATCGCGTCCACATGGCGCAAGTGATGGGCCAGGTCGAACAGCCTTCGATCTTCCGGGGGCAGGGCAGCCGTGACCTCCGGATCGGCCATCAGCAGCGCCTTGAAGTCCGCCTCCTGTTCCCAGGCACGCATCGCGTTGCGCTGGACGGCGGCATAGGCGGCCTCGCGCGTCATCCCCGCCTGCGTAAGCGCCAGAAGCACGCGCTGGCTGTGCACGAGGCCGCGGAAGCGGTCGAGATTCGCGCGCATCCGTTCGGGATAGACGACCAGCTTCTCGATCACGCCGGCCAGGCGGTGCAGCGCGAAGTCGAGATGGATCGTGGCATCGGGGGCGATGCCGCGCTCGACCGAGGAATGGCTGATGTCGCGTTCGTGCCAGAGCGCGACATTCTCCAGCGCCGGCACCACGGCCGATCGGACCAGACGCGCCAGGCCGGTCAGGTTCTCGGTCAGCACGGGATTGCGCTTGTGCGGCATCGCCGAGGATCCCTTCTGCCCCGGCGAGAAATATTCCTCCGCCTCCATCACCTCGCTGCGCTGCATGTGGCGGATCTCGATGGCGATGTTCTCGATCGAGGAGGCGATGACCCCCAGCGTGGCGAAGAACATGGCGTGCCGGTCGCGGGGGATGATCTGGGTGCTGATCGGTTCGGGCCGCAGGCCCATCTTCGCGCAGACATGGGCCTCCACGGCGGGGTCGATGCTGGCGAAGGTGCCCACGGGGCCGGAGATGGCCCCGGTCGCCACCTCCTCGCGCGCGGCGCGCAGGCGGGCGCGGTTGCGGTCCATCTCGGCGAAGAAGCGCGCGAAGGTCAGGCCCAGCGTGGTCGGCTCGGCATGGATGCCGTGGCTGCGGCCGATGCGGGGGGTCAGGCGGTGCTCGAAGGCGCGGGCCTTCAGCGCCGCGCAGACCCGGTCCAGCCCGGCCATCAGCAGATCGGCCGCCCGGCACAGCTGGATGTTGAAGGCGGTATCCAGAACATCCGAGGAGGTCATCCCCTGATGGACGAACCGCGCTTCCTCGGCTCCCACGATCTCGCCCAGATGGGTCAGGAAGGCGATGACATCATGCTTCGTGACCGCCTCGATGGCATCGATTCGCGCGATATCGAATTCGGCATCCTTCGCCTTCCAGACGGCTGCGGCCGCCTCCTTCGGGATGACGCCGAGGGCGGCCTGCGCGTCGCAGGCATGGGCCTCGATCTCGAACCAGATCCGGAACCGGGTCTGCGGGTCCCAGATCGCGACCATCTCGGGGCGGGCATAGCGGGGGATCATGGGCGGGTCTCCTCTGCGGCGGTCCCCTAGGCCGGGACAGGCACGGGGGGCAAGTCCCTCCGCCTTGCCCGGCGTGCGACAGGGGGCTAGGGCAGGGCCATGCTGCGCCCCGAAGACTTCCTTGGCCTCTGGCGGCTGGAGCGGATCATCGACGACCGTCTGTCCGGCATGGCGGGGCGATTCGAAGGGACGGCCCGCCTTGTCCCGCAGGGCGATGGCCTGCTCTACCGCGAGGAGGGGATGCTCCGGCTCGGAGAGGGGACGCCGCTGGTCGCCCATCGCAGCTATCTGTGGCGCTGGGAAGGGGACGCGGTGGCCGTGTCCTTCACGGATGGCCGCCCCTTTCACCGCTTCCGCCCCGCCGGGATCGCCGCCGGCACCGATCATCCCTGCGGGGCCGATCTCTATCGCGTTCTCTACGATTTCGCGGCCTTTCCCCGCTGGACGGCGCAATGGGATGTCGCTGGCCCGCGCAAGGCCTATCGCATGGTTTCGGTCTATGGGCCGCCCTGATGCTTGCATGCCTTTTGCAGCTGCGGCAAGAACGGGCCACTTGCACGGAGGGGAGGTGCCAAGATGGCCCAAGGCATGACGACGGACCGCCCGGTTCTCGCAGAGATCGGGATGTCGGGCGAGGGGGCGATGCGGCTGGCGCGGCGGGCGATGCTGGTGGCAGCGGGCGTGGCCCTGCTGACCGTATCGGCCAAGATCCAGGTTCCGATGTGGCCGGTGCCGATCACGATGGGCACCTTTGCGGTTCTGGGGCTCGGGGCGGCCTACGGGCCGGGTCTCGGCCTCGTGACGATCTTGACCTATATGGGCCTTGGCGCGCTGGGGGCCGATGTCTTTGCCGGCTCGTCCGAGGTGTCGGGGATCACCTACATGCTGGGTGGAACGGGCGGCTATCTGCTCGGCTATGTGCTGGCCACCGTCGCGCTGGGGCTCTTTGCCCGCGCCGGATGGGACCGGTCGATGGGGCGGATGGCGCTGGCCATGCTGATCGGCAATGCGATCATCTATGTTCCCGGCCTGCTGTGGCTGGGGGTGCTGCATGGCTGGGACAAGCCGATCCTGCAATGGGGCCTCTGGCCCTTCCTGATCGGGGACGCGATCAAGCTGGCCCTGGCGGCGCTGCTCTTCCCCTTTGCCTGGCGGATGGTGGCCCGGGCAAAGGGCTGAGCGGCGACCTCCTTGCAGCATGAAACGGCCGGGCCCCGCGCCCGGCCGTTTCCGTCTGACGGGACCGGATCACAGGAAGCGCTCGTCCCAGGGATAGCGGGTCAGCGTCTCGCAGCCCGTCTCGGTGATCAGCACCTGATCCTCGAGCTTGATCGAGAAATCGCCCCCCTCGGGGCTGACCAGCGCCTCGACGCAAAGCGTCATGCCCGGCTCCAGCACGGCTTCCCAGGCGCCTTCGGACCATCCGTCGGGATAGGGGACAAGAGGCCATTCGTCGCACAGGCCGACGCCGTGCATCTTGCAGGAATATTTCTGCCGCTGGAATTCCGGCCGCAGGACATGGCCGCCGAAGGTCAGCTCCCGGATGGAGATACCCGGGCGCAGGCGGGCCTTGTGGTCGGCGATGTGCTCGAGCGCATGGGCATGGGCGTCGCGCATGGGCTGCGGCGCGCGCTCCTCGCCGATCCACCAGGTCCGGCTGATATCCACGCAGAAGCCGTAGCAGCCGATCAGATCGGTATCGAAGGCCAGGATCTCGCGGGGAGAGATCACGCGCGGGCCGCATTCCTGGAACCAGGGATTCGTCCGCGGCCCCGAGGCCAGAACCCGCGTCTCGATCCATTCGCCGCCGCGGCGGATGTTGCCGGCATGCAGCTCGGCCCAGACATCGTCCTCGGTCACGCCGCCGCGTGGGATCGCCTCGCGCGCAAAGCGTTCCATTTCGGCCACCGCCGCCTCGCAGGCCAGAGAGGCGCAGCGCATCGCGGCGATCTCGTCGGGGCCCTTGATGGCGCGCACGCGTTCGGTGACGGCCTCGCCTTCGGTCACCTCGAAGCCCGCGCGCTCCAGCGCGCGCAGCCCGTGGACCATGATCTTGTCCACCGCGATTCGGCGCGATCCGCCGCCATGGTCGCGCATCAGCTCTGCGATCTGTCCGGCGAAGGCGGCTGCATCGCGCGCCGTTCCCTCGCCGCTGACATTGTAGAAGAAGGACGCGCCGGACCGCACCTCGCGCACGAGGGGGTTGAAGCCGGACAGGAAGGGGGCCTGCCGGTAGTCGAACAGGACCATGTGGCCGTCGCAGCCCAGGAACACGGCCCGGAAGGGATTGTGACTGTTCCAGAGCTGCATGTTGGTCGAATCGGTCGCGTAGCGGATGTTCAGCGGATCGAACAGCAGCAGGCCGCCGATTCCGCGCGCCGCGATCGCTTCGGTCAGGCGGCGCCAGCGCCATTCGCGCATCCGCGCCAGATCCGGCGGAGAGAGGCCCGCCGCGGCCCATTCGGCAAAGGCCAGCGGCGTGGGGCCGATCTCCACGCGGTCGTTGTCGTCGGGAGTGCCGTCGGGGCGGGCCGGGCGGCGGCCAGGGTCGATCTTGCGTCGGTCGCGGAAGGGCGGAGGGGGCATGGGCATTCCCGCTGCTGCCGGTGGGGGCAGCCGCCAGCCTGCCCCCAGCCGGTGCCGCCGTCCGGCCGGGCTGCGACATGGCGCGTCGCGGAGGGCGCGCCGGAAACCCGCCGGGGTTCTCAGGCGAGCCCGATCAGGACGCCCAGTCCGTCCAGCCCGCCGGCCATGCTCAGCGCACCGGTCCAGATCCCGCCCAGGGCCAGCATGCGCGCGCTGCGCTTCAGATCCGCTCCGCGGGCAAGACCATAGGCCATCACCGCCGCCCCCACCGGCAGGAAGACCACCATCAGCGTCGCATCCATGGCATGGGCGGCCAGCCGCAGCTTGGCCGAGGGGCGCTGGTCCTCGGCGGGATCGTCCGGCGCATAGAGGGCGGCGCGCACGGCATGGAGGCTCGAACGGTCGGCCCGGGGCAGGTCGGGCTCGCGGTTGGCGGGCTCGCCGGGCCGGGCCACGGGGATGGCGTCCGGTCCGGGGTCCGGCAGGCCGGCCTGCCGGGCCGCGATCGTGGCATCGATCCGTGCCAGGATCCGGCTCACATCCTGCTGTTCGGGCAGGCGCCGGCGCCGCTCGACCTTGAGGCGCCGGGCCGTCACGCGCTTCTTTGCATCGGCCTCGGCATTGATCTGCAGCGCAAGACAGTCGTTGAGGCGGTCGAACAGGTCCGGCCCTGCGGTCTCCTCGCTTTCGGTCCAGACAGTCCGGGAGGGCGGGAAACGGTTGGAGATGCGCTCGGCGATCAGCCCGGCCAGGCGGCGCTGCTGCCGTGCGAGGCGATCATCGCCGGGCACGGGGGCAAAGCCGACCGCCACCGTGACGGCCGTCGCCTTCTCGCGGCCCAGATCCTCGGCCAGGCAGAGCCCGATTCGCGCCCCGCCGATATCCAGGATGGCGACATCGTCATGGTCCCAGGTCAGCCTGCGTTCGGTCACGCCGCAGCCCGACAGGGCCGAATCGAGATCGGCGACAAGCCGGGCGAAGGAAAATCGCGGCGACGCGGTATAGACGAGCTGCCCGATCGTCGTGCGTGGGATGGTGTCGGCCCTGTCGGTCATGGCGGATCTCCTGGTCAGCGGACGGCCTTCGGCTGGCCTGCAACCAAGGGATGACCCCGCAATCGGGCGAGTCTCGGAAGGGTTTATGGAATGTTAATGGTGCCCGGTGCCCCGGCCGCCCTGATTCTGTCGCAATGCGGGGCGCAGCCGGACCTTTTTCTCGGGGCAGCGGGGCGGGATCCGGGTCGAATCGCAAGGGGGGCGCCCTGTGGCGCCCCCCATCCGGTGCTGTCCGCCGACGGTGGCGGTCAGCAGGAATAGTACATCTTGTATTCGACAGGATGCGGGGTGTGCTCGAAGGCGTAGACCTCTTCCCACTTGAGCGCCATGTAGCCCTCGAGCTGGTCGCGGGTGAACACGTCGCCCTGCAGCAGGAATTCGTGGTCCTTCTCCAGCTCCTGGAGCGCCTCGCGCAGGGAACCGCAGACCGTCGGGATCTGGGCCAGTTCCTCGGGCGGCAGATCGTAGAGATCCTTGTCCGAGCTGGGGCCGGGGTCGATCCGGTTCCGGATCCCGTCGAGACCGGCCATCAGCAGCGCGGCGAAGGCCAGATAGGGGTTGGCCGAGGGATCCGGGAAACGGGCTTCGATGCGCTTGGCCTTGGGCGATTCGGCCCACGGGATGCGGATGCAGCCGGAGCGGTTGCGCGCCGAATAGGCCCGCAGGACCGGTGCCTCGAAGCCCGGGATCAGCCGCTTGTAGCTGTTGGTGCCGGGATTGGTGAGGGCGTTGAGCGCCTTGGCATGCTTGAGGATGCCGCCGATATACCACAGCGCCTCCTGGCTCAGGTCGGCATATTTGTCGCCGGCGAAGAGCGGCTTGCCGTCCTTCCAGATCGACATGTTGACATGCATGCCGCTGCCGTTGTCGCCGGCGATGGGCTTGGGCATGAAGGTCGCGGTCTTGCCGTAGGCCTGCGCCACGTTGTGGATGACATATTTGTACTTCTGGATCTCGTCGGCCTGCTTGGTGAGCGTGCCGAAGATGATCCCCAGTTCGTGCTGGGTGGAGGCCACCTCGTGATGGTGCTTGTCCACCTTCATGCCCATCCGCTTCATGGTGGACAGCATCTCGGAGCGCAGGTCCTGCCCGTCATCGATGGGGGGCACGGGGAAATAGCCGCCCTTGACGCCGGGCCGGTGCCCCATGTTGCCGACCTCGAACTCCTTGTCCGTGTTCCAGGCCGCATCCACCCCGTCCACCTCGAAGGACACCTTGTTCATGGCGACCTGGAAGCGGACATTGTCGAAGATGAAGAATTCGGCTTCGGGGCCGAAATAGGCCACATCGCCGATGCCGGTGGATTTGAGATACTGCTCGGCCTTCACGGCGGTTCCGCGCGGGTCGCGCGAATAGGGTTCGCCCGTGTCCGGCTCCACGACATTGCAGTGCACGCAGACCGTCTTCTCGGCGAAGAAGGGATCGACATAGGCCGATTCGACATCGGGCAACAGCTTCATGTCGGACTGGTCGATGCTCTTCCATCCGGCGATGGACGAGCCGTCGAACATGAAGCCGTCCTCGACGAAGTCCGCATCCACCAGATCAGCCAGCACCGTGACATGCTGAAGCTTGCCGCGCGGATCGGTGAAACGGATATCGACATAGGCCGCCTCTTCCGAGGCGATGAGGTCGAGTAGCTTGTTGGCCATGGTCCTTCCCTTGTGCCGGAAATCCTCGGGGCCCGTGGGGCCCGTGTCTGTGCTCAGATGGCGTCCTCGCCGGTCTCGCCGGTGCGGATGCGGATCGCCTGCTCGACCGGGGTGACAAAGATCTTGCCATCCCCGATCTTGTTGGTCCGCGCGGCCGCCACGATGGCGTCGATGGCGCGATCCACCTGTTCGTCGGGCAGGACAACCTCGATCTTCACCTTGGGCAGGAAGTCCACGACATATTCCGCCCCGCGGTAGAGCTCCGTATGGCCCTTCTGGCGTCCGAACCCCTTCACCTCCACGACCGACAGGCCCTGGACGCCCGCCTCCTGCAGGGCCTCCTTCACCTCGTCGAGCTTGAACGGCTTGATGATCGCTTCGATCTTCTTCAAGGGCCTGCCCTCCTGTCTCGGACGCGGTATGAAGAGAGGGCGGGGCAGGGGGAAGGGCGCCCCCCCGCCGGATGGCCCGAATCGCCCGCAAATGCAGCAGAGATGCCCATGATGCAGGCAGGATGCCCAGAAAATGGGCAAATCCAGAATCGGCAGAGGGCCACGCGATGAAGCCCGTCCTGACCGCAGCCGCCATGCGCGCCCTCGAGAGGGAGGCCATCGACAGCGGCCTTGTCACCGGCGCCGAGCTGATGAAGCGCGCCGGCAAGGGGGTCGTGGCCGCCCTGCTGGCCCGCTGGCCGGAGGCTGCCCGGATGCCCCAGCGGGCGCTGGTCCTCTGCGGGCCGGGCAACAATGGCGGAGACGGCTTCGTCGTCGCCCGCCAGCTCCGCCGGCGCGGCTGGGATGTGCGGGTGGCCCTGATGGGCGATCCGGCCAGGGCGCCGGCCGATGCCGCCGCGATGCGCCAGCGCTTCACGGGGGGGATGACCCCCTGCCGCCGCTGCCGGATCGGGGGGATCCCGCCGCTCTCGAGGCCCTTCTCGGATGGCTGGCGGCGGCCCGGAAGGGACGGCCCTGCTACATCATCGATGCGCTGTTCGGCACCGGCCTGTCGCGCGGGATCGCCGGGCCGGGCGGGCCGGATGACCTGATGGCGGGAATCGCCGCCCTGACCGCTGCCGGGGCGGTCGAGGTGCGAATCGTAGCCGTTGACATCCCCTCGGGTCTGTGCGCCGACAGCGGCCGGGTGCTGGGCCGCGAGGGCCGCCCCGCGCCCGAAGGCCGGGGTGTCATCCCGGCGGATCTCACCGTGACCTTCCACAGCCTCAAGCCGGGGCATCTGCTGGCCGACGGCCCCCGCCTCTGCGGCGCGGTGGAGGTGGTTCCGATCGGCCTGCCCGCGGCCGATTCACCGCTCGCCCTCCTGGAGGCGCCCGATCCTGCCCTGCTGGCCAAGGCCGGCTTCGGGCACAAGTATTCCCACGGCCATGCGCTGGTCCTCGGGGGCGGGCGCGGCCGCGGGGGGGCGGCGCGGCTTGCGGCGCGCGGCGCGCTGCGCATGGGGGCGGGCCTGGTCACCCTCGGCGTGCCCCCCGCCGCCCTGCCGGAAAATGCCGCGCGTCTCGATGCGGTCATGCTCCGCGTCCTGGCCGATGCCGATGCCCTGACCGCGATGCTGGGGGATGGGCGGCTCAATGCGCTCTGCGCCGGTCCCGGTCTGGGCCTGGGCGAGCGCGAGAAGGCGCTGCTTGCCGCGGTGCTGGAGGCGGGCCGTCCCGCCCTGCTCGATGCCGATGCGATCACGCTTCTGGCCGGGGACGAGGGGTTGCGCGCCCGCCTGCATGCCGGGGTGGTCCTGACGCCGCACGAAGGCGAATTCGCGCGGCTCTGCCCGGGGATCGCGTCCCGCTGGCGCGCGCCGGCCATCGCCGGGCCGGCCTTCTCCAAGCTCGATGCGGCGCGGCAGGCGGCCGCAGAGCTGGGCTGCATCGTCCTGCTCAAGGGGCCGGATACCGTCATCGCCGATCCCGGCGGGCGGGCCGCGATCCATGCTGCCGTCCGGGATCGCGCGGTGCCCTGGCTGGCCACCGCCGGGGCGGGAGATGTGCTGGCGGGGATGATCGCGGGGCTTCTGGCGCGCGGCCTTCCGCCCTTCGAGGCAGCCTCCGGCGCCGTCTGGCTTCATGCCGAGGCCGCCCGGCGCTTCGGCCCCGGCCTGATCGCCGAGGATCTGCCAGAGGCCCTGCCGGGGGTGTTCCGGGCCCTGGGGCTGTAGAAGGGGCTTCCGGGGCCGCAGAGGGGGCCGCACAGGCCGCGTTCAGACCCCGACTTCCACCCCGTCGGCATAGACGATCTGCGGCCTGTCGAAGGTCAGCGTGTAGAGCGTGAGACCCCGCGGGCGCTCCTCGGTGACGAATTCGCCGTCGATCAGGTGATGCACCTCCAGCAGGGCGCGGGGCGTCCCGCAGAAGGCGCGGGCCCGCCAGTCGCGCAGATGGAGGCGCGTGCCCGGACCCATCAGCAGGTCCCGGTCGGGCCGGTTGCGGCCAAGGCCCCCTGCCGCGATCCGGATCGGGGCCAGGCGCGCCGCCACCGCCTCCAGCGCGCGCAGCGGCTGGGCACCGTGATCGCGGGTGATCACGCGGTCCCCCGGCCGCAGATCCTCGACCGCGACGGCGCCCCGCAGCGTCAGGATGGCGGTCCCCGTCGCCAGCCCGGACAGGAGCGTGAGGCAGCTTCGGGCGCTGATCAGGGTGGCGGCGGTCATCGGCGGATCCTTGTTGCGGCGGGTTTCGTCCCCATTGACACCCCAATGTGTCAACAAGAGGTAAACGCCGGCCGCATTTCTGCCGTATTTACCCCCTCGCGCCCCGGTCCGCCCTCTGCTAAGGGGCGGCGAAGTCGAGGGGGGGAGGGGTTTGCCCGTCCCTCCCCGCGGTCATGCGGGTGTGGCGGAACTGGCAGACGCACCGGATTTAGGTTCCGGCGCCGCGAGGCGTGGGGGTTCGAGTCCCTTCACCCGCACCAGGGCCGCATCGGGGGCCGGGACGGGGCTGCATCGGGGACCGGCCGGGCAGGCCGGACCGGCGGCCGAACAGGGGAAGGACGCGGAGCCACCTCCGCGAGCACGAGAGGATCAAGGATGGAAGTCACCGAGACGCTGAACGAAGGCCTCAAGCGCGGCTATCGCGTCACCGTCACCGCGGCCGAGCTCGACGGCAGGGTTCAGGCCAAGCTCGCCGAGGTGCAGCCCCAGATCGCCATGAAGGGCTTCCGCAAGGGCAAGGTGCCGATGTCGCTGCTGCGCCGCCAGCATGGTCCCCGTCTTCTGGGCGAAGCCATGCAGGAGACGATCGACGGGGCCGTGGCGGCGCATCTGGAGAAGACGGGCGACCGCCCGGCGATGCAGCCTTCGGTGAAGCTGGCCAATCAGGACTGGAAGGAAGGCGACGATCTGATCGTCGATGTCACCTACGAGACCCTGCCCCAGGTCCCCGAAGTGGATCTGACGGCGCTCTCTCTCACCCGGCTCAAGGCCGTGGCCGATGACGCCGCCGTGGAAGAGGCCCTGAACCGCCTTGCCGAATCGGCCCGCAGCTGGGAGGAGCGCCGCAAGGGCAGCAAGGCGCGCGAAGGGGATCAGGTCGTCATCGACTTCACCGGCCGCATCGACGGCGAGGCCTTCGAGGGCGGCGCGGCCACCGACTATCCGCTGGTGCTCGGCTCGGGATCCTTCATCCCCGGCTTCGAGGACCAGCTCGCCGGCGTCAAGGCCGGCGAGGAGAAGGAAGTGACCGTCACCTTCCCCGAGAACTACGGGGCCCGGCATCTTGCCGGGAAGACGGCAGTGTTCTCCGTCACGGTCAAGGCCGTGAAGGAGCCCAAGCCCGCCTCCGTGGATGACGAGCTGGCCAAGCGGTTCGGCGCCGACGATCTGGAGGCCCTCAAGGCCCGGATCCGCGAACAGGTGGAGCGCGAATATGCCGCCGCCTCGCGCGCAGTGGCCAAGCGCGCGCTGCTCGACCTTCTCGATGGTCAGGTGGATTTCGAGCTGCCCGAAGGCCTCGTGAAGGCCGAGGCCGAGCAGATCGCCCATCAGCTCTGGCATGAGGAACATCCCGAGGAGCACGGCCACGGCCATGGCCATATCGAGCCGACCGAGGATCACATCCGGCTGGCCCGGCGCCGCGTGAAGCTGGGGCTGCTTCTGGCCGATATCGGCACGAAGGCCGAAGTGAAGGTGACCGATCAGGAGCTGACCCAGGCCGTCCTGAACGAGGCGCGCCGCTATCGCGGTCAGGAACGGCAGTTCTTCGAATATATCCAGAACAATGCCGCTGCGCGCCAGCAGCTCCAGGCGCCGATCTTCGAGGACAAGGTCATCGACCACATCTTCGCGACCGCCCGGGTCGAGGAGAAGGAAGTCGGCAAGGACGAGCTCAAGGCCGCGGTGGACGCCCTCGACCAGGAATGAGGGCCGCAGGGCCGGATGCCCCGGACCGGGGCGTCCGCCAGCGCCAGGCAGGCCGGACAGCAGCCCGGACAGACGGACGGCCGGTCCCCGAGGCGGGACCGGCCGTTTCCCTGTGACGATTCCTGTCCGGCGGTCTGTCCGCTGTCCGATGGTCTGCCGTGCCCCCGTGCCTGTGGCTTCCGGCGTGGCGGGCTGGTCTCCGTCCTCTCTGTTTCGGCGCGGCGGGGGGGGACAGAAAGGCCGAGATGCGAACGGGCCGCCCGGAAGGGGGCGGCCCGCCAGGGCATCCGTGCTGCGGGAGGGACGGGGCCTCAGGCCTCCTGGGCCGCGGTGCCGATCTCGTCGAAGAGCTGCGAGACCTCGAATTCGGCCTGCGCCTCGGCCTCGGCCGCGAGCTCAGCGACCGACTTGCCCTGCGCCTGCAGCTCCGCTTCCTCGGGCGAACGGGCGACATTGACATGGATCGTCGCATCCACCTCGGGATGCAGACGCAGCGTCACGGCATGCAGGCCCAGCTCCTTGATGGGCGCGTTCAGGATCACCTGCCGGCGCTCCACCGTGAAGCCGGCTGCCGCGGCTGCCTCGGCCACGTCGCGGGGGGTCACCGAACCGTAGAGCGCCCCGCCGTCCGAGGCCGAGCGGATGACCACGAAGGTCTGTCCGTCGATCTGTTCGGCCAGGCGCTGGGCTTCGGCCCGGGTCTCGCGGTTGCGGGCCTCGAGCTCGGCCTTCTGCGCCTCGAAGCGGCGGATGTTGTCTTCGGAGGCGCGCAGGGCCTTGCCCTGAGGCAGCAGGTAGTTGCGGGCGTAACCGGGCCTGACGGTCACGACATCGCCCATCTGGCCGAGCTTGGCCACCCGTTCGAGAAGGATCACTTGCATCGCGGGGTCCTCACTTCACGACATAGGGCAGCAGCGCGAGGAAGCGGGCCCGCTTGATCGCCTGCGCCAGGCGCCGCTGGTTCTTGGCGCTGACAGCGGTGATGCGCGAGGGGACGATCTTGCCCCGCTCGCTGATATAGCGCTGGAGCAGGCGCGTGTCCTTGTAGTCGATCTTGGGCGCGTCCTTGCCCTCGAAGGGGTCGGACTTGCGGCGGCGGAAGAAGGGTCGGGTCGCCATGGGTCATGTCCTCCTGAAGATCACTGCCGGTCGCGCGATGCGCTGCCGCGCTCCTCGCGCGAGCCGCGGCCTTCGCGGTCGTCGCGCTTCTGCATCTGGACCGAGGGGCCGTCCTCATGGGCGTCCACCTTGACGGTCAGCACGCGCATCACGTCCTCGTGCAGCCGCATCAGGCGCTCCATCTCCTGCACCGCGGCCGGCGGGGCGTCGGAACGCAGGAAGGCGTAATGGCCCTTGCGGTTCTTGTTGATCTTGTAGGACATCGTCTTGATGCCCCAGTATTCCTGCCCGACGACCTTGCCGCCGTTCTCGGTCAGGACATTGCCGAAATGTTCGATCAGTGCTTCGACCTGCGCGCCGGACAGGTCCTGACGCGCGATGAACACATGCTCGTAGAGAGCCATGGTCGCTCCTTGCTCGGGCGCGCTTCATAGGGAGGGGGTTCTGCCTTCCGCGCCCCCACCCACGAGAGGCAGCGCCGATCCGATGGGCCCCGCGGAAGGAATGCGGCCTTATAGCGGGCGCCGCTCCGGACGCAAGGGGATCGGCGGGATCGGCAGGATCGGCGGGCAGGACGATGGGCGCGGTCCGGGGCGCGGTCCGGGGCGACCGGCCGCCCGCATCGCCGCTGCCCATTTCCTGCCGCATTCCTGCCGTGCTGTCGGACCGCCCTGCTGACAGGATCGGGCCATCCGCCGTCTGCCCCGCAGCAAGGATGACGATGCACCCGATCGCCGCCTCCGCCTCCTTCCAGATCGAGACCCGCCCCCGGGGCTATGTCATCCGCTCTGTCGGTGGGGCTCCGCTGCCGTTCCTGATCCTTCAGGGGCTTGCGCTGGCCGCCGGCGCGGCGCTGACGGCGGCGGCGCTGCGGCTGGCGATGCTGATCCCCGGGCAGGAGGAGGGAGTTGCCGTCTTCCATGGCGGTCTCGCCCTGCTGGCCGCGGCCGCGGCCGTCCTGCTGCTGCATTTCGCTACGCGCGGCCTCATGGTGGAGGTGGAGGTCGATCTGATGCGCGGCGAACTGCGCGAGGTGATCCGCCACCGCTTCGGCCGTCCGGCCGTGCTGGCCTGTTACGGGCTCGATTCGGGGACGCTGGTCTCGATCCGGCACGGCGGGGGCGAGGCGAGCCTGATCCTGAGGCTGGGGGGCGATGGGCCGGGCCTATGCATCGCCCGCGGCCCTGAAGCCGCCCTTGCCCCCCTGCGTGCCCGGCTGGAGGCGGATCTGCTGCCGGGCCCGGGATCGCCGCCGCCCTCCCGGGCGCTCTCCCGGGCGCTCTCCCGGGCGGCCTGATCGCCGCGCCTGATTCCCTCGCCCCCCCTTTATCCGCCGCGCCCCAGCCGCTAAGCCTCCCGCCACGATCAGACAGGGGGGGGCAGGGCCATGCGAGCATTCGTCTTTCCGGGGCAGGGCGCCCAGGCCATCGGTATGGGTCGCGCGCTGGCCGAATCCTGTCCCGCTGCCCGCGCCGTCTTCGAGGAGGTGGACGAGGCGCTGTCCGAGCCCCTCTCCCGTCTCATCTGGGAGGGGGATGCCGAGAGTCTCCAGCTCACCCGCAATGCCCAGCCGGCCCTGATGGCCACCTCCATCGCTGCCCTCCGCGCGCTCGAGGCCGAAGGGGCGGGCCTCGGCGCGGCGTCCTTCGTGGCGGGGCATTCGCTGGGGGAATATTCCGCTCTATGCGCTGCCGGGGCGCTGACGCTGGCCGATGCCGCGCGCCTGCTGCGCCTGCGGGGCGAGGCGATGCAAGCAGCCGTGCCGGTGGGGCAGGGGGCGATGGCCGCCCTGCTCGGCCTCGATCTGGAGGGCGCCACTGCCGTCGCGGCCGAGGCTGCCGCCGAAGGCGGGGTGTGCCAGGCTGCCAATGACAACGATCCGGCACAGGTCGTCGTCTCCGGCACGCGCGAGGCGGTGGAACGCGCCGTGGCCCTGGCCCGGGGGCGGGGGGCGAAGCGGGCGGTGATGCTGCCTGTCTCTGCGCCCTTCCATTGCGTGCTGATGCAGCCCGCGGCCGAGGCGATGCGCGAGGCCCTTGCCACCACGGCCCTGAGGGCGCCCGCCGTTCCCCTGATCGCGAATGTCACGGCCGAACCCGTCTCGGATCCGGAGACGATCCGCGACCTCCTCGTGCGGCAGGTCACCGGTTCGGTCCGCTGGCGCGAATCCGTCCTGCGCATGGCGGCGCTGGGCGTCACCGAGGCGTGGGAGATCGGGCAGGGCAAGGCGCTGTCCGGCATGATCCGCCGCACCGCGCCGACCATCGCCACCCGTGCCATCGGCACGCCCGAGGAGGCGCGCGAGGCCGCGGCCTCCCTCGCTGTCTGAGGAGACCACCCATGTTCGATCTGACCGGCAAGACCGCCCTTGTCACCGGGGCTTCCGGGGGGCTGGGCCAGGCGATCGCGCGCCTGCTTCACACTCAGGGGGCGGCTGTCGCGCTGACCGGAACCCGTGCCGAGGCCCTCGAATCCCTGGCTGCCGAGCTGGGCGAGCGCTCCCATGTCCTGCCGGCCGATCTGTCGGATCCCGCCGCAGGAGCGGAGCTCGTGAAACGGGCCGAGGCGGCGATGGGCGGGGTGGACATCCTCGTGAACAATGCCGGACTGACGCGCGATGCGCTGCTTCTGCGCATGACGGATGCGGACTGGGATCTGGTGCTCGCGGTCAATCTCACGGCGGCGGCGCGGCTGTCCCGGGCGGTCCTGCGCGGCATGATGAAGGCGCGCTGGGGGCGGATCGTCAACATCGCCTCCGTGGTGGGCGCCACGGGCAATGCCGGCCAGACAAACTATGCCGCCGCCAAGGCGGGGATGGTGGGCTTTTCCAAGGCCCTGGCCCAGGAGGTGGCCGGGCGCGGCATCACCGTGAACTGCGTGGCGCCGGGCTTCATCACCACCGCGATGACCGACAAGCTCACCGAGGCGCAGAAGGCGGCGATCCTCGGGCAGGTCCCCGTCGGCCGCATGGGCACGCCCGAGGAGATCGCCGCCGCCGTGCTCTATCTCGCCTCGCCCGAGGCGGGCTATGTCACCGGGACGACGCTGCACGTCAACGGCGGGATGGCCATGCTCTGACGGCCGGGCCCGATCCGGTGTGGCGCCCCCCCCGGTTGCGGCGGGGCGCCATCGGGCAGCGGCAGCGGGCCTGCGGGGGGCGCCCGGGGATCCGGGCCCTGGTTCCGGGGTCCGGACGGTTCCGTCCGGGGAGAATCGTCGGGCGGGACCGTGCCGCGGCGATTCCCCGGGGGAGAGACCGGGGCGACCGCCGGGCCTGCACGGCCCCGCCCTGAGGGCGCTCGGACGGCAGCGGCCGCCATTTCCGCCGCGTGCCGGGCCCTTGCAGATCAGTCCGATCCCCCTCCCTCAGCCGGCCTCGAAGAAGGGCGGCCGCAGCGGTTGCCGAGTCCGCCGTCGCCGGTCTGGCCGCATCGGCAGGGCCGACAGGATCAGGCTCGCCTCCAGAAGAAGCGCTGCCGCCACCAGCGCCTGCTGCCCGGGGGGCAGGAGAGCGAAACGATCCGCGAAAAGAGAGACCAGATTGTCCATGCCGTGGAAACTGCGCCCCGATTGCGGCGGGATTGCGGCTCCGGCGCGGCGGAATTCGGCAGGCTTTCCTGCCGTTCGGGCGCCTGTGGCCTTGGGGCCACGCTGCTGTCTGTCCGCTCGACCTCGCGCCGCCGGGGAAAGCGTTTGCCACGCTTCAAATCTCTGCTATGACCCCGCTGAACCGGCCGGGCGCCCCGGGCGTTCGGCCCGAGAACGGCCCTTTCGGGCCTGGGCTTGGGGGGGCGGGCGTCCGCAGGCGCCGCGCCGGGGGAAAGACAGGCGGGCCGCGGCCCCGAAACGTTGCGAGGAAGACCGATGAGCGATGTCGCCGAACGCGTGCGCAAGATCGTGGTGGAGCATCTGGGCGTCGAAGAGGAGAAGGTGACCGAGAACGCCTCCTTCATCGACGATCTGGGGGCGGATTCGCTCGATACCGTCGAGCTCGTCATGGCCTTCGAGGAGGAATTCGGCATCGAGATTCCCGATGACGCGGCCGAGACGATCCAGACCTTCGGCGATGCCGTGAAATACATCCAGGAGGCCCAGTAAGGGCCAGCCGGGATCGGCCGGGGCCAGTCGGTCCCGCCTGACCGATCGCAGGGGCGCGATTCCCGGCCGGGCGCCGCCCCTTGTGCTGTCTGCACCTGCCGCATGGCCGGGGCGGGGCAAACGGGTTGCCGGATGTCGCTGCCGGAACAGCGGGCCGGCGGCGTCGGCGCCAGGCTCGGAGCGGGCAGGGGGGATGAGCATGCGTCACCGACCGGGATCGGCCTGATCCTTGCGGCAGGGGTGCTGTGGTCGCTCCAGGGTCTGTTCATCCGCCAGATCGGGACGGCGGGGCCCTGGGCGATCCTGTTCTGGCGCTCGCTGGGGATGATCCCGGTGCTGGCGGGGTTTCTCGTCTGGCGGGCGGGCGGCGGATCGCCGCTGCCGGCGCTGCGGCGCGCCGGTCTTGCGGGGGTGATGGGGGGGCTCGCCCTCGTGGCGGCCTTTGCCGGCGCCATCGTCGCGCTTCAGTCCACGACCGTCGCGAATGCCGTCTTCCTGTTCGCCGCCTCGCCGATCCTGGCGGCGCTGCTGGGCCTTCTGGTCCTGGGCGAACGGGTCGCGGCGGCGACCGGGGCGGCCATTGCCGCAGCCCTGGCCGGCATCTTCCTCATGATGCGCGAAGGGCTGGCGGCAGGGGCGGCGCTCGGCAACGGGGCGGCGCTGCTGTCGGCGCTGGGCTTTGCCGCCTTCACTGTCGCGCTGCGTCTGGGGCGTCTGCATGACACGCTGCCCACGGTGCTGCTGGGCGCGGTCTTTGCGATGCTGGCGGGGCGCTGGCGGCCCTGCTGTCGGATCAGCCGCTGCGCGTGCCGCTGCCGGATGTGCTGTGGGCTCTCGGGATGGGGGCGGTCACGCTGTCGGGCGGCATGGTCCTCTACACGCTGGGCAGCCGCACGCTTCCCGCGGCCGAGGCGACGCTCCTGTCCCTGACCGAGGTGCTGCTTGCCCCGCTCTGGGTCTGGCTCCTGCTGGGCGAGGGGGGCCGTGCGACCACCTTTGCGGGCGGGGCGATCCTGCTCGGTGCAGTGGTCCTTCACGCGCTCGCCGCGGCGCGGCGCGGTCCGGTGCGGCTCGGCTCCGGCCAGGCCGGACAGGAGAGGACTGCTCCATGACGCGGCTTGGCACCCTGTTCGGCCGTTCTGCCACCGGCACCGCGATGGGCCTGCCCCGCTGGGACGGGGGGGTGGCTTCGGCGGTGGTGATCGGGGCGGATGGCTGCACGCCCTATCCGTCGGTCGGCCATTACTGCGCGGGCGGCCCGGCGGCCATCCGCGCCGCGACCGCGCCCTTCGACGGCAGCAAATGGAATTTCGACATCGGCGCCCCGGCGATCGGCCCGCATCCGCCGGCCGATGGCGGGGATCTGCCCATCGGCGAGGATGCGGCGGCCAACCGGCGGACCGTGCGCGAGGCCGTGGCCCGAATCGCCGCCGCCGGGGCCGTCCCGGTCCTTCTGGGCGGGGACGATTCGCTGCCCATCCCCATGCTGGAGGCGCTGGAAGGCCCCCTCGTCGTGCTCCAGATCGACGCCCATATCGACTGGAGGGACGAAGTCGAGGGCACGCGCTGGGGGCTGTCCTCGGGGATGCGCCGCGCCTCGGAGATGGCGCATGTCACGCGCATCGTCCAGGTCGGGCAGCGGGGAATCGGCTCCGCCCGGCCCGAGGACGTGGCCGAGGCGCTGGCCCGCGGCGCCCGGCTGGTGCCGGCCTCGGCCCCCGATCCGGTGCGAGAGGCGCTCGAGGGGATTCCCGAAGGGGCCCGCGTGGCGATCTGCCTTGATTGCGATGCGCTCGATCCCGCGATCATGCCGGCCGCCATCGGCCGCACGGCAGGGGGGCTGTCCTTCCGGCAGGTGCTGGCCCTGATCCGCGGCGTGCAGGACCGGGGGCGGATCGCCGCGGTCTCCATGACCGAATACATGCCGGAACGGGATGTGGACGGGATCGGGGCAATGACGGTGGCGCAGCTCCTCGTCGCGTTGCTGGGGCTGCTGTCCGCTGCCCGCTGAGGCTGCGGCACGGGCCGGCCGGGGGCGCGGCCCGGTCCTCCTCCGGGGCTCCTTCTGCGCCCCCGGCGCCCGTCGAGGTTGCGTGCCCGCCGCCCCCCCGCTATGCAGCGCGGGTCGAAGGCGGTGAAAGGAGCAGGGATGCGTCGTGTCGTCGTGACGGGCCTCGGCCTTGTGACCCCGTTGGCCGACGGCGTGGAGGAGACTTGGTCCCGCCTGCTTGCGGGCCGTTCGGGGGCGCGTCGGATCCAGTCCTTCGATGCCTCGCATCTGGCCACCGACTATGCCTGCGAGATCCGTCATGGCGACGGCAGCGACGGCACCTTCGATGCCTCCCGCTACATGGAGCCGAAGGAGCGTCGCAAGGTCGATGACTTCATCCTCTACGGCATGGCGGCGGCCCAGCAGGCGGTGGAGGATGCGGGCTGGTCCGCTCCGCCCCCGGAGGAATGCCTGCGCACCGGGGTGCTGATCGGATCGGGCATCGGCGGTCTCAAGGCCATCCAGGAGACGACCCTGCTCATCCGGGACAAGGGGCCGCGCCGCGTCTCGCCCTTCTTCATTCCCGGGGCGCTGATCAATCTCATCGCCGGGCAGGTCAGCATCCGCTACGGGTTCAAGGGGCCGAACCATTCGGTTGTCACGGCCTGTTCCACCGGGGCCCATGCCATCGGTGATGCGGCCACGATGATCCGTCTGGGCCGGGCCGATGTCATGATCGCCGGCGGCGCCGAGGCCGCGATCTGCGAGATCGGCATCGCCGGCTTCAACGCATGCAAGGCGCTGTCCACCGCCTTCCGCGATGCGCCGGAACGGGCCTCGCGTCCCTATGATCGCGACCGCGACGGCTTCGTGATGGGCGAAGGGGCGGGCATCGTCGTGCTCGAGGAGCTGGAGCATGCCCGCGCCCGCGGGGCCCGCATCTATGCCGAATTCCTCGGCTACGGCCTGTCGGGCGATGCCCATCACATCACCGCGCCGCCCGAGGACGGCGAAGGGGCGGAACGCTCGATGCGCGCGGCGCTGGCCGATGCCGGGCTGGAGCCGGCGGCGATCGACTACATCAACGCCCATGGCACCAGCACCATGGCCGATGTGATCGAACTGGCCGCCGTGGAACGGATGATGGGCCCTGCCGCCTCGAAGGTCACCATGTCCTCGACCAAGTCGATGACGGGCCATCTGCTGGGGGCGGCCGGCGCCATCGAGGCGGTGTTCTCCATCCTGGCCATCCGCGACCAGATCTGCCCGCCGACCATCAATCTCGACAATCCGGCGGTGGATACGCCCGTGGATCTCGCGCCCAACGCGGCCCGCCCGCGCGAGGTGAAGGTGGCGCTCTCCAACTCCTTCGGCTTCGGCGGCACCAACGCCTCGCTGCTCTTCGGGGCGGCGCCCTGATGTGGCGCCATGTCGCCGCCAATGCGCTGACCCTCTTCGTCGTCCTGCTGTTCCTGGCGGCCGGGGCGGTGCTCTGGGGGGTCGAGCGGTGGTCGGCACCGGGCCCCCTGGCCCAGGCGATCTGCCTGCGGGTGGACAGCGGATCGACGATGCGCCGCGTGGCGGCGGATCTGAGCGACAAGGGGGCCATCTCCAGCCCCCTGCTGTTCCGCATCGGCACCGATTACGGCGGCTATGTGCCCCTGCTCAAGGCCGGCAGCTACCGCATCCCCGAAGGCGCCTCGATGGAGGAGATCGCCGCCATCATCACCCGCGGGGGCGCCAATACCTGCGGAACAGAGATCGTCTGGCGCATCGGCGTCACCCGCACCCAGGCCCAGATCCGCGATCTCGATCCCGTCTCGGGGCAGTATGTGGAACTCGCCGCCTTCGATCCCCTCTCCGGTGAGGCGCCTCCCCCCCTCTATGCCGAGATCCGCGACCGCCCCGACACCACCTTCCGCGTCGTCGTCGCCGAAGGCACGACGGCCTGGCAGGTCGTGCAGGCGCTCGATGCCATCGACGTGCTCGAGGGCGATGCGACGGCCGTGCCCCCCGAAGGCACCCTCGCCCCGCGCGACTATCCCATCGTTCCGGGGACGAGCGTGGATGCCCTTCTGGCCCGCATGGCCGAAATCCAGTCCGCCATCCTCGCCGAGGCCTGGGAAGGGCGCGCCCCCGATCTGCCCTTCGATACGCCGCAGGAGGCGCTGACCCTCGCCTCCATCGTCGAGAAGGAGACCGCCATCCCCGAGGAACGGCCCCTTGTCGCCTCGGTTCTGGTGAACCGGCTGCGGCGCGGGGACATGCGGCTGCAATTCGATCCCACGATCATCTACGGCATCACCCGGGGGCAGGGGGTGCTCGACCGGCCGATCCGCCAGTCCGATATCGCCGGCGAGACCGAGCGACGCCTGCATGGCGAGATCCTCTACAACACCTATCAGATCGACGGTCTGCCCGCCGGGCCCATCGCCAATCCCGGCCAGGATGCCATCGAAGCGGCCGTGAACCCCGCCGAGACGGACTATCTCTATTTCGTCGCCGACGGCAGCGGCGGCCATGCCTTCGCTGCCACGCTCGAGGAGCACAACCGCAATGTCGCCCGCCTGCGCGCCATCGAGGCCGCGCAGCAGGCCGGCGGAGGCGATGACGCCGAAGGGCAGGGCGGGGCCGACGCACCCTGACAGGGGCGCCGCTTTCCGGCGCCCTCGCCCGTCAGCCGGGTGATTCGCGGCCGATCGTTAACCGATCATGAACGCAACGCGCGTTGCCGGCGGGCCGGGACGATTCGCGCCGCTCGCGCAACACCCCAGAGCAACCCGCAGCCCCATACCTTCTTCCGCTCTCAGGAATGACGAGCAACCTTCTGATATGGAACAGTGAATCCAAAACACCCCGAGCGGGGGGAGCGTTAACCCCCTGTTAACCCCCACCGCGCGGTGCGCTTCCACACTGTTAACCTCTCTTCGGGATCCTGCCCCTGTCGCCCGGAACAGCCTCCGGGTCATCCATCCAGGGAGAATCCCATGCGCACCGTTTCGACCCTTGTCACCGCCGAGGATCACGAACGCCATTTCCGCGATGCCGTCACGCTGCTGCGCTCGGTCCGCGAGACGCTTGCCGCCCTGCTCGACCGCGCCGAGGCGGGCGAAGAGGGCCTCTTTGCCGATATCGCCAGGAAGCAGGCCGAGCTCGAATCCGCCCTCCGCCGCGCCTTCGAGGCCGAGGAACGCTGGAACGACTGGCAGGCCCGGCATGGCGGCGCTGTCCGCGCCGACGGCCCGCTCGACCTCGCCGCCCTGCGCGATCAGATCGCCTGCCGCCTCAACCGGCTGGCCGACTGCTGCGGGGAAGAGGGCTGAACCATGGCCGCCCTCCGCTCGCATCGGGCGCGCCTGCGGGCCCTTCTGCCCCATCTGACCGAGGCCGAAATCGCTGCCCTCCCCTGGCTGTGGGAGATCTGGGCCCTGCCGCATCAGCTTCCCCCGGCGGGGTCCTGGAGGACCTGGGTGATCCTCGGCGGGCGCGGGGCCGGCAAGACACGCGCCGGCGCCGAATGGGTGCGCAGCCTGGTCGAGGGGCCGCGCCCCACCGATCCGGGGCGCTGCCGCCGCGTCGCCCTCGTGGCCGAAACGCTCGATCAGGCGCGCGAGGTGATGGTCATGGGCGAATCGGGTCTGCTCGCCGTCTCGCCGCCGGATCGCCGCCCGCGCTGGGTGGCCACGCGCCGCCTGCTCGAATGGCCCAATGGCGCCATCGCGCAGGTCTTCTCCGCCTCCGATCCCGAATCGCTCCGCGGGCCCCAGTTCGATGCCGCCTGGGCCGACGAACTCGCCAAGTGGAAGAAGGGAGAGGAGGCCTGGTCCCAGCTTCAGCTCGGCCTGCGTCTGGGAGAGGATCCCCGTGCCTGCGTGACGACCACGCCGCGCAGCACGCCTTTCCTGCGGTCGCTGCTGGCAGCGCCCTCGACGGTCTCCACCCATGCCCGCACCGATGACAACCGCGCCCATCTGGCCCGCGGCTTCCTCGAGGAGGTCCGGCGGCTCTATGGCGGCACGCGCCTGGGCCGGCAGGAGCTGGAGGGCCTTCTGATCGAGGAGGCCGAGGATGCGCTCTGGCCCTCGTCCCTGATCGAATCGGCGCGCTGCGACAGCGTTCCGCCGCTCGACCGGGTGGTGGTTGCGGTGGACCCGGCAGCCTCTTCGGGGCGTGCCTCCGATGCCACGGGCATCGTCGCGCTGGGGGCGGTGCTGCGCGGCACGCCGCGGGACTGGCAGGCCTATGTGCTCGAGGATGCGACGATCCGCGGCGTCAGCCCGGATTCCTGGGGGCGTGCGGTCGTCGCCTGTGCCCGCCGCCACGAGGCAGACCGCGTCCTGGTCGAGGCGAATCAGGGCGGAGAGATGGCGACGGCGATCCTGAAGGGGATCGATCCGCTGCTGCCCGTCTCGGCCGTGCATGCGCGTGCCACCAAGGCGATTCGCGCCGAACCGGCCGCCGCCCTCTATGAACAGGGGCGGGTGCATCATCCGCGGGGGGTCGATCTCGGTCTGCTCGAGGAGGAGATGCGGAAGATGACGCGCAGCGGCTGGCGCGGGGCGGGTTCGCCGGACCGGCTCGATGCGCTGGTCTGGGCCCTGCGCGAGACTCTGATCGAACCCGCAAAAGGCTTTGCCGAACCGCGGCTTCGTAGCCTCTGACCGATTCCGGGGGGGTGATTCGGACCCCCTGCGGGGCCGTTGCGCGAATCGGGGGCCGGGCGCGCGGTGCTGTAGGAAACAATTAACCTTTTCCTTCCAGATTGGCCCCCGGACGCCGCGACAAAGGCCCTTCAGACAACGAGACCCGCCATGTTCGACTTTCTCAAGCGCAAGACCCGCGCGCCGCGGCCACAGGCGACCGCCGCTCCCGCTCCGGTTCCGGCGGCCGTGCCCGAAGCCAAGGCCTCCGCCGCCGGTCCCCTGACCGTTCCCCCCGGCGCAGCCTGCCTGTCCCGGCCGGGACGCTGTCCCTCGCCCAGGCGGGTTTCGCGCGCAATCCCGTGGGCTTCCGGGCCGTGCGCCTGATCGCCGAGGCGGCGGCGGCGCTCCCCCTCGTGCTGCAGGACCGCGAACGCCGCTATACCGATCATCCCGTGCTCGATCTGCTGGCCCGTCCCAATCCCGCCCAGGGCCGGGCCGAGCTGCTCGAGGCGCTCTATGGTCATCTCCTGCTGACCGGCAATGCCTATCTCGAGGCGGTCGGCGATCTGGCACCGGCCGGCGGCCTGCCTGCGGAACTGCATGTCCTGCGCTCGGACCGCATGGTCGTCGTGCCGGGGGACGACGGCTGGCCGGCGGCCTACGACTATGTCGTGGCGGGGCGTCGCCACCGCTTTCCGGCCGGGCCCTGCTCGCCCGTCTGCCATATCCGCAGCTTCCATCCCCATGACGATCATTACGGCTTCTCCGCGCTGCAGGCCGCAGCCCAGGCGATCGAGGTGCATAACGGCGCCTCGCGCTGGTCGGCGGCGCTGCTGGAGAACGCCGCCCGCCCCTCCGGGGCCCTCGTCTATCGCGGGCCGGACGGCCATGGGCATCTCTCGCCCGAACAGTTCGACCGCCTTTCGCGCGAGATCGAGGCCCAGCATGCCGGGGCGCGCAATGCCGGCCGGCCGATGCTCCTCGAAGGGGGGCTGGACTGGAAGCCGATGGGCTTCTCGCCCTCGGACATGGAATTCCACCAGACCAAGGAGGCCGCCGCGCGCGAGATCGCCATCGCCTTCGGCGTGCCGCCGATGATCCTCGGCATTCCGGGCGACGCCACCTATGCCAATTATCAGGAGGCCAACCGTGCCTTCTATCGTCTGACAGTGCTGCCGCTGGCCGCACGCGTGACCCAGGCCGTCGCCGACTGGCTCTCGGACTTCACGGGAGAGTCGCTCACGCTGGCCCCGGATCTCGACCGGGTGCCCGCCCTTGCCGCCGAACGCGATGCCCAGTGGCGTCGCGTGGCCGAGGCGGACTTCCTGACCCAGGCCGAGAAGCGCGCCCTTCTGGGCCTGCCGCCGCTGGAGGTCGCCGATGGCCGCTGAGACACCCCGCTTCCTCTGCGCCCCCGGCCTCAAGATCGAGCATCAGGAGCGCATGGCCGAACTCCGCTTTGCCCAGCTCAACCAGGCGCTGGGCAAGATCGAGGCGACGATGGAACGCCTCGAGAAGCGCCTCTGGCTCACCGTCTATGGCGTCGTGGCGGTGATCCTCGCCACCGCTGTGCAATCCCTCGTCACCTTCGCCCCCTGAGGTTGGCCATGGAAACGAAGTTTCTCGACCCCCGTCCCTCCGTGCCCAAGGCTGCACGATCGAAGGGCATGCCTCGCTCTGGGGCATCGCCGACCGCTCCGGCGACATCGTAGAGCGCGGGGCCTTCGCGGCGTCGCTGGCGCGGCTGCGGGCGCAGGGCGAATCCGTGCGGATGCTCTGGCAGCACGACCCCAGGGAGGTCATCGGCGTCTGGGACGAGGTGACCGAGGACGCCCGCGGCCTGCATGTGCGCGGCCGCATCCTGCCCGAGGTGGCCCGCGGTCGCGAGGCGCTGGCGCTGCTGGCCGCCGGGGCGCTCGACGGACTGTCGATCGGCTATCGCACGCTGCGCGCCACGAAGGATGCCCAGGGCCGCCGCCGCCTGCACGAGATCGAGCTGTGGGAGGTCTCCCTTGTGACCTTTCCCATGCTGCGCGAGGCGCGCATCGCCTCGGCCACAGGGCCTGCCGAGGCCCTTCAGGAGCTGACGGCGGAGATTGCCGCCGCCAGGGCCCGCCTCCGCCGGGCCTGACCGGGAACCGTCCCGCCGCGGGACGCTCCCATCCCCCCTCAACCCCGAAAGGATCAGCCCATGACCACCCCCGAGACCGGGGCCGGGACCGTCATGTCCCCGGACCTCGAGATCAAGACCGCCGTCCAGGCCCTCGCCACCGAATTCCGCGGCTTTGCCGAGGATGTCGCCCATCGCCTTGCCCAGCAGGAGTCCCGCATGACCCGTCTTGACACCCGCGCGGCCTTTGCCGCCCGCCGTCCCGTCCTCTCCGCCGAGGCGCCCGCCGCTCCGCATCAGAAGGCCTTCGAGGCCTATGTGCGCCGCGGGGACGAGTCGGCCTTGCGCGAGCTGATGGCCCCGCCGGAAGGCAAGGCCCTGTCCACCGCCGTCGCCGCCGATGGCGGGGTTCTGGTGACCCCCCGCACCGCCGAGACGATCCGCACAATCCTCGCTTCGACGGCCTCGATCCGGTCGCTCGCCACGGTGGTGAAGGTGGAGGGCGGCTCCTATGACGTCCTGATCGACCGGGGCGAGATGGGGGCCGGATGGGCGACCGAGACGGGCCCGCAGGGCGAGACAGCGACCGGCACGCTCGAGAAGATCACCATTCCCCTGCATGAACTGGCGGCCCAGCCCAAGGCCTCGCAGCGGCTGCTCGACGATGCCGCCTTCGATGTGGAGGGCTGGCTGGCCGGGCGCATCGCCGAACGCTTCGCCCGGGCCGAATCGGCCGCCTTCGTGACGGGCGATGGCGTGGACAAGCCGCGCGGCTTCCTGGCCTATCCCGCCGTGCCGGATGCGGACTGGGCCTGGGGCAGCATCGGCTATGTGCCGACCGGTGTCGCCGGGGGGCTGACGGATATCGATCCGGTGGTGGATCTCGTCTATGCGCTGCCGGCGGCCTACCGGTCGGGCGCGGCCTTCGTGATGAACTCGAAGACCACCGCCGTGCTGCGCAAGCTCAAGGATGCCGACGGCCGCTTCCTGTGGTCGGACGGGATCGCCGCGGGCGAACCGCCGCGTCTGATGGGCTACCGGGTGCTGGTCTGCGAGGACATGCCGGACATCGCGCCGGGCTCGCTGTCGGTGGCCTTCGGCAATTTCGCCCAAGGTTACACCATCGCCGAACGGCCCGATCTGCGCATCCTGCGCGATCCCTTCAGCGCCAAGCCGCATGTGCTGTTCTACGCGACGCGGCGCGTGGGCGGGGCCGTGACCGATTTCGCCGCGATCAAGCTGCTGCGCTTTGCCGCCTCCTGATCTCTGCCGGGCCGTGCCGGGAGCCATGACGGCGCGGCCCTTCCAGACAACCCATGCGAGGGGGATCTTGCGATGAATCTGGTCGAACTGACCGAGGCGCCGGCTGCCGCGCTCCCGGTCCAGACCCTGCGGGAGCATCTGCGCCTCGGCTCGGGCTTTGCCGATGACAGTCTGCAGGAGGGGCTGCTGGCAGGCTTTCTGCGCGCGGCCATCGCGGCGATCGAGGGGCGGACGGGCAAGGCGCTGCTCTCGCGCGATTTCGCGCAGAGCGTCACCGAATGGGCGCGCCCGGACCGTCAGCCGCTTGCCGTGGCGCCGGTGGTGGAGATCGCCGCCGTCCGCCTCGTGGATGCCAATGGCGCCGAGACCTCGCTGCCGCCTTCGGCCTGGCGTCTCGACCGCGAAGGCAGCGTCCGCCCCGCGCTCGTGCCCGTCGGGGCCTTCCTGCCGCGCGTGCCGATCGGCGGACAGGCGATCGTCACCTTCACGGCCGGATACGGGCCGCAATGGGCCGATGTGCCACCCGATCTGGCCCAGGCGGTTCTGATGCTGGCGGCGCATTATCACGACTTCCGCCATGATACGGCGCTTGGTCCCGGCTGCATGCCCTTCGGCGTGACCGCCCTGATCGAGCGCTACCGCCCGCTGCGGCTGGGGGTCTGCGCATGATCCCGCGCCCCAATCGCCGCCTTCTGCTCGAGGCGCCCATGACCGAACCCGACGGGGCAGGGGGCTTCGCGATCCGCTGGGCGCCGCTCGGCACGCTGTGGGGCGCCGTCGTCCACCCCCCCCCGCGCGAAGGCATGCTCCCCGCCGGCAGCGGGATGCGGCGTCCTGTCCGGGTGACGCTGCGCGCGGCCCCTCCGACGGCGCCCTCGCGCCCCCGTCCCGGCCAGCGCCTGCGCGAGGGCGACCGCTTCTATCTCATCGATGCCGTGGCCCCCGCGACGGCGGATGGCCGCTGGCTGATCTGCCACGCGCATGAGGAGGAGGAGGCTGCCCCATGACCTATGCCCTCGCCGGCGCCCTTCAGGCCGCCCTGCATGGGCGCCTGTCTGCCGATCCTGCCCTGACCGCGCTGGTCGGCCCGCATGTCCATGATGCGCTGCCCCCCGGCCCCGTCCCGCCCCTCTATGTCGCCCTCGGGCCCGAGACGGTGCGCGACCGCTCCGACGGCACGGGGCGCGGGGCCGACCATGACTTTTCCATCGTCGTGGCGACCGAGGCGCATGGCTTTGCCCGGGCCAAGGCGGCCGCCAGCGCCGTCTGCGATGCCCTGCTGCGCGCGCCCCTGACGCTGAGCCGCGGCCGTGTCGTGGCGCTGCATTTCCTGCGCGCCCAGGCCCGCCGCGCCGGGCCCGCGGGCGAAAGGCGCGAGATCGCCCTCCTCTTCCGCGCCCGGGTCGAGGACGCGCCCGACCCCTCACCCCTCCAACCCTGAACCAGCCAGAAAGGATTTCCATCATGCCTGCACAGGCCGGCAAGGACCTCCTGCTCAAGATCGACATGACCGGCGACGGACTCTTCCAGACCGTCGCAGGGCTGCGCGCCACGCGCCTCTCGCTCAATGCGGAGACGGTGGATGTCACCACGCTCGACAGCCCCGGCGGCTGGCGCGAACTGCTCGCCGGGGCGGGAATGCGCTCGGCCTCGCTCTCCGGTGCGGGCGTGTTCCGCGACGAGGCCTCGGACGAACGGATGCGCGCGCTGTTCTTCGCGGGCGCGATCGCGGCCTTCCAGGTCCTCATCCCCGGTTTCGGCACCATCGAGGGGCCGTTCCAGATCACCGCCATCGACTATGCCGGCAGCCATGACGGCGAGGCGACCTTCGAGGTCTCGCTCGCCTCCGCGGGGGCGCTGAGCTTCGCGCCGCTCGATACCTCACCGGTGGCGCCGCCCCCGCCCCCCGACGGGGATGACGGCTCCGGCGAAGGGGAGGGCGCCTGATGGCCAATCCCCATGCCGGAGAGGTGGAGGTGACGGTGGACGGGATTCCGCGCATCGCCCGTCTCACGTTGGGCGCCTTGGCCGAGCTGGAGGAGGAGCTGGGCGAGGACAGCCTCGTCGCCCTCGTCTCCCGCTTCGAGAAGGGCGAGGTGTCGGCCCGCGACGTGCTCGCCCTGCTGGTGGCAGGGCTGCGCGGCGGGGGCTGGCGGGTGAACCGTGCGGATCTGCTCGCGGCCGAGATCGCGGGCGGCCCGCTGGCTGCCGCACGGGCCGCGGCGCTGCTGCTGACACGCGCCTTCGGGTCCCCCGCGCCATGAGCCCCGCGCCCCCCCCGTTCGACTGGCCCGCGCTGCTGCGCGCGGGCCTCCAGACCCTGCGGCTGCGCCCGGCCGAATTCTGGGCGCTCACGCCGGCCGAACTGGCGCTGATGCTGGGCCTCCAGAGCCGCGCCCCCGCCATGACCCGCTCGCGCCTGTCCGAACTGCTCGAGCGCTTTCCCGACAAGGTGCCCCCGCCATGACCGGATCTGTCCTAACCGACGATTTCGCCGAGGATCTGCCCTCTGCCCTTTCCGATACGGGCCGCTTTGCCGCCGCCTTTGCCGAGGAACTGGCCCGCCTGCGCGACGGGCTCGCCGCCACCTCGCAGGAGACGCTGCGCCTCGAACGCGGCTTCTCGGGCGGGTTGCGGCGGGCCATCGACGGGCTGCTGCTCGATGGCGACCGTCTGTCCGATGCGCTCTCGCGCGTCGCCCGCGCCATGGCCGACACGATCTATGCCGCCGCCATGAAGCCGGTGACGGACCGTCTGGGCGATGTTCTGGCCCAGGGGGTCGGGCCGCCATGCAGGCCTTTTCTCCCTTCGCGGCCGGCGGAGGCCTTGCCCAGGGGCGGGTGATGCCCTTCGCCCGGGGGGGCGTCGTCTCTCAGGCCACGGCCTTTCCGATGCGCGGCGGCCTCGGCCTGATGGGCGAGGCCGGACCGGAGGCGATCATGCCTCTGGCCCGCGATGCCTCGGGCCGGCTCGGGGTCCGGGCCGAAGGGGGCACGGCACGCCCCGTGCAGGTGACGATCCATGTCACCACCCCCGATGTGGCCGGCTTTGCCCGCTCCCAAGGGCAGATCGCCGCCGAGATGGGGCGCCTGCTCGCCCGCGGCGCCCGCAACCGCTGAGACCGAAGGGAACTGGACATGGCCTTTCACGACATCCGTTTCCCCCCCTCGCTGTCCTTCGGCGCCCTGGGCGGACCCGAACGGCGGGTGGAGATCGTCACCCTCCGCTCCGGGCATGAGGAACGCAACGCCCCCTGGGCGCATGGCCGGCGCCGCTGGGATGCCGGGCTGGGGCTGCGCTCGCTCGACGATCTGCACGATCTGATCGCCTTCTTCGAGGCGCGCGGCGGGATGCTCCATGCCTTCCGCTGGAAGGACTGGGCGGATCACAAGTCCTGCCCCCCCTCGCGCGATCCCTCGCCTTTCGATCAGGAGATCGGGACGGGAGACCGGACGACCGTGACCTTCGCCCTGCGCAAGGCCTATGCCTCCGGTCCTGCTGTCTACTGGCGCCCGGTGACCAAGCCCGTCCCCGGCACGGTCCGCGTCGCCGTCGGTGGCAGCCCCTGCAGGAGGGGATCGACTGGACGCTCGACGCGCTGGCCGGCACCGTCACCTTCGCGGTTCCGCCCGCGGCCGGCGCCCCCATCACCGCGGGCTTCGAATTCGACGTGCCGGTGCGCTTCGACACGCCGCGCATCGCGGTCCAGGTCTCGTCCTTCCGCGCGGGCGAGGTGCCGTCCGTTCCCGTCGTGGAGGTGCGCGAATGACCCCCGCCTTGCGCGACCATCTCGCCTCCGGCTGCACCACGCTCTGCCGCGCCTGGGCCATCGCGCGGCGCGACGGGGTGGTGCTGGGCTTCACCGATCATGACGCGCCCCTGTCCTTCGAGGGGATCGACTTCCGCCCCGATCCCGGCCTGACGGCCCGTGCCCTCGTGCAGGGCAACGGCCTGGCCGTGGACAACAGCGAGGCCGAAGGGGCCTTCACCTCCGACGCCATCACCGAGGCCGACATCGAGGCCGGCCGCTATGACGGGGCCGAACTGCGCCACTGGCTCGTCAACTGGGCGGATCCGGCCCAGCGGCTGCTCCGCTTCCGCGGCACGATCGGAGAGATCCGCCGCATGGGCGGCAGCTTCCATGCCGAGCTGCGCGGCCTGACCGAGGCGCTCAACCGCCCGCTGGGGCGTCTCTATCAGCGGACCTGCTCGGCCATTCTGGGCGACGGGGCCTGCCGCTTCGATCTCGCCTCGCCGGGTTACGCGGTCGAATGCCCCGCCCCTGCCACGGACGGCCAGAGCTTCCGCCTCGAAGGCCTGCCCGCCTTCGCACCCCGCTGGTTCGAGCGCGGCCGCCTGCTGGTGCTCTCGGGGGCCGCGCAGGGGCTCACCGGCCTCATCCGGCAGGACCGCAGCGAGGACGGGACCCGCGTGATCGAGCTGTGGACCCCGCTGCGCGCGCCGGTGACGGCGGGCGACCTCATCCGGCTCGAACCCGGCTGCGACAAGCGCGCCGAGACCTGCCGCGTCAAGTTCGGCAACATCCTCAACTTCCAGGGGTTCCCCTTCATTCCGGGAGAGGACTGGCTGCTCTCCACGCCGCTGCGCGAAGGGGATCATGACGGGGGGCGCCTGGGATGACCGCGCCGCAATCCCGCATCGTCGCGGTGGCCCGGCTCTGGCTGGGCACGCCCTATTGCCATCAGGCCTCGCTCCGTGGGGCGGGCTGCGACTGCCTCGGTCTGGTCCGTGGCGTCTGGCGCGAGGTCCACGGTGCCGAACCCTGCCCGGTGCCGCCCTACACGCCCGACTGGTCCGAACCCCAGGGCGAGGAGAGGCTCTGGGCCGAAGCCGCGCGCCTGCTGCGCCCCGGCACCGGCCGGCCGGGCGATCTGCTGCTGTTCCGCATGCGCGAAGGCGCCGTGGCCAAGCATCTGGGCATCCTCTCCCGGACCGGAGAGACACCGGCCTTCATCCATGCCTGGTCCGGGCGGGGCGTGGTCGAAAGCCCCCTCTCGGCCCCCTGGGCGCGGCGCATCGTCGCCCTCTTCGATCTCGAACAAGGGAGCAACCCCACATGGCAACCCTGATCCTCGGTGCGGCGGGCGCGGCTCTGGGCGGCGCCATGGGCGGCTCGGTGCTCGGCCTCTCGACGGCGGTCATCGGCCGCGCGGCCGGTGCGGCTCTTGGCCGGGCCATCGACGAACGCCTGCTCGGCCCCGGCAGTGCCCCGGTCGAGACGGGGCGCATCGACCGCTTCCGCCTGACCGGTGCCGCCGAAGGCACCCCCCATTCCCCGCCTGCATGGGGCGGCGCGGATCGGCGGCCAGGTCATCTGGGCCACGCGCTTTCGCGAACATGTCGCCGAAACGGGCGGCAGCGGCAAGGGTGGCGCCCCCCGCCCGGCAGTCCGCGAATACCGCTATACGGTCAGCCTCGCCCTTGCGCTCTGCGAAGGCGAGATCGCCGGCATCGGCCGCATCTGGGCCGACGGGGCCGAGATCGCGCGCGACAGCCTTCAGCTCTCGCTCTATCGCGGCACGATGGACCAGCTTCCCGATCCGCATATCGAGGCGGTGGAGGGGGCAGGGAATGTCCCGGCCTTCCGCGGCATCGCCTATGTGGTGATCGAGGATCTCGACATCACCCGCTTCGGCAACCGCATCCCCCATCTCTCCTTCGAGGTGTTCCGCCCCGCCCCGCGCAGCAGCGATGCCTCGGCCGAGGATCTGGCGCATCTGCTGCGCGGGGTCTGCCTGATCCCCGGCACCGGCGAATATGCGCTGGCCACCACACCGGTGGAGCTCTCGCGCGGCTTCGGCCGGCGCGAGCCGGCGAATGTCAGCACCGATCAGGGCAAGGCCGATCTGCTGGTCTCGCTCGACCGGCTTCAGGCCGAACTGCCCGCCGTCCGTTCGGTCAATCTCGTCGTCTGCTGGTTCGGCGACGATCTGCGGATGGATCGCTGCACGATCCGCCCCAAGGTCGAACAGCGCGAGGCCGACGCCCCCGCGATGCCCTGGCGGGTCTCGGGCCTGTCCCGCGCCGCGGCGCAGGAGGTGCCCCGACAGGACGGCCGTCCCGTCTATGGCGGCACACCCACCGATCAGAGCGTGATCGAAGCCATCCGCGCGCTCAGGGCGCGCGGCTATCGGGTCGTCTTCTATCCCTTCATCCTGATGGACCAGATGCCGGGCAATACCCTGCCCGACCCCTATACGGGAGGGATCGGCCAGCCGGCACTGCCCTGGCGCGGACGCATCACCCTGTCGGTGGCGCCCGGCCGTCCCGGCTCGCCCGACGGAACGGCGGCGGCCGAGGCCGAGGTTGCCGCCTTCTTCGGCGGGCCCGGCCCGATCACTTCACCCGTCATGCGGCGGGCGTCACCTATGCCGGCCCCGAGGACTGGGGATTCCGCCGCATGATCCTGCATTATGCCCATCTCTGCGCGGTGGCAGGGGGCGTGGAGGCCTTCTGCATCGGGACCGAGATGCGCGGCCTGACCACCGTCATGGGGGCTGCGGGTTTTCCGGCCGTGGACCGCCTCCGCCAGCTCGCCGCCGAGGTGAAGGCGATCCTGCCCCAGGCGACCATCACCTATGCCGCCGACTGGACGGAATATCACGGCCATCAGCCCCCCGGCACAGAGGACAAGCATTTCCATCTCGATCCGCTCTGGGCCGACCCCGCCATCGGCGCCGTCGCCATCGACAACTACATGCCCCTGTCGGACTGGCGCGAGGGCGAGGATCATGCCGATGCCCATTGGGGATCGATCCACAATCTCGATTATCTCACGGCCAATGTCGCCGGGGGCGAGGGCCATGACTGGTTCTACCCTTCCGATGAGGCCCGCGCGGCCCAGCGTCGCGTCCCCATCACCGACGAGGCCGAGCAGGAGCCCTGGGTCTGGCGCGTCAAGGATCTGCGCGGCTGGTGGGAGAACGAGCATCGCAACCGCATTGGCGGCATCCGCCAGAGCACCCCGACGCCCTGGGTGCCGCGCTCCAAGCCCATCTGGTTCACCGAGATCGGCTGCGCCGCCATCGACAAGGGCACCAACGAACCCAACAAGTTCCTCGATCCCAAATCGTCCGAATCCGCGCTGCCGCGCCATTCCAGCGGCCTGCGCGATGATCTGATCCAGATCAACTATTTCCGGGCGATCTACCGCCATTTCGCCGATCCGGCGGCGAATCCGGTCTCGGATGTCTATGGCGGGCGCATGGTGGACATGGACATGGCCCATGCCTGGGCCTGGGATGCGCGGCCCTGGCCGCATTTCCCGCTCGACCGGGACCGCTGGGCGGACGGGGCCAATCATGCGCGCGGCCACTGGCTCAACGGGCGGGCCTCGGCGCGGCCGCTCGCTTCGGTCGTCCGGGCGATCTGCCGCGACAGCGGCCTGCCGGATGTCGATGTCTCCGGCCTGCACGGGGTGGTGCGGGGCCTTGTCCTCTCCGACACCGGCACCGCGCGCGAGGCGCTCCAGCCCCTGATGCTCGCCCATGGCTTCGATGCGGTCGAACGCGAAGGCCGCCTGTGCTTCCGCAGCCGCCGGGGCCTGGCCGCGGTGCCGAAGCTCGACCCGGACCGCCTCGCCCTCACCGAGGCCGATGCGCCGGCCCTCGAACGCTGCCGCGCCCCGCAGGCCGAACTGGCCGGTCGCGTGCATCTGACCTTTCTCGACGCCGAACGCGACCATGCCGCCGCCGCCGCCGAGGCGGTCCTGGCCGATGATCCCCTGCCTGCGCTCTCGCGCAGCGAACTGCCGCTGGTGCTCCTGCGCGAGGAGGGGCAGGCGATCGCCGAACGCTGGCTCGCCGAATCGCGGCTGGCGCGCGACACGGCGCGCTTTGCCCTGCCGCCGTCGCTGTCGTATCTGGGCGCGGGGGATCTGGTGCGGCTCGACGGGGCGCTCTGGCGGATCGACCGGACCGAGGATCGCGGCCTGCTCTCCGTGGAGGCCACGCGTGTCGAACCCGCGCTCTGGCGTCCCTTCGAGGGCGCTGCCGACGGGGCCCCGCCGCCGCCTGCCGCGCCCCCCGTGGGGGTAGAGGCGCTGTTCCTCGATCTGCCCCTGATGACGGGGGAGGAACGGCCCCATGCGCCGCATGTCGCCTTTGCCTCGGCCCGCTGGACGCGGCCGGTGGTGCTCATGGCCTCGGACGGGGATGCCGACTATGCCCCCGTCCTGACCGCGCGCCGCGCCGCGGTGGTGGGCACCACCCTGACGCCCCTGCCGGCGGCCCGCCCCGGCCTGTGGGACCGCGGTCCCGCCCTGCGGGTGGAGCTGCTGCGCGGCACCCTCTCCTCGGCCTCCCCGGCGCGCGTCCTGGCCGGCGCCAATCTCGCCGCGATCGGCCCCGGCACCGCCGAGCCCTGGGAGCTGTTCCAGTTCGCCGAGGCCGAGCTGGTCGCCCCGAACATCTATGAGCTGCGGCTGCGGCTGCGCGGACAGGCCGGCACCGATGGCATCATGCCACGGGACTGGCCGGCAGGATCGCGCTTCGTCCTGATCGACGAGGCCGTGATGCAGTGGGATTTCCCCCCCTCCCTGCGCGAGGTGCTGCGCCATTACCGCTGGGGGCCGCAGGGGCAGCTGCCCTCGGATCCCTCCTGGGGCCATCGCGCGATCGCCTTCCGCGGCATCGGCCTGCGTCCCTGGGCGGTGGCCCATCTCCGCCTGACGGCCGTCCCGGACGGCGGGCTGCGCCTGTCCTGGATCCGCCGCACCCGCATCGACGGCGACTCCTGGACCCCCCCCGAGGTTCCGATGGGCGAGGACCGCGAGGCCTATCTCGTCCGCGTGATGCGCGAAGGGGTCCTGCTGCGCGAGGCAACGGTGACCACGCCTGCCTGGATCTGGACCGCCGCCATGCAGGCGGCGGATGGCGCGGCGGAGGGCCCCGGCCCCGTGGTCCTGTCGGTGGCACAGCTTTCGGACCGCTTCGGCCCCGGCCCCTTCCGCTCGGTGGAGGTCCGGCCATGACAGCAGGACAGACCCGGAAAGGGGGGCCTTGCCAGTGGCCGTCGCTGCCTATCTGTCCTATGCTGCCTGCCGGAAACGATGGAGGCGCAGATGGCCACACCCCTTGCCCAGGTCGCAGAGGTCGATCCGGTCTGGTCGCGCATCCGGCGCGAGGCCGAGGACGCCCTGGCCGAGGAGCCGCTTCTGGGCGGCATGATCCACTCGAGCGTGCTGCACCATGCGGGATTCGAGCGGGCTCTGGCCTACCGCATCGCGATGAAGCTCGCCTCGCCGGAGATGGGCCAGCAGATCCTGCGCGAGATCGTGGACGAGGCCCTGGCCGACGATCCGGGCATCGCCCGCAGCGCCCGCACCGACATCGTCGCCATCGAGGACCGCGACCCCGCCTGCCACACCTTCCTTCAGCCTCTGTTGTATTTCAAGGGCTTCCAGGCGGTGCAGAGCTATCGCATCGCGCATTGGCTGTGGAACCGGCGACGTCGGAACATGGCCTATTTCTTCCAGATGCGCGTGTCCGAGGTGTTCGGCGTGGACATCCATCCCGCCGCGCGGATCGGCCAGGGCATCATGATCGACCACGCCCATTCCATCGTCATCGGAGAGACGGCGGTGGTGGGGGACAATGTCTCCATGCTCCATTCCGTGACGCTGGGCGGAACCGGCAAGGAGGATGGGGACCGTCATCCGAAGATCGGGGACGGTGTGCTGATCGGCGCCGGGGCCAAGGTGCTGGGCAATATCCGCGTTGGCCGCTGCTCGCGCATTGCGGCGGGTTCGGTGGTTCTGCACGACGTGCCGCCCTGCACGACGGTGGCCGGGGTGCCGGCGCGCGTCGTGGGCGAGGCGGGCTGCCCCCAGCCCGCGGTCAGCATGGACCATGTTCTGCCGGGGGCCTGATTCCCCCGGCAAACCTTCCCCCGATGGGGCGGGCCGGCCTGCGCTCAGGCCAGCATCGCCATGGGGTTCTCGAGGTTGCCGCGGATCGCATCGAGCAGCTCCGCCCCCAGCGCGCCGTCGATCACGCGGTGATCGACCGAGAGGGTGACGGTCATCACGGTGGCGGCCTCGATCCGGTCGCCCTCGCCGATGACCGGCCGCCTGACCCCTGCGCCGACAGCCAGGATCGCCCCATGCGGCGGGTTGATGACCGCATCGAAGCTGTCGATCCCGTACATCCCGAGATTGGAGATCGCAAAGCTTCCGCCCTGGTATTCATGCGGCGCGAGCTTCCGGCTCCGGGCGCGGGCGGCCAGATCCTTCATCTCGGTCGAAAGCTGCGAGAGGGACTTGGTCTCGGCATCCTTGATGACGGGGGTGAACAGCCCTCCTTCCACCGCCACCGCCACCGCCACATCCGAGGCCTTCATCCGCAGGATCCGGTCCCCGGCCCAGACGGCATTGGCCGCCGGCACCTGCTGGAGGGCGATCGCGCAGGCCCTGATGATGAAGTCGTTGACCGAGAGCTTGACCTTGCGCGGCTCGAGTGCGGCGTTCAGCTCGGCCCGCAGGGCCAGCAGCGCGTCGAGCCGGATGTCCCGCCGCAGGTAGAAATGCGGAATGGTCTGCTTGGCCTCGGTCAACCGCTGGGCGACCGTGCGGCGCATCCCGTCCAGCCTGACCTCCTCGTAGGGGCGCCCTTCGTAGATCCGCAGGATCGCGTCGGCCGAAGGTGCAGCAGGCTTCGGCGCCGCGGGGGCGGCGGGGGCGGCAGGGGGCGCTGCCGGGGCGGCAGCGGGGGCTCCGGCCTGCGCGGCGGGCTTCGCCCCGGGCTGAGCCTTCTCGACATCCGCCTTGACGATCCGCCCGTTCGGCCCGCTGCCTTGAACCGTGGACAGATCGAGCCCCTTCTCCGCCGCGATCCGCCGAGCCAGCGGAGAGGCGAAGATGCGTCCTCCCTTCGCCGGGGCGCTCCGGCCCACGCCGGTCCTGGCCGCGGGGGCGTCCTGCGATCCGCCTCCGGCAGGCAATGCCGGTGCGGAGCGGTCATCGCCGCCCCGTGCGGCCTTGTCGGGGGCCTTGTCGGGGGCCTTGTCGGCGGGGGCGGCGATGTCTCCGGCCTCCTCGCCTTCGGCCAGAAGGATGGCGATGGGCGTGTTGACCTTCACCCCCTCGGTCCCCTCGGGCACCAGGATCCGGCCCAGACGGCCTTCGTCCACCGCCTCGAACTCCATGGTCGCCTTGTCCGTCTCGATCTCGGCGATGACATCGCCGGCACGGACCTCCTCGCCCTCCTTCTTGAGCCAGCGCGCCAGCGTGCCCTCCTCCATCGTCGGAGACAGGGCGGGCATCAGGATCTCAGTCGGCATCTCTCTGCCCCCTTACCGGTAGGTAACCTTGTGGACGGCCTCGACGATCTCGGGCACCGTCACCAGGGCCAGCTTCTCGAGATTGGCGGCATAGGGCATGGGCACGTCCTTGCCGGTGCAGGAGATCACCGGAGCATCGAGCCAGTCGAAGGCCTGCTGCATGATCTGCGAACCGATCCAGGATCCGACCGAACCCTGCGGCCATCCTTCCTCGACCGTGACGCAGCGGTTGGTCTTCTTCACGCTGTCGATGACGGTGGGCAGGTCCATCGGGCGCAGGCTGCGCAGGTTGATGACCTCGGCCTCGATCCCGTCCTTCGCCAGCTCCTCGGCGGCGGCAAGGGTATGCGCCATCCCGATACCGAAGCTGACCAGCGTCACGTCGCGGCCTGCCCGTTCGATCTTTGCCTTGCCGTAGGGGATGGTGAAGTCCTCCATCACCGGCACTTCGAAGCTGCGGCCATAGAGGATCTCGTTCTCGAGGAAGATCACCGGATTGGGATCCCGGATCGCGGTCTTGAGCAGGCCCTTCGCATCGGCGGCCGAGTAGGGCATGACCACCCTCAGCCCCGGCACCTGCATGTACCAGGCGGCATAGTCCTGGCTGTGCTGGGCGGCGACGCGGGCGGCGGCGCCATTGGGCCCGCGGAACACGATGGGACAGCCCATCTGCCCCCCGGACATGTAGAGCGTCTTGGCCGCCGAATTGATGATCTGGTCCATCGCCTGCATGGCGAAATTGAAGGTCATGAACTCGACGATGGGGCGCAGCCCGCCGAAGGCCGCACCGACGGCCAGACCGGTGAAGCCATGCTCGGTGATGGGCGTGTCCACGACGCGGCGGGCGCCGAACTCGTCCAGAAGCCCCCTGGGAGACCTTGTAGGCGCCCTGATACTCGCCGACTTCCTCGCCCATCAGGAAAACCGTCTCGTCGCGGCGCATTTCCTCGGCCATCGCCTCGCGCAGCGCCTCGCGCACCGTCATGGTCTTCGTGGGCGTGCCCTCTGGCCAGTCGGGCGACAGGGGCGCGCGCGGCTCGGCCGGGGCAGGGGCCTGGGGCCTTGTCGGGGGCCTTGTCGGCGGGGGCGGCGATGTCTCCGGCCTCCTCGCCTTCGGCCAGAAGGATGGCGATGGGCGTGTTGACCTTCACCCCCTCGGTCCCCTCGGGCACCAGGATCCGGCCCAGACGGCCTTCGTCCACCGCCTCGAACTCCATGGTCGCCTTGTCCGTCTCGATCTCGGCGATGACATCGCCGGCACGGACCTCCTCGCCCTCCTTCTTGAGCCAGCGCGCCAGCGTGCCCTCCTCCATCGTCGGAGACAGGGCGGGCATCAGGATCTCAGTCGGCATCGGTCATCCTCATGTCCTTGGAATCGACGCGCTGCGCCGGGAATGGGGCCACCATCAGGCGACCACATCGGTCCAGAGCTCGGACGGATCCGGCTCGGGGCTTTTCTGGCTGAACTCGGCGGCTTCGTTGACGATGTCGCGGATCTCCCGGTCCACGGCCTTGAGGTCGTCCTCGGTCGCGTGGTTGCCGGTCAGCAGCAGCGAGCGGACCTGTTCGATCGGGTCGCGCTCCTCGCGCATCTTCTGGACCTCCTCGCGTGTGCGGTACTTGGCGGGGTCCGACATGGAATGGCCGCGATAGCGGTAGGTCTTGACCTCGAGGATGTAGGGTCCCTTGCCGGAGCGGCAGTGGGCGACGGCGCGCGCCCCGGCCTCGCGGACCTTGAGGACATCCATGCCGTCCACCTCCTCCCCGGGGATGCCGTAGGCGGCGCCGCGCTCCCAGAAGGAGGGGGACATCGTGCTCCGCTTCACGGAGGTGCCCATGGCATACTGGTTGTTCTCGATGACGAAGATCACCGGAAGCTGCCAGAGCTGGGCCATGTTGTAGGTCTCGTAGACCTGGCCCTGATTGGCGGCGCCGTCGCCGAAATAGGTGAAGGTGACGCGGTCCCGCCCCAGATACTTGTCGGCGAAGGCAAGGCCTGCCCCGATCGGCACCTGGGCGCCGACGATGCCATGACCGCCGTAGAAATGCTTCTCGCGGCTGAACATGTGCATGGAGCCGCCCTTGCCCTTGGAATAGCCTCCGGCGCGGCCGGTCAGCTCGGCCATCACACCCTTGGGATCCATGCCGCAGGCGAGCATGTGGCCATGGTCGCGATAGCTGGTGATGCGCTTGTCGCCGTCCTCGGCCACGGATTCGAGGCCGACGACAACCGCTTCCTGTCCGATATAGAGGTGGCAGAACCCGCCGATCAGGCCCATGCCGTAGAGCTGACCGGCCTTTTCCTCGAAGCGGCGGATCAGCAGCATCTCGCGGTAGAACTTCAGGAGTTCCTCGCGCGAGACATTGGGAAGGGCGGGGCGGGGGGGCGTCCCGTGGGGCGCGCCATCGGCGGCTGGCTGGGCGGCGGCGGGGGCGGCTCGGGCCATGCGGGTCTCCCTCTGGATCGGTCGCTTTCCTTCGACTTAGCGGAGGGGTCGCCCCTTGGCGAGAGGCCGGACACGCCGCAGCGCGGCGATGGTGGCGCTAACAGCGCGGTCCGGGGGCGGGTCTCAGCGGATGACGATCTCGTCGGCGCGGACCATGCCCAGCACGTCGCGCGCCTGCTGGTCGAGCAGGTCGAGATCGAGATAGTTGTCCGAAAGCCGCCGGGTCAGGTTCTCCATGCGGGCGACCTCCTCGGACAGGGCGGCAAGCGTGACGCGAAGCTCGAGGGCCTCCGCGTCGATCTCGGCGCGGCGGAACAGGCCGTAATCGCCCTGGATGGCGGCAAAGATGAAATAGATGCCCGCCAGGATCATCGTCGTGGCGAACATCAGATAGCCGAGCGGCGCGCGCGAATGGCGGTTCATGCTGTCACCGACTGGTTCCTGCGGCCCTGCAGGGGGCTCTCTGCCGCCCAGCCTGGCACGGGCCGGGCCGATTGCAAGGGGGACGCGCGGCAGCCGATGCGGAGTGGGCCGGCAGCGCCACAGGCTTCAGGGCCGTCGCGCCGCCGGTCGGGCGGATGGGGCAGGGGGCGGCCTGGCTTCTGCTCAGTTCCGGTAGATGTCCACGAGGCGGTCGAGCAGCGCCATTGCCTCCTCGCGCGGGCGCTGGAACACGTTGCGCCCGATGATGGAGCCGTTGCCGCCCCCTTCGCGGATCGCCCGGGCGTCCTCGAGGACCGAATCCTCGCCCTTGGCCGCCCCGCCCGAGAAGACGACGATGCGCCGTCCGTTGAAGCAGGCCTGCACGACATGGCGCACGCGGTCGGCCATGGAGGCGGCGGGGATACCCACCTTGTCATAGACCTTCTTCGCCTCGGCCTGCCCGAGATGATCCGAAGGCAGCTTGACCTTGATGATATGCGCCCCCAGCAGCGCCGCGATATGGGCGGCATAGGCCGTCACGTCGAGCGCCGTCTCGGCCTTGCTGTCCAGATCCTCGCCGCGCGGATAGGACCAGATCACCGTGGCCACCCCCTTGGCGGCGGCTTCGCGGCGCATCTCGGCGATGTCCTCGAACATCGACAGCGACATCGAGGAGCCGGGATAGATCGTGAAGCCGATCGCCGCACAACCGAGGCGCAGCGCATCATCGACCGAAGCGGTGATGGCCTGGGTCTTGGGCGAGGCCGAGGGCATCAGGGAGTTGGAGGAGTTCACCTTCAGGATCAGCGGGATCTGGCCGGCGAAGGTATCGGCCCCGGCCTCCAGCGGGCCGAGCGGTGCGGCATAGGCGGACAGCCCTGCATCGATGGCCAGCCGGTAGTGATAATGCGGGTCGTAGGCCGCCGGGTTGACCGCAAAGCTGCGGGCCGGTCCGTGCTCGAAGCCCTGGTCCACGGGCAGGATGATCATCCGCCCCGTCCCTCCGAGCCGGCCCTGCATCAGCATTCGGGCCAGGTTGGCCTTCACGCCCGGCGTCTCGCCTTCATAGCGGCTCAGGATGGTCTCAACGCTCCTGGTGATCGTCATGGCCGGGCCTCTCTGCGATGCGTGCATGCGTGCGTGTCCAGGGCTGTAGCGGGGTGGCGGGCCGCGTGCAATCGCGTTCGCGCCGGCAGGGCGGGCAATTGCCCCGCCCCTGTTGCCGGCTGTATCGGATGCCGTGCAGGAGAGGAGGACGGCAGGATGCACTGGCAGAGGAGAATGGCCGCCGGGATGCTGGCGGCGGTCGTGCTGGGGGCAGACGGGGCTGCGGCCGGGTCGCCCGAGCTGTGCGAGGCGATCGCGCAAGCCGATCTCGGCGATCTGCTGACGAAGGGGGCCGAGCTCTCCGTCACCGGCCCGCTCGAGTATGGCGGCCTGCGGACGGTGAGCTGCGCCTTCGGGCCGGCGCTCGGGCCAACCCTCATCGTCAACATCGGCGAGGACATCGGCGACCAGATGCCCGACACCGCCGCCGAGGCCGCGGCCGCGGAGGCGGCGATGCTGCGGATGATCGAGGGCCCCGACCACCCGCTGGAGGACATCGCCGGCCTGGGGGCGGCCGCCTTCTGGGATCCGGCGTCCGGGCTTCTGCGGGTCTGGCCGGGCGATGGCCAGATTGCGGTGCAGATCAGCGTCCTCGGCGTCGAGGATCCGCGGTCGGTGGCCGAAGAGGCCGCAAGGCGGGTTCTCGCAGTGCTGCCCGCCGGGGGCTGAGGCGGCCGCCCGGCCCCCGCGTCAGCCTCCGAGCGCCTTCACACCGGGGAGTTCCTTGCCTTCCATCCATTCGAGGAAGGCCCCCCGGCGGTGGAGACATAGGTGAAGTCGCCCGCCACGCCGACCTCGTTGAGGGCGGCCACCGTGTCGCCTCCCCCCGCGACGGACAGCAGCGACCCGCTGCGCGTCAGTTCCGCGGCCTTCAGGGCGACGGCATGGGTTGCGGCGTCGAAGGGCTTGGTCTCGAAGGCGCCGAGCGGGCCGTTCCAGACAAGCGTGCGCGACCGGGCAAGGATCGTGCCGATATCCATGACCGTCTGCGGCCCGACATCGAGGATCATCTGATCCGGCGGGCAGTCATGGGCGGCATGGATGAATTCGGGCTCGCCGGCCCGCAGCGCACGGGCCGTCACGACGTCGCGCGGCAGCACCAGGTTGCATCCCTTCTCCTTCGCCTCCTCGAGGATGGCGAGCGCGCGCCCGGCAAGGTCGGGCTCATGAAGGGAACGGCCGATCTGGGCCCCCTGCGCGGCCAGGAAGGTGTTCGCCATCCCGCCCCCGATCACGAGATGATCGACCCGGCCCACGAGATTCATCAGCAGCTCGAGCTTGGTGGAGACCTTGGAACCGCCGACGATGGCCGTCACCGGACGTTCCGGGTGACCGAGGGCGCGGTCGAGGGCCGCCAGTTCCTCGGCCATCAGCAGACCCGCGCAGGAGGGCAGCCGATGCGCCAGCGCCTCGGTAGAGGCATGGGCGCGATGCGCGGCCGAAAAGGCATCGTTGCAGTAGATGTCGCCCAGCTTTGCCAGCGCGGCGGCAAAGTCGGGATCGTTCGCCTCCTCGCCTGCATGGAAGCGCGTGTTCTCGAGCAGCAGCACATCGCCGGGCTTCATCGCGGCGGCGGCATCCTCGGCCTCGGGGCCGATGCAGTCGGAGGCGAAGCGGACGGGCTGGCCCAGCGCCTGTTCGAGCGCAGGCAGGATCTGGCGCAGCGACATGCCGGGCACGACCTTGCCCTTGGGCCGGTCGAAATGGGCCAGAAGGATCGGCATCCCCCGGCCTCCAGAATCGCGCGGATGGTGGGCACGATGCGTTCGATGCGCGTGGCGTCGGTGACCTGCCCCCCCTCCACGGGGACGTTGAGGTCCACCCGCGTCAGCACCCGCTTGCCGTTCAGATCCATCTCGCGCAGCGTCTTCGGGGCCATCGGTGCCTCCCTGTGGTTGCCCGCGCGACAACTGACGCGACCGGGGCGGCCAGTCAACGCCGATGACGGGTGAGGCGGCATCCTGCGGGATTGGCTTCGCCTTCCCCCGCCTCTAGATCAGCCCCGACTCAAGCAGAGGAGCATTCCCGCATGGTTGCGATCCGGGACCCCGAGAACACCATCGTCATGGACCTCAAGGACGGTCCCGTCATCATCGAGCTCCTGCCCGAAGTGGCGCCGAAGCATGTCGCGCGGATGAAGGAGCTGGCGCGCGCCGGCGCCTATGACAATGTCGCCTTCCACCGGGTCATCGACGGCTTCATGGCCCAGACCGGGGATGTGCGCAACGCCAACATGGAACGGGGCTGGAATCCGCGCCTGGCCGGCACCGGCGGCAGCGACCTGCCCGATCTGCCGGCGGAATTCTCGAACCTGCCGCATGACCGGGGCACCGTCGGCGCCGCCCGCGCGGCCAACCCGAACAGTGCCAACAGCCAGTTCTTCATCAATTTCGCGGACAATCACTTCCTGAACCGGCAATACACCGTCTATGGCCGTGTCATCTCGGGGATGGAGCATGTGGACCGCATCGCCCGCGGCGAACCGCCCGCCAACCCCGACCGCATGATCCGCGTCCGCGTTGCCGCAGATATCCAGCAGACCGAACAAGGAGACCAGGCATGAGGCCTCTTGCCGCCCTTCTGATCGCCCTTTCGGGGACCCCGGCTCTTGCCACGGGGCTCGAGATCGACGTTTCGGGCGAGGCGAACGGCACCATCGTCATCGACCTGTTCGAGGACGTCGCCCCCCAGCATGTGGCCCGCATCGTCGAGCTGGCCAATCAGGGCCTTTACGACAACGTGGTGTTCCACCGCGTGATCGACGGGTTCATGGCCCAGACCGGCGATGTCCAGTATGGCCGGGCAGGGGGGGATCTGTCGCTGGCGGGAACAGGCCGTTCGACGCTGCCGGACCTGCCGGCCGAATTCTCGGACATCCCCTTCACGCGCGGTGTCGTCGGCATGGCCCGCAGCCAGGATCCCGACAGCGCCAACAGCCAGTTCTTCATCATGTTTGCCGACGGGCCGCATCTCAACGGCCAGTATACGGTCGTGGGCGAGGTGACCGGGGGCTTCGAGGTGCTCGATGCCATCAAGCGCGGCACCGGTCCCAATGGCGAGGTGACCGGCCAGCCCGATGTGATGACGGATGTCCGTGTGACGGAGTGACCGCCCCGGGCGGGCGTCGCGGGCCGACGCCCCCTGGCGGGCCGCGCGGCCCTCAGGTGCCGCAGAAGGTCTGAAGCACGCGCTCTTCCTCCGTGGGCGGCGTGCGCAGGGGGTCGAACCGCGCCGGCGGCGCGAAGGGATCGGCGAGGGCTGCCCGCATCTCCTCCAGGGGGCCGAGATCGCCCTTCTCGGCCGCCGCGATCATCGCCTCGATCCGGTGGTTGCGCGGGATGATAGCGGGGTTGGCACGGCGCATGGCGTCGCGATCGGGCGAGCGGGCCTCCCAGGCGGCCCGCCATTCGCCGAAGGCCGGAAGCTCCGTCAGGGCTTCCGGCAATGCGCCATCACCCGAAAGGGCCCGGAAGGTCAGGGTGAAGTCGGCCCAGGTCGCCGCCATCATGTCGAGAAGCCTTGCCGCAAGGGCGGCCGTTTCCTCATCCGCCGGAAGGCCCAGCTTGGCGGCGAAGATCCGGCGCCATTCCGCATCATAGAGCGTGGCGAAGCCCCGGACGGCTTCGGTCGCCTCCGGGATCGCCGCCTCTCCGCCCATCAGCGGCAGCAGGCAGGAGGCGAGCTGAGCCAGGTTCCATGCGGCCACATTGGGCTGCTGCCGATAGGCATAGCGGCCGTAGTGGTCGATGGAAGAGAACACCGTCTCGGGGTGATAGCCGTCGAGGAAGGCACAGGGGCCATAGTCGATCGTCTCGCCCGAGATGGCCATGTTGTCGGTATTCATCACGCCGTGGATGAACCCCAGTCCCATCCAGGCGGCGACCAGACGCGCCTGTGCGGCGATGACGGCCCGCAGGAAGCCCATCGGCCCGTCGGCCTGCGGATAGTGGCGGGCCATGGCATGGGCGGTCAGCGCGGCGAGTGCCTCGCTGTCCTCGCGCGCGGCGAAATACTGGAAGGTGCCGACGCGGATATGGCTGGCGGCGACGCGGGTCAGAACCGCGCCAGGCAGGGCGCGCTCGCGCCGGATCGTCTCGCCTGTGGCGACGGCGGCAAGGGCGCGGGTGGTCGGGATGCCCATGGCCGCCATGGCCTCCGAGACGACGAATTCACGCAGTACGGGGCCGATGGCGGCGCGTCCGTCCCCCATGCGCGAAAAGGGGGTTCGCCCCGCCCCCTTGAGCTGGATGTCGCGGCGGCGTCCCTGGCGGTCGATCACCTCGCCCAGCAGGATCGCCCGGCCGTCGCCCAGCCGCGGCACCCAGCCGCCGAACTGGTGACCGGCATAGGCCTGCGCCAGCGGCTCGGCGCCCTCCGGCACGCTGTTGCCCGACAGGACCGCCACCCCCTCGGGCGAGGCCAGCCATTCCGGATCGAGCCCCAGTTCCCGGGCCAGCCCCTCGTTGAGCGCGATCAGGCGCGGGGCGGCCACGGGCACCGGCGCCTGACGGACATAGAAGCGCTCCGGCAGGCGGGCATAGCTGTTGTCGAAGGGGATGTGCAGGGTCATGGGCGGGATGTAGGCGCCTCCCCCAGTCCTGCAAGCGTCGCCATCAGGCGATCAGCCGGCCGCCGGGCAGGCGCCGGATCAGCCAGGCGGCCGAAGCCGAGGCCACAAAGACCGCGAACGCGCCCGCGATGGCGGACCATCCGCCGGCGAATCGATACCAGACCAGCATGAAGAAGGGGTGAACCAGATAGATTCCGTAGGCGAGCTGCCCGAGCGCCGGCAGGGCCGGATGCGACAGGGGCAGGCGCCACAGCCCCTCGAACAGCAGGCAGGCCAGCAGCAGGAAGGGGGCCGGGATCGATCCCCAGAGCAGCGAGGCGCCGACGCAGGAGGCCGTGGCGAACAACAGGGGAGCGGCCACCGCGTCATGCCTCTGCCCCCCTGCCGAGAGCAGTCCGTAGAGGAAGGGCAGCGCGGCAAAGGCCCACTGGATGACGGGTTCGGGCGGGGCGATCCGGTCATGCGCCCACAGGGCCCCCATCGCGGCCGGAATCAGCAGGAGGGACAGGATCCAGACATGCCGGGCCGAGGTCATCGCATGCAGGGCCAGCAGGACCAGCGGGGAAGAGAGGATGATGAAGGGCAGGAACCACAGATGGACCGTCGGCCCGATCAGCAGCCTCAGCGGGTCCGTCAGGGTCAGTGCCATGCGCGGATCCTCTGCCCGCCAGAGCTCGAGCAGCAGGTAGAAGGCCGACCAGACGACCCAAGGCAGACCGAAGCGGACCAGCCGCCCGAGCCAGAACCATCGCGGCCCGCGCCGCGCGAGCGAGCGCAGGGAGAGAAAGGCCGTGAGGATCGTGAACAGCGCCAGGGCGACATAGCCTTCCACCATGCCGGGGGCCTGCATGTGCGCCCAGACGACACCGAAGGCCGCGACGAAGCGGAGCAGGTCGATCGACTGTCGTCGGGTCGCGGCCGGGGCGGGGGGCAGGGATGGTGTCATGGGCGTCGCGCAGAGACTGCCCTGTCGGCTTGCGTCGGGCAACACGGGCCCCCCCTGCCGGCATGTCGGATCCGGGCGGCGTGGCATGCCTGCCGCGCCCGCCTGCCTTGAACTTGCCGATTCGCTTCTGTATCTCGGATCGTCACCCAACGGAGGGTTGCCGATGTCCTGGACCGAAGAGCGCGTCGAGAGGCTCAAGCGCATGTGGGCCGAAGGCGCCTCTGCCTCCCAGATCGCCAAGGAACTCGGGCAGGTCACCCGCAATGCGGTGATCGGCAAGATCCATCGCCTCGGCCTGTCCAATCGCGGCGGGCCCGGTGCGGCCGAGGATGCCGCCGAGGAGGCGCTGTCGCCGGGGCCTGCCGACACGCCGGAGGCCGATCCGGCCGCCGCATTGTCCCCCGGGGCGGCCTCCGCCCCGCCCATGTCCGCAGCGGCACCGGCGGAGGAGGATCCTTCCCCCGCCGAAGAGGAGACAGGGGCAAGGACAGGGGCAACGGTCGTGCAGGAGACCGCGGCCGGAGCCGCCGAGGACGGCAGGGATTCTGACGGAGAGGACCCATCGGACGAGGAGGACACCTCCGACGATGACGGAGAGATGGCTCCGGTTCCCTTCCGGCGGCCTGTCTTCACGGCCGGCCAGCCCCTTCCGCCCCAGCCGTCCACCAGCGAGATCAGCCCCGAGGCCATCGCCAAGGTGCAGGAGGTGGAAAAGGTCGCCCGGCGTCTGACGCTGATGGAGCTGACGGAAAAGACCTGCAAATGGCCGGTAGGCGATCCCGCGACGCCCAATTTCTGGTTCTGCGGGCTGCCGGTCCAGCCGGGCAAGCCCTATTGCGAGGCGCATGTGGGCGTGGCCTTCCAGCCGATGAGCGCCCGCCGGGACCGCCGGCGCTGATCACCGGCGGTGCAGGCGCGGCGGCCCCGCCCCGGTGCATCGGCAAAGGGGCGGCTGACACGGGGCCGGAAGACCCGGAAGGCATGGCAGGGAGCCGGCGAGAGCCTGGCCCGTTGCCGGCCTCTGGCATCCCCGGTGCCGCCGTGCCGCCGCGCCTCCGGGGCGGTCTCCGTCCGGCATGGTCCGCGCTCTCCGTCCCCCTTTCCGACCACCGCCCTTTCCGGTAGGACGCTCCATCCTGCTGCCGCCCGGATGCCCGCGATGACGCCGAACCCTCCCGATCTCCGCCCCGATCTCGCGCCGAAGGCGCGCCTGACCGAAACGCCCCGTCCCGGTCAGCCGCGCATCGGCATGGTCTCGCTGGGCTGTCCCAAGGCGCTGGTGGACAGCGAGCGCATCCTGACCCGCCTGCGCGCCGAAGGCTATGCCATCTCACCGGATTATGCCGGCGCCGATGCGGTGATCGTCAACACCTGCGGCTTTCTCGACAGTGCCAAGGCCGAGAGTCTCGAGGCCATCGGCGAGGCGCTTGAGCGCAACGGCCGGGTGATCGTCACCGGCTGCCTCGGGGCCGAGCCGGACTACATCACCGGAGCGCATCCCCGGGTTCTGGCCGTGACGGGGCCCCATCAGTACGAACAGGTGCTGGACGCCGTTCATGCGGCCGTGCCGCCGCGTCCCGACCCCTTCATCGACCTGCTGCCGCCCCAGGCCGTGCGGCTGACCCCGCGCCATTACAGCTATCTGAAGATTTCGGAGGGCTGCAATCACAAGTGTCGGTTCTGCATCATTCCCGACCTGCGCGGCCGGCTGGTCAGCCGTCCGGCCCATGCCGTCCTGCGGGAGGCCGAGCGTCTCGTTGCGGCTGGCGTGCGCGAACTTCTGGTGATCAGCCAGGACACCTCGGCCTACGGGGTTGACCTGCGGCATGCCGAGGAGCGCGGCCATCGCGCCCATATTGTGGATCTTGCACGCGATCTCGGCTCGCTGGGGGCCTGGGTGCGGCTCCATTACGTCTATCCCTATCCCCCATGTCCGCGATCTGATTCCGCTGATGGCCGAAGGGCTGGTGCTGCCCTATCTCGATATCCCCTTCCAGCACGCCCATCCCGATACGCTGCGGCGCATGGCCCGTCCCGCAGCGGCCGCACGCACCCTCGACGAGATTGCCGCCTGGCGCCGGATCTGCCCTGATCTGACGCTTCGCAGCACCTTCATCGTCGGCTTTCCCGGCGAGACCGAGGAGGAGTTCCAGACGCTGCTCGACTGGCTCGAGGAGGCCCAGCTCGACCGCGTCGGCTGCTTCCAGTACGAGGATGTCAAGGGCGCCCGCTCCAATGCGCTGCCCGATCACGTTCCGGCCGAGGTCAAGCAGGACCGCTGGGAGCGGTTCATGGAGAAGGCCCGGGCCATCAGCGCCGCCCGCCTGGCTGCCAAGGTGGGCCGGACCGTGCAGGTGATCGTCGATGAGGTGGACGCAGAGGCGGCGACCTGCCGGACCCAGGGCGACGCGCCCGAGATCGACGGCCATCTCTATATCGACGAGGGGCATGAGGGATTGCGTCCCGGTGACATCCTGCCCGTCCTTGTGGAGGAGGCCGGGGACTACGACCTCTGGGGCCGCCGGGTCTGAACGGGGCGCGTCGGGGACAGGGGGCTGCGGGGGCGATTCCGCGGCTCCTTCGGACAGGCCCCTTCAGAAGGCAGCCGTGAGCAGCAGCAGCCCCGCCCGCAGCAGCGCGAGCACCACGAACCCCGCCACGAGAAGCGACAGCAGCCCGACCGCCACGCCGATCCCGATCCACAGGCCGTCGCGCTCCAGCACGCCCAGCGCGATCAGGCAGATGGCGAAAGCCGGCAGCATGTTGCCGAGCGGGATCGGCAGGGTCACCAGGATGGCAAGGATCATCACGAAGGCGCCGATCGCCTGTTCGACCTTCGGGGCGACGAGGAACTGGAGCCGGGGCGCCGTGAGGCGGTCGGCCCGGTCGATCCAGGGATTGATGCGGGCGACCAGCCGCGCGAAATCCTCCCGCGGGATCGACCGTTTCGCGATCGCCTGCGGCAGGCGGGGATGCTGCCCGATCATCATCTGGAAGGCCAGGAACACCAGCGGCAGCCCCAGGATGGCGGTGGTGCCGGGGATCGTCGGCAGGGCGTTGGGCACCGCGAAGACGAGCAGCAGAGCCCCGAAGGCGCGTTCGTCCATGGCCTCGATCAGATCCGAGAGCGACACCCGTTCGCGTGCGGGGTCATGGGCCAGATCCGTGAGGATCGCGGTGAGCTTGCGCGGTTCGGCCCCCCGGTTCCGCCGCAGACGAAGCCGCAAGGCCCGGCGCTCCTCCCCTTCCTGCTTGCTGCCGATGCCGCCGTCCCCATCCATGGCTGCCCTGCCTTCCGCCTCCATCCGATCAAGGCTTACGGCCCGGTCGGGCGCTGCGGCAAGAAGCCCGACGCCACCCTGTCGGACCGCTCACCGGAAATTCAGAAGGAGGTCGCGCAGCCCTTCCTCGTCCACCATCTTGGCGGCCTCTTCCACGGGGACCCAGATCCGCTCGCGACGTCCGGCCTCGGGAAAGTCATCCACCAGCTCCCGCACCCGGATGGCATAGACCTTGTGGAGCACCGGCACATCGTCACCCGATTCGGTGCGCTTGATGGAGATGTAATCCCCCACGGGCTTGCGCCCCACCTTGCCCTTGGCGACCCCGGCCTCTTCCCAGGCCTCGATGCGGGCGGCGCGATGAGGCGGGCGATGCGGCATGGGCCAGCCCTTGGGCAGGATCCAGCGCCCGGAGGAAGAGGTGACGAGCAGCACCTCGCGCCCCGTCTCTCCCATGCGCCAGCACAAGGCCGCAAGCTGGGTCCGGCGCGGCAGGACATGGGCGGCAGGCTTGTCGGGCGGCAAGAGGGGATTGATGACCATGCGGCGGGCAATCCTGCTGTGGGTGAGGGGAAATTCCCCCACACTAGGGGGACAGGATCGCCTCGGCAATGGCCACCCGGATGCGGCGCGGGCAAGGGAAGGGCACGGGCAGGGGCGTCCCATGCGGGACCCGGTTGCCCCCGCTGCGCCGCCCGCTACTGTGGCCACGACAACCGCAGGAGGGATGCGCGATGGGGACGAGCCTGGGGCTCTATGGACTTGGCACGATGGGCTCGGCGCTGGCGCTCAACATTCTGGAGAAGGGCTTTCCCCTTCATGTCGCCAACCGGACGGCAGCCAAGGTGCCTGCCTTCCTGCAGGCGGCGGGGCCGCTGGGGCAGAAGGCCACGGGCCATGACAGCCTGGCCGCCATGGCGGCGACGATGCCGGCGCCGCGGGCGATCATCCTGATGGTGGATGCCGGGCCGGCGGTGGACGAGGCGATCGAGGCGCTCCTGCCCCCATCTGTCGCCCGGCGACACCGTGGCCGACTGCGGCAATGCCGACTATCACGATACCCGCCGCCGCGCCGCCGCGATCGAGGCCCGCGGCATCCGCTATCTCGGTGTCGGCGTCTCGGGCGGCGAGGAGGGCGCGCGCCATGGCCCCGCCATCATGGCCGGCGGCCAGCCGGAGGCCTGGGCGGCTCTCGCCCCGGTTCTCGAGGCCATCGCGGCCCGTTACGAGGGAGAGCCCTGCGCCGCCCTGCTGGGGCCGGACGGGCGGGGCATTTCGTCAAGACCGTGCACAACGGCATCGAATATGCCGACATGCAGCTCATTGCCGAGGCCTATGGCCTCATGCGCCATGGGCAGGGCCGTGCTCCGGCCGATCTCGCCCCGGTCTTCGCCCGCTGGAACGAAGGGCGTCTGCGCAGCTATCTGGTGGAGATCACGGCCGCTGTCCTCGCCGCGACGGATCCGCTGACCGGGGGGCCGGTCCTGGATGTGATTCTCGACAGCGCGGGGCAGAAGGGCACCGGCCGCTGGACCGCGGTCGAGGCGCTGGCGCTGGGTCAATCCGCCTCCACCATCGAGGCCGCCGTTGGCGCGCGCTCCTGGTCCTCCGAGATCGCCGTCCGCGCGGCGGGCGAATCGATCCTCGCCACCCGCCGCAGCGCCGTGGACCTGCCCGATACCGATCTGGAAGGGGCGCTGCTTGCGGGGCGCATCATCGCCTATGCGCAGGGCTTCCGCCTGTTGCAGGCGGCCTCGGATCTGCATGGCTGGGGAACCGACATGGCCCGCGTGGCCGAAACCTGGCGGGCCGGCTGCATCATCCGTTCGGCGCTGCTGGCCGATATTGCGGCGGCCTTCCGCTCGGGCGATCTGCCCGAAGGACAGCTCTTCCTGTCGCCGGCCTTCGCGGCCGATCTGCGGGCGACCCTGCCGGCCCTGCGCCGCACGGTTGCGGCCGCTGCCCTTGCGGGCCACCCTGTGCCGGCGCATTCGGCGGCCCTCGCCTTTGCCGACACCATGGCCCAGTCCCGGGGGACGGCGGACCTGATCCAGGCCCAGCGGGATTATTTCGGTCGTCATGGCTTTGTCCGGCGCGATACCGGCGCGGCCCATCAGCACGGCCCATGGGCGGGGTAGAGCGCCTTTGTGGCTGCGGGGTGTTGCGTGAATCGGCCCTGCACCGTTCGGAGCCTTAAGCAGCGATTAACCTTTGGCTGGGCAGGATGCGGGCATGACGATCTGCATGCCCATCATCCTGCCCGGCTCGCTTCTGAACGGTCCTGTCCCTGGGGGGCGGTCCGTCCGGCCCTCACGCGCCGCGCGGCTTGGCGCGCAGGGTGGGCTCGGCCTCCCAGGGGCGTTCGGGCCAGGGGTGGCGGGGGTAGCGGCCGCGCATCTCCTTGCGCACCTCCGGGTAGGCCGTCCGCCAGAAGCCGGGCAGGTCGGTGGTGACGGCGATGGGCCTGCCCCCGGGCGACAGCAGGGTGATGCGCAGCGGGCGGCCTGCGGCCCGGGGGTGGTCCGTCACGCCCAGCATCTCCTGCAGCCGGATCTCGATTCCCGGCATCTCGCCCCCGTAATCCACCGGCACCCTCCGGCCGAGCGGGGTGACGAAGATCGCCGGCACCTCTTGGTCGAGCCTCTGGCGCTGTCCGTGATCCAGCATTGCCTCGAGCGCCGGAAGCAGATCGAGCCGCCGGAAGCCCTCGGCTGTGCGCAGCCGACCAATCCAGGGCCGCAGCCAGTCTTCCAGGCGCGCCATGAGTGCGGCATCCGACAGGTCTGGCAGATCCATTCCTGCCTCCCGGCCGATGGCCACACGGGCCCGGAACCGTTCGGCCGCTTCGGACAGCCGCAGCCCCATGGTGCGCACCCCGTCGAGCATCGCCGCCGCGACGGCCTCTTCGGGGGCGTCCTCCCACGGTCTGTCGGCCAGGATCAGCGCGCCGAGCCGTTCCTGCCGCCGCGTCCGGACCCGGCCGGCCCGCTGGTCCCAGAGGGCGCATTCGACAAGGGTCAGCCGGTCGCCCAGCGCGGCCCGCAGCGCGTCTTCCTCCACGGCCAGGGCGGCGCGGATCCGCGCTTCCTCTCCGGCATCGTCGAGGTCGGTCACGACGATCAGAGCTTCGCGCTCCATGGGATCGCCGGGCGGCATCGCTGCCCCCCGCCCGCCCGAGAGGAGATAGCGCGCGGCCTCGCCCTCGCGCCGCAGGCCGATGCGGTCTGGGTAGGCCAGGGCCGCCATGGCGCCCGGCGCCATCGCCGGCCGTTCGGGCACCAGCGCGGCGAGGCGGCGCGCCTCCTGCCGCAGCCTTTCGCGCGCCTCGGGCCGCACCCGCCCTTCGATCAGCGGGATGAGGTCCACCGATCCGGGCGCGGGGCGTTCCCCTTCCGACAGCAGCGCCGCCAGCGCCGCCGCCCCGCGGCCCGCGATCAGCAGCATATGCGCCAGGCGCGGATGCACGGCGAGATCGGCCATCGCCCGGCCGTGCGCCGTGATCCGCCCTTCGGCGTCCAGGGCGCCCAGATCGCGCAGCAGGGCCCGTGCCTGTGCCAGCGCCCCCTCCGGCGGAGGGGTGAGGAAGGGGGGCTGCCCCCCCACAGCGCGAGGTCGAGCGCCAGCGGGGCGAGATCGGCCTCCAGGATCTCCGGCGGGGGGAAGGGTTGCATGCCGCTTTCCTCGCCGCGGGTCCAGAGGCGCCAGCAGATTCCCGGCGCCTCGCGCCCCGCCCGCCCGGCACGCTGGGCCGCTTCGGCTTTGGTGACGCGTTCAGTCACGAGGCGCGTCATTCCCGTGCCGGGATCGAAGCGGGCGCGGCGGCTGCGTCCGCTGTCCACCACGGCCCGGATGCCGGGAATGGTGAGCGAGGTTTCCGCGATGGCTGTGGCCAGAACGACCTTGCGCCCTTCGGCGGGGGCGATCGCGGCGCGCTGTTCGGCGGGGGGCATGGCGCCGTAGAGCGGGCGGATCGCCACGCCTTCCAGATCCTCCAGAAGCGCCGCCGTGCGGCGGATCTCCCGCTCGCCCGGCAGGAAGGCCAGGATGTCGCCCTCGGTTTCGGCCAGGGCCTCACGCACCGTCGCGGCAACCGCCGCCTCGATCCGCATGTCCCCCAGGGGCCGGGGCAGCCAGCGCAGCTCTACAGGAAAGGCACGCCCTTCGGCGGTGACGACCGGAGCCCCCATCCAGGCGGCCACCTGCCCCGTATCGAGTGTGGCCGACATCACGATCAGCCGCAGATCCGGGCGCAGCGCTGTCCGGGCCTCGATCGCGAAGGCCAGGCCCAGATCGGCGGGCAGGTTGCGCTCGTGGAACTCGTCGAAGATCACGCAGGACACGCCCGGAAGGTCCGGCGCATCGCGGATCATGCGGGTCAGGATGCCCTCGGTCAGCACCTCGATCCGCGTCGCCGGTCCCACCCGGCTTTCGCCGCGCATCCGGTAGCCCACCGTCGCCCCGACCGGCTCGCCCAGGGTCCGGGCCATCCGCTCGGCCGCGGCCCGCGCCGCAAGGCGCCGCGGTTCGAGCATCAGGATCCGCCCCTCCAGACCATGTTCGAGCAGCGCAAGGGGAACGCGGGTCGTCTTGCCGGCGCCCGGCGGGGCCTGGAGCACGACCTGTCCCTCCCGGTCCAGGGCGGACAGAAGCTCCGGCAGGACGTCCTCGATGGGCAGGGTCAGAGCCACCGCTCCCGCTCCGTGCCCACCGCTTCGGCGACCGAGGCGAAACCCTCCCGCGCGAGGAGCCTGTCCAGTCCCTGCAGGATCCCCGCCGCCAGGGACAGCCCCCCATGGGTCAGCGCGGTATAGATCTGCAGGGCCGAGGCGCCGGCGCGGATCTTGGCCAGGGCATCCTCGGCCGTGAAGATGCCCCCCACGCCGATCAGGGGCAGCCGCGTGAGGGCGGACAGCCGTGCCAGCACCCGCGTCGAACGCGTGAACAGCGGGGCGCCGGACAGCCCCCCCGGCCGGTCCCGCATGGCGCTGCGCAGCCCTTCGCGCGACAGCGTCGTGTTCGTCGCCACGATGGCCGCCACGCCTGCGTCCTCGGCCACGGCGGCGATCGCCTCGATCTCGGCTTCGGTCAGATCCGGGGCGATCTTGAGGAACACGGGCACCGGCCGCGCCAGGGCCGACCTTGCGTCCATCACGCGGGCCAGCAGATCGGCCAGGGCCTCGCGCCCCTGCAGCTCGCGCAGCCGCTCGGTATTGGGCGAGGAGACATTGACCGTCGCGAAATCGACAAGCGGCCCGAGCCGCCCCAGCACTGCCGCGAAATCCCCCGCCCGATCCGCGCTGTCCTTGTTGGCCCCGAGATTGACGCCCAGGATCAGCCCCGCGGGCCTCTGCGCCAGCCGCGCCGCGACCGCCTCCATGCCGTCATTGTTGAAGCCGAAGCGGTTGATGACGGCGCGGTCCTCCGGCAGCCGCCAGAGGCGCGGCCGGGGATTCCCCTCCTGCGGGCGGGGCGTCACGGCGCCGATCTCGACAAAACCCAGCGCGCTTCCGGCAAGACCCTTCAGCGCCACGGCATTCTTGTCGAATCCGGCGGCCAGGCCGAGCGGATTGGGCAGATCGAGCCCCGCAATGCGCGTCCGCAGCCGAGGCGAGGTCATGGCCCCCCCTCGTGGCCCCAGCCCCATCCGCAGCGCCAGCAGAGCCAGGCCATGGGCCCGCTCCGGGTCGATCCGGCGGAGCATCGTCAGCCCGGCCCGTTCCAGCACGGCGTTCACGGCAGCGCAGGGCGGTGTCGTCCGCCCTCCAACGGCAGGGGAACGGACCAGGCCACGTCCGTGAGTTGCAGCGCCCGGTAGAGATGGGGGAACAACGCACCCCCCCGCGAGGGCTCCCAGCGCAGCGCATCGCCGAGCCGCCCCACCTCGAGAGCGAGCAGCATCAGCCCCTCTTCCCCGCCGAAATGCCGGGCTGCCGTCTCTTCGATCTGATCGGCGGCGGACAGATGTACGAATCCGTCGCGCAGATCGTCGGGAGAGCCGGCCAGCCGCCCTTCGGCCTGCAGGGCGGCCCATTCGTCGGCGCGGAGGATCTTGTAGACCATCATGCGCGCCTCATGCGGCCGGCGCGGCGTCCGGTCAAGGCAAGCCCTGGCGCGTTTACGCCATCTTAACCATTGCCGGTGCAGAATGTCTTTCGACCGTCACGCGAATCGGTCCACTGTCGTCACACCAGCAAGGGAGAGGATTCATGCGTCTCTGGCACAGGACTGCCGCGCTCGCGCTGGCCGCCTCCGGGGTGGCGACCGGAGCTGCGGCGGATTTCACGCTCACCATCCTGCATACCAACGACTTTCACGACCGGTGGGAGCCTGTGAACGCCTTCGACTCCGCCTGCACGGCGGATCAGGCGGCGGCGGGGGAATGCTTCGGGGGGATCGCCCGCCTCGTGACGGCCGTGGCCGCGGCCCGCGAACGGGCAGGGGGCCCTGTCATCCTCCTCGATGCCGGGGATCAGTTCCAGGGCTCGCTGTTCTACACGCAGTACAAGGGTGCCGTCGCGGCGGAATTCATGCCAAGCCTCGGTTATGATGCGATGGCCGTGGGCAATCACGAATTCGACGACGGTCCCGCCGTTCTGGCCGGGTTCATCGATGCGGTGGGCATTCCCGTCCTCTCCGCCAATATCGACGCCAGCCGCGAACCCGCTCTCGAGGGCAAGATCGCCCGCTCGACGGTGCTGGAGATCGGGGGAGAGCGGATCGGCATCGTCGGCCTGACCACGACCGACACGCCCGAGATTGCCGCGCCGGGCCCGAATGTGAACTTCCTGCCCTATGACGCCGCCCAGCAGGAGATCGACCGCCTCACGGAAGAGGGCGTGAACAAGATCATCCTGCTGAGCCATGTCGGCTTCGAGGAGGACCAGGCGCTGGCCGAAACCCTCACCGGCGTGGATGTCATCGTCGGCGGGCATTCCCACACGCTGCTGTCCAACACCGCAGAGGGGGCCGCCGGGCCCTATCCCACGGTCGTCAACGATGTGCCCATCGTCCATGCCCGGTCCTACGGCACATATCTGGGCGAGCTGACCGTCACCTTCGACGATGAGGGCAAGGTGCTTTCCGCCGAGGGTGAACCGATCCTGCTCGATGCCTCGGTGCCCGAGGATGAGGCGACGCTGGCCCGCGTGGCCGAACTGGCCATCCCGCTCGAGGAGATCCGCGCCCGCGTGGTGGCCGAGGCGGCGGACGCCATCGACGGAGAGAGGGCATCCTGCCGGGCCATGGAATGCGAGATGGGCAATCTCGTGGCCGAGGCGATGCTGGACCGCGTGCGTGATCAGGGGATCAGCATTGCCATCGCGAATGGCGGCGGCCTGCGCGCCTCGATCGATGCAGGGCCGGTGACGATGGGCGAGGTGCTCACCGTGCTGCCCTTCCAGAACACGCTCTCCACCTTCCAGGTCTCGGGACAGACCGTCATCGACGCGCTCGAGAACGGGGCCAGCCAGATCGAGGAAGGGGCAGGCCGCTTCGCCCAGGTCGCGGGGCTGCGCTATACCATCGACCTGTCGCAGCCTCCCGGCTCGCGCATCTCGGATGTGCAGGTCATGCAGGATGGCGCATGGGTCCCCATCGACCCGGCGGCAACCTATGGCGTGGTGTCCAACAACTATGTCCGCAATGGCGGTGACGGCTATGCGATGTTCGTGGATGCGCAGAACGCCTATGACTTCGGTCCCGATCTGGCGGATGTGACGGCCGAATATCTCGCGGCGAACCAACCCTATCAGCCCTTCACCGACGGGCGCATCACGGTGCTGGGGGCGGACTGAGCGTCATGAGAACCCTCCTCCTCGCCCTGTGCGCGGCCTTTGCGGCGCCTCCGGTCGCCGCCGAGGGGGGCGGACCGCCCCTGACGAGCCTCTATGACTGCGGCGGGCTCGCTGTCCTCGTGCGGATGGGCGAGGGGGGTGAGGGCGCCTCCATGCGGATCGGGGACAGGATCCATGCCCTCGTTCCCGCCCTCTCGGCCTCCGGCGCCCGTTTCGAGGCCGTTGACGACCCCACGACCGTGTTCTGGTCCAAGGGGTTGTCTGCGACCCTCACGCTGAGGGGCAGGGACCTGCCGCCCTGCCGGATTGCGGATGATCCCGGCTGGAGCGCTGCGGGGAACGAACCGTTCTGGACGGCTTCGCTTCGCGGTCTGACCCTGACGCTCGATCGGCTGGGAGAGGTCGAACAGGTGGTCCGGCTTGCCGGGCCGGTCTGGCGGGACGGGGCCCTGCTGCTGGAAGGAGAGGGGGTCCGGCTCCGCTCCGTTGCGGCCCTCTGCCAATGATGACATGACAGGAATGCCCTATCCCGAGACGGTGGAGATCGCGACAGGGGGCCAAACGCTCGACGGCTGCGGCGGGGATCCGGCCGTCCTGCTTGCCGGGGGCGAATGGGTCGTGGAGTCCATCGACGGGGTGCCCCCGGCCGCCGGAGCGCTGCCGACGCTCCTCTTCGATGGCGCAGCTGGGGAGGTCGCGGCTCGGGCGGATGCAACCGCTGGAGCGCCCGCTACAGCCTCACCGGAGAGGGGCTGAGCTTCGCCCCGCCCGTGGCGACCCGAATCGCCTGTGACACGGCCGTCATGAGAAGCGAGGAGCGATTCTTCGCGGCCCTCGCTGGGGTGGCAGGGTTCGACATCGACAGCAGGGGGGGCGTTGCATCTGCTGTCTTCTTCCGGTTCGGCGCGGATCGTGGCACGGCGCTGACGGGGCAGACAGGGCGGGGTTGGAGAGGGCGGGGTTGTGGCCTAGGGTTGTCTCATGTGCGGGCGCATGGCCATCACCCTGACCCATGACGCGATGGCTCATCTGTTCGATGCGGCCCCCGTCGGCGATCTGCCGGATCTGCCGGATTACAATGTCTGTCCGACACGGCCCATCGCCGTCGTCCTGTCGCAAGGGGGGCGGCGCTTCCTGCAGGCGATGCGCTGGGGTTTCCTGCCGGCCTGGTACCGCTCGCCGACGGATGGGCCGCTACTCATCAATGCCCGGGCCGAGAGCATCGCCGACAGGCCCGCCTTCCGCGAGGCCGCGCGCCACCGCCGCTGCCTTGTGCCAGCGACCGGTTTCTATGAATGGCAGCGCCTGGAATCCGGCAGGTCGCAGCCCTGGTTCGTCACCCGTGCGGATGGGGCGCCCATGGTCTTTGCGGCGGTCTGGCAGAACTGGGGAGAGGCGGAGGCGCAGCAGGGCACGGTCGCCATCGTCACCTGCCCGGCGAATGCGCAGATGGCCAGGATCCATCCCCGTCTTCCGGTGATCCTGGAACCGGGGGACTGGCCCTTGTGGCTGGGCGAGGCCGGGCACGGAGCAGCTCGGCTCATGCGGGCCCCGCCCGAGGGGGCCTTGCGCATGGTCCCTGTGGGGCCGGCGATCAACTCTGCCCGATCACGGGGGGCAGATCTGATCCGGCCGCTGGATCAGGACCCGATCAGCCCGGCGTGAAGTCCCGGCGTGAAGTGGAGTGCCGGGGTCTTGCCTTGAGGGGGGAGCCCGGCCTATATCAGCACCCGCGGGCGGCTATGGTGTAGTGGTAGCGCCTCAGCCTTCCAAGCTGATGGGGTGGGTTCGATTCCCACTAGCCGCTCCAATCCTCCATCAAATCTAATCCTCCATCGGATCCTGTCGGGCCCGGTCCCATCAGGCTTTCAGGTCTTGGTCCGCTGCCGCCTGGCCTTGGGGGCGCTGTCGGCTGGCGCGTCCTCGCCTGCGGGCTGCGCTGCTGGCTCCTCCGCGCGCATCTGCCCGTCTGGGCCACCGCTTGCCTCGATTGCCTCGATCTCGGCGCGGGCCTGCTCCCAATGGGCTTCGTGGCGTCCTTCGGGGCGGCCCTCGGCCTCCCAGATCGCGTGGGCGCGCCGACGGATGCGGTCTTCCTTGTCATCGTGCATGGCAGGATCCTCCCCTGACCTCATCTGTGGAACATGAACCCCTGCATCCCGGTTCGGTTCCCTCAGCCCAGGTTGCGGGCCAGTTCGTCGAGAACCGCGGGAAAGTCGCGCGAAGGGATCATGGCCTCGCGCACCAGCACATCGAAATGCCGGGTGAAGGCCTCCACGCGCGCCCGGTCGCGAAAGACGAGGTAGTGCTGCCCGATATACAGCGCCGCAAGCAGCGGTCCGAAGACCGTGAGCGGCGCCGAGAACAGCCGGCGCGCGTCGAAGAGATGGACCCGCAGCGACGGGTAGAGCTGATCGTGAAGCGCGATGACATGCTCCAGCTGCGCGCGGCGGAGGACGGGATCGAGCCCGCGATAGAGGCCTTCGCCCCTGGCGAAGCATTCCAGCTCCTGATAGGGCATCGCGATCTCGTAATCGGATCGCTGGCTGCGCATCCAGGCCAGCCGGTCCTCGCTGGCCCCCAGCGCCTGATCAAGGGTGCGGCCCTGGGTGGGCTCGGATTCCCAGCGCAGGATGGCGGGGGTCTTGAGCATGTCGGGCAGCCCGGCGGGAACATGCCGGATCTTGTAGCCGGCAGCCTCGCGGTGCCAGGCGAAGAGATGGTCGTCCACCAGGGCGCGGGGGGCCTCGGTCATCGTCAGGGCGGCCGCGACCAGATCGGCTGCGCGCTCCTGCCGGTCCGACAGACCGAGAAGCCAATCCGCCGACACCCCGAGGGCCTGGGCGCATTCGGCCGCAAGCTGGGCATTCGGCAGCCGGGTGAGGCCGGGGGTCAGCAGCTGCGAGATCGTGGAGCGGTCCACACCGACACGCCTTGCGAGGTCTGCCTGGGACAGGCGGCGTTCCGACAGCGCCGTGCGGAGCCGTTCGCGAAAGAGATCCGCCCTGTCCCGCTTGTCGAGAAAACTCATCAGTGATGTGAAAAATCTGCAGAAGGGATTTTCAGTTGCGCAGATGAGATCTCCCGCCGTCAAGGGGATTGCAGCACAGTCGCCCCGAATCCGGCGGGATCAGCCCCCGGATCGGCTGCATCACCATCACGACCATGAAGACGGGATCGGACCGGATCGAATGGCCAACCCTGGCCCTGCTGGCGTTCTGCTACCTGCTCTGGGCGCTGGCGGTCTTCGTTCTTGCCCCTGTGGCTCTCTGGCTTGCAGTGCCCCTTGCGGCCTGGAGCATCGCCCAGCATTCATCCCTCTGCCACGAGGCCATTCACGGACATCCCACCCGGAATCCGACGGTCAATGCCGCGCTGGTCTTTCCGGCGCTGGCCCTTGTCATTCCCTATGGCCGCTTCCGCGATACCCATCTTGCCCATCATCGCGATGCCAATCTGACCGATCCCTATGACGACCCGGAATCGAACTATCTCGCCCAACGCGACTGGGACAGCCTGCCCGCCGCCCTGCGCCTGCTGCTGCGCGTGAACAACACGCTGGCCGGGCGGATGCTTCTCGGGCCGGTCATCGGGACCGTGACATGGACGGCCGGTGACATCCGGGCGATGATCCGGGGCGATCGGGCCGTCATCGCGGCCTGGATCTGGCACATCCCCGCCGTCCTGCTGGTTCTCGGCCTTCTCCGGCTCTCGCCGATGCCCTTCTGGGCCTATGGCCTGGCCGTCTATCTTGCCCTTTCGCTCCTGAAAATCCGCACCTTCCTCGAACATCAGGCGCATGAACGCGTCCGGGGGCGCACGGCCATCGTGGAGGATCGGGGGCCTCTGGCCCTGCTGTTCCTCAACAACAACCTGCATGTGGTCCATCACATGCATCCGCGCGTGCCGTGGTATCGGCTTCCTGCGCTCTATCGCGCGAATCCTCAGCGCTATCTCGGGGTCAACGGGGGCTACCGCTATCGGTCCTACGGCGAGATCTTCCGGCTCTATCTCTGGGCCGCCAAGGATCCCGTCCCGCATCCGATCCTGCGCCGCGACTGATGCGCGGGGCGATCCTCATTCGCCTGTCGCGTCGCCGAAACCGTGCATCCGTCTCGCCCACTGGAAGGCGACGATCGCGCCCTTGAAGCGCGGCAACAGCCAGAGCGCCATGGCCACGGCCGCCACCGTGAGGATCGTCGCAAGAACCAAGGGTTCGGGCCGGAACCAGACCCACAGGAGATGCATCAGCACCCCCAGGACATGCCCGACGACCAGGATCGTCAGATAGGCCGGCCCGTCATCGGCACGCTGGGGTGTCAGATCCTCTCCGCAGGACGGACAGGTGTCGGCGACCTTGAGATAACCATCGAACAGATGGCCCTGTCCGCAGCGCGGGCAACGCCGCAGGAAACCGCGCCGCAGCGCAGGCCAGGTCTCACGTTCGCCGTTTTCCATCGTCGGGGCAGCCATCGGACAGGGTTCGGACATCGGAACTCCTCGCGAAGGATCGCGATGGCCTGATCTGGACCCGCCCGGCGGTTTTGGAAACCCCCTGCGGCCTGTTGCGGCGCCATGTCGCTGCGCCCCGGTCACGAGATCGTGCAGGCGCGACGGAAAGGCCGGAAGGGGTCGTGTCAGGGCTGTCGGTGACATGATCACCACAGGATGAGAGGTTGGATCCATGCGAAGGACGATGATCACGGCGGCCCTCATGGCCCTCGGTCTGGGCGGTGCGGCCATGGCCCAGGATGCGCCGGCCGAAACCCCTCTGGCCGATGCGCCCGCCGGCGAGGCGATGGGCCCCATGGCCGGACCGGGCTGGATGGGCCATCCCGGAGGCCGTCGGGGTTTCGGGCGGGGCGGCCCCTTCGGCCATGGCGATGGATGGGGGCCGGGCGATCTGCCCAACATGGCGCCCCTGGCCCATGAATTCTACGATACCGATGGCGACGGCCGCATCACGCGCGAGGAGATCGAGGCCCGCAAGGCCCAGCGTTTCGCCGAGGCCGATGCGAACGGCGATGGCGCCCTGTCGCCCGAGGAGCTGGTCGCGCTCGAGGAGGCGATCCGCCAGGAGATGCGGCTTGCCCGCGCGACGCGGCAGATCGCGCGCATGGATGACAACGGCGACGGGCTGCTCCAGGCCGAGGAGCTCGAGGAACGCACTCCCCGGTTGGCGCCGATCTTCGACCGGCTGGATGCGGATGGTGACGGTGCGCTGACGGTCGAGGAACTGGGTGCCGGTCGTCCCGGCCGGTCCGGCGGCTGATGGACGGGATCCGGGGCGGGGCTGCCTGCCCCGGATCGCTTCTGGACAGACGGGCCCTGATGGGTCAACACGCGCGCGCGATGATCGAAGCGGGGCTCGATGAGGCCGGAGAGGCCGAAGCCATGCTGCTGACCGCTTTTGCGGCCGGCGATCGCGTGGCAGCCCGCCGCCTGGCCGATCGGCTTGTTCCCCGGGCGCTGTCCCTGGCGTTCCGGATGCTCGCCGACAGGGCCGAGGCCGAGGATGTGACGCAGGAGGCGATGATGCGGCTCTGGCGCGCGGCGCCGGACTGGAGAACGGGCGAAGGGCGGGTGTCCACCTGGCTCCACCGTGTCGTGGTCAATCTCTGCATTGACCGTCTTCGGCGCCGGCGGGAAACGGCGCTTGCGGAGGTGCCGGAGCCCCCGGATCCTGCGACCCCCCCGGCCGAGCGCCTGGATCAGGCGGCACGACTGCGGGCCCTGTCCGATGCCCTTGCCGGGCTGCCCGAACGCCAGGCTCAGGCGGTGGCGCTGCGGCATCTGGAGGGCCTGTCGAACCCCGAGATCGCCGCGATCATGGGGATCGGGGTGGAGGCGGTGGAATCGCTGACGGCACGCGGGCGCCGGGCGCTCGCCGCGGCACTGGCAGGACGCAAGGCGGAGCTGGGCTATGAAGACTGAAGACGGCTGGCTCGAAGAATTCCTGTCCGAGGCGCGCGCGCAGCAGCTCGCGCCGTCGGAGACGCTGATGGCCCGCATCCTCCATGATGCGGACAGGGTGCAGCCCGCTTTGCCCCGGACGCCGCAGCCGAGGGCAGAACGCCCCGTCCGACTCTGGTTTCGCGCGCTCGGGGGCTGGGCCGGCTTCGGAGGGCTGGCTGCTGCTGCCGCCACGGGTTTCTGGATCGGATATCTGCCGCCCGATGTGCTGGCCCCCTATGTTCCCGTTCTGGGTGCGGAGGATGCCTCATCGCTGGGCCTCGGGCTCGATGATCCGCTTGCCCTTCTGGAGCCATGAGAGGCCACCATGCCGTCCACACGTCTCCTCCGCCTTGCCCTGATTGTCTCGCTCCTGCTCAATCTGGTTGCGCTGGGCATCTTTGCCGGCTCGGTCATCGGGGGTCGCCCGCCGCCGGGACCGGACGCCGGGCTGGGGCCCCTGGCGGGCGCGTTCGGCCCCGAGGATCGCCGCGCCCTGCTGCGCGATCTGCGCCAGCGCCGGGACATCCGGCCGCCTGACCGCGCCCTGCGCGAGGCGACGCTGACCACCCTGATCGAGGCCCTGCGCAGCGATCCCTTCGATCGCGATCTGGCCCGCGCGGCGATCGAACAGCACGCCGCCCGCATCGAGCAGGCCGAAGCCGCCCTGCGCGAAGCCTTCATCGAGCGCCTGGCCGCAATGGACCCGGCCGAACGGCAGGCCCTGGCCGAACGGCTCGAATCGGCGCGCCATCGCTGACCGCCGGGGCCGCGGCTGCTGCCTGGCTGCGGCCTTCCATGCGGCCCTCCGGTGACCCCGGCCGGTCTGTCCTGCCCCTACACGCCCAGGCACCAGCGCATCACCGCCTTCTGCGCGTGCAGGCGGTTCTCGGCCTCGTCCCAGATGACCGATTGCGGCCCGTCCATCACGGCGCTGGTCACTTCGTCCTCGCGATGGGCAGGCAGGCAATGCATGAACAGGGCGTCGGGCTTGGCCGCGGCCATCAGCCTTTCGTTGACCTGATAGGGACGAAGCTGGTTGTGGCGCCGCTCGCGCGCGCTTTGCGGATCATGCATGGAGACCCAGGTATCGGTGACGACCAGATCGGCCCCGGCCACGGCCGCGAAGGGATCGCGCAGGATCTCGACCCGCGACCCCTTCCGGCGTGCAAAATCCAGCGCCTCGGGATCGGGGTCGAGCGGCTCGGGCCCCGTGAAGGTGATGTCGAATCCGAACTGCCCGGCGGCATGGGCCCAGGAATGGAACACGTTGTTCCCGTCTCCGGACCAGACGACCTTGCGTCCGCGGATCGGTCCGCGATGTTCCTCATAGGTCATCACATCGGCCATGATCTGGCAGGGATGGGTGCGGTTGGTCAGGCCGTTGATGACGGGAACCGTCGCATGTTCGGCCATCTCGTGCAGGACCGCCTCCTCGAAGGTGCGGATCATGATGAGATCCACATAGCGGCTCATGACGCGGGCGGTATCGGCGATCGTCTCCCCATGGCCAAGCTGCATGTCCGCTCCGGACAGGACCATCGTCTGCCCGCCCATCTGCCGCACGCCGACATCGAAGCTCACCCGCGTGCGGGTCGAAGGCTTCTCGAAGATCAGGGCCACCATGCGGCCCGCCAGAGGCTGTTCGTCGTCCGGGGCGCCCTTGGGGGCTCCGTTGCGCGCGGCCTTCATGGCGCGCGCATGATCGATCATCGCCCGCAGATCGGCAGGATCGGTCCGGTGGATATCGAGGAAATGCTTCATGGGAATCACTGTGGTCGAGAGGCCGGAGGTTTTCCAGCCCCCGGCTGCGGGAGGCCAGGCGACGCTGGCCGGATCAGGCGGGGCGCAGCGAACCGGCCGCGCTGTCGAGCCGGCGGAGCGCCTCGCCGATCTCCTCATCCGTGATCGTCAGGGCCGGGAGAAGCCGCACCACATTGTCGGCGGCGGGCACGGTCAGGATGCGCGCGGCATGGCCGGCCTGCACGAAATCTGCCGGCGGCAGGCGCAGCCGCAGGCCCAGCATCAGGCCCGTGCCCCGGACCTCCTCGATCACCCCGGGATGGGAGGCCGCGAGCCCCTCGAGCCCCTGCCGGAACAGGGCCGCCTTGCGCCGCACCTCGGCCAGAAAGGTTTCGTCCATCGTCTCCAGGACCGCGGCGCCCACGGCACAGGCCAGCGGATTGCCGCCATAGGTCGATCCATGGCTGCCCACCGTCATCGCTGCGGCGGCGGCCTCGGTCGCCAGGACGGCGCCAAGCGGAAAACCTCCGCCGATGCCCTTGGCCACCATCATGATGTCGGGCACGATCCCCGCCCATTCATGGGCGAACAGCCGCCCCGTCCGACCCATCCCGCACTGCACCTCGTCGAGGATCATCAGCACGCCCGTTTCATCGCAGAGATCGCGCAGGCGCCTGAGAAAGGCATCGGGCAGGGGACGGATCCCGCCTTCGCCCTGCACGGGCTCGATGATCACGGCACCGACATCCGGCTCGCGCATCACCCTGTCCAGCGCGTCCCAGTCCCCCCAGGGAAGCTGGGTGAAACCCGGCAGCAGCGGCGCGAATCCCTTCGTCATCTTCTCGGAGCCGGCGGCGGCGATGGCGGCGGAGGAACGGCCGTGAAAGGCCCCTTCGAAGGCGAGGATGCGCGTGCGCTCGGGCTGTCCGGCCGCGTGCCAGTGACGGCGCGCCATCTTGACGGCCAGCTCCATCGCCTCGGTGCCCGAGTTGGTGAAGAAGACCGTATCGGCAAAGGTCCGCTCCACGAGCATGGCCGCCAGCCGCTCCTGCTCGGGGACGCGATAGAGGTTCGAGACATGCCAGAGCCGCTGCGCCTGCTCCGTCAGCGTCTTGACCAGGCGGGATGGGCATGGCCCAGGGCATTCACGGCGATCCCGGCTGCAAGGTCGAGGTGGCGCGTGCCGTCCTCGGCGATGAGCCAGGACCCTTCGCCCCGGACGAAGGCAAGGGATGCACGGTTGTAGGTGGGCAGCAGGACAGGAATCATCAGACAGAGCCGGAAGCATGAAGGCCCCGCATGGGGGGCGGATGGGAACGAACGGCGGACGGCCCCGCCGTTGCGGCAGGGCAGGGGCGTCAGCGTCGTCGGTTCAGTCCCGGTGCCATGGGCATCGCGTAGCGCGGGCCCGGGCGGGGTGCAAGCGGTCTCACGCCTCGATCCAGATCGTCACCGGCCCGTCATTGACCAGGGAGACCTTCATGTCCGCCCCGAAGCGGCCGCGCTGAACCGGGATGCCTTCGGCGGCCAGGGCGTCGGCGAAGGCCAGATAGAGCCGTTCGCCTTCGGCCGGAGGGGCGGCCGTGGAAAAGCCGGGCCGATTCCCGCGCGAGGTGTCTGCCGCCAGGGTGAACTGCGACACGACAAGAGCTGCCCCGCCCGTATCACGCAGCGAGCGGTTCATCTTGCCGGCCTCATCGCGGAAGATGCGCAGCCGGGCGATTCTGCCCGCCAGCAGGGCGGGTCTGGTGTCGTCATCCCCCTGCATCGCACAGACCAGGACCAGAAGCCCCGGACCGATGGCTGCGATCGTCTCGCCATCCACGCGGACGGCCGCCTCCGAGACACGCTGGACCAGTGCTCTCACAGCTCGTGGCTCCAGGGCGGATTGGCGCCGGGGCGACTCACGGTGACGGCGGCCGCCCGGACGCCAAGCTCCACCGCTTCCTGCAGGGCCGCCTCATCCAGGGAGCGCAGCGCCTCCTTCGACAGGCGCCCCTGACGCCAGAGCGCGACCAGCAGGCCGGCATTGAAGGTGTCCCCTGCGCCGACCGTGTCCGCGACATTCACCTTCGGGGCGGCGACATGCCGATGTCCCGCGGCGGTGTGGGCCGTCGCACCCTTTGCGCCTTCGGTGACGCAGACGAGCGCCGGCCCGCGGGCCAGAAGCCCCCGGGCAAGGTCATGGGTGTCCCCCGGTCCCATGAGCCAGTGCAGATCCTCGTCCGAGACCTTCACGATGTCGGCCGCTGCGATCATCCGCCCGAGGCGCCCGCGATAGGCGGCCTCGTCGGTGACAAAGCCGGGGCGGATATTGGGGTCGAGCATCGTCACGCGCTGCCCCGCTTCGCGGGCCTGCAGCGCCTCATAGGCCGAACCGCAAGGTTCGCCGACAAGCGAGATGCCGCCGAAGAACAGCGCGCCGACATCCGCCGGAATTGGCGGCAGATCCTCAGCCGAGAGCATCCGGCCGGCGGTGTTCTCGTCGTAGAAGGTGTAGGTCGCATGTCCGTCGCGCAGGCGCACGAAGGCCAGCGTCGTCGGCCGCGCGCTCACGACCGACAGCGAACTGTCCACATGGGATTGTGCCAGCCTCTCGCGCAGCACATCGCCGAACAGGTCCGAGGACAGGCCGGAGAAGAAACCCGCCGGCGCCCCGAGGCGCCCGACGGCGACGGCGGTGTTGAACACCGCGCCTCCGGCATGGGGGGCGAAGGCATCTTCGCCCTGCACCGTGACACGCGGGAGCATGTCGATCAGGGCTTCGCCGCAGCACAGGATCATGAGCACCTCATGGTGAGATATAACCGTTTTCGACACCCCACTGGTAACCCCAGCCGGCAAGACCGGCGAGAAGCAGTGCCGCCAGGATGGCAAGGGCAATCTTCCATCCGGACCAGGGCCGTTCGCCCTGCACCTTGCCTGTCTGGCCGTTGACGACAAAGCGGAAGCTGCGGTTCCGGTAGCGATAGGCGGCCATCCAGACCGGCAGGAGGACATGCTTGAAGGTCACATCGCGGATCTCGGTTGCCTTCTCGGTGATCCGCTGATGATCGCCCCCGATGTCGTGGCGGATGTCCTGTTCGATCACCCGGTCCATCTTCTCGCGCGCGATGACGAAACCTTCGCGCAGTCCCAGCTGGTAGCCTTCGGCCAGAAAGCCCGAGAGGTAATCGGGACGATAGGGGCGCAGCGCCGTCAGGTCCCACGGTTCGAGCGCATCGGTATGCGCCCGCGGCAGACCCTGCGAGGCAAGCACGAGGACATCGTCGAAGGCCCGTGCCACGCGGCCGCGCACCGCGCGCCAGCGGATGCGGATCTCGGTCACGGTGGTGGGCTTGCCGTTTCGGATCACCATGCGCGAGACGGTGTAGTTGTCGCCCCGCTGTCCCCGATAGGCCGTCTCGGTAGCGGCATCGAAGGTCCAGTAGGGAACATAGATGCCGGTCATGCGCCGTTCCGCGCGCGCATAGTCCTTCAGTCCGCCCGGCGCGAACCAGAGCTGGCCCAGCCACTCCCTCATCGCCCTGAGGGCCTGCGCCTCATCGAGGACGAAGGGGATGATCGCCGCCGGCCGGATATGCCGGTGGGTGCCGGCATGGGCTGCGACCAGCGGTGTGGCGCAGAAGGGGCAGGTCGTTGCCTGCACGCCTTCGGGGAATTCGGTCTGCGCGCCGCAGTTCGGACAGGCAAGGATGCGCGTCTCCTCGTGATCGGCCGCTTCCTCCATCCGGGCGAGGGTGGAGACGAAATCGATCTCGCGGAGCGCGTTCCGCCGTTCCGCGGCATCGCCTTCGGGGATGGTCTGTTCCTGCCCGCAATAGGGGCAGGTCAGGGTCGTCTGGCCGGGGGTGAAGAGGAGCTGGGCTCCGCAACTCTCGCAGGGAAAGCGGTGGTCCGACATTCTGTCCCTTGGCTTTCCCCCCTGACACGAGCCGAGTTATGAGCGACCGGCGCGCCTCTCGCAATGGGCAGGCCGGATCGACCGATCGGCCAGCGGTCGCGGATCAGGCCGCCGGGGGCGGAGGCGGGACCGCCGCGAAAAGGGTGGCAAGCGCAGGGATCTCTCCTGCGCGCTTCCAGCCGTCCTGTCCCGGTGTCCAGACATGCGTCTGCCGCGTCAGGGTGCCATCCTGCACCATGCGCATCAGCTCGCCCTGGCCGAAGGGGCCTCTGGTGGCCCCATTCTCCGCGATGTGCCACTGCGTGTCGACCGACGGGGGCAGAGGAGGCGGCGAAGGAGGCGGAACTGCCTGCCGTGTCTCCTGCGTGGCCGAGGGAGCCGCACCCCAGGGACCGGCGCCCGTCGCCATGCCGATCCCCATCCCCATGCCGAGGCCCGCCCCCATGCCGCCGCCGGGATTGGCGGCGGCGGCCGTCATGGCCTCGGCGGCGGAATACTGCTGGTATTTCGACAGATCGCCCACGATTCCCATCGAGGTCCGCTTGTCCAGCGCCCGTTCGACCGCCTCGGGAAGAGAGATGTTCTCGATGTAGAATTCCGGGATGGACAGGCCGTATTGCGCGACTGTCGGCGCGATGGCATCGGCCACGATCCGGCCCAGATCCTTTGTGTTCGCGGCCATGTCGAGCACCGGGATCCCCGATCCGGCCAGCACGCGCGAGGCCTCCTGCACGACGATGTTGCGGATCTGGTCCGAGACATCGGCCGTCGTGAACTCGCCCGAGGTGCCGACGATCTCCCTGACGAACAGACCCGGATCGGTCACACGCATCGCATAGGTGCCGAAGGCGCGCAGACGCACGGGGCCGAATTCCGGGTCGCGCGTCGTGACCGGGTTCATCGTGCCCCATTTGAGATTGGTGAAACGCGTCGTGTTGACGAAATAGATCTCCGACTTGAAGGGCGACTGGAAGCCGTGGCTCCAGTGCTGGAGGCTCGTCATGATCGGCATGTTGTTCGTCTCGAGCCGGTAGAGCCCCGGCCCGAAGACATCGGCAAGCTGCCCCTCATGGACAAAGACGGCGGCCTGCCCCTCCCGCACGGTCAGCTTGGCGCCATACTTGATCTCATGCCCGTGGCGTTCGAAGCGCCAGACCATCCGGTCCCGGCTGTCCTCGGTCCAGGCGATGACGTCGATGAACTGGCCGGAAAGGAAATCGAAGATGGGCATGTCGCCGCTCCGTCCTGTGCGCGATGCCGGGGCGGCGGCCCCGGACGCTGGATGATCTCATATAGGAGTAGGCCCTGCGCGACGCCAAGGGTTCAGCTCGGACCGGGGCCTATCAGTTCGGTGGCAATGCGTTTCACGATCGGTTCGGCTTCCTCTAGGGTCATGCCGGAACGCAGCCGCCGGTCGTAGAGGATGCGCAGGAGAAGCTCGTCATGCCGGGTGAGCAGGGCGAATTCCTCGTCGTCGTTGAAGATGGACGGACGCGCATAGGGACTGTCATTGGCCAGCCCCATGCCCTGGGCCAGCTCTTCATGGATGCAGGCCGTTCGCAGCAGGCTGGGATGCTCGGCGCGGATCAGGGCGACCGCCTTTCCATAGCCCGTCTGCCCTGCCTCTCCGAAGGCGATGACAAGGCACAGCGTCGAACGCGGCAGGTTCGTGAAGGCGCGCACCGAACTGTCGGCGATGCCGGGAACGAGGCTGCGCAGCTGCGGTCCGAAGGCACGGCGCTCATCTTCGGACAGGATCGCGACATGGAAATTGCCCCCGCTTTCGACCAGGGTGATCGGCACGCCGGTCAGCCGCGAAAGCCTTGCGGCATAGGCGGCAATGCTGCTGCGGTCGCGCGCGGCCTGTTCGGGAGAGACCGAAGCGCCGAACAGGATCTGCATGAGGATCGGCTGTTCCCAGCGGCGGAGAGGCGATTGCCGCGCCTGCGCGACCATCGTGCCGGCATTGCCTTCGCTGTATTCGTCAAAGAAGGCGATACGCAGGAAATTGCGTGCCAGCATCGTGTCGGTAAAGGGGGTGTCCGCCCCGCCTCCATCCCCCCGCAGCAGACCCTGCCTCAGCAGATCGGCCTGAAGCCGCCGGTAATAGAGCGCCAGTGCATTGCTCTGCTCCGATGGAACGGCGGGCGATGCCGAGGGCGCAGGGGGCACGCTGGACCGGGGAGGCGAAGCAGGCGGGGCCGGCGGATCCGCCTCCTCTTCGGGGGCGGGGGGCGTGGGTGCAGGCGGCGGATCCTCTCCGCAGCCCGACAGGAGCAGGAGGGCCGCCAGAAGGGCGGTCAGGGCATGGGCGTGTCGCAAGATCCCTCCCGTCACGTCGGCATCACGCCTGCTGCGCTCTCGCCGAGGCGGTCCCGCCGCCGGTTCCGAGGCCATGCGATCGCGCTGCGGCCAGCGCTGTCTTCAGTTCGGCCTCCATGCGCGCCAGCTCTTCCTCGGCGGCCGCACGGCGGGCCTTGCCTTCATCGGCGATCTGGAGGCTTTCCTCGATGGTCGCGATGAGAGCCGCGTTGGCGGCACGCACGGCTTCGATATCGAAGACGCCGCGTTCCATCTCTTGCCTTATGGTGCGATTGGCCTGGCGGAGATTCTCGGCGTTGCGGGTCAGCAGCTCGTTGGTCAGGTCCGTCGCGTCCCGCACCGCGGCGGCGGCCTCCGCGGAACGCTGGATCGTCACTGCCTGCGCAAGCTGCGTCTCCCACAGCGGCACCGTGTTGACGAGGGTCGAATTGATCTTCGTCACCAGGCTCTTGTCGTTTTCCTGAACCAGCCGGATCGAGGGCAGCGACTGCATGGTCACCTGCCGCGTCAGCCGGAGGTCGTGCACCCGCCGTTCGAGATCGTCACGCGCCGAACGCAGATCGCGCAGCTCCTGTGCCTTCATCACGGCTTCATCCCCGGTGGCGGCCCTGGCTTCGGCCTCCCTGGCCGGGATGATCGTGTCATCCAGCTCCTTCAGCCGGGCCTCGCCCGCGGCGATGTAGAGCGCCAGTTCGTCATAGAAGGCCAGTGTCCTGTCATAGAGCCGGTCCAGGGCCTCGATATCCTTGAGCAGCTGATGCTCATGCCGCAGCAGATCGTCGGTGATGCGGTCGATCTGGGTCTGGACCTCCTCGAAACGGGCCTGGAACTTCGCGATGGGGGCCATGCGGCCGGTCAGCCTCTCCCACAGGCTGCGTTCGCGCCGCAGGTCGAGCTCTTCGGCGGAAAAGCCGCGGATCGCCGCAACGATCGCCCGGAGGGATTCGCCGGCCGGGCCCACATCCTTGTTGCGAACCCCTTCCAGCATCGCCTGGCTGATCTGCTGCAGATCGCTCTGCGCCCGGGATCCGAAGCCGACGATGGACCTTGTGTCGGACAGGTCGATCTCGGCCATCCGCCGACGGATTTCCGCGGCGCGGGCGGGGTCTGCCTGTTCGATGGACACCACCTCGGCGGCCGGCGCCGGCTCGGGCAGGATGGTCTCCGTCACCTTCCGGGCTTCGGCGAGCGTTGCCTTGGCGGCTTCGCGGACGCTGTCGCTCATGCCTTTCTCCCCTCGTTAGGGCTGACACCCTCGCGCTGCAGCCGTTCGCGCAGGACCGTGATCTCGATGTCCAGCGCTTCGCGACCTCCCTCGATCAGCCTGCGCGTCGCCCCTGCATAATTCGCCTCCAGATCACCGAGCAGGGCCTCGTAGTCGGCCCGCGCCCGGGCGTCGCGGCTGCGGCGATACAGATCGACGAAGCGGACCGTCGCATCCCGCGCCCCCATCAGATAGACCCCGAGATAGCGCCGCGCCTCGCCCAGATCGCGCGGGTCCTCCTCCAGGGTGCGGATCATCCGGCGGGCGACCGCCTCGAAACCGGCGACCCGCATTGCCAGTGCCCGGTCGCCGAGCGTTCCGATCTGCTCGCGGATCGTGGCGAGATAGCCTTCCGCTTCGGTCGCGAGGCGGGCCGCTCGGTCCTGCTGATGGCTGTCGATTCCCGGGATGCGCTTGTCGTGCAGGGGGTCGATCCCGAAGGCCGCCAGATGCAGCCCTCCCGCCGCGAGCCCATAGAGCAGGCCGCCCAGGGGCTCGATGCCGTGACCCATGGTGGCCAGGGCGGTTCCCGCCGCCGCCAAGAGCGCCGCGAGGATCTTGCGCGGCAGGGCGGGACGCCGGGCGGCGGGGCGCGCCTCATGGGCGGCCTGTGCGCGCAATCCCTCGCGCAGAAGCCAGGCCCCCAGGGCCAGCATGACCGCCGCGCCAAGGCACAGCAGCAGCGAGAGGGGATCGCGGAACAGCCCCGCGAAGGCCGCGACGACCGGCGGCACGAAGAGCAGATTCGCGCGCGCCCCGGCCGCGTCCACGCGCCGCGCCTCGGTCAGGGCCTCGCGCGTGGCCTCCGCCTGCGCAGTGCCCTGCGGAGTGCGAGGGGACGGCCTGCCTCCGGGGCTGTAGGGTCCGCCGAACCGTTCCGCCGCCATCACGACCCCGCAAGGCCGGGAAGGACCCCGCTGGCGGCACCCAGCAACAGCAGCAAGAGGACGGCATAAGCGACGGCACGGAAGGCAGCCGGCATGGAATCCTCCTGTCCGGGGGCGGTGCAGGCGCGGTCAGCGCCCGGAACGCCATCACCGCTGCCGCCAGGGCCACGGCCAGGGCCGCGAAGACCATCAGAACCAGGATCAGCCGCACCATGCCTCATTCTCCCCGAGTGCCGCGGGCGCGGCAAGCGCAAAGCTGCCGCGCTCCGAGGGCATCAACGTCCCGGGAAGAGCGCTGTTCCTGCTGCGCTCAGCCCTTGCGGGGGCCCTTGGGCCGCCCGCCGCCGGGCCGCCCGCCGGATGTCCGCGGTCTGCGGGATGGGCCGCCGGGCCTGCCGCCGCCCGGGCGTTCCGGTCCGCGGGGTCTGCCAGGGCGGGCCCCTGCGGGGGCGGCGCCGGCGGTCTTGGATGCTGCGCCCTTGCGGGCGGATGTCCTGCCCTCCCGGACTGACCGGCCCCCCGAAGCTGCCGCGGGGTCGCGGTTCGGTTGCGCATCGCCCGTGCCCGATCCGGCCCCGGCATCGGCTGGCCGGCTCCGGGACCAGCGGGGCTTGCGCTCGCCCGGTTCGCTGCGGGGGCTGCGGGGCCCGGCAGCCTTCGGAGGGGCCCCGGCCCGTCCTCCTTCGCGCCCGGTCCGCGATCCCGCCCCGGCGGCGCGCGACGCCTCCTGTCCGCTGCGCGGCTTGCGCGGAGCGGGGGCAGGCGTGGGGCCGGTCTCGGGCGGCTCCTCGGGCCGCAGCCAGGTCTTCGGGCGGCGGAAGGGGGCCTCGCCGGGCGGCGGACAGCCTCGGTCGTCCCGGCGGTTCCGCTGTCTTCGCCGGTGTCGCCGCCGGCCGGCTCCGCGGCCGGCCCGGTGGCCGTGCCGCCCTTGCGCCGCCGGCTCGGCTCGGGCCTGGGCACCGCAAGGCCGAGCTGCTCCCGCACGACCCGCGGCTTGACCTCCTCCACCTCGCCCACCGGCAGATCGCCGAGCTGGAACGGCCCATAGCTGATGCGGATGAGCCGGTTCACGGTCACGCCCAGATGCTCCATGACGCGCCGGATCTCGCGGTTCTTCCCTTCACGGAGCGCCACCGTGAACCAGGAATTCGCCCCCGTCTGCCGGTCGAAGGTGATCTCCATCGGCTGATATTCGATGCCGTCAACCGTGATGCCCGCGCGCAGCCGGTCCAGATCCGCCTCGGACAGCGTCCCGTGCACCCGGACACGATAGCGCCGTGTCCAGCCTGTCGCCGGCAGTTCCAGCTTGCGCTTCACCTCGCCGTCATTGGTCAGCAGCAGCAATCCTTCCGAGGTCAGGTCCAGCCGCCCGATCGACATCACCCGAGGCATGTCCTCGGGCAGCGAGTCGAAGACCGTCGGCCGCCCTTCCTCGTCCTTTTCCGTGGTCACGAGGCCCGCCGGCTTGTGATAGAGCCACAGCCGCACCGCCTCGGGCGGGGGCACATCCACCCCGTCCACGGCCAGCCGGTCCTCGGGCCGGACATTGATCGCGGGCGAGGTCACGATCGTGCCGTTGACGCTCACCCGGCCCGCGATCACCATGCGCTCGGCATCCCGGCGCGAGGCGACCCCCGCGCGTGCAAGAGCCTTGGCAATGCGTTCGCCCTCCTCCGGTGCGGGAAGGGGACGGGCGGGCTCGGCGGGGCTGTCGTCATCGGTGCTCATGCGCGGCCCTTACCTCTTGCGCTGTGCGCACGCCAGTGGGACTTGCCTGCCGCAGCCGGTCCTGCCACCACCCGGCCATGCCGTTCCTCTCTCATATGGGGGCCGCGCTCGAGGCGGCCCGTCAGGCTGCCGCCCGGGGCGAGGTGCCCGTGGGGGCCGCCGTGGCCGATCCGGCCGGCCGGCTCGTCGCCGTTGCCTCCAACCGCACCCGGGAACTGCACGATCCCACCGCCCATGCCGAGATCCTGGCGCTGCGTGCTGCCTGCGCGGCCGCCGGCAGCGAACGCCTGCCCGGATATTCGCTCTGGGTCACGCTCGAACCCTGCCCGATGTGTGCCGCGGCCATCGGCCTGGCCCGCATCGCGCGGCTCCATTTCGGGGCCCCGGATCCCAAATCCGGGGGGGTCCTGCATGGCCCGCGCCTCTTCACCCATCCCCAGCTGCATCACCGACCCGAGATCTATCCCGGCATCGCCGAGGCCGAGGCCGCCGCCCTCCTGCGCGACTTCTTCGCCAGCCTGCGGGAGAGTTGATCGTCCTGCCACTGGCGACTCGGGCGGCCGCTCTGCCATACTGGCGCCATGTCCCTTCCCCCGGGCTTTCTCGAGGAACTGCGCGCTCGCGTGCCCCTTGGGCGCGTCGTCGGGCGCAAGGTCGTCTGGGATCCGCGCAAGTCGAATCAGGCCAAGGGCGATCTCTGGGCGCCCTGTCCGTTCCATCAGGAAAAGACGGCCTCCTTCCACGTCGATGAGCGCAAGGGATTCTACTACTGCTTCGGCTGCCATGCGAAGGGCGATGCCATCGCCTTCATCCGGCAGACGGAGAATGTCTCCTTCCTCGAGGCCGTGGAGATCCTCGCGCGGGAGGCGGGCATGGCGATGCCGGCGCCGGATCCGAAGGCGGCCGAGCGGAGCTCGCGCCTGCAGCAGCTGGCCGAGGTCATGGAGATGGCCGTCCGGCATTATCGCCTTGCCCTCTCGCGGCGCGAGGGCGAGGCCGCGCGCGCCTATCTCGAGCGGCGGGGCCTGAAGGGCGAGGCGCTGGCCCGGTGGGAGATCGGCTGGGCCGGAGAGGACCGTCACGGCCTCTCGAAGGCCCTTGTGGCCAGGGGCGTTCCCGAGGATCTCCTGCTCGAGGCCGGCCTGACGGGCGAAGGGCAGGGGGGGCGTTATGACCGCTTCTGGGGGCGGATCATCTTTCCCATCCGGGATGCGCGCGGCCGCGCGGTGGCGCTGGGGGGGCGGTCGCTGGATCCCCATGCCCGTGCCAAATATCTCAACTCGCCCCAGACGCCGCTCTTCGACAAGGGGCGGACCCTGTTCAACCTCCCCCGCGCGCGTGAGGCGGCGGGCAAGGGCGCCCCGCTGATCGTCGCCGAAGGCTACATGGACGTGATCGCCCTGTCCGAGGCCGGCTTTCCCGCTGCCGTTGCTCCTCTGGGCACGGCGATCACCGAGGATCAGCTCGCGCTGCTCTGGCGCCTGTCGCCCGAGCCGGTGATCGCCCTCGATGGCGATGCGGCGGGGCTGCGCGCCGCGCTGCGCCTTGTGGATCTCGCCCTGCCCCGGCTCGAGGCGGGGCGCGGCCTGCGCTTTGCGCTTCTGCCGGCGGGGCTCGACCCCGACGATCTCCTCCGCCAGCAGGGCGCGCCGGCCATGCAGGCCCTGCTGGACCGGGCGGAGCCGATGGTCGCCCTGCTCTGGCGGCGCGAGACGGAGGGCAGGACCTTCGACAGCCCCGAACGCAAGGCCGCTCTGGAACAGGGCTGGCGCCGGGCCATCGCCGCGATCCGCGATCCCGCGATCCGCCGCTTCTACGAGGACGAGCTGAAGCGCCTCCAGTGGCAGTTCCTGCGCGGGGCCGAACGGTCGCCGCCACGTCGTTCGGGCCAGACCGGACGTTCCGGGGCCGGTCCGCGCGAACCCGCCCCGGCCACCCGGGCCAGCCCCCTGGCCGTCGCGCCGCCACCGGGGGGCAATCTGCTGTGGGATGTGCTCTGGGCGCCCGATCCCGGGCCGGAGGCCGAACTGCGCCGGGCCGTCCTGGCCATCCTGCTGGTCCATCCCGCGCTGATCGAGGACTTCGCCCCCGATCTGGAGGCGATGGACTGCCCCGATCCGATCGAGGCAGCGCTGCGCGACGGGCTTCTGCGTCATGCGGGCGCGCCCGATCTGCGCGCCGCGCTGGCCGGGGAGTTCGGCGCCGAAAGCGTCTCCCGGCTTCTTGAGCGCGCCCATATCCTCGCGCTGCGCCCCCCGGGAGAGACCGAGGCCGCCCGGCTCGACTGTGCCGAGGCCCTGGCCCGTCTGGCGGCCCGCCGCGGGCATGCCGCCGCGCTGGCCGAGGCCATGGAGGATCTGGCCGCGGGGGCGGACGAATGGCTGACCCTGCGGCTGGGCCAGGCCGCGGCCGCCGTGGACATCACGCGCCGCAAGGACATGGAGGACACGCGCGAGGTCTATGTTGCGCCCAACGGCCTGGCGCTGGACAAGGAGGAGCGCGAACGGGCCGAGGATCTGTTCGCGCGAATCAGCTTCGTGCGGCGGCCCCGACCATCGGCTTCTTGACCTGCGCCCTCCGGCACACCAGATGGCTGTGTTCCAGGGGGCGTCGCCTTCCCTGTTGCGAATCACCTGCCTGTTGCGAATCACCTCAGACCGCCCTTGATTCGCCCGAGCGCCCGACGCAGCGAATCACCTATCCGCACGGAGCCCCGCATGGCCGCCAAGGACACCGACGATCTCCCGAAGGACGACGCCGAGGATGGCGACCTGTCGCTCGACATGAGCCAGGCCGCGGTCAAGCGCATGATCGCGGAGGCGCGGGAGCGCGGTTATATCACCTATGACCAGCTCAACGCCGTTCTGCCGCCCGATCAGGTCTCCTCCGACCAGATCGAGGATGTGATGGCCATGCTCTCTGAGATGGGCATCCAGGTCACCGAGGAGGAGGAGCCCGAGGAGACCGGGGAGGAGGAGGCGTCTTCCTCCTCGCGCGAGGTGGCCGTCATCGGCGGGCGCGATCTGGCGCTGACGGGCGGCGAGACGGAGCGGCTCGACCGGACCGATGACCCCGTGCGCATGTATCTGCGCGAGATGGGCTCGGTGGAGCTGCTCTCGCGCGAGGGGGAGATCGCCATCGCCAAGCGCATCGAGGCCGGCCGCAACACGATGATCGCCGGCCTCTGCGAATCGCCGCTCACCTTCCAGGCCATCACCATCTGGCGGAACGAGCTTCTCGACGAATCGATCCTGCTGCGCGATGTCATCGATCTGGAGGCGACCTTCGGCACCCAGATCGGCGGCGATGACGGGATCGAGCCGCTGGTGGATACCGGCTCTTCCGTCCCCGGCCGTCGCGACACGGGCCCCGAATTCGATGCCGACGGCAATCCCATCCTGCGGGACGACGAGGAGGACGACGAAGACCAGTCGAACATGTCGCTGTCGGCGATGGAGAATGCGCTCAAGCCGCGTGTGCTCGAGACGCTCGACGCGATCGCCCGCGACTTTGCCCGCCTGTCCGAGATGCAGGATGCGCGCATGTCAGCCACCCTCAACGAGGATGGCAGCTTCGATTCCGAACAGGAGGCCGCCTATCAGAAGCTCCGCTCCGAGATCGTCGCACAGGTCAATTCGCTGCATCTGGACAGCCGCCGCATCGAGGCGCTGATCGATCAGCTCTACGGCATCAACAAGCGCATCATGGCCATCGATTCGGCGATGGTGAAGCTGGCCGATCAGGCCCGCATCAACCGCCGCGAATTCATCGAGGAATACAAGGGATCCGAGCTTGATCCCACCTGGCTCGACCGGATGGCGCAGAAGCCGGGGCGCGGCTGGCAGATGCTTCTGGAGCGTTTCCGCGACCGGATCGAGGAGCTGCGCGCCGAGATGGCCCAGGTCGGTCAGTATGTCGGCGTGGACATCTCCGAATTCCGCCGCATCGTCGCCCAGGTCCAGAAGGGGGAGAAGGAGGCCCGCCAGGCCAAGAAGGAAATGATCGAGGCCAATCTCCGCCTCGTCATCTCCATCGCCAAGAAATACACGAACCGCGGCTTGCAGTTCCTTGATCTCATTCAGGAAGGCAATATCGGCCTGATGAAGGCGGTGGACAAGTTCGAATATCGCCGCGGCTACAAGTTCTCCACCTATGCGACATGGTGGATCCGTCAGGCGATCACGCGGTCGATCGCGGATCAGGCCCGCACGATCCGCATCCCCGTGCACATGATCGAGACGATCAACAAGCTGGTGCGCACCAGCCGCCAGATGCTGCACGAGATCGGGCGCGAACCCACGCCCGAGGAGCTGGCCGAGAAGCTCCAGATGCCGCTCGACAAGGTCCGCAAGGTGATGAAGATCGCCAAGGAGCCGATCAGCCTCGAGACCCCCATCGGCGACGAGGAGGACAGCCAGCTTGGCGATTTCATCGAGGACAAGAATGCCATCCTGCCGCTGGACAGCGCGATTCAGGAGAATCTGAAGGAAACCACGACGCGGGTTCTGGCCTCTCTCACCCCGCGCGAGGAGCGCGTGCTGCGCATGCGTTTCGGTATCGGCATGAATACCGATCACACGCTCGAGGAGGTGGGCCAGCAGTTCAGCGTGACACGCGAACGCATCCGCCAGATCGAGGCAAAGGCCCTGCGCAAGCTGAAGCACCCCAGCCGGAGCCGGAAGCTGCGGAGTTTCCTCGATTCGTGATGCGGGCGGGGGCGGGTCGGCGCCGTCCCCGGACCGGACTGCCCTGCGCAACCTCGCGCCTCAACCCGGGAGTGTTCCATGTCCTTCTGGTCCCGTCTCTTCGGAACCCGCGGCGGCCAGGCCGCCGAAGCCTCCAGGCCCGAGGATTACAAGGGCTTCCGCATCACTCCTGAACCGATCCGCGAAGGTTCGACCTACCGGGTGGCCGCCCGTATCGAGAAGGAGGTGAACGGCGCGCCGCGCCTTCATCGCCTTGTGCGCGCGGATACCGTCTCTTCGCCGGACGAGGCGCGCGACCTCTCGCTCCGCAAGGCGCGGCAGATGATTGACGAGCAGGGAGAACGCCTGTTCGACTGACGCGTCTTGCGCGCCTTGACCCTCATCCATGCGCGTGAACACTTTCTTAACCTTCGTCGGATAGTGTGGGCGCATGATGAGCCTGGAACTGATTCTCGTCCTTGCGGGGCTTTGCGCTCTCTGCCTCCTTCTTGCGGGGGGGCGGTTGCGCATGCTCGCCGCGCAGGGGCAGATCTGGCCCGTCTGCGCGCCGCGGCCGAGGATCTGCGCCGCCAGATCGACCAGGCCAGGGGAGAGGTGATGGTCGCCCGCGAACGGGTCGAGGGGCAGACCCGTCTGCTGGCTGAACGGGATGCGGCTCTTGCCGCTCTCCGGCAGGAGGCCGATCTGTTCCGTCAGCGCCATCAGGAGGCCGAGGCCCGTTATGCCGATGCCGAATCCCGCTGTGCCCAGGCGAATGAGGGGGTCAAGCGGCTTGAGGCGGCGGCCGAGCGGCTCCGTCATGACCATGCCGAGGCTCTCCGCCTCCTGCGCGAGGACGGGGCCCGCACGGCGGATCGCCTGCGCGATGCTGAGGCCGAGCTGGCCCGCCTGCGGGCCGATCATGCCGCCCTTCAGGCCGAGCGGGACGAACGTCTCGCCTCTGCCGAGAGGGAGGTTCGGCGCCTTGCCGCCATCCGCGAGGAGATGGCGAGGGAGTTCGAGGCTCTCGCCGCCCGCACCTTGCGCGAGACAGGAAGCGCTTTGACGAGAGCCCAGCAGGAAAGGCTGGGCGAACTGCTGACCCCCTTGCGCGAGCAGGTCGCCCGTTTCGAGGCCGAGTTGCGTGCCGTCCATCAGGAGGCCGACAAGGACCGCGCCATCCTGGCCGAGCAGATTCGCGCCGTGGCCGAACAGGCCCGGTCGGTCAGTCAGGATGCCGCCAATCTGGCCCGTGCGCTGAAGGGCGACAAGCAGCGTCAGGGCGCCTGGGGAGAGGCGCAGCTCGAACGTTATCTCGAACTGATGGGCTTTCGGCGCGATGTGGACTATTTCGTGCAGCAAACCCGGTTGGGCGAAGGGGGCGACCGTCTTCGCCCTGATGTCGTGCTGCGGATGCCGGGCGACAAGGCGCTGGTGATCGACAGCAAGGTGTCGCTGAACGCCTATGCCGAAGCCGTCGCCGCCGAAACCGATGAGGAGCGCGAGCGCTGGCTGCGCCTGCATGTGCAGAATGTCCGCGCCCGCGTGGATGAACTGGCTGCGCGCGATTACGACCGGTTCGTGGATGGCTCCATCGACATGGTGATGCTCTTCATGCCGATCAGGGGGCCGTCTCTGCCGCCTGGGCACAGGATGGGGAGCTTGCGGCCTACGCCATGTCTCGCGGGGTGGGTCTTGTCTATCCGACCTCGCTCCTGATGGCGCTCAGGACGGTGCGCCATCTGTGGAACGTGGAAAAGCGCAACCGCAATGCCGAACAGATCGCCGAACGGGCGGGGCGGCTTTATGACAAGCTCGCCACCTTCATCGACAGTTTCCAGCGGGTGGGGTCGGCGCTCGATACGGCTCAGAGGGCGTATGCAACGGCCACTGGGCAGTTGACGCAAGGGCGTGGCAATCTGGTGCGCCAGGTCGAGGAGCTGAAGTCTCTCGGGGCCCGCACCGGCAAGACCATCGCCATTGCCCATGACGACGATCCGCAGGAGGGGTCGGATGGCCTGTCCCTGCCCGGCATGGAGGAGGGGGAGGCACGGCAGCTCCCCGCTGCTGAATGAAGGGAAATTTCTGATGCGCTGTCCCTTCTGCGGCCATATCGACACCCAGGTGAAGGATTCGCGTCCCGCCGAGGATCATGTTGCCATCCGCCGCCGCCGTTTCTGCCCGGCCTGCGGGGGGCGCTTCACCACCTATGAACGGGTCCAGTTGCGCGATCTCGTGGTGCTCAAGTCGAACGGCCGGCGTGAGGATTTCGATCGCGAGAAGCTTGAGCGCTCCATCCGCATCGCGATGCGCAAGCGCCCGATCGAGCCCGAGCGGATCGACCAGATGGTGACCGGGATCGTCCGCCGCCTCGAATCGCTGGGCGAGAGCGAGATCACCTCGCGCCAGATCGGCCAGATCGTGATGGAGGCGCTGGCCCGTATCGACACCGTGGCCTATGTCCGTTTTGCCAGCGTCTACATGAATTTCCAGGCCGTCGGGGACTTCGATCGCTTCATGGCAGAGCTGCGTCCGCAGGAGATCCCGGACGAGACCGGTCCATCATGACGGAGCAGGAGGATGACCGCTGGATGGCGCTGGCTCTTGCGTTGGGGCGGCGCGGCATGGGGCGGGTCTGGCCGAACCCGGCTGTGGGTTGCGTGATCGTCCGTGACGGGCGCGTAGTCGGTCGGGGATGGACGGGGGATGGGGGCCGTCCCCATGCAGAGACGGTGGCTCTCGCACAGGCAGGTGAGGCGGCGCGGGGTGCGACGGTCTATGTCACGCTGGAACCCTGCGCCCATCACGGCCGGACGCCGCCTTGTGCCGATGCCCTTGTCGCGGCAGGGGTTGCACGGGTGGTCGTGGCGACGGGCGATCCGGATCCCCGCGTGGCCGGTCGCGGTCTGGCCCGCTTGCGCGAAGCTGGAATCGCCGTCTTCACCCCCTTGCGTGAGGATGAGGCCCGGCATGACCATGCCGGCTTTCTGCTGCGCGTGACGGCGGGGCGCCCATGGGTGACGCTGAAGCTTGCAGCGAGTCTTGACGGCCGCATCGCGACGGCCTCGGGCGAGAGCAGGTGGATCACCGGCCCCCGCGCGCGAGAGTCGGTGCAGCTCCTGCGGTCCCGGCATGATGCCGTCATGGTGGGGGGCGGAACCGCGCGGGCCGATGATCCGCTGCTGACCGTCCGGGGGATCGACCGGCCGCCCGTCGTGCGGGTGGTCTGGTCCCGCGGTCTCGATCTGGACCGGCATTCGCAACTGGCCCGCACGGCCCGTTCGACGCCGCTCTGGCTCCTGCATGTGCAGGGGGATCCCGGGCCCTGGCGGGATCTCGGGGCCCGCTGCCTGCGTGTGGCCGGAACGGAACAGGGTGTGGACCTCCGCGAGGGTCTGAAGGCCCTTGCCGAAGCCGGACTCACCCGGGTCCTGTGCGAGGGGGCGGGCAGCTGGCCGCCGGTCTGCTGCGGGCTGGTCTTGTGGATGAGATCGTGCTCTTCCACGCCGGACATGTTCTGGGCGCGGAAGGGCGGCCGATGGTCGGTGCACTCGGCCTGTCAGCCCTGGCCGAGGCCCCGGCTTCGCGCTTGCCGCCGTGGACAGGATCGGGGGCATGTAATGACCCGCTGGCTGCGCGGCGCCGGACGCTGAAAGGGGACCGGCGGGATCGAGGCCGGCCCCGCATCGCGATCCGGCCCTGCCGATGGGCAGGGCCGGCGGGAGAGGGGCAAAACGCCTCCGGCTTCGGGTCAGTCTGCGGTCAGCAGGGGCGGCTTTGCCCGGGTCAGGCGCGGCGTGCCCGGGGTCTCGTACTGCAGATGCAGACGGTCGTCCTTGACCCCGACACGGACCACACCGCCCTTCTGGAGCCGTCCGAACAGGAGCTCCTCGGCCAGGGGCTTCTTGAGGTTCTCCTGGATGACCCGTCCCAGGGGACGCGCGCCCATCCGGTCGTCATAGCCCTTTTCGCCAAGCCAGGCAGCAGCCTCGGGCGAGAGTTCGATATGGACGCCGCGGTCCATCAGTTGCGCCTCGAGCTGGAGGACGAACTTCTCGACGACCTGATGAATGACCTCCTTCGACAGGGGGGCGAAGGAGATGATGGCATCGAGCCGGTTACGGAATTCGGGGGTGAAGATCCGCTCGATGGCGGCGGTATCCTCACCCTCGCGGCGGTCACGGCCAAAGCCGATGGCGGCCTTGGCCTGTTCGGCGGCACCGGCGTTTGACGTCATGATCAGAATGACATTCCGGAAGTCCACCTGACGGCCGTTATGGTCGGTCAGCTTGCCGTGATCCATCACCTGCAGGAGGATGTTGTAGACATCCGGATGCGCCTTCTCGATCTCGTCGAGAAGGAGGACGCAGTAGGGATGCTGGTCCACGCCGTCGGTCAGCAGACCGCCCTGATCGAAGCCGACATAGCCCGGCGGCGCGCCGATCAGGCGCGAGACGGCGTGCTTCTCCATGTATTCCGACATGTCGAAGCGCAGCATTTCTACCCCGAGGACGTTGGCGAGCTGCCTGGCGACCTCGGTCTTGCCGACGCCGGTCGGCCCTGCGAACAGGTAGTTGCCGATCGGTTTCTCGGGTTCACGAAGCCCCGCCCGGGCGAGCTTGATGGCCGAGGCAAGCGCCTCGATGGCCGGATCCTGGCCGAACACGACCCGCTTGAGCGAGGCTTCGAGATCGCGCAGCACCTCCGCATCGTCCTTGGAGACGTTCTTGGGGGGGATGCGGGCGATCTTGGCGACGACAGCCTCGATCTCCTTGGTGCCGATGGTCCGCTTGCGGCGCGAATCGGGCAGCAGATGCTGGGCCGCCCCCGCTTCGTCGATGACGTCGATGGCCTTGTCGGGCAGCTTGCGGTCGTTGATGTAGCGCGCGGACAGCTCCACAGCAGTGCGGATCGCGTCGTTGGTATAGCGGACACCGTGATGTTCCTCGAAATAGGGCTTGAGGCCCCGCAGGATCTTCACGCTGTCCTCGACGGAGGGTTCGTTCACGTCGATCTTCTGGAACCGGCGCGAAAGGGCGCGGTCCTTCTCGAAATGCTGGCGGAACTCCTTGTAGGTGGTGGAGCCCATGCAGCGCAGCTTGCCGCCCTGCAGCGCCGGCTTGAGCAGATTCGAGGCATCCATCGCCCCGCCCGAGGTCGCGCCCGCCCCGATCACGGTATGGATCTCGTCGATGAACAGGACGGCGTCGGGATGCTGCTCGAGCTCGGAAACCACGGCCTTGAGCCGTTCCTCGAAGTCGCCCCGATAGCGGGTGCCGGCCAGCAGCGCGCCCATGTCGAGGGAGAAGATCGTGGCCTTTGCCAGGACCTCCGGAACCTCGCCCTGGACGATCTTCCGCGCAAGGCCTTCGGCGATGGCCGTCTTGCCCACGCCGGGATCGCCCACCAGAAGCGGGTTGTTCTTGCGCCGCCGGCAGAGAACCTGGATGCAGCGCTCCACCTCCTCCTCGCGGCCGATCAGCGGATCGACATCGCCCTTGCGGGATTTCTGGTTGAGATCGACGCAATACTTGGCCAGCGCCGAGTCCTTGTCCTCGGCGGGTTCGGCCTTGTCCCGCTCGTCCTGGCGGGAGGGGCCGGTGCCTGTCACGGGGCGGCTTTCGCCATAGGCCGGGTCCTTGGCGACGCCATGGGCGATGAAGTTCACCGCATCATAGCGCGTCATGTCCTGCTCCTGCAGGAAGTAGGCGGCATTCGAATCCCGCTCGGCAAAGATGGCGACAAGCACATTCGCGCCGGTCACCTCTGTCCGGCCGGAGGACTGGACATGGATCGCGGCGCGCTGGATGACACGCTGGAAGGCGGCGGTGGGCACCGCCTCGGACCCTTCCACATCGGTGACGAGGGTGGAAAGATCCTCATCGATGAATTCCTCGAGGTTCTTGCGCAACTCGGCCAGATCGACGGCACAGGCACGCATGACGCGCGCGGCGTCGGGCTCGTCGATGAGGGCGAGAAGGAGATGTTCGAGGGTGGCAAGTTCATGACGCTTCGCGTTGGCCAGCGCCAGCGCGGCGTGGATGCACTTCTCGAGGGTCGGCGAGAAAGACGGCACTTGGCGTGCTCCTCTGGTCGAGGGGCCGGAAGGAAGTTCGGGGCCCGGCCCCATCATGGGCCTCTCGGGATTAAAGATCGGTGTTTGACGCGCCGCTTCAAGCGCAAAATTGTATGGATCCGTTCACGACCTCCGGCCTTGACAACAAGGTGACAGCGGGGCCGGCGTAAGGGGATCCTTAAGGCCTTTCGGCTATGCCGGATCGATCGGACAGATCCGGATGGGCTGAAGATGAAACAGCGAGTCGCGATCCAGACATTCGCGCTGACCCTGCTGGTCATCCTGCTGGCATCGGGGCTGACGGGCATCCTCTTCCGGCTGGTCGGGCTCGAGCGGGCCGGGGTGGGGCAGGCCATGGCGATCTGCGCTGTCATGTGCCTCATCCTGGCGCCGATCATCCTCGGTCCGCTTGTGCATATGGCGGTCAGGCTGGACAGTCTGTGCGAAAGGCTGCGGCAGGCTGCGCTGACCGATCCCCTGACCGGGCTGGCCAACCGCCGTGCCTTCTTCGAGGAGGCGGCAGCCCGCCTGCGATACGCCCCCGGCGGGCCCGAGGCGCCTCTCTATGCGATCCTGATGATCGACGCCGATCGCTTCAAGGACATCAACGACCGCCACGGGCACGAGACGGGTGATGCCGCGCTGGCCCATCTGGCGGGCCGGATCTGCGATTCCCTTGCGCGGGCAGGTGAAGAGGCGCCCCTCATCGCCCGTCTGGGCGGCGAGGAATTCATCGTGCTGCTGACCGGGGTCACCGCTGCGGGGGCCCGCCTGGCCGCCGAGGTGATCTGCGAAGGGATCCGCTCCACCACGATGACCTTTCGGGATCAGCGCCTGTCCATGACCGTGAGCATCGGGGTCTGGGTGGGCTCGGGTCGGAGCCTGGATCAGGCCCTGTCGCTGGCGGATCGGGCCGTCTATGCGGCCAAGGCTGCCGGGCGGGACTGCTGGCGGTTCGCGGAGGATCCCGCCTGTCCCGGATGCGACGGCACGGGCCCCGATCCGGGCGGCGCAGTCCGTGCCGAGTGGCCGGGCCGCGCTGCCCGCCCCCCGAACCGCCGCCCCCTGACCCCTCGGGACCCGGGGGGGTCAGAACCGGTCCTTCGCAGCCCGGATGGCCGCGAAGACGGCGGCATCCGTGGCGCCTTCCATGCCCATCCGGGCCTTCATCCCGGGAAGGTCGGCGCGCAGGAAGGGATTGGTCGCCAGTTCCTCCGACAGGCGCGAAGGGACGGTGGGCTGACCGCGTTCGCGCGCCTGGCGGACGGCTTCGGCCCGCTGCTGCAGCGCGGAATTGTCCGGATCCACGGTCAGGGCGAAGCGGGCATTGGACTGGGTGTATTCATGGCCCGAGCAGATGAGGGTGTGCGGCGGAAGCGATCGGAGCCGCAGCAGGGAGGCCCACATCTGCTCGGCGGTTCCCTCGAACAGGCGGCCGCATCCCAGCGCCATGAGCGTGTCCGCCGTGAAGGCCAGGGCAGAACGCGGGAAATGATAGGAGATGTGGCCCACCGTATGCCCCGGCGTGTCGAGGACCTCCACCTCCTCACCGCAGATCTGCAGGGTCTGTCCCGGCGTGACAGCCAGGTCGAGCGGCGGCAGGCGATGGGCATCGGCGGCATTCCCGATCACGCGGGCGCCGTCGCGCAAGGCCGCGACGCCCTGGATGTGGTCGTCATGGTGATGGGTGATGAGGATCGTGCCCAGCCTCCAGCCCCGCCGGTCGAGTTCGGCCCGGATGGGCCCGGCTTCCGGCGCATCGACAAGGGCCGTCTCGCCCGTGGCAGGATCATGCAGCAGGAAGGCATAGTTGTCCTGCAGGCACGGGACGGTGACGAGCGTCAGGGATGCGCGGTCTGCGGGCATGGCGGAGAAGCCTTCTTCTGTCCTACTGTCTGTCCGATCCTGCCGCCGCGCGACGGCAGCCGCAATGCGGAAGGTTCCATGCACCCGGACGTGCACGATCTGCGAGACTTCTATTACCGCAACCCGCTTGGCCGGGCGGTCCAGCGTGTGATCCGCGGCGAGATCGAATCGCTCTGGCCCGAGGCCAAGGGTCAGACCGTTGCCGGCTACGGCTTTGCCGTGCCCTTTCTGCGGCCCTTTCTGACGGGGGCCCGCCGGGTGATCGCGCTGATGCCGGGGCCGCAGGGGGTCATGCCCTGGCCGTCATCGGCGCCGAATGTGGCCCTTCTGTGCGAGGAGACGCTGTGGCCGCTCTCGACGGGATTCGTGGATCGTCTTCTTGTCGTGCATGGCATCGAGACGAGCGATCACCCCGACCCGCTGCTTGACGAATGCTGGCGGGTTCTTGGCCCGGGGGGGCGGGCGATCTTCGTCGTCCCGAACCGGGCGGGGCTGTGGTCCCGCAGCGATGCCACGCCCTTCGGATATGGGCAGCCCTATACCCTCCGCCAGTTCGAGGCGGCGCTGCGCCGTCACCGCTTCCAGGTGGAGAGGGCGCTGTCTACGCTCTACCAACCGCCGTCCACCCATCGCTTCTGGCGTCGCCTGAGCGGGTTGATGGAGCAGGCAGGCCGTCATCTTCCGCTCTTTGCGGCAGGCGGGGTTCTCGTGGTGGAGGCCTCGAAGCAGCTTGCCCTGCCGACCCGCGGCAGTGCGGTTGCCGATCGGCGGATCCGCTTGCCGGATGCCGTGCCCCTTCCTGCGGCAAGGGGGCGGTGCACTCCTTCCGGGCGCTTCCCGCGATCCGGGCGCGCGATCCGCAGGACGGATGCGGAACACTGCGCAAGCCGGTTGCGGGGGTCTGATCGCTCTGCTACACGCCGCCGCGAGCGAACGCCTCCGCCAGGGGTATCTCCGGGCGGGCGGCCTGTCGCATGACGGGTCCGCAGGCGTGCCATGGGGAGCATGACAACGGAAGGGTGGACGTGTCCGAACCAGCATCGATCTCGACCGGCATTGCGTCGCGTTACGCCCGGGCCGTCTTCGACCTCGCCCGCGAGGAGGACATGCTCGCCGCCGTGGAGCAGGATCTCGGCCTGCTCGAGGGGGCCCTTGCCGAAAGCGCCGATCTGCGCGCGCTCATCGCCTCGCCGCTCTATTCGCGCGAGGAGCAGGGGCGTGCGCTCGATGCGCTGGCCGACAGGATGGGTCTGTCCGCCATCATGCGGAACACGCTGGGGCTTCTGGCTGCAAAGCGCCGCCTGTTCATCCTGCCGCATCTTCTTGCAGCTCTGCGGGGGCTGATCGCCGAGGCGCGCGGCGAGGTCGCGGCAGAGGTGATCTCGGCCCGGCCCCTCACGGCCGAACAGGAAAGGCGCCTTGCCGACGAGCTTTCGGCCAGGGCGGGCCGTTCCGTGAAACTCCAGACGCGGGTGGACGGATCGCTGATCGGCGGTCTCGTCGTCCGGCTGGGCTCGCGCATGATCGACACCTCGATCCGCGCAAAGCTCGGCCAGATCCAGAACATGATGAAAGAGGTCGGTTAAGATGGCGATCCAGGCTGCCGAGATCTCGGCGATCCTCCGCAACCAGATCCGCAACTTCGGCCAAGAGGCCGAGGTCGCCGAGGTTGGCCGCGTGCTGTCCGTCGGCGACGGGATCGCCCGTGTCTATGGTCTCGACAACGTCCAGGCGGGCGAGATGGTCGAGTTTCCGGGCGGCATCATGGGGATGGCGCTCAATCTGGAGACCGACAACGTCGGCTGCGTGATCTTCGGTTCGGACCGGGACATCAAGGAAGGCGACATCGTCAAGCGCACGCAGTCCATCGTGTCCGTGCCGGCGGGGGATGCCCTGCTCGGCCGCGTGGTGGATGCGCTCGGCCAGCCGCTCGACGGCAAGGGGCCGATCGAGGCCGCCGAGCGCCGCATCGCCGATGTGAAGGCCCCCGGCATCATTCCCCGCCGTTCGGTGCATGAACCGATGGCAACGGGTCTGAAGGCCGTGGACGCCATGATCCCCATCGGCCGCGGCCAGCGCGAGCTGATCATCGGCGACCGGCAGACCGGCAAGACCGCGATCGCGCTCGACACGATCCTCAACCAGAAATCCTACAATGACGCGGCCGGCGACGACGAGAGCAAGAAGCTCTACTGCGTCTACTGCGCCGTGGGCCAGAAGCGCTCGACCGTGGCGCAGTTCGTCCGCCGGCTCGAGGAATCGGGTGCCTTCGCCTATACCATCGTCGTTGCTGCGACGGCCTCGGACCCCGCGCCGATGCAGTTCCTGGCGCCCTATGCCGCGACGGCGATGGCCGAATACTTCCGCGACAACGGCCGTCATGCGGTGATCATCTACGACGACCTGTCCAAGCAGGCCGTGGCCTATCGTCAGATGTCGCTGCTGCTGCGCCGTCCGCCGGGGCGCGAGGCCTATCCGGGCGACGTGTTCTATCTGCATTCCCGTCTGCTGGAGCGCTCGGCCAAGCTGAACAAGGATCATGGCTCGGGTTCGCTGACCGCGCTGCCCATCGTCGAGACGCAGGCCGGCGACATCTCGGCCTATATCCCGACCAATGTGATCTCGATCACCGACGGGCAGATCTTCCTGGAATCGGAGCTGTTCTTCCAGGGGATTCGCCCCGCGGTGAACACGGGTCTTTCGGTGTCGCGGGTGGGCTCCTCGGCCCAGACCCGGGCGATGAAGTCGGTTGCCGGTCCGGTGAAGCTGGAGCTGGCCCAGTATCGTGAGATGGCAGCCTTCGCGCAGTTCGGCTCGGATCTGGATGCCGCGACGCAGGCGCTGCTGAACCGCGGTGCCCGTCTGACCGAGCTGATGAAGCAGCCGCAGTATTCGCCGCTGACCAATGCGGAGATCGTGGCGGTCATCTATGCGGGTACCAAGGGCTATCTCGACAAGCTGCCCGTGTCGGAAGTCGGCCGCTTCGAGGCAGGCCTTCTCAACCATCTGCGCACCAAGCGTCGTGACGTGCTGGACTTCATCACCCGCGAGGATCCCAAGATTGCCGGCGAGGCCGAGGAGATCCTGCGCGGTGCGATCGACGAGTTCGCGCGCGATTTCGCCTGATTACGGGTCTGAGCTGAGGGAGATGCCGGGGCGATGCCCAGTCTGAAGGATCTGAAGAACCGCATCGCCTCGGTGAAATCCACCCGGAAGATCACCAAGGCGATGCAGATGGTGGCGGCGGCCAAGCTCCGCCGCGCCCAGGACGCGGCCGAGGCGGCCCGTCCCTATGCCGAGCGTTTCAATGCCGTGCTGGCGGGGCTGGCCTCCGCCTCTGCCGGTTCGGAGACGGCGCCGGCCCTGCTGCGGGGGACAGGGCGCAACCAGGTTCACCTTCTGGTCGTGATGACCTCGGAGCGCGGCCTTGCCGGGGCCTTCAACTCCTCGATCGCCCGCCTTGCGCGGACCGAGGCGCAGCGCCTGATCGGCGAAGGCCGGACGGTGAAGATCCTGACCGTCGGCAAGAAGGGCCGCGACATCCTGAAACGGGATCTCGGCCAGCTCTTCGTGGGCCATGTGGACCTCTCTGCCGAGCGCCGCATGAGCTATCCCCTTGCGCAGCGGATCGCACGCGACATCATTGCCCGCTTCGATGCGGGCGAGTTCGACGTGGCGACGATCTTCTACAACCGCTTCCAGTCGGTCATCTCGCAGGTGCCGACGGCGCGCCAGATCATCCCGGCGACCTTCGACGAGGCAGCGCCCTCGGCGCTCTATGACTACGAGCCCTCCGAAGAGGCCATCCTGAGCGAGCTGCTTCCACGTGGGGTGGCGACGCAGATCTTTGCGGCGCTTCTGGAAAACGCAGCCTCCGAGCAGGGGGCGCGGATGACGGCCATGGACAACGCGACGCGGAACGCGGGGGACATGATCGACCGCCTGACGATCCAGTACAACCGCAGCCGTCAGGCTGCGATCACCAAGGAACTGATCGAGATCATCTCGGGGGCGGAGGCCGTCTAGGCCTGCGCTCTCTTGGCCGGCCGACCGGCGGCCTCACGAACATCCGGGGTCCGACCCCGCCAGACCCGTAGGAGACATCCATGGCACTCGATGCAGGCCAAACCGGAGCGAGCAGCGGCAAGATCACTCAGGTGATCGGTGCCGTGGTGGACGTGCAGTTCGATGGGCATCTGCCTCCGATTCTCAATGCGCTGGAGACCGACAACAATGGTCGCCGGCTGGTGCTCGAGGTTGCCCAGCATCTGGGCGAGAACACCGTGCGCTGCATCGCCATGGATGCGACCGAGGGTCTGGTGCGCGGCGCGGCCGTGCGCGACACGGGCGGGCCGATCTCGGTTCCCGTGGGGCCGGCGACTCTGGGGCGGATCCTCAATGTCGTCGGCGAGCCCGTGGACGAGAAGGGTCCCATCGCCGCTACCGAATACCGTCCCATCCATGCCGAGGCCCCGGCCTTCGTGGATCAGTCCACGGAGTCGGAGATCCTCGTCACCGGGATCAAGGTCATCGACCTTCTCGCTCCCTATTCCAAGGGCGGGAAGATCGGCCTGTTCGGCGGCGCCGGGGTGGGCAAGACGGTGCTCATCCAGGAGCTGATCAACAACATCGCCAAGGTGCATTCGGGCTTCTCGGTCTTTGCCGGCGTCGGCGAGCGGACCCGCGAAGGGAATGACCTCTATCACGAATTCATCGAGTCCGGCGTCATCAACATGGACGATCTCGAGAAGTCCAAGGTGGCGCTGGTCTATGGCCAGATGAACGAACCGCCGGGGGCCCGCGCGCGCGTGGCACTGACCGGGCTGACGCTGGCCGAGCAGTTCCGCGATGCCTCGGGCACGGATGTGCTGTTCTTCGTGGACAACATCTTCCGCTTCACCCAGGCGGGTTCGGAGGTGTCGGCCCTTCTGGGCCGCATCCCTTCGGCGGTGGGCTATCAGCCGACCCTGGCCACCGACATGGGTGCGCTGCAGGAGCGGATCACCTCGACCAAGCGCGGCTCGATCACCTCGGTGCAGGCGATCTATGTGCCCGCGGACGACCTGACCGACCCCGCGCCGGCCACCTCCTTCGCGCATCTCGATGCGACGACGGTGCTTTCGCGGGCCATTTCGGAACTGGGGATCTATCCGGCGGTGGACCCGCTCGATTCGACCTCGCGGATCCTCGATCCGCAGATCGTGGGCAAGGAGCATTACGAGACGGCCCGCGCCGTGCAGGGGATCCTCCAGCGCTACAAGTCGCTTCAGGACATCATCGCCATCCTCGGGATGGACGAGCTGTCGGAAGAGGACAAGCTGACGGTCGCCCGTGCGCGCAAGATCCAACGCTTCCTCTCCCAGCCCTTCGACGTGGCGCAGGTCTTTACCGGCTCGCCCGGGGTGCAGGTCCCGCTGGAGGAGACGATCGCCTCCTTCAAGGCCGTGGTGAACGGCGAATACGACCACCTGCCCGAGGCGGCCTTCTACATGGTCGGCGGCATCAAGGATGCCGTGGCCAAGGCCGAACGCATGGCGGCGGCGGCCTGACATGGCAGAGGGTTTCCGCTTCGATCTTGTGAGCCCCGAGCGGCGTCTTGCCGCCCTCGATGCGCGCGAGGTCCTGCTGCCGGGTGCGGACGGCGATCTGACGGCGATGCCGGGCCATGCGCCCGTCATCACCACGCTGCGCCCCGGTCTGATCCGGGTTGTCCATGCAGCAGGAACCGAGGAATTCGTGGTGACCGGCGGCTTTGCCGAGGTCACCGCGACCGGCGTGTCCGTCCTGGCCGAACAGGCCCTGCCGCGGGCCGAAGTGACGGCCGATGTGCATGCGCGCTGGGTGGAGGAGGCGCGGACTGCGCTGACCGCCGCCCAGAACATTGCCGACCGTGACGGTCCGGTGGATGACGCCGCCCGTCTTCTGGCCGACATGGTCGCCGTTGGCGACCGCATCGGGATCGGCGCCGGGGCCTCGCGCGCGCCGGCGCCCTGAGGAGGGCATACCCTTTGCAATGCGGAAAGGCCCCGGCATGCCGGGGCCTTTCTGTTTCGGGCGCCGGATCGAGGCGGGAAACGGGCTCAGCGTCTCGTGTACATCCCCTCATAGATCGGTGCGAGGCTGTCGGCCTCGAACAGGGACGAGACCGACGTCCCGTGCCAGATGTTGAGGATCGCCTGCGCGAACATCGGCGCGGTCGGAACGATGCGGATGTTGCCGGCCTCGCGCACCCTGTCGGTCTGTTCGATCGAATCGGTGATGACGAGCGACTTCATCCGCGATTCCCGGATGCGCCCGACAGCCGGACCGGACAGGACCCCATGGGTGATATAGGCATGAACCTCGCGGGCGCCGGCTTCGCACAGCACCTCGGCGGCCTTGCAGAGGGTGCCGGCGGTATCCACGATGTCGTCCACGATGATGCAGATCTGATCACGGACATCGCCGATCACCGTCATTTCGGCGACCTCTCCCGGCCGGGCCCGGCGCTTGTCCACAATAGCCAGCCCGCAGCCGATCCGTTGGGCCAGTTCCCGTGCCCGCGCCACGCCCCCGACATCCGGCGAGACGACGGTCATGTCTTCGAGCCGCCCGTCGAAATGATGCAGGATGTCGAGTGCGAAGACCGGCGCAGCATAGAGATTGTCCACCGGAATGTCGAAGAAGCCCTGGATCTGTGCGGCATGCAGGTCCAGCGTCAGGATGCGGTCCACCCCTGCGGTCGTCAGCAGATTGGCCACCAGCTTGGCGCTGATCGGGGTGCGCGCCTTGGCGCGGCGGTCCTGCCGGGCATAGCCGAAATAGGGAATGACGGCCGTGATCCGCTGGGCTGAGGAGCGGCGCAGGGCATCCGTGATGATCAGCAGCTCCATCAGCGTGTCATTGGCTGGGTTCGAGGTCGGCTGGATGATGAACATGTCCTCGCCGCGGACATTCTCGAAGACCTCGACAAAGATTTCCTGATCGTTGAAGCGCTCGACACGAGCGTTCACCAGATCCACGGCCACGCCCCGATGCAGCGACATCCGTCGGGCAATGGCGCGGGCAAGGGGGATGTTGGCATTGCCGGCGATGAGTTTCGGCTCGGACAGGGCTGGCATGGCAATTCCTTCGCGGGGCAGTGCGTGGCGCGGCCCTAGCATGGGCTGCGGGTTATCTCCAGAAAGCGGCGGGCCCTGTCGCATGCCGTGATGGCGGATAGGCCATGCTGCACAGGGGGGGGCTCATGGGATGGGCTCTTCGATGATGTGGTCTTCCCATTCGTCCTCCGGAACCTCGGTTTCCGGGATGGCAAGGCCCCGCACCCCGGCCCCCGCCCGGTGCGGGCTTTCCGGATCGCCGGTGAGCAGCGGATGCCAGTCCGGCAGGGGATGGCCCAGATGACGCAGGCGATAGGCACAGGTCGCGGGAAGCCAGTAGAGATGCCGCGGGATCGAGGTCGGTGTCAGCAGGATGCATTCGGGCACATGGTCGTGCCGGTCCGCATAGGAGGAGCAGCGGGCGCTGGCGCAGTCGAGCAGGCGACAGGCCACGCGCGTCAGCGCCACCTCGCCGGTCTCCTCGTCCTCGAGCTTGTTGAGGCAGCATTTCCCGCAGCCATCGCAGAGCGCCTCCCATTCGTCCCGGTTCAGCGCCGCCAGGGGCATCTCCCAGAAGCGGGGCCGCATGTCAGCCATGGGCCGCCAGCACCGCGCGGGCGCGGGCCGAATCCGCGTCCATCTGGGTGATCAGATCGGCAAGGCTGGAGAAGGTCATCTCGGGCCGAAGCCACTCCACCAGCGCGACAGACAGGGTTGCGCCGTAGAGATCGCCCGCGAAGTCGAAGAGGAAGACCTCGAGATTCGGAACCGAGCCGCCGAACATCGGCCGCACCCCCAGCGAGGCGACACCGCCATGATGGCCCTGATGGGGACCGTCGAGAATGTCCACAAGGGTGGCATAGACTCCGAAGCGGGGGAGATGAAGACCCTCGAGCGACAGATTCGCCGTGGGATAGCCAAGGGTTCGTCCGCGCTTCTCGCCATGCAGGACGGGTCCCTCGATCCGGTGCCAATGTCCCAGCATCCGGGCGGCATCGCGGGGCCGGCCTTCGGACAGGGCAAGACGGATGGCTGTGGAGGAGATCTCGGCCCCCTCGATTCCTCGCAGCGGCGCCACCGTGACGGCAAGGCCGGCGGCCTGGCCGAGGCGAACCAGTGTTGCGGCATCGCCCGCGCGGCCGCGGCCGAAGCGGAAGTCCTCTCCCACGACGGCATGGGACAGGCCCAGCCCTCCGACCAGGACGTCGGCCACGAAGGCCTCCGGCGTCAGCGCGGCAAGCGCGGCATCGAAGGGAAGCTCATAAAGGATATCCACGCCGAGACGCTCGAAGCGATGCGCACGGGCCTGGGCATTCATCAGCCGGAAGGGAGGGGCCTCCGGCGCGAAGAACTGGCGGGGATGCGGCTCGAAGGTGACGACAGCGAGGGGAACGCCATCGCGCCGTGCCAGATCGAGGACTGCCCGATGCCCCAGATGGACGCCGTCGAAATTGCCGATTCCGGCCGAGGCGCCGCGCGCATCGGGGGGGGCGGTCAGATCGCGGATGATGCGCATGGCTGGCTGTTACTCCCCCCCGACCATGCCTGCAAGCCGAGGCGTCAGCGCAGGAAACCGATGGCAAAGGTCGGAGACAGCCCCTGCGCCCCGACATAGGCCGCCAGACGCGCCGGATCCGGTTGTCCGCCGCGCGGGGTTGCCGTCTCCTGCGCGGCCAGACCGCCGGTGACGAACAGGCAGTCAAGTCCCTCGCCGATGGCACCTGCGATATCCGTGCCGATTCCGTCGCCGATGGCGAGGATCCGGTCATCGGGCGGCAGATCGCCCAAGGCGGCCAGGCGACGGCGGGCCAGATCATAGATCGGCGGGTGGGGCTTGCCGAAATACAGGCTCTCGCCGCCCATCTCCTCATAGAGCCGGGGCCAGGGCCCCGGCGCACCATTCCCGCCGCTCGCCGCGGTCCACCACGATGTCCGGGTTGGCGCAGAGCAGCTTCAGCCCGCGCTGCTTGGCCAGCAGGAACTGCGGCCGGTTCACCGCCGGATCCGCATGCGGATCGAAGGGACCGCAGCAGACGATCCCTTCAGCCTCTTCGAGGGGGACGGCCTCCACCGGGACGGGATCGGCGACGATCCGCGGGGGTTCGAGGAACACCCGGTCGCGCTCTTCGCCCATGAACCAGATCCGCCGGCCGACCGCCCCCTGATAGAGCGCGACGCGCGCGGCATCCCCGGAGGTGGCCACGGCATCCCAGGCCTCCCGTGGAACGCCCAGCCGGGCGATCTGGGCCTCGACGCTGGCGCGCGGCCGGGGCGCATTGGTGACCAGAACGACCCGTCGCCGCCCCCCCGCGCGAAAGTCACGCAGCGCTGCCACAGCGGCCGGAAAGGCCTGCAGGCCGTCATGGACACAGCCCCACAGGTCCACGAAGGCCGCATCATAGCGGTCCGCGATATCGGCAAGACGGGCGACGATCTCGGTCATGCGGCCCGGAGCGCCGGGATGATCTGCTTCTTGCGCGACATGATCCCCGGCAGGACAACCGTGTCCGAGCTGGGCGTCACCCCGAAGGAGGCCGCGCAGACCCGCCGCGTCAGCTCGTTGGGGACAAGCAGGGTCGCCTCCTCCCGCAGGATGTCCACGATGAAGAGGAGCACCTGCTGCGCGCCGTCTTCGGCCGCCACCACGGGCATCGCCGCCATCAGCTCGTCCTTGCGGGCCAGGATCGTCTGCGGCGAGGTCGTCTCCAGCACCGAGACGCGGAAATCGATGCCGTCCACGGTGTATTCCTTGGAATCCATGCGCAGCAGCTCGGCCGCGGAGAAGCGCGAGACATCCGACTTGGCGGCGAACATCTCTGCCGCATAGGAGGGGATGTCCACCCCCAGTTCCGCCGCCAGATGCTCGGCCACCTGCCGGTCGATCGGCGTCGTCGTGGGCGAGCGGAACTCGAGCGTGTCCGACAGGATGCAGGACAGGGCAAGCCCCTTGATGCCGTCGGGGGCATGGCCGCCATGTCCGCCCATCAGTTGCCACATCAGCGTCGCGGTGCAGGCGACGGGGCGGATGGTCACCTCGATCGGCCCCCTGGTCTCGAGCCCGGGGACAAGCTTGTGATGGTCGATGATCGCCCGGATATCCGCCTTGTTGATCGAGGCCGGCAGCTCGGCCGGGTTGTTGGTGTCCACGATGACCACCGGCTGGCCTTCGGTCACATCCTCGATGATGGGAGGCATCTCGAAGCCCCAGCGCTTCAGGACGAACTGGGCCTCGGTATTGGGGGTGCCCAGCAGGCGCGGCTCGGCGGCGCCGGGTTCGTGATGCGACAGGAACCAGGCCCAGATGATGGCGGAGCAGGTCGAGTCGGTGTCCGGCGACTTGTGGCCGAAGACGAGCGTGGTCATGGGCGATCCTCCGTGATCGCGCGCGTCCTAGCCCCCTGCGGCGCGCTTGTCCACGCGCCGCGCGATCCCGCCCCCGCCGCGGCGGCTCGGAAGCGGCCTTCCGGGGCTGCGAGCCATTCGCCGAAGACAGGATGGCGACGATCGCGACAGGCCTGCCGCTCCGGCGGCGGAGGGGGCCGGAGCCCCTGCAGCCAAGGCGGCATGATGAGGGGGACCTGCATGTCCGCGGCGGACCCGGCCATGGCCGGCCGGGGACGGCCCCTTGACAGTCCGGGTCGGGATCCCTAACTCGCCGCCGTTGGCACTCACCGGGTGGGAGTGCTAACAGGTCCAGAGATTCGACAAGCGAACGCTGTTCAGGAGCTTCGACATGGCCTCGTTCAAGCCGCTTCACGACCGGGTGCTGGTGCGCCGGGTGCAGAGCGAAGAGAAGACCAAGGGGGGTCTGATCATCCCCGACACCGCCAAGGAGAAGCCCGCCGAAGGTGAGGTGATCGCTGTCGGCGAGGGTGCCCGCAAGGATTCGGGCGAGCTGATCGCCCCCTCCGTCAAGCCCGGCGACCGCATCCTTTTCGGCAAGTGGTCCGGAACCGAGGTGACGCTCGATGGCGAGGAACTCCTCATCATGAAGGAGTCGGACATCCTCGGCATCATCGAGACCACGGGCGCCGCCGCCAAGGCCGCCTGATTTCCGTTCCCCTTTTCCTGACACCCTAGGAGACAGCCAAAGATGGCCGCCAAGGACGTCAAGTTCGATACCGACGCCCGTTCGCGCATGCTGCGCGGCGTCAACACGCTCGCCAATGCTGTCAAGGTGACGCTGGGCCCGAAGGGCCGCAATGTCGTCATCGACAAGTCGTTCGGCGCCCCCCCGGATCACCAAGGACGGCGTCACCGTCGCCAAGGAGATCGAGCTCGAGGACAAGTTCGAGAACATGGGCGCCCAGATGGTGCGCGAGGTGGCCTCGCGGACCAATGACGAGGCCGGTGACGGCACCACCACGGCCACCGTGCTCGCCCAGGCCATCGTCGTCGAGGGCATGAAGGCCGTCGCCGCCGGCATGAACCCGATGGACCTCAAGCGCGGCATCGACCTGGCCGTGAGCAAGGTCATCGAGCAGATCAAGGCCGCCGCCCGCCCCGTCAAGGACAGCGACGAGGTCGCGCAGGTCGGCACCATCTCGGCCAATGGCGAGAAGGAGATCGGCCGCTTCATCGCCGACGCGATGCAGAAGGTCGGCAATGAAGGCGTCATCACCGTCGAAGAGAACAAGGGGATGGCGACCGAAGTCGAAGTGGTCGAGGGGATGCAGTTCGACCGCGGCTACCTGTCGCCCTACTTCGTCACCAATGCCGAAAAGATGGTGGCGGAGCTCGAGGAGCCCCTGATCCTCATCCACGAGAAGAAGCTCTCCTCGCTCCAGCCGATGGTGCCGCTGCTCGAGGCGGTCATCCAGTCGCAGAAGCCGCTGCTCATCATCGCCGAGGATGTCGAGGGCGAGGCTCTCGCCACGCTCGTCGTCAACAAGCTGCGCGGCGGCCTGAAGGTCGCGGCCGTCAAGGCGCCCGGCTTCGGCGATCGCCGCAAGGCCATGCTGCAGGACATCGCCATCCTGACCGCCGGTCAGGTGATCAGCGAAGACCTCGGCATGAAGCTCGAGAATGTCACGCTTGACATGCTGGGCCGCGCCAAGAAGGTCGTCATCAAGAAGGATGACACCACGATCATCGACGGCGCCGGCGACAAGAAGGAGATCGAGGCCCGCGTCGCCCAGATCCGCGCCCAGATCGAGGAGACCACCTCGGACTACGACCGCGAGAAGCTGCAGGAGCGGGTCGCCAAGCTGGCGGGCGGCGTGGCCGTCATCCGCGTGGGCGGCATGACCGAAGTCGAGGTCAAGGAGCGCAAGGACCGCGTCGATGACGCGCTGAACGCCACCCGTGCCGCCGTGCAGGAAGGCATCGTGGTCGGCGGCGGCGTCGCCCTCGTCCAGGCCGCCAAGGTGCTGGCCGATGTCAAGGGCGCCAACAGCGATCAGGATGCCGGTATCCAGATCGTGCGTCGTGCCCTCGAGGCTCCGCTGCGTCAGATCGCCGAGAATGCCGGCGTCGATGGCGCCGTGGTCGCCGGCAAGGTGCGCGAATCCGACGACAAGAGCTTCGGCTTCAACGCCCAGACCGAAGAATACGGCGACATGTTCAAGTTCGGCGTGATCGACCCGGCCAAGGTCGTTCGCACCGCGCTCGAGGATGCGGCGTCGGTCGCCGGTCTGCTCATCACCACCGAGGCGATGATCGCCGACAAGCCCAAGGAAGAGAAGGCCTCGGCCCCGGCCGGCGGCATGGGCGGCATGGGCGACTTCTGAGCCCCGGGCCAGGACAGCACCGCAGGAGGGCGCCCTTCGGGGCGCCCTTTTCCTGTGTGGCATGAGGATGGCTGCGGGCATGCGGGACTCTCCGGTTGATGCGGAGGTCAGGATCGCCGCGAGGGGTTAACAAATCCCTCCACCACCGCGCGTTGCGCGGCGCCCAGGAACATCATGGCCCGTCAGGGGCTTAGCCGTTAACGCGTATTAACCTTGCGCGAATTCCCCTGCGCGGGGTGCGAATCAGCGCGGCCGAAGCGGCCCCCGGCGCCCGCCCGGGCGGCTTCCCGCCCCGCCGCCCGTATCGCCGCCCGCACGGGCGACCATCAGCAGCTCTCCCACATTCTCGGCCGTGATGTAGCCGGCCAGCCGGCCTTCGGCATCCAGGACGGCAACCGCCGGGGCCTGCGACTGTCGCAGATGGACCAGAGCCGCCGCCAGCGGCCCCCAGGCCGGCACGCCGGGCACGTCGCGGTGCATGACATCGAGGACAGGCGTCTCCATGCCCGTGCGGCTGAGGGCGGCGATGATCGCGTTGCGGGTCAGGATCCCGCGAAGACGCCCCGCCCCGTCCACCACCGGGAATTCGTGCTGGGTCGTGCGCAGCAGGCATTCGACCGCATCGCCCACGGTGGCGGCGGGGGACAGGGCCTCGAACTGGGTGATCATCGCATCCCGCACGCCCAGACGGCGGGCGATGTCGTCAAGGCTGCTCGCCTGGGCCTCGGCCGTGGCGGCGATGTAGACGAAGATGGCGATGAAGATCAGCATCGGGTTGCCGAGCAGCCCGAGAAAGCCCAGCCCAAAGGCCAGGGCCTGACCCACCCGCGCCGCGATGGCCGTCGCGCGGGCCGGCTCCATCCGCATGGCCAGCAGCGCCCGCAGCACCCGCCCCCCGTCCATCGGGAAGGCGGGAATGAGGTTGAACAGGACCAGGAACAGGTTGAGCGCCGCGATCTGGGCCAGCAGGCTTGCCCCCGGATTGTCGAGCGCATTGAGCGTGGCCGGATCGAACCGCGCCCCGAGGATGAGGAACAGGACCGCCGCGATGACGACATTGACCGCAGGCCCCGCAAGGGCGACGATGATCTCTTCGGCGGGACGCTCGGGCATCCGTTCCAGCCGGGCGATCCCGCCGATCGGCAGCAGGGTGATGTCGGGCGTCCGGATGCCATAGCGCCGCGCGGCCAGCGCATGGCCGAATTCATGGGCCAGGACGCAGGCGAAGATCGCCAGGATCAGCAGCAGCGATTCGGCCGCCGCGGCAGCGCCGCCCTGGATGTAGCGGGCCACGCCGATCCAGACGAGGAACAGCAGGAAGGTGACATGGATGCGGATCTCGCTGCCCAGCAGACGGGCGACGGGGTAGGACCAGGACATGCGCGTTCCCTCTCCGGTGGCGCCTGTGATCCTAGCGTGCCGCGCCCCGGAGGCGACGGGTTTTCACCGCAGGATCGGCTCGAGCGGATCGTAGAGGATCGCCCCCGGATCGCCCCAGGCCACGGCGGCGAGGCTGTCGGGCTTCACGCGCAGAGCGGCCATCTCCTCGCGCGTGACCCAGAGACGATGGGCGACGATCCCTTCCGGGTCGGTCCAGGGGGCGGGCGGCTCATCCCCCACAAGGGTGCAGCGGAAATAGACATCCACCTGATGGAACGCTCCGTCGGGATCGTGGAATTCGTTGATCAGGCAGGGCGCGCCGACACGGACCTGCAGCCCGGTCTCCTCGCGCAGCTCCCGTTCGAGGGCGTCGGGCAGGGACTGGTGGAGCTCGACCCCCCCCGCCAGGGGCGCACCACAGATCCGTCCGCCCCCTGTAGGCATTGACGAGGAGAAGCCGCCCCTCGCGCAGGATGACAGCGCGGACAGCCAGCCGAGGCGAAGGCATCAGTCGCTGCGCAGCAGGCGGTTGGCATGGCCCATCTTGCGGCCTGCCCGTGCCTCGGCCTTGCCGTAGAGATGGATCCGTGCCCCTTCGCGCAGCAGGGCAGGGATCCGGGCCATCCCTTCGGGGCCGATGAGATTCTCCATCTCCACATCGGCATGGCGCGTCCGTCCCCCAGCGGCAGGCCGGCGACGGCGCGGATATGCTGTTCGAACTGGTCGATGCGGCAACCCAGCTCGGTCCAGTGCCCCGAATTGTGGACGCGCGGGGCGATCTCGTTGACCAGAAGCCCCCCCCCTGTCTGCGACGAACAGCTCCACCCCCATCACGCCGACATGATCGAGCGCCTCGAGGATCCGCGCCGCGATCAGCACCGCATCGCTGCGCTGGGCCGGGGTCAGCCGCGCCGGAACCGTGGTGCGGCGGAGAATGCCGCCTTCATGGAGGTTCTCTCCGGGGTCATAGGCGGCCACCGATCCGTCAAGCCCACGTGCCGCGATGACCGAAACCTCGCGGTCGAAGGCGATATGGCCTTCGAGGATCGCCGGAACCCCGCCCAGGGCGGCCAGGGCGTCAGCCGCCTCCTCCGGCGAGGTCAGGCGGATCTGCCCCTTGCCGTCATAACCCAGCGTCCGGGTCTTGAGGATCGCGGGCGTGCCGACCGCCTCCAGCGCGGCGCGAAGCGAGGCCATGTCGTCCACGGCCGCGAAGGGCGCTGTCGCCAGGCCCAGGCCGCGCAGGAAGGTCTTCTCCTCCAGCCGATCGCGCGAGATGGCGAGCGCGCGGCGATTCGGGCGAATCGGGGCCAGCGCCTCGATGGCATCGAGCGAGGCCGGCGGAACATTCTCGAACTCGTAGGTCACGACGGCAACCGAGGCCGCAAGATCCGAGAGCGCCGCCACATCCGTCCAGGGCGCGCAGGTGAAGCGTGCGGCCGTATCGGCGGCAGGGGCCTGCGGGTCCGGGTCGTAGATGTGGACGCGATAGCCGAGCCGGGCCGCAGCCATCGCCAGCATGCGCCCGAGCTGACCCCCACCGAGGATGCCGATCCAGGCACCCGGTGCAAGCGGTGCGTCAGTCATGCGGCACCTCCGGGACCGAGGCGGAGAGCGCCTCCCTCCAGGCTGCCAGGCGCGCAGCCAGGGCCGGATCGGACAGCGCCAGGATCTGGGCCGCCATCAGCCCCGCATTGGCTGCGCCGGCCCCGCCGATCGCCATGGTCGCCACCGGAAAGCCGCGCGGCATCTGGACGATGGAATAGAGCGAATCGAGCCCGCCGAGCGCGCGCGTCTCCACCGGCACGCCGATGACGGGTAGGGGGGTCTTGGAGGCCATCATGCCGGGCAGATGCGCCGCCCCGCCCGCCCCGGCGATGATGACCTTCAGCCCGCGCCCCGCCGCCTCGCGCCCATAGGACCAGAGCCGATCCGGCGTCCGGTGAGCCGAAACGATGCGCGATTCGTGCGGAATCTCCAGATCCGAGAGGATGCGCGCGGCTTCCTTGAGGGTGGGCCAGTCGGACTGGCTTCCCATCACGATGCCGACAAGAGGGGCGGGAGCAGAGGGGGGAGCAGGGTCGTTCACGCGATGATGTCCGGCAGGAGGCGGTCCTCGATCAGGCGGATGCGGTCCTTGAGGATCAGCTTTTCCTTCTTCTTGCGGCGGATGGTGAGCATGTCGGGCAGGCCCGGCGCCGCCTCCATCGCGCGGATCGCCTCATCAAGCTCGCGATGGGCCTGACGGAGCACGGCCAGTTCCGCGCGCAGCACCTCGGCCTCGTCCATCGTGGTGCCAGGGGGGAGGCTGCTGATCCTGTTGTCGTCCATGCCGGGCTTACCTGCGGGCGCCCTCGCGCCGTAGAGGCCATCCTATCCTGCCCCTCGGCAGGGTCCAAGCCCTTGCGGGATCACGCAGGGCCTCCCATATCTGCGGCGTGGCGGGCGCCCATCTCCGGGGTCCGCTCGGACGGTCGCTTTCGTGGAAAGGACGTGTCGCATGACCAAGCTGACCCTGGGGACGCAGCCGTTCCTCCTCGGCTTCGAGCAGCTCGAACGCCTGGTGGAGCGGGCCGCGAAATCCGGCAACGACGGATACCCCCCCTACAACATCGAGCAGACCTCGGATCGGTCCTACCGGATCACGCTGGCCGTGGCCGGCTTCACCGAGGCGGATCTGTCGATCACCCTCGAGGATCGCCAGCTCACCATCCGCGGGCGACAGTCCGACGATCCGGAGGGGCGGGTGTTCCTGCACCGCGGCATCGCATCGCGCCAGTTCCAGCGGACCTTTGTGCTGGCCGAAGGCGTCGATGTGGGCGAAGCGGTGATGGAGAACGGCCTTCTCCATATCGATCTGACCCGCCACGTGCCCGAGACGGTCGTCCAGACCGTCCCCATCAAGAGGAGTGGGGTGAAGTGAACGGTCCTGCCAATACCACCGGCCGCCGCCTACCGTCCCTCAGCGATCTGTCGCCGGATATCGTCTATGTGAAACCCGTCTCCGTGGCCTCGCTGCCCGAACCCATCCGGATGCAGGCCGGCGGGCTCCAGACGATTTTCGCCGTCCATGACATCGAGGGGCATCAGCTCGCCCTTGTCGCCGACCGCAACCTGGCCTTCGTCCTGGCGCGTCAGCACGACAAGGTGCCCGTCACGGTCCACTGAGAGCCTGCCGCCGGCGCTCTGCACAGAGCGGGGAAAGGAGAACGGGCAGGACCCGGATCCTTTCCCGCCTGCCCCGGTCACGCGATCATCCCCCGATCCCGGACCATTCCCGGCCCCTGTGGCCGATGACGCCCGATCACGGTTCCGCGAGGCCATGACAGCCGCGACGGAAGCCCCCCGTCCTGTCCGTTCAAGCGCTGTTCAGGCTTTTCACGACGCCAGGGAGGCGGAAAACAGGACATGACCGGACAACGACACGGCTATTCCCCATGGCAGATTGCCCTTCACTGGGCGATCGCGGGGCTGATCCTCTTCAACTGGTTCACCGGCGAGGCTGCAGGACGCGCCCTCCGGCAGATGCGGATGGAGGGGACCGATCCCGGCACCCCCCTTCATGTCTGGATCGGCATGGCGGTGCTGATCCTGGTCCTGCTGCGGATCGCGGTCCGCTGGCGCGAGGGGGCCCCGGCCGCCGCCCGGCCGGCCCGGTTCGCCCCTGGTCCTTCTGGCAAGGGGGGGGCATCTGCTTCTCTATCTGCTGATGCTGGCGGTGCCGCTGGGCGGGGCGCTGGTCTGGTATCTGGGGGCGAACAGCCTGGGCGAACTTCACGAACTGGCCGGCAATGCGCTGTTCGTCCTGGCCCTGGCGCATGCGGCCCTGGCGCTTTTCCATCATTACGTGCTGCGTGACGGGCTCCTGGTGCGGATGATCCGGCCCCACAGCGCCTGAGCAAGGCCCGAGCGGGGCGCCCCCAATCGGGGGGAGGCCGGTGCGCAGGCAGCAGGGGGGGCGATGACGCGCCCCCCCCGAAAGGTCCGGGCAGGCCAGCCCGGGGGCAGCTTCAGCCTGTCCCGCCGATCAGGCCCATCGCCTCGAGCTTCAGCAGCACCTGATGGGCGCAGGTATCCACGTCCTGATTCTCGGTGTCGATGCGCAGCTCGGGGTTCTCCGGCACGTCATAGGGATCCGAGATGCCGGTGAATTCCTTGATCTTCCCCTCGCGCGCGAGCTTGTAGAGCCCCTTGCGGTCGCGCCTCTCGCAGGCTTCGAGCGAGGTGGCGACATGGACCTCGACGAAGGCGCCGTATTGCTCGATCATCTCGCGCACGGCACGGCGGGTGGCGGCATAGGGGGCGATCGGCGCGCAGATGGCGATGCCGCCGTTCTTGGTGATCTCGCTGGCGACAAAGCCGATGCGGCGGATGTTGATGTCGCGGTGTTCCTTGCTGAAGCCGAGTTCGGAGGAGAGGTGCTTGCGCACCACATCGCCGTCGAGCAGCGTCACCGGTCGGCCGCCGACCTCCATCAGCTTGACCATGAGCGCATTGGCGATGGTGCTCTTGCCCGATCCGGAAAGGCCCGTGAAGAACACGGTGAAGCCCTGCTGGCTGCGCGGCGGGAAGCGGCGGCGCAGCTCGGCGACGACCTCGGGGAAGGAGAACCATTCGGGGATCTCGAGCCCCTCGCGCAGGCGGCGGCGCAGTTCCGTCCCCGAGATGTCGAGGACGGTGCAGCCCTCGGGGACCTCGTCCACGGGGTAATACTGCGCCTTTTCCTGGACATAGACCATCTGCTTGAAGTCCACCATCTCGATGCCGATTTCGGCCTGATGCTGGCGCACCAGATCCTGGGCGGCATAGGGATCGTAGAAGTCCTTGCCCTGGCTGTTCTTGCCGGGGCCGGCATGGTCGCGCCCGACGATGAAATGCGTGATCCCGTGATTGCGCCGGATGATCGCATGCCAGAGCGCTTCGCGCGGGCCGGCCATGCGCATGGCGAGGTTCAGCAGCGACAGATGCGTGGTGGCCGCCGGATATTTGGGCAGGACCGCCTCATAGCAGCGCACGCGGGTGAAATGATCCACATCGCCCGGCTTGGTCATGCCGACAACGGGATGGATGAGCAGATTCGCCTGCGCCTCGCGCGCGGCGCGGAAGGTCAGCTCCTGATGCGCCCGGTGCAGCGGGTTGCGCGTCTGGAAGGCGACGATGCGCCGCCAGCCCATCTTGCGGAAGAAGGCGCGCAGTTCGTTGGGCGTGTCGCGACGCGCCTTGAAGTCGTAATGGACGGGCGGTTGCAGGCCCGTGACCGCCCCGCCCAGATAGACCGGACCGGCCACATGATGCAGATAGTGCACCCCCCGGATGGGCCGGGTCGTCGGCACCGAAGACGCCCACCGCCTCGCGGTGCTTGTCGGGGGTCCATTTGTCGGTGACCGAGAGGATGGCAAGGATCACCCCCTCCTGATCGCGCAGGGCGATGTCCTGGCCGGGTTCGATCCGGGCCGCGAAGGATTCCGACACATCGAGGGTGACGGGAATCGGCCACAGCGTGCCGTCCGCCAGCCGCATCCTCTCCACCACCGAGTCGTAGTCGGCCTGTCCGAGAAATCCCTTGAGCGGGTAGAAGCCGCCATTCATCAGCAGCTCGAGGTCGCAGATCTGGCGCGGCGTCATGTCCCAGGACGGCAGCGCGGCGGCCTCATGCTTCAGCTTCTGCGCGGAGTCCCAGGAGACATAGAGCTCCGGGATGGGGGCCAGATTGGGCAGGAAGGACTGCGGGGTCCGGTCGGCAGGGGAATCGGGCATCTCGAATGGCCTTGACGATAAGGGAGTGCCGGCGGCACGGGGCCGGAACGCGGTCCCCCCTAGAGATGTCACAGGGCGCTGACAAGGCGGGGCATGACGCGCCGGCATCCTGTTGCCGCAGGGCAGCGACGATCCGGTTCGCCGCAGGACATGGGGGGCGGGGGATGACCGTCGGGCAGGGCGATCAGGGCTCCGCAGGGAGCGGCGCCGGAGCCGCTCCCTGCGAGGGCGCCTCTCCCATGGCCGGCTGCAGCTGTGCGGCCAGCCAGCGTTCGGCATCGAGCGCCGCCATGCAGCCCATCCCCGCCGAGGTGACGGCCTGGCGATAGACGTGATCCGTCAGATCGCCGGCGGCGAAGACACCGGGGATCGAGGTGCGGGTGCTGCCCGGCTCCACCTTCACATAGCCACCGTGATGCAGCTCGAGCTGGCCGGCGACCAGTTCCGAGGCCGGGGCATGGCCGATGGCGACGAACACCCCCTGCACGGGCAGATCCCGGCTCTCTCCGGTGATCACGTTGCGGATGCGAAGACCTTCCACGCCGCCTTCGCCCAGCACCTCGTCCACCACATGGTTCCAGACCGTCTCGATCTTCGGGTGGCGGAACAGGCGCTCCTGCAGGATCTTCTCGGCCCGCAGGCTGTCGCGGCGGTGGATCAGCGTGACCTTCGTGGCGAAATTCGTCAGGAACAGGGCCTCTTCCACGGCGGTGTTGCCGCCGCCGATGACGGCGACCTCCTTGCCGCGGAAGAAGAAGCCGTCGCAGGTCGCGCAGGCCGAGACGCCGAACCCCCTCAGCCGCTGCTCGGACGGCAGGCCGAGCCAGCGCGCCCGCGCCCCCGTCGCCAGGATCACGGCATCGGCCCGGATTCTCAGGCCGCTGTCCGTTTCGGCCAGGAAGGGGCGCTGCGACAGGTCGAGCCGGGTCACGATGTCGGTGAGGATCTCCGCCCCCATCTCGCGGGCATGGGCCTCCATCCGCGCCATCAGATCGGGCCCCTGCACCGAGATGTCGCCGGGCCAGTTCTCCACCTCGGTCGTGGTGGTGAGCTGGCCGCCCGGTTCCATCCCCTGGATCAGCAGGGGGGACAGCATGGCCCGCGCGGCATAGACGGCGGCGGTATACCCGGCCGGACCGGAGCCGACGATCAGCAGGCGGACATGGCGGGGATCGGGGCGCGGATCGGACATGGGGATCTCCGTGAGATGCACCGGTAGAGATAGCGTGCAGGACGACGGCCTTGAACCCCTGCGCCGCGCAGGGCGGGTTTGCGCAAGATCATTGCCGAAGGGCGGGACGCGGTCTAGGCTTCGCCCCGCATGAAGGGAGGGGGCGGAATGCCCGGCAGGCGGATCGACGCGACGGACAGGCGCATCCTGGCCGAGCTTCAGGCGCAAGGCGACCTGCCCAATGCCGAGCTGGCACGGCGTGTGGGGCTGTCGCCCGCGCCCTGCCTGCGGCGCGTGCGCGCGCTCGAACAGGCCGGCTATCTGCGCGGCTGCCATGCGGTGCTGGATCCCGAGCGGCTCGGCTATGGGGTGCAGGTCTTTGCCCAGGTGCGGCTGATCTCGCAGGCCGAGGCGGATCTGCGCGCCTTCGAGGCGCGGGCCGCAGGCTGGCCCATGGTGCGCGAATGCCACATGCTCAACGGCGAGACGGATTTCCTGCTGCGCTGCGTGGCCCCCGATCTGCCGAGCTTCCAGCGCTTCCTGACCGAATCGCTCACCCCTGCGCCGAATGTGGCCAGCGTGCGCACCAGTCTTGTGATCCGTTCGGCCAAGGTCGAACCGCTGGTGCCGATCGAGGCGTAGATACTGCCAAGGCCGCCCTGCAGCGGGGAAGGAGAGGATCATGACCACACCGGCATCGCTGACGGTCTTCGCTCTGGCCGCGTTCCTCGAGATTGCGGGCTGCTTCGCCGTCTGGGCCTGGTGGCGGCTGGGCGCGTCGGCGCTGTGGCTGCTGCCGGGCGGGCTGGCGCTCGGGGGGTTTGCCTGGCTGCTGGCGCAGGCCGGCGCGGATTTCGCCGGGCGGGCCTATGCGGCCTATGGCGGCATCTACATCGCCGCCTCGCTGATCTGGCTCTGGGCGGCAGAGGGGCAGAGGCCCGACGGCTGGGATCTCGGCGGGTCGGTCCTCTGCGTGGCCGGGGCGGCGGCGATCCTTCTTGCGCCGCGCGGCTGAAGGGTCTCAGCCGAGCTGGACGAGCACCCGTCCGCCCTCCACCTTTGCGGGATAGGTGCGCAGGGCGACACAGACGGGCGCGCGCAGCGGCTCTCCCGTGCGGTAGTCGAAGCGGCCGTTGTGCTTGGGGCATTCGATGACATGATCCATCACCAGACCCCCGGCCAGATGGACATTCTCATGCGTGCACAGCCCGTCCGTGCAGTAGAAGGCGCCGCCGGGGGCATGATAGATGGCATAGGTCCGCCCCCCGTGATCCCAGCGCATCACATCCTCCTCGTCGATCTCGTCGGTGCTGCAGGCGTCGATCCATTCGGCCATGCGGTCTCCTCCTTCGGGTTGCTGGATCCGGTCTGACAGGGGCAGGGCGGCGCGGGACGGCCTTCGGCGGATCTGTCGGGGGATCTGTGGGTGGGCTGTCCCGGCCGGCCCTGCGGTCACTCGGCGGCGGTGCCGAGCGCGGCGGCGTGGAAATCCTCGCGATAGGGCCGCGCGGTGGGCGGCAGGGCGCGCCTGAGAAAGACATCCTCGCCCCGCAGCTGCCGGCGCAGGATCGGGATCATCTCCCGATAGCCGGCCAGGATCGAGGGGCTGGGCGCGGGCAGGTCATGCTTGATCAGGGCATGAAGCCGCGGCAGCGCGTGATAGGGCACCATGGGGAACATGTGGTGCTCCACGTGATAGTTCATGTTCCAGTAGATGAAGCGGCTGATCGGGTTCATCAGCACCGTGCGGCTGTTGAGCCGGTGGTCGAGCACGTCATCGGCCAGGCCCCCATGCTGGAGCAGACCCGTCAGGATGTGATGCCAGGCGCCATAGAGCCGCGGCCCGCCGATGAGCAGCAGCGGCAGGACCGATCCCGTCGCCAGCGCGAGCGCGATCGTGGCGGCGTAGATTGCCGTCCAGATGCGGGCGGTGCGGACGACCTTCGGCCATTCGCTCTCGGGGACATAGGTCTTCTCCTCGGCATCGAGCCGCCCGGCGGCATGGCGCAGCATCGCGCCCCAGCCCGTCCAGGCATCCGCCAGGCCGAAGACGTTCAGGATCAGCCGGAGAAGGGCCGGCGGGCGCATGACCGCGATCTCCGGATCGCGGCCGACGATGATGGTGTCGGTGTGGTGTCGGGCATGGCTCCAGCGCCAGATATGCGGGTTGCGCACGATCATGAACGAGGCGAGGTGATAGACCGCGTCGTTCATCCAGCCGGTGCGGAAGGCGGTGCCATGGCCGCATTCGTGCCAGCGCGAATCCGAGGCCGATCCGTAGAGCACCCCGTAGACGAGGAAGAAGGGCACCGACCACCACGGATGCCCCGCCAGCCACAGCCAGGAGGCCGCGCCCCCGAAGGCCAGCATCGCGCCCAGCCAGATCAGCGTGTCGCGGATCGCCGGTCCGTCGCGGCGTTGCATCAGCTCCTTCATGGTCTTGCGCGGCACCTCGCTGTGTTACCATTCGGCGGCAGCCAGGCCTGTCTCGACCGCCCGCCGGGCATCGGGCCCGAGCAGGCTGTAATCCCTCTGTCTCATCCCGGTCCTCCCTCAGGCATGATGAGCCCTTGTACCCCCCCGGAGACCTGTGCCCCAATCCTCCTGCTGGACTTTTCCTCAGGAATCGTCAGGAATGATGTCATGATATGACGATATTCCATCAGGAGGATGCCGATGGCCCGCCGCCCGACGATCCGCGATGTCGCTGCTGCCGCCGGTCTCAGCCAGGCGACGGTGGACCGCGTGCTCAACGGCCGCGAGCGCGTGCGCGAGGAGACGGCCCGGCGGGTCTACGAGGCGGCGCGGCGGATCGGCTATCACGCGGCGCCGCTGATCGCGCAGCGCCTCCAGGCCGATCTGCCCGAGCTGCGCCTCGGCGTCGTGCTGCACAAGGAAAAGCAGGCCTTCTACCAGAACTTCGCCGCCGAGCTGGAGGCGGCGGCACGGCGCGCCACCGGGCTGCGGGCGCGCGTGACGGTCGAGTTCTCGCCCTCGCAGGCGCCGGGCGACTTCATCACGCTGATGCGCGGTTTTCGCGGCCGGGCCGATGTCGTCGCCGCCACCGCAGTGTCCCATCCGGATGTGACGGATGCGGTGGACGAGCTGAAGTCCCAAGGGGTTCCGGTCTTTGCCCTGCTCAACGACTTTGCCGCCGGGGTGCGGCAGAACTATATCGGGCTGAACAACATCAAGGTCGGGCGCATCGCCGCCTCGGGCATCGCCATGGCCGCGCACCGGCCCGGCAAGGTCGCCGTCTTCGTGGGGGGCTACCGCTGGCACGGCCACGAGTTGCGCGAGACGGGATTCCGCAGCTATTTCCGTGAATTCGCGCCGGGTTTTCAGGTTCTGGACACGCTGGTCAATCTCGAGACGCGGCAGCTCACCTACGAGGCGACGCTCGACCTTCTGGAGCGTCATCCGGATCTGCGCGGCATCTATTGCGCCGGCGGCGGCATGGAGGGGGCCATCGCCGCCCTGCGCGAGGTCCGCCAGCCCGGCGAAGTGCATCTGATCGTCAACGAGGTCACCCCCGAAAGCCGCGCTGCGCTGCTCGACCGCTATGTGACGATGGTCATCTCCACCCCGCTGCCGCAGCTCTGCGACGATCTCATCCGCCTTGCCGCCGAGGCCATGCGGAGCGGCCCCTCGCCCGTCGCAGGGCAGCATTTCCTCCGCCCCGAGCTGGTGCTGCCGGAATCGGTCTGATGGAATTTCGTCACAATGATGACGGGTATTTCGTCATGAATGCGGCAAATCCCGCGCCGGACGGTTGACGGATCAGACCTCGCGGCGGCACCACCGTAGCCGCCGGAGCCTCTGCGGACCGGCCGGGAGGAACGGGGAGGAATCACGATGCGCTTCGCCCTCAACCACATGACTGTCCGCCCGGCTGTCCTGCGGCGCGCTGCTCGATCTGGCGGCCCGCCTGGGCATGACGGGGGTGGAGCTGCGGAACGACCTGCCGGGGCCGCTCTTCGACGGCCTGTCCCCCGAGGCCGCCGGAGAAAAGATCCGCGAACGCGGTCTGCGCCTTCTGGCCCTGGCCGAGGTCAAGCGCTTCAACGACTGGTCGCCCGGGCGCGAGGCCGAGGCCCTGGCCCTCATGCGGATCGCCCGCGCCGCGGGGGCCGAGGGCGTCTCGCTCATCCCCCGCAATGACGGCGGCGGAATGGGCAATGGCGAAAGGCAGGCCAGTCTGCGTCTGGCGCTGCGGGCGCTGCGGCCGATGCTGGAGGATCACGGCCTGATCGGCTTCATCGAGCCGCTCGGCTTCGAGAGCTGCCCGCTGCGCCTCAAGGCGGAGGCGGTCGAGGCGATCGAAGCCCTGGATGCCGCGGGGCGCTTCCGCCTCGTGCATGACACCTTCCATCATCACCTGGCCGGCGGCGGGCCGATCTTCCCCGACCATACCGGCATCATCCATGTCTCGGGCGTCACCGATCCGGCCCCCTCGGCCCGCGAGATGGAGGACCGCCATCGCGGCCTCGTGGAGCCGGGGGACCGGCTGGGCAATCTCGATCAGCTGCGCGCCTTCGCGGCAGCCGGCTGGGACGGCCCGGTGAGCTTCGAGGCCTTCTCCCCCGAGACGCGTGCGGCCGTCGATCCCGAAGGGGATCTGCGCCGCTCGATGGAGTTCATCCGCAACGGCCTGGGCCCGCCGAGGCGGCCTGAGGCGGAATCGCAACGGGGTCCCCGGCAGGGGGCCTTCCGGCCACGGACGACAGCGCGGCGCGCCGGACGCCGCATCCTGGGAGGACCTGATGAAGAAGACGCTGATGCTCGCCGGATTTGCCGGTCTGCTCTCCACCAGCGCGATGGCACAGACCGTCGGCGTGTCGATGGCGCTGTTCGACGACAACTTCCTGACCGTGCTGCGCAACGGGCTCGAGGCCTATGCCAGCACGCTCGACGGCGTGGACGTGCAGATCGAGGACGCGCAGAACGACGTGGCGCGCCAGCTCGACCAGATCAACAACTTCATCGCCTCGGGCGTGGACGCCATCATCGTCAACCCGGTCGATACCTCGGCCACGCAGGCGATGTCGGATGCGGCCGCGGCCGCGGGCGTGCCGCTCGTCTATGTCAACCGCGAGCCGATCAACGTGGACAGCCTTCCGGACAACCAGGCCTTCGTCGCCTCGGACGAACGGGAATCCGGCACGCTCCAGACGCTCGAGGTCTGCCGCCTGCTGGCCGAACAGGGCAAGACCGAGGCGAACATCTACATCATCATGGGCGAGCTGTCGAACCAGGCCGCCGTGCAGCGCACGCAGGACATCTTCGACGTGATGGAATCGGGTGATTGCGGCGTGACGCTCAATGTCATCGACCGCCAGACCTCCAACTGGCGGCGGGACGAGGCGCAGAACCTCATGACCAACTGGCTTTCGACGGGCACGCCCTTCGATGCCGTGATCGCCAACAACGACGAATCCGCCATCGGCGCCATCCAGGCGATGAAGGCCGCGGGCATCGACATGGCCGATGTCGTCGTCGCCGGCATCGACGCCACGCAGGATGCGCTCCAGGCGATGGAGGCGGGCGATCTCGACGTGACGGTGTTCCAGGATGCGGCCGGTCAGGGCTCGGGCGCGCTGGATGCGGCTCTGGCGCTCGCCCGCGGGGAAGCCGTGGAGCAGAAGGTCTACATCCCCTTCCAGCTCGTCACCCCCGCCAACATGGCCGACTTCATGCAGCGCAACTGATCGCCGGACGGGGCCGGGCCCGGAGCCCGGCCCCGCAGCCCGAGGGAGGAATGCCCATGACGGAGACCCGAACGGCCTATGGGATAGGGGGTCTGACCTACGACCCCCGCAAGCGGCATCTGCCGCAGGAGGTCAATGTCTTCATCGCGCTGGTGCTGATCGTCGCGGCCTTCGAGCTGCTGGGCCGGGTGCTCTACGGCGACAGCTTCCTGTTCAACACGCGGCCCAATGTGGATGCGGTGTTCAACTGGGCGCGGCTCAACATCATCATCCTGCAGGTCTCCATCGTCGGCATCATCGCCCTGGGCGTGACGCAGGTCATCATCAGCGGGGGCATCGACCTCTCCTCGGGGTCGGTGGTGGGGGCGACCGCCATCATCACCATGAGCTTTGCCCAGACCGCGCTCGTGAACGGCAACCCCAACCCCAAGGCCGTGTTCGGCGATCTCTTCCTTGACATGCCGGTGATCGTGCCGCTGCTGGTGGCGCTGGCCTGCGGGCTGACGGCGGGGCTGATCAACGGCCTGCTGATCGCCTATACGCGCATTCCCCCCTTCATCGCCACGCTGGGCATGATGGTGACGGCGCGCGGCGTCGCCCGCTGGTGGTTCAAGGGCGAGCCGATCTCCTTTCCGACCGAATCCTACGCCGCCATCGGCAAGGGCATGATGCCCGTGGCGATCTTCCTGGTGCTGGCGGTGCTGTTCCACCTGATCCTGCGCTACACGCTTTACGGCAAGCGCTGCTATGCGATCGGCTCGAACGAGGAAGCCGCGCGCATGTCCGGCATCAATGTCGAGCGGCACAAGGTGCTGGTCTACACCATCGCCGGGGTGCTGGCCGCCGTCGCCGCCGTGGTCCTGTCCTCCAAGAACCTGACTGCCCAGGCCGGCATGGGCATGATGTACGAACTCGACGCCATCGCCATGACCGTCATCGGCGGCGTGTCGCTGGCAGGGGGGCGCGGGTCCATCGTCGGGACCGTGCTCGGCGCGCTGATCTTCGGCGTCATCATCTCTGGCTTCACCTTCCTGAAGCTCGACGCCTACTATCAGGAGATGGTCAAGGGCGCGATCATCGTCGGCGCCGTCGTGCTCGACCAGTGGCGCCAGCGGCGGCGTCAGGCCCGCGGCTAAGGGGAGGACCGCCATGTCCGACATCGTTCTTCAGACCCGCGGACTGACCAAGCATTACGGCGGGGTGCATGCCCTCGTGGACGCCGATTTCGTCCTGCGCCGCGGCGAACATGTCGCCATCATGGGCGACAACGGCGCCGGCAAGAGCACCTTCGTCCGCCAGATCACGGGGGTGGAGCGGCCCACCGCAGGATCCATCTGGTTCGACGGGCGCGAGGTGCAGTTCAACGGCCCGCTCGAGGCGCGCGAGGCGGGGATCGAATGCGTCTTCCAGAACCTCGCGCTGTGCGACGATCTCGACGTGCCCTCCAACCTCTTCCTCGGGCGCGAGAAGGTTCTGTTCAATCTCGGCCCCTTCTCGATCCTCGACCGCAAGGGGATGCGCGCCGCGACCGAGGCCGCCCTCCAGCGCACGGCCGTGAAGATCCCGAACCTTGCCAACACGATCCGCAACATGTCGGGCGGCCAGCGCCAATGCGTCGCCATCGCCCGTGCCGCCACCTTCGCGAGCAAGCTGATCATCATGGACGAACCGACGGCCGCCCTCGGCGTGCAGGAGACGGCCCAGGTGGAGAACATCATCCGTCATCTGAAGGCGCAGGGCGAACCGCTGATCCTCGTCTCGCACAACATGCGGCAGGTCTTCGATCTGGTGGACCGGATCGTGGTCTTCCGCCGGGGCCGCATCGTCGCCAATCTCCGCAAGGAGGAGACCGACGGACAGGACGTCGTCGCCTATATCACGGGCGCCAAGACCCAGGCCCTCGAGGACGCGGCCTGACATGGGGCTTCATGAGGATACAGTCGCCGTCGTCACCGGCGGCAGCCAGGGCCTTGGCCTTGCGATCGCCGAGGAACTCCGGCGCGAGGGGTGCACCCGGCTGCTGATCGCCGGGCGTGACCGGACAAAGGGCGAGGCGGCGGCGCGCGCGCTGGGTGCCGTCTTCGCGCGGGCCGACATGGGCGATCCCGCCCAGGCGGCGGGGCTGATCGACGAGGCGGCGCGGCGCTGGGGCCGCGTCACCGCACTGGTGAATGCCGCGGCGGTGACGGACCGGGCCTCGATCCTCGACTGTTCGCCCGCCGAATGGGACCGCCAGATGGCGATCAATGCCCGCGGCCCCTTCTTCGCGCTCCAGCGCCTGGCTCAGCGGGCGGTGGAGGCCGGGCACCCGGCCGCCTGCGTCAACATCCTCAGCATGGCCGCCCATTGCGGGCAGAGCTTCCTGGCCCCCTATTCGGCGTCCAAGGCCGCGCTGGCCAATGTGACGAAGAACGCCGCCAACGCCCTGGCCCGCCACCGCATCCGCGTCAACGGGATCAACTGCGGCTGGATGGACACGCCGGGCGAGGACGCGATCCAGCGCAGATGGCACGGCGCGGACGACGACTGGCTGGCCCGGGCCGAGGCCGCGGCGCCCATGGGGATGCTGGTCAAGCCCGTGCATGTCGCGGGGCTGGTCAGCTACCTTCTCTCCGACCGCTCCGGCGTGATGACCGGCGCGCTCATCGATTTCGACCAGACCGTGACCGGGGCCAGCCCGGAATGAGGAACTGACATGACGCTACGTTTCGGCCTTCTTGGCGCAGGGCGCATCGGCAAGGTGCATGCCGGGGCCATCCGCAACGACAACAATGCGACCCTCGTCGCCGTGGCCGATGCCGTCCCCGCCGCGGCCGAGGCGATCGCGCGCGAGCATGGCTGCGACATCCGCAGCATCGAGACCATCGCCGACAGCCCCGACATCGACGCGGTGGTGATCTGCACCCCCACCGACACCCATGCCGACCTGATCGAGCTCTTCGCCCGCAAGGGCAAGGCCGTCTTCTGCGAAAAGCCCATCGACCTGTCCCTTCAGCGCGTGAAGGACTGTCTGAAGGTGGTGGAGGAGACGGGCGCCGTCCTGATGGTCGGCTTCAACCGCCGCTTCGACCCGGACTTCATGGCCGTCAAGGGCGCGATCGATCAGGGCACCATCGGCACGGTGGAGATGGTCACCATCGCCTCGCGCGATCCCGGCGCCCCGCCCATGGACTACATCCGCCGCTCGGGCGGGATCTTCCGCGACATGACGATCCACGACTTCGACATGGCCCGCTGGCTTCTGGGCGAGGAGCCGGAGACCGTCATGGCCCAGGCCAGCGTCCTGACCGATCCCGCCATCGGCGAGGCAGGGGACTATGACAGCGTCAATGTCATCCTGCGCACGGCTTCGGGGCGGCAGGCAATCATCACCAATTCGCGCCGCGCCACCTATGGCTATGACCAGCGCATCGAGGTGCTGGGATCGCGCGGCGCCGTCGCGGCCGAGAACCACCGCGAGGCGAATATCGAGATCGCCACCGCGCAGGGCTTTACCCGTCCGCCGCTGCTGAACTTCTTCATGACGCGCTATGTCGCGGCCTATGCGAACGAGATCGCGGCCTTCGTGCGCGCCGTGCGCGAGGGGGGGAGCACGCCCACCACCGGAGAGGACGGGCTGCGCGCGCTGGCCCTGGCCGATGCGGCGCTGAAATCCGTGCAGGAGGGCCGCGCCGTCCGCGTCTCCGAGATCCTCGCCTGACGACCCCCGGAGGAAGCCCATGACGACCCCCATGACCCACAAGCCGCTCGACGTCATCACCATCGGCCGCGCCTCGGTGGACCTCTATGGTGCGCAGGTCGGCGGACGGCTCGAGGACATGGGGAGCTTCCAGAAATATATCGGTGGCAGCCCGACCAACATGGCGGCCGGGACAGCCCGTCTCGGGCTGCGCTCCGCCCTTATCACCCGTGTGGGCGACGAACATATGGGCCGCTTCATCCGCGAGGAACTCGCCCGCGAAGGGGTGGATGTGCGCGGCGTGGTGACGGATCCGGCGCGGCTGACGGCCCTTGTCCTGCTCGGCATCCGCGACCGCGAGAGCTTTCCGCTCATCTTCTACCGCGAGAACTGCGCCGACATGGCCCTGTGCGAGGACGACATCGACCCGGCCCTCATCGCCGAGTCGCGCAGCGTCGTGGCCACCGGCACGCATCTGAGCCATCCCCGGACCGAAGCCGCCGTGCTCAAGGCCCTGCGGCTGGCGCGCGAAAACGGGGCCCGCACCGCCCTCGATATCGACTACCGCCCCAATCTCTGGGGCCTCGCCGGGCATGACGCGGGCGAAAGCCGCTACATCGAAAGCGCCGCCGTCACCGCCCGGCTTCAGGCGCATCTGCCGCTCTTCGATCTGATCGTCGGCACCGAGGAGGAATTCCACATCGCCGGCGGCACCACCGACACGCTCGCCGCGCTGCGGGCCGTCCGCGCCCTGACCCCTGCCGTGCTGGTCTGCAAGCGCGGCGCCCAGGGGGCGGTGGCCTTCACGGGCGATGTGGGCGGCTGGGAGGACGGTCAGACCGGCCCCGGCTTTCCCATCGAGGTGTTCAACGTGCTGGGCGCGGGCGACGGCTTCATGTCCGGCCTGCTCAAGGGCTGGCTCGATGGAGAGGACTGGCCCACCGCCCTGCGCTATGCCAATGCCTGCGGCGCCCTGGCCGTGAGCCGCCATGGCTGCACCCCCGCCTATCCCTCCTGGGAGGAGCTGCGCTTCTTCCTCGATCGCGGGATCCGCCGCCCGGATCTGCGCAACGATGCCGAGCTCGAGCAGATCCACTGGTCCACCAACCGGCATGGCCATTGGGATCCGGTGCGCATCTTCGCCTTCGACCACCGCAAGCAGATGGAGGAGATGGAGGGAGCCACGCCCGAACGCATCGGCGTCTTCAAGCGGCTCTGCCTCGAGGCGGCGCAACGGGTGGCCGCCGGGCAGCCCGGCTATGGCATCCTCTGCGACGGGCGGCTGGGGCGCGATGCCCTCTTCGCCGCGGCCGGCACGGGGCTGTGGATCGGCCGGCCCGTGGAATGGCCCGGCTCGCGCCCCCTGATGCTCGAGCCGGAGATCGGCCCCGATTACGGCGGCCTCGCCGAATGGCCGCTCAGCCACGTCGTCAAGGTGCTCTGCTTCTGCCATCCCGAGGATGACGCCAGGATGTGGGCCCAGCAGGAATCGACGCTGCTGCGGCTCTTCACCGCCGCCCGGCGCAACCGGCTCGAGCTGCTGCTCGAGGTGATCCCCTCGAAGGTCGGCCCGGTAGAGGACGACACCACCGCCCGCATCATCGACCGCATCTACGGCCTCGGCATCTGCCCGGACTGGTGGAAGCTCGAGCCCTTCCGATCGGACGCGGCCTGGGCCGCCGCCTGCGCGGCCATCGCCCGCCACGATCCCCATTGCCGGGGTATCGTCGTGCTCGGCCTCGAGGCCCCGCCCGAGGAACTGGAACAGAGCTTTGCCACCGCCGCGCGCCATCCTCTGGTGAAGGGCTTCGCCGTCGGGCGCACGATCTTTGCCGAGGCAGCGCGCGACTGGTTCGCCGGCCGTATCGGCGACGAGGAGGCCGTCTCGCGCATGACCGACCGCTTCCGCACCCTGTGCCAGGCCTGGGACCGCGCCCGCAACCCGAAGGATCACGCCGCATGACCACTCTCCGCCTCACTGCCGCCCAGGCCATGATCCGGTGGCTGGCCAACCAGATGGCCGAGGACGGCACCCCCTTCCTGTCCGGCTGCTGGGCGATCTTCGGCCATGGCAATGTGGCCGGGATCGGCGAGGCCCTGCACGCCTATCGCGATGTCTTTCCCACCTATCGCGGCCACAACGAACAGACGATGGCCCATGCCGCCATCGCCTATGCCAAGCAGCTCCGCCGCCGCCATGCGATGATGGTGACCTCCTCCATCGGCCCCGGCGCGACGAACATGGTCACGGCGGCCGCACTGGCCCATGTCAACCGCCTGCCGGTGCTGTTCGTCCCCGGCGATGTCTTCGCCGGCCGCGGCCCCGATCCCGTGCTCCAGCAGGTCGAGGCCTTCCACGACGGCACCATCAGCGCCAATGACTGCTTCCGCCCCGTCAGCCGCTATTACGATCGCATCGAGAGGCCCGAACAGCTTCTGACCGCGCTGCCGCGGGCCATGCGCACCCTGACCGATCCGGCCGATTGCGGGCCCGTGACGCTGGCCTTCTGCCAGGACGTGCAGGCCGAGGCGCATGACTGGCCCGCGGAGTTCTTCGCTCCGAAGGTCTGGCGCCGCCGCCGCCCCCGGCCCGATCCGGCCGAGCTCGAGGCCGTCGCCGCCCTGATCCGCCGTGCCGAAGCGCCGGTGATCGTCGCCGGGGGCGGGGTCCATTACGCCGATGCGACCGGCGCGCTGCGCGATTTCGTGATGGCCACCGGCATCCCGGTGGTGGAGACGCAGGCAGGCAAGTCCGCGCTTCCCTGGGATCATCCGCTGAATCTCGGCCCCGTGGGGGTGACGGGATCCTCCTGCGCCAATGCCGCCTGCGCGCAGGCCGATCTCGTGATCGGGGTGGGCACGCGCTTCCAGGATTTCACCACGGGGTCCTGGTCGCTCTTCTCCCGCCCCGGCCGCCGCCTCGTGAGCCTCAATGTCCAGGCCTATGATGCCATGAAGCACGGGGCCGAGCCGCTCTGCTGCGATGCGGCCGCCGGGCTCGAGGCGCTGCGCCACGCCCTGCAGGGTCATCGCGCGCGCTACACCTCCGAAGCGGCCAAGCGCGACTGGTTCGCCGCGGTGGACCCGCTGACCGCCGCCCCCGATCCCGATCACAACGCCCTGCCGACCGATCAGCAGGTGATCGGTGCGGTCCAGCGCGCGGCCGGGCCCGATACCGTCGTGATGTGCGCCGCCGGCACCATGCCGGGCGAGCTGCACAAGCTCTGGAAGGCGGGCCGCCCCGGCAGCTATCACATGGAATACGGCTATTCCTGCATGGGCTACGAGATCGCCGGCGCCCTGGGCATCCGGATGGCCGAACCGGAGGCCGATGTCATCTGCATGGTCGGCGACGGCAGCTACATGATGGCGAATTCCGAGCTGGCCACCGCCGCGATGATGGGCCTCTCCTTCACCGTCGTCATCACCGACAACCGCGGCTTCGGCTGCATCAACCGCCTGCAGATGGCGACCGGCGGGGCCGAGTTCAACAATCTCCTCCGCCATGCCAGGGGGGGAGAGAACTCGCGCATCGACTTTGCCGCCCATGCCGCCAGCATGGGGGCCGAGGCCGTCAAGGTGCGGACCATCGCCGAACTCGAACAGGCCCTGGCGGCGCGCCGCGGCAAGACCGTTCCCTATGTGATCGTCATCGACACCGATCCCTATCCCTCCACACCCCATGGCGGTCACTGGTGGGATGTGGCCGTGCCCGAGGTCAGCGAACGCCCCGAGGTGCGGGAGAAGCGCGAAGCCTACGAGGCCCGGCTCAAGACGCGCGTCTGACGACGCGCTGCGCTTCACGCTTGCGCGGCCCGCCCCTGTCCCGCAGAGGGGGGCGGGGCGACCGCAGACAGGGAGGACCGCCATGGGCCGTCTCTTCGATCTCGATCATCCCTTTTTCATCCCGCTCTGGCGGCGGGTGCTGATCGTCGCCGCCTGCCTGCTCTGGGCGCTGGTGGAGTTCCTGGGCGGCGCCCCCTTCTGGGGCGTGCTGTTCGGCGCCATCGGCCTCTATGCGGGTTGGCACTTCTTCTTCAACTTCCATCCCCGCCCGCCGGGAGACCCCAAGCCATGAGTCGCCTCCTCCTGCGTCCGGCCGCCGCCCGCGGCCATGTCCATGCCGTCACGCCCGAACGCGCGGGCTGGACCTATGTCGGCTTCGATCTGTGGCAGCTTGTGCCCGGCGATCGGGCAGAGGCGGCGCTTCCGCCGGGGCGCGAGGGGATCCTGGTCATCGTGGAAGGCAAGGCCCGCATCCGCGCCGCGGGCGAGGCGATGGCGAGATGGGCGAGCGCATGGACGTGTTCGAACGCACGCCCCCCCATGCCCTCTACCTTCCACCCGGCACCCCGTGGGAGGCCGAGGCGACAACCCCCCTGACGCTCGCCCTCTGCAGCGCCCCTTCGCCCGGCGGCCGGCCCGTGCAGCGCCTCGGACCGGAGGGGATCGAGCTCACACCGCGGGGCAGGGGGACCAACACCCGCTACATCAACAATATCGCCATGGAAGGGCGCGATGTGGCCGACAGCCTCCTGGTGACGGAGGTCTTCACCCCCGCCGGCCACTGGTCGAGCTATCCCCCCCATCGCCATGACGAGGACGACTTTCCCCGCATCACCTATCTGGAGGAGACCTACTGGTTTCGTCTGAACCCCCGCGCCGGCTGGGGAATCCAGCGCGTCTATACCGAGGATGGCAGCCTCGACGAGACGATGGCCGTCCGCGATGGCGATGTGACGCTGGTGCCGCGCGGGCATCATCCCTGCGGCGCGCCCTATGGCTATGACATGTATTACCTGAATGTCATGGCCGGGCCCCTGCGCAGATGGCGCTTCCAGGGCGATCCGGAGCATGACTGGCTGGTGGAGCGGGACCGCTAGGGGGGGGAGCGGGACCGCCAGGGGGGCGCCTGTTCCCCCTCCGGCCCTGCATGGGCCCTGCATGGGCGAGCCTCCCCGGGGGGATGGGGGGATCCGCCGCGGGACCGGGCTCAGCGATCCCGCCCTGGATCCGCCCCGCTCAGGTCCTGCTCAAGTCACCACATCCGGCCCCGCGCGCCCCGTCAGGCGCCTGAGGCCGGACAGCGCCTCGGCCGCCCGCGCCACCGGGGCCAGCATCTCGGCCGCGTCGCGGTCCAGACGGGCCGGGTCGGTCTCCACGGCCTCGAGATAGAGCCGGATCGTCGCTCCCTCGGTTCCCGTGCCCGAAAGGCGGAACACCGCCCGCGCGCCCCCCTCGAACAGGATCCGCAGCCCCTGCCGCTCCGATCGCGAGCCGTCCACGGGATCGTCATAGGCGAACTCGTCCGCGGCCGCGACGCGCAGGCCTTCGACCTCGCGCCCCGGCAGATCGGGCAGGGCGCTGCGCAGGCCGTCCATCACCGCCTCGGCCCTTTCCGTCTCCACCGCCTCATAGTCATGGCGCGAATAGTAGTTGCGCCCGAAGCGCCGCCAGTGCTCCGTCATCAGCTCCCGCACCGAGGCGCCTGTCTCGGCCAGGATGTTGAGCCACATCAGCACGGCCCAGAGCCCGTCCTTCTCGCGCACATGATCCGATCCGGTGCCGAAGGATTCTTCGCCGCACAGCGTCACCCGCCCGGCATCGAGCAGATTGCCGAAGAATTTCCACCCCGTCGGCGTCTCGTAGCAGGGCAGGCCCATGGCCTGGGCCACGCGGTCCACGGCGGCCGAAGTGGGCATCGAACGCGCCACCCCCTTCAGCCCGTCGCGGTAGCCGGGCGCGCGATGGGCCTGCGCGGCGATCAGCGCCAGCGAATCGGAGGGCGAGACATAGATCCCGCGCCCGAGGATCATGTTGCGGTCTCCGTCCCCGTCCGAGGCGGCGCCGAAATCGGGCGCGTCGTCGCCCATCATCCGGTCATAAAGCTCGCGCGCCCAGGTGGGATTCGGGTCCGGATGCCCGCCGCCGAAATCGGGCAGGGGGGTGCCGTTCCGCACCGTCCCTTCGGCGGCGCCCAGCCGCCGTTCGAGGATCTCCACGGCATAGGGGCCTGTCACGGCATGCATGGCGTCATAGATCATGGTGAAGCCGCCGGCGAACAGGCGACGGATCGCGCCGAAATCGAACAGACGCTCCATCAGCGCCGCGTAATCCGCGACCGGATCGACCACCTCGACCGTCATCTCGCCCAGCCGCGCGGTGCCCGGCGCTGACAGGTCCAGGTCCTGCGCCTCGAGGATGCGGTATTCGCGGATGACCTGTGTCGCCTGATGGATGCGGTCGGTTACGGCCTCGGGGGCCGGTCCGCCATTGGGTGTATTGTATTTCAGGCCGAAATCCTCGTCCGGCCCGCCAGGGTTGTGGCTGGCCGACAGGATCAGCCCCCCGTCGGTGCCGCGCGACCGGATCAGGTGCGAGGCGGCGGGTGTGGACAGGATCGCGTTCTGCCCCACGATCACCTTTGCCGCCCCGTTGGCGGCGGCCATGCGCAGGATCACCTGCACCGCGCGGTCGTTGAAGTAGCGCCCGTCGCCGCCCAGCACGAGCGTCCGGCCTGCCACGCCCCCGATTCCGTCGAAGATGCTCTGGACATAGTTCTCGAGGTAATGGGGGCCCATGAAGACGCGGGTCTTCTTGCGCAGCCCGCTGGTGCCCGGCTTCTGGCCGGGGATGGGCGTCGTGGCAATGACCTGGCTCTGCATGCGAATCCTCCCTCAGTCCCGGTCCTCGAGCACCATCACGACGACCGATTCCCCCTCCACCGCGAGGGTTTGCCCCTCCACCGCGAAGGGTGCGGCGCCAGGGCGAGCCGTATCCACATGCCGCACCCAGCGCTGGCCTTCGGGCGGATCCGGCAGGACGACCGTCTGTGGCCCACCCGCATTGAACACGGCAAAGACCGCATATTCCAGCGTTGCATAGGGGGGTGTGCCTTCGGCGGTGCGCATCTCGACCGCCAGCAGCCTGTTGTCGGGATTGTTCCAGTCGGCCTCGCTCATGGGGGTGCCGTCGGCACGGCGCCAGAACAGATCCTCCTTGCCGTCGACCGCGCGCGAACGGGCGTGCAGGAACCGCTTCTGCCGCAGGATCGGGTGCCGCCGGCGGAAGGCGATGATCTCGCGGCAGAAGCCGAGGAAGGCCGTATCCGGCCGCTCCCAGTCCACCCAGCCCAGCGGGTTGTCCTGGCAATAGGCGTTGTTGTTGCCCTGCTGGCTATTGCCGATCTCATCCCCGGCGAGGATCATCGGCGTCCCCTGGGACAGCATCAGCGTCGCCATGAGGTTGCGTCGCCGACGCGCCCGGGCCTCGCGGATCGCGGGATCCGTGCTCGGCCCTTCCACGCCCAGATTGTCGCTGAAATTCTCGCCATGGCCGTCGTGATTGGCCTCGCCATTGGCTTCGTTGTGCTTCTCGCGGAAGGACACGAGGTCCATCAGCGTGAAGCCGTCATGCGCCGTCACGAAATTGACCGAGGAGGTCGCCGGCCGGCCGTCATGATCGAACTTGAGCGCCGAGCCGGAGATCCGCATGGCCAGCTTGCGCGTCATGTCCGCATCGCCCCGCCAGTAGCGGCGGACCTGATCGCGGAACTTGTCGTTCCATTCGAGGAAGGGCCAGGGAAAGGCGCCGAGCTGATACCCCCCCGGCCCCACATCCCAGGGTTCGGCGATCAGCTTGACGCGATTGAGCACCGGATCCTGCCGGATGGCATGGATCAGCGGATGGTTGCGGTCGAACCCGGTTGCCCGGCGGCCCAGCGTCGTGGCCAGGTCGAACCGGAACCCGTCCACATGCATCTCCGTCACCCAGTAGCGCAGGGAATCCATCACCATGCGCAGGACGAAGGGATGTTCGGTGTTGAGGCTGTTGCCCGTGCCCGTGTCGTCGATGTGATAGCGCGGGCTTTCGGCCAGACGGTAGTAGCAGGCGTTGTCGAGGCCGCGGAAGCTCAGCGTCGGCCCCATGTGGTTGCCTTCGCAGGTATGGTTGTAGACCACATCGAGGATCACCTCGATCCCGGCGGCGTGGAAACGTTTCACCATCGCCTTGAAGGCCCGCACCGCCTCCGGGCCGCCATAGCGTGGCTCCGGGGCGAAATAGCCCAGGGTCATGTAGCCCCAGTAGTTGCGCAGCCCCCGTTCCACCAGAAAGCGGTCGTCCACGAAGGCATGGACGGGCAGCAGCTCGATGGCGGTGATGCCGAGCCCTGTCAGATGCTCGAGGATCGGGTCCGAGGCGAGCCCGGCGAATGTCCCGCGCAGGGGGATGTCGCGCCGTCCCATGGTCAGGCCACGGACATGGGCCTCGTAGATCACCGTATCGGTGAGGGGCCGGCGCGGGGGGCGGTCATCCTCCCAGTCGAAGGCGGGATCGATCACGACGCCCTTCGGCATGAACCGGGCCGAATTGCGGGTGTCGAAGGTCAGGTCGCCATGGCGCGCCCGGGTGTCATAGCCGAACAGCGCATCGTCCCATTCGAGCTGCCCGGCCAACTGGCGCGCATAGGGATCGAGCAGGAGCTTGTGCGGATTGAAGCGGTGCCCCTCGTCGGGGCGATAGGGGCCATGGGCGCGATAGCCGTAGCGCGTCCCGGGGCCGAGGCCGGGGACATAGCCGTGCCAGACATGCCCTGTCCGTTCGGGCAGGGGGATGCGCTCCTCCTGCCCGGTTTCGTCGAACAGGCACAGCTCGATCCGCGTCGCATTCTGCGAGAAGACGGCGAAATTGACCCCGCCTCCGTCCCAGGTCGCGCCAAGGGGGTCGGGCTCTCCCGCCTCGATGCTGCCGTGTCTGAGGGTCATCGGATCCGGGCCACATCCCTGTAGAGGCGGGCATAGGCCCCGGCCGACGGCCCCCATCCCACCGGCTGGGCCATGGCATTGGCCTGCATCCGCGCCCATGTCGCGCGATCAGACCACAGGGCGCAGAGCCGCGCCAGCGCGCCGCGCAGGGCATCCGCCGTGACGGGATGAAACTGCACGCCCGTGGCAACCCCCATCGCAAGGGCGGCGGGCGAAGCATTGATGACCGTATCGGCCAGCCCCCCCGTCAGCGCGACAAGGGGGATCGTGCCATAGCGCAGCCCGTAAAGCTGGGTGAGGCCGCAGGGCTCGAATCGCGACGGCACGAGGATCGCATCCCCCCCGGCGATCAGACGGTGCGACAAGGCTTCGTCATAGCCGATCCGGACCGCCACCCGCCCGTCGCCCGCCACCCGCAGAAAGGCCTCTTCCATCCATCCCTCGCCCGAACCCAGCAGCGCAAGCTGCCCCCCCGGTCGAGCAGCGCGGGCAATGCCTCGATCAGCAGGTCGAGGCCCTTCTGCTCGGTCAGGCGCGAGACGACAACGCAGAGCGGCCCTTCGGCCTCCGGCGCAAGCCCCAGCTCTGCGCGCAGGGCGGCCTTGTTGGCGTCCTTGCCGGCGGGGGTGTCATAGGGGCGGATGGCGGGGTCGGTGGCGGGGTTCCACGCGGCCTCATCGATCCCGTTCAGGATTCCGCTCAGGACGGCCCGCCGCTCGCGCAGGATCCCGTCGAAGCCCATCCCGAATTCGGGGCGCATCAGTTCCTCGGCATAGGTCGGCGACACGGTGGTCAGCCGGTCCGCCGCCATCAGACCGGCCTTCAGGGTCGAGATCTGCCCCCAGTATTCATAGCCCCCCGGATGGAACCGCCAGGGATCGAGCCGGAGCGAGCCGATCCGCGTCGGCGGCGCCAGGCCCGGAAAGGCGATATTGTGCACCGTCATGACCGTTCCCACCGCCACCCCGGCCGAACGGAGATATTCCGGGGCCAGCCCCCCCTGCCAGTCATGGCAGTGGAGCACATCCGGCTTCCATCCGGCCACGCCCTCTTCGGCGATCCGCCGTGCCATCCAGCACAGACCGGCAAAGCGCTCCGGGTTGTCGCCCCAGTCGCGCCTGTCCGGGCCGAGATAGATCGAACCCGGCCGGTCGTAGAGATGGGGGGCCTCGATCACGAGAAGCGACAGACCCCCCGCCGTGGCGCGATCAGGTTGGCATGGCCCCCGAACAGGTTCCATTCCTCCATCACCGTGCCGTGGCGGGCGATGGCCCGCATCACCGCCGGATAGCCCGGCAGCAGGACCCGCATGTCCACTCCCTCGGGGGCGAGGGCCGCGGGCAGGGCACCCACGACATCGGCCAGCCCCCCGGTCTTGACCAGGGGGGCGCATTCGCTCGCCACCGAAAGGACGCGCAGGCTCATGACAGGGCCGCCGCCCGCCGGTCGAGCATGTCCTGGGTGATCAGCGTCACACCCTTCTCGCTGACGCGGAACCACTTCGCGTCTTCCTCGGGATCCTCGCCCACGATCAGCCCCTCGGGAATCGTGACACCGCGGTCGATGACCACGCGGCGCAGCCGCGCATGCCGGGCCACCGTCACATAGGGCAGAACCACGGCATGATCGAGCACCGCATAGGAATTGGTGTGCACCTGCGTGAAGAGCAGCGAATTGCGCACCTCGGTGCCCGAGATGATGCACCCGCCCGAGACCATCGAGGACACGGCGCTGCCCCGCCGGCCATCCTCGTCATGGATGAACTTCGCCGGGGGGGTCATCTCGGCATAGGTCCAGATGGGCCAGTCGCGGTCCCACAGATTGAGGTCGGGGATGAAGTTGGTCAGGTCGATATTCGCCTGCCAGAAGGCATCCACCGTCCCCACATCCTTCCAGTAGGCCGGCGCCCCCGGATCGCGCACGCAGGAGATGTCGAAGCGATGCGCCCGCGCCTTGCCCGCCGCGACGATGCGGGGGATCAGGTCGTTGCCGAAATCATGCGAGGAGCTCGCATCCTCGGCATCCTTCAGCAGCAGCTCGCGCAGATAGGGCCAGGCGAAGACATAGATCCCCATGGAGGCCAGGGCCTTGTCCGGGTCCTCGGGCGTGCCGGGGGGGTTCTTCGGCTTCTCGAGGAAGTCGGTGATGCGCCCCTCGGCGTCCACCGCCATCACGCCGAAGGCCGAGGCCTCCTCGCGCGGGACCGTGAGACAGCCGATGGTGACATCCGCCCCGCTGTCGCAATGCTCGCGGATCATCACCTCGTAGTCCATCTTGTAGATGTGATCGCCGGCGAGGATGATGATGTAATCGACCTCGTAGCTGTCGATGATGTCGATGTTCTGCGTGACGGCATCGGCGGTGCCGCGATACCAGTTCTCCTCGCCCATGCGCTGGCTGGCCGGCATGATGTCGAGGAATTCGCCCCGTTCGGCGCGCAGCACGTTGTTCCAGCCGCGCTGGATGTGCCGGATGAGGCTGTGGGCCTTGTACTGGGTGGCGACGCCGATCTTGCGGATGCCGCTGTTGAGGGCGTTCGACAGGGCAAAGTCGATGATCCGGGCCTTGCCCCCGAAATAGACGGCAGGCTTCACGCGCTTGTCGGTCAGCTCGCGCAGGCGGCTGCCGCGTCCTCCGGCCAGGACAAAGGCCATGGTCCTCTGCGTCAGGCGACGGTTCTGTGGCGTCGTCGTCATCGGGCTCCTCCCCTGTCAGACCTCGTGCCGGAAGATCAGCGTGGACAGCGGGGGCAGGGTCATCTCTGCCGACCGGGGCTGCCCCATCCACGACACCTCCTCTGCGATGACGCCGCCCTGATTGCCCCGGTTCCCTCCGCCATAGATCGCGGCATCGGTGTTCAGCACCTCGGCCCAGCGGCCGGGCCGCGGCAGGCCGACGCGCATCCGCCGTTCCACCGGCGTCATGTTGCAGGCTACGACGCAAGGCGCGTCATGGTCGAGGCCGAAGCGGGCCCAGACGAAGACGGAATTGTCCGCATCCCCCCCCTCGATCCACTGGAATCCTTCGGGTTCGCAGTCGCGGACATGCAGGGCGGGGGTGGCGCGGTAGAGCGTGTTGAGATCGCGCACCAGGCGCTGGATGCCGCGGTGTTCCGGCCCATGCGCGGGGGCGTCCCAGTCGATCTGGCCGCGATGGTTCCATTCGGCGCGCTGGCCGAACTCGCAGCCCATGAACAGCAGCTTCTTGCCCGGATGGCCCCACATGAATCCGTAATAGGCGCGCAGATTGGCGCATTTCTCCCACCAGGATCCGGGCATCTTGGCGATCATGCTGCCCTTGCCGTGGACGACCTCGTCATGGCTGATCGGCAGGATGAAATTCTCGCTGAAGGCATAGTGCAACCCGAAGGTCATCAGGTTGTGATGCCATTTGCGATGGACGGGATCGTGCTGCATGTAGCGCAGCGTGTCGTTCATCCATCCCATGTTCCACTTGTAGCCGAAGCCGAGGCCCCCTGCATCCACCGGCCGCGAGACGCCGGGAAAGGAGGTGCTCTCCTCGGCGACGGTCATGATGCCGGGATGGCGGGCATAGGCCAGGGTGTTCATCCGCTGGAGGAAGTCGATCGCCTCAAGGTTCTCGCGCCCGCCATGGATGTTGGGGATCCATTCCCCCTCCCGCCGGGAATAGTCGCGGTAGAGCATCGAGGCCACGGCATCCACGCGCAGCCCGTCGAGATGGTATTCCTCGAGCCAGTAGAGCGCGTTGGCGATCAGGAAATTCGCCACCTCCCGCCGGCCATAGTTGTAGATCAGGGTGTTCCAGTCCTGATGGAATCCCTCGCGCGGGTCCTCGTGCTCATAGAGGGCGGTGCCGTCGAAACGGGCGAGGCCATGGGCATCGGTGGGGAAATGCCCCGGCACCCAGTCGAGCAGAACCCCCATCCCCGCCCGATGCGCGGCATTGATCAGATCGCGCAATTCGTGCGGCGTGCCGAAGCGGATCGTGGGGGCATAGAGGCCGACCGGCTGATAACCCCAGGAGCCGTCGAAGGGATATTCCGAAAGCGGCATGAACTCCAGATGGGTGAAGCCCATGTCGCGGACATAGGCGATCAGGTCCTCCGCGGCCTCGCGGTAGGACAGCGGCCGCCCCCCCTGATCCCAGAGCCGCTTCCAGGATCCCAGATGGACCTCGTAGATGGCGATGGGGGCATCGCGCCGCTGGCGGGCGGCGCGTTCGGCCATCCAGTCGCCGTCCGTCCAGCCGTAACCCCGGATGTCGCGGATGACGCTGGCGGTTTCGGGGGGATGCTGGGCGCCGAAGCCGACCGGATCGGCCTTGAGCGGCAGAAGCTGCCCATGGGGGCCGATGATCTCGTACTTGTAGAGGGCGCCTTCGAGGGCATGGGGGATGAAGATCTCCCACACGCCGGTGCTGCCGCGTCGCCGCATGACATGCCGCCGGCCGTCCCAGGCGTTGAAGTCGCCCACCACCGAGACGCGCCGCGCATTCGGGGCCCAGACGGCGAAATGCGTGCCCTCCACCCCGTCGAGGACAAGGCGATGCGCGCCCAGCGCCTCCCACAGGCGCTGATGCGTGCCCTCACCCAGCAGATATTCGTCGAAATCCGTCAGGACGGGGCCGAAACGATAGGCGTCCTCATGCTCCCACTGGCCGCCATGGCCGCGCCCGCGCAGCCGGTAGGGCCGGCCCGGCGGGATCGTGCCGGCGAAGAGCGGCCCTTCGAGACGGGGCAGGGGATGTTCCTGCCCGTCCACCACGGCGGCCATCTCCTCGGCGCCGGGGTCGATGGCGACAACCCAGATCGCGCCCCCCTTTCATGCGGGCCCAGCACCGCAAAGGGATCGTCATGGGTTCCGGCGATCAGACGCCGGATGTCGGAGCGATCGATCGGCGGGACGGCGCTGGCTGTCATGTCTGGCGCTTTCATGAGGCGATCATAGGGGTTGCCCGATGGACGGCAAGACGGACCGCATCCGGCGGCGCCAGGGCAGAGGGCCGTCTTCCTGCCGTCTCCGCCCGTCCGTCTCCGCGCGCCGCCGCGAAGGCCCCCGCGACCGGCCCCCGCGACCGCCCCCGCGACCGCCCCCGCGACCGGCCCCCGCGACCGGCCACTGCGTCCTGACCGGACGCGCATCGCCCGCCGCATCGCCTGCACGCCGGGCCCATCGCCCATCGCCGGTCCCATCGCCGGGCGCGCTCTCCGGCCTCAGGCGGCCTTCATCTCCTCCGGGACCTTGGCCCCGGTCATGTAGGCCACCGCGTCCGACATCGTGTGCGCCTTCGGATCGATGACGCAGAGCCGCCGGCCGAGCCGATGGACATGGATGCGGTCGGCCACCTCGAAGACATGCGGCATGTTGTGCGAGATCAGGATGATCGGGATGCCGCGGGCCTTGACGTCCAGGATCAGCTCGAGAACGCGGCGCGATTCCTTGACCCCGAGCGCCGCCGTCGGTTCGTCGAGGATGATGACCTTGGATCCGAAGGCCGCCGCGCGGGCGACGGCCACGCCCTGCCGCTGGCCGCCCGACAGGGTCTCGACCGCCTGGTTGATGTTCTGGATCGTCATCAGGCCCAGCTCGCTCAGCTTTTCGCGGGCGAAGGCTTCCATGCGCGGCCGGTCGAGCTGCCGGAACAGGCGCCCCATGAGGCCCGGCTTGCGCAGCTCGCGCCCCATGAACATGTTGTCGGCGATCGACAGGGCAGGGGACATGGCCAGCGTCTGATAGACCGTCTCGATGCCGGCCTCGCGCGCCTCGGTGGGGTTGCGGAAATGGACCGGCCGGCCCTCCAGCCGGATCTCTCCCTCGTCGGGGATCACCGCGCCAGAGATCGCCTTGATCAGCGTCGACTTGCCCGCGCCGTTGTCCCCGATCACGGCGAGGATCTCGCCGGGATAGAGGTCAAAGTCGCAGCGGTCGAGAGCGACCACCTTGCCATAGCGCTTGGTCAGGCCGCGCGCGGTCAGGATCGGTTCGCGGGACGAGGAAGGGGACTGCATGTCGAGAGGCATCAGGACGCCACCTTTCTGATCCACTGGTCCACAAGGACCGCCACGATGATGAGCACGCCGATGAAGAAGTAGGTCCATTGCGGATCCGTCCCCATCATCCGCAGGCCGAGCGAGACGACGCCCACGATCAGCGCCCCGAACAGTGCGCCGAGGATCGATCCCCGCCCGCCGAAGAGCGAGATGCCCCCGATCACCACGGCGGTGATCGACTGGATGTTTGCCTCCTGCCCGGAGGTCGGCGAGACCGATCCGATCCGTCCGATCAGCGCCCAGCCGGCAAAGGCGCAGATCAGCCCCGACAGCGTATAGACGGAAATCAGCACCCGCTTCGTGTTCACGCCCGAAAGCTGGGCCGCATCGGGATCGTCCCCCACGGCATAGACATGCCGCCCCCAGGCCGTGTGCCGCAGCGCATAGGCCAGACCCAGCACAAGGATCAGCATGAACACCACGCCATAGGTGAAGGTCGCCCCGCCGAGCCGGAAGCTCTGCCCGAAGAACTGCAGGATGGGGGCTTGGGCCTCGATGTCCTGCGCGCGGATCGTCTCATTGCGCGAGAACAGGAAATTGGTCGCCAGGAACACCTGCCAGGTGCCCAGCGTGACGATGAAGGGCGGCAGCTTCATGTAGGCCACCAGCAGGCCGTTGATCAGCCCGCAGCCCAGCCCCACCAGCAGCCCGCACAGCACCGCCAGTTCCGGCGGCAGGCCATAGCGGAAGGTGAACTGCCCCATCACCACCGAGGACAGCACCATGATCGCCCCCACCGACAGGTCGATGCCTGCGGTCAGGATGACCAGCGTCTGCGCAGCGGCGACGATGCCGACGATCTGCACCTGCTGAAGGACAAGCGACTGCGATCCGGCAGAGAAGAACCGCCCCCCCACCAGCAGCGCGAACAACGCGATCGCCGCCAGCAGCACGATCAGCGGCACGAGCGAGGGCGTGACATGCAGCGCATGCTGCATGCGGCGCAGCAGCGTCGGCTTCTCATGGAACTCGGCCACCGACTTCGTCCCGGCGCACCTTCACGACGGCTTCGAAATTGTCTGTCTGGCTCATGGGCCTCCTCCCTGCGCAAGCCCGGATGCGCCGGGACGGACCGCGCGGCCCGTCCCGGCAGGATCACTCCGGGGTCCGGGGACCCCGCCGATCAAGCCTCGCCTGCCGGCTCAGCCCCAGCAGAGCTCGAGGCCCTCCTCGACCGAGATCGACTCCACCCCCTCGACGGGCTCGGCCGCGATCAGACGAACGCCGGTGTCGAAGAAGTCCTTGCCGGGCGTGTTCTCGGGCAGGGTGCCGTCGGCGGCATAGCGGGCGATCGCCTCGATCCCCAGACGGGCCATGTCGAGCGGATACTGCTGCGAGGTGGCCGCGATCACGCCATCGGCGACGTTCTGCACGCCGGGGCAGCCGCCATCGACCGACAGGATCATCACGTCATCCTCGCGGCCGACGGCCCGCAGCGCCTCGTATGCGCCGGCGGCAGAGGGCTCGTTGATCGTGTAGACGACATTGATGTCGGGATCGCGGGCCAGCAGGTTCTCCATCGCCCGGCGGCCGCCCTCCTCGTTGCCGTCGGTCACGTCATGGCCGACGATGCGCGGGTCGTCCTCATCGCCGATGACATTGGGATCCTTCACGTCGATCCCGAAGCCGGTCATGAAGCCCTGGTCGCGCAGCACATCCACCGTGGGCTGGCTCACATTGAGGTCGAGGAAGGCGATCTTCGCATTGGCCGCCTCCTCGCCCAGCCGTGCCGCGGCATACTGGCCGATCAGGCGCCCGGCCTCGAAATTGTCGGTGGCAAAGGTGCTGTGGGCCGCGTCGATCGGGTTGAGCGGCGTGTCGAGCGCGATCACCAGGATCCCCGCATCCCGCGCCTGCTGGACCGAAGAGACGATGGCCGAGGAATCCGACGGCACCAGCAGGATCCCGTCCACGCCATTGGCGATGCAGGTCTCGATGGCCTGCACCTGGCTTTCATGGTCGCCGTCGATCTGGCCGGCATAGTTGTAGAGGGTGATGCCCGCCGCATCGGCCGCGGCCTGGGCGCCCTCGCGCATCTTGACGAAGAAGGGGTTGGTCTCGGTCTTGGTGATCAGGCAGGCCGAGATGCCGTCCTGCGCGCTGGCCGCGCCGGCCACGGCGATGAGCGCCAGGGCAGACCCGGCAAGAAGCGTCTTCATGATGATCCTCCCACATGCTGCGCGGCCCTGCCGGGCCGCTGCCGCCCCGATTCCGGGGACGCGCCGATTACAGCCCCATTCCGCGGGGGCGTCAATAAATAAATCATCTTGACTTATAAAAATCCCGGTTTCCTAATCCCGGCAGGGAGGACATCATGACCAGGGCCGCAGTGCGCAGCCTCAGCCAGGGGGCGACCCAGCAGGGCGTGCGGGATCACAATGCCCGGCTCATCCTGTCCACGCTGCAGCGGCACGGGCCGCTGCCGGGCAGCGATCTGGCCCGCATCGCGGGTCTCTCGCCCCAGACCGTCTCGGTCATCCTGCGCAGCCTCGAGGCGGACGGTCTCGTGACACGCGGACAGCCGCAGCGCGGCCGCGTGGGCAAGCCGGCGATTCCCGTCGCCCTGGCCCCGGACGGGGTGTTTGCCTTCGGGCTCAAGCTCGGACGGCGCAGCGCCGATCTCGTGCTGGCCGATCTCACCGGCGCCCTGCGGGGGGCGCTGCGCAGCACCTATCGCTGGCCGGAACCGCAGGCCCTCCTCGGTTTCCTGCGCGACGGGATGGAGCGCCTTACAGCCTCCTTCGACGAGGTCCTGCGGGCGCGCATCGCCGGAATCGGCATCGCCATGCCCTATGAGCTCTGGAAATGGCACGAGGTGCTGGGCGCGCCGCCGCATTCCCTCGCCGCATGGGAGGGGCTGGATCTTGCCGCGGCGATCGGGCGCTTCTCGGATCTGCCGGTCTTCGTCCAGAATGACGGCACCGCGGCCGCAAGGGCCGAACATGTCTTCGGGCGCGGGCGGGAATTCCGCGATTTCGCCTATCTCTTCGTCGGCTCCTTCATCGGCGGGGGGGTGGTCCTCAACCATTCGGTCTACGAAGGCGCCTTCGGCAATGCCGGCGCCTTCGGCTCGCTGCCGGCCCGGCGTTCCGACGGCGCCGAGGCCCAGCTCATCGACACGGCCTCGCTGCATCTGCTCGAATCGGCGCTGGCGGCCGAGGGCTTTCCCACCGCCCGCCTCTGGGCCGAGCCGCAGGACTGGACGGGCTTTCCCCCCGCCCTCGACGACTGGATCGCCGCCACCGGGGCCCAGCTCGCGCGGGCCGCCGTCACCGCCTGCGCGGTGGTCGATTTCGAAGCCGTCCTGATCGACGGGGCCTTTCCGCCTGCCATCCGCAGCCGCCTCGTCGCCGCGGCCCGGGCGGCTCTCGAGGGGCTGGACCGGCGCGGCCTCTCTCCCATCCGGCTCGAGGAAGGGCGCGTGGGCGCCAATGCTCGCGCGCTGGGTGCGGCGACCGCGCCGGTTTTCGCGCGCTACCTGCTCAACACCCATGCCCTGCTGACGACCGGCTAGGATCAACAGCCGGCCGGATCAGGACCGGGGCCGCCCCGCCGGGGGGCGGGGCGTCGGCGGCTCTCCGCGATCGGCCCGCCAGGCGCGCACCCGCTCCGGATCATGCCGCGACAGGATCCGCAGCCATTCCGCCACTGCCCGGCGGACAACCGGCTCGGCGTCGGTGGCCAGCCTGGCGCACCAGCCCAGGATCCTTTCGCGCGCTGCGATGTCGGCGGGCTTGGGATGCCGTCCCTTCGTCCAGGGCAGGGTGAAGGTCAGCGCCGCCCGCCGTGTCCAGGGATGGGCCGATCCCACCCATCCTTCCACCGCCTCGAGCCGCCGCGGATCGGCGACCAGGCGGCGCGATCCGGCCTGCGCGGCATGATCGGCGATGGCCGCCTCGTCGAACTGCGGCACCCATGAGGCGACCAGCCGCCAGACCGCCTCGTCATCGGGGCGGATGCGCGCCTGCGTCAGCAGCCTGGCCGCCGCGATCCGGGCCTCGTGCACATTGCTGTCCCACAGGCCGGCGGCCAGGGCGATCCGCCCGGCCAGATCCGTCTGCGCCCGCCAAAGACCGGCCAGCTCTGCGATCTGCGGCCCCGCCACGCCCAGATAGCGCCGCGGCGCCCGGTGCCGGGCGGCCATCGCCGCGGCCCGTGCCGCATCGCCCCGCGCCTCCAGCGCGGCCAGAGCCTCCTGCGGGGTCACGTCGCGCCGGCCAGCCGCCGCGTCTTGATCGCGAACCACGGCGTCTTGTCGGGCTGGATCGTGTTCGCGACGATGATGGCCTCGACCTCGTCGAACTCGACGAGATTCAGCTCCTCGGCCTGCGCCTTGGGGATGTAGACCTGCTGGTCATTGTCCTGCCGCACCGCAAAGGCCGGGCCGTTGTCCAGGCTTTCGATCACGTAGCAGACCACCTTCTGCGCCACGGCGACCCTCTTGTGCCAGATGCAGGGCTGCTCCTACTCCACCGTCACGCTCTTGGCGAGATTGCGCGGCTGGTCCACATCGGTGCCCTTGGCCACCGCCGTGTGATAGGCCAGAAGCTGTGCCGGCACCGCATAGAGGATCGGCGCCCAGAGCGGGGCGATCTCCGGCATCACCAGCGTCTCCCACACGCCCTCGCCGGCCTCCTGCGCGCCGGCCCGGTCGGTCACGAGAAGGACCCGCCCCCCGCGCGCCATCACCTCCTGCATGTTGGAGACGGATTTCTCGAACAGCTCGTCGCGCGGGGCCAGGACGATCACCGGCACCAGAGGATCGACCAGCGCGATCGGCCCGTGCTTCAGCTCGCCCGAGGCATGGCCCTCGGCATGGATATAGCTGATCTCCTTGAGCTTCAGCGCCCCCTCGAGGGCCAGCGGATACATTCGCCCGCGCCCCCAGGAACAGGATGTCGCGCGCCTCGGCCAGATGGGCGGCGATGCGCCCCGCCGGCCCCGAGATGTCCAGCGCCCGGTTGACGAGGCCCGGCAGCATCTGCAGCGCCGCCAGCGCCTCCGCATGGGCGGCGGGGGGCATCGTCCCGCGATCCGCGGCCGCCCGCAGCGCCAGAAGCCCCAGAACCGCAAGCTGACAGGTAAAGGCCTTGGTCGAGGCGACGCCGATCTCCCGCCCTGCCAGGATCGGCAGCACCATGTCCGCCTCCCGGGCGATGGAGGATTCGGCCACATTGACCACCGCCACCGTCCGCGCCGCCCGCCCCCGGCAGTAGCGCAGCGCTGCCAGCGTGTCGGCCGTCTCGCCCGACTGGCTGACGAACAGCGCCAGCGTCCGCGGTGGCAGGGGCGCTCGCGATAGCGGAACTCGGAGGCGACATCGACCTCCGCCGGCAGGCGCGCGACCTGCTCGAACCAGTATCGCGCGACCTGACAGGCATAGGCGGCCGTGCCGCAGGCGACCATCGTCACCCGGTCATAGTCGCGGAAATCGAGGCCCTCCGGCAGCCGCACCCCCCCCTCGCCGAGATAATGCGACAGCACGTCCTGCAGCCGCCCCGGCTGCTCGGCGATCTCCTTGGCCATGAAATGCCGGTGCCCGGCCTTGTCCACCTGCACGGCATCCAGCGCGATGCGCCGGATCGGGCGGCTGACCGGCCGTCCTGCGGCGTCGCGGATCTCGGCCCCGGCGCGGGTGATGACGGCGCGATCGCCGTCCTCCAGATAGGTGATGCGGTCCGTCAGCGGCGCCAGGGCCAGGGCATCCGATCCGACGAACATCTCTCCCTCCCCATGGCCGATGGCCAGCGGAGAGCCCTTGCGCGCCACGATCAGCAGATCCTCCTCGCCCTCGAACAGGAAGGCCAGGGCATAGGCCCCGGTGACCCGCTCGAGCGTGCGGTCCACCGCCTCGGCCGGACTGGCGCCCCGGGCGAGGAAATGGTCGCACAGCACGGCGACCATCTCGCTGTCGGTCTCGCTCTCGGTGGCCAGGCCCTGCGTGGCGGCCCAGGCGCGCAGCTCGCGGAAATTCTCGATGATGCCGTTGTGGACGACGCAGACGCGCCCGGCCCGGTGGGGGTGGGCATTGGCCTCCACCGGCCCGCCATGGGTGGCCCAGCGCGTATGGCCGATGCCGCTGCGCCCCGGCAGAGGGGCATGGACCAGCAGATCGGAAAGGTTGACGAGCTTGCCCACGGCGCGCCGCCGGTCGAGCCGCCCCTCATGCACCGTGGCCACGCCGGCACTGTCATAGCCGCGATATTCCAGCCGCCTCAGCGCTTCGACCAGAAGCGGCGCCACCTCGTGCCGGCCGAGGATTCCCACGATTCCGCACATCAGCCCGCCTCTCCCGTCGTCGTTCCCCGTCCCCGTTCCCGTCCCCGTTCCCGTCCCCGTTCCCGTTCCCGTTCCTGTTCCGGGCGGCGCCTTCGTCCTTGCGGCCTTCGCGGCCCGCAGCCGCTCCATCAGCCGCGCCCCGAGGCCCGGCTTGACCACCTGCCGCGCCCGGCCCAGCGCAAGGGCCCCGGCCGGCACATCCTCGGTGATGACAGAGCCGGATGCGGTCACCGCCCCGTCGCCCAGCCGGACCGGCGCCACCAGCATCGTGTCCGATCCGATGAAGGCCTCCCGTCCGATCACCGTGCGGTGCTTGGACACCCCGTCGTAATTGCAGGTGATGGTGCCGGCGCCGATATTGGTCCGCTCGCCCACCTCGGCATCGCCGACATAGCTCAGATGGTTGACCTTGACGCCCTCGTGCAGGACGGCGGCCTTCACCTCCACGAAATTGCCCACATGCACGGCCTCGGCCAGTTCCGCGCCGGGCCGCAGCCGGGCAAAGGGGCCGACGATCGCGCCGCGGCTGACATGGCACCCCTCCAGATGGCTGAAGGCGCGGATGCGGGCGCCGGATTCCACCGTCACGCCGGGTCCGAAGACGACATGGGATTCGATCACCGCATCGCGCCCCACAACCGTGTCATAGGCAAAGACGACCGTCTCGGGCAGGGGCATCGACACCCCGTCCTCGAGGGCCTGCGCCCGCATCCGCGCCTGCAGCGCCGCCTCTGCGGCTCGCAGTTCGGCGCGCGAGTTCACGCCCAGCGTCTCGGCCTCCTCGCAGCGCACGACGGTGGCGCGCAGCCCCCGCCCCCGCGCCAGGGCCACGACATCCGTCAGATAGTATTCCCCGGCGGCATTGGCCCGGTCCACCTCGCGCAGGAGGGCGAAGAGAAAGGCCCCCTCGGCCAGCAGGACGCCGGAATTGCACAGGCGGATGGCACGCGTGGCCGCATCGGCGTCCTTCCACTCGACGATCCCGAGAAGCCCGTCCCCCTCATCGGTCACGAGGCGTCCATAGCGCGCCTGCGGATCGGCCGTCTCGAAGCCCAGCACCACGATGTCGGCGCGGGCACGCGCCTGCTGCATCGCCTCGATCGTTTCGGGCCGGACGAAGGGCGTATCGCCATAGAGAACCAGGACATCGCCCCCATGATCCGCCAGCGCGGCCGCGGCCTGCTGCACGGCATGCGCGGTGCCGAGCTGCTCGGCCTGGCGCACGCAGACCGCATCGGGGTCGAAGGCACGGGCCGCGGCCTCGACAGCCTCGGCCCCCACGCCGGTGACGACGACGACACGCTCGGGCCCGATCGCCGCCGCCGTGCGCATGGCATGATGCAGCAAGGGGGCCCCACCCAGCTCGTGAAGCACCTTGGGCCGGTCGGACTCCATCCGCGTGCCCGCCCCGGCGGCAAGGATCACCACCGCGATGCCTGTTCCCTCCATGGTCCGTTCCTGCCTGTTGCCTCGCCTCCTCACTAGGGGGTCGCGCCTGCGCCGCCAAGGGCAGGGGGGTTCACTTCGCCTTTCGCTTCGTTACAGCCTGAGCCCCCATGCGAACGGTCATCTTCGATCTCGACGGCACGCTGGCCGATACCGCGGGGGATCTGCTCGCGGCGGCCAATGCCTGCTTCCGCGATCTCGGGCTGGGCGATCTGCTCGGCCCGGCGGATGCGCCGGTGGCGCTGCGCGGGGGCGGGCCATGCTGGCGCTCGGGCTTCTCGCGCGTGGGGGGGCATGATGCCGGCGAGATCGACCGCCAGTATCCCCGCCTGCTGCAGGCCTATGAGGCGGCCATCTGCGAGAGCACCCGCCTCTATCCCGGCGCGGCCGAGGCCGTGGAGCATCTGCGCGCCGCCGGCTGGCGCACGGGGATCTGCACCAACAAGCCCGAGCGGCTTTCCGCCCTCCTGCTGGAGAGGCTCGGCTGCCGGCATCTCTTCGACAGCCTGGTCGGCGCCGACACGCTGCCGGTGCGCAAGCCCGATCCGCGCCCCCTGCACGAGGCGATCCGCCGGGCGGGGGGGCAGACGGGGCGGGCCTGCCTTGTGGGGGACAGCGGGACGGACCGCGACACGGCCCGCGCCGCCGGGGTGCCCTGCCTGCTCGTGACCTTTGCCGATCCCGCAGGGATGGTTGCGCTGGCCCCCGAAGGCTTGCTCGACCGCTATGAGGATCTGCCCCGCGCGGTGGCGGCGCTGGTCCCCTGATCTAGCCGCAGATCGCCGCGGCCCGGTCGGCAAAGGCGCGATAGCGCTGCCAGAAGCGCTCGTCGCCGGGCCGGTCCGACTGACGGACCTCCTGCGCGCGCTGCGGATTGCGGAAGAACTGGGCGGCGCGGCGCTGCTCGGCGCTGGTCAGGGTCTGATTGGCGACCTGCTGCACACAGGAACAGAGGGCGGGCGTGGCGGCGGGCCGGTCGCTGTTCAGGCAGGCCTGGCCGATCACCCCCGGCACGCGGCCGGCACAGCCGCCCAGGACCAGAAGCGCCGCAAGGGCGCCCATCAGCCCCCGCCGCGTCGCCGCCC
>NZ_KE557320.1:499234-583505 GCF_000442315.1 Rubellimicrobium thermophilum DSM 16684
CACATCCGCGTCAGGTTCGCCCGGATCTTCGCCAGGCGCAGCGCCTGCGCCCCGTCGCCCTCCGCGGCGGCGGCCAGCGCCGCATCGAGATCGAACAGCACCTCGCGCCGGGCCGGGTCGCGCACCCGGCTCGTGACCCAGCCCACCACGGCCAGGCGCACGCCTTCGGTGACCGGCTCCACCCGGTGCAGCGTGTCCGAAGGATAGAGCACCAGCTCTCCCGCCGGCAGGCGGAAGGCGCGGTCCTCGATCCGGTCCTCGATCACCAGCTCGCCGCCGCGATAGCGGTCGGGGTCGGACAGGAACAGCGTGAAGGACAGATCCGTGCGCGCGCCCCCGATGAAGGCCTCGTCCACATGGGTGCCATAGGTCTGCCCCCCCTCATAGCGCGAGACCATCAGCCGCGCGAATCCCTTCGGCCGCGCGGCCGAGACGAAGCCAGCATGGGCCAGCAGTGCGGCCTCGACCTTGCGCAGCACCGCCTCGCGGGCGGGGCCGGGCGTGGCCTGCGCATTGCGCTTGACGGCGCGCGCCATGGCCCCTGCGGTCAGGGTGCCGTCCTCCCAGGGGAGGGCGGCCACCGCTGCCTGCAGCGCGGCCAGTTCATGGGCATCGAACAGGCCGCCGATCACATGGAACATGCGCGCCTACCGCAGCTGCAGCCCGGCCAGCTCGATCCGCGCCGCCGCGCCGAGCAGCACGGCCGCATCGCCCTCGACCGCCCCTTCGGGCACAAGCCCCGGGAAAATCGCATCGGTCGGCGCCAGGGCCTCTTCCATGGCTGCGGCGGCCTCGGGGCTGGTTCCGGCCAGCTTCGCAACCTGATCCTTCGCCACCTGAACAAAGCCCCAGGCATCCTGATATTCGTGCAGATTGGCGACCGCCCCATCGACGATGCCGATGGCATATTCCTCGGCAGCGGTCCGCATCAGGGCCTCGATGGCGCGGGCCTGCTGATAGGGCGTGGCCCCTGCGGCCTGCCGCGCCGCCTCGATCCGCGCCATCACCGCCGATTCGGCCTCGGCGACGGCCGCCGGATCGGCCCTGCCTTCGACCGCCGCCGCCAGAGCCTCCAGCTCGGGCGCAAAGCCCTCCGCCCCGGCGGCCTCCAGCATCGGCACGAGATCGGCATAGATCTCGTCGCCCGGATGCTTCATGTGGGTCACGGCGAGGTTCGACTCTCCGGCTGCATAGAGGGCGGCACCGGCGCGCAGATGCCCCTCCACAAGGCCCAGCGCCGTCAGCAGGGCAACCGCCGCATCGCCCTCTGCCAGGGCGGCCCCTTCGCCGCCTTCGCCCTCGCCGCCACCGGCGGCGGCGCCATGGGCCTGCCCATGGGGTCTGGGCCAGGGCCGGCGCCGCGGCAAGAACCGCCAGACCGCCCGCCAGCATCGTCCGCCGGGGAATCACCACCCGCACCGGCCTGTCCTGTTCGCTGCTCATTGTCGCGTCCAGTTCCTGATTGTTTTTGTCTGGATAATCCGGCGGCCGGCCGGAGTCAAAGTCTTTCTGTCAGGAAAAGGGGGCCTCGGAAAGGTGCGGCGCGGCCCGTCGCCGGACCGCGCCATTTCTCCGGCTGTTCCGGGGCCTCAGCCGTCGCGGGACACGCTCCACAGCATCGTCTCGCCCGAGCTGTCCTGCACGCCGTCATTGTCGGTCAGAAGCCACATCCGGCCTTCGCTGTCGAAGGCCAGCCCTTCGACCTTGTCCAGGACATAGCCGCCTGTCGCCGTCAGGTCCGGCAGCAGGTCGCGCACCACTTCGCGCGGGACGGTCGGCAGATCGCCCCCGAGCGGCGCCGGCACCAGCGCCTCCAGCGGCACGCGCGTCACCAGCTTGGTGCGGGCCATCCCGCCGACATGGTTGTCGCGCTCGATCAGATAGAGGTGGTCCCCCTGCACCGCCATGTCGCCCAGACCGACCCAGCCGCCATCGGTCGGCGCGGCGGTCTGATAGCGCACGGCGCCCCATTCGCCCGTGGCGGGATCATAGGACAGCAGCTTGACATGGTTCTCCGGATCGTCGCGCCAGGGGCGCTGGATCGCGATCCACACCACCCCGTCGATGACGGCCACGCCTTCGGCGCCGAACCGCGTCTCGTGGTCGAGCAGCGCCGGGGGAAAGCCGATCTCCTCGCGGATCGCGCCATCGGCGCCGATGCGGATCAGGCCATGCGGGATCAGGCGATCCGGGCGCCCCTCGGTGACGGCCCAGAACCCGCCCTCGCCATCGGGGGCCAGGCCTTCGAGGTCGAGCTTCTGCGCCGCATCGCCGCCACGGGTGATGCGCAGGGCCGCGGTGATCCGGGCGGGGGTCTGCGTGATGTCGATGGTGAAGATCGTCGGCTGGGCGGCGAACAGGCTGTCGCCCACGGCATAAAGGATCCCCGGCCGTTCCGGGTCCTCGGCCAGGCCCGACAACGCGCCCCAGCCGAGCGGTCCGCCCTCGGGCGCCTCCGTCCCTGCCGAGGTCAGATGGGGATAGGCGGGCGGGCCGTCCTGCATCCGGTAGATCATCACATGCGCCCGCGGGCCGCCATCGGCGCCCAGATCCGCCTCGTTGGCGGTGACCAGAAGGCCGCGTCCGGGGATGCTCACGGCGCCTTCGGGGCTGACGCCCGAGGGCAGGAGCTGCGTCAGCACCGGCGCCGCCGGATCCGTCACGTCATACACGGCCACGACCGATGCCCGCTCCGACAGGACGAACAGCAGCGGCACCCCGTCGAAGACGCCGAAGGCCGCGCCCTCGGGGCTCGTTGCCCTTGGACGAAGAGCGGTGGTCGGGATAATGCCCGATCGCGATGATGGCCTGCTCGAGGGCGGGGCCGCTCTCCCAGACCACGCGGCCATCGCGGTTCCAGATCGTCACCCCGCGCGATCCGCCATCCATGTCGCCCTCGTTGACGGTGGCGAAATGGTCCTCGTCGATCCACTGGATGGCGTCGGGCTCGCGCAGGCGGCCGGGCTGGCTGTCGGTGGCGCGGATCGCTCCGTCGCGCCGCGTGTCGATCCCTTCCAGATCGACCGTTCCGGCGGGGAAATGGGCCAGCACCTCTCCTGTGCGCGAGAGCAGGACGATGTGGTTGTTCTCCTGCAGGGTGACGGCGATCTCGCCCCGGGCGTTGACATGGACGAATTCCGGCTCGGGGTCTTCGGGGGCGATCTCCGCCAGACCCGAGACATCGGCCCGGATGATCCCGTCGCAATCGGGCAGCCCCTCCGCCAGGGGCACGATGCTGACCCATCCGCCGGGCATCTGCCCCACGCGGCCGTCGCCGGCCTCCTCGTCGCGCTCGTTCTCGATGGCCACGGCCAGGAAGGATCCGTCCGGCGCAAGGGCGGTGGAATCGGGCTGTCCGCCCAGGTCGCAGCGCGCCCGTTCCTCCCGACTGTCGAGATCCAGCGCGACGAGATGTCCCGAGGGCTCGGTGAAGCTCGCGGATGTGTTGACGGCGATCATCGCCATCCGCCCGAGGACCGAGACGGCGGTGGGTTCTCCCGCCATCGCGACATGGCCGAGAGGCCGCGGCCGCGCGGGATCGGCAAGATCGATCAGGCCGACCGCGCCCAGCGGGCTGTCGGTATAAACCAGCACCATGCCATCGTCCGAGGCGGCGACGATCTCGGCCGACGATTCCTGCGCAGGGTCCTCGCCCTCGGCCATGTTCGCAACGACCGGAAAGCTTGCGATGCGGTTGAAGGCGCGCCCGGCCTCCTGCGCCAGGGCGCCCGAAGCCGCAAGCGCCAGCGCGGAGACGAGGCCGGCGATCCGACAGGTCATGACTGAATTCTCCCGATGCAGTTCCGCCCTGCCTGCTGACGGCCCCGCGTTACGGGATCATGACGGTTCGGTTGCGGTTGCATGACGCGCTGCGCCTTCCTTGACGCGCGCTCCGCCCGGCCCCATAGCCTGCGCCATGACCGACCTCGCCCGCATCCGCAACTTCTCGATCGTCGCCCATATCGACCACGGGAAGTCCACGCTCGCCGACAGGCTGATCCAGGCCACCGGCACCGTCGCCGACCGCGACATGAAGGAGCAGATTCTCGACTCGATGGACATCGAGCGCGAGCGCGGCATCACCATCAAGGCCAACACCGTCCGGCTCGACTACACGGCCCGCGACGGCCAGGCCTATGTCCTGAACCTGATCGACACCCCCGGCCATGTGGACTTTGCCTATGAGGTGTCGCGCTCCATGCGGGCGGTGGAGGGTTCCCTGCTGGTCGTGGATGCCAGCCAGGGGGTCGAGGCGCAGACCCTCGCCAATGTCTATCAGGCGCTCGATGCCGGGCACGAGATCGTCCCCGTCCTCAACAAGATCGACCTGCCCGCCGCCGAACCGGACCGGGTCAAGGCCCAGATCGAGGACGTGATCGGTCTCGATGCCTCGGATGCGGTGCTGATCTCGGCCAAGTCGGGCCTCGGCATCCCCGATGTGCTCGAGGCGATCGTCACCCGCCTGCCGCCGCCGAAGGGCGACCGCGAGGCCCCGCTCAAGGCGATGCTGGTGGACAGCTGGTATGACGCCTATCTCGGCGTCGTCGTCATGATCCGCGTCATGGACGGGGTGATCCGCAAGGGCGACCGCATCCGCATGATGCAGACCGGTGCCGTCTATGCCGTGGACCGGCTGGCCGTGCTGCGCCCGCAGATGGTGGACTGGCCCGAACTCGGCCCCGGCGAGATCGGCGTCCTCACCGCCTCGATCAAGCAGGTCCGCGATACCCGGGTGGGCGATACCATCACCCATGAGCGCCGCCCGGCGGATGCGCCCCTGCCCGGCTTCAAGCCGGCCCAGCCCGTGGTCTTCTGCGGCCTCTTCCCCGTCGATGCCGCCGATTTCGAGGATCTGCGCGACGCCATCGAGAAGCTCGCCCTCAACGACGCCAGCTTCACCTTCGAGATGGAGACCTCCGCCGCGCTCGGCTTCGGCTTCCGCTGCGGCTTTCTCGGCCTGCTGCATCTGGAGGTGGTGCGCGACCGGCTCGAACGCGAATACGGGCTGGACCTGATCACCACCGCGCCCAGCGTGGTCTACCGCCTGCACATGAAGGACGGCACCGTGCGGGACCTGCACAATCCCGCCGACATGCCGGACCCCACCCATATCGACCATATCGAGGAACCGCGCATCAAGGCGACGATCATGGTCCCGGACGAGTATCTGGGCGATGTGCTCAAGCTCTGCCAGGACCGCCGCGGCATCCAGCTCAACCTGACCTATGCCGGCAGCCGGGCGATGGTCGAATACGACCTGCCGCTGAACGAGGTCGTGTTCGACTTCTACGACCGGCTGAAATCCGTGACCAAGGGTTATGCCAGCTTCGACTATCACATCACCGGCTACCGCGAGGACCGGCTGGTCAAGATGCAGATCCTCGTCAATGGCGAGCCCGTGGACGCGCTGTCGATGATGGTCCATCGTGACCGCGCCGAAACGCGCGGCCGCGCCATGGTGGAAAAGCTCAAGGAGCTGATCCCCCGCCACATGTTCCAGATTCCCATCCAGGCCGCCATCGGCGGCAAGGTCATCGCGCGCGAGACGCTCTCGGCCCTGCGCAAGGACGTGACCGCGAAATGCTATGGCGGCGACGCCACGCGCAAGCGCAAGCTGCTCGAGAAGCAGAAGGCCGGCAAGAAGAGGATGCGCCAGTTCGGCAAGGTGGACATCCCGCAGGAGGCCTTCATCTCCGCCCTGAAGATGGACGGATAGGGACGGACGGACCGGCCCCCCGTGGCCGGCCGCGCGATGCCCGGCCGTGCCGCCGGGGCGCCCGGGCACCCGGATGCCGCCGCAGGGGATCCGGCCGGGGGGCTGGCGGGGGCTGTGTCCCCTGTGCCACGGTGGCCGGCGTGGAGGGCGGCCTTAACCCGGTATTAACCCTTCCTTGCGATTCTCCGCCTGTCCCCCACCAGACGGAGTGTTTCGCCCATGGCCCCCGAACTGGCGCTTCTGCGCCCCGATCTGCTGCCCCCGGCCCGTGCGGCGCTGCTGGCGGCGCTGCGGGACTGGCTCATCGGGCTGAACCCGGATGCGCCAGATATGCGGGATCTGGCGATCGCCGCCCTCCTGCAGGCGGCGCATGTCGCGGCCTCTCCCGTCACGGATGCGGGGCTGGCCGCCTTCTGCGACCACGCCCGCCACGCCTTCATCGGCCGCATGCTGGACGTCAACTGGTTCTTCGCCCCCGAAGGGCCGGTTCATCCCTTCCCACTGCCCCAGGCGCCGCCTCCGCCCCGCCCGAAGGCGCCGCCCGGCGCGCTGCCGCGGATCGTCCGTCCGCGCCTGCCGATGATCCGCCGCCGCCGCGGCGGCGGTCACGCGGGGGTGCCCTCACTCCGCGACATGGAGCCGCGGGCGCGCCGCCTCGGCCTCGATCCGCATCAGCCGCTGCTCGAGGGCCATGCGCTCGGCCCGCTCGGCCGCCAGGGCATGGGCGAGATCGCGCGGATCGGGCAGCGGCTCCTCGGCCTCCCGCGGGCCGACGAAGCGGCCGAAGATGCGGGTCAGAAGCCGCTGCAGGTCGTCCATGATGAGGAAGAAGCTCGGCACGACGACCAGGCTCAGCACCGTGCTCATCAGGATGCCGCCGATGACCGCTGTCGCCATGGGGGCGCGGAAGCTGCCGCCATCGCCCACCCCCAGGGCAGAGGGCAGCATCCCCGCCGACATGGCGATGGAGGTCATGATGATCGGGCGCGCCCGCTTGTGCCCGGCCTCCACCACCGCGTCAAAGCGGCTCATGCCGTCGGCCCGCATCTCGATGGCGAAATCCACCAGAAGGATGGCGTTCTTGGTCACGATTCCCATCAGCATCAGGATGCCGATGAGGACGGGCATCGAGACGGGCGAATTCGTCAGGATCAGTGCCGCGGCCACGCCCCCGATGGCCAGCGGAAGGGAGAAGAGGATCGTGAAGGGCTGGATGACCGAGCGGAACAGGAGGATCAGCACCCCCAGCACCATGAACAGGCCAAGGACCATGGAGTTGAGGAAGCCCGCATTCAGTTCGGCCTGCGCTTCGGCGTCGCCGGATTCGGCGATGCGCACGCCGGGGGGCAGCTCGACCCCCGCCATGATCTCCTCGAAACGGGCGGTGGCGGTACCCAGCGCCACACCGGGGGACAGGGTGGCGCCGATGGTGGCGACACGGTCGCGGTTGAGCCGCTTGACCACCGAGGGTCCTTCGGCGACCGCGATGTCGGCCACGGCCGACAGGGGGACCGTCGCGCCCGTGGCGGTCGGCACGCGCAGGGCGGCCAGCCGCACGAGGTCGTCCCGCGCCGCCTCGGTCAGCCGGACACGAACCGGGATCAGCCGGTCGTCGATCGACAGCTTGGCATTGGCGGCGTCGAAATCGCCGATGGTTGCGACGCGCACCGTCTGGGCGATGGCGGCCGTGGTGACACCCAGGCGGGCGGCATCGTCGGCGCGCGGGGTGATCTGGACCTCGGGCCGGGGCAGGGCGCCTTCGGTGGACACGTCGGTGAAGAGGGGGTCTCCCCGCAGCGCCTCTTCCAGACGGGCCACGGCCAGGTTCAGCGCCTCGGCGTCGTCCGAGAGGATGGAGTAGCTGATGTCGCGTCCGCCGCCGCCGGGGCCGACATTGAGCCGGTAGGCGCGGATGTCCGGGATCGGGGCGATGGCCTGCGAGACGTCCATCTCGATCTCCGACTGGCTTCGGCTGCGTCCCTCCACGGGCTTGTCGGGGATCAGGCTGCCCAGGACGGGGATTCTCTCGGCCAGGTCGTGCAGCTTGCGCGAGAGCGAGGTATCCCGCTCTTCCAGCAGCACCGTGACCGAGGCGCGCCGCACATCGCGATCGCCCGTGGGCGAGGAGCCGCCCAGAACGAAGACATGCTCCACCCCGTCGATGTCCCGCACCGCCTCGAGGATGCGATCGGTGGCGAGGCGCGTGTCCTCGAGCGTCGATCCCGGCGGCAGCTCGACCGAGACGGGAATGCGCCCCGAATCGTCCTCGGGCATGAAGGATCCGGGGATCTGGGCCATGAAGAAGACCGAGACGGCGAGGACCCCGAAGGCCGCCAGCAGCGTCAGGTAGCGCCCCGGCAGGATCCACAGCCGGCCCGTGGCCGTGGCCCGCACCAGGCGCAGGTAGCCGCGCATCAGAAGGCCGTCGCCATGTCCGCCCCGTTCGTCGGCGTCCTTGCTGCGCATGAAGTAGGCCGCCAGCATCGGTGTGATGAGGCGCGCCACCAGCAGCGAGAAGATCACCGCCAGGGCGACGGTCAGACCGAACTGGCGGAAGTACTGGCCGGCGATCCCCGGCATGAAGGAGACGGGGACGAAGACCGCGACGATGGTCGCCGTGGTGGCGATGACGGCCAGGCCGATTTCGTCGGCGGCGTCGATGGCGGCGCGGTAGGGCGTCTTGCCCATGCGGACATGGCGCTGGATGTTCTCGATCTCCACGATCGCATCATCCACGAGGATCCCCGTGGCCAGCGTGATGGCCAGGAAGGAGACGAGGTTGAGCGAGAAGCCCAGCATCTCCATCGCCCAGAAGGTGGGGATGGCGGACAGGGGCAGGGCGATGGCCGCAATGATCGTGGCGCGCCAGTTGCGCAGGAAGGCCAGCACCACGAGCACGGCCAGGATGCCGCCCTCGATCAGCGTGTGGATGGCCGCTTCGTAATTGCCGTAGGTGAAGGAGACCTGATCATCCACCAGGGTGATCGAGACATCGGGATGTTCCGCCCGGATGCGGTCGAGCGTGGCTTCGGTCAGCTCGGCGACCGAGACCTCGGAGGCCCCCTTGGCCTTGTAGACGGAAAAGACGACGACCTCCTGCCCGTCGTAGCGGGCAAAGGACCGGGGTTCCTCGAAACTGTCGGTGACGGTGCCGAGCTGATCGAGCGTGACACGCTGGCCGGAGGGGAGGGCGATGGGCATCGCGGCAAGCCGCTCCGCATCGCCCCTGTCGCCCAGAAGGCGGATTGCCTGTTCCCCTCCGCCGATTTCGCTGCGCCCGGCGCCCTGATTGGCATTGATGGCGCGGATCTGCTGGCTGACCGCGGCGGCCGTGACGCCGTAGGCATCGAGCCGCAGCGGGTCGAGCTCCACCCGGATTTCGCGGTCGGCCCCGCCGTAGCGGTCCACGCGCCCGACGCCGAGCTGCCCCTGCAGCTCTCCGGCGATGGTGTTGTCCACGAACCAGGACAGCTCCTCGACGGTCATGCCGGGGGCCGAGACGGCGAAGGTCATGATCGCCTGACCCTCGACATCGATGCGCGTGACGACGGGGGTCTCGACCTCGGCGGGCAGGTCGCCGAGGATGCGGTCGATGGCATCCTTGACATCCTGCACGGCCTGATCGGTGGGGACTTCCAGACGGAACTCCACCAGGGTCTGGGAGACGCCGTCGCTGACGGTGGAGGTGACGTTCTTGACCCCGGCGATGCCGGCAACCGCATCCTCGATCTGCCGCGTGACCTGCGTTTCCATCTCGGCCGGCGCGGCGCCGGATTGCGAGACGCTCACCGCCACCAGCGGAATGTCGATGGAGGGGAACTGGGTGATGGGCAGGCTGCGGAACGACTGCCAGCCCAGGATCATCAGCAGAAGGAAGAAGAGGATCGGGGCGATCGGGTTGCGGATGGACCAGGCCGAGAAATTCATGATGCCTACTCTCCCTGGTCGGCGGGCTGGTCGGCGGGCTGGTCGGCGGGAACCGGGTTCACCCGGTCGCCATCGCGCACGAAGGCTCCGGCCTTGGCAACCACGCGATCGCCGGCCGCCAGCCCTTCGAGGATGCCGATGAGGGCGCCATCCCGGATGCCGGTGCGCACGGCCACACGTTCCACCGTTCCGTCAGGACCCACACGCATCACGCTTGTCCCGCCGTCGGGTTCCGATCCGATCGCTGTCACCGGCACGGCAAGCTGCTCCTCTTCGGCCACGAGAATCTCGGCCATCAGGGCCATGCCCCTGACGGCCCTGGCCTCGGCGGGGATGTCGATCCGGGCCAGCCCCAGGCGCGACTGGCGGTCGATCACCGGCTCCACCAGCCGCACCCGCCCCTCGACGGGATCGGACCAGGCCATTCCCGTCAGCCGGACAGTCTGGCCGGGTTGCACGCGGAGAAGATCGCCTTCCGCCAGTTCGGCCCGCAGCTCCATCGCCCCGTCGCGGATGATGGTGAACATCGCCGGTCCCGCGGCGCTGGCAATGGCCCCGATCTGCGCGTTCCTCTCCACCACAACGCCCGCCACCGGTGCCTTCACCTCGGTGCGCGAGAGCTGGAGCTCGGCATGGGCGATCTGCGCCTCCACGAGGGCGAGCTGCGCCCGCGCCGCCTCCACTCCCTGCCGGGCAACATCCACCGCGGCCCTTGCGGCTTCGGCGGCGGCGGTCGTCTGGTCGGCCTGCGCGCGCGGCACCGTGCCGTCGGCGGCCAGCCTTGCGTTGCGTGCGGCCACGCGCTCGGCCTCCTCGGCATTGGCGGTGGCCTGCGTCAGGGTCGCTTCGGCCTGCGCGATCTGGGCCTCCACCGCGGCACGGTTCGCCGCCAGCTGCGACAGCTGCAGCTCGAGCGTGGCCGGGGACAGCCGGGCCAGCACCTGTCCGGCCTCGACCCGCTCGCCGACATCGGCCAGCAGCGCATCGATCGCCTGTCCTTCGACAAGCGGCTGGACCTGCACCTCCTCCACCGCATCCACAAGGCCCGAGGCCATGATCCGGTCGCGCAGCAGGGCGGGGCGTACCTCGACCACGCTGATCGCGGGCAGGGACAGGGTCTGTCCTTCGGCCGAGGCGGGGATCGCCTCGGGCTGGGCTGTTGCCGCCAGGGGAGCGCACAGCGCCGCCACGGCCAGCAGGATGCGAAGGGGGAATGAAGTCATGTCACGGGCTTCCGGTTCCGGCCAATGCCTCGTCGAGCAGCCGGTCGATTGTGCGCAGGATGAGCGCATTCAGATCATCGGAGAGAGACTGTCCGGCCGGCCGTTCGAGAGAGGCCCCCCGGATCAGGATGAAGATGACGCGGGCATGAGCATCGAAGCGCCGGGCTGCCTCCTCCTCGGGCAGACCGCTGACAAGGGCGAGGACCCGCAGGATCCGTCGGAGGATTCCCTCCTCCACCTGCCGGAGAAGGGCAGCGATGTCGGGCTTGCGGGCGGCGGCGGCGATGATCTCGGCCCAGAGGGTGGGGGACTTCTCACAGGCCGCGGCCAGCCGCTGGGCCAGCGCCGCCTTCAGGGCGCCGAGCGGATCGGGAGAGGAGGCGATGGCGCGGAAGGCCCCCTCCACCTCGGCCAGATCGCGCGCGATCAGGGCCTCCACAAGGGCGGCCTTGGAGGGAAAGTAGCGGTAGAAATTTCCCGCGCTCATGCCGGCCGCGCGCGCCAGATCCTGCATCGAGGCGCCGTCGAAGCCCTTTTCCATGAAGGCATGCCGCGCCAAGCCGAGAATCATCTCGGCACGGTCGCTCTGGATGCCTTCGGCGGCGGCAGATGGCATGAATGTCCCTTCCGGGAATCAGGGGTGAATGAACGTTCATTCACATGTGCCTGCCGCCGGGAAAAGTCCAGAGGGATCGGAAGGGATTCCCGGTCTGCCGCATTCGCCGTGCGGCGGCGGGCTCGCGGCTCAGGCGGTGGCTCAGGCGGTCAGGAACTCCTGCACGAAGGCCGTCCGCGGGCGCGCTCGGATCTCGGCCGGCTTGCCGACCTGCTCGATCCGGCCCATCGACATGACCACGACAAGGTCGGCCAGCTCCATCGCCTCGTCCTGATCATGGGTGACGAAGACGGTGGTGAGGCCGGTGCTGTCGTGGATATGGCGCAAGCCCTGACGCAGCTCCCTGCGGACCTTGGCATCGAGGGCACCGAACGGCTCGTCGAGCAGGAGCATCCGCGGCTCGATGGCCAGCGCCCGGGCCAGGGCGACGCGTTGGCGCTGGCCTCCCGAAAGCTGGGAGGGGTAGCGTCCGCCGATCCCGGGAAGCTGGATCAGGTCGAGAAGCCGGTTCACGCGCCGTGCGATCTCGGCCTGCGGGGGTCGGATGGCGCGGGGACGGGCCCGCAGCCCGTAGGCGATGTTCTCGAAGACCGTCATGTGGCGGAACAGCGCGTAATGCTGGAATACGAAGCCCGCCCGGCGGTCCTGCACCCGCATTCCGGTGGTATCGACACCGTCGAACAGCACGCGCCCCTGAGTCGCCTCCTCCAGACCGCCGAGGATGCGCAGCAGCGTCGTCTTGCCCGAACCCGAAGGGCCGAGCAGAGCGACCAGCGCGCCGGACGGGATCGACAGCGAGACGGGATGAAGCGCGACGGTCCGGCCGAAGGTCTTGGCGATCCCGTCGATCTCGATATGCATGGCGGTGGTCTCCTAATGCCGCGCCGTGGCGGCCAGCTGATCCGCATGGCGCCATTCCAGCGCCGTCTTGAGCCCGAGCGTGACGAGCGCCAGCATCGCCAGCAGCGCCGCCATCGAGAAGGCCGCGACCGAGAGGTATTCGTTGTAGAGCATCTCGATCATGATCGGCATGGTGGCGGTCTGGCCGCGGATCTTGCCCGAGACGACGGCAACCGCCCCGAACTCGCCCATGGCGCGGGCGTTGCTCAGCAGTACGCCGTAGAGCAACGCCCAGCGGATCTTGGGCAGCGTCACGGTCAGGAACATCCGCCAGCCGGACGCACCGAGGGTCAGCGCGGCTTCCTCCTCGGCCTTGCCCTGCTCGGTCATCAGCGGCACGAGCTCGCGGGCGACGAAGGGAAAGGTGATGAACATCGTGGCCAGCACGATGCCCGGCACCGCGAAGACGACGGGAAACCCATGGGCCACGAGCCAGCCGCCCAGGGCGGAATGGGCCCCGAAGAGCAGGACCACGCACAGACCCGCCACGACCGGCGAGACGGAGAAGGGCAGATCGATCAGCGTCAGGAGCAGCGCCTTGCCGCGCCAGTGATATTTGGTGATGAGCCAGGCTGCGGCGATGCCGAAGACCGCATTGAGCGGCACCGCGATCGCGGCGACGGTCAGGGTCAGGCGAATCGCGGCGCGTGCATCGTGTTCGCCCAGCGAGGCGAGGGCGACGCGCCAGCCCTGCCCGAGCGCCTCCGCCAGCACCGCGGCGAGCGGCGCAAGGAGCAGCACGGCCAGCACGGCCAGGACGATCGCGGTCAGCAGGATCCGGACCCAGCGCGGCTCCTCGGTCGGGCCGGTGCGGGCGCGGAAGCGGGGCGGCGTCCAGAGAAGATGCGGGCTTGCGACGGTCATCGGTCAGGCCTCCGCGGTCATGCGCCGGCTCCAGACCTGGATCAGATTGATCAGCAGGAGGAGCGCAAAGGAAATGGCCAGCATGGCCATGGCGATGGCTACGGCCCCGTCGTAATCGAATTCCTCGAGCCGGATGACGATGAGAAGGGGGGCGATCTCGGTCACGCCGGGCAGATTGCCCGCGATGAAGATGACCGATCCGTATTCCCCCACGGCGCGGGCAAGGGCGAGGGCAAAGCCGGTCAGCAGGGCCGGCAGGAGCATGGGCAGGACCACCCGGCGGAGGGTGGTGAGGCGGCTGGCCCCCAATGTGGCCGAAACCTCCTCGATCTCCGTCTCGATCTCCTGGATCACGGGCTGGACCGTGCGCACGACGAAGGGCAGCCCGACGAAGACGAGGGCGATCCAGATCCCGATCTCGGTATAGGCGACGCGCAGGCCGAACCACTGCAGCAGCGGCGCGCCAAGGGCGCCATTGGGGGCATAGAGGGCCGTCAGGGCGATGCCGGCGACGGCGGTGGGAAGGGCAAAGGGCAGGTCCACGGCGGCATCGATCAGCCGCCGGCCTGGAAAGCGGTAGCGCACCAGCACCCAGGCGAGGGCAAGGCCGAAGACGAGGTTGAACAGGGCCGCCACGAGCGCGGCGCGGAACGACAGCAGCAGGGCCGCCGTCGTCCGCGGGCGGGCGATCATCGCCCACAGATCCGCCGGCCCCACCTGCGCCGCCCGTAGCAGGAGCGCACCGATCGGCAGCAGGACCACGAGGCTGAGCATCGACAGCGTGATGCCAGCGGCCAGTCCCCATCCCGGAAGGGGAGAGGACGGGCGCAGGGCGCGGAGGGGGTTCATTGTTCCCCCGTGTAGATCTGGTCGAACACGCCCCCGTCGGCGAAATGCTCCGCCTGGGCGGCGCGCCAGCCGCCGAAATCCTCGATGGTCACGAGGTCGAGAGGGGGCAGGCGTTCCACATCCTCTGGCGCGGCCAGCGAGCTGTCCCAGCCACGGTAGAAATGATGGAAGATCAGCGCCTGGGCCTCCGGGGTATAGAGGAAGTCGAGATAGGCCTGGGCCAGCGCCCGCTCCTCCTCGGAGGCGAGGTTGCCATCGACCAGGCTCACGGGTGGCTCGGCCAGGATGGAAAGCGAGGGCACCACGATGTCGAACTGGTCTTCGCCCAGCTCCCGGAGAGCCAGATGAGCCTCGTTTTCCCAGGCGAGCAGCACATCCCCGATGCCACGTTGCGCGAAGGTGGTCGTCGCACCGCGCGCACCGGAATCGAGGACGGGCACATGGCGGTAGAGTTCGGCGACGAATTCGCGCGGGTCCCGGCCATTGGCCTTGGCCCAGGCCCATGCGGCAAGATAGTTCCAGCGCGCGCCGCCCGATGTCTTGGGGTTCGGCGTGATGACCTGCACCCCGTCGGCCAGCAGGTCGTCCCAGTCCTCGATCCCCTTCGGATTACCCTCACGCACAAGGAACACGATGGTGGACGTGTAGGGAGAGGAATTGTGGGGCAGGCGGGATTGCCAGTCCTCGGGGATGAGGTCGGTCTTCTCGGCGATGGCGTCGATGTCTCCGGCCAGGGCGAGCGTGACCACATCCGCGCCCAGTCCGTCGATGACCGCCCGCGCCTGCGAACCGGATCCGCCATGGCTCATCTCGATCGTGACGGGCTCATGGCCCTGCGCCTCCCACCAGGCTGCGAAGGCCGCATTGATGTCGCGGTAGAGTTCGCGCGTGGGATCATAGGAAACGTTCAGCAGCGTCTGCTGCGCCGTGGCCATGTCGGCCACTCCCAGGGCCGCAGTCAGCGCAGCGGGCAGGAGCCGGGCGATGCCGGCAGCCCTGTCCATGCGGAACAGGGGCAGTGCGGTGGTGACGATGCGATGCGGCATCGGATGTCTCCCTGCAAGCCGACCGGAGCGCCGGTCGGGGGTGGCGCAAATATCGACCTTGTTGGTCGAGTATTGCAAGCAAAAAATCTCGTCATGAATTGTCGAGATTTTCTGCCTGCGTGTTCCGGCCATGGCAGGGAGGGTCATGCCTGAACACGGGTGGCCCGGGCGGCGTCAGGCCGCAAAGATCCGGTCTGCCGATCCGTCCGCCCGCATCAGATCCGCCAGTGTGAGCGATTCGATCAGCAGCAGATAGCTCCAGAAGACTTCGGAAAAGACCTTGCGGATGCGGCAGCTTGCCTCGTCGGCGCAATCCTCGCACCGCGCGTAGGAGCGCCGGGACAGGCAGGGCAGGGGGGCCATCGGGCCATCGATCAGCCGCAGAAGCTCGGAGAGGGAGACCGTCTCGGGGGCCTGGGCCATGACATAGCCGCCCGCCCGCCCGCGGATCGAGGCGATGATGCCGGCATTGCGGATTTCCAGAAGGATATGCTCGAGGAAGCGCTTTGGTGCGCCCGATCGGCGGGCGATTTCCTCGATTCGCAGGGCCCGGCCCCCGCCCGCCTGCTCGTCGGCAAGCGCCAGAAGCGCCTTGAGGGCATATTTCATCTTCTGACTGATCATGAGGGGGCCCCTAACGGAACCGCAGGAACCTCGCAATCCGGCCGATTCGTGCCGATCACGTCCAGGGGGGATAATGCTTGCCGTTGCGCCCCTCATGCCCCAGATGCAAGGAGGCGCGCCGTCGGGGCGTGTCGCCGGAGCAGGGACAAGATGGGCCAGGCCAAAGCCAACCGCGACAAGAGGCGCCTTCTGCGCCAGTTCGCCGCCATCGAGCGCCTTGCGCCGGCAACTCGTGGGCCCCTGCGCCCGCTGCTGGATCCGCGTTGGGTCCTGATCCGTGTCCCGGTGGCCATCCTGCTGATCATCGGGGGGCTTTTGTCCTTCCTGCCCTTCCTCGGTGTCTGGATGCTGCCGCTCGGGATGCTGCTTCTGGCCGTCGACATCCCCGCCTTGCGGCCTGTAACCAATGTCCTGATGATCCGGGGACGGCGCTGGATCTCCAGCCGTCTGAGACGGTTTCGCCACCGCTGAAGGGGGAGTGGCCGCGCGGCCATGACCGGCAGGAAGAATGCCTCATCCCCCTCGCGACTCCTGAAGTCTGCTGCTAACCCTGAAGGCGAACGGCGCAAGACCGGACGGGCAGGTGGCAATGATATCGAGACGGACGCTCCTCGCGGGCGGGGCGGTGCTGACGGCGCTGTCGGGCTGCGGTTCCTTCAGGACCAAGGCGCCCCACCACCCCGGCGAATCCGCTCCCGATGACAATGCGACCGGGTCCGTATCGGCTCTTCTCGTGATGAAGGCGCGCCGCCGTCTCTATCTGCTGGACGGGCAGAAGGTCATTCGCGAGTTCCACATCGCCCTGGGCAGCGATCCCGTCGGCCACAAGGAGCGGGAAGGGGACGGGCGCACTCCCGAAGGCGTCTATTACATCGACCGGCGCAATCCCCGTTCACGCTATCATCTGGCGCTGGGGATCTCCTATCCGAACGCAGCCGACATTGCGCGGGCCAAGGAATTGGGCGTCGATCCGGGTGGCGACATCTTCATCCATGGTCAGCCCGCCTTTGTCCCTCCGGGGCACGGATAGCCGGGACTGGACAGCCGGCTGCATCGCCGTCTCGAATCGCGAGATCGAGGAGATCTGGGATCTGGTGCCGAATGGCGTGCCCGTAACGATTCGCCCCTGAGACCGCTCGTTGCGGAAAAGGGCGTCCGAGCGACCCGGCTCGCAGCCGGGGCCGAAGCGCGCATGCCTTGCCGAGCTGTCCCGCTGTCCCGGCTCAGGGCCCGAGCCGCGCTTCGCGAGGGCGGATGGGGCGCATCGGCCTGTGTCGATCTTCAGGGCTGTTGCACCGCGATGGCAATCGGGCCTGACAGAGCCCCGACCCCTCTGGACACTCCCGGGCCCCTCCCGTAGAAGGCCCGCACCCGATGCGGAGGCGCTGTCCTCCCATCCCCGTGCCCGGGTAGCTCAGGGGTAGAGCAGTCGACTGAAAATCGACGTGTCGGTGGTTCAAATCCGCCCCCGGGCACCATTGGTTCCCCAAATGTTTGCCCGAACCGCTGCCGCTCTCATGCGGCTGATGCCCTCCGTCAGAAAACGCGACCACGGCGCGGCGCGGCAGAATCATCAGACCTTGCCGGTCCAGACCACACCCAGTTCCGCAAGGCCGGCGGCCAGCTGCGGCGGAAGGTCTTCCTCGCCGGCATCCCACGACCCCAGATCCGGGGGTGCCTCTTCGGCGGGCAGATAGCGCCAGCCCTGAAAGGGTCGGCGGGGCGTCGGCCGGACACGGATCAGATCGGGGTCGAGCACGAGCGCACAGCGAAGACTGTCGTCCGGCGCACGCATCTCCTCCAGCCTCAGCAGCCTCTGCCGGCACAGGATCATGCCGCGGATGACCCAGTAGACCGAACCCCCCTCCAGCAGCTCGGCCTCACGCTTGGGCCACATCCGGGTGATGTGGCGGGGCAGGCCGTCCGGCCCGCGCCCCGGGCCCTTCTGCCATCGGGCAAGGTCGCCGACATCTTCCGTTCCCACCGAGAGCTTGATGAGGTGAAGCCCGCTCATACGCTGCCCCCCGGTCCGACCGACTGCCATCGGCCTTCATGCGCCGGCCTCGGCGGATGGGCAAGGGACCCCCCATCCCGTTGACCGGCCCGTGACCCCACCCTAGCCTCGGGATCCCGGTCCCGGAGGCAATCATGGCTACCGACCAGTCCCCCCCTGCGCCTTGCCAGCCCGTTCGACACTTTCATCGCCGAACAGGTCTGGGACATGAAGTATCGCCTCAAGGCGCCTGACGGGACGCCGCTCGAACGGACGATCCGGGACAGTTGGTCGCGCGTCGCGCACGCGCTGGCTTCGGTCGAGGCGGATCCCTCCCTCTGGGAGCCGCGCTTCCTTGCCGCGCTGGAGGATTTCCGCTTCCTCCCCGCCGGGCGCATCCTGGCCGGCGCCGGAACAGGGCGCTCGGTCACGCTGTTCAACTGCTTCGTGATGGGCACCATCGAGGATTCGATGGCCGGCATCTTCGACGCGCTGAAGGAGGCCGCACTCACGATGCAGGCCGGCGGCGGCATCGGCTACGACTTCTCGACCATCCGGCCCAGGGGAGCGCCCGTGCGCGGGATCGGCGCCGAGGCTTCGGGCCCGCTGTCCTTCATGGATGTGTGGGATGCGATGTGCCGCACCATCATGTCCGCCGGCAGCCGCCGCGGGGCCATGATGGGCACGCTCCGCTGCGACCATCCGGACATCGAGGCCTTCATCGACGCCAAGCGCGACCCGAACCGCCTGCGGATGTTCAACCTGTCCGTGCTGGTCACGGATGGCTTCATGGCCGCCGTGGAGGCCGATGCCCCCTGGGACCTGACCTTCGATGGCGTGGTGTTCCGCACCCTGCCAGCCCGTGCCCTCTGGGACCGGATCATGCGGGCGACCTATGACATGGCCGAACCGGGGGTGATCTTCATCGACCGGATCAATGCCCGCAACAACCTGCGCTACTGCGAATCCATTTCGGCGACCAACCCCTGTGGCGAGCAGCCCCTGCCGCCCTATGGGGCCTGTCTCCTAGGCTCGGTCAACCTCGCGCGGCTGGTGCGCGATCCGTTCGGCCCGGAGGCGGGAATCAACCCTCAAGAGCTGGAGGATCTGGTCTCGGTCGCCGTGCGCATGCTGGACAATGTGGTGGACCTGTCCCGCTTTCCGCTGCCCCAGCAGGCGGCCGAAGCGCAGGCCAAGCGACGCATCGGCCTGGGGGTTACGGGGCTCGCGGATGCGCTGATGATGCTGGGGCTGCGCTATGGCAGCGAGGAGGCCGCCGCATGGACCCGGGACCTCCTGCGCCGCATCGCGCATGCGGCCTATCTCGCCTCGGCCCGTCTGGCGAAGGAGAAAGGCGCGTTCCCGCTCTTCGATCGCGATGCCTTTCTGCAGACGGACATGATGCAGCGCATGGACGATGCCGTGCGCAAGGCCGTCGCAGCGCACGGGATCCGCAATGCGCTGCTGACATCGATCGCACCGACCGGGACGATCTCTCTTCTGGCCGGGAACGTCTCATCGGGGATCGAGCCGGTCTTTGCTCATTCCCATATCCGCAAGGTCCTGCAACCGGATGGCACGCGACGCGAGGAGGAGGTCACGGATTATGCCGTGCGTCTCTGGCGGCGCCTCCATGGCGATGCGCCCTTGCCCGTCTGGGCGGTGACGGCGCAGGATCTGGATCCGCTCGATCACGTGCGGATGCAGGCGGCGGCACAGGAATGGGTGGACAGCTCCATCTCCAAGACGATCAATGTCCCGGCCGATCTGCCCTTCGACCGCTTTCGCGATGTCTATGCCGAGGCCTACCGGCAGGGTTGCAAGGGCTGCACGACCTACCGCCCGAATGCGGTGACAGGCCATGTCCTGGCCGTGAAGCGCGAGGAGCCCGAGGCTGCCCTGCCGGCCGCTCCGGCCGCGCCCCTTGATCGCCCCGAAGCCCTGGACGGAACGACCTACAAGCTGAAATGGCCGGGTTCCGAACATGCGCTCTACATCACCGTGAACGATGTGGTCCTGGACGGCCGGCGCCGCCCCTTCGAGGTGTTCATCAATTCCAAGAACATGGAGCATTATGCTTGGATCGTTGCGCTGACCCGCATGATCTCGGCCGTGTTCCGCCGGGGGGGAGAGGTGGCCTTCGTCGTCGAGGAGCTGAAGGCCGTGTTCGATCCGCGCGGCGGCGCCTGGATGGAGGGGCGCTATGTCCCCTCGATCCTCGCCGCGATCGGGGGGGTTATCGAGCGGCATATGCAGCAGATCGGCTTTCTGGACATGCAGAAGGACAGTGCCGCCTCCCGGGGGATCGGAGCGCCCCGGCGGGCAGGGTTGTCCGGCCTGCGGCAGCCCCGGAATGCGGGTTCAGGAAGGTTGCCTCATCTGCGAGACCTGCGGCTTCTCCCACTGCGGATGACCGGATCCCGCTCGAGGGGCGGCCGGCCTGCCGAGGGCGGTGAGCACCCGCACGCCTGGGGGGAGATTGCCGCAGTCCCGAGTTCGCGGGGCCGGGAAACCGGTGACATCGCTTCGTCTCGGGAGAGGAAGCAGGACCGCGTCAACGACCGCATGGAGCACAACGAGCGCGCCGCGGGCGGGACTGAACCCGCCCGCCGCGGGTCATTCGGCGGCTTGGGCGTAATCCTCGACCGGCGGACAGATGCAGACCAGATTCCGGTCGCCATAGGCATTGTCCACGCGCCCGACAGGCGGCCAATACTTGTCCACCCGGAACGCCCCAGGCGGGAAGCACCCCTGTTCACGGCTGTAGGGACGATCCCAGTCGGCCACGAGATCCTGGACAGTATGCGGCGCGCGGCGGAGGGGAGACTCCTCGACCCGCCAGTCGCCGCGTTCCACGGCGGCAATCTCCTCGCGGATGCCGAGCATCGCGGCGATGAACCGGTCGATCTCGGCCTTGGGTTCGGATTCGGTCGGTTCCACCATCAGCGTTCCGGCCACAGGCCAGGACATGGTGGGGGCGTGGAATCCGTTGTCGATAAGCCGTTTGGCGATGTCTTCTACCGTAATGCCGTGGGCGGCGAAGGGCCGGGTGTCGAGGATGCATTCATGCGCGACCCGTCCGCGATTGCCGGCGAACAGGATGGGATAGGCATCCTTCAGGCGCGCCGCGACATAATTGGCGCTCAGGATGGCGACCTTTGTCGCCTGGGTCAGCCCGGCCCCACCCATGAGAAGGCAATATGCCCATGAAATCAGGAGGATCGATGCCGATCCGAAGGGCGCAGCCGAAACTGCGCCGGCCTGACCGCTTCGGGGATCGGTCGGCAGATAGGGCGCCAGATGGGCCTTGACCCCGATCGGGCCCATCCCGGGCCCGCCGCCACCATGGGGAATGGCAAAGGTCTTGTGGAGGTTCAGATGCGAGACATCGGCCCCGACAAGCCCCGGTTTCACAAGGCCCACCAGGGCATTCATGTTCGCGCCATCCAGATAGACCTGCCCGCCATGGGCATGGGTGATGTCGCAGACCTCGCGCAGCGTGTCCTCGAAAACCCCATGCGTGGACGGATAGGTGATCATGCAGGCGGCGAGACGATCCCCCGCCGCGGCGGCCTTGGCCCGGAAATCCTCCAGGTCCACATCCCCCTGGCTTGTGGATCGGACAACCACAACCTCCATCCCGGCCATCTGGGCCGAGGCGGGATTGGTCCCGTGGGCACTGACCGGGATCAGGCAAATGCGCCGCTGATCATCGCCGCGGGCACGGTGATAGCGCAGGATCGTCAGAAGGCCGGCATACTCTCCCTGCGCGCCCGAATTCGGCTGCATCGAGAAGGCGTCATAGCCGGTGATCTCGCACAGCTTGGCCGAAAGGTCCTCGATCGCCTCGCGATAGCCGGCAGCCTGATCCTCGGGACAGAACGGATGGAGATTGGCGAATTCCGGCCAGGTGAGGGGGATCATCTCGGCCGCGGCATTCAGCTTCATCGTGCAGGATCCCAGGGGGATCATGGCGCGATCCAGGGCAAGATCGCGGTCCGACAGACGACGCATGTAGCGCATCATCTCTGCCTCGGCCCGGTTCATGTGAAAGACCGGATGGGTCAGATAGGATGAGGTGCGCAGGAGATCTTCGGGGATGGCGACATTCCCCCGATGCGGCGGGGCCGCGTCGATTCCAAAGGTGCGAAGCACGCGCAGCAGCACCTGCTCGTCAGTCGTCTCGTCCAGGGAGATCCCGACGCGGTCGGTCCCGATCCGGCGGAGATTCAGTCCCTCGGCGCGCGCAGCGGCCAGAATTCCCGCCTGACCTACCCCGACCTCGACAGTGATCGTGTCGAAGAAATGCGAGGGCGAGACCCGTGCCCCGGCAGCCTGCAGGGCCCGTGCCAGACGCTGCGTATGGATGTGGACGCGCTCGGCGATGGCGCGCAGCCCCTTGGGCCCATGGAACACCGCATACATCGAGGCCATGACCGCAAGCAGGGCCTGGGCGGTGCAGACATTGGACGTCGCCTTCTCGCGGCGGATGTGCTGCTCCCGGGTCTGGAGCGCGAGGCGATAGGCGCGATTTCCCCGCGCATCCACCGAGACGCCGACGATCCGGCCCGGCATGGCCCGCTTCAGCGAATCCCGGCAGGACATGAAGGCGGCATGTGGCCCGCCATAGCCCATGGGAACACCGAAGCGCTGGGCGCTTCCCACGGCAATGTCTGCCCCCATCGCGCCGGGCTCCTTCAGCAGGGTCAGGGCGAGCAGATCCGTCGCGACGATGGCCAGCGCCCCGGCTGCATGCAGGCGATCGATGTCGCCGGTCAGGTCGCGGAGATGGCCGAATGTACCGGGATACTGGAAGATTGCCCCGAAAACCTCTGAAGGAACAAGAGAATCCGGTGGTCCGACAAGAACATGGATGCCCAGGGGCTCGGCCCTTGTGCGGATGACGGCAATTGTCTGGGGATGGCAGTCCTCGGCGACGAAAAAGGCCTTGGCCTTCGATTTGGCGCTGCGCTGCGCCATCGTCATCGCCTCGGCAGCGGCAGTGGCCTCATCGAGGAGCGAGGCATTCGCGACCGGCAGGCCGGTCAGGTCCGACACCATCGTCTGGAAATTGAGAAGCGCCTCGAGGCGGCCCTGGGCGATTTCCGGCTGATAGGGTGTATAGGCCGTGTACCAGGCAGGATTCTCAAGGATGTTCCGCTGGATGGCAGGTGGTGTGACAGTGCCGTAATAGCCTTGTCCGATCAGCGAGATGAGGGGCCGGTTGCGCGCGGCGACGGCGCGCATCCGGGCCAGAAGCTCGCGCTCCGTCAGGGCGGGCCAGGACAGGCTGTCCTTCTGCCGGATCGATGCCGGCACGGTCTCGTCGATCAGGGCATCGAGGGAAGGTGCGCCGACAACCTCGAGCATCTCGGCCATTTCCTCCGGGGACGGGCCGATATGGCGGCGGTTGGCAAAGTCGTCAGGGTCGTAACCGACCGGCTGCCAGGCCATGCTGAGCTCCTCCTGAATGACCGATCAGGCGATCATGTCCTGATATTCATCCTCGTCCATGAACCCGTCGAGGACGGCCAGATCATCCACCCGGATCTTGAAGAACCATCCGGCGCCGAGGGGATCCTCGTTGATCAGGCCGGGATTTTCCGTGAGCTTCTGATTGACCTCGACGATCTCGCCATCCACGGGCGCCAGGATGTCCGATGCGGCCTTGACGCTCTCGATCACGACGACTTCGTCGCCGGCCGCCACCATGGCCTCGACCTCGGGGAGTTCGACGAAGACGATGTCTCCCAGCTCCTTGGCCGCGTGTTCGGTGATCCCCACGACGATGACGTTTTCGCCTTCGGGACGAAGCCATTCGTGGTCTTCGGTGAATTTCATCGGATGCCTCAACGCTTGAAGGAGGGTGGGACGAAGGGAAGGGAACAGACCGTGGCCGGAAGGGTCTTTCCGCGGACCTCTCCTGTCAGGCGCGTTCCGGGCGATGCAAAGGCGATATCGACATAGGCCATGGCGATGGGGGCGCCGAGGGTCGGCCCGAATCCGCCCGATGTCACGCGTCCGATCGGTCCGGCCTCGGCCAGAACCGGGGTGCCCGCGCGCATCGGCTGACGCCCTTCGGGGCGCAGGCCGACCCGGCGGCGCCGGGGACCGATCTCCAGTTGTCGCAGGATCCGGTCCGCCCCCGGAAAGCCGCCGTGACGGGGGCCTCCTGCCCGGCGGGACCGGCCGATGGACCACTCAAGGGCGGCTTCCACCGGGCTGGTGCTGCGGTCGATGTCCTGCCCGTAGAGACAGAGGCCGGCTTCGAGGCGCAGGGAGTCCCTCGCGGCCAGCCCCGCAGGCTTCACCCCAGGCTGGCTCAGAAGGGCCAGGGCGAGGGACTCGGCCGCGGCCAGGGGAACCGAGATCTCGAAGCCATCCTCGCCGGTGTAGCCGGATCGCGAAACCCAGATCTCGCAGTCATGCCAGCGAAAGCTGGCGGCATCCATGAAGCGCATGGCCTCGATGCCGGGCAGCAGTGCAGACAGCGCTGCGGCCGATTGCGGCCCCTGCAGGGCGAACAGGGCACGATCCGTGATCTCCTCGATGTCTGCGCCGGGCAGGGCATCGGACAGATGTGCGATGTCTGCGTTGCGGGTGGCGGCATTGACGACCAGGAAAAGGTGATCGGGGCGGGCCGTGATCATCAGGTCATCGAGGATGCCGCCGGCATCGTCCGTCAGCAGGGCATAGCGCTGCCGCCCTTCCGGGAGCCCGCAGAGATCCGCCGGCGTGAGGCCTTCCATGGCGGCACGGAGACGCTCCATCCCGTGATGGGGCCGCAGGATCACCTGACCCATATGGCTCACATCAAAGAGGCTGGCGGCGGATCGGGTCTGCTCATGTTCGGCGATGACCCCATCGCCATAGTGGAGGGGCATGTCCCAGCCGGCGAAGGGGCCCATCCGCGCACCCAGGCTGCGATGGAGGCCATCGAGAGGCAGATGCCTCAGACCTTGAGTTGCCGTTGCATTCAAGGGCGCCTCCCCAGCCATGACCGGACAAGGGGTATGTCCAGCCAGCGTGCGACGCAAGCGCCCAGGCTTGCGACAAGGGATCCGTTCAGGGCCAAAATGCAGGATATCATCCTGCATGTTTGTTAATTATTAGAATAAAAACTCAGTATAGTCAAGAATAGCAGGATGATCTTGCAAAGTTTCCGATAGGAAACGCATCTTTGCGAGCATCTGCGCACTCCCCTGCGCTATCCCCCGGATGACAGCGGGAGACGGACGATGAAGGTGATTGTTCTGGGGGCCGGCGTGATCGGCGTCACCACGGCGTGGTATCTGCGTCAGGCGGGTCACGATGTGGCGGTTCTCGAACGGCGGGCGGCGCCGGGGCTCGAGACATCCTTCGCCAATGCCGGAGAGGTCAGCCCCGGCTATTCAGCCCCATGGGCGGCGCCCGGCATCCCGCTCAAAGCCTTGCGCTGGATGCTCCAGCGCCATGCCCCCCTGATCCTGCGGCCCGATCTCGACTGGGCGCGCCTCGTCTGGCTGGCCCGGATGCTGATGAACTGCACCTCTGCTGCTTATGCCACCAACAAGGCAAGGATGGTGCGCCTGGCCGAATATTCGCGGCGCGAGCTCGAGGCGCTCCGCGAGGCGACCGCAATCCGTTATGACGAGCGAATGCTCGGAACGCTGCAGGTCTTCCGCAGCGAACGGCAGATGCAGGCGGCACAGAAGGACATTGCCGTCCTGCAGGACAGGGGAGTCCGATTCGAGCTGCTCGATGCCGACGGGTGCGTCCGTGCCGAACCCGGCCTGGCTGACGCAAGGGGCCGGATCGCCGGCGGGCTTCGCCTCCCGGGGGACGAGACCGGGGACTGCTTCAAGTTCACCACAGCCCTTGCAGCACTCTCGCGCGAGGCAGGCGTGTCGTTCCATCACGGCATCACGGTCGAACGCCTCCTTCTGGAACGGGGCCGGATTGTCGGGGTCATCACCGATCATGGACCGCTGCAGGGCGATGCCGTGGTCGTGGCTCTCGGCAGCCATTCCCCTGCCTTGCTGCGGCCTCTGGGTCTGCGTCTGCCGGTCTGTCCGGTGAAGGGTTATTCCCTGACCATTCCGATCCGCGATGCCGCACGGGCCCCCGTCTCGACCGTGATGGACGAGACCTACAAGGTTGCCATCACCCGGCTCGGCGACCGGATCAGGGTCGGGGGGCTGGCGGAAATTGCCGGTTTTGACCTTTCCCTGCCCGAAAGGCGCAAGGCGACCCTGCTGCGATCGCTGACCGATCTCTTCGATGGCGCCGGTGCCGTCGAGGATGCGGATTTCTGGTGCGGTCTCCGGCCGATGACGCCGGATGGAACACCCGTCGTCGGGCCGACGCCGATCCCGGGACTGTGGACCAATACCGGACATGGCACCCTGGGATGGACCATGGCCGCCGGATCGGGTCGGGTCCTGGCCGATCTCATCTCCGGGATCCGTCCCGAGATCGAGACAGCCGATCTCGGTCTGTCGCGCTATCTGCGGCGCGACGGGATCCGGGCAGGGGTGCTGCGACCGATCGAGGCCTGAATGCATGGCCGTGGCGCCTGCATCCTGTCCTTGACAGCGAAGAGAAGGGAGACAGGGCGCGCTGCAATGTGAGGCCCGCTCCCGTGACGCCGGCCACCGGCCAGCGTATGGGTGGGAGGGAAGGATATCAGCCATGCTCACATCCGATCTCATCCTCGATGCAACTCTCCTGCCGGCGATGGCAGTCGCCCTTTTCGGGGGGGTGCTGTCCTTCCTTTCGCCCTGCGTCCTGCCCATCGTCCCGCCTTACCTCGCCTATATGAGCGGCATGACGATGGGAGAGCTTTCGCGGACCCGGGGGGCGCCACGACAGGTTCTGACGGCCGCCGCCTTCTTCGTGCTGGGCCTCTCAACCGTGTTCCTGCTGCTTGGTGCGGCAGCCTCTGCCCTCGGGCGTGCGCTGCTGCAATGGCAGGACTGGTTCGTGCCGTTGGCCGGTGCCGTCATCATGCTGTTCGGTCTTCATTTTCTCGGGATCTTCCGGATCCCGATCCTGGCGCGGGAGAGGCGGATCGAGGCGGGCGATCGCGGCGGCTCGGCCCTCGGGGCTTATGTCCTGGGCCTCGCCTTCGCCTTTGGCTGGACTCCCTGCCTTGGCCCGATCCTTGGAGCGATCCTCGGGATTGCGGCGACGGAGGCAAGCCTGGCCAGAGGCACAGTGCTCCTTGCCGCCTATGCCGTCGGCCTCGGTATCCCCTTCCTGCTGGCCGCGGCTTTCTTCCCACGGCTCGGCAAGACGATGGACGGCTTGCGGCCCCATATGGGCCGGATCGAGACGCTCTCCGGGCTTCTGCTGTGGACCGTGGGACTGCTGATGATGACAGGGCAGTTCACGGCTCTGTCCTTCTGGCTGCTCGAAACCTTTCCGGTTCTCGGATCGGTCGGCTGATGCCTTACCTTCGCCATGCTCCATCACTAACCATGCAGGCATGGACAGGGTCGAAGGCAGGGCCGTCGCGCGGCGCCGGGTGTTCTACATTCCCGGCTACGACCCCCATCATCCCCGACGCTATTACGAATTGTATCGTCAGGAAGGGCCGGCCCAGGCGGCCATTTCCGGCTATGTGATCGAAACATCGCCAAAGCGCGGCGCCCGGCCCTTCGGCTGGAAGGCCACGGGGCACATGGATGGCCGGCAGACGGAGGCGGACTTCAGCGTCCTGATGTGGTCCGACATCGTGCGCGAATCGATGAACACCGGTATTGTCGGCACTTATGTCCAGATGCTGCGGACGCTCTGGATCTATGTCTCATCGGGGGCCCTCTGGCGTCTGATGGGCCTGCGCAAGGGCCCCGTCATTGCCGCGCTCTATCCGCCACTGATGCTGATCGGGCAGGGGGCGGTTGCAGTCGGTCTGGGCCTTCTGGCCGGCTGGGCTGCCGCGCAGGGGGTGGAGGCTTCTGGGCTCGGAGGGCGGACAGCTGCCCGCCTTGTCGGGGGGATCGCTGCCCTGGGCCTTGCGGTGGCCGTCCTGCAGTGGTTCCGGCGCAAGGATGCCAGGCTCTTTGCCTATTACCTGCTGCATGACTATGCCTTTTCCGCCCGCTGAGGGGGGCCAATCCCCCGGCGCTGGAGCAGCGGCTGGGCGAGTTCCGCCAGGCGATCGCCGAGGCCCTGCAGGAAGACGGAATCGACGAGGTGCTGCTTGTCGGACATTCCTCCGGTGCCCATCTCGCGGTTTCGGTCATGGCCGATCTGGTCCGTTTGCAGGATCTGTCCCCCCGGAACGGACCCGCGCTGGGGCTTCTGACCCTGGGGCAGGTCATCCCGATGATGTCCTTCCTGCCTGAAGCTCACCGCCTCCGGGGCGATCTGGCCTGTCTGGCCGCATGCGACCGCATTGCATGGGTGGATGTCTCTGCGCCGGGCGACGGCTGTGCCTTTGCGCTGTGCGATCCGGTGGCCGTGTCCGGAGTCCGGCCGCCCGGCGCGTGCTGGCCTCTGGTCATTTCCGCCGCCTTCACCCGGACCCTGTCCCCCGAACGATGGAAGCGGTTGCGCTGGCGCTTCTTCCGGCTCCACTTCCAGTATCTCTGCGCCTTCGATCATCCCGGCGATTACGACTATTTCCGTATCACGGCCGGTCCTCGCACCTTGCGGGACCGCTTTGCCGGGCGGCCTCCCTCGCGGTCGCGGATCGAACGGCCTGTCTCGCCCCACAGGTCGGTGGCGGCATGATCCGCCCCCCGAAACCGGCATCGAGGCCTGACCGGGTCTCTCTGCTGCGCTATCTGCGCCTGTTCCGCCGCGACATCCTCAGCGCCCAGCCCGCAAGGCTCTATCGCGCCTGGATGGCCGAGTTCCGCACGCCCTTCTTCACCTCCTATCTGGTCAACGATCCGGCCCTGCTGCGACGGGTGCTGGATGAATGTCCCGGCCAGTTCCCCAAATCCGACCGGATCGGGGCGGGGCGTCCGGCCGCTTCTGGGCCAGTCCGTCTTCGTGACGAACGGAAAACAGTGGGAACGCCAGCGCCGGATCATCGACCCCGCCCTCGAGGGCGGACGGCTGCGCGAGACCTTTCCGGCCCTGCATGCCGCAGGGGCAGCCGCCGCAGGACGGATCGCGAGGCTTGCGGATGGCCGGCCTTTCGATATCGAACCCGAGGCCAGCCATGCCGCGGCCGATGCCATCTTCCGGACGCTGTTCTCGATCCCCATCGAGGATCACACCGCAACGGCCGTCTTCGAGGCATTCCGTCAGCATCAACGGACGCAGCCGCTCCTCAACCTCGCCGCCTTCGTGCCCCTGCCGTCCTGGTTCCCGCGCTTTCACCGATGGCGGACGCTGGCAACCGCGCGGAAGATCCGCCGCCTCATTGGCGGTCTGACCCGTGATCGTGCAAAGGCCATCGAGGAGGGCACGGCCCCGGATGATCTCGCAACCAAGATCATGACGACGCGCGATCCTCTGTCCGGCGAGAGATTCGCCTGGCAGGAGATGGTCGATCAGGTGGCAATCTTCTTCCTGGCTGGGCATGAGACATCGGCCTCGGCCCTGTCATGGGCGCTCTGGCTGCTGGCTGCCCATCCCGAATGGCAGGACCGTGCCGCCGCTGAGGCCATGGCCTATGACGACAGTTTTGCCGGCCTGGGAAAGCTTCGCGTCTGCCGGGATGTGTTCCGCGAAGCCTTGCGGCTTTATCCGCCGGTTCCGATGATGGTGCGCGAGGCCGCCTGTCCCCAGACCTTCCGGGGCAGGGCGGTCGCCAGGGGGGCCCAGATCGTGCTGTCCCCTTGGCATCTCCATCGCCATGAACGGATCTGGACCGAGCCGGACCGCTTTGATCCCGGCCGCTGGAATACCGAAGACGGCCGTCATTGCGCGCGCGAAGCCTATCTGCCCTTTTCGCGCGGCCCCCGGGTCTGTCCGGGGGCAGGGTTCGCCATGGTCGAAGGGCCGCTGTTCCTGGCTCTCCTCCTCCGACGGATCCGGTTCCATGTCGATGAGACCCGCCTTCCCGTTCCGGTTGCCCATCTGACGGTCAGGGGGCGAGACGGGATCTGGCTGAGGGGAACCCCACGATCCTGATCGGCACCGGTCCGTCCGGACAGGGACGCGCAGCGGCTGTCTGTCGGCAACAGGCCGGCGACCCTTCATGAGGGATCGCCCGCATGGGCCGCGGTCATTCGGCCCTTGGTCTGACGGAACGGTGCCGGGGCAGGCGGCCCATCCGGGGGCTCAGTGCCGCGACAGGGCCCAGCGGAGCAGCCAGACCCGGATCGCGGAGGCCAGAGCCGTTTCTGGGTCGCGCTCTTCGTCGATGCGCGTGCAGAGGGCGTTTACCGAGAGCCCCTCGGCCCGGGCAGCCTCCTGAAGCACCTCCCAGAACGCATCCTCGAGCGATACAGAGGTGCGATGACCATGCAGGGTCAGTGAGCGTTTCCGGGGGGCGCCCATCACGTCTCGCGTTTCAGGGCATCCAGATCACGCTGGGCCTTCTCGTTGCGCATTGCTTCCAGACGCTTCTGGGCCCTGGTCCGTCCGTATTTCAAGGCATTGGCGTCGGCCCTGCGCTCCTCCCTCGCCCGCTCGCGTGCCTTGCGGGCCCTGTTCAGGTTGATCGGGGATCCGCTCATGGCACACCTCGGGTCGAAAGGATGGGTCGGTTCGCGCAGGGCCGCCGACAGGACGCCGATGGCGATCCTCACTTCGGCCCCAGCATGTCCTCCGGACGCACGACGCGATCGAAGGTTTCCGCATCGACGAAGCCGAGGCGGATGGCCTCTTCGCGGAGCGTGGTGCCGTTCCTGTGGGCCGCCTTGGCGACTTCGGCCGCCTTGTCATAGCCGATGGTGGGGGCCAGCGCGGTGACCAGCATCAGCGATTCCCGCATCAGCCGGCTGATGCGCTCCTCGTCCGCCTCGATTCCGGCCACGCAGTGATCGGTGAAGGCGCGCGCCGCATCCCCCAGAAGCTGCATGGATTGCAGCACATTGTAGGCGATCATGGGCTTCATGACGTTCAGCTCGAACTGCCCCTGCGATCCGGCAATGCCCACGGCCGCATCGTTGCCCATGACATGGACGCAGACCATCGTGATGGCTTCGACCTGGGTCGGATTGACCTTGCCGGGCATGATGGACGAGCCGGGTTCGTTCTCGGGCAGGCGCAGTTCGCCCAGACCGCAGCGCGGGCCGGAGCCGAGCATGCGGATGTCATGGGCGATCTTGTAGATGCCTGCCGCTGCCCCGCGAATCGCGCCGGACAGCGCGACAAGCGCGTCATGCGTGGCAAGAGCCTCGAACTTGTTGGGGGCGGTGACAAAGGGCAGCCCCGTCATCTCCGCAAGGCGGCGGGCGATCTCCTCGCCCCAGCCCTTGGGGCTGTTGAGACCTGTCCCCACCGCGGTCCCGCCCTGGGCGAGCTCGTAAACATCGGGCAGGGCGCGTTCGATCCGCTCGATGGCCTTGCGGAGCTGATGGGCGTAGCCGCCGAATTCCTGCCCGAGCGTGAGGGGCGTGGCGTCCATTGTGTGGGTGCGGCCGATCTTGATGATATGGGCAAAGGCCGCAGCCTTGGCCTCCAGCGCGGCCAGCAGATGGCGCAGACCCGGCAGCAGGACATCCCGGGCCGTCATCGCCGCGGCAACATGCATCGCCGTCGGATAGGTGTCGTTCGAAGACTGCCCCATGTTGACATGGTCGTTCGGATGCACGGGGGATTTGGACCCCATCCTGCCGCCCAGCATCTCGATCGCGCGGTTCGCGATGACCTCATTGGCATTCATGTTGGTCTGGGTGCCGGATCCGGTCTGCCAGACGACAAGGGGGAAATGATCGTCGAGACGGCCTTCGGCTACCTCGCTTGCCGCGGCGATGATGGCATCGGCCACGGCCGGATCGAGCGCGCCCCTGGCCTTGTTGGCCTCTGCACAGGCCCGCTTGATCAGGCCGAGCGCCCGGATGATCGCCACGGGCTGCTTCTCCCAGCCGATGGGGAAATTCCGGATGGAGCGCTGGGTCTGTGCCCCCCAGTAGCGGTCAGCCGGCACCTCGATGGGGCCAAAGCTGTCGGTCTCGGTGCGGGTCGCGGTCATGGCTCGTCCCCCTCGGTATGCCGTTGCATGCCGGATAGCGCGGGTTGCCGCCGGACGGAAGGCTACTTGCGGAACTTGTCGAGGCTGACGATTTCTGCCTGGCCCCGGGGTTCGCCGCGACGCTCCTCGCGAGGAGAGGGTTCGGGCTCCGGCTCGGGAGCGGCATGATGGGTGCTTGCCTGCGTCTCGAAGCGCAGGCCGAATTCGACTGACGGATCGACGAAGGTCTTGATCGCGTCATAGGGGACATACAGGGGTTCGGGGCTGTCGCCGAAATTGAGCGTGACGGAAAAGCCCTCTGCCGTCGCCTCCAGATCCTTGAACCAGTGCTGGAGGACGATGGTCATCTCGTTCGGATAGCGGTCTGAGAGCCAGTCGGCCAGCTCGACATCCGGGTGTTGCGTGTCGAAGGTGATGAAGAAGTGATGATTCCCGGGCAGCCCTTCTTCGGCCACCTGTGCCAGCACGTCATGGATGAGGCCACGCATGGCCCGGTGCATGAGTGTGCCGTAGTCGATCGTGCGGCCTTGCGGCATCGGAAAATCCCCCGGTAACCTTGCGGGGAATCATAAGGCATTCGCCGGAAGTCGGAAGGGGTGTCAGCCGGCACCGGCCAGGTGAAGAAGGCCGGCCGCGGCCGAGACCATCATCAAGGTCGGGATCATCGGCAGGCCGCGTATCAGCAGAAGCCAGCAGGCAAGCAGGACAAGACCGGTTGCCAGCGGCTGCAGGCTGCCGATGTCGGGCCAGGCCATCCGGATCGGGCCGGCCGTGACGGTTCCGACACTGCCGAAGGCCACATGGATGGCGAACAGGAAGGACAGGTTTGCGATGACGCCGACCACTGCGGCCATGATCGCGGCGAGGGCGCTTCGCAGCCGGGGCTGGGCATTCAGCCAGTCCACAAAGGGCGCGCCGGCCAGGATCCAGATGAAGCACGGGACGAAGGTCACCCACAGCGCCATCAACCCGCCCATGGCGGCGAGCGAGGGACTTCCCTGGTTGAGACCGGCAAGGATGGCCACGAAGGTCGTGACAAGGATCAGGGGGCCAGGGGTTGTTTCGGCCAGTCCCAGCGCATCCATCAGTTGCGGGGTCGTGACCCAGCCGCGAATCTCGACCACCTCCTGGGCCAGATAGCCCAGAACGGCATAGGCGCCGCCGAAGGTCACGACCGCCAGCCGGGAATAGAAAAGGCCGATCTCCTGCAGCAGAGGCGAGTCTGTCAGCGTCGCCCACAGAACCGGCATCCACCAGAGGACCAGTCCCACTATCGTGATGATCGCCGCGAAGGTCACGGAAACAGGGCGGGCCGTCGGGAATGCGCGATCCGAGGTCGCAAGGAACCCGAAGAGGCCGGCAAGGAGGACGACAAGCGGAAAGGGCATGGCCAGGGCGACCAGGCCCAGGAAGGAAAGGGCTGCGATCAGCCGATCCCGGTGGGACCTCAGCGCCCGCCGCGTCATTCCTGCGATGGCCCCCAGGACGATTGCGACCACCGTGGCCTTGATCCCGAGGAACATGGCCGCAACGAGGGGATGGCGGATCAGCGCGCCATAGGCGAATGCGAGAAGGAAGATCATCGCGGCGCCCGGCAGCACGAACAGACCGCCCGCCACCAGACCGCCCCGGATGCCGCCCAGTCTCCATCCGGCATAGGTCGCAAGCTGCATCGCTTCGGGGCCGGGCAGCATCATGCAGAACGAGAGCGCACGCAGGAACTCCTCTTCCGCAAGCCAGCCGCGTCTGGCCACCAGCTCGCGATGCATCAGGGCGATCTGTCCGGCCGGACCACCGAAGGAGACCATGCCGACATGCAGGAACAGGCGGGCGATTTCACCCAGACCGGGCGGCGTGCGCGGGAGGCCTGATTCGGTGGACATGGAACCCTGTCATCCTCATCGGTCTGTGGGCAGGGGAAGAAGAAACAGGCGGATCAGAGGGACAACAGGGGCCGCCGGATGGCAGGGCTTCCCGATCGGACTTCCGATCTGGCAGGAAATCTGGCAGGGGCAGGCCGCGTGGCCGGAGGGCGCCGGGCTGGCAACCCGGCATGTCACGACGGCAAGGGACGGCATCGATTCCCGAGCCCCATGTTCCGATGATGCAGCATGTGATGCAGCATGCGGGGATCGCCAGGGAAGGGAAATCGGAAGGGAAGGGAGTGCAGGCTTCTGTTGCCAGGTGCCTGCGAACCCCGCCTGAGGGGCTTAATCCCCAGGACTTTGGCTCAGGTCTCTACCGCCGAATCAGGCGGCGAGGGCCATCGCCGGAGCACGGTTGTCGTTGGCAACTATGCAGTTTGCACCGATAACGGTGGTCGCTCACCGGGACAAAGCCACGCCTTTACACGTTCGTCGATCCTGTTTCGGCCCCCTGGTCCCCCCAACGAGAGGCATCTGGTGGAGCCGCCGGGTACCGCCCCCGGGTCCGATCCGCTTATTCCGCGCGCGTTTATGCCCATAGTCCGGTTGCCCGGACAGCCGGAACATAGGATGTCGGGGCGGCTCGCACAAGGGTCCGTCCCTCGACCCGGGCCGGGCGAGCCGCGATGGGGGGCAGCGCTGTTCCCGGTCGGATCAGCGGGCCGGGCGCAGGGACGATGCCTCTCGCGCGAGCTGGCGGATCCTGTCCCAGTCCCCGGCGCGCACCCGGTCGTCCGGCGCCACCCAGGAGCCGCCGACACACAGCACATTCGACAGGGCAAGATAGCTGGCCGCATTGTCGGGGCCGATTCCGCCCGTTGGGCAGAACCGGACCCTCGGCAGCGGCCCGGCCCAGGCCCGCAAGGTGGCCGGGCCTCCGTTCGCCTCGGCGGGAAAGAACTTCTGGACCGTATATCCCCGCTCGAGCAGGGCCATGGATTCGGACGGGGTGGCGGCGCCCGGCAGGAGGGGCAGGTCATGCGCTTCGCAGGCCTCGATCAGGCGCGGCGTGGCGCCAGGCGAAACGCCGAAGGCGGCACCGGCTTCCTTGGCGGCGACGACATCTGCCTCTGTCAGAAGCGTGCCAGCGCCGACGACTCCTCCCTCGATCTGCGCCATCGCCCGGATGGCCTCCAGGGCGGCAGGGGTGCGAAGCGTGATTTCCAGCACCGGGAGGCCTCCCTCAATCAGGGCACGGGCAAGGCCGGGCGCATGACTGGCGTCCCGGATCACCAGCACGGGGATCACGGGGGCCAGTCCGCAGACCCGTGCGACCAGTTCGGATGCCTGTTCAGGCGTCATGCTGCCATCTCCATGTCTGTGGTCATCAGAGGATGACCGATGCGCCTTCAGTGGCCGGTCTGACTTCGCGACGGAAGAGTTCGAACAGGCTCCGCCCCGGATCCTGGGGCCCTGTGGCCTGCCGGGGATCGGCCGGCGAACGATCGGACAGGTCGGCCAGCACCTCGAGCCGTCCCGCCATGGCATCCACACGGATCATGTCGCCGTCGCGCAACAGGGCCAGCGGTCCGCCGGCAGCGGCCTCGGGACTGACATGGATGGCGGCGGGAACCCGGCCGGAGGCGCCGGACATCCGGCCGTCGGTGACCAGTGCGACGCGATGACCGCGATCCTGCAGGACCGAGAGCACGGGAGTCAGGGCGTGGAGTTCCGGCATCCCGTTGGCCGATGGCCCCTGATGCGTGACGACGACCACGACATCGCCATCGAGCGAGCCGGATCGGAAGGCCGCCTTGACCTCTTCCTGCGTCCGGAAGAGGCGGGCGGGCGCCTCGATCACATGGCGGTCTGCCGGAACGGCGGAAACCTTCATCACCGCCGTGCCGAGATTGCCGGTCAGCCGCACAAGCCCGCCGCTGGGCTGGAAGGGATCCGCCACGGGCCGCAGGATGCGGTCATTTTCCGTCCTGCGCGGCCCCTCCTGCCAGACCAGCTTTCCATCGCGGAGCACGGGGGTCCGCGTATAGGGTGTCAGGCCGTCTCCGGCCACGGTGACGACATCTTCGTGAAGAAGCCCGGCAGCCAGCATCTCGGCGATCAGAAACTGCAATCCGCCGGCGGCATGGAAATGGTTCACATCGGCCAGACCATTGGGATAGACCTTCGCCATCAGGGGCACGGCGGCCGAGATGTCGGCAAAGTCCTCAAGATCGAGGAGGATCCCGGCTGCCCGTGCCATGGCCGGCAGATGGATCACGAGATTGGTCGAGCCCCCGGTCGCCATCAGACCGGCGATCCCGTTCACGAAGGCCCTTTCGTCAAGGACATGGGCCACCGGACGCCAGTCGTTGCCCAGCGCCGTGATGCTCAGGGCGCGCTCCACCGCCGCCACGGTCAGTGCCTCGCGCAGGGGGGTGCCGGGATTGACAAAACTGGCACCGGGCAGATGCAGGCCCATGAACTCCATGAGCATCTGGTTGGTGTTCGCCGTCCCGTAGAAGGTGCAGGTGCCGGGCCCGTGATAGGACGCCATTTCTGCCGCCATGAGCTCGGCCCGGGTGGCTTGGCCCGTCTCGAAGCGCTGACGCACACGCGACTTCTCGTCGTTCGGAATGCCGGACGGCATGGGCCCCGAGGGCACGAAGACCGCCGGCAGATGGCCGAATCGGGCGGCGGCCATGACCAGGCCGGGCACGATCTTGTCGCAGATGCCCAGATAAAGCACGGCATCGAAGACATCATGCGAGAGCGCCACGGCAGAGGCCAGCGCGATCACATCACGCGAGAAGAGGGACAGTTCCATCCCCCACCGGCCCTGCGTTACGCCGTCGCACATCGCCGGCACGCCGCCGGCGACCTGAGCAGTCCCGCCCGCCCGGCGGGCTGTCTCGCGGATGAGGGCGGGATAGCTCTCATAGGGCTGATGGGCCGACAGCATGTCGTTGTAGGCCGTCACGATACCCAGATGGGGGGCCCGCGTTTCCACGAGCCGATCCTTGTCGGCCTCCATGGCGGCATAGGCATGGGCCTGATTGCCGCAGGACAGATGGGCCCGCTTCGGCCCTTCGGCACGGGCGCGTTCCACGGCGTCCAGATACTGCCGCCGGCTTTCGGCAGAGCGGCGGCGGATGCGATCCGTCACGGCGGCGATGCGGGGATCGAGCGGCATCGGGCCTCTCCTTCCTGGCTGCATGTCCTGCATAACAGAATCTGTTAGCGCTAACAACTCCTCCCCACGCGTTCCCGCCCCGGTCCCCGGATCGGTCGTCGGCGACAGGGCTTCCGGTCGGCTGGGCCGGAGGATAAGGCTGCGCCATCATGGTCGCCCTGCGCTCGGATCCGCCTTATCCCGTCGTCCGCCTCTCTCCCCGGGCCGAAGCCCGGGCGATCCGTCACGGCTTTCCCTGGGTCTATGCTGGCGAGCTGGTGATGGATCGCCGGACCGCGTCGCTGGCGCCGGGTGCGCTGGCGGTGCTCGAGGATGCCGAACGGCGGCCGATGGGCGTCGTGACGGTCAATCCCGCCAGCCGGATCCTCTGTCGCGTTCTCGACAACGACCCTGGCGCCGTCATCGATGAGGACTGGATCGCCGTCCGCCTGGCCCGGGCCCTGACGCTCCGCCAGAGCCTGTTCGATGCGCCCTTCTATCGCCTGGTCCATGCCGAGGCCGACGGTCTGCCCGGCGTGGTGATCGATCGCATGGGGGATCTGGCCGTCATCCAGCCCAATGCCGCCTGGGCCGAGAACCATCTGCCCGCGATCGCGAACGCCCTGGTCCGGGTGACGGGCGTGACGCGCATCGTCAAGAACGGATCGGGCCGCACGCGCGCCCTCGAAGGACTGACCGAGGAGACCCACATGGTCCGGGGCGAGGCCCCGGATGGCCCGGTCCCGGTGCCGATGAACGGGGCCATCTATCTTGCGGATGTTCTGGGGGGACAGAAGACCGGGCTGTTCTACGATCAGCGGTTCAATCACGCTCTTGCCAGCCGTCTTGCCGCCGGCGGCCGCGTTCTCGATGTCTTCTGTCATGTCGGCGGCTTCGGGCTTGCCGCGTTGGCTGGCGGCGCGCGCGAAGCCCTGCTCGTCGATTCCTCGGCCGCGGCCCTGGCCCTGGCCGAGCAGGGCGCCGAGCGGATGGGTCGGCGCGTTACGACACGGCGGGGGGATGCCTTCGCCGTCATGGAGGACCTTGCGGCAGCGGGAGAGCAGTTCGACCTCGTCGTCTGCGATCCGCCTGCCTTCGCCCCTTCGAAGGCGGCGCTCGATGCGGGGCTGCGTGCCTATGAACGCGTGGCCCGGCTTGCCGCGCCGCTGGTCCGCGAGGGCGGGATCCTCGTGCTGTGTTCCTGCTCCCATGCGGCCGATCTGGCCCGGTTCCGGGCAGCCTGTGCCCGCGGCATCGGGCGGGCCGGTCGGCGGGGCCCGGTGATCCATACCGGCTTTGCCGGGCCGGATCACCCGATTCTGCCGCATCTGACCGAACAGGGTTACCTCAAGGCCCTGTTCTTCAGACTGTGAAGGTCTTCCTCGACGCCTGCGTCCTCTACCCGACGGTCCTGCGCGAGATCCTGCTGGGCTGCGCGGCCCGGCAGCTTTTCACTCCGCTCTGGTCGGACCGGGTGCTGGAGGAATGGGCCCGGGCGGCGGCACGGCTCGGCCCGGCTGCGGAAGAGCTGGCGCGCAGCGAGATCGCCGCAGCCCGGCGGATGTTTCCGGCCGCCGAAGTGACCCGCTTCGGAGGCCTGGAGCGGCGCCTGTGGTTGCCCGATCCGGGGGATGTCCATGTCCTGGCGGCAGCCGTCGCAGGTTCGGCCGATGCCATCCTGACCTGGAATGCCATGGATTTTCCCCGCGGCCTTCTGGCGGAAGAAGGGCTGATGCGCCTCGATCCGGATCATTTCCTCGTCGGTCTGGCCGAAAGCGCGCCTGCCGATGTGAGCGCTGTTGTCGCAGCCTCCGTCCGCGAGGCGACGCGCCTGTCGGGTGAGGAATGGACGGCAGGCCGGCTCCTGAGAAAGGCCCGGCTGCCGCGGCTGGCCAGGACGCTGACGCGGATCAGCGGATGAGCCGCAGCCTGTTGCCCGCGATCTCGATGCGATCAAAGCGGGCGAGATAGCCCATCCCCAGCAGCGAGGCATCAAGTTGTCCGTCCGTGACCACGGCCGGCACAGTCTCGTCCACGATTCCCTCCAGATCCATCCGGGCCAGCGTGATCCGCGCCGTTCGGACCGGGCCGTTCGCCGTCATGGCGGCACCCGCAAATGACAGCGATTCCGGGTCTATCCCCGCCGCCTCGGCATCGCGCCGGGACAGCACGATGTCCGTGGCCCCGGTATCGACCGTGAACATGACAGGGGAACCGTTGACCAGAATCCGCACCTGGTAATGCCCGTCCGGCCCGAGGGGGATTTCCACGATGCGCCCCGTCGTCGAGCTCAGGACCTGCTGGCGGGGCACGACCGTCGAACGGATCTCCGGCCACAGGCCGATGATGGCGATCACGCCCAGAAAGATCAGCACCCAGATCGTGGCCTGCTGCAGCAGGCGAGAGGCGGAAGGACGTGCGGAGGTCAGGAACCATCCCCCGACCGCCACCATCAGGAGGAGGAGATAGAGCAGATGGCCAAGGCTTTCTCCGGTCATGCCTTGCCATGTAGGCGGCCCGCCGTCCCATGTCAGGGGCAGGCTCCCGATCTGCCTGCGATGGCCGACCGGTGCCGGTCCGGGCTGGTGCCGGTCCGGGCTGGTGCCGATGCGGCAGGGGATGATGCACGGAGGGCATATCGGTCCGGCTGAAGGGGATGCCGGGATGAGTCGGATGCCTCGATTCAGGCGGGCAGGGGGTGTTCCGACCCGATTCGCCGTTCCCCGTTTGTCCGGCTGGCGCCATGCGGTGCCTTGGTCTATCCTGATGGCAGAGCCAGGTCATCCCTGGCCGAGATCCGGGCGAACCGGACGGCTTGAGGCAGAGGCAAACTCCATGACGGATCTGGTCCATGGGACGATCCCCGTGCGCGCGGGCGATCCGATCCTTCCCCGGTGGTGGCGGACGCTGGACAAGGCGTCGCTGGGTTGCGTCCTCGGGCTTTTCGGGATCGGGCTTCTGCTGGGGCTGGCAGCCTCGCCGCCGCTGGCTGCACGCAACGGTCTCGAACCCTTTCACTATGTCGAGCGGCAGGCCTTCTTCGGGGCGATAGCCCTGGTCGTCATGCTGGCTGTCTCGATGCTCGAACCCCGGCAGGTGCGGCGGCTTGGCGTGCTGGGCTTTGCGGCCAGCTTTGTCGCGCTGCTTCTGCTGCCCTTCTTCGGGACGGATTTCGGCAAGGGCGCCGTCCGCTGGTATTCCCTCGGCTTTGCCTCCTTCCAGCCCTCCGAATTCCTCAAGCCGGGTTTCGTGGTTCTCAGCGCCTGGCTGATGGCGGCCGCGCATGAGAAGAACGGACCTCCGGGACGGTTGTGGTCCTTCGTCCTCGCGGTTCTGGTGGTGTCGCTGCTGGCCCTCCAGCCGGATTTCGGTCAGGCCGCGCTGGTGCTGTTCTCCTGGGGGGTCCTCTACTTCGTGGCCGGGGCCCCGATGACCTTGCTGATGATCCTGGCCGGGTGCGTGGCCTTTGCGGGAACCGTCGCCTACGAGAAGTCCGAGCATTTCGCCCGCCGGATCGACGGGTTCCTGTCGCCCGAGGTGGACCCGAGAACCCAGCTCGGCTACGCGACCAACGCGATCCGCGAAGGGGGATTCTTCGGTGTGGGCGTGGGCGGGGGCGAGGTGAAATGGTCCCTGCCGGACGCCCATACCGATTTCATCATTGCCGTGGCGGCCGAGGAATACGGCCTGATCCTGGTGGTATGCATCATTGGGCTCTATGCGACAGTCGTCATCGGTTCGCTGCTGCGCCTTTCGCGCGAGCGGGATCCCTTCATCCGTCTGGCCGGAACCGGACTGGCCTGTGTCTTCGGGGTGCAGGCCATGATCAACATGGGCGTCGCGGTCCGCCTCCTTCCGGCCAAGGGGATGACGCTGCCCTTCGTCAGCTATGGCGGTTCCTCCCTGATTGCCGGAGGCATCGCCATGGGCATGCTTCTGGCGATGACGCGCAGCCGCCCGCAAGGCCAGATGGGCGACATCCTGGGGGCAAGGCGCCGGCTGGGGGCGGACGCATGACTCCCCGCCTCGTGATTGCCGCAGGAGGAACGGGCGGTCACATGTTTCCGGCTCAGGCCCTGGCCGAGGTGATGCTGGCGCGCGGCTGGCAGGTGACATTGTCCACCGATGCCAGAGGCATGCGCTATGCGGCCGGTTTTCCTGCCGAAGTCCGGCGCGAGGTCGTCCTGTCCGCGACACCGGCGCGCGGCGGCCTGGCCGGCCGCATCGCAGTGCCCTTCCGGGTCGGCGCCGGGGTGCTGGCGGCCCTCGGACGGATGGGGGTCGGCCGCCCGTCCGTGGTGGCCGGATTCGGCGGCTATCCCACGATTCCGGCCCTGTCGGCGGCTCTGGCGCTTCGGGTTCCGGCCCTGATCCACGAACAGAACGGCGTGCTGGGCCGCGTCAACCGCGTCTTTGCTCCGCGCGTGGCGGCCGTGGCCTGCGGAACCTGGCCCACGGTCATGCCAGCCGGCGTGCAGACGATTCATGTCGGCAATCCCGTGCGAGGCGCGATCCTTGCGCGTGCCGGGACGCCCTATCCCTCTCCCGCAGCCGGCCCCATCAGGATTCTCGTCATCGGGGGAAGCCAGGGCGCGCGGGCCCTGTCCGATCTCGTGCCTCCTGCCCTTGCCGCGCTTCCGGAGGATCTGCGGAGCCGCCTGCATGTCAGCCAGCAGGCCCGGGCCGAAGATCTCGGGCGCGTGGTTGCCGCTTATGAGGCCGAGGGGATCGCGGCAGAGATCCGCCCCTTCTTCGACGATGTGGCCGAGAGGATGGCGCGGGCCTCTCTCGTGATCGCACGGGCCGGGGCATCCACGATCGCAGATCTGACGGTCATCGGCCGCCCGGCCGTCCTGATTCCCTATCCCCATGCCGCAGCCGACCATCAGACGGCCAATGCCCGGGCGCTCGAGGCGGCCGGCGGGGCCGTTGTCCTGCCGGAGGCGGAACTCACCGCCGGCGCCCTCACGGCCGTCCTCCGCGACCTCCTCGCGGCGCCGGACCGCGTCGCCCGGATGGCGGCAGCGGCCCTTGCGGCAGGCCGGCCCGATGCGGCCGAGCGTCTGGCGGCGCTTGTGGAGGGACTCGCCAGACGGGAAAAGCAGGGCCGAACATGAAGGACGGAGGCTGGCCGATGCAGAGGCCCACGAAGCTGCCCCAGGATGTCGGCCCGATCCATTTCGTCGGGATCGGCGGGATCGGGATGTCGGGAATCGCCGAGGTGCTGCTGACGCTCGGCTACCGGGTGCAGGGGTCCGACGCGCGGGAGAACGAGAATGTCGCGCGCCTGCGGGGGCTTGGCGTTCCGATCTGGATCGGTCAGAAGGCCGAGAACCTGGACGGGGCCGAGGTCGTCGTCATTTCCTCCGCGATCAAGCCCGGCAATCCGGAGCTGGACGCGGCCCGCGCCCGGGGGCTGCCCGTCGTCCGCCGCGCCGAGATGCTGGCCGAGCTGATGCGCCTGAAGTCCAATGTGGCCATCGCCGGAACCCATGGAAAGACCACCACCACGACGATGGTGGCCAAGCTTCTCGAGGCGGGGGGATTCGACCCGACCGTGGTCAATGGCGGAATCATCGAGAGCTATGGCTCCACGTCGCGCATCGGTCAGGGCGAATGGATGGTCGTTGAAGCCGACGAGAGCGATGGCACTTTCAACCGCCTTCCGGCGACGATCGCGATCGTCACCAACATCGATCCCGAACATATGGAGCACTGGGGTTCGGTCGAGGCGCTCCGCCGTGGCTTTCTGGAGTTTGTCTCGCATATCCCGTTCTACGGTCTTGCGGTCTGCTGCACCGATCACCCCGAGGTGCAGGCGCTGGTGGGCCGGGTGACGGATCGTCGCGTGCGCACCTTCGGCTTCAATGCCCAGGCCGATGTGCGGGCCACCCATCCCACCTACGAGGGTGGCGTGGCGCATTTCGATGTCATCCTCCAGGCCGAAGGCGACCGGATCGAGGGCATGACCCTGCCCATGCCGGGGGATCACAACGTGTCCAACGCCCTGGCGGCTATCGCCGTGGCCCGTCACCTCGGGATCGGCAAGGACACGATCCGCGATGCCCTCGCGGCCTTCCGCAGTCCGAAGCGCCGCTTCACCCGCGTGGGCGAGGCGCGGGGCGTGACGGTGATCGACGATTACGGCCATCATCCGGTCGAGATCGCCGCCGTCCTGCGCGCAGCCCGCCAGTATTCCAAAGGCCGCATCATCGCGATCCATCAGCCGCATCGCTATTCGCGCCTCTCCTCGCTGTTCGAGGACTTCTGCACCTGTTTCAACGAAGCCGATGTCGTCGGTATTGCCGATGTCTATGCCGCGGGAGAGGATCCGATTCCCGGGGCCGGCCGCGATGATCTGGTCGCCGGGCTGATCCGGCATGGGCATCGTCATGCCCGCGCCGTCACCGACGAGGATGATCTTCTCCGCCTTGTGAAGGAGCAGGCCGGGCCGGGCGATCTTGTTGTCTGTCTCGGTGCGGGCAGCATCACCAACTGGGCCCAGGCGCTGCCCGGCCGTCTCGAAGGAACCCGATGACATGACAGGACAGGGCATCACCGCATCGATTTCCCCATCCCTTCTCCCGGCGCTCTCCGAAAGGGGGAGGGCGTGCGTCCGGGCCGGCAGGGCGGGAGCGCGCGTATGATGACGCCGCCCCTGATCCTCACGCTCCTGTGGTTCGTGGCGGCGAATGGCGCGGCAATGCTGCCCACGCGCGGCAACCGCCGCAAGCGGGCGGTCCTGCTTGTCGTCGTCGGGGTCCCCCTTCTGGGATGGCTGACGGCCGTGCACGGGCCGGTTGCGGGAATCCTGGCGCTGGCGGCCGGGACCTCGGTCCTGCGCTGGCCGATCATCCATGTCCTGCGGCGGGCAGGATACGGCCTGCGCCGCGGGGAGCCGGCAGAATGAGCCGCTGGCCGCCGCTTCGCGGCACGCTGACCGAGGGTCGCCCCCTGGCCGATCTGACCTGGCTGCGCGTGGGTGGGCCGGCCGATGCGCTCGTCCAGCCGGCGGATGTGGAGGATCTCTGCGCCTTCCTGGCGGCGCTGCCTGCCGATGTTCCGGTCTTTCCCATGGGGGTGGGATCGAACCTGATCGTCCGTGACGGGGGTGTCCGCGGTGTGGTCCTGCGGCTTGGGCCGCGGCTTCAACGCGATCACGGTGGAGGATGGCCGCGTGCGCGCCGGGGCGGCCGCTCTTGATGCGCATGTGGCGCGCCGGGCTGCCGAGGCCGGCCTCGACCTGACCTTCCTGCGGACCATTCCCGGCACGATCGGCGGCGCCGTGCGGATGAACGCCGGATGCTACGGAACCTATGTCAGCGATGTCCTTGTCGAGGCACGGGTGGTGCTGCGCGATGGCTCGATGGTGGTGATGCCGAAGGCGGATCTGGACCTCGCCTATCGGTCGAGCCGGCTGCCGGAGGGGGCCGTCATCGTCGAGGCCCTGTTCGCGCCGCCCCCCGGAGAGCCCGCCGCCCTGGAAAGGCGGATGGAGGAACAGATCGCCCGCCGTGATGCCTCTCAGCCTGTCCGGGATCGCACGGCGGGTTCGACCTTCCGCAATCCGTCCGGCCACTCCTCCACCGGCCGCAGCGACGACACGCACGAGATGAAGGCCTGGAAGCTGATCGAGGATGCGGGCATGCGCGGTGCGCGCATCGGCGGCGCGATCATGAATCCCAAGCATGCCAATTTCCTCACCAATGCCGGCGGGGCCAGTGCGGCCGATCTCGAATCCCTGGGCGAGGCTGTGCGAAAGGCCGTTTACGATCACAGCGGAGTGACGCTAGAGTGGGAGATCATGCGGGTCGGAGAACCCGCCTGTCGTGAGGGGTAGGCCCGGTCACGGGCGCTTAAGATCAAGATGACGGGCCGGAGGACGGCCCGCAGATGGGGCAGTCGAGGGCATGTCGGGCAGGGCAGGTCCCAGAGTTGCCGTCCTCATGGGCGGCCTGTCGGCGGAGCGCGAGGTTTCGCTCTCCTCCGGTCGGGGTTGCGCGTCCGCCCTCCGGGAAGCAGGGTATGACGTCGTCGAGATCGATGCGGGGCCGGATCTGGCACTTCGGCTGGCCGATGTCGCGCCCGATGTCGCCTTCAACGCCCTGCATGGCCGGTGGGGTGAGGACGGATGCGTCCAGGGGCTGCTGGAATGGATGCGCATCCCCTACACGCATTCGGGCGTTCTGGCCTCTGCCCTTGCCATGGACAAGCAGCGCGCGAAGGAGGCGTTCCGCCAGGCTGGTCTTCCGGTCGCTCCCAGCCTGCTTGTTTCCCGGCAGGAGGTAGAGGCGCGCCATGTCATGGCGCCCCCCTATGTCGTCAAGCCGAATGACGAGGGCTCTTCGGTCGGTGTCTTCATCGTCCCGGAAGGGAGCAATGCGCCGCCGCAGCTTGCCGAGACGATGCCCGCAACGGTCATGGTGGAGGCCTTCGCCCCCGGACGCGAGCTGACGACCGCCGTCCTGGGCGATCGCCCCCTCACGGTGACCGACATCGTCACGGAGGGATGGTATGATTATCATGCCAAATACGCCCCGGGCGGCTCGCGTCACATCCTGCCCGCCGACATCCCCCGCGATGTCTTCGAGGCCTGTCTCGACCTTGCCCTGCGGGCTCATCGGGCCCTGGGCTGCCGGGGCCTGTCCCGGACGGATTTCCGCTGGGACGAAAGCCGGGGGCTCGACGGGCTCGTGATCCTCGAGCTCAACACCCAGCCCGGCATGACGCCGACCTCGCTTGCGCCCGAGCAGGCGGCCGCGATCGGCATGTCCTTCCCGGAACTCTGCCGCTGGCTGGTGGAGGATGCCTCATGCGGACGTTGAAGCTGTTGTGGCAGATCACCATTCCTTCGCTGCGCCGCCTGCCCGAGGCCGTGCCGAGCGGGATGCGTCGCGATCCCGCGCCGACCCTGTGGTCCTACCGCTATCAGAGGCTGATGCTCACCCCTGCCTATCGGCGGCTGGTGCGCATCGGTCTGCCCTCTGCGGTGGCGGTGCTGATGCTCGGGGGCTGGTTTGCGGCGCCCGGCAACCGGGCCTGGCTTCTGGCCGAGATCGAGGCCGTCAAGAATGCCATCCAGGAACGGCCCGAGTTCATGGTCCATGACATCGAGGTCATCGGCGCCGACCGGGCCCTGTCGGTGGCCATCCATGGCATTGCGGATTTCGACTTTCCCCTGTCGTCCTTCGACATCGATCTTGCAGCTCTGCGCGACCGCGTGACCGAGCTGTCGGCGGTGCGCAGGGCCGAGGTCAGCGTGGCCCCCGGCGGCGTCCTGCGCGTGGTGGTGGACCAGCGCAAGCCCGTCGCCGTATGGCGCTATTCCGATGGGCTTCGCCTCATCGATGCCGAGGGCGTGATGACCGGCATGATCGCCTCACGCAGCGACCGGGCCGATCTGCCCCTCATTGCCGGCGACGGCGCACGCGACGCCATCGACGAGGCTCTTGCCCTGTTCGCCACGGCCGAACCGATCAAGGATCGCGTGCGGGGGCTTGTGCGGATGGGCGAGCGCCGCTGGGACATGGTGCTTGACGGCGATTTGCGCATCCTCCTGCCGGCCGAAGGGGCAGTCCAGGCGCTTCAGCGAGTGCTGGCCCTGCATGAGGCGCAGGATCTGCTCGATCGCGACGTGGCGGTGGTGGACATGCGCCTTGGCCAGCGCCCGACCCTCCGCCTCAATCAGCCGGCTCTCAATGTGCTGCGCAACGCGGCCGCCAGCGCGGGATATGCCGCCCCCGCAGCGCCCATCGAAGAGGAGCAATGATGCCCCCCCTCCACCAGGCTCAGCGGGCCATGCGCGCCCTGCGCCGCGCGGCGCTCCAGCGCGGCGTCATCGCGATCCTCGATCTCGGCAGTTCCAAGATCGCCTGCCTCGTGCTGCGTTTCGATGCCTCGCCCGGTGCCGTCGGAGAGGAGAGCGATGTAGGCCCCATGGCCGGGCAGGCCCAGTTCCGGGTGATCGGCGCCTCGGTCACGCGGTCGCGGGGGATCCGCCTGGGCGAGGTCGATTCCATGCAGGAGACCGAGCGGGCGATCCGCACCGCCGTGCAGGCGGCCCAGAAGGCGGCGAATGTCCGTGTCGATCATGTGATCGCCTGCTTCTCCGGCGGCAGGCCTGAAAGCCATGCCCTGTTCGGCGAGGCCGATGTCGAAGGCCCGGTCGTCACCGGCGCCGATATCGGGCGGGTGCTGGCTGCCTGCGACATGCCCGATCTCGGTCCTTCGCGCGAGGTGCTCCACGCCCATCCGGTTCATTTCGCGCTCGATCATCGTACCGGCGTTTCCGATCCCCGCGGGCAGGCAGGGCAGCGGCTGTCCACGGATGTCCATCTGCTGACCGTCGATGCCGCCGCGATCGAGACCATTCTTCTCTGCCTCAAGCGATGCGATCTCGAATGCGCGGGGCTGGCCTCGGCGGCCTATGTCTCGGGCATTGCCGCCCTCGTGGAGGACGAGCAGGAGCTCGGGGCGGCCTGCATCGACATGGGGGGGGGTTCGACCGGTCTGTCCATCTTCATCCGCAAGCACATGATCTACGCCGATTCCGTCCGCCTGGGGGGGGATCATGTGACAGCCGATATCTCGATGGGCCTTCAGGTTCCGCATGCCACGGCCGAACGACTCAAGACCCTGCATGGGGGTGTGGTCGCCACGGGAATGGACGACCGCGAACTGATCCCCATCGGCGGCGACAGTGGCGACTGGGAGCGCGACCGGCGCATGGTCAGCCGGACGGATCTGATCGGCATCATGCGCCCGCGGGTCGAAGAGATCCTCGAGGAGGTGCGGGCACGGCTCGATTTCGCCGGCTTCGACCAGCTTCCATCCCAGTCCATCGTCCTCACGGGCGGGGGATCGCAGATTCCTGGCCTTGACGGGCTGGCCTCGCGCATCCTTGGGCGCAGGGTGCGAATGGGCCGGCCGCTGAGGGTCCAGGGTCTGCCGCAGGCGGCGACCGGCGGGGCCTTTTCCGCCGCTGTCGGGCTGACGCTCCTTGCAGCCAATCCGAAGGACGAATGGTGGGATTTCGAGGCTCCACCGGAGCGCTATCCGGCACGGTCGCTCCGCCGGGCGGTGCGCTGGTTCCGCGACAACTGGTGAGCGGCGGATTCCGGCCGAAACTTCGGCGCTTGCGCCCCGGCCTTGCGGAATTGCGTCAGAAACGCGACGGAGAGCTGTTTTGCGCGTGACGGCGCGCCAGCAGGTCGATAGGATCGATTCGACCGTCGGCACGACCCGGAACGCAGGACGGGGCGACGGGGCGGGGCCGTCGGACAGCGGCACGAGAAATACGGGATAACAGGCGGACAACAGCGCGATGGCACTCAATCTCTCCCTCCCCGGGCAGGAGGAACTCAAGCCCCGCATCACCGTGTTCGGCGTTGGCGGCGCCGGCGGCAATGCCGTCAACAACATGATCGCCAAGCAGCTTGAGGGTGTGGAATTCGTCGTCGCCAACACCGACGCGCAGGCCCTCAAGCAGTCGAACGCGCCTGCGAAGATCCAGATGGGGATCAAGGCGACCGAAGGGCTTGGCGCCGGGGCGCGGCCTTCCGTCGGCGCCGCCGCCGCCGAGGAATCGATCCAGCAGATCGTCGATCACCTCGCAGGCGCCCATATGTGCTTCATCACCGCGGGCATGGGCGGCGGGACCGGAACCGGCGCGGCACCCATCATCGCCCAGGCGGCGCGCGAGCTTGGCGTGCTGACCGTGGGGGTCGTGACCAAGCCCTTCCAGTTCGAGGGCGCCAGGCGGATGCGCCAGGCCGAAGAGGGGATCGAGGCGCTTCAGAAGGTCGTCGATACCCTCATCATCATCCCGAACCAGAACCTGTTCCGCCTCGCCACCGAAAACACCACCTTCACCGAGGCCTTCGCCCTGGCCGATGATGTGCTGTATCAGGGCGTCAAGGGGGTCACCGATCTGATGGTCAGGCCCGGCCTCATCAATCTCGACTTCGCCGATGTCCGCGCGGTGATGGACGAGATGGGCAAGGCCATGATGGGCACCGGCGAGGCCGAGGGACCCGACCGCGCCACCCCATGCTGCCGAGAAGGCCATTGCCAACCCGCTGCTCGACGAGATCAGCCTCAAGGGTGCCAAGGGCGTGCTGATCAACATCACCGGCGGCCATGACATGACCCTCTTCGAGTTCGACGAGGCTGCCAACAAGATCCGCGAGATGGTTGACGAGGATGCCAACATCATCGTCGGGTCCTCGCTCGATCCGGAGATGACGGGGCGGATGCGGGTCTCGGTGGTGGCCACGGGCATCGATGCCGGCCAGTCCCGCGGCGAAGTTCCCCTGCCGCGGCGTTCCATGTCCGCCCCCCTGCGTGAGAAGGTCAGCATCGAGGAGCCGCAGGTCCCCGCCGCCCGAACGGCAGCGACCGCACGGCCTGCCGTGCAGCCGGCCGCAACTCAGCCTGCCTCGCGCCCGGCCCCTCAGCCCGCTGCGCCGCGCCCGGCCGCCCAGCCGGCTGCCCCGGTCGCCGCATCGGCCATGTCTGCCCGGGCGGTCGAATCTGCACCGGCAGAGCGGACATTCGATGCGCGCGCGCCTCAGCCCGTCCATCACGACGTGGGTGATTTCTCCGACATCGAGTCAGCCCTCCAGGAGGACGCGCTGCCGCCCCCGGCCTATCAGCCGCCGCCTCAGCCCCAGACCGCCGCGCCGATGGCGGTCGCATCCCAGCCTGCTCCGCAGGCCGGGGCCAGACCTCCGGCCGGAACTCCCACGCCCGAAGCGATCGCACGGCTGCGCGCCATGGCCTCGCGTGCGGCCGAAGCCCGCGGAAACGATGTCCCGCGTCCCGCCCCTGCGGCTCCGCAATCCCAGCCGCAGACCGAGAAGCGGGGTTTCGGGATCAACTCGCTGATCAACCGGATGACCGGCGGCCACGCCTCCGACTCGCCCGCCGCGGCACGGGCGCCGGCCCGCGCGCCCTATGAATCTCCCGCCGAAAGCGAACAGGAACGGGCGGATATTCCTGCCTTCCTGCGCCGCCAGGCGAATTGAGATCGCCTCTGTCGTCTCGTTCTCTTCGGGGCCGCCCTTCGGGGCGGCCCTGTTCATTCTGCACGTCGTGTTTCAGCGCGTCAGAATCCGTGAATTGGCGTTGCAGCCGCGAATGCCTAGATCGAACCTGTGGCGCCTGAAGGGCACCAGACCGAATTCCGCAGAGGCCGATCTTGCAGACCACACTGAACCAGAGCGTCGTTGTCGCGGGTGCCGGGCTCCATACCGGAACGGCGGCGCGGGTCGTGCTGCGTGCCGCCCCGGCCGACAGCGGCATCCTCTTCCGGCGCATGGACGCCGGGGGCGCATCCATCCCCGCCCGCTGGGACCGTGCCCGCCATGGCCCTCTGGCCACCCGGCTCCTGGGGGAAGGTGGGGTGGAAATCTCGACCGTCGAGCATCTGATGGCGGCCTTCGCCGGGCTCGGCATCCACAACGCGACCGTGGAGGTCGAGGGGCCGGAGCTGCCGATCCTGGACGGCTCGGCCGCGCCCTGGGTGAAGGCGATCCTGCAGGCGGGGATCCGGCAGCTCGATGCGCCCTTGAGGGCCATCGCGCTGCGCCGCACCGTCGAAGTCACGGATGAACAGGGCGCCCTTGCCCGGCTGGAACCGGCCCCGGGCCTGTCCATGCATTTCGTCATCGCGTTCAGGGACGAAGCCATCGGCCGCCAGGAGCTGTCGCTCGACCTTGCCAACGGAGCCTTCCTGCGCGAGCTGTGTCAGGCTCGCACCTTCTGCCGCCTCTCCGATGTGGAGCGGATGCGGAAGGAGGGTCTCGCCCTTGGGGGCAGCTTCGGCAATGCCGTCGTCGTGGACGGCGCACGGGTTCTCACCCCCGGGGGACTGCGCTATCCCGACGAACCGGTGCGGCACAAGATGCTCGACGCGATGGGCGATCTGGCCCTGGCCGGGGCCCCGCTCCTTGCGCGCTATACCGGCCTGAAGGCGGGACATACGCTGACCAACCGGTTGCTGCACGCCCTTTTCGCCGATGACAGCGCCTGGTGCTTCGTGACCGTGGATGCGGCACTGGCGCAGCGTCTTCCCGGTGCCGGAGTGACCCCCGAGGACCTTTCCGCCGCACAGGTCGCGGCATAGGACTCAGGCAAGGCTTTCTCCGCCTTCGGCAATCGTGCTACAGGGGCGGGGGAGCCCCGCGGGGCACCCCAACGAGAGCGACGGCACGAGCGGCGAGGCACGCAATGACGGCAGGATGGGGACGGGTCGGGCTCGGGGTCGTACTGGCGCTGGGACTTGCTGCCTGTGGAGGCCCGGGAGGCAATCTCCGCACGCCGGGCGCCCTGGACGGCTACAGCCCCGACCAGATCTATGTCTGGGCGAACAGGCCCTCGACCGAGGGCGCGAATCCGACGCAGCCTTCTTCTTCTCCGAGATCGAACGCCTTTACCCCTATTCCGAATGGGCCAAGCGCGGCCTCATCATGGCTGCCTTCGCCTATCACCGCGACCGCGACTACGAGAACGCCCGCGCGGCGGCCCAGCGCTATCTCGACTTCTATCCCGCCGAGGAGGATGCCGCCTATGCGCAATACCTCCTCGCGCTGTCCTATTACGACCAGATCGACGATATCGGCCGCGACCAGGGCCTGACCTTCCAGGCCCTCCAGTCGCTGCGCGCCGTGATCGAAGGCTATCCGGACAGCCAGTATGCCGCCGATGCGATGGTCAAGTTCGACCTCGCCTTCAACCATCTCGCCGCGAAGGAGATGGAGATCGGGCGCTACTACCTTGCCCGCGGGCATTATGCCGCGGCGGCCAACCGCTTCCGCGTGGTCGTCGAGGATTTCCAGACGACACAGCAGACGCCCGAAGCCCTCTACCGTCTGGTCGAAGCCTATCTGGCGCTCGGCCTCGATGCCGAGGCCCAGACGGCAGGGGCCATCCTCGGCCACAACTACCGCGAGACGGACTGGTATCGCGATGCCCATGCCCTTCTGACGGGCCGCGGCCTGCGCGTCGAGGCCACGGGGGACAACTGGCTCTCGGCGATCTACCGGCAGGTCGTGCGCGGCGAATGGATCTGAAAGCAGAGGCCGCCCCATCTACATCACCGCTCCCATCTGCCAGGGAACGAACTCGGCCCCGCCAAAGCCCAGACGTTCGGATTTCGTGCGTTCGCCGGAGGCAACCGCCACCATCAGGTCGAGAAGTTCGCGCCCCTTCTGCTCCACCGGCACGCCGCGCGCGATGATGTCGCCGCAGTCGAGATCCATGTCATCGGCCATGCGGGCGGCCATCTCGCTGTTGGTGGCCAGCTTGATGCAGGGCACCGGCTTGTAGCCCGAAACCGATCCCCGCCCCGTGGTGAACACGATCAGATTCGCCCCCGAGGCGATCTGACCGGTGACGGAACAGGGATCGTATCCGGGGCTGTCCATGTAGACGAAGCCCTTCTGCGTGATCGGCTCCGCATAGCGATAGACCCCGGACAGCGGCGCGGTGCCGCCCTTGGCCACGGCGCCCAGGCTCTTTTCCAGGATCGTGGTCAGCCCGCCGCGCTTGTTGCCGGGAGAGGGATTGTTGTCCATCTGCCCCCCCCAGCGAGCGGTATAGTCCTCCCACCAGCGGATCAGATCCAGAAGCTTCATTCCCACCTCCGGCGTCACCGCACGGCGCGTCAGCAGATGTTCGGCGCCATAGATCTCGGGCGTTTCGGACAGGATCGTCGTGCCGCCATGCGCCACCAGAAGATCCGAGGCATGGCCCAGCGCCGGATTGGCCGTGATCCCCGAATAGCCGTCCGAGCCCCCGCATTGCAGCCCCACGGTCAGATGATCGAGGCCCACCGCCTCGCGCCGGCAGCGGCTGGCGACCTCGGCCATCTCGCGCAGGATGGCCACACCCTGTTCCACGGTGCGGCGCGTGCCGCCGGTCTGCTGGATCGTCATCATGCGGAACAGGCCGTCTCCGCGCATCCGTCCCGCAGCGGCCAGATCCCCAACCTGCATCACCTCGCAGCCGAGGCCGACAAGCAGGATGCCTGCAAAGTTCGGATTGCGCGCCCAGCCGCGCAGCGTGCGCATGAGCGTCTCGTAGCCTTCGCCTTTCGAGGCCATCCCGCAGCCGGTGCCATGGACGATGGGGCACGACCCCGTCGATGGCGGGATTGTCGCGCAGCCACGCCTCGCGCTCGCAGGCCTCGGCGATGAAGCGGGCGACGGAACCGGAGCAGTTCACCGTGGTCAGCACGCCCAGATAGTTGCGCGTGCCCACCTGCCCGTCCGCCCTGCGATAGCCGAGAAAGCTGCGCGGTTCGACCGCCGGCAGCGGGCGCAGATCGGTCGAGAAGGCATAATCCGTGTCATGCGCCCCCATGCCGAGATTGTGGGAATGGACATGATCGCCGGGGGCGATGGCCTGGGTCGCGGCACCGATGATCTGACCATAGCGGATCACCCGGCCGCCGACCGGGATCGGCGCGAGGGCGATCTTGTGACCGCGCGGGACGGGGCCGGCAAGAGTGATACCGTATTCAGGCAGGAGGCTGTCCGCCGGCAGGTCGGCCAGGGCGATGACGACATTGTCGGACGGATGGAGCCGGAGCGTCCGGGCGGCAGCGGTGTCGAGCATGGGCATCCCCCTGAAACGGATCGACAGGCATGTTGACAGGCACGGGGCCTTGGCTAGCATGCTAGCATGTCGCAAGTGGTGAGGGACAGGGGAAACGGGCTGAGGCCGCTCGCGGCCTTCAGCGGGACACTGGCCCAGCGAACCTACGCCGCCCTGAAGGAGGCCATCCTCGATCTCACCCTCAAGCCCGGCGAGATCATCCGCAAGGGCGAGGTCTGCTCGGCCCTGGGCGTGTCGCGCTCTCCGGTCAGCGAGGCCCTGGCACGGCTGGCTGCCGAGGCTCTGGTCGATGTCGTCCCGCAGGCCGGAACCTTCGTTGCACGACTGTCCATGGAAGAGGTGCGCGAAGGCGCCTTCCTGCGTGAGGCGCTGGAGCTTCATGCCGTGGAGGCTGTCGCCTCCGCCGTCACGGACGAGCAGGTCACGCTGCTGCGCCGCAGCCTGGCCGTGCAGGAAGCCCTGGCCGGCGCCGAGGACATGGGCGCCTTCTACGATGAGGACGCCCGCATGCATGAGATGATCCTGGGCATGACCGGCCATCGGCGCCTGCCGGGGCTGTCGCGGACGGCATGGGTGCATGTGGACCGGGCGCGGCGCCTGATGCTGCCCACGCCGGGACGGATGGCAGAGACCGTCGAGGAACACAGGGCCATCATCGAGGCCATCGCCGCCCGCGATCCCGCCGCCGCGCGCGAGGCGACGCGCCGGCATCTGGGACAGCTTCTGAAGCGGCTCGAGGCGCTGGCCATGGAACGTCCCGACCTGTTTTCCTGACACAGGGCCTGACACAGGGGGCGTGCGATCCCGCGCTGTCCCCAGGGCGCCGCGGAATGCGCGGCGGGCAGGGGGGCTGCGCCGTCCGTCCGCGCCGACGCACCGGCAAGGGGCCGGTTCGTCGGGAGAGATGGCGTGGACAGAGGCAGAAGGCATGGCGCGGGATCTCCTTTCCCGGCCAGGATGCGGTGAAAAGGTTAACAAATCGTATGCGGATCGCGCGGTGGGTGTTGCAGGCAGGGGTCATCCTGCAACCGATTGTCAAGAAATCAATTTCTGGCGAATCTCGTGATTCGCGGGAACAAAGATGAACAGAAGCTGAATCGTCATCCCGTTCCACCGCCCCCATCGCCGGGGCGCAGCCGCATCAGATCCTTCGTCCTCTCGTAGAGAGCGCGGAAGATCCGCCAATGCGTCTCATAGGCCGGGACAGGACGGGGGTCGCAGCAGCCGACGGGGGGATTCCAGCGGTCGATCGCCTCGGCATCCGCGGCGCCGATGGCCTGCGCCGCAAGGAAGGCATCGCCATAGGACGCCCCGAGCGTGACGCGGCGCAGCTCCTGCGGCAACCCGGTCATGTCCGATGTGGCCTGGAGCCAGACCCCGCGGGCCCCGCCCCCACCGCCATCACGCGGGTCGGGGGGGAGCCGGCCTCGCGATAGGTCTCCACGATATGGCGGGTGGCTGCGGCAATCCCTTCGAGAGCCGCGTGGTAGATGTCGCCGCGGCCATGGGTGAGGTCGAGCCCGAACAGCACGCCGCGCGCATGGGGATCGTGCAGCGGCGTGCGCTCGCCCGAGAAATAGGGCAGGCAGACAAGGCCTCGCGCCCCGGGGGAGAGGCCTCGGCCTCGGCATGCAGATGGGCAAAGCCTTCGGCGCGGTCGAGATGGGGGGCCAGCAGGCCGCGCAGCCACTGGGTCAGCGTGCCGGAGGTGGCCAGACCCGCCATCGCCGCCGCCGGACCGGGATGAAGCCAGGGGGCCGTCCAGAGCCGGGAATCCGTCAGGCGCCTTTCGGTGAGCTGGATGACGAACACCGTCGAGCCATACATCAGCATCATGTCCCCGGGCCGGCGCAGGCCGACCGAGACCGCCTCGGCCGCGGCGTCGATGGTGCCGGTGGTCACGGGGGTTCCGGGGGCAAGGCCCGTCTCCTGCGCCGCCTCCGGCGTCACATGGCCCGCGATCTCGGCCGACCAGAGCAGATCCGGAAGCTGGCTGCGGTCGCAGATCCCCAGCAGATCGGCCGACCAGTCGCCGGTCGCGATGTCATAGAGCGGCGCCCAGCCCGCTGCCGTGTAGCGGTCCATCGCGAAGCGGCCCGTCAGCCGTTCGAGCAGGAAGCTCGTGGCCGTATGCAGGCGGGCGGTGCGCGACCAGATCGCGGGTTCGTGCCGGGCGAGCCAGAGGATCTTGGGCCCGACGGCCTGGGATGTCAGGGCCTGTCCGGCGCGGCGCAGGATCGCCTCTTCGCCCAGACGGGCGGTCAGCTCGGCGATTTCCGGGGCGGCGCGCGTGTCCACCCCGTAGAGGATGCCGGGGCGCAGCGGCCGGCCCGCCGCATCGACCGGCAGGCAGCAGGGGCCGATGGCGCTGATGGCCAGGGCCTTCACCGCCGAGCCGGGCAGGCCGGAGCGATCCAGCAGGGCGCGGGAGAGATGGACGACGGCGCCCACCAGTCCTCTTCGGCGCGGTGTTCCGCCCAGCCGGGCTGGGGAACCTGCATCTCATGCGGGCGGCGCGCCTCGGCCAGCAGGGCGCCTGTCGCCGTATCCACCAGAACCCCCTTCGATTCGAAGGTTCCGATGTCGATGCCCATCGTCACGGGGGTCATGGGCCACGCTCCAGCCTGAGGGACGGATCGATCCGCGCCAGGGCACCCTCCAGAAGATCCGTCAGGGCCGCAAGATCGCGCAGGTCGCAGATCTCGAGCGGGGAATGGGAATGGCGCATGGGAAAGCCGACATCGAGACAGGCCACCCCTGCGCCCACCGTCTGGACATAGGAGGCATCCGTCAGCACGCCCACCTGCGCGCTGCGCTGGAGCGGAAGACCCAGCGCCCCGGCCGCCTCCTCCATCAGCCGCACCAGAGCCGGATGCGGGATGACCCCATTGAGCGTGCCGCGCCCGTGAAAGCTGTAGAGGCTGATGCCGGGGCCGCCGCCCAGCGCCATCTCGCCCCGGTCGGCCATGTCGGGCGTGTCGGTCGCCAGCATCAGGTCGATCTGGATGGCGATGTCGGGGCGGAGGGTCTGCGCCGCAACCACGGCACCGCGCAGGTTGAATTCCTCCTGCACGGACCAGACGCAATGAACCGTCGGACCGCCCGCACGCTTGCCCAGCCGCTCGGCCAGCGCGACGAGGACGGCACAGCCCGCCCGGTCGTCCAGAGCCGTGGCGGCAATCCGATCCCCCGCAAGGGGCAGCCAGCGCGGGTGATAGACCACGGGGGTGCCGATGCGGATGCCGGCGGCCTCGGCCGCGGCCTTCGACCCATGGCCGCTGTCGATGCGGATCTCGGGCGCGGCGGGAGCGATGTATTTCTCTGCCGGAGATGTCGCATGATGCGACTTCACGGTGATCACCCCCGGCAAGGCTTCGCATCCCGGCGGACAGATCAGGACCGCCTGCGCAAGCATCGCCTTTTCCGCCACACCCCCCAGACGCTCGACACGCAGAAGCCCGTCGGCCTCCACCTTGCGCACGACAAAGCCGAGCTGATCCATATGGGCGAAGACCATCACGGAGGGCAGGGCCGGATCGCCGGGGAGGGTCAGGATCAGGTTCCCGAGGCGATCGGTGGTCGTGGACAGACCCACGGCCGACAGCCGATCGCGAAGCCAGGCGGCCACCGGCTCTTCATGGCCCGCAAGGCCGGGCAGCAGGCAGAGCGCCTTCAGATCGTCGCGAAGGCTCATGCGTGGGCGCCCCCCTGCCGGGTCTGCCGCACGAGGGCCATGAAGGCACGAGCGCGGTCCGGGTCCACCGGGTTCCATGTGTGTCCGTCGATCTTGAGCGCCGATCCCACGATGCAGCCATCGGCGATGCGCAGCACATCGGCCACCGTGTCGTGCCGGACGCCGGTATTGGCCAGGACCGGCACATCGCGCACGGCACGCTTGACGGCCTCCAGATCCTCCATCCGCGCGGCCTCTCCCGTGATCTGCCCGGAGACCAGCACGGCATCGGGAATCGAGGAGAACACCGCCGAACGGGCGCGATCAGGCAGGGGACGGCGGTCGAGACTGTCGGCGAACTCTGCCGAGATGTTGAAGAGCATGGCACAGTCCGCCCGGCCCAGCCTGTTGCGATAGCGCATCGCGCGGCCCGCATCGGGTGTCCACGGCCCCATGTCCGAGGCATAGCTGCCCGTGAAGATCTCGCGCATGAAGGCCGCGCCGGTGGCAGCGGCCAGTGCGACGGTGGACATCGGATCCCACAACACATCCACGCCGAAGGGCACCGTGATCTCTCCCCGCAGGCGTCCGATGACATAGGCCATCGTCGCGGTGCTGGCACGGTCCACCTCGAATTCGTAGGGGCGATCGTTCTCGTTGCCGAACATCACCGCATCCACGCCCGCCGCCTGCAGCGCATGCAGATCCGCCCGGGCCCCTTCCACGATCGCCTCCAGATCGCCGCCATGGAGCGGCGCACCGGGCAGGGCAGCAAGATGGACCATCGCGATGACGGGTTTGTGCGGCCCGAAGATCCGTCGGAACCTTTCGGTCATTTCCTTGTGCGCTCCTCCCTGCGACAACTGGCATGTCAGCATGGAGGAAAAGCCGATGCAACTGGCCGTCCGTCATCACGCACGCTCGGGTCTCGACTTCACGGAACTGGGGCTGGGGACAGCGCCGCTGGGCAATCTCTACCGCGCGCTCACGGATGCCGAGGCGGAGGCGATCATGGAGACCGCCTGGGACGGAGGCGTCCGGCATTTCGACACGGCGCCCCTCTACGGCTTCGGCCTGGCCGAGACGCGGCTCAACCGCTTCCTGCGCGGGCGGCCGCGCGAATCCTATGTCCTGGCCACCAAGGTGGGGCGCCTGCTGCGGGCGGTGCCGCCGGGACAGGGCGACGGAGCCGGGAAGTGGTTCGACGTGCCCTCCCGGCGCGAGGTCTACGACTACTCCCATGACGGGGTGATGCGCTCGCTGGAGTTCAGCCTCGAACGGCTGGGCGTGGACCGGGTGGACATCCTCCATGCCCATGACCTCGACCTGCGCAATCAGGGCTCTCGCGAGGCGCTCGAAGCCCGGTTGCGCGAATTCATCGAGGGCGGTCATCGCGCCCTGCATGATCTGCGCGCCCAGGGAACGATCCGTGCCATCGGCCTGGGCGTGAACGAATGGGAACCCGCGCTGTGGCTGGCCGAGCGGGCGGAACTGGACGTGATCCTGCTGGCCGGGCGCTGGACGCTGCTGGAGCAGGGGGCGGCGCGGCTGATGACGGTCTGCGCCGAACGCGGGATCGGGGTGATCATCGGGGGGCCCTACAACTCCGGCATCCTCGCCGGCGGTGCCCATTACGATTATGGTCCCGTCCCCGCCGCCATCGCCGGACGGGCGCGCCGCCTGCGCGAGGTCTGCGACGCCGAGGCTGTGCCGCTGCTGCATGCGGCCTTCCGCTTTCCGCTGCGGCATCCGGCCGTCGTCTCTGTCATCCCCGGAAGCCAGAGCGTCGCCGAGATGGCAGGCAATCTCGCCGCGGCACGGGCCGATCTGCCGGAGAGCCTGTGAACGGCCCTGGCGGCAGAGGGGCTGATCCCGGAAACGGCCGGGGTTGACCCCTTCCGGCACGCGGGCCACATCCTCTCGCACGGTCAGGAGGGGGCAGGAATGCTGCGCGCGCTCGAGATCCGCGACATGCTCATCATCGAGCGGCTCGATCTCGCCTTCCAGCCGGGGCTGAACGTCCTGACGGGCGAGACCGGAGCCGGCAAGTCCATCCTGCTCGATTCGCTCGGCTTCGTCCTGGGCTGGCGCGGACGGGCCGACCTTGTCCGTCAGGGTGCCGCACGGGGCGAGGTGACGGCGGTCTTCGACCTGCCCCCCGGACATCCGGCGCATCGGCTGCTCGAGGAGGCGGGGATCGAACCGGGCGAGGACCCGTCCGAGCTGATCCTTCGCCGGGTGAACACGGCCGATGGGCGCAAGACCGCCTGGATCAACGACCGCCGCGCCAGCGGCGAGATGCTCCGCGCCCTGTCCGGGACGCTGGTGGAACTGCATGGCCAGCAGGACGACCGGGGCCTGCTCGATCCCCGCGTGCACCGGGCGCTGCTGGACGACTTCGCAGGGGCGGGGCCGCTTCTGGAGGAAATCCGCGCCGCCTGGGCACGCCGCCGCGAGGCGCGCGCGGCGCTGGACCGAGCCGAATCCGAGCGCGAGGCCCTGCGCCGGGAGGAGGATTTCCTGCGCCATGCCGTTGCGGAACTGGCGGCGCTCGATCCGCAGGACGGCGAGGAGGAGGCGCTGGACAGCGCACGGCGGCTGATGCAGGCCGGCAGCCGCATCGCCGAGGGAATCGGCCGCGCCCTGCAGGCCGTGTCCGCCCAGGGGGCCGAAGGGATGATTTCGGATGCGGTGCGCTGGCTCTCGCAGGCGGCCGGACAGGCGGAAGGGCGGCTCGATGCCCCGCTCGAGGCGCTCGACCGCGCGCGCGAGGCCCTGGCCGAGGCCGAGGCAGGAATCGCCGACTGTCTCGAGGCGATCCGCCACGATCCCCGCGCCCTCGAGGAGACGGAGGAGCGGCTGTTCGCCATCCGCGGCCTGGCGCGAAAGCACGGCGTGAGACCGGACGACCTGCCGGCCCTGCGCCGCGACCTCGAGGCCCGACTGGCCGCCCTCGACGACAGCGAGGCCGGGGACAGACGGCTGCGGGCCGCGCTGCGCGCCGCCGAGGCCGCCTATGACGATCTGGCCGGACGCCTCTCGGCCCTGCGCCGCGAGGCGGGGACGCGCCTTGCCCGGGCGATGGCAGCCGAGCTGCCCCCCCTGAAAATGGAGCGGGCCGTCTTCTCCGTGGAGGTGACCGGGGGCGAGCCCGGACCGGACGGACAGGACGAGGTGCGCTTCCTGGCGGCGACCAATCCCGGGGCGCCGCCGGGACCGATCGACCGGATCGCTTCGGGCGGGGAACTGTCGCGCTTCCTCCTTGCGCTCAAGGTCTGCCTGATGCGCGGCGAGGACAGCCGGACCCTCATCTTCGACGAGATCGACCGTGGCGTGGGGGGGGCAACGGCGGCGGCGGTGGGCCGGCGGCTGGCGGCGCTGGCCCGCGGCGGACAGGTCCTTGTCGTCACCCATTCCCCGCAGGTCGCCGCCATGGGCAACCATCACTGGCGGGTCGAGAAGACCATCGCGGGCGACAGGACCACCAGCCGGGTCGTTCCCCTCGATCGCGCGGGGCGGGTGGACGAGATCGCCCGGATGCTGGCCGGGGACCATGTCACCGACGCCGCCCGCGGCGCTGCACTGGCGCTCCTGCAGGGCATGGACGCAGCCTGACCGGCGGCGCTCCCTGTCATTGCCGCGCCTCCCGGGGGTGGGATGAGGGCAGGGGCGCGCAGACCGCCCCCAGCCAGGCGCGCGTCGCAGGGCCGACACGGGGGCCGATGCGCTCGAGCACGGCGGCATGATAGGCATCCACCCAGTCCCTCTCGACCGGCGACAGCATCCCGGGGACGATCAGGCGGCGGTCGAAGGGCACCCAGGTCAGCGTGCGGAAGGCCAGCATGGCCCGGCCCGGATCGCCGCCGGGCAGGGGAGGGGCCTCCTCCACAAGGATCAGGTTTTCGAGCCGGATGCCCCAGACCCCCTCGCGGTAGTGGCCGGGCTCGTTGGACAGGATCATGCCGGGTTCCAGCGGCACCTCCGACAGACGCGACAGGCGCTGGGGACCTTCATGGACCGACAGATAGACGCCCACGCCATGGCCCGTGCCATGGTCATAGTCCTGCCCGGCCAGCCAGAGCGGATACCGTGCGAGAGCATCGAGATGCTGCCCGGCGATGCCTTTCGGAAAACGCGCGCGGGACATGGCGATCAGCCCCTGCAGGACGCGGGTATAGGCCTCGGCCGCGCCATCGGGCGGATCGCCCACGGCGACGGTGCGGGTGACATCGGTCGTGCCGTCGAGATACTGCCCGCCCGAATCCACCAGAAGCAGCTCGCCGGGGCGGACCGGGGCATCGGTGGCCTCCGTCACGCGGTAATGGACGATGGCACCATGCGCCCCGGCACCGCAGATCGTGTCGAAGCTGATGTCGCGCAGCGCGCCGGTGGCGCGGCGGAACCCCTCGAGCGCCCGCACGACGGCAATCTCGGTCAGATGGCCCTTCGGCGCCTCGGCGTCGAGCCAGCAGAGGAATTCGGCCATCGCGGCCCCGTCACGCAGATGGGCCTCGGTCGTGGCGGCGATCTCGGCCGGGGTCTTGCGCGCCTTGGGCAGCAGGCAGGGATCGGCCCCGCGAGAGACCTCGGCCCCCTCCAGCAGATCGAGCAGGGCAAAGGGGGCCGACCGGGGGTCGAGCCGCACCCTGCCGGTCAGGTTGCGGAGGGCCTCGGGAAAAGCCTCCTCCGGGTGAAGGCGCACCTCCCCCCCGAGGGCAAGGGCGCCCGTCTTGACAGGGGCGGCGAACAGATCCGCCGTGGCATCGGCATGCAGGATCAGAGCCGCATGAGGCACAGGATTGCGCGGCACATCGGCCCCGCGGATGTTCAGCAGCCAGGCAATGGAATCGGGCGCGGTCACCACCGCGGCCGTCTCGTCCGCCTCCTGCAGGGCTGCGGCGAGACGGGCCCGCTTCTGCTGCGAGGATTCGCCGGCCAGCGCGTCGGGATAGGGCATGAAGGGCGCGGCAGGGGGGGCGGGCGATCCGTCCAGAGACGGTCGATGAGATTGTCCGGCGTCGGACGCAGCCGGATTCCCCCATGATCGAGCGCTTTGCGCAGGCTCTCGATCTCCTCCACGGCATGAAGCCAGGGATCGAAGCCGACCGTGGCGCCCCGATCCAGCCTGGGCCGAAGCCAGTCGGCCAGTTTCGTCTCCGGCCAGTCCACCGGGGTGAAGACCGGGGCGATCTGGGCGCGGACCTGCACGCGATAGCGCCCGTCCACGAAGACCCCCGCTTCGCCGGCCGTGACGGCGCAGAACCCCGCCGAACCCGTGAACCCCGTGAGCCAGGCAAGCCGTTCGTCGCAGGGGGCGACATATTCCCCCTGAAAGCGGTCGGCCCGCGGCACCAGCAGGGCATCGAGCCCCTCCTGCACCATCAGGGCGCGCAGGGCAGCCAGACGGGCCGGACCGGCCGACGGATCGGCCGGAGAGTCGAAGCTCTGGAACATCATGCTGCCACCCGCCGGAGACGGCGGCGGCGCGGATCCGCCTCGAAGAGGGCGGCGAGCTGCTCCGTCATCGCCCCGGCGAGCTGTTCGGCATCGGTGATCGTCACGGCACGGCTGTAATAGCGTGTCACGTCATGGCCGATGCCGATGGCTACCAGCTCCACCTGCCGCCGCCTTTCGATCATCGCGATGACATCGCGCAGATGCTTCTCCAGCAGGTTGGCGGAATTCACGGACAGGGTGGAATCATCCACCGGCGCCCCGTCCGAGATGACCATGAGCAGCTTGCGCGCCTCCGGCCGCCCCACGAGGCGGCGATGCGCCCATTCCAGGGCCTCGCCGTCGATATTCTCCTTCAGCAGGCCTTCCTTCATCATCAGGCCGAGATTGGCGCGCACGCGGCGCCAGGGAATGTCGGCCGACTTGTAGATGATGTGGCGCAGGTCGTTGAGGCGGCCCGGCTGGGGCGGACGCCCGGCAGCCAGCCAGGCCTCGCGCGATTGCCCCCCCTTCCAGGCGCGGGTGGTGAAGCCGAGGATCTCCACCTTGACCTGACAGCGTTCGAGCGTGCGGGCCAGCACATCGGCACAGATCGCGGCGATGGAGATGGGCCGGCCGCGCATCGACCCCGAATTGTCGAGCAGCAGCGTCACCACCGTATCGCGGAACTCGGTATCCTTCTCCACCTTGAAGGACAGCGGTGTCGTCGGATTGGCCACCACGCGGGCCAGCCGGCCGGCATCGAGGATGCCTTCCTCGCGGTCGAACTCCCAGCTCCGGCTCTGCTGGGCCTGAAGACGGCGCTGGAGCTTGTTGGCCAGCCGGCCGACAGCCCCCCTCAGCGGTTCGAGCTGCTGGTCGAGCCAGGCCCGGAGGCGGTCGAGCTCGGCCGGATCGGCCAGCTCCTCGGCGCCGATGACCTCGTCGAAGCGGGTGGTGAAGACGCGATAGCCGGGATCGGCCTCGCTGTGCGGCGCGGGGGGCGGCGGCTCGCGCGGGGCCTCGCCCTCGGGGAGATCTTCGGCCTCGGCCTCCTCGGCCTCTTCGCTCTCCATCCGGACATGCGCCTGCGCGCTGTCCTGCTCCTCCTCCTGGCTGCGCTCGGGCGAGGCCTCGGCCTCCTCCTCCTCGCTCTGCTGTTCGCCGCCGGCCTGGTTGCGGTCCTCCTCCTCCTCGGTCTGCGCCTCTTCCTCGGCCTCCTCGGGCGGGGCTTCGTCGGGATCCTCCCGAGCTGGTCGCCATAACCCAGATCGCGGATCACATCGCGGGCAAAACGCGCAAAGGCCCGCTGATCCGACAACAGATCGGGGATCTCGCGCAGTCGCTCGCCTGCCATGTCCTCGATGAAGCCGCGCCAGAGCTCCATCACATTGGCGGCGCCGGGCGGCAGAGGACGCCCCGTGGCGAGATGCCGGATCAGATAGCCCGCCGCGATGGCCAGCGGCGCATCCTGGGCCTGGCGGATCTGGTCATAGCCCTTGCGCCGCGCCTCCGAGGCGATGCGGGCATCGATATTGTCGGCGGTGCCGGGCATGTGCACGGCACCCAGCGCCTCGATCCGGGCAGTCTCCATGGCGTCCATGATGTCGCGCGCCATGGGACCTTGCGGACGGTAGCGCTCGGCCACGCGGGGATCGTGCAGACGGCGGCGCAGCGCGAGGCTGTCGGCCGTCCCGCGCGCCAGCAGCACCTCCTCCTTCGTGAGGCGGCGCGACACCTGCGGCAGGCGCATCGTGTCGGCCGTCAGCCCCGGCGGGTCCACCGAATAGCTCACCGTCAGGTCCGGGTCATCCGCCATGACCTTCGCGGCCTCGGCAAGAGCCTTCTTGAAGGGATCGGCGGGATTGTCGGGAGCCTTGACCATGACCGCAGATAGAGCACCGGAACGGGCAGGCGGCAAGGGCGCCCGCAGACGATCGCGCAATCGCGCACGGCCAATGTGCAGGCACGCGCATTGCGGACCCGCAGCCCCGCCCCGAAGTTGACTCGCCCGACCAAACCCAACGGAGTTGCGAAATCATGGCCGACAAGCCCCGCATTGCCCTTGTCATTTCCTCGGTGCGCAAGACGCGCTGGGCCGACAAGCCCGCCCAGTGGCTGCTGAAGAAGATGCAGGCGCGCACCGACATCGAGGCCGAGATCGTCGATCTGCGCGACTTCGATCTGCCGATCTTCGACGAACCCGCCTCGAACGCCTATGTGCCGACATCGAACCCCGTCGCCCGGCGCTGGCAGGAGACGATCGCGAAATTCGACGGCTATGTCTTCCTGCTGGCCGAATACAACCGCTCGATCACCGGGGCGCTCAAGAACGCCCTCGACCACGACTATACCGGCTGGAACAACAAGCCGATGGGCCTGATGGCCTATGGCAGCGCCGGCGGCGCCCGCGCGGCCGAGCACATGCGCCTGATCGCCATCGAGCTCCAGATGGTGCCGGTCCGCGCCGGGGTCCATGTCGGAGGCTCCGACTTCTACCGCGTCGGCCCCTACAATCCCAATCCCGAACCGATGGAAGCGCTGGAGGATGCCCTGGCCGGATCGGTGAAGGACATGCTCGATCAGGTCGCCTGGTATGCCCGCGTTCTGAAGGCCGCGCGGGCGGAAAAGGCGGCCGCGGCGGCCTGACAACGCCGCCCTGCGCCAGAAGCCGGGGGCCCGGACGCGACCGGGGCCCCGGCAGGCAAGGGGCATGGAAGGACAGGCCACCGCAGGAGGAGATGGCCGGCAGGGCGGCCCTGTCCAGCCGTCCGCCCGCAGACCCCGCCTCAGCGCATGGCTCAGCGCATGGCCGAGGCCACGGCGCTTTCGGGCAGCTCCTCGGCGAAGCAGCGCTGATAGAACTCGGCCACCGTCTGCCGTTCCAGCTCGTCGCACTTGTTGAGGAAGGTCAGGCGGAAGGCATAGCCGACATTGCGAAAGATCTCGGCGTTCTGGGCCCAGTTGATGACCGTCCGCGGGCTCATCACCGTCGAGAGATCGCCATTCATGAAGGCGGTGCGTGTCATCTGGGCCACCGTGACCATCTGGTTGATGATCCGGCGCCCCTTTTCGGTGTTGTAATGGGGGTTCTTGGCCAGGACGATCGCGGCCTCGGCATCATGGCTCAGATAGTTGAGCGTCACGACCATCGACCAGCGGTCCATCTGCGCCTGATTGATCTGCTGCACCCCGTGATAGAGCCCCGTCGTGTCGCCGAGACCCACCGTGTTCGCCGTCGCGAACAGGCGGAAGGACGGATGCGGGGTGATGATCTCGTTCTGGTCGAGCAGCGTCAGCTTGCCGTCATGTTCCAGCACGCGCTGGATGACGAACATCACATCCGGACGGCCGGCATCGTATTCGTCGAAGACGATGGCACAGGGATGGCGCAGCGCCCAGGGCAGGATGCCCTCCTGGAACTCGGTCACCTGCTTGCCGTCGCGCAGCTTGATGGCATCCTTGCCGATCAGGTCGATACGGCTGATGTGGCTGTCCAGGTTGACCCGCACGCAGGGCCAGTTGAGCCGCGCGGCGACCTGTTCGATATGCGTCGATTTCCCGGTGCCGTGATAGCCCTGGATCATCACGCGGCGGTTGTAGGCAAAGCCGGCGAGAATCGCGAGCGTCGTGTCCGGGTCGAACTTGTAGGTGGGATCGATCGCGGGGACGCGCTCGGTCGGCTCGGCAAAGGCCTTTACCTTCATGTCGCTGTCGATGCCGAAGACATCGCGGATGTCGATCTCCTCGGTCGGGCGGGCCTTGTCGTCCTTGTCGGGCATCGCATCCTCCGGTTGGCCGGCCTGTCATGGAACATGGAAGGCACAGGTTCAAGGGCACCCCTGCAAAGCCGCAGATCGGCGATGGACAAGCGCCGCGCGGGCCGCAATCTGAAACCGGAGAGGTGTTGATGACCAGCAGACAGGCCGAGATCGAGCAGATGATCGCCCGCATGGCGATGGGCGACCGCCAGGCGCTCTCGGCGCTCTATGCCGCCACATCCGCGAAACTCTTCGCCATCGCCGTTCGTGTCCTGGAAGACAGGACCGAGGCGGAGGATGCCCTGCAGGATATCTATGTGAAGATCTGGCACAACGCCGATCGCTACCAGGTGAACGGGCTCAGCCCCATGACCTGGCTGATCACCATCGCACGCAACCATGCCATCGACAGGCTGCGCGCGCGGCGCCGGGCCCGGCCGGCCCCGCTGGACGAGGCGGCAGAGCTGGCAGACCTCTCCCCCTCGCCCGAGGAACAGGCGGCGGCCGCCTCGATGCGCAGCCGGATCGAGGACTGCCTGCGGCGGCTTCAGCCCGAGAAGGCGGATGCCGTGCGGCGCGCCTATCTCCGCGGAGAGACCTATGAGGATCTCGCCCGGCGCTATGGCATTCCGCTGAACACGATCCGGACCTGGCTGCGCCGGTCGCTGCTCAAGCTGCGGGAGTGTCTGGGGCCATGACGCGCTGGACCGAAGAGGAAGAAGAGGACCACGCCCTCGCGGCCGAATATGTGCTGGGCCTGCTGTCGCCCGAGGAGAGCCGCGCCTTCGAGGCCCGGCTGGCGGTGGATCCCGAATTCCGCGCCCTCGTGGCCGTCTGGACCGAGGATATCGCCGCCATGGCTGCCGCGCTTCCCGAAGAAACCCCGCCCCCGCGGATCGAGGCGGCGATCCGCCGGCGCCTCTTCCCGGAGGAAGGACAGGGATGGCTGCGCCGTCTGGGCCTGCTGCCAGCCCTGATCGGGGGATTCGTGGCCGCGCTGATCGTGCTGTGGACGACCGATCTGGGTCTTCTGCAGGCGCCGCCCGAACCGCTCTACGCGGCCTCTGTCGCGGCCGAGGACGGCTCGCTCGTGATCCTCGCGCATTTCGATCCGCGCAGCGGAGAGCTGCGCCTGCATCGGCAGGCCGGCACCCCCAGCCCCGGCCGTTCGCAGGAATTGTGGCTGATCGCGGGCGAGGCACCGCCGGTCTCGCTCGGGCTCGTGCCCGAGAGCGAGGAAAGCCTCCTCACGGTGCCCGAGGGCCTGCGCGCCGCCATGGCAGGCGGACTGCTTGCCATCACCGACGAGCCGCCCGGCGGTTCGCCCAGCGGCACACCCAGCGGCGCCCCCATCGCGGTCGGCTCACTCACGGCCGGCTGACATCCCGTCAGGCCGGCCGGACCCGCCCTGAAGGGCGGGCGGCGTCACTCGTCCTTGAAGTTGCGGCTTTCGCGCAGTTGCTCCCAGGCCCAGACGACCTCGGCCAGTTGCTCCTCATGGCTGCGGTCGCCACCGTTCATGTCCGGATGGAGCACCTTGACCAGCGCCTTGTAGGCGGCGCGGATTTCCTTGCGCGTGGCGGTGTCGCGCAGATCGAGAATCTCGATCGCGCGCCGTTCGGTCGGGGGCAGACGGCGTGTTCCCACGGCGCGGCCGGGGTTGCGCGTGGCCTTGTCGCCCAGAACCTGATAGGGGTCGTCCACGCCCAGCCGCGACCAGGCGCGCGCCTCCTCGCCCCGCTGGCCAAAGGGTCGGGTCGGGCGGCCCCAGACGCGGTCACGGTCGATCTGACGCAGGAACTCCTCCTCGGTCACGCCCTCGAAGAAGTTCCATTTCAGATTGTATTCGCGGACATGCTCCTTGCAGAACCAGTAGTAGTCGTCCAGCGCACCGGGCGATTTGGGCGCACGGTAGATCCCCCTTTCGGGACAGCCGGCATGGTCACAGGGCCGAGTCGACGTCTCGCAGGCGCCGGACATCCCGCGCCGGCCCCGCGCATTGCGCTTCTTGGCGCCCGAGACGGAAATATCGAAGCCGAAAGGATCGGTCTTGGTCATGCGGCCCGGCCTCGTGCTGCTGCTCTTCCTGTCCCGGACGCGGCAGTTTAGTCATCGGGACGGCAGAGAGAAGGGGGCAGGACAAAAAAGATGGATCTGGCTGACGAAATGCGCCGACGGTTGGCCGAGGCCTTCGCCCCTCGCCGGCTCGAGGTGATCGACGAGAGCGAGGGACATCGCGGCCATGCCGGCTGGCGCGAAGGGGGCGGCACGCATTGGCGCATCCGCATCGCCGCACCTGCCCTGGGCGCCATGGGCCGGCTGGAACGGCACAGGGCCATTCACGCGGCGCTGGGGCCGGATCTGATCGGGCGTATCCACGCCCTCGCCATCGAGGCCGAAGGCTGAAAGGCCTTACTCTGCCGCGTGGCGGGGGTCCTGCGCCAACGGCGAGGGGGCCGCAGACGGGGCCGGAGAGGAAACCGCGTCGGCGGAGGGCCGGGCGACGGGCTCCGAGAGCCAGAGTGGGGCTGCTGCGACCGGCCGGCCCGCGGCAGGGCGAGGGGGCATCGCCGTCGGCGCAGCCAGCGGGGCGGCCGAGGACGCAGAACCGGATGCCGGCATCGCCGCGGAGCGCGGCCCGGCTGCCTGAACCGCGGGCGCGGGGGCGCCGGCGCCCTGCCTTTCCGCCAGCGCGCGGCGGAACACCAGCAGCGTCTGATTCACCGTCACGCGGCCGGAGAACCAGCCCTGCCGCTGCTCGCAGGGCAGGGTATCGGCGCGCAGATACTCCCAGCCCTCGCGCGCCTGCGCATTGATGATCTCCTCCAGGGCGCGGGCGAATCGCTGCTCGGCTGTCCTGGCCCCCCGGACGCGCGGCGCGCGGCGCGGGGCCGGCAGGATCCGGTATTCGTGGCTCTGCATGGCACTGAAATCCCCTCTGGCGGCGCTGTCAGGTTAGCGCCGCCGACGGCGAAGTCGAATCCCTGACGACCTACAGGCCGAGCTTGCGCGCGACGATCTCGTTGACGGCGGCGGGATTGGCCTTGCCCCCCGTCGCCTTCATGACCTGCCCCACGAACCAGCCGGCCAGCTTGGGCTGCGTCTTCGCCTTCTCGACCTGGGCGGGATTGGCCGCGATGACCTCGTCCACCGCCCGTTCGATGGCGGCGGTGTCGGTGACCTGGCGCATGCCGCGCTCCTCGACGATCCGCACCGGATCGCCCCCTTCGGTATAGACGATCTCGAACAGGTCCTTGGCGATCTTGCCGGAAATGGAACCATCGGCGATCAGGTCGATGATCCGGCCGAGCTGGTCGGGGCTCACGGGGCTGTCGGCAAGGCTGCGCCCGTCCTTCTTCAGCCGCCCGAACAGGTCGTTGATGACCCAGTTGGCCGCCTGCTTGCCGTCGCGTCCCCGGGCGACCGCCTCGAAATAGTCGGCATCCGAGGCCTCCACGGTCAGCACCGAGGCATCATAATCCGACAGGCCGTATTGCGCCATGAAGCGGGCCTTCTTGGCGTCGGGCAGTTCGGGAAGGCTTGCCGCGATCGCGTCCACCCAGTCCTGGTCGATCTCCAGGGGCAGAAGATCGGGATCGGGGAAGTAACGGTAATCATGCGCCTCCTCCTTGGAGCGCATGGATCGCGTCTCGCCCCGCTCGGGGTCATAGAGGCGCGTTTCCTGCACCACCGTGCCCCCGTCCTCGAGGATGGCGATCTGGCGGCGCGCCTCGTAGTCGATGGCCTGCTGGATAAAACGCAGCGAGTTCATGTTCTTGATCTCGCACCGGGTGCCCCAGCGCCCGGCCTCGTAGTCGCCGGGCCGGCAGACCGAGACATTGACATCCGCGCGCAGGTTGCCGTGCTGCATGTCGCCATCGCAGGTGCCCAGATAGCGCATGATCTGACGCAGCTTGGCAACATAGGCCGCGGCCTCCTCGGGGCTGCGGATGTCGGGGCGGCTGACGATCTCCATCAGCGCGACGCCGGTGCGGTTGAGATCCACGAAGGACAGGGCGGGGTCCATGTCATGGATGCTCTTGCCGGCGTCCTGCTCCACATGGATGCGTTCGATGCGGACGATGCGGCGGCTCGGCCCCGGCATGTCTACGAAGACCTCGCCCTCGCCCACGAGGGGGTGGAAGAGCTGGCTGATCTGATAGCCCTGCGGCAGATCGGGGTAGAAGTAGTTCTTCCGGTCGAAGGCCGAACGCAGATTGATCCGCGCCCGCAGGCCCAGCCCCGTGCGCACGGCCTGTTCGATGCAGCCCTCGTTGAGAACGGGCAGCATCCCCGGCATCCCGGCATCGACAAAGCTCACCTGGCTGTTGGGTTCGGCCCCCACCTCGGTCGAGGCCCCGGAAAAGAGCTTGGCCCGCGAGGCGATCTGGGCATGCACCTCCAGACCGATGACCATCTCCCACGGGCCGGTCACGCCTTCGATGACCTTGGGACGCGGCGCAGGCAGGGCGAGATCGAGCATCATGGACCTCCGGCAGATTCGTCCCGGCATTAGGCGCCGCGCCGCCCATGCGCAAGCGCAGCGCCGGAGACGGGGCGAAACCTCACGCTTCGGCGGGAGTCTGCCGATCACGCCTGCGTGAATCCGCCGGAATCTGCCGAAGACAGGGGTGAACGGGCCATGCGATTGCCCGAGGCCGCCTTTCGCGCTTGCTGAGCGCGAAACGAAACGGCCGCGAAAGACATCCCGTGAAGATCGACGCGAAGACCGAAGGCCTCCCCGTCCGACTCCCCGTCCGACTCCCTGTCCGACTTCCCGTCCGTCGCGCCCTGCTTGCGCTGCCCGTCCTCCTTCTTGCGGCATGCGCTCGGAATCAACCCGCAGAGACGCCGCCGGTTCCCGACGCGCTGCCCGCCATGGCCTGGGATCATCAGGGCCCCCATACCGACGAATGGACCGAGGCGACTCTGGCCGCCCTCCAGACCGAAGGGGCCGCCCTGCTCTCTCAGGTGCCCCATGACATCGGAAGCTGGTGCCCCGGCTATGTCGATGCGCCCCCGCGCGAAAGGGCCGCCTTCTGGGCAGGACTGCTGTCGGCCCTGGCCCGATTCGAGAGCACGTGGAATCCCCATGCCGTGGGCGGCGGCGGACAGTGGTTCGGTCTCGTCCAGATCTCGCCCGCCACGGCACGGGGCTATGGCTGCGAGGCCGATTCGGGCGCCGAGCTGACCGATGGCGCCGCCAACCTGGCCTGTGCCGTGCGGATTGCCGCGCAGACGGTGACGCGGGATGGCGTGGTGGCGGCCGGCGGCGGCGGATTCGCAGCGGACTGGGGGCCCTTTGCCAGCGCCGAGAAGCGCCAGCAGATGGCCGCCTGGGTGTCAAGCCAGGACTACTGCCGCAGGCAGGGCTGAACCGTGAGGTGAGTTTTTTCTGCCAAGTTGTTGGCATGACATGAAAAAAACGGCGTTGCCGAATCGGGAGGGCGATGCCATGCATGGCGCCACGCTCGTGGCCCGATGGACCCTGGGGGGATCTCTGGCCCTGTTCGCGGGACTGGCGGCTGTTGCCGAGCCGCCGGTCCCGCTCCGTTCGGTGCCTGTGCTTTCTGCGCCTGTGCTTCCGGCGGCGCGATCCGCCCTTGCACTGCCCCTGCGCATCACGATCGGCCCCGCCCGGCCGCCGCCCGGTACAGCGGACCGCGCGTCCCCCGGCGAGACCGTGTCACCCGTCCTGTCGCCTGCGACGCCGCCTGTCGTGGCGCAGCGCGGGGCCCCGCTCCGGCCCGTCGCGCGCGGCCCCTGGCGGCCTCCCGCGCTCTGGGATCCCCTGCCCGAAGGGCGGGATTGGACGCAGACCGCGCTCGAGGCGATGGCCGAGACATCCCCGGGCCTGCCCGATCTCCTGCCGGCCGATATCGGCGACTGGTGCCCCGGATATCCCCGGGCCTCCAAAGCCTGGCGCGCCGCCTTCTGGATTGCCACGATCTCCGCCCTGGCCCGGCGCGAGAGCAACCATGATCCGCAGGCGGTCGGGGGCGGGGGGGCGTGGCATGGGCTGCTCCAGATTGCGCCCGCCACGGCCAGAGGACATGGCTGCGAGGCCGATACCCCTGCCGAGCTGGCCGATGGCCGCGCCAATCTGGCCTGTGCCGTGCGGATCATGACGCATGCGGTGGCGCGCGATGGCGTCGTGGCCGCCGGAGGCGGGGGCCTGGCGGCCGACTGGGGGCCCATGAGCCGCGAGGCCCCGCGCGAGGCGATCCGGCAGTGGGTGCGCGACCAGCCCTATTGCGAGGTCCAGACCGCCGTCGCCACGGCGCTGCGCCCGCTCGCCCGCCCCGGAGCCGCGTCGATCCGCCTCGCCGCGCGCTGAGGCTCAGAACCGCAGCACGGGCCGCCGCGTGGCCGAGATCATGCTGACCGTGTGATCCGCCCGCCCGCCGAGCGCCAGGGTCGCCCGGCGCAGCAGCTCGATCCCCTCTTCCGAGGATCCCGACAGGGCCGAGGGGCTGATCGGCTCGCCCACGGTGACGACAAAGGGCTGGCGATCCTTGTTCAGCATCTCGTGGAACAGGGTGATGTCGCGCAGCGTCGGATGGATCGCGTCGAACAGGTAGAACAGCACCGAGTTGCGGGCGCGGATGTTGACGGGGATGACGGGCAGCTCGAACTTCCGGGCCAGCATCGCCGCCGAGGCCATCCAGGGCCGCTCGTGAAGGCGCAGGCCGCGGCGCTTGGCCAGGCGGCCCGAAGGAAAGATCACGCCGAGCCGTCCGGCCTCGACCGCCTGTTTCGTGTAGGCCATCGTCTCGCGCGTCTTGGCATGGCTGCGCTTTTCCTGCCGCCATTCGACGGGGGCGATGCTGTCGGCCATCTGCGGCAGGACGCGCAGGATGTCGCGATTGGCATAGAAATACAGATCCGGACGGATGGGGTGCAGCAGGTGCCACAGCACGATCCCGTCGGCGATCCCGGTGGGATGATTGGCGACGATCAGCGCCGGCCCGTGACGCGGGATGTTCTGAAGCCCCGAGACGGTCACATCCCGCACCAGCATCCGCCCCAGATCCGCCATCAGATCGGCGGTGGACCAGTCGCGATAGCGCTCGCCCAGGGCGACGGTGCGGTCATAGCTGAGCGCCTTGTTGAGCAGGGCCCGGGCAAGCTTCACATGCAGACCCGGCCGCGTGAGCCAGGGTGCGCGTTCCTCGATCAGGGGGTCGATCCGGTCTCTCATGCTCGTCACCGAAGGGTGTGCATCCTGATCGGTGACGGGATATCCGCGTTCACCGATTCGAGAGGTATGCCGACCGGCGCGAGTCGGCAAGCCCTGCCTCCGAAACGGGCAGGGCTGCGCAAGGCCGCGCCGGAGATCCCGCAGGGCGGGGCGGTCATGGCTCAGGCCAGCATCCGGTCGATCATCTCGGCCAGATCGGGCGAGAGACGGGGCAGGGCCCGCAGGCGCTGCAGCTCCGCCTCGGCCAGGGCACGGCGCCGCGGCTCGAGCCGCTTCCAGGTCTCGAAGCCGCCCGAGCTGCGCGCGGCCAGCTGCGGATTGACTCCGTCGAGCCGCTCGAGCCAGCTGCCCAGCAGCCGGTAGCCGGCCCCGGAGGGATCGTGGAACCCCGCGGGATTGCCCGTCAGCGCCCCGAGGACCGAGCGGAAGCGGTTGGGATTCTTCCAGTCGAAGGCCGGGTGCCGGGTCAGCCGCTCGGCGATCGCCACGGCGTCTTCGGGCCGCGCCTGCGCCACCTGCAGCGCGAACCACTTGTCGAGCACCAGCCGTTCATGCTGCCAGCGGTCGTGGAAGGCGGCCAGCTCGGCCTCTCCCGCGCCGATCGACAGCAGGGCGGCCAGCGCCGCAACCGATTGCGTCATGTTGTCGGCTTCGGCGAACTGGCGCTCGGCCCGCGCGGGGCCTTCGCGGCGGACCAGAAGGGCCAGTGCGGCATTGCCCAGGCTCCGGCGCCCGACGCTCTGCGCATCCGGGGAATAGGGCCCCCCGTTCTGTGCCGCATCGTGAAAGAGGGGCAGGAGATCGCCCAGCCCCGCGGCCAGATGGTCGCGGATCGCCTCATGCGCGACGTGAATCGCACCGGGATCCACCGGCCGGCCTTCGTCATGGAGCGAGGCCGCCGTCTCCTCCTCGGAGGGCAGCGCCATCAGCAGGGCGCGATAGGCCGGCGACAGACCTTCGTCGCGCAGGGCCGCCGCCAGAGAGGGCAACCAGGACGGATCGGGCTGCCCGCCCTCCAGAACGGCGCGGATCGCGCGACGGGCCAGCGCCTGAGCCGCCTCCCACCGGTTGAACTCGTCCCGGTCATGGGCCAGCAGGAAGGCGGCCTCGCCCTCCGGCCTCTCGCGTTCGAGGATCACGGGGGCCGAGAAACCGCGAAGGATGGAGGGGATGGGGCGCGCACCAAGGCCGTCCCAGTGGAAGGACTGGCGCTCCTCGGTGAGCTCGAGCATGCGCGTCGGGGCGGCCTCGTCCCCATTCGGCGACAGCAGGCCGACCGCAACCGGGATCACGAAGGGTTCCTTCACCGGCTGGCCCGGCGTGGGGGGCGTGTGCTGGCTCAGCGTCAGCGTGTAGCGCCCATCCTTCCATTCCTCGGCCTCGACACGCACGCGCGGCGTTCCGGCCTGGGCATACCAGCGCCTGAACTGCGTCAGGTCGCGGCCCGTGGCATCCTCGAAGGCCTTCAGCCAGTCCTCGACCGTGGCGGCCTGTCCGTCATGGCGGTCGAAATACAGATCGACCGCCCTGGCATAGCCCTCCTCCCCCACGAGGCGGCGGAGCATCCCGATCACCTCGGCCCCCTTCTCGTAGACGGTGAGGGTGTAGAAGTTGTTGATCTCGACAAAGCTTTCGGGCCGGACGGGATGGGCGAGGGGGCCGGCATCCTCGCGGAACTGGCGGGCGCGCAGCAGGATGACATCCTGGATGCGCTTGGTCCCGCGGCCGCGCATGTCGCCCATGAACTGCTGGTCGCGGAAGACCGTCAGCCCCTCCTTGAGCGAGAGCTGGAACCAGTCGCGGCAGGTGACGCGGTTGCCGGTCCAGTTGTGGAAATATTCGTGCGCCACGATGCGTTCGATGCGTTCATAATCGGCGTCGGTGGCGGTGTCGGGGCTGGCCAGGACGGCAGAGGAGTTGAAGATGTTCAGCCCCTTGTTCTCCATCGCGCCCATGTTGAAATCGTCCACGGCGACGATGTTGAACACGTCGAGATCATATTCGCGGCCATAGACAGCCTCGTCCCAGGCCATGGCCCGCTTGAGGGCATCCATCGCATAGGCGCATTTGCCTTCATCGCCCTCGCGCACCCAGACGGCCAGATCCACATGACGGCCTGACCGGGTGGTGAAACTGTCGCGATGCGGGATCAGATCGCCGGCAACCAGCGCGAAGAGATAGGAGGGCTTGGGCCAGGGATCGGACCATTCCGCCCAGCCGGGGCCGAAGCCTTCGGGACTTGCCGTTCGACAGCATCACGGGCAGGTCGCTCTCGATCCGCACCCGGAAGGGGGCAAGGACATCGGGCCGGTCGGGATAATAGGTGATGCGGCGGAATCCCTCGGCCTCGCACTGGGTGCAGTACATCCCCTTCGAGAGATAGAGCCCCTCGAGCCGGGTGTTGCGGGCCGGGTCGATCTCGACCACCGCGTCCCAGGTGAAGGCGCGGGCGGGCACCTCGCAGGTCAGGCCCTCGGGGGTGATCTCGGGGCTGACGGGCATGCCGTCGATGCGCGCCTCGATGAGACGCAGATCCTCGCCATGCAGGAAGAAGCGCCCTGGCCAATGCCCGGGATTGGGGCGGAAGCGGATGCGCGAGGAAACGCGCGTCCCTTCGGGGCGCAGCAGGAAGGTCAGCTCCACCGCCTCCACGATCCAGGGAAAAGGAGTGTAGTCCTTCAGATGGATCGTCTCGCGCCTTGCCTCGGCCATGGTGATCCTCTCTCCGCATCGGGCGGCGCCGGTGTAGGCGGGGGCGCGCAGGCAGGCAAGGCGGCAACCCGCGGATATGCGATATCCCGTGCTGTCCCGCGCTGTCCTGCAGGGCCCGCGGCAATCCGGATGAACCAAATGGCCACTCCGACGTTGTAACCGGAGCCGAAACCGAGGAGACGACCATGTCCGCACCGAACACCAACATCGACAAGCAGGCCCGGCGGCATCGCGGACCCCTGACCGGCATGTTCGCGGTGGTGTTGTTCGCTCTGCTCCTCCTGATCGGGCTTCTGTTCTATGTCTTTTCGGGCAGCAGCGGGCCGCAGGGTGCGCAGACGCAGGTCCAGTCCGGCCTTGGCACCACCGAGACCCAGGGCAGCGCCGTGATCGCCAACGACAATGCGAATGACAGCGGTGCCGGAAGCGGCGGGCAGCCCGATCCGACGGCCGTGACCGTGCCGGCGCAGAGCGTCACGACCCCGCAGGGCGGTCTGGATGGGGCGCCCGGCGCCGCAGGGACCGATCCGGGCACGGCCCTGAATGCCCAGCCCGCCCCGGTGGGCGAGACGGTGATCCCGGGCGACGACCAGCCCGAGACCGCCCCCGCCGCCAACCAGTAGGCGGCCCGCCCCGCAAGGTTCGGCAGGAGAAGATGGGGCGCTCCGGGACGGAGCGCCCCCGCAGCGTCGGGAATCGCCATGCCGAAGATGCGCCGCAAGGCCGATCTGCCGCGCAAGACCTGTGCCAGCTGCGGCCGCCCGATGGTCTGGCGCCGCGCCTGGGCAAAGGTCTGGGACGAGGTGCGCTACTGTTCCGATCGCTGCCGGGCCGCGGCGCGGCGACGCCCTACTCGCCCAGGGTAGCCGCGAGCTTGTCGAGCGTCTCGCGCCCCTTGTCGGGGGCCCCGTAGCTCCGCGCCTGATCGAGCGCCTCTGCCGTGGGGAACACCACGGTCTGCCGCAGGCGGGTGCCCGTTCCCTCGGGCGTCAGGGTCACCGTGACGGCCTTCACGTCGCGATCATCCCCTGCATCCATCAGGAAGGCGATGCGGCCTTCACGCCCGTCCTCCGGCGGCACCAGGGCCGTCCAGCGGTGGCGGTTGGCAAAGGCCATGCCCTCGCCGCGCATGGTGAAACGCCACTCGCCCCCCTCGCGGATGTCGATGGCCTCGGTCTCGCAGGTCCAGCCCTCGGGGCCGAACCAGCGGGGCAGGATCGCGGGATCCGTCCAGGCGGCATAGACCTGCGCCGGGCTCGCCCGGAAGCTCCGCTCGATGGTCATGGTGCGGGCCTCTGCCCCGGCCAGCCCCGCGGCATGGGCGCCAAGCTGATCGGTCATCGTGCCCCATCCCTTGCTGAAGCCCATCGCCTCATGGGCGGCGGCGCTGGCCTGATCCTTGTGGCGCACGACCACGCGATAGTCCGTGCCTTCGGGATGATCGGCCAGGGTCACTTCGGCGGTGAAGAAGAAGGGCGCCTTCGCCGGATCGAGGGGACGGAAGTCCGGCCCGAGTGCCGAGGTCCAGGTCAGACGCTCCTCCGGCACGACCTCGAGGAAGCATCCCGGCTCGCTGTCGCCGAGCGAGCGGCCGTCCAGGAACATCTCGGTCGCGAAGGCCCCGCCGGGGCGCAGATCGAACGCGCGGATCACCGTCACGACGGGCTTGGGGGCAAACCAATGGGGAATGTGCTCCGGGTCCGTCCAGCAGCGCCAGACGAGCGCGCGGGGCGCCTTGAGGATGCGGTGCAGGTGCAGGTCAGCGGGCATCATCGGATCCTTGCATGAGGGTGGAGAGATAGGCTTCGAGACGGTCATGCCGCTCCTCCCAGAGAAGGCGCTGCGCCTCCATCCAGGCGCGGGCAGGGGCCAGGGCACCCGCCCGCAGCGTGCAGATGCGGACCCGGCCCTGCTTGGTCGTCTCGATCAGGCCGCCTTCCTCCAGCCGCCGCAGATGCTGGAGGAAGGAGGGCAGGGCCATGGCGAAGGGCTTCGCAAGATCGGTCACCGTCGCCGGCCCCTCGGCCAGCCGGGCCAGGATCGCGCGCCGGGTCGGATCCGCGAGCGAGGCGAAGAGGGCATCCAGCTCCTGATTGTTAGTCATGTTGCTAAGTGACATGGTCCCGCGATTCGCGCAAGGAAAAAGGTTAGCCTTCGGCCTTTGTATTCTCCGCCATCGCCTCTGGGGGAATGGGCAGGACCGGCGGAGAGACGAACGGGGGAATGGGCAGGACCGGCCTGCGATCCCCTCCTGTGCGGTTGCCTCTCCCCCCGGCCATGCTCTACCCCTTGTCGCCGCAAGGACGGAGGGCAAGGAATGGCGCATTACGTGGATCGGGCTGGGTTGCGCGTGGCCGAACCCCTTGTCGCCTTCGTGGAGGGGCAGGCCCTGCCGGGCACCGGTGTCGGGGCCGAGGCCTTCTGGTCCGGCCTGTCGGCCATCATCCATGATCTGGGCCCCCGCAACCGCGAATTGCTGGCGATCCGCGAGAGGCTCCAGTCCCAGATCGACGACTGGCACATCGCCCAGGGCGGGGCGGAACACGACCCGGAAGACTACGAGACCTTCCTGCGCGAGATCGGCTATCTGGTGCCCGAAGGCCCCGATTTCCGCATCGCCACACCGCCGACGGATCCGGAATTCGCCTCTCTCGCCGGGCCGCAGCTCGTCGTGCCGGCGACCAATGCGCGATTTGCGCTCAATGCCGCCAATGCCCGCTGGGGGTCGCTCTATGATGCGCTCTACGGCACGGATGCCCTGGGGGATGCGCCGCCCCCCGGCGGCTACGACCCCGCGCGCGGGCAGCGGGTGGTGGCCTGGGTGCGCGACCATCTCGATGCCGTGGCCCCGCTCGCCGGGGCGTCCTGGCACGACATCCGCTGGCTTGGGGTGGAGGACGGCCGCCTCCTGGCCGAGGTCGCAGGCGAGGGGACGGCGTCACGCCGCATCGGCCTCGCCGACCCGGCCCAGCTTGCGGGCTGGCAGGAGGGGGGCATCGCCGACCGCCAGATCCTGCTGCGCGTGAACGGCCTGCTGATCGAGATCGTGATCGACCGCGCCACCCCCATCGGCGCCACCGACCCGGCGAACATCTCCGATGTCTGGGTCGAGGCGGCGCTGTCCACCATCATCGATCTCGAGGATTCGGTCGCCTGCGTCGATGCCGAGGACAAGGTCAGGGCCTATGGCGTCTGGCTCGGCCTCATGCGCGGCGATCTCGAGGAGACCTTCGAGAAGGACGGCCGCATGATCACGCGCCGCCTCAATCCCGACTTCGAGCCCTACAAGACCCCGGACGGCCGCGGCCTGATCCCGCGCGCCCGGTCGCTTCTGCTGGTGCGCAATGTGGGCCATCTGATGACCACGCCCGCCGTCCTCGACCGCGACGGGCAGGAGGCCTTCGAAGGGCTGGTGGATGCGATGGTCTCGGTCCTGTGTGCCCTGCACGATCTGCGCCGCCCCGGCGGGGCGCGCAACAGCATCACCGACAGCATCTATGTCGTGAAGCCCAAGATGCACGGGCCGGACGAGGTAGCCTTTGCCGTCACCCTGTTCGACCGCGTCGAAGAGGCCCTGGGCCTGCCCCGCCTGACCGTCAAGCTCGGCATCATGGACGAGGAGCGGCGCACCTCGGCCAACCTGCGCGAATGCATCCGCGCCGCGCGCGAGCGGGTGGCCTTCATCAACACGGGTTTCCTCGACCGCACCGGGGACGAGATCCACACCTCCATGGAGGCCGGGCCGATGATCCCCAAGGGGGACATGAAGGCGGCGACCTGGATCAGGGCCTATGAGGAGCGCAATGTGGAGATCGGTCTGGCCTGCGGCCTGCGCGGACGCGCGCAGATCGGCAAGGGGATGTGGGCCGCCCCGGACCGCATGGCCGCGATGCTCAAGGAGAAGATCGCCCATCCCCGGGCCGGGGCGAGCTGTGCCTGGGTGCCCTCGCCCACGGCGGCGGTGCTGCATGCGACGCATTACCACCGCGTGGACGTGGCCGCGCGGCAGGAGGAGATCGCCGCCGCCGGTCCGCGCGCCACGCTGCGCGATCTGCTGACGATTCCCGTCCTCGGCGGGCGCAACCTGTCGGAGGCCGAAATCGCGCAGGAGGTGGACAACAACTGCCAGGGCATTCTCGGCTATGTGGTGCGCTGGATCGATCAGGGGGTCGGCTGTTCCAAGGTGCCCGACATCCACGATATCGGCCTGATGGAGGACCGCGCGACCTGCCGCATCTCGTCCCAGGCGCTGGCCAACTGGCTCCATCACGGCATCGTGTCGGAGGCGCAGGTGATGGAGGCGCTGCGCCGCATGGCCCGTGTGGTGGACCGGCAGAACGCCGGCGATCCGCTCTATCGTCCGATGGCGCCCGGCTATGACGGGGTGGCCTTCCAGGCGGCCTGCGATCTCGTCTTCCGGGGGCGCCTCCAGCCCTCCGGCTATACCGAGCCGATCCTCCATCGCCGCCGGCAGGAGCGCAAGGCCCAGGATCAGGCGCGGGGTGCCGCCTGATCGGGCCGCGCGCAGTGCCGATGGCGGAAGGATGCGCATCTGCAGGGGCCTTGCGCATTCGTGCAGGGCGGTCCGGGCCTGCGGCCCTTCCGTCGCGGTGCCGGGCGGCCTAGATTCGCGTCATCGCGAAGGAATCGCCCCATGTCCCGCAACCCGCGCCGCCCCGTCGTCGGCATCATCTCCAACAGCCATCTGATCAACGACGAATATCCCGCCCATGCGGGGGGAACGATGAATTCCTGCGCCGTCGCGCATGTCGCGGGCTGCCTGCCGCTGCTGATTCCCTCGGACCCCTCTCTCGTCACCGTCGAGGAACTGCTCGAGGTCTGCGACGGCTTCCTGCTGACCGGGGGGCGGCCCAATGTCCACCCCTCCGAATACGGCGAGGAGGAGACCCCCGCCCATGGCAGCTTCGACCGGCTGCGCGATGCCGTCACGCTGCCGCTGATCCGCGCCTGCGTGGCCCGGGGACAGCCCTTCCTCGGCGTCTGCCGGGGCTTTCAGGAGGTGAATGTCGCCATGGGCGGCACCCTCCATCCGGAGATCCGCGAGCTGCCGGGACGCGACAATCACCGCATGCCTCCGCATGGCACCCTGGAGGAGAAGTTCGCCCTGCGGCACAAGGTCACCTTCACCGAAGGCGGGCCCTTCCATCGCCTTCTGGGCACGCGCGAGGTGATGACCAACAGCCTCCATGGTCAGGGAATCAAGACGCCGGGGCCGCGCATCGTCATCGACGGCTGGGCGCCGGACGGCACGCCAGAGGCGCTCTTTGTCCGCGATGCGCCGGGCTTCACGCTGTCCGTCCAGTGGCATCCCGAATGGAATGCGGCCAATGACCCCGTCTCGCGGCCGCTCTTCGCCGCCTTCGGCGAAGCCGTCCATGCCTGGGCCGCGGGCGAACGGCCGGCCGAAGGGCGGCTGAGCGCCTGAGGCTTGCGCCCGCCCGCCCGCCGCGGCAGGACTGCAGCCGTCGGCAGGGGCCGCAGGGGAGGACATCATGAAGCGCAGCCGCATCAACGCGATCATCCGCGAATCCGAGGCCTTCATCCGCTCGCAGGGTTGGGTCCTGCCGCCCTTCGCCGCCTGGACGCCAGAGGAATTCCGCGCCCGCCGCGACGAGGCCCGCGCCCTCATCGACGCCCGCTGCGGCTGGGACATCACCGATTACGGCCAGGGCGATTACGACCGCATGGGCCTGTTCCTGTTCACGCTGCGCAACGGGCGTCTGGCCGATCTGCGCGCGGGGCAGGGGATGTGCTATGCCGAAAAGCTCCTGATCTCGCAGGATGGCCAGATCTCCCCTCACCATACCCATGTCATCAAGGCCGAGGACATCATCAACCGCGGCGGGGCGACGCTGGTGGTGGAGCTGCACGGATCGGAAGAATCGGGGGCCTTTCGGACCGTCATGGCGGGACGGTGATGTGCGACGGCATCCCCGTCCGCTACGAACCGGGCCAGCAGCTCCGCCTGCGTCCCGGCGAAAGCGTCACCCTGCTGCCCGGCGACTGGCATGCCTTCTGGGCCGAAGGCGGCCCCGTGCTGATCGGCGAGGTCAGCACCGTCAACGACGACGAGACCGACAACGTCTTCCGCGATCCCATCGGGCGCTTTGCCGAGGTCGAGGAAGACGAACCCCCCTACCGGCTGCTGGTCAGCGACTACCGGACCTGGCTGGGCTGAACCGGGCCGAAGCCCCTCTCGGGGCATGACCCCGACAGCGCCTCCGGGGCGGGCGGGCTTCGGGATGCCCGCCCCGAAGGGGCGCGGCCGCAGCCGTCAGGCCGCGCGGCCGAACAGGACGTCGTCGATCTCCTTCGCCGCGCTCACCTCGTCGCGGCCGGCGACGGCGGCAATCTCGCGCGTCAGGCGCTCGCGCGCGGCCTCATAGAGCTGGCGCTCGCTGTAGCTCTGTTCGCGCTGATCGTCGGCGCGGTGCAGATCGCGGACGACCTCGGCGATGGCGATCAGATCGCCCGAGTTGATCTTCTGTTCGTATTCCTGGGCACGGCGCGACCACATCGCCTTCTTGATCCGGGCCTTGCCGCGGAGAGTCTTCATGGCGTGGGCGACAACCTCGGGCGTGGCGAGCGGACGCAGGCCCGATTCGACCGCCTTGTTGGTCGGCACGCGCAGGGTCATCTTGTCCTTCTCGAAATAGATGACGAACAGCTCGAGCTTGAAGCCCGCGACTTCCTGCTCCTCGATGGACAGGATCTTGCCCACGCCATGGGCGGGATAGACGACAAAGTCGTCAGGGCGGAAGTCGTTCTTGCGGGTCTTGGTCATGGCGGTCCTTCGATCTCGTGGCGGTGACGGCACTGCCGCGGTGACAAGACGAAAACCCGACGGAAGGGACATGTTCCGTCGGGTGGGCATGATGGCGGAATGTCAGGTCGGGCGCGGCAGCATCTCTGCTGTTGTCATATCATGAAATGCCCCGCGAGGAAAGATCATGGCCCGGGCGCGACGCCACGCCGCGGAGGGGCTCAACTCCCCTCGCCCGGCGCCTCGGAGAAGAGCGCGAGCTTGCCCGGCTTGCCGTCCATCTCCTCCGCGCCCGGGAGGGGATCCTTCTTCTGGGTCAGGACGGGCCAGCGCTCTGCATATTTGCGGTTGAACTCCACCCATTTCTCCATGTCGGGCTCGGTATCGGGGCGGATCGCATCGGCAGGGCATTCCGGCTCGCACACGCCACAATCGATGCATTCGTCCGGATGGATGACCAGCATGTTCTCGCCCTCGTAGAAGCAGTCCACGGGGCAGACTTCCACGCAGTCGGTGTATTTGCAGGCGATGCAGTTCTCTGTGACGATATAGGTCATGGCCGGCCCTGATCTGGTGGCGCCCGACCTAACCCCCCGCGGGGGATCATTCAAGCGCGGGCGGCGTGTCGCGCGACGGATCCGCCGGAAGGGATGGCGGAGCCAGATCCTCATAGAGGCCCTGGGCCTCGGCGGCGGGGCCCCGTCTCTCGCCCAGATCGAGGATGCGCACCACCCGCACCTGGCCGCGCAAGGCGAAGGTCAGCACATCGCCGGCGGCGACAGCGCGGGCAGGCTTGTCCACCACCTGCCCGTTGACGCGAAGCCGTCCGCCCTGGACGAAGGCCGCCGCCATCGTGCGCGAGCGGAGAAAACGCGCCTGCCAGAGCCATTTGTCGAGCCGGATCGTCGGGCGGCTGCCCCCCGGCTCGTCGCGGGGGGGGGCCTTCACTTGACCTTGAAGCCCGCCAGCGCGGCCGCGAAGGGATTGTCGGGGTCCACGCGATCATGGCGGGGCCGCCTTGACGCCCGGACGCGGCAGGCGAGGCGCTGAAGGTCCTGGACCGTCCCGATCCGCCGCGGTCGCTGCGGTCGCCGCGGTCGCTGCGGTCGGCCTGTTCGGCTCGCGGCGGGCGCTCCTCGCGCTGCGGTTTGCCCTTGGGGCCGGTCCGCTGCTCCTCCCGGCGCGGGCGCGGCGGGCGCGGCCCCTCGGCCGACGGGCCAT
>NZ_KE557320.1:583605-1229216 GCF_000442315.1 Rubellimicrobium thermophilum DSM 16684
CCGCGCGCTGCGCGGGCCGCGCGCCCCGCCCAGGCAAACACGTAGAAGACCTCCGTCTCGCCGGTCATGACAGGCGTCTCGGGCATCGTCCCCGGCAGGTCCGGTGCCGAACCCGGTATCTCCGCAGGCATCCCGCCCGGCATCTCGGAGGGCGCCTCGGGCGGGGTCTCCGCTGGCGTGTCGCCGGGAAGCTCTGCCGGTGGGGCAGGGGGGGCCTCGCCGGGGGTCTCGCCCGGCAGCTCCGCCGGCTCGGGCTGCGGCTCCGGAAGCGGCTCGGGCGGCAGGTCGGGCTCTGGCATCTCCTGCGGCTCGCCGGGCGGCAGGTCGGGTTCGCGCGGGGGATCCTCGACGGGGGCGGGATCGGGCCGGTCCGGTTCGGCCGGAGGCGGCTCCGGCACGGGGGCGGGATCGGGCGTCTGCGCCTCGGGCGCCGCCGCGGCGCGGGCGCTGGCCGCTTTGGGCATGCGGAGCTTCGGCCGCTCGCCACGCTGGGCGCGGTAGCCCAGCCCCTCCATCAACTTCGCGAACTGTTCGAGCGACAACCCCGTGATCGACAGCATCTCGGGCGCGGCCTCGAATCCGGCCCGGCTGTCGCGCTCGCGAAGCAGGTCGGCCAGGCGTTCGAGCATGTCGATGCGGATCGCCCGTTCGCCGGCTGCGCGGAAACCGGCCATGGCCCAGAACCCGGCGGGATGGCTGCCCTGGGCGGGAAGGGTGACATGGCCGGGCGGCGGAGCGGGAGGAAACTCCTCGAGCCCCTTCCACAGCGACCACAGGACAAGGCGCAGCCGCGTTGGCGCCGGCTTGAGCAGCGCCGGCAGGAAGACCGTGAACTGGCCGAGCCGCACCGCATGGCGCCTCAGGGCGGCCCGCGCCTCGGCATCGAGCGCGCGCACCTCCTCGGCCACCTCGCTGCGCGGAATGATGCCGAAATGCTCGCCCAGACGATAGGCGAACCCGCGCGCAAGCGGGGGCATCGCCTCGTCCTTCTGCAGGGCGATCAGCGGCTCCATGGCCGAGGCGATCCGCCGGTCCATGAAATGCTGCAGCCGCCGCTGCACCTTCTGGGCGATCTCCGGCCCCGCTTCCTCGTCCACGAAGGCGACGATCTCCGGCTTCAGCGGATCGGCGCCGCGGGCCAGCCGTCCCACCGCCTGATCGCCCCACATCAGGCCGCCCTGTTCGGTGAAGTCGATCTCGCTGTCGGGGGCGTTGTAGAAGCGGTCTGCCCGCAGGGAGAACTGGGGAGCCAGCGCCTGCACTGCCGCCTGACGCAGCGTGCGCGCCTCCTCGGGATTGGCGGGGCGCTCGGCGCGAAAGCGGAAGCCCTCGAGCCGCCCGACGGGATGCCCCTCGACCGTCACTTCGCCCTTGTCGCTCACCTCGGCCAACAGGACCTCCTTCTGCCTCAGCCGGCGGGCGAGCGTGCTCGTCCGCTTGTCCACGAACCGTTCCGTCAGCGCCCGGTGGAGCGCATCCGACAGCCGGTCTTCTACAGCGCGGGTTTCCTCGCGCCAATGGGCCTCGTCGGGGACCCAGCCCCGGCGCTGTGCCACATAGGTCCAGGTGCGGATATGGGCGAGCCGCCGCGACAGCGTGTCGATGTCCCCCTCCGTGCGGTCGATTCGCCGCACGGCCTCTGCGATCAGGGGTTCGGGCACGCTGCCGCGCTGATGGAGATGGGTGTATATCGTGCCCAGAAGCGCGGCATGTTCCGTGCGCGAGATGCCGCGGAAATCCGGGATCCGGCAGACATCCCACAGCAGCCGCACCGAGGGGCCGTCCGAGGCGCGCGCCGCCACCTCCGCATCGCGGGCCAGCAGGCGCAGCGCGGCCAGATCGTCGCTTTCCCGCACCCGGCCGAGCCAGGGATTGTCGCTCTGTTCCTCGAGCGACCGGATCAGGCTGTCGATGCTGCCGAAACGCAGCCGCGAATTGCGCCATTGCAGACGCGTGACGGGGCGGAAACTGTGGGTCTCGATGGCCTCGACGACATCCGGGGAAAGCTCGGGCGCCTCGCCGGTGACGCCGAAGGTTCCCTGCGCAAGATGCCGGCCCGCCCGTCCTGCGATCTGGGCCAGCTCGTCGGGCCGCAGCTCGCGCATCCGCTGGCCGTCGAACTTCACCAGACTCGAGAAGGCGACATGCCCGATGTCGAGATTGAGTCCCATGCCGATCGCGTCGGTCGCGACCAGGTAATCGACCTCGCCCGCCTGATAGAGGGCCACCTGCGCATTGCGCGTGCGGGGGGACAGCGCCCCCATGACCACCGCCGCCCCGCCGCGCATGCGCCGGATGTATTCGGCGATGGCATAGACGCTCTCGATGGAGAAGCCGACGATGGCCGACCGTTCGGGCAGGCGCGCGATCGTCTTCGGTCCCGTATAGCTCAGGGTAGAGAAGCGCTCGCGCGACAGGAAGGTGACACCTGGCACCAGCGCGGCGATGGCGCTGCGCATCGTGGCGCTGCCCAGGAACAGCGTCTCCTGCAGGCCGCGGGCATGCAGCAGCCTGTCGGTGAAGACATGGCCCCGCTCGGGATCGGCACAGAGCTGGATCTCGTCCACGGCCAGGAAATCCGCGCCCATTCCCTCGGGCATCGCCTCGACGGTGCAGACCCAGTACTGCGTCCGCTCCGGGACGATCCGCTCCTCGCCCGTCACCAGCGCCACGACCGACGGACCCCGCAGCCGGACGATGCGGTCATAGACCTCCCGGGCCAGAAGGCGCAGCGGCAGCCCGATGATCCCCGTGCGATGCGCGAGCATCCGCTCGATGGCGTAATGGGTCTTGCCGGTGTTGGTCGGGCCGAGGACCGCGGTCACGCGGGGCCGGTCGGGCATCATGGTCATCGGGCGGCGTCCCCCGCACCAGGATCAGAGGCTGCGCCCTTCCAGCTCGAGCGCGAGGCGGGCCGCCTGCATCTCGGCCGCGGCATCCTGCGGGTTGATCTCGGTCACCCGACGCCAGACTTCAAGGGCCTCCGCCCGCATGCCGATCTCCTCGAGCAGAACGGCCAGCCCCTTCATCGCCTCCCAGTGATTCGGGTTGAGCGTCAGCGCCGCGCGCAGATCGTCGATGGCCGGGCCGGCCAGGCCGATCTGGTAATAGGCGGCGGCGCGGGCGGCATGGGCCTCGGCAAAGGTCGGATCATGGTCGATGGCGGCGGTCAGATGCTCGATGGCGGCCTGCCAGTCCCCGCGCGCCAGGGCGTCCTGCCCGCGCCGCAGAAGCAGATCGATCGCGGCCGATCCCGATTGCGACCACAGCGCCTCGATCTCACGCTCCACCAGGGCGGCGGCATGGGGGGTCTCCGCCGCGCGGAGCTGCGCCAGAAGCTCGGCCTCGCGGTCCTGCGCGGGCGCCGGCAGGGCTAGGGACAGCCAGAGCGCCGCCGACGTGACGGCATGTTGGACGAAGGGGACGGACAGCCGCATATCCTCACAGTAGCGGGCCGGCGTGCCGCCGCACAGGGGGCCCGGCATCACGATGAACGGAAGGACGGCAGCCATGAGCGCAGTGATCGATCAGGCGGTGACGGAACTGAACCAGCGGCTCGGGGGGCGCGGTTTCGACGGGACGGCGCGTTTCGTGCTGACAGGAGAGGGCAGCATCCTGCTCGATGCCGCTGGTGCACGCGCGGGCGAGGGCGAGGCCGATGTCACGCTCACCGCCGCGCCCGAGGTCTTCCGCGACATCCTCTCGGGCGAGACCTCGGCCACCGCCGCCTTCATGACCGGCCGGCTTCAGGTCGATGGCGACATGGGCGCGGCCATGCGGCTGGCCTCGGTCCTGTCCTGACGACCTTGCCCGCGCTTCTGCACAGACCGGAGCCGGAAGGGGCGCCGCTTCACGAGAGGATCGCGGAAGGTCCGCCGGGGGGACGGGCGGCATGGATCGCCGCCGATGACGGCGTTCGCCTGCGCGCCGTGCACTGGGTGCCGCCGGATCCCCGCGGAACGGTGCTGATCTTCACCGGCCGCACCGAATATGCCGAGAAATACGGCCCCCTTGCCGGCGATCTGGGGCGGGCCGGCCTTGCCGTCCTGACGATCGACTGGCGGGGGCAGGGGCTCTCGGCGCGGCTGCGGCCGGGCCGGATGCTCGGTCATGTGGGGCGCTTCACGGATTATCAGCGGGATGTGGCGGCTCTGATCGCCCATGCAGAGGCCCTCGGCCTGCCGCGCCCGTGGTTCCTGCTTGCGCATTCGATGGGCGGGGCCATCGGATTCCGCGCCCTGTGCGAGGGTCTGCCTGTCCGTGCGGCCGCCTTCACGGCCCCGATGTTCGGCATCCGCATGACCGGCGCCACCCGGTCGCTGGCCTGGGCGATCACCTCGCTGGGCCGCGGCGCGGGGCTGGGCCATCTGCTCACCCCCGGACAGGCGCGGCTGACCTATGTCCTGATGGCCGACTACGAGGGCAATGCTCTCACGAGCGATCGCGCCACATGGGACTGGCTCCGCCGCCAGGTGACCGAGGTGCCGGACCTCGCCCTCGGCGGCCCGACACTGCACTGGCTGAACGAGGCCCTGCGCGAAGGGCGGCGCCTGATGGCGCTGCCGCCGCCGGCCGTTCCCGCGCTCGGCCTGCTCGGCAGCGAGGAGATGATCGTGGATCCCGACCGCATCCGGCACCGTTTCGCCGACTGGCCGGGGGCCCGTCTGATCGAACTGCCCGGCGCCCGGCACGAGCTGCTGATGGAGGCGCCGCCGATCCGTGCCGCATCCCTGGCCGAGATCCTTGCGCTGTTCGACGTCCGGGGCTGAGGCCGACTTTCCAGGATAGGGGCGGATCGGGGGCTGTTGCGCAGCCGTCCGCTGCACCGTTCGCGGCCTTAACGGATCGTCAACCTTTCCCGGTGCAGGCTGACCGCATGATCACCCGCACAGGAGAGGCCGACGAATCACGACCGAATCACGACCCATCCGTTCCGCCCCGTGTGCCGGCGCCCGGACGGCCGGGTTCCGGCCTCTGCCCCCCTCTCTTCCCCTGCCCGAATCGCGGCCTGCCAGGGCCGCCCGATTCTCTCATGGAGAACCCCGCAGCCATGCCATGGACCGCAATGCCGAAGGCTCTCCTCCGCTCCGGCCAGAGGGGGGGTGCGGGCCGCCCGTCGCTGCACCTTTCAGAGAGCGGCGGTGACGATGATCTCCACCCGGTAGTCCGGCGCGGCCAGCCTGGCCTCTCCGGTCCAGCGGGCGGGGGGATTGGCAGGGTCCACCCACTGGTCCCAGACGGCGTTCATGGCCGCGAAATCGGCGATGTCGGCCAGCCAGATCTGTGCAGTCAGCAGCCGCGCCTTGCTGGTTCCAGCCAGCGCCAGAAGGCGGTCGATCTCGGCCAGAACGGCGCGGGTCTGCTCCTCGACCGGGGCGCCCGGCGCGCCGACCTGTCCGGCCAGGTAGACGATGCCGCCATGCAAGACGGCCTGGCTCATGCGCGGGCCGGGTTCGATGCGGGTGATGCTCTGGCTCTGGGTCATGATGGGTCCCTTCGTGAAGGCGCGGCCTCCCTAGAGGGACCGATGCGGAAGGGGAAGAGGCGGAAGGAAAAGACTGGAGCGGGCGAAGGGAATCGAACCCTCGTCGTAAGCTTGGGAAGCTTCTGCTCTACCATTGAGCTACGCCCGCCTCGCGCGCTTCAGGTAGCGGCTGGCGGGGCGCGCGTCAAGCTGCCGCCCGGTTCTGCGGCGCCTGCGATCCGGGTTGCGTTCAGGCGTCGGCCGCGATCAGCCCCGACGCCGCCGCCGGCCCTCTCCGCCGCCGCCTGTGTTGAAGGATGGCTCGGGCAGGGTCACGATCCGGGCCAGATTGGGGAAGGGGTCGCTGGCATGCGGGATCGCGTTGGCGGCGACGAAATGCTCCTGGAAGCGCGGTTCGATCGCGGTTTCGACCTTGTGGATGCGGCGGACCAGGCGTTCGACCTCCCGCCGTGCCGCAACCGAGCAGAGGGCGATTCGCGCGCCCGTTCCGGCGGCATTGCCCGCGCTGCGCACGGCCTCGAGCGGAACATCCGGGATCATGCCCAGGACCATGGCATGCTTCGGGCTGATATGGGCCCCGAAGGCCCCGGCCAGCACGACACGGTCCACGCGGTCCGTGCCCATCGCGTCCATGAGCAGCCGCGCCCCGGCATAGAGCGCCGACTTGGCCAGCTGGATCGCGCGGATATCGCCCTGGGTGACACTGATGCGCGGACCGCCTGTCGCGGTTCCGTCCCACAGCAGATAGGCATGGGTGCGGCCCTGTGCCTCGCAGCGCGGACTGCCCACCTGTTCGGCCGAACCGATGAGGCCTGCGGCATCGACGATGCCCGCCATGCGCATCTCGGCCACGGCCTCGATGATGCCGGATCCGCAGATCCCCGTGACGCCGGTTCCGGCGATGGCTTCGGCAAAGCCGGGCTCGTCGGACCAGAGGTCGCAGCCGATGACCTTGAATCGCGGCTCCTTGGTGACGGGGTCGATGGCGACGCGTTCGATGGCGCCGGGGGCGGCGCGCTGGCCGGCGCTGATCTGGGCCCCCTCGAAGGCTGGCCCGGTGGGCGAGGAACAGGCGAGGACCCGCTCCCGGTTGCCCAGGAGGATTTCGGCATTCGTGCCGACATCGACGATGAGGACCAGGTCGTCCGACAGGTCCGGCCGTTCGGACAGGGCTACAGCGGCGGCATCGGCGCCGACATGGCCCGCGATGCAGGGCAGGACATAGATGCGCGCGGCCTCGTTGATCTGCCGCAGCCCGAGATCCCGCGCCTCCAGATCGAGCGCCCCCGACATCGCCAGGGCGAAAGGGGCCTGCCCGAGCTCGACCGGATCGATACCCAGCAGAAGGTGATGCATCACGGGGTTGCAGACGAACACCGCCTCCACGATGTCGCGGGCGGTCACGCCGGCTTGCTGGGCCAGGGTGTCGGCCAGGCCGTCGATGGCCTCGCGCACGGCGCGGGTCATCTCGCGGTCGCCGCCGGGGTTCATCATGGCATAGGACACGCGCGACATCAGATCCTCGCCGAAGCGGATCTGGGGATTCATGACTCCGGCGCTGGCCCTGACGGTGCCGTTGCGCAGATCGGTCAGATGCGCGGCGATGGTCGTGGAGCCGACATCGACGGCCAGGCCGTAGATGCGCCCCTCGTGGAAGCCGGGCCAGACATCGATCACCCGCGCCGGCCCGTCGTCTCCGCGCCAGAGCGCCACCGTGACCGACCAGTTCCCCTTGCGCAGGGCGGTCTGGAGGCGGGCGAGGACGGACAGGGGGACGACGGTCCCGGCGATGCCCCATTGTTCGCGCAGTGCCTCGGCCAGTCTTTCGCAATCGCCGCGCGGCTCGTGCATGTCGGGTTCGGCGACCTCGACGAAATGGAGATGCGTCGCCGGGTCCATGACGATGGCGCGGGCATCGGCATCCTTGCGGACGACCTGCCGGTGGACCTGGCTTTCCGGCGGCACATCGATGACGATGTCGCCCTCGATGGTGGCCTGACAGCCCAGGCGCCGCCCCTCCTCCAGGCCGCGGATGCGATCATAGCGGTCCTCGACGGCATTGCGCGGCGAGAGGGCGTCGGGGGTTGCGGTCAGGCCGTGCTTGGGAAACTCGCCGAACTGGGGGGCGATCTGGCACTTGGAGCAGATGCCCCGTCCGCCACAGACCGAATCGAGATCGACCCCCAGCATCCGCGCCGCCTGAAGCACGCGCGTGCCCCTGGGGACATGGCCACGCTTGCCGGAGGGGGTGAAGACGACCAGCGCCTCCTGCTCGGAGGGATCGGCGTCGGGCAGGGGCTCGGGCAGGCTCACGGGACGGCTCCTCTGGGGGCAGCGGGGCCGTTCTACTCCCGCGGCGCGGGCCTGCAAGGCACGCAAGCGCCGTCTGCGTGCGGGTTTGCGTCAGGGCGCGGCCCATGTCATGACGCGCCATTCCATGGCAGGAGGGCGGATGATGGAGATTCGCGAGGCGCTCACCTTCGACGATGTGCTTCTTGTGCCGGCGGCATCCTCGGTCCTGCCTTCGACGGCCGATACCCGGACACGCGTGACGCGCAGCATCGGGCTGAACATCCCGCTGCTGTCCTCGGCGATGGATACCGTGACGGAGGCGCGCATGGCCATTGCCATGGCGCAGGCAGGCGGGATCGGGGTGATCCACCGCAATCTGGACATCGAGGCCCAGGCGGCCGAGGTGCGGGCGGTCAAGCGGTTCGTCTCGGGCATCGTGGATGCGCCGATCACGCTGCGCCCCGATCAGACACTGGCGGATGCCAAGGCGCTTCAGGCGCGACACGGGGTGACGGGTTTTCCGGTCGTGGACGAGCGGGGCCGGGTGGTGGGGATCGTCACGAATCGCGACATGCGCTTTGCCCACGACGACCGCACCCCCGTCAGCGTGATGATGACATCCGAGAACCTCGCCATGCTGCGCGAGCCGGCGGATCTGGAGGAAGCCCGTTCGCTGATGAAGGCGCGGCGGATCGAGAAGCTCCTGATCGTGGATGGCCAGGGCAAGCTCACGGGCCTGCTGACGCTCAAGGACAGCGAGCAGGCGGTCCTCAATCCCCAGGCCTGCAAGGATGCGATGGGACGCCTGCGGGTGGCGGCTGCCTCCACGGTGGGGGATGCGGGCTACGAACGCAGTCAGGCCCTGATCGATGCAGGGGTGGATATCGTGGTCATCGACACGGCCCATGGCCATTCCGAAGGGGTTGGAAAGGCTGTCAGCCGTCTCAAGGCCTTGTCGAACGAAGTTCAGGTGATTGCGGGCAATGTCGCCACTGCCGAGGGGACGCGTGCCCTGATCGATGCGGGGGCAGATGCGGTGAAGGTCGGCATCGGTCCGGGCTCGATCTGCACCACGCGGATGGTGGCGGGGGTCGGCGTGCCGCAGCTCACGGCGATCATGGACGCGGCTGCGGTGGCAGGGGATGTGCCGGTGATCGCCGATGGGGGGATCAAGTTTTCGGGCGATTTCGCCAAGGCGATCGCGGCGGGGGCGTCCTGCGCGATGGTCGGCAGCATGATCGCCGGAACGGACGAAAGCCCCGGCGAAGTGATCTTCTATCAGGGGCGCAGCTACAAGGCCTATCGCGGCATGGGTTCGCTGGGGGCGGATGGCGCGGGGATCGGCGGATCGCTACTTCCAGAAGGAGGCCGCCTCGGACAAGCTTGTCCCCGAAGGGATCGAGGGGCAGGTGCCCTACAAGGGGTCGGTCCATGCCGTCCTGCATCAGCTCGTGGGCGGTCTGCGGGCGGCGATGGGCTATACCGGCTGCGCCACCATCGAGGAGATGCGCCGCAACTGCCGCTTCGTGCGGATCACCTCGGCCGGCCTGCGCGAAAGCCATGTTCACGACGTGACCATCACGCGCGAAAGCCCGAACTACCGGATCGGTTGATCGAGGGCGCCTGTGGCCCCCAGGGTCCCTGTTGCCGGTTTCCCAGGGCAGCCAGACCCTTGGCGCCTGTTCTTCAGGTTCCGGGAAAGGCCGGGGGACAGGGTCCTCAGCGCGGCGGGGTCCAGCGCTCTGCGGGGGCGCCAGGCCGCAGGATGTGGAAGCTGTCGGCAGGCAGGCTTTCCCAGGGGCTGGCTTCGCCATGCGGCCACAGCACGCGCAGCTCCGCCTCCTCGGCCTCTCCCAGGCCGAAATGCCACCATCCCATGCGTCCGCCGGCATGGCCGCCGCCGACCGTCACCTCGAAGGCCTGCGTGCCGGCTGCGGTGCGGATCTCGATCCAGGCGCCCACGCCGTCACGGTTGGGTCCGGGCTGCTCGAGCCGGATCTGGAGCCAGTGCCCGGCACCGTCCGTCGCGTTGCGATAGATCTCGACATTCTCCCAGCGGTTCGTGACCACCAGATCCGGCAGCCCGTCGAGATTGAGATCCGCCAGCGTCCCCCCGCGCGAGATGCCGAAGGTTGCGATTCCGGCTTCCAGCCCGGCTTCGAGGAAGGTGCCATCCTCGCACAGCAGCAGCAGGTTGTTCGGGTCCTGCAGGGCAAAATCCGGCATTTCCGCGACATTGCCCTTGGCTATGAAGAGATCGGGGCGTCCATCGTTGTTCACATCGGCCCATTCCGCATGCCAGGCCGTCGAGGGGCGGATATCTCCGCCCGTATAGGGCCGCTGGGCGATGGCGCCGCGCGCAAAGGCGATGTCGGTGTAATCGGGCCGCGGGGCCTGCCCCGGCACCGGAGGCTCTACAAGCGTCTGGAGCTTGTTATCGGCCATCGAGGTCAGGGCGTATTCGGGCAGTCCGTCACCCGTGATGTCGCGTCCGGCAATGCCCATGCCCCAGATGCGCAGATGGCGCCAGCCTTCCTCCTCGGTATAGAGGCGCGGCGTCTCGCCCGGCGCCATGCGCCAGAGCTGTTCCTGCCCGCCCTTGTAGTATTCGCGGTCGTTGGAGATGCGCAGATCCTGCCAGCCTTGCCGGGCCCAGTCGGTGAAGAGGATCGACAAGGCACAATGCCCCGGCTTCAGGGCCCGGGGTGGGGCGAAGGCGTGCCCGTCAGGGCGGTAGAGGCGGTTGTCGGTACAGGATCCCCAGGGAAAGAAGGTCTCGCTCGGGTCGATATAGGTGCCGAGAGCCAGCGTCGGCCAGCTTTCGCCCGCCTCCCATGTCGCCGAAAAGGCGGTGTGCCAGGCATGGCCTCCGTCGAACTTCCAGCTCTCGTTGGCTCGCTCGAAGCGGCAGTCGGGCAGGCCGCGCATCAGGACGGCTTCGCCCTGACGCAGGAGCATGAGGTCCTGCATCCCGTCGCTGTCCACATCGAGCGGATAGAGGCCCGTGACCGCCTCCATCTCGATGCCGGAGACGACCTTCTCGAAGTGCAGCGCTCCGCCGCTTTCCGACAGGTTGCGCCACAGGCTTGCCGGTCCGGCGCCCCCTGCGAAGGCGAGATCGGGAAAGCCGTCCCCCGAACAGTCGAAGGCGGCGACGCCGCCCCCGACCATGTAGTCCCAGTCGCCCTCATAGACGCTGTGGATGCCCGCGTCTGCGCTTTCGTCGAGAAAACGGGGCAGGACGGGCTCCTGTGCCTGTGCCTGTGCCGGCAGGGCGGAAAGCAGGACAAGGGGCAGGGCTCTCATGCGCGCGTCCTCAGCCGGGCGGCATGGGCGCCGACGCAGCGTCCCTGGGCGAGGCCGTTCTCGTTCGCGGCCCGGAAATGGATACCGCCATAGAGGCGCGACATCGCGGCTTCCTCGGCGGCAGCCCGGAAGGAGGGGAAGCGGCGAGGGGGCAGGCCGTCGTCCTCGTGGGTGCGGTCGCTGAAGGGGTAATTCTCGCCGAAGAAAGCGGTCAGCACCTCGGCGGCGGCACCCGACAGGGTGGAATGGCCCGAAGGGTATTCCGGGAAGGGCGGGGTGATGAGGAGCGGTTCCCAGTCCGGGTCGAGATGCGCGCGGATATAGGTCACCGGGCGCAGGAGGTTGTACCGATACTTGCCGTCCCAGCAGGCGATGAAGGCATCAGCCATGGCCACCGACAGGACGGCCAGCACCTCGGCGCGGCGCACCGCATCGGCGCCCGCGGCCTCGAGGACCTGTTCGGCGATCCGGATCCAGTGACCGGGCGGCGTGGGGGAAAGCATCGGGTCGTCGGACCAGAAGCGGGCGATGAGGCGCTGTTCCTCGGTGAGGGTCCGCGACACGGTCAGCACCTCTTCGGCTTGGGCGCGGAAGGCCGATCCGGGTTCCTCGCTGTAGGCGGGCGGGGGCGGCAGGTCGCAGGCGTCGGCCGCCGGCACCGCGAAGGGCCGGTTGCGTCCCCATGCAGGGAGGAGCGGAGCCTGCTGCTGAACGATATGGCTCGTGGGGACCCAGTCGCCCGGCTTCGTCGGGGGGGCGCCAGTCATGGGGAAAGCCCATGTTCTCGATGTCGTGCCCGCCATCGTTGCGCGCCCATTCGAGGATGTGCTGCGCGATCCTCTCGCCGATGGCGCGGCTCCGGGCGGCTGCGGCGGGGTCCAGCCCTTCGGCCGTTTCCCGGGTAAGGCGCTCGGCCATGGCCGTCATCGCCCGCTGCCCGGTCGGGCCGGTATTGGCGAACAGTTCGGCCATCGCGGTGGCCATCGCCGCCTGAAGCGCGGCGGCGCGATCCGGCGGCGCCTCGGCCGGCAGCGGCCCGAGGTCCCGGAGCTGCCCTGCCAGCGACCGCAGCGTCGGATCGCCTGCGGCCATCGTCTCCCATGCGGCGACATAGAGATAGGCAAAGGCCCGGCTGGCCACGGGGGGCGAATAGGTCGGCGTGTGTCGGACGAGCTCCAGCACCAGACGGGTGTTGAGCGAGAGCACCTCCTCCGGGGATGGTCCGGCCCGGAGCGCGGGCGCGACGACGAGCGCAGCGATCACGGCAAGGACACGGACAAGTCTCATGGCGATCTTCCCCCCTTGCGGAAGATTGAGCATTCCGCATCGGATGAAGGCAAGAGGCGCCCTTTCGTGCCCGGCCATGGCGCGCTAAGCCCGTCGGGCCTGACGGAAGGAGAGGAGCCGATGTCCGACAGCCCCCTGCGCATCGCCTGCATCGGCGAAACGATGATCGAACTGTCCGGCTTCGATCCGGGCGCCGGACGGCTCGATGTCGGCGTGGCGGGGGACACGCTCAATACCGCCATCTATCTCGGCCGGGCGCTCGGGAGCCGGGCCGAGATCCGTTATCTGACCGCGCTGGGCGATGATCGCTTCTCCGACCATATCCTCGCCGTGATGACACGCGAAGGCCTTGTCACGGACGGTGTCGCACGCCTGCCCGGCCGGCTTCCCGGTCTCTATGCCATCTCGGTGGACGAACGGGGCGAGCGCAGCTTTGCCTACTGGCGGAACGAATCGGCGGCACGGGACATGTTCGGACCGGGGGGAATCGGTCTCGATTCACTGGTCGGTCATGATGTGCTGCTGCTGAGCGGGATCACGCTTGCCATCCTGCCGCCTGTCCATCGCGAGGCCTTGATCGCGGCCTGTGCTGCGGCAAAGGCGGCGGGGTGCATCGTGGCCTTCGATACCAATTATCGCCCCCGCCTGTGGCCGGACGAGGTGACTGCCCGTGACGTCTTCGACCGCATGTGGCGGGCGACGACCGTCGCGCTTCCCTCGCGCGATGACGAGGCACGCCTGCATCCCGGAGAATCGGTCGAGGCGCTGTTCGCGCGGCTGGCCGCAGCCGGAGTGCGGGAGATCGCACTCAAGGACGGTCCGGCGGGACCCCATCTGTGGGACGGACAGGCGCTGCCCCGCGACCGCTATCCGCCTGCACCGCGCGTCGTGGATACCACGGCTGCAGGCGACGGGTTCAATGCGGGCTATCTGGCTGCCCGGCTGCAGGGCGCATCCGTGCCGCAGGCGGCGCAGGCGGCCCATGCACTGGCGCTGCGCATCATCGGGCACAAGGGCGCCATCCTGCCCGCCGATGCGTGATGGTGGAAAATCGACCTTGCGAGGGGGGTTGGCTCCGGCGGCAGGGATCGAACCTGCGACCAATTGATTAACAGTCAACTGCTCTACCGCTGAGCTACGCCGGAACGCGGGACGGCCTATAGCAACCCTTCGGAGCAGCGTCCAGAGGGTGCGGCCGAAGGTGACGCATGGTTCGCCGGGCGGATGCCGTGGCCGGATGCTTTTGTCCGGTCCTCTCCCGGTCTAGCCTTCGGGAATGATCCGCCGCTGGCTTCATGACCGCATGCCCCGTTCGCTGCTCGTCCGGGCGGCGCTGATCCTGCTGCTTCCGCTGGTGCTGCTCCAGATCATCGTCTCCATCGGCTTCGTCCAGCGGTATTACGAGGATGTCACACGCCAGATGACCGCCACGCTGGTCCTGGAGCTGGCCTTTCTCTCCGATCTCGCCGCGCGGGCCCCCGATGTCGCGGCCGCACAGGAGAGCGTCCGTTCGGTGGCCGAACCGCTCGGTCTGGCGGTGACGCTGCCGGCGGCCGACCCCCCGCGCCAGGCCGTGGATCCCTGGGATCTGCAGGGGCAGGCCATGGCCGCCACGCTGCGTGCCGGCCTGCCGGCCCTGATGGCCGTGGCAAGCAGTCCGCCGCCGGGCGTGTCCGTCTGGCTCGAGACGCCCCACGGCACCCTGCAGGTGGACTTCCCGCGCCGCCGCGTTTCGGCCGCGGCGCCGCATCAGCTTCTGGTGCTGACGATCGGAACCGGGCTTCTGCTGGCGGCGATCGCCTGGATCTTCCTGCGCAACCAGATGCGCCCGATCAAACGTCTGGCCGAGGCCGCGACGGCCTATGGCCGGGGACGGATCCTGCCCTTCGTCCCTCCGGGGCGACAGAAGTGCGCGCGGCCGGCGCCGCCTTCCTGGACATGCGCGCGCGGATCGAACGCCAGACCCAGAGCCGCACGGCCATGCTCGCCGGCATCAGCCATGATCTGCGCACACCGCTGACGCGGCTGAAGCTCGGTCTGTCGATGATCGAGCACGAGGATATCCCCGACCTGCTCCGCGATGTGGACGCCATGAGCCGGATGGTGGATGGCTTTCTGGACTTCGCCCGAAGCGAGGCAGAGGACCGGGTCGAGCCCACCGCGCTGGGACCTCTCGTCGCCGAGGTGGTCGAGACCTTCCGCCGTCAGGGACATGATGTGGAACATCCTGCACCGGATGATCCGGAAGGGCCGCTCCTGGATCTGCGCCCGTTGGCCATCCGCCGCGCGCTCGAGAATCTCCTGGCCAATGCCTGCACCTATGGCAGGCATGTGCGAGTGACGCTCTCCTTCGGGGAGAAGGCTGTCCGGATCACGGTGGAGGATGACGGCCCCGGCATTCCCCCCGAACGGCGCGAGGAGGCGATCCGCCCCTTCGTCCGTCTCGACGATGCCCGCAACCAGGATCGCGCGGGTGTGGGGCTCGGACTGGCCATCGTGGCGGATATCGCGCGCGTTCATGGGGGCGCGCTGCGGCTGGGCGAAAGCGGGATGGGCGGCCTTCGGGCCGATATCGTCCTGGCGCGTTAGGCCGTCCCCTGTCTGCCCGCCATGGCCCAGACGGCGAATTCCTGCGGACGGGCCGCGCGCAGCCGCGCCTCGGTTGCCGGGGATAGGGCAATCTCCATCGCGGGCGATTCATTGAGACGCGGCAGATCAAGCCGCAGCCCCAGCCTTTCGGACAGGAAGGCATGCAGCCGTTCGGGCTCTTCATAGCGGAACAGATGGGTGACGCCCTGCGTGCCGTCCTCGTTGAGGACATAGCGGGCCTGCTGTCCGACCTGCGCGAAGGGGGCAGGCCGGTCCTTGCAGTATTCCTCCACGAAGGCATCGAAGGTCATGCCTCGCGTGCTGTTGGGCCGGCCGGCGATGTCGTCCCTTGTGCGATAGCGGAACCAGCTTCCCAGCCAGCTCACCGGTTCGCGCAGCACGGCAACGGTCTCGAAATCCGAGGCTCCGCCGGCGGCCAGCAGCGGCTCGATGAAGCGGCGATAGCGATAGAGGGGCGAATGCTTGATCTGCGGCGGGTCGCGCAGCACGAGCGCGGCACGCGGCGCCAGTGCGCCTTCGAGCGCGGTTGTGCCCGTCTTGGGCACGGCGAGCAGCACCAGCCGCTCCTTCCAGAACACGAGCACGCGGTCTTCTCCTGCGACAGATTGCTCCCTCCTGCCGAAGGGGCAGCGTTAACCCCGTGTTAACCATGCTCTGGCAGGATGCTTCAAGGTCGATTCGTCTTGATTTGTTCGCGTTTCGGTCCCATATCGGGGTCTGGAACAGATCAGGAACGAAACGCCTGATTGCCGTCATGGGGGCGGCCGTGCAACAAGGGGCCAGACATGGCAGTGGCGAACATTCTCAACATGACCGACAAGAAGACGGCCGACAGGCAGAAGGCCCTCGAAAGCGCCCTCCAGCAGATCGAGCGGCAGTTCGGCAAGGGCTCCATCATGCGCCTCGGCCAGGGCCAGGCCATCCCGGAGATCGAGGCGACATCCACCGGCTCGCTCGGTCTTGACATCGCGCTCGGCATCGGCGGGTTGCCCAAGGGCCGCATCATCGAGATCTACGGTCCCGAATCCTCGGGCAAGACCACGCTGACCCTCCATGTCGTCGCGGAGGAACAGAAGAAGGGCGGGGTCTGTGCCTTCGTGGATGCCGAACATGCGCTCGACCCGCAATATGCGCGCAAGCTGGGCGTCAATCTCGACGAGCTGCTGATCTCCCAGCCGGATACGGGCGAACAGGCGCTCGAGATCGTCGATACGCTGGTGCGTTCGGGGGCGGTCTCCCTTGTCGTCGTGGATTCGGTCGCCGCCTTGACCCCGAAAGCCGAGCTCGAGGGCGACATGGGCGACAGCTCGGTCGGCGTCCATGCCCGCCTGATGTCCCAGGCGATGCGAAAGCTCACGGGGTCCATCGCGCGTTCGAACTGCATGGTGATCTTCATCAACCAGATCCGCATGAAGATCGGCGTGATGTTCGGCTCGCCCGAGACGACGACGGGCGGCAATGCGCTCAAGTTCTATGCCTCGGTCCGTCTCGACATCCGCCGTATCGGCGCAGTCAAGGACCGCGACGAGGTTGTCGGCAACACCACCCGCGTGAAGGTTGTCAAGAACAAGGTCGCCCCGCCCTTCAAGGAGGTGGAGTTCGACATCATGTATGGCGAGGGGATCTCCAAGACCGGGGAACTCATCGATCTCGGCGTGAAGGCCGGCGTGATCGAGAAGTCCGGATCCTGGTTCTCCTATGGCGATGAAAGGATCGGGCAGGGGCGGGAGAATGCCAAGCAGTTCCTGCGCGACCATCCGGATATCGCCCTCGCCATCGAGGACAAGATCCGCGCCGCCCATGGACTCGACTTTTCCATGAGCGATACCGCAGGCCGGGACGAGGACGGGGATCTGGTAGAGATCTGAAGTCCGGCTAGCCCCTGCGCATGGGCGGAGCCTTGTGGCTCCGCCCCGTTCTTCTTGACATGACGGGGTCAGACGACGGGGGTCAGAAGCGGTAACCGATTCGCATGCCCACCGTGAGGGCGTCGTTGCCTTCGAACACGGCGCCCACCTGTTCGGTCGAGGAGTCGCCCAGCCGCGTGTAGCGCACCGCCCCCGTCACCTCGAGGGCGTCGCTCACGTAGTAGGTTCCCGTCACCTGGAGTCCGAGCTGCCCGTCCACCGGCGACAGGTTGGAGACCCCGCCTTGGCCCGTCACGGGGTCGTAGTCGCTGGCGATCCCCGGCTCGTAGATGATCGAGGCGGAGGCGGCGAACTGATCGGTGAAGCGGCGGCCGAGGCCGATCGTGTAGGTCGTGTAGTCGCCTTCATAATCCACGACGGGGCGGCCCGTCAGATAGGCGGCCCGTCAGATAGTTGTCGAGCTCGATCACCGTCTCGGACCATTCCGCCCAGCGGATCGAGCCGAACAGCAGCGTGTTCGCCGCAATGCCGGTGCGGAAGTCGAGATTGATCGACCGGGGCATCGTGTAGCGTGTCGTCCCCGTGCCTGACATGGTGCCGAGGGGGGACGACACCGTGTAGCGGTAATCGTTCTCGAAGCTCAGTTCCGAGGAATAGGTGAGCGCCACGCGCAGCGCGATCTCGGGCTTCTCGTAGGCGGCGCCCACGACAAAGCCGATGTCCCGGTCGGGATCGAAACTGGCCTCGTAGGTGGCGAAGACCGGACCTGTGGCGGTGATCGCGGCGATCGAGCGGACGAACAGGTCGGCGTCGACCTGCACCATCCGCGCCCCGGCATGGATGCTGAAGTTGTCGTTGAGGCGGTAGCGTCCCAGAGCCGTGATCCCGCTCGACTCGAAGGACGCGCGCGACCCGGCGATGGGGTAGGTCGGGTCCGCGTCGCCATAGTCCGCATCTGCGCCGAAGGGCTGGTCGTAGATGACGGCAAAGGAAAGCTGTTCGTTGACGTCGAACTTGCCCGACACCACGCCCTGCCCGAAGGCTTCGGCCGCATTGCCCGACCGGCTTGTGCCGAAGGGGGTGCTGTGCGTGCCCTCGACCGTAGGCATGGTGTAGCCAAAGCTCAGCTCTACATAGTTGCCCGGCTCGAAGAGAGCTGACACAGGCTGCGCGGATCGATCGAGGGCCCCTGCCAGAACCGACGATGCGGACAACGCCAGCCATGTCGGTGCGCCCAGCCATATGCGAAGCATGATTTCCTCCCCATCCCGCAAGGGTTGTTTTGAGAAGAAACATCACGGCCCTGTCAGGAGGGCGTCAACTTCGACGCTGCGTCACGGTGGGTCAGGCCCCGGCGACCGCCCTGCAGCGTCAGGGTATTTCCCCCCAGGATCAGCGCCGCCCCCAGGAATACCGCCGCATCGAGCGGCTCGGCATAGAGGATCCAGGCGACGATGGCGATGACGGGCAGGCGCAGGAAGTCCATCGGCATCACGACCGAGGCGGGCGCCGCCCCCAGCGCCGAGGTGAGGCACAGATGCGCCGAAAGCCCCGTTGCCCCGATCACCAGCAGCCAGGGGATCTGCGCCGCTTCGGGCATGGTCGGCCAGGTCCCATCCCATCCCACCGTGACGGCCGAGAAACCGAGCTGCATCAGGTTGAGCCAGAACAGGACCGCGACGACCGGCTCGGTCCGCGTGAGGCGCCGCGTGATCAGGGAGGTCAGCGCGAAGAACAGGGCACAGGCCAGCCCCGCCGCCAGACCGGGGCCGTGCAGGCCCGAAACGCCGGGTCGCACCACGAGCAGAACCCCAGCAAAGCCGATCAGCCCGCCAAGAAGCTTTCGCCGTGTCAGTGCTTCCCCGGCCAGCAGAGGCGCAAGCAGGATGACCCAGAGGGGCGAAGTGAATTCGAGGGCGAAGACCTGTGCGAGCGGCAGCAGCGTCAGCGCATGAAGCCATGTGACCTGTCCGCAGAAATGGAGCAGGTTGCGCAATCCGTGCAGGCCCATCCGTCGCGGTCGAGCGGCTGCCATCCGCCCCGTCGCGGCGAGAAAGAGCGTGACCGCCGCCAGGCCGATCGCACTGCGGAACAGCATGATCTCGAAGGCATCGAAGGTGGCGGAGACCTCGCGCACCCCGACGGCGAGGAGAGAGAAACTCGCGATGGCACCGGTCATCCAGAGGGCCGCTGCCGTCGTGCCGCGGAGCCTCACGCCGTCACCAGAACCTTGACCTCGGAGGGGCCCGGCACTTCGGACAGAACCGCGGGGAGCTCGTCGAGTCCGATCTCGCGCGTGACCAGTGGCCCCGCCCGCACCGCGCCCGAGGCAAGAAGCGCCAGCGCGCGCCCCTGGGTGAAGGGGTTGAGGAAGGCGGTCCGCAGCGAAACTTCGCGGAAGAGCCAGTCGAAGGGTTCCCAGCTCACCGTCTCGCCCGCCGGCATGACGCCCAGGATCACCGCCCGTCCGCCCCGCGCGGCAAGGCGCGGGGCCTCGCGCGCCGTTTCGGCCACCCCGGCGCATTCGAGGACGCAGTCCGCCCCCTTCGGCCAGGCCGCACGGGCTTCGGCGGCATCGGCGACGGTCTCTGCACCCAGATCCTCTGCGATGCGCCGCCGATGAGGCGAGCGTGTGGCCAGCATCACCTCGCCGCCTGCAAGGCGGGCGAGCTGGACGCAGAGCAGACCGATCACGCCCCCGCCCAGAACCAGAACCCGTTCGCCCGGCTGGATGGCGGCGATGTCGATCGCATGCAGGCAGCAGGCCAGGGGTTCGGCCAGGGCGGCATCGCGCAGGGACAGGCCTGCGGGCAGATGCAGGGCCCGATGGGCGGGAAAGGCGCAGAGCTCGCCGAAGCCGCCGTCCCGCCCCACGCCGACCGCAACCAGCCGCTCGCAGAGATTGACGCGGCCCATGAGGCAGGCTGCGCAGCCCCCGCAGGCGATGTTGGGGTCGCAGGCCACGCGGTCGCCGATGGCATGGCTCGACACGCCCTCGCCCAGAGCGACCACCTCGCCCGAGAATTCATGCCCCAGCGTGACAGGCGGGCGGCAGGGGAACTCTCCCTTCAGCAGGTGCCGGTCGGTTCCGCAGATGCCGGCATGGGCGACCCGGACAAGAACCTCACCCGGTTCCGGTTCCGGCTCGGGCGTGTCGAGGACCGCGAAGCGGCCGACCGAGAGGAGGCGACCGGCCCGCATCATTCGAGCTCGATCGTGCCGGGGGGCTTGGATGTCACGTCATAGAACACGCGGTTTACTCCCCTCACCTCGTTGATGATACGGGTGGCGGTCTCGGCAAGGAAGCCCGGCTCGAAGGGGAACCAGTCGGCCGTCATGCCATCCACCGATGTCACCGCCCGCAGGCCCACGGCCCAGTCATAGGTGCGTCCGTCGCCCATCACGCCGACCGTCCGCATGGGCAGGATCGCCGCAAAGGCCTGCCAGATCCTGTCATAAAGGCCGTGCCGGCGGATCTGGTCGATGAAGACGGCATCCGCCTCGCGCAGGATCGCGAGCTTTTCCCGCGTCACGGCCCCGGGGCAGCGGATGGCGAGCCCGGGTCCGGGGAAGGGATGGCGGCCAACGAAGCTTTCGGGCAGGCCCAGCTCGCGCCCGAGGGCGCGCACCTCGTCCTTGAACAGCTCGCGCAGCGGCTCCACGAGCTTCAGCCCCATGCGCTCGGGCAGGCCGCCGACATTGTGGTGGCTCTTGATCGTCACCGATGGCCCGCCGGTGACGGAAACCGATTCGATCACATCCGGATAGAGCGTGCCCTGGGCCAGGAACTCCGCCCCGCCGGCGGCCTGTGCATGCTCCTGGAAGACCTCGACGAAGAGCCGTCCGATGATCTTGCGCTTGGTCTCCGGGTCCTCGACCCCCTCGAGTGCCGCGAGAAAGCGTTCCGATTCGTCGGCATGGACAAGGGGGATGTTGTAATGGTCGCGGAACATGGTCACGACCTGTTCCGCCTCGCCCTTGCGCAGCAGGCCATGATCCACGAAGACACAGGTCAGGCGGTCGCCGATGGCCTCGTGGATGAGGACGGCGGCGACCGAGGAATCCACCCCCCCCCGACAGGCCGCAGATGACCCGTCCCGTCTCGCCCACCTGATCGCGGATGCGGGCGATGGCCTCCTCGCGGAAGGCGCCCATCGTCCAGTCTCCGCGAAAGCCGGCGATGCGCAGGAAGTTGCGGTAGAGGATCCCGCCATTGGGGGTGTGATGCACCTCCGGATGGAACTGCACGGCATAGAAGTGCCGATCCGGGTCGGCGACGATGGCGAAGGGCGCGCCGGCCGATGTCCCGAAGACGCGGAAGCCGGGGGCGAGGCGACTCACATGATCGCCATGGCTCATCCAGACCTGTTCGGGGCCGTTGCGGAACCAGCCTTCGAGAAGATCCAGAGGCTCGCCCGTGGATTGCACGAAGGCCCGCCCGAATTCCGCGCGACCGTCGCCCCGCTCCACCTGCCCCCCCAGCTCCTGCATCATCGCCTGCTGGCCGTAGCAGATGCCGAGCACCGGCACGCCCAGTGCGAAGATCTCGCGGCGGGGGGAGGGGCGTACCCGGCGCATAGACCGAGGACCGGCCCGCCCGAGAGGATCACCGCCTTGGCGCGAAGGCCTTCAGGAAGTCGGGGGGTGACCGCATGACAGGGGTGGATCTCGCAATAGGCGTTCAGCTCGCGCAGGCGGCGCGCGATGAGCTGCGTCACCTGGCTGCCGAAATCCACGATCAGGCAGCGGTCGTGCTGGGCGGGGGGCGTCGTCGCATCCTGGGTCATGGGCCGGGCATAGGCGCCGGACCGGGGGCGTGCAAGCGCTGCCCCTGTCCCCGCGATGTCGTTTTCCGCCCGCGGGTGGCGTATCCTCGCCCTTGTCGCGCTGCCGCCTCCGGTAGGAGGCCATCGAATGACTGGAGGACTCAGCATGTCGGATGTCGCCGAAGCGGGAACGGGGCGCCGGGCGCGGGGGGGCGGCGGGGCCGCGCGCCGGGCCGAACGCAGTGCGCTGAGCATCGAGACCGCCCGGTTCATCGAGCGGCGCATCCCGAATTTCGAGGTGCTGAACGAGGAAGCCCTCGAGATCATCGAGCACAATGCCGAAACCGTGCTCGAGGAGATCGGCGTCAAGTTTGTGGAGAATCCCGCCGCCCTCGAACGCTGGAAGGCGGCCGGTGCCGACGTGAAGGGCGACCATGTCCGCATTCCCCGCGGCCTGGCGCGTCAGCTCTGCTCGACCGCGCCGTCCCGCTTCACCCAGCATGCCCGCAACCCCGCCCGCAACGTGGAGATCGGGGGGCGGAACCTGGTGCTGGCGCCGGTCTACGGCCCGCCCTTCGTGCGCGATCTCGAAGGCGGGCGCCGCTACGCCACGCTCGCGGATTTCCGCAATCTGGTGAAGCTCGGCTACATGTCGAAATGGCTGCACCATTCGGGCGGCACCGTCTGCGAACCGACCGACGTGCCCGTGAACAAGCGCCATCTCGACATGCTGCTGGCGCATATGACGCTGTCGGACAAGCCCTTCATGGGGTCGGTCACCGCGCCCGAGCGCGCGCAGGACAGCGTGGACATGGCCTCGCTCCTCTTCGGGGCGGACTTCGTCCAGCAGAACACGGTGATGACGTCGCTCATCAACATCAACTCGCCGCTGGTGTTCGACGGCATCATGATGGGTGCGCTCGAGGTCTATGCCTCCAACAATCAGGCGACCATCATCTCTCCCTTCATCGTCGGCGGGGCGATGGCCCCCGTGACCGTCGCAGGGACGCTGACGCAGGTCCTGGCGGAGATCCTGGCCGGCGTCGCCTACAGCCAGCTCGTCCGGCCCGGCGCGCCGGTGATCGCCGGCGCCTTCGTGACATCCATCGACATGAATTCGGGCGCGCCCACCTTCGGCACGCCGGAGGCCTCGCACATCACCTACGGGGCGGGTCAGCTCGTCCGGCGCCTCGGCCTGCCCTACCGGAGCGCCGGGGCCTTCTGCGGCTCCAAGCTGCCCGATGCACAGGCGGCCTACGAATCGGCCAATTCGCTGAACATGGGCCTGCTGGCGGGCGTCAACTTCATGCTCCATGCCTGCGGCTGGCTGGAGGGGGGGCTTGTCTCCTCCTACGAGAAGTTCGTCATGGATGCCGACCAGCTCGGGATCCTTCACCATTTCGCGGCCGGCGTGGACCTGAGCGAGAACGGGCAGGGCCTGGACGCCATCCGCGAGGTCGGCCCCGGCGGCCATTACCTCGGCTGTGCTCATACGCAGGCCAACTTCAAGACGGCCTTCTGGCGGACCGAGCTTCTCGACTACAAGCCCTTCGAGACATGGGAGGAAGAAGGCGGGCGCGATACCGTGACCCTTGCCGCCGAGAGGGTGAAGCGGCTCCTCAATGCCTACCAGCCGCCGGCGCTGGACGAAGGCATCCGCGAATCGCTCGAGGCCTTCGTGGCACGGCGCAAGGAGTCGATGCCCGACGCCTTCGTCTAGGGCTCTCATCCCCGCACCGCCTGCAGACGCGAGGCCGCGCGCAGCAGCCGCGCCTCGCCTAGCAGCGCCGACAGCACCGCCACATGCCGCGCGGGGGAATAGTCGCCCGCGCCGTTCACCCTTGCCTGTTCGATGGCCGATTCGAGCTCGATCAGGCGCAGGATCGCCTCGCCGAAGCGGGGCGGGCGCTCGCCGCCGATGAGTCGGCACAGATGCAGGGCGCGGTCATAGCTTTCGGCCCCGAATCGCGCCGCGCTCACAAGGAGTCGGGGGCGGTTGATGGTGGCAATCAGTCCCAGAAGATCGTGCATCGGCCTGTCCCTTGCCCTGATGTGGCGCAGTGGTGGCGGAAGTGTGGCACAACCTTGGCGGGTGTTGCGCGAATCGGGGGAGGAGCGCGCGGTGCTGCAACGATTGGTTAAGATTCGGAAACCATTCTGCTGCTCAACCGGGTGATCTTAAGATTCCGGTAACCAATACAACCTCAGGTTGCCCCTGCGCCAAAGAGCCGTCAGGCCGCGGCGCCAAAGGGCAGGAGTGGCAGGACATGACGAAGGGAAAAGGGCTTCCCGCGCGGGAGCCGCAGACAGCAACGCGCAGCAGGCAGCCGGGAATGCCGGCTTGGGTGCCGGAAGCGGCACGCATCTATCTGGCCCATGTGGAGGAGGGGCGTTCGATCCGGGATCTCGCACGCGAGGCCCAGGTGCACCCTTCGACGATCCTGCGACAGGTGCGCCGGATCGAATCGTCCCGCGATGATCCCCTCGTGGACGAGGCGTTGCGCAGGCTGGCCGGATCGTCGCGCCCCCTTGCGTTGACCGATCCCGCGCTCGAACGCCGGGCGCTGCCGGCGCTGCGGCGCCTGGCCGAGCCGGATGCGGTCCTGGCCGTGGCCCGCGACATGGAAAACGGTGTCATCCTGCGCGAAAGGCCGGGATCCGATCCGGTGCGGCTTCATGTCCTGGAACGGGGGGTGGCTGAATCGATGGCTCTGCGGGGCTGGATCGATTGCCCCGATCTCGGGGCGCGCATCCGCCGCTATCGCATCACCGGACCGGGGCGCGAGGCGCTGCGCCGGGCGCTGGCGGAGGACGCGATGGCCGCACGTGGCCTGGCCGAGGCGCCGACCCCCTTCCGCGGTCCCGAGAACGCATCGGACCCCCATCTGAGCCATCTGCGCCCGACGCTGGTCGAATCGCCCCTTGTGGCCCTGTCGAGGCGCCGCGACGGCGAAGGGCAGCCCTTCCTCTGTCGCGAACTCGTCGCCGCGGGCGAAAGACTGCGCGAGGATTACGACATTGCCGGCACCGGTCCCGCGTTCGACTGGGAAGGGGTGCTGCGCGATCTGGCCGAAGGCGCCCTGCCAGGTGCGCCCGAGCGCACCGGGCCGCTGGCTGCGCGCGGGCGCGTGCTCGCCGCGCTCAACGATCTCGGCCCGGGGCTGGCCGACGTGGCCCTGCGCTGCTGCTGCCTGACCGAGGGGCTCGAGCTCGTGGAGCGGCGCATGGGCTGGTCGCAGCGCTCGGGCAAGATCGTCCTGCGCATCGCGCTCCAGCGGCTGCGCCAGCATTATGACCTGCATCGTCCGGCTCCGGGACCGCTGATCGGATAGGGAAGACAGGGCCCGGCCCCGTCGTCGCACCAGGCCGGGCCCTGCATGGACTTTGCAGAGCGGCAGGGCTATCTCCGTCGCATGACGCGAGGGAGAGCCATGCGCGACCTGACCGATCCCGCCTCTCGCCACCCCGAAAAGGCCCATCGCCCCGATCAGGCCCAGCCGCGCAAGCCCGCCTGGATCCGTGTCAAGGCGCCCACCTCGCCCGGCTATCGCGCCACAGCGGCCCTCATGCGCGAACATCGCCTGACCACAGTGTGCGAGGAGGCCGGATGCCCCAATATCGGCGAATGCTGGGCGCAGGGGCATGCGACCATGATGATCATGGGCGAGATCTGCACCCGCGGCTGCACCTTCTGCAATGTCGCCACGGGCCGGCCCGATGCGCTCGACCCCTTCGAGCCGGGCCGCGTGGCCGATGCGGTGGCAAGGCTCGGTCTTTCGCATGTCGTCGTGACCTCGGTGGACCGTGACGACCTGCCCGATGGCGGGGCCGAGCATTTCGCCATGACGATCCGCGCCATTCGCCGCCGATCCCCCGGCACGACCATCGAGGTGCTGGTTCCCGATTTCCTGCGCTGCGGGCCCGAGGCTCTCGAGACCGTCGTTGCCGCCCGGCCGGATGTGTTCAACCACAATCTCGAGACGGTGCCCGGCCTCTACCCGGAGGTGCGGCCGGGCGCGCGCTATTTCCATTCGCTGCGGCTTCTCCAGCGTGCCAAGGAACTGGACCCCGCCCTGTTCACCAAATCCGGGATCATGGTCGGTCTGGGCGAGGATCGTCAGGCCGTTCTTCAGGTCATGGACGACATGCGGTCGGCGGATGTCGATTTTCTGACCATCGGCCAGTATCTCCAGCCCACGCCCAAACATCACCGGGTGGACCGCTTCGTCACGCCCGAGGAGTTCGCCGCCTATGAGGCCGCGGCGCGCGGCAAGGGTTTCCTGATGGTCTCGGCCAGTCCGCTGACCCGCTCCAGCTATCACGCCGGAGAGGACTTTGCCCGGCTGCGGGCCGCCCGCGAGGCCAGGCTGGCCGCCCGCTAGACGCGACAGGCAAAACCGGCCGAGGCGATCCCCGTCCCGGGCCGCATTCGCCCCCGCATCCCCGGAAGACGCGATGCGGGCGGCGCGCCCCTATGCGGAGCCCAGGCGGATCACCGGCTCCATCCGGGTCAGCACATCATCCGGCAGATGACATTTCACCTGATGGCCGGGGGCAAGCCGGCGCAAGGGCGGCACGACCGTTTCGCACAGGGTGCCGGGGGGTTCGATCCCGTCGCGCGAGGGAACCTGCGCCTTGCGCGGGCAGCGCGTCTGGAAGGGACAGCCCGGCGGCGGGTTCATGGCCGAGGGGATCTCGCCCTCCAGCACGATATGCGTCTTTTCCACCTGCGGATCGGCGATCGGCACAGCCGACAGCAGCGCCTCGGTATAGGGGTGGTAGGGCGGGGCGAAGACCTGCTCGGTGGTGCCGATCTCGACCACATGGCCCAGATACATGACCAGCACCCGGTCCGACAGGTAGCGCACGATGGACAGGTCATGGCTGATGAACAGGAGTGTCGTGCCCTTCTCGCGCTGGATATCCATGAGAAGGTCGGTCACCGCGGCCTGCACCGAGACATCCAGCGCCGAGACGGGCTCATCCGCGATCACGACCTGCGCATCCCCGGCAAAGGCGCGGGCGATCCCCACCCGCTGCTTCTGCCCGCCGGAGAGCTGGCGCGGCATCCGGTCGGCAAAGGCGCGGGGCAGCTTCACCAGATCCAGAAGGCGGAGCATCCGTTCGCGCCGCTCTGCGCCCGACCGGCCCACGCCGAACACCTCGAGCGCGCGGATGATCTGCCGCCCCACGGTCATCGAGGGGTTGAGCGTGTCGAAGGGGTTCTGGAAGACCATCTGCAGGCGGCCGATGGTGGCCGGATCGCGCGCCTCGACAGGCTTGGACTGCAGCTCCTCGTTCAGAAGGACCACGCGACCGCCTGTTGCCGTCTCGAGGCCCATCAGCACCTTGGCCAGGGTGGACTTGCCGCAGCCTGATTCGCCGACGATGGCCAGCGTCTCGCCCGCGCGGGCCTCGAAGCTCAGGGATTCGTTGGCCTTGACGACGCGCGCCGCCCGGCTGGCAAAGGGGCCGCTGGCCGTGGTGTAATACTTGCGCAGATCCTCGACCCGCAGGACGACGTCGCCCTGTTCTGCGGGCGGGCGGGTCTGGACATCGGCGGGGGGGGGCATCCCAGTCGATCTCCTGCCAGCGCAGGCAGCGGGTGTCGTGCCGGTCCCCGCCCGGGCACGGGGGTCATGGGGATGTCCTGCGCGTCGCAGCGGCCCTGCTGGAAGTAGTCGCAGCGCGGCCCGAAATTGCAGCCCGGGGGACGTTCGTGCGGCAGGGGAAAGTTGCCGGGAATCGCCCGCAGCGGGCGGGCCGTCTTGTCCGCACCCGGCAGCGGGATCGAACGGAACAGCGCCTGGGTATAGGGATGGCGCATCCGCGTGAAGACCTCGCGCACGGTGCCCCGTTCCACGGCCTCGCCGGAATACATCACGCAGATGCGGTCGCAGGTTTCGAGCACGAGGCCGAGATTGTGGCTGATGAACAGCATGGAGGTGCCGTATTTCCGGCCCAGCTCCTTCACCAGTTCCACCACCGCCGCCTCGACCGTGACATCCAGCGCTGTCGTCGGCTCGTCGAGGATCAGGAGCGAGGGCCGCGCCATCAGCGCCATGGCGATGACGATGCGCTGCTGCTGACCCCCCGAAAGCTGATGGGGATAGCTCTTCAGGATGCGCTCGGGATCCGGCAGGCGGACATCGCGCACGACCTCGAGCGCGCGCTCGCGCGCTTCCTGCTCGCTGGCGCCCTGATGAATCATCGGCACTTCCATGAGTTGCCGGCCGATCCTCATGGCAGGGTTGAGCGAGGCCATGGGCTCCTGATAGATCATCGCGATCTGGGATCCGCGGATGCCCCGCAGCTCCGCCTCGGACAGGGTGGCCAGGTCGCGCCCCTTGAAGCGGATCGCCCCCCCCACGATCCGTCCGTTGACCCCCAGATCGCGCATGATGCCAAGGGCGACCGTGCTCTTGCCGCAGCCTGATTCGCCGACTAGGCCGACCGCCTCGCCCGGCATCACCGTGCAGGAGAAGTCCATGACGGCCGGGATTTCGCGCAGACGGGTGAAGAAGGAGATGGAAAGCCGGTCGATCTCGAGCAGCGGCTCGGCGCCTGCGGCGCCGGAACCCGCGATGCGGGGGGATGGGGCGGCAGGACCCGGCAGGCCGGCAGGGGGCATGGCGTCGGTCATCGGTCAGTCCTTCAGGGATTCTTCGCGCAGCCCGTCCGCGAGCAGGTTGAGCCCGAGCACCAGCGTCAGCAGCGCCACGGCGGGGACCAGAGCCGGATGCGGAAAGATCGACAGCAGCTGCCGACCGGCATTGATGGTGGAGCCCCAGTCCGGGCTGTCGGGCGGCAGGCCCAGGCCGAAGAAGCCGAGAGCCCCCAGCAGGATCGTCGTGTAGCCGATGCGCAGGCAGAAATCGACGATCAGCGGCCCGCGCGCATTGGGCAGGATCTCCCACAGCATGATGTACCAGGGGCGTTCGCCCCGTGTCTGGGCGGCGGCCACATAGTCGCGCGTCTTGATGTCCATGGTCAGGCCGCGCACGATGCGAAAGACGGTGGGCGAATTGACGAACACCACCGACACGAAGACCACGAGCACCCCCGAGGGGATGTCGAACAGGTCGAACCGTCCCATGAAATCGAGCGGCGTCCCCCGCTGGCTGATGAGCGACAGATAGAGCCATCCCAGTCCCGCGACGACGGCGGCGACGAGGATTGCGCCGCGCTTCGGGTCGGTGCGGAAGCGCGACCAGAGCAGGACGGCAGCGAACAGGATCGGGAACAGGAACAGCCCGGCGGCCATGTAGCTCGGCAGGCCGGTCTCGACGATCTCGGGCGTCACCAGAAGATAGAACAGGAGGATCACCGGGAAGGCGAGGATCAGGTTGGCGATGAAGGACAGCGCGACATCGAGCCGCCCGCCCCGGTAGCCCGCCGGGAGGCCCAGGACGATCCCCACCATGAAGGCAAAGAGCGTGGCCAGGGGGGCGATCTGGATCACCGTCCAGCTTCCCATCACCATGCGCGAGAAGACATCCCGCGCGAGATTGTCGCCCCCCAGGAGGTAATGCGCGCCCGGTCCCCAGACCTCGGCATGGGGCAGGGGCACCCCCGGCGGCTTGTTCTTGAGGCCGGAGATGGCGGTCAGCGGCTCATGCGTGGCGATCCATCCGAACAGCCCGGCGAAGAGCGCCGTGTAGACCCAGAACATCACCAGGCCGAAGCCGATCATGCCCACCGTCGAATCGAACAGGCGTCCATAGAGGCCCAGCCGGCGCCGGAAGAGGAAGGACAGGGCAAAGGTCAGGGCCAGGGCGATCCAGACGGGCAGGAAACGCCGCGAGATCGCCCCCACGATCCCGGCTTCGCCATAGGGCAGCAGCAGTCCGGCCAGGAGATAGCCGAGCAGGAGGAGAAGCAGGAGCGCCCCTGTCAGGCGGACAGCCAGAACGGCCCATCGGCGCGGCCGCTGCGACAGCCTGACTGTCCCATCCGGCTGAGGCAGCGGCCCGGACGCCGGAATGAACATCCCCACGAGCAGGGAGGCCAGGACGGACAGGCCGAACAGTCCCGCCGCCACCCCGAGGAGCGGATCGAGCCATGTGCCGATGGGGCCGGTCCAGGTCAGCGGTTCCATCCGAGGGCCTTTCTAGGACAGCCGGATGCGCGGATTGAGCAGCGCATAGCCGATGTCGGAGACGAGCTGTGTCACCAGCACCACGAAAACCGCCACGACCGAGATGCCAAGCAGCAGGTCGATGTCGTTGTTGGACGAGGCCTCGACCAGCGTCCAGCCGAATCCCTTGTAGTTGAACAGGCTTTCCACGATCACCACCCCGGTCAGGAGCCAGGGGAACTGGAGCATGATGACCGTGAAGGGTGCGATCAGCGCATTGCGCAGAGCGTGCTTCAGCACCACCTTGGGGAAGCTCACGCCCTTGAGCCGCGCGGTGCGGATATATTGGGCGGTCATCACCTCGGCCATGCTCGCCCGTGTCATGCGGGCGATGTAGCCCATGCCATAGAGGGCGATGGTCATCACCGGCAGGGTGAAATTCGCGAAAGTTGCATCCTCCATCGCCGAGGTGGCCGAGCCGTTGAACCAGCGCAGCCCCACGGCCGAGGAGGTGAAGACCGCGATGAACACCACGCCCGAGACATATTCGGGTGTTGCCGTCGTCAGGATCGAGCCGGCCGAGAGCGCACGGTCGAGGCGCGAGCCCTCCCGCATCCCGGCCAGCACACCGATGACCAGCGCGCCGGGCACCATGACAACCAGCACCCAGAACATGAGCTTGCCGGTCAGCGCCAGTCCGCGCGCGACGACATCGGCGACCTCCATCCGGAAGACGCGGGAATAGCCCCAGTCCCCCTGAAGGATTCCGCAGTAGCGGGGGGCCTGCTCCGGGGTCATCCCCGGCTGGATGCAGCGGCCGCGGGTGATTCCGTCGCTGCCCTCGATCACCCATCCGGGCAGCACCCCCAGCCACTGCCCATAGCGCAGCAGGATCGGTTCGGCATAACCGTTCTTCTCGAGCCAGGATTCGACCTCGGCATCGGTGATCCGCGATCCGGCTTCGGACTTGGCCACCTTCTCGAGATTGGGTGCCAGATTGGTGAGCCAGAAGACGATGAAGGTCAGGCAGAAGGCCGTGACCAGCATCGTGAGAGTCCGGCGCAGGATGAAGACTGTCATCGTGACACCCTCTCAGCCTGTTTCCGAGGGCGAATCGAGCGGCGCGCATGGCACGCCGCTCCGGTTCCGTTCCGCGCCGGTCAGGCCTGCTCGATCCACCACTTGTAGTGGTGATGTTCGAAGGTGGGATGCTTTTCGGCACCATGCACCCCCGGGCGGGTATGGCGGAACAGCGACCGCCAGTAGGGCTGGATCAGGACCCCCTCGTCCAGCATGATCTGCTGGAGCTTGGCCATCACCTCGCGCCGGGCATCGGCATCGGCGATGGAGTTCGCCTCGGCCAGGAGGCGGTCGAATTCGGCATTCGAGAAGGCCGTCTCGTTCCAGGCGACCCCCGACTTGTAGGCGAGGTTCAGGACCTGCACGCCGAGCGGACGCATGTTCCATTCGGTGGCCGAGAAGGGATATTTCGTCCAGTCGTTCCAGAAGGTGGAGCCGGGCAGCACGGTGCGCTTCACCTTGAAGCCGGCATCGCGCATCTGCGCCGCCACGGCATCGCATGTCGCCGCCTGCCAGGAATCGTCGAGCGAGATCAGCTCGAACTCGGTGTCGCCGTGCCCGGCCTCGTCGAGCATCGCCTTGGCCGCGGCGGGGTCGGCCGGCTCGTTGATGCCGGGGGCGTATTCGGGATGGATGGGGCAGACATGGTGGTTCTCGGCCACCTGCCCGAGCCCGTTGTAGCCCAGCTCCAGCACGACATTGTTGTCCACGGCCCTCTGGATCGCCTTGCGCACGGCGCGGTTGTCATAGGGCGGGGCTGCCTGATGGAAGCGCACGGCCAGCGTCGCGGCGGTGAGGGCCTCCGACTTCACCCAGCCGATGCTGTCATAGATGTCGATGAAATCGCCGGTGGTCTGATAGTTGGCGTCGATCTCGCCGGATTCCGCGGCAGCGAGGACCGCGGCCGGATCGGTGCCGTAGTCGATATACTCGATCCGGTCGAGATAGGGGCCGCCATAGACCGCCGTGCCCCACCAGGTATGGTTCGGGTTGCGCACCAGGACCTGCCGCACTCCGACCTCGTTGACCTCGGGCAGCCAGGCACCTGTGCCGATCGGGTTGGCGGCCGGATCCTCGCCGTTGTAGCTGCGATGGACGACGGCGGCGGGATAATCCGCCATGTTGACGACAAGCGCGATGTCGGGGGCCGAGGCGTTGAGCTGCACCGTCAGGTCGTCGATGACCGTCACGGCATCCTCGCGCATCTGGTTCGTGCCGCCTTCCGCAATGTCACGCAGCACGTCGAAGCGCGAGGCCATCGAATTGCCTTCGGCCGTGCCGTCGCACCAGCGGCGGAGGTTGTGGACCACATCCTCGGCGGTGAAGTCGTCGCCGTTGTTCCACTTCACCCCGGGGCGCAGATGCAGCGTCCAGACGGTGGCATCCTCATTGGCTTCCCAGCTCTCCAGAAGCATGCCGCGCAGCGATCCGTCGCGCTGGTACTCCACCATGTAATCGAGCCAACCGCGGCAGAAATTCGCGTGTTCCGACCAGTCCCATGTGCGGGGGTCCTTGGTCGGGCGCAGCTCCATCTGCATGCGCAGCGTCCCGCCATGGACCGGGGTCATGCCCTCCTGCGCTTGGGCCGGGGCGGGAAGGCCGATCAGCGCATAGGCGGCCGCAGCCGACACGCCGAGCCCGGTGGCCCGCGTCAGGAATTCGCGCCGGGACAGCAGGCCCGCCTGCACCTCCCGGGCATACATCAGCGCGGCTGGATGGATGGTTTCCGCGCTCCGCTTGACTCCGGTCATCGTCTCTCCCCTCTGGCAGCCGTTCTTGTTGTGCCTGTTGCGGGCCTTTCGGGCCCGTCCGCCGCATCCGGCCTGCGGACGGCTCCATTGGGCACCGGGCAGGGGCGGGCGTCAAGGAACGGATTCGACGCTTTGGGGATCCGAAGCGTCACTCTGGAGTGCCGAAGCGACATATGTCCCGATCTCAGGGAAGGGGAATGGATGCCCATCCTGTCATCCGGTTGCGGAACCAGGTGCGCTGTCGCTTGGCATAGAGGCGGCTTGCCTGAACGGCGGCATCGCGTGCCTCGCGCAGGGACAGGCGCCCCTCCAGATGGGCGCGCAGCGGCGCGGCGCCCAGGGCCCGGAAGGCGGGGGCATTCTCGCGCCAGCGGGGCAGAAGCGCCTGCACCTCTGCCAGAGCGCCCTGTTCGAGCATGGCATCGAAACGGGCGGCGATCCGTGCATCAAGCCATGGCACGGCCGGGCGCAGGACAAGGGCCGTCGCCCGCGACAGGGGCAGCAGGGGCGGGGCGTCTCCGCCTGCCAGTCGGCCAGCCCGCGGCCCGTGGCGCGCAGCACCTCCCAGGCGCGCTGGACGCGCGCCCGGTTGCGCCGGTCCAGTCCGTCGCGCGTGCGCGCATCGAGACCGGCCAGCAACCTGTCGAGCGGCAGGGCATCCGCTTCGGCCCGGATGGCGGGGGGGAATGGGCGGGATCTCGGCCAGGCCCTGCGTGAGGGCCGTGAAATAAAGCCCTGTTCCACCTACAAAGATCGGCCTTTGCGGGGCATCGACGAAGGCCGCGGCCTCGCGCAGCCAGTGGCCGACCGAATAGGGCTGCTCCATCGCCACATGGCCGAACAGCGCATGGGGGACGGAGGCCTCTTCCTCGGGCGAGGGGCGGGCGGTCAGGATGCGCCAGCCGTCATAGACCTGAAGCGCATCGGCATTGACGATCACGCCGCCCTGCTCCTGCGCCAGGCGCAGGGCGAGGGCGCTCTTGCCGCTGGCCGTCGGACCGGCGATCAGGACGGGGCGATCGGGGGGGATGTCGCGCAGCAGGGCAGCCTCCCATTGAAACCCTCCGCTCTTTGCTTCATTGCGGCCCCCGGCGGAAGCGGGCAGGAGGCAGGCATGGGCGACCTTCAGGGAACGGGCGTGGAGACGGAAACGCCGGTGCCGCGCTTCAGGCGGGTGATGCTCAAGATCAGCGGCGAGGCGCTGATGGGCGATCAGGGCTACGGCCTGCATCCGCCGACGGTGGAGCGCATCGCGCGAGAGGTGAAGGCGGTCCGCGACATGGGTGTCGAGGTCTGCATGGTCATCGGCGGGGGCAACATCTTCCGCGGCCTTCAGGGATCGGCCCAGGGGATGGAGCGGACCACAGCCGACTACATGGGCATGCTGGCCACCGTGATGAACGCCCTGGCCATGCAGTCCGCCCTGGAGGCCATGGGCGTGTTCACCCGGGTCATCAGCGCCATCCCGATGGACCAGGTCTGCGAGCCCTATATCCGGCGCCGCGCCGTCCGCCATCTGGAGAAGAAGCGGGTCTGCATCTTTGCCGCGGGCACCGGAAACCCCTATTTCACGACAGATACGGCCGCAACATTGCGTGCGTCGGAAATGGGTTGCGAGGCGATCTTCAAGGGAACCAAGGTGGACGGGGTCTATGACAAGGATCCCAAGCAACACCCCGATGCCCGGCGCTTCGACCGGATCGGCTATACCGAGGTTCTGGCCCGGAATCTGGGCGTCATGGATGCCTCGGCCATCGCCCTGGCGCGGGACAACGACCTGCCCATCATCGTCTTCTCACTCGACGAGCCGGGGGGCTTCCGCGGCATCATCGAGGGGCGGGGCACCTACACGGTGGTGCATGGCTGAAGGGCGCTCCCGAAGCTCTTGATCCGTCGGCCCCTGCACCGGATACTGGGCGTGGCAGGGTCGGCGGAGGAAGGGCCGTGACGACACTGAAGGAATTCGAGAAGGCGCTGCGTGAACAGGGGATGCGCCAGGCTCTTCGCATCCTGGAGCGGCTGCGCGAACAGGACCGCAAGGCGCGGTCCCCGGCGGCGGCGCCCCGCCGGGTGGCGGCGGTCCGCATGACGCCCGAACTGGCGCGGGAGGTTCTGCGACTTCATCGCCGAACACGGATGACCCAGCAGGAGATCGCCTTCGCGCTCGGCGTCAATCAGGGTCGCGTGAACGAAGTCATCAAGCACGGCAAATGGTTGTCGGGCGAAGCGGAGTCCCCGCCGGCGCGTCGGGAGGGCAGGGCGCGGGCCCGCGGCAAGGCGTCCGGCCCGCGGCGAGAGCCGCCATCGCCGCTCCAGTTGTCGCTGTTCTGAGGGCCGCTCCGGGGCAGGCGGCTGTCCGCCCGGACGGTTCCGCACCTATACAAGAGCAGGAGGTTGTGCGTTAAGAGGCACGAACCCGCCACGATTACGGGACGAGCAGGACGATGGCTGACGACTTCGATCTGGATACCGACGATCTCGAGCGGCGCATGGAGCGCGCGATCCAGGCCCTGCGGACGGAGCTGGCCTCCCTGCGCACCGGACGGGCCTCCGGCGCCATGCTGGAGCCGATCCAGGTGGAGGCCTATGGCCAGATGACGCCGATCAACCAGCTCGGCACGATCAACGTGCCCGAACCGCGCATGGTCACCATCAATGTCTGGGATCGCGGGCTGGTCTCCAAGGTCGAGAAGGCGATCCGCGATTCGGGGCTCGGGATCAATCCGCAGACCAACGGCACGATCATCATGCTGCCGATCCCCGAGCTGAACGAGGAGCGCCGCCGCGAGCTGACCAAGGTCGCCGCGGGCTATGCGGAACATGCGCGCGTTGCCATCCGCAATCTCCGCCGCGAGGGCATGGACAGCATCAAGAAGGCCCGCGCCAAGGGGCTGTCCGAGGACGACGCCAAGCTTTGGGAGGGCGAGGTCCAGGATCTCACCGACCGCTTCATCAAGCAGGTGGATCAGGTCCTCGAGGCCAAGCAGGCCGAGATCATGCACGTCTGAGGCCGGGAGAGAACGACATGGAACCGACGCCGGGCCCGAGGCATGTGGCCATCATCATGGACGGCAACGGGCGCTGGGCGCAGATGCGCGGCCGGCCCCGCCATTCTCGGCCATCATGCCGGGGCGCGGCGCGTGCGCGAGATGTCGAGGCCTGTCCCGGTCTGGGCGTGCAGTATCTGACGATCTTCGCCTTCTCGACCGAGAACTGGAAGCGCACCCAGGCCGAGGTGGCGGGTCTGATGTCGCTGTTCCGCCGCTACATCCAGCGCGAGGCGCAGGATCTGCTGGAGGCCGGGGTGCGCGTGCGCTTCATCGGCGACCGCATCCGGCTCGATGAGAGGCTGGTGCAGCTCATGGACGATCTGGAGCTGCTGACCTCGCGCAATGACCGGCTGCATCTGACGGTTGCGCTCAATTACGGCGGCCGGGACGAGGTGACGCGCGCGGCGCGGCGGCTTGCCTACGAGATCGAGCAGGGCCGCCTGACCCACAAGGACGTGGATGCCGAGACGCTGGCCCGCTATCTCGATACCCATGTGCTGCCGGATCCGGATCTGGTGATCCGCACCTCGGGCGAGGCGCGCATCTCGAACTTCCTGCTCTGGCAGTCTGCCTATGCGGAATACGAATTCGTCGATACGCTCTGGCCGGATTTCACCGCCGCCGAATTCGCGCGGATCGTCGCCGCCTACAGCCGGCGCGAACGCCGCTTCGGGGCGGTCGGGGTCTGAGGCGTGACGGGGGCATCCGTCGGGGGTCCTCCAAATGGGCGGATCTCCGCCCCGGGCGCTCTCGGCCGTGGCGATGATCCTGATCGGTTCGGCCTGCGTGATCGCGGGCGGCGTGTGGTTCCAGATGATCACGGTCTTCGTGACGGCCGTGATCGTCTGGGAGCTGTGGATGATGATCGAGCCCGACCGCCCCACACCGGGGATGCTGCTGGCGGCTCTGGTGGCGTCGGTCATGTCGGGCCAGCTGACGGTCCAGTCTTCCTGGGGGATGCTGCTCTTCCTGATCGCCCCGCTGGCCGGTCTGTGGGGCATCCGGCGCGAGCGGCTGATGTGGTTCGCCTTCTCGCTGGCTGTGCAGGTTGCCGGCTGGGGCCTTGTCATCTCGCGCAGGGGCATGGCTTCACCTGGCTGCTGTGGCTGATCGGCGTGGTCGTGGCGACCGATGTGGGGGGCTATTTCGCCGGCCGCCTGATCGGCGGGCCGAAGTTCTGGCCGCTTGTGAGCCCCAAGAAGACCTGGGCCGGCACCGTTGCCGGCTGGATTCTGGCCGCGGCGGTCGGCCTGGCGTTCGACCTGTTCACCCGCGTCGGACCCGAGATCGTGCCGCTTTCGGTGCTGCTGTCCATCGCCTCGCAATGGGGCGACATCTCCAAGTCGGTCCTCAAGCGGAGGATGGGCGTGAAGGATTCGTCGAACCTGATCCCCGGTCACGGCGGCATGCTGGACCGCTTCGATGCCATGCTGGGGGCATCGCTGTTCATGCTGGCGCTGAATCTGCTGTTCGACATGCCGGGGCTTGTGTTTTGAGAACCGTCACCATCCTTGGCAGCACCGGCAGCATCGGCCAGGCCACGCTGGATCTGATCAGCCGGCGCGAGGGGGATTTCGCGGTGGAGGCGCTGACGGGGGCGGGCAATATCCCCCTGCTGGCCGCCCAGGCGATCCGCCATCGCGCCCGGTTGGCCGTGACGGCGCGCGAGGATCTCCATGCCGATCTGAAGGCCGCGCTCGCCGGAACGGGGATCGAGACGGCGGCGGGCCCTGCGGCGGTGGCCGAGGCCGCCGCACGGCCCGTGGACTGGACGATGGCGGCCATCGTCGGGGCGGCGGGTCTGGTGCCGTCGCTGGCGGTGCTCCGGCGGGGGGGCACGCTGGCGCTGGCCAACAAGGAAACGCTGGTGGCGGGCGGGCCTCTGGTGATGGCCGAGGCCGCGCGGACAGGCGCATGCCTCCTGCCGGTGGACAGCGAGCATTCCGGCCTGTTCCAGGCCCTGCGCGGCGAGCGGGCCGAGGAGGTGGAGCGGCTGATCCTGACCGCATCGGGCGGGGCCTTCCGCGACTGGCCGCTCCATCGCCTGCGCGAGGCCACGCCCGAGCAGGCTAGCACGCATCCCAACTGGGCGATGGGCCAGCGGATCACCATCGATTCCGCCTCGATGTTCAACAAGGCGCTCGAAATCATCGAGGCACATGTCCTGTTCGGCCTGCCCGCCGACCGCATCGAGGTGGTGATCCATCCCGAATCGCTCGTCCATGCGCTGGTGGGCTTTCGCGACGGCGCCCTGATCGCCCATCTTGGCGCGCCGGACATGCGTCATGCCATCGGTTTTGCCCTGAACCATCCGCTGCGCGAGGCGCTGCCGGTCGAGCGGCTCGATCTGGTCCGCGCCGGCCGCCTGACCTTCCGTGAACCCGATCCGGCGCGTTATCCCGCCCTGCGGCTGGCGCGGCTGGCCATGGAGCAGGGGGGGCTGATGCCCGCCGTGTTCAATGCCGCCAAGGAAGCCGCGCTCGATGCCTTTCTGGCCCGTGCGATCCGCTTCACGCAGATGGCAGAGATCGTGGAACGCACGCTCGACCGTCTCTCTGGTGATGGACGGATGCCGCGCCTATGTCGCGCGGGCGAGATGCCGGGTCTCGATGACATCCTCGAGGCCGACCGGCTGGGGCGCAAGGAGGCGGCCGCGCTGGCCGGTCGCATGACGAGGGAGGAGGCATGAGGACCGCTCGCGGCAGGACAGTCTGGGGGTTGCAGGGCCTCGGCAGGCCGATGGAGGGGCGGGGCGTCGGTCTCCGGCGGGATGTCCCTTGCGGCGCTTGCCGTTCCGGCATGGGGGAATGACCTGATGGACGCCCTGATCCCCAGCTTCGGCAATGCCGCGTTCACGATCGTCGCCTTCGTCATCGCCCTGTCGATCATCGTCGCGGTCCACGAATACGGCCACTACATCGTCGGCCGCTGGACCGGCATCCGGGCAGAGGTGTTCTCGCTCGGCTTCGGTCCGGTGCTTCTGGCGCGGACGGACCGCCACGGGACGCGCTGGCAGATCGCTGCCTTGCCTTTCGGGGGCTATGTCAAGTTCCTGGGGGATGCGAATGCCGCCTCGGTCGGCGGGGCCGAGCATCGGGTTCCCGAAGCCGAGCGGCGCCACACCATGATGGGGGCGCCGCTCTGGGCCCGCGTGCTGACCGTGGCGGCCGGGCCTTTGGCCAATTTCCTTCTCACGATCCTGCTTTTCCTGGCCCTTATCCTGTCCCAGGGCCGCCCGAGCGAGCCGCTGACCGTCGCATCGCTGACGCCTCTGCCGCCGGCCTATGGCGCCGGCCTGCAACCGGGGGACGAGATCCTGGCCGTGGCGGGCCGCCCCCTGTCGGCGGCCGGGGGGCTGACGCCGGACAGCGCACCCCTGCCGGCAGAGCCGGTCGTCGAATGGACCGTGCGCCGCAACGGGCAGGAGATGGTCGTGCCCGGTCCGCACCCCATTCCCAGCCTTGTGGGCGGGGTGAATCCCGGTAGCGCTGCCTGGGATGCCGGACTTCAGCCCGGCGATGTGGTGACGGCGGTGGATGGCCGCCCTGTGGTCGCCTTCGATCAGCTGGCCGAGGCGGTGGCGGCTTCGGCCGGGGCGCCGCTGCGCCTCACCGTCTGGCGTGCGGGCGAGACGATGGAGTTCACCCTTCTGCCCCGCCGGACGGATCTTCCCCGGCCCGAAGGCGGGTTCGAGACGCGCTGGCTCATCGGACTGACGGCCGGAGATGTCTTTGTCCCCGTCACCGAGACTCCCGGTCTGGCCGAAGCCCTGGCGGCGGCGGTAGAGCGTCTGTGGTTCATCATCACCTCCTCGCTCTCGGGGATCGTGCACATGATCTCGGGCGCGATCAGCACCTGCAACCTCTCCGGTCCCGTGGGCATCGCCGAGACATCGGGCGCGATGGGCCTCGCAGGGGGATCGTGGCCTTCCTGGGCTTTGTGGCGGTGCTCTCGACGGCGGTGGGGCTGATGAACCTGTTCCCCATCCCGATCCTGGACGGCGGGCATCTCCTCTTCCATGCGTGGGAGGCGGTGACGGGCCGTCCGCCGGGGGATCGGGCGCTGCGGCTGCTCATGGCGGCCGGTCTGGCCGCGATCCTCACCCTGATGCTGTTTGCCGTCGCCAACGATCTTTTCCTCTGTCCCTGATTCATCCCCTCGGGGCCCTATTGCTGCCGCATTCCCCGGCCAGACATGACGGCACGGAGGGATGCCATGAACGCGATCATGAATCATTCGCGGGGCCTGGGGCTCCTGATGAAGCTCAACGGGGACCTGGTCCTGTATGGCCTGACGGTCCTCTTTGCGCTCTGCGCCGGGATCTATGTGGGCACCCTGGGCATGAGCATGGGCTGATCGCCGCGCAGCGCCGTCTGCGGCCGGGCGCGGGGGGACGGCGAGGGGCCTTCGGCTTTTGACAAGCCCGCGCTCAGCCGCTACCGCTTGGGGGCAATGGGTTCAACGGGCGGGCGGTGATGATGAGGGGATCACGCAGGGGCGCGTGGCGCGCAGCGGGTCTGCGCATGTCCGTTCTGGCGGCGGCTCTCCTTGTGGCGCCTCCGCTGGGGGCGCAGTCGTTCAGCTTCGGCGCTGTCCGGGTCGAGGGGAACCAGCGGATCGAGGAATCGACCATCCTGGCCCGCCTCGGAATCTCGCGGGGGCAGACGGTCACGGCAGGCGAACTGAACGCCGCCGCCCAGCAGCTGCGCGCCTCCGGCCTGTTCGAGACCGTCGAGGTCATCCCCCAGGGATCCACCCTGCTGGTGCGTGTCGTCGAATGGCCGACGATCAACCGCATCAGTTTCGAGGGCAATTCCGCCATCCGCGACGAGGCCCTTTCGGCTCTCGTCGGCTCCGTGGAGCGGCGTGTCTTCTCTCCCACCCAGGCCGAACAGGATGCCGAGGCGATCGCCCGCGCCTATGCCGAAAGGGGCCGCATCAATGCCGTGGTCGTCCCGGCGATCATCCGCCATCCGGACAACCGCGTGGATCTGGTGTTCCAGATCGCCGAAGGCGGCATCACGGAGGTGGAGCGCATCTCCTTCGTCGGCAACCGCGCCTTCGGGGACCGCCGCCTGCGCGGCGTGCTCGAGACGCGCCAGGCCGGCCTGCTGCGCCAGATCATCCGGGCCGACACCTTCGTGGCCGACCGGATCGCCTTCGACCGCCAGGCCCTGACCGATTTCTACCGCTCCCGCGGCCATGCCGATGCCCGCGTGACCTCGGTCGATGTGAACCTGACCCGCGAGAGGGACGCCTATCTCATCACCTTCACGGTGGAGGAAGGCCAGCAGTTCCGCTTTGGCGAGGTGACCGTCACCTCCGCCATCCCCGAGGCCGACCCCGCGCTGTTCCGCCAGGTCGTCCGCACCCGGCCCGGCCAGGTCTATTCCCCCCTGCTGATCGAGAACGACATCGCCCGGATCGAGAATCTCGCCATCCGTCAGGGCATCCCCTTCCTGCGGGTGGAACCGCGGATCACCCGCGATGACCGCAACCTTCTCCTGGCTGTCGAATATGCCCTCGTCCCCGGAGCGCGCATCTTCGTCGAACGCATCGACATCGAGGGGAACCGGACCACGCTGGATCGCGTGATCCGCTCCCAGTTCCGCACCGTGGAGGGAGACCCCTTCAACCCGCGCGAGATCCGCGAAAGCGCCAACCGCATCCGCGCGCTGGGTTATTTCGTGGATGCCGAGGTCGAGGCCCGTCAGGGCAGCGGACCCGATCAGGTCATCATCGATGTCAATGTCGAGGAACAGCCCACCGGTTCGCTCTCCTTCGGCGCCAACTACTCGACCGATTACGGCCCCGCCCTGCTGGCAAGCCTGTCCGAGCGGAATTTCCTCGGCCGCGGGCAGGATCTCGCCTTCGAGCTGCAATGGGGCCGGGACAACCAGCTTTTCAGCTTCGACTTCACCGAACCCCAGTTCCTCGGCCGCGATGTTGCGGCCTCCATCGACCTGCTCTACCGCACCACCCAGCGCGCCAGCGCGCTCTATGATACCGACGTGTTCCGCTTCTCGCCCTCGCTCACCTTCCCGGTGAGCGAGCGCGGCCGGCTCGAGCTGCTCTATGCCCTCGACTACAGCGACATCACCAATGTGGACGATGAGGCCTCCGACATCATCAAGGCCGAGGCGGCCGAAGGCGGGGTCCTGACCAACGCTCTGGGCTACACCTACAGTTTCGACACGCGGCGCGACAATCTCGAGACGCCGACCCGCTTCTTCTTCCGCTTCGGGCAGGAATTCGGCTTCGGCGACAGCAGCTTCATCCGCACCAGGGCTCTGGCCTCGGCCGAGACCCGCATCCTGGCCGAGGAAGTGACCCTGCGCGCCACGCTGGAAGGCGGATTGCTCGACTATTCCGAGGGAGCCAGCCGCGTGACCGACCGCTTCTTCCTCGGCTCGCGGGTGATGCGCGGCTTCGAACGGGGCGGCATCGGCCCGCGCGATGCGGACACCGATGATGCGCTGGGCGGCAATGCCTTTGCCGTCCTGCGGCTCGAGGCCGAGTTCCCCCTCTTCCTGCCCGAGGAATACGGCTTCTCCGGCGGGGCCTTCATCGATTACGGCTCGGTCTGGGATGTGGGGGATCTGCGGGGCGTGCCCGAGGACCGCGTCCTCTACAACGACTTCACGCCCCGCACCGTCGCCGGCCTGTCGCTGTTCTGGACCACGCCGATCGGACCGCTGCGCTTCAACTTCAGCCGTCCCATCGATGTGGAGGAATTCGACCGTCCGAACAATTTCGACATCACCGTCTCCACCCGGTTCTGATGCGTGCCCTGGCTGCCGTCTTCGCCCTTGCGCTTGCGGCGATGCTGCCGGGGGGTGTCGCCGCGCAGGCGCAGGATGCGGCCCCAGCGCCGCGGCGGATCCAGAGCCCTGTCCTGACGATCGATGTCGAGCGCCTTTTCGCCGAGACGCTCTTCGGTCAGCGCGTGAACGAGGATCTGCGCCGGCGGGGCGCCGCGCTCCAGGCCGAGAACGAACGCCTGACCGCCGAGTTGACGGCGCGGGAGCGCAGCCTGACCGAACGGCGCCCGACCATGGACCCGGAGGCCTTCCGCGCCGAGGCGGATGCCTTCGATGCGGATGTCCAGCGGATCCGCGCCGAACAGGACGCCAAGGAGGCCGCCCTTCAGGCCGCCTTCGACGAGGAACGGCAGCGCTTTCTGGCGGCCGTGACGCCGGTTCTGGTGCGGCTGATGATCGAACGGGGGCCGTGGTCGTCATCGAACGGCGGGATGTCTTCCTCAGCGTGGGCCTTGTGGGACATCACCGATGACGCGGTGGCCGCGATCGACGCGGAGATGGGTGATGGCCGCGTGCCCCCGGAGGGGGCCGGCGCGCCGGCACCGGCCGCGGCAGAGAGGACGGACGGGGCAGCGTCCGGGGGCGCCGCGGCCGAGTGACGGCGAGTGACGGAAGGGGTCGCCTTGCGGGACGGGGGGGCTGTTGCTAGGCAGGCCGCGCCCGGATGGTGACATGGGAGAGAGGGATGACGCAGGACGCAACGGTGCAGGACAATGCGGCGCCGGATCAGGGCCCCGTGACCGAGGCCGATATCCAGCTCATCCAGCGTATCCTGCCCCATCGCTATCCCTTCCTTCTCGTGGACCGCGTCCTTCGGATCGATGGGATCCGCAGCGCGCAGGGCATCAAGAACGTCACCATGAACGAGCCCCATTTCCAGGGGCATTTCCCCGGCGAACCCATCATGCCCGGTGTCACCATCATCGAGGCCATGGCCCAGACGGCGGCCGTCATGGTCGGGGCCTCGCTCGGGCTGACGGGGGGGAACCTGCTGATCTACTTCATGTCCATCGACAATGCGAAGTTCCGGCGCAAGGTCGTCCCGGGTGACCGGCTGGTGATGGATGTGACGACACTGCGGGGCAAGCCGGGCGCCCGGGTCTGGCGGTTCCGCGGCGTTGCCAGCGTGGAGGGCGAGCTGGCCGCCGAGGCGGAGTTCATGGCCATGCTCGACATGAAGGCTGTCTGATGCGCATCCACCCGACCGCCGTCGTCGATCCGGAGGCGCAGCTCGACACGGATGTGGAGATCGGCCCCTTCTGCGTCGTCGGGCCCGAGGTGTCTCTGGGCGCGGGGGTGGTCCTGAAATCGCATGTCGTTGTCCAGGGCCGGACCGAGATCGGCGCCGGCACGGTCGTCTTTCCCTTTGCCGTTCTGGGTGAGATCCCGCAGGACCTGAAATATGCCGGAGAGCGGACGCGGCTTCGCATCGGCCGCAACAACCGCATCCGCGAACATGTGACCATGCATCCGGGCACTGCCGGGGGGGGCGGAGAGACGGTGATCGGCGATGATGGGCTCTACATGGCCGGCAGTCACGTCGCCCATGACTGCCGGGTCGGCAACGGGGTCATCATGGCCAATTCGGCGGCGCTCGCCGGCCATTGCGTTGTGGGCGACGATGTGCGCATCGGAGGGCTGGCCGGTGTGCATCAGTTTGTCCGCATCGGCCGGGGGGCGATGATCGGTGCGCTGACCATGGTGACGCATGATGTGATTCCCTACGGACTCGTGCAGGGCCCGCGGGGTGTGCTGGAGGGTCTCAATCTCGTCGGACTGCGTCGCAGGGGTCTTCCGCGGGAGGAGATCGCGGCGCTGCGGGCGGCCTATGACCGGCTGCGCGACGGCGAAGGCACGCTGGCCGAACGGGCCGGGGTTCTGCGCGAGGATCCCTCTCCTCTCGTGCGCGAGATGGCCGCATTCCTGATGGCGGAATCGGGCCGCCAGTTCCTTGCCCCGCGATGATCGCGCTGATCGGCAATCCGGATCCGCTGACCTACAGCGTCGCCAGTGCGCTGCGTGCGCAGGGGCGCCCCGTGGTCATCTGCCGCCTTGTGGACCATGATCCGGAGGGCGACCTGCCGGGCGATCAGATCGCCTTCCGCATCGAGCATCTGGGCACGCTGCTGGAGCGGCTGGTCGCCATGGGCGTGACCGAGGCCTGTCTTGTCGGGGCGGTCAGCCGGCCGCGCGTGGATCCGTCGCGGATCGATGCTGCGACCCTGCCCCTGATGCCCCGGATCGCCGCCGCCATGCGCGAGGGGGATGACGGCGCCCTGCGTGCCCTGATCGCGCTCCTGGAAGAAATGGGCCTGGCCGTGCGGGCGGCGCATGAACTTGCCCCCTCGCTGCTGCCCCCTGCCGGGGTTCTCAGCGTCGCCCGGCCCGCGCGGAGCCATGAAGCCGATGTGCTGCGGGCCGAAGCCGTCCATCGCATCATCGCCCCTGCCGATATCGGTCAGGGCCTTGTCGTCCGCGATGGCCAGGTGCTGGCGGTCGAGGCGGCTCCCGGCACGGACTGGATGCTGCGCTCGCTCCGCGGTCAGGCCGAAGGGGCCGTGTTCTACAAGGCGCCCAAGCGCTGCCAGGATCGCCGCGCCGATCTTCCCGTCATCGGACCGGCTACCATCGACCGCGCGCGAGAGGCCGGGATCGCCGCCGTCGTCATCGAGGCAGGAGGCGTCATGATGCTCAACCGCGAGATTGCCGTTGCCCATGCCGATGCCGCCGGCATCGTCCTGTGGGTTCGTGAGCCGGGCCCGTGAGGGGGCTCCGGTGAGGCTGTTCCTCGTGGCAGGCGAACCGTCGGGCGATCGGCTCGGCGGGGCGGTGATGGAGGGGTTGCGCAGCCTCTGCCCCGGGATCGCCTTCGATGGCATCGGCGGCCCCGAGATGGCCGGGCAGGGGCTCCGCAGCCGCTTTCCGATGTCGGATCTGACCGTGATGGGCCTGGCGGAAATCCTGCCCCGCTATCGTCTCCTCCGCCGCCGCCTTGCCGAGACCATCGCCGCCGTCCTCGAGACCCGACCGGATGTGCTGCTGACCATCGACAGCCCCGATTTCGGCCTCCGTGTCGCCCGTGCGGTCAAGCGGGCCGGGGCGCCGATCCGCTGCGTCCACTATGTTGCCCCCACGATCTGGGCCTGGCGGCCCGGCCGCGCGCGCAGGCTGCGGGGCGTCACGGATCACCTCCTGGCCCTGTTTCCCTTCGAGCCGCCGCTGTGGGAGGCCCAGGGCATTCCCTGCGATTTCGTCGGCCATCCCGCCGCGGCCGAGCCCGTCGCCACCGAAGAGGAGGCGCGCGCCTTCCGCTCGGCCTTCGGCCTGACCGGGAGGCCCCTGATCCTGGTCCTGCCCGGTTCGCGGCGCTCCGAGGTCCAGCGCCTTGCCCCCGCGATTCGGCGAGGCGCTTGCCCTTGCCGCGCGGCAGAGGCCGGATCTGCGCGCCGTCCTTCCCGTTGCGCCGGGGATGGAATCGCTGGTGGGCGAGGCCGTCGCGGAATGGCCCCTGCGGCCTCTGGTCCTGGCGCCCCGCACCGATCCCTTTGCCCGCAGCGTGCGCCGTGCGGCCTTTCGGGCGGCCGATGCGGCCCTTGCGGCCTCGGGCACCGTCACGCTCGAGCTCGCTGCCGCCGGCACGCCCATGGTGGTGGGCTACGACTTCTCCTGGCTGACCTGGCAGATCATGAGGCGCATGGCGCTCATGGATACGGTGACGCTTGTCAATATCGTCAGCGGAACGCGGAGCGTGCCGGAATTCCTGGGTCCGGCCTGCCGGCCCGGGCCGATGGCGCAGGCGCTTCTGGCCCTGCTCGAGACTCCGCAGGCGCAGGCCGAGGCGATGCAGCTCACCATGGAACGGCTGGGCCGGGGTGGCGAAGCGCCCGGACTGCGCGCGGCCCGGGCGATCCTGTCCCGGCTCTAGCCGGCCGCCCGGACCGTCCCGGCGATCCAGCCTCCGCCCAGGACGCGCGTGCCCTCGGTCGCGTAGAAGACGCAGGCCTGACCCGGTGCAACCCCTTCCTCGGGAGAGAGCAGCTCCACCTCTGCGTCAGGCCCGGCGGGGCGCAGCAGGGCGGGCACGGGCTCGCGGGTGGAGCGGACGCGCGCCAGGATCTCGCGCTCGCCGTCCAGCGGCCCGTCGCCGAGCCAGTTCACCTCGCGCAGGCGGATGCTCCGTGTGAGCAGGGCCTCGCGCGGGCCGACGATCACCTGCCTGCGCTCCGCATCGAGCCGGATGACGAAGAGCGGCTCTTCGAGCCCGCCGATGCCGAGGCCGCGTCTCTGCCCCACCGTATAGCGCAGCACGCCGTCATGTCGCCCGAGCACCCGCCCATCGAGATGGACGATCTCGCCCGGCTCGGCGGCGCCGGGACGCAGCTTCTCGATCACGGCGGCATAGTTGCCCGACGGGACAAAGCAGATGTCCTGCGAATCGGGCTTGTCGGCAACGGGAAGGCCATGCTGCGCGGCCAGGGCCCGCGTTTCCGCCTTGGAGGCGAATCCCCCCAGCGGAAACCGCAGATAGTCGAGCTGTTCGCGCGTGGTGGAGAAGAGGAAATAGCTCTGGTCCCGTGACGGATCTGCGGCACGGTGCAGCTCGGCGCCGTGAGGGCCGGTTTCGCGGCGGATGTAATGCCCCGTGGCCATGCAGTCTGCGCCCAGGTCGCGGGCGACCTCCATCAGGTCGCGGAACTTCACCCGCTCGTTGCAGCGGATGCAGGGCACGGGGGTAGCGCCGCCGAGATAGCTGTCGGCGAATTCCTCGATCACGGCTTCCCGGAAGACGGATTCGTAGTCGAGAACGTAATGGGGAAAGCCCATCCGTTCGGCGACGCGCCGGGCATCATGAATGTCGCGGCCAGCGCAGCAGGCGCCCTTCCGGGCCAGTGCTGCCCCGTGGTCATAGAGCTGCAGCGTCACCCCCACGACATCATAGCCTTCCTCCTTCAGCATCGCGGCCACGACCGACGAATCGACGCCGCCGGACATGGCGACGACGACGCGGGTTTCTGCGGGCGCCTTGGCGAAGCCGAGCGAGTTGAGGGCGGGGTCGAGGGGCATGCGCGCCTCCGGGCTTGGGGCAGGGGCATTTAGATAAAATGCCCTGCGTTCACAAGGCCGATATTCACCCGATCTTAAGGATGTCCTGCGCAATCTGCCTTCAGCATGACCCATGAGCCGGATGACAGCACGAAGGGATGCGCGATGTATCTTCGCAAGGTCGAGGGGCCGCGCGCGGTGGCGTTGCCCGATGGAACGACGATGACGCGGGCGGATCTGCCGCCGCCTGATACGCGCCGCTGGGTCGCCTCGCGCAAGGCGGCCGTCGTCAAGGCGGTGGCTTGCGGTCTGATCTCCCGCAGCTTTGCGCTGGAGACCTATGCGCTCAGCGAGGAGGAGCTGTCCGAATGGGAGCGGGCGGTCGAACGCCATGGCGTGGGGGGTCTGCGGACGACATGGCTGCAACGCTATAGACAACTTGAAGTAGAAAACGGTTCGTCTTCTTAAACGGTAACGTGTTGTTAACCTTTTGGCGCTAAGGCTGGCGCAAGGCTCGAAGAACAGGAGAACCTGGGATGCGAATCCTCCTCGTCGAAGACGATCCGACCACCTCGCGCAGCATCGAACTGATGCTCACGCATGCCAACCTGAACGTCTATGCCACCGATCTGGGGGAGGAGGGCATCGATCTGGCCAAGCTCTACGATTATGACCTGATCCTGCTCGATCTGAACCTTCCCGACATGCCGGGGCATGAGGTGCTGCGCCAGCTCCGCCTCGCCCGGGTGGAAACGCCGATCCTCATCCTGTCTGGCGACGATGCGACCGAAAGCAAGCTTAGGGGATTCGGCTTCGGCGCGGATGACTACATGACCAAGCCCTTCCACCGGGAGGAGTTGATCGCCCGGATTCACGCGATCATCCGCCGGTCCAAGGGGCACAGCCAGTCGGTCATCCGCACCGGTCGGCTGACAGTCAATCTCGATACCAAGACGGTCGAGGTGGCGGGCAGCGCCATCCATCTGACCAGCAAGGAATACCAGATCCTGGAGCTGCTCTCGCTGCGCAAGGGCACGACGCTGACCAAGGAGATGTTCCTCAATCATCTCTATGGCGGCATGGACGAGCCGGAGCTGAAGATCATCGACGTCTTCATCTGCAAGCTGCGCAAGAAGCTTGCGATGGCCACCGGCGGCGACAGCTATATCGAGACGGTCTGGGGCCGCGGCTATGTCCTGCGCGATCCCGAGCCTGTCGCCCGTCAGCATGCGGAACGTCTGGCCGTCGGCGCCTGAGCGGCGCGGCATCGTCGGACAGGTGGGATCGTTCCGCAGCCCGGACAGAAGGCTGGCACCTCGCGCGCGGCTCCCGTATCTCTCGCCCGGTGTCGGATCGAGGTCGGGCGATGGACGGGTCAGGGCAGGACAGACCGGTGGAGGAGCTGACCGCGGCCGAAGCCGCGCAGGAGGCGGCGCGCCTCGCTGCCCTGGTAGAGGCTGCCGATGCGGCCTATTACCGCGACGATGCGCCGGTGATGTCGGATGCCGACTATGATGCGCTCAAGCGCCGTCTGATCGCCATCGAGGGGCGGTTTCCGGCCCTGCGGCATCCCGACAGCCCGACCGGCAGGGTCGGCTATGCCCCCGCCGAAGGGTTCGGCCAGGTCCGGCACCGCGTTCCGATGCTGTCGCTCGAGAATCTGGAGATCGCCCCTTCCGGTCTCGAGGAGGCGGCCCGCATCGGGTGGGAACGGCGTGCGGCGCAGGAGTTCGATGCCCGCATCCGTCGCTTTCTGGGCCTTCCGGCCGACAAACCGCTTGCCTATGTGGCCGAGCCGAAGATCGACGGTCTGTCGCTGTCGCTCCGCTACGAGGGGGGCGAGCTGGTGCAGGCCGCCACGCGCGGCAATGGCGAGACGGGCGAAGACGTGACGCAGAACGCCCTGACGGTGGCCGATATTCCCCGGCGTCTTGCGGGGTCTCCTCCCGCCGTGATCGAGATCCGGGGCGAAGTCTACATGCGGCATGATGACTTCGCGGCCCTCAATGCCCGCGTGACGGAAGAGGGGGGGCAGCCCTTCGCCAATCCCCGCAATGCGGCCGCCGGGTCGCTGCGTCAGCTCGATCCCGCGATCACCGCCGCAAGGCCGCTGCGCTTCTTCGCCTATTCCTGGGGCGAGGTGAGCGAGCCGCTGGCCGCGACGCAATGGGATGCGCTGGGCCGGCTTTCCGCCTTCGGCCTGGCGGTGAATCCCGATGCCCGCCGCTGTGCCGGGATCGACGAAGCGCTTGAGCACTACTTCGATCTCGATCGGCGGCGCACATCGCTCGGCTACGACATCGACGGGGTCGTGTACAAGGTGGACGATCTGGCGCTGCAGCATCGTCTGGGCTTCCGTTCCACCACGCCCCGCTGGGCGATCGCGCACAAGTTCCCGGCCGAGACGGCTTGGACGCGCCTTCTGGCGATCGACATCAATGTGGGGCGCACGGGAACGCTGGCCCCGCTGGCCCGGCTGCATCCGGTGACCGTGGGCGGCGTGGTCGTCTCGAACGCGACGCTCCACAACGAGGATTACATCGCCGGCCGCAACGCGAAGGGAGAGCCGATCCGCGGCGGCAAGGATATCCGCATCGGCGACTGGGTGCAGATCCGCCGGGCGGGCGATGTGATCCCGCAGATCGTGGATGTCGATCTGGCACGTCGTCCGGTCGATGCCGTCCCCTTCGTCTTTCCGACGGTCTGTCCCCGCTGCGGCGCCGAGGCCGTGCGCGAGGCAGGCGATGCCGCCCGCCGCTGCACAGGTGGCCATGCATGCCCTGCCCAGGCGGTGGAGAAGCTCAAGCATTTTGTCTCCCGCAAGGCCTTCGATATCGAGGGCCTCGGCGAGAAACAGATCGAGATGTTCTTCGACGATCCGCTCCTTCCCATCCGCGAGCCGGCCGACATCTTCACGCTCGAGGCCCGGGATGCCGCCAATCCCCAGCGGCTCAGGGACCGCCCCGGCTATGGGGAGACGAGCGCGCGCAACCTCTTCCGCGCCATCGAGGAAAGGCGGCGCATCCCTCTCGAACGGCTTATCTTTGCCCTCGGTATCCGCCATGTGGGCGAGGTGGCGGCACGCGATCTGGCCCGCCGCATGGAGTCGTGGGAGGCACTGGTCCGCGCGCTCGATCGCTCCCGCCCTGCGGCCCTGGCCCATCGTGCCGCTGATGAGGCGGAGGCGGCCGAGCGCCTCCGCGCCGCAAGGGAAGGCCGCCGCCCCCGCATCATGGCCATCCGCGCTGCCCCTTGGCAGGGCGTCCCCGCCGAAGCGCGGGAGGCCTGGGACGAGATCGTGCAGGTGGACGGGATCGGTCCGGCTGTGGCTCTCTCCCTCTCCGACGCCTTTGCCAGCCCGATCGAGCGCGCCGCCATCGAGCGGCTCATCCCCCATCTCACCATCCTCCCGCCCGCACGGCCTGCTGAGGCCAGCCCGCTCGCCGGCAAGACGGTGGTCTTCACCGGCACGCTCGAACGGATGACCCGTGACGAGGCCAAGGCCAGGGCCCAGGCGCTGGGGGCCAGGGTTGCGACATCCGTGTCCGCCAGAACCGATCTGCTGGTTGCCGGCCCCGGTGCGGGCTCCAAGCGCCGCGAGGCCGAGCGTCTGGGCGTGCGCGTCATCGGCGAGGATGACTGGCTCGCCCTGATCGGGGACGCATGACCCCCCCCCCGGGAGGGACGGCCGGAGATCCTCTGGCCCCTCTTCGCACCGCTCGAAGGGCTGAAGGGGATCGGCCCCCGAACGGCCCGCAGCTTTAGCCGGGCGGGTCTGGACAGGCCGCGCGATCTGCTGATGACGCTGCCTTCGGGGGGCGTGGACCGGAGGCTTCGCCCCTCGCTGCGGGGGTCGCCCTGCCGGCCACGGTCACCGTGGCGGTGACGGTTGAACGCCATCGCCCGCCTGCGCGGAAGGGGCGCCCCCATGTCGTCACCGTCCGCGACGCGCAGACAAGCTTTCAGATCGTGTTCTTCCACGGCACGGCCGACTGGCCCGCCCGTGCCCTGCCGCCGGGAAGCCGGCGGATCGTCTCGGGCCGGGTGGAGGTGTTCGATGGCATCGCCCGCATGGTCCATCCCGATCTGATCCTGCCCGAGGAGGAGGCCCCCGGCATCCCCCCCTTCGAGCCCGTCTATCCCCTCTCCGCCGGTCTCACGCAGAAGACGATGGCGCGGGCCATGCGCGCGGCGCTGGCCCTCGCCCCCGATCTGCCCGAATGGATCGACCCCGCCCTGCTGGCTCGGGAGGGCTGGCCCCGCTGGCGCGCGGCGCTGCAGGCCGCGCATGAACCGCAAGGCGAAGCCGATCTGCGCCCCGAGGCTCCGGCGCGCCGCCGCCTCGCCTATGATGAACTGCTGGCCCATCAGCTCACCCTGGCCCTGGCCCGGGCCATGCGTCGCCGCATGCCCGGCCAGCCGACGCGGGGCGATGGCCGGCTGCGGGGGCGCGTGCTCGCCGCGCTGCCCTATGCCCCGACCGCCGCGCAGATCCGCGCCCTCACCGAGATCGAAGCCGACATGGCCGCGCCCCAGCGGATGAACCGTCTGCTTCAGGGCGATGTGGGGGCCGGCAAGACGCTCGTGGCCTTTCTGGCGCTGCTGATTGCCGTCGAGGCGGGGGGGCAGGGGGCGCTGATGGCGCCGACGGGGATCCTGGCCCAGCAGCATCATGATGCCCTGCAGCCGCTGGCCGCGACGGCGGGGGTCCGCATCGGGATCCTGACGGGCCGGGACAAGGGGGCCCAGCGGGCGGCCAAGCTCGGATCGCTGGCACGGGGAGAGATCGACATCCTCATCGGCACGCATGCCCTGTTCCAGGAGGATGTCGCCTTCCGCGACCTGCGCCTTGCGGTCGTGGACGAACAGCATCGCTTCGGCGTCGCCCAGCGGATGGAGCTGGGGCGCAAGGGGCACCGGACCGATGTCCTCGTGATGACGGCAACCCCCATCCCCCGATCGCTCGCCCTGACCCAGTATGGCGACATGGATCTGTCCGTGCTGGACGAAAAGCCGCCAGGGCGCCGGCCGATCCGGACCGCCCTGGTCTCCGCGGCCCGTCTTGACGAGGTGATGGAGAGGCTCCGCCGCGCTCTGGCCGAGGGACGCCGCGCCTACTGGGTCTGCCCCCTCGTGGAGGACTCCGAGCAGACCGACCTCACCGCCGCCGAAGAACGCTTCCGCAGTTTGCACGCGCTTTTCGGCGGGGCGACGGGGCTGGTCCATGGACGGATGTCACCGGCGGAGAAGGATGCCGCGATGGCCGATTTCGCCAGCGGGAAGACCCGCATCCTCGTGGCGACGACGGTGATCGAGGTGGGCGTGAACGTGCCCGAAGCGACGATCATGGTCATCGAGCAGGCCGAGCGGTTCGGGCTGGCCCAGCTTCATCAGCTTCGCGGGCGCGTCGGGCGGGGCAGCGCCGAATCGACCTGCATCCTGCTCTACACGCCCCCCCTGGGCGAGACGGCCCGGCGGCGCCTGACCCTTCTGCGCGAGACCGAAGACGGTTTCCGCCTCGCCGAGGAGGACCTGGCCATCCGCGGGGCAGGCGATGTGATCGGCACGGCGCAATCCGGCCTTCCGCGTTTTCGCATCGCCGATCTGGAGCGGCAGTCCGCTCTCATGGCCCTGGCCCGCAGCGATGCCCGCAAGCTGCTTCAGGAGGATCCCCGGCTCGAGAGCCCGCGCGGACAGGCGGCAAGGCTCCTGCTGTGGCTCATGGAGCAGGACAAGGCGATTCGCCTGATCGGCGTGGGGTGAGGGCAGGGCGCTCATGGCCCGTCCTGCCCCGGCAATCTCAAGGATCCGGTTGACGCGCAGGCCACGCACGATGTTCACACAAAGTTCTTGACCTGCTGTCCTCATTGTGAGAACAATATAGCAACGAAGAACGATCAGGTGAGGAACAGGATGGACCGTCTCCCGATCTCCCTCATGGTTGCCGATGCAGTCGGCCTTGTCTCGCTGGTGGCGCTTCTCGTTGCGGCCCTCTACCTCCCTGCGATCTTCTGACCCCTGCCTCGCGCTCCCGTGCCGGCACCGCCCCTGCCTCTGTCCCGCAGGGATCGCCCGCCCCCGGTCTGCCCCCGGGGATGCGGTTGCGGTGGCCGGAGTCCCGTGCGGGATCGCGCACTTGGTCCGCCGTGCCTCATCGGGCCGGCGGCCCTTTTCTTTCCGGTCGGCCTTTCGCGGGTCCATCCCGATCGCCGGTCCCGTGCATGCTGGCGCGCGGCTTTCCGGCCGGGCCTCCCGGGCTTCGACGTCCGTCCCGCCCGCCTGCCTCCGCTCGCCCCCGCCCCTCCGGCCCTCCGGCCCCCCCGTCCGTCCGGCGGCCTGTCAGCCTTCCTTGGCCGCGCGGGGCTGGCCCAGCGCTGCTTCCACGGCCTCGAGCGTGGCCTCGATCGCCAACATGACCGAGGCATGGCGGTTCGGATGATCCCGCGCGGGCAGCAGCGCCTCGAAGCCGTCCCAGGGCGCGGAGGGCGGGGGCGCGCCGTCCTTCAGCATGGCCCGCAGGCCGTCGCGCCCCTGCCGCACCTCTTCGACCGTGCGACCGACGGCGACCCCACCGACGACGGCCGCCGCCGCCTGGCCCAGCGCACAGGCGCGCACTTCCTGCGCGAAATCGGCGATGCGGTCTCCTTCCATCCGCACCTCCACCGAAACCGTGGATCCGCAGAGGGGCGAACGCCGTCTCGCCGCTCCGTCCGGTGCGGCAAGCCGGCCGATTCGCGGCACATCCGCCGCCAGCGCCAGCAGGCGCTGGGAATAGAGATGGAGCAGATCGCGGTCGGACATGGCTGGCCTCTGCTGCCGGCCGATCCTAGATAGGCCTGCTTGTGCCGCTTGCCAATGGAAAGGCCTGCCGATGCTCGATCCCGCCGCGCTCCGCTATGACGACAGAGGGCTGATTCCTGCCATCGCGCAGGATCATGCGACGGGAGAGGTGCTGATGCTCGCCTGGATGAACGAAGAGGCGGTGCGTCGCACCCTGGACACGGGGGATGTCACCTACTGGTCCCGCTCGCGCGGGGCCTTCTGGATCAAGGGAGAGACATCGGGCCATCGCCAGCGCCTTGTCTCGATGCGGGCCGATTGCGATGCCGATGCGCTGCTGCTCCTTGTGGATCAGACCGGACCGGCCTGCCATACCGGCGCGCGGAGCTGCTTCTTCCAGGCGATGGGTCCGGAGGGGCTATAGGCCGACCATCCGACGGATGTCCTGCGGCGTCGCGCCGTCCTCGCGGAAGCGGCGTATTGCCCTTGCATCCTCGCGCTTGGCCAGGCGCCGCCCGGTCTTGTCCCGGATCAGGCGGTGATGGTGATAGACGGGTGTGGGCAGCCCCAGCAGGTGCTGGAGCAGGACATGAATGGGGGTCGCGTCGCGCAAATCCTCGCCCCGGGTGACATGGGTGATACCCTGCGCCGCATCGTCCACGACAACAGCCAGGTGATAGGCGGTTCCGAAATCCCGCCGCGCCAGGACGACATCCCCCACCGTTCGCAGCATCCAGGCTGGGTCGAGACGCTGTCGGCCCGGCAGGGTTCCGGTCTCTTCCCATTCCGCTTCCGCTGCGATTCCCTCGATCGCGCGCGCCATGTCGAGCCGCAGGGCAACCCCCTCCGGCAGCGGACCCGTCCGGGGTTCTCCGCGGCATGTGCCGGGATAGACCACACCGTCCGGCCCGATCAGCGGCGCCCCCTCCTGCGGGGCGCTCGCCGCAGCCAGGATGTCACGCCGCAGGCAGCGACAGGGATAGAGCAGCCCCCGCGCCCAGAGTCGTCCCAGCGCCTCGCGATAGAGTGTCAGCCGCGCGGACTGGTGCAGCGGCGGTTCATCCCAGGACAGGCCGAGCCAGCGCAGATCCTCCTCTGCCAGGGCCTCCCATTCGGGGCGGGAGCGCTGGCGGTCGATATCCTCCCAGCGTAGCAGGAAGCGGCCGCCTGCCTTCCGTGCCATGTCATGGGCCAGGATCGCCGCGAAGGCATGGCCGAGATGCAGCGGTCCGGTGGGAGAGGGGGCGAAGCGCGTTCTCACTCCGCCGCCCGTGCCACGCTGCCCGCCAGCCAGGCCGTCCAGTCCGCCTTGGCGCGATCGGTATAGCCCTTGTAGCGGTCCGCGCGGCCCCGCCGTCCGCCGCGGGCCTCCTCCAGGGGCGGGAAGAGGCCGAAATTGACGTTCATCGGCTGGAAGGTCCGCGCATCCGCCCCGCCCGTGATGTGGTTCAGCAGGGCGCCGACGGCCGTGGTCGGGGGACGGGGGGCAGGGTTTCGCCCTTCGCCTCCGCTGCAGCCAGACGCCCGGCCAGCATCCCCATGGCGGCCGATTCGACATACCCCTCGACCCCCGTGATCTGCCCGGCAAAGCGCAGCCAGGGCCGCAGGCGCAGACGCATCGCCCCATCAAGCAGGCTGGGCGAGTTGATGAAGGTGTTGCGGTGGATGCCCCCCAGCCGGGCGAAGGCGGCATTCTCCAGCCCGGGGATGAGGCGGAACACCTCCACCTGCGCGCCATGCTTCATCTTCGTCTGGAAGCCCACCATGTTGTAGAGCGTGCCCAGCGCGTTGTCGCGGCGAAGCTGGACGACGGCATGGGGCTTCTCCTGCGGGCGATGCGGATTGGTCAGGCCCACGGGCTTCATCGGCCCGTGGCGGAGCGTGTCGCGCCCGCGTTCGGCCATCACCTCGATGGGCAGGCAACCGTCGAAATAGCCGGCTGTCTCGCCCTCGCGGAAGGGGGTCTTCTCGGCGGCGAGAAGGGCATCGACGAAACGCTCATACTCCTCGCGCGTGAGGGGACAGTTGATGTAGGCGGTGCGTTCCTCCTCGGTCTCGCCCTTGTCATAGCGGGACTGGCGCCAGCAGATGCTCATGTCGATCGTGTCGGCATGGACGATGGGGGCGATCGCGTCGAAGAAGGCGAGCTGCTCGGCCCCCGTGACCTTGCGGATGTCCTCGGCCAGCGCCCCGGAGGTAAGCGGCCCCGTGGCCACGATCCAGCGTCCGCTGTCGGGCAGCGCCGTGATCTCCTCCTCGATCACGGTGATGAGCGGATGGGCCCGCACCGCCGCGGTGACAGCTTGGGCAAAACCCTCGCGGTCCACGGCCAGGGCCCCTCCGGCCGGCAGGCGGTGACGGGCAGCCATCTCCATCACCAGGCTGCCGGCGGCCCGCATCTCCCAGTGCAGAAGGCCGACGGCGTTGTGTTCGTCATCGTCCGACCGGAAGGAGTTGGAGCAGACCATCTCGGCCAGAAGGCCCGTGCGGTGGGCAAAGGTGCCGACCTTGGGTCGCATTTCGTGGATGACGGCGGGCACGCCGGCACGGGCGCAGGCCCAGGCGGCCTCCACCCCGGCCATGCCGCCGCCGATGATGTGGACGGGTTCGGTCATGCCCCGCATGTAGCCCCCTCCGCCCCCCCGAGGGAAGCGCGGCGCGGGATCAGATCAGCGCGATCCGCTCGCGCTGGGTAGGGTCGGGGTAGGGGCGATAGAGGCCGGCCTCTGCCCGCGCGATCATCTGATGCATCCGGTCATAGAGGCGTTCGCCTTCGTCATCCGCATCGGCAAGGGCGGCGAAGGCGCCGTCGAGCTGGGCCATGCCGTCCACCTCGATCTCGAGCAGGAAATCCGGATGCGGCCCGGCGGCCAGCCCGAACTTGCGCCGCAGCAGCCGCCAGGATCGGATCGCGCCACGGGCCCGCAGTCGTTCCATCCAGGCTTCGCAGGCACCGGCGAAGGCCAGGGCCTTCGCGCCATCCCGCAACTCGATCATGCAGTGATAGAGATTCATCCGGCTCTCCCGTCTTCCTCTGGCAGGAGAGCATGGATTCCTTGCGATTCGGTTGATGTCAGAAGCCGGGGATGACCTCGAGGATCCCCCGCGAGCCGAAGGTTGTCCCTCCCTTCGCCCCGATGCCGACCCGAGCGCCAAGGCTCAGATAGGTTTCGCCCTCTCCGTCCGAGGAGAGATGACCCAGTTCGCCATAGAAGGTGGGGCCGAAGCCCAGGCTGTATTCCGCCCCCAGCCCGATGCGCGTGGCATCCGCCTCTCCCCCCAGCCGACCGAAACGTGCTGTCGCGGCCAGCCCGTCGACCGGCATCATGCCGGCCAGATCGAAACGCCCCTCGGCCAGCAGAAGCGTCGCGCGATCGCCCTCGCCGTCCACCATGCCGATTGCGGCCTGCGCCGCAAGGCCGCCGAAATCGCCGGCGGCCTCGAGGCCCAGACCATTCGCGGAGTCGTTCTCGAAACTGTCGCGGGCGAGATAGGCACCGACCGTCGCAAAGCCCAGTCCATCCCAGAGGCCATGGATCGTCACATTGCGCCCGTCCATGTCCAGCCCCCGCCAGCCGTGATAGGACAGGTCCGCAGCGACGCCGAAACCGGGGCCGATCCCGAATTCCAAGGCGCCGCGATAGCGGATCTCGCCAAGGTCGAGATCGTCCGCGAATGCGAGGATGCCGGTAGAGACCTCGGCCCCCGAAAAGCCCTGTGCGCTGGCGGTTCCCGCCGCAAGGCTGACCAGAACTGCCACCGCCCCGGTGCGCAATGCGTGCGTCATGCTCGTGCCCTCATCTCCACGGCAGCCTTGACCGGCCGCACTTTCGTCATGGGGCCAGTGTGGTCCGAAGGACCCAGCGACGCAAGCCTGTGCCCCCGAAGTGGGCGGTTCCCCGCCGGGGCCTGTCTGGCGGGCGGGAGGGGGGCTCAGCCCTCGGCCCCCTCCTCGGACTGTTCGGCCACCTTGGCGACGGACACGACCTCGTCCCCGCCGGTATCGAAGACCCGGACCCCGCCCGCATTGCGCGACCGGAAGGGGATCCCTTCCACCGGCACGCGGATCGACTGACCCCCTTCCGTGACCAGCATCACCTGATCGGCGGGATCGACAGGGAAGGCGGCCACGATACGGCCCACATCGCGCCCGCGCCGTTCGCTCAGATCCATGGCCCGCACGCCCTGACCGCCGCGGCCCCGGACCGGATAGTCATGGGCCGATGTCAGCTTGCCCATCCCGCGTGAGGTGACGAACAGGATCAGCTCCTCGGCGGCGGACATCTCGGCATAGCGGTCCTGAGAGATGACGCCGGCGGTCACGGCCTCCTCCTCCTCGGGGTTGGCGGATTCGGGATCCTCGGTCTCGGTGTCGCCCATGATGGCGCGGCGCATCTTGATATAGGCTGCGCGTTCCTCGGGCGTGGCCTCGAAATGGCGGATGACGGCCATGCTGACGACGTGATCCGTCTCGTCCTGGAGGCGGATGCCGCGCACACCGGTCGAATCGCGCCCCTTGAAGACGCGCACCTCCGTCGCGGCAAAGCGGATCGCCCGCCCGTGATCGGTCACGAGGAGGATGTCATCCTCCTTCGAGCAGATCGCCGCATTGACGAGGCGGGTCTGCCCCTCGAGCTTCATGGCGATCTTGCCGTTGCGCATGACATTCACGAAATCCGACAGGGCGTTGCGCCGCACATCGCCGGTGGATGTGGCAAAGACGATCTGCAACTCGTCCCAGTGGTCCTCGGGGCGGTCGACGGGGACGATGGCCGCCACCGTCACGCCCTGGGCGATGGGCAGCAGGTTGACAAGGGCCTTGCCCTTGGAGGTCCGCCCGGCCAGCGGCAGCCGCCAGCACTTGAGCTTGTAGACCATGCCGTCGGTGGTGAAGAACAGCAGCGGCGTGTGGGTATTCGCCACGAAGAGGCGCGTGACCACGTCCTCTTCCTTGGTCTGCATGGAGGTCAGCCCCTTGCCGCCGCGCCGCTGGGCCCGGAATTCCGAAAGCGGGGTGCGCTTGATCCAGCCGCCCTGGGTCACGGTGACGACCATGTCCTCGCGCTCGATCAGGTCCTCGTCCTCGAGATCGCCTTCCCACTCCACGATCTCGGTCCGCCGCGGGACGGCGAAGAGGTCGCGCACCTCGCGCAGTTCGTCGGCGATGATCCCCATGATCCGCTCGCGCGAGGCGAGGATGGCGAGATAGTCGCCGATCTTCGCCGCCAGCGTCTCGAGCTCGTCGGTCACCTCGCGCACGCCGAGCTGCGTGAGCCGCTGGAGCCGCAGATCGAGGATGGCCTTCGCCTGTTCCTCGGACAGGTTGTAGGTGCCGTCCGTGTTGAGCGGATGCAGGGGATCGTCGATGAGGCGGATATAGGGGGCGATGTCCTGGGCGGGCCAGCGCCGCTCCATCAGCCTCGAGCGGGCCTCTGCCGCATCGGCCGAGGAGCGGATCGTGGCGACCACCTCATCGACATTCGACACGGCCACGGCCAGACCGCACAGGATATGCGCCCTTTCGCGGGCCTTGCGCAGCTCGAAGGCGGTGCGGCGTGCCACGACCTCCTCGCGGAAGGCGAGGAAGGCGGTCAGGAACCCCCGCAGGGTCATCGTCTCGGGCCGCCCGCCATTGAGCGCCAGCATGTTGCAGCCGAAGCTCGTCTGCATCGGCGTGAAGCGGTAGAGCTGGTTCAGCACCACATCCGGCGTCGCATCCCGCTTGAGTTCGATGACGACGCGCACGCCCTGCCGGTCGCTCTCGTCCTGGACATGGGCGATGCCCTCGATGCGCTTCTCGCGCACGGCTTCGGCGATGCGATCGATCATCGCCGACTTGTTGACCTGATAGGGGATCTCGTCCACGACGATGGCACTGCGCCCGCGGATCTCCTCGAAATGGGTCCGGGCCCGGATCGTCACCGATCCGCGCCCCTCCAGATAGGCCTTGCGCGCCCCGGAGCGGCCAAGCAGCAGCCCCCCCGTCGGGAAATCCGGCCCCGGCACATGCTGGATCAGATCCTCGGATGTCAGGTCCGGGTCCGCGATCAGGGCCAGCGTCGCATCGATCACCTCGCCGAGATTGTGGGGTGGGATGTTGGTCGCCATCCCCACGGCGATGCCGCCTGCCCCGTTGACCAGCATGTTCGGGAAGCGCGCCGGCAGGACGGTGGGTTCGCGGTCCTTGCCGTCGTAATTGTCCTGGAAATCGACCGTGTCCTTGTCGATGTCGGCGAGCATGAAGGCCGCCGGCCGGCCCATGCGGACCTCGGTATAGCGCATCGCGGCGGCCGGATCGCCATCCATGGAGCCGAAATTGCCCTGCCCGTCGAGCAGCGGCAGCGACATCGAGAAATCCTGCGCCATCCGCACCAGCGCCTCGTAGATCGCGCTGTCGCCATGGGGATGGTATTTCCCCATCACGTCGCCGACGGGGCGCGCGCTCTTGCGATAGGGCTTGTCATGCGTGTTCCCCGTCTCGTGCATGGCATAGAGAATCCGCCGGTGCACGGGCTTGAGCCCGTCGCGGATGTCGGGAATCGCCCGGCTGACGATCACGCTCATCGCGTAGTCGAGGTAGGAGGTCTTCATCTCCTGCTCGATCGACACGGTCGGCCCGTGCGGGGTCTTCGCATCGGGCGCCTGGGGTGTGTCCGGCCGGTCGCTCATCTGGGGGAGCCTGCTCAAGATATGGGGGATGACCCCTATATAAGCCCCCTGCATATGGGCGCAATGGTGCCGCCGCGGCTGCTGTCAGCAATCAGGAACGACTGATAACAAACTGTTTTCATTGATTGTCAAGGAAATCATGCTGGAATGGGGTCATCGAGTCCCCCATCCCCAGGGAGAGGCCCATGACACCGAGACCGACCTCCGAGACGGAGCTGATGCTCAAGGGCTATGGCCTGACCACGGCCGAGTTCTTCTATCGCATGCCCGATTACCGCAACGTCCTCAACAGCTTCATCTGGCAGGACTACGACATCGCCCCCGATCATCCCCGCCTGTTCGAGTTCATCGAATTCTGGCAGCGCGAGATCGAGGGGCCGCTGCATTCCGTCCGCTTCACGCATCGCCGGATGATCTCTCCCGGGCCGCTGGACGAATGTGGTGGGAGAGTTCCGCTACCACTAGGGGCGCGCCGGCAGGCCGGCTCTGCTCCGTCCCCCGCGCCCCGAGGCGGGGGGCGGCGCGGTCACCAGGGCTGGCGCGCCTCAGGCCCCGCTTCGCCGCGCGACGAAATCCACCAGATGGGGCACATAATCCTCCGGCCCCCCGCCGCCCTGCGGCAACGGCCTCGACATAGCTGTTCTTCACCGCACTGGCGAGGGTCGTGGGCACGCCTGCCGCGTTCGCCATCGCCTCCAGATAGCGCAGGTCCTTGGCTGCATTCGACAGGGTGAAACGGTGCGCCTCGCGGTTCCCCTCCAGGGCATAGCCCATGAAGGTCCGGTAGAAGGCGCAATCCATCCGCCCGTCGCGGATCACCGAATCGAAGGCGGCGACACCGATTCCCGCCTTGCGCGCAAGGGCCAGCGCCTCGGCATAGAGTGCGCCATAGCCGAGGCTGATGAAATTGTTGATCAGCTTCATCCGGTGCCCGGCCCCCGGCCCGCCGACATGCAGGATCCGCGCGGCAAAGAGGCGCAGGATCCTCTCGGCACGGGCCAGGTCGCGGTCCTCGGCCCCCATCATCACGTCCAGCGTGCCCTCCCAGGCCTCCTTCGGCGTGCGCGAGAGCGGCGCATCGACCAGGCCGATCCCGCGTGCCCGCAGCATCGCGCCCAGTCGGTCGGTGGAGACCGGATCCGAGGTGGAACAGTCGATCACCAGCGATTCGCCTGACCGCAGGCCGGGAAGCAGGCCGCCGACCGTCTCCTCGACCTGGGGCGAGCCGGTCAGACAGAGCACCACCACATCGGATCGCTCGGCCAGCTCGGTCAGGGTTGCGGCCTCATGCGCGCCCCTGGCCACGAGGTCGTTCACCGCCTCGCGCCGCCGATGCGCGATCACCGTCAGGGGATGCCCCTTGGTCAGGATGTTGTGGGCCATCCCATGCCCCATGAGCCCCACGCCCACGAACCCGACCCGCTCGGCCATGCCATCCTCCCTCTGTTCCTCGGCGGGGATCATGAGGGCACGGCGCGGGAAAGGACAGACCGGCCATGGGGGCGGCTGTCGTCAACGGTTTCTTAACCTTTTCATGCGATGACAGGGGCAGGGCGGTGCAATCCGCGATTCGCCCGCCGATTCATCCGCAGCCTTTTCAGAAGGGAGGGGCCGTCATGACTGTCGCATCGCCGGCCCCTTGCCGGTTCTCAGGGTCTTGCCCGCATCAGCATGCCGAACAGGTCGCGCGGATCGTCGGGATCCGCGATCATGTCGAGCCGGTCGTAGAGGCCTGTCTCCATCGCCCTGGCCCGCACATAGACGAGGGCCGAGAAATCCTCGATCGCGAATCCCACGCTGTCGAACAGCGTGATGGCATCGCGCGACCGCCGTCCCGGCTTGCGTCCGGCGATGACCTCCCACAGCTCCGTCACGGGGTGATCGGGGGGAAGCTGCTGGATCTCGCCCTCGATCCGTGTCTGCGGCGGATACTCCACGAAGATGTCGGATCGCAGCAGGATCTCCCGCGCAAGCTCGGTCTTGCCGGGGCTGTCACCGCCGACGGCATTGATATGGATGCCGGGGCCGACCATGTTGTCGCTCAGGATCGTGGCGAACTTCTTGTCTGCGGTCACGGTGGTGACGATCTGGGCACCCAGGATGGCCTCTTCGGCGCTGGCGCAGGGGATGACGCGCAGATCCCGGTTCCGAAGGTTGCGCACGGCCTTGTCGGTGGCGGCGGGGTCGATGTCCCACAGGCGCACTTCCTCGATGCCGAGCAGGGCCCTGAAGGCCAGGCACTGGAACTCGCATTGCGCGCCGTTGCCGATCACCGCCATGACCTTCGACCCTTCGGGGGCCAGGTGCCGGGCGGCCAGGGCGGACATCGCCGCGGTGCGCAGTGCGGTCAGGATCGTCATTTCGGACAGCAGCACCGGATAGCCCGTGTGCATGTCGGCCAGCAGCCCGAAGGCCGTCACCGTCTGCAGGCCAGAGCGGCTGTTGATCGGGTGTCCGTTGACATATTTGAAGCCATAGACCTCGCCGTCCGTGGTCGGCATGAGCTCGATCACGCCTTCTGCCGAATGGGCGGGGATGCGTTCGCGCTTCTCGAAGCTCTCCCAGCGGCGGAAATCGTGCTCGATCGCCTCGGCCAGGTCCCGCAGCATCGTCTCGAGGCCGATGCGATGGACAAGGCGCATCATGTTCTCGACGCTGACAAAGGGGATCAGCGCCTTGTCGGAGGGGGCGGGGCGGTCGGTCTGCGGGGCGGCGGCGGGCATGGGCTGGTGCATCGTCATGCGTCTCTCCGGCTGTCAGGCGTGGGATCGGGTGGGGCGGTCGAAGATGCGCCGCCCGAACAGCGATGCGGCCAGGTCCACCATCACGCCGGCGGTCCGCCCGCGTTCGTCGAGGAAGGGGTTCAGCTCCACGAGATCGAGCGAGGTCACAAGGCCCGAATCGCAGAGCATTTCCATCACCAGATGGGCTTCGCGCAGGGTGGCTCCGCCGGGCACGGTGGTGCCGACGGCCGGGGCGATGGCGGGGTCGAGGAAATCGACATCGAGCGAGACATGAAGCATGCCGTTGGCGGCTTCGACGCGCGTCAGGAATTCGGCCAGGGGCGCGCGGATGCCATGTTCGTCGATATGGCGCATGTCGTACAGATGCACCTCGGTTTCCCGAAGGGCCTCGCGTTCGCCCGGATCGACCGAACGGATGCCGATCATGCAGACTTGGCGCATGGGCAGGGGGGCGGGCATGGCCGGAAAGGCCTCGAACCCCTCGCGTCCGGCCAGATAGGCGACGGACACCCCGTGGAGATTGCCCGAGGCGGTCGTCAGGGGGGTGTGGAAATCGGTATGCGCATCGAGCCACAGCAGGAAGAGCGGCCGGCCCGCTTCGGCGGCATGGGCGGCAACACCCGCGACCGAACCCATCGACAGCGCATGATCGCCGCCGAGGAAGACGGGAAAGCCTTGTGCCGCCGCTTCCTTTCCGGCCCGCATCAGGGCGGCGGTCCAGCCCACCGTCTCGGGCAGGCCGAAGAGATGGGGGTCTTCGGGCAGGTCGACCGGATCGGGGCAGAGATTGCCCAGATCCTTCACGCGATGGCCGAGGGATTCCAGGGCTTCGGCCAGGCCGGCCACGCGGAAGGCGTCGGGCCCCATCAGGCAGCCGCGGCGGCGTTTGCCGCTGTCCACCGGGGCGCCGATCAGGATGATGTCATGTTCGCTCATGGCTGGCATCGCTCGGCCAAAGCGGTGGCAGACGGAAGCCCGGAATTCGTGCAGAATGGCGATGAATTGATCGAATCGGTCAACCGAAATGGACGAACTGGATCATCGCCTCATTGCCGCCCTGCGTCGGGACGGGCGGGCCTCGCTGTCGGATCTGGCCCACCATCTGGGGGTGACGCGGACGACCGTGCGGATGAGGCTCAACCGTCTTGTGACATCTGGAGAGATCGCGGGCTTCACGGTCCTGACGCGGTCGGATGTGGCACAGGCTCCGGTGCGCGGGCTGATGATGCTGCAGGTGGAGGGGCGCTGGACCGATCGGGTGATGGCGCGTCTTTCCGGCATCCCGGAGGTGACGGCATTCCACACGACGAATGGCACATGGGACCTGATTGCCGAGGTGGCGGCCGACAGTCTCGAGGGCTTCGATCAGGCGCTCTTCGCCATCCGCCGGATCGAGGGTGTGGCGCGGAGCGAGACGAATCTGCTTCTCTCGACGCGCCGCCCGGTCAGGCGGCCGGTCTGAGGGTCAGCCGCGGCGCGAGGCGCGGATGGCCAGGATCCAAAGGACAACGAGGCCGAGCGACAGCACCGCGCTCCAGGAGGCCATCGACAGGCCCAGCCATTCCCAGGAGACCTGGTCGCACATCACGGCCCGGTCTCCCTCGAGCGAGAGCAGCTCGGCCCCGGACATTCCGCCCAGGCCTCCGCCTGCGGTGCAGGCTGTCTGGATATCCCACCAGTCGCGCTCCACCCCCGTATGCATCAGGCCCAGCGCTGCGGTCGTCAGCGCCGCCAGGGCGCCCAGAAGGGGGAAGGCCGGCCCCCGCACCGCCAGCGCCACGAGGCCCGCCGCCACGGCGACGAAATGGGGATAGCGTTGCCACCAGCACATCGGGCAGGGGGGGTAGCCCTGCCATTGCCAGTACCAGGCCCCCGCCAGAAGCGCCGCCGACCCGCCCGCGGCCAGAAGGAGAAGGAGGGTTCGGCTCACCGGCATGCTCCCTTGTGGATCCTTCGGGACGCTTGCGGAAGGAGGCCGCCGAAGGCAAGGGGTCAGGCATGGACCCGGCAGGCCGTTCACGGCGTTGTGGAGCCCGATGGACTGAACCTGTGACGGGGGGGCGCGATGCGGTGGCAGGGACGACGGGGCAGCAGCCATATCGAGGACCGCCGCCGCATGGGTCCGCGCATGGGTCCGGGTGGGCGCGGCGTCTCACTTGGCGGAATCGGCGGGCTGGGCGCCGTGGCGGTCGTGCTCATCGGCCTGTTTCTCGGGGTGGACCTGACGCCGCTGCTCGATGGCGACACGACTGCCGGGCCCCCGCGCGAGATCACGGCCGAAGACGATGCGATGGCCCGCTTCGTCTCTGTCACCCTGGCCGATACCGAGGAGGTCTGGGCCGAGATCTTTCGCGAGGATCTCGCCCTGACCTATGATCCGGTCACCCTCGTGCTGTTCGCGGGGGCGACACAGTCGGCCTGCGGGGGCGCGAGCCTGCAGACAGGTCCCTTCTATTGCCCGCAGGACAGGCGCATCTATCTCGACACGGACTTCTTCCGCATCATGGAGCGCCAGCTCGGCGCGGAAGGGGATTTCGCGGCCGCCTATGTCGTGGCACATGAGGTCGGCCATCATGTGCAGGACGAGCTCGGGATCCTGGCCGAAGCCCGGCGCGGACGCCAGCAGGGGGCGGACAGCGCGGGGGTGAGGGTCGAACTGCAAGCGGACTGTTTCTCCGGCGTCTGGGCACGCAGGGCCGAATCCCGTTTCGGCAGTCTGGAGCCGGGCGATGTGGAGGAGGCCATGAATGCCGCAGCCCGGATCGGCGACGATGTCCTGCAGCGCCGGTCAGGCGGTCCCGTGCGGCCCGAGACCTTCACCCATGGCACGAGCGAACAGCGTCAGCGCTGGTTCTGGACCGGGTATGAGGCCGGCGACATCCGCGCCTGCGACACGTTCCGCGCCGCGGCTCTCTGACCGTTTGACGGCCCGGCGAGGGGGGACTAGAGGCTGGCACGGCAGCCGGTGTGGCGGAATGGCAGACGCAGCGGATTCAAAATCCGTCGCCCCCAGGGGCATGAGAGTTCGAGTCTCTCCACCGGCACCAGCCACCGGCATCGGGGGACCGGCTTCCCCCCGGCCGGATGCGGGATCCGCAGGCTTGGCAGGGGCCCCGATGCCGGATTGCGGAGGCCTCCCGTGATGGAGGTGGATCGCCTCGCGGGGATCGGTCGGGCCGGGCGGCTGGCTCATCCGGCCAGGGTCATCCCGATGACCTTTCTCCTGGCCATCGCGCTGGGCACGGCACTGCTGATGCTGCCTGCGGCAAAGGCGGGGAAGGGGGCGCACCCCTCATGACGGCGCTCTTCACGGCCACTTCGGCCGTGTGCATCACCGGCCTCATCGTCGTGGATACCGCGACCTACTGGAGCCCCTTCGGCCAGGTCGTGATCTTCGGACTGTTCCAGATTGGCGGCTTCGGGATCATGACAGGGGCGACGCTGCTCGGCCTTCTGGTCAGCCGCCGCCTGCGGTTGAGTCAGCGGCGAATCGTCCAGGCCGAGACCCGCAGCCTGACCCCTGCCGATGTCCGCGGAGTCATGGGGGTGCTGCTGCTGGTCACGCTCTCGGTCGAGCTCGTCGTCATGGGCGTCCTCGCCCTGCGGTTCCGCTTCTCCTACGGAGAGCCCTGGGGCATCGCCCTCTGGCACGGACTGTTCCATGCCGCCTCGGCCTTCAACAATGCGGGCTTCTCCCTCTACCCCGACAGCCTCATGCGCTTTGCGCTGGACCCGGTCGTGCTGGTCCCGGTCATGCTGGCCGTGATCCTCGGCGGCATCGGGTTTCCCGTCATCCATGAACTGCGCCAGGAATGGCGCACTCCCGGCCTGTGGTCGATCCATGCCAAGATCACCCTCTTCGGCACGGCGATCCTTCTGCCTCTCGGCTTTGCGGGCATCGCGATCCTCGAATGGAACAACGGGCGGACCCTGGGGGATCTGCCCGCGTGGGGCCGGGCGCTGGGGGCGCTGTTCCATTCGGTGATGACCCGCAGCGGTGGCTTCAACAGCTTCGATACGGGGGCGCTGCGTGCCGAAAGCCTTCTGCTCAGCGACATGCTGATGTTCGTGGGCGGCGGCAGTGCGGGGACGGCCGGTGGCATCAAGATCACAACCGTCTTCCTGCTGGGCTTTGTCGTCTGGTCCGAGATCCGCGGCCATTCCGAGGCGTCTGCCTTCAATCGCAGCATCAGCCCCGAGGTGCAGCGGCAGGCCCTGACCATCGCGCTGCTGGCCGCCATGCTTGTCAGCCTGTCGACACTCGCCCTGCTGTCGCTGACACCCTTTCCGCTCGACCGCGTGCTGTTCGAGGTCCTGTCGGCGGCCGCGACGGTGGGGCTGTCCACCGGCATCACGGATGATCTGCCCCCGTCCGGCCAGCTCATCCTGATCGGCTTGATGTTCGTCGGACGCGTCAGCACGATCACGCTGGCGGCGGGGCTTGCGCTGCGGACCCGCAAGCGGCTTTACCGGTTCCCGGAGGAGCGCCCGATTGTTGGCTAGACTGTTTACTCCGCAAGGCGACAGCGTTGTCGTCATCGGGCTCGGCCGGTTCGGCAGTGCGGTGGCCGAATCGCTCGTCCGGCTGGGCCATGACGTGCTCTGCATCGACTCGGATCCGGCGATCGTACAGGACTGGAGCGACCGCCTGGCCCATGTCGTCCAGGCCGACAGCTGCAATCCCGATGCGCTGCGCCAACTGGGCGTGGCGGAGTTCCAGCATGCCGTGGTCGGCATCGGCATCAACATCGAATCGAGCGTCCTGACGACGCTGGCACTCAGCGAACTGGGCGTGCCGGATATCTGGGCCAAGGCCGTCACCCGCAATCACGGACGCATCCTCGAACGCACCGGGGCGCATCACGTCGTCTTTCCCGAGGCTGCGATGGGCGAGAGGGTGGCCCATCTGGTCACCGGCAAGATGATCGACTTCATCGAGTTCGACGACGATTTCGCCATCGTCAAGACACGGGCCCCGCGCGAGGCGGTCGGCCGCACCCTGGCCGAATCCGCGCTGCGGACCCGCTACGGGATCACCATCGTCGGGGTGAAGCGACCCGGTCTCGACTTTGCCTATGCCCGGCCCGAGACCGTGATCCTCGAAGGAGACCTCCTCATTGTCTCGGGTCAGACGGCGGCTGTGGAGCGCTTTGCCGCCATGGCGCCGGGCTGAGATCGCACCGGGCGGAGCCGTCTTCATCCCCTGATTCGTCCGCCCGCCGCCTGTCGTCGTGGCGGCGCCGGCGACAGCGCTGCCCAAACAGGCCGATTGATATCAACCCGGTGACAACCCCGGGAGCTGTCCCGCGCCGCATGCTGCCCCGAGGGAGGGCGAGGCGGAACAGGGCACTCTTTCCTGTTTGCGGACAAACTCGCGCAAGAGGCGAGAAAGAGCGACCCTGGCGTGTCCATTGCTGCAAAGTCGGAAACGATGCCCGATGCGTCCTCTCCGGGAAGGGGGCGGGGATGCCCCATTCCTGCCCCAATCGTGCCGGGTTCCGGACGCCTGCCGAACATTTTTTCCTTCTTTCTCCACCTTCTTGCCTTTATTGATAGGGGAGGCCCATCTGGGGGGCTTCGATGGCTGCGGGGGCAGCCAGACGGCGGTATCCGCCGGGAAGGGAGATGCGGGCAGGGCGGGCAGACAGTCCGCTTCTGCACTGTCGGTCTGCATGCGCAGGCATGCGGGCGGACCTGTTTGGGTCAGAGGAGTCGGCAGATGGTCGATGATCGGGTGGATGGATCGGGAGCCCCGTCGGGTGCGCCGTCCAGAACACGGGATGGGATCGTGTCCGGAACGCCGGGCGACGACCGGATCGATATGGCCTATGCTGGGGATCCGGACGGTGACCGGATCGACAATCTGGATGCCATCCTGCCCGGCACGCGGGAGAATGACGATGTCGTGGACGCCGGAGACGGCAACGACACCGTGATGGCCGGGCTGGGCAACGACACCGTCTTTGGCGGGGCCGGCAATGATGTGATCCATGGCGGCGCCGACGACGACCGACTGTTCGGCGGGGACGGCGATGATACGCTCTTCGGCGGAGACGGGCAGGACATCCTGTTCGGCGGAGCCGGCAATGACAGGCTCTGGGGCGAAGCGGGCGACGATACCCTCAAGGGCGGCGAAGGACAGGATCTCCTTGTCGGCGGCGCCGGCAATGACTGGATCAATGGCCAGGAGGGGAACGACACCCTCTTCGGGGGCGAGGGCGACGACCGGATCTTCGGCGAGGACGGCGACGACACGGCCTATGGCGGCGCGGGCGACGACAGCATCGAGGGCGGCGCAGGCAACGATGTCCTTTTCGGCGGCGCAGGCAGCGACACGATCTTCGGCGGCACGGGCGATGACGTGATCGGCGGGGACGCCGGCGACGATGTCCTGTTCGACGGCGACGGCGACGATGTGATCTTCGGCGGCGCCGGGAACGACACCATCCATGGCGGGTCGGGCCGCAACATCCTGTCGGGGGGCGACGACCGCGACCTGTTCCTGGGCGGATCGGGCGGCAGCGCAGTGGACGGCGGATCGGGCGGGGACGACTTCGACACGCTCGACCTGCGCGGATCGGGCGTTCGCCGCATCGAATACACGAGCGACGACCGCGAGGACGGGATCGTCCATTTCCGTGACGGCACCACGATGACCTTCACGGAGATCGAGAATGTCATCCCCTGCTTCACGCCCGGCACCGTCATCGCCACGCCGCACGGCGAACGCCCTGTCGAGGAGCTGAAGGTCGGCGACCGGATCATCACCCGTGACAACGGCATCCAGGAGATCCGCTGGATCGGACGCAAGGATCTTTCGGCCCGCGCCCTTGTCGCCGCTCCGCATCTGCGGCCGATCCTGATCCGGGCCGGTGCGCTCGGGCATGGCCTGCCGGAGCGGGACATGCTGGTCAGCCCGAACCACCGCATCCTTGTCGCCAATGAACGCACCCAGCTCTACTTCGAGGAATCCGAGGTTCTTGCCGCGGCCAAGCACATGGTCGGCAGCCCCGGCATCCATGCGGTGGACGTAATGGGCGTCAGCTACATCCATTTCATGTTCGATCAGCATGAAGTGGTCCTCTCCAACGGCGCCTGGACCGAAAGCTTCCAGCCCGGCGACTGGAGCCTGAAGGGGATCGGCAACGCCCAGCGCAGCGAGCTGTTCGAGCTCTTCCCCGAACTGCGCACCGCGCAGGGGATCCACAGCTATCACGCCGCGCGCAAGACGCTGAAGAAGCACGAGGCACGGCTGCTCGTCCGTCAGGGCTGAGGTCACGCAGCCCCTCTGCGCACAGGGGCGGAAAGCGGGAGCGGCAAGCGGGGGGCAGCGCATGGCCCCCCGCGGCTCCTTTGCGCCTAGGCCCGCATCCGTCCGCCATCGTCCCACAGCGGCGCAAGATGCACACGCGCCGGGCGGCGCTCACCCAGGATCTCGATCTCGACAGGCAGGCCGTCCGCGATCCGGTCGGTCGGCAGGAAGCCCTGGGCGACGCTCTGCCCGGTCCAGTGGCTGAACCCCCCGGATGTGCACCAGCCGACCACCGCCCCGTCGAGCCAGATCGGCTCCCAGCCGACGACATCGGCATCGGCCGCTTCCACCACGAAAGGCACGAGGCGACGCTTCGGCCCCCGGGCCCTTTCGGCCAGGGCCGCCGCCTTGCCGATGAAGTCTGCCGTCTTGTCCAGCCGCAGGAAGCGGTCGAGACCCGTCTCTGCCGGCGTGTAGTCGGGCGAGAATTCGCGCCCCCAGCTGCCGAACCACTTGTCGAGCCGCAGCGACATCATCGCCCGCATCCCGAAGGGACGCAGCCCCAGATCGCGGCCCGCCTCCCACAGGACATGCCACAGATGTCGCTGGCTCATGGCATCGCAGAAGATCTCGTAGCCGAGATCGCCGGTATAGCTGACGCGCTGCACGAGGCAGTCGGCCATGCCCACGGTCATCCGCCGGCAATCCATGAAGCGCAAGGGCGCATGATCGCGCGTGACACGGTGCAGAAGCTCGGTGGCGCGGGGTCCCGCAATCTGGAAGCCGGTGCGGGTATCGGAGATGTTCTCGATCCGCATCCCGTCCTCGGCATGGCTTTCGAACCAGCGCAGATGCCAGCCCTGGGCGCCATAGCTGGCGGTCAGCATGAACTCGGTGTCCGAAAGGCAGGAGACCGTGAAATCGCCGATGATCCGGCCCGAAGGAGCCAGCAGGGGGTTGAGCGCGAGGCGCCCGGGCCGCGGGATCGTCCCGGCCATGATGCGGTCCAGCCAGTCGCGCGCGCGGGGCCGGTCACACGATACTTGCCGAAATTCGACAGCTCGTTGATGCCCACCCCCTGGCGGACGGCGAAAACCTCCTGCCGCGTGGCCTCCCAGGCGTTGGACCGCTTGAAGGTCGGCGTCTCGTGGCGCGGCTCTCCCGGAAGGGCAAAGTAGTTGACGACCTCGAGCCCGTATTGCTGGCCCCAGACCGCGCCCATGGCATCGAAGATGTCGTACATGGGCGAGGTGCGGAAAGGCCGGGCTGCAGGCTTCTCCTCGTTCGGATAGGCGACGGAGAAGCGCGTCCGGTAATTCTCGATGACCTTGGGGACGGTGTAGCCCGGCGTCGTCCAGTTGCCGAAGCGGGCGATGTCGAAGCCGCGGGGGTCGCGCTCCGTCTCGCCCTCGATCATCCACTGGGCGAGCGAGAGGCCCATGCCCCCGCCCTGGCTGAAGCCTGCCATGACGGCGCAGGCCGACCAGAAGTTGCGCAGCCCCGGCACGGGACCGATCAGCGGGTTGCCGTCCGGGGCGAAGGTGAAGGGGCCGTGGATCACGCGCTTGATCCCCGTGCGGCCGAGGACCGGAAAGCGGCGGGTGGCGAAGGCGACCGAATCCTCGATCTTGGTCCAGTCCTCGTTCAGCAGTTCATGCCCGAAGGTCCAGGGGGTGCCGTCGATCGACCAGCCCTCGCAGGGCTTCTCGTAGAAGCCGATGCAGAAGCCGCGGCCCTCCTGCCGCAGATAGCTTTCGCCGCCGGGGTCGATCACATGGGGAAACTCGGTTCCCCGTTCCAGATAGGCCACGACCTCGGGCACCTCGTCGGTGACCAGATACTGATGGGCCATCGGCAACAGCGGCCCGTAGACGCCGGCCATGGCAAAGACCTCGCGCGCCCAGAGACCCGCGGCATTGACGACATGTTCGGCATGGATGGTGCCCTTCTCGGTCACGACATCCCAGCTTCCGTCCGCACGCGGGTGCAGCTCCAGCACGCGGTTGTGCAGGACGATCTCCGCCCCCCCATGCGGGCTGCGCGGGCATAGGCATGGGTGGTGCCGGACGGGTCGAGATGGCCATCCAGCGGATCCCAGAGCGCCCCGAGGATACCGTCGAGATTGACGAGGCCGGCGGTCTTCTCCTCGATCTCCTTCGGACCGAGGATGGCGGTCTCGAGGCCCATGTAGCGGTGCTTGGCCCGTTCGGCCTTGAGCATGTCGAAACGTTCGGGCGTGTCCGCCAGGGTCAGCCCGCCCACATGATGCAGGCTGCAGGACAGGCCGGTGATCGCCTCCAGCTCCCTGTAGAGGCGGATCGTGTAGCCCTGCAGCGCCGCCATGTTGGTATCGCCGTTGAGCGTGTGGAACCCCCCGGCCGGCATGCCAGGTGGAGCCCGATGTCAGTTCGGATCTCTCGATCAGCATGACATCGGACCAGCCGAGCTTTGTCAGATGGTAGAGCACCGAGCAGCCGACGACGCCGCCCCCGATCACGGCCACGCGTGTGGTGGTCTTCATGTCCTTCGTTCCCCCGTTCCCTTGGGTCGCGGCAGCCTAGGCCGCGTTGCCCGCGCGATGGTTGCCGGAACGCGACGCGACAAGTCGCTCCTGGCCTTTCCGTTGCGCTCAGGATCCCAGGAAGGGGTTAATGATCCGTTACGGCATCGAACGGTCGATGGCCGATCCGCGCAACACCCTGACGGGCTCCGCTTGACGCGAAACGCGATCGGCGCAGTTCCGGACATCCTCTCGGGGTCGATGCTCGCGGTGACGACCTTTTCGCTGACGGCCATGGTCACCCTTCAGCGGTCGGCAGCCCGGATGTTCACGCCGCGCGTCCATCTCGTGCTGATGAAGGACCGAACGACGCAGAATGCGCTGGCCACCTTCATCGGCGCGTGGATCTACGCGCTGCTCGCGACCGTCATCCTCGATCTTCCGTATTTCGGCGAGCGGGGGCGGGTGGCGTTGTTCGTCACGACGGTCCTGTTGCTGAGCCTGATCGTGATGAGCACCCTGCGCTGGATCCTGCATCTGCAATCCGCGGGATCGCTCATCGATACCGCCCGGCGGATCGAGGACGAGGCGGCCGGGCCGCTGGCCGCGGGACCGGGCGCTCGCCGGCTCTCGACCCAGCAGGAGAAGGCCCAGCTTGCCCGGGCCGCGGCGTGGCTCAGGGAATGATGCGGGTGTATTTCGTCCCTTCGATCGTCGCCCCGAGGCGCAGGCCCGACTGGGCAAAGACGACGGCAATGACCGGCATCATCGCCGTCGTGGTATCGGCGCGCAGGATCTCGCCACGGTCATTGACCGCATATTGCAGGTTGGCCCCGGCCACCCAGCCGGGAGACTGACGGAATTCGAGCAGCGCTTCCTGCGTCATGAAGAAGAGGACGTGGGAATACTGCTGGGCCCCGATCTGGAGCCCGGCCGAAGCGGCGGTGGCGGCATAGTAGTCCACGGTCGCGCCCCCCACCCGAAGGGCCCCGGTGCCATAGGCCCCGCCCAGGCCCAGGCCCAGCTCGGTGACCACGGGCATCACCAGCATCCCTGCGGCCTGATTGGCCAGATCGCGCGTGGCGGGATAGTTCTGGAAGAGAAAGTTCAACGCCGCATCGACACGGGCATCGATCGTCGCCGCGCCGCCCGATCCGATGCCGTTCGCGCAACCGGCCAGCGCGGATGCCGCCACGAAGCAGCCCAGAAGCGCGCGTCGGGTAAATGCCGTCATCGTCACCGCCCTACAGGTTTCCGGCCTTGTCCCGGCCCGTTGTGCCGCAGTCTAGGACGGGCCGGGTCTCCTGTCATCCCGGTCCCTCATCCGGATCCCGGGGTGTCGGCGGGGTTCGGCCGCCGGCCCCGGGCCGAGCCCAGCGCCGCCAGCATCCCTGCCAGTGTGACCATCACGATCCCGGCCAGCGCCAGGGGATCGGGCAGATGGCCGAAGGCCAGCCAGCCCAGTCCCGCGGACCAGATGAGCTGCACATAGTTGAACGGGGCCAGCGTGGCGGCCGGCGCCTCGCGATAGGCGGCTGTGAACAGGACATGTCCCAGTGTCGCCAGCAGGCCCAGCCCCGTCAGGGCCGCGATGTCGAAGGGCGGAACGGCGCGGTCCGGCAGGTTGAAGGGTAGCAGCGCCGCAAAGATCGCCAGACCGGCCAGGGCCGTGAAGACGAGCAGGGCCTGCGTGCTCTCCGTCCGGGACAGCAGGCGGGACAGCATCTGATAAACGGCTGTCGCCGCGGCACAGAGAAGGGCGAAGGCCACGCCCTGCGCCGAAAGACCGCCGCCCGGTCGCACGATCAGGAGCACCCCCGCCAGTCCCAGCATCACGGCGGCCCAGCCCAGCGGGGCGACCCGCTCGCCCAGAAGGGGGACAGCCAGGATCATCACCGCCAGAGGGGCGAGATAGACGATGGCGATCGTTTCGCCCACCGGCATGTGACGCAGGGCCAGCCCGACCGCGATCGAGGCGACCGACAGGCTGCCGGCCCGGACCAGGACCAAGCCGGTGCGGCGGGTGCGGAACAGCGCCGCGCCGCCGGTCGGCAGATAGATGGCCAGAAGGATCGTGGCATTGATCAGATAGCGCACGGCCAGCACGAAGGGCACCGGCCAGCGCGCGGTGAGGTATTTCGTCACCACATCCGACAGCGCGAACATGAAGACGGCAGCCAGGATCAGCCCGATCCCGCGCCAGGGTTGCTGTCCGTCCATGACCTCGTGCCCTTACCGCCTCTCGCCGGGTGGCGCTCGCCTGCCCTGTTTCGCGCCCTAGTCGTTGAGCATGCGTGCCGCCTCGGGTGCGAAATAGGTCAGGATGCCGTCGCATCCCGCACGGCGGAAGGCCATGAGGCTTTCGATCATCGTCTTCGGGCCGTCGATCCAGCCATTCGCGGCCGCGGCCCGCAGCATCGCATATTCGCCGGAGACCTGATAGGCGAAGGTCGGCGCGCCGAAGCGGTCCTTCACGCGGCGGCAGATGTCCAGATAGGGCAGGCCCGGCTTCACCATCACCATGTCCGCCCCTTCGGAGAGGTCGCGCGCGACACAGCGCAGCGCCTCCTCGGCATTGGCGGGGTCGATCTGATAGGTCGCCTTGTCGCCCCTGAGGGCGCCGCTTGCCCCGACCGCATCCCGGAAGGGGCCATAGAAGGCGCTGGCATATTTGGCGGCATAGCTCAGGATCGCGACATGGCCGTATCCTTCGGCCTCGAGCGCGCGGCGGATGGCGCCGATCCGGCCATCCATCATGTCCGAGGGGCCGAGGATGTCCGCCCCCGCCGCAGCCTGCGCAAGCGCCATGCGCACCAGCGCCTCCACCGTCTCGTCATTGACGATCTCGCCGTTGCGGACGAATCCGTCATGGCCGTCGATATTGTAGGGATCGAGGGCGATGTCGGTCATCACCGCGATTTCCGGCACGGCGTCCTTGATCGCCCGGATGGCGCGGTTGACGAGGTTGTCGGGCGACCAGGCCTCGGCACAGTCCGCCGTGCGCTGCTCCAGGGCCGTATAGGGAAAGAGGCAGAGCGCCGGAATGCCGAGCGAGCGGGCTTCGCGAGCGGTCTCGACGATGCCGGCGACGGTTCGGCGGCGGATGTCGGGCATGGAGGCGATGGTCTCGCCATCCTCGCCGCCGGTGAGGAAGACCGGCCAGATGAAATCCGAAGCTGTCAGCGTCGTCTCGCGCAGCAGGGCACGCAGAGCGGGCGTGCGGCGCAGCCGGCGCAGCCGGGTGGCGGGGAATGGGGCAGGGATCGGTGTCATGGGGGCCTCCGGCGGCGGGCCGGGCGGACCGGCCACAGCATGGGGCGTGGCATGGAACGGCCGCAGGCTCAAGTCTGGGCAAGGCGACGGCAACCCGCTAGGTTCGGGGCAACGAAACAGGGACAGGCCGGAGCTGACCTTGCAATTCACCACGATCCTCTTCGAGGTCATCGATTTCCGGTCCTTCTCCAACCTCTGGTACTGGATCATGCTGGCCGTCCTGTGGTCGAGCGCGAGCCACTGGGTGCTGGGCGTGCCCTTCGACATGATCCAGCGGGCCAGGCGGCAGGGCGGCCAGGCGCTGGCCGATCTGCAGGACATGGTGCGCATCAATGTCACGCGGCTTCTCTATATCGGCGAGGTGGCGGGGCTGTGGCTCGTGGGATTTGTGGCCTTCCTGCTGACCACGCTGCTGCTGCTCGCCTTCTGGTACTGGATCGAGTTCGCGCAGGCCGTCGTGCTGATCGCCCTGCCCATGACGCTTGTCGGGGTCATGAGCATCGCCACCGCGCGGCGCATCGCGCAGGAGGCCCCAGAGGGCGAGGCGCTGTTCCGGCGCCTCTCGCGCCATCGCCTGCATGTGCAGATGGTGGGCATGCTGTCGATCTTTGTCACGGCAATGTTCGGGATGTATCAGAATCTCGTGGCGGTGCGGAGCTTCTGACGGTTGACGGCGCCTGCCTGCGCGGTAGGTGAGCGCGCATGCTCCGCTCCCCTCTCCATGTCACGGTCGGTGGCGCCCCCGAAGGCCATGATGCCAGGCTGATCCTGCAGGAGCTGGACCGCTCCGGCCCCTGCCGTCCTGCATGTCGCGCGCGATGACCGGCGCCTTGCGGCGATGCGCGCCGCGCTGGCCTTCTTCGACCCCGGCCTGCCGGTCTTCACCTTTCCGGCCTGGGATGTGCTGCCCTATGACCGCGTGTCGCCCAACCCCGAGATCGCGGCCGCGCGGATGGCGACGCTGGCCGCACTCGTGCACGGGATGCCGGGACGCTTCGTCCTGCTGACCACGCTCAATGCCGCGACGCAGCGCATCCCCCCGCGCGAGCTGCTGCAGAGGACCGCCTTCACCGCGCGGGTGGGCGACCGCGTGGACGAGGCGGCCCTGCGGGCCTTCCTGACACGGATGGGCTTCACCCAGGCCCCCACCGTCACCGAACCGGGCGATTATGCCCTGCGCGGCGGGCTGATCGATGTCTGGCCGCCGGGCCATGAGATGCCTGTGCGACTCGACTTCTTCGGCGACATGCTCGATGGCGCGCGCCGCTTCGACCCCGCCACGCAGCGCACGACCGAGAAGCTGACCGTGGTGGAGCTCGCCCCCGTCTCGGAGGTCCTGCTCGAGGAGGACGCCATCGCGCGCTTCCGTCAGGCCTACCGGCAGGAATTCGGCCCCGCCGGCAGCGACGATCCCCTCTACGAGGCCGTCAGCGCCGGACGCCGGCAGGCGGGGATGGAGCACTGGCTGCCCTTCTTCCATGAGCGGCTGGAGACGCTGTTCGACTATCTCCCCGGCGCGACCGTCACGCTCGACGACCAGACCGAGGCGGCGCGCGAGGTGCGATGGGCTACCGTCCAGGACGCCTATGAGACGAGGCGGGCCGCCATGGCCGATCGCAGCCGCATCGATACCGTCTACAAGCCCGCGCCGCCGGGGCTTCTCTATCTGGACGCAGAGGCCTGGGATGCCGTGCTGCGGGACCGGCGGGTGCTGCGCTTCCATCCTCTGCCGCAACCGTCCGGCCCCGGCACGATCGATGCGGGCGGGCGGATCGGGCGGGATTTCGCCCCCGAGCGGCAGTCGGAGAAGCTGTCGCTCTTCGGGGCGCTGGCCGCGCATGTGAAGGCGCGGCTGGCCGAAGGCCCGGTCATCCTGGCCAGCTATTCCGAAGGCTCGCGCGAGCGGTTCGAACATCTGCTGGAGGAGGAGGGCCTGGGCGAAACCGTGGCCGTCCCCGACTTCTCGCGCGTGGGGCGGCATGGCATCCATCTGGCGGTCTGGCCTCTCGAACGCGGCTTCGAGGCGCCGGGCCTGACGGTGATCGCCGAACAGGATGTGCTGGGCGACCGGCTGATCCGCCCCGCGCGACGCAAGCGGCGGGCCGAGAACTTCCTGACCGAGGTCCAGAGCCTTCGCCCCGGCGATCTGGTCGTGCATGTGGAACATGGGGTGGGGCGCTTCGTCGGCATGGAGACGGTGCGCATCGCCCTGCCCGGCCAGAAGGGGCCCGGCGCCCCGCACGAATTCCTGCGGCTCGAATATGCCGAAGGCGGCTCGCTCGGCCTGCCGGTGGAGAACATCGATCTGCTGTCCCGCTACGGCCACGAGGACGGGCTTCTGGACAAGCTCGGGGCAGGGGCCTGGCAGGCCCGCAAGGCCCGCCTCAAGGAGCGCATCAAGCTGGCGGCGGAACGGCTGATCCGGACCGCCGCCGAACGGGCGTTGCGCAAGGCGCCCGAGATCGACCCGCCCGAGGATCTGTGGGAGCAGTTCCTCGCCCGCTTTCCCTATGTGGAAACCGAGGACCAGATCCAGGCCATCGATGATGTGCTGGCCGACATGGCCTCGGGCCGGCCGATGGACAGGCTGGTCTGTGGCGATGTCGGTTTCGGCAAGACCGAGGTGGCGATCCGCGCCGCCTTTGTCGCCGCCATGTCCGGCCTGCAGGTGGCCGTGGTGGCGCCCACCACCCTCCTGGCCCGCCAGCATTACCGCACCTTCGCCGAAAGACTGCGCGGATTCCCCATCGAGGTGCGCCCCCTTTCTCGCTTCGTCAGCGCGAAGGAGGCCGCAAGGACGCGCGAGGGGCTGGCCGATGGAACCGTGGATATCGTCGTGGGCACCCATGCGGTGCTCGCCAAGCAGGTGAAGTTCCGCAATCTCGGCCTTCTGGTGATCGACGAGGAGCAGCATTTCGGAGTCGCCCACAAGGAGCGGCTCAAGGAGATGCGGTCGGACATCCATGTGCTCACGCTGACCGCGACGCCGATTCCGCGCACGCTCCAGATGTCGCTCACGGGCGTGCGCGACCTGTCGGTGATCGCCACGCCGCCCGTGGACCGTCTGGCCATCCGCACCTATGTGTCCGAATTCGACACGGTGACGATCCGCGAGGCGCTGCTGCGCGAGCATTACAGGGGCGGGCAGTCCTTCTTTGTCGTGCCCCGCATCGCCGACCTGCCCGAGATGGAGGACTGGCTGAAGCGCGAGGTGCCGGAGCTCAGCTATATCGTCGCGCATGGCCAGCTTGCGGCGGGCGATCTCGACGAGCGCATGAATGCCTTCTACGACGGCAAGGCCGATGTCCTTCTGGCCACGACCATCGTGGAATCGGGGCTCGACATTCCCACCGCGAACACGCTGATCGTCTGGCGGGCCGATCTGTTCGGCCTGGCGCAGCTCTATCAGATCCGCGGCCGCGTGGGGCGCTCCAAGACGCGCGCCTATGCCTATCTGACGACAAAGCCCCGCCTGAAGCTGACCCCGCAGGCGGAACGGCGGCTCAAGGTGCTGGGCAGCATCGACAGCCTCGGGGCGGGTTTTGCCCTCGCCTCGCAGGATCTCGACATCCGCGGTGCAGGGAACCTGCTGGGCGAGGAGCAGTCCGGCCAGATCCGCGAGGTGGGCTTCGAGCTCTATCAGCAGATGCTGGAGGAGGAGATCGACCGCCTGCGCGCCGGCAAGGGCGAAATGGTCGAAACCGAAGGCGGCTGGTCCCCGCAGATCAGCCTGGGCGTGCCCGTCCTGATCCCGGAGGATTATGTGCCCGACCTCGATGTCCGGCTCGGGCTCTATCGGCGGCTGGCCTCTCTCGAGACCAAGATGGAGCTGGAGGGTTTTGCGGCCGAGCTGATCGACCGTTTCGGCCCCCTCCCGCGGGAGGTGAACACCCTCCTTCTCGTGGTGCGCATCAAGGCCGCCTGCCGTCGGGCGGGGTGGCGCGTCTCGATGCGGGGCCGAAGGGGGCGACGATCCAGTTCCATCAGGATCGCTTTGCCAATCCGGCCGGCCTTGTGGAATTCCTCCAGGCGCGCGCAGGAACAGCACGGATCAAGGACAACAGGCTCATCGTGCTGGGCGACTGGCCGACAGAGGCCGAGCGCATCAAGGCTGCCTTCGGCATCGTCCGCGATCTGGCCGAGAAGGCGGCCGAGGCGAAGGGCGCCTCAGCCGATCGGCCAAAGGCCGCTTCTGCGCAATAAGGGGCCGATTGTGTGCCCCGCGGGGGGCGTGCTAGGCGCCTGGCATGTTGGATCGCCGCCTCTCCGTCGTGATTCCTGCCTATAACGAGGAAGGGGCCATCGCCGCCCTCGTGCAGGAGACCTTTGCCGTCCTTCCGGCGGAGCTGCTGGGCGAGGTGATCGTCGTGGACGATGCCAGTGCCGATGGAACCGCAGGGGCGGTTCGCGCGCTCATCCCCCTCTACGGCGGGCGTCTGCGCCTGATCCGGCATGCCGCTCGCGCGGGGCAGAGCGCCGCGGTGCGCAGCGGCGTTGCTGCCGCGCGGATGCGCCTGGTCGGCACCATGGACGGGGACGGCCAGAATCCGCCGGCCGATCTCGCCCGCCTGGCCGCGGCCTGGGCGCCCGAGGGGCCGCAGCTCGTGGGCGGGCACCGGACGACGCGGCGCGACAGCTGGTCCAAACGGATCGGATCGCGCATCGGCAACGGGGTGCGCCGGGCCCTGCTGCGCGACGACTGCCCCGATTCGGGCTGCGGGCTGAAGGTGTTCGAGCGCGACCGCCACCTCGCGCTGCCCTTCTTCCACGGCCAACACCGCTATCTGCCTGCGCTCTTCCGGGCACAGGGCTGCACGGCGCTGTTCCTGCCCGTGGGTGATCGTCCGCGCCAGCATGGCCGGTCCAACTACACCAACTGGCGCCGCGCCCTGCAGGGCGTGCCCGACCTGCTGGGTGTCGCCTGGCTCGTCCGGCGTGCACGGCCCGTCGCTGCGCAGGAGGAGGGAGCCTGATGACCCAGATGCTTGTGGAGTTCTGGCGCAGCCATTCCACGGCCGAGCTGATCTGGATCGCCGTGGGCCTGATCGCGCAGGGGATGTTCTCGGCCCGGTTCCTCGTCCAGTGGGTCGCCTCCGAAAGGGTTCGCCGCTCCATCGTGCCCGAAGCCTTCTGGTATTTCTCCTTCTTCGGCGGGGTGCTGCTCCTGGCCTATGCGATCCATCGCCGCGATCCGGTCTTCATCCTCGGACAGGCCTTCGGCCTGATCGTCTACACGCGCAACATCTGGTTCCTGCACCGGGCCCGCCGCGAGGGGATCGGCCCCGCGTGAGCGAGAACAGCGTCTGGCGGGCCGTCATCCTCGGCTATGTCCTGCTCCATGCCCTGCTGCGCCTGACGCATGGATCCGCCCTCTACTGGGACGAGGCCGAGGCGCTCTTCCATGCCCGTCGGCTCGAATGGGGCTACGGGCCGCAGCCGCCGCTCTATTTCTGGCTCCAGTGGGGAGTGTTCCGGCTTCTGGGCGAAGGAAGGCTGGCCGTCATTCTCCTGCGCGATGCCGTGCTGGCGGGGGCGCTGCTGGCCCTCTTCGGTCTGCTCTCGCGCGAGGCGGGGCCGCGCATCGCGGGGGTGTCGGTGCTGCTGCTCGGCCTGTTTCCGGTCTTCTCCTGGACGACACAGACCTTTCTGACCCACTCGGTCCTGGCCTTCCTGTGCGCCGTCCTCGTGACGGGCGCGATGCTCCGGCTGATGCGCGCCCCCTCCCGGCCTGCGGCGCTGACCCTGGGGGTGCTGCTGGGCCTCGGGACGCTCTCCAAGCTCAACTTCGTCCTGTGGCCCCTGGCCCTTGTCCTGGCCGCGCTTCTGCTTCCCGAATGGCGGGCCCGGCTGCGCCCCGGCCTCTTGGCTCTGGCCCTGCTGCCGGCGGGCCTGCTGGTCGCCCCTTATGCGCTCTGGGCTGCGCTGAACCCCGCTATGGCGGGGGCCAGCCTCGATTCGCTGGGGCTTGCACGGGATGGCGGGCTGGATGCGGCTGCGGATGGTCTGCTGGCCCTCGCCCAGGCGCTGGCGGCCTTCGGGGGGCTTTGCCGCGCTCGGCCTCATTCCCGTCGCGCTGATCGCCCGAGGGCGGCACCGGATCCGGCAAGGACGGAGCTTCGGCCCCTTGCACGGCTGCTGCTGATGGCGCTGGTCTGCACGGTGCTCCTGATCGGTTTCGCGGTTCTGGCCGGGGGCGTCACGAATCTGCGCGAACGCTGGTTCCTGCCGGTGGGCTGGGCGCTGGCGCCCTGGCTTGCGATCCGGCTCTGGCCCGCCCTGGAGCAGAGGGGGCAGCGCGCGCTGATGGTGCTGGGCGGGGGCGCCTGGGCAGTGGGTCTGGCGGCCTTCGCCATGCTTCCGCTGGTCGATCCGGGGCGGGCCATGACCGATTTCCGCCCCCTCGCGGAGCGTGTCGGCGCATGGCAGGCCGCCGGCCTGCCGGTTCTGGTGGACGGCGCCATTACCGGGGGGAACCTCCGCCTCGCGGCGCCTGGGCTTGATCTTCATCTGGCGGATCCGGGCCGCTGGCCATCCGGGTCCTTTCTTCTGGTGATGGAGGGGCAGGGCGCCTGCCTGCAGGATCTCCCTCTGCGGATCGCGCAGGCCGACCAGGTCTTCGTTCCACGGGGGGATGAGAGAGAGCCGTTCCGGCTCTGCGTGATCGGGGCAGGCTGAACGGGCCCCATGCGCAAGGCAGGGGCGATATCCGCGAATTTCTTCCGCCGCGGAAGAAACTTTCCGGGATTTGATTCACTGACCCTCAAATGCCCTTCCGATTTTCTTCTCATTATGAAGAAAGCTGCCCGTTGCCGCCCCGTCACCCGCGGTGTAAGCAGCCGGCATGGCCGGCGCCGATCCCCGATCCCTGTTCCGCATCGCCCGGGCCGACGGGTCCGAAGGGCATGCCCCGCCCATCGATCTGGGGGCCCGCGTGCGCGAACTGCGCCGCGCGCGGGACTGGACGCTCGAGCAGGCCGCGCGAAAGGCCGGTCTGGCCCGTTCGACGCTTTCCAAGATCGAAAACGGGCAGATGTCGCCCACCTATGACGCGCTCAAGAAGCTGGCCGTGGGGCTTGGCATCTCGGTGCCGCAGCTCTTCACCCCTGCGCCGGCGCCGCAGGCGAACGGGCGGATGACGGTGACCCGCGCGGGCGAGGGGGCGGCGCATCTGACCACCACCTATGAGCATGAGCTTCTGGCCGAATCGCTCAGCCGCAAGCGGATGCTGCCTTATCGGGCCCGCGTCCGGGCCCGCCGCATGGAGGAGTTCGACGGCTGGGTCCGGCATGAGGGGGAAGAGTTCCTCTATGTGCTGACGGGGCGCATCCGGCTCTTCACCGAGTTCTACGAACCGGTGGACATGGCCCGCGGCGACAGCGCCTACTACGATGCCGCGATGGGCCACAATGTCATCAGCATCAGCCAGGACGACGCCACCATCCTCTGGGTCACCTCGCTGGGCTGAGGGGGGGCATCCGAGGGGCGGCCGTCGGCCGAAGATGTTTACCGGATCTTAACCTTTTCATGGCAGTCTGGGTCTGCGCGCGGGAATCGCCGGGGCCGGGGGGCTCGTCCTCCCCCGGCAGGCACGCCGGAGGAGGAAGGCGCGCGGGCTCTTGCGGCTCTCCCCGGATGGGCTCCGGCCGCGATCCCTGCTCTTTGTCGGAACCCGGGTGCCCGGTTCACCATAGCCACACCCCGGGGTGGCCTGCGCCGCCTGGACGGCTCCGCGCTTACCCGCCCGGCGGGCGGGTGGCGGATGGCGCAGCGCCCCGGTCTGCCCCTCCGTGGGGGGGGATCGCTGGCGCCCCGTCGCCTGTCCCGCTCTCGGGTGTCCCGCTCTCGGGGTGCGTCCTGCACCTGGACGAGCAGGGGAGGGTCACAGACCACAGCAGAGGGCGCCCGCAGGGCGCCCCGGATGGCCAGGGATGGGCCTGTCCGCGCTATTGCGCAGGCGTGTCTTCCCACCACCAGACATCCGGCTGCCAGCCCGGCCAATCGCCCATGAGGGGGAGCCGCTCGGGGAATTTCAGCTCGGCGGCATGGGCGATGCGGGCGACATTCCACTGGTAGAAGGGAATGACATAGCGCCCGGCTGTCAGGACACGATCCAAGGCCTGGACGGCAGCGACGAAGTCCTCGTTGCTTTCGGCGTTGAGCATGTCGTTGATCAGCCCGTCGATGGCGGGGCTCTTGACGCCCATCAGGTTGCGCCCGCCCGGTTCGTCCGCGGGGCCGGAGCCGAAATAGAGCACCTGTTCGTTGCCGGGGCTGAGCGAGACCGCACGGCGGTAATAGGTCATGTCGAAGTCGTAATTGTCCGTGCGTTCCTTGTATTGCGCGCTGTCCACCGAAGTGACGGTCGCCTGGATGCCGAGCCGTGCGAGCGACTGGACATACATGTTCACGATCGCCGCCACCTCGGAGGAGCCGTTCTCGAGGAGGATCTCGAAGGCAAAGGGTTCGCCGGCGGCATTGCGCAGCACGCCATCCTGGCCGAGCGTCCAGCCCGCCTCGCCCAGCCTTTCGAGGGCGAGCGTGATATTGGCGCGGTTGCGCTCGGTCCCGTCGCCGACGGGCAGGCTGTAGCCTTCCATGGCGCCGGGGGGCAGGTAGTCCTCGTATTGGCAAGATATTCGGCCACGCGGCCTTCGGCCGGGCCGGGCGTCATGCCGAGGGGGCTGTTGGAATAGAAGGACGTGATTCGCGGCTGTTCGCCCCCGGTCATCGCCTCATTGATGAACTCGAAATTGAAGGCGAGGATGAGCGCATCGCGCACGCGCCAGTCCCTCGAACAGCGGATCGCGCGTGTTCATCACGAGGCCCGTCATCCCCGAAGGGCGCTGATGCGGCACTTCGGACAGCACGATTTTCCCCTCGCGGGCCAGGGGGAAGTCGTATTGCGTCTGCCAGCGCGCGACATTGCTTTCGCGCATGATGTTGGTTTCGCCGATCTTGAAGCTCTCGAAGGCGGCCGTCTCGTCGCCGAAGAATTCGTAGCGCACCTCGTCAAGATTCATGGTGCCGCGGCGGAAGGGGATGTCGGCGCCCCAGTAGTCCGGGTCGCGCCGCAGCACGACATAGCGGCCGGCCTCGAAGCTTTCCACGACATAGGGGCCGGAGGTGATGGGAATGATCTCGAGCCCGTCGGCATTGGCGAAGTCCACCCCTTCCCACTGGGCCTTCTGCAGGATCGGGCGCAGCCCGGCGAGCATGGCAAGCTCGCGGTCCTGGGTATTGAAGGTGATGCGGATACCGCGTTCGCCGACGGGTTCGATGGATTCGACCTTTTCCCAGAAGGTCCGGTAGCGGGGATGCCCCTGAGTGCCGAGCGTCTCGTAGGACCAGATCACATCCTCGACGGTGACGGGATCGCCGTTGGAAAAGCGGGCCTCCGGGCGCAGATGGAACTCGACCCATGACCGGTCGGGCGCGGTCTCCACGGTCTCGGCCAGCAGGCCGTAGAGGGTGAAGGGCTCATCGAGCGTCCGGCCCATCAGGCTCTCGGTCACGAGATAGGTCAGCTGCCAGGGAACCGTGCCCTTGAGGATATAGGGATTGAGGCTGTCGAATGTGCCGACCTCGGCCGAGATCACGGCGCCGCCCTTGGGCGCGTCCGGATTCACATAGGGAAGATGCGTGAAGTCCGGCGGCAGGGCAGGCTCACCATACATGGCGATGCCATGGCTGGGTTCGGCCCAGGCGGCGGTCGAAAGAAGGAGAGCCGCAAGAGCGGCATTTCGCCCTCCGGTTGCAATGCGAAGTGGTGTCATGGCTTGGTTCGGACCTCCTGCCCCGGTTCTGCCCTGTTCGCCGAGGTTACGGGCGGCGGGCCGCGAAATCAAACTTTTGGCTGGCGAAACGTCGAGGAAAGGTCTATAAGGGACTCACTGCTCGATAGGTTTCTTGCCTGTATGAAACCTGCCTCAACAACTTGACGCCCGCCCCGCGGCGGGCGTTTTTTCTTGCCCCATCGTTCCGCTGCGGACAACTTCAAGCAAAATCTCAGGATTCCCGGGGCTTCGCATCGCGGCCCCAAACCCCAGGCCGTCGGGTGGCGGGCGGAACGCGGCCGCGCTGCCGTCCGAATCGCCCTCGCAGGCGGGAATCACCCGGTGATGTTCCATCTTTATCCACAGGGGCAAGAGGTTGACCGAATCACTTGAGGCGGGACGGGAGTCGCCGCTTCTCCCCTCTTGATGGACAAGGATGAGCAAGGCAGGCGGCAGGCCGTTGCACCGGAAGCCTGACCTGGTCATGCTGCATCTGCGTAATCCGACGGAGCCGACAGATGTCCTCTTCCCGCCCTCTCGAAGGCCGTCATGCGATCGTGACCGGTTCGACATCCGGGATCGGCCTGGGTGTGGCGCGCGCCCTGGCGGGGGCCGGTGCGGCCGTGACCCTCAACTCCTTCACCGACCGGCCCGAGGATCATGCCATCGCGCAGGCCATGGCCGATGAATTTTCGGTGACGGTCCGCTACATCCGTGCCGACATGAGTCAGGGGGAGGAATGCCGGGCGCTGATCGCGCAGGCCGGCGGCTGCGATATCCTCGTGAACAATGCGGGGATCCAGCATGTCGCACCCATTGAAGACTTCCCACCCGAGACCTGGGATCGAATCCTGGCGATCAATCTGGCTTCTGCCTTTCACACGATCGCGGCCGCGCTGCCGGGCATGCGGGCAAGGGGATGGGGCCGGATCATCAACATGGCCTCGGCGCATGGCCTCACCGCCTCCCCCTACAAGGCGGCCTATGTCGCCGCGAAGCACGGTCTGGTCGGTCTCACGAAGACGGTTGCGCTGGAGGTGGCAGGGCAGGGCATCACCTGCAACGCGATCTGTCCCGGCTATGTCCTGACCCCGCTCGTGGAGGCGCAGATCCCGGATCAGATGCGGACGCATGGCATGGACCGCGAAACCGTCATCCGCGAAGTGATGCTGGCGCGCCAGCCGTCGCGGCAGTTCGCGACGGTCGAGCAGATCGGCGGCACGACGGTCTTCCTCTGTTCGGAGGCCGCGGCGCAGATCACCGGCACGACGATCAGCGTCGATGGCGGCTGGACGGCGCTCTAGACGCCCTCGCCGTTGCGAAGCGTGCCGCGCGGCATCTCCCCCGGATAGACCAGCCCGGCCGAGATCACGAGCTTGGCCGCATCCTCGAGCGTCATGTCGAGTTCGATGATCTCCGACCGGCGGACGAAGAACAGATAGCCGGTGGTGGCGTTCGGGGTATTGGGACGGAACAGGCAGACCCAGGGATCGTCCTCTCCGTCGGACAGGCGTTCGCGCAGCTCTCCCTTGGCCGGTGCCGTGATGAAGGCGATCGTCCAGCAGTCCTTGCGCGGGAACTGCACCAGACAGGCCTTCTCGAACTTCACCTCGGAGTTCGAGATGAGCGTTTCCGCGATCTGCTTGACGGCGTTGTAGACGGATCGGACGACGGGCACGCGGCCCAGGATCTCTTCTCCGGCGCGCAGCAGGCTGCGACCGATCAGCCCCTTGGCCATCCAGCCGATGAGGACCGTGAAGATCAGGAAGACGACAACTCCGACACCGCGGATGTTGACATCGATCCATTCGGGCGATCCCCGGGGATTGCCCAGCCACCGGTTGATCATCGCATCCGGATGCCAGTAGCGCGGCACGAAGGGCATCACGAAGCCGTCCACCCAGCCGACCGCCGTCCAGATGAGCCAGACGGTCAGGCCCAGGGGCGCAATGACCACGACGCCCGCGAAGAAGTTGTTGCGGATCGCGCTGGCGATGCGGGTGATCAGCCAGTGACGGGGCCGGGGAGGCTTCGCGGGTGCGGTCATGTCAGGGGGACTCGGTCCTCTGGCGGATCCTGTCTAGGGCAGGGACCGGCCTTCCCGCAATGGCGGCCAGCGCCATCCTTCATGCCATTTCCGCGAGTGACCGGGCGATCCGCGCCGCCAGGCGCGCATTGTTGAGAACAAGGGCGATGTTCGCCTCCAGACTGCGCCCGCCCGTCAGTTCGAGCAACCGGGACAGCAGGAAGGGAGTCACCTCCTTGGCAGCGATCCCTGCCCGTTCCGCCTCGGCCTGGGCCTGCTCGATCAGGGGGGCGAGCGTTTCGGCGGGGATCTCGTCCGCTTCGGGAATCGGATTCGCCACAAGCTGACCGCCTGGCAGGCCCAGCGCCGCGCGCAGACGATGGGCGCGGGCGATCAGGGCCGGGTCGTCCAGCCGCTGCGGCGCGCGCAGACCCGAGCGGCGAGACCAGAAGGCGGGCAACTCGTCCTGAGCGAAGGCGATGACCGGAACGCCCAGCGTTTCGAGCACCTCGAGCGTCCGGGGCAGATCGAGGATGGCCTTCGGTCCTGCGGCCACGACCGTGACCGGCGTCTGGGCCAGTTCCTGCAGATCTGCCGAGACGTCCCATGTCCGTTCCGCCCCGCGATGAACCCCCCCGATTCCGCCGGTCGCGAAGACCTCGATCCCCGCATGCCGTGCCGCGATCATCGTGGCGGCCACCGTGGTCGCCCCCGTTGCCCCCTCGGCAAGGCAGAGCGCCAGATCGGCACGCGAGACCTTGCGCACGCCGTCGGCCCGGGCGAGCCTCTCCATCTGGTCCGGTTCCAGACCGACATGCAGGATGCCGTCGAGAATCGCGATGGTGGCCGGTGTGGCGCCGGCTTCGCGGATGGTGGCTTCCACCTGTCGGGCCGTCTCGAAGTTGCGCGGCCAGGGCATCCCATGCGTGATGATGGTTGATTCGAGCGCGACAAGCGGTCGGCCCTCCTGCCGTGCTGCTTCAACCTCGCGTGAAAATCGCAGATCGATCAAATCTCTGTCTCCCCTGCCACATATCGTGCTGCAGCTTCGGCCGCGAAGGCGAGAGCCTCGTCCCGCGGGATGCCCCGGCGTTCGGCGACGAGATGAGCCGCCATCAGCGTGTCACCCGCGCCGGTCACCCTCTGAACCGTGACGGCGCGCGGGCGGATCTGAACAAGGCCGTTCCCGTCGGCATCGGCAAGGCCACGGCCGCCATCCGTTACGATGACACGCCGCGCCCCGAGGGCCAGCAGGGCCGCAGTGGCGTCTGCGGCATCGGACAGCCGTCTCCGGCAGAGAAGACAGGCTTCCTCGAGATTGACATAGAAGGTCGCCTTCGGATGCCCGAGCAGGGCAAGCAGCCGTTCGGCCTTGCCGGGACTGGCGGGCGCCACCCGCAGATCGGCCTGTGCGAAGAGGGGAGAGCCGGCGATGCGGGCCAGCAGATCGGGTGTGAGATTGCCGTCGAGGGCCACGGGACCGCTCCAGGGCGCCGCGTCGGAGCCGAGCCGGCCATCGGCCAGCGGAGCCAGGATGCGGTCTCCGGCCGCCTCGAGGGAATGGGCATCGGCAATGGCGGCAAAAAGGCCTTCGGGACCTTCGATCGCCATGTAGCGATCGGTCGGCAGATGATCGGAGCGATGGACGAAATCGGTGCGCATGCCCATGCGCGCGGCCTCGGCCAGAAGGGTATCGCCCTCTGCATCCCGACCGATGGCGGTAAGCAGGGCGGGGGTCAGGCCGAACCGGACGAGCGTCATGGCGATGTTCATGGCCACCCCGCCGGGAAGGCGGATGATGCGGCCGGGCATGTCGGCCCCCGGGGCGAGGGGGGCGGTGGTGCGGCCGATCACATCCCACAGCACCGCACCGATGCAGAGGATGTCGGGAGGAGGGGGGCAGACCGCGCGTTCGACCATGTCGCGGGTGATGCCCGGGTCGAGGCGTCCGGTCAACGCAGGCGCGGGCCTTGTCTTTTCGGCAGGCTGCCGCTAAGGCCGCCACACTTCGCAGGCGGAGGCGGGCGTCGGGGGGAGACATCCTCCGCCGTCCACCGGTTGGGGCAGGGGTGCCGGAAGGCATCCGGGTCCTGATCCTCCGTCGAAGGCTCAAACCGGAAAGGACGAGGACATGGCTCTTCCCGAATTCACCATGCGCCAGCTTCTCGAGGCGGGCGTTCATTTCGGCCATCAGACCGCGCGGTGGAATCCGCGCATGGCTCCCTACATCTACGGCTCGCGCAACGGCATCCACATCATCGACCTGACCCAGACCGTGCCACTGCTGGAGCAGGCGCTGCGCGTTGTGCGGGATACCGTCGCCAAGGGCGGGCGCGTCCTGTTCGTCGGGACCAAGCGGCAGGCGCAGAAGCCCATCGCCGACGCGGCCGAGCGTTCGGCACAGTTCTACATCAATCACCGCTGGCTGGGCGGCACGCTCACGAACTGGCAGACGATCTCGCAGCGGATCAACACCCTGCGGGCCATCGACGAGGCGGCCGAGCGGGGCTTCGAGGGGCTGACCAAGAAGGAGCGGCTCGGGATGGAGCGGCAGCAGCAGAAGCTGCAGGCCTCGCTGGGCGGCATCCGCGAGATGGGCGGCATCCCCGACCTCCTCTTCGTGATCGATGTGAACAAGGAGGATCTCGCGATCAAGGAGGCGCGCAAGCTCGGCATTCCGGTGGTTGCGGTGGTCGACACGAACTGCTCGCCGGAAGGGGTGGACTACATCATTCCGGGCAATGACGACGCCTCCCGTGCGATCACGCTCTATTGCGACCTTGTGGCGCGTGCCGCACTGGACGGAATGAGCGCCCAGCTCAATGCCGCCGGCGTGGATATCGGTGCGATGGAAGCGCTGGTCGAAGAGGCCATGCAGGAGGCTGCCGCGCAGGGCTGACGGACCGGGCCGGGCCGTCCGGGACGCTTCATCGGGCGGGTTCAGACCCGCCCGAATCCGTTTGAAGGAGGATGAGATGACGATCACCGCGAGCATGGTGAAGGAACTGCGCGAGGCGACCGGCGCGGGGATGATGGACGCCAAGAAGGCGCTGACCGAAACGAATGGCGACATGGATGCCGCCATCGACTGGCTGCGGACCAAGGGATTGGCCAAGGCGGCAAAGAAATCCGGGCGCACCGCGGCCGAGGGTCTGGTCGGCGTTGCTGTTGAAGGGGGACGGGGCGTCGTCGTCGAGGTCAACTCGGAGACCGATTTCGTCGCCAAGAATGCGGAATTCCAGGCCCTTGTGCGTGATGTTGCCCATGCGGCGCTCAAGGCGACGGATCTTGAATCGCTCAAGCAGACCGATATCGGCGGCAAGACAGCCGAGGCCGCGGTCACCGATGCTATCGCCCGGATCGGCGAGAACATGACGATCCGCCGGATGGTCGCGCTCGAAGGCGAGACGGTGGTCAGCTATGTCCACAACGCCGCTGGCGAAGGCCTGGGCAAGATCGGTGTGCTCGTGGCGCTGAGCGGGCCGGACAACGGCATCGGCCGGCAGATCGCGATGCATGTCGCTGCGGCCAATCCTGCGGCGCTGGACGAAGCCTCGCTCGATCCGGCCGTGCTGGCCAAGGAGCTGGAGATCCAGACGCAGAAGGCGCTGGAGGAGAACGCATCCGCCGCCAAGCCGAAGCCCGAGGCGGTGATCCGCAACAACATCATCCCCGGCCGGATGAAGAAGTTCGTCGCCGAGAACACGCTGCTCGGTCAGGCCTTTGTGGTGAATCCCGATCAGACCGTTGCCGAGGCCGCGCAGGCGGCGGGGGTGACCGTGACGGGCTTCGTGCGTCTCGCTGTCGGTGAAGGAATCGAGAAGAAGGAAGAGGACTTCGCGGCCGAAGTGGCGAAGATGAACGCGGCGGCCGAAGCCGCCCGCAGCTGAGGGAAGAACCGGCGACACCGCGCAGGACAATGTGCGGTGTCGCCGACGACCCCCGAGACCCGGCGCAGCGACGCCGAAACTTCGCGGGATCTGGCGGCGGTCCGGTGCAAACACCGGACCCGCCACCACCGGCCTCTCGAGCAAGAGAGGCCGGTCCGCTGCGCGCCGGTCCGAAATTGCGGAGGTGTCGCCGCGGTCGTCAGAGCCGGCCGTCAGGGCCGGATCCGTCATTCCACCGAGAGATAGCGCATCTTTCCCTTGATGGCGAGAGCTGGCGTCCGAACGGCCGGCATGACTCCGGTCACATGCTTATTTTACATAATATATATTATGCGACTTCCTTGTTCCGTCACTCCACGGGCAGGATCACGCTGAACCGGCTCCCCTTTCCCGGTTCGCTCTCGATCCGCAGCCGACCGCGATGGCGGTTGATCACATGCTTCACGATGGCCAGGCCCAGACCTGTCCCCCCCACCTCGCGCGAACGGTGCGTGTCTACGCGATAGAATCGTTCCGTGAGGCGCGGAATGTGATGTGCCGCGATCCCCGGACCGCGATCCTCGACGACAATCCGCACACAACGACGGCGCAGCGAAGGCTCGTCCTGCGGCGGCATCACCCGCACCGTCACGGGGCCGCCCGACCCGCCATACTTGACCGCATTCTCCATGAGATTCAGCAGAACCTGCCGGAGCTGGCCGACATCCCCCGGAACGATGGCTCCGAGCTCGGGCACCTCGAGATGGATCGCCGTCGTCCATTTTGCAGCCAGCGGCTCAAGTGTCGCGGCCACCGATCTGGCCAGATCGGCGATATCGACCCGTGCCACGGGACGCTGCCGTTCCTCGGCCTCCACGCGGCTCAGATTGAGCAGGTCGTCTACGAGACGCGCCATGCGCGAGGCCTCGGCCGCGATGATCTTGAGGAAGCGTTCGCGCGCCTTTGGATCCTCCCGCGCCGGTCCCTGGAGGGTTTCGACAAAACCCAGCAAGGCCGTCAGGGGCGTGCGCAGCTCGTGACTGACATTGGCGACAAAGTCGCGGCGAATCTGGCCGGCCTCCTCGACGGCGGTGATGTCCTCGAAGCAGACCAGAACACGGGCTCCGCTCGGAAGCTCGAGCGGACGGGTGAAGATTCTCCACGTCGTGTCACGGCTTCCCTCCCGGCCGAGATAGCGCCCCTCGGGGGCTGACGGTCGGTCAGGGTCCGCTCGATCGCTTCCAGGGTGGCGGGCTGCCGCAGGACGGTGATGTAATGCCGCCCCGTTCCGTCATGGCCGAACAGGGCACGGGCAGCGCTGTTGATCGCCTCGATCCGTTCGTCCGGGCCGATCAGGAGGGTCGGCGTCGGCAGCGCCAAGACGGTCAGGATGGCATCCTGTGACATGCACGACTCCTTCGCCCGATTTCCCGCTGAAGTTGAACATGCGGCATTGTCTGTCGCGGACGAGCTTCTATGATCGCCCCCCGTGTCAGGGATTCCGCGGTCACAACGTGCTGCGGCGATCCGGCTGTCAACCCGTGCCCTGTCTTTCCCTCATGCGTGTCCTGTTCCCGTGAATCCGGTGCCCATGCCATCCGAACCTGCAGCGATCCATGATTCTGGTTATCGGCAATTTGCGCAGCTGGCACGCAGAAGGCCGCATTCTGCCGGAGATCGAGGGATTCCACTTCGCAAGGTTCGAGGATCTGTCGGCCGATCTTTTGCACGCGTTGAAGCCCGATCTGGTTCTCTCGCCCCTAATGGGTGAGGATTTCGACGCCCTGGATGTGGCCCAGCGGCTCGATGCCCTGGGATATGCCGGGCGATACCGCGCGCTGACCAATCCCGTGCCAGACCCTGATGCCATTCGCGCCGAAATGCGTTCGGTCGCCCCGGATCTCGACTTCGATCTCTTCGTGATCAACGACAGCCGGTCGTGACGGCAGACAGTCCTGCGGCAAAGCGCGCTGCATTTGCGGCATAGCCCTCCGCGGATCGGTGCAGCCCGGCGACGGCCATGGCATCGAGCTCGCGAACGGCCCGCGCCGGCACGCCCATCAGCAGGCTGCGTGCCTCGAACCGTTTCCCTTCCGTCACGAGGGCCCCTGCCCCGACGAGACATTCCGGCCCGATGACCGCACCGTTCAGGATCGTCGCCGACATGCCGATCAGGGTCGTCTCGCCGATGGAGCAGCCATGCAGCATCGCCTTGTGGCCGATGGTGCAGCGCGCGCCGATCGTCAGGGGAAAGCCCCAGTCGGTGTGGCAGACGACATTCTCCTGGATGTTGGTCTCTTTCCCCACCTCAATCCATTCATTGTCGCCCCGCAGGACGGCGCCGAACCAGACCGAGGCCCGTGCGCCGATGCGGACCTTGCCGATCACCTGCGCAGAGGGCGCGATCCAGGCCGTGGGATGGATCTCCGGTTCCTGACCATCGAGCGCCCAGATCATCCCGCCATGCCCTCGAACTCGGCGGCAAGACCGCGGACAAAGCCGTTGAGCCATGGCTGCCTCTCGCGACGGAGGCGTTCGGCCCGGACGATTTCCTGCACCATCCTGTCGGTTTCATCCAGATCGCGGTTGACGAGGACGTAATCATATTCTGCCCAATGGCTTGTCTCTGCCATCGCGCGTGCCATCCGTCCGCGGATCACCTCCTCGCTGTCCTGCGCGCGACTGCGCAGACGCCGCTCCAGTTCGGCCATGGAGGGCGGCAGGATGAAGATGGAGACCACCTCGCGCCCCAGGGGCGAGTTGCGGATCTGCTGCCCCCCCTGCCAGTCGATGTCGAAGAGGGTGTCGCGCCCGGCAGCCATGGCCGCCTCGACCGGGGCGCGCGGCGAACCATAGAGATTGCCGAAGACCTCGGCATGTTCCAGAAGCTCGCCCCTCTCGACCATCGCGCGAAAGGCCTCGCGCGAGACGAAGTGGTATTCCCGGCCATCGATCTCGCCCGGTCGGGGGGGGCGTGTGGTCGCCGAGACCGAGAAGGAGACTCGGGCTGAGCGGCAAGAAGGCGGCGGGCCAGGGTCGACTTGCCTGCCCCTGAGGGCGAGGACAGGATGATCAGAAGGCCGCGCCGCGGTGGCAGGGTCTGGGATGTCACGCCCTCACTCCACGTTCTGGACCTGCTCGCGCATCTGGTCGATGGCCGCCTTCAGGTCAAGGCCGATCCGGGTCAGGGCGGCATGGCTGGCCTTGCTGCACAGGGTGTTGGCCTCGCGGTTGAATTCCTGGGCCAGGAAGTCGAGCCGCCGTCCGGCAGGCTTCGGATCGGTCACAAGGGCACGGGCCGTCTCCACATGGACACGGAGACGGTCGATTTCCTCGGTCACATCATTGCGCAGCGCGATCAGGGCGAGCTCCTGGGTCAGCCGGTCTTCGTCGGCATGGGCCAGCTCTGCCGTCATCCGGCGAAGCGCCTCCGGCAGCTTCTGTCGGGTCTCCTCGAGACGGGCCCGGGCCAGTTCTGCGGCCTCCTCGACAAGACGGGCGATGCCATCGACCTGTTCTGCGATCACGCGGGCCAGCGCCCGTCCCTCCGCTTCGCGCATGGCCAGCAGATCGTCGAGAACCGCATCGAGCCCCTGCAGAAGCGCGCCGTGCAATCCTTCCTCTTCCGTTGCGGCGCCCATGACGACGACACCGCGCTGGGCCAGCACATCAGAGACAGATGCCGGCGCGAGGGTCAGTCCCTTTTCGTGGGCCCGCGCCTGGACCATGCGGATCCCATCGAGCACGCGATCGAGCTGTTCGCTGTCGATGGCGAAGATGCCCTCCCGCAGGGGGCGCGACAGGCGCAGCGTGACGGCGACATGACCACGGGTCAGCCGCGCCGTCACCGCGGAACGCACCGCCGGTTCCAGCCCCTCGAGACCGTCCGGCAGGCGCAGCCGGAGATCGAGCCCTCGGCCGTTCACCGACCGCGCTTCCCATTCAAAGCCAAGAGAGCCGATCTGGCTCCGCCGATGCGCAAAGGCCGTCATGGAGCGGATCACGGCCTCACCTCGCTTTGTCCTGCTCACGCGCACATTAACGATTTAATACTTTAGTAACAGTCTTCTCCCGCCGATGCGCTAGACTGGGAAAAGAGGGGGCGGGAGACAGGAGATGGAACGGAACGGAATGGGGCCGGATGTGCTCTCGCGGCGCGACATGCCGGCTGGGTCATCGGCCAAGGCCGTCATGGAAGCCTGCTGGAGGGCGCTTCCCCGGCAGGACATCCTTCCCAGACGCGGAGACATCGATCCCTCCCTCATGGAGGAAGCCCTGCCCCATGCCTTCATCCTCACACGCGTGGCCCCAGGCGTTGGCCGCTTGCGCCTCGTCGGTCAGGCCCTGGCAGGGTATCTCGGGGGCGAGATGCGGGGCATGCCCCTGTCCGTGCTGTTCGCCCTGCCCTCGCGTCCGGCCCTCGGCCGCTGGATCGACTGCTGTCTGGACAGCCCCGGCCTGGCCGATCTGCCGATCCGCTCGCAGCCAAAGGCATTCCGGCCCGGCCTGTCCGGACGATTGCTGCTGCTGCCGCTTCTCGATCACCGGAACGAAGCGACCCAGATCCTGGGGGGCCTGTTCCTCGATGGGCCGACGCGGCGTGCGGCGGCCCCCTTCACGATCAGCGAAGACAGCCCGGCACGGTGGGAGCGAATCGCGTCCCCGCCATACCGGGCTGCCATGGCCCTGGGCCCCGGATCCCCGCGGCAGGACCCGGGGGCAAGGCCCCGGCTCCGCCTTGTGGTGGACAACACCGTCTAGACGGCCTCGGCCCGCAACATCCCGGCGCGGCGCGCAGACAGCTCCTCGGCCACGAGGAAGGCCAACTCCAGCGCCTGGCTGGCATTGAGGCGCGGATCGCAGGCGGTGTGATAGCGATCGCTGAGATCCTCGTCCGTCACCGCCCGCACCCCCCCGGTGCATTCGGTCACGTCCTTGCCCGTCATCTCGAAATGCACGCCGCCGGGAATCGTCCCCCTCGGCATTATGGATGGCAAAGAACTCGCGCACCTCGCGCAGGACGCTTTCGAAGGGGCGGGTCTTGTAACCGGTTGACGACTTGATCGTGTTGCCGTGCATCGGATCGCAGGACCATACCACATGGGCGCCCTCTTCCTGGACGGCGCGGATCAGGCGCGGCAGATGGTCCCCGACACTGCCCGCGCCGAAGCGCGCGATCAGCGTGAGGCGGCCCGGTTCGTTGCGCGGATTGAGCTTGGCCATCAGCGCCTTGAGATGGCCGGTCGTCAGCGAGGGACCGCATTTCAGCCCGATCGGATTCTGCACGCCGCGGCAGAATTCCACATGCGCCCCATCGGGCTGGCGCGTCCGGTCGCCGATCCAGATCATGTGCCCGGATCCTGCAAGCCATTGGCCCGTCGTCGAATCGATGCGGGTCAGCGCCTCCTCGTAATCGAGCAGCAGTGCCTCGTGCGAGGTGAAGAACTCGACCGTCTGAAGAGTATGCGAAGCCTCCTCGTGGATGCCGGCGGCACGCATGAAGTCCAGCGTGTCGGTGATGCGGTTGGCCATCTCCCGATACTTTTCGGCCTCCGGCGAGGCGGTGAAGCCGAGCGTCCACGCATGAACCTTGTGGATATCCGCATAACCCCCTGTCGAGAAGGCGCGAAGCAGGTTCAGAGTCGCGGCCGACTGGAGATAGGCCTGGAGCATGCGGTCGGGGTCCGGTTCGCGCGCCTCCGGCGTCGGCTCGAAGCCATTGATGATGTCGCCCTTGTAGGACGGCAGCTCCCTGCCCCCGACCACCTCGACCGGCGAGGAGCGCGGCTTGGCGAACTGACCGGCCATGCGGCCCACCTTCACCACCGGCACCTTGGCGCCGAAGGTCAGGACCATCGCCATCTGCAGGATCACCTTGAAGGTGTCGCGGATATTGTCGGCCGAGAATTCGGCAAAGCTCTCGGCGCAGTCGCCACCTTGGAGCAGGAAGGCCTCCCCCGCGGCAACCTTCCCCAGCAGGGTCTTGAGCCGCCGCGCCTCGCCGGCAAAGACGAGGGGCGGATAGGAGACCAGCCGTGCCAGAACCTTCTGCAGGCGCTCCTGATCGGCATAGTCGGGCATCTGCACCCTGGGCTTGCGGCGCCAGTCGGTCTTCTGCCAGTCGGCCATGATGTCGCTCCCCTCGGATCGTCCGGCGCGGCTTATAGGGCGGGCATCGAGGAACGCCAACGGAAAACGCACGGACCGGCCGTCCGGCAGCGACCCAAAATGACGCATCCGGCATCGCGGCGATCTTGAAGACGGCCGACAAAGATGCCAGATGTTCCTGTCGGGCGCTCGTGCCGCGAGCGTCCATCGCCAGGTGTCCCATGAACATGCGCCCCCAGCCCGTCGGGTCCGTCGCTGCTGCGCCGCGGTTGCGACGCTTCGTCTTTGTCCTGCTCCGCGATTTCACGATGCTGAGCTTTGCCTGCGCCCTCGAGCCCCTGCGCATCGCCAACCGCATGGCCGGGCGGCGTCTCTACGAATGGGTCCTCGCCGGCGAGGGAGGCGAGAGCGTGACCTGTTCCAACGGAACCGTCTTCAAGCTGGACATGGATCTGGAGCCGCTGGACCGGGATGACACGATTCTTGTCTGCGGCGGCATCGACGTGCATGCCGCCAGCACCCGGACCGTCGTCAACTGGCTGCGACGCGAGGCCCGGCGCGGCGTGACCATCGGGGGGCTGTGCACCGCAGCCCATACTCTGGCAAAGGCGGGCCTTCTCGATGGCAAGCGCGCGACGATCCACTGGGAAAACCAGGATTCCTTCAGCGAGGAGTTCGAGAACGTCACGCTGACCAAATCCGTCTTCGTTATCGACGGCAACCGCATGACGACGGCCGGAGGGACGGCCTCGATCGACCTGATGCTGAAGATCATCGCCAGTGACCATGGCGAGGATCTGGCCAATGCCGTGGCCGACCAGCTCATCTATTCCAGCATCCGCACTGATCAGGACACGCAGCGGCTGTCGATTCCCACCCGGATCGGCGTGCGGCATCCCAAGCTGTCCCGCGTCATCCACATGATGGAACAGGCCATCGAGGAGCCGGTCTCGCCCGCCTCTCTCGCCCATGAGGTGGGCCTGTCCACCCGCCAGCTGGAGCGGCTGTTCCGGCGTTATCTCGACCGCTCGCCCAAGCGCTACTACATGGAGCTGCGCCTGCAGAAGGCCCGCAACCTGCTGATGCAGACCGACATGAGCGTCATCAACGTGGCGCTGGCCTGCGGCTTTGCCAGTCCTTCGCATTTCTCCAAATGCTACCGTGCCCATTACGGGACCACTCCCTACCGCGAGCGCGGCACGCAGGGCTCTCCACCCATGCGCCTGTCGATCTGACGCAGGGGCGCATGACCGAAACCCCGCTTCACAACGGCGGCAACTGTCACTAGCCTGTCGCCGCAGGGATTCAGTCCTGTCAGGGAGACAATGATGAAAAGACTGCTTCTGGCCGTCGGGGCCACGGCGCTGCTCGCCGGTGCGGCCGCGGCGCAGGACGCCGCGCCGAAGATCGGCATCATCCTCGGCTTCACCGGTCCGCTGGAATCGATCACGCCCTTCATGGCGCAGGCTGCCGAAGTCGCCATTGCCGAGGTCAATGCCGCCGGCGGCATCCTGGGGCAGCAGGTCGTCTCCGAGCGGGCCGATTCCACCTGCATCGATGCCGCCGCGGCCACAGCCGCAGCCGAAGGCCTGGTGGAAGGCGGCATCAACGCGATCATGGGGGCCGACTGCTCGGGCGTCACCAATGCCATCCTGACCAATGTCGCAGTGCCGAACGGCATCGGGATGATCTCGCCCTCGGCCACCTCGCCCGGTCTCTCGACCGTCGAGGACAACGGTCTGTTCTTCCGCACCGCGCCTTCCGACGCCCGTCAGGGTGTGGTGATGAGCGAGATCCTGATGGACCGCGGCATCACCGAAGTCGCCCTGACCTACACCAACAACGACTATGGCAAGGGTCTGGCCGACTCCTTCCAGGCCGCCTTTACCGAGATGGGCGGCACGGTCACGCTGGCTGCGCCGCATGAGGACGGCAAGGCCGACTACTCGGCCGAGGTCGCGGCGCTGGCGGCCACCGGTTCCGAAGTGCTGGTCGTGGCGGGCTACACCGATCAGGGCGGTCGTGGCATCATCCAGAATGCGCTCGATACCGGGGCCTTTGACACCTTCGTGCTGCCCGACGGCATGATCGGCCAGGACATCGTCGATGCGCTGGGCGCGGGGCTCGAGAACTCCTTCGGTCAGTATCCCGGCACCGACAGCCAGGGCGCCGCGATGTGGCAGGAGATCGCCGCTGCGCAGGGCTTTGACGGCACGTCGGCCTTTGCGCCCGAAAGCTACGATGCCGCCGCCCTCATCATGCTGGCGATGGCCAAGGCCGGCTCCACCGACTCGGCTGCCTGGACGGCGCAGGTCATGGACCTTGCCAATGCGCCGGGCGAGCAGATCTTCCCCGGCGAGCTGGCCAAGGCGCTGGAGCTGATCGCCGCCGGTCAGGACATCGACTATGAAGGCGCTACGGCCGTGGAACTGATCGGGCCGGGCGAATCCGCAGGCAACTACCGCGAAGTCGAGTTCAAGGACGGCGAGATCGTCACTGTCCGCTTCCGTTGAACCGAAGGGCAGATTGACCTGCCGTTGCGGCCCGGGGTATGGCCCCGGGCCGCCGCGCATCGGGGGCGCGGCCCCCCAAGACAAAGGGGACAGGGATGATCGAGGTCCACGACCTGCACAGGCATTTCGGCGGCTTCCGTGCCGTGGACGGAGTTTCGCTGAAGATCCGGCAGGGTAGCATCACCGGATTGATCGGCCCGAACGGCGCCGGAAAGACAACGCTTTTCAATGTGATTGCGGGTCGTCTGCCCCCGACCTCGGGCCGCGTGACCATGGCCGGAGAGGACATCACGGGCCTGCCGCCGCACGAGCTCTTCCACAAGGGCCTGCTGCGCACCTTCCAGATCGCGCATGAATTTCCCACCCTCACGGTGCGCGAGAACCTGATGATGGTGCCCCCCGGCCAATCCGGCGAAAGGCTCTGGAATACCTGGTTTGGCCGCCGCCGCATCCGCGAGGAAGAGGCCGCCCTGGCCCGCAAGGCCGACGAAGTCCTGGAGTTCCTGACCATCGCCCATCTGGCGGATGAAAAGGCAGGCAACCTGTCGGGTGGGCAGAAGAAGCTGCTCGAGCTGGGCCGGACGATGATGGTCGAGGCCCGCATCGTCTTCCTCGACGAGGTGGGGGCCGGCGTGAACCGCACCCTGCTCAATACCATCGCCGACGCGATCCTGCGCCTCAATCGCGAACGCGGATACACCTTCTGCGTCATCGAACACGACATGGATTTCATCGCCCGGCTCTGCGACCCGATCATCGTCATGGCCGAGGGCAAGGTGCTGGCCGAAGGCAGCGCAGCCGAGATCATGAAGAACGAGGCCGTGATCGAAGCCTATCTGGGGCGCGGCCTGAAGAACAAGGGGGCGGCATGATTAGCGAAGATCCGCTCCGCGATGATCGCGGCAATCGTGACCTGTCCATCACCCGGCCTCGAGACGCGATACCCATGGACCCGATCGTCCCGACGGCCACGCAACCTGCGACGAGCGTCGTCAACGCCTTCCTGGTGGGCGAAGCGATGGTAGGCGGCTATGGCCGCGGGCCATCGATCCTCAACGGCTGCACCATCGCGGCGGAGAAGGGCCAGATTGCCGTCATCGTCGGGCCGAACGGGGCTGGCAAATCCACCGCGATGAAGGCGATCTTCGGGATGCTCGATCTGCGCCAGGGCAGCGTTCGGCTGAACGGCGAGGACATCACCCGGCTCAGCCCGCAGGACCGCGTCGCCAAGGGGATGGCCTTCGTCCCTCAGACCCGCAACATCTTTCCTTCGCTGACCGTGCAGGAAAACCTGGAAATGGGCGCCTTTCTTCGAAAGGACGACATTTCCCGAACGATGGAGCAGGTTTACGAGCTGTTCCCGATCCTGCGCGAGAAGCGGCGACAGCCCGCCGGCGAATTGTCCGGCGGCCAGCGCCAGCAGGTTGCGGTCGGCCGCGCCCTCATGACCCAGCCCAGTGTCCTGATGCTCGACGAGCCGACGGCCGGGGTCTCTCCCATCGTGATGGATGAGCTCTTCGACCGCATCATCGAGATCGCCCGGACGGGAATCACCATCCTGATGGTCGAGCAGAATGCGCGCCAGGCGCTCGAAATCGCGGACAAGGGCTATGTTCTCGTGCAGGGGGCGAATGCCTTCAGCGGAACCGGCAAGGATCTGCTGGCCGACCCGCAGGTGCGCAAGAGTTTCCTCGGAGGTTGAGATGAGCACGGCAAGCCATTCCTCTTCCAGAGAAAGGGTTCGCTGATGGACCTTCTCAACGCCCTCGTGGTCTTTCTCAATTTCGTGTTCGTTCCCGCTGTCTCCTACGGGGCGCAGCTGGCCCTGGGCGCGCTGGGAGTGACGCTGATCTACGGCATCCTGCGCTTCTCCAACTTTGCCCATGGCGACACAATGGCCTTCGGGACCGCCATCACCATCCTCTGCACCTTCGGGCTGCAGGCGCTCGGCATCACATTCGGCCCACTGCCGACGGCCCTTCTGGCGCTGCCCGTGGGGATCGTGGCGACGGCCCTGCTCCTGCTGGGCACGGACCGCGTGGTCTACCGCTTCTACCGCGAAAGGAAGGCCGCACCCGTCATCCTTGTCATCGTGTCGATGGGCGTGATGTTCGTCATGAACGGCATCGTGCGCTTCATCATCGGCGTCGGGGATGTCACCTTTGCCGACGGTGCCCGCTTCCTCGTCTCGGCGCGCGGATTTCAGGAATGGTCCGGCCTCGAGGAGGGGCTTGCCATCCGGTCCTCGCAGGCCATCACCGTCGTCACCGCCGCCATCGCCGTGGCGTTGCTGTTCTGGTTCCTCAACCACACCCGCACCGGCAAGTCGATGCGGGCCTTCAGCGACAACGAGGATCTCGCCCTGCTGTCCGGGATCAACCCCGAACGCGTCGTGGCCATCACCTGGATCATCGTCGCCGCGCTGGCGACCACGGCGGGGGTGCTCTACGGCCTGGACAAGAGCTTCAAGGCCTTCACCTATTTCCAACTGCTCCTCCCCATCTTCGCAGCGGCCATCGTGGGGGGGCTGGGCAATCCGCTGGGCGCCATCGCCGGCGGCTTTGTCATCGCCTTCTCCGAGGTGATGCTGACATATGCCTGGCGGAAGGTCGTCCTGTACGCCCTGCCGGAGGGCTGGGCCCCCGACGGGCTGCTCCAGCTCATGTCCACGGAATACAAGTTCGCGGTCTCCTTCGCGATCCTCATCATCGTGCTGCTGTTCCGGCCCACGGGCCTCTTCAGGGGGCAATCGGTATGACCACCGTCCCGCAGACCCGCGCCATCGCCACACCAGCCCGCGACAGCCTGCGCACACCGCTCCTGTTCCTGGGGATGGGAGTGCTGCTGGTCCTCACGGGGTTCCTGATGGGCGCGAATTATGCGCTGCTCGTCGTCAACATGGGCCTCGTCTCGGCGATCATGGCGCTGGGGGTGAACCTGCAATGGGGCTTTGCCGGCCTGTTCAACATCGGGGTGATGGGATTCCTCGCCCTCGGCGGCCTTGCCGCGGTGCTGATCGCCATGCCCCCCGTGACAGAGGCCTGGGCCGCTGGCGGCCTGCGCATCCTGCTGGGCCTGCTGCTCGGGGCGGCGACGGTGGTCCTGCTTGTCCTGCTGCGCATGCGCATGGCCCCGTCGCGCCGGCGCATGGCGGTCATGATCGCCGTGGGCATCGCCGGATTTGTGCTGTTCCGGCGCGTGATCGACCCCGGCATCGTCGCCGTCGAGGCCGTGACGCCCGCCGCCACGGGCTATCTCGGCGGCCTGGGCCTGCCGGTGCTGCTCGCCTGGCCGGCCGGGGGGCTCCTGGCGGCAGGCGCAGCCTGGCTGATCGGCAAGACAGCCCTGGGGCTGCGGTCCGACTACCTGGCCATCGCCACGCTGGGCATCGCCGAGATCATCCTGGCCGTGCTCAAGAACGAGGACTGGCTGGCCCGCGGGGTCAAGAACGTGATCGGCATCCCCCGCCCCGTCCCGCGCGAGATCGACCTTCAGCGGAGCCCCGATTTCGTCGAGCAGGCGGCGCGCTTCGGCCTCAATGCCGTGGATGCCTCCAAGATCTGGGTCAACCTCCTCTACATGCTGCTGATCCTGGCGGTGCTGGGCCTCGTGCTGCTGCTGTCGCAGCTCGCCCTGAAGAGCCCCTGGGGCCGGATGGTTCGCGCGATCCGCGACAACGAGGTCGCAGCCGAAGCCATGGGCAAGGATGTCACCGCCCGGCACCTGCAGATCTTCGTCCTCGGCTCGGCCGTCATCGGCATTGCCGGGGCGATCATGGTCACGCTTGACGGTCAGCTGACCCCCGGCAGCTACCAGCCGCTGCGCTACACCTTCCTGATCTGGGTGATGGTGATCGTCGGCGGATCGGGCAACAACTGGGGGGCGATCCTGGGAGGCCTCCTGATCTGGTGGCTGTGGGTGATCGTCGCGCCGCTGGGGCAGCTCGTGTTCGGCAGCCTCGCCACGATGATGCCCGAGGGATCCTTCATGGCCCAGCGGCTGGCCGATGCGGGCGAACAGATGCGCCTGCTGACCATGGGGGTGGTGCTGCTCCTCGTGCTGCGCTTTTCGCCCCGCGGGCTCATCCCGGAGCGATAGCCGCCGATCGGGCCTTCCCTCGCCGGGGGAAGGCCGGACGGCATGGCAGCAGGCGCGAGACAGGGGCATGACCGACAATCCTCCGGGCGCGGGATGCGCCGACGGGCCCGGTTTGCCTCAGACGGGTTAACGAATCGTAAGCGCAACGCGCGGTGGGTGTTGCGCGAATCGGGCCGGTCCGGGGGCCAGACCGTGGAGCGGATGGCCCCCGGCCCTGCCCTCAGCGGCGCAGCCGGAGGATGAGGCTCGAGGTATCCCAGCGCCCCCCGCCCATAGCCTGGACATCGGCGTAGAACTGATCCACCAGCGCGGTGACGGGCAGTGCGGCGCCGATCTCGCGCGCGGTGGCCAGGCAGATGGCCAGATCCTTGCGCATCCAGTCCACGGCGAAGCCATGATCGAAATGGCCGTCGAGCATGCTCTCGTGCCGGTTGACCATCTGCCAGGATCCGGCGGCCCCCTGCGAGATGACCTCCACCAGCGCACGACCGTCGAGGCCTGCCTTTTCGGCGAAGGCCAGCGCTTCGGACAGGGCCTGCACCAGTCCGGCGATGGCGATCTGGTTGGCCATCTTGGCAAGCTGGCCCGAGCCCACCTCACCCAGCCGGCGGCAGATGCGCGTATAGGGCTTCATGATCGCCTCGGCCCGGGCATAGTCTTCCTCCGAGCCGCCGCACATGATCGAGAGCTGGCCGGTCTCGGCCCCCTTCTGGCCGCCGGAGACGGGGGCATCGACATAGCCGATGCCACGCCGCGCCGCCTCGGCCGCCAGCTCCCGCGTGACCTGGGCGCTGACAGTGGTGTGGTCGATGAAGAGGCCGCCGGGATCCATCCCCGCAAAGGCCCCGTCCGGCCCGAGACAGACGGCACGCAGGTCGTCGTCATTGCCGACACAGGCCAGGACGACCTCTGCGCCCAGGGCCGCCTCGCGCGGGGTGGGCATGGCCCGACCGCCGTGACGGGCGACCCAGGCCTCGGCCCGGGCGGCGGTGCGGTTGTAGACCGTCACCGCGGCACCGGACGCGGCCAGATGACCCGCCATCGGACCGCCCATGACCCCGAGCCCGAGAAAGGCCAGCCTCGGCCTGTCGTGATCTGCCATGCGCTTGCTCCCCGACGCATTCCCTGCCAATGGGTGACCCGCCCGTCCCGCGCCGTCAACCGCCCCGGTCCACGCCAGAACACGCGAGAGTTCCGTCCTTGGCCACCCTCTTCCGATGGCTGTTCCGCGCGACCGTGACGCTCATCCTGCTGGGCCTGCTCGGCTTCGGCCTGGTGTGGTGGCTCGCCGCGCGTTCCCTGCCCGATTACGACGGCGAGCGGACGGTCAGCGGGATTACCGCACCGGTCGAGATCGTCCGCGACCATTCCAATGTGCCCCATATCTTCGGCCAGACCGATGCGGATGTGTTCTTCGGTCTGGGCTATGCCCATGCGCAGGACCGGCTGTGGCAGATGATCGTCCTGCGGCGCACCGCGCAGGGGCGGCTGTCCGAGGTCTTCGGCGCGCGCACCCTGCCCATCGACCGGCTGCTGCGGCGGCTGGATCTCTATGGTCTTGCGACCGCCTCGGTCGCGGCTCAGGACGAGACGACGCTGGCGGCGCTCGAGGCCTACAGCGCGGGTGTCAATGCCTGGCTTCACGAGATCAATGCCGAGGCGAGAGGGCGCGGCGCCCCCGAGATGTGGCTGTTTCCGCAGGCCGTGGCCCCCTGGCAGCCGGCCGACAGCCTGGCCCTGCTCAAGCTGATGGCCCTGCAGCTGAACGGCCATCTGGAAGCCGAGGTGCGCCGGGCGCGCTTGTCGCTCGTCCTGCCGCCCGAGCGGGTGGCAGACCTCATGCCCGAGGCGCCGGGACCGGGGGTTGCGGCCCTGCCGCGCTATGCCGATCTCGTGCCGGCCGAAGGTCTGCCCCGCTTTGCCGCTGCCGATCCCGCGCCCCGCGATCCGCTGATGCCCGCGGCGCCCCTGCCCCTTGCCGGGGCGTCCAATGCCTGGGCCGCGGGGGTGTCGCGCACCGCCTCGGGCTCGACGCTGCTGGCCTCGGACCCGCATCTGCCCCTTTCGGCGCCGGGTCTGTTCTATCTCGCGCGGATCGAGCTGACATCGGGCGGGGTGATCGGCGGGACGATTCCCGGCATCCCCGCCATCCTGTCGGGGCGATCGGCCGATCTCGGCTGGGGGATCACGTCGAGCTGGCTCGACGATCTGGATGTCTATGCCGAGGAAGTGAATCCCCGGAATGCCGGCGAATACCGCACGCCGGACGGCTGGGCCCCGTTCCGCACGCGCGACAGCATCATCCAGGTGAAGGATGCTCCGGCCGAGACGCTCCACCTGCAATGGACGGCGAACGGGCCGGTGTTGGGGCCGGAGGATTTCAACCTGGGCCTCGTGCGCCCGCCCGGCCATGTCATGGCGGTGAGCTGGACCGCCCTGTCGGACCGCGACACGACCATGACCGCAGCCATCCGGCTGATGCGGGCGCAGAACATCGAGGAGGCGCTGGAGGCGGCCCGGCTCTTCGTGGCGCCGAGCCAGAACCTTGTCGTCGCCGACCGCAACCGCATCGCGATGACGACGATGGGCACCCTGCCCGTCCGCGACCCCGCCCATCAGAGCCAGGGCCGGATGCCCACTCTGGGCTGGATCGCGCAGAACCGCTGGCTGGGCGTCAAGGCGCCCGAGGCCAATCCGGTCTGGATCGACCCGGAAGGCGGCATCGTCGGCAACACGAACAACAAGGTCATCGACGCGCCCTTTCCCGATCACCTCTCCTGGCTGTGGGGCGACAGCCAGCGCGTCCAGCGATGGCGGTTCCTGATGCAGGCCCGCGAGATCCACACGCGCGAGAGCTTCATCGAGGCGCAGCTCGACACCGTCTCGCCCGCTGCGCGCACGCTCTTGCCTCTGGTGGGGCGGGATCTGTGGTTCACCGGCGAAGCCGCCCCGGACGGCACCCCCGAGCGCCTGCGCCAGCGCGCGCTGGCCCTTCTGGCCGAATGGAACGGCCAGATGAACGAGCATCTGCCCGAGCCTCTCATCTACGCCGCCTGGATGCGTGCCCTGCAGGAGCGCCTGATTCGCGATGATCTGGGGCCGCTGGCCGACGAGTTCACGCAGGTCGAGCCGCTCTTCATCGAACGGGTGTTCCGTAATGTGGACGGGGCCTCGGCCTGGTGCGATGTGCGGCAATCGGCCCCGGTCGAGACCTGCACGGACATCGCGCGGCTGGCGCTTGACGATGCGCTACTGTGGATCCGCGAACGATGGGGCACCCAGATCGAATCCCTGCGCTGGGGCGATGCGCATGAGGCCGTCCACGCCCATCCCGTGCTGGGAAGCATCCCCCTGCTGTCCTGGTTCGTGAATATCCGGCAGAGCACCTCCGGCGACGATCAGACCCTGATGCGGGGGGTCACGGCCGGCACGGAGGCCGAGCCCTTCCGCAATGTCCATGCGGCGGCCTATCGCGGGGTCTATGACTTTGCGGATCCCGATTCCTCGGTCTTCATCATCGCCACGGGACAGTCCGGCCATCCCCTTTCGCCGCATTACGACGATCTGGGCGTGCTGTGGCGGCGGGGGGAATACATTCCCATGTCGCTCGACCCCGCGCTGGCGCGTGCCGCGGCCGTGGGGATCACCCGTCTTCTGCCCGAGAGCGCCGAGTAGCGGCCTGCAGGGCGCGGTAGCGGTCGCGCTGGCGCGCGGTCCAGCGGATGCGCAGATGCGTGCCCCCCTCCGCTTCCTCCTCGCCCAGAACGACGCCCTGGTCATGCAGCCAGGCGCGCAGGCGCCCCTCGGCATGGGGAAGGAACAGATCCTCTTCGCTTCGCGGATCGTCCAGCCGGGCCGCCACGGCCGAAAGCAGAGGGGCAATCCCCTCTCCCGTCAGGGCCGAAACGGGGAAGACCGCCGGTTCGCGGCCGGAGCGAATGGCGATGCGGTCGCGCATCTCCTCCGGCAGAAGATCGATCTTGTTCCACACCTCGATCAGAGGGGTGCTCTCGGCCACGCCCAGAGAGGCGAGAATCGCCTCCACATCGCGGGCCTGCGCCTCGCTTTGGGGATGGGCGATGTCGCGGACATGGAGGATGAGATCGGCGTCCAGCACCTCCTCCAGCGTGGCGCGGAAGGCGGCGACCAGTTCGGTCGGCAGGTTGGAGATGAAGCCCACCGTATCCGAAAGGATCACATCGAGCCCGGCAGGCAGCCGGACACGCCGCATCGTCGGATCGAGCGTGGCAAAGAGCATGTCTTTTGCCAGCACGTCGGAGCCGGTGAGGCGGTTGAACAGCGTGCTCTTGCCGGCATTCGTGTAGCCGACGAGGGCAACCACGGGAAACGGCACCTTGGCGCGGGCAGCGCGGTGGAGCGTCCGGGTGCGCGAGACGCGGTCAAGCTGACGGCGCAGCTTGACAAGCTGGTCGTCGATGGCGCGGCGGTCTGCCTCGATCTGCGTCTCGCCGGGACCGCCGACGAAGCCGAAGCCGCCGCGCTGGCGTTCCAGATGGGTCCAGGAGCGGACAAGCCGCGTGCGCTGATAGGAGAGCGCGGCCATCTCGACCTGCAGAACGCCTTCGCGCGTGCGGGCCCGGTCGGCAAAGATCTCGAGGATGAGACCGGTGCGGTCGAGGAGCTTCGTCCCCCATTCCTTCTCGAGATTGCGCTGCTGGACCGGAGAGACGGGCCCGTCCACGAGGACGAGTTCCACGCCCGCTTCCGCGAAGCGTGCCTTGAGCTCGGCCACCTTGCCCGAGCCGAAGAGCATTCCCGGATGCGGTCTGGCAAGGGGAACCACCTCGGCCCCGCGCAGATCGAGGCCGGGCAGTGCGGCGGCCAGCGCGACGGCCTCTTCCAGGGCAGGACCGGCCGGGCGGGCATCGCGCCCGCCCCTGAGAGCCGGATGCAGGACCCAGGCCGGGGTCCTCTTGGCCGCGGTATCGCGCAAGCGTCAGTCGTCCCCGTCGTAGAGGTTGACGGGCTGCGACGGCATGATGGTGCTGATCGCGCTCTTGTAGACGAGCTGGCTTTGCCCGTCGCGGCGCAGCAGCACGCAGAAGCTGTCGAACCAGGTGATCACGCCCTGGAGCTTCACGCCGTTGATCAGGAAGATCGTGACCGGCACCTTGGTCTTGCGGACGTGATTGAGGAAGGCGTCCTGGAGGTTCTGTTTGCCTTCGGCCATTCCGGCTCCCGCCTTGGTCTTGCGGCCCTGGGACGGGCCGTCGCCTTCGGCGTCACTATGGCGGGACACCGGGGGGCTTTCCAGCCCCCGCAACATGTTCTCCGGCATGGCTGTGGCCGGTTTGCCCGGGATCGGCTGCGCGGAGGCTGCCGGACGGACGATGCCCAGTGTCCGGCGCGGCGCAGGATTGTCTTCGGATGCCATCATCCCTCCTCGGCATAGACCAGGCGCGGCGTGGCCTTGAGGCCCGTCACGACGCCCAGAGACTTGAGCTTGCGATGGAGCGCCGACCGCTCCACTCCCCACGAAGGCCGCCGTGCGCGAGATGTTGCCCCCAAAGCGGTTGATCTGCGTGAGAAGATATTCCTTCTCGAACAGTTCGCGCGCCTCGCGCAAGGGCAGGGTGGCCAGTCCCCCCGACAGCACGACGCGGTTGTCATCCGGGGCGCTCTCATCCATCGAGGGCAGCTCGCGCGCGGTGATGTCGCCGGTGGGCTCGCCCAGGATCAGGACGCGCTCGATGACATTGCGGAGCTGCCGGACATTGCCCGGCCAGTGCATCGTCTGCAGAAGGGCTCGGGCATCCTCGCCCAGACGGCGCAGGGGCAGGCCCTGGGTCTTGTTGAGAAGCTGGATGAAATGTTCGGCCAGCAGGGGAATGTCCTCGCGCCGGTCCCCGAGCGAGGGCACCGCGATCGGCACGACATTCAGGCGATGATAGAGTTCCTGGCGGAAGGTGCCGGCGGCGATGGCGGCCTTCAGGTCGCGGTTGGTCGAGGAGATCACGCGCATGTCCACATGGATCTTCTCGGTTCCGCCGACGCGGACGAACTGCTGATCCACCAGGACACGCAGGATCTTGGACTGCGTGCCCAGCGGCATGTCGGCCACCTCGTCGAAATAGATGATGCCGCCATGGGCCTGTTCCAGAAGCCCCTTCTCGATCCCCTTTCCGGCGCTTTCGCGGCCGAACAGCACCTCCTCGAAGCGCTCGGGCTCGATGGAGGCGGAGCTGACCACGACGAAGGGGCCCGATGCGCGGTTGGAATGGGCGTGGATCCAGCGTGCGGCCGTCTCCTTGCCCGATCCCGGCTCTCCCGTGAGCATGACGCGGCCGTTGGACTTCGTGACCTTCTCGAGCTGGGCCTTGAGGCTGCGGAAGGCGGGGCTGTCGCCCAGCATCTCGGTCTTCTGCGCACCGCCGCGCTTGAGTGCCTGGTTTTCGCGCCGCAGCCGCGAAGTCTCCATCGCCCGGCGGATGACGACAAGAAGCTGTTCGATGTTGAAGGGTTTCTCGATGAAGTCGTAGGCGCCCTGCTTGATCGCGGCCACTGCGATCTCGATGTTGCCGTGACCGGAGATGATGATGATCGGTACCTCGGGGTGTTCGCGCTTCATCGTCTTGAGGATGTCGATCCCGTCCATCCGGCTGTCCTTGAGCCAGATGTCGAGAATCATCAGCGCCGGCACCTCCCTGGCGATCTCGGCCATGCACTGTTCCGAAGTCCCGGCAAGCCGGGTGGTATAGCCCTCGTCCCTCAGGATGTCCGAGATCAGTTCGCGGATGTCACGCTCGTCGTCGGTGATCAGGATGTCGCCCATCTCTTATACCGCCCTTCTTGTTGCCTGCATGATATGCACTGCTTCGCTCTGATGGCCTGCCCCTTCCGTGGGGGCGACCTTGGCCGGCAAGCGGATCACGGCGCGTGCGCCCCGCCCTTCGGCATCCTCGAGGGCCAGCGTTCCGCCATGCTCCTCGACGATCTTCCGGACGATGGGAAGGCCCAGACCGGTGCCCTTTTCCCGTGTCGTCACATAGGGTTCAAAGAGACGGCTGCGGTCCTGCGGCAGGCCCGTGCCGTTGTCCTCGACGATGATGGTGGCGCGCGCGCCCTCCTGCGTCAGCATCACCCGGATGCAGGGATCGAAGGGGCTGTCGGGTTCGCGTTCGGCGCGAGCTTCGATGGCCTCGCCGGCATTCTTCATCAGATTGGTCAGCGCCTGGGAGATCAGGCCGGGATCCACCTCGGCCGGGACGGGATGGGCTGGCAGGACCAACTCGAAGCGCACACCGGGCTGCCCCGCTTCCTGAAGGGTGACGGCATCGCGCAGGATCCGCGAGAGATCCGCATCGCGGCGTTCGGGCACGGGCATCCGGGCAAAGCGGCTGAACTCGTCCACGATGCGGCGCAGATCCTCGGTCTGGCGGACGATGACATCGGTCATCTGCTCGAGATCCGCCGCCTCCTCGGCGGACAGGCGGCGGGCGAACTTGCGCTTCACGCGTTCGGCCGACAGACGGATGGGCGTGAGGGGATTCTTGATCTCATGCGCGATGCGGCGCGCCACATCGCCCCAGGCGGCCATGCGCTGGGCGGACACCAGATCCGTCACATCGTCGAAGGCCAGGACATAGCCTTCGAGCGCGCCCTCCTCGGACAGGCGGGGAGAGAGACGGACCAGCAGGATCTCCTGCCGCCCCCCGCGCAACAGCGAAACCTGTTCCTGCAGCAGTTCCCGCCCTTCGGCCCGCAGCATCTGGAAAAGCGGGGCGAATTCCGGCACGGCGAGGGATAGCGGCATGTTGGCCTCCACCTCGCCCAGGAGGCGGCGGGCCGAGCGGTTGGCAAAGGTCACGCGTCCTTCCGCATCCAGGCCGACGACACCCGAGCTCACGGAGGACAGGACCGAATCGAACAGCCGCCGGCGTCCCTCGATCTGCTCGGCGGTGTCGAGAAGGCGATCACGCTGAGCCTTCAGTTTGCCCGTCATGTCATTGAAATGACGTGCAAGGGCGGCGATCTCGTCATCGCCCTCCTCTTCGATCACGCGCACATCCAGATCGCCGCGGCCGACCCGTTCGGAGGCCACCAGAAGCCGGCCCACGGGTCGCGACAGGCCTTCGGCATACCACAGGGCAAGCCAGACCGCGGCAAGGATCAGGATGACCGAGAAGCCCAGATAGAGCAGACCGAATTCGAACAGCAGGCGCCCCTTGTCGGCATCGAGCTGGCGGTAGAGCTCCACGGTGGCCTGAGTCTCGTCGAGAAGGGACAGGATTCCCCCATCGACGGCGCGCGTCACGAAGAGCCAGCGGTCCACGAATCCATCGAGAGGGATCAGGGCGCGGAATTCGTTGTTGGCCCAGTCCTCGATGATGGCGACGCCTTCGGCCTGGGCTGTGGCAAAATCCTCCGGAGAGGGGCGCTCATAGCCGAATTCGTAGGACCGGGCGCCGCGGGCGCGGATGGTGCCGTCCCCGTCGATGACGAAGGCCTCGGTCAGGCCGCGTTCGATACGCGCCTGCACGCGCCCCAGCGCCTGACGCAGATCGCCATCCGACAGGCCGAAATCGGCGCGCCGGCGGGCTGCCTCGTTCTCGGCTTCGAGAAACTCGGCAAGCTCGCGCCCGTCGCGGGCGAGCTCCTCGCGATGTTCCTGTTCATAGGCCTGCGCAGCGGCCAGAGAGGTAGAGACGACCTGGCGGACCCGTTCGGAGAACCAGCCCTCGAGCCCGACATTGATGGTCAGGACGGAGAAGACGGCGACCAGGACAGCGGGAATCAGCGCCAGAAGGGCGAACACCCCCACCAGCCGCATATGGAGCCGGCTGCCGGCCGAACGGGCCCGGCGCGCCGCCACCATGCGGGCGACGTCACGGCCCACCAGCGCCGCCACGACGAGGGCATAGACAAGATCAGCCAGGATCACGAGCCGCAGGGCCGGCGAGGATGCGCCCTGATCGAGCGGGCCGAGGACGTAGTAGGTCAGCCCGGCCAGGACCGGACCGAGGAGAACGAGACCCAGTGTTGCGGCGTTGCGGAACCGGGGCTGGCGTATCAGACGCCCCAGCCGCACCAATCCCCTGCCTGTCAGACCACGCCGCACGCCCCTCGCCTCATGTTACGGGCGGCGCACAGCGCCCCCGCCCCCGCCTTCCGCAGTCACGCGAGGCAGGGCCCCGGAGCCACGGTTCTGTGACCTGTTTACATCAACCGGCGGCGGCGTGTCACGCGGATATCATGGTCCGTGATCTTCTTGCGCAGCGTATTCCGATTGATGCCGAGCAGATCCGCAGCCCGCGCCTGGTTCCCGCCTGTCGCATCCAGCGCCGCCTCGATCAGCGGCACTTCAACTTCGGCCAGTATCCGGTCGTAAAGCCCGGGCGGCGGCAGGGATGCGCCATGGAGGTCGAAATAGCGCCTGAGATATCGCGCAACCGCGGCAGAGAGGCGCTCTCCCCCCTCGGCAGGTCGTGGCAGATCGGCAACAGATTGGGTGCCGATGACCGCCTCCACCTCGGCGCGGCTGATCTCCTCGCCTGTCGCCGTGGCGGCAAGGCGGCGAATCACATGTTCGAGCTGGCGCACATTGCCGGGCCAGGTATAGGCGCGCAGCACCTCGAGCCCGCCAGGCGAGAGCCGCCGCGCCGGAAGGCCGTCACGTTCGGCCCGCGACAGGGCATGCTGGGCCAGAGGGACGACATCGTCCACCCGTTCGCGCAAGGGCGGCATCGCAAGCGTCACGCCGTTCAGGCGGTAGTAGAAGTCCTCACGGAATTTCCCTGTCTCGATGAGAGCCTGCAGGTCGCACCGGGTGGTAGACAGGAGGCGCGGACCGCTGCCATCGAGTGAATCGATGAGTCGCGCGGCGCGGGCCTGGGCTTCCTCGGGCCAGTCGGCCACCTCATCGAACAGCAGGGATCCCCCCCTGGCTCGGGCGACAGCCTGCGACAGCGCATCGCCCTGGGACAGATCGGCCGCGGAGACCGTGACGAAGGGCAATGTGCGGCGATCCGAGAAATCATGCAGGGCGCGCGCCACAAGGCTCTTGCCGGTTCCGGATTCCCCTGTGATCAGAACAGGAAGCGCGGAGTTCATCACCTTGGCAACAAGGCGATAGAGGGCCTGCATCGCCGGCGTGCGGCCAACAAGGGGCAGATCGGCATCGCCCGTCGCGGCGGGGCTCTGCTCTCGCGGGGACCGGGGCGCAACAGCGGCGCGCCGGCGCGTCTCGAGCGCCCGCGCGGCCCGTTTGAGAAGGTCCGGCAGGTCAAATGGCTTGGGCAGATAGTCGAAGGCTTCGGCCTCGGCCGCACGGATGGCCGTCATGATGGTGTTCTGGGCCGAGATCACGATGACCGGCAGACCGGGCCGCGCCTGTCCGATCCGGGGAAGCTGCTCGAGGCCGTTGCCATCCGGCATCACGACATCCGAGATGACAAGATCGCCCTTGCCCTCCTCTATCCATCGCATCAAGGTCATCATCGAAGCGGTTGCATGAACGCGACAACCGGCCCGCGTCAGCGCCTGCGTCAGCACCGTTCGGATCGTGCGGTCATCGTCGGCGACAAGGACGGTTCCATCCATCAGCCTTCTCCTTCAGGCTCTTGCGGGGCGTCCTTCGGCACGCGAGGGAGCGAGACACGGAACGCGGTGCAGCCGGGACGGGAATCGACCGAGATCCATCCCCCCATCTCCCCCACCAGCCTGGCCACGAGAGCAAGGCCGAGACCCGTGCCGTTCTCCCGCCCCGAGACGAAGGGCTCGAACACATCCGCGGCGATGGCGGGGGGCAGACCGGGCCCGTCATCCACGACTTCGATCTGGAGGGGCAGACGGGCCTTGCTGCCATCCGGCCGGGTCACGCGCAGCGAAGGGTCGTAGAAGGTGCGCAGGCGGATGGTCCCCCCCTGCGGCTGAGCCTCGCAAGCATTGCGGATCAGGTTCAGCAGCACCTGGAGGAGCTGATCGGGATCGGCGAGCGCCTGCGGAAGGGAGGGGTCGTAATCCTCCACGAAGGTCATGTGCGCCCCGAAGCCAAGCCGGGCCGACTGTCGTGCCCGATCGAGCGTATCATGCAGGTTCACGGGGCGGATCGCCGGCGGCTGAAGCTGACCGAACTGTTCCACCTGGCCAAGAAGTGCGACAATGCGGCGGGTCTCCTCCACGATGAGATCGGTCAGCTCGAGATCGGATCCTGACAGGCCCATCGACAGGAGCTGGGCCGCCCCGGCAATGCCGGCCAGCGGATTCTTGATCTCATGGGCGAGCATCTCCGCCATGCCGATGGCGGATCGGGCCGCACGGCGGCTTTGGGAGGCCTGCGTCACCCGTCCGGCAATCTCGCGCGGGGCGATCAGGATCAGCATCGCGCCCGGCATGCCATGCATCGGCGCGGCATGAATGGAACAGGGCACCGGCGGGCGTTCGCCGCTGCCCACCAGCGCGTCATTGACCGAGAGCGAGGACTGCCGGGCCCGGGCTTGTGCTAGGGCATCATCCATAGGGGCGTCGATGGCCAGCCGTTCCCAGAGCGATTCGCCGCGCAGGGCGCGAGTGGAAAGGTTGAGGAAAAGCTCGGCGACCGGATTGGCATCGAGGATGCGGTCCGCCTCGTCAATCAGCAGGGCCGGCACAGGCAGAGAGGCCCAGATCGCCGCATCCCCGAGATTCATGCCGCGGCCCTCTCGCTGCCGGCGATGGCAGAGGGGATGAGGCGCAGGACGATCCGGGGGTTCTCCTCCGTCAGCAGGGATCGGCGCAAGGGCAGCGGAGTGCCGGCATGATCCATGAACCAGCCCAGATGCTTGCGCGCAAGACGCAGGCCGATCTCCCTTCCATGAAAGTCGAGCATCGACTCGTAATGAATTGAAACAAGATCGGAAAGATCGGTTCCGACGGGCTCTTTCGGGAGTGGACGCCCGGCCAGCGCGGCCGCGACCTGACCAGGTAGCCAGGGCCGTCCCCGGGCGGCGCGGCCGATCATCACGCCCGCCGCCCCCGACAGGCGCAGCGCCTCGCGCGCGGTGGCGGCGCAGACGATGTCGCCATTGGCGATCACGGGAATCGAGACCGCCTCGGACACGGCGCGGATGGCAGCCCAGTCGGCGCTGCCCTTGTAGAACTGATCGCGCGTGCGGCCATGGATCGTCACAAGGCGGATGCCCGCCTCTTCTGCCCGTCGGGCAAGCTCGGGCGCATTGATCGACCCGCTGTCCCAGCCGAGCCGCATCTTGAGCGAGACCGGGACCGACACCGCACCGACGACCGCCTCGATCAGGCGCAGCGCATGGCAGGGATCGCGCATCAGCGCCGCGCCCGACCAGCCGGTCGTCACCTTCTTGGCCGGGCAGCCCATGTTGATGTCGATGAGCCGCGCGCCGCCTGCCTCGATCATGCGGGCAGCCTCGGCCATCCAGCGGGCCTCGCGCCCGGCGATCTGGACCACGGACTGACCCTCGTCCAGACCGAGAGCGGCCTTCTCGCGCACGCCCGGTCTGGCCTGCACCATCTCCTGCGAGGCTACCATCTCGGACACGACCCACCCGGCCCCGAACGAGGCCACAAGCCGGCGGAAGGGCAGATCCGTGATCCCGGCCATCGGCGCGAGGGCCACCGGCGGATCCAGCACAAGCCCCGGCAGGGCGATCGGCAGAAGTCTTTCCATGGGACCTTCCTAGGCTCCGGCCTCGTCACAGGCAACGCGCAGGCCCCGACCCTTTGCATCCGGAACGGGCAAATGCCTAAAAAGAAGGCAATGCGGCGCAGGAACGGGCGGTTTGCGTCGCGCCTCGCTCTCGGCTAGCAGGGCGGACATGGAACTGGCCGGTGTCATCGTGGCGGCAGGGCGCGGATCGCGCCTGGGCGGAAGGCCCAAGCAATGGCGCCTTGTCAACGGCCTGCCCCTTGCCGGACACGCGCTGCACGCCTTCCGGCAGGCAGGAATCGCCCGCCTTGTCCTCGTCATCCATCCCGATGACCGGGCCGAAGCCGAACGCCTGATGCAGCCCGGTCTCCTGATCGTCCACGGCGCCGAAAGCCGGAGCGGCAGCGTCCGGGCCGGTCTTGAGGCGCTGGCGCCCACGCCCCCGGAGGCCGTTCTGATTCATGATGCGGCGCGCCCTTGCGTCTCTGCGGCGCTCATCCGGCGGGTGATCGAGGCTCTGGACCGGGCGGATGGCGCAGCCCCCGCCCTGCCCGTGACGGATGCGCTCTGGCGCAGCAGCGGCAGCTTCGTCGAAGCCGCCCATCCGCGCGACGGGCTGTGGCGGGCGCAGACGCCCCAGGGGTTCCGGTTCGGACCGATCCTTTCTGCCCATCAGGCGCATGCCGGCGAGGCGGCCGATGATGTCGAGGTGGCGCGGGCCGCAGGCCTGTCCGTCGCGCTGGTCCCCGGCGAGGAAGACAATTTCAAGGTGACGCTGCCGGGCGATCTCGAACGGGCGGCCCGCATCCTGGGGGAGGAGATGGAGGTTCGCACAGGCCACGGCTATGATGTCCATGCCTTCGGGCCGGGCGACCATGTCATGCTCTGCGGGGTGCGCATCCCGCATGAGCGAGGCCTGTCCGCCCATTCCGATGGTGATGCCGCCTTGCATGCGCTGACCGATGCGATCCTGGGGGCGCTGTGCCTGGGCGATATCGGCCAGCATTTTTCCCCCTCCGATCCCCGCTGGAAGGACGAGGATTCGACGACCTTCCTGCGGCATGCCCACGGACTGGCCCGCGAGGCCGGCTTCCGGATCGGGCATTGCGACATCACGATCATCTGCGAGGCGCCCCGGATCGCCCCCCATGTCGCGGCGATGCGGGAACGGATCGGTGCGGTCCTCGCGCTCTCGCCGGACCGGATCAGCGTGAAGGCCACGACATCCGAAAGACTCGGCTTCACGGGACGCCGGGAGGGCATCGCGGCCTTCGCCACGGCGACTCTGGTGCGGCCATGACATCGGCGATGACACCGGCGCGTCTGGCGGTGACGGTCCTCGGGGTCGGGCTGCTGCGCCCTGCCCCCGGCAGCTGGGGGTCGCTCTTCGCCTGTCTCCTGGCCGGTCCGCTGCTCTGGGTGGGGGGGCCCTGGCTCCTTCTGGGGGCGATTGCCGGGGCGGTCGCGCTCGGGCTCTGGGCGATTCCGCTCGCGGCCCCGCCGCATGGGGTGGAAGATCCACCCGAAGTCGTTATCGACGAGCTGGCCGGACAATGGATCGCGCTGCTGCCCGTGGGATTTGGCGCCTGGGCCAACGGTGTCGGCCCCGGCGCGCTCTGGCCTGGATGGATTGCCGCCTTCCTCCTGTTTCGCCTGTTCGACATCTGGAAGCCCGGACCCATCCGCTGGGCCGACCGCCGCACGGGGGCCTGGGGCGTGATGCTCGATGACCTGTTCGCCGGGATCGCCGCAGCGGTCGGCGTCGTGATCCTGGCCGGACTGGCCCATGGCGTGCTGATGCGATGAGCGCCGAGGACCTGATCCGCGCCGCAGCCGCAAGGGGGTTGCGCATCGCAGTGGCCGAAAGCTGCACCGGCGGGCTTCTGGCCGCGGCGATCACCGAGCCGGCCGGCGCCTCGGCCGTCTTTGATCGCGGATTCGTGACCTACAGCAATGACGCCAAGCGGGATCTTCTGGGCGTGTCGCAGGCCACGCTCGATGCCCATGGGGCCGTGTCCGAGGAGGTGGCGGCCGAGATGGCGCTTGGCGCGCGCCAGCGCTCGGATGCCGATGTGGCGGTTTCGGTGACGGGCATTGCCGGCCCCGGCGGATCGGCCTTCAAGCCCGAAGGCCGGGTCTGCTTCGGCCTGGCCACACGCAGCAGCCTGCGCACCATGACGGTGGAGTTCGGCGCGCGCGGTCGGGCGGCTGTGCGCGGGGCCGCCGTTGCGCAGGCCCTTGCCCTGCTGGTTCAGGCGGTCGAGGAGGCGCCGTAGAGCTGGCTTGCGCGCTTCTCGAAGGCGCGCACGATGGTCTGCATCGCCTGATGGAAGAACACGCCGGCCGCCTTCTGCAGCAGACGGTTGCGAAACTCGAAATCCGTGGAAAAGGACACCTCGACCCCGGCAGGCAGGTCGCGGAAGCGCCATGTGCTTTCCATCCGGCGGAAGGGACCTTCGATATACTCCGTCTCGATCCGCTTTTCGTCGTCATAGAGACGCACGCGGCTCAGGAAGGATTCGCGGAACAGCTTGAAGGACACCACGAGATCCGCAAGCATCTCGCGGTGATCCTCCCTCTGGGAGATCGAGCGGACGCGGGCCGCGGCCGTCCATGGCAGGAATTCGGGATAGCGGGCCACATCCGCCACCAGGTCATACATCTGCGCGGCCGTATAGGGCAGGACGCGCGTCTCGGAATGGCTGGTCATCTCGGCGTCCTTCCGGCGTCCTGCCTCATCTCTCCTGCCCGGACGCCATGTGCAAGAGCAAACCGAACGGCCCCTCACCCTTGCCTCCGCGCCCTGCCGGCGCGAGAGAAGGGGCAGCGCGAAAGGACGATCCGCCATGACCACCCGTCCCTATGTCATCGATCAGATGATCTCGGCCAAGACCATCGCGGCACGGGTCGAGGCCCTCGCGCGCGAGATCGAGGCCGAGTTCGCCGGCACCGACAAGCTTGTCGTCGTGGGGCTTCTGCGGGGCAGCTTCGTCTTCATCGCCGATCTGGTGCGCGAGATCGACCTGCCGATCGAGGTGGATTTCATGGAGGTCTCCTCCTACGGCGACGCCATGGAATCCTCGCGCGAGGTGCGGATCCTCAAGGATCTGCGTGCGGCCATCGAGGGGCGCGACGTGCTGCTGGTCGAGGATATCGTCGATACGGGGCATACGCTGGCCCATGTGACCCGCATCATCCAGACCCGCCGGCCCGCCCGCCTGCGGACGATCGCCCTGCTCGACAAGCCGTCGCGGCGCGAGACAGAGGTTCGGGCAGACTGGATCGGATTCTCGATTCCCGATGAGTTTGTCGTTGGTTACGGAATCGACTTCGCGCAGCGTAACAGGAACCTGCCGCATATCGGCAAGGTGCGGTTCCTCTGAGCATGGATCCACTTCGCCTCCTGATGCGGATCGCGCTTCTGGTGCGCAACCCCCCGCGCGGACGCCGGGCCGTAGCCGTGCTCCTGGTGGTCGGTGTCGTCCTGGCCTTCGGTCTGATCGAATGGCTCTGGGGCTGGCCTGTGTGGCTGACGCCACAGCGAATCAGACCTTGACGCAGCGGAGGGATCAAAACGGCTCGCTTCGGCGTTTGATGGACAGGCCGCCGGAGGCCCGGACGGCGCAACGGAAGGAACCTTGACATGACCCTCGGAGCAATCATCGGCTGGTTGATCGTCGGTGCCATCGCGGGCTGGATCGCCGAGAAGATCATGGGCCGCAACGACAGCCTCCTGACCAACATCATCGTCGGCATCGTCGGTGCGGTCATCGGCGGCTGGATCTTCGGTCTTCTGTTCGGTGCAAGCCTGACCGGAAACAGCGGCTGGATCTGGAGCATCCTCGTCTCCGTCGTCGGTGCCGTGATCCTGCTGTGGATCGTCGGCATGGTCCGCAAGCGGTCCTGACTGCTGACAGGAACAGGGGGTGCGGCAGGATTCGTCGCGCCCCCGACCTGTTTCCCGCCGGCGGGATCACGTCTCTCGCAGGTGTTTTTGCTTTGGCGAGGACGGCGCATCGCCTAGTCTGGCGCGGCAGCATCCAGCCGCAAGGAGCCAGACGATGCGTCAGTTCTCCCCTTTCATCATCGCGATCGCGATTGCCGCGAACGGCGCGCCCGCCCTTTCGCAGGACGGCAGCCCCGAGGAGCGCGCCATCGAGATCCGGCAGGGGCACATGCTCAACTATGCTGCCAATATCGGCGTCCTGGTCGGCATGGCGCAGGGGAATGCCGAGTACGACGCCGAGACCGCCCGTCGTGCTGCCGACAATCTGTTTCACCTCGCCTCCATCGACCAGTCGCATTACTGGCTGCCCGGCACCGCACAGGGCGAGATCGAGGGGAGCGGTGCCCTTCCCGCAATCTGGGAGAACATGGCCGATTTCGAGGCCCGCCATGCCGCCCTGCTCGAAGCCGTGACAGCGCTGCAGTCCGCGGCAGGAACCGATCTGGCCGCCCTGCAGGGGGCCCTTGGCGCCGTGGGACAGGCCTGCAGCGGCTGCCACCAGAGCTATCGCGCGAGGGAGTAAGGCCTTGGCCCGGGCGCTGCTCGTGCTGCTGGCCGTCGCGGCGCTGGGGGGTGCGGCCGGCTGGTGGGCCTCCGCGGCCGACCCCCTGCCCGCCTCGGCGCTCGAAGGGGTCGAGGGCGATCCTGAGCGCGGGCGTGTCGTCTTCGCGGCCGCCGGCTGCGCCTCCTGCCATCGGGCCCCCGGCGACGAAACCATCGAAGCGCCGGTCCTATCGGGCGGGCGCGCCTTCGTCTCGGACTTCGGGACATTCCATGCGCCCAACATCTCTCCCTCGCCGCAGGGGATCGGGGAGTGGACCGATGCCGAGGTGATTCAGGCCGTGATGCGCGGGGTCTCGCCTTCGGGGTCGCATTACTATCCGGCCTTTCCCTACGCCTCCTACCGGCGGGCCGAGATTCAGGACATCGCCGATCTGGTCGCCTATCTGCGCAGCCTGCCGCCTTCGGATGCGGCGGATCTGCCCCATGAGCTGCCCTTTCCCTTCGGCATCCGGCGCGCCGTCGGGATCTGGAAACTGCTCTATTCCCGCGATGGCTGGGTCGTCGAAGGCGACCTCACCCCCGAGCAGGAGCGGGGACGCTATCTGGTCGAGGCGCTGGCCCATTGCGGGGAATGCCATACCCCGCGCAACGCGCTGGGCGGGCCGGACCTGTCACGCTGGCTGGGCGGGGCGCCGAATCCGGCGGGCGAAGGGCGCATCCCGAACATCACCCCGGCCGCCCTGACCTGGAGCGAGGGCGAGATCGCTGCCTATCTGGCCACCGGCTTCACGCCGGATTTCGACGTGGCCGGCGGCGAGATGGCCGAGGTCATCCGCAACATGGCCCAGCTGTCCGATGCGGACCGGGCCGCGATCGCCGCCTATCTCAAGGCGGTTCCGCCCGTTCCCTCCGCCGGGAACTAGGGTCCCCAGATGGCCCGGACGTAGCCCTGGGTCTCGGCATAGGGGGGAATGCCTCCGTATTGCTGTACGGCGGCCGGGCCGGCATTGTAGGCGGCCAGCGCAAGGGGCCAGCTTCCGAAGGTCTCGAACTGATGCCGCAGATAGCGCGCCCCGCCTTCGAGATTCTGTTCGGGATCATGGGGATCCACCCCAAGCAGCAGGGCCGTCCCGGCATCAGCTGGGCCAGTCCGATGGCCCCCTTGTGCGAGACGGCCCGCACATTCCACCCCGATTCCTGCTGGACCAGCCGCAGGAACAGATCCTCCGGAATCCCGTGGCGGCGGGCGGCGGCGCGTGCCGCCTCCAGATAGGGGCTGGCCAGAGAACCGGCATAGGGAGGCGGTCCCTCAAGCCCCGGCGGGGGCGGAACCTCGATCCGTGGGGGCTGGAGACGGATCGAATCATTGTATTGCTGGGCCGCCCGTCCATCGAGCACCGCAATCTGGGACCGGAACAGGGCCAGCCGGTCCGAGGTCGAGATCCGGTCCTGTCCCTGTGCCGCGCCGGCCGGAAGGGCCAGCGCCCCCAGCAGCAGCATGGCGGTGCAGCGATGACGATATCCCCGCATGGGCCCCCTGTCCGTTCGCCCCCTGTCCGCTCCTGCAACAGCTCGCAGGCTAACCTGCGCACGCCATCCGTCCATCCGGTTTCTGTGCCACATCGGCGGAACGCTGCCATGCCGTGACGGCAGAACGACGTCCCTGAAGGCCGCGTGCCCCTGTCCTTCCGGCCCCGGGCGTGATGTAAACAGCCCGAAACGAGAGGGGAGGCCGCAATGGCGGGCGTGAACAAGGTCATCCTGGTGGGGCGGCTGGGCCGCGATCCGGAGGTCCGCAGCTTTCAGAACGGCGGGCGGGTGGTCAATCTGCGGATCGCCACATCCGAGACCTGGAAGGACCGCACCAGCGGAGAGCGCAAGGAACGGACGGAATGGCATTCCGTCGCCATCTTCAACGAAAATCTGGGCCGGATCGCCGAGCAGTATCTGCGCAAGGGATCCCAGGTCTATATCGAGGGCCAGCTCGAGACCCGGAAATGGCAGGACCAGTCCGGTCAGGACCGCTACACGACCGAGATCGTCCTGCGCCCCTATCGGGGCGAGCTGACGCTTCTGGACGGCCGGGGCGGCGACGGCGGAGAGGATCGGGGAGGGCCCGACGAAGGGGGCTATGGCGGCGGATCGGGCGGCCGTGCCTCCGGGGGCGGTGGATTCGGGGGCAGCCGGCCCGATCTGGACGACGACATTCCCTTCTGACCCTTCTGCAGGCCCCTACCCGTCCCGCAGCGTGGCGATCACTGCTTCCTGCGGGACGTCATCGGTCACGAAGGCCTGGCCGATCCCGCGCGCAAGGACAAAGCGCAGCCGCCCGGCCACGGCCTTCTTGTCCTGCGCCATGAGGGCCAGAAGCGATTCGGGATCCGGCAGGGGACCGGGAATGTCCGAAAGCCGCGCCTTCATCCCCATCGCCTGCAGATGGGCCCGGATGCGGGATGGCTCCTCCTGCGCGCAGAGGCCGAGGCGCGCGGACAGATCGAAGGCCAGCCCGAGGCCCACGGCGACCGCCTCGCCATGGAGGAGACGGTCGGAATAGCCCGTCGCGGCCTCGAGAGCATGGGCAAAGGTATGGCCGAGATTCAGCAGCGCGCGCTCGCCCGTCTCGGTCTCGTCGCGTTCGACGATCCGCGCCTTCATCTCGCAGGACCGGACCACCGCCTGTTCCAGCAGCGCAGGATCCGAGAGGAGATGCGGTCCCTGCGCCTCGAGCCAGCCGAAGAAGGCGGCATCGCCCAGCAGGCCGTATTTCACCACCTCGCCATAGCCGGACAGCAGATCCCGATGCGGCAGGGTGGACAGAAGCGCGGGATCCGCGATCACGACGACCGGCTGATGGAAAGCCCCCACCAGATTCTTCCCCTGGGGCGTGTTGATGCCGGTCTTGCCGCCCACGGACGAATCGACCTGGGCAAGCAGTGTCGTCGGCATCTGGGCAAAGCGGACACCGCGCCGCAGGATGGCCGCGGCAAAGCCGGCCAGATCGCCGATCACGCCGCCGCCGAACGCGAGCACGAGATCATTCCGTTCCACCTTCTGCTCGAGCAGCCATTCCACCGTGCGGCCGAGCGTGGCCCAGTCCTTGCTTCCTTCGCCCGGCGGCAGGACCAGCATGAGGGTTTCGATCCCCGCCGCCGCCAGCCGTGCCCGGAGAGCCTCGCCCTGGGCCGCGGCGACCCGCTCTTCTGTCACGACGGCAAGGCGGGGCCGGCGCAGATGCGGGCGCAGCAGATCGGGCGCGGCCTCCAGAAGACCGGCGCCGATATGGATGTCATAGGCCCGACCGGGCAGCGCGACATGAACCGTGGTCAAGAGACGGACTCCAGAATGCCCGGATGGGCGGTCAGAAGAGCCAGGGCCCTGGCGGCGGTCTGCTCTACCGAGGAGCGGGGATCGACCGCAAGCCGCAGGGGGGCAAGCCGGTAGATGGGGGTTCGGGCCGCAAGAAGCGCGGCCAGCGTGCCGCGGGGATCGGGGGTGCGCAGCAAGGGGCGGCTTTCCTTGTGACGCACCCGTTCCCAGAGGGTTTCCAGATCGGCATCGAGCCAGAGGGCCACGCCGTGTTCGGCGATGTTGCGGCGGTTGCGTTCGGCAAGGAAGGCCCCGCCACCCGTGGAGACGACGGCTGGCGGGCCGGACAGAAGGCGCGCCAGAACCTCTGCCTCCCGGTCGCGGAAGAAGGGCTCTCCGTCCCGCGCAAAGATTTCCGCGATGCTGGCCTGGGCGGCTTCCTCGATCGCCTGATCGCTGTCCAGGAACGGAACCCCCAGCTTCTGGGCCAGCGCACGGCCGACCGCGGTCTTGCCCGAACCCATCATCCCCACAAGGACGATGCTGCGGAGAAGGCGCGCAGGAGAGGCATGGCCGGAGGAAAAGACAGCGGTTCCCTGCTCCGCATCCTGATCGCGTCTGCCTTCCCTCATGTCCCGACCCCTGCCCCCTCTCTTTCCCGCCGAAGGCGCCATCCGGCTCCCTAATGGGGTGAACTCCCCGGAAAGACCATATATAACCTCCCCAGAGGCAAGGGCGGGACCGCAGGGCAACGCGGGGGAAGGCAAAGATGTGGCGACTGATCAAGCTGTTGCTGATCCTTGCCGTGCTGGCGGGAATTGCCCTGGTCGCCTATGCCTATATCGGTCCCCTGCTCTTCCCGGACGACTTCGCCCCTCCCCTGCGGGAGGTGACGAAGCCCGTGGATCTGGATCTCGACTGAGGATGCGGCGCCTGATCCTCGCCTCGGTCGCGACCCTGGCCGGCCCCCTGTCTGCACAGGATTCCGGGGCGCCGCTGTCGGCGATCGACTGGCTGTCGCACAGCGTCGAGCCGGCGGCGATCTCCCCCCCCCTGCCTGGCTCGCCACTTCCGCCCGAGGCGCCGGTCGCCACCGATGCCGCCGTGCCGGATATCAGCGTCATGCCGCTCGACGCCTCTGCCGGCGCCGTGCGGGGCGTCCTGCCGCCCGAAGTGACGGGGCTGCCCGTCGATCTCTGGACGGCAAGCGAGGAAGATGTCCTGGTCGGACTGATCGCATCTCTGCCTGCCGAACCGCTTCCGGCCCTGCAGGACCTGACGGTCACGCTGATGCTGGCGGAGGCTGCGCCGCCCGCCGGCGCGCAGCCGCAGGGGCCGCTGTTCCTCGCCCGGGTGGACCGCCTTCTGGCGATGGGCGAGGTGGAGGCCGCCCAGTCGCTGCTCGAATCAGCGGATCTGAGGGATCGCGACGTCTTTCGCCGCTGGTTCGATGCCACCCTGCTCACGGGGACCGAAGGCGATGCCTGCGAGATGCTCCGGACCCACCCGTCGCTGGCCCCCACGCTCGAGGCGCGCGTCTTCTGCCTGGCCCGCAACGGCGACTGGGACACCGCGGCCCTGACGCTCGGGACGGCGCGGGCCCTGGGTGATGTCTCGCTGGAGGACGACGCGCTGCTGAGCCGCTTCCTCGATCCGGATCTGGCCGAGATGGAGGAGGAGATCGGCCCGCCGGCCCGCCCCACCCCGCTCGATTACCGCCTGCTCGAGGCCGTGGGCATGCTGATGCCGACCGATGGGCTGCCCCTCGCCTATGCGAATCTCGATCTGAGGCCGGTGGTCGCCTGGCGTGCCCAGATCGAGGCGGCCGAGCGTCTGGCCCGGCGCGGCGCGCTGTCCGAGAATGTGCTGCTGGCCGTCTATACCGCCCGCGCCCCGGCAGCTTCGGGAGGTGTATGGGACCGTGCGGCCGCCATCCAGAAACTGGACCGCGCGCTGGCGCAGGGTGATGCGGAGGCCGTGGCCACGCTCCTGCCCGATCTCTGGCCGCTCATGGACGCGGCCGGTCTGGCGGTGCCCTTCGCCCGCCTGTTCGGCGAGGCGCTCGCGGGGCTGGATCTCACGGGCGAGGCAGGAGAGATCGCGCGAATGGCCGGGCTTCTCTCTCCCGGTGCGTCCCGCGTGGCGCGGATGAGGCCGGCCACGGATGACCGTGGCGCGGTCTGGGATGCGGTGGCAGCCGGCGATCCCGGGGCCGTTGCGCCGCCGGACGGCCCCTCTGCCGCCGTTCTGGAGGGTCTTGCCACCTCTCCGCCCGAGGAGATGGCCGCCCTTCTGGCCGCGGGCCGCACCGGCGAGGCGCTGTTACGGGCCATCCTTGCCTTCGAGGACGGGCTCGATGGCGATCTCCGTTCGCTTTCGGGGGCCCTCGCGACGCTGCGTGCCGCCGGTCAGGAAGCCGTGGCCCGGCAGGCGGCTCTCGAATATCTGATCCTCTTCGCACCCCGATGACGGGCAGGTCACGCTGGATCGGGGCCTTTCTCGATTCGCTCCTGGCCGAGCGCGACGCCGCGGCGAATACCCGCGCCGCCTATGCGCGCGATCTGGCAGATTACGAAACCTGGCTTCAGGGCCGCGGCCTGTCCGTCGAACAGGCAGGACGGGCCGAGATCGAGGCCTATCTTCAGGTCTGCGAGGCCAGCGGCCTGTCCAAGGCGACCCGGGCCCGCCGGCTGTCGGCTCTGCGGCAGTTCCACCGCTTTGCCCATGAGGAGGGGTTGCGATCCGACAATCCCGCTCTGGGCCTGCGCGGGCCCGGGTCAGGGCGCAGACTGCCTGGCACGCTGACCCTGGCCGAGATCGAGGGGATGATCGCCGCCGCCCGCTCTGCCCCCCGCGACCGGGAGCGCGAGACCTGCCTGCTGGAGCTGCTCTATGCCACAGGTCTGCGCGTGAGCGAGCTTGTCTCGCTGCCCGTGGCTGCCGTCCGCGGACGACCCCCGCGCCATCCTCGTGCGGGGCAAGGGCGGCAGGGAACGCCTTGTGCCCCTTTCCGATCCCGCGCGCGAGGCCGTGAGGGACTGGCTCATCCAGCGCGATGCCCTCGAGGCCGGCCGGCCCGTGGGCAGCCCGCCTTCGCCCTGGCTGTTCCCCTCACGCGGGAGGTCGGGTCATCTCACCCGACAGGCCTTTCATGCGATCCTGAAGGCCAATGCCCTGAGGGCGGGGCTGGATCCCGATCGCGTCGCGCCCCACCGGCTGCGCCATGCCTTTGCCACGCATCTGCTGCCGGGGGGGCGGATCTGCGCTCCATCCAGACGATGCTGGGCCATGCCAGCCTGGCCACGACCGAGATCTATACCCATGTCCTCGACGAACATCTTCGGACCCTCGTGACGACGCATCACCCGTTGGCCCGGGACCCTGCGGACGATACGGGGCCGGAGACGTTAACCGAATCTTGACATCTTCATGTCAGAGAGGGGGCATCCGACCTGTCTTCTGTTCGGGCCGGATGCACTCCTCCCTGACCGACTTGGCCGCGTCTGCCGACGCGGCCGTTTTTTTGCGGCGCGGCCTGCCGGCGACGGCGTTGACGCCCATGAGAGCTTGTCCTAGGGTCCAAGCAGGAAAGTCGGCCAAGTCCGGCAGGGAGAGGGGGAAAGGGACGCTGCGGCAGCGTCCCTTTCTCTTTTTCGGGCAGATCCTTGCCTGCCGCGCCGCCAGGGCGGGAACGCAGGATGTGACAGGGGCTGCGCCGCGTGATACTGCGCCCCCAGACCGCTTCTGGAGGACGCTTTTCATGACGATCCGCCTCGTGTCCCTGCTGGCCTTGCTCGCGCTGGCCGGCCCTCTGGCCGCGCAGGAGGCCACGGACCCCGCGCCGACCGAGCCCGCTTCGCCTGCCGATCCTGCGGCCGATCCTGCCGCACCCGCCCAGGAAGAAGGCAGCGATCCGGCCGGGACGGGCCTGTCGATGGGCGAGCCGGTCGATCAGGCGGCCGAGCCCGCCATCGGCGAACCCTATATCCGTGAGGTCTTCGGCGACTGGGCCTTGCGGTGCGTGCGCGAGGAGGAAGGCCCCGATCCCTGCCAGCTCTATCAGCTCCTGCATGATGGCGAAGGCAATACGGTGGCCGAAATCAGCATGTTCCCCCTGCCCCCCGGTCAGGCGGGAGAGGCTGTGGCCGGTGCGACGATCGTCACCCCGCTCGAGACGCTGCTGCCCGAGGGGCTGCGCCTGTCCGTGGATGGCGGAGCGGAGCGGCGTTATCCCTTCACCTTCTGCATGCGGGCGGGTTGCGTGGCACGAGTGGGCTTCACGGCTGCCGAGCTGGACCAGTTCCGCCGGGGCAATGCAGCGCTGCTCCGGATCGTGCCGGCGGCGGCCCCGGATCAGGTCGTGGATCTGCGGATCTCGCTCTCTGGCTTTACTGCGGGCTTCAACACGACGGCCGCGGCCGCCGAAGCCCCCGCCGAGCCGGCGCAGTGATCCAAGGCGGATCAGGCGGCCTTCAGTGCCAGCACGGCATTGAGACCGCCGAAGGCAAAGGCATTCGACAGGCAGGCCCTGATGCGGGCCTGCCGCGCCTCATGGGGCACGATGTCGAGCGCGCAGTCGGGGTCGCGCTCCCGCCAGCCGACTGTCGGGGCAATGATCCCTTCGCGCAGCGCAAGGAGACAGGCGAGAAGCTCGACCGCCCCGGTGCCACCGATCAGATGGCCATGCATCGCCTTGGTCGATGATACCAGGAGGCGGTCCGCAGCCGATCCGAAGACGGCATGGATCGCGGCGGCCTCGGTGCGGTCATTCGCGGCCGTTCCGGTGCCATGGGCATTGACATAGCCGATATCCCCGGGCGCGAGCCCCGCATCGGCCAGGGCGCCGCGCATCGCCCGTTCGGCCCCCTCGGCAGAGGGCAGGACGATGTCCCCGGCATCCGCCGTCATGGCGAAACCCGCCACTTCGGCCAGGATGTCGGCTCCGCGTGCGGCAGCATGATCCCAGTCCTCGAAGACGAAGACTGCGGCGCCTTCGCCCTGCACCATGCCGTCGCGCGTGGCGCAGAAGGGGCGACATCCGGTGGGGGACATCACCCGCAAGCCTTCCCAGGCCTTGATCCCGCCGAAGCAGAGCATCGCTTCGGATCCGCCGGTCAGCATCACGGTCGCCGCCCCGGAGCGGATCATCTGAAAGGCAAGGCCCATCGCATGATTGGAAGAGGCGCAGGCCGAAGAGAGCGTGAAGGCCGGCCCCTTCAGGCCCAGCGCCATGCTCACATGGCTGGCGCCGGCATTCGCCATCAGACGGGGAACGGTGAAGGGGTGGACCCGATTGCGGCCTTCGGCATAGACGGCGCGATAGCTGTCGTCCACCGTCTGCAGCCCGCCCCCGCTGTTGCCCAGCACCACACCGCTGCGAAGCGCCAACTCTCCTTCGAAGGCGAGGCCCGCCGCGGCCACGGCCTGTCGCGCGGCCAGCACGGCGAACTGGGCAAAACGGTCCATCAGGGCGGCTTCGCTGCGCGAGAAATGCGCCGCCTCGTCATAGTCCCTGACCTGTGCGCCGATCCGTATGCCAAGGCGGTCGGCATCCCGGATCTCGAGAGGGCCGATGGCCGTCCGCCCTTCGCGCATCGCGGCCCATGTCGAGGGCACATCGGGACCGAGCGGATTGATCGTCCCGGCGCCGGTGATCGCGACGCGGCGCGTCACGCGGCGCGCTCCGCCACCAGCCGTTCGACGGCCGCGACGATGGCGCCGACGGAGGAGATGTCGAAATCGCTCTTGAGCGGCTCGTTGGCGTTGAAGGGGACACTGATGTCGAAGGCTTCCTCGATGGCAAAGATGCTTTCCACCACGCCCAGGGAATCGATCCCCAGATCCTTCAGCGTCATGTCTTCGTGCACGTCGGAGGGATCGAGCAGGGCCTGCTCGGCAAGGATGGCGATGACGCGGTTCCTGATATCCATCTGCGCCCCTGGCCTGACCTGCCGCCCGTCTAGTCCGCGCCGCGCCCTTTGGGAACCCCTGCGGACCATTCGCGCAGCAGGCGCGGCAGGCGGCGCAGGGCCTTGTAGCTCTCGACATGCAGGTCGATGCGGGTAGCCGGGTTGCCCATCATGACGCGACCGCGCGGCACATTGGAATGAATGGCCGATGCGCCGGTGATCACCACGTCATCCCCGACGACGAGATTGTCCCCTACCCCGGCCTTGCCACCCAGAACGACCCGGTCGCCGAGCACGCTCGATCCGGCGACGCCTGACTGACCGCACAGGAGGCAGTGCCGGCCCACCACCACATTATGGGCAACCATCACGAGATTGTCGATCTTCGTGCCGTCGCCGATCCGGGTCGGGCGGATCGTCCCCGCATCCACCGTGGAGCCGGCGCCGATCTCCACATCATCGCCGATCTCGACCCCGCCGAGGGAATGGATCCGATGCCATGTGGGATCCTCGAGCGCGGGAATCTCTCCTTCGGCCATGCGGCTGCGGGCCAGTTCGACATGCGAGGGGGCGGCCGTGACAAAGGAGAAGCCATCGGCGCCGATCACCGCATTGGGATGGATGATCACGCTGCGGCCGATGGTCACACGCCGTCCGATGCGGACGCCGGCATGGATCTGTCCCCCTGCACCGATGCGGACGCCCGGCGCGATCGTGACATGGGGACCGATCCGCGTTCCAGGGCCGATCACCGCCCCTGCACCGACGACCGTGAAGGCGCCGATCGCGACATCCTCTGCCAGTTCGGCACCCGGATCGATAACGGCCGAGGGATGGATGCCGGGCGGCAGGGCGGGTTCGTCCAGAAGGGCCGTCAGGCGTGCCATCGCCAGACGCCCGCGGGGCACGAAGATCGCCGCATCGAGACCGAGAGCCTGCCAGTCCGCCTCGGGCCAGAGAAGGGCGGCCCGCGCCCGTCCCCTGGCGAGATCCCCGGCCCAGTCCGGCGCGATCGCGATGGCCAGCTCATCCGGGCTGGCGGATCCGGGCTCGGCCGCGCCCCGCACGGACAGCGACAGATCCCCTTCGGCCCTGGCGCCGAGCGCTTCGGCAATGCGGGCGATGGTCAGCATGGGCACCCCCTTCCGGAAGAGGGCTTCTATCCCTGAAGCGGCGCTGCCTCCACCCCCCTGGCGGCCAGGGCCTCCCAGATGCGGCCGTCGCGGCCATAGATGTCGCGGCGGAACTGAAGGCCGCCCCGGACCTTCGTGAAGGCCGTCCGGTATTCGAGATGGACGGGCACGGGCTCTTCGAGATCGACCCGCGTTTCGGCCCCGCTCTGCAGATGGCGGGCGAAGAATCCCTCCGGATCATCGGTCTGCCGCGCGAGAAGATGATAGGCGAACTCGCGCGGCCTCTGCAGACGGATGCAGCCATGGCTGAAGGCCCGCACCTCGCGCGCGAAGAGATCACGGGCCGGCGTGTCATGAAGATAGATGTTCCACGGATTGGGGAACATGAACTTCACCTCGCCCAAGGCGTTGTTCGGTCCGGGCGGCTGGTGCATGGCAAAGGGGAAGCTCGAGGCGGAATAGCGCGAGAAATCGACGGCCGCGCGGTTGATCAGCCGTCCGGCCGAATCGGTGATGCGCAGATGTCCGGCGGCATTGGGGTTGCGCTGAAGCTGCGGCAGATACTCCCGCACGATGATGGAACGGGGCACGAACCAGCTCGGATTGATGACCATGTATTCCATCTGGTCCGAGAATTCGGGGCTCTGGCGATGTTCTTCGACAGCCCCGATCACCGCGCGGGTCCGGAAGGTGACGGCATCGTCGTCCACGATCTCGGCCGAGAAGTCGGGCAGGTTGACCCAGATGTGACGCTGCCCCCGCGGTGCGGCATTCCAGCGTTCGCGCTCGAGCGCGACAAGCACCGAACGCAGCCGTTCGGCCGGGCCCAGATTGATCTCGCGCAGCGTTCCGTCGCCGGCGATGCCGTCGGGCTCGAGACCGTGATCCGCCTGGAAGCGCGACACGGCCTCGGCCAGCGCGGCGTCATAGCGGGCGCGGGCCGTGGGCCGCAGATAGCCCATGGCGATCAGCCGGTCGCGCAGGCGCAGGACGGCCGTTCCGGTCATTCCGGGCTCGAGCCGGCCGCCGGGAACCGTCTCGCCCCAGCCGCCGGCCCGGATGACCTGATCGAGCCGCATCCTCTCGCGCAGGAGGCGGGCATATTCCGGCGTCCGGGGCCACAGATCGCGCAGGAAGACCTCGGGATCCTCGGACGGGAAGACCGTCAGAAGGGCCAGAGGATCGGCCGCCATCGCCTCGCGCTTGATGTGGGGATCGGTCTCTCCGGGAACGAGCATGCCCCGGCCCAGATCGCTGGCAAGGCGCAGCAGGGCGCGGCTCATCTCCACCTCTGCCCTGCCCTGGTCGTAGGGGGTGCGCGCTTCTGTCAGCAGCCGCAGCAAGGCCTGCGGATCGTGCCGTGCCGTGCCAAAGCCATGCAGCGGCGTCTCGGCCATGGCCGAAAGCAGCGCATTGCGGCGCGCGACCTCGACCGGATCGTTGCCGGCCCAGAGTGGCTCGAAATTGCGCCCCCTGTAGAAAGCCGACAGGACCGCATCCTGCGCTGCCGCCTCGGCAACCCCCAGCCGGAAGCCCGTCACCACCGCAAGGGCTCTGGCACGCCCCGCCGGCAGCACGGCTGCCGCAGCGCCCGCAGCGAGGGAGAGAAGAAGACGGCGACGCGTGAGATCGGACATCGGTTTCCCGGAGATGATCGGCTTGCCTGTCCGTCAGGATAGCCCCGGTCATCGTGGCCGCCAATCGCCGTATCGGCAGATCCCGTTGCACAGGGCCGCAGCGCCACATCGGCAAAGTCCGGCCGGTTGCGCAGATTCCTGCCGAATGGGGTGATTCGTTAGGAACCGGATGACAGACTGTCCTTGGTCGGCCGCGACGGCTGTGCCATAGTGCAGCCTGCATCTGGGGATGGAACCAAGAATAGGGCTGTTGAAACAACAGCTTGATACAAGGCGACGGGACAGGCAACGGCGACATGAACAGCGACAGCTCTCTGGGCATTTCTCGGCGCGCCCTTCTTGGCGTGTTTGCGGCGACGGCAGTCACGGCCGCTCCGACCTTCTCGAATGCAGCCGGATTCCTCCGCGGTGCCGGCGACATCCGGCGGATCCGGATGTATTCCGGCCGCACCGGCGAACGGATCGACACCATCTACTGGATCGATGGCGAATACATCGCCGAAGCCGTTCGCGAGATCAGCCTCTTCATGCGCGACTGGCGCACCGGTCAGGCCGTCGCCATCGACACCCGCACCATCGACATCATGACGGCAGCCTACAATCTGCTCGAGGTGAACGAGCCCTACATGCTGCTGTCCGGCTACCGCTCGCCCCAGACCAATGCCATGCTGCGCGCCCAGTCCTCGGGCGTGGCGCGCAACTCGCTCCACATGCGCGGACAGGCGGCGGATCTGCGGCTCGATTCGCGGTCGGTGAACCAGATTGCCCGCGCTGCCCTGGCCTGCCGTGCCGGGGGTGTCGGCCGCTACAGCCGATCCAACTTCGTCCACATGGATTGCGGCGACGTCCGCACTTGGGGCGCCTGAAAGACCCGCACAGAGTCGCCTTTCGTCATTCGCATCCTGTCGCGCCCCCCCTGCGGGGGCGTTGTCGTGTCAGGAGGTGACAGGACAGGGATCGGAGGGAGGGGGCAGAGACAAAGCCGGAAAGCGGGCACGCGGCATTCCGGGCGTCCCCGGGCTGGGTGCCGGACCCTTCTGGGGGAATTCACGGCAACCGGACAAAGCGGCAGCCAGGCAGGAGGCTGGCGCACCCGACAGGATTCGAACCTGTGACCTCTGCCTTCGGAGGGCAGCACTCTATCCAGCTGAGCTACGGGTGCCTGCGCGCGGCATAGGCCATCGGCCGATCGGGCGCAAGCCGTCAACCGAACAGATCGCGGCAGAGCTCGAGCCCCTCCACGAGGGCATCGACCTCTTCGACCGTGTTGTAGAGACCGAAAGAGGCCCGGCAGGTGGCAGACTTGCCGAAGAACTCCAGCAGCGGCATCGCGCAATGCGTGCCTGCGCGGACCGCGATCCCCCGGCGGTCGAGCACCGTGGACAGGTCATGGGCATGCGCCCCTGCCATGGTGAAGGAGAAGATGGCGGCCTTGTCCTCGGCCCGGCCCTGAAGCTCGAGCCAGTCCAGCGCCTCCAGCCGCTGGCGGGCATGGTCCCGCAATGTCCGCTCATGCGCGGCAATGTTCTCCATCCCCAGAGACGTCAGATAGTCCAGGGCCACGCCGAAACCGATCGTCGGCACGATACCGGGTGTGCCGGCCTCGAACTTCATGGGGGGGATCGGCATAGGTCACGGTATCGCGCGTGACCTCGCGAATCATGTCGCCGCCGCCCAGGAAGGGGCGCATCTCGGCCATGCGCTCGCGCCGGATCCAGATCGCGCCCGATCCCGATGGACCATAGAGCTTGTGCCCCGTGACGGGATAGAAATCGCAACCGATGGCCTGCACATCCACCGGCATGTGCACGGCGGCCTGACTGCCATCCACCAGGACGGGCACCCCCTTCTCGCGCGCGCCGGCACAGATCGCCGCCACATCGACGATGGTGCCGGTCACGTTCGACAGATGCGTGACCGCGACAAGCCGCGTGCGCGGGCCGATGGCGTCGATCACCGCCTGCGGGTCAAGGCGCCCCTCGCGGTCGCATTCGACCCATTTCAGCACGATTCCCTGCCGTTCACGCAGGAAATGCCAGGGCACGATATTGGCATGGTGCTCGAGCAGCGACAGCACGATCTCGTCCCCGGCCTCCATCCGGGGCATGGCCCAGGCATAGGCGACCAGGTTGATTCCCTGCGTCGTGCCGGTGGTGAAGACGATCTCGTCCTCATGCGCGGCATGAAGGAAGCGCGCGATCTTGCCGCGCACGGCCTCATAACGCTCGGTCGCGACTGTGGAGAGGAAATGCAGGCCGCGATGGACATTCGCATAGTCCTCGGCATAGGCCTGCGTCACCGCCTCGATCACCGGCCGAGGCTTCTGCGCCGAGGCCCCGTTGTCGAGATAGACGAGAGGGCGGTCATGCACCCGGCGAGACAGGATCGGAAAATCGGCCCGGATGGCGTGAACGTCATACATGGGCGGCCTCCAGTGGCGCGATGAAGGGACCGAGGAGGAGCGTCAGCCCGATCGCCAGGGCGACAAGAGCAAGGAGCAGCGTGGCGATCGTCCGGCCATAGCTGTGGAAACCATGCAGTTCCCGGACGAAATGCACGAGGCACCACAGCATGATCCCCAGCCCGGCCAGGGCGGCAAGGCCCGCAAGGGGGGGGAGCAGAAGCAGGATCAGCGCCTGAACGACCTGGACCGCGAGTCCCACGACCTCGAGCCAGCCCATCAGCAGGAGGGCCTCGGTCAGCCGGCCCCTACCCCCCAGCATCTGCCCGGCCACCTGGATCGCCCCGGCCGAAAGGGTCAGCGAGACGAACAGCAGGACGGCATGGGCCAGAGGCCCCAGGCTGAGCATCTCATCCTCCGAGACGGGGAGGACGAATCGCCCGCCCCCCACCATCCCCACGAGAAGGGCATCGAGCACGCACAGCAGGACCACAAGTTCCACGACGGTCCCCAGTGGCAGGCCCCAGCGCATGAGCCGCGCGGCAAGCTTCTGCGGCGTGGTGATGCTCTCGCGCAGGAGGGCCAGGAGACCGGGAGGGGCGGGTTCAGGCGGCACGGATCTGCCCCTTTCGCGCCGCTTCCTGATGGCAGACGACCCAGAAGCCGGCAAAGACGGCGATCCAGAGGATCCCGGTCAGATTCGCGGCAACCGTGCCGCCCGTCAGGGCCCGGGCCATGCCCGACAGCAGCGCCAGAGGCGAGGCCGCAAGCCAGGCCCAGAACAGCCCGAGGCGGGCCGACCAGGGCTGCGTTCCGCCCCCAGCCAGACGCGTGACCTGATGTGCGACGAAGGCCAGGAAATAGAACAGCAGCGGCACGATCATGAGCCATCCGAACAGTGCGGTGCCCGCAAGCTGATCGAAGGCGGCCCCCGGCGGATCCATCAGCCGGTTGGCCGCCGCTTCCTGCAGAAGCCGCGGCCACTGGGCGATCCAGACGAGGAGGCACCCGATCATCAGGAAGGCGAGAGCGCGGGCCTCCTGCGGCCCGCGGGCCAGATGCTCGCGCATCACCTGCCGCGGTCCGCGACGCAGGCTCCGGACGATATCCGCCGTCACGCCCATCCTAGCGATGCCTCCGCAGCCAGCCCTCGAGCTTTTCCGACAGCTCGCCGGCCAATCTTTCGTCGGGGATCTCGTCCAGCGCCTCGTGCAGGAAGGCCAGAGTCAGCAGATCGCGGGCCTCCTCGGCCGGCACCCCGCGCGAGCGCAGGTAGAACAGGGCTGTCTCGTCGATGGCGCCGGCGGTTGACCCGTGCGAGCATTTCACGTCGTCGGCATAGATCTCCAGCTCCGGCTTGGCGAGGAACTGGCTCCGCTCGTCCAGCAACAGCCCCTGCGAGATCTGATAGCCATCGGTCTTCTGCGCGGTCCGTTCCACGAGGATCTTCCCCTGGAACACGCCCACGGCGCCATGGCGCAGGACCTTCTTGAAGACCTGCCGGCTTTCGCAGCCCCGCCCCCGGTGGGTGACGAACACCGTGTCATCATGGTGGAAATCGCCATCGCCGACGGCGGCACCGGCGACATGGGCCACCGCTTCGTCGCCCGTCAGCGTCACGAAGGCCTCGTTCCGGCTGAGCGCGCCGTTGAAGCCGAGCGTGAAGGAGCGGAACTCGCCCTGCCCCGCCACCCGCGCGAACAGATGGGTGACGGCGATCCGTGCCGGATCGCGGCCCTGCAGGCGGACGTGATGGAAGCGGCTGCCTTCGGCAACATCCACCTCCAGCACCGTGTTCAGGCGGGCGGCGCCGACCCCGCTTTCGAGCAGCGTCACACTCGCCCCGCCTTCCACCCGGACAACATGATGAAGAAGGACCTCTGCCCCGTCCCCTGTGCGGCGATAGACGAGATGGATGGGGCGGGAGGCCTCGCCGCGCACGCGGATGAGCGCGCCTTCCGCGGCGAAGGCGGTGTTCAGCGCAGCGAAGGGGCGCGGGACCGGCTTCTGGCCTTCGGCCTCCAGGACGCCGAAGAGAGAGGCCGCCCAATGGCCCTCGGCTGGCTCCAGCCTGCCCAGATGCCCGATCTCCACCCCCTCGGGCGCAAGGGGATCGGAGGCCGCGGCATCGAAACGGCCATCGACAAAGACGATCCGTAGAGGCTCGACCGCGGCGAAGGCCGGCTTCTCGTCATCCTCGCGCAGCGGAACGGCCGGCACGGCAGGGGAGACAAGGCGTCCCGGATCGGTGAAACGCCAGTATTCGTCGCGCCGTTGAGGCAGGCCCATCCGGCGCAGCCTCTCCAGCGCGGCATCGCGCGCCGCGCCGAGCCAGGCCGCACCTCCCGGGCGCGGCAGCGCGGCGATCAGCGCCTCGGTCGTTTCCTGACGAAGGGTCGATTGCATCGTCATGCCGCTGCTCCGGCGCCGAGGATTCCGGCATAGCCGTTGGTCTCGACCTCGAGCGCGAGATCGGGCCCGCCGCTGCGGACGATCCGTCCATCGGCCATGATATGCACCACATCCGGGACGATATGATCCAGCAGGCGCTGATAATGCGTGATGACCAGGAAGGCGCGCCCCGCATCGCGCAGTGCGTTCACCCCATCCGCCACCAACCGCATCGCATCCACATCAAGGCCCGAATCCGTCTCGTCGAGGATGCACATGCGCGGCTCGAGCACAGCCATCTGGAGGATCTCGTTGCGCTTCTTCTCTCCGCCCGAGAAGCCGACATTGATCGGCCGCTTGAGCATCTCGGCATCGATGTTGAGGGCGCGCGCCTTCTCGCGGACGAGGCGGAGGAAATCGCCGGAGGAGATCTCTTCCTCGCCCCGTGCCTTGCGCTGGGCGTTCAGCGCCGTGCGCAGGAAGGTCATGTTGCCGACGCCGGGAATCTCGACCGGATACTGGAAGGCGAGGAACAGCCCCGCGGCGGCCCGCTCCTCGGGCTCCATGGCAAGGATGTCCTCGCCATCGAGCCGTGCGCTGCCTTGCGTGACCACATAGCCCTCCCGGCCGGCGAGGACATAGGACAGCGTGGACTTGCCCGAACCGTTCGGGCCCATGATGGCGTGGACACGGCCCGCCTCCACCGTCAGGTCGAGACCCTTGAGGATGGGCTTGCCCCCTTCCTCCAGTTCGACATGCAGATTCCTGATTTCCAGCATCGAATCCTCCAGAGGCCCGGCGGGCCTAATGTGCTCGTGTGAAGACGTCCATCACCCAGGTCAGATCGCCGGGATGCAACGCCGTGGGGGTCAGGTCGAATCGCGCCATCCGGCCGACCATCGCGGCAGGACGTGCATAGCGTTCGACTTCGCGATAGGCGGGACGATCGGCATCGTCGTCCCAGAAAACCGTGACCGGCCTTTCGCCGCGGAACAGCACCGTCAGGAAGCAGGCGGCGCGGGACCGGCCCCAGGACGAGACGGGGCCGACTGCGCGCTGTGGCTGGGCGGCCGCCATCAGCATGAACCCCCCGCCCCGTATTCGAGGATCACCTCCGATCACCTCCGCGCGCGAGAGGCCATCGCGCAGGAAAGCCGCCTCGGCATCGGGGAGGAGAAGTTGCGGCCGTTCTGCCGTCAGCGTCTCAGCCAAGCCGCACCGCCGTGCCCGAGGCCGAGACCATCAGCATGTTGTTGATGACCTCGTAGTCCAGATCGACGCCGATGACCGCGTTCGCGCCCAGCTTCGCCGCGCGTTCCTGCAGCTCGCGCAGGGCGGTCTCGCGCGCCTCGGCCAGAGAGGCCTCGTAGGCCGAGGAGCGCCCGCCGACGATATCGCGCACCTGCGCGAACAGGTCGCGGAACACATTGGCGCCCAGGATCGCCTCGCCCACGACGATGCCCAGATAGGCCTCGATGCGGCGCCCTTCGACCGAAGGTGTCGTCGTGACGATCATCGCCGTCTCTCCCCTGCCCCAGACCATCTCAACCGACGCTCCCCTCAAGGCTGATGGCGACGAGGTTCTGCGCCTCGACCATGAACTCCATGGGCAGGACCTGAAGCACCTCGCGGCAGAAACCGTTGACGACCAGCGCCACGGCCTCCTCCTCGGTCATCCCGCGCGAGCGGCAGTAGAAGAGCTGATCCTCGTTGACCTTCGATGTGGTCGCCTCGTGCTCCACCTTGGAGGTGGTGTTGCGAACCTCGATATAGGGGACGGTATGGGCCCCGCAGCGGTCGCCGATGAGCAGCGAATCGCACTGCGTGTAGTTGCGGGAATGTTCGGCCTTGGGGTGCATGGAGACCAGCCCCCGATAGGTGTTCTGCGCCTGCCCTGCGCTGATCCCCTTGGACACGATGCGCGACTTCGTGCGCTTGCCCAGATGGATCATCTTGGTGCCCGTATCGGCCTGCTGGGCATTGTTGGCGATGGCGATGGAATAGAACTCGCCCTGCGAATGTCCCCCCGCAGGATGCAGGAGGGATATTTCCAGGTGATCGCCGATCCCGTCTCCACCTGCGTCCACATCACCTTGGAGCGGTCGCCGCGGCAGTCGGCCCGCTTGGTGACATAGTTGAGGATGCCGCCCTTCCCCTCGGCATCGCCGGGGAACCAGTTCTGGACGGTGGAATACTTCACCTCCGCATCCTCCTCGGCGATGATCTCCACCACCGCGGCATGAAGCTGGGCCGTGTCGCGACGCGGCGCGGTGCAGCCTTCGAGATAGCTCACATAGGCGCCCTTGTCGGCGATGATCAGGGTGCGCTCGAACTGGCCGGTATTCTCTGCATTGATGCGGAAATAGGTGGACAGCTCCATCGGGCAGCGCACGCCCGGCGGGACATAGACGAAGGATCCGTCCGAGAAGACGGCGCTGTTGAGCGTGGCATAGAAGTTGTCCGAAGGCGGCACCACCGAACCCAGATACTTCCGCACCAGGTCGGGATGTTCGCGGATCGCCTCGCTGATGGAGCAGAAGATCACACCGGCCTTGGCCAGCTCCTCGCGGAAGGTGGTACCGACGGACACGCTGTCAAAGACGGCATCCACCGCCACCTTGCGCTCTGCTCCCTGGACGCCGGCCAGGATTTCCTGCTCGCGCAGGGGGATGCCGAGGCGGCGATAGGTCTCGAGCAGCCTCGGGTCGACCTCGTCGAGCGATTTCGGCCGCACCTCCATGCTCTTGGGGCGGGCATAGTAATACTGCTTCTGGAAGTCGATCTTCGGCAGCCGCAGCATCGCCCAGTCCGGCTCCTCCATCCGCTGCCAGCGGGCATAGGCCGCCAGGCGCCATTCGGTCATCCAGGCGGGTTCGTCGTTCTTGCGGCTGATGAGGCGGATGATGTCCTCGTTGAGACCGAGCGGGGCATAGTCCGTCTCGATCTCCGTTTCCCAGCCGTATTTGTAGGTGCCCAGCGAGGCCACGGCGGCAACCGTCGCCTCGTCCACACCGTCGCGGACCTCCAGTTCGGAACGGGTATCGAGTGCAGCCATGCTTTCCTTCCTTGTCGCAGGCCCCGCTCAGGCGGCGCGGCTCTTGTGTTTCTTCAGGGCGGCGGACCAGGCATCGGCCAGGCGCAGCACCTCGTCCTCCGTCACGGCGGGACCGAGCGAGACCCGCATCGCGCAGGCCGCATCGCCCTCGGCAAATCCCATGGCACGCAGGGTCCGGCTGGCCCGGACCTTGCCGCTGGAACAGGCCGAACCGGAGGAGACGGCAAATCCCGCCAGATCCATCGCCATCACCTGCGTTTCGCCCTTCCATCCGGGGGTGAGCGCCAGCATCGTATTGGGCAGACGCGCAACCCCGCGCCCGACGAATATGGTGCCAGGCGAGGCCGCCTCAAGGGCGTTTTCTAGAATGTCTCTAAGTTGTGCCACGCGCTCCCACAGGCCGTCGGCGAGATCGCGCAGGGCGGCCCTGGCGGCAGCGGCCATGCCGGCGATGGCGGGCACATTCTCGGTGCCGGCGCGCCGTCCCATCTCCTGCCCGCCGCCCTTTGCGCGGGGTTCGGGATGATGGCCGCGCGGCAGGATCAGGGCGCCAGCCCCCTTGGGCCCGCCGAACTTGTGCGCCGACAGGATCGCCATGCCGACCCCCGCCCAGTCATGCGCATAGGGAAGCCGCCCGATCCCCTGGGTGACATCGCTGACAGCAAGCCCTGCCGGCAGGGTCTGCACCACGCCCGTTTCCGAATTGGCAAGCTGGAGGGTGCTGCCGGCGGGATCCTCGACCGTCACGCGACCGTCGCGGTCCACCGGCAGGCTTGTCTCCACCCAGGCGGCAACCGCGTCATGTTCCACCGCCGCCCCCTTCAACCCCCGTCCGGCCAGCGCCAGCGCGGCCGCCTCGGTTGCCCCGGAGGTGAAGACAAGATCCGACTGCGTGGCGCCCAGCGCCTCGAGCAGATCCTCGCGGGCACGCTCCACCAGGGCCCTTGCGGCACGCCCCTCGGCATGGACCGAGGACGGATTGCCCACCACATCGAGCGCCTCGGCCATCGCCGCCCGGGCCTCGGGACGCAGCGGCGCGGTCGCGTTCCAGTCGAGATAGACCCTCATTCGTCCACGAGCTCGAACAGCGCCGGGACCGCCGGACAGGGCGCGAGCTGATTGCGCACGACATCCGCCAGCCGCGTCTGATGCAGGAAGACATAGACATGCGCCGACAGCCCCTCCCAGAGCCGGTCGGTCAGCACCTGCGCCTCGGTGCCCGTGTTGGCGCCATGGGCGCCCGCCCCCTTGTGCAGCGCGCTCACGGTTTCATCCACGGCGGCCAGGATCTCCGAGACGCGGATCTCCGATGCCGGCCGGCCGAGGCGGTAGCCCCCTCCGGGGCCGCGCACCGATTCGACAAGCCCCATCCGCCGCAGCTTGACGAAGAGCTGCTCGAGATAGGGCAGCGACAGATCCTGCCGCCGCGCGATCTCGCCCAATGTGACCAGGGCGCCGTCCGGCTGCATCGCCATGTCAGCCAGTGCCACCATTGCATAGCGTCCCTTGGTCGAAAGCTTCATGGTTCATCCCAGGCCGTTGACGCGCACGGGCGGCATGATTACCTCCCGTCCGCACATGGCTGCACCGGTGCGACCGGGGCAGCCTGTTTAGAACGACTCTAAGGTGTCCGACGGTTTCCGTCAAGAAACCGTGGATCCGGATGTGAGGGGACTGGATGCCCGAAGTCATCTTCCCCGGCCCCGAGGGCCGGCTCGAAGGCCGCTATCATCCGCAGAAGGATCGCGACGCCCCGATTGCCATCATCCTGCACCCGCATCCCCAGTTCGGGGGGACGATGAACAACCGGGTGGTCTACAACCTGCATTACGCCTTTTACGAGATCGGCTTCACCGTGCTGCGCTTCAACTTCCGCGGCGTGGGGCGGAGCCAGGGCGAATACGATCAGGGCGTGGGCGAGCTGTCGGATGCGGCGGCGGCGCTTGATTATCTGCAATCCATGAACACCAGCGCCAAGCATTGCTGGGTCGCCGGCTTTTCCTTCGGCGCATGGATCGGGATGCAGCTCCTGATGCGGCGGCCGGAGATCACCGGCTTCGTCTCGGTCGCTCCGCCGGCGAACATGTATGATTTCAGCTTCCTTGCGCCCTGCCCGGCCTCGGGGCTCATCATCAACGGCTCGGCCGACCGCGTGGCCCCGCCGGCCGATACCCTGGCCCTGGTCAACAAGCTGCATGAACAGAAGGGGATCACCATCACCCATGAGGTGATCGAGGGGGCCGGCCACTTCTTCGAGGATCCGCACATGGATCGCATGATCGAGACGGTGAAGGCCTATGTCCGCCGCCGTCTGACAGAGAAGACGCGCTGAGGGGCACTGGCGCATGGGTGTCGCATGGGTGTGATCGAGGATCTGGCCGACGCCCTGGCGCGGGACGTGATCGCCGCGGCCGAGGAGCTGGGCGACGAACAGCTCATCGCCGAGATCGGCTCGGTCCTCGGCGCGTCCTCTCCGACCACGCAGGAGGCCTTCATGACCTCGGTGCGGGTGCGGCTGGCCGAACGCCGCGCCCGCAGGGTCCTGGCCGAACGGCTTTCGGCGGCCGCGACGGCGCGGCAGGACAGCTCTGCCCCCTCCTTCCCGACTGCGCCGGGTCGAGGCGGCCTCTGATCCTCTGGCGTTAACCGGATCTTTACCTTTTCCTGGCATCACCGGGGGCAGGAGGATCATGAAACCGATGCGCCGCCCCCGCAGTATACGACGGCATACCCTACCCTTTGCCGGCCGGTCGCGCTATAGCGGCCGCGAACAGCGCCAGAGGGAGTCCCGATGTCGAAGATCAAGGTAGAAAACCCTGTCGTCGAGCTCGACGGCGACGAGATGACCCGGATCATCTGGGACTTCATCAAGAAGAAGCTGATCCTCCCCTATCTCGACATCGACCTGAAATATTACGACCTGTCGATCCAGAACCGCGACGCGACCGATGATCAGGTCACCATCGATGCGGCCCATGCGATCAAGGAATACGGCGTCGGGGTGAAATGCGCCACCATCACCCCCGATGAGGCGCGTGTGCAGGAATTCGGCCTGAAGCAGATGTGGAAGTCCCCCAACGGGACGATCCGCAACATCCTGGGCGGCGTGATCTTCCGCGAGCCGATCATCTGCCGCAACGTGCCGCGCCTCGTGCCGCACTGGACAAAGCCCATCGTCGTCGGTCGGCATGCCTTTGGCGACCAGTACAAGGCCACCGATTTCCGGTTCCCCGGCAAGGGCACGCTCAGCATCCGCTTCGTGGGAGAGGACGGCGCCGTGATCGAGAAGGAGGTCTTCCAGGCCCCCGGCGCCGGCGTGGCCATGGCGATGTACAACCTCGACCAGTCGATCATCGACTTCGCCCGTGCCTCCTTCAACTACGGGCTGGCGCGCAACTTCCCGGTCTATCTCTCGACCAAGAACACGATCCTCAAGGCCTATGACGGCCGCTTCAAGGACCTGTTCCAGAAGGTCTTCGACGAGGAATTCGCCGAGGAGTTCAGGAAGCGCGGCCTGACCTACGAGCACCGGCTGATCGACGACATGGTGGCCTCGAGCCTCAAATGGTCGGGCGGCTATGTCTGGGCCTGCAAGAACTATGACGGCGACGTGCAGTCCGACACCGTGGCGCAGGGCTTCGGCTCGCTCGGCCTGATGACCTCGGTGCTGATGACGCCCGATGGCAAGACCGTGGAGGCAGAGGCCGCTCACGGCACCGTCACGCGCCACTACCGCGAGCACCAGAAGGGCAAGGAGACCTCGACGAACTCCATCGCCTCGATCTTTGCCTGGACCGGCGGCCTGAAGCACCGTGCCAAGCTCGACAGCAATGCCGAACTGCTGCGCTTTGCCGAAACGCTCGAGCGGGCGACCATCCAGGCGGTGGAAGATGGCTGGATGACCAAGGATCTGGCGCTGCTCGTGGGGCCGGATCAGAAATGGCTGACCACGATGGGCTTCCTCGAGAAGGTGGATGAGTATCTGGGCCGTGCGCTCGGGGGCTGAGACGGCGCATACCCCTCTGGACGACGCGCAGGGGTTGGCAGCGGGCGCCGTCCTTGCCGCCTTCGGCATCGTGGTGCTGACGCATCTGGGCCTCGTGACGGGTCAGACGGCGGGCCTTGCGGTGCTGATCTCCTACGCGACGGGGCTGCCCTTCGGCCCCGTCTTCTTCCTCATCAACCTGCCCTTCTACTGGCTGGGCTGGCGCCGGATCGGTCGGGACTTCGTCATCAGGACATTCCTGGCCGTCGCCGCGGTCTCGGCGCTGACGATGGCGATGCCGCGATGGGTGTCCTTTGCCCATCTCGATCCGCTGTTCGGAGCCGTGCTGTTCGGCCTTGTCTCGGGGGTGGCCCTGCTGGCGCTGTTCCGGCATGGCGCCTCGCTCGGGGGGGTGGGGATCCTCGGCCTGCTGATCCAGGACCGCACCGGATTCCGCGCAGGCTGGACACAGCTTCTCTTCGATGCGGCCCTGTTCGGGGTCGCGCTCCTGCTCATCGAATGGCAGACCGTGGCCATCAGCGCATTGGGGGCGCTGGTGCTCAATCTCGTCATCGCGATCAACCATCGGCGCGATCGCTACGTGGCCACCTGAGGCGCAGAGAAACGCGCGGAACCGCCCCCTGAGGAGTCGCGTTGGGACGGCACCTCACGCCGGTGCGAGCGAACGCACGGCACTCCTAGGGAAGGCCACATATGAACGGTATCATCTATCTGATCGGCTTGGTCGTTGTCGTCCTTGCCGTTCTTTCTCTGCTGGGGCTGCGCTGACCATGGCCGAACGGACCACGATCCTCACCCCGCCCCCGGCCACGTCTGCGACACCGGCTCACTACGTGGATTGGCCCGCCATCCTGGCCGGCGCCGTCGTGGCTGCGGCCATCGGCGTGGTCTTCGCCGGCTTTGGCGCGGCGCTGGGGCTTTCCGCCCTGTCTGCCGAACGCGGCGAAGGCAGCGGGACCGTGTCGCTGATCCTGACGGCTCTCTGGGCCCTGATCACGCTGCTCCTGGCCTATGGGGCTGGCGGCTATGTCGCCGGTCGGATGCGGCGGCGCGTCGATGTCGCCACGGGCGAGGAGGTGCAGGCCCGCGATGCCCTTCACGGGATGGTCGTCTGGGCTCTCGGCATCCTGGTCGGCGCCTGGATGGCCGGCTCGGTCGTCGGGGCGGCGGCCAATGCGGTGGGCCATGTGGCCTCGGGTGCGGCCCGGACCGTCGGCGCCGTGGCCCAGGGCATGGGCACCGCCGCCGCGGGCGCAGCACAGGCGGCTGGCGAGGCCGCGGCGGGCGGGAACGGTCTGGACCTGTCCGGCTTCGATCCCATCGAGGCCATCAACAACCGTCTCCTGCGCGGCACGGGCGAGCGGATCGATTCGGATGTCTCCGTGTCGCCCGTGGTGCGCGACATCCTCTTCGAGGTTGCCCGCACGGGCGAGCTGACCGAAGGGGACCGCGCCATCCTTGCCGAGGAGATCGCCGCCAACAGCACGCTGACGCCGCAGGAAGCCGAAGCCCGGATCGATGAGGCCGTGGCCCGCCTTCAGGAGCTGCGCCAGCAGGCCGAGCAGGCGCTGGCACAGGCCGAGCAGGCCGCCCGCGATGCCGCCGAAACCGCCCGGCGTTCGGCGGTGCTGACGGGCTTCCTCGCGGCCGCTGCGGCAGTGATCGCCCTTGCAGCAGCCATGTATGGGGCAGGTCTCGGGCGGACGCCATCGCGACGAAGGACAGCTCCTGCGCTGGCTGCGCACCTGGTAACGGTCGCGCGGCCCTGCTTCGATCCGCAGCCGATTCCCGGACGATCCCCGGATCGGACGATTCCCGCAGGGGGGCGCTTCGGCGCCCCTCTGGCCTTTCGGAGCCCGAGCCACTATCTGCGCGGCTGATCCCGGACAAGAGACACTCATGGACATCCGCAACATCGCGATCATCGCGCATGTGGACCACGGCAAGACAACGCTCGTGGACCAGCTTCTCAGGCAGTCGGGCGCCTTTCGCGACAATCAGGCGGTCGCCGAACGGGTGCTGGACAGCAATGACATCGAGCGCGAGCGGGGCATCACGATCCTCGCCAAATGCACGTCCGTCGAATGGAAGGGCACGCGCATCAACATCGTGGACACCCCCGGCCATGCCGATTTCGGCGGCGAGGTGGAGCGCATCCTGAACATGGTGGATGGCGTCTGCCTGCTGGTGGATGCGGCCGAAGGGCCGATGCCCCAGACCAAGTTCGTCACCGCCAAGGCCCTCGGGCTCGGGCTGCGGCCCATCGTGGTGCTGAACAAGGTGGACAAGCCGGAGGCCGATCCCGACGCCGCTCTCGATGCCTGTTTCGACCTCTTCGCGGCCCTCGGCGCCAGTGATGAGCAGCTCGATTTCCCCCATCTCTATGCTTCGGGACGGGCGGGGTGGGCGGATGCGGAGCCGAACGGCCCGCGCAAGGACCTTTCGGCCCTTTTCGATCTGATCCTGCGTCATGTCCCGCCCCCCCGGCAGGCCGCCAACCGGGATCAGCCCTTCCGCATGCTGGCCACGACCCTGTCCTCCGATCCCTTCATCGGCCGCATCCTGACAGGCCGCATCGAATCGGGCACAGTGCGGGCGGGTGACATCGTGAAGGCCCTCTCGCGCGATGGCGAGCGGCTGGAACAGTTCCGTGTCTCCAAGGTCCTCGCCTTCCGCGGCCTGACCCAGACGGCGATCGAGATGGGCGAGGCGGGCGATATCGTCACCATCGCCGGCATGTCGAAGGCGACCGTAGCCGATACGCTCTGCGCGCCGGAGATCGACATCCCCCTGCCCGCGCAACCCATCGACCCGCCGACCATCTCTGTCACCTTCGGCATCAATGACAGCCCGCTGGCCGGGCGCGAGGGCAAGAAGCTCCAGTCCCGCGTGATCCGCGAAAGGCTGATGAAGGAGGCCGAATCGAACGTCGCCATCAAGGTGACGGATACGCCGGGTGGCGAGGCCTTCGAAGTCCATGGACGGGGCGAGCTGCAGATGGGCGTCCTGATCGAGAACATGCGGCGCGAGGGCTTCGAGTTGTCGATCTCCCGACCCCGTGTCCTCTTCCGCGAGGAGAACGGCCAGCGGCTCGAACCGGTCGAGGAGGTGACCATCGACGTGGACGACGAATTCACCGGCGTCGTGGTCGAGAAGCTGACCGGCCAGCGCAAGGGCGAACTGGTGGAGATGCGCCCCTCAGGGGCCGGCAAGACCCGGATCGTCGCCCATGTCCCCTCGCGCGGGCTGATCGGCTATCAGGGCGAATTCCTGACCGATACCCGCGGCACGGGTGTCCTCAACCGCCTGTTCCACGGTTGGACCCCCTACAAGGGCGAGATCCAGGGCCGTCGGCAGGGCGTGCTCGTCTCCATGGAGAATGGCGCCGCGGTGGCCTATGCGCTCTGGAATCTCGAGGAACGGGGGCGGCTGTTCATCAATCCGCAGGATCCCGTCTATGAGGGCATGATCATCGGCGAACATTCGCGCGACAACGACCTCGAGGTGAACCCGCTCAAGGGCAAGAAGCTGACGAATATCCGTGCCGCCGGCAATGACGAGAACGTCAAGCTGACCCCGCCCGTGCAGATGACGCTGGAACAGGCCATTGCCTATATCCAGGATGACGAGCTGGTGGAGGTGACGCCCAGCGCGATCCGTCTGCGCAAGCGTCATCTCGACCCCCATGAGCGCAAGCGCCAGGCGCGAGCGGCGGGCTGATCCGACTGCTCCCGGTGGGGCCGGCCGGGCCGGCCCCCTGAGCGGTCCTGCGCGGCCGGCACGACCGATGGTGTATCCCTCCGCCGGGGGCGGAGAGAATCAGGCGGGCGCGCCTTCCTCGACGATGACGAGGTCGCGTTCCGCCGCCCCCTTCGCATGCGCCAGCGCCGCCTGATAGGCGGGCGACTCATAGCAGGCGATCGCAGCCTCGAAGCTGGGAAAGCGGGCGACCACATTGCGCGGCCGGTCTTTCCCTTCCAGTTGCCGGTAACGCCCCCCCCGTGCCAGGAAGACCCCGCCATGTGCGGCGATGGCCTCGGTCGCAAGTCTGGCGTAACGGCCATAGGCCTCCGGGTCCGTCACCTCGACATGGGCGATCCAGAAGGCCCCCGGCCCGTTTTCGCGCGCTGTGGTCATGCCAGCACCCCCTCGATGACGGATTCGGCAGCACGGATGGCCGCCTCGGCATTGGCGGCGCTGGCCGCCCCGCCCTGCGCCAGATCGGGACGCCCCCGCCGCCCCGGCCGCCCAGTTCCGTGACGGCAGCCCGCAGGATATCCACGGCGGACAGACGCCCGGCCAGATCGGCCGTCACCCCTGCCGCCACGGCCGCCTTGCCGCCATCCTCGGCGATCAGGAGGATCGCACCGGATCCCATCTCGGCCTTCATGCCGTCGATCAGGGCGGGCAGATCCTTGCCCGTCACGCCGCGCAGCACCTGCGCCCGGAAGGGCACGCCCCCGATCTCGCGCATGGGGGGGGCGCCTGGGCGGATCCCCCCAGGGCGACCTGCCGGCGCAGCTGGGCCACTTCGTTCTGGAGGGCACGCCGCTCGTCCGACAGGGCGCGGACGCGCTCCACGACCTCGCCGAGGGGGGCCTTGAGGATCGCCGCAACCTCGGCCAGCCGCCGTTCCTGCGCGCGCAGGTGATCGAGAGCGGCCTGCCCGGTCAGCGCCTCGATCCGCCGCACCCCGGCCGAGGAGGCGCTGTCCCCCAGGATCACGAAGGCCCCCACATCCCCCGTGCGCACGACATGCGTGCCGCCGCACAGTTCGATGGAGTAGGCCCTGCCATCGATTCCCTTGCCCGATCCCGGCAGCACGCCCATCGAGACGACGCGGACCTCGTCCCCGTATTTCTCGCCGAACAGGGCCTGTGCGCCCAGGGCGCGCGCCTCGTCCGGGCTCATCAGACGCGTCTCCACCGGGGCGTTCTGGCGGATATAGGCATTCACCTCCGCTTCGACGCGGGCCAGCTCCTCATCCGTCAGTGCCTGACCATGCGTGAAGTCAAAGCGCAGCCTGTCGGGGGCATTGAGGCTGCCCCGCTGGGCGACATGCTCGCCCAGATTGCGGCGCAGCGCCTCGTTCAGCAGATGGGTGGCGGAGTGATTGGCACGGATCGCGGCACGGCGGTCATGATCCACCTCGAGCACGACGGCATCGCCCACGCTCAGAGGCCCGCGATCCAGCCTTGCCCGATGCGCGATCAGCCGTCCTTCGGCGAATTTCCGGGTGTCGAGAACCGTTGCGCCGCCGTCCCCTTCGCCAAGACGGCGCAGCCAGCCGGTATCGCCGACCTGCCCCCCTGCTTCGGCATAGAAGGGTGTCTGATTGCTGACGATCCAGACCGTCTCGCCTTCCTGTGCGGTCTGGATGGCCTCTCCGTCGCGGATCAGCGCCAGAACCTGCGCCTCGGCCTGTTCGGTGTCGTAGCCCAGGAACTCGGTGCTGCCCAGACGGGAGGCCAGATCGAACCACAGCGCGGCATCGCGGGATTCGCCCGAACCCGCCCATGAGGCACGGGCGCGGGCGCGATCCTCGGCCAGGGCGGCCTCGAAACCCGCGACATCGACGCCCCGCCCCTTCTCGCGCAGGGCATCCTGCGTCAGATCGAGCGGGAAGCCATAGGTGCCGTAAAGACGGAAGGCGGCTTCGCCCGGAAGGTCGGCGCCTTCGGGCAGCCGGGCCAGCTCCTCGTCCAGAAGGCGCAGACCGCGGTCGAGCGTCTCGCGGAACCGGGTCTCCTCGCGCCGCAGCGTGTCGGCGATCAGGGCCTCGCCGCGGACGAGTTCGGGATAGGCCTGCCCCATCTGGCGCACGAGCGCCGGAACAAGGCGGTGCATCACCGGATCTTGGGCGCCCAGCATCGCCGCATGGCGCATGGCGCGGCGCATGATCCGCCGCAGGACATAGCCCCGCCCTTCGTTCGACGGCATCACCCCGTCGGCGATCAGGAAGGCCGTGGAGCGCAGGTGATCGGCGATCACGCGATGATGGATCCGCCCCGGGCCATCCGGATCGCCGTCCGTTGCATGGGCCGAGGCTTCGATCAGGGCGCGCATCAGATCGGTGTCGTAATTGTCATGCTTGCCCTGCAGCAGCGCGCCGATCCGTTCGAGCCCCATGCCGGTGTCGATGGACGGGCGCGGCAGGGCTTCGCGCCGTCCGTCCTCGAACTGCTCGAACTGCATGAAGACGAGGTTCCAGATCTCGATGAAGCGGTCGCCGTCCGCCTCGGCACTGCCCGGCGGCCCGCCCCAGACCGAGGGGCCGTGATCGTAGAAGATCTCGGTGCAGGGGCCGCAGGGACCGGTGGGGCCCATCATCCAGAAATTGTCATGGGTCGGAATGCGGATGATCCGCTCCTCCGGCAGGCCGGCCACCTTGCGCCAGAGCGCCGCCGCCTCGTCGTCGGTGTGATAGACCGTCACCCAGAGGCGGTCCTTCGGAAGGCCGAAATCGCGCGTCAGCAGCTCCCAGGCGAAGGGGATCGCCTGCTCCTTGAAGTAGTCCATGAAGGAGAAGTTGCCGAGCATCTCGAAGAAGGTGTGGTGCCGCGCCGTGTAACCCACATTGTCGAGATCGTTGTGCTTGCCGCCGGCGCGGACGCATTTCTGCGCGGTGGTGGCGCGCCGGTAGGGCCGCGTCTCGAGCCCCGTGAAGACGTTCTTGAACTGCACCATCCCGCTGTTGGTGAACATCAGCGTGGGATCGTTGCGCGGCACGAGCGGCGAGGACGGCACGACCTCGTGGCCGTTGCGGGCAAAGAAGTCGAGGAAGGTCGATCGGATGTCGGCAAGACTGGTCATCGGCGGGCGTCCCCCTGGCGGTTCGGCTGGAATAGCCCCCGAGTCGGGGCGGGTCCAGTGGCTTGACCCCGGTATGGACCGGCAAGGGTTAACAATTTCATCCTGCAACGCGCGCTCCTGCCGCGATTCGCGCAACACCTCCCGCAGGGCACGAATCGCTGCCGCGGCGACAGCGCCCCGTTGCCGTGGATCGAGGCTCACCCGGGCTCAGCGGCATCCGTCCCCTGCCGGACGGGCGCCCTGGGAACCTCCGCCCGGCCTGTCCGGCCCGGTCAGGCACGCCTTCATGCCAGGAGCATGGCCCTTGACGCCGGGCGCCTCTTCGTCGGTTCCTTGAGGGCGGCTCGAGGGCGGCTTCGATGCCGGATGCGCAGCCCCTCCCTTGCGCCTCTGCCGACGCTCTGGTCATGTCGCCCGGCCATCCGCGAAGGACATGCCGCATGATCTACGACTCGCCCGAAGCCTGGCGCGCCGCACCGGAAAAGCATGTGCTGCTGTTCGGCATGTCGGGTCTGGGCAAGACCCATCTGGCCAAGATGCTGCGCGCCTCGCGCCGGTGGTTCCACTATTCGGTCGATTACCGGATCGGCACACGCTACATGGGCGATCTCATCGCCGACAACGCCAAGCGCGAGGCGATGAAGGTTCCCTTCCTGCGCGAACTTCTGCTGTCTGATTCGATCTATATCGGCTCCAATGTCAGCTTCGACAATCTGGAGCCCGTCTCGACCTATCTGGGCAAGCCGGGCGATCCCGCCCGCGGCGGCCTGCCCTTCGAGGAATACCGGCGCCGCCAGGCCGAATTCCGCGAGGCCGAGGTGAACGCCCTGCTCGACACGCCGCGCTTCATCGCCCGCGCGCGGGATCTCTATGGATATCCGCATTTCGTCTGCGACACGGGCGGGTCGATCTGCGAATGGGTGGACCCGGACGATCCCGACGATCCGGTGCTGCGCGTGCTGTCGGATCACTGTCTCATGGTCTGGATCGAGGGAAGCGAGGCGCATACCGCCGAGCTCGTCCGCCGCTTCGACCGCGCGCCCAAGCCCATGTCCTATCGCGAGGATTTCCTTCTTGCCATGTGGGATGGCTACCGCGCCGAAAAGGGGGTGCCGGAGGATCGTGTGGATCCGGACGATTTCATCCGCTGGACCTATGCGAAGGCCCTGGCCCACCGCCAGCCGCTCTATCGCGCGATGGCAGAACGCTGGGGCGTGACCGTCCCGGCCGAGACCATGGCGCGCGTCGGGGACGAGGCCGGCTTCATCGATGCCATTGCCGATGCGATCGGGGCACGAATGCGGGGCGGTTGAAGCCCGCCTGCCGCTGCCCTAGAACCGCCGCCCTCTTCCGGGGACCGACCATGCCGATCAAGCTGCCGCAGAACCTGCCCGCCTTCGATGTCCTCTCGCGCGAGGGGGTCATGGTGATGTCCGAAACCCGCGCCGCGCGTCAGGACATCCGCCCTCTGCGCATCGGCCTGCTCAATCTCATGCCCAAGAAGATCCAGACGGAGATCCAGTTCGCCCGTCTGATCGGGGCCACGCCGCTCCAGATCGAGCTGTCGCTGATCCGCATGACCTCGCACGAGACGAAGAACACCGCCGCCGAGCACATGGAGCAGTTCTACCGCCCCTTCGCCGCGGTCGAGGCCTCGGGCGAGAAGTTCGACGGCCTCATCGTCACCGGCGCCCCGGTCGAGCATCTGCCCTATCACGAGGTCACCTACTGGGACGAGCTGCGCCGCGTCTTCGACTGGAGCCGGACGCATGTCCATTCCACCTTCGGCGTCTGCTGGGGCGGGATGGCGATGGCCTGGCACTTCCACGGCATCGAGAAGCACATGCTCCCGCAGAAGGCCTTCGGGCTCTACCGGCATCGGGCGCTTGTCCCTGCCTCGCCCTATCTGCGGGGCTTTTCCGATGATCTGGTGGTGCCGGTCAGCCGCTGGACCGAGGTGCGCCGCGACGAGGCCGAGGCGAAGGGCCTGATCACCCTCCTGCACAGCGATGCCGTCGGCCCCTGCCTGATGGAGGACGCGGATCACCGCACGCTCTACATCTTCAACCATCTGGAGTATGACAGCGACACGCTCCGGCAGGAGTTCGAACGCGATGTCGCCGCCGGCCTGCCGATCCGCATGCCGCACGACTATTTCCCGGACGACGATCCCAGCCGCCCCGTGCCGAACCGCTGGCGCAGCCATGCGCATCTGCTCTACGGCAACTGGATCAACGAGATCTACCAGACGACGCCCTACGACATCGATGCCATCGGCCGCTAGCCTGATCGTCGCCCTGACCCTGGCCGCAGGCGGCGCCACGGCCGCAGGGGCGCACAGGCGGGCGGCGCGCGCGGCCATCACCCATCCGCCGGAGGGGCGTCTGATCGCCCTGCCGGACGGGCGGCGCGTTCATGCGGTCACGCGCGGATCGGGGCCGGATCTGGTGCTCATCCACGGGGCCTCCGGTTCCTCGCGCGACTGGACCTTCCGCTTCGTCGGGATGATCGAGGGGCGCTATCGCGTCACCGCCTTCGACCGCCCCGGCATGGGCTGGAGCGATCAGCCGCGTCCCGGCCTCGACCATCCCTTCTGCAACGAAGGGGCCAGCCCTGCCGAACAGGCCGCCATGCTGCGCGAGGCGGCCCGGCTGATCGGCCTGCAACGGCCCATCCTTCTGGGCCATTCCTACGGGGCTTCCGTCGCACTCGCCTGGGCTCTCGACGACCCCCAGGGAACGGCAGCGGTGGTCGATGTCGCGGGGGCGACCATGCCCTGGCCGGGACGGCTCGGACGGCTTTACCGGCTGAACGCCTCGCGTCTGGGCGGGCTGCTGCTGCCGCCGCTGCTCGCAGCCTTCGTGCCGCCCGCCCTCGTGCACCGGGCGATCGCCGCAACCTTTGCGCCTGATCCCGTGCCGCCGGGCTATGCCGCCCATTTCGGCCCGGACCTCACCCTGCGCCTGCGCAGCCTGCGCAGCAATGCCCGGCAGGTCGCCAGCCTGCGCCCGCATCTGGTGGCGATGGCGGCGCGCTATCCTGCGATCACGGTCCCCGTGGAGATCATCCATGGCGATGCCGATCCGACGGTGCCGCTCGAGGTCCATTCCCGTCCTCTCTGCCGCCTGATTCCCACCGCGCGGCTGACGGTGCTGCCGGGCATCGGCCACATGCCCCATCACAGCGCCCCCGCGGCGGTGATCGCCGCCATCGACCGCGCGCGGGATCGCGCGGGGCTCCGGACGCGGATTGCCCCTGTCCCGGCCGATCCCACATAAGGGCATGCACACAGGGCCCGTATCGGCAGGGAGACCAGCGGCTTGCACAAGCGCGGCTATCATCACGGCAATCTGCGTCAGGCCCTGGTCGAGGTCTGCCTGCGCCTGATCGCCGAACGCGGTCCCAACGGATTCACCCTGTCCGAGGCCGCGCGCGAGGCGGGTGTCACCCCCGCCGCCGTCTATCGCCATTTCGCCGGGCGCGAGGATCTGATCGCCGAGGCCGCGCGGCAGGGCTACGAGATCTTCGCCGACCTGCTCGACTATGCCTACAACGAAGGCCAGCCCTCTGCCCTTGCCGCCTTCGAGGCGACAGGCCGCGCCTATCTGGCCTTTGCGCGCAAGCATCCGGGGCATTACGTCGCCATGTTCGAATCGGGCATCTCGATCCAGCGCACACCCGAGCTCGCGCAGGCCGCGGCGCGCGCCACCGCCGTCATGGAGAAGGCCGCCGCCGACCTTTCGCGCCATATCCCGCCGGAGAAGAGGCCGCCCCCTTCGATGTTCGTGGCCCATGTCTGGGCCCTGTCGCATGGCGTGGTGGAGCTGTTCGCCCGCGGCGTCCCCGGCACGCGCAGCCCCTTTTCCCCCGAAGCACTGCTCGAATCCGGCATCGGGGTGTATCTGCGCGGCCTCGGTCTGATCCCGCCGGACATCTGATCCTTCCCCCAGAGAAGACGCTTGTTCAGTCTGGCCGTCGGAAACGGAGATTCGGATGAGTGTGTCGCTGGCGTCGCTGGCCTTGATCGCATCAGGTGTGGTCCGGCTCTGGACCGACTGCCCCTTTCCCTGTCTCGAACGGATCGAGACCCCGGCCGGCTGGTCCGTGACCGCCGCCGCCGTCCTGTGGAAGCAGGAACCGGACGGATTCGAGATCGCCCTGGCCCACGCCCTTGACCGCCAATGGGGCGCCTTCCAGCCCGTCGCCGGCCTGTCCCTGACATCCGGCGGCGATGTCTGGGCGGGTGCCGGTCTCCGCTGGAGATGGGGCAGCGATCGCCTCTGGCTGGAGGCGTCCTTCATGCCTGGGCTTTATGCGGCCGGCGATCACGACCTGGGTCATCCGGTCGAGTTCCGCAGCGCCCTGGCCCTTGTCTGGGGCCTTGATGACGGGGCCACGCTCGCGCTGACCGTCGATCACCGCTCCAACGGCAATCTCGGGAGAGAGAATCCGGGGATGGAGACGGTCGGGCTGCGCTGGTCCTGGCCCCTCGACTGAGCTAGCGGCTCAGCACCACAAGCGACCGTTCATCCCAGATCACCTGCGTCGGCGTGCCGACATCAAGAACGGGTTCCCCGATGAAATTCTTGTTGGAGATGGTCAGCGGCTCGGGCACGCCTTCGATGCGCACGTCGTAATAGGTCATGTCGCCGTAATAGACGACCTCATCGACGATACCGGGGGCCAGGCGGCGGTCGGTGGTCTCGCCGGGGAAGAGGATGCCCAGCGTCTCGGGACGGATGCCGACGATGGTGGAGCCGGTCACCGCTCCGCCGGGGGCCTGTTCGGGCGACACCTCGGCCCGGCCCAGCCCGGCCACATCCACGACGATCCGGCCGCCCTCGGCCGTCACATGGGCGGGCAGCATGTTCATCTTGCCGATGAAGCTGGCCACCTGACGGGAGTTGGGACGGCGGTAGAGCGTTTCGGGATCCGCCATCTGGGCGATGGAGCCCTCGAACATCACGGCGATGCGGTCGGACATGACCAGGGCCTCCTCCTGATCATGCGTGACCAGGATGAAGGTGATGCCGACATTGCGCTGGAGCTTGATCAGCTCCACCTGCATCTGCTCGCGCATCTTCTTGTCGAGGGCCGAAAGCGGCTCGTCGAGCAGCAGGACCTTGGGCTTGAGGATCAGGGCCCGCGCCAGGGCCACCCGCTGCCGCTGCCCGCCCGAGAGGGCATGGGCCGCACGGTTGCCATAGCCGCCAAGGCCCACCATCTCCAGTGCCTCGGCCACGGCACGCGCCTTCTCGGCCTTGCTGCGCGGATCGCGCCGGAGGCCGAAGCCGACATTCTCGGCCACGGTGAGATGCGGGAAGATGGCATAGGACTGGAACACCATGTTGGTGGGGCGCAGATTCGCGGGCACCCCCTTCATGTCCTGTCCGGCGATGGACAGGGTTCCCTGGCTTGGCTGCTCGAATCCGGCGATGGTGCGCAGCAGCGTGGTCTTGCCGCATCCCGAAGGGCCCAGCAGCGAGAAGAACTCGCCCTCGCGGATGTCGAGGTCGATACCCCGCAAGGCATGGTAATCGCCGTAATACTTGTGCACGTCGCGCAGACGGATCAGTGTCGGCCGCTCCTTGGCGGGCGCTGGCCGGGCGGGGACGGCCGGTGCAGGGGCGATGTCGGTCACAGGAACCCTCCGGAGTCCTTGATGCCGGCACGGGCCAGGCCGCGGCGGCGGAACCATTCGGCAATGATGAGAAGGGTGATCGACAGCGTCACGAGGATGGTCCCCAGTGCCATGATCACCGGAAGCGCGTCCACGAAGCGGGTCAGGCCGTAGATATAGACCGGCAGCGTCGGGTTCTGCCCGGTCAGGAACTGGGCCAGCACGAAATCGTCCAGCGAGATGATGAAGCAGATGAGCAGCGAGGAGACGATCCCCGGCATCACCAGGGGCAGCGTGACAAGCCGGAAGGCGCCCCACCGCCCTTCGCCCAGGTCCATCGCCGCCTCCTCGTAGGAGGGATCGAGATTCTGGAAGGCTCCGTTCAGGATCGCGATGGAGAAGGGCATGCAGATCACGGTATGGGCCGCGATCACCGTCCAGTTGGACAGGTCGAGGTCCAGGACCTGCCGCACGACAATCAGCAGCGCCACTGCCACGATGATCTCCGGCAGCACGAGGGGGAGCATGACAAAGCCCAGCATCGCCCGCTTGCCGGGGAAGGAGGCCATCGCCCCTGCCCGCGCCGCGCAGACCCCGAGTGTCGTTGCCAGCAGGGCCGTGACCGTCGCGATCACGAGAGAGTTGCGCAGCGCCTGATGCAGCGCGGGCGTGCTCCAGAGCTGTTCGAACCAGCGGGTGGAGAAACCGGCCAGCGGGAAGGCGATGATCGCCGCATCGTTGAAGGCGAAGATCGGCAGAAGCAGGATCGGCGCATAGAGGAAGGCCAGCATCAGGATCACATAGATCCGCAGGGGCCAGCCGCGCATCACGAACGCCCCCGCAGCCAGCGGCGATTGATCGCCACGAACAGCAGCGCCACCAGCACCACCACCGTCATCGTCACGAGGGCCAGCGCCGCCCCCAGCGGCCAGTTGTTGAGCTGGAGGAACTGCGCCTGGATCATGTTCGCCATCAGCCGTCCGCCTGCGCCCAGCATCAGCTCGGGCGTGACATAGTCTCCGATCACCGGGATGAAGACGATCAGCACCGCCCCCACGATTCCCGGCACCGCCAGGGGCAGCGTCACGCGCAGGAAGGTCGTCACCCGGTTCTCGCCCAGATCCTGCGCCGCCTCGAGCAGCGAACGGTCGATCTTCTCCAGCGCGACATAGATGGGCAGCACGGCGAACACGATATAGCTGTGCGAGAGGGCGATGATGACCGAACTGAGGTTGTAGAGCAGCACCTGCAACGGCTCTTCGATCACGCCCGCTGCCTGCAGGGCGGTGTTCACCACCCCGTTGAAGCCCAGGATCACCTTCCACAGGAAGATGCGGATCAGGTAGCTGGTCCAGAACGGGATGGTGATCAGGAAGAGCCAGAGCGACTTGCGGCCCGGATCGACGTGAAAGCTCACGAAATAGGCGATGGGGAAGGCCAGCACCACGGTGATGAGCGTCACCATCCCCGCCACGAAGAGAGAGACCGGCAGCACGCCCCAGCGCTGTGCATTGCCCCAGATGTAGACCGGGGAGGTGAAGATCTCGCGATAATTGGCGAGCGTCGGCGTCAGATCGAGGCCCACCCCCTGCTGGGTCATGAAGGAGACCGCCACGACGGTGACAAGCGGCAGGGCCAGCAGCAGCACGGCATAGAGGAAGGGTGGCGCCGCCAGCGCGGCGGCGCGGGCGCGGGGAGAGGATTCGAAGATAGCCATGCCTCGCGCGCTCGCCGCTGTCCTGTCCGGTCGGGATGTTCACCGAAGGGCTGCGAAGGTCAACGGGGAAGTGGCGGCACGCCCGCAGCCGATGCAGGGCGTCGCATCCCCGATACGCGGCCCGACATGCGAGGGGGCGGCGCCCTCCGGCACCGCCCCGCTGCGGAATCGTCCCCTGCGCGTCAGCGCTTGGAGAACTGGAAGCTGCGGCGTGCCTTGCGCTTGCCGTATTTCTTGCGCTCCACCACGCGGGCATCGCGGGTGAGGAAGCCGGCTGCCTTGAGGGCGGGGCGCAGCGCCGGATCATAGAGCTGGAGCGCCTTGGAGATGCCGTGCTTGACGGCACCGGCCTGCCCCGAGAGCCCGCCGCCGGAGACGGTGGCCATGACATCGAACTGTCCGTTCACCCCGGCCACGGCAAAGGGCTGACGCAGGATCATCTGCAGCACCGGACGGGCGAAATATTCGTTCATGTCCTTGCCGTTGACCGTCACCTTGCCCGAGCCCGGCCGCACCCAGACACGGGCGACGGCATTCTTGCGCTTGCCGGTGGCATAGGAGCGGCCGAATTCGTCGCGGACGGGTTCGCGCGCGGGGGCCTCGGCGACGACGGGGGTCTGGGCCGTGGCGGCCTGCGCAGCAGCCGCAGCGTCGGCGAGCTGGTCGAAGGACCGGATCTGTTCGGCCATGTTACGCAGTCCTCGTGTTCTTCGGGTTCATCGCGGCGACATCGAGACGCTCGGGCTTCTGGGCCTCCATGCCATGCTCGGGCCCGGCGAAGACGCGCAGATGGGACAGCTGCCGGCGGGCCAGGGCGTTCTTGGGCAGCATGCGGCGCACGGCATTTTCGACGACGCGTTCGGGATGGCGGCCTTCCAGGATCTGGCCCTGGGTGCGGCCCTTGATGCCGCCCGGATAGCCGGTGTGCCAGTAGAAGACCTTCTGGTTCCGCTTGTCGCCGGTGATCTGGACCTTGGCGGCGTTGATCACGATGACATTGTCGCCCATGTCCATGTGCGGGGTGAAGGTCGGCTTGTGCTTGCCACGAAGGCGCATGGCGACGATCGAGGCCAGGCGGCCCAGAACGACGCCCTCGGCGTCGATCAGGATCCACTTCTTCTCGATGTCCGCCGGGGTCGCGGTGAAGGTCTTCATCATCAGTCCCGGATGTGAGGGCGGGCCATCGCCCGCATCGGAATGGCCGGGTTCTACGCCGTCACCGCGCCAAGTCAACCCCGCATGAGTGAAATTATATCCTTTCAAAACAATGATTTAAAATGAAAGGTATCATGATACCACATCCTGCCCGGTCATCCTCCGGCCAGCGCCCCGAACTTCTCCTCCAGATAGGCCAGCAGCGGTCCCTCGTCCGGCTCCCGTCCGGCGGCCGCGGCCACGGTCTCGCGCGGGGGGCGCAGGGCACCATGCCGGTGGACGCGCTCCCGCAGCCAGGCGACGGCCGGCCCCGCCTCTCCGCGGGCCAGACAGGCATCCAGATCCGGGACCGCCGCGCGCAGCGCCGCATGCAGGCAGCCGGCATAGACATTGCCCAGCGCATAGGTCGGGAAATAGCCGAACAGCCCCACCGACCAGTGCACATCCTGCAGCATCCCCTGCGAGGGACGCTCTACGGCAAAGCCGAAATCCGCCAGAAAGCGGTCGTTCCAGGCCGCCTCGAGATCGGCCACGGCGAGATCGCCCCGCATCAGCGCCTGTTCGAGGTCGAATCGCAGCATGATGTGCAGATTGTACTGCACCTCGTCGGCCTCGGTGCGGATATGGCCGTCGCGCACGGCATTGACGGCGCGATAGAACGCCTCCTCCGAGGCGATGCCGAAATCGCCGAACAGATCGCGCATCCGGCCGTAGAGCCACCCCGCAAAGGCGCGGCTCCGCCCCAGCTGGTTCTCGTAGAGGCGCGACTGGCTCTCATGCACGCCCATCGAGGCCCCCTGCCCGACCGGCGTCAGCCGATGCGCGGGATCCACATTCTGTTCATAGGTCGCATGGCCGACCTCATGGATCGTCGCATAGAGGCAGTTGAAGGGATCCTCCGGGTTCGTGCGCGTGGTGATCCGTACATCGAGACCCGACCCCGACGAGAAGGGATGCACCGCCTTGTCGAGCCGCCCGCGGGCAAAGTCGTATCCGAAGACCGTCGCCACCTCGCGGGCAAGGGTCATCTGCGTCTCCTCCGCGAAGGGGCCGCGGAGGACCGGTGCCGGCGGCGCCGCACGCATTGCCGCGCGCAGGGCGACGAGGCGGGGGCGCAGCCGCGCGAACATCGCCGCCAGATCGGCCGAACGGGCACCCGGTTCATGGTCGTCCAGAAGGGCGTCATAGGGATCGCCGCCGTCGGCGATCGCCGCTCCCTCCTCGCGCCGCAGGGCGACGACCTCGCTCAGCACAGGCAGGAAGGCGCCGACATCCTCTGCCGCCCGCGCCTCGGCCCAGATCCCCTGCGCGCGCGAGGTGACGCGCGCAATCTCGGCCGCAAGCCGCGCGGGCACCTTGCAATGGCGTTCGTAGCTGCGCTGCAGGATGCGCAGGTTGCCCGCAGCCACCTCATCCTCGGCCACGGCCGCGGCCAGCCAGTCCCCAAGGCGCGGATCGGTTCGGCGCGCATGCAGGACGGCTTCGAGCGCCGCCATCTCTTCGGCCCGCTGGGGCGCAGCGCCCGGCGGCATCACGGTTTCCTGATCCCAGCCCAGCCGACCCATCACCTGGGCCAGCGCCTCGGTCTCGCGCTGAAAGGCCATCAGTTCGGCATAGGCGGTCATCGGGCGACTCTCCTCTCGGATCGGGGGCAGGATCGGGGCAGGATCGGACGGGGTGCCGGGGCCTCTCGGCGGGGGACGCACGGCCAGGGTGCCTCCCGCAAGGGGTGCCTGCCGGTGGGGTCGGTCAGCCGGCGATGCGGCTGACGATCGGGGCGCGGGCCAGGAAACGGGCGCGGATGACCAGAACCCAGAGCAGGACCGCCACCGCCTGATGCGTGATGGCGACATGCAGCTGGGCCTGACTCAGCACCGCCCAGATGCCGAGGGCGATCTGCACGGCCACGGCGCCCAGCACTGCGTCGAAGGCCCGCCGCGTGGTCGCATGGGGGGATCCGCGTGCGCGCAGCCAGACCAGGACGGCCAGGATCGCCACCGCGTATCCCGTCATCCGATGGATGAACTGCACGGTGCCGGCATTCTCGAACAGGTTGCGCCAGAGGGGCGTCAGGCCCCACATGTCCGGCGGCAGGAAACCGCCCCCCATGTCCGGCCAGGTCGGAAAGGCCCGGCCGGCATCGATCCCCGCCACCAGCGCCCCCAGGACGATCTGCAGAAACAGCAGATGCATGAGCCCCGTCGCCCCGGAGAACAGCCGTCGCTCTCCCTGCCGGCGTGCGGCCAGAATCTCGGCCTGCGGGCGGGAGAGGCGCAGCACGTCCCAGGCGATCAGGCCCAGGATCACGAAGGCCAGACCCAGATGCACGGCCAGCCGGTAGGAGGCGACCGATGTCATGCCGGGCTGGAGCCCCGAATGCACCATCCACCAGCCGATCGCCCCCTGCAGGCCGATCAGCGCGCCAAGGCCCAGCAGCCGCAGCGGCCAGCCGGGCGGCAGCCGCCCCAGCGCCCAGAAGGCGAGGAACCCCGCTGCCCAGACCAGACCGATCACCCGGCCCAGGAAGCGGTGCCCCCATTCCCACCAGTAGATGAAGCGGAACTCCTCGATCGTCATGCCGCGGTTCATCAGCTCGTATTGCGGACTGGCGCGGTAGAGGTCGAATTCCCGCTGCCACTGGGCCTCGGACAGGGGGGGCAGCGTTCCGGTGACCAGGTTCCATTCGGTGATGGACAGCCCCGAATCCGTGAGCCGCGTCAGACCGCCCACGACGATCATCGCCACGACCAGGGCGAACAGGGCCGTCAGCCACATCCGGATCTGCCGGCGCGAATCGGGTCGTCCGCGGTCGATGACGCCGGCCTGCGTGGCGGGGCGGTCGCTGCTCTGCACCTCCTCGAAGATGCTGCGGGGCTTCGTGGCCATCGGGATCGGTCCTCCCTGGACGGCCGGGACCCTAGGCCTCCGGCCCGTCCCCTTCAACCCGGCCGCCCCGCCTTGCCCATCGGACCATCTGCCGCAGGATGCCGTGCAGGATCTGGACATCATGCCCCGTCAGCGGCATCCGGCTCCAGAGGTTGCGCAGCGTGGCCTTCATGCTGTCGGCGCGGTGGGGCGGCCAGAACCAGCCGGCCTGCTCCAGCCGTTCCTCGTAATGGCGGGCCAGATGCTCCATCTCCTCCGCCGTCGCCCATTCGGCGCCGGCCATGGCGATCCGCACGGGCTCGGCGGCATGGGTCGCGCGGCGCCATTCATAGGCCATGAGCAGGACGCACTGGGCCAGGTTCAGCGACGGGAAATCCGGGTTGACATCCACCGTGACGATGACATGGGCGCGGATCACGTCGTCATTGGTCAGCCCCGACCGTTCCGGTCCGAACAGCACGGCCGCCCGTCCGCCGGCCTGCACATGGGCGGCCATGTCGCGCGCGGCCTCCTCGGGGGTCATCACGACCTTGGTCATGTCGCGGGGCCGGGCGGTCGTCGCATAGACGCGGGTGCAGTCGCCCACGGCCTGCGCGACATCGGGATGAACCTGTGCCGCATCCAGCACACGCCCCGCGCCCGAGGCCATGGCCACCGCCGCAGGGTTGGGCCAGCCGTCGCGCGGGGCCACAAGGCGCATCCGCGTCAGACCGAAATTCAGCATTCCCCGCGCCGCCGCGCCGATATTCTCACCCATCTGCGGGCGCACGAGGACAAAGACGGGCGGGACGGGATCGGGCCTTTCGCTCATGCCTGTCCCGATAGCGGTCCCCTCGCCGCTTGCAAAGCCCGCAGTGGCGCGTCACAAGCCCGCCCCAGTGCGAAGGACCGCGAAAGGACCGCCGCCATGGCCGAGACCCGCGAACGCCCCCAGATCGTCCTGATCTCTCCGCCCGAGCTGGATCTGGCGGTCTTTCCGGGGATCCTGGCGCGCCTGCTCGATGCCGTGCCCGTCGCCTGCCTGCGGCTTGCGCTCTCCACCCGCGACGAGGACCGCATCGCCCGCGCCGCCGATGCCCTGCGCGAGACGGCCCATGCCCGCGACATCCCGCTGGTGATCGAAAGCCATGTGCTTCTTGCACGGCGCCTTGGCCTCGACGGGGTGCATCTGGTCGATGGCGCACGATCGGTGCGCAAGGTCCGCCGGGAGCTGGGGCGCGATGCCATCGTCGGCGCCTTCTGCGGCGCCTCGCGCCATGACGGGATGACGGCGGGCGAGCTGGGGGCCGACTACATCGCCTTCGGTCCCGCCGGGGCGACGCCGCTCGGCGACGGGCGGCAGGCGACGCATGATCTCTTCGCCTGGTGGTCCGAGATGATCGAACTGCCCGTCGTCGCCGAAGGCGCGCTGGACGAGGCGACGGTGCGCGATCTCGCCCCGGTGGCGGATTTCTTCGCCTTCGGGCCGGAAGTCTGGGAAACCCCCGATCCCGTCGCGGCCCTGCGCGCGCTGGATGCCGCACTGGGCTAGGAGGGGGGCACGGCCTCTGCGGAAAGGGCGCTGCGCACCGCGGCCTCGGCCCGTGCGGCCAGGGTCTTGCGGTCATGCCCCGCAACGGGGATCGGCGGATGGAAGGTCACCCGGACGCCGCCCTGCCGCCGTGCGGCCAGCACAGCCAGGGCATGGCTTCCGAAGGCGGCCCCTCCCCACCAGCCATAGAAGCGGGGATCCTCACCCGGAGGCGCCCGCCAGTCCAGCGTCACCGGCTGCAGGCAGAAGCCCGGCGGCAGCGCCGGATCCAGCAGCGCGGCGAACAGGGCCGGCTTGAAGGGCAGCACGCGCTGGCCGTCGGTCGATGTGCCCTCCGGGAAGAACAGCAGGACCTGCCCCGATTGCAGCTTCCGGGTCAGGGCTCGCGCCTGCGCCGCGGCCTCTCCCCGGGCCTCGCGGCGGATGAACAGGGTTCCCGTGATCCGGGCCAGAAGTCCGATTCCCGGCCAGCGCGCGACCTCGGCCTTGCTGACAAAGACCATCGGCCCCTGCGCATTGAGCGCGAAGATGTCGAGCCAGGATACATGATTCGCCACCATTGCGCCGTGGCTGCGGATCGGCTGGCCTGTCCTCTCGGCCCGCAGGCCGAGAAGGCGCAGCGCGGCGCGGCAGACAAGGACCGTCACCCAGGGCGAGACGGGCCGCCGCAGGCCGCACAGGGGCCGTTCGGGAAGCCTGATCGCGGCCTTGACCGCCACACCCGCCGTCAGCAGCAGCAGCAGCAGCAGCCCCCGCAGTGCCGCCCTCGCCCAGCCTGCGGGGCCGGGACGGGCTGGCATCATCGGCGCCTCGCCCTGCCATGTCAGGCTCATGCGGGACGTGCCCCGCCATAGATGGCCCGCTCGCGCTCTCCGATCCCCTCGGCTTCCAGCACGACGCAGACATCAATGCAGCGGAAGTCGGGGTCGTGATAGCCCCCCTCCCCGACCCGGGCCCCGAGCCGCAGATAGGCCTTGAGCAGGGGCGGCATGGCCAGGATCGCGGCCCGGCGGTCGATCGGCGCATCCGGTTCGGGGTCCATCGGCACCGGCCTGCGCGAGAGGGGCCGCATCGTCTCGGGCGCCAGCCGGTCGCGCCTGAGGCAGGCGAGCATCTCGCGCATCGCCTCGGGGCGTTCGCCGGGCAGCGAGGCCAGGCCGATCAGGATGTCGATCCTGCGGGCCTCGACGAGGGCGGCCAGACCCTGCCACAGCCGGTGCATCGCCAGGCTGCCGCGGTGTTCGGGCAGCAGGCAGACGCGCCCCACCTCCATCAGGCGCCGCCCCGAGGCGCGCAGGCGCGAGAGATCGAATTCCTCCTCGGTGGCGTATCCGCCGGCCCGTTCGGCCCCTTCCGGGTCCATCAGGCGCGCGGTGCCGATCGGCTCGGTTCCGTGCAGGACATCATAGAGCAGCAGATGATCGCAGAACCGGTCGAAGCGGTCGGCCTCGATGCCCGAGGCCGGACAGCTTTCGCCCCCGCCACGCACGCCCCCTTCCTCGACGAAGACGCGGTGGCGAAGCCGCTGGGCCGCATGTCTGTCGGCCTGCGATGCAGCCATGCGCAGCGCGAATCGGGGGATGTATTGGGTCATGGGGTCTCCTTGCGGAAATCTTGCCTCCCCGATCGGGGTGTTAACCCTTTCGCAACCAATTCCGGGCATGATGACAGCCGGGTGACGAATCACTCGGGCCCCGGTGGGTCTGTCGGTCCCGTCGCCACAAGAAGGAGGGAGATCCGCGTGCCATCGATGACCACCTTGCCGGCATCCGGCCACATGACCGTCACCAGCCGGCCTGTCACGGACTGCACCATGCCGGTGCCCCAGTCGGGTCGCCCCGGATGCGCCACGAGCATGCCCGGCGCCAGGATTCCGGTCAGGTCGCTCATCCCTCACCTCCTTGGCGGCAAAGCCTCAAATTGCCTTGCACCATGACCGAAGTCCACCTTTTCCCGGATGCCGCCTCCCGCATCCGCTCCGCGGGAGAGGATCTGTCCGCCGCGGTTGCCTCGCGCATCTGCCATGACCTGATGAATCCGCTGGGGGCCATCGCCAACGGGGTCGAGCTGATGGGTCTGGCCGGCCTTCCTCCTTCGCCGGAGACGGATCTGATCCGCGAAAGCGTGGAGAATGCCGTGGCCCGCCTGCGCTTTGTCCGCCTGGCCTACGGCACCGCACCGGAGGGGGCCCTTGTCCCGCGGTCCGAGCTGGTCTCCACCCTCCGCGCGGTTTCGCGCGCGGGGCGCCTGTCCTATGACTGGGAAGCGCCGGGCGATGTGCCGAGGGCCGAGGCGCGGGCGCTCTTCCTGCTTCTCCAGTGCTTCGAATCGGCCATGCCGATGGGCGGGCATATCCGCGTCCTGCGCGAGGGGGCACAGTGGTGGGTCCATGGCGAAGGCCCCCGGATGCGGGTGGACGAATCGCTCTGGGCGGCCCTCCTGACCCCTCATGCCCGTCCGCCGGACGGGGCCGCCCGGGTGCAGTTCGCCCTGCTGCCCCCCGCGCTGCGGGGGTTGGGACGGACCCTTGCCTTGTCGATCTCCCCGGACCGGATCGAGGCGCGGCTCTGACAGCCGGACAGGCCGGGCTTGCCCGGGTCCTTGCGGGGCCGGGATCGCGAAGGATCGCCCCCTTGCTTCCGGCGCGGTTGACGCCCGGCCTCGCCCGCGCCACGCTGCGTCCATGACGGACCACGCCACCCTCCGCCGCGTGGCCGAGGCCTATCGCCTTGCCGCCGAGGCGCATGCCGGCCAGCGCCGCAAGGGCGCCTCGCGCGAGCCCTATGTCAATCATGTGGCCGATGTCGCCGCCCGCCTGATGGAGAGCGAGGCCGCCGATGCCGACTTGCTGATCGCCGCTGTCCTGCACGACGTGGCCGAGGATACGGCAACCGGGCTGGCCGAGATCGAATCGCGCTTCGGCCCCCGGGTTGCCGGCCTCGTGGCCGAGGTGACGGACGACAGGTCCCTGCCGCGGGAAGAACGCAAGCGCCGGCAGGTTCGGGATGCGCCGCACAAGTCGCCCGGTGCCCGGCGCATCAAGCTGGCCGACAAGGCGTCCAATCTCTCGGCTCTGGCTGATTCCCCGCCCGAGGACTGGGGTCCCGGCCGCCTGCGCGGCTATCTCGACTGGGCGCGCGCAGTCGTGGCCGGTCTGCGGGGCACCGATCCCGTTCTCGAGGCCGCCTTCGACCGCGAGGCGGCACGGGCCGAGGCGGCGCTCGATGCCCGCCATCCGCGCCCGGATCGCGGGCAAGCAGAGGATACGCTGCCGGGTGGCGAGGCGCGTTAACCCTTCGATCCCCGACCGATCAAGGACTTGCGCGGCGGCCCGCAACGCGCGCTGCTGCTACCCCTTGTTAACCTTTCCAGGGGCATCCTGCGCGGGATCCAACCCGATGAGGCCCCGTGTCCCGACTGCCGCTGCTGCATGACCGCTGTCGATCCGCCGCCCCTTGCCGGGGCGGGGCGAGGTCATGGCCGCACGGTCCCGTCCCCTTCGACAAGGTATTTGAAGCTGGTGAGCTGCTCGGCTCCCACCGGTCCCCGGGCATGAAGCTTGCCGGTGGCGATGCCGATCTCGGCGCCCATGCCGAACTCTCCCCCGTCGGCGAACTGCGTGCTGGCATTGCGCATCAGGATGGCCGAATCGAGCTCGCGGAAGAAGGTTGCGGCGGTTTCGTCATTCTCGGTCAGGATCGCCTCGGTGTGACCCGATCCGTAGGTGCGGATATGGGCGATGGCGTCCTCTACCCCGTCCACCAGCCTGGCGGCGATGATCGAATCGAGGAATTCCCGGCCGAAATCATCCGGCTTTGCCTCGACGGTGCCCGGCACCTCCAGAAGCGCGCCTTCGGTGCGCACCTCGACGCCGGCGGCGATCAGATCCTCGATCAGCACGGCACCGTGCCGCTCATGGAAACCGCGGTCGATCAGCAGGCATTCGGCCGCCCCGCAGATGCCGGTGCGGCGCGTCTTGGCGTTCAGGACCACACGGCGCGCCTTGTCCGGATCGGCATCCCTGTCGGCATAGACATGGCAGATCCCTTCCAGATGGGCAAAGACCGGCACCCGGGCCTCGGCCTGCACCCGGCCGACCAGGCCCTTGCCGCCGCGGGGGACGATCACATCGATCCAGCGCGCCGCGGCCAGCATGGCGCCGACCATCGCACGGTCGCGCAAGGGAACCATCTGGATCGCGTCCTGCGGCAGATCCGCGCTCCTCAGCCCGTCCTGCAGACAGGCATGGATCGCCTGAGAGGAATGGAGCGATTCGCTCCCCCCCCGCAGGATCACGGCATTGCCGGACCACAGGCACAGGGCCCCGGCATCGGCCGTGACATTGGGCCGGCTTTCGTAGATCACCCCGATGACGCCCAGCGGCGTGGCAACCCGCCGGATCCGCAGGCCCGATGGCACGGTCCATTCCGCCAGAAGACGCCCCACCGGGTCGGGCCGGGCGGCGACGGCGCGCAGCCCTTCGGCCATCGCCCGCACCCGCCGCCCGTCGAGCTTCAGCCGGTCGAGCATCGCGCCCGACAGGCCCTTGTCCTCGGCCCGCGCCATGTCGCGGGCATTGGCCTCGAGGATCGCCTGTTCTGCCCCCTCGATGGCGTCTGCGGCGGCCATCAGGGCGGCACGCTTGCGCTCGGTTCCTGCCACCGCCAGGCTCCGGGCGGCGTCGCGCGCCTTGCGGCCCATCTCGTCCATCAGGGCGGGGATGTCGGCGTGATCCGTCATTCAGGTCACCATGTCGTCGCGGTGGATGAGCGTCGCGCGCCCCTTGTAGCCCAGGATGGCTTCGATGTCGGTGCTGCGCCGCCCGATGATCGCGCGCGCCTCATCGGCGGTGTAGCGGGTGAGGCCAAGGCCCAGCCGAGCGCCGTCGGGGGCCAGGATGGCCACCGGATCGCCCCGCCCGAATCGCCCCGAGACGGCGACGATCCCGGCGGGGAGCAGGCTCTTGCCCTCGCGCAGGGCCTGGGCGGCACCGGCATCCACCCGCAGCTCGCCCTTGGGCTTCATCGCGGCGATCCAGCGCTTGCGGGCCGTCTGCGGATCGCCCTGCGCGAGGAACCAGGTGGCCGGCGCCCCTTCCTCCAGTGCCCGCAGAGGGTTGGTCGTGGAGCCCAGCGTGATCGCCATGGCACAGCCGGCATCCGTCGCCATCCGCGCAGCCATCAGCTTTGTCACCATGCCGCCCTTGGACAGGCCCGAGACCCCCTCGCCCGCCATGGCCTCGATCTCGGGCGTGATGCGTTCGATGACATCGAAGCGCTGCGCCTGCGGATCCAGATGCGGGTTGCCGCTGTAGAATCCGTCGACATCCGACAGCAGGACCAGGACATCCGCCCCCACCGTCACGGCCACCTGCGCGGCCAGGCGGTCATTGTCGCCATAGCGAATCTCATCGGTGGCGATGGTGTCGTTCTCGTTGACGATCGGCACGACGCCAAGCGTCAGCATCGTCTGCATCGTCGCACGGGAGTTGAGGTAGCGCCGCCTGTCGGCGGAATCCTCAAGCGTGACAAGGACCTGGCCGGCAATGATGCCATGCGGCGCGAGGACTTCCTCGTAAGCCCTTGCAAGGCGGATCTGCCCGACGGCAGCAGCCGCCTGGGACTGCTCCAGCGGCAGCCCCCCCTGCGGCAGGCCGAGCACCCGTCGGCCCAGGGCGATGGATCCCGAGGAGACGAGAATCACCTGCGTCCCGCGCGCGCGGAGGCGCGCCACATCCTCGGCCAGCGAGCGCAGCCAGCTTTCGCGAAGTCCCGTGGCCCGGTCCACAAGCAGCGCCGAGCCGATCTTGACCACAAGCCGCTTCGCGGCGGCGATCTTCGGTTTCACGGTTGCCACCGCCCTGCATCCGCTTTCTGCGGCTGTTCCCCGGCACGCGAGGTCTCGATCACCGCGCGCAGCGCGCGCAGCACCTCGGTCACGCCTTCCTTCGTCGCGCCGGACATCAGCATCACCGGCCCTTGTGCCACCGACTCCAGGGCGGCCCGCTTCGCCTCGCGTTCCTGCGGCGAGAGGGCGTCGATCTTGTTGAGCGCCGTGATGCGGGGCTTTTCCGCCAGATTGCCGCCGTATCGCTCAAGCTCGCGGAGGATCACGTCATGATCGCCTGCCACATCCTCTGCGGTGCCGTCGATCAGATGGAGAAGGACCCGCGAACGCTCCACATGACCGAGGAAACGGTCGCCAAGGCCGCGACCCTCGCTGGCGCCTTCGATCAGGCCGGGGATGTCGGCGATGACGAATTCCGCCCCGTCCACGGCGACCACGCCAAGATTGGGCACCAGGGTCGTGAAGGGGTAATCGGCGATCTTCGGGCGGGCATTGGACGTTGCGGCCAGGAAGGTGCTCTTGCCCGCATTGGGCAGGCCGAGCAGCCCCGCATCGGCGATCAGCTTGAGCCGAAGCCACAGCGTGCGCTCCACGCCTTCCTGCCCGGGATTGGCTCGGCGCGGCGCGCGATTGGTGGAGGTGGCAAAGCGCATGTTGCCCCAGCCGCCATTGCCGCCTTCGGCCAGCACGACCCGCTGGCCGACCTCGGTCAGATCGGCGATGACGGTTTCCCCGTCCTCATCGAGGATCTCGGTTCCCACCGGCACGCGCAGCACGATATCCTCTCCCGAGGCACCGGTGCGCTGTCCCCCCTGTCCGGGGCGGCCGTTCTGGGCAAAGAAATGCTGCTGATAGCGGAAGTCGATCAGCGTGTTGAGGCCTGGAACGGCCTCGGCGATCACATCGCCCCCCTTGCCGCCGTCGCCCCCGTCAGGGCCGCCGAATTCGACGAATTTCTCGCGCCGGAAGGAGAGGCATCCATGGCCGCCGGCGCCCGAGCGGACATGAATGCGGGCAAGATCGAGGAACTTCATCGGCACGGCTCCGGCAGATCGGACGGGGACTGCGGGATAGCGGCTTCGCGGCCGGTTCTCAATGCCGGCCGCGGGGGGCTGTCCTCAGGCGGCGCGGACCAGAAGGCAGAGCTGCCAGGGGCCGAGACGGACTTCCCGGGCCCCTGCCTCCGGCACGACGGCCAGCAGCGGATCGACCGGCGACCATTCGCCTTCGGGCAGGCGCAGCATGGCGTCTTCCCCGCCCAGATTGGCGGCCACGAACATCTGCTCGCCCGCGCCGATGCGCAGGAACTCGACCACATCGCCGACGGCGATCACCGGCGACTGGGCGCCGATGCGCAACACGGGATGACGCCGGCGCAGCGCCACGGCCCGGCGGTAATGTTCGAGCATCGATCCCTCGACACCCTCCTGCACGGAGACGGCCAGCGGCAGATGGGCCGGCGGGACGGGCAGCCAGGGCTTGCCGGTGGTGAAGCCGCCGGTGGCATGGGTGGCGTCCCAGACCATGGGCGTCCTTGCCCCGTCGCGACCCTTGAAGTCCGGCCAGAAGGCGATGCCGTAGGGGTCCTGCAGGTCCTCGAAGGCCAGCTCGGCTTCCGGAAGACCGAGCTCCTCTCCCTGATAGAGGCAGACAGACCCCCGAAGACACATCAGGAGGGTCGTATAAGCCTTTGCTGCATCATTGGAAAGATTCCAGCGCGTTGGATGGCGCACGGTATCGTGGTTGGAATAGCTCCAGCAGGGCCAGGCATCGGGTGCGGTGCGAGCCAGACGGTCAAAGGAGGCGCAGAGATGCTGCGCGGTGGCCCGCTTCGGCTGAAGCAGCTCGAAGGGATAGCACATCTGCACCTTGTCCCCGCCGGATGTGTATTCCGCCATGATCTCGAGTCCCCGCTGGGCATCGCCCACCTCGCCCACGGCCGCGGCCCCATAGGGATTCAGCTCGGCCCGCAGGCGCGCAGGAAATCGAGATTCTCCGGCTGGTTCTTCGAGAACAGGTGAAGCTGGTGATTGTAGGGGTTGACGGACGGGGCGATCGAGTCATTGCGAAGTTCGCGCGGCAACGAAGGATTGTCGCGCAGGTATTTGTCTGCAAAGTAGAAGTTGATGGTATCCAGGCGGAAACCATCGACCCCCCGGCGCAGCCAGAACCGAACCACCTCCAGCACGGCATCCTGCACCGCAGGGCAGTGGAAGTTGAGATCGGGCTGCGAAGTCAGGAAGTTGTGCAGGTAATACTGTTCCCGTCCGGCATGCCAGGCCCAGGCGGAGCCGCCGAAGACCGAGAGCCAGTTGTTGGGCGGCGTGCCATCGGGCTTCGGATCGGCCCAGACATACCAGTCCGCCTTGGGATTGTCGCGCGAGGAGCGGCTCTCGATGAACCAGGGATGCTGATCCGAGGTGTGCGAGAGGACGAGATCGATCATGACCCGCAGACCCAGATCATGCGCCACCGCCACCATCCGGTCGAATTCGGCCAGGCTGCCGAACATCGGATCGACATCGCAATAGTCCGAGACGTCGTAGCCGAAATCCTTCATGGGCGACCGGAAGAACGGGCTGATCCAGATCGCATCCGCCCCCAGCCGGGCGATATGGGGAAGCCGCTGCGCGATCCCGGCCAGATCACCGATCCCGTCGCCTGTCGAATCCTGATAACTGCGCGGATAGATCTGATAGATCACGGCGCCACGCCACCATTCCGGATCGAAGGGGAGTGGCGTCACGCCGGGCAGAAGATCGACTGCGGGCCTGTCGGTCATGGCTGGCTTCCGGTTGGAGGTCCAGCGCCTCTTCGCAGAGCCGATGCCTTCCGTCCAGCCTGTCGAAGACCCCCTTCTTGCGGGAGGGCGGCTGCACGCCCTATGACCGGCAGGGCGCCCACGGCAGAAGTGCCGAGGTGGAGGAGGACGGATGATGGCCCATGCGGCGAACACCCTGACACTGGTCGGCGATATCGGCGGCACGAATACACGGATTGCCCTGGCCCGCGGAACGGCCGTCCTGCCCGAGACGGTGCGCCGTTATGCCAATGCCGACTTTCCCGGCCTGGAGACGGTGCTACGCCGTTTCATCGCCGATCAGGGCGATGTCGATCCGGCAGCCGCCTGCATCGCTGTCGCCGGTCCGGTGCGGGACGGCCGCGCAGCCCTGACCAATCTCGACTGGACGATCGACGAAGCGACGCTTGCCCGTGCCGCCCGCGCCGAGACGGTGGCCATCCTCAACGACCTGCAGGCCCAGGGGCATGCGCTTGGCCATATCGCCGCCGACAGGATCCGCGCGATCGTTCCGGCACCCCCGGCCCCGGATGACGCCTCCCAGCTCGTGATCGGCGTGGGAACCGGTTTCAATGCGGCCCCGGTCTTCGAGACGCCAGGGGGACGTTTCGTCCCGCCCTCGGAATCGGGCCATGTGAACCTGCCCGTGCGCGATGCCGCGGACATGCGGCTGTGCAACTGGGTCTCGACCGCGCATGGCTTTCCCGCGGTGGAGGATGTCCTCTCGGGCCGGGGTCTGGAACGGATCTATGCCTGGCTCTCCCATGAGGAAGGCGAGCCGGGGGAAGCCCGCGCCGCCGACATCATGGCCGAAGTCGCCCGCGGCGGGGACAGCCGGGCGCGGCGGGCCGCGGCCGTGATGGCCCGCTTCCTCGGCACGGTGGCCGGCAATCTTGCCCTGATCCAGCTTCCCTTCGGGGGGATCTGGCTTGTCGGCGGGGTTGCCCGCGCGCTCGCGCCCTATCTGGTCGAATTCGGTTTCGTGAACGCCTTCCGCGACAAGGGACGCTTCTCGGGTTTCATGGCCAATTTCGGCATCTCGGTCATCGAGGACGATTTCGCAGCCCTGACCGGATCGGCCGCCTATCTGGATGCGATGTTGCGCAGGAACCGGGGGCTGATCTGATCCGCTTTGCGGCCCCTCTCCCCGGCCCTCAGCCGAGCTGCGACTGGACGACATCGGTCAGCTCCTGAAGGCTGAAGGGCTTGGAGAGGAAGGCCGCCCCGGCGATCCGCTCGCGCTCTTCGCCGAAGGTCTCCTCGGCATAGCCCGAGACGAACACCACGCGGGTATCGGGCCGGGAGGCAAGAGCCTCTCGCACCCAGGTCGGGCCGTCCTTGCCCGGCATGATCACATCGGTCAGGAACAGGTCCACCTGCAGATCGGGGTCCGCCAGAAGATCCAGCGCCGCTTCGGCGCTGTCTGCCTCGATCACCGTGTGACCGGCCAGGCGCAGTGCGCGCGCAGCGAAGGCCCGCACCGGCGCCTCGTCCTCGACGATGAGGATGCGGCCCGTCCCGGCCCGCCTGGCGGTGGGTTCGGAGGCCGCCCTGCCCTGCGGCGGCGCCCCTTCATGGGCCGGGAACCACAAGGTGAAGACGGTTCCCACACCGACTTCGCTGTCCACGAAGATGAACCCGCCGCTCTGCTTGACGATTCCGTAGACCATGGAGAGACCAAGGCCCGTCCCCTCTCCCGGCTTCTTGGTGGTGTAGAAGGGCTCGAAGATCTTCGAAAGCCGCTCGGGCGGGATGCCGACGCCTTCGTCGATGACCCGGATGACAACATGATCCCCGGCCGGCACCATGGCACGATCCCGATGAAGGGGTTGATGCAGGCGGGCATTCTCCGTCTCGATGCGGATGGTGCCGCCATCGGGCATGGCATCGCGCGCATTCACGACCAGATTCATCAGCACCTGCTCGATCTGCCGACGATCGGCATGAATCGGTCGCAGATCGGGCTCATGCTCGAAGAAGAGCCGCACCCTTTCCCCCGTGAGCCGGTTCAGCAGATGGGTGATGTCGGCGACGACCTCGCGCAGATCGAGCAGCTCCGGCGTGCGGTTCTGCTTGCGTGAAAAGGCAAGAAGCTGGCTGACCAGACTCGCCGCCCGGTTCACGTTCTGCCGGATCTGCATCAGATCGCCGAAATCCGGATCCGCTTCGTCACGGCGCAGCAGAAGCAAATCACAATGACCGGAGATGGCCGTCAGCAGGTTGTTGAAGTCATGCGCCACGCCGCCCGCAAGCTGGCCGAGCGCCTGCATCTTCTGGCTCTGGATGAACTGGGCCTCGAGCTTCTTGAGCTCGCTCATATCCTGCAGAACCGCGACGAGATGGCGATCCTCGGCCGGGCCGGCCGGATGCAGCGCCACACGCAGGATGGTGTCGCGGTAACCCTCCGTGCCGTGCAGGAGCTGGGGATCAGCGGCGGAACGGCCGGCGGCCACATCCGAGACCCACTCGCTCACCGGGCGGCCGAGCCCCTCGAGCAGATCCGAAAGGCGTGTTCCCGGACCGATCGGCATGGGCAGAAGCTCTCGCGCCTCATGCGTGGCGCTCAGGATCTCCCCCGTGGAGGACAGCTTGAGCAGCGGCACGGGCAACTCCTCGACCGCCTCCCATCCGGCAGCCGAGGCCGGAGAATTCTCGACCGCATCGGCAGGCAGGAGATAGATTTCCTTCCTCCCCCCGGTATTGAGCAGCTTGACGACCAGGAAATGCGCCAGCCCGCCCGCCGTCCTGACGGCGTGGATGCGCCCGGAAGACGGATTCGCCCCATCGAAGAGATGATCGAGATGGCGCGGCCGGCCGCCGAAGAGACGCCGCGCGGCCTCGTTGACGAAGAGGATCGTTCCCGCAGGGCCGGCCGTCAGCATCGGGATGCTGAGCGCATCGGCCGCCCGGCCCGTCCCCCCGCGATCCCCCAGATCCTCGATCCGCCAGAGGAAGGTCAGATCGCCCATCGCATGCACCGAAAGCCGCAGATGACCGCGCCGCGTCACCACATCTTCCCGCGACAGGCCCTTTTCCCGTGCAGCGGCCTGAAGGCGCCAGACAAGGGCGGCCGGATTCGCGAACTGCCCGGCAAGGGCCGCCGCCACGGTCGCCGGCCGCACCCGGCCCGCCGTCGCCGCAGGATTGGCGTGGATGACCTCCCCCAAGGCGTCGGTGACCAGGCAGGGGATGCTGTCACCCTCCACGAAACGGGCAAGAGTCTTGCGCGTGAGGCGCAGACGCAGTGCACGGAGCATCGAGCCAAGGCTCTGGATGGCCGCGGCCGTGAACAAGGCCGCCCCCGTCAGCAGAAAACCCTGCCGGAGCCAGGCCGAGGCCGGCAGCGCCGCCGCCGACAGCGCAAGCAGGCCGAAGACCAGAAGAGCCAGCTGTGTCTGTGGAATGCCGCGAGGAGGCGGCAGCGCCCCCGTGGCCCAGGCCGGATCGAGCCCGCCCCCCTCCACCACAGGCGGGCGGGAGCCTGTCGCACCACCGGGTGCGGAAGTCGCATCCACGGCAATTCGTCCGGTTTGCGGCACGCTCGTGATTCCCATGCAATTCGCCTGGGGGACATCTGAGCGTAAAATCCTTAATAAAGCGTGAATCACGCCAGATCAGAGACAGATCGAGGCGAGATCAACCCTGGGTTGTTGCGGATCCGCTGCAGGATCGCCTGGAAAAATCCGTCATGATGCGCGTCCGGGCGCAGATCGAGCCTGTCGCGCACCGACCAGCCCGGATGACGCGCCAGAAAGGCGGCAACCCGTTCGTCCCCCTCTTCCTGCAGGATGGAACAGGTGGCAAAGGCAAGGATCCCCCCCCTCGGCCACGAGATCCGCAGCCTGATGGAGCAGGTCGTCCTGCAGGGCGGTCAGGGCGGACAGGCGCTCCTCGGACAGGCGCCATTTGGCTTCGGGCGTGCGGCGCCATGTCCCCGATCCCGAGCAGGGCGCATCGACAAGCACCAGATCATAGGGCGCAGCCGCCGCAGGATCCGCACAGGGCCGGACCGCGAGGCCGGCGCGCGCGGCCCTCGCCGGCAGATCCGCCATCCGCCCCGGATCGATGTCATGGGCATGAAGATGCAGCCGGGCACGCGCACCCATCGCCAGGGTCTTGCCGCCGCCGCCGGCACAGAGATCGAGAACCCGCATCCCGTCGTGCAGCGGCAGGCGCAGCACGGCCTCCTGCGAGGAGGCGTCCTGCAGCTCCACGAGGCCGCTGCGATAGGCCTCCGACCGGTCCACTCGGCGCGCGCCCGAAACCACGATCAGCGCCGTCGGCACGGTGGGGTGCGGCTCGGTGCCGATGTCGTCGCGGCGAAGGGCCGCGCGCGCCTGATCCCGTGTCCCGCGCCGGCTGTTGACGCGCAGGAAGACGGGCGCCCGATGGCGGAGGCTCTCGCAGACGGCGTCCGTTGCGGGGCCAAGACTGCGCTCGAACCGGGGCAGGAGCCAGTCCGGAAGATCGAGCCGCACCGCGCGGGGGGCCGCGGCCAGAGGCAGGCCCTCCTCGCCGGGGGCGGGCGGCGGGAGGGCATGGCCCATGCCCGTCATGAGGGGGCGGGGATCGGTCCCCTCGATCCGCAGCAGGCCGAGGACAAGGCCCCGTCCGGTCTCGCTGCCGCCGACCCAGGCGGCCGAGCGGCGCCGGCGCAGCGCGGAATAGACGATGTCCCGCACGGCGGCCCTGTCGCCCGAACCGGCATGGCGGGACATCCGTGCCCAGCGCGTCAGGACGCGCTCTGCCGGTTCTCCGGCCAGGATGCGGTCCAGCAGATCGGCAGAGGCGGCAAGCCGGGCGGCAGGTGTCATGGCCCCGAGGGATCGCAGCATCGAGACGGCGATGTCCAGACCCCCGGACAGGACGGCGGACAGCACCGGGCTGTGCCCGCCCTTGACCGGGCGGCGACGCTCCGACAGGAGCGCCGGAGGCACAAGCGCCGGGGCGGCGGGATCGGGGACCATGAGACGTGGGGGCAGGCAACAGGACCGGTCATCCGGGGGACGATCCGCCGCATCGGCTGCCATGCCGGCGGTCGCCCGGCCGGATCCGGTCACGCCGGAGCCGCTGGGCATCTTCCTGGTGACGCCGCCGGGCCTCGAGAAGCCCCTTGCGGAGGAGGCGGCCGCCCTGGGGTTTCGCGGGATCGCCATGGCCAGCGGGGGGGTGACCCTCGCCGGCGGCTGGCCGGAGGTGTGGCGCGCCAATCTCGAGCTGGCGGGGGGCGAGCCGGGTTCTGGTGCGCGTGGCGACCTTCCGTGCGCCGCATCTGGCCGTGCTCGACCGACGAGCCCGGCAGGTGCCCTGGCGCGCGCTGCTGCACAGGGGACAGGCCGTGACCGTGGAGGCAAGCTGCCGCGCCTCGCGCATCTATCACGAAGGCGCGGCCGCGCAGCGCGTCGAGGAGGCCATCCGCGCCTCGCTGGGGCCAGCCGAGACGGAAGAACCGGTGCGTGTTCTCGTGCGGATCGTGGAGGATCTGTGCCAGATCAGCCTCGACAGTTCGGGCGAGCTGCTGCACCGGCGCGGGCAGAAGGGGGCCGTCGCCCGGGCCCCCCTGCGCGAGACGCTGGCCGCCCTGTTCCTGCGCGAATGCGGCTTTCGCGGGGATGAACCGGTTCTCGATCCGATGTGCGGATCGGGCACCTTCGTCATCGAGGCAGCCGGGATCGCGGCGGGGCTCCAGCCCGGCCGCCTGCGGCGCTTTGCCTTCGAGCGTTTCGCCGGCTTCGATCCGGCGGCCTTCGCGGCCCTGCGGCGCGAGGCCGTCCTGCCTGACCTGCCCTTCCGCTTCATCGGCTGCGACCGCGATGCGGGCGCCGTCGCGGCCAGCCGGGCGAATGCGGAACGGGCGGGCGTGGCGCCGCTGACCGGGTTCCGCTGCCAGCCCGTTTCGGCGCTCGAACGGCCCGAAGGGCCGCCCGGCCTTGTGATCGTCAATCCGCCCTATGGCACGCGGATCGGCGACAAGGGAGCGCTGAGGGCGCTCCATGGGGCGCTGGGCGCTGTTCTGCGGGAGCGTTTTGCCGGCTGGCGGGTGGGGATCGTGACCGCCGAGCCCTCTCTGGCCCGTGCCACGGGCCTGCCCTTTGCCGAACCGGGTCCGCCTGTGGACCATGGCGGGTTGCGCGTGCGCCTGTGGCAGACGGGACCGCTGCGCTGAAGCCGGCCATTGCCGCCGGGATGGCGGGCGCCTTCGCGGTCCGTCCCTGTCGCGTCGGCCGTTGCGGGCCTACCAGCGCTGATGCACATGCGGGGCGATCAGCCGGTGATAGAGATCGCGCGCGGCCTCCATCACCTCTGGCGGCAACGGGGGCAGATGTCCGCTTTCGGCATTGGAGCGCGCCTGATCCGCGTTGCGGGCGCCGGGGATGACGACCGACACGGCCTCTTCCATCAGGCACCAGCGCAGCGCCGCCTGCGCCATGGGCAGATGCGCCGGCAGGATGCGCCGCAGCGCCTCCACTGCCTCCAGCGCCACCTCATAGGGCACGCCGGAGAAGGTCTCGCCCACATCGAAGGCCTCTCCATGGCGGTTGAAGGCACGATGATCGTCCGGGGCAAAGCGGCTGTCGGGACCGAATTTCCCGGTCAGAAGACCGCTGGCCAGCGGCACCCGGGCGATGACGGCCACCTGCTTCTGCGCGGCCCGCGGCAGGAACAGCTCGGCCGGGCGCTGGCGGAACAGGTTCCAGATGATCTGGACCGAGACGACGCCCGGAAACTCGATGGCCTTGAGCCCCTCCTCGACCTTCTCCACCGAGACGCCATAATGGCGGATACGTCCTTCGGCCACGAAGCGGTCCAGCGCCTCGAAGACCTCCGGCCGGTAATAGACCGTCGTGGGCGGGCAATGGAGCTGCACGAGATCCAGCGTCTCCATCCCGAGATTGTCGCGGCTGCGGTCGATGAAGGCTCCGAGAGCTTCGGCGGTGTAGCCTTCGGCGACATGGGGATCGAGCCGCCGCCCCGCCTTGGTCGCCACGACGGGCCGGCCCTGCCCCGGTTCAGCGGCGAGAAGGCCCCTCTCCTGCAGGACGGCGCGGATGATCCGCTCGGACCGTCCATCGCCATAGACATCGGCCGTATCGATGAAATCCGTCCCGGCATCCAGCGCGGCATGCAGCGCGGCGCGGGCATCGGCCTCGGCAACAGGCCCCCAGGAGCCGCCGATCGCCCAGGCGCCGAAGCCTACCGCGCCGACCTCCCATCCCGTCCGTCCGAATCGCCGCTTCAGCATGATCCCTCCTTCATCTCTGTCCTGATCCCTGTCCCGACGCGGCGGCCGCCGCAGGGCCCCGTCCCCGCGGACCCCCGGCTTGCCAATCTCCGGCGGCCGGGGCCAGATGCGCCCATGCGCGCCTTTGTAGCCATCGCCATCCCCGATCCGGTCGTCCATGCGCTCGAGACGGTGCAGCAGGCGCTGCCCGTGGGACGCGCCGTCGATCCCGACCAGCTTCATCTGACGCTGGCCTTCCTGGGGGAGCAACCCCTTGAACGACTGGAGGCGGCGCATGAGGCTCTCGAGGAGATCGCCCTGCCGGCCTTCGAGCTGCGCCTGCGGGGTCTCGGCCTGTTCGACGAGCACCGCCGCCCGGCGACCCTCTGGGCGGGTGTGGCCGATGACGGTGCCCTGCGCGGCCTGCGCGCACGTGTGCTGGGGGCCCTGCATGCGGCGGGGCTGTCGCTTGAAAGGCGGCGCTTCCGACCCCATGTCACCCTCGCGCGCCTTTCGGCCCTCTCTGCGGTCGAGGAGGAGAGGCTGGCGCAGTTCCTCGGGCGCTGGGAGAGCTTTCCCTCTCCGCCCTTCACCGTGCGCGGCTTCGGCCTCTGGCGATCCACGCTCCGCCCCTCGGGCGCGATCCATGAGGAACTGGCCCATTATCCGCTTGTCTGACCGCAAGACGCTTGCACCGGCCAGCGGGGGCGGCAATCCCTGTCGGTCAGGAACGCAGGACGGACCATGTCGCTTCTCACCCTCGGTCTGACGCTCTATTTCGTCGCCGTCGCGGCCTATATCGTCTCCGAGAACCGGCGCCCGCAATCGGCCTTCGCCTGGCTGTTCCTGTTCCTCACCCTGCCCTTCGGCGGTCTGGTCATCTACATCCTGTTCGGCCGACAGCGGGGTGGTGTGGGCCGCACGCGCAAGCTGGTGCGCCAGAACCTGCCCGGCCATCTCGATTCCACCCTCCGCCCCCAGCAGGAGGAGCATGAGACGGCCATGCGCGTCCTCGAGGCCGGCCCGACGCCGGCCCGTCGCATCGCCTCGCTCGTCCATGTTACGACCGGATCGCCGGTCACGATCGCCAACGATGTCGAGGTGCTTCAGGATGCGGAGGGAAAGTATCCCCGGCTTCTTGAGGACATCAAGGCGGCGCGCCGCTCGATCCACCTGCAGTATTACATCTGGCGCCCGGATGCCCTGGGGGAACGGCTGCGGGCGATCCTGGCGGCCAAGGTTGCCGAAGGGGTGGATGTCCGCATCATCTATGATCCGGTGGGATCCTTCGGGTTGCGCATGGCGATTTATGTCCGCCGGATGCGCCGTGCAGGCATCCGCATGGTGCCCTCCTCGCCGCTGTGGCGCGTGCACACGATCTCCTATCGCAATCATCGCAAGATCGCCGTGATCGACGGGCGGATCGGCTATACCGGCGGGCTCAATATCGGCGAGGAGCATCTGCGCCCCGGCGGCGGCTGGCGGGCCTGGCGCGACACCCATCTGCGCCTGACCGGTTCGGCCGTCCGCATGCTTCAGGCCGTCTTCGCGGTGGACTGGTCCAACGCCTCGGGCGAGCCGCTGCTCGGCCCCGAGCATTTCCCCCCCCTCGAGGAGCCGGCCAGGGCATCCTGCCGCCAGCCCGTCCAGCTTGTCGTGTCGGGGCCGGACAGCGAATGGCGTGCGCTGCGTCAGCAGTATTTCGCCATGATCACGGCCGCCCGCCATCGCGTGCGCATCCAGACGCCCTATTTCATCCTGGAGGATTCGCTGGCCGAGGCGCTCAAGATCGCGGCCATGTCGGGTCTTGATGTGTCGGTGATGGTGGCTGACGGGGGGCCGGATCAGCGGGTGGTCTATTGGGCAGCGCATACCTATCTGGCCGAGATCGCCAGCGCGGGGGTCGAGGTCCTGCTCCACCGCGGCGGCTTCCTCCACGCCAAGACCGTGGTAACGGATGGCGAGGTCGCTTCCGTCGGCTCGGGCAACTGGGACATCCGTTCCTTCTCGATCAATTACGAGCTGAATGCCGTCATCTACGATCCCGCGATCGCCGCGCGGATCGAAGCCGCCTATGACAGGGACCGCGCGAATTGCCGCCGGTTCGATGCCGAACGCTACCGCGCCGGGCCGCCCCTGCCGCGCTTTCGTGATTCGCTGGCGCGGCTGGTCTCTCCGCTGCTCTGAGGTCGCCATGCCGATCCGTCTCGCGAGCTACAACATCCGCAAGGCCGTGGGGCTCGACTGGCGGCGCAAGCCGGATCGCATTCTGGCCGTCCTCGACGAGATCGCGCCCGATATCGTCGTCCTGCAGGAGGCCGACAAACGTCTTGGCGAGCGTCCTGCCGCCATTCCCCATGTCCTGATCGAGACTCACGGCGCCTGGCTGCCCCTCGATCCCGGTCCGGGTCCCTCGCTCGGCTGGCATGGGAATGCGATCCTTCTGCGTCAGGGCCTGAAGGGCGAGGTGATCGACCGCCTCACCCTGCCGGGACTGGAGCCGCGCGGAGCGCTGCTGGCACGTCTCGGCGGAGCCGGGCCGGACTTCCTGCTGGTGGCAGCGCATCTGGGGCTCGATCGCGCCTCGCGCCGGCGCCAGATCGCGGCCATCCTCCAGGCCGCCGGATCGACCGGCCTGCCGATGGTCATAGCGGGCGACCTCAACACGCCGCGCCCGGCCCGCCTGCTCAACGGCGAAGGACAGGATCTGACCGTGGTCACCCCGGGGCCCAGCTTTCATGCCTCCCAGCCCATGCTGGCGCTTGATCACATGCTGCTGGGTCGCGGCGTGCAGCTTGTGGGCTGCGGCGTGCATCAGTCGCCGCTGGCGCGCGTGGCCTCGGACCATCTGCCCATCTGGGCCGATCTGGAGCTGCCGGATCCGGCACTTGCAATTCCTTCTGAAAAGGAACGAATGTTCTGCCACTCAGGGGGATTATAATCCATTATGGAAAACGCCATCTGGGGGCGAGCCGAATATTCACCCGTTCCAAGGAGGCCCCCTTGATTCTCTCCCCATCCTCTTCCGCCCGGATCGCCGTCACCCATCCCGATCTTGCTGCACTGCTTCTGCGCGTGACGATGGGCGGGCTGTTCCTCGCCCATGCCTGGCTCAAGATCGCCGTCTTCACCCCCGCCGGCACGGCGGGCTACTTCACCTCGCTGGGGCTGCCCGGCATCCTGGCCTATCTGACCATCGCGGCCGAACTGCTCGGCGGGCTGGCGCTGATTGCAGGATTCCGGACGCGCGCCGTCTCGATCGCGCTACTGCCCGTGCTGATCGGCGCGGCCTGGTTCGGTCACGGTTCGGCGGGGTTCTTCTTCTCGAACGAGGGGGGCGGCTGGGAATACCCGGCCTTCTGGGCCGTCGCCCTGATCGTTCAGGCGCTGCTCGGCGGCGGAGCCTGGTCGCTCGATCGCCGCGCCGTCCACTGAATCCGCAAAGGGCAAAGGATCGCGCCATGTCAACCGCTTCCGCCCCGATCGAGATCGGCCGCGTCGCCCTGACAGTGAACGACCTCGCGGCTGTCCGGTCCTTCTACGAGAGGGCCATCGGCCTTGCGACCCTGTCGCAGGACGGCGCAGGCGCAACCCTCGGCGCGGGGGGCCGCGCACTGATCGAGCTGCGCGCAGATCCCCATGCCCGCCGTGCCGCGCCACAGGAGGCGGGTCTGTTCCACACGGCCTTCCTCCTGCCGTCACGGGCCGCACTGGGCCGCTGGCTGCGCCATGCCGTCACCGCCGGGCTGCGGATCGAGGGCGCCTCGGATCATCTGGTGAGCGAGGCGGTTTATCTCTCGGACCCCGAAGGCAACGGGATCGAGGTCTATGCCGACCGCCCACGCGACGTCTGGCCGCGCGCGAATGACAGGATCCGCATGGCGACCGAGCCGCTCGATGCCGATGCGGTGCTGCGGGCGGCGGATGGTCCCTGGACCGGGGCTCCCGACGGCACGGTGATCGGCCATGTCCATCTGCGCGTCGGCGATCTGGACAGGGCCGAATCCTTCTACGGCGGAATCCTCGGCTTCGATGTCACGACCCGTTATCCCGGTGCGGTCTTCCTGGGTGCGGGCGGCTATCATCACCATGTCGGTGCCAATGTCTGGGCCAGTCGCGGGGCCGGGCCGCGGGCCCTGCCCTCCACCGGTCTGGCCGAGCTGGAAATCCTTGCGGATGGCACGGCCCTGCCTGCGATCCTCGCTCGGACAGAAGGGGCCGACCGGCTTGCCGATCCCTGGGGCACGCCGGTCGCGCTCCGGGCCCGGCCCTGAACGGACGATGACCGGAGCCCGTCACGGGGCTCCGGCCCTTCGCCGCCTCAGCGCGCGGCGAGAAGCTCCGGGACGCTCAGCAGGATGAACTCGTTGTCGGCCGCCGCATCCAGCCTGCGGCCGCTGCTGAACGGCAGGTTGTTGTCGTTCGCGACAAGGACATGCGTCTCGTCCAGGCGCATGACATCCTCGATGGTGAAGAACGGAAAGGTGAAACGGCCGCTCAGGTCGCGTGCCGCATCGGTGGACAGACGCGCATGACCCTCCGGATCGGCGACATCCATCAGATCGACATGGCCGATGCGACGGACAAAGCCATCCGCATCGCGGCTTGCGGTATCGATCAGCACGATGCGCTTGAGCGCTGCCGGCAGGGGAAAGCAGTCCGGTCCGGGCGTGCCGCTGCATGGCAGGCTCGGGTCGCCTTCGCCGTTGTCGCGTTCGATCACCAGGGCGCGGGTTTCGTCGATGAAGTTGAAATCGCCGATGGCGGTCGCCCCTTCGGCAAGGCGGAAGTTGAAGGACTGACCCGTCCATTCCGCCTTGACCGGGTCGAAGGCCATGACACGCAGGAACTGTCCTTCGGGTTCGCCGGATCCGGTCAGGATCGGCTTCTCGAGCATGGCCCAGAGCAGACCGGTTCCGGGTTGCAGCGCCATCCCCTCGAAACCGCCGGAGCGGGGCACCTGCCAGTCGAGACCGGCCTGGGCCGTCGCGGTCAGGCGGGGGTGATCGGGGCTGCGCAGCTCGACGCCATCGGCAAGCGTGGGAAACACGCCCGTGACCACGCCATCCAGCCCGGCACGGATCAGATAGGGCCCGAACTCGTCACCGATCCAGATCTCGTCGCCGATGCGCTGGATGCTTTCGGGATCGAAATCGGCACCGGTCAGATAGCGGGATTCGGTCCCCTCATGGGCGATGCGGAAGGGGACGACGCGGTGAGGATCGCGCAGGAACACCGTCTCGCGCCGCTCCACACTGCCCGTGGCAAAGTCCGGCACGATACGGTGGAAGAACAGCAGGGCATCGGGGCTGTTGAGCTTGCTGCCGAAGCCGTTGTCGGTCAGCACATAGATGGAGCCGTCCTCGGCCCGGTTCATGGCAAGGCCGGACATGCCCTGGAAGGGCTGGCCGATGAAGGGCAGGCGGATGCCGGTCTCCCGCTGGCCATGAAGGGTGCCGGTATCGCCCATGACGCTCATGGGAGTGTCGTTGCGCAGCGGGCCGGTGAACTTGCCCGAGATCCAGGCATCGCGCGGGGCATCGGCCGGAGGCGCGATCAGGGTCAGGGCCGGGACCACGGCATGGCCCGCCAGTGTGGCGGGAAAGACCGCTTCGGCCACCACGGGGCGGGCGGACAGACCGGCTGCGAACAACAGGGCGGGGGCGAGGATTCGGCGCATGGAAGCCTCCTTCTGGAACCTGCGCCACGCGCTAGGGCGTCGTCATGACAGCGTTGCGACGGCGGTCGGACAGTTGCGCAACACCCCCGCCTGCACCCGAAGAGAGGGTCCCCGGGCAGGGGGCGGATCCGGGGCCGCCCCCGGAACCGGGCGTTCAGAACCGGTCGAGAGGAATCTTCAGATAGCGCTCTCCGTCCGCTTCGGGCTCGGGCAGGCGACCGCCGCGCAGATTGATCTGCAGCGCGGCCAGCATCCGGTCCGGCAGGGGGAGCGTGGCATCCCGCTCCTCGCGGCGCCGGACGAATTCCGCCTCTGTGACGCCGCCGCGCAGATGGATGTTGTAAGCCCGCTGTTCGGCCACCGTGCTTTCCCAGGCCGGGTCTTGGCGCATCTCGGTGCCGTAGTCGTGGCCGACGAAAAGCCGCGTGTCGTCGGGCAGATCGAGGATCGCCATCAGCGACCGGTAGAGATCATGAGCCGATCCGCCGGGAAAGTCGGCCCGTGCCGTCCCCGAATCGGGCTGCATGAAGGTGTCGTGGACGAAGGCCGCATCCCCCACGACATAGGTGACCGAGCCCAGCGTATGCCCCGGCGACAGCATCGTGCGGATGGTCAGATCGCCCAGCGCAAGCGTCTCTCCATCCGCCAGCAGCCGGTCGAAGTGCCGGCCGGGATCGAGCTGCTCCTCGGGCAGATTGTAGAGCCTGCGCCAGAGCGCGGCGATGTCGCGCACCTTCTCGCCGATGGCGATCGGGGCGCCCGTCCGCTCGCGCAGCCAGTCTGCCGCCATCAGGTGATCGGCATGGGGATGGGTATCGAGGATCAGCACCGGCTCCAGACCCTCCTGATCGAGCCGCCGCAGCATCCATTCCGCGCTCGCGGTCGAGACCCGGGCGGATCGGGGATCGAAATCGAGCACGACATCGATGAGGGCCGCCTTTCGCGTGCCCTCGTCCGCGACAAGATACTGGATGCTGCCCGTGTCGGGTTCATAGGCACCGATGATGCGGGGGCTGCCTTCCCCGCGCGAGGGGCTGATCCTGCAAAGCATCCGCTTCTCCGTTTTCCGTATCCGTTTCCCGCGCCGTTGCAGTCTGCCGTCAAGGCCGGGGGAGCGGTAGGCAAATACCCCTGCTGTCTGGCAGTTCCCGATTCAGGGGGCCGGTATTCAGGGGGCCGGTCGGCTGCTGTTGCCTCCGCGACAGAATGCCGCGTGTCGGAGGAATGGCGGCCATGAGGGGCTGGTACCGCCTCCCCGGCTCGAACGGGGGACCCCCAGATCCACAATCTGGTGCTCTAACCAACTGAGCTAAGGCGGCACTCGCGGGCGGTTTAGCCGCCGCTCCCCCCGGATGCAAGGGCCTTGCCGCCCCCTGTCGCGACAGGCTAGGCGAAGACAGTCCCCGCGCCGGAGGCCGTCATGGGCATCAACAAGCAGAGCGACATTTCGGCCAATCTCCAGATCGGCCCCACCACGCTGGGCATGGTCCGCATCTATATCGAGGCCGATGGGGGCATCGAACTGCCGCTGGACTTCGAGCCGGAGGAGGCGCTCGAGATCGCCGAGGAACTGCGCGCCGCGGCCGAGGCCGCCCGGGCCGGCGGCCGGCGGCCCCGCCGTCGCTAGGTCGCTAGGCCGAAGCGGCAGAAGGCGGCTCGAGTCCCAGCCCCGGGTCGCGCAGCGCCTGAAGCCGCAGCGCCGCATGGCGGGCAAAGCGCTGCACGAGACCCCTGCGCCGGGACGGGGGAAGCTTCGTCTCGGGTCCCATCCGCAGGATCGCCGCGTCATAGGGATCGGCGATGATCAGCCCCGTCCCCTCCGGAAGGATCTCGCGCGGGAATGCCTCGTCCACGGCCCAGAAGAAGCGGTCGCAGAAGGGCAGATAGCCCTGCCACTTCCGATCCGTCTGGAAATCCGCGCGCGAGGACTTGCATTCGATGATCCACAGTTCCCCGTGCGGGCCAAGCGCCATCACATCCACCCGCAACCCCGGCGCGGGGACCATTTCCTCGACAGTGGCGAAGTCATGGGCCAGCAGGTGCCGGCACACCCCGCGCGCCAGGAGCCGGCCGGGCCTGGGCGGGGCCGGAGGTTCGGCGAAGGGGGCGAGGGGCAGAGGCATCCGGGCATGATGGTCCCCCGCGAATCGGGGGTCAAGCCGCACCGACCCGATCCCCCCGGATCAGCGCCGCCACAGCCAGGCCTGGGAGGCGAAGACACCCTGCACCTTGGCCAGGGCCCGGTTGGCACGGCCCGGATGGGGAAGGCGCCCGGTGGCCAGCCGTTCGACGACGGCTTCCGCGGGACAGGGCCGTCCCGTGACCGGATCATGATAGCGCGGATAGGCGATGAGGGCGGCATGGGCCAGGGCGATCCGGTCCGGCCGGGCGGTCCGGCGGGCGGGCGCGCCAGCCCTGTCCTCGGTCAGGCCCCAGCCGGCATAGAAGGGCTGGCCGAGGCAGACGACCCGCCTGCCCCGCAGCAGAGCCTCGAATCCCATGGTCGATGTAAGGGTCCAGACCTCATCGGCCGCAGCCAGCGCCTCGGCCGCGCCGACCCGGTCCAGGATCGCATCGGCCCAGCGGCCTGCATCGGGCACGGCACCGGGGCGCAACCCTGCTTCGGTGTCCGGATGGGGCTTCCACAGGATGACCGCATCCGGATTGGCAGCTCGCACCGCCTCGAGCAGGGCGCGATTGGTGCGCAGCGTTCCGACCGCGCCGAGGCGGATCGAGGCATCGTCCTCCACCTGCCCGGGCACGAGGATGCGCCGCCTCCCCTCGGGCAGGGGCGGCAGGGGACCCGAGAGGTTGTACTTCGTCAGCCCCGCGGCAATCAGCCGCTCCAGCAGCCGTTCCGTCCGTTCCCTTTCGTCGGGGGCCAGACCGCGCGCCGCCTCGGCGACCAGCCGTTCGAAGCGGCTCTCGCGCGAGGGATCGTAGTAGATCCCCAGATCATCGAGCACAAGCGACAGCGGCGGGACCAATTCGGCCCCGAGCCCGCGCGAGCGCAGGAAGCCGTCCTCGACCCGCACGGCACCCGGGGGCGCCTCGCCCATGCCCCAGACCATCAGGCGCCGTCCATCCCGGGCGGCCCGATCCGCGGCCCTTTGCCCCTCGGCAAAGACCATGGGCCTTTCGCGCCCGAACACGGCCTGCAGGGGGCGGCGCTTCCACAGCCGCATGTTCGCGGCGACCCAGCCGCGGCGATCCTCGCGCCAGGCGCGGACCTCGGCCTCGAGGGCTGCGCAGGCGGTCTCCCAGTCGCAGAGGCGGTCGCCGAAGGGGTCATACCAATGCGGATAGAGCAGCATCGCCCCGGCAAAGAGCTGCACCCGCGTCAGGCGCCGTCCCCGCCGCGCCACCGGCATGCGATCCTCGGTCAGGCCCCAGCCGGCATAGAAGGGCTGCCCCCCAGACCACCGGCCTGTGACCAGCCAGGATCGCCTCGAATCCCATCTGCGAGGAGACCGTCCACACCGCCGCTGCCCCCTCGAGAAGGCGCCAGGGCGAGACAGGGGCCGTCATCAGCATCATCCCGGGCCCGAGATCCTCGTTCCCCAGATGTCCGGGCCGTTTGCCCAGCGCCGTCTCCGGATGAGTCTTCACGACGATCCGCATCCCCGGATGCGCGGCCCGTGCGGCCGCCAGCATCGCCAGGAAGGTTCCGCGATCCGCCCCGCAGGCCCGCAGCGAGGCATCACCCTGCGTCTGATCCACGACCAGGACATAGCCCGGCGGAGGCGGCGGGGCCTCGGGGTCATGGGCGTTGTATTTCGACAGATCCGAACGTCTCAGCCGCGCGATGCCCGCCCTTGCCCGGGCCAGCAGGGGCGACTCGTCCAGAGGATGGGTGCGCAGCAGCGTCTCCAGATCCGACGGCGTGCGACCGTCGAAATGCACGCCGGTCCGGTCGATCAGCAGGCCGATGGGCGGCCCGCCTCCGCCCCTGCCGGGCCGCACGGAACGCAGGAACGCATCCTCCACCCGCAACAGCGCGGCTCCCGTCCGGGCGGCGACGGCCTCGCCGCGCCAGGCCGTGGGCGAAAGACCCCAGACGCCGACCAGGCCCCCGGGAGGAGGCCGCCCCAGGCGCACGTCATAGCCGGCCAGATGCAGGATCCGGCGCAGGCGCGGCTGCCAGAGAAATCCGCCGTTGAAAACATGGAGGGGGCGTCTCTCCCCTCCCTCTGGCGCCGCGCCTCCTGCGGTCATGTTCCGGGCGTTGTCGCCGATTCGATGGAATCGAGCGTCCCCGTCAGGGCGGCGATGACGCGGCTGAACTGCACGAAGGGCGCCTCGGTGACATAGACGGTATCGCCGTCGCGGATGGCAAAGTCGCGGGCGAAGAACATCCCGTTCGGGCGGGTCAGGTCGAGCACATAGATCACGCGCTGCGTGCCGCGGATATCCGTCCGCCCCAGAAGGCGCTGGGCGATGGCTTCGGGTTCGTTGCGGAAGACGAAGACGCCCGTCGGATCCGCGGTGGTGGAGGACAGCCCGCCGACCTGCGCGATCGCCTCCAGCGCGCTGATCGACCGCCGCTCGAAGGGCACGAGGGTCTGGGTTCCGGTCGCCCCCAGCGCGGTGAAGGCGCGGCTGTCGGTCTCGACGATGATGCGGTCGCCGCCGCGCAGGGCGATATCGGCTGCCGGATTGTCATAGAGATCCTCGAACCAGATCGATCCCCGCGTGTTGCCCCGCACGACGGTGACCTCGGCGCTGTCGGTGGGGATCGTCGGCCCCCCTGCCCGCGCCAGGATCGCACTCAGCGTGCGGGTTGGCCGTTCGATGGGATAGACCCCCGGCGCGGCCACCGCCCCGGTGACCGAAACGGTCGCACCATCCCCGGCCAGGCGCGCGACCTGAACCTGCGGGTCCGGAGTCTGCTCGCCCAGGGCTTCGGTGATGGTGCGGCGGACCGCTTCGGGCGTGTTGCCGGCGGCGCGGATGCGGCCGGCATAGGGGACAAGATGAACCCGTTCCCATCGACCTGCACTTCCTCGAGGATGGTGGCATTCTGGCCGGTGGGGACCAGCAGCCCGTCATCCACATTCTCCCAGATCGTCAGGGCCAGGGTGTCGCCGGGCTGGATCGTGTCCGGGCCGAGCAGACCGGCATTCCGGAAGGATTCGGAGAAGCCCAGCGCCGGCGAGACCGATGCGATCGCATTGACCCGGTCATCGACCACCAGCACGAAGGCATCCCCTTCGCGCATCACGGAACCGGAGAAGATCTCGCTCTTGTTGGGGCCGGAGCGCGGCAGCCCGCAGGCCGCGAGAAGGGCCAGCGCGGCCAGCGCGGGCATGCGCAAGGTGAAGCGCCACGAATGTGTCACTGTCCCGGTCTCCTCGACCTGCTGTCACTGCCTCGGATGGCCGCCTCCGCCGGGCGGACCTTTTGAAGGGGAGCCTAGCCTGTCGGGCCCTGCGAATCTATCCGGCATGTCGGCAACGGCCCTTGCGCTGTGTCCGGCATGCCGCGGGGTCGTGTCCCGGAGGTCTTGTCCCGGCCGGTTCCGGCGATTCCCGGACGCCGGGTGTTGCACGAATCGGGCCAGGAGCGCGCGTTGCACCTACCAATTGTTAACACTTTTCCGGGAAAAGGCCCTCATCGCCGCATGTCGCGGCAGGACAGGACAGGAGGTGGAAAGCAGAGGAACAGATGCAAGGGAAGATACCGGCGCCTTCCTCAGGGCCGGGGTCGGGTCGGTGCCGGAAGGACCGGGATCCTAGCGCACGACCCGCAGGGGTTGGCGCGGCGCCGCCTGGCCGAGCCGCAGCGCATCATAGGGATCGACATCCGACAGCATCATGTCCACGACCTGCCTCAGCACTGCCCGGCGGCCTTGGGCGGAATAGAACCCGCCGGGAATCTGCGAGGTTTCGAGCAGGAAGCGCCGGTAGTCGCGATAGGCGCGTCCGTCGGGCCGTGCGGGCTGAGCGAAGAAGGTCTCGAGCGGCTGGGTCGAGACGAATTCGGGCTTGGCATAGACGGCGCGCCCGAAGACCTTGAGCGGGATGCCCCGCCAGAGCACCTGCTGGGCCGCCGTACTGTTGACGGTGACGGCTGTGCGCGCATGGTCCAGCAGCCGGGCGAGCTTGCCGCCGGCGACATAGTGGACCCGCGCGCCCACGCCCCGTTCCCGCGCCATCTGGCGGATCAGCCGGCGCAGGGGGGATCGGCCGTTTTCCAGCGGGTGGGCCTTGAAGACGAGGTGGTGATGCCGCGGCGCACCGCGGGCAAAGCCGTCGAGCACGACCTCGAGGAAGTCCTGCTGCCGGGCAAAGGGGCCATGGGCGCGGAAGCTGGCATCATGTTCGAGCTGGAGAAGGACCAGATGATAGGGAAATCCGCCCCGGCGGATGCGGGCCACGGCCCAGATCCGGTCCAGCCAGACAAGGGGCATCAGCAACAGCCGCCGGGTATAGAGCCAGGCTTCGCGGGCGACGGACAGTTCGCGATGGGTGCGGAAGCGGCGGAAGCCGCCATTCATGAAGAGGACGAACCAGTGATAGAGGGCGCCGTAGAAGACATGCTGTCGCAGATCGCCCCAGCGGGCGGGGGGTTCTGGCACATCCATGTCCGACATCCCGAGGGCGCGGCTCATCTCGGCCAGGGTCAGGTCCATGAGGCGCGAATGGCCGTTGCTTCCGCCGCGCTCATAGGTGACCCAGAAAGGTCTCAGATAGCCTTCCTCGAAGACATGGATGGTCAGGCCCCGCCGGCGCGCCTCGGCCACGGCCTGGGCATGGATGGGGCGCGTATCGCCATAAAGCACGATATCCGTGATGCCATGCTCCTCGACGAGGGCGGCGAAGCTGGCGGGCCAGTCCTCCGGCGCGCCGCGGAAGGGCAGGAAGCCCGGGGCCCCGAACCAGAAGGCACGGTCTCCGGCATTGAAGCCGACGCGCCAGACCTGTGCACCGGCCTCGCGGAGCATCCGCCCGAGCTGCCGGAAGAAGGGCCCGTGCGGCCCTTGCAGGAACAGGAATCTGCGCTCTGTCCTCATCGCGTCCTCGCACCCTGCTCCGATCCTAATCCCGCAATGGTCATGCATTAAGATCGGAGCTGGCCCGTTTCGTGAACGATTTGCGGCGATTGCGACAGATGCGGCAACAGTCTAAGCCCGGCCGGACAGGAGGACCATCCGATGTTCACCGGCATCGTCACCGATCAGGGCGAAATTCTGAACACATGGCAGGAGGGCGATCTGCGGGTTCGTCTGGGCACGGGCTATGATCCGGCGACGATCGACATCGGGGCCTCGATCGCCTGCGACGGGGTCTGCCTGACCGTGATTGCCCGCGGGACGGATCCCCGCCCCTGGTTCGAGGTTCAGATCAGCGCCGAGACGCTCTCCCGCACGACGCTGTCCGAATGGTCGGCCGGCCGACGCGTCAATCTGGAACGCTCCCTGCGCGTTGGCGACGAGCTGGGGGGGCATATCGTCTCGGGCCATGTGGACGGCATCGCCGAGGTGACGGCCGTCCGGCCGGAGGGCGATTCGCTCCGCGTCACGCTGCGCGCGCCCGATCATCTCGCCCGCTTCATCGCCGAGAAGGGGTCGGTCGCGCTCGACGGCACCTCGCTGACGGTGAACGAGGTGGACGGAACCAGCTTCGGCATCAATCTCATCCCGCATACCCGGGCGGTGACGACCTGGGGCACGGTGCGCAAGGGCCGTCGCGTCAATCTCGAGGTGGACATGATGGCCCGCTATGTCGCGAGGTTGCGCGACTGGAGCTGACCTCCGGCATCGGTCACAACCGGGCCCCCTCGCTCGAGGAGGGGCAGTCCTGGCGCCGGCCTTGCTGGCGCCGTGACCGGACGGATCTGCTGCCGACGCATTTCCGGTGGAGGTCATGCGCCTGCGTGCCGCACGGGGCGCCGGACGGGGTCTGTCCTGCCGCACCCATGCCGGCCTCCGTGTCGCGACGGGCTGCGATGTCATCGCCCTGCTCTTCTCGACCAATGCCCTGCGCCTCCTGCGGCCAACCGACCGGGTTCCGCAGGAGCGCCAGCGCCGTGAAGGGGGCTGATCGCCTCGCGCTCTGCCAGCCGTCCCATCATCTCCCCGGCCGCCAGGTTGCCCTGCCGGCCGGGCACCCTACCCTATGCCGAGGCACAACGACCCCGGACGGCATGGAAGAGACTCTCGAACCCCTCCGCCTGATGCAGGATCAGGTCCTTGCCTTCGGGCGCTCCTTCTTCGCCTGGCTGCCCAATCTGGCCTTCGCCGCGCTGGTGATCCTGATCGTCTGGCTGGCGGCGCGGATTCTCGGCCGGGCGGTGGTGCGTCTGTTGCAGATGCGCTCGGCGCGCCCCTCGCTTCAGCTCGCGATGCAGACCCTGGTCCGGTCGGCGGTATGGCTTCTGGGTCTGCTGATCACGGCGGTCATCCTGTTTCCCGGCCTCACGCCGACCCGGGCCCTGGCCGGCCTCGGCATCGGCTCGCTGGCTGTGGGTCTCGCCTTCCAGGACATCTTCGAGAACTATCTGGCCGGCCTGCTCATCCTGTTGCGCAAGCCCATGCGCATCGGCGACGATATCGAATGCGGGGATGTGGCAGGCCGGGTGGAGGTGATCACGATCCGCGACAGCCATATCCGCTGCCGCTCGGGCGAACTGATCCTGGTCCCGAATTCCTATCTCTACAAGAATCCCGTGCGTGTGCTGACGGATCGCGGCCGCCGGCGCATCGAACTGGCCGTGGGTGTCGCCTATGATACCGATCTCGACCACGCGCGCGAGGTGATCCGGGGGGTTCTTGCGGATCTCGGCACGGTGGACCGCATCCCGGAACCCGAGGTGTATGTCACGGCCTTCGGCGAATCCTCCATCGACTTCGTGGTGCGGTGGTGGACAGGCTCCGCCCCGCCGGATGAGCTGCGCTCTCGCGATGAGGTGACAACTGCCATCAAGCGCGCGTTGGACGAGGCGGGGATCGAGATCCCCTTCCCCTACCGGACCCTGACCTTCAGGGATCCGCTTCGCCTGCAAGGGGTGGAGGGCGGTTCAGGACCGGGCAAGGAACCCGCTGGCGCGTGACCCCTGCCCTCCTGCGACCTCCGGCCGGGATCCTGCACCCTTCCCATCCTGCCGGCGCTCCGCTAGGACGCCGCCGACAGGAGCCCTGCCCCATGACCCTTGCCTACGACAATCCCGGCCCCGTGGAGCGCGACTGGTCCGATGCCATCTCGCCCATCGAGGACATCATCGAAGACGCCCGCAACGGACGCATGGTCATCCTTGTCGATCATGAGGATCGCGAGAACGAGGGCGACATCTTCATCCCGGCGCAGATGGCAACGCCGGAGAAGATCAACTTCATGGCCACGCATTGCCGGGGTCTGATCTGCCTGGCGCTCACGGGGGAGCGGGTGGACCAGCTCGGCCTGCCGCTGATGGCCTCCCAGAACTCATCGCGCCACGAGACGGCCTTCACGGTCAGCATCGAGGCGCGCGAGGGAATCTCGACCGGCATCTCCGCCCATGACCGGGCTCGCACGATCGCGGTGGCCATCGATGCCAGCCGCGGACCGCAGGACATCGCCACGCCCGGCCATGTGTTCCCCCTGCGGGCACGCGACGGCGGCGTCCTGGTCCGTGCCGGCCATACCGAGGCCGCCGTGGACATCGCCCGTCTGGCAGGACTCAACCCCTCGGGCGTGATCTGCGAGATCATGAACGAAGACGGGACGATGGCCCGCCTGCCCGAGCTGGTCGCCTTCGCCCAGAAGCATGGGCTGAAGGTCGGGACCATTTCCGATCTGATCGCCTATCGGCGGCGCCACGACAATCTTGTCCGGCTCACATCCGAACGGATCGTGACGGCCGAAGTGGGCGGCGAATGGACGCTGCGCATCTATACCGACGAAACCCAGGGGGCCGAACACATCGCCCTCGTCAAGGGCGATCTGTCGGGCGGGGATCCGGTGCTCGTGCGGATGCATGCCCTGGATCCGCTGCTCGATGTGGTGGGCCTCGGTCCCGCGGGCCGCGCCTCCGAATTCCGCGATGCCATGCGCGTCATCGCCGAGGAGGGGCGCGGCGTGCTCGTCCTGCTGCGCGACCTGCAGATGAAGCTCGATCCGGGCGGCGCCGGCGTCTCTCCCCAGACACTGCGCCAGTATGGCCTCGGAGCACAGATCCTGTCCTCGCTGGGACTTTCGCGCATCGTCCTGCTGACCAACCATGCCAAACCGCGCGTGATCGGACTTGAGGCCTACGGGCTCGAGATCATCGGGACGCGCCGGATCACGGAGGGCTGAGACATGGCCGGATCCTCGACGCAAAGCCTGGCCCGCGCCGATCTGGGCGAGGCACCCGCCCGGGTACTGATCGTCTGTGCACCCTATTACCGGGACATCGCCGATCTGCTGCTGGCCGGCGCGCGGGCCGAGATCGAGGCCTGGGGCGCCACACATGAGACAGTCGAGGTGCCCGGCGCTCTCGAGATCCCGCCCGCCGTCGCCCTTGCCGCGCGGCTGGGCGATCATCATGCCTTCGTGGCCCTGGGCTGTGTCATCCGGGGCGAGACGACGCATTACCAGACCGTGGTCGAGGAATCGGCCCGCGGCCTCACCCTGCTCGGTCTTCAGGGGCACTGCATCGGCAATGCCATCCTGACCGTAGAGAACGAGGAGCAGGCCCTTGTCCGGGCCGATCCCGCCCGGGGCAACAAGGGCGCGGATGCCGCGGCTGCAGCGCTCCATCTGCTGGCCTTCTCCCGCCGGCTGACGCGCCAGGAAAAGGGGGTCGGCTTCCTCGGCCGTCTTGGGGGCGCAGCATGATGGATCCCGTCAAGCGCCGCCAGGCCTCTGCCGCGCGCCTCCATGCGGTGCAGGCCCTCTTCCAGATGGAGGCAGCCGGTGTGGCCGCGGATCACGTCCTGCGCGAATTCGAGACATATCGCTTCGGAGAGGTTCTGGACGGTCTCGAACTGGCCGAAGGCGATGTCGATCTGTTCCGCCGCATCGTCCTCGAGGCCGTGAACCACCAGGCGCGCATCGATCAGATGACGGATCGTGCGCTGGTGGTCAGATGGCGCATCGAGCGTCTGGATGCCACTCTCCGCGCCCTCTTCCGCGCCGCCGGGGCGGAACTCGTCGCCCTCGACACGCCCCCCAAGGTGATCATCTCGCAGTATCTCGATGTGGCAGAGGCCTTCTATCCGGATCTGCACTCTCCCGATGATCCTGATGCCCCACCCCTGCGCAACCGGGAAAAGGCCTTCGTCAACGCGGTCCTCGACCATATGGCACGGGAGGCACGACCCGAGGCCTTTGCGCGCTCTCGCGCACGAAATTAATCACATCTTCATCTCTGGGTGGCATGCTGGCGGCGTTCGGCCTTCATCCGGGCGTCTGCGTCAGTGTGATCGATGTCTTCGTTCCTGATTCTGCTTGCGGCAAGCATGCCCCTGATCCACGCCCTTGCGGGGTTGCGCGCGGCTGTCATCCGCGCGCGGATCGAACGGAGCGGCGTTAGGGGTCGTGACGCCGCCCTGCATGGGCGGGGATGGCGGGAACCACGGCAACCGTGTGGGTGATCGTTTCCCGAGGACCTGTGTGTACAGGTGGGCACCAGGTAACCGGGCCACGACCCGGCCAGAGCCAGCTCCCTCGGAGTCGGTATAGGCCACTGGAAGCGAACCCGATCACGAGAGGCGCAGAACCCGCCGGGAGAAGACCTAGGCGTCCCGCGGGACCGCTTCAAGGGTTTTCGTGCCTGTCGTCCTCACGACCTGCAGACGGGATCTCGCCGGAGGGGCGCTCGGCCTCCTCGTCCACGGCGCTGCCGGGCAGGCGATAGTCCCCCCGCAGCCACCTTGCGAGATCCACATCGGCACAGCGGGCCGAGCAGAAAGGCCGATAGCGCTGCACGGCGGGCCTGCCGCAGATGGGACAGCTCATGATCCCGCCTCCAGCAGCCTGGCAAGAGGCACCCTCTCGCGCTTTCTCGACAGCTCGAACAGGCCCATCGCCGTCCAGCCGAACAGGCTCGTCTCGACCGGATCATTGCGGAAGGAATCCTTCAGCGACTGTTCGATCTGCCGCCTGTGGGCCTTGGACATCGAGACGAAGTCCACGACGATCTGACCCCCGAGGCCCCGCAGGCGAAGCTGCCGCGGCAGGGCCCGCGCTGCGGCGAGATTGGCCTTGAGGGCCGCCGCGGGCGAGCTGTCGCCCCGCGTGTTGACATCGACGGCCACCAGGGCCTGCGTTGCCTCGACCACCAGGCCGGCCTCGCCCAGATCAACATCGGGCCGCCGCAACGCTTCGATCTGCTCGGTCACGCCTTCGCGGTCGAAACCGCCGGGCGCTGTCACCACCGTCGGGGCGGACCATTCCCGCCAGGCGAGTCGATGCGGCCCATCCCCATCGGCCAGGAATTCGGGCTCGCTTCCGCGGTCCGCCATGACCTTTGCAGCCAGATCGCGCATCGCGGCGATGTCCTCGGCAATGTCGTCCTCTGCGGCCCCCTCGCAGGCGGAACGGAGGATGAGCCCATGCGGCCCCTTCATCACCCGCTCCGCAAGGGCCAGCAGGCGCGCCCGCTCCTCTTCGCTCCGGATCTGGCGCGAGACATTGAGACCCGGTGCCCCCGGCGTGACGATGGCATAGCGTGACTTGAACAGGATACGGTCCGTCACGGGGATGGCCTTGCCGCCCTCTGCGGCGCCCGTCACCTGCACGAGGAGTCTCTCCCCCGCCTTCAGCCCCGTCGCGTGGCGCAGCCAGGCGGTTTCGCCGCCGGGCAGGCGCAGGATCATGCCCCCCTGCCCCTTCATCCCCCTGTCGCAGACGGCGCGATAGATGCTTCCGGGGCGGGGCGCCTCGGGATCGTCGATCAGCAGATCGTCAAGCCGCCCATCCACAAGCAGGGCAGCGGCTTCGCGTCCATGCCAGTGGTCGAGGACGATGGTCCGTCCTTTCATGACCCCCTCCGATAGCCCGCCGCCCTCAGCAGTCCGATCGTCTCGGCCAGCGGCAGGCCGACAACCCCGGTGAAGGAGCCGTTGATCCAGGGGATCATGGCTCCGAACGGTCCCTGGATCGCATAGGAGCCGGCCTTGCCGCGCCAGTCTCCGGTCGCCAGATAGGTGGCGATCTCCTCTCCGGTCAGGGGCTTGACCTGCACCGTCGTGGTGACCGTCCGCTCCCAGACCCGACCGCTGCGTCCCACCGTCACGGCCGTGACCACGCGGTGCCGCCGCCCGGACAACAGGCGCAGCATCCTGCCGGCCTCCTCCTCATCCGCGGGTTTTCCCAGGATGCGACGGCCGAGCGCCACCGTGGTATCGGCACAGAGCGCGATCTCCCTTTCGCCGGGGGCGACGGCCTCGAGCTTCTCTCGCGCGATCCGGCGCACATAGTCGCGCGGCGACTCGGCCTTGCGGGGGCTTTCGTCGATCTCGGGCGGGCGCACGGCATCCGGAACGATCCCGGCCTGCGCCAGCAGGTCGAGCCGTCGCGGGCTTGCGGACCCGAGCACCAGGCGCAGGCCGGGGTCGGGTGGCAGGGGGGTCACGTCACTTGAAGCGGTAGTTGATTCGCCCCTTGGTCAGGTCATAGGGGGTCATCTCGACCTGCACCCTGTCGCCCGCAAGGACGCGGATGCGGTTCTTCCGCATCTTGCCTGCCGTATGTGCGATGATCTCATGGCCGTTCTCCAGCTCGACCCGGAACGTCGCATTCGGCAGGAGCTCCTTCACGACCCCAGGGAATTCGAGCAGTTCTTCCTTGGCCATGTGCTCTCCGAATAGCAGTGGGCCGCGTCGCACGGCCCCGTTGTTATGTGGCGGGACAGGCGGAGATTTTCAAGGGGATTCTCGATCACGCCCGACCGGGGGGATGGAGATCCTGTCCGGAAGGGGATTCTCGGGGGGGCCGAAGCGGTCCAGCAGGCGGGCGATGATCTGGTCGCGGGTCTGGCGATAATAGGTCAGCTTCTCTTCGCGCGTCTCGCCAAGCCCCGAAGGATCCAGGACAGGCCAGTATTCCACCGTCAGCGCGTGGTGGCGTGTCAGATCGAGCGCGCGATGATGGCTGGCCGGGGACAAGGCCAGGACGAGATCGAAGGAGGCCAGATCATCCCCCCATCCCTTCATCTGATCGAAGCTGCGCACGCGGTGACGTGCCAGCTCCACGCCCAGTTCATGGCAGACCGCGACGGCAAAGCCGTCGATCTCCCGATCGTTCTTGACACCCGCCGACTGGACATAGGCGCGGGTGCCGTAAAGGCGCTTCATCAGGGCTTCGGCCATGGGCGATCGCACGGAATTGTGATCGCAGCAGAACAGGACCGATCCCGGAAAGGCTGGGGTGATTCCTTCCCGTCCCGGCACCCGTCATTCTCCCCATTGCAGGACGCAGACCAGCGTGAACAGCCGCCGGGCCGTATCCTGGTCCATCTCGACCTTGCCTTCGAGGCGCTCCTGCAGGATGCGGGCGCCCTCGTTGTGGATTCCCCGACGGGCCATGTCGATCGTCTCGATCTGGCTGGGCGGAAGGCGGCGGATCGCATCGTAATAGCTTTCGCAGATGCGGAAATAGTCCTTCACCACCTGGCGGAACGGCCCGAGGGAGAGATGGATCTCGCCCGCCGGCTGGCCCTCTGCGCTGTGGATCGCCAGCACCAGCCGCCTGTCGCGCAGCCCGAGCGAGAGCCGCCATGGTCCCTGTGCAGCCCCCCCGTCGCGCGGGACCAGGCGGAACCGGTTGTCCTCCAGAAGATCGAGGATGGCGACGCGTCGTTCCTGCTCGATATCGGGGGTTGGAGGAACGCGCCCCCCGTCGTCGATGTCGATGGCGATGATCCGGTCCGTCATGCGGGAGCATCAAGGTTCAGGGCATCGAGCCGTGCCCGCACGCTCAGCCCGTGGGCATCGAGCCGCTCGGCCCTGGCCAGATGCTCGGCCGCGGGGCCCAGGCGTGCCATGGCATCCGGGGTCAGGCGGGTCACCGTCGTGCGCTTCAGGAAGGGCATCACCGACAGACCGGAGGAGAAGCGGGCCGTCCGCGCCGTGGGCAGGACATGATTCGGCCCGGCCACATAGTCTCCGATGGCTTCGGGCGTCCAGGGGCCGAGGAACATTGCCCCCGCATGACTGATCCGCGCGGCCAGGGCCTCGGGCTCCGCGACCAGAAGCTCCAGATGCTCGGGTGCGATCCGGTCGGCGAGCTGCGCGGCCTCGCCCAGGCTGCGCGTGACGATCACCGCCCCGAAATCGCGCCAGGCGGCAGCGGCGATGTCCCGGCGCGGCAGCCCCGGCAGCTTCAGCTCCACCGTCGCAGCCACCGCCCGTCCGAAGGCGGGATCGTCGGTCAGCAGGATCGCCTGTGCGGTCGGGTCATGCTCGGCCTGACTGAGCAGATCGAGCGCAACCCAGCCCGGTTCGTTGTGGCGGTCGGCAATGACAAGGATCTCGGACGGGCCGGCGATCATGTCGATGCCGACATGGCCAAAGACCCGTCGCTTGGCGGCGGCGACCCAGGCATTGCCCGGCCCCGTGATGACATCGACGGGCGCCAGACTTTCGGTGCCATAGGCCAGTGCGGCGATGGCCTGGGCCCCGCCGATGCGCCAGATCTCGTCCACTCCGGCGATCCGGCAGGCCAGCATCACGAGCGGGTTGAGCACCCCGCCGGGGGCCGGAACCGTCACCACAAGGCGCCCCACCCCCGCCACCTTGGCCGGGATTGCGTTCATCAGGACAGAGGACGGATAGGCCGCCGTCCCGCCGGGAACATACAGACCGGCCGCGGCCACGGGACGCCAGCGCCAGCCCAGCGTGACGCCGGCCTCGTCCTCCCACAGGGCATCGTCGGGCATCTGCCGATCATGATAGGCCCGGATGCGTTCGGCGGCGAGCGTCAGCGCCTTGCGTTCTGCCTCGGGGACGCGGGCGGCCAGGGCGTCGATCTCGGCATCCGGCACGCGCAATGTGTGCGATGTCAGCGTCACCCGGTCGAAACGGGCTGTCAGATCGATCAGCGCCCGGTCGCCGCGCGCGCGGACATCGGCGATGATATCCGCCACGGCCGCATCCACATCCTCGTCCACCTCGCGCTTGCGCGCCAGAAAGGCGCGGAAAGCCGCCTCGAATCCCGGATCGGTGGTGGACAGGAACTGGGGCATGGCAGGCTTCCTTCCGCGCCGGACCTTTTCCCTCCCCCCTTAACCCGCTGCGCAACGGGCCGGAAGGGCAGCGATCAGTCGGGATGCGATGGCGCCCGGCGCGACGGCGCCAGATAGGGCCGCGTCACATCGGTCAGCGTGACCTCCAGCGCCTCGGCTTCGACCGCTACGGTCCCGTCCCCGGCCAGCGTCAGGATCACGCGCCCCGGCCCTTCCGGCGCACCTTCCCAGGACAGGGCGAGCAGCGACAGCACGAGATCCCGATCCCCGCGGTCGAAGCCCTGACTGCGCACGGCCGTCGCCCCCTCGATCACGAGCATGGATCGCACCCTCTCGGGCGTGCGGGTGCCGTTCTCCCAGCGGAAGCGGTTGATCAGCGCCGCAAACCGCCTGCGCCCCCGCATCCAGGCCATGTCTGCGCCTGTCAGCACCGCATCCTGCACGAGAGCCGAAATCACCCTCAGATCCTCGCCGTCCAGCGCGCGGAGCCGCAGCGGCCCCTCCTCCGCATCGGCGAAGCGCGCATCCCCCCCGTCGCTCACGCCGTCACCCTCTCGATATCCGCGCCCACGGCGCGCAACTTCTCCTCGACATGCTCATAGCCGCGGTCCAGGTGATAGACCCGGCTCACAACCGTTTCCCCCTCTGCCGCAAGTCCTGCGAGAATCAGCGAAACCGAGGCGCGCAGATCGGTAGCCATCACGGGGGCGCCGCGGAGCCTCTCGACCCCCGTCACGCGGGCGGTTCCGCCATGCACCTCGATGCGCGCGCCCATCCGCATGAGCTCGGGGGCATGCATGAAGCGGTTCTCGAAGATGCGCTCCTCGAGGATGCTGACCCCATCGGCCGTGCAGAGCATGGCCATCATCTGCGCCTGCAGATCGGTCGGAAAGCCGGGGAAGGGTTCGGTGACGACATCCACCGCGCGCGGGCGCTGTCCGTTCGCGCGGCGCGTGCGGATGCCCTTCTCGGTCTCCTCGACCTCGATTCCGGCGGCCTGAAGCTTTTCTGCGAAGGCCCCGACCAGATCGATCCGGCCGCCCAGACATTCCACCTCGCCCCCGGTCAGCGCGGGCGCCAGCATGTAGGTGCCCAGCTCGATCCGGTCCACGACGACGGAATGGGTCGCCCCGCCGAGCCGGTCCACTCCCTCGACCGTGATGGTGGAGGTTCCCGCCCCCTCGATCCGCGCCCCCATGCGCGACAGGCACAGGGCCAGATCCACGATCTCCGGCTCGCGCGCGGCGTTCTCGATGACGGTGGTCCCCTTGGCGAGCGTTGCGGCCATCAGCAGGTTCTCGGTCGCGCCCACACTGGCAAAGCGCAGCGGCACGCGCGTTCCGCGAAGCCCCCTTGGCGCCTTCGCATGCAGGTATCCGTCGCGCAGATCGATCTCTGCGCCCAGTGCGGTCAGCGCATCGATATGGATGTCCATGGGTCGCGCCCCGATCGCACAACCGCCAGGCAGCGAGACGACGGCATGTCCCTCCCGCGCCAGAAGGGGACCGAGAACGAGATTGGAGGCCCGCATCTTGCGCACGATGTCATAGTCCGCCCGCGTCGATGTCAGCCCGTGCGAGGACAGGGCCAGCACCTTGCCCCCGGCCAGGGACGAGACCTCGACGCCGAGGGATTGCAGCAGCTGCGTCATCGTCCTGATATCCGACAGCCGCGGGGCGTTGGTCAGCGTCAGCGGCTCCTCGCTCAGCAGCGTCGCCGGCATCAGCGCGAGGCAGGCATTCTTGGCTCCGGCTATGGGAATCTGACCCTTCAGCTCGGCGCCGCCGCGGATGCGGATCGAATCCATCGCTCAGTTCCCTCTGTCAGCGGCCCAACCCGTGCCGACTGCCTTCCTGTCCGTCCCCTCGTCCGTGCCGTCCTCCGAGGCCGGCTCGTGGGTCTGCTCGCGCGCGGAGGCCTTGCGGCGCGCGATATTGGCCTTCAGCGCAGCCTTCAGCCGCGCCTCGCGCGTCATGCCGTTCCGGTTCCCGCTGCCTTGCCGCTTGCCCGTCATCCCCGCCCTCTTAGTGCGCGTCCCCGCCTGCGTCCAGCAGCTGCCCGGCCCTACCGGAGCCCCGCCTGTCGAATCCCCCTTGCGCCCGCCGCGATCCCGGTTAGAACCCGCGCCCGACGCTGCCGAAGCTCAGTGGTAGAGCACTCCCTTGGTAAGGGAGAGGTCGAGAGTTCAATCCTCTCCGGCAGCACCATCTGGCACGGTTCCCGTCCCCCTGCTCCTCCACCCCGGCCGCCGGTCTCGCCTGCCTCCTGCGGCCGTCTTCGGGCGGGGAAAACCCGCGTCTCCGGCCGGGTCGCCGCCGCCCGTGCAGCCGGACTTGACGCCGCCTGCCCCGCGCCGTAACTGAAACTTCGTCATTTCCAGTAATATGGAAATATTGACGCGGCCCCCGGCCGGCACCCGAGGAGACGATCATGACGGACAGCGCTGTCGATCCCGGCGGGCTGGGTGTGTTCGAACGCTGGCTGTCGCTCTGGGTGGCCGGAGCCATCGGGGCCGGCCTTGTCCTGGGCATGGTGGCGCCCGGCCTTGTGGCGGCGCTTGCCGGAATGGAGCTGGCCTCGGTCAATCTGCCGGTTGCCGTGCTGATCTGGGCCATGATCTATCCGATGATGGTCGGCGTGGATTTTGGCGCAGTGCGTCGCGTCCGCGACGAACCGCGGGGCCTGCTGCTCACGCTGGTGATCAACTGGCTGATCAAGCCCTTCACCATGGCGGCGCTGGCGATCCTCTTCTTCGAGCATCTCTTTGTCGGCCTGATCACGCCCGAAGATGCCCGCGCCTATGTCGCCGGCGCGATCCTTCTGGGTGCCGCACCCTGCACGGCGATGGTCTTCGTCTGGTCGAACCTGACCCGCGGGGATCCGACCTATACCCTCGTGCAGGTGGGTGTGAACGACATCATCATGATCTTCGCCTTTGCGCCGATTGTCGCACTTCTGCTGGGCGTGACCGGCATCGTCGTGCCATGGGGCACGCTGCTCCTGTCCGTGCTGCTCTACATCGTCCTTCCGCTCGGCGTCGGTGTCCTGACCCGCCACCGGATCGAGGCCCGCGGCGGCGCGGCGGCCGTCGAGGCCTTCCGGAACCGGATCAAGCCCTTCGCCATGGCGGCGCTGCTGCTCACGGTGATGCTGCTGTTCGGCTTTCAGGCCCGGACGATCCTCGCCGATCCCGTCGTGATCCTGCTCATCGCCATCCCGCTGCTGGTCCAGACCTATGGCATCTTCGCGCTGGCCTATGGCGCCGCACGAATCCTGCGCGTGCCCTTCGACATCGCCGCCCCCTGCGCGATGATCGGCACATCGAACTTCTTCGAACTGGCAGTGGCAGTGGCGATCGGCCTGTTCGGTCTGGGTTCGGGAGCAGCACTGGCCACGGTCGTGGGCGTCCTGGTCGAGGTGCCGGTGATGCTCTCGCTCGTGGCCTTCGCCAACCGCACCCGCCACTGGTTCCCGGCTGCCCGCTGCCGCTGAGACCGTTGCCGGGCAGAAGGGTCGCGCCCTGCCGGTGCCCACCTTGACCGATGGCGAGGCTCAGGCCGCGACGCGCAGACAGAGGGGCACATAGACCCCTTCGTCCACCATCTCCTCGAGCCAGCGGTCGAAGTCGAATCCCGGCACGCGGGCGCGAAGGAAGAACTGCCGGGCATCGTCGGGGCTGATCGTCCCGCAATCCATTGCCTCGACGACACGGGCCAAGGCGTCGGCCATGGCCTCCCGTTCGCGCGGTCCACGGCCGTCGCCATGGACGGCCAGAAGGCGATCCTTCAGATCCTCGATATGCGCTTTGCTGCGCGGGTTGTGGAGTTGCAGCCGCTCGATCATCAGCCCCTCCCCGCTGGTGATCGCCCCTCTTGCGATCAGGCTCGAATATAGGACCAGAAGGGGAATCGGACAATGGAAAGGATGACGCAGCGTCCGCCTGTGGGACCCGCCCCCCCTGTCAGGGGCGGTGCATCACAGCCTGCCGCGCCACCGGAACCAGGCCCAGGATGCTGCGGCCGACAGCACCATCAGCCCCAGCAAGAGGGGATCGCTGAACCGCCATCCCAGCTCTGGCATGACATCGAAGTTCATTTCGTGGATCGTGCCGATCAGCGTCGGCGGCAGGAACAGCACCGCCACGACCGAAACGATCCGCCCGGCCAGGAAATCCGCATGCACCTCGCGCGCCTGGATGTCGCGCAGCAGAGACTTGACAGGGGCCCGAAGCCCGTTGCCGTGCTCGCGCTCGGCGGTCCATACGCTCCAGACCGACAGCATCCGTTCCAGGGTCAGCAGGCCCAGCCGGACGCGCCCGAGCCGTTCGCCGATCTGTCCGGTGCTGCACAGGGCCTCGCCCAGGATGTCGGACCCGGGCGAGTCGGGAGAGCTGGCATGGATGGCCCCATGCTTCCGTCGATCTTGCGGCCCGCGCCTTCCCGATGATCGGCAAGGCATGCCACGATCTCTGCGACAAGTCCCAGGAACAGCCGGGGCGGCGTATCGCATCCTGTTGAGGAGCGCTCGGCAGGGGTCGGACAGGTCTCGAAGGGACGCGTGTCGAAGGGACGCGGTGCAGGGTGGCGGACGGAGATGGCCGCTCAGGCATCAGATGAAGGTGACAGGGCCTGCCTTCTGCTGTTCCGCGTCCTTGTGGCCGGGAAGGACCACGGTGATGAAATCTGCCGCCGGCTCGCGAGAGAGCCGGTCGGAGTCTCGATCTCCTCCATCTCGTCAAGCCTGGGCAGATCCACCCATACCGCGGCGCGAAGCGGAACCTCCGGGGCATTGAGACACAGACGCCCGTCATGCAGCGAATAGGGTCGAACAGGGTCCTCCCCCTTCTGAGGCAATTGTCAGGGGTCTGAACCGCTCAGCCGCTCCAGCTCCAGGGCCGGGTATAGGCGCCCAGTGCGCGCTGCACATCGTCGTCCGAGACCGTCCCCGTGCGCCGCAGATGCGCTACCAGGCCCAGCTTGCGGTCCTCGACCACCTCGGCCACCTCGGCCGCCACATCCGCCGCGGCCAGCGCCTCGTTGTAGACGCGCCGGATGGCAAGCTTGCGCAGATCGGGCTTGAAGATCTTGCCCACGGCCGTCTTGGGCAGTTCGGGCAGGATCTCGACATGCCGGGGATGGGCTGCGCGCTCCTGGACATGCGTCCGCGCATGGGCGATCAGTTCCTCGGGGGTGACAGAGGCGCCCTGCACCAGTTCCACATAGACGCAGGGCACCTCGCCGGCATGGGCGTCGGGCTGGCCGATCGCACCGGCCATCGCCACCGCGGGATGCTTCAGCATCGCTTCCTCGATCATGGCCGGGTCGATGTTGTGGCCGCCGCGGATGATGATGTCCTTGGCCCGCCCGGTGATCCACAGATAGCCATCGGCATCCCTGCGGCCCAGGTCTCCGGTGCGCAGCCAGGCGGGCTGTCCGTCCTCGCCGGGATAGAACAGCTCGCGGTTCCTTTCGGCGTCGGTATAGACATGGCCGCCCCAGACGCCGGGGCTCGAGACGCAGATCTCGCCCACCTCGTCGGGACCGCAGTCCCTCTGCGTGGCGGGGTCGATGATGCGCAGCTTCGTGTAGGGGAAGGGCAGCCCGACCGAGCCGATCTTGCGCTGGCCGTCAGGCGGATTGACGGAGACGAGGCAGGTCGCCTCCGTCAGGCCGTAGCCCTCGATGATCCGCAGGCCCGCGGCCTTCTCGAAGCGGTTGAACAGCTCCACCGGCAGCGGCGCCGAGCCCGAGAAGGCGAGCTGGAGCGAGGAGATGTCGGCATTGACGGGGCGCTGCATGAGAGCGCTGATGGCGGTCGGCACGGTGATGACGAAGGTTACCCTGTGCCGTTCCACCAGCTTCCAGAAATTGTCCATCACCCCTTCGCCGCGATAGCCCTGCGGTGTGGGGAACAGGATCTGCGCCCCGGAGGCGAGCGAGGCCCCCATGCACACCACGGCGGCAAAGACGTGGAACATCGGCAGGGGGCAGATCATCGTGTCCTTCTCGGTGAAGAGAAGCCGCTGCCCGAGCCAGCCATTGTAGATCAGCCCCCGGTAGCGGTGCTGGGCAAGCTTGGGCAGCCCCGTCGTTCCCCCGGTGTGGAAATAGGCGGCCACCCGGTCTGCCCCCGTGTCGGCAAAGGACAGCGAGCGCGGCTGGCGCGCGATCTCCCTGTGGAAGTCGAGCACACGCGCCTTGTGCCTCACGGGGGTCTTCGGGCGGATCAGCGGCACGATCAGCTTCTTGACGCCCGTGAGGTAGCGCAGCAGATCGACCTCCAGGACGGCCTGCACATCGGGGGCCTGCGCAACGGCCTCGGCCGCCTTGCGGGCGACATCGGTGCGGGGAAAGGCCTTCAGCGTCACCAGCACCTTGGCCTTCGTCTCGCGCAGGATGCCGGCGATCTGCCCGGCCTCGAGCAGCGGGTTGATCGGGTTGACGATGCCGGCCACCTGTCCGCCGAGATAGGTCAGCACGACCTCCGTGCAGTTGGGCAGCAGATAGGCGACGGTGTCGCTCTCGCCCACGCCCAGGCTGCGGAACAGATTGGCGGTCTGGGCGACGCGGCCCTGCAGCTCGGCCCAGCTCAGCGTCTCGGCCGGCGCCTTGGGGTCCGCGAACATCTGGAAGGTCACGGCCGGGCGGTCCGGCACGCGTTCCGCCGTGCGCGAGAGCATCTCCCATGTGGTGCGGGGCAGATCGCGCGAATCCCAGGGGCCCTCGGCCTCAATGGCGGCGGCATCCTCCAGCCCGGAAAAGGCCATCTCTCTTCCTCCCTGATGCAGTCGCCCCGTTGCCGGGCGTTCCGATCACGAGAATGGGAATCGTCGGCCCTCTGCGCAAGCGCGCCGCCGCGTCACTCTGCCGCCGTGGCCGTCATGCCCTCCGCGAACTGAAGCCGCGCGAGCCGCGCATAAAGGCCCCCTTCGGCCACCAGCGTTTCATGAGTGCCCTCGGCCACGACGCGCCCCTGATCCAGCACGATGATGCGGTCGGCCCGCTTCACGGTGGCCAGGCGATGGGCGATGATGATCATCGTCCGCGTGCCGGAGAGACTCTCGACGGCGTCCTGCACCGCCCGTTCGCTTTCGGCATCGAGGGCGCTCGTCGCCTCGTCGAGCAGCAGCAGCGGGGCATCGCGCAGGATCGCACGGGCAATGGCGATGCGCTGCTTCTGCCCGCCCGAAAGCATCACCCCCCGTTCGCCGAGGAAGGAGTCATAGCCATCGGGCAGCCGCATGAGAAAGTCATGAGCGGCGGCGGCACGGGCGGCGGCCTCGACCTCGGCATCGGTGGCATCGGGGCGGCCGAAGAGGATGTTGGCGCGGGCGGTATCGGCGAAGATCACGGGATCCTGCGGAACCAGGGCGATCTGGCGGCGCAGGGCCTCCCGGCTCATCTGGCGCAGGTCCACGCCACCGATCGTCACCCGTCCCTCCTGCGGATCGCGGAAGCGCAGCAGAAGCTGCATTACTGTCGTCTTGCCCCCGCCCGAAGGGCCGACCAGGGCAACCGTCTCGCCCGGACGCACCGTCAGATCCACCCGTTCGAGCGCGTTGCGATCCGGCCGTGTGGGATAGCGAAAGGTCACGCCCTCGAAGCGGATCTCCGAGGCCGCCAGCGAGGGCACTGGCAGGGGCTGCGGGGGATCCGTCACCGTATCGGTCAGGCCAAGCAGCTCCACCAGGCGCTCGGTCGCCCCGGCGGCACGCTGCACCTCGCCCCAGATTTCGGTCAGCGCTCCCGCAGCACCGGCGACGAGGATCGCATAAATGACGAACTGCACGAGCTGACCGATGGTCATGCGGTCGGCCGCCACATCGCGCGCCCCGACCCACAGAACCCCTACCACTCCGGCAAAGACCAGGAAGATGACGATGGCCGTCATCACCGCGCGCACCGTGATGCGGGCCAGCGCGGCCTCGAAGCTGCGCTCCGTCAGATCGGCAAAGCGCCTGCGAACCGACCCTTCGGCGGTGAAGGCCTGCACGGTCTGGGCGGCCAGAAGCGTCTCGGACGCGGCACCGGAGGAGGCGGCGATCCAGTCCTGATTCTCGCGCGAGAGGCGGCGCAGCCGTCGTCCCAGCAGCATGACCGGCACGATCGCCGCCGGAACGATCAGCAGCACCAGCCCCGTGAGCTTGGCCGATGTCACGAGAAGCATCGTCATGCCCCCCGCGAAGATCAGCGCATTGCGCAGGGCCAGCGACACGGAAGAGCCGATCACCGACAGGATGAGCGTCGTGTCCGTGGTGATGCGCGAGAGAATCTCGCCCGTCATCAGCCGTTCGTGAAGCTCGGGGCTGAGGCCAATGACACGGTCATGGACGGCCTTGCGGATATCCGCAACGACCCTCTCCCCCAGCCGCGTGACGAGATAGTAGCGCAACGCCGTCCCCAGCGCGAGAAGCGCGACGATGCCAAGGGCGGCGGCAAAATACTGGTCCAGAAGATGGGTCGCGCCGCCGAATTCGTCCACCACCCGCCGCACGGCCAGCGGCAACACGAGCGAGACCCCCGCCGTGATTACAAGGGCGATCAGGGCCAGCACGGCCATGCCCCGATAGGGCCGCAGGAAGGGCCACAGCGCCCCCAGCGCCGCCACCCGGCGCGAGAGGGGGCGGTCGCTGCTGGCGTCGTTCGGGCGCGGGGCACGGGCCATGCGGAGGGCCTTTCTGTGGATCGCGACCGCAGATAGCGGGGCGCCTGCGGGGCGGCAACCGGACGCAATGCCGCGCTGCCCGCCTGCAGGCCCCGGGTTCTCCGGCACGATCCGCCCGGGCGCCTCCTCTCACCCCCCCGGAAGGAGGGGCAGGGGCACCGTCGTCTCGCTCCGGCCGTCCGAAAAGGTCACATCCACCGTCTCGCCCACCCCATGGGCATCAAGCGCAGCCAGCAGGTCATCGAGCGTGGCGACCGGCTCTCCCTCGACAGCGATCACGACATGGCCGGGACGGATGCGCCCGTCGGCGGTCAGCGTCGCGCCCCTGATCCCGGCCTGGGCCGCGGGGGATCCGTCGGGGACGTCGAGGACCAGCGCCCCGCGCAGCCCCTGCCGGTTGACGGCCGCGTTGATCCGGGCATCGAAGAGCAGGCCCAGCGTGGGCGGCACATAGCGCCCGCTGCGGATCAGTTCGGGAACCACGCGGCGACCGTCGCGGCAGGGATGGCAAAGCCGATCCCGGCACTGCCTCCCGATGGCGAATAGATCGCCGTGTTGACTCCGATCACCCGCCCTGCCCCATCGAGCAGCGGTCCGCCCGAATTGCCGGGGTTGATCGCCGCATCGGTCTGGATCAGCCCCCGGATGGGCACACCGTCCCGCCCGGGCAGCTCCCGCTCCAGGGCGGAGACGATCCCCGTGGTCAGCGTCCAGTCGAGCCCGAAGGGATTCCCGATCGCCAGCACGCGCGACCCGACTTCCGGCGGCTTGGGCGGGGCGAGCGTCAGCGGCGCGGGCAGATCCTCGCCTTCGATCCGCAGCACGGCCAGGTCATGGCGGGGATCGGCGCCGACCAGACGGGCATCGAAGCTGCGCCCGTCGGCCAGGGTGACAAGGGCTGCGCTGGCCCCGGCGATGACATGGGCATTTGTCACCACATGCCCCGAGCCGTCCCAGATCCAGCCGGATCCGGACCCCAGCGGAACCTCTCCCGCGGCCCGTCCGAACAGGTCGCGCCGCGTGCGCGTGGTAGAGATGGCCACCACGCTGTCGCGGGCGGCACGGAACAGCGCGATGGTGGCGGCCTCCTCCGATCCGGCGGGGGCAACCGTCACCATGACCGGCGGCACAGCGACGGCGTCCGGAGCGGTCTGGGGCCCAGGGGCCGGCCCGCGCCACAGCCCCGCCAGTCCCAGGCCGAGCCCGATGCCCAGGCCCAGAGCCAGGGCAATCAGGACCGCCATCGCCAGTCTTCGGATCACCTTGCCTCCGCTATCCGATAGCATGCGCCGATTCGTGACTGGATCCCCGCTTGACCCGATCCATCTTCGGCATGCCAACCTAGACCTGTTTTCTGCCGCCACAAGGCGGCCTGTCATGGGAGACCGTATCCTTGCGCCGACTTGCCATCGCTCTTGCCGCTGCCTTGCTGCCGGCTGCCGCCCTTGCCCAGTCCTGCGGCAACGATGCCTCCGGCTTCGAGGCCTGGAAACAACAGTTTGCCCAGATCGCCATCCAGAACGGCGTCGGTCAGCGCGGTCTCGAGGCCCTTGCCGCCGCCTCCTATTCGGAGGCCACGATCCGCCTTGATCGCGCCGTGCAGCGCGAACAGCGCAGCTTCGAGGAGATCTGGCGCGTCCGCGGCGGGGACCAGCTCGCCCGTCAGGGGCGCGAACGCTATGCCGCCAACCGCGCTTTCTTCGATGCCCTCGAACAGGCCTACGGGATCCCCGGCCCCTATCTGGTCGCTCTCCATGGCTGGGAGACGAATTTCGGAGCCGATCTGCGCACGGTTCGCATTCCTGTCGTCTCGGCGATCCTGACCGTCGCCTATGACTGCCGCCGCCCCGAGCTCTTCATCCCCCATGCCATCGGCGCGCTCCAGCTCGTGGATCGCGGGATGCTCTCGATCACCGATCTGGGCGCCGGCCATGGCGAGATGGGGCACACCCAGTTCCTGCCCGGCAATGTGGTGCGCTATGGCGTCGACGGCAATGGCGATGGCCGGATCGACATGAACGACTGGCAGGATGCGCTGGCCTCCACCGCAAACATGATCGCCCGTCAGGGCTGGCAGCGCGGCGCCGGCTACGGGCCGGGCGAACCGAACTTCGATGTCATGTATCACTGGAACCGCGGCACCAATTACCGCACCGCCGTGGCCCGTCTGGCCGACATGATCCGGGGCTGAACCGGGCCTGCCGGCCGGGGGCGGGCCTCCGCCGCCGCCCCCCCCGCAAGGGACAGAGCCGGCCGCGACCCCCGCAACGGCAGGACTGCGCTGGTGCCCGCGGCGGGATTCGAACCCGCACGCCCGAAGGCAGGCGATTTTAAGTCGCCGGCGTCTGCCGTTCCGCCACGCGGGCTGCCCTGTTGCGGCGCCCGCAGAGCCTAGCCCTGCCCGCCTGACGCCGGAAGCCCCTCCTCCTTGACCGTTTCCATGGCCACATAGGTCGATGTGGCCTCCACATGAGGCAGGACGGACAGCTTTTCGGCCAGCAGGGCGCGATAGTCCGGCATTCCGGCCGTCCGCACCTTGAGCAGATAGTCGAAGCTGCCCGCGATCATGTGACAGGCCTCGATCTCTGGCACCGAAAGGACGGCGCGGTTGAACGCGGCCAGGGCCGCCTCGCGCGTGTCGGACAGCTTGACCTCGACAAAGGCGACATGGCCGCGTCCCACCGCCTGCGCGTTCAGCACGGCGCGCCAGCCGCGGATGACGCCCCGCGTCTCGAGCCGCCGCAGACGTGCCTGAACGGGGCTCTTGCTCAGCCCCACACGCGCGGCCAGCGCAGCGATGCTGATGCGCCCTTCCCGCTCCACGATCTCGAGGATGCGGCGGTCGAAGGAATCGAGGTGCATTTCAACTCTCCGTTAACCCTCTCGTGCTAGACAGGATGGGACAACGGCGAATCGCCTGCTTTCGCAGGTCAATCGCCGTCTGTCAGGTTTTTTTCGGTCTTTTGTCCTGTTGAACCGCCCTTCTCCGGGCACCTCTCCTTCTCGCCCTCTGTTAGGATCGCCGCAAGACTGTCATTCGCCGGATCTGCCATGACCCCCCGCCCCGACCTTTCCGCCCTGCGCCATGCCATCGATGCTGGGACCCTCTCGCCCGAGGGGCCGCTGCTCGATGTCCTGCGGGATCGGGCGGCCCTCTCCCCTGCCGATCGGGCCGCGATCATGGACCGCACGGCCGATCTGGTGCGCGCGATCCGCCAGGCCTCCCGCCCCGGGCTGATGGAATCCTTCCTGGCCGAATACGGCCTTTCGACGGATGAGGGGGTGGCCCTGATGTGTCTGGCCGAGGCGCTTCTGCGCGTGCCGGACGAGGGAACCATCGATGCGCTGATCGAGGACAAGATCGCCCCGTCCGACTGGGGGCGCCATCTGGGGCATTCCGCCTCTCCGCTGGTCAACGCCTCGACCTGGGCACTGATGCTGACCGGCAAGATGCTCGAGGATGAATCCCCGGGGATCGCAGGCCGCCTGCGTGCCGCCATCCGCCGGCTGGGCGAACCGGTGATCCGCGCCGCTGTCGCCCGCGCCATGAAGGAGATGGGCCGCCAGTTCGTTCTGGGCGAGAGCATCGACGCGGCCCGTATCCGCGCCCGTCCGCGCGAGGCAAGGGGGCAGACCTTCAGCTACGACATGCTGGGCGAGGCCGCGCGCACCGAACGCGATGCCGCAGCCTATCACCTCGCCTATTCGCGGGCTATTGCCGCCATCGCCCAGGATGCCACCCGCGGCAGCACCGCCGCCAATCCCGGGATCTCGGTCAAGCTGTCCGCCCTGCATCCCCGCTACGAGGAAGCCCAGCGGGACCGCGTCCTGGCCGAGCTTGTGCCCCGTCTGGCCTCGCTGACCCATCTCGCCCGCGCCGCCGGCATCGGCCTCAATGTGGATGCCGAAGAGCAGGAGCGCCTCTCCCTCTCTCTCGACATCATCGAGGCCGTGCTGCGCGACCCGGCCCTGCGCGGCTGGGACGGCTTCGGGGTTGTCGTGCAGGCCTATGGCCGGCGGGCGGGGGCCGTGATCGACTGGCTCGATGCCCTCGCCCGCAGTCTCGACCGCCGCCTGATGATCCGCCTCGTCAAGGGCGCCTATTGGGATTCGGAGATCAAGCGCGCCCAGATCGAGGGGCTGGCGGATTTTCCCGTCTTCACCGCCAAGGAGGCCACCGATCTCAGCTATCTGGCCCATGCGCGCACGCTGCTGGCGCGGGCCGACCGGCTCTATCCCCAGTTTGCCACGCACAACGCCCATACGGCGGCCGCCATCCTCCACATGGCCGCGCAGATGGGCGTGCCGAAGGACGGGTGGGAGTTCCAGCGCCTCCACGGCATGGGCGAGGCGCTCCATGACCTGCTTCACGCGCAGGAAGGGACGCGGCTGCGCATCTATGCCCCCGTCGGGGCCCACCGCGATCTTCTGGCCTATCTGGTCCGCCGCCTGCTCGAGAACGGCGCGAATTCCTCCTTCGTGCACCGCATCGTGGATGACTCCATCCCGCCCGAGGCCGTCGCCACGGATCCCTTCGGCCCCCTGGCCATCGGGCGCATCCCGACCGGCGCCGACCTGTTCGCCCCTGCCCGTGTCAATTCCCGCGGCCGCGACCTGACGGATCGCCCGACCCTCGCTGCGATCGAGGCCGCGCGCGCCCCCTTCCGCGACAGCCTCTGGCAGGCGGCCCCGATCCTCGCGGAGGGAGAGCCCAGCGGCCCCCGCCGCGATCTGGCCGAGCCTGCCACGGGCCGCCCCCTCGGCACCGTGCAGGAGGCGGATGCCGCAACCGTTGCCCGCGCCGCCGCCGCCGCCCGGCCCTGGTCCGCGCCGCTGGCCGAACGCGCCGCGATCCTCCGCGCTGCCTCGGACCTCTACGAGGCGAATGAAGGCGAGATCCTCGCCCTCCTCGCACGCGAGGCGGGCAAGACCCTTCCCGATGCCGTGGGCGAACTGCGCGAGGCCGTGGACTTTCTACGCTACTATGCCGCAGAGGCCGAACGGCAGACCCTGCCGGACGGCGCCGGGATCTGGGCCTGCATCAGCCCCTGGAACTTTCCGCTGGCCATCTTCACGGGCCAGATTGCGGCCGCGCTGGTCACCGGCAACGCCGTTCTGGCCAAGCCGGCACCACAGACCCCGCTCATGGCCCATCGCGCCGTGCAGTGGCTGCACGAGGCGGGGGTGCCCCGCCACGCGCTCCAGCTTCTTCCGGGCGGAGCGGGGACGGGCGCGGCCCTTGTCGCCGTGCCGCAGATCGCCGGCGTGGCCTTTACCGGTTCGACGGCCACGGCCCGCGCCATCCGCCGCACGCTCGCCCAGGGCGTCCCTGGCCGCCCCCTCATCGCCGAGACGGGAGGAATCAACGCCATGATCGTGGATTCCACCGCACTGCCCGAACAGGCCGTGCGCGACATCCTGGCATCTGCCTTCCGCTCTGCCGGTCAGCGCTGCTCGGCCCTGCGCTGCCTCTATCTGCAGGAGGAGATCGCCGACACCGTGCTGGAGATGCTCCGCGGTGCGCTGGCGGAGCTCCGCCCCGGCAATCCATGGGATCTCTCGACCGATCTGGGCCCCGTCATCGACGCCGCCGCCCGCGACGGAATCCTGTCGCATGTCGAACAGGCCCGGGCCGAGGGGCGCATCCTGGCCGAACTGCCGGTTCCCTCTGCGGGCACTTATGTGCCGCCTGTCGTGATCCGCGTCGGCTCCATCGGCGAGATCGGGCGCGAGGTGTTCGGCCCCGTCCTCCATGTGGCGACATGGAAGGCCGGGACGCTCGATGCCGTCATCGACGCCGTGAATGCCACCGGCTACGGGCTGACCTTCGGCTTCCATTCACGCATCGACGACCGGGTGCAGCGCGCGGTGGAGCGCGTCCATGCTGGCAATCTCTATGTCAACCGCAACCAGATCGGGGCCGTCGTCGGGTCCCAGCCCTTCGGAGGAGAGGGGCTCTCCGGCACCGGGCCAAAGGCGGGGGGGCCGCATTATCTCGCCCGGATGGCCGCCCGGCCGATTGAGGCCGCCCTCGATGAGGGGTCATGGACCGGGGCCGGGGATCCCCGGGCCCTTGCCGCGCGCCTGAGCGAGGCAGCGGCGGCACCGCCCCGCCGGCCCGCGCCGGAGCCCCTGACGATGCCCGGCCCCACCGGGGAATCGAACCGGCTCGGCCTGCATGCACGGGACCCCTTCCTCTGCCTCGGCCCCGGGCCCCGCACGGCTGCGGCCCAGGCCCGGGCCGTGGAGGAGGCCGGCGGACGCGCGGTCGAGGCGGGGGAAGGCCTCGCCCCGGAAGCGCTGACCACGCTGGCCCCTCTCGCCGGTGTCCTCTGGTGGGGAGACGAGGACCGGGCCGCCGCGTTCGAACGCGCTCTTGCTGCGCGTGACGGTGCCATCCTGCCTCTGATCCGCAGCAGGCCTGCCCGCTGGGAGGTGATGGTGAACGGCACAGCTGCATCGACACGACCGCCGCCGGCGGCAATGCCACGCTTCTTGCGGGCTCTGCCACCGGCGGGGCGGGATGAGGGATGGCGGCCGTGCCTGCCTTAGAGGTAGCGATTGACCAGATTCTCCAGTCGCTCCTGACGGCCCGACCGGGGCCGGGGTTCGATGCCCTCGGCCTCGACGCGCGCTGCCAAAGTGGCAAGGTCGGAGCGGAGGATGTCGCCGGCCTTGTCCCAGCCGGCATAACGCTCGGCCCGCGCGGTCTCGAGCTTGCCGTCCTCGAGCATCCGGGCCGCAGCCTTCAGACCGGCCGCACAGACATCCATCGCGCCCGCATGGGCCAGCACGAGATCCTCGGGATCGATCGACTGGCGGCGGATCTTGGCGTCGAAATTGGTTCCCCCCGTGGTGAACCCGCCGGCGCGCAGGATCTCGTAATAGGCCAGTGCCGTCTCGGGGACATTGTTGGGAAACTGGTCGGTATCCCAGCCGGACTGGTAGTCGTTCCGGTTCATGTCGATCGAGCCGAAGATGCCCAGAGCTGCCGCGGTGGCGATCTCATGCTCGAAGCTGTGGCCCGCCAGGATCGCGTGCCCCTGTTCGATGTTGACCTTGACCTCCTTCTCGAGGCCGAAGTCCTTGAGGAAGGCATAGACGGTGGCCACGTCCCAGTCATACTGGTGCTTGGTGGGCTCCTGCGGCTTGGGCTCGATCAGGATGGTGCCCTTGAAGCCGGACTGCTTCGCATAGTCCACGACCATGGTCAGGAAGCGTCCGGCCTGTTCGCGCTCGCGCTTCAGATCGGTGTTGAGAAGCGTCTCGTAACCTTCGCGTCCGCCCCAGAGGACGTAGTTCTCGCCGCCCAGCTTGCGCGTCGCGTCGAGGCAGGCCTTCACGGTGGCGGCGGCATAGAGGAACACATCCGGGTCCGGGTTGGTGGCCGGCCCCGGCCATGAAGCGCCGGTGCGAGAAGAGATTTGCCGTCCCCCAGAGGCAGCGCACGCCGCTGGCGGCGGATTTCTCGCCGATATAGTCGGTGATCTCCTCGAGCCGCCGGCGGCTTTCGGCGAAGGTCGCCCCTTCGGGGCGGATATCGGCATCGTGCCAGCAATAGAAGGGCACGCCCAGGATGCCGAACAGTTCAAAGGCGACATCGGCCTTGAGCCGGGCCAGATCCATCGTGTCGCCGAACCAGGGACGTTCGAAGGTCTGTCCGCCGAAGGGATCGCCCCCTTGCCAGGCAAAGCTGTGCCACCAGGCGACGGCAAAGCGCAGGTGGTCCTTCAGCGGCTTGCCGAGGACGATCTCCTCCGGGTTGTAGTGGCGGAAGGCGAATTCGTTGTCGCTGTCGGGTCCCTCGTAGCGCAGCGGCTCGATGCCCTTGAAGAAGTCGGTCATGATGGTCCCTTCGGATCAGGCGCGCCCCTTGAGCGCGCGATAGGCATCCCGGTAGCGGGCATGGGCTTCGGCAAAGGCGGGGGCCAGTACCGGATCGGGTTCCACGACGCGCGCGATGCGTGGGGGGGTGGCGATCTCGGCTCCGGCTCCGGTCGCCGCCATCATCCCCAGACGCGCCGCCCCGAAAGCGCCGCCGAAATCGCCCGCCTCGGGCACTTCGACCGGGAGGCCGAGCGAGGTCGCGATCGCCCGCAACCAGTAGTCCGAGCGCGACCCGCCCCCCACAGCGATCAGCCGTTCGAAGCGCGTGCCCGTTCCCGCCAGGGCATCGAAGCTGTCGCGGATCGCATGCGTCACGCCCTCCAGAACCGCCCGCGTCATCGCCTCGCGGTCCGTGGCGTGATCGAGATGAAGGAAGGAGGCCCGCACAGCCGCGTCGTTATGGGGTGTGCGCTCTCCGCCCAGATAGGGCAGGAAGAGCGTCCGTCCGGGCGCCTGCAGGGGGCCGAGCGCACCCGTCAGATCGGAGGCCTTCGCCCCCGCGATCCGCGCGAACCAGTTGAGGGCATCCGCAGCCGCCAGGATCACTCCCATCTGGTGCCAGGTCTGCGGCAGGGCATGGCAGAAGGTATGCACCGCGCTTGCGGCATCCGGCCGATAGGCATCCGAGGCGGCGAACAGCACGCCAGAGGTTCCCAGCGAGACGAAGGCCTGTCCGGCCTTCACCACACCCACGCCCACGGCCGAGGCGGCGTTGTCCCCGCCCCCTCCGGCGACGGGCACGCCCTTCGGCATGCCCCAGCGCGCCGCAAGATCATCGCGCAGCCGCCCCGAGACTTCGGAGCCTTCCACCAGATGCGGCATCTGAGCCCGTGACAGCCCGGTGGCGGCCAGCAGGCCGTCGTCCCAGTCCCTCCGCCCGGTATCGAGCCAGGCCGTCCCGGCGGCATCGGACATCTCGCCCGCGGCCTCGCCCGTCAGCCAGAGGCGCAGATAATCCTTGGGCAGGAGGACAAGAGAAACCCTGTCAGCGACTTGCGGCTCGTTGTTGCGAACCCAGACAAGCTTCGGCGCGGTGAATCCCGGAAAGACGATATTGCCGGTGACCGCGCGGAAGCGTGGATCGGCATCGAGGGCGGCAGCTTCTGCATGGCTGCGCGTATCGTTCCAGAGGATGCAGGGTCGCAGGACCCGGTGTGCCTCATCCAGAAGCGTGGCGCCATGCATCTGCCCGGACAGGCCGATGCCCCGCAGGGCCGAAAGATCGGCCTGCGCCGCGAGCGCATCGAGGACGGCCTCGGCCGCGGCGATCCACTCGGCCGGATCCTGTTCCGACCAGCCGTCATGCGGGCGCGAGACGCTCAGCGGTGCCGTGGCCTCGGCCAGAAGGGACTGATCCTCCCTGATCAGGACGCCCTTCAGCCCCGATGTGCCCAGATCGAGACCCAGGAACATCTCAGACCACAGCCCGCTCGGGCATCTTGCCCAGGATGATCATGCCCAGAAGGTCGTCCTCTGTCACATCGGCGATCCGCACCGTCCCCACAAGCTGACCATTCTTCATCACATGGGCGCGGTCGCACATCTTCATGACCGCATGGATGTCGTGATCGATCAGGAAGATGCCGAGTCCCTGCGCCTTGAGCTGCTGGATCAGTTCGGCCACCATCGCCGTCTCCTGCACGCCCAGCGCGGCGGTCGGCTCGTCCATGATCAGGATCTTGGCGTTGAAATAGACGGCCCGGGCGATGGCGACCGACTGCCGCTGCCCGCCAGAGAGGGCGGACACCGGCTCCTTGATCTTGCGGAAATTGGGGTTGAGACGGGCCATGATCCGGCGCGTCTCCGCCTCCATCCGGTCGTCGTCGAGGAATCCCCAGCGGTCTCGCAGCTCGCGCCCCAGGAACAGATTGGCCGGGGCAGGCAGGTTATCGGCCAGGGCGAGGGTCTGATAGATTGTCTCGATGTTGTAGCGCCGGGCATCCGCGGGGCTGCGGATGTCGGCCTTCCGGCCCTCGATGAGGATCTCGCCGGAATCGGCCCGGTAGGCACCGGAAAGAACCTTGATCAACGTGGACTTCCCGGCCCCGTTATGGCCCAGAAGGCCGACCACCTCACCGGGATAGAGGTCGATCGACACCCCGTCCACCGCGCGCACCCCTCCGAAGGAGATGCGGATATCCTTCATTTCGACCAGCGGCGTCGTCATGTCACCTCACCCCCAGACGCTTGCGATAGGCTGCGTCGATCCACACCGCGAGGACCAGCACCAGGCCGACGACGATGTTCTGGAAGGGCGTATCCACCCCCACCATTCCCATGCCCGACTGGAGCGACTGCATGATGAGTGCGCCGAGGATGGCGCCGTAGATCGTCCCCACGCCCCCGGCGAGCGCCGTGCCCCCGATCACCGCCGCAGCGATGACTCGCAGTTCGTCCAGCGTGCCGATGTCGTTGCCGTGGTTCTGAAGCCGCGCCTGCGCCACCAGTGCCGACAAGCCGCAGAGGAAGCCCATCAGGGCAAATACCTTGACCGTCAGCCAGCGTGTATTGATGCCGGAAAGGGCCGCAGCTTCCGGATTGCCGCCGGTGGCATAGATATAGCGGCCAAAGCGGGTCTTGCGCGCGATCACGGTCATGGCCACGACGACAAGGATCAGCAGCAGGACCGAGATCGGCAGGCCATGGCCGATCGAATAGCCTTCGGGCACGGTCTCGCCGCGGGCCTCGAACATCCGGCGCAGGCGGCCGGGCGGAAGCTGGTAGGCATTGAGGATCGCCACGAAGCCCAGGATCGCCCCGGCCGCGAGGGCGGACAGCACAGCTTCAGCCCAGAGCGGCTTGACCGGGAAGCCGTGGGATTCCTTGCGCTTCCGCGTGCTCCAGATTGCCCAGAGCGCGACGAGGGTGGCGGCGATACCGATGATCCAGGACCAGGTCGGGAACAGGATGCCTTCGGCCCCGCCGAACAGGATCAGCGTCTGGTCGAGCGGCCCGATGGTCTGCCCGCGTGTCGTATACCAGGCGACATTCCGCCAGATCAGCAGTCCGCCCAGCGTCACGATGAAGGACGGAATCCCCTGATAGCCCGCAAGCCAGCCATGCAGGGCCCCGATGGCGGTGCCGGTGACCAGCCCGGCGAGGATGGCAAGCGGTGCGATGGCCCAGTGGCCGAGCGGCAGGCCGAAATACTGCGGGAGCCACTGTGTCTGGGTCATGGCCATCACGGCCGAACACATGGCCAGCAGGGAGCCCACCGACAGGTCGATGTGCCGCATGACGATCACGAAGACCATGCCTGTGGCCATGATGGCGACCGAGACGGTCTGGATCGTGATGTTGAAGATGTTGCGCGGCGTCAGGAACGTGCCCCCGGTCGCCACCGTGAAGACCAGGATGACAAGCGCGAAGGCGCCCAGCATCCCCAGAAGCCGCATGTCGAGCTGAAGCTGCTCCACCATGCTTCGCCGCGAGCCCAGACCCGGATGTGTCACCTCGCTCATGCTCCCCCTTTCCTGCGGCCCATGCGGCCGCATCGTCCAGGCGCGCCCCGCAGAGGGGGGGCGCGCCGTTTCAGGCCTTTCGGCGCTCAGTTGCAGGGGGCGGGACCGTTGGTGACGCCCTGGCAGAGCGCTTCCTTCGTGATCCAGCCCGCATCCACCACGACCGAGAGATTGTCGCGAGTGATCGGCACCGGATCGAGGAAGATCGCGTTCACCGTGTTCCCGCCCGGCGTCGTGAACTGTTCGACCCCCTCGATCGAGGCCGGATCGACCCCCTGGGCGAGCTGCACCGCCACCTCGCCCGCCACGCGGCCGAGCTCGCGCGCGTCCTTCCAGACGGAGACGGTCTGCGTCCCCTGGGCGATGCGGTTCAGAGCGGCATGGTCGCCGTCCTGACCGGAGACGGGGATGCCCTGGAGCCCCTGCGCCGTCAGCGCCGCCACGACACCGCCTGCCGTCCCGTCATTGGAGGCCACGACGGCATCGACCTCGTTGTTGGTCTCGGGTCAGGATCTGCTCCATGTTGCGCTGGGCGTTGGCAGGCAGCCAGCCATCGGTATAGGCCTCGCCGACGATGGTGATCTTGCCGGCGTCGATCGCCTCCTGCAGCACCTCCTGCTGACCGCCGCGCAGGAAGTCCGAGTTGGGATCGGTGGGCGAACCCTTGATCATCACGTAATTGCCTTCCGGCGCCTGCTCGAGAACGGCGCGCGCCTGCATCCGGCCCACCTCGACATTGTCGAAGGTGATGTAGAAGGCGCGCGGATCCTCGATCAGACGGTCATAGGCGATGACCGGGATGCCGGCATCGGCCGCGGCCTGCACGGCCGGGATGATCGCCGCCGTATCCTGCGCAAGGATGATGAGCGCATCGACGTCCTGCGCGATCAGCGATTCGACATCCGCAAGCTGCTTGGAGGACGAGGACTGGGCATCCGCCGAGACATACTCCGCCCCTGCCGCCTCGAGTGCGGCCATGATCGCCGCTTCGTCGGTCTTCCAGCGCTCCTCCTGGAAGTTCGACCAGCTCACCCCGACGGTGATCTGGTCATCCTGTGCCCAGGCGGCACCGGTGAGGCCAGCCGTCATCGCAACGGCGGCCAGAATGGCTCTGCGCATCTGGATTCCTCCCTGAATCGCATGCAGCCCCGCTCAGCGGGAACCAGGACGCAGACTGCCAGAATATTTTCCTTTGTCAAAGAAAAAATGATCATGTCGCGCCTCCAGATGCAGATTTTCCCTGTTCCCTTGCGAAAATATGGGGCAAACTCCTGCATACGACCTTTGCTGTCGCAGAAATACTTTGGGGTCTGAACGATGCTCGGTGCTGACGGCCTGACGGACACGTCCCTGACCGAAGCCCCCGCCGGATGCGGGCCAATCCTGCCGCCGGCCGGCCGGATCCAGCGCCCTCTGCGTCAGCAGGTCTTCGAGCATGTCCGCGCCCAGGGTCGTGCCGCCCGGGCCGACATCGCCCGCGCGCTCTGCATCTCGGCCGGTTCGGTGACGGCCCTGACAGCCGATCTGATCGCAATGGGCCTGCTGCGCGAGGTGGAGGGAGCGCCCCTCGAAGGGCGCGAGGCCGGGCGCGGGCGCCCCCCTGTCGCGCTCGAGATCGTCCCGGATGGGCGTCATGTCATCGGAATCAAGCTGTCGGACGAAAGGCAGTCTGCGGTCCTTGCGGATTTCGGGGGCCGCAGACTGGCCGATGCCGTGCTTCCTGCCCCGGCCCGGCGCAAGGCCCTGACCGAGGCTCTCGACGAGGTTGAGGCCCTCGTGTCCCGTTTGCGCGAACAGGCGCCGGGGCGGCGGGTCGATGCCGTGGGAATCGGCTTGTCGGGCCTGGTGGACCATCGGACGGGTCGGGTCGCCTGGTCTCCCCTGCTCGAGGGCGAGGACATCGCCTTCAAGCAGGCCGCCGAGGAGCGCCTCGGCCTGCCGGTTCATGTGGACAATGACGCCAATGTGCTCACTCTGGCCGAACTGTGGTTCGGGGCGGGCCGTGCGCTGCCCGATTTCGCGGTCGTCACCATCGAGCATGGCGTGGGCATGGGCCTCGTGCTGGACGGACGGCTGTTCCGGGGCTCGCGCGGGATGGGGCTCGAACTGGGGCATATCAAGGTCCAGCTCGACGGGGCGCTGTGCCGCTGCGGCCAGCGCGGCTGCCTCGAGGCCTATCTGGCGGACTATGCGCTCGCGCGCGAGGCGGCGACCGCCCTCGACCGCGATCCCCGGGCTCCGCAATCGCCCCAGGCCATGCTCGAGACGCTGTTCCGCGAAGCCAAGGCCGGCCATCACGCCGCCCGCACCATCTTTGCCCGCGCAGGCCGCTATCTGGCCGTCGGACTGGCCAATGTGGTCCAGCTCTTCGATCCGGACCTGATCATCCTGTCAGGCGAGCGGATGCGCTATGACTTCCTCTATGCCGACGAAGTTCTGGCCGAGATGCAGGATCTCACCCTGACCAAGGGCCGCCCCCCCGCACGGGTGGAGATCCACGCCTGGGGCGATCTGGTCTGGGCGCAGGGGGCCGTGGCCCTGGCGCTGGGCATGCTGACCGATGAAGTTCTGGGCAGCGGGAGCTGAGCGTCTGGCTCCTCTCCCGCCTGCGGTCCCTTTGCCATTGTTCGCGGCCGTCCGGGACCTATGATCCCGGATCATGCAGGTCTGTTTCGACGAGATGAGGGGCTGGGTGTCCCCTGCCGCAAGGGGGACGGACGGCAATGTCCCGTCCGACACCGGGGCGCAGGGGCTCCGCCCGCCCTATGAGGCGCTGGAACGCTGGCTGCGGGAGGAAAGCCCTGCCCGCCTGCGCCGCAAGCAGCAGGAGGCCGAGGCCATCTTCCGCCTCACCGGGATCACATTCAATGTCTACGGCCGGGCCGAGGCCGAGGAACGGCTGATCCCCTTCGACATCATTCCCCGCATCCTGTCCGCCTCTGAATGGTCGCGTCTCGCCCGGGGGATCGAACAGCGGGTGCGCGCCCTCAATGGCCTTCCTGCACGACATCTATCACCGGCAGGAGATCGTCCGCGCCGGCCGCCTGCCGGCCGAGATGGTGGCCCGCAACGATGCCTTCGAGCCGCGCATGATCGGCATGGAGCCCCCCGGCGGCGTCTATACTCATGTCGTCGGCATCGACCTCGTGCGCACGGGCGAGGACGAATTCCACGTCCTCGAGGACAATGTCCGCACCCCCTCGGGCGTGAGCTACATGCTCGAGAACCGCGAAACCATGCTCCAGATGTTTCCGGAACTGTTCACGCAGAACCGGGTGAAGCCGGTTTCGCATTACCCTCAGGCGTTGCGCCGCTCGCTCGCCGCCTGCGCGCCGAAGGGGACGGCGGGCGAGCCGGTCGTCGCCGTCCTCACGCCCGGCCTCTACAACTCGGCCTATTACGAACACAGCTTCCTGGCCGACAAGATGGGGGTGGAACTGGTCGAGGGCGACGATCTGCGCGTGGTGGATGGCCGCCTCGCGATGCGCACGACCGAAGGCTACAAGTCCATCGACGTGCTCTATCGCCGGGTGGACGATGCCTTTCTCGATCCCCTGACCTTCAATCCCGAAAGCCGTCTGGGCGTGCCGGGGCTGTTCGATGTCTATCGTGCCGGGCGGGTGACGCTGGCCAATGCGCCGGGAACCGGGATCGCCGATGACAAGGCCATCTATTCCTACATGCCGGAGATCGTGCGCTTCTACACGGGAGAGGCGCCGCTGCTACGGAACGTGCCCACCTGGCGCTGCTCGAATCCGCAGGAACTGTCCCATGTCCTGGCGCATCTCGATGAACTGGTGGTCAAGGAGGTTCATGGTTCGGGCGGTTACGGGATGCTGATCGGCCCGGCGGCCTCGCGTGCGGAGCTCGCGGCCTTCCGCGCCAAGCTGATGGCCAATCCGGGCAACTACATCGCCCAGCCCACGCTGGCGCTCTCGACGGTGCCGGTGCTGACGCGGGCCGGGCTGGCGCCGCGCCATGTGGATTTGCGGCCCTATGTCCTCGTCTCGCCCGAAGGGGTGACGATCACGCCCGGCGGGCTGACCCGTGTCGCGCTCAAGGCCGGCAGCCTTGTGGTCAACTCCTCGCAGGGCGGGGGAACGAAGGACACCTGGGTGCTGGAGGACTGATGCTCGGAAAGACCGCGGGCGGCCTCTACTGGATGTTCCGCTATCTCGAACGCAGCGAGAGCACGGCACGCCTGGTGGCAGCCGGCCAGCGCATCGCGCTGACCCGCAGCCAGCCGGACGAGGAATGGGCTTCGGTGCTCGACACCACGGCCACATGGGAGGCCTATGTTGCGCGGCACGGGACGGTGCGACGCGACACGGCGATCCGTTGGATGCTCTGCGATCGCGAAAATCCCTCCTCGATCCTGTCCTGCATCGAAGCCGCGCGCGCCAATGCGCGGATGGTCCGCACCGCGCTCACGCGGGAGGTCTGGGAAAGCGTCAACGAGACCTGGATGGTCCTGCGCGATGCCCTGGGCGAACGTCTGGGCGAGCGCGACCTGCCCGCCGCAACCGCCCTGGTCCTGCAGAGGGCCCATCAGGTCCGCGGGGCCTTTGCCGGCACGATGCTGCGCAACGACATCTTCAACTTTGCCCGTCTGGGGACCTTTGCCGAACGGGCCGACAACACCGCCCGCCTGCTCGATGTGAAATATTACGTCCTGCTGCCCTCGGCGCAGGCGGTCGGGACGACCATCGACAACGTGCAGTGGGAATCGATCCTGCGCTCGGTCTCCGCCGAGGGCGCCTATCGAATGACCTACGGACAGGAGGTGCGCCCCCGCCACATCGCACAGTTCCTGATCCTTGATCCGCGGATGCCCCGCAGTCTGGCCTTTGCCGTGGGCAAGCTTGTGGACAATTACGGCTATCTGGCTCGCACCTATGGCCATCGCATGCCCTCGCACGAGATGACGGATGCCCTGCGCGCCACCTATCTCGACCGGTCGATCGACACGATCCTGGCCGATGGCCTGCACGAATATCTTCAGGATTTCCTGCGCGATCTGGCCGCCATCGGCACGCAGACCGAACAGGATTACCGCTTCTATGCCTGAGACCGGGGCCCCATGACCGAAATCCGCCGCCTGAGCGTGCGCCACATCACGACCTATGCCTATGACGCGCCCCAGTCCTGGGGCCTGCTGCGGTTGCGCCTGACGCCCCGCTCGCACCGCTTCCAGCGCGTCCTGTCATGGTCGGTCACGCTCGAGGGGGCCCGGCGCGAACTGGGCTATGAGGATCACCATCGCAATCTCGTGGATCTCGCGAGCCTCGAGCCCGGCGCCTCCACTGTCATCATCCGCTGCGAGGGCGAAGTGGAAGTGACGGACAACGCGGGCGTTCTCGGGTCGCAGGGCGGCTTTGCGCCGCTCTGGCTCTTCCTGCGCGAGACGCCCCGAACCCGGCCCGGCCCGGCCTGCTCTGCGCTTGTCAGCCGCGTGATGGCCGCGGAATCCGAAACGCTGAACCGCCTTCATGCCCTGACCCGCGCGCTGGCCGAGGGGATCGTCTTCGCACCGGGCGCCACCGATGTCGCCTCCACGGGAGAGGAGGCGCTCGCTCATGGACGCGGCGTCTGTCAGGATCATGCCCACGCCTTCCTGGCCTGCGCCCGCGCCATGGGCGTGCCGGCGCGCTATGTCTCGGGTTACCTGCTGATGGACCGGATCGAGCAGGAGGCCTCCCATGCCTGGGCCGAGGCCTGGATCGAAGGGCTGGGCTGGGTCGGCTTCGACCCCGCCAACTGCATCTGCCCGGATCATCGCTACATCCGTCTGGCGACGGGGCTCGACTATGGCGAGGCCTCTCCGGTATCAGGCTCGCGTCGCGGGACGGGGGACGAGAGCCTCTCGGTCCATGTCGAGGTGGCGGCGCAGTAGTCCGCACCGCAAGACATCAGGGGGGAAGACACCCATGACCTATTGCGTCGGCCTGAAGATGGAGCGCGGCCTCGTCTTCATGTCCGACACCCGCACCAATGCGGGCATGGACAACATCTCGACCTTCCGGAAGATGTTCACCTGGTGCGATGAGGGCGAGACCTATGTCACCCTCATGACCGCCGGCAATCTCGCCACGACGCAGGCAGTCGTCTCCCTTCTCGACGAGCGCAGCAAGGCCCCGTCCGAGCGCCATCCGGCCATCCTCCAGATGCCGTCGATGTTCCAGATCGCCCGATATGTCGGCGCCACCCTGCGCGAGGTGATCGCCCAGAGCAGCACCACAGGCGAGCGTGCCGAAAGCTATTTCAACGCCACACTGATCGTCGGCGGCCAGGTGAAGGGAAGCGAGCCGCGTCTGTTCCTCATCTATCCCGAGGGCAACTTCATCGAGGCCGGTGATGATACGCCCTTCCTCCAGATCGGCGAATTCAAGTACGGCCGCCCCATTCTCGTGCGGGCCTTCGACCCGGCGATGTCCTTCGAGGCCGCGGTGAAGCTCCTGCTGGTCAGCTTCGATTCCACGATCAAGGCCAATCTGTCGGTCGGCCTTCCGCTCGATCTCCAGATCTACGAGAGGGACAGCCTCCGGCGCGGCATCCAGCGGCGCATCAAGGCCGAGGATTCCTATTTCCGCACCATCAGCAGCGGCTGGGGCGAGGCACTCAAGCAGGCTTTCGACAGCCTGCCCGACCTGACCCTGTAAGAGGCTCCCGATGACCCAGCGCGTCTATGCGATCCCGGATATTCACGGCCATCTGGATGCCCTTGCCGGCGCGCATGCCCTGATCGCCGCCGACATCGCCCGCAGCGGCGAGCCCGCCCCCGTCGTCCATCTGGGAGACTATGTGGACCGCGGCCCCGAAAGCGCCGAAGTCATCGAATATCTGCGCGCGGGCCCGACAACGGGCGGCCCCTGGATCACCTTGCGCGGCAATCACGACTACCTGTTCCGCCTGTTCCTGGCCGCCGAGCCCGATCTGACCCCGAGCGAATGGCTCCGCGATGAACGTTTCGGGCCGCTGCCACACTGCAAAGCTATGGCGTGGACGCCGCGCCGGACCGCTCCGTGGCAGATCTGCGGGCAGAGGCGCTGGCCCGCGTGCCGCCTGCCCATCTGGCCTTTCTCGACAGCCTGCCCTGCCTGTGGAGGACGGAGACAGCCGCCTTCGTCCATGCCGGGATCCGTCCCGGATTGCCGCTGATTGCGCAGGACCCGCAGGACCTCATGTGGATCCGGCGAGGCTTTCTCGAGGATCCGCGTGATCATGGCGTCCTGGTGGTGCATGGCCATACGGCGCTTCCCGCGCCCTGCCATCACGGCAATCGTGTCAATCTCGATGGCGGCGCGGGCTATGGCCGTCCCCTCGTCGCAGCCGTCATCGAAGGGCGAGAGGTCTGGCTTCTGACCGAGGAGGGGCGCGAGCCCCTGCAACCTCCGTCATGATTCTCGCCGCTCCGTGACGCTCTTGACCGCACGGCCTCAACCCTTCCTTAACCTTTTCATGCCATGATGGGATCATGGAGACGAATCGGCCGCTCTCCGGCTGCCGTCACCTGCCTGTCAATCCGCATCGGCATCCGAGGAAGGGGAAGCGATGGAACAATGCTGGCGCTGGTTCGGTCCTGCGGACCCTGTGCCCCTGGCGCATGTGCGGCAGGCGGGGGCATCGGGTGTGGTCACCGCCCTGCATGAGCATTACCGGGGCGAGGTCTGGCCGGATGAGGCCATTGCCGCCCGCAAGGCAGAGGTGGAGGGGGCCGCCTGCGCTGGTCGGTGGTCGAATCGATTCCGGTTCCGAATGCCATCAAGCTTGGTGGACAACCCGCCCGCGATGCGACCGCCGCCTGGATCGAGACGATGCGCCGCCTGGCGCGTCACGGATTGCGGGTCATCTGCTACAATTTCATGCCCGTCGTGGACTGGACACGCACCACCTCTCGCCATCCCATGCCTTCGGGCGGGCTGGCCATGCGTTTCGACTGGACGGATTTCGCCGCCTACGACCTCTTCATCCTCCGCCGCGAGGGGGCCGAGGCCGATCATCCCCCCGCCCGCATCGCTGCCGCCGAGGCGCGGATGCGCGACCTCACGCCCGAGGCCGCGCAGGATCTCGAACGCTGCATCATCGCCGGCCTGCCGGGCGCCGAGGCTTCGCATGATCGCGAAGGGATCCGCCGGCTGATCGCCGCCTATCGTGATCGCTCGCCGGATGACATGCGCGCCGCGCTGCGCCACTTTCATGAGGCGGTGGTGCCCGTCGCGCGCGAACTGGGGGTGCGGCTCTGCATCCATCCCGACGATCCCCCCTTCTCCGTGTTCGGCCTGCCCCGCATCGTCTCCACGGCCGATGATCTGCGCGCCATCTTCGAGGCCGTGCCCGAACGGGAAAACGGCCTGACCTTCTGCGCAGGCTCGCTGGGCGCGCGCGAGGACAACGATCTTCCCGCGATCCTGTCGGAGCATGCCGACCGCATCCATTTCGTGCATCTGCGCAATGTCAGCACCGATCCGGACGGTTCCTTCACCGAGGATGATCACCTGACCGGGAATGCCGACATGGTCCGCCTCATTGCGCTCCTGCTGGAGGAGGAGGCGCGCCGCCGTGACGCGGGCCGGACGGATGCAGACATCCCCTTCCGCCCCGATCACGGCCATCTGCTGCTGGACGATCAGGCAAAGGAGACGCTTCCCGGCTATTCCGCCATCGGCCGTCTCAAGGGTCTGGCCGAACTGCGCGGCATCCTGACAACCCTGTCGCATCCCGAACTGGGGAGGCTCGCATGACCCGTTTCCAAGGCCGCATCGCGCTGGTGACGGGATCTTCCGGCATGGGGTTGGCGACTGCCCTGCGTCTCGCCCGCGAAGGCGCGCGTGTCCATTGCTGCGGCATCGACGAGGACATGAACACCCGCGCAAGGCAGGCGGCTGCAGGCCTGCCCGTCACGGTCTCGCGTCTTGATCTGACCGATGATGATGCCGTGCGCCGCTGGGTGGAGGAGGCCGCGCAGGAGGGTCTCGACATCCTCGTGAATGCGGCCGGGGTACAGACCTATGGCGATCTCGGCACGACGACACCCCAGGACTGGGATCGCTGCCTTGCCGTCAATCTCCGCGCCCTCTATCTCACGAGCCATCTGGCATGGCCATATCTGAAGGCACGCGGTCGCGGCTGCATCGTCCATGTCACTTCGGTGCAGGGTTTTGCCAATCAGCGCAATGTCCTGGCCTATGCCACCGCCAAGGGGGCGGTTCATGCGATGACACGGGCCATGGCGGTGGATTGCGCACCCCACGGGGTGCGGGTGCTGTCCGTCAGCCCCGGTTCGATCCGCACGCCGCTGCTGGAATGGGGTGCGGCACAGATCGCGGGGCCGGATGGCCGGGCCGAGGATGTGATCGCCGAATGGGGTCGCACCCATCCGGTCGGTCGCGTGGGCGAGGCCGAGGAGGTTGCCGCCCTCATCGCCTTTGCCTGCTCGGACGAGGCGGGTTTCATCACCGGGGTGGACCTGCGCATCGATGGCGGTCTGACAGCCCGCCTTGCGGTGTGACCTTGCGGTGTGACGAGGTCCGCTCCGTTCCGGCGGCATCCTGGCGGGCCCGCCTCAACTCCTGCTTCGCAAGAGGCATCCCGCGGCGGCCTGCCCCGGTCAGCGACCTTTCAGCCGGGACAACCAGCCCCTGCGGGCCTCGCGTCCCTCGATCGCCGCCGCGAAGCGCTCGACGAAGCCATGGGCCACCCGTCGGGCCACCGACTCGACCACAAGGCGCGGGAAGGTGGCAAGCAGACCTTCGGTCTGCGCCTCGAGATCCCAGCCGAGCCGGGTTCCCTCCCTCTCGCCCTCTTTCTCGGGCATCAGGACGATCCGGGCCGTGCCTCGGGCCGCGCCGAAACGGCCGGCCTCGCCCGAGGCGTGCAGTCGAACCCCTTCGCCGGGGCGGATATCGCTGAGGTCGATCCGGCCGGTCATGCTGACCTCCACGCCGGCCACGCTCCGCTCCGCGACGATATCATAACCGCTTGCCGGATTGCCGCTCATGCTCCGGCAGCCGGGGATCAGGGGGGCGAGCAGCCCGGGGTCGATCAGGGCCTCCCAGACCCTCTGGGGCGGCGCGGCGATGAACTGCTCTCCGGTCAGATGCATGGCTTGTCCTCCGTCGGGCAGGCTAGGGCCTGCGCCGCGCCTCCGCTAGGGGGACACTGCACCGCGTGTCCAGGGGCGATCCCCAGAAGCCTCACGAGCGCCGATGATGCGCAGTCCGCCTTCGTCCTCCGGCCAGACCGCTGCCGCGCCGATCCGCTGCAGCCGGCGTCCGTCCAGCACGTCGCAGGGCCTTGGCCCCGCCTCTGCCACATCCGTGATGAGCAGGATCGCCCCGTCGCAACCTTGGATCCCGGCAAGGGCCCGCTCGCCCCGGACCAGCAGGACCGTGCCGGAGCCGATCAGGGCACGGCTCACCCGTCCTTCCGTGACGATGCCGGGGCGCTCTGCCGCTTCGGCCTGTGTGGCCCCGTCGCCGTCATTCTCGAGCCATGCGGAAACCGCGTAGCCGTCGCCCGTGGCGCGCGACAGGGCTCTTCCCTCCGGGCCGAGCACGCCCATGACCCCGCCGGTTTCCGTCACAAGGAGGGGCGGACGCTCTGCCGTGGTCCAGAGCCAGACGGCCATGGCGATGACAGGCAGGCCGGCCAGGCGGCCCCGCCCCTGCCACAGAAGAAGCAAACATCCCCCGAAGGTCAGCAGGGGCAGCACAAGCGGCGGCGGCGACGGAACAACCCCCGTCGCCCCGTCAATCCCTGCAACCTGTTCTGCCACGAGGATCACCCAGCGGCAGCCCAGATCCATCATCAGAAGCCCCGGCTGCACCAGTCCCAGCGGCGCCCCGGCCGCAAGCAGGACCGCCCCCGGCATCACCAGGAGGCCCAGCGCCGGAGAGGCCAGCAGATTGGCCAGCAGCCCGTAGACTGCATAGCGGTTGAAATGGGCCGCCGCATAGGCGGCGGTCGCCCCCCCGCCACGAGCGACGAGAGCATCAGCACCGCCACCGGTGCTCCCCATCCCAGATGCCGCGGCAGGCGTGTCGCCCAGCCCTGACCGAAGACCCAGGCCAGAGCCGCGACCGCGGCGAAGGACATCTGGAATCCCGGGTTCAGGAGCGTTTCGGGCCGCAGCGTCAGCACGACCAGTGCCGCGATGGCCACGGATCGGAGCGTGACGGCCTGCCGGTCGCAGAGCACCGCGCCCAGCATGACCGCCACCATGACAAAGGCCCGTTCGGTGGCCACATCCCTCCCGGCCAGGAGCAGGTAGAAGGCGGCGACCGGCAGGGCTGCCAGCGCCGCAACCTTCTTGCCGTTCACGCGCAGCGCCAGCGGCGGAACCAGCGCGATCGCTGTCCGGATCAGCCCGAACACGAAGCCGACGAGCAATCCCATGTGCATGCCGGAGATCGACACGACATGATAGAGACCCGAATCGCGCATGGCCTCGTTCGTCCGGTTTCCGAGGCCCGATCGGTCGCCCGTGGTCACGGCGGCGGCGAGGGCACCCGCATCCCCGGAAATGCGCGCGCGGATCCAGCCGGACAGATGGCTTCGCAGCCGATGGAGCCAGAGGCCCCCTTCCGGCGGGGCCCGGGTCAGGACGGGATCGCGGGTATAGCCGACCGCCCCGAGCCCCTCGAACCATGCCGTCCGGCGAAAGTCGAAGTCGCCGGGTTCCGCAGGGGCGCCGGGCGGAGAGAGATGCCCGGTCAGCATGATGATACGACCCGGTTCGATCGGCAACCAGGGCTGCGGGGCGTGCAGCGCAACGCGGATGCGCGCCGGCGTTTCCTCCGGTGGGAAGGATTCCAACCTCACCCGATCGAGCGTGAGGCGCAGGGCATCGCTCTGGGATCGGTCGATGCCAATGATCCTCCCCTCGATGGGGCCGTAATAGCGATGCGTCAGGACCGGGGCGGCGACGGCCCAGCTCCGCAGCGCGGCCATGCCCGCGCCACCGATGGCGATGGCCAGCGCGAGGAGGACGGGGCCCCAGGCCGGTCCGGCACGAGGTGCCAGGAGGACAGCCCCCGTTCCCACGGCCGCGGCCAGGATCCAATGGCCGGTCTGCGGCTCTGCCGGCAGGAAGAGATAGAGGGCGATTCCGCTGCCGAAGGCGACCGCCGCCCAAGGCAGGAGCGCGCCCCGCTGGGCCAGAAGTCCCTCCGAAAGGCTGGCCACAAGCCGTTGTGGCCAGGCGATACCTCCCGCCCCGCATCGGACGTCGCGTCCACTTGCCCCCCCTTCTCCCCGGTTCTATGGCCAATCCGGAATCGGCAACGGTTCTCTCGGGCCGAGCCTGCCTCAAGATTGGTTAAGATGAGGTTAACTCCATGAACGAAGCCGCCCCGTCCGTGCCGGTGGTCACACGCTTCGCGCCCTCGCCGACCGGGGCGTTGCACATCGGCGGGGCACGAACCGCGCTGTTCAACTGGCTCTTTGCCAGGGGCCGGGGCGGGCGCTTCCTGCTGCGGATCGAGGATACCGACCGCGCCCGTTCGACAGCCGAGAACACGCAGAAGATCCTGGATGGCCTGCGCTGGCTCGGCATCGACTGGGATGGCGAGCCGATCAGCCAGTTCGCTCGCCGCGACCGCCATGCCGCCATCGCGCGCGAGATGCTGGCCCGCGGCGCGGCCTACAAGTGCTTTGCCACCCCCGAGGAGATCGAGGCCTATCGCGAAGCAGCGCGGGCCGAGGGACGCTCCACCCTTTTTCGCTCTCCCTGGCGCGATGTCCCGGAATCCGAGCATCCCGATGCGCCCTATGTGATCCGCATCAAGGCTCCGCGCGAAGGACAGACGACGATCCACGATGCCGTGCAGGGCGAGGTGACGATTGCCAATGATCAGCTCGACGACATGGTGATGCTGCGGGCGGATGGCACGCCGCTCTACATGCTGGCGGTGGTCGTGGACGATCACGACATGGGTGTGACCCATGTCATCCGCGGCGACGATCATCTGACCAACGCCTTCCGGCAGAAGCTGATCTATGATGCGATGGGCTGGCAGGTTCCCGTGATGGCCCATGTCCCGCTGATCTTCGGCCCGGACGGCAAGAAGCTGTCCAAGCGCCATGGCGCAACCGCCACGGCAGACTATCAGGCCATGGGCTTTCTGGCCGCGGGGATGCGCAACTACCTGCTCCGCCTCGGCTGGAGCCATGGCGACGCCGAATTCCTGACCGATGCGGAGGCGATGGCGCTGTTCGACCTGACGGGCATCGGCCGCTCTCCTGCCCGCTTCGACTTCAAGAAGCTCGAAAACCTCTCCGGTCAGCACATGGCCCAGACCGATGACGATGCGCTTCTGGCCGAAGTCGAGGCCTTTCTCGAGGCTACGGGTCAGCCCCCCTTCTCGGGGCCGGTCCGTCAGCGCCTGCGTGCCGCGCTGCCCTTTTGCAAGGTCCGGGCAAAGACGATTCCCCAGCTTCTCGAACAGGCCCGCTTTGCCCTGATCGACAGACCTGTCGAGGCCGATGCGGCGGCTGCAAAGGCGCTTGATCCTGTATCCCGTGGTATACTGAGCGAATTGACGCCGCAGTTGCAAAATGCTAGCTGGGAGCGGGGCTCACTCGAAGCAGCGGTGGCCGCCACGGCCGAGGCACACGGGACGACGCTGGGCAAGCTCGCCGCGCCACTCCGGGCTGCGCTTGCCGGGAGGACCGTGACGCCCAGCGTCTTCGACATGATGCTCGTCCTGGGGCGAGAGGAGACGCTCGCGCGCCTCGGGGACAGGCTCGAGCGGCAGGAATAGGAAGCATGGGACAGCAAGGGGAGGCCTTCATGGCCGAGACCAGGACCGCGACGCTCACCATCGATGGCAAGGACTACCACCTTCCGATCCTGACGCCGACCGCCGGACCGGAATGTCTGGACATCCGCAAGCTCTACACGGATGCGGGTGTCTTCACCTACGACCCCGGCTACACCTCCACCGCGGCCTGCGATTCCACCATCACCTATATCGACGGGGATGCGGGCATCCTTCTGCATCGCGGCTATCCCATCGAGCAACTGGCCGCCAAATCCCACTTCCTCGAGGTCTGCTATCTCCTCCTCTATGGTGATCTGCCCAAGGCCGCCGAACTGGAGAAGTTCGAGAACACGGTGACGCGGCACACCATGATCCACGAACAGATCCACAACTTCTTCCGTGGATTCCGCCGTGACGCGCACCCGATGGCGACGATGGTGGGCGTTGTCGGGGCGATGTCGGCCTTCTATCACGACAGCCTTGACATCAACGACCCCCGCCATCGCGAGATCGCGGCCTTCCGCCTCATCGCCAAGATGCCGACGATCGCGGCAATGGCCTACAAATATTCAATCGGCCAGCCCTTCGTCTATCCGCGGAACGACCTCGACTATGCGTCGAATTTCCTGCACATGTGCTTCGCGGTTCCGGCCGAACCCTATGAGGTCAACCCGACGCTCGCCCGGGCGCTGGACCGCATCTTCATGCTGCATGCGGATCACGAGCAGAACGCCTCCACCTCCACCGTCCGTCTGGCGTCGTCCTCGGGGGCCAATCCCTTTGCCTGCATCGCGGCGGGTATCGCCTGTCTGTGGGGCCCTGCCCATGGCGGCGCGAACCAGGCCGCCCTCGAGATGCTGCGCGAGATCGGCACCCCGGACCGCATCCCCGAGTTCATCGCCAAGGTGAAGGACAAGTCCTCCAATGTGCGGCTCATGGGCTTCGGGCACCGGGTCTACAAGAACTACGACCCCCGTGCGAAGGTCATGAAACAGTCGGCTGACGAGGTGCTCGACCTGCTGGGCATCCACGACAACCCGACCCTCCAGGTCGCCAAGGAGCTGGAGCGCATCGCCCTCGAGGACGAGTATTTCATCAGCCGCAAGCTCTATCCGAATGTGGATTTCTACTCGGGCATCATCCTCGAGGCGATGGGCTTTCCCACATCCATGTTCACCCCGATCTTCGCGGTCGCCCGGACCGTGGGCTGGATCAGCCAGTGGAAGGAACAGCTCGCCGATCCCCAGCACAAGATCGGGCGCCCCCGTCAGCTCTATCTCGGGCCGACGCAGCGCGACTATGTCGAGGTCGAGGACCGCTGAAGCGCCGGACCGGGGGCGGGGCTCAGCGGTCCCCGCCTCTCTCTCCCCCGGGCCTCTGCCCCGTTCCATCGCGCGGCCATCAGCCGCCCAGCAGATCCTTCAGACGGGCCTTCTCGGCCTCGGTCAGCGGTTCGGCCTCGCCTGCCCTGCTGCGTGCGCGGATCACCGACCAGCCGAGGCCCAGTCCGGCCAGCAGGAACAGAGGGCCGGCGAGCCAGAGGATCAGATTCGCCCCCTCGGCCGTCGGGCGCAGAAGCACATACTCGCCATAACGGGCGACGACGGCTTCGGTCACCTCGCGGTCGCTGTCCCCGGCCAGAAGCCTCTCGCGCACCAGAAGACGGATGTCCCGGGCCACCGGAGCATGGCTTTCGTCGATCGATTCGTTCCGACAGACCGGACAGCGCAGCCCTTCGGAAATGGCGCGGGCCCGGGCCTCGAGTGCAGGATCGGGCAAGATCTCGTCCGGCTCGACGGCCCCTGCCCCGGCCGGAAGCGTCAGGATGAGGGCGAGCAGAAGGGCACGCAGCATCGGCCTTACTCCGCAGGAAGGGCACGGCCCTGTGCCATCCTTGCGGCCCCGGCGGCGACGCGGTGGCGTCGGTCGCTGAGCGACAGCAGACCGCCCAGCGCCATCAGGATCGCCCCGCCCCAGATCCAGTTGGCAAAGGGCTTGACATAGGTGCGCACGGCATAGCCGCCGCCTTGCTGCGGGTCGCCCAGGACGACATAGACATCGCGCAGGATCCCGTTGTCGATCGCGGCCTCGGTTGTGGGCATGCCAGCAACGGGGTAGAAGCGTTTCTCCGGGTGAAGGCGGGCCACGGGGCGGCCGTCCCGTTCCACCGTGACATCGCCCATGAGGCTGCGGTAGTTCGGTCCCTCCACCTCCTCCACGGCGTTGAGAGTGATCGTATAGGCCCCGACCGCAAAGGCTTCGCCCAGCCGCGCCGTGCGGATGTCCTCCTGCTCCCACGCCATCAGGAGAGAGATGCCAAGAATGGTGACCCCGAGGCCGGCATGCGCAACGGCCTTGCCCCAGTCGGCCCGCGGCAGATGCAAGAGGCGCGCCGCGCCCGACCGACCTGTCCGGGACCACAGGTCGAGCGCGGCCCCCGCTACGATCCAGACCCCGAGGGCGGTGCCCAGGGCCGCCAGGATCGGCCGGCCTGTTCCCACCGTCCAGACCAGCGCCGCAAGAGCGAAGGCCAGAAGGGCCGCCGGCATCAGCGTCCTCATCGCGCGGCGCAGATTGCCCCGTTTCCAGGCCAGAAGGGCTCCGATGGGCAGGACCACGGCCACGCCGACCATGAAGGGGGTGAAGGCCGCTTCGAAGAACGGCGGGCCGACGGAGAGGACTCGGCCTGTCGTCATCTCGGCGATCAGTGGCCAGAGGGTGCCGACCAGCACCACGAAGGCCGAGACCGCCAGCAGCACATTGTTCAGGACCAGGCCCGATTCACGGCTGACAAGGCCGAACACGCCCCGTGCCTCGAGCGCGGGAGCGCGCAGGGCAAAGAGGATCAGCGCCCCGCCCGTGAACAGGGCAAAGATCGCAAGGATGAACACCCCGCGCGTCGGATCGGTGGCGAAGGCATGCACCGAGGTGATGATCCCCGAACGGACGATGAAGGTGCCCAGCAGCGCAAAGGCGAAGGCCAGAATCGCGAGGAGGACTGTCCAGGTCTTCAGCGCCTCGCGCTTTTCCACGACGATGGCCGAATGAAGGAGGGCAGCGGCAATCAGCCAGGGAACGAAGCTGGCATTCTCCACCGGATCCCAGAACCAGAACCCCCCCCAGCCGAGCTCGTAATAGGCCCACCAGCTTCCCAGCGCGATGCCGATGGTCAGGAACATCCAGGCCGCCAGCGTCCAAGGCCGGACCCAGCGGCCCCAGGCGGCATCCACCCGCCCCTCGATCAGGGCGGCGACAGAGAAGGAATAGGCCATCGAGAGGCCCACATAGCCGAGATACAGGAAGGGCGGATGGAAGGCGAGACCGGGATCCTGCAGCAGCGGATTGAGATCGCGTCCGTCCAGCGGGGGAATGTCCAGGCGCAGGAAGGGGTTGGAGGTGAACAGGATGAAGGCTCCGAAGGCCGCGCCGATGGAACCCTGCACGGCCAGCACGCGCGCCCGGAGCGGCAGGGGCAGGTTCGTGCCCCACCAGGCAACCGCAGCCCCGAACAGCGCCAGGATCAGCAACCACAGGAGCATCGATCCTTCGTGATTGCCCCAGACGCCGGTCAGCTTGTAGAGCCATGGCTTGGCCGAATGGCTGTTCTGATAGACGAGCGCGACCGAGAAATCCGAGGCCAGGAAGGCCCCGGCCAACGCCGCAAAGCTGAAGGCCAGCAGGAGGAACTGGCTCAGGGCGGCAGGAATTGCCACCTCCATCCAGTTGCTCCAGCCCTTCTGTGCGCCGATCAGCGGGACGGCGGTCTGGATCAGGGCCGTGGCGAAGGCGAGAACCAGGGCAAGATGGCCGAGCTCGACGAGCATGGGTGGGCCTCCGGTTGGGCAGAACAGGTATAGGGCCGGGGGTCCGGCGCGCCAAGGATGCACGCCGGGGCAGATCGTCACGCTAGGCGTCGCGGGACGGAGAGGCCGCAGCGCCCCGGCGCCAGTCCTCGAGCGCGGCATTGGGCGCCGGGTCGAGCGTGGAGAGCGCCACCGCCGCATCGGGGCCGGGCGCGGCGGCACCGGGGCTGTCGGCCTCGGGCCGGGGCGGAATCGCCGTCGCGGCGGCGGCCGCCACCGCAGCGGCCATGAGATCGCGTTCATGCGCCTGGGCATGGGCCTGGAAACGTGCCCCGAAATGCAGCGACAGGACCGCGCCGATCAGCCACCACAGACCTTCGGGCATCTGGGCGAGCGTCTCCATCCGGGCGGCGAACCAGTCCGGGGCCACCGCGGCGGCCGCCAGAAGCGCCAGCATCCCGATAGCAGCCAAAGGACGGGGCAGACGGTTGAGCGCATCGATGAGGCGGTCATAGGCCCGGCGCGGGCGCGGCGGCAGGGCCTCGACGGCGGGAGGCAGGCCGGTCGCCTCGGCATGGCGGCGAAGCTCCTCGGCCATGGCGAGGGCCTGTGAGGCCGGGAAACGGGAGAGGAAGGCGGTCAGTGCCATCGGGCAGTCCTTTCACGGTGCTGGGCGTCGGTGAGGCGATAGCGGGGCTGCATGAATTCCTCGGCGCGGAGGATCCATCCGCCCTTTCCGCCGTCGCGACGGCGGGCGAAGCGGCGCAGCGAGGGGCGGGCATCGGCCAGGGCGTAGTAGTAGTTGCGCCGGGCGATGGCATAGGCATCGACGATGTGATCGGGGGCGGCGCGGGCGGCGGCATGAGCCTGGGCTGCGGTCTGCGGCCCCATCAGGCCGTCCACCGTGCAGGGAAAGCCCATCTCTGTCAGCAGCCGCTGGAGCAGCCGCACGGCCTGGTTCCCGGCATTCACCTGCATGTCGAAGACGACGGGCTGAAGCACCGGCGGCAGGCGGTCGAGGCCGGGCCGGCGGAAGTAGTGTTCGATGAAGATCGCGGCGGCCTGATCGGGGGTGAGGCGGCGCAGATCCGCTTCGGTCACGCGGCCATCGCGGTCAAGATCGAGCCCAAGCCGGCGCAGCGTGCCGATGGTCACCCCGTGATGGGTGGCCCCGCCGGGATCGGCCGGATCCTTGACCCAGCCGCCTTCCCGGGCGACGATCTGTCTGGCGATATCCTGGATGGTCTGCATGAAGCCCCCCTATGCGGATGCGGATGGGGGCAGGATCCCAGGAAGAGGTTAACGGAGTCCTACAGCACCGCGCGTTGCGCGCCTGCCGGCAAGTACCTGATCGGCAAGGAAAACAATGGTTAACGCCGGGACAGCATGATTCGCGTCGTCCCTCTGCGGGGGCATCGGGGTTCCCGTCAGCCGTCGGCGTCAGTTGGTCGCCGGGGCGGCATGGCCGGCATCGGGATCATCGGGATCCACATAGACCCCCTGTTCCTTCAGGGCATCGATCACCTCGGCCGGCATGTAGGTCTCGTCATGCTTGGCCAGGATCTCGGTCGCCACGAAGACGCCATCGACATAGCGCCCCTGCCCGACCATGCCCTGATCCTCGGCGAAGAGATCGGGCAGGATGCCGGTATAGGTCACGGGAATCGTCGCCCCGCCATCCGTGACGTTGAAGCGGATCGTCTCGCCCTCGCCGCGGACGATGGAGCCCGCCTCCACCAGACCGCCGATGCGGAACAGTTCGGTCGGCGGGGGCGGGTCGGCCAGCACCTGCGAGGGGGACCGGAAGAAGGCGATCCCGTCGCGCATCGCATAGCCGATGAGCGCCGTCGAAAGGACGAGCGCCGCCGCCATGACGGCGATGATCTGGATGCGGCGCTTCTTCCGCAGGGGCATCATGGCGTCACCTCAGGGGAAGATGGGCGGGGCGAGGAGTCCCTGCGTCTCGGGCAGGCCGAGCATGAGATTGGCGTTCTGGACGGCCTGACCGGAGGATCCCTTGTTGAGATTGTCGAGCGTGGAGACCACGAGGGCGCGGCCCGGCACCCGGTCCCCCGTCACGCCGACATGGACGAAGTTCGAGCCCTGGACATGGGCCATCGCCGGCAGTTCCCCGTAGGGAAGCACGACGACGAAGGGTTCGGGCGCATAGATATCGCGCAGCGCGGCATGGATCGCCTGCGGATCGCCCTTGACATAGCAGGAAGCCAGGATGCCGCGATTGACGGGGACGAGATGGGGGCGTGAACAGGATGCGCACCTCGCGCCCCCGCAAGGGCAGAGAATTCGCGGTCGAATTCCCCCAGATGGCGATGGCGTCCCCCCTGGGAATAGCCCTGGACGTCCTCGCTCCGCTCGGCGAAGAGCATGGTTTCCTTGAGACCCCGCCCCGCCCCCGAGACGCCGTTCTTCAGGTCGCAGATGATGTCGTCGAGGTCGATGAGCCCTTCGGCGATCAGCGGGCGCAGCGCGAACTGGACGCAGGCCGCGTTGCAGCCCGTCCCGGCGACGAGACGGGCCTTGCGGATGCGATCGCGGTAGAATTCGGTGAGGCCGTAGACGGCCTCCTGCTGGAGATCGGGGGCGGCATGGGGCTGGCCATACCAGCGTTCGTAGGACGCGGGGTCGAGGCGGAAATCGGCACCCAGATCCACGATCCGCAGGTTGCGCGGCAGCTTCGCGACGAGAGCCTGCGACAGCCCGTGCGGCAGCGCCAGAAAGGCGAGGTCGATGCCCGACCAGTCCACGGCCTCCACCGCGGTCAGACGCGGCAGGTCGAGATGCCGCAGATGAGGGAAGACCTGCGCGATGCTCTGGCCGGCCTTGCGATCCGCCGTCAGCGCCACGACCTCCATCCCCCCATCGGCCGGCGATCGAGGCGCAGCAGCTCGGCCCCCGTATACGCCCGAGGCGCCGACGACGGCGACGCGCGCCATGCGGGCAGGCGCATCGGACGGGGACGAGGTCTGCTGCAAGGTCATCGATCAGGCTCCGGCCAGGACGGTCTGGGAGAGACATACGGATCGGGGGGCGGCGCCGCAACGGCACGGGTGGTCGCGGATGGCGGCAGGGGCGGCGGCGTGGCGCGCCGCGGCAAGGGTGGCGGCAGGGAGGTCAGGCCGTCGCCCCGGCGCGCGGCGCGGCGCAGGGCAAACGCACCGTGCAGGCCAAGCGGCAGGATCGCCAGCGTCAGGAGCAGGGCTGCCTCGGGCGGCGGATCCGGGGCCCCGGTCGGGGGGGGCGGCAGTTCCGCCAGCAGGAAGAGCGGCAGATTCCACAACCAGTGGACCACGACCGATGGCCAGATCGACCCGCTCCGCAGACGCAGCCCGAGCAGATAGAGCCCCAGCATCCCGGCATTGAGGCTCTGGAGCAAGGCGCCGGGCAGATTGCCGGTGATCTGGACATTCAAGACATGGACGGCACCGAACAGCACCGACACGATGATGCCGGCCTTCAGCACCGGAAAGCGATCGCGCAGCGCCGCATAGAGAAAGCCGCGGAACATCCCCTCTTCGGACAGGGCGATGAGCAGCGTGGGCCAGAGCAGCGCCGCGGCCAGGCCCGCCGGGACGGGCGCGGCGGCGGCCATCAGGGCCAGAGCCGCGATGTAGATCGCGGCCGGCCAGAGGGCAATCAGCCCCTCGCGCCGCGGCAGGCCCAGGCCAAGGCCCCGCCAGCGCAGCAGCGCCGCCGCCCCCGCCAAGAGGAGGCAGGCGGCCAGCAGGCGCGGCGTCATCCCTTCGACCAGCCATTCGGCCGCCCCCTCTCCCGGCAGGGGCATGCGCCCGAAGCCGTCTCCCACGCTCATCCAGGCCAGGAGGAGCGTCACCGCGATGGCGGGGCGGTGGTAGCGGCCCGGCGGCACTCAGGCAGGCTCGAAGACGATCTGACGCCGGAGGAACTGCATCGCACGGTCGGACACGCGGGCCGGCCTGCCGGTCGTCAGGAAGCGGCTCCGGGTGCCGGGGCCGATCATGTTCGGCCGGCGGCGGAGATAATCCGCCAGGGATTCGGCGACCAGGGCGGGCTGGGACAGGACGCGGACCTGCGGCCCCAGCGCCTCGCGGAAGGCATGTTCCACCAGCGGATAATGCGTGCAGCCCAGGACCGCCGCATCCGGCGAGGGCATCTTGCGCTTCAGGGCCTCGACATGCGCCCGCACGAGCGTTTCGGCCAGGATCATGTCGCCATCCTCGATGGCATCGACAACGCCCGCGCAGGCCTGACTTTCGACATCCACACCGATGGCACGGAAGGCCAGCTCGCGCTGGAAGGCCCGCGAGGCGACAGTGGCAGGCGTGGCAAACAGGGCGACATGCTTCACCGCCACCTCGCGCGGGGGGGAATTGTCGCCCCATTGCCGTTCGGTCAGGGCCTCGATGAGCGGAACAAAGACCCCCAGGACCCGCTTGTCCTGCGGCACCCAGCTTTCCTGGATGCGGCGAAGCGCCGCAGCCGAGGCCGTGTTGCAGGCCAGGATCACCAGATCGCAGCCTTCCTCGAACAGGCGGGCCACGCCGCGCGTGGTGAGATCGAAGATGTCGTCGGCATCCCGCACCCCATAGGGGGCATGGGCATTGTCACCATAATAGACAAGGGGCAGATCCGGCAGCCGTCTTCGGACAGCATCCAGAACCGTCAGGCCGCCCAGGCCGCTGTCGAAGATTCCCACCGCCATCGTGCCTTGTCCCCCTGCCCTGTCCCCCCCCGCGGCGAAGGCCGGTCGCGAATCCCGGTCGCGAGCCCCGGGCCCGGCCATGCACCGCGAGAAGCCTGCCAGACAGGACATAGGCTGCATCGCACGGCTCGTCCATCATCCCCACGCCCCCCTGCGAGGCCCCCGACAAGCCCCCGATGCCCGTCTTCCATGCAGCAGAGACGCAGGGCATGCAGCCGCGTCACGCTCTGCCCGCGCGAATCGGGTTTTGCGTGACAAACGGCCACGCATTGCGTCAGAAGCAAGGCTGCCAGTTGTATCGTCGCAATGATGACATAGCTCGGCGCTATCCAGCAGCGGATCGGCAGGGAGGCCGGAATGGACTGGGACAAGCTGCGCATCTTCCACGCGGTGGCCGCGGCGGGGAGCCTGACCCATGCCGGCGACAGTCTGCATCTGAGTCAGTCTGCCGTCAGCCGCCAGATCCGCGCCCTTGAGGAAAGTCTCGGCACCACGCTGTTCCACCGCCATGCCCGGGGTCTGATCCTGACCGAACAGGGCGAGCTGCTGTTCGAGGCGACGCGGGCCATGAACAAGCGTCTGGAAGCCGCCGCGGCGCGCATCCGCGACAGCGCGGAGGAGGTCTTCGGACAACTGCGCGTGACCACCACGACCGCCTTCGGCACGCTCTGGCTCGCCCCCCGTCTGCCGACGCTCTACGAACGCTATCCGGATCTCAACATCGACCTGATCCTCGAGGAGCGCGTGCTCGACCTGCCGATGCGCGAGGCCGATGTCGCGATCCGCATGAAGGAGCCGAGCCAGGCCGACCTGATTCGCAAGAAGCTGATGGGGATCCGCATCGGCCTTTATGCCACGCAGGACTATCTGCGCCGGTCCCCGCCGATCGAGCGCCTCGACGATCTGGCGGGGCATCGGCTCATCTGTCAGGCGTCCTCTTCGCCGCAGGTGGCGGCCGGGGCGACTCTCGTGGCGCAGCTGATGACGCAGGAGCCGCGCAGCGTCCTCAACATCAACAACTATTTCGGCGTGCTTCAGGCAACGCTGAACAGCCTCGGCATCGGGGTCATACCGGACTACATCACCGAGGATTTTCCGACGCTTGTCCGCGTCCTGCCGGAAGTCGAATCGGGCGAGGTGCCCGTCTTCCTTGCCTATCCGGAGGAGCTGCGCCAGTCCAAGCGCGTCGCCGTCTTCCGCGACTTTGTCCAGGACGAGATCTTTGCCCATCGCCGCCGCAACCGCGAGGCCGCAGCCTGACACCCTTCCATGCACGGGACGCAAGGCAGGGTTGTCGATAGCGATCACGTGGTTGCCTTGAAGATGCCCAATCTGCCCGCTACCTAGGCACCGAGGCCGGCGATGCTCCGCGCTCGTCGTCCTCGACCTCCCTGTTGGACTTAGCCGGGCCATCGCGCCCGGCTTTTTTTTGGCTTGGCCTGCGCTGTGGCCCGCAGGTCCGCCCCCCCAGGTCCGCCGCCGCTCCGGGCATCCTTTCCCCCGCGCCGCGGGCGCGCTATGGCGCGCGCGTCCGCCGCAGGAGGAATCCATGACCCCCGAGCCCGCGATCACCCCCGATCTCGTCGCCGCCCATGGCATCAAGCCGGACGAGTGGACGCGGTTGCTTGAACTGCTCGGGCGGGAGCCGACCTTCACGGAGCTGGGCATCGTGTCGGCGATGTGGAACGAGCACTGCTCCTACAAGTCGTCGAAGAAGTGGCTGCGCACGCTCCACACCACGGGGCCGCAGGTCGTCATCGGACCGGGCGAGAATGCCGGCGTCGTCGATCTGGGCGATGGCGATGTCCTCGTCTTCAAGATGGAGAGCCACAACCACCCTTCCTACATCGAACCCTATCAGGGGGCCGCGACCGGTGTGGGCGGAATCCTGCGGGACGTGTTCACCATGGGGGCACGGCCGATCGCCGCCATGAACGCCCTGAGCTTTGGCGAACCGTCCCATCCCAAGACGCGGCGACTTCTGTCCGGGGTCGTTGAGGGAATCGGGGGCTACGGGAATGCCTTCGGCGTGCCCACGGTGGGCGGCGAGGTCCGCTTCCACCCTGCCTATAACGGCAACTGCCTGGTCAATGCCTTTGCAGCGGGGATCGCGAAGCGCGAGGGGATCTTCACATCGGCGGCCTCGGGCGTGGGGCGCCCGGTCGTCTATCTGGGCGCCAGGACGGGGCGCGACGGGGTCGGCGGGGCCACCATGGCCAGCGCCGAGTTCGACGACAGCATCGAGGAGAAGCGGCCTACGGTGCAGGTGGGCGATCCCTTCACCGAGAAGCGGCTGATGGAAGCCTGTCTCGAGCTGATGGCCTCGGGCGCCGTCGTCTCGATCCAGGACATGGGTGCAGCCGGCCTGACCTGCTCGGCCGTGGAGATGGGCGACAAGGGAGGGCTCGGGATCCGGCTCGATCTCGACCGCGTGCCGGTGCGCGAAACGGGCATGACCGCCTACGAGATGATGTTGTCCGAAAGCCAGGAGCGGATGCTCATGGTCCTTCATCCCGAGAAGGAGGCCGAGGCGCGCGCCATCTTCGAGAAATGGGACCTCGACTTTGCCATCATCGGCGAGACCATCCCGGAGGACCGCTTCCTGATCCTGCAGGGCAACACGGTGAAGGCCGATCTGCCGCTCTCGAAGCTTGCCTCGAGCGCACCGGAATACGACCGGCCCTGGGTCGACCCCCCCGCACCGCCGCCGTTGCCGGAGGAGCTGCCGCGGATCGGCGCCATCGAGGGGCTCCGCACGCTCCTTCTGGACCCCAATCACGCCTGGAAGGGATGGATCTGGGAACAGTATGACAGTCAGGTGGGCGCAGACACGATCCGCCCGCCGGGATCGGGCGCCGGCATCGTGCGCGTCCATGGCACGGCAAAGGCCGTCGCCTTCACCAGCGATGTCACCCCGCGCTATGTGAAGGCCAATCCGCGCGAGGGCGGCCGTCAGGCCGTGGCCGAAGCCTGGCGCAATCTCGTCGCGGTGGGTGCGCGGCCGCTGGCCGCCACCGACAACCTGAATTTCGGCAATCCCGAAAAGCCCGAGATCATGGGCCAGTTCGTCGGCGCCATCCTCGGCATCGGCGAGGCCTGCCGGGCGCTCGACTTTCCCATCGTCTCGGGCAATGTGAGCCTCTACAACGAGACGGACGGACGCGCGATCCTGCCGACCCCGACCATCGGGGGCGTGGGGTTGCTGGCCTCGCTCGAGGACATCATCGCCGGGCCCGCACAGGAGGGCGATGCGCTGGTCCTGATCGGCCGGGAAGGATCGCATCTGGGCCAGTCGGCGCTGCTGGCCGCTCTCGGGATAGAGGCGGGCGAGGCGCCGCCCGTGGATCTGGAGACGGAAAGACGCCATGGCGAGTTCGTGCTGGCCAACCGTGCCCTGATCCGCGCCTGCACCGACCTGTCCGATGGAGGACTCGCGCTGGCGGCCTTCGAGATGGCGGCGGCAGCCGGCTGCGGGGCCGAGATCGGGACCGCCGGAACGGCGCCCCTCTTCGGTGAGGATCAGGCCCGCTATCTGTGCGCCACGGCAAGGCCCGATGCGCTGATCGCGGCGGCAGAGGCGGCCGGTGTGCCGGCAGGCGTCGTCGGACGGATCGGCGGAGCGGATCTCCGCCTGGGCGGCGAGAGCGCTCCGATGGATGATCTCGTGAGGCTCTGGCGGACGACCCTTGCGCGCCTCTTCGACTGATCCATGCCGTTGCGGGGCGGCGCGGTGCTGCCTACATTTCCCTTCGAGGGAGACCAGACCATGCCGATGCAGGCCGAGGATATCGAGCGCCTCCTGCGGGAAAGCTTCCCCAAGGCGCGCATCACCATCACCGATCTCGCGGGGGACGGAAACCATTATGCCGCCGAGGTCGTGGACGAAAGCTTTCGCGGCAAGAACCGCGTGGAGCAGCAGCGTGCGGTCTATGCCGCGCTCAAGGGCCGGATGGACGGCCCGTCGGGCGATCTGCATGCCCTGGCCCTGACCACGAAGGCACCCGACTGATGCGCGCACTGATCGATTGGCTCAAGGGACTATGGCAGCCCGCCCCTGTCCCGATTCCCGTTCGCGTCGAGGACCGCTCCCGGCCCCCGCGACGCCCCTGACCCGGTTTTCCCGAAAGGATTGATGATGACCGCCGCTACCGTCCAGGACCAGATCCGCGAGCTTGTCACCTCGCATGATGTCGTGCTCTTCATGAAGGGCACCAAGCAGATGCCACAATGCGGCTTCTCTTCCCGCGTGGCAGGGGTGCTCAACTACATGGGCGTGGACTACGTCGATGTGAATGTCCTGGCCGACCCGGAAATGCGTCAGGGGATCAAGGATTTCTCTGATTGGCCCACGATCCCGCAGCTGTATGTGAAGGGCGAGTTCGTCGGCGGATGCGACATCGTCACCGAAATGACCCTGTCGGGCGAGCTGGACCAGCTCTTCGATGCGAAGGGTGTGCGTTATGACCGCGCCCGGGCCGAGGAGATCCGCAAGGCCAACGCCTGAGACGGCCACCACAGGAGGAAGTCCCCACCGGCGGCGCCAGAACACCGGCAGGTGAACACCGGCAGCTGCTCTGGCGCTTGTGCAACAGTCCCTCGGCTCCGGAACGGATCAGGGTCCCTGTCGGCTGGGCTTTCAGTCTGCCGGTATGATTGAGTGATCCGGACCGCTGCTGCCACAGCCAGGACCGGATGTCGTCCCTGCCCTTCCATGTCCCGCAAGCCCGGCGCGGCATCGTGCCTGTTCCTGCCCTGCGCGGGCCGATGTCATGGCGCTGATCCTCGATATCCTGCTGGGTGCCGCCTTCGCGGCTCTGGCAAGCGGGGCGGTGCAGATCTGGCGGCGCCAGATGGAGGCCGATCGCCACGAGGCCTTGCGCGCGCTCGCTGCCCGGCGCGGCTGGGCCCTGACGGAAGGTGGAAGGGGGCTCGGGCGCAGCGGGTCGATGCGGATCACCCCGCGCGGAGGCCATCCCTGGACGCTGGAGGTGAGGCCCGAGGACGGCCGGACCGATTTTGCCGCCGAGAGCCCGCGCTGGACAGAGGGGCATCTTGTCCTGGCCGCCGCAGCCCCCGATCGACGCGACGCGGCTGCGCTGGTGGCAGAAGTCCCGTCCATGGGCTTCCTGCGCCCCGCCGAGGCCCCGGCGGGCTTCCTGATGCTGAACGATGGGGATCCCGGCAGGCGGCTCCCGCTGGAGGATGTCGCGCAACTGTTGCGCGCCTGGCAGCCGGTCGTGCGGGGACGCAAGGGGCTGCCCCTGCTCATGCTGACACCGGAGGGAATCCGCCTCCGGCTCGGTCATCCGCTGAAGCGGGCGGATCAGGTGGAACGCTTTGCCGATCTGGCCCTGGTCATCAGCCGCATCATCGGCCCCTGAAGGGAACGGAAGGGACAGGACAAGCGGAGGACGGCGGGTTCAGCGGTCAGGCCGCCTCAGGCGCGAAATCCCCCACGGCCCGGGCAAGTGCCTCGGCCTCCTCGGCCACGGCCTCGAAGAGGGCGACGGCCTCCTCGGGGAGGACGGGAATCTCCACCGGCACCGGCACTTCCCGCGGGGCGGCCCGCGCCTCCTGCTCGAGCGCGGCGATCCGGGCCTCGGCCTCGCGCAGACGCTCCTCGAGACCGGCGGCCTTGTCGGCCAGCATCAACCCGGCCATGAGGAGCATCCGGCTCTCGGGCATGCGTCCGATCTGCGAGGACAGGGCCGTGGCTTCGGCATCGAGCATGTCCGCCGCGGAGCGCAGATAGGATTCCTCCCCCGGCTGGCAGGCGACCTCGAAATGGCGGCCGCCGATGGTGATCTCGACCTGCGGCATCAGAGAGCCTCCTCGACGATCGGGGTCAGTTCCCGCAGGACGGCATCGATCTCGGCCCGATCCCGTTCGGCGCTGGCCCGAAGGCGGGCGATCTCGGCCCGGGCCTCGGCCAGCTGCTGCTCGAGCTCGCGGATCTGCCCGTCATCGCTGTCCTGCCTGCGTTCGCGCAGGGCCCGGATCCGCTCCTGGAGCTGGGCATTGGCGATCCGCTCTTCCTCAAGCTCGGCGCGCAGACGCTCCAGCTCCGTCTGGTTGGGCGCCGCCGCCAGCCGGGAGGCCAGAGCCTCCGTCCCCGCGGCGATCGCGGACAGGGCGGCATCCACACGCTCCTTCGCAGCACGCAGACGTGCCATCGCGTCTTCGTCACCCCCCCGGTCTGCATCGCCCCACCTTTTTCCTTGTTGCCTTTGCCTTGCTGCGCGGGCCACACGCTGCGGGCCACTCCCGAGGACCCTAGACGGAAGCCGCGGGGCCCGCAACGCCGGTGCCGGCCCGGGACAGCCTCTTGCTTGATCCCGCCGGAAGGACTGCTAAGGGAGTGAGGACATTCAAAGGGAGAGATCGCCATGGATATCGCGGCGCTGCGCGCGGCCCATCCCGAGCATTGGCGGCTGGCAGCCGCGATCCGCGTGCTGACGCTCGATGCCGTGGCGGCCGCGAATTCGGGCCATTCGGGCATGCCGATGGGCATGGCGGATGTCGCCACCGTGCTGTTCGACCGGCATCTGCGCTTTGACCCCAAGGCGCCGCACTGGCCGGACCGTGACCGCTTCGTCCTGTCGGCCGGGCACGGATCCATGCTGCTCTATGCCCTGCTCCATCTGACCGGCTATCCTGACATGCCGATCGAGGAGATCCGCAACTTCCGCCAGTGGGAATCGCGCACGCCCGGCCATCCGGAGGTGCATCACACCGCCGGGGTCGAGACCACCACGGGTCCACTCGGGCAGGGCCTGGCCAATGCCGTCGGCATGGCCATCGCCGAAGAGGCGCTGCGCGCCCGTTTCGGGGCAAAGCTGATCGACCATTACACCTATGTGATTGCCGGCGACGGCTGCCTGATGGAAGGCGTCAGCCAGGAGGCGATCAGCCTGGCCGGCATGCAGCGGCTGTCGCGGCTGATCGTGCTGTTCGACGACAACGGCATCACCATCGACGGCAAGGTGTCGCTGGCCGATGCGACGGATCAGGGCGCGCGTTTCGCCGCCTCGGGCTGGCATGTGCAGGCGATCGACGGACACGACCCCGACGCCATCGACGCCGCCATCCGCGCGGCCAAGGCCGATCCGCGCCCCTCGCTGATCGCCTGCCGGACGCATATCGGCCTGGGGTCGAGCGCCCAGGGCACGGCCAAGGCCCATGGCGCCCTGACGGATGCCCAGCTCATCGCCGAGACCAAGGCCGTCTATGGCTGGGAGCATCCCCCCTTGTCATCCCGGCCGACATCAAGGCCCGCTGGGAGGCGATGGGCGAGCGCGGCGCCGCCGCCCGCGCCGAATGGGAGACACGCCTGGCCGCCCTGCCTGCCGCCCGTCAGGCCGAGTTCCGCCGCGTGATGGAGGGCGCCGTTCCCAGGCGCCTGGCCGGGGCGATCCGCGCCGTCAAGAAGGCCGCCATCGGCGGCAAGGCCGTGGCGACCCGCAAATCCTCGGAGATCGTGCTCGAGGCCGTTAACAAGGTCATGCCCGAGACCATCGGGGGGTCGGCCGACCTCACGGGGTCGAACAACACCCGGACAGCGGATATGGGCGTCTTTGCCCCCGATAACCGCAAGGGGCGCTACATCCACTGGGGCATCCGCGAACACGGGATGGCCGCTGCGATGAACGGGATGGCCCTGCATGGGGGCGTCCTGCCCTATGGCGGCACCTTCCTGTGCTTTGCCGATTATGCACGCCCTGCCATCCGCCTGTCGGCCCTGATGGGCACGAAGCTCATCTATGTCTTCACCCATGATTCGATCGGCCTTGGCGAGGATGGCCCCACCCATCAGCCCGTCGAGCATCTGGCGATGCTGCGCGCGACGCCGGGGCTGCGGGTGATCCGTCCTGCCGACACCGTGGAGACCGCCGAGGCCTGGGAGATCGCGCTGACATCGGACGGGCCGACGGCGCTGGCCCTCTCGCGCCAGAATCTCGCGCCCGTGCGGGACAGTCACACCAACCGCAACCTGTCGGCCCGCGGGGCCTATGTCCTGGCCGAGGCCGAGGGACGCCGGCAGGCGGTGCTGATCGCCACCGGATCGGAAGTCGAGATCGCGCTGAAGGCGCGCGAGATCCTTCAGGCCGAGGGGATCGGCACGCGGGTCGTGTCGATGCCGTCGATGGAGCTTTTTGCGGCACAGGACGAGGGCTATCGCCGCCGCGTCCTGGCGCCCGGCGCGCTGCGTGTCGCCATCGAGGCCGGCGTGCGCCAGCCCTGGGACCGCTGGCTTCTCGGCGATGGAGGACGCGAGGCAAAGGCCGCCTTTGTCGGCATGACCGGTTTCGGGGCCTCGGCCCCCGAGAAGGTGCTCTACCAGAAGTTCGGGATCACCGCAGAGGCCGTCGCCGAACGGGTCCGGGCGATGCTCTGAGGCGGCGGCGGGAATCGGGGCGATGACGAACCGCCTGGCGATCGCTATCCTGATCGTACTGGCGTTGTTCTTCGCCCTCGATCACTGGCTGTTGCATTGGGGGGCGCCGCTGTTCCTGGCACGGCAGGGGCTGCGGCTGATCGAATGGCTGGCCTTCTGGCGCTGAAAGCCGGCGCCGGTTGACGCGCGGCGCGAAATCGCCAAGGTGCCGCGCAACGCCCCGCACAGGGGCACAGGGTTGGAGGGACGCAGATGGCAGTCAAGGTCGCGATCAACGGATTCGGCCGGATCGGGCGCAACATCCTGCGCGCGATCATCGAATCGGGGCGCACGGATATCGAGGTGGTCGCGATCAACGATCTCGGCCCGGTGGAGACGAATGCGCATCTGATCCGCTTCGATTCCGTCCATGGCAGGTTCCCCGGCACGGTCACCACCGGGCCGGACTGGATCGATGTCGGCCGCGGACCGATCCGCGTCACGGCCGAGCGCAATCCGGAGGCCCTGCCCTGGGGCGATGTCGATATCGCGCTGGAATGCACGGGCATCTTCACCGCCCGCGACAAGGCCGCGATGCATCTGAAGAACGGATCCAAGCGGGTCCTGATCTCGGCCCCCGGCGAAGGCGCCGACAAGACCGTCGTCTATGGCGTCAACCACGACACCCTCACCAAGGATGACATCGTGGTGTCGAATGCCTCCTGCACGACGAACTGTCTGAGCCCCGTCGCCAAGGTGCTGCACGAGAAGATCGGCATCGCCCGGGGCTTCATGACGACGATCCACAGCTATACCGGCGATCAGCCGACGCTCGACACGCTGCACAAGGATCTCTACCGGGCCCGCGCCGCGGCCCTGTCGATGATCCCCACCTCCACGGGCGCGGCCAAGGCTGTCGGCCTTGTCCTGCCCGCGCTCAAGGGCAAGCTCGATGGCGTGGCGATCCGCGTGCCGACGCCGAATGTGTCGGTCGTGGACCTGACATTCGAGGCCGCGCGCGACACCACGAAGGAAGAGATCAATGCCGCCATCCGGGAGGCGGCGGACGGCCCGCTGAAGGGGATCCTCGGCTACACCGAGCATCCCAATGTGTCGGTGGACTTCAATCACGATCCGCATTCCTCGGTCTTCCACATGGACCAGACCAAGGTGATGGACGGGAAGTTCTGCCGCATCCTGAGCTGGTACGACAACGAATGGGGCTTCTCCAACCGCATGGCGGATGTGGCCGTGGCCATGGGCGCCCTCATCTGAGCGCATCAGGGGGCCGGCCGGGGGGGCATGACCTCTCAGGCTGACCCCCCTCCGCTTCGTCCGGCCGGATGTCGCATCGGCAATCCGGCCGCAGCCCCGTTCGGGGCAGGGCCACGCCGTCAGCATGATCTCGCCGCGCGTCATGCATGAGACGCAAGGCAGCTTGCCGCTGACGGCGCTTTTGCTGCGGCGCAGCATGACTAGATCGGGTGGCGGGGATGATCCCCAACCTTCATCAGGGAGCCACCCATGACCTTTATCAGCCGTCTTCAGAAGGCCGCGCGTCAGCGCGCCGAATACCGCCGCACCCTGTGGGAGCTGCGTGGCCTCACCCCGCGGCAGTCCGAGGATCTCGGCATCTATCCCGGCGACGAGCGCCGGATTGCCCGCGCTGCCGTCTATGGCTGAGCCGCAGCCGGTGCAGCCGGTGCAGCCATTCCCCTGACCCGTCGCGCTGCGGCCGGACCGAGCCGGTCATGCAGCGCGGCGGCGACGGCGGGCGGAACGAAGCGCGACACGTCTCCCCCCAGCCGCGCGATCTCCTTGACAAGCCTGGAGGCGATGGCCTGATGCCGGGCCTCGGCCATGAGAAACACCGTCTCGATGCTGTCGTCGAGCATGCGGTTCATGCCGACCATCTGGAATTCGTATTCGAAATCCGCAACGGCCCGAAGCCCCCGGAAGATGGCTCCGGCCCCGACCTCGCGGGCACAGTCGATCAGCAGCCCCTCGAAGGGGTAAACGACGATCTCGCAGGCCTTTGAGGCAAGCGGCGCCACCTCGGCCTCGATCAGGGCCACCCTCTCCTCCAGGGTGAACAGGGGGCCCTTGTCGCGGTTGATGGCAACGCCCACCACCAGCCGGTCCACCAGCCGGCAGGCGCGACGGATGATGTCCGTATGGCCGAAATGGATCGGGTCGAAGGTGCCGGGATACAGGCCGATGCGCATCAGCGGCCCACGATCATGCCTTCGAGGGCATCCCTTTCCATCGCCAGTTCGGAGAGGCGGGCCTTCACCACATCCCCGATGGAGATGAGGCCCACCATGCGGCCATCCTCCATGACCGGCAGATGACGGAACCGCCCCTCGGTCATCCGGGTGAGGACATCATCGGCCTGTTCGTCGCCGCTGCAGGTCTGGACGGCTTCGGTCATCATCTCGGCCACCGTCTCGGCAAAGCATTCCGGGCCGCGCCGCCCCATCTCCCGCACGATGTCGCGTTCGGAGATGACACCCTCCGGGCGCGCGCCATCGCGGCTGACCACGAGACAGCCGATGCGCCTCTCGGAGAGGATCCGCGCCGCCTCGGCCACGGTGGCGTCGGGGGGGATCGTCAGGACCTCATCACTGCCCTTGGATTTGAGGATCTGTCGGACGAGCATGGCCTCCTCCCTCCGTTCACGGTTCGGTTCAAGCGTCACAGGGGCGTGAGGCTTCTGTCAAGCGCACCTCTGCCTCAAGGCGCAGGATCTCGGCCCGCAGGCCCTGGATCAGCGCTCCGGCGAGACGGGCCATCCGTTCGCTCCGCCTGTCGGCGTCATGCCGGACCAGATAGTAGGTCCGGCGGAGCTCGACCGTCCCGGTCAGGATGCGGCCCAGTTCAGGGGCGAAAGGCAACGCGAAATCATGCACCACCCCGACACCCCCCCTGCCGCAGCAGCATGATCTGGACCGGAACCGCATTCGAGGCAAGAGCCGCCGTTTCGAGGCCGGCTTCCTCCAGCGTGTCCAGCGCCCGATCGAAGATCATGTCGGGGATGTAACCCACGACCGGGCGGCCCTTCAGATCTGCAAGGCTGCGGACCGGCGGGGCATCGCGGCGCTGCGCGAGATGGAGATGGTAGTCGGCAATCTTCTGGACCGTGAGACGCCCCGAATCGGGCGGTGTCACCATGATGGCCATGTCGGCCTCGCGCCGGCTGAGCGAAACCATCCGTGGCAGGGCCAGGATCTGGATCTCCAGTCCCGGATTGGCTGACCGGATCCGGGCGGCAACCTGCGGCAGCAGGTAATTCGCACAGCCGTCGGGCGCACCGATGCGCAACTGGCCGGTCAGACCCTCGGCCGCCCCCCTGCCCTCCTCGGTGGCCAGACGCACGGCCTCTTCCGCCGCTTCCGCATGGGGAAGAAGGCGTGCACCGGCTTCGGTCAGGGCATAGCCCTGAGGCCCCTTGAGGAAGAGCGCCGTGCCCAGCCGCGCCTCCAGCCGGGCAATGCGCCGTCCCACCGTAGCCGGATCCATCCGCAGCCCCGGCGCCGCCTTCGACAACCCGCCCCCGCGCGCCACGCCCAGAAAGATGCGCCAGTCGTCCCAATCCATGGTTTTGCATCCATGCAAGACAGGTAAGGAAAGATGCGCCTTCCTTTCGCGTCGATGCAAGAGTAGGGCCAGCGCAGGATCGGGAGGATGCCATGAAGGAATTGACCCATTACATCGGCGGCGAACATGTGAAGGGCACATCCGGCCGTTTCGGAGATGTCTTCAATCCCGCCACGGGCGAGGTTCAGGCCAGGGTGCCCCTGGCCAGCCGCGAGGAGCTGGACCGTGCCGTCCGGATCGCCGCCGAGGCCCAGCCCCGATGGGCTGCGGTCAACCCGCAGCGGCGCGCGCGCGTCCTGATGCGCTTCGTGGATCTGCTCAACCGCGACATGGACAAGCTGGCCGAGGCCCTGAGCCGCGAACATGGCAAGACGCTGCCCGATGCCGTGGGCGACATCCAGCGGGGGCTCGAGGTCGTCGAGTTCTGCATCGGCGCGCCCCATCTGCTCAAGGGAGAGTTCACCGACGGCGCCGGTCCCGGCATCGACATGTATTCGATGCGCCAGCCCCTCGGTGTGACGGCGGGGATCACGCCCTTCAACTTTCCGGCGATGATCCCGATGTGGATGTTCGCCCCCGCCATCGCCTGCGGCAATGCCTTCATCCTCAAGCCCTCCGAACGCGACCCCTCTGTCCCGCTGATGCTGGCCGAGCTGATCGAGGAGGCCGGCCTGCCCAAGGGCATCCTGCAGGTCGTCAACGGCGACAAGGAGGCGGTGGACGCGATCCTGGAGCATCCGGTCATCCAGGCCGTGGGCTTTGTTGGCTCCACGCCGATCGCAGCCTACATCTACGAACGCGGTGCCGCCCATGGCAAGCGCGTGCAGGCCTTCGGCGGCGCCAAGAATCACATGATCATCATGCCCGACGCCGACATGGATCAGGCAGCCGATGCCCTTGTGGGCGCCGGCTATGGCGCCGCGGGCGAGCGCTGCATGGCGATCTCGGTCGCGGTGCCCGTCGGCGAGGAGACCGCAGACCGCCTGATCGAAAAGCTCGTGCCCCGCATCGAAAAACTGAAGGTCGGCCCCTATACCGCGGGCAAGGATGTGGACTATGGCCCCGTCGTCACCGCCGCCGCCAAGGCGAACATCCTGCGGCTTGTGGAATCCGGCATCGAACAGGGCGCGAAGCTTGTGGTGGATGGACGGAACTTCACGCTCCAGGGCTATGAGAACGGCTTCTTCGTCGGGCCGCATCTCTTCGACCATGTGACGCGGGACATGGAGATCTACCGCAAGGAAATCTTCGGGCCGGTCCTCTCCACCGTCCGGGCGAAATCCTACGAGGAGGCGCTGGGCCTTGCCATGGATCACGAATATGGCAACGGCACCGCCATCTTCACCCGCGACGGCGACACCGCGCGCGATTTCGCCTCTCGGGTCAATGTCGGCATGGTGGGGATCAATGTCCCGATCCCGGTGCCCCTGGCCTATCACACCTTCGGCGGATGGAAGCGTTCCGCCTTCGGCGACCTGAATCAGCACGGACCGGACAGCTTCCGCTTCTATACCCGCACGAAGACGGTGACAGCCCGCTGGCCTTCCGGCATCAAGGAAGGAGCCGCCTTCAACTTCCGCCAGATGGAGTGAGATGCCGCTCGCCTTCCGCATTCTTCCCGCCGCCAACCTGGTTCATGTGCGGTACTGGGGCTTTGCGGAGATCGAGGAGACGGAGCAGGCCATGCGGGCCTGCTTCGCCCGGCCCGATTTCCGGCCCGGCATGCGGCATCTCGTGGACTTCACCGCAGTGGAAGGATTTTCGCGGGACTATGCAGGCTTCATGCGGCTTCAGGCCGGGGTGGCCGATCTGCTGCTCGGACAGCCTGTCGAGACGATGCTGGTGATCGTGGCCGGTTCGCCCTCTGGGCGGGCGATGGCTGGCTTGGTGATGCGAACCTGGGACGATGTCGACGGGATCGTGATCCGTGTGCAGGACAGCCTCGATGATGCGCTCGGCATCTTGGGGCTGCCGCCCGACACGTTGAATGCCGCAGTTCCCTGGTCGGACCAGATGGACCCTGCCTGACCTCCGCGAGCCCGCCCGAGGCTAGCGGATGATGGCCCGAACCACGACAAGAACCACGATCGCGAACACGAGTGCCACCAGAAGCACCGCAATGACGGCGGTTCCGACCAGCGCCGTCAGGCCCAGGGCCGCCAGGACAAAGGGCGCGGCCACGGCCGCCACGACCCCGACCAGAAGATAGAGGGGCGTGTTGCGACCGCCGGCGATCCGGCTTGCGATCCAGCCCGCCAGAAGCCCGACCGCCGCCAGCAGCAGGATCATGATCCAGCCCAGCGTTCCCAGAACATTCTCCATTTCCTCGATCCTCCGCCTGTCGTGACAGCCCAACCCTAGCCGGGGGACGGGCGGCCGCCTATCCTTGTCCTCCGTCAAGATCGGAGAGCCGCCTTGCGTCCTGCCCTTGCTACCCTTGTCCTGCTGATTCCCGCAGCGGCCTCTGCCGATGCCGAGGCCGCATGGCAAGATCACCGCCTCGCCGTCGAGATCGCCTGCCGCGAGGAGGCCGCCAGAGCCGGCTGGAACAGCGACCGCCTCACCATCGAGGTCAATCCCTTCGGCTCCGAAACCCATGGCGTCGCGCTGCTGACCATCGCGGGAGAGGGAGGCGCGGGAGAGGGAGGGTCGGACCGCCTCGTCTGCCTGGTCGAGAAGGCAACAGGCCGAACCGAGCTGACAGCGCCCTTTGCCCCCTTGCCGGAATGAGGGTTGCGCTGATCCTGGGCTGCGCGGTCTGGCCGGACGGTCCTTCGCCCGCCTTGCGCCGCAGGACGCTTCATGCGCTGGGCCTGTGGCGGCGCGGCGCGGTCGAGGCCCTGGTCCCCTGCGGCGGCCTCGGCCGCCATCCACCCGCCGAAGGCGAGGCGATGCGGAGCCTGCTTCTGGCAAAAGGCGTGCCCGATCACGTGATCCATCCCGAAACCGCTTCGCGCAGCACGATCGAGAACATCGCCTTCGCCCGGCCGATCCTGGAGCGGCTGGGCGCCTCGCAGATCCTTGTGGTGACGGATGCCACCCATGCGCCGCGGGCCCTTCTCGTGGCGCGGCGATTCGGTCTGGATGCCGTGGCCTCCTGCCCGCCGCTGCGCAGCGGACGGCTGACAGCCGCGATCCGCCAGACCCTGCGCGAGGTGCCGGCCACCGCCCTGACGCTCTGGCGGCTGCGCAGGATGCGCTGACATCGGAATGCCGCAGCCGGCCCGATGCCGATCCGTCCTGGCCTGGCCCCTTGCCCTTCATCCGGCAGGGCGGCAGGGTTGATGCGATGGCCGAGACCCGCCCCGACCCCATCCGCCCGACCGACGCAGAAGCCCGCAACCTTGCCCGGCGGCTCCTGAACGATTCGCGACATGGTGCACTGGGCGTTCTCGACCCCGAGAGCGGCGGGCCCTTCGTCTCTCGCGTGGCGACAGCGTGGGAGGGCCGCGCCGCGCTGATTCTTGTCTCGGCGCTTTCGCATCACAGCCGCGCGCTCATGGCCGATCCGCGTTGCTCTCTCCTTGTGGGAGAGCCCGGGCCGAAAGGCGATCCGCTGACCCATCCGCGGCTGACGATTCTCGGGCGGGCGGAACCGGCGGACAAGGCCGGATGGCGCGACTTCTGGCTTTCGCGCCACCCCAAGGCCGCGCTCTATTTCGACTTCGCGGATTTCGCGATGCTCCGGCTTCTCCCCGTTGCGGCCCATCTCAACGGGGGCTTCGGCCGGGCCTACCGCCTGATGCCGGCGGACCTCACGGAAGGCGGCGGGGCCGCTTGACAGAGGCGGCAACTGGGTCCAGATAGCCGCGCGTGGGCTCGTAGCTCAGTTGGGAGAGCGCGTCGTTCGCAATGACGAGGTCAGGGGTTCGATCCCCCTCGGGTCCACCATCCCCACCCTGCCGATGCGGTCGGTGCAACGGAAAGGGCCTTTGCTGCGCCGCCCTCGCGGCTTGCCTCCGCCCGCAGGGGCGGATGCCCCTGCAATGAAGCCGGTCCGTTCCCGGGTGCATCATGGAACTTTTCACCGCCGAAGGTCTTGCCGCGCTCCTGCAGGTTATCGGGATCGATCTCGTCCTTGCCGGCGACAACGCCATCGTCATCGGCCTTGCCGCGGCGGGCCTGCCTGCCATCCAGCGCCACCGCGTGATCGCTGTCGGCATCGCCGCAGCGACCGTGCTGCGCATCCTCTTCGCCCTGGTCACGAGCTGGCTTCTGGGCTTCGGCGGCGCGCTTCTGGTTGCCGGCGGCCTGCTGCTGCTCTGGGTCTGCTGGAAGATGTGGCGCGAACTGCGGACGGGCCATGAGGCGGAACAGATCGCCGCGGAGGAAGCCCTGTCGGACCGGGATCTGGATGGCGATGGCGCCGTCGCCGCCCGGCTGCCCGCCAAGACCTTCGGTCAGGCCGCTGTCCAGATCATCGTGGCGGATGTGTCGATGAGTCTTGACAACGTGCTCGCAGTCGCCGGCGCGGCGCATGACCATCCCGCCATCCTGGCGGCAGGCCTCATCCTCTCCATCGCGCTCATGGGCCTGGCCTCGACCGTGATCGCGCGGATCATCGCCCGCCATCGCTGGCTGGCCTATCTGGGCGTGGCCCTGATCCTCTATGTCGCGCTCGCGATGCTGCAGGAGGGGTATGAGCAGGTGACCCATCCCGAACCCGAAACGGCCGTCGCCCTGGCCGATCCGGCCTGAGGCCGGCCCGGCGCGGAGACCCCTTCAGGCCCGGAAGCGGTCGTCGATCTCTACCCCGAGGGCCGTCGCAAGGGCGTTGGTGCGGCAGGCCAGCGCCACCACCGCCAGCAATTCGGCATGCATGGCCGGGGTCATGCCCTTCGCCCGCGCCGCCGCCGTGTGCGAATGGACGCAATAGCTGCAGCCATTGGCGGCCGATACGGCGACATAGATCATCTCCTTCACCAGAGGATCGAGCGCACCCGGCGCCATCACCCGGCCGATGGTTTCCCACAGATCGCGCATCTGCGCCGGATCATGGGCCAGTGCACGCCAGAAATTGTTGGGCTCTGTCCCCCGCGAGATGCGGATGGCCTCGAGAACGGCCCGCGCCTCGGGCGAGGCCTCCTCGTCAGTCAGCAGCGGAACGGTTCCCATGATGCCCTCCCGATCCATGCAGCGGCCAGGCCGACGGCCCGCGCCTCTCTGGACAGCTCCTCATGCCACATCCACCCCCCGGGCAGGGCCGGGCCGGCGATCTTGCATCCTTTCGTCTCCGTCATCTCACTTCTCCTCATCCCCATAGGCCAGAAGATCCCTCGTCCGTTCGACGGTCAGCCTTTCGAGACAGGTGGCGCGGATCAGCGGTTCGATGGAACCGCCGGCATAAAGGGCCGCTTCGGCCTCGCAGGCGGCATCGCGGAAGACGATCCAGGCGCGCTGAGCCTCGCGCAGAAGGGCTTCGAGGCCTCGGCTGCCGTCCGGATCCAGCGCCTCGATCGCCGAGACAGCCCGGGCATAGGCGGCGTTGAGAGCATCATCCGCAGCCAGCCAGGCCTCCATCGCGCAGAGGTTCATGGTGGCCTGCGTCGTCGGCGCCGTGCAATCCCCGGTCTGGGCTGCCCCCCGGCCGGGGGGCAAGGCGAGAAGAAGGCAGCTCAGCAGGACCCAGGCAGGGACAGCGCGGCGCATGGGAAGAATCTTCGGTTTGGTCGGCTCCCCCGCCAGTCTGGGGGGGAGCGGAAGGACACACAAGGCAGGCCGTGCCGGATCACTGGGGATTGTCGATGCGCATCTGGACGCGCACCGTTCCCCGCACCGCCGTGCCCCAGTTGATGCGGATCTGCCGGCGATCGGGTCCGTATTCCGCTTCGGTCCAGGGCATCTCGTGCACCGTCTGACCGGCCGCATCCTGGATGCGGCCCACCGGAACGACCGATTCGACCACCCGAGCCCGTGCCCCGAAGGGCAGCCATGTGCCGGGATCACAGACCCAGTTGCGGCTGGCCGTGGCCTGCGTGTGCGTCATCGAGAGGGGATTGCGCACCTCCTGATTGACCCCGGAGAAGGTGTTGCCCGCAAAGGTGATGTTGCGGAAGCGCGAATAGTCGAGATCGGCATGGGTGGTATCCACGCGCTCGATGCGGTCGATGTTGCCGTTGATCGGCCGGAAGACATTGTTCGTCACCGTCAGGCCATGGATGTAGTGGCCGGGCCCGAAGGGCTTGATCACCAGCCAGTTGAACCAGGGCGCGACATTGATGACGGTGAAGATGTTCCCCGTCACCGTCAGCCCGCCAAAGCTGAACTGGCTGTTGAAGGCGGGCGTCGCGTCATGTTCGTTGGTCCACTCGATGAAGTTGTTGTCGATGTAGTTGCCGACGATCAGCGCCATCGGGTTCGGCGTGGTCAGGATCAGCCCTCCCTTGCGGATGCCGTTGGTCGTGTCATCGCCATGGAACCAGTGATTGCCCGAAATGACGCTGCCCGTGCCGCCGATCACCGCGAAATGCATGAAGCGGACGATGCGGTTGTCGCGCACTTTCACGTCATTGGCATTCGAGTTGAAGACCAGCGTCTTGCGTTCGCTGACCGGCAGGGACTGTTCGTTGGACAGGAACTGGCAGCGGTCGATCAGCATCCCCTGGCAGCCCCGCCCGATGGAGGTGATCGCGCGGTCCTTCGGTCTGGTGAAGAAGCAGTCGCGGACCTGGAAGATCAGCCCCTGCCGGGCAAGCATGATCGCGCTGGCCTGGCCGTTGCACTGGAACTCCACATCCGCGATGGTCATCGCCTGGAGATCGTCATAGCCCGAGAAATCCAGAAGATACTTGAAGCGGCGGAAGGTGTAGGTCTGGGTGCCGGCCGCGCCGTAGAGCTCGGCCGAGAGGGTCAGGCTGCCCTGCGCGACATTGACATCGCGCACATAGACCTCGCGCCCCACGCCATTGCCCGTCACCAGACTGCCCACGGGAATGTTCGCCACATTCACCACATTGGTGAGCTGAAGCGGATTGGCGGGCGAATAGCTGGCCTGGCTTGTCACCACCGTGTCGGCAAAGGCGGCCGCTGATCCTTCGGCCGGATGGAACTGGCCGTTGCGGATCACACGGCGCTGGGCAAAGACGGTGCGACCGGGATCGCAGGCCTGCATGTCCACCGGACCGGACAGGGCAATGCGCCGCCCGCACAGATCCAGCCCCTCATGGTCGGAGAAGTTCAGCAGCGCCTGATAGGCCTTGCGGAAGGCCGTCTCCTCGTTGCCGAAGGCGTCGATATAGCTGTTCAGATCGAAATTCCGCTGAAGGAGGAAGCGGCGGGCGGGCGGCTGGATGACGGTGCCCTCGAAGCGGACGGGATTGCGGAAGGTCACGTCGCCATCGAGGAATAGGTGCCCGCGGGAACCAGCACCTCGCGCCCCTGGGCGGCATTGTCGGCGGCGTTGAAGGCGGGGGCGTCATTCGTCGTGCCGTCCCCCCTTGCCCCGTAGTCCCGCACATCCACGCGCGCGAGCATGTCGCGCAGGAAGACATGCGTCACATCCTCGATGGCGATGTCGTCGATGCGCAGCACCGCGCCGTTCGGCCCCGTCACATCGAGCCCCAGATGCGCCGAGGCGACGGCCGGCGACCAGACGAGATCGACCCCGTTGCGGTTCGAGACGGCAATGATGGCCGAGATCTCGACCACCTGGCCATAGCCGGGGATGGCCCTGGCCGGGCCGGTCACGGGCAGGCCGGCGATCGCGCTGCCCGAGGCGCTGAGGGGATGGCCCGCGATGCGCACCGAAGGCAGGGGACCGGCCACGCATTTGACGCGTGCCGTCACGCGCAGGAACAGGCCCGGCATGAAGGGTGTCGCGATCATGCAGCGCAGTTTCTGCGTGCCGGTCGTCTTGACGATCTCGAGACAGCCCCCGAAGTCCTGATCGGCCGGAACGAAGACGCCGCCCCCTGCGCCGGCATAGGTATCGGACCCCGGCGTGCCGTCGCCGCTCGACCAGTTCGAGAGGCCCGCCGCAAAGGGCGGCGGCATGAGTGCCAGTCCGTCGGTAATGGCCCTGTTCATCGGTGATCCCCCGGAATGCGTTTCGGCCCGCCGAGGGATAGGAGGAAGAGGTTAACGCTTTCCTACAGCACCGCGCGCTCCACCGGCCCTTTGTGCAACACCCCTGCGAGGGGTGCGAATCAGGGATGGCATGGCGGGATCAGACCATTCCCTCCATGGGCGGAAGGATCCAGACCCCGTTGATCTTCCATCCATCTTCCTGTTCGATCATCTCATAGTCGAGAACCCAGTCCCGCCCGTCCGGGCCCGTGACGGCCACGCGCTGGCGCAGGCGCCCCCCCTCCTCGCGCAGATCGAGGAAACGGGCGTTGCGGTTGTCCCAGACCATCGGATAACCGCCCTGCACCATCGCCCCGAAGCGTTCGGGCGTCCCGAAGATGCCGCGGATGGCACGGCTGGCATGATCCCATGCGCCAGCGATGTCGCGGGCCGTGAAATCCGCAAGCTGATCGGCAATGACCGCCTCGATGGCTGCGCGATCCCCGGCCTCCTGGGCGGACAGGACCGGAGCGAAGGACAGAAGACAGGCCGTGACAAGAAGGCTTCGCATGGCGGATCTCCGGGGATGGGGATCGGGGAATTGGGATCGGGACACTTGAAGGATACGAGGCACGACCAAGATCAGTTTCGGCTGCAATCCGGAAAGTTCCCGCCATGCCCTATGCGATCCTGTCGAGCGATGCGTCGGTGAACGACGCCTTTCACCGCATCCTGCGCGAGCAGATCGAAGAGGCGGTCGCCGCCGCACGGGGCGAGGGAGAGCTGGCCCCCCGCGTCCATGCCATGCGCAAGGCGGTGAAGAAGATGCGCGGATTGATGCGGCTCGTCCGGCCCGTGCTGCCCGAGGCCGCAAGCGGCAATGCCCTGCTGCGCGAGGCCGGACGCCGCCTGTCGGAGCTGCGCGATTCGGCCGTCATGCTGGCCGCTGTCGAACGGATCGCCGAAGGCATGGACCCCGCGCGTCGCGCCGCGCTCGAGGCGCCCTTCCGCGCCCATGCCGCCAATCATGCCGAGAGCGCCGCAGCCATCCTGCCCGCCTTTGCCGAGGCCCTGGAGAGCATCCTCCACGAGGCCGGGGGATGGCGGCTGCGCAAGGATGGCTGGGCGGCCCTGGAGCCGGGCCTTGCCGCGACATGGACGGCCACCCGCCGGGCGATGCGCGCCGCCCGGGCCGAGCCGGGGGTCGAGGCGATCCATGACTGGCGCAAGCGGGTCAAGGACCACTGGTATCAGGCGCGGCTGCTGATGCCGATCTGGCCCGAGATGATGAAGCCGCATGTCGCCGCGGCCGACGCCCTGGGCGAATGGCTGGGCGAGGCGAATGACCTGGCGGTGCTGACCGAGCGGCTGGGACAGACGGATCTTGCGCCCGATCTGGTCGAGGAGGCGGGACAGCGGGCCGAGGAGCGGCGGCGGGAAATCCTGGCCACCGCCTTTCCCCTGGGCCGCCGCCTCTTTGCCGCCGACCCGGACCATCTTCTGGCCCGCTGGCGGGTCTGGTGGAAGCTGCGGGAGGCGTGAAGCCGGGCCGGCCCGGGCCGCCGGATCCCCCGGGGGGCGCTCAGTCCGGGCGGACGCCGCCCTCGCCGCTCGCCTCCGGGCGGTCCTGCGCCAGAGCCAGCGCCCCTTCGATGAGCCGCACCGTCTCTTCCACGCCATAGAGCGCGGCAAAGCCGCCGAAGCGTGGCCCCTCCGAGGCGCCGAGCAGCACCTCGTAGAGAGCGCGGAACCAGTCGCGCAGCGGCTCGAAGCCATGCTCCTTGCCGACGGCATAGACAATGGCCTGGAGTTCCTCGGGGTCCTGGCTGCCTGTGTGATCCCTGAGCCGCGCGGCCAGATCGGCCATGGCGGCGGCCTCGTGCGCGGTGGGGGCACGATAGCGGCGGTTCGGCTTCACATGGGTCTGGAAGTAGCGCACCGCCTGTCCCGCGGCGGCGTCGAGGCCGGGATGCGTCTCGGGCGAGGCCTCGGGCGCGTAGCGGCGCAGATAGCGCCACAGGACGGCCTTGTCCTCGGCCCCGGCGACCGCGGCCAGATTGAGCAGCATCGCATAGGGCACCACCATGTCCGAGGCGGGCGGATGCCCCTCATGGATGTGCCAGACAGGGTTCTGGAGCTGCGCATCCGCATCCTGTCCGGGGAAGGCACGCAGCGACTGGTGGTATTCGTCCACCATCTTCGGGATCACGTCCCAGTGCAGCCGCTTGGCCGTGCGCGGCTTCTGATACATGAAATAGGACAGGGATTCGGTCGAGGCGACCTCGAGCCATTCGTCGATGGTCAGCCCGTTCCCCTTGGACTTGGAGATCTTCTGCCCGTTCTCGTCGAGGAACAGCTCGTAGATCATGTGATTGGGGGGCCGGCCGCCCAGCACCCGGCAGATGCCGTCATAGATCGGCGTGTTGGAGGCATGGTCCTTGCCATACATCTCGAAATCCACGCCCAGCGCTGCCCAGCGGGCGCCGAAATCCGGCTTCCACTGCAGCTTGGCATGGCCGCCGGTGACAGGAACCGTGAATTCGCGCCCCGTGCCATCGTCGAAGGTGATCGTCCCCTCCCTGGCATTCACCTCGCGCAGGGGAACATAGAGGACGCGGCCCGTCTCCGGATGGATCGGCAGGAAGCAGGAATAGGTCTGCTGACGCTCCTCCCGCAGGGAGGGGAGCATGATCTCCATGATCGCGTCATAGCGTTCGGCCGCACGCAGCAGCGTCTCGTCGAAGCGGCCGGAGCGGTAGAACTCCGTCGCCGAGACGAATTCGTAATCGAAGCCGAAGGTATCAAGAAACCGCCGCAGCATCGCATTGTTGTGATGGCCGAAGCTCTCATGCTCGCCGAAGGGGTCGGGCACGGCGGTCAGGGGCTTCTGGAGATGCTGGCGCAGCATCTCGGGATTCGGGACGTTCTCGGGCACCTTGCGCATGCCGTCGAGATCGTCCGAAAAGACGATCAGCCGCGTCGGCATGCCGCTGATCGCCTCGAAGGCCCGGCGGATCATGGTGGTGCGCAACACCTCGCCGAAGGTGCCGATATGCGGCAGACCGGAGGGGCCATAGCCCGTCTCGAACAGCACATGATCCTTTGGGGGCCCGGATTCGACCCGTTTCAGGAGAGCGCGCGCCTCCTCGAAGGGCCAGGCGCGGCTTCGCATCGCCGCCTCGCGCGCAATCGTCATGGGTCCCACTCCCGTTCTCTGTGGCCCGGACCCCCTATTGCCGCCGCTGCGTCCCGTCAATAAATCTGGCCTGCCGGTTGCGCAGGAAGGCTCTGTCATGCAGGATCCGACGCCCCTCCCGGGGAATGCCGGGGAACTTTCGCCGCAGGATGCGCTGGTGGCGGTGATGATCGCGACATCGGTGTCGGACGAGGCGGTGCGCACCGCGGAACTGGTGCTGATCCAGAACATCGTGGACAACCTGCCCGTCTTCGGCACCTATGATGCCGAACGCATGGCCTGCGTGGGGGAGGATGGTCATGACCCTCATGCAGGAGGAAGACGGGCTCGACCGCCTGTTCGACAGCGTGCGTCGTGCCCTGCCCGAACGCCTGTGGGAGACGGCCTATGCGCTGGCCTGCGATGTGGCAGCCGCGGATGGGCGGATCAGCAGCGCCGAGGCCCGAATGCTCGAGGAGATCCGCCACGAACTGCAGGTGGACCGCCTCCATGCGGCCGCCATCGAGCGCGGGGCGCGGGCGCGCTATCAGCGCGCCTGACATGACAGGGCGCGGCACCCGGGGATGCCGCGCCTGCGATGACGTTCCATCATCCGCTGGAATCCGTTGGATCGCCCCGAGGCGATCCGGTCGTCCTCAGCCGACGCGGACTCAGGCGACGCGGATGTTTTCCGCCGATTCGCGGCCGTCGCGGCCCGCGACGACGTCGAAGGACACCTTCTGATTGTCCTGCAGGCCGGTGAGGCCCGCGCGCTCCACGGCAGAGATATGGACGAACACGTCCTTCTTGCCGCCGTCGGGGGCGATGAAGCCGTAACCCTTGGTGGTGTTGAACCATTTCACGGTGCCAGTGGCCATCGTGATGTCTCCTGTCATATGCCGCCCGCGGAATGCGGCGGCCCGGCTTGGTCAGCGTCGCATCGAGAACTGACGCCGGGGTTCGGAGACAGCAGGTCGAGGGTCTAACGGTCGCAGGGGCCATATGGGCCAGGCGCGTGCCGATGGCAAGGGCCGATCGCCCATCCGCAGGGAATTTGCCGCAAGGTCAGGACGGCCCGCCCCCTGCCAAGACCGGCGCCGTTGCAGCATGCCCGGGTCTCTGGCAGGGTGTGCGGAGCACAGGTGAAAGGTGACATCCCATTGAGCACTCCCATTCTGCCGTCAGCGTCGGACCGGAAAGCGATCGAAGCGCTCTTTGCCGAAGCGGATTTCCGCAAGTTCGCAACGAAGCAGGGCCCGCTCAACTTCTTCGTTGAGGCCGGCAACGGCGGGATTGTCTCGCGGGTCGCGGCCGGTTTCGATCTGTCCGAGACGATCCGCCCTGTCGAGGTGCCCGAGACGGGCGCGCCACAACCCTTCACCGCAGACGGGCCGCTGGACTCGCACCAGCCGGGATGGGTGTTCAGCCCCCGCAGGGAGGAAGAGCTGCTCGAACGGCTCAGAGATCAGGGCTTCCAGAACGTGCGGGGGATCTAGCGGATGTCTATGCGCAGGCCAGCGCCGGGATAGCCCAGACCGATGAGCCTGCCGATCCGTCCCAGCTTGACGGATTCGCCATATTCTGTACCGCCCGCTCAGGAAGCACCTATCTGTGCGAGCTGTTGAGTCTCAATGGCTGCGGAGCCCCGAAGGAGCATCTCCGCCCCCCCATCATCGACATGCTCGCGAACGCACCCAGCGAGCAGCGGCAGCGTCGGTTCACGAACGATCTCATCCGGTTTGCCCAGCGGCGGGGTTTCATCGGGACAAAAATCATCGCGCACTTCATGGAGGATGCCCTGCCCTTCGTCGATGTGCCCCTCCTGCGCCGTCAGATCGAGAAGCTTCGGTCGTTCAGGATCATCTATCTCGTCCGTCGCGACAAGGTGCTGCAGGCGATCTCGACCGAGCGGGCGATCCAGACGAACATCTATCATGTCCGCACGCCCGACATGGCCGCAGCAAGCCAGGCCGCGTCCTTCTCATACGACTTCGACCGGCTCAAGCACCGCGTGGACCAGCTGAATCAGCGCGAGGAGGCCCTGCAAGCGTTGATTGCCTCGCTTCCCTATCGATCGCTGGTCGTCGAATACGAGCAACTCTCCGTCGATCCGGCCATTCACCTGCCTTCCATCCTGGCATTTCTCGGGAGACAGACAGACGATCTCAAGCTCACGACGCGGATAACCCGCATCAGAGACCAAAGCGCCGACGCCCTCGCCGAGCAGTTCTGCAAGGAACATCGATCCCGGCTGGGCGTAGCGGCACGGCGATTCTGCCAGATTCCCGTTCCGGCAGCATGGTCAGCCTAGCAGCCCATCGTCCCGGAGCGCCGTGACGATCTGCTTGGCGGCGTGCTCGTGCATCTCGGGGCCGGACAATCGTCGTTCTCGTAAGGGGCTGGGGTGGAGGGCGTTCTCATCCTGCAGAGTCCCCGGCTGGGGTTTGGTGATTGCATCCTCCGGCGGTCCCTGACAGGCCGAACCGGAACACCTTCCATCCAGAAGGACGAGATTTGGGCGCGTTCTGTCTGTGGACGTAAGCCTCGGACGGCATGAACAGGATCCCATGGAATCCGATGGCGTCGGCGCCATGCGGGCAAGAGGGAGAGCGCCCCTTCCGGACCTTCGCCCCCCTGACAAGGCACAGGGCCGCCGGTCGCGCATCCATCCTGCCGGCACGGCACTCGGGGATCCCGCCATGATCAGCGCGAGGCCCGGAAGAGCCAAGGCCAGGCCGCCCGCCCCGCCCGGAGATCCCGCCATCCCCTGCCGATGAGGCAGCCTGTGATGGCGGGCTTCTGGGGAATCCGGTGGCGGGGCCGGCCTGCGGCGGAGGCCGCCGCCTAGCGCGTGAACTTCTTGAACTTCACCCGCTTCGGTTCCACCGCATCCGGCCCGAGGCGGCGCTTCTTGTCCTCCTCATAGGCGCTGAAATCCCCCTGGAACCATTCCACATGCGCCTCGCCCTCGAAGGCGAGGATATGGGTGCAGATGCGGTCGAGGAAGAAGCGGTCGTGCGAGATGACCACGGCGCAGCCGGCAAAGTCCATCAGCGCGTCCTCGAGTGCGCGGAGCGTCTCCACATCGAGGTCGTTGGTCGGCTCGTCGAGCAGCAGCACATTGCCGCCCGATTTCAGCAGCTTGGCCATATGCACGCGGTTGCGTTCGCCGCCCGACAGCAGGCCGACCTTCTTCTGCTGATCGGCACCGCGGAAGTTGAAGGCGCTGCAATAGGCCCGGCTGTTCATCGTTGCATCGCCCAGCTCGATCAGCTCTGCCCCGCCCGAGATCTCCTCCCAGACGGTGGCATCGGGGTTCAGGGCATCGCGCGACTGGTCCACATAGGCCAGCTTGACCGTGTCCCCATAGGTGATCGTGCCGGCATCGGGCTGTTCCTGCCCGGTGAGCATGCGGAACAGCGTCGTCTTGCCGGCGCCATTCGGGCCGATCACGCCTACGATGCCCCCCCGGCGGCAGGGAGAAGGACAGATCCTCGATCAGCAGCTTGTCGCCCTTGGCCTTGCGCAGACCTTCGACCTCGATCACCTTGGATCCGAGGCGGGGGCCGTTGGGAATGACGATCTGCGCCGTCGTGATCCGCTCCCGCTCCGAGGTCTGGGCGAGTTCGTTGTAGCGCTCGATCCGGGCCTTCTGCTTGGCCTGCCGGGCGCGCGCGCCCTGGCGGATCCATTCCAGCTCCCGGGCAAGGGTCTTCTGACGGGCCTTGTCCTCACGCGCTTCCTGCTCGAGGCGTTTCGCCTTCTGTTCGAGCCAGGCGGAATAGTTCCCTTCCCACGGGATGCCGCGGCCGCGATCGAGCTCGAGGATCCAGCCGGTGATGTTGTCGAGGAAATAGCGGTCATGGGTGACGATCAGGATCGTCCCCTTGTAGGCGATCAGATGGTTCTGGAGCCAGGCGATCGTCTCGGCATCGAGGTGGTTCGTCGGCTCGTCGAGCAGCAGCATGTCCGGCGCCTCGAGCAGAAGCCGGCAGAGGGCGACGCGCCGCCGCTCTCCCCCCGAGAGAGTCGTCACATCGGCATCTCGGGGGGGCAGCGCAGTGCCTCCATCGCCACATCCACCTGCGCGTCGAGATCCCACAGGTTCTGCGCGTCGATCTGATCCTGGAGGCGGGCCATCTCCTCGGCCGTCTCCTCGGAATAGTCCATCGCCAGTTCGTTGTAGCGGTCGAGGATGGCCTGCTTGGCCTTCACCCCCTCCATGACATTGCCGCGCACGGTGAGACTCTCGTCCAGCACCGGTTCCTGCGGCAGGTAGCCGACGCGGACGCCCTCGGCCGCCCAGGCCTCGCCGGTGAAGTCCTTGTCGATGCCGGCCATGATGCGCAGCAGCGAGGACTTGCCCGCCCCGTTGACGCCGACGACGCCGATCTTCACGCCGGGCAGGAAGTTGAGGCGGATATTCTCGAACACCTTCTTGCCGCCGGGATAGGTCTTGGAGACCTGATCCATGTGATAGACGAACTGATAACTGGCCATGAGGGGCGCCTCGGGATCTGGATGGTCCGGTTCCGGCCCTCTTAGCGGGGGGGACCAGGAACAACCGGGCAACAGAACCGGCCGCACGGGGCCATGGAACCGGATCGCCGATCGCGCGTTCAGCCGCGGTGGAGCCCCACCCGACATGCCGGAGCCTGCCCCCATGGCCGATGCCGATCCCCGCGACGATGCCGCGGTCACCCCGCCGGTGACGCCGGGCATCGACATCGAGCATGTCATCGAACTGCGACGGATCCGGCGGCTGCTCTTCGGCATCCTGCTGCTCGTGGTGTTCACGGCGGTCTATTTCGCCCGCATCGTCCTGCTGCCCATCATGATCGCGATCATGCTGACGCTGACGCTCCTGCCCGTGGTCAGGGCGGCCGCACGGATCGGCATTCCCAACGGGGTCACTGCCATCGTCCTGATGCTGACCCTGTCCACCGGTCTGGTGGCCGGGGGATACACCCTGTCGGGGCCGGTCCAGTCCATGATCGCCGATGCCCCGCGCATCGCCGAGGCGGTGCAGCAACGCGTCGGCGGCCTGATCGGGCAGATCCGTGACATCGCACAACGGGCCGAACGGATGGCGGAATCCGTCACCGAGGAGGCCTCCGGCGCGGCCGCTGCCGGCGGCGACAAAGCCGGAGCGGGCGGATCGCCCGACGACGGATCGCCCGACGGTGACACCGCGATCGTCGCCGTCGTTCAGGACGATGGCTCGGGGCTGGCCGGATCCGGCATGGCGACAACGGTCCTGAGCGGCGCGGCCTCGACGGGTAGCACGCTGTTCGCGGCGCTGCTGCTCACGGGGTTCCTGCTGGCCGCGGGAGACTTCTACCACCGGCGGATCGTCGAGGCCGCGCCGCGCCTGCGCGACAAGAAGAAGGCCCTGACCATCGTCCGCGACGTGGAGCGGCAGATCTCGCGCTATCTGGCCGCGATCACGGTCATCAACATCGCGCTGGGCATCGCGGTGGGCACGATCATGTGGTTCTGGGCCATGCCGGCACCGATCCTGTGGGGAGTCGTCGCAGCGCTGCTGAACTTCATCCCCTTCATCGGCTGCATTATCGGCGTCATCCTGGCCGGTGCGGTTGCGATCATCACCTATGACACGCTCTGGCTCGCGATGGGCCCACCGCTGAGCTATCTGCTCCTCAACACGATCGAGGGCAATGTCATCACCCCCATGCTGGTCGGCCGGCGGCTGGAGATCAACACCGTCGCGATGCTGATCGCCGTCGCCTTCTGGATGTGGATCTGGGGCATTCCCGGCGCGATCCTGGCGGTGCCCTTCCTCGTGGTGGTCAAGGCGATCGCCGACAATGTGGACAGCCTCCAGATCCTCTCCAGCTTCCTGTCGGCCGAGCCGGGAGAGCGCGAGGGCGAGACGCCCCGCAAGGCGACGACAGGACCCGCTCTTGACACCGCGCCCTTCCGCGCCCAGGCCGTCGCCCGCGAGGAAAGCCCCCCCACCCGTGCACCGGGCGAAGGCGCGCCGGGCGACGACCCCGCTGCACCGGACGGCTCCCTGCGCCCCGGTCCTGCCGCCGTTGCCTGACCCCGCTGGACAAGCGGCCGCTCCCGTGCCTCTCTCCCCCCGCAACGAGGGAGGGAAGCATGAACTGGACCCCGCGCGAGGACCGCTACGAGCGCATGATCTATCGCCGCTGCGGCGCCTCGGGGCTGATGCTGCCGGCGATCTCGCTGGGTCTGTGGCACAATTTCGGGCATGACACCCCGCATGAGACCAAGCGGGCCATCTGCCGGACCGCCTTCGATCACGGGATCATCCATTTCGACCTGGCCAACAATTACGGCCCCCCGCCCGGCAGCGCCGAGGAAGCCTTCGGCGAGATCCTGCGGACCGATTTCGCGGGGCTGCGCGACGAACTGATCATCAGCTCCAAGGCCGGCTACCGCATGTGGCCCGGCCCCCATGGCGAATGGGGCAGCCGCAAATACCTGATCGCGTCCTGCGATGCCTCTCTGAAGCGGATGGGGCTCGACTATGTGGACATCTTCTATTCCCATCGCTTCGATCCCGACACCCCGCTGGAAGAGACGATGGGCGCGCTCGACCATATCGTGCGGTCCGGCCGGGCGCTCTATGTCGGGATCAGCAGCTACAACAGCGAGCGTACGCGGCAGGCAGCCGCGATCCTGAAGGATCTGGGCACCCCCTGCGTGATCCATCAGCCCAGCTACAACCTTCTCAACCGCTGGGTGGAGCGCGATGGCCTGAAGGAGACGCTGCGCGAGCTCGGCATCGGTTCCATCGCCTTCACGCCGCTGGCGCAGGGCATGCTGACGGACAAGTATCTCCGTGGCATTCCGCAGGACAGCCGCGCCGCCCAGGGCAAGAGCCTCGATCCGGCGATGCTGTCGGACGAGACGCTGGAGCGGATCCGCGCGCTCGATGCCATCGCCCGGCGGCGCGGTCAGACGCTCGCCCAGATGGCCATCGCCTGGGTCCTGCGCGAGGGTGGCATCACCAGCGCGCTGATCGGCGCCTCGCGCCCCTCGCAGGTGGAGGACTGCGCCGGCGCCATCCGCAATCTCGACTTCACCGCAGAGGAACTGGCCGAGATCGACCGTCACGCGGACGAGGCCCCGATCAACCTGTGGACGCAGTCGGCCGAGATCGAGGGCTGAGGCCGGCCCCCCTGCCCCGCCGGCGCGCTCCCCCCCCTCGCGCTGGCGGGGGTTCCCTCCCAGCAAGGATCATCCCCCATGATCTCCGAACTGTGCATTCACAGCCTTGCCGAAGGCGAAACGCGGGTTGTCCTGCGTCATGCCGGCCATATCGAGGCGCCGAACTGGCATCCGGAGGATTATCTGATCGTCAATGGCGAAGGGCGGCTCTACCGCGTTCCCCTGGATGCGCCGGCGCTGGAGAACATCCCCACCGGCTCTGTCTCCGGCCTGAACAACGATCACGGCCTGTCGCCCGATGCCAGCACGCTCGCCATCAGTGCAAAGTCGCAGGACGGCGCCTCCTGCATCTATCTGATGCCGGTGGAGGGGGGAGAGCCCCGCCGCGTCACGCCCCGCACACCCTCATGGTGGCATGGCTGGTCGCCGGACGGGGCGCGCCTGGCCTATGCCGCGGCGCGCGACGGGGGGCCCGTCATCGTGATGACCTGCGCGACGGACGGATCGGACGAACGGCCCCTGGCGGATGGCTTCGACCACATGGACGGCCCGGATTACACGCCCGACGGGGCCTGGATCTGGTTCAACGGCGAAAAGGACGGCCGGGTGGATCTGTGGCGCGTGCGCCCCGACGGATCGGATCTGATGCGGATGACCGGGGGCGAGACGGTGGACTGGTTCCCCCATCCCTCGCCGGACGGGCGGCATGTGCTCTATCTGGCCTATCCACCGGGCACGAAGGGACATCCCGGCGGGCTTGACGTGGCGCTGCGCCTGATGCCCCAGCACGGCGGCGAGGGGCACGAGATCCTGCGCCTTCACGGTGGGCAGGGCACGATCAATGTCCCCTGCTGGTCCCCGGACGGCAGGGCCTTCGCCTTCGTCCGCTACGAACCATGAGACGGCTGCCGCCGATCGGCCGCCGGCAGGCGGTGGGGCTGCTCGGCGGCTCCTTCGATCCGCCCCATGCCGGCCATGTGCAGGTCACGCAGACCGCCCTGCGCCGTCTCGGGCTCGACCGCGTCTGGTGGCTGGTCAGCCCGGGCAATCCGCTCAAGACCCGCGGCCCGGCCCCCCTGCCCCAACGCATGGCTGCTGCCCGGGCGATCCTGCGGGGCCATCCGCGCGTGCAAGTCACGGATATCGAGGTCCGCCTTGGCACGCGCTACACGGCCGAGACGCTGACGCGGCTGCGCCGGCTGGCCCCCGGCCTGCGCCTGGTGTGGATCATGGGATCCGACAACCTCCTGCAGTTCCACCGCTGGCACGACTGGCAGCGGATCATGAGGATGGTCCCCGTCTGCGTCGTCGCCCGCCCCGGCGCCCGCCTTGCGGCCCGTTTCGCCCCGGCCGCCCGTGCCTTCCGGCATGCGCAGCTCAACGAAAGCGAGGCGCGCGCCCTTGCCCGCCGCAAACCCCCGGCCTGGGTCGTGCTGAACATGCCTCTCAACCCCCTGTCCTCGACCGCTTTGCGGCATGCGCTCTCGGCGGAGTGAGGGAGACAGGGTTGTGTGGGACCAGGCTCGGGCTAGGCTGCGCAGGACAGGCGGCCGGGGAGTCCATGGGGAGAGTCAGGGCATGACAGCAGGGCAGATCACGCGGCGGGGCCTGCTGGCAGGGGGGCTGACGATGCTGGCCGGGGCGGCATGGGCCGAAGCGCCCGGCACCGCCTTGCGTCCCCGTGCCCGCGCCGGCCTGTCCGCCGGATCAGGCGGCCCGCCCCGCCCTGGCGTCAGCCCTTCGCCAAGGGCGGACATCGCCGCAATGGTGCGCGAGGCCGGCCTCGAGGGGCGGGTCTCCGTTGCCCTCGTGGATCTGCGGACAGGCACGATCCTCGATGCGCTGGATCCCACCCGCCCGGTTCCTCCCGCCTCGGTCGCCAAGGCCGCGACCGCCCTCTACGCCATCGAGACACTGGGCCCCGACCATCGTTTCCGCACCCGTGTGCTGGCCACGGGGCCCGTGCAGGACGGGCTTGTGGAGGGCGATCTGATCCTTGCCGGCGGGGGCGATCCGGTGCTGACGACAGACCGCCTCGCCGATCTGGCCCGCCCTGCTGCGACGAACGGCCGGCATCACCGGCCGGCCCGGGGTCTTTCGCGTCGGTGGGGGGGCCGCCCTCGCCCCATGTCGAGGAGATCGCGCCCGAGCAGCTCGACCATCTTGCCTACAATCCTTCGCTCTCGGGGCTCAATCTCAACTTCAACCGGGTGTTCTTTGCCTGGCAGCGCGAGGGCAGCGGCTGGCGTCTCAGCCTCGATGCCCGGGGGGACCGCTACCGCCCCGAGGTGCAGATCGCCCGCATCACGGCCGAACCGCGGAGCCTGCCCGTCTACACCTATCGGCGCGAGGCCGGGATCGATGTCTGGACGGTGGCCGATCGGCAACTGGGCGAATCCGGTTCGCGATGGCTGCCGGTGCGGGACCCGGCGCTCTATGCCGGACAGGGCCTTCCGCGGAGTGGCGAAGGAGATGGGCACGATCCTGCCCCCGCTGCGCCGATCGCGGCGCTGCCCGAAGGGGCCGTGGAGCTGGCCGCCCTCGAGAGCGACCGGCTCGAGGCGATCCTCATCGACATGCTGCGCTATTCGACCAATCTCACGGCCGAGGCGGTCGGTCTCGCGGCCTCGCAGGGGCGGGGGCTGACCCCCCTCTCGCCTGCCGAGTCCGCCTCCGCGATGACCCGCTGGATCCGCAGGCGGACGGGCGCCCGGATGCATCTGGTGGACCATTCCGGCCTGGGCGGGGAGAGCCGGATGACCGCGCAGGAGATGGCAATCATGCTGGCCGCCCCGGGGGTGATGGAAACCCTCCGGCCGCTGCTGCGCGACATCCCCCTGACCGATGCGGCCGGCACACCCCTGCCCCTGCCCCCGGCCATCGTCCGGGCCAAGACCGGGACGCTCAACTTCGTCTCGACCCTGGCCGGCTATGCCCGCACGACGCCGGGCGCTGATCTGGCCTTTGCCATCTTCGCCGCCGACCCCGAACGGCGTGCCGCCGCCTCAACCTCGGAAGAGGAGATCCCGCCCGGCAGCCGCGACTGGATCGCCCGGGCGCGGCGGCTCCAGCAGCGGCTGCTGCAGCGCTGGGGAACGATCGGATGATCCCGGCCTGCCGCCCGCCTGCCGCCCGCCTGCCGCCGATCGGCAGAATCCTGCAGACGCCGCCATTCGGCCTTGTTCCTGACACAGTCCTGCATCTGGCTGATCCCGAGAACGGAGGGGGGCGTGGCATGGCATTGGTGGCGATCGGCGGCATTCTCGGGTTCTTCGCTGGGCTGGGCGGGCTTGTGCTGCTCGATCTCTCCTGGCTCGAGGCGGTCGCCCTCTGGGCGGGGGGCGGACCGGCCGGGGCGGTGGCCTCTGTGCTGCGATGCGTCGCGCGGCCCGGCAGCCCGGGCGGTGATGATCGACCGGCGCTCGCCCGGATTGCATGACGGGGCTGGACAGGGGGCCATCAGGTCGGGCATGATCCCCCTGCGACGTCTCTATCGACCACGGTCCCTCACGGCCCAGGGCATCGATCAGCCTGACGAGCCGGTCCGCTGCAATCCCGCGAGCGGAAAAGACGAGGAGATCCGGGATGCCCAGCGGCACCGTGAAATGGTTCAACACCACCAAGGGTTATGGCTTCATCGCCCCCGACGGCGGCAAGAAGGACGTGTTCGTCCATATCTCTGCCGTCGAGCGGTCCGGGCTGAAGGGGCTGCGCGACAATCAGAAGGTCACCTTCGACATCGAGACCGGCCGCGACGGACGCGAATCGGCCGTCAACCTGCATCTCGCCTGAACCGGGTGCGAAGCCGCATCCGTTCGGCCGATCGCGCGATGAACCGCCAACGGATGGCCTGCCGATGATCCGGCAGGCCTTTCCTTTCGCGGTGGCGGCAATGCTCGGCGCCTGCGCCGCCCCGCTTCCCCTGCCGTCCGTCCCGTCCGGACAAGGTCATGCGGTGCCGAACTCCGCGGCGCCCAGGGACACCGCCTCGCCGCCTGGCGTCCTCCATGCCGCACCGCGATCCGCCCGCCGCGGCTTTCCCACCGCCGAAGCCACCGCCTCGGGCACGGAACTGGCCTTCGTCCGCGATCTGATGGCCAGCCTGCAGCCCCTGTCCTTTGCCGGAAACCGCGAATATTGCGGCTATATCGGCCATGATCCGGCCGGCCGGCTGATGCATACCCCCCCTGTCGCCGGGGCGGAGGCCTCCTGCCCCCTGCCCCCGATTCCCCAGGGGATGACCGTCATCGCCTCCTACCACACCCATGGCACCTATTCGCCATGGTATGCCTCGGAATGGCCGACCACGCAGGACGTGAACACCGATGCCGCCGACGGCATCGACGGTTACATCGCTACACCGGGCGGGCGGCTGTGGCATGTCGATACCGATACCATGACAGTGCGCCAGATCTGCGGCCGGGGCTGTCTGCCGCAGGATCCGAACTACCGCCCGGAGGACGACGGGCCGCTGCGCCCGGTCATGACCTATGACCAGCTCCTCGCCTGGGAGCGGAGCTGAGAGCCGTTCAGCGACGCGCCTCTTCGGCCAGGGCCAGTGCCGCAGGGCCGAGCGATCCGGCCACGATCCGGCGGACCCCTGCCGCATTCGGATGGATCCCGTCCGGCTGCATCCAGTCCCGCAACGCGGCATCGAGGGTCCCCCCCTCCCGCAGGGGCGCAAAGAAATCCGGGATCAGGGCGGCGCCGAATTCGGCCGCCAGATCGGGATACATGCCGTCGAAGGCGGCCTCGTAATCCGGTCCATACTGGCCCGAGGCGTCGATCCCGACCAGCAGCACCGGCAGATCGCGCGCGGCAATCCCTTCGAGGATGCCGCGCAGGTTCTCCCGGCTTGCGGCCGGGTCGATTCCGCGCAGGAAGTCATTCCCCCCGAGCTGGACGATCACCGCATCCACCTCATCCGTCAGCGCCCAGTCCAGACGCGACAGCCCCCCAGCCGTCGTGTCGCCCGAAACGCCCGCATTCACGATCTCCACGGACGCCCCTGCCTCATCCAGCCAGGCCTGGAGCTGCGGCGCCAGCCCCTCGCCCGCCGCCAGGCCGTAACCGGCCGACAGGCTGTCCCCCAGAAGCAGGATGGTGACCGGATCGTCCTGAGCCGGGGCGGCCACCGGCAGAAGGACAGCCATGATCCAGGCGGCCGAGAGGTTGCGTAACCGGGGCGTGTGCCTAGATCGCGGAGGGTGCCCCGCCGTCGGAGACTCCGTCATGTTCCCCATGCCCGAACCCGTCCTGTCCCTGCGCCATGCAGGTCTCACTCTGCCCGCGGATGCCGGGCCGGTCGAGATCCTCCGGGACATCACGCTCGACATCGCGCCGGGCGAGACGGTGGGGCTTGTCGGTCCGTCGGGATCAGGCAAGTCGTCGCTCCTCATGCTGATGGGTGGGCTCGAACGCGCCACGGCCGGGACGGTGCGGGCCCTGGGGCATGACCTCTCCGGGATGGACGAGGATGCCCTTGCACGGTTCCGCCTCGGCAATCTAGGTGTCGTCTTCCAGTCCTTCCACCTCATCCCGACGATGACCGCGCTCGAGAATGTGGCAACCCCGCTCGAGCTGGCCGGGATCCGCGATGCCTTCGCCCGTGCCGCGTCCGAACTGGACGCCGTGGGCCTGTCCTATCGTGCAGGTCACTATCCGTCTCAGATGTCGGGAGGCGAGCAGCAGCGCGTCGCCCTCGCCCGTGCCTCGGTCATGAGACCCCGGATCCTGCTGGCCGACGAACCGACCGGGAATCTCGACGAGCGGACCGGTGCGGCCATCATCGACCTTCTCTTCGGTCTGCCCGAACGGTTCGGGGCGACGCTGGTCCTTGTCACCCATGACGAAAGGCTCGCGCGGCGCTGTCACCGGATCGTGCGGTTGCGCGATGGACGCATCGACAGCCAGACCGAGGGAACCCGTCAGGCCGAGGCGGCGGAATGAGCGCCGCCCTGCGGCTTGCCGCGCGGGAACTGCGCGCCGGCCTGAGGGGCGGATTGCGGGGATTCCGCATCTTCCTTCTCTGCCTGATCTTTGGGGTCGCAGCCATCGCCGCGGTCGGTTCGGTGCGCGCGGCGATCCAGACCGGGCTGGAGCGCGAAGGCGCGCGCCTTCTGGGCGGGGATGCCGAGGCGGAACTGACCTACCGCTTCGCCAGCCCCGAGGAACGCGACTGGATGGAGCGCATCGCCCTGCGCATCTCGGAAGTCGTGGATTTCCGATCCCTGCTCGTTGCCGATCCGGAAGGCCGGGCCGAGCGGGCCCTGACGCAGGTCCTGGCCGTGGACGATCTCTATCCGCTGATCGGGACGGTCGAGCTTGATCCGCCGATGCCCCTTGCCGCGGCCCTTGCCGGCGACGGAGAACACCCGGGCCTTGTGGCCGAGAGGGCGCTGACCGATCGGCTGGGCCTGTCGCCGGGCGATCGGGTCCGGATCGGCAGCGCGGATTTCGTCCTCTCGGCGGTCCTTGTCCGCTATCCCGACAATGCCAGCGCAGGTTTCGGGCTGGGGCCGCGCAGCCTGCTGCGCCGGGCGGATCTGGACGGCTCCGGCCTGCTGGCCGAAGGCACGCTGTTCGAGACGCTCTACCGGCTCGACCTGCCCGAGACGGCCAACCTCGACGCGCTGGCCGCGGAGGCCGATGCCCTCTGGCGTGACCGGGGGATGCGCTGGCGCGATGCACGATCGGGCGCAGGCGGCACCGGACGGGCCGTCGAAAGACTGGGCGCCTTCCTGGTCCTCGTGGGGCTGTCGGGCCTGGCTGTGGGGGGCGTGGGCGTGTCAGCCGCGGTCTCGGCCCGTATCCGCGCCCGGACCGAGACAATCGCCACGCTGCGGACGCTCGGCGCCTCGCGCCGGGTGATCTTCACGAGCTGCTTCCTGGAGATCGGAACGCTGGCTCTTCTGGGGGTCGTCCTGGGATTGCTGCTGGGAAGTCTGGTGCCCCTTGCCGCATCCCCGTGGATCGCCGCGGCCCTGCCGCTGCCGGCGGTCTTTCGGCTTCATCCCGGCCCGCTGGCCGAAGCCGCGCTCTATGGCATGCTGGCCGCGCTGCTGTTCACGCTCTGGCCGCTGGCACGGGCGACGGATATCCGCGCGGCCGCCCTGTTCCGCGAGGCGCTGGCAGGCGGACGACGCTTGCCGCGCTGGCCCTATCTGTTCGCCAGTGCCGCGATCCTCGCCACGCTTCTGGCGGCGGCGGCCTGGTTCTCGGGGGCAGTGGGACTCACGCTGTGGACGGCGGGAGGAATCGCAGCGGCACTGACGCTGCTGGCGCTGGCGGCGGCTATCATCCGTCAGGCGGCGCGCCGGGCGCGGATGATCGCGCGGGGACGGCCGGCCCTGCGGCTGGCGCTCGGGGCGGTGGGCGCGCGGGGGGGCGAGACAGGGCCGGTGGTGCTGGCGCTGGGCCTCGGGCTGTCGGTGCTGGCCGCCGTGGGGCAGATCGACGGCAATCTGCGCCGCGCCATCACGCAAGAGCTGCCCGCTGTCGCGCCCTCCTACTTCATCCTGGACATCCAGCCCGACCAGATCGCCCCCCTGCGTGAAAGACTGGCGGCCAATCCGGCCGTCTCCGCCGTGGACGCCGCCCCGATGCTACGCGGAATCCTGACCGCCGTGAACGGCATCCCGGCCGAAGAGGCGACCGGCGGCCACTGGATCAGCCGGGGCGACAGGGGTGTGACCTATTCCGAAACCCCGCCCGAGGGCTCCCGGATCACCGCCGGCACCTGGTGGCCCGAGGGCTATGACGGCCCCCCCCTGGTCAGCGTGTCGGCCACCGAAGCCGAGGAAGCGGGGCTGCGTCTGGGCGACCGGCTGACGGTCAACATCCTCGGCCGCAACATCGAGGCCGAAATCGCCAGCTTTCGCGAGGTGGATTTCCGCAGCGCCGGAATCGGCTTCGTCCTCGTCATGAATCCCGCGGCGCTGGCCGGTGCGCCGCATAGCTGGATCGCGACCATCCATGCCGAGGAGGAGGCCGAAGCCGCCATCCTGCGTGACCTTGCCGAAACCTGGCCGAACCTGACCGCCATCCGCATCCGCGATGCCGTGGCCGAAGCGCAGCGTCTGGTCGAAGGGGTGGCGGCGGCCATCCGCACGGCGGCACTGGCCAGCCTGGCGACGGGGTTCCTCGTGCTGATCGGCGCCGCCGCAGCAGGCGAACAGGCGCGGGCCTGGGAAGCGGCGGTGCTCAGGACGCTGGGCGCCACTCCGCGCCTGATCCTGCGCAGCTTTGCGATGCGCGCGGCCCTGATGGGGGCGGCGGCCGGCCTTGTCGCGCTGGTCGCCGGGTCGGCAGGGGCCTGGGGCGTGATGCGCTTCGTCATGGATGCCGAGTTCCGCCCCATCTGGAGCAATGCCCTCGCCATCTGGGGGGCGGGCACGCTTGCAGCGCTGGGGGCGGGGGCTGCTTTTCGCGCTGCGTCCCCTGGCCATCCGCCCGGCCCGGATCCTGCGGGAAAGGGAATGAAAGGGCAGCGGACGGGCCGAGCTCTGCAAGAAGCCCGGAGGAGACCGGGCAACCCGCACAAGCCGGCCCGTCGCGCAGCCCTTTCGGCCTGCGATCAGCTTGCCGTGGCCACGCCCTTCTTGGCAGGCGTTTCGGTGTGGATCATCAGGGGCTTGCCGCCCGGCTGGACGGCCTCCTCATTGACGACCACCTCACGCACAGAGGTCAGGCTCGGCAGCTCGAACATGGTATCGAGCAGGATCTCCTCCATGATCGAACGCAGGCCGCGGGCGCCGGTCTTTCTCTCGATGGCGCGCCTGGCGATCGCCTTGAGCGCATCCTCGGTGAAGGTGAGTTTGGTATCCTCCATCTCGAAGAGGCGCTGATACTGCTTGACCAGAGCGTTCTTGGGCTCGGTCAGGATCCGGATCAGGGCTGCCTCGTCGAGATCCGTGAGCGTGGCGATGACCGGCAGGCGGCCGACGAATTCCGGGATCAGGCCGAACTTCAGAAGATCCTCGGGCTCGAGATCCTTGAAGATCTCGCCGACGGAGCGTTCGTCGGGCGCCATGACCTTGGCGCCGAAGCCCATGCCGGTGCCCTTGGAACGCTGGGCAATGATCTTTTCCAGCCCGGCAAAGGCACCGCCGCAGATGAACAGGATGTTGGTCGTGTCCACCTGCAGGAATTCCTGCTGGGGATGCTTGCGCCCGCCTTGCGGCGGCACGGAGGCGATGGTGCCCTCCATGATCTTCAGCAGGGCCTGCTGGACGCCCTCGCCGCTGACATCGCGGGTGATGGAAGGGTTGTCCGACTTGCGGGTGATCTTGTCCACCTCGTCGATGTAGACGATCCCCCGCTGGGCCCGTTCGACATTGTATTCCGAAGCCTGGAGCAGCTTGAGGATGATGTTCTCCACATCCTCGCCGACATAGCCCGCCTCGGTCAGCGTGGTGGCATCGGCCATGGTGAAGGGCACATCGAGGATGCGCGCCAGCGTCTGGGCCAGAAGCGTCTTGCCGCAGCCGGTCGGGCCGATCAGCAGGATGTTGGACTTGGCCAGTTCGATGTCGCTCGCCTTCTGGGCGTGGTTCAGCCGCTTGTAGTGGTTGTGCACGGCCACCGACAGGACACGCTTGGCATGCTCCTGCCCGATCACATAGTCGTCGAGGACGTCGCAGATCTCTCGCGGGGTGGGCACGCCATCGCCGGACTTGAGCCCGGAGGACTTCGTCTCCTCGCGGATGATATCCATGCAGAGCTCGACGCATTCATCGCAGATGAACACGGTCGGCCCGGCAATGAGCTTGCGCACCTCATGCTGGCTCTTGCCGCAGAAGGAGCAGTAGAGGGTGTTCTTGCCGTCGCTGCCGGATGCGTTCGCCATGTGACTCCTCTGGCCCGCACGGGCGTCTTAGTCGATTGCCCCTCCGGGCACGTCGGGGCCGGGGCATTCCACGGCCCATCACAAAGGTTAGGTCAGCCGGTCGGGCTCCACAATGCCAAAATCCCGTGTCGGGGCACCCGAACAGTGACCTGTTGCCTCATGCCGCCGCCGATTCGGACCCGGCCTTCCCGCCTTCGCGGGTGGTCAGGATGTCGTCGATGAGACCCCATGCCTTGGCCTCTTCCGGATCCATGAAGCGGTCCCGCTCCAGCGCGGCCTCCACCGCCTCCATCGACTGGCCGGTATGCTTGACATAGATCTCGTTCAGGCGCTTGCGCAGCGCCTCGGTCCGGCGGGCGTGGATGAGGATGTCGGTCGCCTGGCCCTGGAAGCCGCCCGAAGGCTGGTGGACCATGATCTCGGAATTGGGAAGCGAGAAGCGCATCCCCTTCTCCCCCGCCGTCAGCAGGAGCGAACCCATCGAGGCCGCCTGACCGATGACAAGGGTCGAGACCTTGGGGCGGATGTACTGCATCGTGTCGTAGATCGACAGCCCGGAGGTGACGACGCCACCGGGGCTGTTGATGTACATGGAGATTTCCTTCTTGGGATTCTCCGCCTCCAGATGCAGGAGCTGGGCCACGACGAGCTGGGCCATCACATCGTGGATGGGGCCGGAGACGAAGATCACCCGCTCCTTCAGAAGGCGGGAGAAGATGTCATAGGCCCGCTCGCCCCGGCTGGTCTGCTCGACCACCATGGGGACGAGATTCATGTAGTGATCGACGGGATCTTTCATGGGCGGACCTTTCGCGAGACAGGCCCTAGATACGGTCGCAGGACAGGGGCCGCAAGGGCGCTGCGGATGCGCAGATGTGCAAAGCCTAGCGCGCGCCCCCTTCGCCGGGCCGAATCGGGAAGACGACCGTCAGGCGGTGCATCTCGTCGTCCTCCGCCGTCTCGATGGGACCGCCGATCTGGGCCGCAAAGGCCTGGATGAGCTGGCGCCCCAGCCCCGGGCCGGGCTGCCGCTTCGGCCGCCCTTCGGCGCTGTTGGCGATGGTCAGGCGTGCATGGTCCTCGCCCCTTTCGAGACGGACCGAGACCGTGGGCAGGCCGGATCGCGCCCGGGCATGGAGGGCGGCATTCGACAGCGCCTCGGCGACGAGAAAGGCCAGCGGCACGGCCTGATCGGGATCGAGAACGAGGCTGTCGATGGACATCTCCGTGCGCAACAGGGCAGCCCGGACAGCCAGTTCCTGCTCGGCGATGGCGCGGATGAGGGGGGCCACGTCGATCGCGGCCATGTCGGCGCTGGTATAGAGGGTGCGGTAGATTGCCGCGAGGGTCAGCACCCGGTCCTGCAGGCGCCGCAGGGCCGCCCGCGGCTCTGCCCCCGACAGCCGGCGGATCTGCATGGAGATGATCGAGGAGATGAGCTGGAGATTGTTCTTCACGCGGTGATGGATCTCGCGCAGCAGGACGCCCCGCTCGCGATAGGCCCGGGCCATTCGGGCCTCGTCCTCGAGGATGGATCGGGCCATCTCGCGGAAGGCCAGTTCGATCTCGCGCAGCTCCCGCGCGGCATCCGGCGGCGGCGCATCCGGCAGGGTGCGGTCATGGCCAAAGCGGCGCATCATGGCCCCCAGCGCCGCCACGCGCGAGAGCACCAGCCTGTCCAGCGTCCAGAGTGCCACGCCGAGGCTGGCCAGCCACATCAGGACGGCGAGCGTCAGCGGCCGGCCCCACAGCCCCGAGGGGCGCCCAGCCTGTTCCGGGCTCCAGACGGCGAGCGCATAGGCCACCTCGGGAACGACCGGCACCACGGTATAGACGCGCTCGGCCCCATCGGGATCGCGGGCCGCAAAGACCCGCGGTCCGGAGGGCGTCTCGGCGGACAGGGGGCGGCGCGGGGCCAGAAGGCCGGGCGGCACGACAGGGCCGTCCGGGCCGGTCGATGTCAGAACCTCGCCCGAGGCATTGAAGGTGACAAGCTGGAGAGGCTGGTTTTCCGACGGCAGGGCCGGTCCGGCCAGCGCCTCGATCGGCAGCAGAAGCGCCAGCGATCCGATCGACCGTCCCCCCGCCGCAAGCGGAACTGCCATCAGCAGGCTGCCCGGCAGGCCGCCCCGGATCTCGGTCCGGTCGGAGGCGGCATCGACAGACAGCGGCAGGCTGTCGAATTCCGGCCCCGAGGCGCAGGGGCGGCCGCCGACGGCCGGGTAGAACACGGCAAGGCTGTAGGAAGACCAGGCCTCCACGAAGCTGCGCAATGTCCCTTCGCAGGACACGGGGTCTGCCAGGACGGAGGGCAGCGCCGCCAGCGCCCCCGCAGCGCCCTGAGCGCGGACGATCTCACGTTCGAGACCGGACGCGGCCTGGGCCGTGACAGCCAGAAGCGACAGCCGGGCACGCTGTTCGCTTTCCTGCTGGAAGGACCGCGCCTGTCCGAGAGCCAGCAGCCCGAGCGGCAGCAGCGCCAGCGACAGAAGTGCCGTCACCCGGACCGCGAGCCCGTCGCGGTGCAGCCGCCCGAGGATCCGTCCGGCCATGTCACAGATGCGGGCCGCCCTGGGCGGCGATCACGGCCATGGTGGCCCCGTCGGTAAGCTCGAGCCGCTCCGTCTCCGACAGGTCGAGAAGCTGGGCCAGACGCGCGCGGGCGCGGTTGGCACGGCTCTTGACGGTTCCCACGGCCACACCGATGATCGCCGCCGCTTCCTCGTAGGAATGGCCCTGCACTCCGACAAGCTGGAGCGCCTCGCGCTGTTCGTCCGGCAGACGAAGAAAGGCGCGATAGAGATCGGCGATATGCAGGCGGCCGTCATGGGCCGGCTTCTCCGCCAGCGCCCCGACAAGGATGCCGTCGCTGTCGGCGACCTCGCGCACGCTGCGGCGGCGATTGGAATAGAAGGTGTTGCGCAGGATGGTGAACAGCCAGGCGCGCAGATTCGTCCCCTCGGCAAAGCGGTCGAAACTGGACCAGGCCTTCACCACCGTGTCCTGCACGAGATCGTCCGCCGCGGCGGCATTGCGCGTCAGCGACAGCGCAAAGGCGCGCATCGCCGGCAGATGCGCCAGCATCTCCTCGCGCGGGTCGCTCCCCTCGGCCGGGGTGACTCCGTCGGGGGGGCGCGGCGACCTTGCGGTGTCTCTCACACTCATGCGACCATCCGCGCCAGGCGATTGTCACGGAGCGCGCCGCGTCCTGCCCCTTTGCCCCTGTCCCCCGCCTCCTCCGATGCGGGGGATTGCGGCGATGCAAAGGCCAGGGCGTCATGGGCGGCGCCTGCACCCCCCGGCCTGCCCTCCAGACGCGCCAGAATCCGGGCGAAGGCGGGAGGAAGGCCGCCCCGGACGGGTCCGCCATAGGCGCGCCGCAGATTGGCGGCAGTCGCGGCATTCCGCTTCTCCTGCGACGACATCTCGTTCATGGCGGTTACTCGCTGCCTCGTGGGTCATGCTTTCGGAACTGAAAGCCGCGGGCTATCGTTTGGTTCCAGATCGAAGAAGGGATCCCGTTTCACATGAGCACGACCGACGCCCCCGACCTCTCCGCGCAGATCGCGGCAGAGCTTCCCTATCTGCGCCGGTATGCGCGCGCCCTCACGGGAAGCCAGTCGAGCGGCGATGCCTATGCGCTGGCCACCCTCGAGGCGATCCTCGATGAACCGGCCCTGTTCGAGACGGGAACGACGCCACGTGTCGCGTTGTTCACGGTCTTTCACACGATCTGGAACAGCTCCGGGTCCCCCGTCTCGGACGGAGAGACGGGACTGGCCAGGGCCGCCCAGAGGCATCTGGCGCGGCTGACCCCCAACACGCGCGAGGCGCTTCTGCTGTCCACCATCGAGGATTTCACCCCCGAGGAGGTCGCCACGATCATGCGCAGCGACGTGGACGAGGTGCGCCACCTCATCAACCGGGCCCGCAGCGAGATGGAGGATTCCGTCTCTGGCCGCGTCATGATCATCGAGGACGAGGCCATCATCGCCCTCGACCTGCAGACCATCGTCGCCGACATGGGCCATGCCATCACGGGCGTTGCCCGCACGCGCGATGCGGCGGTGGCGCTCGCCGGGATCGAGAAGCCGGACCTCATCCTCGCCGATATCCAGCTGGCCGACAGATCCTCGGGGATCGACGCGGTCAACGAGATCCTCAGGGCCCGCGGTGACATCCCCGTCATCTTCATCACCGCCTTCCCCGAACGGCTGCTGACCGGAGAGCGGCCCGAGCCGGCCTTCCTCATCTCCAAGCCCTACCGGGAAGATCAGGTGCGATCCGCCATCAGCCAGGCGATGTTCTTCGCCTCGACCGAGCCGCTCAAGGCCTGACAGGGGCGCGGCTTCTGCCGCAAACCCCTTCAGCCACCATAGACGACCAGTTCCGGCAGGCTCGCAGCGGCAGGCCCAGCAGACGCATCGCCGCGATGCTGATCTGACTGCCCGATCCCGGCTCTCCGCCGGAGGGGCGCAGCTCCACGCCGATGCTCTGGCCCGTGGCGGGATGCTCGATCCGGCCGCGCATCACCGCCGTCACGAGGGGCGTGCGGAGCCAGACCCCCGGTTCGGACGGCGGCCCGAGCGAAGCCACCGTCGTCCCCAGACGCGCACCGGCCCCGGCCGGAGCTGCCCCGGCAGCGGACGGGGCGGCGGCAGCAGCGTCCATGCCTACCCCATCGGAGCCGGCCCCCAGGCCGTCGTCTGCGGCGGGCGGCGGAGGCGGCGGAAGCCCGGCATCGGCGGCCCCGGCCAAAGCCGGACCGGGCGGAGCCAGGATCGCCGGAGCACCGGCGGCGGTCGTGGCGCGATCGGCCGGCCGTGCCTCTGGCAGCGGAGCCTCGGCCGGGGCCTGCGTGCCGGACGGACGCATGGGCCCCGGGCGGCCATCCGGCGCCGCACATGCGCCCAGGGCGCAGAGGGCGATCAGCGAAAGACGAATGCGCAGGGTCATGGCGGAAGCCTAAGGCGCCCGGGTCGCCGGGCGCAACGGTCAGGACCGGCGGCATCGGCAAGGCTCCGCTTGCGGGCAGACCGGCAGACACCTACCTTGGTCGCATGGACGCGCCCATGCAGGACCCCTTCGGCCGCTTCATCCGATACCTGCGGGTTTCGGTCACGGACCGTTGCGATTTCCGCTGCGTCTACTGCATGTCCGAACACATGACCTTCCTGCCCAAGAGCGAGATCCTCTCGCTCGAGGAGCTCGACCGTCTCTGTTCGGCCTTCATCCGTCTGGGGGTGGAGAAGCTCCGCATCACGGGGGGAGAGCCGCTGGTGCGGCGCGACATCCTCACCTTCTTCCGCGCGATGCGCCGCCATCTCGATTCGGGCGCGCTGCGCGAGCTGACGCTGACCACCAATGGCAGCCAGCTGGCCCGCCATGCCGCGGCGCTGCGGGATGCCGGGGTGCGGCGGGTCAATGTCTCGCTCGACACGCTGGATCCGGAGCGCTTCCGCCGGCTGACGCGGATCGGCCGCATCGATCAGGTTCTGGACGGGATCCGCGCCGCCCGCGAGGCCGGCCTGCGCGTCAAGATCAACGCCGTCGCGCTCAAGGGCGAGACCGAGGACGAGCTGTGGGACATGATCGCCTGGTGCGCGGAACAGGGCCATGACCTGACCTTCATCGAGGTCATGCCCATGGGCGACATCGGCAACGAGATGCGGCTGGACCAGTTCTGGTCCCTGCGCGATCTGCGCCGGCGGATCGAAAGCCGCTTTACCCTGACCGATCTGGCCGAGCGCACGGGTGGCCCTGCGCGTTATGCCCGGATCGAGGAGACGGGACAGAAGATCGGCTTCATCACCCCGCTGTCCCACAATTTCTGCGAAAGCTGCAACCGCGTGCGGCTGACCTGCACGGGTCAGCTTCATACCTGTCTCGGACAGGAAGGGGCATCGGACCTGCGCGCAGCGCTGCGTGCCTCTGCGGATGACCGCGATCTCGAGGCGGCGATCCGGGCGGCGATCCGGCTCAAGCCGCGCGGGCATGACTTCGACTATTCGCGCGGAACCGTCGCCGGGCGGATCTCGCGCCACATGAGCCATACGGGCGGCTGACTCGTGTCGGCGCATCCCCTGTCCTGGCCGGCGCCGCTGCGCCTGTATGGCGCCGCTGCCGATCTGCTGCTGGGGCCCGCCTTCCGCCGTGCGGCGGCCCGGCTCGGGGCACAGGGCATCGGCCCCGAACGCCAGCGCGAACGCCTGGGCGAGGCGACCAGACCCCGGCCCGAAGGGCGTCTGATCTGGTTCCATGCCGCGAGCATGGGAGAAAGCCTGTCCGTCCTGCCCCTTGTGCGGATCCTTGCCGAAAGGGCCACGGTCCTGGTGACCACCGGCACGGCCAGTTCGGCGGCGGTCCTGGCCTCGCGCCTGCCGGCCGGGGCGCTGCACCAGTTCGCCCCTCTGGATGCCTCGGGACCGGTGACGCGGTTCCTCGATCACTGGCGCCCGGATCTGGCCGTCATGGTGGAAAGCGAGATCTGGCCCCAGATGCTTCGCGCGGCCCATGCCCGTGGCGTGCCGCTCGTGCTGATGAATGCGCGGATGTCGGTCCGCAGCCTCAGGGCATGGGCCCGCATGCCGCAGAGCGCGCGGGTCCTGCTCGGTCTCTTCGACCGGATCGTCGCCCAGACGGCGGACATGCGGGATGCCCTCGTCGCGCTGGGGGCCGATCCGGTCCGGATCGCCGTGGGCGGCAACATGAAGGCCGCCGCCCCCCCGCCCCCCGCCGATCCGGCCGAGCTGGAGCGCCTGCGCCGCGTGCGGGGCGACGCGCCGCTCTGGGCCGCCATCTCGACCCATCCGGGAGAGGAGGAGGCGGCGCTGACGGCGCATCGGGCTGTCCTGGCACAGCATCGGGAGGCACGCCTGATCCTTGTCCCGCGCCATCCGGAGCGGGCGGACAGCATCCTGCATCTTGCCTCGCGCCGGGGATTTGCGGCCACGCGGCGCAGCACGGGCGGCCTGCCGGATGGTGCGCTGCATCTGGCCGACACGCTGGGCGAGACGGGCCTGTGGTTCCGTCTGGCCCCGGTGGTGTTCCTGGGCGGCTCACTGGTGCCCGTGGGGGGGCACAATCCGTGGGAGCCGGCCCAATGCGGCGCGGCGCTGCTGACGGGCCCCCTGCGCGAGGCCGTCGCGGCCGACATGACCGCCCTGGAAGAGGCCGGCGCCGCGATGACAGTGCGCGATGCCGATGACCTGGGCCGGGCCGTGGCCGCACTGCTGGCCGATCCGGCCCGCGCCGCCGCGATGGGCGAGGCCGGGCGCAGCCTTGCTGCGCGGCAGGGCAACCGGGTCGAGGAGATCGCCCGCGAGCTGATGGACATCCTGTCATGAGAGACTTCGTGGATCCGGCCGGAATCGAGGTGATCGCCCCGAACTTCAAGCGCCGCCATTCGGGGGTGACATCCACCGTGCTGCGCCTGCTGCCGATCCAGGCGCGGACGATCCGCATCGCCGCCGCCGGTCCCCGGCTTCCGGCGGACATCCCGCGCATCCGGCTGCGCGACCTGCTGACCATGTCCCGCTCCGGCCCCGGCGGCAGCGGAACCCCCCGCATCTGGCATGCCCGGCGCAACACGGAGATGCTGGGCGGTCTTCTGCTGCGAACCCTGCTGCGCAAGAGGCTGCGGCTGCTGTTCACCTCGGCGGCCCAGCGGCGGCACAGCCGCTATACGCGCTGGCTGATCCGGCAGATGGATGCGGTGGTGGCCACCTCCTCGCGCAGTGGGGCCTTTCTCGAGGTGCCCCACCGCGTGATCCTGCATGGGGTGGACACGGATCTGTTCTCGCCCGCGCCGGACCGGGCCGCCCTGCGGCGCGAGATGGGACTGGATCCGGGGGCGTTCCTGATCGGCTGTTTCGGACGGCTCCGGCCGCAGAAGGGCACCGATCTGCTGACAGAGGCGCTGATCGCCGTCCTGCCCGCGCGCCCGGATGTACAGGCCCTGTTCATGGGCGGCGTGACGCCGGATCAGGCCGCCTTCGTCGAGGGGCTGAAGGCGCGGGTGCGCGCAGCCGGGCTGAAGGACCGCATCCGCTTCCTGCCCGAGGACAGGGGCTGGGACATCGCGCGGTGGTATCGCGTGCTTGATCTCTATGTGACGGCGCCGCGAGTGGAGGGGTTCGGGCTCACCCCTCTGGAGGCGATGGCCTGCGGGGTGCCGGTGATTGCCTCGCGGGCGGGCGCCTTCGAGGACATCATCGCGGACGGCCGAACGGGCCGCCTGATCCCCGCAGGGGACGGGCCGGCGCTGGCAGAGGCGCTGGCAGAGGCGCTCGATGATCGGGACATGCTGGCCCGCTGGGCGGCTGCGGCCCGCCCCCATGTCCTTGCGCATCACCGCATCGAGGCCGAGGCGGAAGCTCTGAACGCGCTCTACAGGGATCTCATCGGCCGCTGAGGGGCATCCGCGCCTCGGCCATGCCCGCCAGCCAGGAACAGCCGGCGGGGATCGCCTCGTCGTTGAAGTCGTATTCGGGGTGATGGACCGGCGCCGAGTCGCCATTGCCGAGCAGGATATAGGCCCCCGGCCGTTCCTCCAGCATGTAGGCGAAGTCCTCGCCGCCCATCACGAGGGGGGCTTCCTCGCAGCCGCCCGAGACCGCCCGGGCCACCTCGCGCGCGAAGTCCGTCTGCTCGGGATGGTTGACCATGACGGGGTAACCCGCGCGCCAGTCCAGATGGGCCTGTGCGCCATGGGCCATGGCGGTGGCCTCGCAGATTGTCCGGAGCCGCCTTTCGGCCATTGCCCTCATCTCGCGCGAGAGGGTGCGGACGGTCCCGCGAAGCGTGACACGTGACGGGATCACATTGAAAGCCTCGGACGAGGTGCGGAACGAGGTGACCGAGACCACGATCTGCCCGACCGGGTCGGCATTCCGGCTGACGATGGTCTGAAGCGCCAGGACGATGGCCGAGGCTGCCACGGTGGGGTCCACCACCTCCTGCGGCTTGGCGGCATCGTCCCCCCTTTCCTTCCACGACGATCTCGAACTGATCGGTGGCGGCGAAGAACTGCCCGGCGCGGATGGCAAAGCTGCCGACGGGGCGGCCGGGCCAGTTGTGCAGGCCATAGACCTCCTGGATGCCCCAGCGGTCCATCAGCCCGTCGGCGCACATCTCGCGGCCGCCGCCGCCACCCTCCTCGGCCGGCTGGAAGATGACCACGACGGTGCCGTCGAAGGCGCGCGTCTCGCACAGGTATTTCGCGGCGCCCAGCAGCATGGCGGTATGTCCGTCATGGCCGCAGGCATGCATGGCGCCCTTCACCTTCGAGGCATGAGGCAGGCCGGTCGCCTCCTCGATGGGCAGCGCGTCCATGTCCGCACGCAAGCCGATGACCCGGCCCGAGGCCGTCGAACGCCCCCGGATGACACCCACCACGCCGGTGCGGCCGATGCCGGTGGTAACCTCATCGCAACCGAAGGCGCGCAGGCGTTCGGCCACCAGGGCAGCGGTTCGGTGGGTGTCGAACAGGATCTCCGGATGTTCGTGCAGATCGCGGCGCCAGGCGCGGATCTCGGGCAGCATCTCGGCAAAGCGGTTGCGGGGGGGCATGGTTCTCTCCTTGCTGGACGCACTGTTCCCGAGCGGCGAGAGGGGAGCAAGGGCATGGGCGGCCCTGACCACCGTGACGCCACGCAAGGGGTTGTGCGATGCGGCATTGCTGCTAGCGTCCCCCTCAACGTGCCCGGACCAACAGCGGCACGAAACCGGAATGACAGGGAGGTCCTGCATGACCGACGGGGCGGCACCCGTCCTTGATGTCCGCGACCTGCGGACGGTCTTCCGGACACGTGGGGGGGCCGTCCATGCCGTGAACGGGGTCTCCTTCTCGCTGAAGGCCGGCGAGCTTCTGGGCGTCGTCGGGGAATCCGGTTCGGGCAAGTCGGTCACGATGATGTCGCTGCTGCGGCTTGTGCCATCGCCTCCGGCCGAGGTGACGGGCGGTGCCGTGCTGTTCGAGGGGCGCGACCTTCTTCGCCTGCCGGAGGCCGAGCTGCGCCGGCTGCGCGGGGGGCGGATCGGCTTCGTGTTCCAGGATCCGATGACCTCGCTCAACCCCGTCTTCACCGTCGGCTACCAGATCATGGAACCTCTGCGTGTCCATCTGGGCCTGTCGCGGCGGGCGGCGCGGGACCGGGCGGCCGAGCTGCTGTCGCTGGTCGGGATTCCGGATGCGCGATCGCGCCTGTCGGATTACCCGCACCAGTTTTCCGGGGGCATGCGCCAGCGGGTGATGATCGCCATCGCGCTGGCCTGCAATCCCAAGGTGCTGATCGCGGACGAACCCACGACCGCGCTCGATGTGACGATCCAGGCACAGATCCTCGATCTCATGGCCTCGCTGAGGGAGAAGCTGGGCATGGCCGTGATCTGGATCACGCATGACCTTGGGGTGATTGCGGGGATCGCCGACCGGGTGATGGTCATGTATGGCGGCCAGATCGTGGAGCACGGCCCGGTGGAGGCGATCTTCGGCAATCCCTCGCATCCCTATACCCGTGCGCTGCTGACCACGGTGCCCAGGGTGCGCGGCGAACGGCCGCGGCGTCTGACCGTGATCGAGGGACAGCCGCCTCTCCTGACGGCACCCCCCGATTTCTGCACCTTCCGCGACCGCTGTTCTCAGGCCTACGAGATCTGCGACCGGCTGAACCCGCAGCGCTATCCGGTGGGAGAGGGGCATGACGCGGCCTGCTTCCTCTGCGATCCCGGGCTTGCCCCGCAGTCCGCTGCCCCGAGGGTCGCCCATGTCTGAGACCTCTGCCCGCCCCTCGCCGGAGCCCGTGATCGCCGTCCGCGATCTGTGCATGCATTTCCCGATCCATCGCGGCCTTCTGCGCCGGCAGGTGGGGGCGGTGAAGGCGGTGGACGGGGTGAGCTTCGACGTGATGCCCGGCGAGACGCTGGGCCTGGTGGGCGAATCGGGCTGCGGCAAGAGCACGACAGGGCGCGCCGTGCTGCGCCTTTACGACATCACATCGGGGAGCATCCGCCTCGAGGGGGTGGAGATCGGACAGATGCCGCAGTCGCAGCTGCGGCGGCTGCGCCCCCGGATGCAGATGGTATTCCAGGATCCGCAGGCCAGCCTCGATCCGCGCATGACCGTCGAGGGCATCATCCGCGAGCCGCTGGACGAACACACCCGCCTGTCCTCGCGTCAGAAGCGCGAACGGGTGCATGAGCTTCTCGATGCCGTGGGGCTGTCGCGCCGCTTTGCCGGGCGCTATCCGCATGCCTTCTCCGGCGGACAGCGCCAGCGCATCGGGATCGCGCGGGCGCTGGCGCTCAACCCCCGCTTCGTGGTCTGCGACGAGCCGATCGCCGCGCTCGATGTCTCGATCCAGGCGCAGGTGGTGAACCTGCTGGAGGACCTGCAGGAGCGCTTCGGGCTCACCTACCTGTTCATCAGCCACGATCTGTCGATGGTCCGCCACATCGCGAACCGGGTGGCGGTGATGTATCTGGGCCGGATCGTCGAGATGGCAGGGCGCGAGGCGCTCTATGCCGATCCGCTCCACCCCTATACGCGCGCCCTGCTGTCTGCCGTCAACGAACCGGACCCCGGCGCCGCGCGAAGCCGCCGGCGCATCCTGCTGACGGGGGATGTGCCCTCGCCCGCCGATCCGCCGCGCGGGTGCAATTTCTGCACCCGCTGCCCGGAGGTGATGCCGATCTGCCGCGAGATGGACCCCGCCCTGCGCGAGGTGGCGCCGGGCCGGCATGTGGCCTGTCATCTTCACGATCCCGCCATCACCACGCCCCGGGAGCCAACCCGGGCAGCCCCGACCGCTGTTGAGGCCGCGAGCACGAGGGGGGACCAGCCCCCCTCCATCCTGTCAACAAGGAGTGTCCCATGAGACTGATTCCCGCCCTGTTGGGCGCCACGGCCGCGCTCGCCCTCGCGAGCGGTGTGTCCGCGCAGGAGACGCGCGGCGACTCCGGCCATCTGAACATCCTCTACTGGCAGGCGGTCTCGATCCTGAACCCTTATCTCTCCGGAGGCACCAAGGATGTCGAGGCATCCTCGCTCGTGCTCGAACCGCTGGCGCGCTATGATCAGGACGCCAACCTCGTCCCCTGGCTCGCCGCGGAGATCCCGAGCGTCGAGAACGGCGGCGTGGCCGAGGACTACACCTCCATCACCTGGAAGCTGCGCGATGACATCGTCTGGTCCGACGGCACGCCCCTGACCGCCAAGGACGTGGTCTTCACCTGGGAATACTGCACCGCCGACGGCACCGGCTGCGCGCAGGAAGGCAAGTTCGAGGGGATCACCGCCGTCGAGGCGCTGGACGAACACACCGTGCGCATCACCTTTGCCCAGCCGACCTATTTCCCCTGGGTGGCCTTCGTGGGCGCGCAATCGCCGATCCTCCAGAAGGCCCAGTTCCAGAACTGCGTCGGTGCCGCGGCCGCGACCTGCACCGAGGCCAACACGCGGCCCATCGGCACCGGCCCCTTCGTCGTGACCGAGTTCCTGGCCAACGACGTCGTCTCCTTCGCCGCCAACGAGAATTACCGCGACCCGAACAAGCCCCATTTCGCCACCGTCACCTTCAAGGGCGGCGGGGATGCGGCCGCAGCGGCCCGCGCCGTGCTCGAGACCGGCGAGTTCGACTATGCCTGGAACCTCCAGCTCGCGCCCGATGTGCTCCAGTCCATGCAGGCGGCCGGACAGGGGCAGGTCGTCTCGGCCTTCGGGACGCTGGTCGAACGGATCGAGGTCAACCTGACCGATCCCTCCCCCTCGCTCCCCGAGGGCGAGCGCAGCACCCTGGCCCATCCCCATCCCTTCCTGACCATCCCCGAGGTGCGCGAGGCCATGTCGCTCGCCATCGACCGGCAGACGCTCGTGGATGTGGGCTATGGCGAGGCCGGGCGGCCGACCTGCAACCTTGTCCCGGCGCCTGAATATTATGCCTCGGACGACAGCGAATGCGCGACGACCTTCGATCTGGAACGGGCCAAGGCCCTGCTCGAGCAGGCGGGCTTCACCGACACCGATGGTGACGGCGTGCGCGAGAATGCCGATGGCGTGCGGCTGTCGGTGCTCTTCCAGACCTCGACCAATGCCGTGCGTCAGGACTTCCAGGCGCTGATCAAGTCGTGGTGGGAGGAGATCGGCTTCGAGGTGGAGCTGCGCAATATCGACGCGGCGGTGTATTTCGGCGGCGATGCCGGCAGCCCCGACACGATCGAGAAGTTCTACGCCGACGTGGAGATGTACGCGAACAACTTCGAGGGGACCGACCCGACGAGCTACCTCGCGGCCTATACCTGCGACAAGATCCCCTCGCCCGAGACGCAGTGGCAGGGTCAGAACATCAACCGCGTCTGCGACCCCGCCTATGAGGAGATGCTGGCCCAGTTCCAGGCCACGGGCGATCAGGAGGAGCGCTCGCGCCTGGCCCGCGCGATGAACGAGTATCTCACGCTCGACAATCATATCGTGATCGCGCTTGTCGATCGGGGCCGGGTCTCGGGGCATGCCAACTCGCTGGGCGGGGTGGTGCTGAACACCTGGGACAGCGAGCTGTGGAACATCGCCGACTGGTATCGCATCGCCCAGTGAGGGCCTGACACCCCTGCCCGCCGGTGCGAATCGCGCGCCGGCGGGCGCTCCGGACAAAAGGTTAAGATCCGGTTCACGCAACGCGCGGTGCCGCAAGGATTCGTCAATCCTTTCCCGCGAGGATGGCCGCCAGACGATTCGGATTCCTGCCCATGCTGACCTTTGCCATCCGCCGCCTGATTCTCGCCGTGCCCACGCTGCTGTTCATCGGGCTGGTCATCTTCCTGCTGCTCGAACTCGCCCCCGGCGACCCGATGGCGGATCAGCCCCTGACCATCCCGCCCGAGGTGCGCGAGCAGATGCGCCAGGCGCTCGGGCTCGATCAGCCCTGGTGGGTGCGCTTCTCGCTCTGGCTCTATCAGATCGCGGTTGTCGAACCGCAGGTCCTCATCGACCATCTGTTCGGCACATCCTTCGCCGAGGGCAAGGCGCGCATCATCTCCTGGCAGACCAAGTTCCCGGTCATGGACATCATCGTGCAGCGCCTGCCCCAGACGCTGTGGGTGGTCGGGATGGCCTATCTCGTGGGGGTGCTGATCGCGATCCCCATCGGCATCATCAGCGCCGTACGGCAGTATTCGGCCTTCGACCAGATCGGCACCTTCGTGTCGATGGTGGGGTTCTCGGTGCCTACCTTCTTCACGGGCGTGCTGATGATCGTCATCTTCTCGGTCAATCTCGGCTGGTTCCCGTCGATCTACAACACGCAGCTGCGCGTGACGGACTGGGACAGCTTCCTCCAGCAGCTCCGGCAGATGGCGATGCCGGTCTTCGTTCTGGCGCTCTACAACGCCAGCCAGATCAGCCGCTACATGCGCGCCTCGATGCTCGACAATCTCCAGCAGGATTATGTGCGCACCGCCCGCGCCAAGGGGATGACCGAACGGACGGTGGTGCTGCGCCATGTGCTGCGCAATTCGATGATCCCGGTCGTCACGGTGATCGCGCTCGGCATTCCGTCGATCTTCGGCGGGGCGATCATCACCGAACAGGTGTTCAAGGTGAACGGCCTGGGCCAGCTCCTCATCATCGCGATCAATGCCAACGACCTGCCGATGGTGCAGACGCTGACCTTCATGTTCGCGGTGCTGATCGTGCTCTTCAACCTGATCGCCGACATCCTCTACGGCATCCTTGATCCGAGGATCCGCTATGACTGACGCCGCCAGCGAACCCACCCGCCCCGGTCCCGGCGGCACCGCCCGCCCCCTCCGGCCAGAGCCGCCTGCCGTCCGCGATGCGGCGACCAATCCCTGGGGGGATGTCTGGCGCCAGTTCCGCACGCACAAGGGCGCGCTTCTGGGCCTCGGCTTTCTCGTCTTCGTGACGCTGTTCTGTCTGCTCGGTCCCTGGCTCTGGCCTGTCAGCCCCGGCGCGCTGGATGTCCGCAACAAGGATCTGCGCCCGGTCTATCACCTGCTCTGGGACGGCTCGGCGCGCGTGTCCTGGTCCCATCCGCTCGGCTCGGATCAGCTCGGGCGCGATCTCCTGGCCCAGCTCATCGCGGGGGGGCGGGTGAGCCTCGCCGTCGGCTGGACGGCCATGCTGATCGCGATGCTGATCGGGACGCTGGTGGGGGTTCTGGCGGGCTATTTCCGCTGGCTCGACGGGATCCTGATGCGGTTCACCGATCTCGTTCTGGCGCTGCCGATCCTGCCGCTGCTGCTGGTGATGATGCTGTTGTTCCGCGATCCGCTGCGCGCGACCTTCGGTCCGGCCACGGGCATCTTCATCCTGATCGTGACGGTGATCGGCGCGACATCCTGGATGCAGACGGCGCGCATCGTGCGCGGCGACGTGCTGGCGCTCAAGGAACGGGAATTCGTCCTGGCCGCGCGCAGCATCGGCACGCCCGCGCGACGGATGATCCCGCGGCATATCCTGCCCAATGTCCTGTCGCCGATCATGGTTTCCGCCACGCTCGGCCTCGCCTCGGCGATCATCACCGAATCGGCGCTGAGCTTCCTCGGCCTCGGCTTTCCGTCGGATTTTCCGACCTGGGGCAAGCTCCTGTTCGATTCGACCGATCGGATGGCCGATTTCCCCGAGCGGGTCCTCTGGCCGGGGCTGGCCATCTCGCTCACGGTGCTGAGCGTGAACTATATCGGCGACGGGCTGCGCGATGCGCTCGATCCGCGGATCCGCGGGCGATGAGGCCCGTGTCAGCCATGCAGACGGCGGCGGATGCGGCGCAGACCGATCCAGGTGACAAGGACGACGAGCGGCGTCACGGCCGCACCCAGCCAGGCCTTGTCGATCGAATGGGTCAGCGGGGCCAGCAGATACAGAAGGAGGCCGACGCCGTAATAGCTCACCGCGACGACCGAGAGCCCCTCGACCGTGTGCTGGAGCCGCAGCGCCATGTCCGCGCGCCTGTCCATGCTGGCCAGCAGCTTCTGGCTCTGGGCGCTGCGATCGACATCCACGCGGGTGCGCAAGAGGTCGCCGGCCCGGATGGCCCGGGCGGCCATTGCCTCGAGCCTCGCGCGGGAGGACGCAACGGTGCGCATGGCCGGATCGAAGCGGCGGGCCATGAATTCGGCCAGGGTCTGGCGCCCCTCGAAGCGTTCCTCGCGCAGGGCCTCGATGCGCTGGGCAACGATCGCCTCATAGGCGCTGGTGGCGCCGAAGCGATAGCTGGCCGTGGCGGCCATCCCCTCGATGGCGGCCGAGATGGCCAGAAGGGAATCGAGCGCTTCCTCCGGCCTGTCGGCAGCCGCCATCCCGGCGACAAGCGCCGACAGGCGGGCCTCGATCCGCCCCATCTCGGGCGAAAGGGCGCGGGCACGGGCAAAGCCCAGCATGGCCATGGCCTTGTAGGTCTCGATCTCGCACAGGCGCTGAACGACACGGCCGATGCGTCGTTCGCCCACGCCGGGCCGGACCCAGATGGCGAAACGCAGATGCCCCGCCGGATCGATGCGGAAATCCGAGGCGATCACCAACTCGTTGTCGAGCACGCGCGAGACGGCCAGCGATTCGGGCACGAACCAGGCGTCAGCCTCGGGTGCGATTCGCTCGTCCCCTTCGGCGAGCTCGATGCGGAACAGCGCAGAGGTGAGCCGCAGCCCCGGGGCCCGGGCCAGCCAGTCCGGCGGAAACTGGGCGAAGAGTGCCGGATCGAAAGGCGGGCCTGGCTCGCCTTCACCGATCAGGGTGTAGGTCACGAATTCCGTATGGCTCTCCCATTTGAGCCAGTGCCGGCCCAGTCGCCCATACCAGTGGGTTGCGTCGGGCTGGGGATGCGGAGCGCCGAAACGGTCCAGCAGCTCGAGCAGATGCGCCCGTTCCAGGGCCCGGTCGCGCGCCGCAGCCTCCTCGGCCTGCTTGATCGCAAGGAATGCGGCCCATCCCGGCGCGCGAGCCACGGGAAAGGGGCGCGCATGCAGTTCGTTGGCTGTCACATAGCGCAACGGATGATCGTCGAGCGGCATCCCGCACCTCCGCCAGATGGGGGCAGACTAGCGCATGACGTGCCGTCGTAAAGAGATTCGCAAGCCAGAATAATGGCTTAACTGCACACCATGGCATACCGGATCAGGCTTCGGCATACCGAACCGGACTGCGGAGCGGATGCCCCGCAGTCCACCGGATCAGACGGATCAGATGGCCACCACGTCGAGCGGGGGGAAGCCGTTGAAGCACACGGAGGAATAGGTGCTGGTATAGGCCCCGGTGTTGCGGATCAGCACGCGATCCCCCGCCCGCAGCGTCAGGGGAAGCTGCACCGGGCGCTTCTCGTAGAGGACATCGGCCGAATCGCAGGACGGCCCGGCGACGATGCAGGGGCCGGTCGGATCGCCATCGCGGTCGGTAAGGAACTGATAACGGATCGCCTCGCCTTCGGTCTCGGCCAGGCCCGAGAAGCGCCCGACGGAGAGATAGACCCAGCGGTGCAGATCGCGCTCCGACTTGCGGGAGGTCAGGACCACCTCGGCCACGATCATCCCGGCCTCGGCCACAAGGCCGCGGCCTGGCTCGGCCATGATGCGGGGCACATGACCGAACCGCTCGTGGACCATGGCCATGACACCGGCCGCATAATCCGTCGGCGCCTCGATCGGCTCGCCATAGAAGGCGGGGAAGCCGCCGCCGATATTGAGCAGCGTCAGCGCATGACCCGCCTCCCGGGCACGGGTCCAGAGCGCCGCCACCGCATCGAGCGTTGGGGCCCACATCGCGGACTGGCGGGTCTGCGATCCGACATGGAAGGACAGGCCCAGGGGTTCGAGCCCCAGGCCCTTCGCTGCATCGAGCAGGTGCAGCGCGGTCCCGGCGTCGCAGCCGAACTTGCGCGTCAAAGGCCAGTCCGCCATCGACTGTTCGACAATAACACGGACATAGACCTGTGCGCCGGGGGCATGGGCCGCGATCTTTTCCAGCTCTTCCTCGGCATCGGCCGCAAAGAGGGTGATGCCCCGCTCATGCGCCCAGGCGATGTCACGCGCGCGCTTGATCGTGTTGCCGAAGGAGATGCGGTCGGGCGTGGCGCCGGCCTCGAGACATTGCGCGATCTCGCCGGTGGAGGCGGCATCGAAATTGGCTCCGAGCTGCACGAGGCGGCGCAGCAGGGCGGGATGGGGATTGGCCTTGACGGCATAGTGGATGTCGGCGCGGCCAAGGCCCGTCTTGAGCGCATGATACTGCGCCTCCATCCGGTCCACATCGAGAACCAGCGTCGGCCGGTCGAAGGCCGCCGTGCGGCAGAAGGTCTCGAGACGGGAGGGGACAGCGAAATCAGGCGTCGGGGCCACGGCCCCCGCGTTCAGGACGGTCATCGGTCATCTCCGACAGACGAAGGGCCCCGGGCCCGGTTCATTCCAAGGGAGACGTTACCGTCGCTGCGTAAACACGTCGGGCGCGAGGCTGACCGGCCAGAGGCGCGTGCGTTGGCGTCTGTGGCGCCCAGATGGGGCCAAACGGGATTCGGATCAAGACCCTTCTTTGTGACCGGCAAAGATTCTGCCGATCGCGGGCAGAAGCGCACGCCCCCCCTTGCGCCGCTGCCCGATTCCGTCCGCCCCCCGGGGGGCCCATCCATGTCATCCATGAGGCCCGGCAAGGACTTGGCCATGGTCTGCCGACGTGAAAGGTTCGGCTCATGACCCGGCTGATCCTCTTCAACAAGCCTCATGGCGTCCTGACGCAGTTCACGGACCGTTCAAGCCCATCCCCCCGGCCGACGCTGTCGGGATTCGGTCTTCCACAGGGGGTCTATCCTGCCGGACGGCTCGACCGGGACAGCGAAGGGCTGCTGCTGCTCACCGACGACGGCATGCTTCAGGCACGGATCGCCGATCCCCGGCACAAGATGGAGAAGACCTATCTGGTGCAGGTGGAGGGGGCACCGGATGACGAGGCCCTCGCCCCGCTGCGCCGGGGGGGTCGTTCTCAATGACGGCATGACCCGCCCGGCACGAGTGCAGCTCATCCCGCCGCCATCCCTCTGGCCACGCAACCCGCCGGTGCGCCACCGTCAGAGCGTGCCGGACCGCTGGATCAAGATCGTCATCACCGAAGGCCGCAACAGGCAGGTGCGGCGCATGACCGCCGCGATCGGCTTTCCGACGCTCCGTCTCGTGCGGTGGCGGATAGGGCCGTGGAGCCTTGGGGATCTCTCCCCCGGAGAATGGCGGGAGGTCAATCCTGGCGCGGCAGGGCCCGAGCGGCTGTCAGCACCTCCTCGGCGTGGCCGGGAACGCTGACCTTGGGCCAGAGGCGGGCCACCCGGCCATCGGCGCCGACCAGAAAGGTGGTTCGCTCTGCACCCATGTATTTGCGGCCATACATGCTCTTCTCGACCCAGAGCCCCAGGGTCTCGAGCAGCGATCGCTCCTCATCCGAGACGAGCGTCACGCCGAGGCCGTGCTTGGCCTTGAACCGGTCCAGGGCCTTCACCGGATCGGGTGACAGACCGATGACGGGAATGCCGAGAGCCGCGAAATCCGGGGCCAGGCGGGTGAAGTCGTTCGCCTCGGCCGTGCAGCCCGATGTATCGGCCTTGGGATAGACGTAAAGGACGAAGGGTTTCCCCCCGAGCATGGCGCGCGAGACCCGCCCGCCGCCGTCGGTGGGCAGGTCGAAATCGGGGAAGAGATCTCCTTCGGCGATGGCAGGCATGGTCGTTCCCTTGCGATATCCTCAAGCCGATGCTGGCCATGCCGGCCTCGCGCCGCAAGGGCCCCTGCCCTGCGCCGATGCACAGGGCCGTGTGCCTCTCTGCATCACGCGGGGATCCGGGTCAGCAGCTCGTCGAGCGACTTCTTGGCATCGCCATAGAACATCCGCGTGTTCTCGCGGTAGAACAGCGGATTCTCGATGCCCGAATAGCCCGTTCCCTGACCCCGCTTGGAGACGATCACCGTCCGTGCCTTCCAGACTTCGAGCACCGGCATCCCGGCGATGGGGCTGTTCGGGTCCTCCTGCGCCGCCGGATTCACGATGTCGTTCGAGCCGATGACGATGGCCACATCGGTTTCCGGGAAATCCTCGTTGATCTCGTCCATCTCGAGCACGATGTCGTAAGGAACCTTCGCCTCGGCCAGAAGGACGTTCATGTGGCCGGGCAGGCGCCCTGCGACCGGGTGGATGGCAAAACGGACGGTCTTGCCCCGGGCGCGCAGGCGGCGGGTCAGTTCCGAGACGGATCCCTGGGCCTGCGCCACCGCCATGCCATAACCGGGAACAATGATGATGGACTGCGCATCCTCAAGCAGGGCCGCAACGCCATCCGCATCGATGGCGACCTGTTCTCCCTCGATGGCTGCAGCCGGGCCGGTCGTGTTGCCAAACCCCCCGAGGATGACCGAGATGAAGCTGCGGTTCATCGCGCGGCACATGATGTAGCTCAGGATCGCCCCCGAGGCACCGACCAGCGCCCCCGTGACGATCAGCAGGTCATTGCCCAGCGTGAAGCCGATCGCTGCCGCAGCCCAGCCCGAATAGCTGTTCAGCATCGACACGACCACGGGCATGTCGGCCCCGCCGATTCCCATGATCAGGTGGTAGCCGATGAAGAAGGCCGCCAGCGCCAGAAGGAACAGCCACAGGAACCAGCCCGTCGCGACATAGAGCACGAGAAGCAGGAGCGACAGCAGCCCCATGCCGAGATTCAGCCAGTGGCCGCCGGGAAGCTGCACGGCCTTCGATCCGATCCGTCCGGCAAGCTTGCCGAAGGCGACGACCGATCCGGTGAAGGTCACCGCGCCGATGAAGACGCCCAGGCCCACCTCGACAAGAAGGATGTTGATTTCGGCCGCCGTCTTGTGAGCGAGAACGGCGGCAAAGCCGCCAAGCTGGGCAAGCCTCTCGGCCGCTCCTTCGACACCGGCCAGGGCCTGCGCCTGAAGCCGCTCGACGCGGGCCAGCTCGATATCGGCGTTCCAGCCGATGAAGACAGCGGCAAGGCCGACGAAGCTGTGCAGCGCCGCGACGAGCTGGGGCATCTCGGTCATCTGGACGCGGCCGGCGACATGGATGCCGACCACGGCACCGATCAGGACCATGCCCGCCACGACCCAGAGATTCCCGACCCCCGGCCCGAACACCGTGGCGCCCACGGCCAGCGCCATGCCGACGATCCCGTACCAGACGGCACGCTTGGCGCTTTCCTGGTTGGAGAGGCCGCCAAGAGAAAGGATGAACAGGATGGCGGCCGCGACATAGGCAGCTCCGACAAGTCCCACGCTCATCTCACGACCTCTGGAACATGGCGAGCATCCGCCGGGTGACGAGGAAACCGCCGACGATATTGATCGAGGCGATCAGGATCGCGACGGCAGAGAAAATCACGACGAGCCAATTCCCCGATCCGACCTGCAGCAGCGCGCCGAGGATGATGATGCCCGAGATGGCATTGGTGACCGCCATGAGCGGCGTATGCAACGCATGCGAGACGTTCCAGATGACCTGGAACCCCACGAAGCAGGCGAGCGCAAAGACGATGACATGGGCCATGAAGCTCGCCGGAGCATAGAGGCCCACCAGACCGAGGATGATCGCCCCGGCCGAGATCAGTCCCACCTGTCGCCGGGTTTCGGCCCGGAAGCGCGCCATCTCCTGCGCGCGACGTTCCTCGGGCGAGAGCTCCTTCGGCTTCGGCGGCTGGGGTCGGGCGGCGATGGCCGGCACCTTCGGGGGCGGCGGGGGGATAGGTGATCGCCCGGCCATGGACCACCGTGGCACCCCGGATGACGTCATCCTCCATGTTGTGCACGAGGACGCCGTCCTTGCCCGGCGTCAGATCCGCCAGCATGTGGCGGATGTTCGTCGCATAGAGCGAGGAGGCCTGCGCCGCCATGCGCGAGGGGAAGTCCGTATAGCCGATGATCGTCACGCCGTTCTCGGTCACGAACTTTTCGCCGGGAACGGTCAGCTCGCAGTTGCCGCCGCGCTCGGCCGCAAGGTCCACGATGACCGAGCCGGGTTTCATCGCCTCTACCATGTCGCGCGTCCAGAGCTTCGGCGCCGGACGCCCGGGGATCAGGGCGGTCGTGATGACGATGTCCATCTGCGGCGCCAGCTCGCGGAACTTCTCGAGCTGCTTGGCCAGGAATTCGGGGCTGGAGGGCGCGGCATAGCCCCCCGTGGCGGCCCCGTCCTGCTGATTGTCCGAGAAGTCGAGGAAGACGAAGTTCGCCCCCATCGATTCGATCTGCTCGGCCACCTCGGGGCGGACATCGAAGGCATGGACAACGGCGCCGAGGCTGACAGCCGTGCCGATCGCCGCAAGACCCGCGACCCCGGCCCCCACCACCAGGACCTGCGCCGGCGGCACCTTGCCCGCGGCCGTGACCTGCCCGGTGAAGAACCGGCCGAAATTGGCCCCTGCCTCGATCACCGCGCGATAGCCTGCGATATTGGCCATCGAGGACAGCGCATCCATCTTCTGCGCGCGGCTGATGCGGGGCACCATGTCCATCGCGATCACGGTTGCGCCGCGGTCCTTCGCCTCTTCCAGCAGGGCCGCATTCTGGGCCGGGTAGAAGAAGGAAATGAGGGTCTGCCCTTCGCGCAGCCGGGCAACCTCGTCGGGCTCGGGCGGGCGGACCTTCACGATCACATCCGCCTGCGCGATCAGGGCCGCCGCATCCGGAACGACCGTCACGCCCTCGGCCTCATAGGCGGCATCGGAGAAACCGGATGCTTCGCCAGCGCCGGATTCGATAAGGCATTCATGCCCGAGCTTGCGGATGTCCCGGGCCGATGCGGGTGTCATCGCCACCCGTGCTCCCCGGGCGCGCGTTCGCGCAGCGCGCCGATCCTCATGGCCTGTCCCCCGCCGATAGTTTCCTGCGCCGCGAATGCATAGCCGCCTCCCGGACGCCTCACAACCCTGCGAACGCCAACGGATCCGCAGGCCGGGACGGCTGTCACGAGTCCTCAGGGGGGGCAGGGCCGGCGGGGTGCCGCCGTCAGGGGGCTGCCGGACAGCCCTGACCCCTGTTGCTGCCCTCCGGCAGGCCTTATCAGGGACGACAGGAAGGAACGACCATGCCAACCGATTTCGCCGCCACCCGTGCGCTGTTCGATCTGCCTGCGGGACTCTGCTACCTCGATGGCAACTCGCTGGGCCCCCTGCCCCGCACCGCGCGCGAGCGGATGGCCCGGGCCATGGACGAATGGGGCCGGCTGCTGATCGGCGGGTGGAACCAGGCCGGCTGGATGGCACAGCCCGGCCTCCTTGGCGACCGGATCGGTCGGCTGATCGGCGCCGAACCGGGACACACGGTCGTGGGCGATACGCTGTCGATCAAGGTCTATCAGGCGCTGGCGGCCGCCCTTGCCCTTGTTCCGGGGCGCCGGATCGTGCTGTCCGACACGGGCAACTTCCCCTCCGATCTCTACATGGCCGAAGGGCTCCTGCGGATGCTCGGGGACGGTCATGCCCTGCGCCTTGTCGAGCCGGAAGCGGTCGGGGATGCGATCACCGAGGAGGTCGCCGTCCTGCTGCTCACCGAGGTGGACTATCGCACGGGGCGCCGCCATGACATGCCGGCCCTGACGCGGAAGGCGCATGAGGCGGGGGCTCTGGCGATCTGGGATCTGGCCCATTCGGCCGGCGCCTTTCCGGTGGACGTGACGGCGGGCGGCGCCGATTTTGCCGTGGGCTGCACCTACAAGTATCTCAACGGCGGCCCTGGAGCCCCCGCCTTCATCGCCGTCGCCCCTCGCCATGCGGAAGCGGCACCCGCAGCCCTCTCGGGCTGGCTCGGCCATCGTGCGCCCTTTGCCTTCGATCTGTCCTATGTGCCCGGCCGGGGGGTCGAGCGGTTCCGGGTAGGCACCCCACCGGTCCTGGCGATGGCGGCGCTCGATGCGGCGCTCGACATCTGGGACGCGATCGACATGGAGGACCTGCGGCAACGGTCGCTTGCCCTGGCGGACCGGTTCATCAAGGGGGTCCTCGACGCCGTGCCGGAGCTCGAGCTGGTCACCCCGCGCGAGGCGGAACGGCGCGGATCCCAGGTCAGCTTCCGGCACCCGGAAGGCTATGCCGCCATGCAGGCCCTGATCGCCCGCGGGGTGGTGGGCGACTTCCGCGCGCCCGACATCATGCGCTTCGGCATCGCCCCTCTCTACATCGGAGAGGCCGAGATCGACCGCGCGGTGGATGTTCTGGCCGAGGTCATGGAGCGGCGGCTGTGGGACAACCCGGCCTACCGCATCCGCGCGCCCGTCACCTGAGGACGCGCCGACGTCAAAGCGCGCGGTCGAGGTGGGTGTAGCCGCCATCGGGAAAGATCCACTGACCGGTCACGTGGCTGGCGCGGTCCGACAGAAGCCAGAGCACGGCATCGGCAATCTCGCGCGGGGTGGTCATCCGATGACCGAGCGGGATGCGCGCGACGATGCGGGCCTCCTCCGCCGCCGGATCGGGCAGCGCATCGAGAAGACGGCGGTAGAGGGGCGTCATCACCTCGGCGGGCACGACAGCGTTGACGCGGACACCCGCGGCCGCCAGTTCCGCCGCCCATTCCCGTGTCAGCCCCAGCTGCGCCGCCTTGGCCGCGACATAGGCCGAGGTGCCCCCCTGCCCCGTCACGGCCGTCTTGGAGCTGACATTGACCACGGCACCGCGCGCTGCCTTCAGATCGGGCAGGAACAGATGCATCAGCGTGTAGTAATGGACGAGATTGGCATCGAGAGAGGCCCGGAATGCCTCTGGCCCGGCATCGAGTCCGACACGGTCATTGGCGCCGGCATTGTTTACGAGGGCATGGATGGGACCCCAGCCCCGGCGCACGGCCTCGGCCGCGGCCCGGCAATCGGCATCGCGCGACAGGTCGGCCAGCACGAAACCTGCCCGCGGGGCCGCCCGACGCAGCCGGGAGAGAAGATCCGCATCCGGTTCCCGCCGGGCGAGGATGACCGGCGTCGCCCCCTCCTCGGCCAGGCCTTCGGCCACCGCCGCGCCGATCCCCGAACCGCCGCCGGTGACAACCACCACCTTGTCCCGCAATCCCAGATCCATCCGTTCTCCTCCCCATGATCCGCAAGGCCGGGCGTCGCGCCATGACAACAGAACACGGGTCGCATGGGCAGGGAACCGGCCACCCCCTTCCCCATCGCCTACCGGACGTGCCACCCTGATCCCCAGGACCCGAGGGCGCAAGAACCCGGCGGGCGATGAGGGGCATCAGGCAATGGGCGATCGGCGGGGGGCACTCGTGGCGCTGATCCTGGCAGCGGGACTGGCCCCTTGGCCGAGCGAAGCGCAACTTCGCCCTCAGGCCCGACCGGCCGACCTCTCTGCGCCGCCCCTCAGTGCCGAACAGGCCGTCGCCATGCTGGCCGCCGCGCCCGAGGCCAGACCGGCCGAGACCGGCGCAACCCCTGACGAACCCACCCTGGGCCGCGTCACCGGTCTGCCGATCCCGCGTTTCGTGTCGCTCAAGGCCTCCGAGGCCAATGCCCGTCGCGGCCCGAGCCTCAGCTATCGCATCGATTGGGTCTTCGTCCGTGAGGACATGCCGCTGCGCATCACGGCCGAATACGAGAACTGGCGCCGCGTCGAGGACCGGGACGGCCAGGGTGGCTGGATCCATTATTCCCTTCTCTCCGGCACGCGGACCGTCATCGTGGAGCAGGACCGTCTGCCGCTGCGTGCCCGTCCCGACGAGCGCTCGCCCGAGACCGCCCTGCTCGAGGCCGGGGTGATCGCCCGGGTCGAATCCTGCGATCCGGACTGGTGCCGGATCAGTGCCGGCGGATACCGCGGCTGGGTGCGCAAGGAGGCCGTCTGGGGCGTGGATCCAGAGGAGATCATCGAATAGACCGGCCATCACACGGCCCCGATCCGATGCCGCAGAACCTCGAGCGCGGCGAGCCGCTCGGCGTCCCAGGGCGCAACCAGCGAACGGAACAGCGTGGCCTCGCTCTGCAGGATGAGCCCATCCGACAGGATGCGCAGACCATTGGCGCGCAGGGTCTCGCCCGTGGAGGTGATGTCGGCAACCGCCTCGGCGGCCTCGGCCTTCACGGTGCCTTCGGTCGCGCCCTGGCTGTCCACCAGGACATAGTCCGCAACGCCATGGCGGCGCAGGAAATCCCGCGTCAGGCGGTGATACTTGGTGGCGATCCGCAGGCGATGGCCATGATCGCGCCGGAAGGCCGCGCAGGCGGCATCGAGATCGTCGAGGCTGCGCACATCCACCCAGAAGTCGGGCACCGCGATCACCACATCGGCCCGGCCGAAGCCCATCGGCGCCAGAACCTCTGCCCGGCTTTCCCAGGAGGCGAGCTTCTCGCGCAGAAGATCCGTTCCTGTCACACCCAGATGCAGCCGACCGGCCCCCAGAGCAGCCGGAATCTCGCCCGCGGAGAGAAGGACCGGCTCGATCCCGTCCCAGCCGGAACGGGCGGCATAGGTGCGCTCTCCCCCGTCGCGTTCGAGCGGCACGCCACGCGCGGCGAACCAGGCGAAGGTCTCCTCCATCAGACGGCCCTTGGATGGCAGGCCAAGGCGCAGGGTCATCGGCCCTCCTCCCGCAGAAGCGCGGCCAGTCCCGCGCGCACGGCGCCGCCCACCGCGGGCACCTCCCTCCCCCGGCCCAGCACACGGGTCAGGGCGTCGTAACGTCCGCCCGAGGCGACGGGGGGCAGATCCGGGCGTCCCTCGGCGAACAGGCCGAAGACGAAACCGTCATAGTATTCGAGGGTTGTGCGGCCGAAACTGCCCTCGAAGGCCAGCGCATCGACCTCCACCCCCCGGGCATCGAGGGCATCCAGCCGGCGGGCCAGGCGATCCGCCGCGGGACGGAGCCAGGGCGCCTCATGCGTCAGAAGACGCAGATCTGCCAGGGCCCGTGGCGCCGGCTCGGCGATCGCCAGAAGCGCATCGATCAGGGCCACCTGCGCCTGCGGAATCGGGGGGGTTGCGGCGTCGGCGCGCAGGGCTTCGATGCGGGCCTCCACCTCGGCCCTGGTCCGCAGGCCGATCTCCGGCCCGGCCCCGGCAAAGGGATCGGCCGCGGCCAGCAGCGCGGCCCGCCCTTCGGGCATCGGCGCGCGCCCGGCATAACGGTCGAGCAGCGCCCGGAAGCGGCGCGGACGCCAGAGATGCCGGCGCAGGGCGGCCTTGCGCAGGGCTGTCGTCTCCAGCCCCTCGACCGCGGCGAGCAGCAGCCCGATATCGCCCGTCGCCGCCCGCAGCGGCAGCCCGCGCAGGGCCCCCGCGACAGTGGCAAAGACCTCGGCCTCGGCCTGGGCGGGATCCCGCGCGCCGAACAGCTCGAATCCCGCCTGATGGAACTCGGCAGGGCGGTGTTCGTCCTCCTCCTCCTGGCGGCGGAACACCTCTCCCGCATAGGCATAGCGCGCCGGATCGCGGCCGGCCTCCATATGCATCCGCACCACGGGAACGGTGAAATCCGGGCGCAGCATCATCTCGCCGCGCAGGGGATCCTCGGTGACGAAGGCGCGGGCGCGGATGTCCTCTCCATACAGATCGAGCAGCAGATCCGCAGGCTGGAGGATGTCGGCCTCCACCTCCTCGGCCCCCAGGGCGCGGAAATGCGCCAGCAGGCGCTGGGCCTCGGCCCGGGCGAGGGCGCGGGAGACGGAAGGACTCATGATCCCGGACCCTTCCGCAGCATCGCCGCCAGGCGGGCGGCCAGTTCGGCCCGGGGCACCTCCTGCTGGGCGGGACGGTCCTTCCATTGTTCGAGCGAGGCGCCCGCCGCCAGAGCCGCACCCAGCGCGAGATCCTTGACCTGCACGACGCCGCGCGCCCTCTCGTCCGAACCTTCGATCACCGCAAAGGGGGCGCGGCGGCGGTCGGCATATTTCATCTGGGCCCCGAAGTTCCTGGGGTTCCCCAGATAGACCTCGGCCCGCAGACCGGCTGCGCGCAGCTCGGCCGCCATGGCAAAGGCATCGGCCATGCGATCGCGGTCCATCACGGTGACGACGATGGGGCCCTCGGCCTCGGCGGTGCTGCGGCCTGTCGCCCGCAGGGCAGCCAGAAGGCGGTCCACCCCGATGCTGACCCCGGTAGCGGGAACCGTCTCGCCGGTGAAGCGCTTCACGAGATCGTCATAGCGTCCGCCCCCGGCGACCGAGCCGAAGCGGCGCGGCTGGCCGTCCTCGCCGAGGATCTCGAAGGTCAGCTCGGCCTCGTAGACAGGACCGGTATAGTAGCCAAGCCCCCGGACCGTGGCGGGATCAAGGATCACGCGGTCCGCAAGACCCAGCGCATCGAGAAGCTCCGCGATCTGGGCCAGTTCGGCGATCCCTTCGGCGCCCATGCGGCTGCGGCCGCAGAGCGCCTCCAGATTGCGCAGCGTGGCAGCCCCGTCCGCGCCCCGTGCACGGACGAAAGCCAGGATGACATCCGCCTGATCCGCCGCAAGATTGGCCCCGCGGGTGAAATCCCCGCTCTCGTCCCGGCGCCCTTCGCCCAGAAGGGCGCGCACGCCGCCTTCGCCCAGACGGTCGAGCTTGTCGATGGCGCGCAAGGCGATCCCCCGCCCGGCCGCATGGCGGTCCGGGTCGGCAGGGTCGAGCAGGCCGGCCACCTCGAGAACGCCGTTGAGGACCTTGCGGTTGTTGACCTTCACCAGGAAGTCCCCGCGGGGAATGCCGACCTCCTGCAGCGCCTCGCAGAGCATGGCGATGATCTCGGCATCGGCGGCGACGCCCGGCGCCCCCACCGTATCGGCATCGCACTGATAGAACTGGCGGAAACGGCCGGGACCCGGCTTTTCGTTGCGCCAGACGGGACCCATCGCATAGCGGCGGTAGGGTGTCGGAAGGACCGGTCGGTGCTGGGCATAGACACGGGCCAGAGGCGCCGTCAGATCATAGCGCAGCGCAAGCCAGTCTCCCTCCTCCTCCTGCCAGGCAAAGACGCCTTCGTTGGGACGGTCCACATCGGGGAGGAACTTGCCCAGAGCCTCGACCGTCTCGACGGCAGAGGTCTCGAGCGCCTCGAAACCGTGGCGGCGATAGACGGCGGCGATGCGGTCGAGCATCGACGCCCGTTCGGTCACCTCGGCGCCGAAATAGTCGCGAAAGCCCTTGGGCGTCTCGGCACGCGGGCGGCGGGGCTTGGGATCCCTGGGCAAGGCGGCCCTCCTGGCTTGATGCGGCGCCGCTTTAGCGCCGGGGACGGGTCGGGGCAACGGCAGGGGCTTGCGGCCCGTGCAGAAAGCACCATGCTGGCGGGCATGGCAGACCTCGTGACCCTCGAAGAGCGGATGGCGCATCTGATCCGCACCGTGGACGAGCTTTCCGACGTGGTGGCGCGGCAGGCGCGCGAGATTGCCGTGCTGGAACGACGCGTGGCGATGCTGATGGAGAGGGAGGCCGAGCGCGAGGCCGAAGCCGCCCGCAACGCGCCCGTGGACCCGCCCCCCCACTGGTAGGGGCCGGCGCAGAGCTCCGACAGACCGGGTTCCGGCTGGCATGCGAATCCTCCCTGGCAAGATGGCGGCAGGATTCGCCAGACCGGTTAAGGAGAGGTAAACGCAACACGCGTTGCGTTTACCCGATCTTTACCGGAGCTGTGCATGGGGGGTGATTCGGCCTCCCGCGCCGATGCGATGGGGCCCGCCCCTCGGGATGGGGATCGGCGGGCGGGCCGCAGGCGGGGTCAGATCTCCTCTACCTCCAGCACGCCCGGAACATGACGCAGCGCCCGGCGCATCTGGGGCGTCACGGGCCAGAGCCGGGGCAGGTCGATCTCCACCTCACCGGGCAGCGAGGGGTGAAGCAGGCAGAGGGTGACGGGACCGCCCTTTGCCGCCCGCGTCGCCCGACAGGCCTGATCGAGCACGGCGGCAACGGCCGGCAGCGCCTCCTCGCTGCCGACAAAGCGCGAAGGCCCTGCATGCCGGCCACCGCCTCGTCGATGGCCCGCACATTGCGGCCGGTGAGACGGACGGCCTCGCCTTCCATCACGGCCTCGACCTGCATGACGACGCGACTGCCGGGTTCGAGAAGCGGACGGGCGGCCTCGAGCGCCTCGCTGAACAGCGTGACCTCGAACTGGCCGGTGGGATCGGACAAGGTGACGAAGGCGAATCGGTTGCCCCGCGCGCTCTTGCGTTCCTGACGGGCGGCGACGACGCCGGCCATCTCGACCAACCGGGGACCATCCTGCACAAGCTGCACGACCTCATCATGGCTGTGCACGCCCCGCCGGCGGAGCGCGGGAAGGTAATCGTCCAGCGGATGACCGGTGAGGTAGAAGCCGACGGCCTTGAATTCCTCGGCCATGCGTTCGGGGCCGTCCCAGTCGGGGACTTGGGGCAGACGCGGTTCGGGCAGATCGTCGCCCGCCTCGCCGAACAGAGAGACCTGGCTGGAGCCCTTCTGTTCGTGGACAGCCGCGGAATAGGCGATGAGCGCCTCCAGCCCCTCGCAGACGCGTCGGCGGTTGGAATCGAGCATATCGAAGGCCCCCGCGCGCGCCAGCATCTCGAGCGGGCGGCGGCCGATACGCTTGAGATCCACGCGGCGAGCAAAGTCGAACAGCGTGACGAAGGGGCGGTCCCCCCGCCCCTGCTCGATCAGCTTCATCGCCTCCGGGCCGACATTCTTGAGAGCGCCGAGCGCATAGGCGATGGTGCCGTTCACGACCTTGAAGAGGGCATCCGAGCGGTTCACGCAGGGCGGGGTCCAGGGAATGCCGAGCGTCTTGCGCAGCTCCTGGAAATAGCCGGCCAGCTTGTCGGTCAGATGCAGATCGCAGTTCATGACGCCGGCCATGAACTCGACGGGATGGTTGGCCTTGAGCCAGGCGGTCTGATAGCTGACCACGGCATAGGCCGCGGCATGGCTCTTGTTGAAGCCGTAATTGGCGAATTTCTCGAGCAGGTCGAAGACTTCGCCGGCCTTTTCCTTCGACACGCCGTTGCGGACCGCGCCTTCGATGAACTTGGGGCGCTCGCGGGCCATCTCCTCGGGGATCTTCTTGCCCATGGCACGGCGCAGCAGATCCGCCCCGCCCAGGGAATAGCCCGCCATGACGCGGGCGATCTCCATCACCTGCTCCTGATAGACGATGATGCCCTGCGTCTCCTCCAGGATATGGTCGATCAGGGGATGGACCGACTGACGCGGGCGCAGGCCGTTCTTCACCTCGCAGTAGATGGGGATGTTCTCCATCGGGCCGGGACGGTAGAGCGCCACGAGGGCCACGATGTCCTCGATGCAGGTGGGGCGCATCCGCTTGAGCGCATCCATCATGCCGGCGGATTCGACCTGGAACACCGCCACGGTGCGAGCCCGGGCATAGAGATCGAAGGTGCGCGCATCGTCCAGCGGAATGGCGCCGATGTCGTTTTCGGTCCCGGGCGCGGGATCATAGAGACGGGTGCCGTCGGCCGCGACATGCAGCGGGCGCGTGGCGGTGACGAGATTCACCGCGTTGCGGATCTGGGTCAGGGTCTTCAGGCCGAGGAAGTCGAACTTCACCAGACCCGCCTGTTCCACCCATTTCATGTTGAACTGGGTGGCAGGCATGTCGTCCGTGCCGGGTGCACGGAAGACGGGCACCAGCTCGTCCAGCGGGCGGTCGGCGATGACGACCCCCGCCGCATGGGTCGAGGCGTTGCGCAGAAGGCCCTCGAGCTTTTCGGCGATCTCGAGACAGCGGCGGACGACCTCCTCCTCGCGCATGGCCTCGCGCAGGCGGGGCTCTTCGGCCAGCGCCCGGGTGATGGAGACGGGCTTGACCCCCTCCATGGGGATCATCTTGGCCAGGCGGTCCACCTGCCCGTAGGGCATCTGGAGCACGCGGCCCACATCGCGCACCGCGGCCTTGGAGAGCAGCGCGCCGAAGGTGATGATCTGCCCCACGCGGTCGCGGCCGTATTTCTCTTGCACATAGGCGATGACCTCTTCGCGCCGGTCCATGCAGAAGTCGATGTCGAAGTCCGGCATCGACACCCGTTCGGGATTCAGGAAGCGCTCGAAGAGAAGGCCGTAGCGCAGCGGATCGAGATCGGTGATGGTCAGCGCATAGGCCACAAGGCTGCCCGCCCCCGAACCGCGCCCCGGCCCCACGGGAATCCCGTGCGCCTTGGCCCATTTGATGAAGTCAGCCACGATCAGGAAATAGCCCGGAAAACCCATCTGCTCGATGATGGAGAGCTCGAAGGCGAGGCGCCGTTCATACTCCTCCACCGGGGCGGCATGCGGGATCACGGCCAGACGGGCGGCCAGCCCCTCGCGCGCCTGGCGGCGCAGCTCCTCCACCTCGTTGTCGGCGAAGCGGGGCAGGATCGGCTTGCGCCTGGGCACCCGAAAGGCACAGCGGCGGGCGATCTCCACCGTGTTCTCCAGCGCCTCGGGCAGGTCGGCGAAGAGGGCGGCCATCTCGGCCTGGCCCTTGAACCAGTGTTCGGGCGTCAGGCGGCGGCGCGGTTCGGCCTGGTCGAGATAGGTCCCGTCGGCGATGCAGAGCAACGCATCATGCGCCTCATGCATCGCGGCATCCGGGAAATGCGCATCATTGGTCGCCACAAGGGGCAGATCGAGCGCATAGGCGAGGTCGATCAGGGGGCCTTCGGTCAGACGCTCGGCCTCCGGCAGGCCGCCATCGACGGGATGACGCTGAAGCTCCACATAGAGGCGCGACGGAAAGGCCGCGGCCAGGCGGCGCAGCAGGGATTCGGCCCTGGCGGCCTGGCCGGCCCGGATCAGGCGCCCGAGCGGGCCATCCGCCCCCCCGGTCAGGCAGATCAGCCCGGCGGCATGCCGCTCCAGATCCGCAAGCGAAACCTGCACGATGCCATTGCTGTTGCCCAGATAGGCGCAGGAGGACAGCTTCATCAGGTTCATCCAGCCCGCCTCGGACTGGCAGAGCAGGACCACCGGCGCGGGGCGGTGGGGGGGCGGCCCGGCTCTGGCTCCTGATAGGCCAGGTCGAGCTGGCAGCCGATGATGGGCTGGATCCCGGCTTTGACCGCATGTTCCGAAAATTCCAGCGCCGCGAAGCAGGCATTGGTGTCGGTAAGGGCGACCGCCGGCATTCCCGCCTCCGCCGCAAGGCGGGGGATCTGCTTCACGGGGATCGCCCCCTCGAGCAGGGAATGTTCGGAATGGACGCGCAGATGGATGAAGCGGGGATCGGCCATGTGCGCAAGCTAGGCCGGAGCGGGGCGAGTCGGAAGCCGCGATCATGCCCCCGCCCGGACAGCGTGGCCCCGGCCCCGCCGTGCAACGGGGCTGGACAGGTGGACCGGCCTGGGCTTTCATCGACAGGGCCCCGTGCGCTCTACGCCGCATCGACCGCCGGGGCAGGAGGACGGACTGGGTAAGGCGGCGGACGACCCGGATGAAAATCGCGTTTTCCCTCAACGGAGAGAGGGTGACGGCCGAAGCGCCGCCGACGCGCACCCTTCTGGAATGGCTGCGCGAGGAGCGGCGCCTGACAGGCACCAAGGAAGGCTGCAACGAGGGCGATTGCGGCGCCTGCACCGTCATGGTGACGGACGAACGCGGAGCGCGGGCGCTCAATGCCTGCATCCTGTTCCTGCCCCAGCTTCAGGGCAAGGCCGTGCGCACCATCGAAGGGATCGCCGGACCGGACGGAACACTGCACCCCGTCCAGCAGGCCATGATCCGGCATCACGGCAGCCAGTGCGGTTTCTGCACGCCCGGTTTTGTCGTCTCCATGGCGGTTGCGCATCTGAACGGAGAGCGCGACTGGGACAGCGCGCTGGCCGGAAACCTTTGCCGCTGCACCGGCTATGCCCCGATCCTGCGCGCAGCCGAGGCCGCCGCGGCAGAGCCGGTGCCGGACTGGATGCAGGACAGACCCCCCCGTGCGGAAGAAGCCGACGTGCCGACAGGCGCCGGGGCGGCCGGGGGCGCGGTCTGTCTGCCGGCAAGCGCGGACGATCTGGCGGCCTGGTATGATGCCAACCCCGATGCCATCCTGATCGGCGGGGCGACGGATGTGGGCCTCTGGGTCACGAAGGGGCTCCGCGATCTGCCCAAGCTGGCCTTCCTGCACCGCGCCCGCGATCTCGCCCGGATCGAGGAGCGGAACGGGCGGCTCTGGATCGGGGCCGGCGCGACGATGACCGAGGTGCTCGAGGTCGTGCGCGGACGCTTTCCCTCCTGGGCAGGGCTGATCCGGCGCTATGGATCGATGCAGGTGCGCAATGCGGCGACGATCGGGGGAAATATCGCCAACGGATCGCCCATCGGGGACAACCCGCCGGTGCTGATCGCCCTGGGCGCGGTGCTGCATCTGCGGCGGGGGAATACCCGGCGCAGCATGCCGATCGAGGACTTCTTCCTCGATTACGGCCGACAGGACCGCCAGCCCGGCGAGTTCGTCGAGGGGGTGGATCTGCCGCTTCAGGCGCCGGGGCTGCGGGTCTGGAAGCTCTCGAAACGGTTCGATCAGGACATCTCGGCCGTCTGCGGCGCCTTCGACCTGAGGGTGGAGGGCGGCACCGTGACGGCGGCCCGGGTGGCCTTCGGCGGCATGGCGGGGATCCCCAAACGGGCGCGGAGCGTGGAGACGGCGCTGATCGGACGCCCCTGGGCGGAGGACACGATCGCCGCGGCCGAAGCCGCCCTTGCCGAGGATTTCCAGCCCATCAGCGACATGCGCGCCTCGGCCGGTTACCGGATGCAGGCCGCAGGCGGGATGCTGAGGCGTTACTGGCTGGAATCGCAGGGCCTGTCGCTGTCCGTGCGGGAGGTGACGCCATGAGTGTCCATCTGCCCGAGGCGCATGACTCCGCCCTGCTCCATGTCACCGGCGCGGCGCGCTATGTGGACGACATCCCCTGCCCCCCGGCTGCCTGCATCTGGCCTTCGGCATGGCCGGCGTGGCGCGGGGACGGCTGCTCTCGCTCGACCTGTCGGCGGTGCGTGCCGCACCGGGCGTCGTGGCGGCGCTGGCCTCAAGCGATCTGCGCCGGCCGGCCGATACCTCGCCCTCGCTCCATGACGAACCGCTGCTCTGCGACGGCAGGGTGCAGTTCCTGGGCCAGCCGCTCTTCCTCGTGATCGCCGAAAGCCATCGGGCGGCGCGCCGGGCGGCGCGGCTCGGCCGGGCCGAGATCGCGGAGGAGACACCCGTCCTGACCATCGAGGATGCGCTGCGCGAAGGATGGCGATTCGAAGAGGGCCCGCGGATCTGGACCCGCGGGGATCCCGATGCCGCCCTGGCCGCCGCACCCCGGCGCGTCCGGGGACAGATCAGGATCGGCGGGCAGGAGCATTTCTACCTCGAGGGGCAGGCCGCGCTGGCCATTCCCTCCGAAGGCCAGATGGAGGTCCATTCCTCCACTCAGCACCCCTCCGAGGTCCAGCACAAGGTGGCCGAGGCTCTCGGCCTCGCGATGAGCGATGTGCGCGTGGTGGTCCGGCGCATGGGCGGCGGCTTCGGCGGCAAGGAAAGTCAGGCGAACGCCCTGGCCGTCGCCTGTGCGGTTGCCGCCGAGGCGACGGGGCGGCCCTGCCGGATGCGCTATGACCGCGACGACGACATGATGCTCACCGGCAAGCGGCACGATTTCCGCATCGACTATGACGCAGGGTTCGATGAGGAGGGACGGCTGCTCGCGATGGTGGTGACGCAGTCTGCGCGCTGCGGCTGGTCGGCGGATCTGAGCCTGGCCGTCTGCGACCGGGCCATGCTGCATGCGGACAATGCCTACTTCATCCCGCATGTGAGGATCGTTTCGCATCGTCTTAGAACGAATACGCAATCCGCCACAGCGTTCCGCGGATTCGGCGGCCCGCAGGGGATGCTGGGGATGGAGCGGCTGCTCGATCATGCGGCGCATCAGATGGGGCTGGATCCGGTGGAGTTGCGGCGACGCAACTTCTATGCCCCCCCGCGCGAGGCGGCCCGATCCGGACCGGGGACGGGCGCGCGCTTCGGCGGCCTGCATTCCCCGCCCCTGTCGAGACCGGAGGAGAACCGGACAACGCCCTACGGGATGGAGGTCACGGACTTCATCCTGCATGAGATGACCGAGGCGCTTCTGGCCTCTTCGGATCATGCCCGCCGGCGCGAGGCGGTGCGGGAATGGAATGCCCGCCATCCGGTGCTGAAGCGGGGCATCGCCTACAGCCCGGTCAAGTTCGGGATCTCCTTCACGCTGACCCATCTCAATCAGGCGGGCGCCCTGGTCCATGTCTATCGCGATGGCTCGGTCATCCTGAACCATGGCGGGACGGAGATGGGTCAGGGCCTGCATCGCAAGGTGACGCAGGTCGCCGCCAGCCGTCTGGGCGTGCCGCTGTCCCGCGTGCGGATCACGGCAACCGACACCGGCAAGGTGCCCAACACATCCGCCACGGCCGCGTCCTCCGGTGCGGATCTGAACGGTATGGCGGTCGGGGCCGCCTGCGACACGCTGCGCGAGCGGATGGCCCGCCACCTGGCCGCGCTGCACCAGACCGAACCGGAGCAGGTCACATTCGCCGACGGCATGGTAACGGTGGGCCGCGAACGGATCACCTGGGAGGCGGCCGTGGAGGCCTGCTATCTCGGCCGGGTGTCGCTGTCGGCGACCGGTTTCTATGCCACACCCGATCTCGAATGGGATCGTATCCGGGGGCAGGGCCGACCCTTCTACTATTTCGCCTATGGCTGTGCCGTGACCGAGGTCGTCATCGACACGCTCACGGGGGAAAACCGCATCCTGCGTGCGGATATCCTGCATGATTGCGGACGGTCGCTGAACCCGGCGCTCGACATCGGCCAGATCGAGGGCGGCTATGTGCAGGGCGCCGGCTGGCTGACGACCGAGGAACTGGTCTGGGACGACCGGGGGAGACTGCGCACGCATGCCCCTTCGACCTACAAGATCCCCGCCTTTGCGGACCGGCCGGCCCAGTTCAACATCGCCCTGTGGAACAGCGAGAACCGGGCCGCGACGATCCATCGCTCCAAGGCCGTTGGAGAACCCCCTCTGATGCTTGGAATTTCCGCCTTTCTCGCGCTGTCCGACGCCTGCGCCGCCTGCGGGCCCCACTGGCCGGATCTGCAGGCGCCGGCGACGCCGGAGCGCATCCTGGCCGCCGTGAGACGGGCGCGGGGAGAGGGATGAGCCTCGACCTGCCGGCCCTCTGCGAGGCCGTGGCGCGGCACGGGGCCGTGGTGCGCATCCTGATCGCCGCGGCAGCCGGTTCGGTCCCGCGCGAGGCCGGAGCGTCCATGCTCGTCTGGGCCGGCGGAGAGGCCGGAACGATCGGGGGGGGAGAGCTCGAGAACCGCGCGGTGGGGGAGGCGAGGGCCCTGCTCTCCGCGGGGCGGACCGCTGTGGCGGAGGATCCCGCTCGGCCCCGATCTCGGGCAGTGCTGCGGCGGATCCGTCACCCTGGTCTGGGAGCGGTTCGACCGCACCACACTGCCCGGAGCCGTGCCCTTTGCCCGCCGTCTGGAGGGCTCCCTGCCCTGTCCGCCTCTGTCGCCGCCGGCCGGCGCAGCCCCGCTGCTGCGCGACGGCTGGCTGATCGAGGCCGCCCCGTCACCCCGCCGGCCGCTGTGGATCTGGGGGGCGGGGCATGTCGGGCGGGCAATCGTGGCGGTGATGGCACCCTGGCCGGGCGTGGCCATCACCTGGGTGGATCTGGGCCCCGAGCGCTTTCCGCCGACGGTGCCGGAGGGCGTCACGGTCCTGCCTGCGGCCGACCCCCCCGCCCTCGTGCCCTTTGTGCCGAAGGAGGCAGCGCATCTCGTGCTGACGCGAAGCCATGCGCTCGATCTTGCGCTGTGCCATGCCCTGCTCGGCCATGGCTTCGACAGCCTTGGGCTGATCGGATCGGCAACCAAATGGGCGCGGTTCCGATCGCGGCTGGGGGCGCTCGGGCACTCGCCCGAGGCCATCGGGCGGATCGCCTGTCCGATCGGCGATCCATCCCTTGGCAAGCATCCGCAGGCCATTGCGATCAGCGTCGGCGCCGGGCTAATCAGGTCATGGTCGGGGAACAAACCGCTCCAGGGACAGGGGGACGCGGCAGCATGACCGAAGCTCTGCTCGCGGTCCGGGGCATCACCAAGGCCTATCCGGGCGTTGTGGCCAACAGCGATGTGAGCTTCGACATCAGCCCCGCGAGCATCCACGCCCTGCTGGGCGAGAACGGCGCGGGCAAGTCCACCCTGGTCAAGGCGATCTACGGCCTGGTGCGCCCCGATGCGGGAACGATGACCCTGGCCGGCCGGCCCCATGCCCCCGCCTCGCCCCGCGAGGCGCGCGAGGCCGGCGTCGCGATGGTATTCCAGCACTTCTCGCTCTTCGATGCGCTGTCGGTGGCCGAGAACATCGCGCTGGGCATGGAGAACCCGCCCCCCCTGCGCGACCTCTCTGCCCGCATCCGCGAGGTTTCGCAGGATTACGGGCTGCCGCTCGATCCGGGGCGGACGGTCGGCGACCTGTCGGCCGGCGAACGGCAGCGGGTGGAGATCGTCCGCTGCCTGCTCCAGAACCCCCGTCTTCTCATCATGGACGAGCCCACCTCGGTCCTGACGCCGCAAGAGGTGGCGATCCTGTTCTCCACCCTGCGCAAGCTGCGCGAGGGCGGAACGGCGATCCTCTACATCTCGCACAAGCTCGAGGAGATCCGTGCATTGTGCGAAAAGGCGACGATCCTGCGAGGGGGGCGGGTCGTGGCGACCTGCGACCCGCGCGAGCGATCGGCCCGGCAGATGGCGGAAATGATGGTGGGCGGCGCGCTCCGGGCGCCGGCGCGGGCCGAAGTCCCGGTGGGCGAGGTAGTGCTGGCGGTCGAAAGACTGTCGGCGCCCTCGCCCCGGCTGCACGGGATGCCGCTGCGCGATGTCTCCTTTGCCGTGCGGGCGGGAGAGGTGCTGGGCATCGGCGGAGTCGCCGGAAACGGGCAGGACGAGCTCCTGCTGGCGCTGTCGGGCGAGATGCGCGTCGCGCCGGGGATGGTGCGCCTCAAGGGCGAGGATGTGGGCGCGCTCTCCCCCTCCGGGCGGCGCATGCGCGGGCTGCTCTGCGCCCCGGAAGAGCGCAACGGCCATGCCGCGGCCGCCGACATGACCCTGACCGAGAACGCCTTCATGACCGCCCGCATGCGCAAGGGGCTGACCCGTGGCGGCGGCTTCGTGGACTGGCGCGGGGCCCGCGCCTTTGCCACGCGCATCATCGAGACCTTCGATGTCCGCACCCCGGGACCGGAGGTGACGGCACGGCAGCTTTCGGGAGGCAATCTCCAGAAATTCGTCATCGGACGCGAGATCCTCCAGCGTCCCGAGGTGCTGGTGGTCAACCAGCCGACCTGGGGGGGTGGATGCCGCTGCGGCGGCGGCGATCCGGCAGGCGCTGCTCGATCTGGCCGGACAGGGGGCCGCCGTCGTCGTCGTCAGCCAGGATCTGGACGAGCTGATGGAGATCAGCGACCGTTTCGCTGCCCTGAACGAGGGGCGGCTGTCCCCCGTCCGCCCCGCGGCGGGGCTGAGCGTGGAGGAGATCGGGCTGATGCTGGGTGGAGCGCACGGAATGGAGGCCGCCCATGCCGTCTGACCGTCCCGCCCCGCCCCGCCCCCGCCTGCAGCCGGAGCGCCCCCGCCGGCCATGGCAGGGGGGCCGGCCATGATCATCCTTGAGCGTCGCCCTGCCCCGTCGCGCCTCTGGACCTGGGCCACGCCCCCGCTGGCGGTGCTGATGACCATGATCGCGGGGGGATTGCTGTTCGCGGCACTGGGCAAGGATCCCCTGACGGCGATCCGGACGATCTTCTGGGATCCCCTGTTCGGCCCCTTTGCGGGGTTCACCCGGCCACAGCTCCTGATCAAGGCGGCGCCGCTCATCCTGATCGCCACCGGCCTGGCCTTCGGGTTCCGGGCAGGCATCTGGAACATCGGGGCCGAGGGGCAATACATCCTCGGCGCCCTGACGGGGGCCGCCGTCGGACTGGCCTTCTACCCGGCCGAATCGCGCCTGATCTTTCCACTGATGGTGCTGGCCGGCGCGCTGGGCGGACTGGTCTGGGCGATGATCCCGGCCCTGCTGCGGGTCCGCTTCGGCACCAATGAGATCCTCGTCTCGCTGATGCTGGTCTATGTCGCCTCCAATCTTCTCGCATGGGCGGCGCTGGGACCGCTGCGGAACCCCGAGGGGCTGGGTTTTCCCGGTTCGCGCAACCTGCGGCAATGGGCTTCCTCGGCCAATCTCGAACTGATCCCCGGCACCGGGCTGCACTGGGGCGCGGTCGCCGCCCTTGTGGCAGTCTGCGCCGCCTACGGGCTGTTCGCGCGGCATGTCTTCGGCTTTGCCGTGCGACTGGCCGGGCAGAGCCCGCGCGCCGCGGCCTTTGCCGGCATCTCGCCTTCGCATCTCGTGATCGGCTGCATGGGCCTGTCCGGTGCCCTTGCCGGAATGGCGGGATTGTTCGAGGTGACAGGGCCGGCCGGGCAGATCAGCATCGACTTTGCCGTGGGCTACGGCTTCACGGCGATCATCGTGGCCTTTCTTGGCCGCCTGCATCCCCTGGGCATCCTGGCTGCCGGGCTGCTGATGGCCCTGACCTATATCGGCGGGGAGATGGCCCAGCTCCAGCTCGGCCTGCCGGCCGCAGCCATCCAGCTCTTCCAGGGGATGCTGCTGTTCTTCCTGCTGGCGATGGATGTGCTCACCACCTACCGGCTGCGTCTGAAAGGGCGCCCGGCCCCGGAGCCGTCTTCCGCCGCCGCCGAGGGAGCCCGCTGAATGAACCTGTCCGGCATCTCGCCCGTGCTGCTTCTGGCCTCGCTGATGGTGGCCTCGACCCCCATCCTCCTCGCCGCCCTGGGCGAGCTCGTGGCCGAGCGATCCGGGGTGCTCAACCTGGGCGTCGAAGGGATGATGATCACGGGGGCCATCACCGGCTTTGCCGTGGCCGTCGCGACGGGCAGTCCCTGGATCGGCTTTGTCGGCGCGGCGGCAGGCGGGGCCGCGCTGTCCCTGCTCTTTGCCGTGCTCGTGCTGTGGCTGCGCTCCAATCAGGTGGCGACGGGCCTTGCCCTGACGCTGTTCGGGATCGGCCTCGCGGCGCTGGTGGGACAGGCCTATGTCGGCGTGCGCGCGCCCGTCTTCGCCCGGCTCGACCTGCCGGTGCTGGGCGATCTGCCCATCCTCGGACCCATCCTGTTCCGCCATGACGCCGTGGTCTATCTGGGCCTCGGGCTTGTCGCCGGGGTGTGGTGGTTCCTCCATCGCACCCGCGCCGGTCTGCGCCTGCGTGCCGTGGGCGAGAATCACGACGCCGCCCATGCCCTGGGCTACAAGGTGCAGCTCATCCGGCTGGGCGCGGTGCTGTTCGGCGGCGCCCTGGCGGGCCTGGGCGGGGCCTATCTCTCGCTCGTGCGGGTGCCGCAATGGACCCAGGGCGTGACCGCCGGCGCCGGCTGGATCGCACTGGCGATCGTGGTCTTCGCCTCCTGGCGGCCATGGCGGCTGCTGCTGGGTGCCTGGCTGTTCGGCGGCATCTCCGTCCTGCAGCTCAATCTTCAGGCAGCGCGCGTGCCGATCCCGGTCGAGGTGCTCTCCATGGCGCCCTATGTCGTGACGATCCTCGTGCTCGTGCTCATCTCCTCGGGCCGGGGCCGGGCGGCTCTGGCCGCGCCGGGTTCGCTCGGCCAACCCTTCCATGCCGCGCGGTAACCCCGCGGGGCCGACATGCCACCCATCACCAACAGGGGGACGACCATGATCACCAGACGCAACCTGATGACCACCGGAGCCGCCGGCGCGACGCTGGCCACGCTGGGCCTGCCGCTGCGCGCCCAGGAAGAGCCGCTCAAGGTCGGCTTCATCTATGTCGGACCGATCGGCGATGGCGGCTGGACCTACCAGCACGACCAGGGACGGCTCGCCGTCGAGGCCGAGTTCGGCGACCGCGTCGAGACGCTCTATCAGGAAAGCGTCCCCGAGGGTGCCGATGCCGAACGGGCCATCACGCAGATGGTGCTGGCAGGTTGCAAGCTGATCTTCACCACCTCCTTCGGCTTCATGGATGCCACCGTGGCCGTCGCCGAGAAGTTCCCCGACGTGAAGTTCGAACATGCGACGGGCTACAAGCGGCTCGACAACCTGGCCACCTACGATGCCCGCTTCTACGAGGGGCGCGCCGTGATCGGCACCATTGCCGGGCGCATGACGAAGACCAACAAGATCGGCTACATCGCCTCCTACCCGATCCCGGAAGTCATCCAGGGCATCAACAGCGCCTTCATCCATGCCCGCAAGGTGAACCCGGATGTCGAGATGGTCGTCATCTGGGCCTACACCTGGTTCGACCCGGCCAAGGAGGCCGATGCCGCACAGGCCATGATCGAACAGGGCGTGGACGTCATCATGCAACACACCGACTCCACCGCCCCGCAGGCCGCGGCACAGGCCGCCGGCAATGTCTTCACCTTCGGGCAGGCCTCGGACATGGCCGAGTTCAAGCCCGTCCCGCGCATCGCCTCGATCATCGACAACTGGGCCCCCTACTACATCAAGCGGGTTCAGGCGGTGCTGGACGGCACCTGGACCTCGACCCATACCTGGGGCGGAATCGGCGATGGCGAGGTGGTCATCGGCGAGATCACGGAAGCCGTTCCCGACGAAGTCCGGGCCGAGGCCGAAGCCCTGCGCGATGCCATCGCCGCCGGGGAATACCACCCCTTCACCGGCCCCCTGAACAAGCAGGACGGCACGCCCTGGCTGGCCGAAGGGCAGGTGGCCACCGACGAGGAACTGGTCTCGATGAACTTCTACGTCGAGGGCATGCAGGGCCAGATCCCCTCCTGAAGACCGGACCCTGGGGCCGCCCCGGCGGTCCCGCATCCGGGCGGGCCCAGAGCCCGCCCGTTTCGTTGAGGAATGCGCATGGCCGATTTCATCGTGACAGGCGGCGGCATCGCCGGCATCTCGGCTGCCGCAAGGCTGGCAACGCTGGGCAGGGTGCTCCTTCTCGAGGCCGAAGCCATCCTGGGGCATCATGCCTCGGCCCGTTCGGCAGCCGTCTTCCTTCAGGGTTACGGAGAGGCCGAGACCGTGGCCCTCAACCGCGCCTCGCGGCCCCGAGCTGGAAGCCCGGAACGTGCTGTCGCCGCGCGGGCTGCTGCTGGTGACCGCAGAGCCGGAACAGGCCGCCTTCGAGGCCGAGCGCGATCAGCTTGGCCTCGAGGAAATCCCGCTCGAGCGGGCACGGGCGCTGTGGCCGATCCTCGGGGACGGGGTGGTGCGGGCAGCCTTCTCGGACGAGACGCTCGATCTCGATACCGACAGGCTGCTTCAGGGATTCCTGCGCGAGGCCCGCGCCGCCGGAGCGGAGATCGTCACCGGAGCCCCCGTGACGGCAATCCGGCGGACAGGCGAAGGCTGGCGCGTCGAAACGCCGAAGGGCGCCTTCTCTGGCGGGCGCCTCGTGAATGCGGCAGGCGCCTGGGCCGACCGGGTGGCCGCGATGGCCGGGCTGCCCCCGATCGGCCTGCGCCCCCTGCGCCGCAGCATGGCGCGCATCCCTGCCCCCATGGACCCTTCGGCCTGGCCCATGGTCGAGGGCGCGGGCGAAAGCTGGTACATGAAGCCCGATGCCGGCGCCCTGATCGTGTCGCCCTGCGACGAGGACCCCATGGAGCCGCACGACGCCTGGGCGGACGACATGGTGCTGGCCGAGGGCCTGGCCCGCTTCGAGGCCCATGCCGCGATGGAAGTCACGCGGCTTCTGGCCTCCTGGGCGGGGCTGCGGAGCTTTGCCCCCGACAGGCGGCTGGTGATCGGGCCCGATCCTCTGGAGCCGGCCTTCCTGTGGTGTGCCGGTCAGGGGGGCTACGGCTTCCAGACCGCCTGCGCGGCAAGCCGCCTTCTGGCCGAGACGGCGGGCGGCGAGGGTGCGGGCCTTGAGGCCGGGATCGCGGCCGCGCTGAGCCCCGCCCGCTTCCGCTGAGCCACAGGGCGCGGGCGGGGTACGGGGTGCCCTCCCCCAAAGGGGCTGGCAGATTGCAGGAACTTGGGCGCGATTCGGTCTCATGCCGGCAGGTTGCCGCGGAAAGGTTAACAGGATCCTGCGGCATCGCGCGCTCTGGGGGCCCTTCGCGCAACACCCCCGATCCGGCCTTATCCTGACGGATCGGCCACCGTGACGGCGAGGGGCGGGGCGCCGTCGAGATGCGCCTCGAGACGGTCTCCCGGGCGGACAGGGCCGACACCCGCCGGTGTGCCGGTGAAGATCAGACTCCCCCGCATGGGCGTCCAGAGAGCCGCAAGATGGCGCAGGAGATCATCGATGCCGTGGACCATCTCCGCCAGCGGGGCGCGCTGGCGCCTCTTGCCATTGACGGCGAGCGAGAGGATGGCATCGGGCGCGGGGCGCCCCGCGGCCAGGGGGCCGACGATCGCCGCGCCCTCCCAGTCCTTGGCGCTGTCCCAGGGCTTGCCTTCGGCCTTGGCGGCGGTCTGGAGATCGCGGCGCGTCATGTCGAGGCCGACGGCAAATCCCCAGAGCCGCCCGCCCGGCCCGAGGGCCAGGACCAGCTCCACCTCGTGGTGGAGATCGGCCGTGCCGGGCGGGTAAGGCAGGGGAGCGCCGGGAGGCAGCAGATGGGCGGGAGTCTTGGTGAACCAGACGGGCGCGTCGCGGTCCACGCTGCTGCCCATCTCGGCCGCATGGGCGGCGTAGTTGCGGCCGACGCAGAAAACACGGGCGACGGGGAAGCCCTCGTCGCGGCCATGGATGGGGATGAGGGGCTCGGGGCGGGGGGAGAAGAGGGGAATCATGGCACCAGCCTGCCCCGTGCGAGGATGGGCGCAAGCGCCTTCTTTGCGGCGCAAATCCCCCGCGGGATCCCGGGGCGCGCGCCCCCCCCGCGTGTCTCAGCCGAGGATCCCCGGCAGCTTCAGCCCCATCCGCCTCGCGCAGTCGCGTGCCATCTCGTAGCCGGCATCGGCATGGCGCATGACACCGGTGGCCGGATCGTTCCAGAGGACCCGTTCGAGCCGGCGCGCCGCCTCGGACGTGCCGTCGGCGACGATCACCATGCCGGCATGCTGGGAATAGCCCATGCCGACGCCGCCGCCGTGATGGATCGAGACCCAGCTGGCGCCGGAGGCCGTGTTGAGGAGCGCGTTCAGCAGCGGCCAGTCCGACACCGCATCCGAACCGTCGGCCATGGCCTCGGTCTCGCGGTTGGGGCTGGCGACCGAGCCGGAATCGAGATGATCGCGGCCGATGACGATGGGGGCCTTGAGTTCGCCGCGGGCTACCATCTCGTTGAACATGAGGCCGGCACGGTGCCGTTCGCCGAGGCCGATCCAGCAGATGCGCGCGGGCAGGCCCTGGAAGGCGATGCGTTCGCCCGCCATGTCGAGCCAGCGATGGAGATGGCGGTTGTCGGGGAAGAGCCGCTTCATCGCGGCATCGGTGGCGTGGATATCCGCCGGGTCGCCCGAGAGGGCCGCCCAGCGGAAGGGCCCGATGCCGCGGCAGAACAGCGGACGGATGCAGGCGGGCACGAAGCCAGGAAAGGCGAAAGCCCGGCCGAAGCCTTCGTCCTGGGCCATCTGGCGGATGTTGTTGCCGTAATCCACCACCGGCACGCCGGCATCGTGGAAGGCGACCATCGCCTCGACCTGCCGGCGCATGGAGGCGCGGGCGGCACGGGCGACGGAATCGGGGTCCGTCTCCTGACGGGCATGCCATTCGGCCGGGCTCCAGCCGGCAGGGCAGTAGCCATGCACCGGATCATGGGCCGAGGTCTGATCCGTCACGATATCGGGGCGGATGCCGCGGCGCAGCAGCTCGGGGAACACCTCGGCCGCATTGCCCAGAAGGCCGACGGAGCGGGCCTCGCCCCGGGCGGTCCAGTCCCGGATCAGGGCCAGGGCCTCATCGAGCGTGCGGGCCTTGGCATCGAGGTAGCGGGTGCGCAGGCGGGAGTCGATGCGCGATTCGTCCACCTCCACGGCAAGGCAGCAGGCCCCGGCCATCACGGCGGCGAGCGGCTGGGCCCCGCCCATGCCGCCCAGACCCCCGGTCAGGATCCAGCGCCCGCTCAGATCGCCGCCGTAATGCTGCCGTCCGAGTTCGGCAAAGGTCTCGTAGGTGCCCTGAACGATGCCCTGGGTGCCGATGTAGATCCAGCTTCCCGCGGTCATCTGGCCATACATCATCAGGCCCTTGCGGTCGAGTTCGGCAAAGTGTTCCCATGTCGCCCAGCGGGGCACCAGATTGGAGTTGGCGATCAGCACCCGCGGCGCATCGGCATGGGTGCGGAACACGCCCACGGGCTTGCCCGACTGGATGAGCAGCGTCTCGTCCGGTTCGAGATCGCGCAGCGCGCCGACGATGCGGTCGAAATCCTGCCATGAGCGGGCCGCCCGGCCGATGCCGCCATAGACGACCAGCTCTTCCGGGTTCTCGGCCACATCGGGATGGAGATTGTTCATCAGCATCCGCATCGCGGCCTCGGCGGCCCAGCTCTTGCAGCTCCGCTCCGGTCCGGTGGGGGGGATGACGCGGCGGGCATTGGTGCGGTCGAACATCGGGGGCTCCTTCGGTCAGAGGCCGGCGGCGCGGGCCAGCGCGCCCGAGGCGACAAGCGCGGCGGCGGCTTCCATGTCGGGGGCCATCGGGCGGTCCGCGCCGAGTGGGGGGACGGCAGCGCGGATCGCCTCGACCACGCGGGCAAGGCGGGGAGAGGTGCGCAGGGGTGCGCGGAACCCGATCCCCTGGGCGGCGCAGAGCGCCTCGACCCCGAGGATCACGGCAAGGTTGTCCGCCATCCGCCCGAGGCGCACCGCCCCATGGGCCGCCATCGACACGTGATCCTCCTGATTGGCGGAAGTGGGGGTGGAATCGATGCTGCAGGGATGGGCGAGATGCTTGTTCTCGCTCATCAGGGCGGCGGTCGTGACCTCGGCGATCATGAAGCCGCTGTTCAGGCCGGGATCGGGCGTCAGGAAGGGCGGCAGGTCGAAGCTGAGGGTGGGATCCACCATCAGGGCCACCCGGCGCTGGGCGATGGCGCCGATCTCGGCCATGGCCAGCGCGATCTGATCGGCGGCAAAGGCCACCGGCTCGGCATGGAAGTTGCCGCCCGAGACGATGGCGCCCTCCAGAACGAGGGGATTGTCGGTGACGGCGTTGGCCTCGGTCTCGAGCGTGCGGGCCGCAAAGGCGAGCAGGTCGAGGCAGGCGCCCGTCACCTGCGGCTGACAGCGGATGCAGTAGGGATCCTGCACGCGGCGGTCGCCTTCGCGGTGGCTTTCGCGGATCTCCGATCCGGTCATCAGTTCGCGCATCAGGGCGGCCACGCGGATCTGGCCGGGATGGCCGCGCAGCGCATGGATCGCGGGATCGAGCGGCGAATCGGACCCCATGATCGCATCCGTCGACAGGCAGGAGGTGACGACCGAACCCATCAGCAGCCGTTCCGCCCGCCACAGTCCCGCCAGCGCGCAGGCGGTCGAGAACTGGGTGCCGTTGATCAGCGCGAGGCCCTCCTTGGGCCCGAGCACGAGCGGTTGCAGCCCGGCGCGGGCCAGCGCCTCGGCCCCCGGCGTGCCGTCGAGCGTCTCACCCTCGCCGATCATGACGGCAGTCATATGGGCCAGGGGTGCGAGATCGCCGGATGCCCCCACCGAACCCTGGAGGGGAATGCGCGGCACGACGCCCCGGGCCAGCATCGCCTCGAGCAGGGCGACCGTTTCGGGCCGCACGCCCGAGGCACCGCGACCGAGCGAGAGCAGCTTCAGCGCCATCATCAGCCGCGTGGTGGCGGCATCGAGCGGGGCCCCGACCCCCGCGCAATGCGACAGGATCAGGTTGCGCTGGAGCGTCGCCGTATCCCCCGGCGCGATGCGAACCGAGGCGAGCTTGCCGAAGCCGGTATTGACGCCATAGATCGCCGCCCTGCCCTGCGCCGCCTGTTCGACCCGCGCCGCCGAAGCCGCGACGGCGCTGCGGGCCCCGTCGTGAAGTCGCGCGGGCATGTCCTTGCGCCAGAGGCGTTCGAGATCGGCAAGCGGCGTTGCGCCGGGAGTCAGGGTCAGCACCATCGGCCTCCGATCATGCGGCGCCAGAGGGGGCCGCGTCCCATCCACTGGATCACCTGCGCCGGCGTCTCGGCATTCCACAGCGCGAGATCGGCGCGCAGGCCCTGCGCCACCCGCCCCCGGTCGGCAAGGCCGAGGGCGGCGGCGGCATGGACGGTCGCGCCGATCCAGGCCTCGCGCACCGTCAGACCGAACAGGGTGCAGGCCATGTTCATCGCCAGCCGGAGCGACAGCAGCGGCGAGCTGCCGGGATTGGCATCGGTCGCCACGGCCATGCGCAGACCCGCCTCGCGGAAGGCCTGGACGGGGGGGCATCCTCGTCTCCCTCAGGGCATAGAAGGCGCCGGGCAACAGGACGGCCACGGTCCCGGCGCGGGCCATCGCGCGGGCGTCCTCCTCGGTCGCGTATTCGAGATGGTCGGCCGAGAGAGCCCCCCCGCGCGGCTGCCAGACGGGCCCCGCCCGAATGCGAGAGCTGCTCGGCATGGAGCCTGACAGGGAGCTTCAGGCGCGCGGCCTCGTCGAAGAGCAGGGCAACCTCGTCAGGAGTGAAGGCGATGCCTTCGCAGAAGGCATCCACGGCATCGACCAGCCCTTCGGCATGGGCGGCGCGCAGCGCAGGGATGGCCACCTCCTCCAGATAGCGGCGGGCGCCGCCCGACATCCCCCGATAGGGCGGCGGCACGGCATGGGCCCCCAGGAAGGTCGTGACGATGGTGGCCTCCCTCTCCTGCCCGAGGCGGCGGGCGGCGCGGAGCATGGCCAGCTCGGTCTCACGGTCGAGACCGTAGCCGGACTTGATCTCCACCGTTCCCGTGCCATCGGCCAGCAGCGCATCGAGCCGCGGCAGAGCGGCGTCGAACAGCCCCTCTGCGCTGGCGGCCCGGGTGGCGCGGACACTGGAGAGGATGCCGCCCCCTGCCCTGGCCACCTCCTCGTAGCTGGCGCCGGCGAGGCGCGATTCCCATTCGCCCGCACGGTGCCCGCCATGGACCAGATGGGTATGGCAGTCGATCAGGGCGGGTGTCACCAGCCGCCCCTCCAGCGAGACGGGCGGTTCGTCGTAGAGCTCGGCCGGGGCATCGCGCTGCGGCCCGACATAGGCGATGCGATCGCCGCGGATACCGATGACCCAACCCGCCTCGGGCCCGAGCAGCGCAGGCATCGCCGGATCCATGGCAGCAAGGGCAAGGTCCTGAAGGATCACCGCAGTCTTCCTCTCTCCTGCCCTGACCGGACCCTTGCTCAGCCGGAGCGATGCCGTCATTATGTCTAGACATATTATCGCGTCAAGGGAGAAGCCGATGGCGGCGATCATCCATGCGGAGCAGGCGCTTCTGCCTTCGGGCTGGGCGCGCGCGGTGCGGGTGAGCATCGAGGACGGGCGCATCGCCGCCGTCACCCCCGACGCGGCCCCCGACGGGAGAGCGGGTGGATGTGCTGCTTCCGGCGCCCGTGAACCTGCACTGTCATGCCTTCCAGCGCGCCATGGCCGGCCTGACCGAGCGCCGCGGCCCGGACGGGGCCGACAGTTTCTGGACATGGCGGCGGCTGATGTTCCGCTTCCTGGAGCGGCTGACGCCCGACCAGCTCGAGGCGATCGCCGCCCTGGCCTACATGGAGATGCTGGAAGCGGGCTGGGCTGCAGTCTGCGAGTTCCACTACCTGCATCATCAGCCCGATGGCCGACCCTATGACAGCCCGGCCGAGATGGCCCGGCGGATCGCCGCCGCCGCCGGAACGGCCGGAATCGGGCTCACGCTTCTGCCGGTGCATTACCAGCATGGCGGCCCGGACCGTCGCCCGCTGGAGGGCGGTCAGCGGCGCTTCGGGACCGACCCGGACGCCTTCCTGCGCCTTCGCGGCGACAGTGCCGCGCCGTTGCACGACCTGCCCGATGCGGTGCTGGGAACGGCCCCCCATTCGCTGCGCGCCGTCTCGGAAGAGGGGTTGCGGACGATTCTGGCCGGAGAGACGGGGCCGGTCCACATGCATCTGGCCGAGACGGTCGCCGAAGTGGAGGCGATATGCGCGGCGACGGGGGCACGGCCCGTGGAGTGGCTGCTCGATCGCTTCGCCGTGGACGAAGGATGGTGCCTGATCCACTGCACCCAGATGAAACCCGACGAGACGCTGCGCCTGGCGGCGACAGGGGCGGTCGCCGGCCTGTGCCCCCTGACCGAGGCCAGCCTGGGCGACGGGATCTTCGACGGGGTGCGCTGGTTCGGTGCCGGGGGACGGGCGGGGCTGGGCTCCGATTCCTGCATCCGCATCAGCCTGGCCGAGGAGATGCGCCAGCTCGAGACCTCGCAGCGGCTGCGCGACCACAGCCGGGCGGCGCTGGCCACCCCTGCCCTGTCCACCGGACGGCGGCTGTGGGAGGCTGCCTGCCGCGGCGGCGCCCAGGCGGCGGGACGGCCGGCCGGAGCCATCGCGCCGGATCTGTGGGCGGATCTCGTGGCCCTTGACGGGGGGCATCCCGATCTCGAGGGGTTGACCGGAGACACCGTGCTGGATGCCTTCGCCTTTGCCGGCGACTCGGGGATGGTGCAGGCTGTCTGGTCGGCCGGGCGGCCCGTGGTCCGCGAAGGCCGGCATGTCGCGCGAAACCGGATCGTGGCCGCCTGGCGCAAGGCGGTGCGCGGGCTGCGGGAGGCACTGTGATGGCGGCGGATGCGACAGGCGCCCTCGGCTGGCAGGATGTGGCGGCGCTGGCCCGCGCCCGGCTGGCAGCCCGGATCTGGCCCCCCGGTGCGATCATCCCCCCGGAGGCCGAGCTGGCGCGGGAATTCGGCGTCTCCCGCTCCACCGTCAACCGCGCCCTGCGCGCCCTGGCCGAGGAAGGCTGGCTGGACCGCCGGCGCAAGGCCGGCACGCGGGTGGCCGAACGGCCTGTCCATCGCGCGACCCTGGCCATCCCCCTGATGCGCGACGAGGTGGAGGCCGCCGGGCACCGCTATGGCTATCGCCTGCTCGACCGCGAAGTGACGGCGACGCCGGGCCTGCTGGCGCTGCAGCTTGGCATGCGGGGGGTTCCGCGGGTGCTCCGGCTCGAGGCGCTGCATCTGGCCGACGGCCGCCCCTGGGCGCATGAGGAGCGCTGGATCAGCCCCGAGACCGCCCCCGGTGTCTTCGAGGCCGACTTCGCCGCACAGAGCGCGAATGAATGGCTTGTCACCCATGTCCCCTGTTCCTCGGTCGAGGTGTCAGTCTCGGCCGAGAGGGCAACAGGGCGCGTGGCCGCCATGCTGGAGTGCGAGGACGGAGAGGCGATCCTGGTCGTCGAACGCATCACACGGCAGGAGGGTCGCGGCGTGACGCTGCTGCGCCTCAGCCACGCGCCGGGGCACCGGATCCGCTCGACCCCCGGCTAGCGCAGACCTTTGGCGGCAATCTCCTGTGCCAGCATCAGGGTCGCCCCGGCCCTGGCGGCGGCAATGGCGGCGGGGCCGGGATCGGGCGGCAGCGGCACGGCGATGCGGAAGGCGCCTGCGCGGTCACGGCCCGTGCCATCCTGCGCGGCGACGAAGATCTGCCCGCGCAGCACATATTCCCCGCGGGCGCGATCGGCCACCGCCTCGGACAGGCGCACATCCACACGGGCAGCCGCCCGGTCCTCGAAGGGCCACGGCTCGGGCGCGACGCGGGCGCCGGTCAGATCGGCCAGAGCCTGCGCCAGATCAAGCGTGAAGGCGCGGGCCGGTTCGTCGGCCCAGCGCGTCCGCCCGAGCCGCCGGAGGGCGCCGCCCTCGTCCTGGACGAAGATGTCGTCCGTCTCGGCATAGGCCGGCAGCGAGACATCGAGCAGCTCCACGGTGGCAAAGGCAGAGGGAATGCGTTCGGCCACGGTCACCGGCGGGACGGCAACGCGCAGCGGCGCGGGTGCGCAGGCGACGGGCAGAACCAGCGCGGCAAGGCAGAGCAGGCGGAGCGTCATGGTCGTCACCGTCCGAAGATGAGAGCGTTCGGGTTGCGTTCGATGGTGCGGGCAAGGCGGGCCACGGCTTCGGCCGCAGCGGACACCTCGCGGATGGCGGTCTGCGCCTCGCGCACGAGGACGGAGGTCTCCGAAAGACCGCCGACAGCCACCCCGGCCTGGTCGATGAACAGACCGGCCCGGTCCACAAGGCCGGGAAGCCGGTCGGCCGCTGTCCGCAGGGACAGAAGCGCGGCATTGGCATTGGCGATCACGCCGCCTTCGCGCGCCTCGCGCAGCAGGGCCTCCGCCTCGGCCAGCGCGGCAGAGATGTCGCCCGGCAGGGCCTGCGTCTGGGGTGCGGAGAGCAGTGCATCGGCCGAGGCGGCCAGCGCGCGGATCTCTTCCACCATGGCTTCGAGCGGCAGGGCATCCGCCCGCGCCGCCAGCGAATCGAGCCGTTCGGCGATCGCGGGAAGGCCCTGTGTCGCCTGTTCGACCGAGGCGGCCGCCGTCTGGGCGGAGGCCAGCGTCGCATCGAGCCGGGCCGCGAGGGCCTCGGCATCCAGACTGTCCAGCGCGGCGCGCAGATCCCCGATCGCCGCGCGTGCCTCGGCCAGGGTCGCCTGGGCCTCGGCCCCCAGACCGTCGAGCCGGCCTGGCAGGCCCTGCAGCGCCGGATCGGCGAGAAGCCTGCGCGCATCGCCCGCCAGCCCCGTCGTCTCGGTCAGCAGCGTTTCGACATCGAGAGCCTCGATCCGTTCGGCGAGGGCGGTCAGGCGCTCGATCAGGGGGGGCACGCCCTCTGCGGCAGCGGCCAGCGCATCGGTCGCCTCCTGTGCGGCAGCCAGCGTATCGGTGAGCTGTCGGGCGGTGCCGGCCTCGTCGAGCTGGGCCAGAACGGCACGGGCCTGCCGGGCGGCCGCCCCCAGATCGTCGAGGGCAGCGGCGATGTCCTGCGGCAGGGCCTGCATCTGCGGCGAAGCCGTCAGGCCGCGGATATCCGCCAGGATCGCCCGCAGATCGCCGGGAATGGCCTGCGTCTCGGCCGAGCCGACCAGCATGGAGGCATTGTCGAGAAAGCCAATGGCGCTGGTCATCAGCTGCTCGATGGGAAGGGCATCGATCCGGGCGAGCGTGTCCTGCGCGGTCGTGGCCACATCGGCGATGGCGCTGTCCGTCGCCGGGATCAGGGGATAGGGACGGGCCTGAAGGTCAAGCATGGCCGGCGTGGCATCGGCCACGGTCACCAGCTGGACCTTCAGGCTTCCCGTCAGGAGATTGCCGGTGGCCAGACGGGCCCGCAGGCCTTCGGCGACACGGCCGGCGAGCCAGTCCAGCGCCTCCCTCTCGTTCCCATGGAGGCCGAGACGCGACGGCCGCAGGGACAGGACGACCTGGTGCCGCAGGTTCGGATCGCCAAAGCGCGCCTCGTCCACCATGCCCGAAAGCGCCGTCACCTCGCCGATGCGCAGGCCGTCGATTTCCACGGGAGAGCCGACGGACAGGCCGCTGGCATTCCCCTCGAACACGGCCTGGAGCGTCACCACGAGGCCATCGGGTTCTGCCAGCAGCGAATCGCGGGCGGCAGATTCGTCGTAATAGACGGTGAAGACGGAACCGGGCTGGGCGGGCTCGCCCCCGGCGCCGAAGGTATCGAAGGCGATGCCGCCGATGATGAGCGAGGCGAGCGAGGCGAAGTCCACCTGCGCCCCGGCCGTCCCCAGGCGGACGCTGAAGCCCGAGGCATCCCAGAAGCGCGTGTTGCTGCGCACCAGGTTTTCGTAGGGGGCATAGACGACGGCTTCGGCCTCGACCGTCAGGCCGTCCTCGGAGACGCGGGGTTCGCCCACGCGGCCGACCTCCACCCCCTTGTAGAGCAGGGCCACCGAGGAGGTGAGAAGCCCGTCCGAGGCCCGCAGGGTGAAGACCAGCCCCTGCTGGCCCGCACGCAGCAGGGGTTCGGAGGCGCGGCCCTGATAGAGATCGAGCATCTCGCCCGGCCTGTCGTCCCAGACGCCTTCGATGAACACGCCGGACAGAACCGTTTCGAGGCCGGAGATGCCCTGGGTGCTGATGACCGGCCTGACGACCCAAAAGGCGGCATCCTCGTCCACGAAGGGGGCAATCTCCGGATCGATGCGAACCGAGACGATGACGCGGTCGAGATCGGGGGTGAACTGGACCCGTTCCACAAGACCCACCGTCACGTCGCGATAGCGCAGTTCCGTCTCGCGCGGGATGACGCCCGCGGCCTCGTCAAAGACGATGCGGATGAGGGGGCCGCGGCTGGCATAGCTGTTCCAGGCCACGCCCAGCGCAATGACCAGCGCCGCCAGCGGCACCAGCCAGACGACGGACGCCCTCTGCCACAGGCTGCGGCGGCCGGGCTGCACCGGGACGGGCGGAACGGAATCCGTCATGCGCGTTCGGCCTCTGCTGCTTCGCGGACGACGGCGGTTTCGATCCCGTCCCAGATCAGGCGCGGGTCGAAGGCTTGGGCGGACAGCATCGTGAAGATCACCGAAAGGGCAAAGGCAAGAGCGGCAGGGCCGGGATTGATGGTCGCCACCATGCCGAGTTGCACGAGACTGGCGAGGATCGCAACCACGAACACATCGATCATGGACCAGCGGCCGATATAGTCCACGATCTCGTACATGCGCATCCGCGTCCGGGCCCGGATGCGCGACCCATGCCGCACCGACAGCGCCAGGAAGGCGATGCACAGGAACTTGGCCAGCGGGATGCCGACGCTGGCCAGCAGGATGATGAGGGCAATGCCGGGGCTGCCAAGACGGAACAGCTCGATGGCGCCGCCGATGATGGTCTGCTCCTCGGAATGCAGAAGCGTCCGCATGCGCAGCATCGGATAGGTGTTGGCGGGGACATAGGCCATGACCCCTGCCACCCACCACGCCCAGACCCGCGACAGCGCCCGCGGATCGCGCGAGACAAGGCGCGCGCCGCAGCGACCGCAGCGCTCCGTCCCCAGCGGCCAGACGCACAGGCAGCGCCGGCAGGCCACAAGGCCGGCCTCGCGCGCGGTGAGCGCCTCGAGCCGGGTCAGGCTGCCGTCTCGATCGAGCGCCATACCGACCACCGGCAGACCAGACGATCCTGGGCCACCGTCATCACCACGAGAGCCGCAAACATCCAGAAGGCCGGGCCCAGCGAGACCCGCGCCAGATCCGCGATCTTCACCAGGCTGACCGCACAGCCGATGGCAAAGACCTCGGCCATCGACCAGGGGCGCAGCGCCTCGGCCAGGCGAAGGCCGAGCGCGCATGAACGGCAGGGGGACGGTCGAACACCACGGGCGTCAGCGTGTAGAGGGTCAGCACGGCGCGCAGCAGCGGGATCACCACGATCCCCGCCGCCACCACGACCGACAGCACCAGCAGCAGCCCGTCCGTGAAGCTTGTCGCCACATCCCAGAGCGAGGCTTCCTGCCGGAAGCCGCGCGTGTCGATCCGCAGGAAGGGGAACCACAGCGCCCCTATCACCAGAACGACCGAAGCCAGCGCCAGCGAGATGACGGTCATGCCCGCCCGCCGTCGCGGCGCGATCAGGACAGCATGACAGCGGATGCAGGTGGCGCGCGCCCCCGATGGCACATCGACTGCGCGATAGAGCGCATCGCATTCCGGACAGGCGATCAGATCCCCCAGCCTCCCTGCCGCGATGCCCCCATGGGTCATGCCCGTCTCCTGCCTGCCTGTCCCAAGCCTTAGAGAGAACACCGGAACAGGCCAAGCCGTTCCGGGATCACGATGTGACGAAAGCGCCGCTTCGCCGCCGATGCGGGCCGAAGGCGGCCGCGCCCGCCAGAATGATCCCCGCCACCACGGCAATCATGCCCGCGGCACTCACGGCATGCGGGATGCCGAACCAGAGGGGACCATGGCCGGCCAGGACATAGCCCAGGATCGCCGAGATCGCGGCGATGAGCGCCGAGAGGCGGACCTGTGTCCACAGCCGCCCGGTCAGCAGGCGTGCGGCGGCAGGCGGTGCGGTGAACATCGCGATGACGATGATCGCGCCCACCGCCTCGAAGGCGGTCACGGCGGCGGCCGCGGACAGGGCGACCAGGATCATCCCGACAAGGCCCGGCCGCTGGCCCGTCGCGCGGGCAAAGCCTTCGTCGAAGGTCGCGACGGCCAGCGGGCGCCGCAGCAGCCACAGCACGAGGATGACCATGAACAGCACGGCCGCCATGCGCCCGAGCTGAGGCGGCAGACCGGCCAGCGCCGCAGGATCCAGAAGCGAGGCCCAGCCGGTTGCATCGAACCAGATCAGCGATTCCAGATTGCCCATCAGCGCATGTTCGACATCGAGATGGACGCCCGACGCGCCCGTCACCTCGAGCAGGACAACACCGATCGCAAAGAGCGTGGTGAACACGGCCCCCATCGCGGCGCCGGGCTCGATACGGCCCAGGCGGCGGACCGCCTCGATCAGGGCCACCGACAGCAGCGCCGCCCCCAGGGCCCCGCCGATCATCACCGGCGCCGCCAGCGAGCCGGTCACCACGAAGGCCAGGACCAGACCGGGCAGCACCACATGCGCCACCGCATCGCCCAGCATCGCCTGCCGCCGCAGAAGCAGGAAGTTCCCCGGCAGGGCACAGGCGACCGCCGCACAGACGCCAATCACGAGAGGCGGCAGCGAGAGCTGCACGAAAACGGCATCCATCATCGCTCTCCCCCGGCCAGCAGCCGCGCCAGACGATCCGGCGGCAGCAACGCCGAAAGCGCCGTGTGGCCATCGTCCCGTTCGATCAGCGGCGAAGCCGGATCCGCAAGGCGCAGCGCCGCCCACAGTTCTCCTTCGCGGCGGTCCAGTGTCGGCTGGCGGGCCCGTGCGGCCCGCATCCGGGCGAGAGCCCCCCGCCCTGGCGCCAGAAGCAGCGAGGCCGCCATGAGGGTCGCAGCAGCCAGCACCACCATCGGACCGGCCGGAAGGTCCGGTGCGGCCGCCGACAGGGCCGTGCCGATCCAACCCGACAGCGCCCCGAAGAGGCCCGCCAGCACCGTCATCCGTCCCGCGCGGTCGGTCCAGAACCGCGCCGCCACCGGCGGCAGGATCAGCAGAGCCACGATCAGCACGAGCCCCACGACGCGCATCCCGGCCACGGTAACGAACAGGACGAGGGTCATTGCCACCCTATCGAGCAGGCGCACCGGCAGGCCGGCCGCGGCGGCAAAGCCTTCGTCGAAGGCCAGAAGCGTCATCGGGCGGCGCAGCACCCACAGGGCGGACAGCGCCGCCGCAGCCCCCAGCGCGATGGCCAGAACATCGGCGCGCAGCATGCCCGCAGTCGAACCGAGGAGGAAGGATTCAAGGCCCGCCGGTTCGCCCAGTCCGGCAACCTGGATCACCGTCAGCAGCACCAGCCCCAGCCCGAAGGCCACCGAGAGGGTCGCGCCGATGGCGGCATCCTCGGGGATGCGGGTGCGGGCCCCGAGCCATTCCACGGCGAGGAGCGCAAGAAAGGCTGTCAGGGCCGCCCCCGCCATGAGGCCCGGCAGCGCCCGCCCGCTTCCGCCCAGTGCCGCCATCAGCAGGAAGGCCGCGCCGAGGCCCGGCAGCGTCGCATGGGCCATCGCATCGGAGAGGAGCGCGCGGCGGCGCAGCACCATGACGGTACCGACCGCCCCCGCCGCCAGGCCGAGCAGCGCGGTGCCCAGCGTCACCAGCATCGCGTTCCAGCCGGCCCCGAGCAGCAGCGCCGCGAGAAAGCCGCTCATCGTAGCCCGCCGGCCTCGGCCGGAAGGCGCCCGCCATAGGCCCCCTGAAGCGTCCGTGCCGTCAGTGCCAGGCCGACAGGCCCTTCGGCCAGGACCCGGCGGTTGAGCAACACCGCCCGGTCGAACCAGGCGGCGACGGTGGACAGGTCATGATGGACGGCGACGACCGTCCGGCCTTCGTCGCGCAGTGCGCGCAGGACGGCCAGGATGGCATCCTCGGTCGCGGCATCCACGCCGGCCAGGGGTTCGTCCAGCAGGAACAGATCCGCCCCCTGCGCCAGCGCCCGGGCGAGGAAGACCCGCTGTTGCTGACCGCCGGACAGTGCGCCGATCTGGCGATGGGCAAGCTCGGCCAGGCCCACACGTTCGAGCGCCTGCTGCGCGCGGGCCCGGTGATGGGCCCGGATCGGACGCAGCAGGCCGATCTCGCGATGCAGGCCCTGCAGGGCCACATCCATGACCGTTACCGGAAAACCCCAGTCCACCGAGGCCCGCTGAGGCACATAGGCAATGCGGGACCGGGCCTGCACCAGAGGCATCCCCCAGAAGGTGACCTGCCCCGCCTGCCGCGGGATGAGCCCCAGCACGGCCTTGAGCAGCGTGGACTTTCCTGCCCCGTTCGGCCCGATGATGGCGGTCAGCGCGGCCGGCGCCACGGTCACATCGGCGTCAAGAACCGCGGGCAGGCCGCCATAGCCCGCAGACAGGCCGCGAATGGCCAGCGGGCTTTCCTCCAGAGGCGTTTCCACGAAACGGCCGATGGCGTTCATGTCGAGAGCCTCCCCAGACGGCCGGCCGCCGGCGCCCGTCCGCCCAGCGCACGCGCGATGGTCGTGACATTGTGATCGAGCATCCCCAGCCAGGTGCCCTCGTAGCTGCCTTCGGGTCCCATCGCATCGGAATAGAGGCTGCCGCCGATCGTGACCGCATGCCCGCGCGCGGCCGCCCCCTCGATCAGGGCGCGCAGGGCGCGATCGGAGACCGATGTCTCGACGAACACGGCGCGGATGCCCCTCTCCACCAGCAGCGTGACCAGCTGCTCGATCCGGGCGACGCCCGCTTCGGATTCGGTGGAGATGCCCTGAAGACCCTCGACCTGAAATCCGTAGGCGCGACCGAAATACCGGAAGGCATCATGCGCGGTGACCAGCACGCGGGCTTCCTCTGGCACCGAGGAGAGGACTTCACCCGAATAGGCGTGCAGCGCGGCGGCCTCGGCCTGCCAGGCCGGAAGCCCTTCGCCCGCCGGATCGACCCCCGCGCCGACCAGTGCATCGGCGATGGCGGCGCCGACCAGGGACCACAGATCGGGATCGAACCAGACATGCGGATCGAAGCGGTCGGGATAGGCGTCATGTGCCAGGAGACGGTCGCGCGGCAGGGCCTCGGCCACGGCGACGACGGGTCGCCGCGCCGCGAGCTGCAGGAGGAACTCCTCCATCTGCGCCTCGAGGAAGAGGCCATGCCAGAGCGTCAGATCCGCGCCCAGCATGGCGGCGATGTCGCTGCGGGTGGGCCTGTAGGCATGCGGATCGACGCCGGGCCCCATCAGCCCGCGCACATCCGCGCCCCCCCCCTGCCAGAACACGCGCCGTATCGGCGATCATGCCGGTGGTCGCGACGACCTGCGGCATTCCCTGTGCACGCGGCAGCGAGGCGAGGACGGGCACGGCAAGAGCCGCGCCGAGAATCGAGCGGCGGCGAAGATGAAACGGCATGTCCGGTCTCTCAGAGAAGGCTGCCGCTGATATTGCGACTCGTTCGCAAGTCGTCAAGACAGTTGCGAACGATTCGCAGAAAGCTCCTATCCGCAGCGGGCGAGAAGCGCCTCGATCTCGCTCCGGTCCGGCATGGAGGGGGCTGTGCCGCGTCGCGTGACAGAGATGGCGGCCGTGGCGGTCGCAAAGCGGACGGCCTCGAGGGGGCTGCGGCCTTGGACAGGGCGACGGCCAGCCCGCCATTGAAGGCATCGCCCGCGCCGGTCGTCTCGAGCACGGGGCCGGCCTTCAGGGCGGGGACATGCGTCGCATTGCCCCCGCAGAGCAGCAGGGCCCCCTGACCGCCCATCGTCACCACGACATGGCGTGCACCCATCCGGTGAAGGGCGCGGGCGGCCGCCTCGGCCGAGGCGGTGTCGGTCACGGCGATGCCGGTCAGGCCTTCGGCCTCGCTTTCATTGGGGGTCACCCAGTCGCAGAGGGCAAGCATGCCTTCGGGCAGCGCAGCGGCCGGAGCGGGATTGAGGATGGTAATCGCCCCAGCCTCCCGCGCGATCCGGAGCGCGCGGAGCGCCGCCGGCAGGGGCTGTTCGAGCTGGGTGACGAAGACGGATGCCGAACGGATCAGATCCGCCTTCGCGTCGATGTCGGCCTCGGACAGATCGCCGGCCACGCCGGGGCAGACGATGATGGCATTCTGGCCCGTGCCGGATTCGACAAAGATGTAGGCCGCGCCGGTATAGCCGCTGTCGGACAGGATCGCCTCCGAATGGACCCCGGCCTCGGCCCAGGTGCGCTGGGCCAGATCGCCGAAGGCATCGCGGGCCAGCCGGGTCAGGAAATGGACCTGTCCCCCGGCGCGGGCCGCGGCCACGGCCTGATTCGACCCCTTGCCGCCGGGGCCGAGGGCGAAGGATTCGCCCATGATGGTCTCGCCAAGGCGAGGCTGGCGGGCAGCCCGATAGGCGGTGTCGGCGACGAACACGCCGAGAATCACGATGGGACCAGGCATCGCCGTCACTCGTCCGGGCCGATCACGCCCTTGCGGAGCAGGAAGCAGCCGTAGAAGCGCCGCTCTCCCGTCTGGATCACCGCATAGGCCTTGCGCGCCCGGTCATAGAAGGCAAAGCGCTCCACCCCGATCATGCGCGCCGCGCGCCCGTCATGACGGTCGATGACCGCCTGCACCTCCTGCTGGACCGGAGGGATCTGCGCGGGGTCGCCGACGACCTCCATCCGCGCCGCGAAATCCTCTACGAAGGTATCGAGCGGCAGCACGGACAGGATCGCATCGACGGCTTCGGCCGCGGTCAGGTTATCCATGCGAAGCAGCGTTCCCCGCACCGTGGCGCGGGCGACCGAATCGGCTGGGAAATTGGTATCGGCAATCACCAGCAGGTCGCCATGCCCCATCGCGCGCAGGACATGCAGCACATCGGCAGTCAGACGATGATCGATTCCCTTGAGCATGGGGCAGATCCTTCAGTTGAGACGCTGGCCGGTGGCGGCGTCGAACAGATGCGCGCGGGCCGGATCGGCCCGCAGAGGAACACGGTCGCCCGGCCGCAGCGCAAGGCGATCGCGCGAGACGACGACGATCTCCTGCCCGCCGGCATCGGCGACGAGATGCGTTTCCGAACCCGTCGGCTCCACGACCCGGACGGTGGCCTCGAACCAGCCCTCGCCGATCTCCAGATGCTCGGGTCGGATCCCGAAGATCACGGACCGCCCTTCCGGTGCGCCGGGCGCCGGCAGGCGCAGGCCGCCGGCCTGCACGGCCCCCCCTTGCCCGATGCCCTCGATCAGGTTCATCGCGGGCGAACCGATGAAGCCGGCGACGAAGATGTTGGCCGGACGATCATAGAGATCGAGCGGAGCCCCGGCCTGGGCAATGTGCCCCTCCCGCAGGACCACGATGCGGTCGGCCATGGTCATGGCCTCGATCTGGTCATGGGTGACATAGACGGTCGTCGTGCGCAGACGCTGATGCAGGGCGCGGATTTCCGTCCGCATCTGCACGCGCAGCTTGGCATCGAGATTCGACAGCGGCTCGTCGAAGAGAAAGACCTTCGGATCGCGCACGATGGCACGCCCCATCGCCACGCGCTGGCGCTGGCCGCCCGAGAGAGCGCGGGGATAACGATCCAGATAGGGCCGCAGGCCGAGGATGTCGGCGGCGCGGCCCACCCGTTCCTCGATCTCGGCCCTGGGCATCCCCCGCATCTTCAGCGCAAAGCCCATGTTCGCCGCCACGGTCTTGTGCGGGTAGAGCGCATAATTCTGAAAGACCATGGCGATGTCGCGCTCGGATGGCGGCAGGTTGTTCACCACGCGATCGCCGATGCGGATCGTGCCGCTGCTGATCCCCTCCAGCCCTGCGATCATCCGCAGAAGCGTGGACTTGCCGCAACCCGACGGCCCGACCAGGACGACGAATTCGCCATCCGGAATGTCGAGATCGATACCGTGAATCACCTCCACCGCACCATAGGACTTGCGCAGGTCGCGGATCGCGACGTCGGCCATGCCTCCCCTCCCCCCTGCCGGCCCTTTCCCCGGTCGGGATGGAACGTAGCGGGTGCCTTCCGCTCTGTCCACGGGGCGTCATGCTAGCATGTCAGGTTCTTGACTTGGGGACCGGAAGGCTGAACCATGCAGACTGCAGCGGTCCGCCGGGCACAGCGCATGCCCCGGCGCAGGAAGGCCGCGCGATCAGGGGAGGACAAGCATGAAGACGCATCTGTATGAGATCGCCGCCCGCCGGGCGATCTCGCGCCGCCGGCTTCTTCAGGGGGCAGCCGGGGCAAGCGTTCTGGCATCGCTGGGACTGCCGCGCGCAGCCCTGGCCCAGGAGACCCCGGCCGGCCCGCCCGGCTCGCCCGAGCTGCGCGCCCAGATCCTCCAGATTCCGGGCGTGGGCCGCGGCAGCCCGACCGACGCCGACTGGCAGCGCGTGGGGGCGCTCTGCCTCGAGGCGACGAAGGCCAATGTGGCCGAAGGCGAATTCGCCGGCGTCGAGCTGACCTTCATGGGGCTCAACAACCAGAACCTCCACAACTTCCTGTTCCGCGGCTTCCTCGCCCCGTGGGAGCGCTACACGGGGGCGAAGATCAACTGGATCGACCTCGCGCAGGCGGACTACAACGCCCGGCTCCAGCAGGCGATCGCCACCGGCACCGTGGATTTCGACATCCTCGAGATGGGGGCCCCCTTCGAAGGCGACACGGCCGGGCGCGGGCTTCTGGACGAAATGCCCGACTGGGTCGCCGAGCAGATCGATGCGGATGACCTGGTGGCCTATCTCAAGCCCCCCGTCGGCACATGGGATGGCAAGACCTATCGTGTCACCATCGACGGTGACTGCCACACCATGGCCTATCGCAAGGACTATTTCGGCGAAGGCTCGATCACCGGTCTGGCCGAGGTGCCCGACACCTGGGAAGGCATCAATGCCATGACCAAGGCCCTGGCCGGGACCGTGAACGATCCCCTGACGGGGCTGCCCGCCTATGGCTTCCTGGACCCCCTGAAATACCAGTGGGGCGGCTTCGGGTTCTACTTCCTGGCGGACCGGGCCGCATCCTATGCCAAGCATCCGGCCGATCCCGCCTGGCTGTTCGATCCGGACACGATGAAGCCCCGCGTCAACAACCCGGCCTGGGTGCAGGCGATCCAGGATGTCATGGACCTCGTGGCGGCGAACGCCTATCCGCCGGATCAGCTCAATGCCGATCCGAACGCGACCGCCTTTGCCCAGTTCCTGGGCGGCACCGGCGCCGCCCTGACCTGGTGGGGGGATGTGGGATCGAACGCCCGCACCTCGGATACCTCGGTCGTGGGCGACGTCGTCGGCTTTGCGATCAACCCCGGCGCCGAGCGGGTCTACAACCATGCCGCCGGAACATGGGAGACGCCGGCCGAAGGCAAGAACTTTGCCCCCAACCTCGCCTATCTGGGCTGGGGCATCTATGTCACCAACCGCGTCTCGGGCGACGAGAGAAAGCGCAAGGCGGCCTGGTCGGCCGCGGCCCATCTGGGCGGCAAGGACATCTCGCTGTGGATGGCGGCCTATCCGTCCGGGTTCCAGCCCTATCGCAACTCCCACTTCAACTTCGACGAATGGGAGGCGGCGGGCTATGATCGCGCCTTCGTGGAGGACTATCTCGGCTCCAACCGGGACAGCTACAACCATCCCAACGCCGCCATCGAGCCGCGCATCCCCGGCATCTTCCAGTATTATTCGATCGCCGAGGACGAGCTGGTGAAGGGCATCAACGGCCAGTATGCGAGCGCGCAGGAAACGGCCGATGCCATCGCGGCCGCCTGGGAGGGAATCACCGATCAGATCGGCCGCGAGAGCCAGATCGCGCTCTACCGCGCATCGCTGGGGCTGTGACCCGCATGGGGGGGCGTCACGGCGCCCCCCGTCCTCCTCCTCCTCCGGCACGGCCAGCCGGGCGAGTCTCAACCCGAAGCCGGCCGCGAGAAGACCGCCGAGCAGGTCCATCGCGTGATGGGCGCCCTGGATCATCGTGGCCGGAATCATGACGAGATTGACCAGCAGGAAAGGCCAGCCCAGCAGGGTCCCCCTTGCATGCCATGCCACGAGGATGGCCATGACCATGTGATAGGACGGAAAGGCGATCACGCCGGTCACATGGTCGGTCGTCACCACGGCGCTGCCCTCTGTCGCAAGACGGATGAGGGTGGCGCGATAGGCCTCGCCGACCACCAGATGCGCCGCCTCGACCATGGCCGGATCGAGGCTCTCCAGCACCGAGGGACCCAGGCTCGGGATCAGCCACCAGAACAGTCCCGTCAGCCCGAGCGAGACGGCCAGCGAAAGCTGGAATCGCCGCAGCCGGACCATGCGGGCCGAACCGGCCAGCAGCACCATCAGCAGGACGATCTGCGGCAGCGCGCTGTGATACACCACGGCCAGCACCGGCCCCGCCGGCGGATTCGCCGCCGTCCAGGCTACTGCGCCCGCCCAGTCATAGCCCAGCAGCCGGGCATCGAGCGCCTGCAACAGCGGGTCGATCGTCGGGCGCTCCAGGGGAAAGCGGAGGAACAGCAGTGTGCCGACGAGATTGCCCAGATTGACAAAGGCCCCCACCGCGAACAGCGCGGCGGCAAGACGCGGGCGCCCCTCCCGCTGCCAGGCGGCAAGGCCGATGAAGCCGGTGCCGGCAAGAAGGAACCGCCCGAGGCCGGGCCAGTCCACCGCCTGATCCTTGAGCAGCGAGACCAGCAGGATCAGAGCCGCCGTCCCTGCCATGGCCGCAAGGATCAAGGCCTCGGCCCGATGCGGGGCGAACGCCTTCAGCCACGGACCCCAGCGGCGCGGAAGGGACCGCACCGCACCGCCCTGTTCCGACAGCAGTCCCTGCTGCATGCTCCCCTCCCGGTCCGGATGATGGAATGGCCCCCTTCCTGCCGCAGCTTCAGGGGCGGGGCTCGGGGACGAGCCGTGCCGCAACCCGTACACAAAGGGCAAACAGCAGGAGCCCCCCCACCAGATCGACGAGGTGATGCCCGCCATGCAGAAGCGTGGCCGGCACCACGAGAAGATTGAGTGCAAACACGGGCCAGCCGAGGACGGTGCCCCGCAGAGACCAGGTGGCCAGACAGGCCATGATCATGTGGAAGGACGGAAAGGCCACCGCACCGATCAGCGGCCCAGCCCCGATGACCCCCGGCCCGTCCTGGGCCAGACTCAGCATGGCCGCGACATAGCGCTCATTCACGACGAGCCGGATCGATTCGGCCACTGCCGGATCGACCGGATGCAGCACGGCCGGGCCGAGTGTGGGCATCAGGGCCCAGATGGCATAGGTGCCGGCAAGCGTCAGGGCACTTGTGACCATGAAACGGTGCAAGGCGAGGTGCCGGCCGGTCGCGGCCAGCACCACGACCACCAGGGCCAGCTGCGGGATCGAGCTGTGATAGACCGCGGCGAGCGGACGGGCGATCGCCGGCCAGTCCGCCGCGAGGGCAACCGCCGCGGGCCAGGAATAGCCCATCAGGGCATCCACCCGCTCGAGCAGCAGATCGCCTGTCGCCTCGCCGAAGGGAAATCGGAAATAGCTCAGATGAATGAGCGTGGTGCCCAGAAGACGAAACAGCGCCACCGCGATCAGGGCCAGGGCCCATCCCTCTGCGCGGCGCAACGCCCGCAGGATGAAGGCCACGACCAGCAAGATCAGGTTGAGGCGGTGGGAGGACGCGATGGAGGCCCAGGCGACCTGTTGCCCGGTTGCCGCGCCGAGGACTGCGATCAGACCCAGGGCCGCGATGGTCAGGAGCATCAGCCCAGCCTCAGGCCCTCGCGTCAGCCGGACGGGGCGGGAGGCGGCAACGGCCGGTTCCGGGCTTATCTGCGGCCTCCGGATCAGGGAAGCGGGGGCAGGCCTTCGGGAAATCTCTTCGCCGGTCCAGGCAAGGGTCATGGGCCATCCTTCTGCTTGGCGCGGACGGGGATGCCCCACCAGTTCGGCACAAATGAGGCGATGCACAGCTTTTCCGGCAGAGGGGCGCGATTCCCCCTTTTCCTGCCCGCAACAGCCCGACTAACATGTCAGCATGAGCCAGCAGGGTGACCTTCTTCACGTCGTCACGAACGACGATCTCTCCTCCGCCCGCATCGCCTTCGGGCGTGCGATCATGTGGGGCTCGGGCCTGATTCTCGTCCTGATGGCCGTCCTTCAGACCGGACAGGTCCAGGGATGGTGGGATCTGGGCCTGACCAACTGGCGCCCCACGCTCTATGCCTATCTGACATGGGCCGTCTGCCTGTGCTGGGGGCAGGTCCTGACACGCGGCGAACAGGGCAAGCGGGCGCTGTTCGTGCTGCCCGCGGTGCTGTTCGTGGTGTCGCTGACCGTCTTCCCGCTCCTGTTCGGCGTCCTGATTGCGCTGTCGGACTGGAATCTCAGTTCGGTCTCCGGGCGCCGCTTCAACGGCACGGCCAACCTCGTGCGGATGTGGAACGATCCGTTCTACTGGAACGCACTGGGCAACATGGTCTGGTATGTGCTGGCGATCCTGGTCGAATACGCCATCGCCTTCGGCCTCGCGCTGTTGCTCAATGCGCAGATCCGGGCGCGCAAGTTCTTTCGCGTGGCCTTCCTGCTGCCGCTCATGCTCTCGCCCGTGGCGGTCTCCTGGATGATCGGGAAGTCCATGCTCGAGCCCCGTTTCGGGCCTGTGGCACGCTTCGCACGCTGGCTTGGCTGGGACACGCCATCCTTCTTCGGTGATCCGCTGATCGCCAAGCTGTCCATCATGGTCATGGATGCCTGGACCTTCATCCCTTTCATGATGATCATGCTGCTGGCCGGCCTGCAGGCGATCCCCAAAGAGGTCCAGGAGGCCGCGCGGGTGGACGGCGCCTCGGGCTGGCGGGGATTCTGGGAGGTGACCTTCCCCCTCATGCTGCCGGTCAGCGTCACGGCGGTCCTGATCCGCATCATCTTCAAGCTGAAGCTGGCCGATATCGTCATCACCGTGACATCCGGCGGGCCGGGCGGAGCCACCGACACGGTCACCAGCTTCATCTTCCGCGAATATCGCGACCGGTCGAATGTCGGCTACGGAACCCTGCTGGCCATGGTCTATCTGGTGATCATTGTCATCGCGATGACCATCCTGATGAAGCTGGCCGACCGCCTTGCCCGGCCCCGGACCTGACGGAGAGGTGACGCCGTGACCGCCGCCGCCGAAACCCCGATCTTCCGCGACAGCGAGGCCGACCTGGCCCACCGGGCCCGATGGGCCGCATCGCGCACCCTGATCTACGGGGCGCTGCTGATCTGGACCCTGATCTGCCTCTTTCCGATCTATTGGACCGTCACCACGAGCTTCAAGCAGGCCCCGGATGTCATGCAGGGGCATCTGGTCCCCTGGCTGGACTACGAACCGGCCAGCCTGGGATGGCGGTCGCTGGGCCTGTCGCCGGACACGCTGGGCCAGCCTTCCACGCCGCGCGCGGAATTCATCAAGCGCTTCACCAACAGCCTGATCGTCTCGCTTTCGGCCTCGACGCTGGCCCTCCTGCTGGGAAGCATGGCCGCCTACGGGCTGTCCCGATTCTCCTACCGGTTCGGGTTCATGCGGAACGCGGACATTTCCTTCTTCTTCCTCAGCCAGCTCATCCTGCCGCCGGTCGTCCTCGCACTGCCGTTCCTCGTCCTCTACAAGGCGCTGGCCCTGCTCGACACGCGGATCGGGCTGATCCTCCTCTATACGCTGACCGTGCTGCCCATCGTCATCTGGATCATGCGCGATCAGTTCGCCGGCATCCCGACCGAGCTGGAGGAAGCCGCCCTTGTGGACGGGTTGACGGTCTGGCGCGCCTTCCTGACCATCATCCTGCCCATCGCCCTGCCCGGCATGGTGGCTGCGTTCATCCTCAGCCTCGTGCTGACCTGGAACGAATACTTCTTTGCCGCCCTGCTGACCTCCACCCATGCCAACACGCTGCCGGTGATGGTGGCCTCGCAGACGGGAAGCCAGGGCATCAACTGGTGGTCGATGGCGGCCCTCTCCACCGCAGCGATCCTGCCCCTCCTGATCCTGGGCATCCTGCTCGAGCGGTTCATCATCAAAGGCATGGCCGCGGGCGCCGTGAAATAGCCCGCAGCCCGCCCCGCGGATCCCAGATGCCGGGCGGGCGGACAGGCCTTTCAGAAGGCCTTGAAGGTGAGTGTGGTCAGCGAACGCTCGATGCCCGGCACGTCGAGAATCCGTTCGTTGATGAAATGGCCGATATCCTCTCCCTCGGGGATGTAGAGCTTCATCAGCAGGTCCCACTCGCCAGAGGTCGAGTAGAGCTCGGAATGGAGCTCCTTGAGGGCAATCGCCTCGGCCACCGCATAGGTGCTGCCGGGACGGCAGCGGATCTGGACGAAGACGCAACGGGACATCGGGGGACGCTCCGGCAGGACAGATGCGCGGACTGTGGCATGGAGGAGGACGCCGCGCCAGAGTGCCGGGTGCCAGAGTGCCCGAGCGCGGTCTCATGGCGACTGCAGACGGCGGATGCAGGCGGCCCGACGCCGAAGGCCCGCGGGCCGATCCGCAGACAGCACAAGACGCAGATGAGCGCGGCGGGCAGGACCGCAGCGGGGCTGTCATGGATCCGGCTGCGGCGACCCACGAAAGGCCGGAAGGCCCATCTGGACCGGCGGCATGCCCGCGCGGTGCACCGGAACACCCGAAGGCGCCGCCAGATCCGGGGCATCGGCGGCATCCCAGAGGCGGGCCAGACGCGAATCGGCACTTTCGACAGGTGGCGCGGCCAGGATGCGGGCGAGGATCGCCGGCGCCGTCCCCGCCGGCAGAACGGCACGGAGCGAGGGCAGCAGATCAAGCAGATCCGGATCGGGAACCCTCTCGGCCAGGAGCAGACAGGCGACCAGCGGGTTGCGCCATTCGGCCAGAAGCAGCAACCCATGCGTCAGGCGCCCCCCACCCGTTCGCCCGCAAGCAGGGCATCCACCCCGGCGCGGGCCCAGACCCCGGCCTCTTCGAGACAGGCGGTGGAGCGCACATCAAACCCCGCCATGCCGAGCGCGGACCCGACATCGTCGCGGACGCAATCATCGTCATGCAGGACGATTGCCTGCCTTGCGGCCAGCATGGGATCCATCTCCCCTCCAGACAGGTCTGGACTAGCCGAAAGAGGTTAAGAAAGCCTCAACACCATCGACAGCGCGCGAGGCCTTGACCCCGCTCCGCCCCCGCGCCATGCCGGCCGCGACCGCAAACAGGGGGCCCCGATGCGCGAAGCCAGCATCACCCGCAAGACGCGCGAGACGGCGATCGAGCTCCGTCTTTCCCTCGATGGCACGGGACAGGCGGCCGTGGCGACGGGCGTGGGATTCTTCGATCACATGCTCGACCAGCTTGCCCGGCATTCGCTGATCGACATCGCGGTCACCACCGAGGGCGACCGCCATGTCGATGATCACCACACCGTGGAGGACACGGGGATCGCCCTGGGGCAGGCCCTGGCCCGGGCCCTGGGCGACAAGCGAGGCATCCGCCGCTATGGGGCCTTCACGCTCGTGATGGATGATGCGCGGGTGGAGGCTGCACTCGATCTGTCGGGGCGGCCCTATCTTGTCTGGGACGTGGGCTTTCCGACGCAGAAGATCGGCAGCTTCGACACGGAGCTGGTGCGCGAGTTCTTCCAGGCCCTGAGCACGCATGGCGGCATCACCCTGCATGTGACGGCAAGGGCGGGGGTCAACAGCCACCACATCGCCGAGGCCGCCTTCAAGGCGGTGGCGCGGGCGCTGCGTCAGGCCGTGGAGCCGGACCCGCGGGCCGGCGATGCGATCCCCTCGACCAAGGGAGCGCTGTGAGCATGCCCCCCCGCAGCCCCGTGCAGCCACCCGTCTGCGCCATCGTCGATATCGGCATCGGCAACCTCCACTCCGCAGAGAAGGCCTTCCTTCGCATGGCCGAGGGACAGCATCGCGTGGTCGTGACCGCCGACCCAGAGGTTGTCGCCAGGGCCGAACGGGTGGTGCTTCCCGGAGACGGGGCCTTTCCCGCCTGCCGCCGGGCGCTGGCTGCCGTGCCGGGGCTCGAAGAGGCCATCCGCGGCGCCGTCGCGGCAGGCCGCCCGCTGTTCGGCATCTGTGTCGGCATGCAGCTTCTGGCCAGCATCGGGCACGAGTTCGAGACCTGCGCGGGCCTTGACCTGATCCCCGGCGAGGTGGTGCGCATCGCCCCCTCCGATCCGCGGCTGAAGGTCCCCCATATGGGCTGGAATGACCTGGTCGTCACAGGGCGCCATCCCGTCCTGGAGGGCGTGAAAACCGGCGATCACGCCTATTTCGTTCATTCCTGGCAGATGCGCGTCGCCGATCCCGCTCACCGCCTGGCCCATGTGGACCATGGCGGAGAGATCACCGCCATCGTGGCCAGGGACACGATCCTGGCCACGCAGTTCCACCCGGAAAAAAGCCAGAGGACAGGCCTGCGTCTGATCGCCGGCTTTCTGGCCTGGCGGCCCTGACGGGTTACTGCACGCGCGTCCAGACCCCGCCTTCGCGGCAGATGCCGAGCACGCAGCCCGAGACCGAAAGCTGGTCGCCGCTCAGGATCAGGCGCGAACGGTATTCCTGATCGCGGTCGGGTGCGTAGACGCGGCCTCGGTATTCGCCCCCGCCTTGGGGCCGCGTGTCCCAGATGATGTGTCGGCCGAGATTCGGAGAGGCGATCTCGGCCCCGTCCGGACCATAGGCGCGCACGAGAATGCCGCAGAGCGCATCGCCGCAGGGGGCCACCTGGATCAGCCCGGTATTGCCGTTGTCATCCGGTGCGGTGCGCCACAGCCCCTCGAGCGGGTCCGCGACGGCGGCGGTCGCAAGCAGCGCAAAGGCCGCAGCAAGCAGGTGTTTCATGGCTTCTCCTCCCGTTGGTGGCACAAAGCGTGGCGCCCCGGACCTGTGCCGATCAAGCATGACGTGGCGGCGCGTGGAGCGGATTGAAAAGGCGGAAACGCCATGCGAAGTCGCGCTTCGCGTCAGATCTGGGGAGCCCGCCGCGATGATCCTCTACCCCGCCATCGATCTCAAGGACGGTCAGGCCGTGCGCCTGCTGAGGGGCGAGATGGCGGCCGCCACCGTGTTCGACAGCGATCCGGCCGCACGGGCGCGCCTCTTTGCCGAGGCTGGGGCGGAATGGCTCCATCTGGTGGACCTCGACGGCGCCTTTGCCGGAGCCCCGCGCAATGCACAGGCCGTGGAGGCCATCCTGAAGGCCGTGACGATCCCCGTGCAGCTGGGCGGCGGCATCCGCGACCGCGCGACGGTCGAACGCTGGCTCGCGGCTGGGGTCGCGCGGGTGATCCTCGGGACCGTGGCGGTGGAGCAGCCCGACCTCGTGCGCGAGGTGGCAAGGGCCCATCCCGGACGGATCGCGGTCGGGATCGACGCGCGCGAGGGGCGTGTCGCCACGCGCGGCTGGGTGGAGGAGACGGGCGCGATGGCCACCGACCTTGCCCGGGCCTTCGAGGACGCCGGCATTGCCGCCATCATCTACACCGACATCGCCCGCGACGGCGCGATGGGCGGACCGAACATCGAGGCGACGGCCGCGCTGGCCCGGGCGGTCTCGGTGCCGGTGATCGCCTCGGGCGGGGTCTCGTCGCTGGCCGATCTGCTCGCGCTGCGCGCGACGGGGGCGGTGGCAGGGGCCATCGTCGGACGGGCGCTCTATGACGGGGCGGTGGATCTGCGCGCTGCGCTGGAGGCGCTGAAGGCGTGACCCTGCGCTGGCAGGAGATCGTCGTCATCCCCGAAACGGAAGAGGAGATCCGCTGCGACTGCTGCGGATTCCCGGCAAGGCGCGTGGAAGGGCGCCTGCTCCACCGGGAAGAGACGATCGGCCGCTTCACCGTCCGCTGGCGGCCCGGCCGGCCCGATCATCCGGCCCGGCATGTCCTCTATCTCGGCAACTGGACGCGGCGCAGCCTGCAGGACCCCGCCATGGTCGCAGCGGCGGAATATCTGGGCGGCGAACGACACGGCTTCTATCTGCGCGATGATGCCGCGACGATCCTCAAGGCCCTTGCCCCCTGGAAGCCGATCTTCGTCCGCCGGGCCGATGCCATCGGCAAGCCGCTGGGACAGGCGATCTTTGCCATGCTCGATGCCATCCATGTGAAGGACCCCCGGCTTCAGGAATTGCGCGGCTGGGCCCCTGCCGGCGACGCCTGAAGGGGGCTGGCCCCCGCCCTGCCGGCAGGATAGAGGCAGCACCATGCTCAAGACGCGGATCATCCCCTGCCTCGATGTCGCCGATGGGCGCGTGGTCAAAGGCGTCAACTTCGTGAGCCTGCGCGATGCAGGCGACCCGGTCGAGGCGGCGCGCGCCTATGACGCCGCCGGCGCCGACGAGCTGTGCTTTCTCGACATCCACGCCACGCACGAGAACCGGGGCACGATGATGGACATCGTGCGCCGCACCGCCGAAAGCTGCTTCATGCCGCTGACCGTGGGGGCGGCGTGCGCAGCCCGGAGGACGTGAAGGCCCTGCTTCTGGCCGGCGCCGACAAGGCCAGCCTCAATTCCGCCGCCGTCGCCGATCCCGACGTGGTCGCGCGATGCGCCGACCGCTTCGGCAGCCAGTGCATCGTCGTCGCCATCGATGCCAAGGCCGTCGCCCCGGGACGCTGGGAGATCTTCACCCATGGCGGCCGGCGGGCGACGGGAATCGACGCCGTGGCATTCGCCCGGACCGTCGCCGCGAAGGGCGCGGGCGAGATCCTCCTGACCTCCATGGACCGGGACGGAACGAAGGCAGGCTTCGATCTCGCGCTTACCCGCGCCGTGGCGGATGCCGTCTCCATCCCGGTGATCGCCTCGGGCGGAGTCGGGACGCTCGACCATCTCGTGGCCGGGGTGCGCGAAGGCGGAGCCAGCGCGGTGCTGGCCGCCTCGATCTTCCATTTCGGCACCTATACCATCCCCCAGGCCAAGGCGGCCCTGGCCGCGGCAGGCATCCCTGTGAGGCTGGCATGAGCCTGTCGCGTCTGGCCGCCCTCATCGAATCCCGCCGCGGCGGCAATGCCGAGACCTCCTGGACGGCACGGCTTCTGGCCGATCCCGAACGGGCCGCGAAGAAGTTCGGCGAAGAAGCCGTCGAGGCCGTCATCGAAGCCATCCGTGCAGACCGCGAACGCCTGACCGCCGAGGCGGCCGATGCGCTCTATCACCTTCTCGTGATGTGCGCGGCGCGCGGCGTCACCCTGGCCGAGATCGAGGCCGAGCTGGCGCGGCGCGAGGGCCGATCCGGCCTGGAGGAGAAGGCGGCGCGCGCCCCTCTGCCTGAGGGATCCGCGCCCTGCCCCCTGCCTGCCCCCGCCCCTGCGGCAGGGCGGAATGCGACGGCCGATCCTGTGTTGCTGTGTTCTCTTGCTCTGCTCTCCTCTGCTGTTGCACCGCTGATGGGGCGGTTCTCGCAGGAAGATGTTAACAAAGGGTCAGCGCAACGCGCGCTCCTCTGCCGATTCGCGCAACACCCCGTCCGGTTCCCCCTGACCGGTCATCCCGGCATGGCACCCGGGGCGCTGCCCCGGACCCCGGGATATTGGGAGTCGGATGAGAAGCCCTGCCCGCCCTTTCCGCCCTGGGGCCATGGAACGCCGGCTCCCGGCGGCATGCCCACTGGTCTGCCGAAGAGGATCCGGCAGGCCGATGCCTCTCATCCGACTCCAAATATCCTCGGGGGGGTGAGGCGCTGACGGCATCCCGACAGGGTGCCGCAGCGCCGAACGGACGGGGGGCAGACAGCCCCCCGAGCGCGCCCTCCTCAGGCGCCCTGCATCCGCAGGAAGGCGACCAGACCGGCCGTCGAGCCATCCTTGCCCGCCGTGTCCTGCGTGCCCGCCACCATCGGAGCCAGCGCATTGGCCAGCTCCTTGCCCAGCTCCACCCCCCATTGATCGAAGCTGTTGATGCCGAGCACGACCCCTTCGACGAAGACGCGATGTTCGTAGAGCGCGATGATCTGGCCCAGCGTGAAGGGATCGAGTCGGGGATAGGCGATGGTCACCGAGGGGCGGTTGCCTGGAAAGACGCGGTGACGGGCCTGGCGTTCCAGCTCGGCGCCGGTCAGGCCCCTGGCAGCCATGATCCGGCGTGCCTCCTCGAGGGAGCGGCCGCGCATCAGCGCCTCGCTCTGGGCAAGGCAGTTGGCGATCAGCAGGCGGTGCTGATGTTCCAGCCCTTCCTCATGGCCCTGCGCTGCCACGAGGAATTCGCACGGCACGATGCGCGTGCCCTGATGGATGAGCTGATAGAAGGCATGCTGGCCGTTGGTCCCCGGCTCTCCCCAGACGATGGGCCCGGAATGGACGGCAAGCGGCGAGCCGTCCATCGCCACCCCCTTGCCGTTCGATTCCATCTCCAGCTGCTGGAGATAGGCCGGCAGGCGCATCAGACGGTTGTCATAGGGAAGGACGGCGCGCGTGGCATGACCGCAGATCTGGTTGTGCCAGATGCCGACCAGCGCCAGCAGGGCGGGAAGGTTCTCCTCCCAGGGGGCGGAGCGGAAATGGAGATCCATCGCCTGACCGCCGCGCAGGAAGGCGCGGAAGGCCTCTGGCCCGATGGCGATCATCAGCGACAGGCCGATGGGACCCCAGACCGAGTAGCGCCCGCCGACCCAGTCCTCGAAGCCGAAAACCCGTTCCGGCGGGATGCCGAAGGCGGCGGTGCGGTCGAGTGCCGAGGAGAGGGCGACGAACTGCGCCGCCGGATCGGCGACATGCTCCGCAAGCCAGGCGCGCGCGGTGGCGGCATTGGCCATCGTCTCCTGCGTGGTGAAGGTCTTGGAGGCGACGATGACCAGCGTCCGGGCCGGATCGCAGGCGCGCAGCACATCTGCGATGTCGGCGGGGTCCACATTCGAGACGAAATGGGTGCGCGGCCCGTCGGCATAGGGTGCGAGGGCGAGAGCGGCCATCTTCGGGCCGAGATCGGAACCGCCGATGCCGATATTGACAACATCCGCATAGCGCCCGCCCGGGCCCGCCTCGCGCCCGTCGCGGACGGCGGCGGCAAAGCGCTCCATCCGGGCGAGGGTCTCGCGCACGCCCGGCATGACATCCTGCCCGTCCACCATGACGGGCCCGCCGTCGAGATTGCGCAGCGCGGTGTGAAGGACGGCGCGGTTTTCGGTCTCGTTGATCCGGGCGCCGGCGAACATCGCCTCGCGCCGGTCGGCCACGCGGGCGTCGTCGAGCAGGCGCAGAAGCAGGCGGCGGCCTTCGTCGTCGATATTCGTCTTGGACCAGTCGAGCAGGAGATCGCCGAGGCGGACGGAGAAGCGCGCCGCGCGGTCCGGGTCTGTCTCGAACAGCGACAGGATGGGGCGGTCCTTCACCGCCTCGTGATGGCGTCTGAGATCGTCCCACATGATCAGCTCTCCGCCCAATGGACCATGGTGCCTTTCAGGACGGCCGCGATGGGGGCCTCCTCGGGGGGAGGGAGCGGGCGCGTTCGAGCGCCTCGCGCTTCTCGGGGCCGGTGATGACCAGATGTCGGGCCAGCGCACCGGCCAGGACCGCCGCCGAGAGGGTGAGGCGCGGTTCGGGGGCGGCGGGGGCGCGGATGGGAACGAGGATCGTCTCACCCGTCAGCGCTTCAGCCAGGTTGTCGGCACCGGGAAAGATCGAGGCCGTATGCATGTCCTCGCCCATGCCGAGCAGGCAGGTGGTGAGGGGCAGCACCTCGGCGATGGCGGGGACGAGACGGGGGATGCCCTCCTCCGGGCTGGGGGCGTCGCAATACATGGGCAGGAAGCGCGCCGCGGCCGCCCGCCCGGTCAGCAGGCGCTCGCGCACGAGGCGGGTGTTGGAGCGTGGGCTGTCCTCCGGCACCCAGCGTTCGTCGGTCAGCAGGACCGACACGCGGTCCCAGTCGAGATCGGCAGCCGACAGGGCATCGAAGATCGGTCCCGGCGTGCGGCCGCCGGAGACGGCGATCGAGGCTTCCTCCCCCTGCGAGAGGCGCTGGCGCAGCTCTCCCGCGAGGCGCTGGGCCACCTCGATCATCATCATCTCGGAGTCCGGGTAGGTGACAAGTTCCAAGGCGATCTCTCCGAATCGGGTCCGGGGGAGGCTAACGCCGGGGTTGGCGGCGGGCCAGACCCGTCGGAACCCGTGCCCGGGCCCCGCCCGCAGCCCAGCGACCTGTCAGGCACGGATATCGCGCCAGCGACGCCCTTCGCGATGGAGCAGCATCAGGGCATCGTCGGGACCGGACGATCCCTGGTCGTAGAGCTTGGGCACATCATGGCGGGCCTCCCAGCCGGCGATGAGGGGATCGGTCCAGGCCCAGGCAGCCTCCACCTCGTCGCCGCGCATGAAGAGGGTCTGGTTGCCGCGGATCACATCCATGATGAGGCGCTCATAGGCGTCGGGAACCGAGGCTGCCTCCTTGCCCAGCGCCTGGGCAAAGGTCATGTCGAGCGGGACATCGACCAGCCGCATCCCGCCCTGCCCCGGTTCCTTGATGGTCACGGTGAGATCGATCCCCTCGTTCGGCTGCAGGCGGATGGAGAGGATGTTGCGATGGCGCCGCTCGTCCCCCTCGAAGATCGTGTGGCCGAGATCCTTGAACACCACCGCGATTTCCGAATGACGGGCGCGCAGCTTCTTGCCGGTGCGCAGATAGAAGGGCACGCCCGCCCAGCGCCAGTTGGCGATCTCCACCCGCAGGGCGATGAAGCTTTCGGTGAAGCTGCGGGGATTGCCGACCTCCTCGCGGTAGGAGGGGCTGGAGTCGGAGGCATCATACTGCCCGCGCACGATGTGATGGGCCGGGACGGGACGCAGGGCACGGATGACCTTGAGCTTCTCGTCGCGGACGGCATCCGCCTCGAAACGCGAGGGCGGCTCCATCGCGATCAGGCAGAGAAGCTGCATCAGATGGTTCTGCACCATGTCGCGCATGGCGCCGGATTTGTCGTAATACTCGCCCCGCCCGCCCACGCCGACCGTCTCGGCCACGGTGATCTGGATGTGATCGATGTAATGGTTGTTCCACAGCGGTTCGAACAGCAGGTTGCCGAAACGGACCGCCATCAGGTTCTGGACCGTCTCCTTCCCGAGATAATGATCGATGCGGTAGATCTGCCCCTCGCCGAAATGTTCCGACAGGGTGCGGTTGAGCGCACGGGCCGACTCCAGATCGCGGCCGAAGGGTTTCTCGACGACGATGCGCGAATCGGCCCCGGCGATGCCATGCTGCCTGAGCCGTTCGGCCAGGGGACCGAAGAGCGAAGGCGCGACCGAGAAATAGAAGGCACGCACGGCCCCTTCGCGCAGCAGCGCCTTGAGATCCGCCCAGCCGCCATCGCCGGTGGCATCCACCGTCACATAGTCGAGACAGCCGAGGAAGGCATCGATGCGGTCGCCACTTTCGGCGGGGCCGAATTCGTGGATGGCCTCGCGGATCATGCTGCGCCAGCCCTCGGCGCCAAGAGGACTGCGTGCGGAGCCGATGATCCGCGAATCCGGAGTCATCTGCCCGGCAACGAACCGGCGGAACAGGCCGGGAAGGATCTTGCGGCGGGCGAGATCGCCGGTGGCGCCGAAGATCACGAGGTCGAAGCGATCGACAGGAATGACGCGCGAGACCAAGTCAGACCCTCCGCTCGGAATGGCATCAGGAGTGTTAGCGCTAACGGCAACGCTTGTATCCCGAACGGGGCCGGGGGTCCAGAGGGGAGAGGGCCTCATCCCTCCTCCGCCGGCTGCCAGCCGACCCGCCGCAGCCCCGGCTCGGCCGCAAGACGGGCCAGTGTGATTTCGATCGCGGCATCGCTCGCCCCTTCGCCCCCCACTGTCGCGACGATCTCCAGAACACCATCGCGCAGAACCGTGGACAGATCGGACAGATGCAGACCGGCCACGGCAAGGGTGCTCAGCAGGATGGCGCGCGCCTCTCCCTCGCGCGAGGGGTCGCAGGCCAGGGTCAGACGGAACTGCCGCAGGACAGGCCGGCCCGCCGCCGTGTGACGCTTCAGCCATTTCACGAAGGGGCGCAGGCCGAGATTGACGAAGACGACAAAGCCCGTCAGCAGCAGGGCATGGGGCCAGGCCCCTGCCCCGGCCATCATCCCCACCCCTGCCGAGCACCAGAGCGTCGCCGCCGTGTTCAGCCCGTGGACATTGAAGCCCTCGCGGAAGATGATCCCTGCCCCCAGAAAGCCGATGCCGGACACGATCTGCGCGGCGACCCGCGTGGGCGACACCTCGTCCGGATAGAGCGCCGCGAAGGTGACGAATGCCGCCGAGCCCAGGGCCACAAGCGCATTCGTGCGCAGGCCGGCCATCCGCTGACGGATCTGCCGTTCCGATCCGATGATGGCCCCGCAGGCCATCGCCACGAACAGGTTCATCCCGGCAGACAGCAACGGGGGCGGAATGGCGATCCAGGCAAGAACGGATGTCATGACGGACTTCGCAGGCTGACGGGTCATGTCCTGTCCGAATGGCGGGAATGTCAAGCGGCGCGGAGAAATCCTTGTTGGCAGGGGCAAGACGGTTTAACCTTGCGTCAAAACCGGGGGGGGACACAGGGAGGCCCTCATGATGCTGCGTTCTGCCTGTCTCGTTGCCGCCTTCGGGATTGCCGTCTTCGGCATCACGGTGCAGCCGGCCGCCGCGCAGTCCGTTGCGGCCTCGGATCCCGAATCGGTCCTTCAGGCGATCCGGGCCCATGGCCACAAGGCCAAGCTCGAGCATGACAGCGAGGGATATCCCATCATCCATGTCACGCGGGCCGGCATCAACTATGCCGTCTATTTCTACGGCTGCGACGGCAATCCGGCAGACTGCCGGGACCTGCAGTTCTCCTCGGGCTTCGACGTGGAGCCGGCCCTGACCGATGCATGGGCGAACGCGTGGAACCGCCAGTGGGTCGCCGGGCGGGCGGAAGTCGATGAGGAGGGAGACCCGCGCCTGACCTACTTCGTCACCACCGGCAGCGGCCTCCCGGAGGAGAATTTCCGAGAAATCATGCAGGTCTGGGATGTGACGCTCGACGGCTTCATGGAGGACATCGGCTGGTGAGATGACGCCGGAACGGAGCGACGCCTGACGATCCCCGCCGCAGGGCCCGCCCGGAATGCCCCCGGCACCGCCCCGGCCGGGGGATCAGGGCTCGAGTTCGGCGTCCCAGTAGAGGTAATCCGTCCAGGATTCGTGGAGATAGTTCGGCGGAAACTTGCGGCCGATGTTGCGCAGCTCCTCGGAGGAAGGCTGGCGGGGCTGGCGGCGCAGCACGAGGCCCGAGGCCTTCAGCGGCAGGTTGCCCTTGCGCAGGTTGCAGGCCGCGCAGGCGGCGACGACGTTCTCCCAGCTCGTGCGGCCCCCGCGCGACCGCGGCACGATGTGATCGAAGGTCAGATCTCCCCTCGCGCCGCAATACTGGCAGCAGAATTCGTCGCGCAGGAAGAGGTTGAACCGCGTGAAGGCCACCGTGCGCTGCGGCCGGACATAGTCGCGCAGCACGACGACCGACGGGATCCGCAGCGTTGTCGAAGGGGAACGCACGCATTCGTCATAGGTGGCGACGATATCCACGCGGTCGAGAAAGGCGGCCTTCACCGCCTCCTGCCAGGGCCAGAGCGAGAGCGGGTAATAGGACAGGGGACGATAGTCGGCATTCAGGACCAGAGCCGGATGCTGGCGCAGCGATGCGGGATCGCGCACGAAACTGGTCCGGAAGTCCTCTGCCCTCTGCGCCGTCATGCCCTGCCCGAACCTCCGTTCCTGCATGGCCCCATTGGGGACTATAACCGGGGCTTCCGCAACGACAAGCGGCCCCGGATCCCACGGCCGGCCCGTCGGAAGCAGGTCAGGCGTAGCCCGTACGGATGACGGTGTTGTGACAGTTCAGACGGCCAGCCTGTCGCGCAGGAAGGCCAGCGCGACGCCCAGACCATCCGGGGCGATGCCATGGGCCGTGCCGCGCATGACATGCGTCCGGACCGCCGTCCATCCTGCGTCGTGCAGGGCATGGGCTGCCTCGGGCATGGCGGCGGGGGGAACCACCTCGTCCCGGTCGCCATGCAGCAGCAGCACGGGGGGGCGGGAGAGGGTCTCGGCCGCCAGCCGTTCGGGCGCCAGAAGCCGGCCCGAGCAGGCGACCACACCGGCAAGGGTTTCGGACCGGCGAGGCGCGCAGTGGAGCGCCATCATCGCCCCCTGCGAGAAGCCGAAGAGGGCCAGGCGGCCGGCGGCGAGGCCCTCGGCCTCGAGGGTTGCGTCGAGCCAGGCCTGAAGATCGGCGGCGGCGGAAAGCAGGCCCTCACGCGCCTCGGCCTCGGAGGAGCCGTCGATCCAGGGGATGGGGAACCACTGCCGCCCCCAGGGCGCGGCCCGGCAGGGTTCGGGTGCCTCGACGGACAAAAAGAGCGTATCGGGCAGATGCGGGGCGAGCGGCTCGGCCAGGCCGAACAGATCCTGCGCATCGGCCCCGTAGCCATGCAGGAAGACAAGCGCGGAACGGGCCCGGCCCGTCGCGGCATCCCGGCGCAGCGCCCGGAGGGGGCGGGTCATCGCCCGCCCCCCGCATGCGCATGACAGGGGATGACGGCAGGGCAAGACGGCATCGGGGGCATCGCGGACCTCCGCGGAAGGGAAACGCTGTCGGCCGGGCAGAAGGCCCGGCGCCCCTGCTGACAAGCATGTCCCGGGCCTCGGGGCAATCCCTGCCGACCGGGGACGGCATCCGCGTCCGTCGCGACGGGCGCCCTCCAGCCCCCCAGCTCTCGGTCATCAGCGGACGCCTTCCCGCGATTTGGCGACGCGATAATAGCCCCACAGGATGCGCGCGGCGACCGCCCGCCAGGGGGACCAGTCCTCGGCCATCCGGCGCAGCGCCCGTTCCGTCGGGCGCCCGGGCAGATCGAAAAGCAGGCGCGCCCCTTCCTGCAGCGCCAGGTCGCCGGCCGCAAAGGCATCGGCATGGCCGAGCGCGAACATGGCGTAGATCTCGGCCGTCCAGACGCCGATACCGGGAACATGGGTGAGGCAGCGCACGACCTCCTGCGTCGGCAGTTCGCGCAGGGCGGGATAGTCGATCCCCGCCGCCGCCAGTGCCCTGGCATAGCGGATCTTCTGACGCGACAGGCCGACGGCGCGCAGATCCGCCTCCGGCGCGGCGAGGATGGCCTCGGGCGAGATCAGGCCGCGTTCCTCGAGCCGTGTCCAGATGGAGGAGGCCGCGGCAACCGACAGCTGCTGGCTGACGATGGAGGACAGCAGACGGGCAAAACCGTCGCCGGTGCGCCGCAGGGGAATGGGGCGGCAGAGGGCATAGGCCATCGCAAAGCGCGGCTCGCGCGAGGCAAGCCAGGTGGCCCCTTCCTCGAGACAGGCATCCGACCGGAGGATCCTCATGGACGGGGCACCGCAACGGAAGGACCGGGGAGGACAGGCAGGGCTTCGGCCCAGGCGAGAGCGTCTTCCACCGTGGCAACGGTCGCGAGGCCGGGCGGCACGGGCGGACGGCGGATCAGCAGGACAGGGATGCCGAGGGCCCGCGCAGCATCGAGCTTGGTGCGTCCCTCCTCGCCGCCCGAATCCTTGGCGACGAGATGCGTGACCCCCAGACGGCGGAGGGTGGCGCGCTCGGCCGCCTCGGTGAAGGGGGGACGGGCGACCTCCCAGCCGCCGGGGAAGGGAAAGGGTGCCGCGCCCGGATCGGGCGGATCGATGACGCGCAGATGAACGCGGGCAGCGCGCAGCCCCGCCCAGGCAGGCAGCGACTGACGCCCCGTCGTCAGCAGCACGACCGCATCGGGGGGGATGAGGCCGATGGCCTCGGCTTCGTCGGCGACGGAAATGCGCCCCTCTCCCGGCCCCCAGGGGGCGCGTTCGAGCCGCAACAGCGGCAACCCGCGCCGGCCGCAGACCGCATGCACGCGCGCAGTGATGCGGGCTGCGAAGGGATGCGTGGCATCGATTACCGCGCGGACCGGATGGGCATCGAGAAAGGCCGCAAGACCCGCATCCCCCCCGAACCCCCCGATCCGCGTGGGCAGCGGCAATGGCGCAGGTGCCCGCGTGACCCCGGCGAGAGAGGCCATCGCCGGGATCCCCCGCCGGGCAAGAGCTTCGGCAAGGCGACGCGCCTCGGCCGTGCCGGCCAGCAGGAGGATCATGGGCCCGCCTGCGCCAGGATGCGGCCCTGCCGGTCCACGACGACGACATCGGCCCGGGCCGTGCCCCCCAGCAGATCCGCGACACGGGCCCGGGCCTCTTCGGCCACGCGACGGGCCACAGCCGGCCCGGCCGCCTCGAGCAGGGCCAGGGCGGTCGGCGCCTCGGCCAGGGCGGGATCGCCCGCCCAGTCGGCCAGACGCACCATATCGACCTGCGAACGCCCAGAATGGAGATCGAGTGCCCCCCTGTGCCAGCTTGGCCATCTTGGCAAAGCCTCCGCCCACCGTCACCCGCGAGACGGGGTGACGGCGCAGATACTTCAGCATGCCGCCGACGAAATCGCCCATGTCGATCATCGCCTCGACCGGCAGACCGTGCAGGGCGCGGATGGCGGCCTCGGATGTGGCACCGGTGCAGCCTGCGACATGGGACAGGCCGGTCGCCCGGGCGACATCGATCCCGCGATGGATCGAGGCGATCCAGGCCGCGCAGGAAAAGGGTCGCACGATCCCGGTGGTCCCGAGGATCGACAGCCCCCCCAGGATGCCCAGACGCGGGTTCCATGTCCGCGCGGCCAGCGCCTCGCCGCCGGGGATGGAGATGGTGACCGTGACATCCCCCCTGCGCCCGTATCGCGCCGCCAGATCGGCAATCGTCTCCTCCATCATGGCGCGGGGAACGGGATTGATCGCCGGTTCGCCCGGCGGGACGGGAAGGCCCGGCTTCGTCACCGTGCCGACCCCCTCGCCCGCACGGAAGAGGACCCCGCCCGGCGAAGGCCCGACCCGCGTGACGATCAGGGCGCCATGGGTCACATCCGGATCGTCGCCCGCATCCTTGACGATCCCGGCCTCGGCCCAGTCCGCCCCCTCTGCCCGATGCGACAAGGCGAAGGATGGTGTCTCGCCCCGCGGCAAGCGGATGGTCACCGGATCGGGCCACTCCCCCCCCCACAGGCGCGACAGCGCCGCCCGCAGCGCCGCCGTGGCGCAGGCGCCTGTTGTCCAGCCGCGGCGAAGGGAGGTCCTGGTCACGGCCGGAGAATGAAGGGCGGCCGCGCGGCTGGCAAGGCCGACCCCGCACCGGATTGCACCCGCACCGGATCACAGAAACCGCCGGGATCGCCGACGCATGAAGGCCAAGACCCGGGCCGCGCCAGAGTCGGCCCCGGCAGGCGGCGTGTCGCGGGCGGACTTCCGGCCGACCGGGCTTCGCGGCATAAGGCGGACATGACCCCCCCTGCCCCCCCCTCTGCCCTCCCATGACTGGCCCGAATTCCTGCCCGGCTGGGTCTGGCTTTGCGGTGCGGGGCCGGGCGATCCGGGGCTGCTGACGCTGCACGCGCTGCACGCGCTGCGATCCTGCGATGTCGTCGTGCATGATGCCCTGGTGGAGCCGGCGATCCTCGACTGGGCGCCGCAGGCCGAACGCATCCATGCCGGCAAGCGCGGCGGCAAGCCCAGCCCCAAGCAGCGCGACATCTCGCTGCGGCTTGTGGAGCTGGCGCGCGAAGGCCGGCGGGTTCTGCGCCTCAAGGGCGGAGATCCCTTCGTCTTCGGACGCGGCGGCGAGGAGGGACAGACGCTTGTGGCCCATGGCGTGCCGATCCGGGTGATCCCCGGCATCTCTGCCGGGATTGGCGGGCTGGCCTATGCCGGCATCCCGGTGACGCATCGCGACGTGAACCAGTCCGTCACCTTCGTCACCGGCCATGACCAGACGGGCGAGGCCCCTTCGGCGATCGACTGGGGCGCGGTCGCGCGGGCGTCCGGAGTGATCGTCATCTACATGGGGCTGAAACATGCCGCGACGATCGCCGGGGCGTTGCTGGCGGCCGGCCGGTCGCCCGCGGAACCCTGCGCCATCGTCGCCGAGGCGACCACGCCCCGCAGCAGGTCGTGGAGACGGTGCTGGGCCGGCTGGCGGAGGAGGCCGCACGCGTGGAGCCGCCTGCCATCCTCTGCGTCGGTCGCACCGTCCTGATGCGGCAGGTGCTCGACTGGCAGGGGCCGGTGCGGTCGCTCGATCCTCTGGGGATACGAGAGCGGGGCGCAAGCGCGTGAGAGGGCTTCTCGTGGCGGCGCCTGCCTCGGGCAGCGGCAAGACCGTCGTGACGCTGGGGCTTCTGCGGGCGCTGCGGCAGCGGGGCCTTGCGGTGCGGGGGGCGAAGTCGGGGCCCGACTATATCGACCCGCGCTTTCATGAGGCCGCCTGCGGGGCGCCCTGCCTCAATCTCGATGCCTGGGCGATGGCGCCGGCCCGGTTGCAGGCCCTGGCCGCGGGCGACGGGCTGCTTCTGGTCGAGGGGGCGATGGGCCTGTTCGACGGCGCCCCGCCCGAGGGGCGCGGCTCGGCCGGAGACCTGGCGCGCATCCTGGGGATCCCCGTGGTCCTGGTCGTGGATGCCAGCCGGTTGGCCCAGTCGGCAGGGCCCCTGATCGCCGGTTTCCTGCGGCATGACCCGGCGGTGCGGGTGGTCGCGGTGCTGCTGAACCGCGTCGGATCGCCGCGACACGGGGCGATACTGCGGGCCGCGGTCGAGCGCGAGGGCACGACCGTCCTGGGCCTGCTGCCGCGCGCGGCCGGGCTTGTCCATCCGTCGCGGCACCTGGGTCTGGTGCAGGCGGCAGAACGGGCTGACCTGGAGAGCTTCATCCAGGGAGCGGCCGACTGGATCGCGGCGCATGCGGATCTGGATGCGCTGGCTGCCCTGGCCGCCCCCCTCGCTCCCGCGCCGGCCACGCCCCGCCTGCCCCCGCCTGCCCAGCGGATCGCCCTTGCCGCGGATGCCGCCTTTGCCTTTGCCTATCCGCATCTGCTGGTCGACTGGCGAGCGGCAGGGGCCGAGATCCTGCCCTTTTCGCCACTCGCGGACCAAGCGGTGCCGGAGGCGGATCTGGTGATCCTGCCCGGCGGCTATCCGGAACTGCATGCCGGGCGGATCGCTGCGGCAGAAACCTTCATGTCTTCCCTGAGGAAGGCTGCAAAAGATATTGTCATATATGGAGAATGCGGCGGATACATGGTTCTGGGCGACAGCCTGGAGGATGAGACGGGCCGGATGCACCGGATGGCGGGCCTGCTGCCCCTCTCCACCTCCTTCGCCCGGCGCCGCCTCCATCTGGGCTACCGGATCGTGGAAACTGGCGCCCCGCCCTTTGCCGGGCGCTGGGCCGCACATGAGTTCCACTATGCGACGGTCCAGCGCGAGGAAGGCAGACCGCTGTTCCGCGCCTGGGATGCGGAGGGACGCCCCGTCGGCCCCATGGGCCTTCGGCAGGGACGCGTCTGCGGATCCTTCGCGCATCTCATCGATCGCCTCGATGGACAGGCCCCCGCCGGGACCGTAGCCCTTGCATCATGACCCTTGCCGCCGATTCACAGGCCGAAGACCTCCCCGACGATCGCCGGGCGCGGCGCAATGTCATCGTTCTGGTCGCCGCAACCGCCATTCTGGGCAGCCAGATCCCGCTGGCCTTTGTCGTCGCGGCGCTGGCCGGCAGCATGCTGACGCCCCTGCCCTGCCTCGCGACGCTGCCCGTCACGGTCATGGTGCTGGGGGCCGCGCTCTCGGCGCCCGGGCTTTCGGGTTTCATGCAGAAACGGGGACGACGGGCCGGCTTCGTGCTGGGCACGGCGGGGGGGCTCGCCGGATCGGCCCTGTCGGCCTGGGGGTTGTCGCTCGGGTCCTTCGCGCTCTTCGTCACGGGCTGCCTGCTGACCGGCAGCTACATGGCCACGCAGGGCTTCTTCCGCTTTGCCGCAACCGACACCGCCTCCGATGCGTTCCGCCCCAAGGCCATCTCCTGGGTGATGGCAGGAGGCCTGCTGTCCGCCATCGCCGGGCCGCAGCTTGCCAAGGCCACGACGGATCTGTTCGCGATTCCCTTCCTGGGCAGCTATGTCGTGGCAATCGCCCTCAACCTGCTGGGGGTCTGGCTTTTCTTCCTGCTCGATCTGCCCGCCCGTGCGGCCGGCGTGGCCCCGCGCGGCACAGGACCGGGCTGGGCAGAGCTGCTGGCGCGCCCCCCGGTTCTGGTGGCCGTGATCTGCGGCGCGGTGGCCTATGCCCTGATGAATCTTGTCATGACCTCCGCCCCGCTTGCCGTGGTGGGCTGTGGCTTCACGCCGGGCAACGCGGCGGACGTGATCTCGGTCCATGTGCTGGCGATGTTCGTCCCGAGCTTCTTCACCGGACATCTGATCGCCCGTTTCGGCGCCGCGCGGATCGTCATGACGGGACTGGCGATCCTGGCCCTTGCGGGGGTGACGGGAATCGCCGGAGTGAACCTGTCAAACTTCTTCGCCGGACTTGCGCTTCTGGGACTGGGCTGGAACTTCGGCTTCATCGGCGCCACGGCGATGCTCGCAGAGGCGCACCGGCCCGAGGAGCGGGGCATCGCGCAGGGGATGAATGATGCCATCGTCATGGGCGCGGTAACGGTCGCATCCCTGGCCTCCGGCGGGCTGATGAACTGTGTGGGCAGCAGCGCGGTCGAAGGCTGGCAGGCGGTCAACATCGCAATGACCCCCTTCCTGGTCCTGGCGGGGGCCGCGCTGATCTGGCTTCGGACGCGAGGCGGCGGACCAGCCTGAGGTCACCACGTCCCGCGCAGGGCCGCCCAGATCAGCCTCAGGCGCCTTTGCCCCTCGGGCATCGCAAGGCGCCCTGCGAACACGGCCTCGGGGTCGGCCAGGGCGGCGCGCAGGATCGGGGCGGCCAAGGTCGCCGCCCGCAGCGCAGCCGCCGGACCCGGACGAGCAGCCCTCGCCTCGGCCAAGGCGGCAAGGGCGTCCTGCGCGAGGCTGCGGACGGCGTCGGCCCTGTCATCCGCAAGGCCCCGTCCCCGCGTTCGCAGCTCGGGAAGCGCGGAAAGCCAGAGAGCGGCGCCCTGCGCGAATCCGATCTTGATCGTCGCCTCGCGCCGTGTCCCGCCCAGGGCCTGCGCAGCGGCCCAGAGCAGGTTCCCGGCGGTGCCCTCGAGGTAGGGGCGCAGTTCGGCAAGATGCATCGGCCGGGGTTCGGCGTCGCGGCGGCGCGCCTCGATCAGGGCATCGAGCGGCGCCGGATCGAGACGCCCGTCGCGAATCAGTGCCGCAAGCGGCCCGGCGATCTCGTGCGAGGGGGGCGGAGCGCCCTGCCCTGCCCCTTCGATCACATCGCGCCACCATTGCAGGCGCATCTCCGCCAGAAGCGGCTCGCGTGTCACCCATGGCGCACGAGCCACCTCCAGATTGAAGGCATAGAGAGGAAAGAGCACCGCGCGCGCCGCAGGCGGGGCGGACATGACGGCACGAAAACGGTCCGGATCGCCCCGTTCCACCCGTTCGGCGCAGGCGGCAAGGCTCACCTGCGTTCGCGCCGCCGCGCGACGGCCTGGGCCGAGGCCATCGCTTCCCAGACATCGAAATAGGCGTCGTGCCGGTCGCTGTCCTTCACCGAGGACTTGAAGTTGTTGTAATCGATCCCCTCGACCGCCCGCGCCAGCGCGGCCGCCACCTCCTCTTGCGGCAGCAAGGTGCGGAAACGGTAGTCGCGGGACGGGGTCTCGGTCACCGTGGCGTGGGGGAAGATGCGTTCGATGTCCCCGGGCAGACGGCCGCGGACAAGGAGATGGCCGGGCGGGGCCGCATCCCTTGCCGTGGGCCGGATGATCGACAGGAATGCGTTGTTCAGGAAAACCCACATGGCTTCTTGTCCTTTTCAGCCGGGAACAGGAACAGCGTCGCGGCAGAGCTTCCAGGTGATGGCGTCAACCAGAGCCTCGAAGCTTGCATCGATGATGTTGCCCGAAACGCCAACTGTCGTCCATTCCCGTCCCTGCCCGTCCTCGCTGTCGATGACGACGCGGGTGACGGCCTCGGTTCCCGTGCCGACGATGCGCACGGCAAAATCGGTCAGGCGCATGTCGTCGATATGCGCCTGAAGCGGGCCGAGATCGGCGCGTAGCGCCTGGGAGAGGGCGTGGACAGGGCCGGGATCGCCTTCCTCGGGGCGGTGGACATTCTCGTGAAAGCTCGTGATGCGACGATCGCCGATCTGGACGGTCACGACCGCTTCGGAGACGGTCACGATCTGGCCCCGGGCATTGCGCCGCCGCTCCGACAGGACGCGGTAGCGTTCCACTTCGAACCAGCTCGGCAGCAGGCCGAGCAGACGGCGGGCGAGCAGCTCGAAACTCGCCTGGGCGGTGTCATAGGCATAGCCGCGCCCTTCGCGTTCCTTGACCTCCTCGAGGATGCGGGCAAGGCGCGGATCGCCGGGTTCCACGACGATCCCGGCCTCGGCAAGGCGGGAGCGCAGGTTGGACTGGCCGGCCTGCATCGACATCGGCACGATGCGGACATTGCCCACCGCGGCCGGATCGATGTGTTCGTAGGTCGTGGGATCCTTGGCGATGGCACTGGCATGCAGCCCCGCCTTGTGGGCGAAGGCGGCGGCACCGACATAGGGCGCCTGACGGGCGGGCACGCGGTTCAGGATCTCGTCCAGCGTGCGCGAGGCCCGCAGCAGACCGCGCAGGGCCTCCTCGGTCACGCCGGTGACATAGCGGCTGCGATAGGGCTCCTTGAGCAGCAGGGTGGGGATCAGCGTCACCAGATTGGCGTTGCCGCAGCGTTCCCCGAGGCCGTTCAGCGTGCCCTGGATCTGCCGCACGCCTGCATCCACGGCCGCCAGCGTGTTGGCCACCGCCTGTCCGGTGTCGTCATGCGCATGAATGCCCAGACGGTCGCCGGGGATGCCGGAGGCGATCACGGCCTCGACCGCGCGGGCGACCTCCTGCGGGAGGGTTCCGCCATTGGTGTCGCACAGCACGATCCACCGCGCCCCTTCGGCAAAGGCCGCATGGAGACAGGCGATGGCATAGCCGGGATCCGCCTTCCAGCCGTCGAAGAAATGCTCGGCATCGAAGATCGCCTCGCGCCCCTTCGCCCGCAGATGGGCAAAGCTCTGGCGAATGTTGTCGAGATTCTCGTCGAGAGGGATGCCCAGCGCCGTCCGCACGTGGAATTCGTGGCTCTTGCCGACAAGGGTAACGGCCGGAGTCTCGGCGTTCAGAACAGCGGCCAGCAGGTCATCATTGTCGGCCGAACGGCCCGATCGCTTGGTCATGCCGAAGGCGGCCAGCGTCGCGCGGGTGCGGGGAGCCTTCTCGAAGAACTCCGAATCGGTGGGGTTCGCGCCGGGCCATCCGCCTTCGATCATGTCCACGCCCAGCGCATCCAGCACCGCCGCGATGCGCAGCTTCTCGGATGTCGTGAACTGGACGCCCTGGGTCTGGGCCCCGTCGCGCAGCGTGGTGTCGTAGAGATGGAGGCGTTCCGGCACCGAGGTCATGGGCGCAGTCCTTGCTGATGGCCTGTCCGGCAGGAAAGGGCGGGACACAGGAACCCCATGGGCCCGCTTGTGCTGTCAAGGCCCCGGGGAAGAGATACAAGCCGGTCCGACCGCCCCCTGCGGCGCGGCGAAGTCACGGGGCGATCTCCGCCGCCAGCTCGCGCAGGCGCGCGGGATCGGTGCCGGGACCGGGATGGAGCGTCACGGCATCGGCCGTCATGCGCACCTCGATCCCTGCTTCGGTCAGGGCCTGCCGGGCCCTGTCGAGCGTCGAGAAATCGCGCGTCTGGCGGGCCCTGACCCTCTCTTGCGTGAGGGTCTGCGCCAGCCGGGCCAGCAGATCCCCGTCGGCCTTCGGTTCGGCCCAACGCCCCATCTCCTCGCCCAGAAGGCCGAGAAGGGCCGCCGATCCGCGCAGGGCGGCACCGTCGCCTTCGCCTGCCAGCCGGTGAAGCAGGGCGATGGCGCCGGCCGTGTTGAGATCGTCGGCCAGCAGATCGACCATCTCCGGATGGGGGGGGCCTTCGGGGGCCTGACGCGCGATCTCGTGCCAGCGGAACAGGATCTCCTGCGCCTCGCGGGCCTTGGCATCGGTCCAGTCCATGGGCCTGCCGTAATGGGTGGACAGCAGGACGAAGCGGATCACCTCGCCCGGCACGCCCCGATCCAGCAGATCCCGCACCGTGAAGAAGTTGCCGAGCGATTTCGACATCTTCCGCCCGTCCACCAGCAGCATCTCGTTGTGCATCCAGAGACGGGCGAAGCCGCCCTCCGGATGGGCACAGCGGCTCTGGGCGATCTCGTTCTCATGATGCGGGAACTGGAGGTCGAGGCCGCCGCCATGGATGTCGAAGCTGTCGCCCAGAAGCGCGCGCGACATGGCGGAGCATTCGATGTGCCAGCCAGGACGGCCACGCCCCCAGGGGGACTCCCAGCCGGGCAGCGAAGGATCGGACGGCTTCCAGAGGACGAAATCGAGGGGATCCTCCTTGAAGGGGGCGACCTCGACCCGGGCCCCGGCGATCATGTCGTCCACGGAGCGGCCGGACAGGGCGCCATAGTCGCGATACGAGCGGACACGGAACAGGACATGTCCCGCCGCCTCATAGGCATGACCCCTGTCGATCAGCGTTCCGATCATGGCGATCATGGCGCCGATCCATTCGGTCGCCCGCGGCTCATGCGTGGGCCGCAGCGCCCCGAGGGCATCCATGTCCTCGTGATACCAGCGCAGCGTCTCCTCGGTGATGGCGCGGATGTCGCGGCCCGATTCCGCCGCGCGGGCGTTGATCTTGTCGTCCACGTCCGTGACGTTGCGGACATAGGTCACGTGATCCGCCCCATAGACATGGCGGAGCAGGCGGAAAAGCACGTCGAACACGACGACGGGCCGCGCATTGCCCAGATGGGCGCGGTCATAGACCGTCGGGCCGCAGACATACATGCGGACATTGCCGGGATCGATCGGCTCGAAGAGCTCCTTGCGGCGGGTCCGGGTGTTGGTCAGGCGGATCGTGGTCATGGCGCCTCGCGCGGGGGGGGGTGGCCCGCGGGCTTGTCTCGATCTCACCGGAGGAGTGCGACGATACGGCCCGCGTGACGGATGTCAGCAGGGAATGATGATGCCGCCGATGAGGATGGGGCGTCGCGTCATGCGACCGCTCTAGCAGGCCCAGCGCCGCCCGTCCAGCGGCCAGACACGCCCGGACCGGGCCGGAATGCCGATGCGGAGCCGATGGCGGATTGACTTCGGCCCGCCGCCGGCCCATGCCCGCCGCCATGCCCCTCTTGTCGCACCGCATCACCCATATCACCGAGGCCGGATCGGACGGCTGGGAGATGTTCTATCGCGCGAAGGCAATGATCGCGCAGGGAATTCCCGTGGTGGAGCTCACCATCGGGGAACATGACATCAAGACCGATCCGGCCATCCTGGACGCCATGCATGCCGCAGCGCGGGCCGGTCATACGGGCTATGCCGCCATTCCCGGAATCCCCGCCCTGCGGGCAGCAGTGGCCGAGCGGGCCGAGCGGATGACAGGCGTGCCGACACGGCCCGAAAACGTCCTCATCACGCCGGGAGGGCAGGCCGCCCTCTTCGCCGCCCATCAGCTGGTCGGCGATCCAGGGGATCCTGCGCTCTATGTCGATCCCTATTACGCAACCTATCCCGGCACGATCCGTGCCACGGGGCTGACGCCGGTGGCCGTGCGGGCCCGGGCCGAAGAGGGATTCGAACCCGGCGAGGCCGATCTTGCCGCGGCCGCCGCAGGCGGGGCGCGGTCGCTGCTGATCAACTCGCCCAACAACCCGACCGGCGTGGTCTATTCGCGCCGCACGCTCGAGGGCGTGGCGCGGGTGGCCGCGCGGCACGATCTGTGGGTGATCTCGGACGAGGTCTATGATTCGCAGATCTGGGAAGGGGAATTCCTCTCCCCCCGTGCCATGCCGGGAATGATGGAGAGGACGCTTGTCGTCGGCTCCATGTCCAAGAGCCATGCCATGACCGGAAGCCGCCTCGGCTGGGTCATCGGGCCGGAGGAGGCGATCCTCGCGCTGTGGGATCTGTCCACGGTGTCGAACTATGGCATTCCCGGTTTCATCCAGGATGCCGGGGTGTTCGCCCTCTCGCTCGGGCCCGGCTACGAGGCCCGGATCGCCGAGCCCTTCCGCCGCCGCCGCGCCATCACCCAGCGCCTGCTGGCCGGGCAGTCGGTGGTGCGGCTCGCCCCCCAGGGGGGCGGATGTATGCGATGCTGGACCTGCGCGCGACAGGGCTGAGCGGTATCGCCTTTGCCGAGCGTCTGCTCGAGGCAGAGCATGTCGCCGTCATGCCGGGCGAGAGCTTCGGCCGCGCGGCGGCCGGGCATGTCCGGGTGGCGATGACCGTTGCCGACGAGGTCTATGAGGATGCGCTGGCGCGGCTCCTTCGCCTTGCCGGACAACTGGCCGAGCAGCGGGCCGCAGCAAAAGTCGGCTGAGCCAGGATTGAGGGGCCCGGATTGAGGGTCACGGACCGGGAGGCGCCCGCAGACGCCCCCCGTCCTTGTCCGGAATGTCTCCGCGGTCTGCGGTTTCAGAAGCGGAACGAGGCGCGGATGCCTGCCGTCGTCAGACCGGCATCGACGCCCGAGACGGCAGAGCCGCCGAACTGGTCCACATCGAATTCGTGGCGGAGAAGCTGGCCGCCCACGGTGAAGCGATCCGTGACGGCATAGTCGAAGCCCGCCCCGGCATACCAGCCGTCATAGGATTCCTCGATACCGGCAGAGGTGCCGGTGCCGCTCACATCGGCACGGGCCCAGCCGGCGGTGACATAGGGCAGGACGCGCCCCCCGTCATAGCCCACCCGCGCCCCGATACGTGCCACCGAATCGAGCGTGCCGGTGACCGGCGTGGTGCCGTCGCCCAGATCAAGATCCGCCCAGTCATAAGCGGCCTCGACCCCCGCGACGATGCGGCCGAAATCCTGGTTGTAACCGGCATGCAGGCCGTAGAGTGTCCCCGAATAGGTTTCGTCGAAGCCCGATGCGTCTTCGGTCACGCCCACCTTGCCATAGGAGAGCTGCCCCCCGACATAAGCACCGGTCCAATCGGCAGAAGGGGCAACCGGGGCCACCGGAACCGGCGCCGGGACCGCGGGGGTGACAGCCGGCGGAGAGACGGGTTCGGCCAAACCGCCGGCAAAGGCGGGCACAGACAGGAGCGAGACGGCAGCAGCAGCCGCCGTGATGCGGATCGTCATGTCGACATTCCTTCTTCTTGCCGGAGGCAGGGGGCCTGAAGAGCACAACGGGCCACCTGCAACCTCGCCCCAAGCTAGGCAGTCGGGCAGGCGGTTCAATCAGTCGCACGAACTCGTGTTCGGGTCCGCGCCGGAGAGCGGAGCTCCGATGCCGTCCCTGCCGGATGACTGACGATGCCCCCGCCACGGCGGCCTGCACGCCGGTCGTGCCCGGGCAGGAGGTGGGCAGGCCGCGCAGCACCCGCACCGCCAGGAAGGCGAAGGCCTGGGCCTCGACCATGTCGCCATCCACACCCCAGGTCTCGACGGGTTCGACGGGACAGTCGAGGGCGGCGGCCAGCATCGCCATGAGGGTCCGGTTGTGGCGCCCCCGCCCCCCACCGAGGAGACGGGAAGGCGCAGCGGGCAGCATCTCCATCCCCCGCATGACGGCGGCGGCGGCACAGGCCGTCAGGGTCGCCGCGGCGTCGGCATCGGAGAGGTCGGCCACCGCCCCGGCCAGCCAGGCGAAGGCATCGCGATCAAGCGACTTGGGCGGCAGGCGGAAGAAATGCGGATTCGCCATCAGGCGTTCGACCACCGGCATGGCGACCTCTCCCTGCGCGGCCAGCGCGCCGCCGTCGTCCCGCGGAAGGCCGCGGCGACGCTGCATCAGATCGTCGATGGGCGCGTTGGCGGGACCGGTGTCGAAGGCGAGGAGCGCCCCCGCCTCTTCGGGCCGCCCGGCACGGGGATCGAGCCAGGTGAGATTGCCTACCCCCCCCAGATTGAGGACGGCAACCGGCTCTGCCTCGCCTGCCCAGCGCGCCAGCGCCCAGTGATAGAAGGGGGCAAGCGGCGCCCCCTCGCCCCCCAGACGGACATCGGCGGAGCGGAAGTCCCAGACCACGGGCAGGCCGAGCCGTTCGGCCAGTCGCGCGCCATCGCCCGCCTGATGGGTGCCCCGTCCCCGCGGCTCATGCGCGAGGGTCTGGCCGTGAAAGCCGACGATCTCGGCCCCCGGGATGGTGGAGAGAAGTTCGGCATGGGCGTCCTCGACGATCCGGGCCGCGGCTTCGACCGCCTCTCCCGCCCAGTGGCCGAGCGCCGCACGCAGCACGCTGCGTTCGGCGTCCGAATAGGGGCGATAGGCGGCGGGACCGAAGCCCTCGATCCGCTCGCCATCGGTGAGGAGAAGGGCCGCATCCACCCCATCGAGCGAGGTGCCCGACATCGCCCCGAGCGCGCGCATCGCGGTCATCTTCCCCTTCCCGGCCTGCATCCCTATGACGATGCCCCGACACCCCCGAAGGGAGCAAGGCCATGACCCGCACGCAGCCCAGGTCCGATTTCCTGCAGGTGATGCTGGAGCGGGGCTATTACGCCGACTGCACGAATCTGGAGGGGCTCGATGCGGCCCTCTGCGCAGGCCCGGTGCCGGCCTATATCGGCTATGACGCAACCGCCGCCTCGCTGCATGTGGGGCATCTGCTCAACATCATGATGCTGCGCTGGCTCCAGAAGACGGGGCACAGGCCGATCACCCTGATGGGGGGCGGCACGACCAAGGTCGGCGATCCCTCCTTCCGCTCCGAGGAACGGCCGCTGCTGACGCCAGAGCAGATCGACGCCAACATCGCCGGCATGAAGGGGGTCTTCGCGCGCTACCTGTCCTATGGCGAAGGGCCGACGGATGCGCTGATGCTCAACAACGCCGAATGGCTCGACGGGCTCAACTATCTCGACTTCCTGCGCGATGTGGGGCGGCATTTCAGCGTCAACCGGATGCTGTCCTTCGAGAGCGTGAAGACGCGGCTCGATCGCGAGCAGTCCCTCTCCTTCCTCGAGTTCAACTATATGATCCTGCAGGCCTATGACTTCGTCGAACTGCATCGGCGCCATGGTTGCCTGCTGCAGATGGGCGGCTCCGACCAGTGGGGCAACATCGTCTCGGGGATCGATCTTGCGCGGCGCGTGGACGGGGTGGAGCTCTACGGTCTGACCTCGCCGCTGCTGACCACCTCGGATGGGCGCAAGATGGGCAAGAGCGCCTCCGGCGCCGTGTGGCTGTCTGCGGCGATGCTCTCGCCCTATGGATTCTGGCAGTTCTGGCGCAACACCACGGATGCGGATGTGGGGCGCTTCCTCAAGCTCTATACCGAGCTGCCGGTCGCCGAATGCGAAAGGCTGGGTGCGCTGGGCGGCTCCGAGATCAACGCCGCCAAGATCATCCTGGCCAACGAGGTGACGGCGCTGCTTCACGGGCGCGAAGCCGCCCAAGCGGCCGAACGCACCGCGCGCGAGGTGTTCGAGGCCGGCGGCGTGGGCGAAGAGCTGCCCACGATCATCGTCACCGCGGAACAGGCAGCCGCGGGCATCGCCAATACCGCGCTGTTCGTGCAGGCCGGCCTGGCCGCAAGCGGCAAGGAGGCGCGCCGTCTCCTTGCCGAAGGCGCGGCACGAATCAACGATATCGTCGTGACCGAACCGCGGCTGATGACGGTCGAGGAACTGCGCGGCGGGCTGAAGCTCTCGGCCGGGCGCAAGCGGCACGCCCTGGTTCGGCTGGAATGACGGCCGTGGCGGACCGGTTCCCCAGCAACCGGATCCTGCCACAACCCGGCAAGCACAGGCGCCCTGCCGGTCTGGCATGGCGCGGGCAGACGGGCTAAGCCGCGTGACGACAGCAGGCCGGGAGGCGCCCTTGCCCCAGACTCTGATCGAACGCTGCGAAGCCCAGGGAATGCGGCTGACAGGTCAGCGCCGCATCATCGCCCGCGTCATCGAGGAGGCCGTGGACCACCCCGATGTCGAGGAGCTGCACGCCCGCGCCTCGCGCGTGGATCCGGGCATCTCGATCGCCACCGTCTATCGCACCGTGAAGCTCTTCGAGGAGGCGGGCCTGCTCGAACGGCACGAGTTCCGGGGCGAGGGTCTGTCCGGACGCGCCCGCTATGAGGATGCCGACCGCGATCATCACGACCATCTCATCGATGTCGCCACCGGCGAGGTCATCGAATTCGTGGATCCCGAGATCGAAGCGCTGCAAGAGCGCATCGCGGAACGGCTGGGCTATCGCCTCGTGGGGCACCGGCTGGAGCTTTACGGCGTGAAGGCCGATCGACAGGCCGACCCATGACCCCCAACCAGCGCGGCATCCTTCTGATGACGCTCGGCATGGGCGCCTTCGCCGTCGAGGACGCCTTCATCAAGGCCGCCACCACACGGCTTGTGCCGGGACAGATCCTGATGATGCTCGGCCTTGCGGGGGCGATCGTCTTCGGTCTGGCGGCCCGCCGACGCGGACGGCGGATCTGGTCGCGCGAGGCGCTGCACTGGGCGGTCATGGGGCGCAATGCCGCAGAGATGATCGGCAGCGCGGCCTATGTCCTTGCTCTGGCCCTCGTGCCCCCTGACGCTGGTGACAGCCGTGTTCCAGGCGATCCCCCTGGCGGTGACGATGGGTGCGGCGCTGTTCCTGGGCGAATCCGTGGGCTGGCGACGCTGGGCGGCGATCCTTGTCGGCCTTGCGGGCGTGCTGATCATCATCCGGCCCGGCGCGGAAGGGTTCGAGCCGGCCTCGCTCCTGGCGCTGGTCTCGGTCGTCGGTCTGGGCGCGCGCGACCTGTTCACGCGACGCATCCCGCAGGATCTCGACACGATGCAGTTGAGCGCCTGGGGATTCGTGGCCGTGGCGCTGATCGGGACGGTCCAGCTCCTGTCCACGGGCGGGGCGCTGATTCCGCAAGGGGCGGAATGGTGGTTCCTCGGCGGCGCCCTGGGGGCCGGCCTGGCCGCCTACTGGTGGCTGACCGAGGCCACGCGGGTGGGCGAACTGTCCGTCATCATGCCCTTCCGCTATACTCGGCTGCTGTTCGCCCTGGTCATCGGGACGCTGGCCTTTGGCGAAAGACCGGATGCCTGGACGATCGTCGGTTCGGCCCTCGTCGTGGCCAGCGGCATCTACACGGTCCTGCGGGAGCGGGCCCGGGCCCGAGCCGCAAGGCGCGCAGCCCTTCCCGACGCGCCCCCGGCGCGCTAAGGGGCGGAAACGATCACAGACAGCGGAGCCCGGCCCATGAGCACGATCATCGACATCCACGCGCGCGAGATCCTCGACAGCCGCGGCAATCCGACGGTCGAGGTGGATGTGACGCTCGAGGACGGCACGCTCGGCCGTGCGGCGGTTCCGTCGGGAGCCTCCACCGGGGCGCATGAGGCGGTCGAGAAGCGCGACGGCGACAAGAGCCGCTACAAGGGCAAGGGCGTCCTCGAGGCCGTCGCCGCCGTGAACGGCGAGATCGCCGAGGCGGTCCATGGCATGGATGCGACCGAGCAGGCCGGCATTGACGGCCTTCTGATCGAACTGGACGGAACGCCCAACAAGGGCCGTCTGGGCGCCAATGCCATCCTGGGGGTCAGCCTGGCCGTCGCCAAGGCTGCCGCACAATGGACCCAGCAACCCCTCTATCGTTATGTCGGGGGAACGGCGGCGCGGGTGCTGCCGGTGCCGATGATGAACATCGTCAATGGCGGCCAGCATGCCGACAACCCCATCGATATCCAAGAATTCATGATCATGCCCGTGGGCGCCGCCACGCTGCGCGACGCGGTGCGCTGGGGATCGGAGATCTTCCACACGCTCAAGGCCGAGCTGCATGGCGCCGGCCTGGCCACCGGTGTCGGCGATGAGGGCGGCTTTGCCCCGAACCTCTCGAGCACGCGCGAGGCTCTCGACTACATCATGCGATCGATCGAGAAGGCCGGCTACCGCCCCGGCGAGGATGTGATGCTCGCACTCGACTGCGCGGCGACGGAATATTTCCGCGATGGACGCTATGTCCTCGAGGGAGAGGGGAAATCCCTGACATCCGAGGAGAATGTCCGCTATCTCGAAGGTCTGGTGGCCGACTATCCCATCCTGTCGATCGAGGATGGCTGCGCCGAGGACGACTGGGACGGATGGGCCATGCTGACAGAGGCGCTGGGCGGGCGGGTCCAGCTTGTGGGGGATGACCTGTTCGTCACCAATCCCGCCCGGCTGCGCGACGGCATCCAGCGTGGCGTGGCCAATTCGCTGCTCGTGAAGGTCAACCAGATCGGCACGCTGACCGAAACGCTCCGCGCCGTCGAGATGGCCCATCGGGCGCGCTACAGCTGTGTCATGTCCCACCGCTCGGGCGAGACGGAGGATGCGACCATCGCCGATCTCGCCGTGGCGACCAATTGCGGGCAGATCAAGACCGGATCCCTCTCGCGCTCGGACCGGCTGGCGAAATACAATCAGCTGATCCGCATCGAGGAGATGCTGGGCGAGACGGCCGAATATGCCGGCCGTTCAGTCCTCCGGTAAGGGCGGGGCGCGATGCGGGCCAGGGGGCCGATCCGGCTCCATACGCGGGCGGAATTCGCCGCCCGCCTGCTGCGTTTCGTCCTCGTGGCTCTCGCCTTCCTCGGTCTGTCGCTCGGGCTCGGGGTGCTGGGCTACCGGAGCCTGGCCGGGCTGTCCTGGGTGGATGCGCTGTTCAACGCCACGATGATCCTGACGGGCATGGGGCCGGCCGCCGAGATGCCGGACGACCGGGCCAAGCTGTTTGCCGCAGCCTATGCCATCTTCGGCGGCGCCGTCTATCCGGCGGTCACCGCGATCATCCTCTATCCGCTCGTCCACCGGATGATGGCGGTGCTGCACATCCAGGCGCAGGGGAGTAACGACCCATGACCGAGGCGGACCGGATCGCGGAGCGGCTGGGGCTCGTGCCGCATCCCGAGGGCGGGCGCTACCGGCAGACCTGGATCGCCGACGCTGCGCCCGGCGAGAGGCCGGCAGGGACCGCGATCCTGTTCCTTCTTGCCCGCGAAGAGCGGAGCCACTGGCACCGGGTGGATGCGGCCGAGATCTGGCATTTCCACGCCGGCGCCCCCCTGCTGCTGTCGATCGCGCAAACCGCGGCAGGGCCGGCACAAATGCTGCGCCTCGGCCCCGACGTGCTGGGCGGCGACAGGCCGCAGGCGATCGTACCCCCCGGCTGGTGGCAAAGCGCCCGAACGACAGGCGAATGGACGCTTGTCGGCTGCACCGTCTCCCCCGGCTTCCGCTTCGAGGGCTTCGATCTGGCGCCGCCGGATTTCGACATCCCGCTTGCCGGATGACGACCGCCGACCGGGAACTGGACGTGCGCGGGCTGCAATGCCCCCTGCCCGTCCTGCGCGCGCGCAAGATTCTGCTGTCCATGCGCGCAGGCGAGGTTCTGTGCGTGCTGGCCGATGATCCGATGGCCGCGATCGACCTGCCCCATTTCTGCCATGAGAACGGGCATCTTCACCTTGGACTGACGCATCTGGACGGAGCGCAACTGCACCGGATCCGCCGGGGACCGGACCGAACGTGAAAAACGTGAAAGGGGCGCCCCGTGGCGCCCCTTCTGTTACCGTCGGTTCCTGCACCTGTCCGGTCCGTGCCTGTTCCGGATCAGATGCCCATCGACCACCAACCACGCTTCTTGGGCCTGGGCGCCTCTGCCGCAGCCGGTGCGGCAGCCGCTTCCGGGGGCAGCCGTCGCGGCATCGGAAGGCAGGGGCGTGCCCGCCGCCGGGACGGAGCCGGCGCCGGAGGCGGCCGGCCGGACATCAGCCGCGGAAGCCGGCTCAAGGGCAGTGGCAGGAAGGCCATCTCCCTCCACCGGCCCGGCTGCCGGGACCGCGAGAGGTGCATCTGCCGGGACCTGGGCCGGGCTTGCAGCGCTCCGGCCGCGCCGGGGCCGCTTCGGGGCTGCCGCTTTGGGGGCGGCCTTGGCTGCGGCTTCGGGTTCGGGGAGCGCCGCTGCCGCGCCTTCCGTCACCGCAGCCGGCACGGCGGACTTGCGGCTGCGACGCCTTGGCGTGGCCTGAGGCTGAGGCTCCTCCGAAGCCGTCGGGGCCGGGGACACCTCTTCCGGCGACGGAGAGTCGGCGGCGCGGCGGCGGACGCGGGTCCGGCGGCGGGGCTCCTCCTCGGCTGCAGGTCCGGCCAGAGGCGCCTCGGGCGGAGCGGGCTCGGCGACAGGGAGCGGCTCCTCTTGCCGGACCGCATGCGTCTCGGGCTCGCTGTCGGGCGCGGCCGCCACTTCCGCTGCAGCGTCCTCGGCCGTCTCCTCGTCCTCCTGGTCGGTCTGATCATTGAGAGCCATCGCCTCGGGCGACGCTTCGCCCTTCTCGCCCCGGCGGCGGCGGCGGCGGCGGCGCTTCTTGCGCGGGCGGTCCTCCTCGGAAGCCGCTTCGGGCGCAGGGGTCTCCTCGATGCGCTCCTCGACGCTCTCGCCCGCGGCTTCGGAGGCGGCCTCCTCCTCGGGCTGCTCGACATCCTCCGGCATCAGGGCGGGGGTCCCGGCCAGAACGATGGGACGGCTGTCCGGCACGGCACGGGTCGGAGTCTTGAACTTCTCGATGGAGAAATCCGGCGAGACCAGCCGCACATCGGCCTCGATCCGGACCGCCATGCCATAGCGGCGCTCGATGCCGGCGACATGCTCCCGCTTCTGGTTCATCAGATAGTTGACGATCCCCACCGGGGCGCGGACCAGCACTTCCTTGCTCCGCCCACGGACACCTTCCTCCTCGAGCTGACGAAGGATCGAGAGGGCAACGCTCTCGTCCGAGCGCAGCAGCCCCGTGCCATGGCAATGCGGGCAGGGCTGGGTCGTGGCCTCGAGCATGCCGGGGCGAAGCCTCTGGCGGCTCATCTCCAGCAGGCCAAAGCCCGAGATGCGTCCCACCTGGATGCGTGCCCGATCATCCTTGAGGCGCTCCTTCAGACGCTTCTCGACCGCGGCATTGTTGCGCCGCTCCTCCATGTCGATGAAGTCCACGACGATCAGCCCCGCAAGGTCGCGCAAGCGGAGCTGGCGGGCGATCTCGTCGGCGGCCTCGAGATTGGTCTTGAGGGCGGTCTGCTCGATCGAGCCTTCCTTGGTGGCGCGGCCCGAGTTGACGTCGATGGCGACCAGCGCCTCGGTGACGCCGATCACGATGTAGCCGCCCGAAGGCAGCTGCACCACCGGATTGAACATCGAGGCGAGGAAGGATTCGACCTGATACCGCGCAAACAGGGGCAGCGGATCGCGGTAATGGATCACGTCCTGCACATGCGCAGGCATGATCATCTTCATGAAGTCGCGCGCGTTGCGATAGCCTTCCTCGCCCTCGACGATGATCTCTTCGATGTCGCTGGAATAGAGATCGCGGATGGCGCGCTTGATGATGTCGCCCTCCTCGTAGATCTTGGCCGGCGCAATGGACCGCAGCGTGAGCTCGCGGATCTGTTCCCACAGGCGCTGGAGATACTCGTAGTCCCTCTTGATCTCGGCCTTCGTGCGCTGGGCGCCGGCGGTCCGGATGATGAGGCCCGCCCCCTGCGGGACCTGGAGTTCGGCCGCGATCTCCTTGAGCTTCTTGCGGTCCTGCGGATTGGTGATCTTGCGCGAGATGCCGCCCCCGCGCGCCGTATTGGGCATGAGCACGCAGTAACGGCCGGCCAGCGAAAGATAGGTGGTCAGGGCTGCGCCCTTGTTGCCGCGCTCTTCCTTGACGACCTGGACCAGCATGATCTGCCGGACCTTGATCACCTCCTGGATCTTGTAGCGCCGCATCCGCGCAAGCTTGCGGGCCGGACGCATCGAAAGGGGATCGTCTTCCTCGGCGACCGTCTCGATCGTGTCGTCCTTCTCGACCGTCTCGATCGCCCCGTCGTCATCGGCCCCGTTGCCGGCACCGTCCTCGGGCGCCGCAACTGGCGCTTCGCGAACAGTGAGCATCGGCGAGAGACCCTCGGCCGCATCGCCCTCCTCCCGATCCGCCGCGGCATCGCTGCCCTCGGCTGACTCCTCCGACTCGATCCCGGCGGTCTCGACGGCATCCTTCCCCGGCACGGGCGAGGGGTCTTGCGCGGCGGCGGCCCCCGTCCTCAGGCGATCCTGCCGCTCCGTTCTCGTCATCCTCTTCACGGCTGGCCTGCGCCAGGGCCTGTTCCTCGGCCAGAAGGGCCTGCCGGTCGGCCACGGGGATCTGGTAATAGTCCGGGTGGATCTCGCTGAAGGCGAGGAAGCCGTGGCGATTGCCACCATAATCGACGAAGCAGGCCTGGAGCGACGGCTCGACCCGCGTCACCTTGGCAAGATAGATGTTTCCGGCAATCTGGCGCCTGCTTGCGCTTTCGAAATCGAAAGCCTCGACCTTGTTGCCGTCCACCACGACGACCCGGGTCTCCTCCGGATGCGTGGCGTCGATGAGCATCTTTTTGGGCATGTATCCTTGCACGCCGATCCCCGCCCCGACCCGGACAGGGGCGGCCGCAGGGCGGTGTGTCCTTGATGGGCGAGGCGGCGCGCGGATGACGACATACGGCCCTCTGAAGGCCGACATCCATCCCATTGCTCACGCGCGCACGGCATCGCGGGTTCGATCCTCGACGCGCCGGGCAGAACCCGTCGCGCCTGTTCAAATCCCCGGGCACGGCCGGAAACCGTCACGCGCCGAGGAGTCCGTCAGCCCCTGGGGGCCAGTCCAACCCGCACGACCCGCCGGTCACGGGGACCGTTCGTGCGGGGCGGCGGAAATCCCTCCGGATCCCGGCAAGACGCGCGGACCCGTTGCCCTCCTTCATAGCGAAGGGGGACAACCGAAGACAATGGCCGATTTCCTCCGCCGCCGGATCAGAGATAGTCCTGCCGGGACAGGTTGTACTTGGCCATCTTCTCGTTGAGCGTCCGCCGAGGCAGGCAGAGCTCCTCCATCACCGCGATGATGGAGCCCTTGTGCCGGCGCATGGTGTTGTCGATGAGCATCCGCTCGAAGGCCTCGACAAACTCCTTGAGGGGTTTGCCTTCGGTCGTCATGGCGGGCTTGCCCCCCTCGTCGCTCTCGGCCATCAGCAGCGAGGCGATGGTGCCGGTCCCCCGGCGGTTCTGGAGCACCGCCCGTTCGGCCACATTGATGAGCTGGCGAACATTGCCGGGCCAGGGCGCCTGGAGAAGCTGGGCTGCCTCCTGCGCGGTAACCTGAGGCGCCTCGCAGCCGTATTCCTCAGCGAACTGCTCGCTCAGGCGGGTGAAGAGCGTCAGGATGTCCTCGCCTCTCGCCCGCAGGGGGGGCACGGTGATCCTGAGCGCGGCAAGACGATAGAAGAGATCGGGCCGCAGGACGGATTCGCAGGTCTTGCCCTGTTCCTGAAGGTTGCAGATGGCGACGATCCGCGTCTCGGCCGGTGTGCCCTGCTCGTTGATGGCGGTCAGGAGCCGGGCCTGCATGGCCGGCGAGAGGGCCTCGATATCCTCGAGCACCAGCGTGCCGCCGCGCGCCTCCTCCATGGCCGGCAGAGGATCGTCCTCTCCGGCGGGGCCGAAGAGGCGGCGCCCCAGGGCCTCATCGTCGAAGGCAGAACAGGCCACCAGCACGAAGCGGCGGCTGGCCCGGCTGCCCACGGCATGCAGGGCATGGGCGACCAGCGTCTTGCCGGTGCCGGTCTCGCCCTCGATCAGCACATGGCCATCGGCCTGACCGAGATCGAGGATATCCTCGCGCAGGCGCTCCATGACGGGGCTCGAGCCGATCAGCTTGCGCATGATGGCCCCGGGATCCGACAGTTCGCGGCGCAGGGCACGGGCATCGAGGGCAAAGCGGCGGGCCTGCGTCGCCTTCTTGGCCATCTCGGTCATCCGCTCGGGATTGAAGGGCTTCTCGAGGAAGTCGAAGGCCCCGATCCGCATCGCCTCGACCGCCATCGGCACATCGCCGTGGCCGGTGATCATGATGACGGGAAGCGTGGAATCGAGGCTCTTGACCTTGCGGAGAAGCTGCATCCCGTCCATGCCGGGCATCTTCACATCCGCAACCAGGATTCCGGGATAGTCGGCGCCGATGACCTTGAGCGCATCCTCGGCACTGGCGAAGGTTTCGGTGTCGAAGCCGGACAGCGCGAGCCATTGGCTGATGGACTGGCGCATGTCCTTCTCGTCATCGACAATGGCGATCTTCATGGCCTTCGACATTGGGGGATCGTCCTCCCTCTATTCGGCGGCGGCAGTGGCAGCGGCATCGAGGGCCGGCAGCACGACCTCGAACACGGCCCCGCCATCAGGCCCGTTCCGGGCCGTCAGCCGTCCACCAAAGTCGCTGACGATGCCCGAAGAGATGGCAAGGCCGAGGCCCACACCCTCGCCCGGCTGCTTGGTGGTGTAGAACGGTTCGAACAGGGCGTCCAGATCCTCGATGCCGGGACCATTGTCCCGCACGGTCAGGCTCACGGTCTGACCTGCCGCAAGCAGGATGTCCACGGCCGGATCGGGCCGGTCACGGGTTGCATCGATCGCGTTCCGTAACAGATTGATGATCACCTGTTCGAAGCGGAGCCGGTCGCCCAGCACCATCGCAGGCCTGTCAGGCAGCGTGCGGGTAATCGCCACCTTCCGCGACTTGAGCTGCGGCTCCATCATCGCCAGAGCCTGGGAGAGGGCATCCCGGACATCGAAGGGCTCGAAGGCCTCGGCCCCCTTGCGGGCATAGGACTTCAGCTGGCGCGTGATCGCGCTCATGCGGTCGATCAGATCGTCGATGCGCTGGAACGAGGCGAGAGCCTCCTCGGGGCGCTTGCGCTGGATCAGCAGGCGTCCGCCCGCCAGATAGGTCTTCATCGCGGCGAGCGGCTGGTTGAGCTCGTGACTGACGGCGGCCGACATCTCGCCCAGAACGGCAAGCTTGGAGGACTGCGCCAGCGTCTGTTCGGCAACCTCCAGCGTCTTTTCCATCCTCTCCCGTTCCGCGATCTCGCGCTGGAGACGGGCATTGAGCTGGCGCAGCTCGGCGCTTTCGCGCAGGCTGAGCCCGAGGGCAGAGGCCGTGCGGCGCGAGGACAGCCAGAAGGCCAATGCCAGCAGGATCGCAAAGCCCATGATCTCGAGCGCGAGGATGCCGTTCACCCGCTCCCGCACGCTCTGATAGGTGGTAAAGCCGATCAGCTTCCATCCCTGGAAGGGAACGCGCAATTCGCGCCGCATCACCGCCTCGCCCGAGACATACGCATCGGGAGGCAATGTCGCCCAGTCCTGCGTGGCACGCAGCGCCTTCTCGACGGCGGTCTGGGCGCCGGTGGCCATCAGGGCCTCTGGCTCGGTCAGGCCGCGCCATCGCCGTTCGGTCGCCAGGATGATGGTCCCGCTGCTGTCGGTGACCATGACCTGATCCTGCGTCCCCGCCCAGGACCGCTCCAGCTTGGCCAGATCCACCTTGACCGCGATCACGCCCAGAAGCTCGCCGGCATTGTCCACCCGGCGCGAATAGATGAACTCGTAGCCTCCGGTTTCGGCCGGGAGGCTCGTGAACACGGTCGTGCCGGACCGCAGCGCACTGGTGAAATAGGGGCGGTCGCGATGCTGTTCCCCGATGCGTGTCCGTTCCGTGGCCGCCACGATGCGCCCGTCACGGTCGAACAGCAGGATCGAATGCGCCCCGATCTCGTCCACGAGGGTCATCAGACGGATCGAGGAGCGGGAATAATCCCCCGTCTGCAGGGCCGCGATCAGTTCGGGGTCGCGGACAAGGAGCTGCGGGACGATCGAGTTGCGCTGCAGCTCGGAGACGAGATTGCCCATGTAGAGCGTGTAACGGACCTCGGCCCGGTTGCGCACCGTCTCGGTGAAGCGCTGGGTGAGGAACTGGTTCGTCACCCAGACGATGGCCACCGCCAGCAGGCACACCAGGCCCAGCGCCACCCTGCCCCACCAGGGAAAGCCCGTTTGCGGCACGGTTTCCTCGCTTGCGCTCATGGCGCCTCTCTACGTCGCAGGGGGCCCATCCGGCAAGAAAAGCCGTGTCAGGCCGCCGCGAGTGCCGCAGTCAACCCGCGGAAAAGCGCCTGCCCGTCCGTGTTGCCGAGGGCAGGATCGGCTGCCCGTTCAGGATGCGGCATGAGCCCGAGGACGCGGCGATTGGCCGACAGGATGCCCGCGATGCCGCGTGCCGAACCGTTGACCTCCTCGGCATAGCGGAAGGCGATGCGCCCCTCTCCCTCCAGCCGGTCGAGCGTTCGGCATCGGCAAAGTAGTTCCCGTCATGATGGGCCACGGGCAGGCGGATCCTCTGCTGCCGTGCATAACCGCGGGTGAAGTCGCTCTCGCCCTCGACCGTGAGGGAAACGGTCCGGCAGACGAAGCGGAGCCCCGCATTGCGCATCAGGGCGCCGGGCAGAAGCCCCATCTCGAGCAGGATCTGGAAGCCGTTGCAGACACCGAGGACATAGCCCCCCCGCTCGGCATGGCGCCGCACCGCCGCGGCAATCGGCGAACGGGCCGCGATGGCCCCGCAGCGCAGATAGTCGCCAAAGGAGAAGCCGCCCGGAACGGCGACCAGATCGGTCCCCTCCGGCAGGCGATCCTCCCGATGCCAGACCATCGCGACATCGGCCCCCGCGGCACGCAGCGCAACGGCCATGTCGCGGTCGCAGTTGGAGCCCGGAAAGACGGTGACGGCAGCCTTCATGGCCCAGCCCCCCAGAGGTTCGATGCCTCATAGGCGGGCCCTCTTCGCCCCGTCAAGGCAGAGGCGTCCGGCGGCGAAATGCCGCGAGCCGCGCCATGGCACGATTCCGTCTCATCCATGCCGTTTTTGTGCTGCAGCCTGCACAGGTCAGCCGGACAGGCTGATTCGTCGGGCGCCCAAGGGCCCGGCCTTTGCAAGGAGAACCAGGGCCAGACCCACAGATCACGGAGAGGTAGACATGGCAGAGCTCTCGCTCTGGGCGCGCGGCGTCAGCGGCAAGGGAAAGAAGCACGAGATCGACATCGAGCCGACAGGCCGGACCCCGGTGACGCAACTGACCTTCGTCGCCTGGGGCCCGTCAGGCGATCTCCAGCTCGACATGCCGAAGGACGGGGTCGATCCCAACACGCGGGTCGTCATTGATGGCCGCACATATGATTTCCGTGTCGATCTCTTCGGAACCCTGCCACAAGACCGGAAATTCGCCGACATCGCCGGAGAGGATCTCCGCGACAGGGCCGTGGCGGTCATCGAGGCCGGCGGACGCCGTTATGTCTTTCTGACCGACGGACACACGGATGCCGCAGTCATGCAGGCCCTCCCCTCGGGCAGGACCCGGATCCGGCCGGCGCATGGACATGAACCGATCCTGATCTGCTTTCTGGAAGGGACACGCATCGCCACCCCCGCGGGGCCCGTGCCGGTCGAGGATCTCGCTGTCGGAGATCCCGTCACCACATGGGATGGCCGCGCGAAACCTCTGCGCTGGATCGGCCGGCGCCTCGTGACCGCCGAGGAGGTCGCCCGTCACCCGGAACTGCGCCCGGTCGTGATTCCCCGCGACCTGTTCGGACCGGGCAGGCCCTGCCGCGATCTGGCCGTCTCGCCCCAGCACCGCATCGTCGTCGAGGGATGGCGGACGGAGCTGCTGTTCGGCTGGCCGCAGGTCCTCGCCCCGGCCTGCCACTTCCTGGGGCATGGAGCCAGACGCGCCGAAGGCGACGGCCCCTTCCGCTACTATCATCTCCTGTTTGACGATCACGAGATCGTCCTGTCCGAGTCGCTGCCGACCGAGAGTTTCCAGCCCGGCATCCGGGGGCTCGAAGCGATCGGGACCGAAGCGCGCAACGAACTGTTCCGCCTCTTTCCAGCCCTGCAGCGGGATGGAACATGGCGACGCGACGCCCTGCCATCCCTTCGGCGGCACCAGACACAACTGCTTCTTCTTGCCAGCACAAGGCTGGCCGCCTGAGCAACCGATCCGTCAAGGCCTGCAACGCCCGGCCTTTCGATCCAAGGCGCAGGCGCGAGGTCTCAGGCGATCTCGATTCGGTAGCTCTCGATCACGGTATTGGCGAGGAGACGCTCGCACATCGCGCGGATCGACTCCTCGGCCGCAGCGCGGTCCTGTGCGGCAAGATCGAGCTCGATCACGCGCCCCTGACGCACGCCCTCCACCCCTTCGAAGCCCAGCGAATGCAGCGCCCGCCGCACCGCTTCTCCCTGAGGGTCGAGCACGCCAGGCTTGAGCATGACGGTGACGGTCGCCTTCATCGGGGGCCTCAGTTGATGAGCGTGGGCTTGAGCCGGTGCGTGATGTTCGAGGGCAGCACGCCGAGCCGCCGCGCCACCTCCGTATAGGCTTCGGTCAGGGAACCGAGATCGCGCCGGAAGACATCCTTATCGAGCTTGCGGCCGGTTTCGATGTCCCACAGACGGCAGGAATCGGGGCTGATCTCGTCGGCGACGACCAGCGTCGGATAATCCTGTTCGTCCCAGATGCGCCCGACCTCGATCTTGAAATCGACCAGCTTGATGCCGACGCCGTGGAAGACCCCGGACAGGAAGTCGTTCACGCGCAGGGCAAGGGCCACGATATCGTCCAGATCCTGCTGAGAGGCCCAGCCGAAGGCCGTGATGTATTCCTCGGGAACCAGCGGATCGCCCAACCGGTCATCCTTGTAGCAGAACTCCACGATGGCCCGCGGAAGGGGCGCCCCTTCCTCGAGACCGAGTCGGGCCGCCATGCTGCCGGCTGCAAAATTGCGCACGATCACCTCGAGCGGAATCATCTCGACCTGACGGACAAGCTGCTCGCGCATGTTGAGGCGGCGGATGAAATGCGTCGGAACCCCGATCTGGTTGAGCCCCTGCATGAAGAATTCCGACAGGCGGTTGTTGAGGACACCCTTGCCCTCGAACACCTCCTTCTTCTGCCCGTTGCCGGCGGTGGCCTCGTCCTTGAAATACTGGATGAGGGTTCCCGGCTCAGGGCCTTCGTAGAGGATCTTCGCCTTGCCTTCGTAAAGCTTCTTGCGACGCGCCATGAGGTCTCCCCGGGCCGGAGAGCCCGCAAATAGGGTTGGCTGCTCCATAAGCCAAGCCCCCCTTGCGGGCAAGCGGCCCCATCGGCATATCGATCCTGTGGGGAGTGCGGGCCGACGCCCGCGACAGGCGAAAGGATCAGCCGATGGCCACCACCTTCGACGACCGCGAGAAGGCCTTCGAGGCCAAGTTCGCCCACGATGCCGAGATGCAGTTCAAGGCCGAAGCCCGCCGCAACCGGCTGCTCGGCCTTTGGGCCGCCGGGCTGCTGGGACTGGATGAGGCTGCGGCGCAGGACTATGCCCGGGACGTGATCCGCTCCGATTTCCAGGAAGCGGGCGATCAGGACGTGTTCCGCAAGATCCGGTCCGATCTGCCCGCCACGGTGAGCGACGCCGAGATCCGCGAGAAGATGGCTGCCCTACTGGCCGAGGCCAAGTCGCAGATCCTGACCGAACTGGGCATCTGACCACCGGCACCCGCCTTGCACCCGCGCCGACGACTGGGATGCGGCGGCGCTCCCTCAGACCTCAATCCGAGGACCGGTCCATGAGTGACCTGCTTTCCCGTCTTCTGTCCGAGCGCGACTGGCTTCTCGCCGACGGGGCCACCGGCACGAATCTGTTCAACATGGGCCTTGCCTCGGGCGAGGCACCGGAACTCTGGAATGTCACCCATCCCGACCGTATCCGCGCGCTCTACCGGAGCTGGGCCGAAGCCGGTTCCGACCTGTTCCTGACCAACAGTTTCGGCGGAAATGCCTCGCGGCTGAAGCTCCATGGTGCCGAAGGCCGGGTGCGCGAGCTCAACCGGATCGCGGCCGCCATCGCCCGCGAGGTGGCCGATGCCGCCGGGCGACCCATGGTGGTTGCCGGGTCTGTCGGTCCTACCGGCGAGATCATGGAGCCGATGGGCACTCTGACCCGAAGCGCCGCCATCGAGATGTTCCACGAACAGGCGGAGGGCCTGAAGGAAGGTGGCGTGGATGTCCTCTGGGTCGAGACGATCTCGGCCGCCGAGGAGTTCGAAGCCGCGGCCGAGGCCTTCCGCCTTGCCGGAATGCCGTGGTGCGGCACGATGAGCTTCGACACCGCCGGGCGCACCATGATGGGCCTCACCGCCGCCGCCATGGTGAAGATGGTCGCACGGCTGTCCCATCCGCCGCTGGCCATCGGGGCCAATTGCGGGGTCGGCGCATCGGATCTGCTGCGGACGGTGCTGGGCCTTGCTGCCGCCGGCCCCGAACAGCCCCTGATCGCCAAGGGCAATGCCGGCATCCCCCGCTTTCACGAAGGGCACATCCATTACGACGGCACCCCCGAGCTGATGGCGGATTATGCCGTCCTCGCGCGCGATGCCGGGGCACGGATCATCGGAGGCTGCTGCGGCACCACGCCCGAGCATCTGCGGCGGATGCGCGAAGCCCTCGAGACGGCACCCCGCGGCGAGAGACCCACGCTCGAGACGATCGTCGAGAAGCTGGGCCCCCTGTCCTCGGCCAGCGATGGCAACAACGAGGAGGAGCCCGTGTCCCGACGCGGCGGACGGCGCGGGCGCGGCTGAAGCCGGTCCACCCTCAGAACAGCGAAAGCTGGGAGCCGGATCCCCCGGGGACCCGGAACAGATCCGTGCGCAACGGCGGCAGGGCACGCGCCAGGCCGAGACGCCGGCAGGCCAGGTCGAAGCGTGCTGCCAGAAGGCGTGCCCATTCCCCCTGCCCGGTCATCCGCCGACCCCAGGCCGGATCATAGTCGCGCCCGCCGTGCAGCTCGCGCACGCGGTTCATCACGCGGGCTGCACGGTCCGGAAAGCGTTCGGCAAGCCAGTCGCGGAACAGCGGCGCCACCTCTGCCGGCAGGCGTAGGACGATCAGCCCTGCCGCCTTCGCGCCGCTCTCCGCCGCTGCGGCCAGGATCGCCTCGATCTCGTGATCGGTCAGGGCGGGGACCACGGGGGCGACCATCACGCGCACGGGGATGCCCGCCCCGGCCAGACGCCGCAGCACCAGAAGACGACGCGCAGGCGAGGGCACCCGGGGCTCCATCGCCCGGGCCGTGGCGGGATCGAGCGTGGTGACAGACAGCCCGACATGGACAAGCCCCTTCGCCGCCATCGGCGCAAGCAGGTCGATGTCCCTCTCGATCAGCATGCCTTTGGTGGTGATGGCGACAGGGTGGTCGTGCGCGGACAGGACCTCGAGCAGGCGGCGCATGATGCGCCGGTCGCGTTCGATGGGCTGGTAGGGGTCGGTATACGTGCCGATCGCGATCACGCGCGGCACATACCCCCTTGCCGCCAGTTCGCGCCCCAGCACCTCCGGCGCCTGAGGGCGGGCAATCAGGCGCGTCTCGAAGTCGAGCCCCGGAGACAGCCCGAGCCAGGCATGGCCGGGACGGGCAAAGCAGTAGATGCAGCCGTGTTCGCAACCGCGATAAGGGTTGAGCGAGACATCGAAACCCACATCGGGCGAATCATTGGTGGTCAGCACGCGGCGTGGCCGCTCCTCCGTCACCTCGGTGCGCAGGGGCGTCGGCTCCTCCTCGCGGTCCCAGCCATCCGCGACGATGACATGACGGTAGGGCTCGAAGCGGCCGCTGGGATTGCTGGCCGCTGCCCGTCCCCTGCGGCGCGCCGGTTCGATGCGTTCGGTCTCCTCCATGTCGGCATGATTAGAACAAAGCACGAACATGACAAGAGGAAACCCGATCTTGCCTTGCCTTCGGGTCGGTCCCATCGCAGGGGAAGTCGCAATCCGCCGCGACCTGCGGCAAGCTGCGCCGCATTGAGGCATCGACCGCCCATTCGAGGACAGATCATGGCCGACGACGAGATCATCCTGAGCGAGCTCGACGACGACGACCTCGTCGCGCAGATGCATGACGACCTGTATGATGGTCTGAAGGAGGAGATCGAGGAAGGCGTCCGCATCCTGCTCGATCGCGGATGGGCGCCTTACGACGTGCTGACCAAGGCCCTCGTGGACGGGATGACCATCGTCGGTCAGGATTTCCGCGACGGCATCCTCTTCGTACCCGAGGTCCTTCTGGCCGCCAATGCGATGAAGGCCGGCATGGCGATCCTCAAGCCGCTGCTGGCAGAAACGGGCGCGCCGCGTGTCGGCAAGATGGTGATCGGCACCGTCAAGGGCGACATCCACGACATCGGCAAGAATCTTGTGTCGATGATGATGGAAGGCGCGGGATTCGAGGTTGTGGACCTCGGCATCAACAACGCTGTCGAGAAATATCTCGAAGCTCTCGAGACCGAGAAGCCCGACATCCTCGGCATGTCGGCGCTGCTGACCACCACCATGCCCTACATGAAGGTCGTGATCGACACCATGAAGGAAAAGGGCATCCGCGATGACTATATCGTGCTGGTCGGCGGGGCACCGCTGAACGAGGAGTTCGGCCGGGCCATCGGCGCCGACGCCTATTGCCGCGATGCGGCCGTGGCCGTCGAGACGGCCAAGGCCCTTGTCGCCAGGCGGCACAATCAGAGGACCTCGGCAGGCTGACCGGATTTCCCGACGATACGGCCCTGACCGAAACGGGCCTTGCCCCCGAAGGGCGCGGGCGTGTCCTCGTCCTCGCCTGCGGGGCCCTGGCGCGCGAGATCCTGGCCCTGCGCGACCTCAACGGCTGGTCGCACATGGATCTGCAATGCCTGCCCGCGATCCTCCACAACCACCCCGAGAGGATCGCCCCCGCCGTGGAGCCGCCGCGACCGAGGCCCGGACCCGCTACGGACAAATCTTCGTGGCCTATGCCGATTGCGGCACCGGAGGCCTCCTGCAGGCGGTGTGCGACAGGCTCGGCCTGGAGATGATCGAAGGGCCCCACTGCTACAGCTTCTTCGATGGCAACGAAGCCTTCGCAGCCCGCGGCGAGACGACGGCCTTCTACCTCACCGATTTCCTCGTGCGACAATTCGATGCCTTCGTCTGGAGACCGCTCGGCCTCGACCGGCATCCGGAGCTGCGCGATCTCTATTTCGGCAACTACGAAACGCTCGTCTATCTGGCGCAAACCGATGATGCGACGCTCGATGAGCGAGCCCGGCACTGCGCCGAACGGCTTGGCCTGCGCTATGAAAGACGACTGACAGGCTATGGCGATCTGGCCACGGCGCTGAAGGCCGCCCTCTCCCGCCCGTGAGGCCGGACCTGCCCGACAGCCATCAGACCGCACCGAAGACCAATCCGCCGGCTGGACGCACAGGGCCCGGCGCGCTAACGCTGTCGCATGGAAATCCGCCGCATCACGCCCGATTACGCCGTCACGCCCCAGATCGCCCCCGATGACGTGCCCGTCATCGCCGAACAGGGGTTCCGCACGGTCATCTGCAACCGGCCCGACGCCGAAATCCCCACCGAGCTGTCCGCACAGGTCATCCGCGCGGCCGTCGAGTCGGCAGGGCTGCGATTTGTCGAAAACCCCGTCACCCATTCCACCATGACGCCCGAACGCATCGCCGCGCAGGCCGCCGCCATGGCCGAAGCGCCGGTGCTGGCCTACTGCGCCTCGGGCACGCGATCCTCGGTCCTGTGGGCGCTGATGCAGGCAGGCCGCATGAAGACGGACGAGATCCTGGCCGCCACGGCACGGGGCCGGCTATGACCTCTCCGCCCTGCGACCAAGGCTCGAACAGGGCGGCTGATCCCCTCGGCCTGCCAGAGCGGCAACGCCCCCGCCGCCTCCGATCCGGCGGGACAGGACGCTCAGGGCAGCGCATCGGGCAACCTCATGGACAGGGGGCCGGCCGCATCCTCCCCCGGCACAGCGGACGGATCGGCCGCCAGCGCCCCTTCGATGCGGATCGCACGGCGCCCCCCCATCTGGCCGAGCCGCGCCGTGCCCAGCGCCACGCCGCCACCCCCTCGACCCGGACGGAGGCCGTCGAGACGCCGGGCAGCAGCAGCACCTGCCCCGGTTCCCATCCCTCCACCTCGCAAAGCGGGAGGGTCAGCCGATGCAGCACGGCGGACAGTGTCACCTCTGCCTCCAGAACGCGGGGGGCGAGGCTGGCGCCGGGCGCAGCATGGTCCGCCCGTTGCGGGGCCGGTGGAGCAGTCAGCAGCAGCGCAAGCAGGCCCTGACGCCCTCCCCCCCCCACGATCGAGCGTCAGGCGCAGAAGACGACAGGGCCCCTCCGGCAGGGTGCCCTCAACCTCGCGCAGCGAGGCGAAATGCCCCCCGGACACGGCACCGGCGATCCAGGATTCCAGCGGACCATCAGCCAGGGCCGTCCCCAGCTCGGCCAGAAAAGCCGTCGCAAAGGGAATGCACAGAAGAGCATCGGTGGCCGTCGGCGGGCGCGGCGGCGACGACCGCGGCAGCGCCGAACCGAGCAGGCGGGCCTCCAGCAGGGCGGAGCGCGCCTCTCCATCGAGGGCGATCAGGCCGCCCGCCGCCCCCCCGCGATCCACGCGCAGCAGCAGCGCCCCCTCCGGCAGAAGGGGAAGCAGCGTGTCCAGGCTTCCCTCCTCCTCCCCGATGCCGAGGACGGACAGGGCCAGGCCCGCGGCCCGCTCGGCCGCCCGCACGGTGGCGATGCGCAGCGCGCGCCGGGACGCGACCCCAGCCGGCCTGTCGCCGGATGGCCGCATCATGCGCCGCAGGACAGCCCCTGTCGAATCGGACATGACACCCCCTTTCCATCGGTCGGGGTCATGCTGGCAAAAAAATCGTTGATATTCCGTTAACGACGCATGCTATTCGGCCGCCCGGGCAAGCCTCTGCGGCAGCACCACGCGAAAGGCCGCCCCGCCCATGCCGGGCAGATAGGTCACGGATCCGCCCAGCCTTTCCATCACCTCGCGGCAGATGGCCAGGCCCAGCCCCGCCCCACCGGGCCCCGCCCGCCCCGGCGCAGAGGGCAGGCGGGCGAAGGATTCGAAGGCCAGATCGCGCTCGGCGGCCGGAATTCCGCGCCCGTTGTCGATGAAATCCACGACAATCTCTGTTCCCCGCAGACGCGCCACGATGCGCAGCTCCGGATCCGGTGCGTCGCAATACTTGCGCGCGTTGGAGGCCAGGTTGATGAACACCTGTGCCAGACGGTCGAGATCCGTGCAGACCGGGATCGCCTCGGCAGCCGGATCGCGCAGGACCCGCAGGGGGCCGGACGGCACCACCCCGGCCGCCGCCAGGGCCCGGTCGATGACATCGGACAGCAGCCCCTCGCGCGGGTCGAGCCGGATGCGCCCCAGCCGCAGGGATGGACAGATCCAGAAGCTCGTCGAGAAGCTGCGTGAGACGCTCGGCCTCGCCCTCGACGATGGCAGCGAAGCGGCGGACCTCCTCGGGGCGCAGGCCCTCCTCGCGCAGGATGGCCGAGAAGGACCGGATCGCGGTCATCGGCGTGCGCAACTCATGGCTGATGCGGCTGAGAAAGGCATCCTTCTGCTCGGCCAACCGGGTCAGCTTGCCCAGCGCCTCGCGCAGGGCGCGGGCCGTGCGCTCCAGCTCGGCGGACTTGGCCTCGAGCCGGGCGGAATAATCCATGATTCGTTGCGCTTCGCCGGCGACGGCCATGAGGTCCTCGACGGTCACGGTCGCGCCCTTGGCGACCTGGCTGACGATGGCATGAGCGGCCGCGGATCCCACGGAGCCGGCGAGCTGGCGTTCCAGAGCGGCGACGAAAGCCGGCGTCACGTCAGGCAGATGCCCGGACTGACCCTGGGCCTCGGCCTCGCGGCGGAAGAAGTCGAGCGCGGCATCCTGCCCCAGAACGCGCCCCGCAATGACGAGCAGCTCCTCTGCCTCGCCGCCGCCGCGTCCCACGGCGCGCGGGGCGACCGCACTGTCGAAGATGTTGACGAAGGCCTCGCCCTGGAGCCGCTCGACCGGCGACGGAAAGGTGACAAGAGAGACGCCCAGGAAGACCAGCGTGTTGAGCGCGAGCGACCACAGGACGGAATGCAGCAGGGGGTCCATCCCCTCGAGCCCGAACAGCGCATGGGGGCGAAGCCAATCCAGCCCCCAGGGTCCGGCAGCATGGACCTCGGGGGGCAGGGCGCCGAAGGATGGCAGGAACAGCGTCCAGGCCCAGACGGCCGCGCCGACCAGCAGACCGGCCCCTGCACCGCGCGCAGTGGCTCCGCGCCAGACCAGCCCGCCGACCATGGCCGGCAGAATCTGGGCCACACCCGCAAAGGCGATCAGGCCGATGGCCGAAAGGGCCGCACCGGTCCCCGTCCAGCGGAAATAGAGATAGCCCAGCGCCAGCACCCCCGCGACCGACAGCCGCCGCGACAGCAGCACCACACGACGCAGATCGCGTGAGCTCTGTTCTGCCGGGCGGCCGCGCAGGAACAGGGGCGCCACGATGTGATTGGACACCATCGTCGAAAGGGCGATCGTCGCCACGATCACCATGGAGGTGGCGGAGGAAAACCCCCCGAGGAAGCTGAGCAGCGACAGGGCGACCTCTCCTTCGGCCAGGGGCAGGGTAAGGACGAAGAGATCCGGGTTGGAGCCGGCGGGCAGCCGATCGAGCCCCATCACGGCGATGGGCACGACGAACAGGCTCATGGCCAGGACATAGAGCGGGAAGGCCCAGCTTGCGACGGCAAGCTGGCGGTCATCCTCGTTCTCGACGACCATGACATGGAACATCCGCGGCAATGTGACGAAGGCCGCCGCCGAGAGCAGGATCAGACCGGCCCAGCGCGCCCCCTCTCCCTGCCACAGCGGCACGGGAGAGGCGTCGATCCGTTCGAGCGTGGCCGCCACACCGCCCGCAAGCCCCCAGACCACGAACACCCCGACGGCCAGCAGCGCCACGAGCTTGACCACCGCCTCTACGGCGATGGCCATGACGATGCCGTGATGGCGCTCGGACGGGTCAAGGTTGCGGGTGCCGAACAGCACGGTGAACAGGGCCAGGCCGGCCGCCGTCCAGATGGCGACAAGGCCCGCATCCTCGGCCATGCGCCCGCCTGCCATGCCCTGGGCGAAGGCGGCGAAGGACAGGCTGATCGACTGGAGCTGCAGCGCGATATAGGGCGTGATTCCCGCCACTGCCATGAGGGTCACGATGGCGCCGATCGGCCCCGACTTGCCGAAACGCGCGGACAGCAGATCGGCGATCGATGTGATGCGCTGCGCCCGCCCGATCCGCACGAGGCGACGCAGCGTCCACCACCAGCCGATCATCACGAGCGAGGGGCCGAGATAGATCGTCAGGAATTCGAGCCCCGAGCGCGCCGCATAGCCCACGGCGCCGTAGAAGGTCCAGGCCGTGCAGTAGATCGACAGCGACAGCGTGTAGACCAGCGGCGAGCGCAGCCAGCGGTCCCGTCCGCGGCGCGCGCCCCGTTCGGCCGCAAAGGCCACCGCAAAGAGCAGGGCAACATAGACGAGCGAAACCGCCACAAGCGTGTTGAAGGTCAGCGTCATAGCCCGTCCTCCGGAGCGTCCTCCGGCTGTCCGCCCGATCTGAGCAGGCGCGACAGGATCCCCGCCGCGAGGATCGGCCCGGCCCAGACGCCGAACAGATAGAGCAGAGCCCCCGCATTCGAGGGTGGCGTGCCCTGTCCCGACGCGGGCCAGAGCAGCGGCACGAGCAGCAGCGCCGCCCCGAGCACCGGCAGCAGGCAGGCGGCATCGCGCAGGCGCGTGCGACGGTAGCGGCGGCGATCGAGGAAGGGGGGCCTGCCGCGCCGCGCCACGCCCTAGCCCCCCGCGAGGCGCCGCACCTCCGCCACGAGTTCGGCATTGGCGAAGGGCTTGGTCATGAACCCCGTCGCGCCGAGCCGCAGGGCCAGATGGCGGTCCTTCTCCTGCCCGCGCGCCGTCAGCATCAGGACGGGGATTGCGGCGGTCGCGGGATCGGCCCGCAGGGCCCGCAGCACCTCGAAACCCGACAGGCCCGGCAGCATCGCATCGAGAACAATGACTTCGGGGGAACCGCTGCGCACCCGCTCCATCGCCGTCGCACCGTCGGCATGGGCATGCACGGTCCATCCGTCGCGCGTCAGGATGAAGCTCAGCGCCTCGACGATATTGGGCTCATCCTCGATCAGCAGCACCCGGCGTCCCACGTCCCCTCCCCTGGCTGCAGGATGACCCGAGTATCGGGATCGCCGGGCCGGCACACAAGCCGGCATGCATCAGCCCAGGATCGAGGGTTCGCGCCGGGCCGGGCAGGCGGGACGCGGGCAGAGGCGGCAGCCCGGCCCCACGGGACGGTCATCGGGCGCAGGCTCGGGCGGGGCAGGCCGCACCAGCATCGTCGTTTCCCAGACCGGCGGCTCTCCGGGGAGGGGTTCCTCGCGCAGGGCGGCAACGGCATGACACAGAAGACGCGGCGCCCCCTGACCCGGCAGGGCTGCAACCATCCGCAGCGCCCGACCGGGTCGGGTCAGCGCCTCGGACAAGGGCCAGAGGGGGCAGGCCCCCGGAACGGGGAAAGGACAGGCCCTCGATGGGCTTGAGATGAAGCAGCGTCCCGCCCCATCGGCAATCGCAAGACCGGTGGCGGATGCCCGTCGTCCGGCGGCAGGGCGGCAAGACGGCGCAGGATGCGCGGAAGCGGCTGGCCAAAGGCCCGGGCGAGCATCGCCGGTTCATGCCCCATCTCCCGCGCGGCACGGGCAAAGGGCCCGAGAGGCAGGGCGGCAGCATCGGCCGCATAGCGGGCGACAAAGGCCGCCACCAGCTCGCCCGCCGCACCGGACGGGAGCGGATCGGCCAGAGCTTCGCCGCGTTCGATCTCGGGCAGACGGTAATCCCGGGCCTCGAGCCAGCGGCCGGCTTCCTCGGCCGGCGAGGCGGCCAGCGCCACGCCCCCCCTCTCGGGCGCCTCGAGAAAGCGCACCAGGGCGCGCGTCGCGTCGGCCAGCGCCTCGCTGTCATCGTGGATGTTGTGCAGGAAGCGTTCGCGCCAGTCGCGATCCAGATCCGGGCTGTCGGCCAGGATCCCCGCGGCAGAGCGGATCGCGGTGACGCCCGAGAGCACCTGATGCAGCGCCCGGGCCAGATCGTGATCATGATCAAGCCGCCCGGCCAGTTCGCTCACACGGCGCGACAGCGCCTCGATGCGCACGGACTGGCGCAGGATCAGCGCCGTCCAGCCGGGAAAGCGTTCGGCCATTTCCTCGGCACGGGCGATTTCGGGCGCAGGGCGCAGACCTGCGGCTTCGGCCTCGAGAGCGACGGCGCGCAGCGCCTCGGCCCGCTGGGCCTCTCCCCCCTCAGCCAGGGCAGCCGGGTCGAGCCCCAGCGCGGCGGCCAGATCGAGCAGGAGCTTGCCACCGATCCGCCGCTGCCCATGTTCGATCCGGTTGAGATAGGATGGCGAGATGCCGACCCGGCGGGCCAGATCGGCCTGCCGCAATCCCCGTTCCTGCCGCCGGTCGCGCAGGCGCGCGCCCGTGGTTCGCCCCTCGGCCATGCGGATCGCTCCCTCCCGCGGGGAGGCTAGCGGGCAGAGAACAGGGCCGGCAAGGCCGGAGCCGCATGCCCCGATGGATGATTCCCTGCGCATCCCCCCCTGCCCTTTACCCTTTCTTCACATCCTGATGTCCAGAATCGGGGCGGGGGCGCAAATCCGAAGGGAATCCGCCATGGACACCGGTCTCACTTTCTCCCTCCTCCCGGCACCGCAGGTGATGCCGGATCTGCGGCCTGCGGCCGATGCTGCGGCCAGCGCCAGGCAGGATCGCCCGCCCGCCGCGCTGGCCCCGGCGCATCCGCTGCCCTGTCCCGCGCTGCAGGCACACGCCCTGCGGAGCCTGCTGTCCAGCGAGGGGGCCGGCACCGGAGGGCCCGATGCCGTCGATCCGCCGCGCCGCTTGCTCAAGCCCTTCGGGATCGAGATGCTGCCTTCCGAACGGCGGTGCGAGGAGGCCAGGGCCGAGCGGCGCAACGACCCGCCCCCCCGCGCGCGGAGCATGACGGCTTTCCCCGCTGCCCCCTCTCGCGTATAAGCCCTGCTCAACCGGCCCTCGGGCCGTCCGGTCGCTGCGGCCCTGCCTGCGCGACAGGCGGGGGGAGCCGGACGGGCGGGACGACACGAAAGGGCAGTCCATGAGCAACAGGGACACGCACGAGAGCGATGTGGGATTCATCCGCGCGCTGGCCGAGCTGCTGCGCGCGAACGATCTCACGGAGCTCGAGGTCAAGCGTGACTTCGGAGAGAATGACAGGCTCGTCGTGCGGGTTTCCCGCGGCGGAAGCGTGGTGACGATCCCGGCCTCCCTGCCGCCGGCCCCCTCCGGCCCCGCGCCCTCCGCGCCGCCTGCCGCAGCCGCGCCGGCAGCCGCAGCCAGCCCCGTCCCGGAGGATCCTGCCGCCCATCCCGGCGCCGTCATCTCACCCATGGTGGGGACGGTCTATCTCCAGCCCGAACCGGGCGCCGCACCGTTTTGTCCAGATCGGCCAGACCGTGAAGGTCGGCGACACGCTCCTCATCATCGAGGCCATGAAGACGATGAACCAGATCCCCGCACCGCATGCGGGGGTCGTCAAGCGCATCCTGGTCGATGACGGTGCGCCTGTGGAATACGGCGCGCCCCTGATGATCATCGAGTGAGCACGATGTTCGACAAGATCCTGATCGCCAACCGGGGCGAGATCGCCCTGCGGGTCGTGCGCGCCTGCCGCGAGATGGGCATCCGGTCGGTCGCCGTCCATTCCACCGCCGATGCCGATGCGATGCATGTCCGCATGGCCGACGAGGCCGTCTGCATCGGTCCGCCGCCTTCTTCGCAAAGCTATCTGAGCTTTCCCGCCATTCTCTCGGCCTGCGAGATCACCGGCGCCCAGGCGATCCATCCCGGCTATGGCTTCCTGTCGGAGAACGCCGCCTTCGTGCAGGCGGTGGAGGATCACGGCATCGTCTTCATCGGCCCGAGGGCCGAGCATATCCGCATCATGGGCGACAAGATCACCGCCAAGGAGACGGCACGGACGCTGGGCATCCCGGTCGTGCCCGGATCGGATGGCGGGGTGCCCACGCTGGCAGAGGCCCGGCGCATCGCCGGAGAGATCGGCTATCCCGTCATCATCAAGGCCACGGCCGGCGGCGGCGGACGGGGCATGAAGGTCGCCCATTCGCCCGACGAGATCGAGACCGCCTTCGGCACCGCCCGATCCGAAGCCAAGGCTGCCTTCGGCAATGACGAGGTCTATATCGAGAAATACCTCCAGAAGCCCCGGCATATCGAGATCCAGGTCTTCGGCGACGGAAAGGGTGGCGCCGTGCATCTGGGAGAACGGGACTGCTCGCTCCAGCGGCGTCATCAGAAGGTGCTCGAGGAAGCCCCCGGCCCCGTCATCCGTCCCGAGGAGCGCGAGCGCATCGGACGCATCTGCGCCGAAGCTGTGGCCAAGATCAACTATGCCGGGGCCGGCACCATCGAATTCCTCTACGAGGACGGCGCCTTCTACTTCATCGAGATGAACACCCGCCTGCAGGTGGAACATCCCGTGACCGAGGCCGTCTTCGGCGTGGATCTCGTGCGGGAGCAGATCCGCGTGGCCGCCGGTCTGCCGCTGTCCTTCCGGCAGGAGGATCTGCGCCTGAACGGCCATGCCATCGAGGTGCGCATCAACGCCGAGAAGCTGCCCGGCTTCTCCCCCTCGCCGGGCCGGATCACCCAGTATCATGCGCCCGGGGGCCTCGGGGTGCGGATGGATTCGGCTCTCTATGACGGCTACCGCATCCCGCCCTATTACGATTCCCTCATCGCCAAGCTCATCGTCCATGGGCGGGACCGGGACGAGGCGCTTGCCCGGCTGGGCCGGGCCCTGTCGGAGCTGATCGTGGACGGGGTCGATACCACCGTGCCGCTGTTCCATGCCCTCCTGCGCGAGCCGGCCATCCGCGAAGGCCGCTACGACATCCACTGGCTCGAGCGCTGGCTGCGGGAGAACATGACCGCCGCAGCATGACCTGGGGACAGGGGTGATACCGATCGTGAAGGGCGAGGACCTGTCCTCCGATCTGCTGCTGCAGGCCTATCGCGTCGGCCTCTTTCCCATGGCCGAAACGCGCGACGACCCGGATGTCTTCTGGGTGGAGCCGAAGCGTCGGGGAATCCTCCCCCTCGACGGGTTTCATCTGTCCCGCTCGCTGCGGCGCACCATCCGGCGGGGGCGGTTCCGCATCAGCTTCGATCAGGATTTCGCCGGCGTCATCGCCGGCTGCGCCGATCGCTCCGAGACCTGGATCAGCGGTCCCATCGCCCGGGCCTATGAGACGCTCCACCGCGAAGGCCATGCCCATTCCGTCGAGACCTGGGAGGGCGATGCGCTGGTGGGCGGCTGCTACGGCGTGGCCATCGGCGGCGCCTTCTTCGGCGAAAGCATGTTCTCGCGCAGGAGGGACGCCTCCAAGGTCGCCCTGGCCGCGCTGGTGGAGCGGCTGCGCGCGGGGGGCTTCGTGCTGCTCGACACGCAGTTCCTGACGCCCCATCTGGCCTCTCTCGGCGGGCGGGAGGTGCCAGCCGCGGAATACCGCCAGCTTCTGGCCAGGGCGCTGCAGGTGCCCGCCCGATGGGAGATCACGGCACGCACCGCAGAACCCAGACATCGTAGCGGGGATGATCCATCGCGTTGAGCGCCGGAGCAGACGCGATCATCCAGCCCTCGAACAGGGCGGTGTCATCGGCGATGGTGCGGATCGAGACAAGGGCATAGGCATCCCCCGACGGATTGTCCGCCGGATAGCGGCATTCGCCCATGACGATCATGAGCGAGCCGATCTGCGCTTCCTCGCCGGGGGCGAGTTCGATATCTGCCGTCGAGCCGTCGAGCTTGTCGAGGACACGCAGCAGCCCCGCGCGCCCGGCAACGACCGCACCGGTCGCCCTGTCGGGGGCCTCTCCTCCGGGCGCCTCCTCCGCCGTCCCTTCCGCCGTCCCCTCGGTCACTGCGCCGGGCTGCGCCCCGTCGCGCGCCGGCGGCCTGATCGTCAGGCTGTCCTGCGCCGCCGCCACCCCCGGCAGCATCAGGGCCAGGACCAGCCCCAGGCACCGCCCCGCCGTCATGGCGCGACCTCCCCCGACGATCCGCCGGAGATGTATTGCAGCAGCAGGTTCAGCAGGCTCACGGCGCCCTGGGTATCCAGGATCTCGCCCCCGTCAGGAAGCGTCTCGAAGGACGCGCCGGGCACGATCTCGACGAAACTGCCGCCCAGGAGGCCTTCGCTCGCCACCACGGCCGACGAATCCTCCGGGATCGGCACATCGGCGGTCAGGGTCATCTCCGTGCGGACGCGGTAGGTCTGGGGATCGAGCGCAAGACCCGTAACGCTGCCGATGCGGACGCCCGCCATGCGCACATCCGTCCCGACACTCACCCCCTCGACCGAGCGGAAGCTGGCCAGGATGCGGATGCCCTGCGAAGACCCGAGATGGCCTGCGCGGTCCAGCGCGAAGAGCAGGAACAGACCGGCGACGACAAGGACCAGGGCGCCGGCCGCGACCTCCAGCGGATTCTCGCGCATCAGCGCATCAGTCCGGCATCCAGGCTTCGTAGTCGCGCCGCTCGACCGGATCGGGGCGACGCAGCGAGCCGGGTGGCGCATAGGCCAGATCGGTGCCGGTCAGATTCGGCAGATGGGGCTTCTCCCAGGGCTTGCGGCGCAGGGGCTTCTCGCTGGGCGCCTCGTCATAGTTGCGGTGAAGCCAGCCGAACCAGTCCGGCGGCACGCGGGAGGCCTCGGCCTCGCCGTTATAGATGACCCAGCGGCGGCGCCCGTCGCGCGAGCGGTAGTAGATATTCCCGAACTCGTCCTCGCCGACCTTCACGCCATGGCGCCGCGTCCAGAGCTGGGTGCCGTAGGTCTGGCCGTCCCACCAGGTGAAGATGCGTCTGACTGCGGTCCAGAATCCCATCGCGCGAGCCTCCCGTGCTGGGGTCTCCATGCCCCGGATGGAACAGAGGGTCAATGCGCCAGGCCCTCCCCTCGCCGTGATGGCGGCTTTCCGTCCGGACAGGCGCCGGAGCAACCGCACAGCCCCCGAAAACAGGCCCCTGAGACAGGCCCCTGAGACAGGCCCCTGCGGGGGCATCGGCCTTTGCGGAGATGATCCGGTCCCTGACCCTGTCTTCTTGTCCTCTTCTTTTGTTGTCCTCCGTCTTCTTCCTCCTCCTTCTGCCATTGCGACCGATGGGGCCGTTCTGGCACGGAAGCGTTAAGAAAGGGTAAGCGCAACGCGCGCTCCGGCCCCGATTCGCGCAACACCCCCCGGCAGCCCGTCCTCTCCTGCCCGGCCGTGCCGTCAGGCCAGCGGAGGCAGGCCGAGGCGCGGAATCTCGATGGCGGGGCAGCGGTCCTGGACCACCAGCAGGCCCGCGGCCCGGGCGCGGGCTGCGGCCGCATCGTCGCGCACGCCGAGCTGCGTCCAGAGGGCAAGGGGTCTCGGCTCCATCGCCAGAACCTCATCGACGATGCCGGCGACCTCCTCGCTGCGGCGGAACACGTCCACCAGATCGACTGCCTCGCGGATTCCGGCCAGCGAGGCGCGCACCTTTTCGCCCAGATGCTCCTGTCCGGCGAGACCCGGATTGACGGGGATGACGCGATAGCCTCTGGATCGCAGGAAGCTCGCGACGCCGTGACTGGGCCGTGCGGGATTCGCGGAATAGCCCACAAGGGCGATGGTCCTTGTCCGGGTCAGGATGTCCCGGATGAGCGCGTCATCGGTCTGGGTCATGGACGCCTCTCCGCGAAAAAAGCGCCCGGGCACGGGACCCGGGCGTTGCAGGTGTGGAACGAGGGACAGTGAAGCGAAGCGCGCAGGTTCCAGATGCGCGCATGGGAAATACGTGCGGGAGGGGCATCGGGTTCCCGTCCGGGCAGGCCACAGCGATCACATTGCCGTGATGATGCCGCAAGTCCGCCATCATTCCGCCCCATTCGCCCGTCTGGCGGCATAGAGCGCGACGGCCCCGGCATTCGAGACATTCAGCGATCCGAAGGCCCCCGCGGCCGGAATCCGGGCGAGACTGTCGCAGAGGCTTCGCGTGCGTTCGCGCAGGCCCTCGCCTTCGGCGCCGAGCACGAGGGCGAGCGGCCCGGCCCTCCGGCCGGCAAGGGCCGAATCGAGATCCTCTGCCGCGGCCCCGTCGAGGCCCAGAAGGACAAAGCCCATGCTGCGCAGCGTCTCCATCGCCTCGGCCAGGTTCTTCACGCGCAGATAGGGCTGGCGTTCGAGCGCGCCCGACGCGGCCTTGGCCAGGGCGCCGGTCTCGGGCGCGGCATGCCGTTCGGTTCCGATCACCGCGCGGGCGCCGAACACCTCGGCCGAACGCAGGATCGCCCCGACATTGTGCGGATCCGTCACACGGTCGAGCAGAACAAGCAGCGGCGCCCCCGGCCCTTCGGCCAGGGCCAGATCCTCGAGCCGGCCCCAGGCGAGGGGGCGGGTCTCCAGCGCGGCGCCCTGATGGACCGATTCGGGATCGAGCGGGGCGGCAAAGCGGCGCGGATCGCTGATTTCCGGCGTCATGCCGGAGGCGGCGATGGCGTCCTTCAGGCGGTCGGCCGCATTCGGCGTGACGACAAGGCGCAGCCTTTCGCGGCGGGGATTGAGCAGCGCATCGCGCACGGCATGAAGGCCGAAGAGCCAGACCGTTTCGCGTGCAGCGGCCCGGCGGGCCCGTTCCTTCTCGATCACCCAGGCAGGCTTCTTCATCGGGGCACCTCCCGGGATGTTCCTTGGCGGGGGGTGCGGGCGGGTGCAACCGCTTTTCCCCGTTGACCCCCCTGCCCGGCCCGGCTATTCCGCCCCGCGTCGGGCGACGTGCTGCAAGGTGCGGCAGCGGACTGTAACTCCGCCGGGGAGACCCATGCCTGGTTCGATTCCAGGGTCGCCCACCATTTCCCCCTTTCCCTTCCGCATCCGTCCTGCGGGCAGGCCGGCCGCGAAGGCAGACCCTCACCCCTCCCGATCAGCCCTCCTGCCGCAGCACCAGATCGGCCGGAACGCTCTCGGCGGCGACGAGGCGCCCGTTGGGCAGGTCGTTGCCGTCGAGCTTCCAGGCGATCTCCTCCTCCGACAGGCCATAGCCTTCCCAGCGGGCCCGCAGGCGCCTTCGCAGGATCGGCTCGGGCACGTCGATGCGGATGGTGAGATCGAAGAAGGGATGCAGGCTGCGCCAGGGATCGCGGTCGAGCAGCAGCCAGTTGCCTTCGCAGAGGATCAGCCTCACGGAAGCCGGGATCGGGCGGGCACCGGCCCGGGCAATCTCCAGATCCCGGTCGAAGACGGGGACGAAGACCCCGTCCTCGCCCGCGCGCAGACGGGTCAGCAGATGGCGCAGGCCGGCCACGTCGAAGGTCTCGGGCGCGCCCTTGCGGGGCCGCAGCCCCGCGGGGACGAGCCAGAGATCGTCGTAATGGAAGCCGTCCATCGGCAGCACCGCCGCCGATCCGGGCACCTGTTCATCGAGCCGCCGGGCCAGCGATTCGGCCAGTGTGGACTTGCCCGATCCGGGCGGGCCGACGATCGCGCAGATCGTCCGGCCCCCTGCCGCTGCCCGCCCGGCCAGATGGCGCAGCAGGCCCTCTTCATCCGTCGGTCTGGTCATGCGATGAGCCGATACTGGCGCGCCTTGTTGCGCAGGAAGGGCAGGCCACGGTCCATCACCTCCTCGAAGCTCTCGGCCACGGGACGCCAGACGGCAAGGCCATAGGCCACCTGCGGCGGCATGTTGATGAAGCTTTCCATTGCAAGCCCCCCCTTGAACCCGATCGCGGCGAGGGCGGCGAAGATCTCGTCCCAGTCGCAGGTGCCTTCGCCCGGGGTGCCGCGGTCGCTCTCGGAGAGGTGGATGTAGCGCAGATGCTCGCGCGCATCGAGGATGCCGTTGGCGACGCCCTTCTCCTCGATATTCATGTGGTAGGTATCGAGATGGATGAAGATGTTGTCGGCGCCGACCTTCTCGATCATCTCCACCGCCTGCCGGCCGGTGTTGATCAGGTGATTCTCGTAGCGGTTCACCGGCTCGATCCCGAAGGCGAGGCCGAGGGCCTTCGCATGCTTGGCGGCCGCTTCGAGCGCGCGGGCGATGTTGTCGTATTCCTGCGGCGTCGGCGGCACCCCGGTGCGCTGGCCGATGCCGCCATAGGTCACGCCCGAGAGGGCCTCGGCCCCCATCTCGGCCGTCTTGTCGAGTGCGCGCTTCAGATGCGCGATGGCGCCTTCGGGGTTGACGCTGGCCCAGACGGGCTCGGGCAGTCCGAGGGAACAGACGGCGCGCAGGCCGTGCTTCTCCAGCAGCGCGCGGGTATGGGCCGCATCCACGATCGCGGTATCGAGCAGCGCGATCTCGATGAAATCCATCTTGTAGGCGGCGGCGGCGGGAATGGTCCGCTCGGCCCCCGCGCGGTCCCAGTGCATGGTCCACATGCTCGTGTGGACTCCGAAACCCTGCATCACGAATGCTCCCTTGCTGTGAAGACGGGCCGGCGCTCAGGCATGGGCGCCGACGATGTAGGAGACGACCTCGGCCATGCTGGTCTCCTCGCGCCGCAGATCGGCGGCGACGGTCCCGCGCTGGAGGACGACCATACGCGAACAGGCCTGGAAGACGTCGTTGAGGCGGTGCGAGATCAGGATCACCCCGATGCCGTCGGCCGCCATCCGCTCGATCAGGGCCAGGACCGAGTTCACCTCGCGCACGGCCAGGGCGGCGGTGGGTTCGTCCATGATGACCAGACGCGGCGCGAAGGTCAGCGCCCGGGCGATGGCGATGGTCTGCTGCTGACCGCCCGAGAGCATCCCCACGGGGATGTGGATCGACGGCACCCGCACCCCGAGCCGGTCCACCATGGCCTGCGCCTCGCGGTCGATGCGGGCCTTGTCCACATGGCCGGGCAGAAGGCCCCAGAGTCGCCGCGTCGGCTCGCGCCCGAGGAAGATGTTGTTGGCCACGTCCTGCTGAGGAGCAAGCGCCAGATCCTGATAGATCATCTCGATCCCGCGACGGCGCCGTTCGCCGGGCGGCAGGAGCGTCACATCCTCGCCCGCGAAGCGGACGACACCGCGGTCCGCAGCATAGACGCCCGTCACGGTCTTCATCAGCGTGGACTTGCCGGCCCCGTTGTCGCCCAGAAGGCCGACCACCTCGCCCGCCTCCACCTTCAGCGTGATGCCGCGCAGCACCTGAACGGGGCCGAAGGCCTTTTCCACACCCTCGAGTTCCAGAAGACTCACAGCACCCTCCCCCTCTGGCGGATCTGGTCGAGCCAGACGGCGGCGACGAGCACCGTGCCGATGGCCATCTGCTGCCAGTAGGCCTGGACCGCGAGCAGGTTCAGGCCGTTCTGCACGACCCCCATGATGAGCGCGCCGACCATCGTCCCGAGGATCGAGCCGCGCCCACCGAAGAGATTGGTCCCCCCGATGATGGCAGCGGTGATGGCCAGCAGTTCGTAGGTGAGGCCCGCCGTGGGATCGCCGGTGTTGACGCGGGCGGTAAACACGAGCCCCGCCAGCCCCGCCATCAGCCCCGAGAGGGTATAGAGCATCAGCCGCAGCCGGCGCACATCGATCCCCGTGGCGCGGGCGGCGGCCTCGTTGTCGCCCAGCGCAAGGGTGTGATGGCCAAAGCGGGTATGCGCGAGCACCCAATGGGCGATGAGCGCCGTCCCGATCAGGATGAAGATCGGCGTCGGCACCCCGAAGGGGCGCGCCTGTCCGAGAAACAGGATCTCGGGCGGCATGCCGTAGATCCCCTGCCCGCCCGAGATGATGAGCGCAAGGCCGCGCGCGATGCCCATCATCCCCAGCGTGACGATGAAGGCGGGCACGCGCGCCACCGCCACCGTCAGCCCGTTGACGAAGCCCGCCGCCGCCCCGGCCGCCAGCGCACCGAGGATCACGAAGGGCCAGGGCAGGCCGAGATAGGCCGACATCGCCGCCCCCGTCACGGAGGACAGCCCCAGCACCGATCCCAGCGACAGGTCGATGCCCGCGGCGCAGATGACGAAGGTGGCCCCGATGGCCAGGATCCCCACCGTTGCTGTCGCAAGCAGGATGTTGAAGAAGTTCGACAGCGACAGGAACACGGGCGACAGGATCGACAGGACGACGACCAGCGCCACAAGGACGAGAAGCGATTCGGCCCGCACATGGGCGCGGCCGAGCGCACGATTGAGGGCGCCGAGAGGCGCACGGATGACGGCTGTCATGGAAGGCTCCCGCAGGGGCCGGGCCGGAGCGGATCCGGCCCGGTTGCAACGGATCAGCGGACGTATTCGAGAAGCGGCTCGGTGCCGGCCTCGAGCACGTCCTTCGTCAGGACGAGGGTGGGGACATAGATGAAGTCCTCCACCTCCTCTCCGGCGAGGACGCGGCCGGCGTTCTCCACCGCCTGCTTGCCGACCAGATAGGGAAGCTGCGCGACCGAGGCATCGAGACGGCCGTCACGGATCGACCGCACGGCATCCGAGTTGCCGTCCACGCCGATCACCGTCACCTGATCCTGCTTGCCGGCGGCGAACACCGTCTCCACCGCGCCCAGCGCCATGCCGTCATTGGCGGCGAAGATGGCAACCAGATCGGGATGGGCCGTCAGCACGTCATTGGTGATGTTGGCCGCCTTGCCGCGGTCCCAGTCGCCGGGCAGGCGGGCGACGATCTCGAGCCCCGGGGCCAGTTCGGCCAGCCGGTCGGCAAAGCCCTGGGCGCGCCGTTCGCCGGTGATGTTGCCGGCCAGCCCCTCGATGACGAGGACCGGGCCGGTCGCCTCGGCTCCGATCTGGCTGACCAGCCAGTCCGCGGCCTGCGCCCCGGCGGCGACATTGTCCGAACCGATGGAGAAGGCAATCTCCACCCCCGCCTGGGCCGCGATCTCATGATCCAGATTGCCGTCGAGATCGACCACGGGGATGCCCATCTCGTTGGCGCGCTTGAGGCAGGGCAGCAGGATCGTCGAGTTGATGGCCGCGGTGATGAAGGCGTCCATCGGCGTCTCGAGCATGGCATTGCAGGCATTGAGCTGGGGTTCGGCGGCCTGGTCGCTTTCCACGGCCTGGACGATCACCTCGATCCCCGCCTCGGCGGCGCCGTCGCGCACACCCTGTTCCATCGCGCCCCAGAAGGGGTTGGCGAGGGTCTTCATCAGCACGCCATAGGTGTTGGTCTGGGCCCAGCCCGCCCCGGCCGTCAGGCCGAGCAGCGCGACCCCCGCAAGAATCCTGTTCATGGTTCCTCCCATCCTCTTTCCGGTCCCCTGTCTGTCCGGGAGCAAGGCCCCCGCCGGCAACGCACGGGCGGGACCGGGCCCGCACGCGCCGGATCCCCTGTTCAGGGCGGCACGAGGGTGCCGCGTTCGTGCAGGATGCAGGGCGCGCGTTCGGAGACCGGCCCTCCCCCCTCTCCGCCGATCCGGGCCATGAGGCGGGCCCAGGCGCGGCGCGCGATCTCCTCCACCGGTTGGGCCACGGCGGCGACGGGAGGATGCATGTGCGCCATCCAGTCCGCATCGTCGAAGCCGACAAAGGCCAGATCCCGCCCCGGCATCAGTCCGCGCCGCACCAGGGCCGACCAGCCCGACAGGGCGATCAGGTTGGTCAGCGCAAAGACGGCGCGCGGGGCGGGCGCCCCCTCCAGATGCGCGGCGAAGGCGTGATCGGCGCTTTCCACGCTCCAGCCGCAGCGGAGCGGCTCGAGCGCGACGCCCGCAGCCTGCGCAGATGCCTCGGCCCCGTTCAGGCGTTCGGCGATGTTCGGCGCCGAATCGTCCGAGAAGGCCAGCAGGACCCGGTCATGGCCCAGATCGGCCAGGCGCCGGATCACCGCGGCCGCCGCGGCCCGCCCATCGGCCCCCACCTCGTCGGTGCCGTGCGGTCCCCCCCGTGCGGTCGGCCACCACGACCGGCAGGCCGAGCCCGTCCAGCGCCTGCGACGAAGCCGCCGGCACGACGATCAGCCCCGCCAGACGCCAGTCCATCAGGGCGAGGATCTCGCGCCGTTCGGCCTCCGGATCGTCATGGGTGGACGCGGCGGTGATCCGGTGCCCGGTCCGGGCCGCCTCGCGCTCGAGCGCGGAGAGAAGCGCGCCGAAGAAGGGGTTCTGGAAATCCGGCAGCACCACCCCGACCAGCCGCGATGTCGCCCGACGCAGATTGGCCGCCATCGCATCGGCGCGGTAGCCCAGAGCCTCGGCCGCCGCGAGCACGCGACGACCGATCTCGTCATCCTGGGGGCGGCGGCGGTTGAGGACATTCGAGGCGCAGCCGGTGGAGACCCCCGCCCGGCGGGCCACATCCCGCAGCGACGGACGCAAGGGCGCGCGCAGCGATGTCGCGATCTCTGCCCCCTTTCGGGCCATGGCCGGATCCTCCCCTTGCATCACGCTATCAAAAAACGTTTCATGAGCACAAGAGGCTTGTCCGGGCCGCCGGTCTGCGACAAGCGGGAGGAGGAGACATCATGCGCGTCATCTACGATCCCGAACCGCGAAGCACCGCGGAGATCCTGTCGCCGCAGGAGGAACGGCTGTTCCGCAGCCGCCATGAGGTGATCGAATGGCAGGGAGAGGACAGGGACGCCTTCTATGCCGCCCATCTGCCGGAGGCCGAGGCGGTGATCGGTCAGCAGCCGATGGACCGGGAGCGTCTGGACCGCGCCCCGAAGCTGCGCGTCATCGTCAATGTGGAGACCAACTTCCTGCCCAATATCGACTATGAGGAATGCTTCCGCCGCGGCATCCATGTCATCGCGCCCGGCGGTGTCTTTGCCCTGCCCGTGGCGGAGATGGCCCTGGGGATGGCAATCTCGCTGGCCCGGAACATCCATGGCGAACATGCCGCCTTCCTGCGGGGCCAGGAACGCTGGCTGTTCGCAGGCAACCGCGAATCGGAGCTTCTCAGCGGCTCGACCGTGGGAATCATCGGCTATGGCGATCTGGGCCGGGCCCTGCATGCGCTGCTGGCGCCCTTCCGCGTCCGCGTGCAGGTCTTCGATCCCTGGTTGCCGGAGGGATATCTGCGACGGATGGGCCTCGAACCGGTGCCGTTCGAGCGCCTGATGGCCGAGAACCGATTCGTCTTCGTCATGGCCGCCATCACGACCGAGAACGCCGGAATGATCGGCCGCGAGGCCCTGGCCCGGATGCAGCAGGGGGCCAATCTGCTGCTGATGTCCCGCGCCGCAGCCGCCGATTTCGACGCCCTGGCCGAAGCCGCCGCCGCGGGCCGCATCCGCGTGGCCACCGATGTCTTTCCCGTCGAACCGCTACCCCAGGACGACCCGCTGCGCCGCGTGCCCGGCATCCTGTTCTCGCCCCACCGGGCCGGCGCCCTGACCCAGGCCCTGCGCGAGATCGGAACGCGGATGCTTGAGGATCTCGACCTGATCGAACGGGGCCTGCCACCCGTCTCCTGCCGGCGGGCAGAACGCGAGACGGTCGCCCGCTTCCGCTCCATGCCCGTCTCGAAGAGCTGACCAGTGCGCTTCAACATCATGGCCGTGGCGCAGGGGGGGCGGCTCGAGGCCGAGGCCCTCCTGCTGGCGGCGAGCCTGCGCGAAGCCGCGCCCGGCTTTGCCGGCCGGCTGATCCTGGCCGAGCCCCAGCCGGGTCCGCTCTGGCCCGCCGATCCCCGCCTGTCGGAGGACGGGCGGTCCGCCCTGCAGGCGCTGGGCGCGGAGATCCGCCCCTTCGACAGCCGCCATTTCGGCGCCGCCTACCCCTATGGCAACAAGATCGAGGGGCTGGCCGTCCTGCCCGCGGGCGAGCCCTTTCTGTTCCTCGACACCGACACGCTGATCCTGGGCGACATCGGCGCCGTGCCCTTCGACTTCGACCGGCCCACGGCCTCCATGCGACGCGAAGGAACCTGGCCCGTGGAACAGCCCTACTGGCCCGGCTATGCCGGCGTCTGGGGGAGCCTCTATGCCCGCTTCGGACTCGACATGGAGGCGACGCTCGACCGCAGCCAGCCCGAGGAATACTGGGAGCGTTTCCTCTATTTCAATGCCGGCTGGTTCACGGGGCCCGATCCGGCCGCCTTCGGCGAGCGCTTCCTGCGCTTCGCCCTTGCCATCCGCGAGGAACCGGGGGATGCGCTGGCCTGCCAGAGCCTCGATCCCTGGCTCGATCAGGTGGCGCTGCCGCTGGTGGTGGCCTCCTTCGGCGGCGGACGACCCGGCCCCGAACTCGCCGGCATGGATGGCGACGTGACCTGCCACTACCGCAGCTTTCCCCTGCTCTATGCGCGCGAAAGCGATGCCGCAGTGGCGATGCTGGAAAGGCTCGCCCGGCGCGAGCCGCTGGCCGGGCTGCTGCGCCGGCACGAACCCCTGCGGCGGATGGCGCAGGAGGGCGAAGGCGCCCGCGTCCGCGCCCTGTTCGACCGCCGCCGGCTGCCGCGACGCGAAAAGGACATCCGCCAGCGGCTGAAGGCCGCCGGATACTGGCTGCGCTGATCCGATCTCCAAAAGCCAGGAACGCGCGTTCCCGTATCAGGGCATGATCGGAACGTCCGTTCCTTTGACGGGGCCTGCGGGGCATCCCGTCCCCTCTTCCGTTCCGATGCGGTTCCTCTAGGGTCGGTCCCTGTCATGGGAGGGCCAGCAAGGAGCGACAGGCCGATGCAGTTCGACACGATGCAGGTCCATGCCGGGACCGCGCCGGATGCGGCGACGGGCGCGCGGCAGGTGCCGATCTATCAGTCCACCGCCTTCGTGTTCCGCGATGCGGACCATGCGGCGCGTCTCTCAACCTTCAGGAAGTGGGATACATCTATTCCCGCCTGACCAACCCCACGGTCATGGCGCTGGCCAACCGGATCGTCGCGCTCGAGGGGGGACAGGGCGGCTGGTGCTGCTCCTCGGGCCATGCCGCGCAGATCATGGCCCTCTATCCCCTGATGGAGCCGGGGCGGAACATCGTCGCCTCCACGCGGCTCTATGGCGGGACCGTCACGCAGTTCACCCAGGTGTTCCGCAAGTTCGGCTGGCACACGAAATGGGTGGACATCGACGACGAGGCTGCGATCCGCGCCGCCATCGACGACGATACCCGCGCCGTCTTCTGCGAATCGATCTCCAACCCCGGCGGGCACATCACCGACCTGCCCATGGTCGCGCGGGTGGCGAATGCGGCCGGCGTGCCGCTGGTCGTGGACAACACCTCCGCCACCCCCTATCTGTGCCGGCCGATCGAACACGGCGCCACGATCGTCGTCCATTCCGTGACCAAGTATCTGACCGGCAATGGCACCGTCACGGGCGGAGCGGTCGTCGATTCGGGTCAGTTCGACTGGGGCGCAAGGGGCAAGTTCCCCTCGCTGACCGAACCCGAACCGGCCTATCACGGTCTGCGCTTCACCGAGGCCTTCGGGCCGATGGCCTATACCTTCCACGGAATCGCGGTCGGGCTGCGTGACCTCGGCATGACCATGAACCCGCAGGGGGCGCATTATTCGCTTCTCGGCATCGAGACGCTGAGCCTGCGGATGGAAAAGCATGTCCGCAATGCGATGGCCGTCGCCCGCTGGCTCGAATCGGATGACCGCGTGGCCGAAGTCACCTATGCGGGGCTCGAATCCTCGCCCTGGTTCGCCCGCGCGGCACGCATCTGCCCCAAGGGCGCCGGCGCGATCTTCACGATCCGCCTCAAGGGCGGCTATGACGCCTGCGTCAGGCTCGTCAACAACGTGAAACTGTTCAGCCATGTCGCCAATCTGGGCGACACGCGCAGCCTGATCATCCATTCGGCCTCGACCACGCATCGCCAGCTCACCGAGGAGCAGCAGCGCAAGGCAGGGGTTGCGCCCGATGTCGTGCGGCTGTCGATCGGGATCGAGGATCCCGCCGACATCATCGCCGATCTGGATCAGGCCCTGTCGGCCTGACGCCCTCACCGGCCCCGGAGGCGAGGCTTCCGGGGCCGGATCTTCGGGGGCCGGATCTTCGGGGGCCGGATCTTCGGCGACAGACGGTCGTCAGTCCGCCAGCGCCCAGGTCATCGCCACGCTGGCCGTCAGCGTCATCTGTCCCGGCGCGACCGGCACAGCCTCCGCCCCTGCGGCCATGCCGCGGGCATCATACATCGGCAGCGGCGCAAAGCCGCCGCTTTCGGCGATCGAGATCAGCTCACCCAGCGTGACGCCCGCGGCCTCGGCATAGAGCTCGGCGCGAGCGCGGGCATCGGCCACGGCTTGGCGGCGGGCCTCGTCCAGCGCCCCGCGCGGCTCGGCGAGGTCGAAGGTCACCCCGTTCACGCGATTGGCGCCGTCCTGCACCACGGCATCGAGCACCGCGCCGACCCGGTCGAGATCGCGCACCGTCACGTCCACAAGCTGCGTGGCGACAAAGCCGGTCATCACCGGGTTGCCGTCCGGCGTGTTGTAGTTCCAGGCCGGCTCCAGCATGAGCTGCCCGGTGCGGATGTCGCTGCTGGCGATCCCTTCCTGCGTCAGCCGCGCGAGCACGGCCTGCATCCCCTCGGCCATCATGGCCATCGCCTCTGCGGCTGTCCCGGCCTGATGGCTGACCCCGAGGCTGATGCGGGCCAGGTCGGGCTTGGCGGTGGCATGCCCTTCGCCTGTCACGGACAGGACCCGCGACAGGGAAGAGGGGGAAGGTGTCTCCTGCGCCGGGGCCGCAAGCGGCAGCAGGGCAAGGACGGCGGCAAGGGGCGCAAGTCGCATGGGACGCATGGGATGCTCCGTTCTGATCCGCCGTGAGGATTGGACCGAAAACCGCCGACGGCAAGGCACGGAGAGGTGAAGGGCACGGTCCTGCTGTTCCGTCTGGGCGGGAACCTGCTACACAGTTCCCCGCCGCCGCCGCCCTGTTCCGGCCCTGGCCGGGGAATGTTACGCCTGCATGATGAGACCTGATTTCGCCCTGTCACTGTCCTTCGAGGGGATCCGCCTGCTGCAGCGGACATCCCGGGGCTGGGTGTTCCTGGGGGAGGTGGCGCTCGATTCCCCGGATCTGGCCGGCGATCTGGCGGCCCTGCGCCGCAAGGGCGAGGCTGCGGCCGGCGGCCCGCTGCGCTGCAAGCTCGTCCTGCCCGACGACCAGATCCGCTATCTGGTGCTCGACGATCCGCAGGTCGAGGCACAGGCCGCGCGGGCCGCGCTCGACGGGCTGACACCCTATGCGCTCGACGATCTCGCGGTGGATCATGTCTCTGTCGGCGGGCGGACCCATGTCGCGGCCGTGGCGATCGAGACGCTGGAAGAGGCCCGGGTCTTCGCGGCCGAGCACGGCTTCGGGCCGGTGGCTTATGTCGCCTGGCCGGGGGGGGATGCGTTCGGGGGGCAGGAGGTCCTTTTCGGCACGGTCCCCGGCGCGGAGACGGTCGCACGGGACGCAAGGCTGCCCCTGCTGCCCGCCGGCGCCCTGGCAGACGCCCCGGCAGACGCCCCGGACAGGCCGGCAGGGGCACAGGCCGCAGAGGCTGAGGCAAAGCCGGAATTGCCTGGCAAGGCCGCGGAATCCGGCGCCGTCGGGGCGGGCGTTCCTGCCCCGCAGGACGGTGCGGAGGCGGGGCCGCCGCCCGTTGCGGAACCGGCCGCCAAGACGCCCCCCCCGGACACGGGCACGAACACGGAACCGCAGGGGCCGCAGCCCGAGGCCTCTGTCAGAACGGAAGACAGCAGCGGCAGCGACAGCGCCGGCCCTGCGGAGACCGCCCGGGAGACGACGGGCAGCGCGGGCATGGCCCATGAGGCGCCCGAGCCCGAGCCGGTCTTTTCCTCACGGAGCCGCCCCCACCGGCGCCCCAAGGCCGGGGCCTCGGCCGATGCGGACAAGCCGGCCGGCAAGCCCGCCGACGTGACGGGCGGGGATCGCCCCGAACCCGCGGCCGCCGGCGAGGCCCCGTCGGCGGTGCGCTGGGTCCTCCATGCGGACGCCCCGAGCGGCAAGGCCGCCGCTGCCCTGTCCTCCCGCCTGCCACCCCGCCCGCCGCGGCCCGTCCGCGATGGGGGCAGCGCCGGGGCGAAGGTCGTTCCCCTGTCCCGAACGGCCGACACGGCCCGTGCCAAGCCCGTCTCCGGCATCTCCTCCGGCTCCGTCTCCGGCTCCGTCTCCGGCTCCGTCTCCGGCTCCGGGGTTGCCGCCGCCTCCGGCACCCCCGCCGCTGCCTCGCCCGAGGGGACGAGGCCTGCGGCAGGGCCGCAGGGGGGGGCATCTGCGGGAGGGCGGCCGACTGCGGTGCCACGCCGATCCTCCATCGCACCCCCGCCGGCCGGCATGGCGCCTGCCACCCCCGCCGAGGATCGCGAACGGCTGACGATCTTCGGCGCCCGCAAACGCAGCACGGTGCCCCCTGTCCGGGGCAAGCCCCGTCATCTCGGGCTCATCCTGACGCTGATCCTTCTGATCGTCATGGCGGCGGTGGGCGTCCTGGCCGCGACATCGCCATCGGGCCTTGCCGGACTGCTGGGCCGCGGCAGTCCGGCCGTGGAGACGGCCTCGGCCTCGGTCTCTCCTGCCCTGCCGGCAATGGCGGTGGATCAGCCCCCTGCACCCGCCGGAACGGACGAACAGCAAGCCTCTGCCGATCCCGAACCGGACGAACAGGCCCTCAACGCCGCCGCCGACGCCGTGGCACGGGCGATGGCCGGGCTTGCCCTGCAGGGCACCCCTGCCGGCAGCGAGGCGATGCCCCAGGCGGTGACATCCTCGCCGCGCAGTGTCGTGACTGCCGCCGAGGCCGAGCGCTTCTATGCGGCCACGGGCGTCTGGCTGCGCTCCGAACGGCTGGCGGTCACACCCCGGACCGAGGCGCTGCCCTCCCTGCCTGCAGCTCTGGAAACCCGGCCGGACGCACCGCCGCCCCCGGCGCTGGCGGCACCGGCCTCGGACCCGGCCATGCTGCCCCCGGCCAATCCGCCCCCCGCCGGCACGCGTCTGCCCCGCGACGACAGGGGGCTGATCGCGGCAACGCCCGAAGGCACCCTGAGCCCCGATGGCATCCTGCTGATCGCCGGCACACCGCCGGTGCGGCCTCCCACCCGCCCCGGAACAGCCGAACCGACCGCGCAGGCCGATCCGGATCTGGCCGATCCGATGACGGCACCGCCGGCGGTCGCCCCGCCGGCCCGCCCCGACGAGGGGGTCGGCGGCGGAACCGGCACGCCCGCGATGGCCTTCGTCGATCCAGACCTGGCGCCGATGCCGGGGGCGGTGGGCCTTGGCGGGCTGGTCACGGATCCGACGGCCTCTCCGGCAGAGGACGCCATGCTGCTCGCGGCCTTCGACGGACCGCGCCCCAGCCCGCGCCCCGAAGGCCTGGCCCCCGATGAGCCCCTCGAGGAGCCCGTGGTGGCGGATGTCTTCGACGGGCCTCGCCCTGCGCCCCGTCCCGATACGATCGAGCAGGCCGGAACCGCCACGGCGGCCGCGACATCCGACACCGATGCCGCGGTGGCCGCAGCGCTGGCCGCGCCGGAACCGGCCCCCGAAGCGCCGCCTCCTCCCGCCCCCACAGCGGCCCCCGATCTTCAGTCCACGCTGGCCGCCATCGTCCAGGGGGCCCCCGATCCGCTGGCCGGAGCGACCCCCCAGGCCGTGGCGCGCGCCAGGCTGCCCGATGCCCGACCGCGCCACTTCGACCGCGTGGTCGCCGATCAGCTGGCCCGCCTTGCCCGCGCCCAACAGCCCTCTCCGCAGACCGCTGCGCCGGCAACAGCCGGCGGCGTGGGCCTGGAGGGGCTCCAGCCCAACGAGATCGCCGAATCCGAACCGGAACCTGCGAGCAGTGCGGCTGCCGTTCCCTCCGGGCCGGTCACGGCGACGGTTGCCCAGGCCGCGACCTTTCAGGACGTGATGCAGATGCGGCAGATCAACCTGATCGGCATCTTCGGCACGCCCAATGACAGGCGCGCGCTGGTGCGGCTGGGCAATGGCCGTCTCGTGCGGGTGTCGGTGGGCGATCGGCTCGATGGCGGGCAGGTCACGGCGATCGGGGACAACGCCCTCAACATTGTCCGGCGAGGCCGCACCGAGACGCTGGTGATCCCCGGCCGCTGACGACCGGGGATCGGGCAAGCCGGGCGCTCTCAGCCGCTGACCCCAGCTTCGGCAAAGGTGGCCATCCCGTCCTGACAGGCGCAGGCGGCGCGCAGCACGGCCACGGCCAGCGCCCCGCCCGTCCCCTCGCCCAGTCGCAGACCGAGCGAGAGGAGCGGATCGAGTCCCAGCGCCTCGAGCGCGGCGCCATGGGCGGCCTCGGCGCTGCGATGTGCGGCCAGCGCATGATCGAGCCCCCCCGGCACGCTGCGGGCGAGGACGACAGCCGCAGCCGTACAGATGAAGCCGTCAAGCAGAACCGGCACGCCGCGGGCCCGGGCGGCGGCGATGGCGCCCGTCATGGCCGCGATCTCGCGACCGCCCAGGCAGCGTAGCGCCTCGAGGGGATCCCGGCGTGCGGAAGGATTGGCCCGAAGACCGAGCGCCACGGCCTCGGCCTTGCGGGCCAGACCCGCCTCATCGACACCGGTGCCCCGGCCGACCCAGGTTTCGGGCTCGCCCCCCAGAATCGCCGCGCAGAGCGCCGCAGCCGCCGTCGTGTTGCCGATCCCCATTTCCCCCGGGACGAGCAGATCCGCCTCGGGGTCGAGAGCCTCCCAGCCGGCCTGAAGGGCCGCGCAGCACTCCTCCTCGGACATCGCAGGGCCCTGGGTGAAGTCGGCGGTCGGCCTGTCGAGATCGAGCGCGCGCACGGTCAGCCGCGCCCCGGCGATGCGGGCCAGCTGGTTGATGGCGGCGCCGCCGGCCTCGAAATTGGCGACCATCTGGGCCGTGACCTCGGCGGGATAGGCCGAGACGCCGCGCCGGGCGACCCCGTGATTGCCCGCGAAGAGGGCCACCTGCGGCCGTTCGATCCGCGGACGCGCGGTCCCCTGCCAGCCTGCAAGCCAGACGGCCAGCTCCTCGAGCCGGCCGAGCGAGCCGGGGGGTTTGGTGAGTTGCCGATTGCGCTCCTCGGCGGCACGGCGGGCGGCGGCATCCGGCAAGGGCAGATCCGACAGCCGGTTCCGGAAATCCGCGAAGGTCGTGAAGGGGGGCATCTGAATCCCTCGTTGTGTCCCAGCCGGCGCATGCCATAAGGCTGTCAGGTCACGAAGGAAATGCCGCCCATGCCCGACATCGGCCGCCCCCGTCCGCGCGACATCGCCGAGGCCCTCGCCCTGCTGACACGCCTGCCGGTCTCCGTCATCCCGCCGATGCGCGGGGCCGCTGCCGCCTGGGCCTGGCCGCTGGCGGGCGCGGCGGTCGGCCTTCTCGGCGCGCTGACGGCCTGGGCGGCGATGGGGCTGGGGCTGGGCGCGCAGGTAGCGGCGGCGCTGGCGCTCGGGATGCAGGCGCTGGCCACAGGCGCGCTGCATGAGGACGGGCTGGCCGATTGTGCAGACGGGTTCTGGGGCGGCACCACGCGGGAGAGGCGGCTGGCCATCATGAGCGACAGCCGGATCGGAAGCTATGGCGCGCTGGGGCTGATCCTGGTGATCCTGCTGCGCTGGAGCGCGTTGACGGTGCTGATCCGGGCGGGAGCGGAATGGGAGGCGCTGATCGCGGCGGGGGCGCTGAGCCGATGGCCGATGGCAGCCCTTCTCTGGGCGCTGCCCCCTGCGCGAGCGGATGGCCTGTCGCGCCTCGTGGGGCGCCCGGACAACCGGGCGCTGGCGCTGGGCGGGGGCATCGCCCTTGCTCTGGCTCTTGTGGCCACCGGATCCGGATCTGCGGGCCTGGGGGCCGCTCTGGCCGCGGCAGTCGTGGCAGGCGTCTGGATCCTGCTGGTGCGGGCGCGGCTGGGCGGTCAGACAGGCGATACCTGCGGCGCGGTGCAGCAGCTTTCGGAGACGGCGGTGCTTCTGACGCTTCTGGCGGGAATCTAACGGCCGGTGGGCGATGCCCCGGCGGTCAGATCTGCCGTTCGGGCATCTGGACGCGCAGACCGTCGAGCGCCGGGGTGACCTTGATCTGGCAGGTCAGGCGCGAGCGGACCGGATCGGGCTCCCAGGCGAAATCGAGCATGTCCTGTTCCATCGGCTCCTTCGGCGGCAGCCGGTCCACCCATTCGGGATCGACATAGACATGGCAGGTGGAGCAGGCGCAGGCACCGCCGCAATCGGCCTCGATACCGGGAATGCCGTTGTCGCGGGCGCCCTCCATGACGGTCAGACCGTTCGGAACCTCCACGACATGTTCACGGCCGTTATGCTCGACATAGGTGATGCGGGCCATGCGGCGGTCTCCATCGCGGTTGCGGCGCCTATCTAGGCCGCCCTTGCCCGCTGTTCCAGTGCCAGGCCGATCGCGAACAGAGGTGTGGGGCGCTGATGACAGCGCCGGACCTTCTGCCGCCGGAGCGTTGCCGAGCGCTCCGCCGGCCCCTTAGCCTGTGCGGGTCATGAAGACCTGCCATGGCCTTGCCCTGCTGATGTTCTGCACCGCCTGTGCCGCAGGCGGAGGCGATTCGCCGCGTCCCGTCCCGGCCTTCATGCAGGCGCAGATCGAACAGGACGCCGAGGGACGCTGCTGGGGACATGACATCCAGCCTGCCGTCATCGAGACGGTGACGGTGCAGGAACTCGTCACCCCGGCCGTGACCGGCCCCGATGGCGTGATCCGCGTGCCGGCCACCTATCGCAGTGTGATCCGCCAACAGATCGCCCGCGAAAGGCAGGCTGTCGCCTTCGAGACGCTCTGCCCGCCTCATTACACGCAGGACTTCGTCGAATCGCTCCAGAGGGCGCTGGCGGTGCGGGGCTATTATCGCGGGCCAGTCAACGGCCGTCTCGATGCCGCATTGGGACAGGCCGTTCAGGATTATCAGCGGGCAACGGGGCCGGACAGTCCCCTCCTGTCGATGGCCGCGGCGCGCCGGCTCGGCCCTGTGCCGCTCAGCCCCGAGGAGCTGGCGGCGCTGTGACGCGCCGCGGCAGGGCCGTCCGCAGCGCCCCCGCACGGATGAACGAAGGGCGCCCGCAGGCGCCCTTCCGATGCGGTCGGACTGTCTTTCGTCGCGCGACCGGGGTCAGCCAGCCTCATCGATCGGCAGGGCGACGAAGCGAGGCTCTCCCGCGCGGCGGATCAACAGCAGGACAGACTTGCGTCCGGCTTCACGGGCCGCATCGATCACCTCCTTGAGTTCGGCGACGGTGCGGACCGGGGTCTGGGACGCCTCGGCGATGACATCGCCCGGCTGGAGCCCCTTGTCCGCTGCGTTGGATTCGGGATCCACCGCGGTCACCACCAGACCTTCGGTGTTCTCGTCGAGACCGAATTTCTGAAGGAGTTCCGGAGCCGGCTCGGAGAGGGACAGGCCCAGCATCTCGGAGGAGCGGGGCGCCCCGTTCTGGGTGGAAGCGGGAAGGATGGAGGCTTCGGCCTCCTCGCGCCGGCCAAGTGTGACTTCGATCGGCATCACCTGCCCGTCACGCAGCACCTCGAGAGTCACGGTCTCTCCCACGGGAGCGGCCCCGACAAGGCGCACCAGCTCGCGCGTGTCGTCGATCTGGTTGCCCTCGAAGGTCAGGATCACGTCGCCCGAGCGGATCCCGGCCTCGGCGGCCGGTCCTTCGGGGACATCGGTGACAAGGGCCCCATGCGCGGAGGCCAGTCCCTCGATGGCATCCACCATGTCGGGTGTGAGGTCCTGGATGCGCACACCCAGCCAGCCGCGCCGGGTCTCTCCGTATTCCTTGAGCTGGGCGACGACATCCTTCACCACCGCCGAGGACATCGCGAAGCCGATCCCGATCGAACCGCCATTCGGCGACAGGATGGCGGTGTTCACGCCGATCACCTCGCCCCTCATGTTGAACAGCGGTCCACCCGAATTGCCCTGATTGATGGCCGCGTCGGTCTGGATGTAGTCGTCATAGGTGCCCGACAGTGCCCGGTTGCGGGCCGAAATGATCCCCGCCGAGACCGAGAACCCCTGGCCCAGCGGATTGCCCATCGCCAGGACCCAGTCGCCCACCTCGGCATCCGGACCGTCGCTGTCGCCGAACTCCACATGCGGCAGATCGGTGCCGTCCACCTTCAGCAGGGCGATATCGGTGTTGGGGTCGGTGCCGACGATCTCGGCATCCATGGTCTCGCCCGAATAGAACTCGACCCGGATCTCGTCGGCGCCTTCGATGACGTGATTGTTCGTGACGATGTAGCCGTCTGGGGAGATCACGAAGCCCGAACCGAGCGCCGAGGACCGGCGCGGTGTCCCGTCATTGTTGCGGAAATTCTCGAAGAAATCCTCGAACCCCTCGGGCAGGGGCGGCATCGGACCGATGCCCCCGGCAACCAGCGTCGTCGTGGTGATGTTGACGACGGCCGGACTGACCTGCTCGGCCAGTTCGGCAAAGCTCGCCGGGCGACCGTCTTCGTGCGAGGTCAGGGGTGCCTCGGGCGTGACGGCCGTGCCGGAGGACTCCTGCGCGGTCAGCGGCACCACCGCCCCGACGGCCAGAGCGGTGCCGATCAGCAGCGCGGCGGCCGCTGCAGGGCGGCGAGCCGCGACGGTGGGGGAAATCTGGGATGTCACGATCAACTCCTCATGCGGCGGCAGGCGCCGTTATCGGCGGCACTGTCTCACCTAAGCACCAAGCCTTGCAAAGCAAAGCCTGATCGCGCCCCGTCAAGAGGGTGTGATGCCCGCGGCAGGCAAGACCCCCATGCCATGGGCCAGCCACAGCAGCGCCAGGCCCAGCGCCATCGCCGCCAGCCCGGCAAGGCGCCGCTGCTCGAGGCTGAGCAGGCGCAGAGCGGCGAGAAGCTCCTCGATCAGCCGGGGCGCGAGGGCCCAGACAAGGCCCTCGGCCACAAGGAGCAGGCCGAGGGACAGAAGGATCCAGCCCATCGTCAGGGCTGGGCCGCCGGACCGGCCCCGGCCTCGGGCGGTTCGGACGGGGCCAGCCCGGACGGGGCAACCCCTGCGGCCGCCTCTTCGCCCGCTTCTCCGCTGGCCGCGTCTCCGCCTGCCGCGCCGCCCTCCGCAGCGGCAGCGGACCCGGAGCCGGACAGGGCTGGGCCGGCATAGAGATACTGGAAGAAGGCGGCATCCGGCGTCAGGACCATCGTCGAGTTCGTCCCCCGCAAGGTCCGCTCATAAGCCTGAAGCGAGCGGTAGAACTCGAAGAACTCGGGATCGGCGCTGAAGGCCTCGGCAAAGATGGCGGCTGCTTCGGCATCGGCCTCGCCCCGCGTGATCTGCGCCTCGCGCTCGGCCTCCGAGATGGTCTCCATCACGGTCCGGTCGGCGAGGGCGCGCACGCGCTGGGCCGCCTCGTTGCCGCGCGCGATCTCGTCGGCGGCCTCGCGTTCGCGCTCGGCCCGCATCCGGGCGAAGGTGGCCTCGAGATTCTGGATGGGCAGATTGGTCTGCTTCAGCCGCACATCCACGATAGCGAGGCCGAGATTGGCTGCCTCGCGCTGGGCGCCGTCGCGAATGCGCACCATGAGATTGCCGCGTTCGGCCGACAGGATGACATCGGATGTCACCTGATCGGCCCCCAGCACCTCGCGGATCTGGGCGTTGAGGATGGCCCCCAGCCGATCCTCGGCCGCGGCGATGCCCCCCACCCCGACGGCCTGGCGGAAGCGCACGACATCCGCGATCCGGTAGCGGGCAAAGGCATCGACGACGAGACGCCGATCATCCGCAGGCGTGACCTCGATCGTCTCCGTATCGAGGCTGAGGATGCGGTCGTCGTAATAGACGACTTCCTGGATCAGCGGCAGCTTGAAGTAGAGGCCGGGCTCCTCGCGCACCTGGCGGATCTGGCCGAACTGGAGCACGAGGGCCTTCTGCCGTTCGTCCACCACGAAGATGGAGGACAGCAGGATCACGACCCCCGCAGCGAGGATCACGAGAAGGGCAGTGGCGGATCGGCGCATGATCAGTTCCCCGTCCCGGTATTCATGTCCATGGCGGCGGGAGAAGCGGATCCGGTCTGCGGAGGCAGCGGAACCGAGCCCGTTGCCGCCATGGCGGCAGCGCCGGCACCCTGCGGGGCCCGCATCAGACGATCCAGCGGAAGGAAGGGCACCACTCCCTGCCCGCCATTCCCCCCTGCCCCGGCCACGGCCGGATCGAGGATGATCTTGTCCACGTCACCCAGCACGCGCTCCATCGTCTCGATGTAGAGGCGTTCGCGCGTGATCTCCTCCGCATTGCGGTATTCGGCCAGGACGGCAGAAAACCGGCTGGCCTGGCCCAGGGCGTTGTTGACGGTCTGGGCACGGTAGGCCTCGGCCTGTTCGATGATCTGCGCGGCCTGACCGCGGCTTTCGGCCAGAACGCGGTTGGCATAGGCATCGGCCTGGCGCTGGAGCCGGTCGCGCTCCTGCTCGGCGGCCTGGACTGCGCGGAAAGCATCGATCACCTCGGCCGGCGGATCGGCCCGTTGCAGGTTCACGCGCAGGATGCGGATGCCGGACTGATAGGCATCGAGCGTCGCCTGGATCCGTTCGCGCGCGGTATCGGCGATGATGCCGCGGTCGCGGTTCAGGATCGGCGCAAGGTTCGATGCGGCGATGATCTCGCGCATGACCGATTCGGACACGGCGCGCACCGTCAGTTCCGGATCGCGGATGTTGAACAGCAGCTGCTGCGGATCCGAGACATTCCAGACCACCTGGAAGCCGATATCGACGATATTGGCATCGGTGGTCAGCATGAGGCCGGAATTCTCGGCGCTGGTCGATGTGGTGGGGCTCGACGAGGCGCCGATGGATTCGGTCCGCTCGGAGGTGACATTGACCACGGTATAGGTCACGAGCGGCCAGGGCGCGAAGTTGAGGCCCGGCTGCCCGACTGCATAGGCCCGCCCCAGGAAGAGTTCGACGGACTGTTCCTCTGGCCGGACCGTGTAGAAGGACATGAAGGCCCACAGACCGACAAGCGCGAGACCGCCAAGCAGCATCGTGCCGCGCGTCACCTTCGGCCCGCCCCCGCCGCCGACCCCCCCGGAGGGTCTGGATGGAGCGCCGCGCCCCCCCATCAGGACACGAAGCTGCTCGCGCCCGCGATTCACCAGACGGTCGATATCCGGGATGGGAGGACCATCGCCGGGCCGGCGCAGCGGAGGTGGTCGCCGATCATCGGGACGATCATGGTCGTCATCGCCCCCCCCGCCATAACCGCCGCCGCGGCCGCCGCCGCCCCAAGGCCCCCCGTTCGCCATGCCTCTTCCCTCTTCTGTTCGCCCTCTAGCTGGTCATCCAGGGGGGAAAAGGCAAGAGCGAACCGGCAGCGGCCGGTCAGAGCAGGGCGCGCCCCGCCATATGACGCATGGCCTGGGCGATCTCCTCGACCAGGGTTGCCGCCATGCTGCGCATGGCCATGATCTCCCAGGAATCGGGGCCGATCCGGGTCAGGCTGACGGCCATGTGGACCAGAAGGGTCCGGGCGGTCCGACCTTCGGGAAAGGCGGCAGGATCCAGATCAAGGGGGACGAAGCCGGGCGAGAACGTCCTGCGCGGCGGATCCCTCGAGCACCGCCACGGCCAGGCCATCCCCCTGCTCGACGACCGAGGCATGGGCCGACAGACCCTCGGGCGGGGGGCGGCCCGCCAGGAGAAAGCGCCCCGGCGCGACCCAGATCATCCGCCCCTCGCCCCAGGCCAGAACCTGGCCGGGATCGGGGAGCATGGCACCGCCGAGAAGGCGCGACACCGCGGCCTCATGACCGCGGAAGGGCGCGACGGACCAGGCCGGCCCGGGATCGACAGCCGACAGCCGCGCGCCGCCGATCGCCAACGGCAGGGACAGCCCCTCGAAGGGCGATGTCGCGATGAGCCTAGCCACGGAGCCGCTCTCCCTTGGGATCGAGGAACACCGGATCGGTCACCTCGCACAGGGTCTCGACCCCGCGCATGGCATCCACGAGGCGGACGACCTCGCCATGGCGTTCGCGCCCCCGCCGCAGGAAGCCAAGGCCCAGCGCCCTGCCCAGCGTGGGCGACCAGCAGGCCGAGGTGACATAGCCCTGCCCGTTCAGGCGCGTGGCGGGATCCTCGCGCCGGTAGAGATGCGCACCGGCCGTGATGACGCCGTCCTGCGCCACGGGACGCAGGCCCACCAGCTGTTCGCGATCGGCCTCGAGCAGGCCCGGACGGCGCGAGGCCGCCCAGCCGATGCAGTCCTTCGTCTTGCTGACCATCCGCTCCATGCCGATGTCGAAGGCAGTGGTGCGGCCATGAATCTCGGCATGGGTGATGTAGCCCTTCTCGATCCGCAGGACGTTGAGCGCCTCCATCCCGTAGGGGCCGCCGCCCAGCGATTCGGCATAGGCGACCAGCAGACGGTAGAGCGAGGCCCCATAGCGGGCGGGCACGGCCAGCTCGTAAGCCCGTTCGCCCGAGAAGGAGATGCGGAACACCCGGCCCGGCACGCCCATGACCGGCGCCTCGGCACAGGCCATGTAGGGGAAGGCGGCATCCGACAGATCCGCATCCACCACGGCCTGGACAAGATCGCGCGACCTTGGCCCGGCGACGGAAAACTGTGCCCATTGCTCGGTGACCGAGACGCAGTGCACGTCGAGATCGGGACGCAGCACCTGCGTCACGAAATCGAGATGGCGCATCACCTGACCCGCGGCGGCGGTGGTCGTGGTCATGATGTAGCGATTCCCGCCCAGCCGCGCCGTCGTGCCGTCGTCCATCACATGCCCGTCCTCGCGGAGCATGAGGCCATAGCGGACGCGCCCCACGGGCAGGGTGGAGAAGGTGTTGCAATAGACGAAATCGAGCAGCGCCGCCGCATCCGGCCCCTGGATGTCGATCTTGCCCAGCGTGGAGACATCCGCCACGCCGACGGCCTGGCGCACCATGGTCACCTCGCGGTCGCAGCTCTGCCGCCAGGTCGTCTCGCCCGGGCGGGGAAAGTAGCCGGGACGATACCACAGCCCGGCCTCGATCATCGGGGCACCGCGATCGAGACAGGCCGCATGGGATGTCGTCAGGCGTCGGGGCGCAAAGCCCATCCCCTGCCCGCCCGCCCCCATCGCGCCGATCGAGACGGGGGTATAGGGGGGGCGGAAGGTGGTGGTGCCGGTGGCCGCGACCGGAGAGCCCAGCGCCTCGCTCAGGATGGCGATGGCCGGGACATTCCCCGTCTTGCCCTGATCCGTCGCCATGCCCAGCGTGGTGTAGCGCTTCATGTGCTCGACGCTGCAGAAGCCTTCCTGCACGGCAAGGCGGATGTCCTTCACGGTGACATCGTTCTGGAAATCCACGAACTGGCGCCTGCCCTCGACGACAATGAAGGGCCCCTGCGCGGGGGCCTGCCCCTCGGCCTCGGGCAGATCGGGATCGGGCGCGCGCAGGCCGAGATCCGCGAGCGCCGCAGATGCAGCGCGCCAGCCGTCGCGCAGGCAGCCGGCAGTGGTGAACTCGCCCGCGGCCGCCCCGGCCACGGTCATCCACGGCACCCCGCCGGGGGGAGGCAGAAAGGCCTGGAGACGATCGTCCCAGACGGGCCTGGCCCCCAGATGGCAGGCCAGATGGACCGAAGGGCTCCAGCCGCCCGAGACGGCCAGGACATCGGCCTCGATCTCCTGCCGGCCCTGAGGACCCTCGACCGTGACCCGGCTCAGCCCGAGGCGGCCCCGGGTTCCGGCGATCCGCGCCCCCGGCAGCACGGGGAAGGGCGCGCCGGGCATCGCGGCTTCGGGCCGGCTGTCCACCAGGGCCGCCACGGTCAGCCCGGCGGCGTGACAGTCGCGCGCGGTGCGATGGGCATCGTCATTGTTGCCGAAGACGACCACACGGCGCCCGGCCGCGACGCCCCAGTGATTGAGATAGGCCCGCACCGCCCCCGCCAGCATCACGCCGGGGCGGTCATTGTCGGGAAAGGGAAGCGGCCGTTCGATGGCACCGGCACACAGGACCGCGCGCCGGGCGACGATCCGCCAGAAGCATTCGCGCGGCAGATCGGCCCGCGGCGCCCTGTGCAGGCTCACCCTTTCGAGCGCGGCAAAGGTGCCCCCGTCATGGACCCCCGTCACGGTGGTGCGGGGCATGAGCCGCACATTCGGCATCTGCACGAGTTCGGCGAGAACCCGTTCCACCCAGAGATGGGGGGGCTGGCCGTCCAGCGGATCCGTCTCGGCCAGCAGACGGCCGCCCATGCGCGCACCTTCGTCGGCCAGGATCACCCGCGCCCCTGCCCGGCCTGCCGCCAGGGCGGCCGAAAGGCCCGCCGGCCCCGCGCCGATCACCAGCACATCGCAGAAAGCCCAAGCCTTTTCGCAGAGCAGCGGCCCGGCCGAAGGATCGAGCCGGCCCAAACCGGCGGCGCGGCGGATGAGCGGCTCATAGACCCGTTCCCAGAAGGACCGAGGCCACATGAAGGTCTTGTAGTAGAAGCCCGCGCCGATGAAGGGCGCCAGCCAGTCGTTGACGGCCAGGACATCGAAGCGGAGCGAGGGACGGGCGTTCTGGGACGTCGCCTCCATCCCTTCCCAGATCTCCTGCATGGTGGCGCGCGTGTTGGGCACGCCATCGACGCAGACCAACGCGTTGGGCTCCTCGGACCCGGCGGAGAGCACACCGCGCGGGCGATGATACTTGAAGGAGCGCCCCATGAGGCGGACCCCCTCGCCCAACAGCGCGGAGGCGAGGGTATCCCCCTCCACCCCATGCCAGGCAACCCCGTCGAAGCGGAAGGAGACGGGCGGCGCCCCCTGATAGAGACCCTTGCCGGCAACCCTCATCGCGCCGCCTCGCGCGCGGGGGTGGTGCCATGGACGGCATGGGTCACGGTATCCCGTTCGACCACGATCCAGGTGCCGCAGGGGTCATGATACCACATCTCGCGCAGGCGCCCGGCCGGGTTGTCGCGCAGATGGATGTAGGCATGCCAGTCCTCGGGCGGGGCATCGCGATGGGGGCGGCGCAAGGCCGTCTCGTCGCCCTGAACGGTGAATTCGCGGCGGTCCCGTTCGCCGCACCATGGACAGGTCACACGCATCCCGGCCTCCTAATGCAGCGAATGCTGCGCCCCCGTGCCTTCCTCGTCCATCAGGCCGCGGCCGGTCGCAAAGCGGTCAAGGCGATAGCGCGCCGCCACCTCATGCGGCTGGCCGGTGGCCATCAGATGGGCCATGCACCAGCCCGAGGCAGGCACGGCCTTGAACCCCCCGTAGTTCCAGCCGCAGTTCAGATACAGCCCCTCGATGGGCGTGCGGTCGATGATGGGCGACCCATCGGGCGACATGTCCATGATGCCGCCCCAGCTTCGCAGCACGCGCGCCCGGCCGATCATCGGCATGAGGGTCATGCCGGCCTCCATCACATGTTCGACCATCGGCAGGTTTCCGCGGGCGGCGTAGGAAGCGTAGAAGTCGAGATCCCCCCCGAACACGAGCCCGCCCTTGTCCGACTGGCTGATGTAGAAATGCCCCATGCCGAAGCTGATGACATGATGGATCACGGGCTTCAGTCCTTCGGTCACGAAGGCCTGGAGGACATGGCTTTCGATCGGCAGGCGCAGACCGGCCATGGCCGCAACCTGGCTGGATCGGCCGGCGACCACGATCCCCACGCGGCGCGCCCGGATCGCCCCCCGCGTGGTCTGCACGCCGACGACCCGCCCCCCCTCGATGTCGATACCCGTCACCTCGCAGTTCTGGATCAGATCCACGCCGCGCCGGTCCGCCGCGCGGGCATAACCCCAGGCCACCGCATCATGGCGCGCGGTGCCGCCGCGGGGATGGAACAGCCCCCCGTGGATGGGAAAGCGCGCATTGTCGAAATCGAGATAGGGCAACAGCTGCCGGACCCCCTCGCGGTCGAGCAGGATCGCGTCATCCCCCTGCGCGGCCATCGCATTGCCGCGCCGGACAAAGGCATCACGCTGGCTGTCCGAATGGAACAGGTTGATCAGCCCGCGTTGCGAATGCATCACGTTGTAGTTCAGCTCGGCCTCCAGCCCTTCCCACAGCTTCAGGGAATGGCTGTAGAATTCGCTGTTGCCGGGCAGGAAGTAGTTGGCCCGCACGATGGTCGTGTTGCGGCCGACATTGCCCCCGCCGAGATAGCCCTTCTCCAGCACGGCGACATCGGTGATGCCGTGATTGCGGGCCAGGTAATAGGCTGTCGAAAGGCCATGCCCCCCGCCGCCGATGATGATGGTGTCATACCGGTCCTTGGGCGCAGGATCACGCCAGGCGCGCGTCCAGCCACGGTTGCCGCGCAGCCCTTCCGCAAGGACGCGAAAGCCCGAATAGCGCATGACACCCTGTCCCCCGTGCCTTGGCTCTGCCCTCTTAGCAGGGCGAGGGGCACAGGCCCAGCCTTGTCGCGTCATGCCATGTCGCAATCAGGCGACAGGAGGAAGCGCCCCGTCAGCCCCGGCGGCTGAGAGGCGGCTCCACACGACCCGCCGGGCGCGGGGCCCTGCGCAGCGGCGGCTCGGAGCGGGCGGCGATGGGAATCACCGGCGCGGCAGCGCGCGAACCTGCCGGTCCGGTCCCGTCGGTCCCCTCGGGAGCCACCCTCCTGCCGGTTTCGCCATCCTCGAGCGCGGAGGCGATGCGATGCAGAAGCGCGTTGTTCTCGATCTGGACGGCGACGAGGCCGAAGGCCGCAACAAGCAGGACAAGGCCGCCGAGCGCCAGGCCCAGCGCCCTCAGCAACCCCGCCCCCTGCACCCAGGCCGCAGCGGACAGACCCAGGACCGCCAGCACGAAACCCGCGACAAGAAGCGGAAACAGACGGCGGAACAGGGCGGACAGATGAGGTTCCATGACGACTCTCCGGCGCTGCACCCGGATCGGATCGCACCGGACCCGCCAGGGGTCAAGCACCGTCCTGCAGGCCCCTCTGCCGGACAGGAGACCCCCGTTCAGAGCCCCTTGGCCCGGTAGCTGGCCGCGACGCGACCGATGGCCACGATATAGGCCGCGGTGCGCAGATCCCCGATCTCGGGCCGGGCGTGCCACATCTCGCGCATGGAGCGGTAGGCATCGCGCATCGTGTCATCCAGGCCCGACCGGACCAGAGCCAGTTCATCCGAGCCGGAAATGTAGTCGCGCTTGAAACTGGGCGAGAGCGTCCAGCCGAGGCCCTTGTCCTCGGACAGCCGCTCCAGCTCGCGCACGATGAGGGCGCTGCGCGCCTCCTCGGCCCGGCGCTGCATCCGGCCGAAGCGGATATGGCTGAGATTCTTGACCCATTCGAAATAGCTGACCGTCACCCCACCGGCATTGGCGTAAAGATCCGGGATGATGACGGTCCCCTTCTCGCGCAGGATCTCGTCGGCGCCGGCCGTCACAGGGCCGTTGGCCGCCTCGACGATCAGGGGCGCGCGGATGCGTTCGGCGTTGCCCCGGTGGATCACCCCCTCGAGCGCGGCGGGAATGAGGATGTCGCATTCGGCCTCGAGCATGGCGGGGCCATCCTCGTGGAAACGCGTGCCGGGCAGATCGCGCAGACCGCCATTCTTGCTCAGCCACTGGCGCGCCGCCTCGATGTCGATGCCGCTGTCGCACCAGACGCCGCCGTCGCGCTCGATGATCCCGACGATGCGCGCGCCGTCCTCCTCCGAGAGGAACTTGGCGGCGTGATACCCCACATTCCCGAGCCCCTGGATGACGATGCGCTTGCCCTCCAGACCGCCCGAGAGATGCGCCCGGGCGACATCCTCCGGGTGGCGAAAGAATTCCCGCAGGGCATACTGGATGCCCCGGCCCGTCGCCTCCACCCGGCCATGGATCCCCCCGGCATTCAGCGGCTTTCCGGTGACACAGGCCGAGGCGTTGATGTCCGTGGTGTTCATGCGCCGATACTGATCGGCGATCCAGGCCATCTCCCTCTCTCCGGTGCCCATATCCGGGGCGGGGACGTTCTGGGCGGGATGGATCAGGTCGCGCTTGGCGAGCTCGTAGGTGAAGCGGCGCGTGATCTGTTCGAGCTCGTGTTCCTCCCACTGGCGGGGATCGATGCACAGGCCACCCTTGGACCCGCCGAAAGGCACCTCGACCAGCGCGCATTTGTAGGTCATCAGGGCGGCAAGGGCCTCCACCTCGTCCTGGTTGACCATGAGGGAATAGCGGATGCCGCCCTTCACCGGCTCCATGTGTTCGGAATGGACGGAGCGATAGCCCGTGAAGGTATGGATCGCGCCGCGCAGGCGCACGCCGAAGCGCACGACATAGGTCGCGTTGCAGACGCGGATCTTTTCCTCCAGCCCCGGAGAGAGGTCCATGAAGCGGACCGCACGATTGAACATGAGGTCCACCGAATCGCGGAAGGACGGTTCCGGTGGCGTCATGGCGGCATCCTTCATGGGGTCTCCTCCTTGCTGGGCGAATCGGGCCAGGCGACCGCAATTCGCCTGACAGAATAGTCCCCAGCCTGACACGGCAAGGTTAAGATTCGGTTGAGCATGGCGGATACGCGGGGACGCAGCGGCGCGAGGCCGGCAACAGTCGGCCCCAAGCCGCGCGATCCATCGCAAGGCCCTGACAATCAACCCCGAAATGCAGACTTCATGCCATATTTCGGCCCCAAGCGGGTGATTGTCTGCGAAGGCGTCCTTCTGCCCATGACGGGCCGGAAGGGCATGAAGGAGGATCCGTCATGCGCGCCTTGCCGCGGCCCCTGCTGCCGTTCCTTCGCCGCTTCACGCGCGAGGAGGAGGGGTCGATGGTCATCTTTGCGATGTTCATCTTCCTGGCGATGCTGATCGTGGGCGGCATGAGCGTCGATCTCATGCGGTTCGAAGCCAACCGGGCGCGCCTGCAGGCCACCCTCGACCGCGCGGTCCTGGCGGCGGCCGATCTCGACCAGACGCAGAGCCCCCGCGCGGTGGTGGAGGACTATTTCCGCAAGGCGCAGCTGATCGACCATCTCACCTCGGTCGAGGTCAGCGAGACCTTCAACAGCCGCACCGTCAGCGCCACGGCCGGCATCACGCTGAACACCTTCTTCATGGATCTCGTGGGGGTGCCCTCGCTCGACGTGAGGAGCGCCTCGACCGCACGCGAGAATGTCAACGACATTGAGATCGTCCTGGTCCTCGACGTGTCCGGCTCGATGGCGTCGAACAACCGCCTCGTGAACCTCAAATCGGCGGCGCGGGAATTCGTGGAGACGGTCCTTCGGAACGACACCGAGAACCGCATGTCCATTGCCATCGTGCCCTTCAACGGGCAGGTCAATCTCGGTCCGACACTGCGCGGCTGGTATACCGGCATCACCGACATCGTGACCAACCCGGCCAATGTGAACTGCGTGGATCTGCCGGCCTCGGTCTATGCGACGCAGTCGATCACGCGGAATCTGCCCATGCCGGCGACACAGCATGCGGATACCTTCTCCACCACAACACGGGCGAATGCCTATTATTCTATCGCATCCAATGCGCCTGTGCTGACGAATGTCTGGTGCCCGCCATCCAGTACGAACATCGTCCGCCTGCCGCAGCGGAACATCTCGACCCTGCAATCGCAGATCGAAGGTCTGACCGCTGTCGGGGCGACCTCCATCAATGCCGGGATGCGCTGGGGGATGACGCTGCTCGATCCCAACTCGCGCCCGATGTTCGACAGCTTCATCCACGCCGGGCACATTCCGAGCTTCTATTCCGGCCGCCCTTACGACTGGCGGCGCGAGAACACGCTCAAGGTGATCGTCCTGATGACCGACGGAGAGCATTTCGCCGAGGAGCGCGTCAACGAAGGCTATCGCGGCAACACGCCCTCGCCCATCTGGCGTTCGACCAGCAGTGACGGCTATTTCTCGATCTTTCACGAAAGCCGGGTGGACCGCAGGACCTCCACCACACTGGCCAACAGCCGCCCCTTCTGGGTGCCGCATCTGGCGCAGTGGCATGCCCGGCCCTGGAACGGCAGCACCCCGGCCAGCAGCGTTCCCTATGCCGAAGGCGATCTGCGCCGCATCGACGTGAACGGCGACGGGGTCTGCGACAACCGCGACGACGGGCGGGGCAAGCTCAAATCCAACGAAGCCTGCTGGTGGGGCGCGGATCAGCAGACCTGGGGGCAGGTCTGGGCCAGCGTGCGGATGCACTGGGTCGCCTGGCAGCTCTATGGGCGGGCGCTGTCCACCAGCTCGTCGGGGCGGATCGCGATTGCGGACGAATGGATGGACACATTCCGCACCCAGACCCCGACCACGACGATGGACAGCCAGCTCCAGCAGATGTGCAACATGGCCCGGAACAATGGCGTGATCGTCTTCGGGATCGCCTTCGAGGCTCCCGCCAATGGCCAGCGCGCGATCTTCAACTGCGCCTCCTCTCCCGCGCATTACTATGATGCGGATGGCCTCCAGATCTCGACGGCCTTCCGTGCCATCGCGGCACAGATCAATGCCCTGAGGCTGATCCAATGACCCGGATCCGGTCTGCGCTGCGCCGTCTGCGCCGCGGCGAGGACGGCTCCTCCACCATCGAGTTCATGATCGTCCTCCCGATCCTGCTCAGCTTCTTCTTCTCGACCTTCGAGCTGGGCATGATGCTGACACGGCAGGTCATGCTCGACCGGGGCATGGACATCGCCATGCGGCAGGTGCGCCTCGGGGCGCTGACTCAGGTCAATCAGGACAATCTCCGGCGGATCATCTGCGACGCCGCCCTGATCATCCCCGACTGCCTGAACCGGATGAAGATCGAGATGATGCCCGTGGATCCCCGCAACTGGCGCACGCTGCGACCCGATCCAGACTGCGTCAGCCGCGACAATCCCGTCACCGCCCAGCGCGACTTCCAGCCCGGCCAGCCCAACGAACTGATGGTTGTCCGGGCCTGCGCGGTGCTGCGGCCCTATTTCCCCGGCTCGGGCCTGGGCTTCGCACTGGTCGGACAGTCGGGCAATGCCTTCGGACTGACCTCCACCAGCGCCTTCGTGATCGAACCGAGCTGAAGGCCGCGCCGCCATGCGCCTGCGTCACCGCCTGCTCCGCTTCGCCCGCGACGACAGAGGCAGCATGGCCGTGGAGGCCATGCTGATCCTGCCCATCCTCGTCTGGGCCTATCTGGCAACCTTCGTGTTCTTCGACGGCTATCGCGCCCAGTCGCTCAACACCAAGGCCGCCTACACGATCGGCGACATCCTGAGCCGCGAGACCAACTGGGTCACCCCGGCCTATCTCGACAGCCTCTTCGCGCTCCAGCAGGTCCTGACCCAGTCCGACCAACCGCGAAGCATGCGGATCACCGTCATCCGATGGAACGCCACCGCACGCCGCTACGAGGTCGTCTGGTCGCGCGTGCGGGGATCCGGCGCCCAGCAGCTCGTCACGAACGATCTCGCGAAACTCGCCCCCTTCCTGCCTGTCATGCCCGCCGGCGAAAGCGCGATCCTGACCGAGACCTGGGTGGACTACAGACCGCCTGCCTCGGTCATCGCACCCTTCACGTTCCGGGACTTCGTCGTGACGCGGCCGCGCTTTGCCAGCCAGCTCTGCTGGAACGACCGCAATACCGGCGGCACGATGGCCACGGGGATCTGCTAGGCGCACGGGGGATCTGCCAGCCGCTTCCACACCCCCCCCAGACAGCCTAGGCTGGGGCATGCTTCGGACCACCCTGCCCTTCGGCCTCCTGTTCGCGCTTGCCGCCTGTGCGCAGTTCCCGGCGCTCGATGCCCGCATCCCCCCCTCCGAGAGGCAAGCCCCGCCGGCACCGCTGCTTCCCCTGATTCCCATCCTCGAAAGCGCCGATGCGCTGTCGGCATCTGGCGGATTCGAGGCAGAACTGTCCGCCCGTGCAGATGCCCTCGCGGCGCGAAGCGCGGGACTGGCGCCGACATCCGATCCGGCCGAGGACGCCGCACGCCTGGACGCCCTGAGGCAGCGGGCCGCAAATCTGCGAGCCGCGACGCCCTGGCAGGCGTCAACCCCGTCGGCTTCGTTGCCATGATCCGTCCGGCAGGCTAACCACGCGGCGACCTCAGGAAAGGCCGCACCATGACGAACACGCCCCTCCGCCTCGGCATCGCCGGACTCGGAACGGTGGGAACCGGCGTGCTGCAGATCCTGCACCGCCAGGGCGATCGCCTTGCGGCACGGGCCGGGCGGCCCATCGAGGTGGTGGCCGTCTCGGCGCGGGACCGCTCGCGCAAGAGGGCCGTGCCGATCGATGCCTATGCCTGGGAGGATGACCCCGTCGCCCTGGCCCGGCGCGACGACATCGACCTGTTCGTGGAGGTCATGGGCGGCCATGAAGGCCCGGCCAAAGCCGCGGTCGAGGCGGCCCTGAATGCCGGCAAGGATGTCGTGACCGCCAACAAGGCCCTTCTGGCCCATCATGGCCACGCCCTGGCCCTGCGCGCCGAGGCACAGGGCCGCGTCATCCGCTTCGAGGCCGCGGTCGCCGGCGGCATCCCGGTCATCAAGGCCCTGACCGAAGGTCTTGCCGCCAACGAGATCCGGCGGGTCATGGGCGTGATGAACGGCACCTGCAACTACATCCTGACACGGATGGAATCGGCCGGGCTGTCCTATGCCGAAGTCTTCGAGGAGGCCCGCCAGCTCGGCTATCTGGAGGCCGATCCGCGGCTTGATGTGGACGGCATCGATGCCGGGCACAAGCTGTCTCTGCTGGCGGCCATCGCCTTCGGAACCGAGGTGGACTTCGGTCATGTCGCTCTCGAGGGAATCGGCGCCGTGACGATCGAGGACATCCGGCGCGCTGCCGACATGGGTTATCGGATCAAGCTCCTCGGTGTGGCGCAGATGACCGGGCGGGGCCTCGAACAGCGGATGCAGCCCTGCCTCGTGCCGGCCTCCTCGCCGCTGGGCCAGCTCGAAGGCGGCACGAACATGGTCGTGATCGAGGGGGATTCGGTGGGTCAGATCGTGCTGCGCGGACCGGGCGCCGGGGCGGGGCCGACCGCCAGCGCCGTTCTGGCCGATGTGATCGATCTGGCACGCGGCAACCGTGTGCCCACCTTCGGGGTGCCTGCCACGAGCCTGCGGCGCGTGCGGCCTGCGCAGGGGGCTGTCGCCGCGCCCTATTATCTGCGGCTGCAACTGATCGACAAACCCGGCGCCCTGGCCAAGGTGGCCCGGGTTCTGGGCGATGCCGGCATCTCCATCGACCGGATGCGCCAATACGGGCATGAGGACACGACCGCCCCGGTCCTGATCGTCACGCATCGCACAACGCGCGCGGCTCTCGACGAGGCGCTGACCGCCCTGCCCGAGACGGGCGTGCTGGCCGGACAGCCGGTTGCCCTGCGCATCGAGCAGCTCTGACCGCCATGCGGGCAGCCCGTCTTCCTGCCCGGGTCGTCTTGATGCCCGAGGCCGGGCGTTAGCGTTCGCGCCGCTTTCCGCCGACCAGCCAAAGGGGTAGGTCAGAACGAGCCTTCAGAGGAGCCGTCCATGCCCACTGCGCCCGAGTTCCACGACCGCATGCTCTCCCTCGGCCTTGCCCGCGTCTCCGAGGCAGCCGCCATCGCCTGCGCCGACTTTATCGGGCGCGGCGACGAGAAGGCCGCGGATCAGGCCGCCGTGGACGGCATGCGCCGGCAGCTCAACCTGCTCGACATCGCGGGTGTGGTGGTCATCGGCGAAGGCGAGCGCGACGAGGCCCCGATGCTCTTCATCGGCGAGGAAGTGGGCACCGGGAACGGCCCCGCGGTGGACATCGCTCTTGACCCCCTGGAAGGCACGACGCTGACCGCCAAGGACATGCCCAATGCGCTTGCCGTCGTGGCCATGGCCCCGCGCGGCACGCTGCTGCATGCGCCCGATGTCTACATGGACAAGCTCGCCATCGGTCCGGGCTACAAGCGCGGTGTCGTGACCCTTGCCATGAGCCCGGCAGAACGGGTCTCGGCCCTGGCCGCGGCCAAGGGCGTCTCCACACGGGACATCACGGTCTGCATCCTCGACCGTCCCCGCCATGCCGAGATGATTGCCGAGGTCCGCTCCACCGGGGCGAAGGTGCGGCTCATCACCGATGGCGATGTGGCCGGCGTCATGCATTGCGCCGAACCGGAGAAGACCGGAATCGACATGTACATGGGCGCCGGCGGTGCCCCCGAAGGAGTGCTGGCGGCCGCCGCACTGAAATGCATGGGGGGGCAGATCTACGGCAGGCTCCTCTTCCGCAACGATGACGAGCGCGAACGGGCACGCAGGGCCGGGATCACCAATCTCGACCGTGTCTATACGCTCGACGACATGGTGACGGGCGATGTGATCTTTGCCGCCACCGGCGTCACCGATGGCAGCCTTCTGCCCGGCGTCCGCCGCACGCCGCATTCCATCACGGTGGAGACGATGCTGATGCGATCCAAGACCGGAAGCGTGCGGCGCATGATCTACACCAATCCGCTGCGCTGAGCGCCTGACGCAAGGCGATGGCTTGCCGCGGGGGGGAGGTTTCGGCACGGTCGGGGAATGGTCTTTCTTGGCGTCTCCGAATCGCTCACCGGCCGCCGCTGGATCGGCCCCACGGCCGAGGAGGACCGCCTTGCCCAGGCCGTCGCGCGCGAGGCAGGGCTCGACCATGCCGTGGCGCTGACGCTGGTGCGCCGGGGCGTCACCCCGGCCGAAGCGGCGGGCTATCTTGATCCGAAGCTGCGCGATCTTCTTCCCGATCCGCTGACCCTGCGCGACATGGACGCAGCGGCAGAGCGTTTCCTGACGGCTGTGCTGGGGGGAGAGCGGATCGCCATCTTCGCCGATTACGACGTGGACGGGGCCGCCTCGGCGGCCCTGCTGCTGACCTGGCTGCGGCATATGGGCCGTCAGGCGACGCTCCATGTCCCCGATCGCCTCACCGAAGGCTATGGCCCCAACGAGGCTGCCATGGTGCGGCTTGCCGCCGCGCATGACCTCATCCTCTGTGTCGATTGCGGCACCGTCGCCCATGGACCGATCGCAGCCGCGCAGGGCTGCGACGTGATCGTGCTCGATCATCATCTGGGCGGGGAATCGCTGCCGCCCTGCGTGGCGGTGGTCAACCCCAACCGTCAGGACGAAAGCCGCGATCTGGGTCATCTCTGCGCGGCGGCGGTGGTCTTCCTGATGCTGGTCGAGGTCAACCGGCGACTGCGGGCCTTCGGCCGGCAGGGACCGGATCTGATGGCGATGCTGGATCTCGTGGCCCTGGCCACGGTCGCCGATGTCGCGCCGCTGCGCGGTGTCAATCGCGCGCTGGTCCGGCAGGGGCTGACCGTCATGGCACGGCGGGAGCGGATCGGGCTTGCGGCGCTGGCCGATGTCGCGGGACTGTCAGCCGCGCCCAATGTGCATGCGCTGGGCTATGTCCTCGGGCCGCGGGTGAATGCCGGCGGGCGCGTCGGGCAGGCGGATCTGGGCGCGCGCCTGCTGGCCACCGCCGATCCCGCCGAAGCGCAGGCCCTGGCCGAGCGTCTCGACCGCCACAATGCGGAGCGCCGTGCCATCGAGGCCCGCGTGCAGGCCGAGGCCATGGCACAGGCCCAGACCCGGCTGCCCGGTCCGCTCGCCTGGGCAGCGGGCGAAGGATGGCATCCCGGCGTGGTCGGCATCGTAGCCGCCCGCCTGATGGGGGCATTCGCCGTGCCCTCCGTCGTCATCGCCCTTGATGGCGAGACGGGCAAGGGATCGGCCCGTTCGGTCCCCGGCGTGGATCTGGGCGCCGCCGTGCACCGCCTGGTCGAGGAGGGATTGCTGCGCCGCGGTGGCGGCCATCCGATGGCAGCCGGGCTCGAGGTCGAGCGCAGGAGGATCGAGCCGGCCATGGAGCGGCTGGGCGAACTTCTGGCCCGGCAGGGCGCCCAAACGCAGGGGCCGCGCGACCTGGTGCTCGACGGGCTGCTGATGCCCCGCGCGGCAAGCCTGCCATTGGTGGAGACGCTGGAACGCGCCGGCCCCTTCGGCGCATCGGCCCCCTCTCCGCGATTCGGTTTCTGCGATCTGGCGGTGGCCCATGCGCGGGTCGTGGGCAATGGTCACCTGAAGATCGCGCTGGATGACGGGATGGGCGGCCGGATCGACGCCATCGCCTTCGGCGCGGCGGACGGCCCGCTGTCGCGGCTCCGGCCGGGTGCAGGTCGGTTCCATGTCGCCGGGCGGCTCGAGATCAACACCTGGCAGGGGCGACGGTCGGTGCAGCTGATGCTCGACGATGCCGCCCCTGCGGGGCACCGCTAGGCTCGACGCGGCGGCCATGCCGGGCAACCGGGGCCGAATCCGGCCCGACGGATGGTTCAGGCCGTGACCGGCCGGGCCGCATCCGGGGCCTGTCCTGCAGCCGGGGTCTCCTGCATTTCCAGCGCCTCTGCCTTGGGCACCGAAAGGCGCGCCGCGATGGCAAAGGCGACCGCCCCGCCCAGAAGCTTGCCCAGCAGCAGCGGCAGGATCAGCGAAGGCTGGAAATTCGCCGTAAAGGCCAGATGGTCGCCGAAGGCAAAGGCGGCACAGACCGCAAAGGCGATGACAAGCACCTTGTCGCGTGCCCGCATTTCGCGCACGAGGCGATACATGGCCAGGATGTTCGCAATGGTCGCCAGAAGCCCGGCCGCCCCGACCGGCGAAAGGCCCAGACGGCGTCCGAGCGCCTGCATCGGCCCGGCCAGATGGCGGGTGATCAGATAGACCATCGGGAAGGCCCCGGCCAGCATGATCCCGATATAGCCCGCGATCTCGAGAGCGCGGAACTGATCGGCCTCGTCGGCGATGATCGGATCGAAACCCCAACCCCCGAACAGGGTGGTGAACAGGCCGGTGAAATATTCGACGATCGAGAAGACGAGAACGAGCGTGATCGCCCCATACATGATCCGCCCGAACCACAGGAAGCCCGCGATCATCGCATCCGGCACGAGGCGCAGCCCCAGAGCGATGGCCACGCAGAACAGCACGAGCGGCAGAAGGTCGCGCAGGATCTGGCCGAGGCCCAGCGCCAGCTGCAGGGTGGCCGGGCCGGTCGTCGCGATCTCCGGCCGGATGGGCGTGCCGGTCAGCAGGACGATCAGGGCGGCGATGAAGACGCCGACCGGCACCGACAGGATTCCCGACATGATCCCGAGGGCCATGTATTTGTGATCCCGCCGGTCGAGCATCGCGAGGCCCACGGGAATCGAGAAGATGATCGTCGCCCCCGCCATGTAGCCCACGAGCGATGCCATGAGCCAGCCTTCACGGCTCTGGGCCAGTGCATCGGCAAGCTGATAGCCCCCCATGTCGATCGCGATGATGGTGGTGGCGGCCACGGCCGGATCGGCCCCCACCGCCGCGAAGAGCGGTCCGACGGCGCTGCTGACGATCCGCGAAAGTAGGGGATCGCAGCCATGATCCCGGCGACCGGAATGAAGATCGGGCGATCGCATACAGCCCTTCGCGAAACTCGCGGCCGATGCCGTTGTCGGGATCCCGGATATATCCGATGGCACCCGCCACGGCACAGGCCATGATGATGTAGATCACGATCGTTCCGATCAGTTCCATGCTTCTCTCCCTGTCTGTCGGCGCTGTTGCCGCGCCTTGGTCTCAGCTGCGGATCGCGAGCCCTTCCGGATCGTGGAACGGCCGGAGAGAGGGGCGGGCCGCCACCTCCTCTCCCGCGGCGATGAGGGTGTAACGGCTTGCCAGCAGGGCCGTGTCGTCCATCGCGGGCTGGCGATCGGTCGCCCGCACATAGCCCAGGCCCAGCGGACGGCCGATGCTGTAGCCGAAGCCTCCGCTTGTCAGATAACCGACCGGCTCGCCCTCGCGCAGGATGGTCTCGCGGCCGAGAAGGACGACGTCCGGATCCTCGGCCATGAAGCCCACAAGACGTCGGGAGGGCACCCGGCCGGCCTGCCGCTCCAGCGCGGCGCGCCCGATGAAGTCCTGCGTCGTCCGAAGCTTGACAGCCCAGCCCAGCCCCGCCTCGAACGGCGTGTCATTGGGCGAGATGTCGCTGCCCCAGGCACGGTAACCCTTCTCCAGGCGCAGGGATTCGATGGCGCGATAACCCGCCGGCCGCAGGCCGAGACCCGTTTCCATCAGGGCGTCATGGATGTCGCCCAGACTGTCGATGGCCGCGTGCAGCTCCCAGCCGAGTTCCCCCACATAGGTGACGCGCAGGGCCCGGACGGGATGTCCTGCGATCGTGATCTCTCTCACATGGCCGAAGGGATGAGCGGCGCCGGACATGTCGGCCGGCGTCACGGCGGCGAGGATATCCCGCGCGCGCGGCCCCATGAGCGAGAGCACGCCCCAGCCTTCGGTCACATCCTCGAGCCGCACCGAGCCATCGCGGGGCAGATGATCGGCGATCCAGGCGAAATCATGCGTGCGAAAGCCCGTGCCGGTGACAATGTAGAACCGGTCCGGCGCCAGCCGCGCAACTGTCAGATCGCATTCGATGCCGCCGCGGCTGTTGAGCATCTGGGTATAGACCAGACGGCCCGGCGGGCGTGCCACATCATTGGCGCAGAGACGGGACAGGGCGGCCTCTGCACCGGGGCCGGACAGTTCGAACTTGGCAAAGGAGGACTGGTCGAACAGGCCCGCGACCGCGCGCACATGGCGGTGTTCCTCGCCCACGGCATCGAACCAGTTCGGCCGCCCCATGGAGGGTAGGTCGCGCGGCTCGGTGCCGGGAGGGGCGAACCAGTTCGGCCGCTCCCATCCCAGCTTGGAGCCGAACACGGCGCCGGCCGCCTTCAGACGCGCATAGAGCGGCGAGACAAGCCGCGGCCGGCCGCTCAGGTATTCGTCATGGGGCCAGGCGATGGCGTAATGCCGGGCATAGGCTTCGAGCGTGCGCTCCCGCACCCAGGCGCGATCGCGATGCAGGGCGGAAAAGCGGCGGATATCCACCGGCCAGAGATCGAGCGGCGCCTCTCCCGTGGCGACCCATTCGGCCAGGGCCCAGCCGGCGCCGCCGCCGGCGGCGATGCCGAAGGCATTGAAGCCTGCGCCGACGAACATGTTGTCGCATTCCGGTGCGGCGCCGAGGATGAAGTTGCCATCCGGCGTGAAGCTTTCCGGCCCGTTGATCATCCGCTTGACGCCCACCCGCTCGAGCGCGGGCACACGGGCGATGGCCTGAACCATGTGCTGTTCGAAATGATCGAAATCGTCATCGAACAGGCGGAAGGCCCAGTCGGAGGGCGCGTCGTTGCCGGGCAGGCCGGTGTCCCAGGGAATGGGATCGGGTTCGTAACCGCCCATGACCAGGCCGCCCACCTCTTCCTTGAAATAGGTGCGCCGGTCGGGATCGCGCAGGGTGGGCGCATCCGGGGGCAGTCCCTCGATGGGTTCGGTGACGATATATTGATGGCGCACCGCCTGAAGCGGCACCGAAACCCCCGCCATCGCGCCGATCTGGCGCGCCCACAGGCCCGCGCAGTTGACGACCGTCTCGCAGGCGATCTCGCCCGCATCGGTCTGCACGGCCGCGATGCGCCGCCCCTCCATGCGAAAGCCGGTGACACGGACCCCTTCGAACAGACGCGCTCCGTGCATCCGGGCTCCCTTGGCCAGGGACTGGGCGATGTCGGAGGGGCTTGCCTGCCCGTCCGTGGGCAGCCAGCTGGCCCCGATCAGATCCGAGACATCCATCAGCGGCCACATGCGCCGGACCTCATCGGGGCCGATCAGCTCCATGTCCATGCCGAAGCTGCGGGCGGTCGTGGCCAGGCGGCGGTATTCGATCCAGCGGTCTTGCGTGGTGGCCAGCCGCAGGCAGCCGGTCATCTTCCAGCCGGTCTCGAGCCCGGTCTCCGCGGCCAGGCGGCGGTAGAGATCCACGGAATACCTGAGAACCTGCGTGATCGAGGCCGAGGAGCGCAGTTGCCCCACCAGACCAGCCGCGTGCCAGGTGGACCCCGAGGTCAGCCGGTCCTGCTCCAGCAGCACGACATCCGCCCGGTGATCCCGCGCCAGGTGATAGGCTGTCGAGCAGCCGATGATGCCGCCCCCAATGATGACGATCCGGGCATGGCCGGGCAGGACAATGGACATGTCAGAGTGTTCCATATGCAGTCTGATAGGCGTCGAGTGCCGCCTCGAGCCGTGCGAGATTCGCGGCCGTATAGGCCGGATAGTCGGTGCCGGGGGCGTTCAGATGCAGCTCGGAGACCATGCTCCACATCGCCTCGCGCAAAAGCGAGGCGCATTGCATCGCCGCCATGGCCCGCGAAAGCGCCGGATCGGGCGAACAGCCGAAATAGGCGGTCAGCAGGGCCTCCGTCTCCTCCGGCGAGAAGCCGGCATTGGAGGACAGCCCCGCCAGATCGAACAGTGCGGTCGAGAAGCCGGCATATTCGAAATCGATCAGCCAGAGGCGCTGGCCGTCATGAAGCAGATTGGCCGGCAGCAGGTCGTTATGGGCGAACACGATGGGCAGAGGCACCTGCACCGCCTCGAGCGCATCGGCCAGGGCGAGATAGCGGGGCAACTCTGCCGTCATCCGGCTGCCATCCCGCCGCAGCGTGCGGGCATAGTCGCGCACGACATGGAAGGGCCAGAAGAAGAACCCCGGACCCGAGACATGATGCGGCATCGTCCGGTGAAAGCGGCGGAGCAGATCGGCAATCGGGCCGATCGCGGCGCGCACATCCGAGGCCTCGAAGGTCTTCGCCCCCAGATAGTCCGTGACCATCACCCCTTCGGCCGCATGGCGCAGGGCGGGGGCAAAGCCGGCCTCCGCTGCGGCGCGCGCCACCATGACCTCGCGTCGGCGTTCGACATGGTGAAAGGGATAGTCATCCCCGAAGCGCACAACCCATCTTCCCGCGGCGTCCTGCACGATCCAGCTTTCGTTGCTGATGCCGCCCTTGAGCGGGCTGATCTCGACATCGCCCTGCCAGAGCCCGAGAGCCCTGATCCTTTCCCATGCACGGCCGGTCACGCTGTTCCCTCCCCTGCGGGTAGTGGATCGCGCAGGATGCCGCCGGGTCAAGAGGATTTTGCGGTATCATGACCGAAATCATCCATGAAGACGGTCATGATCGGCCTTTTTCCACATAAGAAGTCATTTTCGGTCAGAAACGGAGCAGAGATGATCGCAGCACAGCGTCAGGCAGAGATCCTGCGACTCCTGGAGGACAGAGGGACGATCCGCATCAGCGATCTGTCCGAGCGACTGGGCGTGTCGCTCGAAACGGTCCGGCGGGACGTGAAGATCCTCGTCTCGAATGGCTCGGTGCTGCATCGGCATGGGGGCATCATGCTGCCCTCTGCCCTTCGCGAAGCCCCCTTCGACCGTCGCATGCGCGAGAATGCCGCCGCCAAGCGGCTCATCGCCCGGCTGACGGCGCGCATGATCCGGGACGGCGAATCGGTCATGCTCGATACCGGCTCCACGACAAGCTTCCTCGCGCGGGAGCTGCTGGAGCACCGGCGCCTGACGGTGGTGACCAATTCGCCCGATATCGCCCGGCTTCTGGCGACGGTGAACGGAAATGCCGTCCACATGGCAGGCGGCGCGCTCGACCGCGACAGCGGCGCGGCACTGGGGCTGTCGGCGATCGAGTTCGTGTCGCGATTCTGGGTCGATCACGCCATCATTTCCGCCGGCGCCCTGCATCCCGAACGGGGAATCATGGACTACCGCCTGGAAGAGGCCGAATTCGCCCGCGCCGTGCTGGCGCGCGGGGTGCGACGTGTGGTCGTCTGCGACATTTCCAAGTTCGAGCGCCCGGGGCTGGTCCAGGTCTGCGGCTGGCAGGGGATCGACAGCCTCGTGACCGACCGCCCGCCCCCGGCCGAGGCGCAGAAGGCCCTTGAGGCCGCCGGTGTGCAGATCCTGATCCCCGAGAGCCCTGCTGACGGCTGATGCAGGGCGGGCTGCCATGCCGGCGGCTCGGGGACCGATTCGGACCCCTTCCCGGTCGGCTCCAAGGCCGGCCGTCCGATCCGCAAAGCAGGCCGGCAATCGGCCCCACGCCCCCCCTCGCAAGACCCGCTCCGCGGTCGCCGACGAGCAGGCGGCTGCGCCGCAACAGGGCCCTGCCCATGCCCCTGCGACAAGCCATGCTTGACGCGAGGATATCTGCATATCCCCCCTTGCCCCCGCCTGCGCCTTTGTCTAACTAGCGCGCACCGACAGCGGCCCGTTCGTCTATCGGTTAGGACGTCAGGTTTTCAACCTGAAAAGAGGGGTTCGATTCCCCTACGGGCTGCCAATTTTTTGACCAAAAATCTGGTTATAACGGCTTTTCCTCAAGCCAGTCCACCGGAACATCCCCCATGGCGCCCGGGATTCATTCGGGCGTTCACGGACTCCGAAGCAGTGGCGGATGCCGAACAGGCTGGCCACCGCCGCGGAGAGGATCGCGCGGCGCAGCGCACCGCCTTGCGCACCCGCTGCGCACCCCGATTGTCGTTCTGACGCTGGAAAAGACTGCAACTCTGCCGCCCGAATCCCATAGCCACCAGGAAGGACCCGAGGCGGGGGGGCAGGCAGACGAACACGCCCGGCTCGACTTCGGGGCGGGCTGGTCCTCGAGATAGGCAAATTCCAGCCCGTCCTGCATCGCGGGATCGGCTGCCAAATACCAGACATGTGGATCGGTCAGGCACGGCTCCACCACCATCTGGAAGCGCCCCGTGCACGGGTGATCAGGTGATCGGGCGAAGGCCCGCGCAGGCGGGGACAGCTCATGCGCAGGGTCGAGCCGCGCATAAAGAGCTTCGCCCGCCGCATCGGCCAGACAGGCGGGATCCTCGAAGCGGCGGGGCCCGCCGCCCGCCAGCGCCGGCTCATGCGTGCGCAGCGCCAGCCGGTCGCGTTTGGCCAGCCTGTCGAGGATCGCCGCGCGGGCTGCCTCCACGGGCGCCCGTCGGCAATCAGGTCGGCAGCCAGCTCCGGCAGCTCATGCCGGCGGCACAGTTCCGCAATCCCAGCCACCCGCCGCCGTTCGGCCAGCACCTCGGGCAAGGCAGTCGGATCGGCCAGAAAGCCGCGGGCGATGACCGGCTGCGCCATCAGGTGCAGCGCCAGGCAGCGGCCGTAGAGGGTCGAATGCCCATCCCCTGCACGGGTGCGGCGGATCGGGTTGCCCTGCCAGAGGTCATTCAGCGCGGCCGGGGGACAGCCCGCGCAACAGCGGCATCGGCCCTGCCAAGCGCCGCCGCCCGTGCGGCAAGATCCCGCGGCGCTCAAGGCCGGCCAGACCGAAGCCGAGGGGGCGCTGCGCAGCAGAAAGGCCGACAAGGCGGTTTCAATCCCTTCCGCCAATCGCGGGATCGAACCCGATCATGAGCGAGCCGCGGCGCCTCAGCGCCTTGTTGTCGCTCGGCCAGTTCCGGATCTTGCAGATCGGCGGTGCCGGTCGGCTCATCCCCCCTCAGCGACCCCCTTGGATTCACGAGGTGGATCCCTTCACCCCATTTGCCCAACAGAGCCGTAACCGGCAGCGCCGGCAGCCGCGCCTGCAGCGCGGCGAGGATGGTTTCGCGAGGGGTGGGCATGGATGCTCCAGAAAGCGCTGAGCGACGAACACCAATCACAATGGATGCTTGAAATATCAGTAAGTGTATTATAGATGTCGTTTATCCTGTTCGGGATATGCCTCATGATCACCGGCCCCCAGATGCGCGCAGCGCGCGCCCTTCTCGGTATCGACCAGAAAACCCTGGCGGAGCTATCCGGGCTGTCCGTCCCGACCATCCAGCGCATGGAGGCCAGCGCCGGCAATGTGCGCGGCGTGGTCGACAGCCTGACCAAGGTCGTCGCGGCGCTGGAAGGCGCCGGGGTCGAGCTCATCGGTGAAGGCGCCCCCAGCATGGCAGGCGGGCGCGGCGTTCGCCTGAAATCTCCACTCCCGAAAAACTGACCCAGGACTTCGCGACGGCGACCGCCGACGACATGCCGACGATCCCGCCGCAACCCATTCAAGGTGCGGCCCAGATGAAAGACCAGGCCAGACAGACCGGCGATACGCCCAGCTTTGCCGAGCTCTATACCCCGAAACTCGTGACCGTCCTGCGCGAGGGTTACGGGCCGGCGCAGCTGCGGGCGGATGCCCTTGCCGGGCTGACCGTTGCCATCGTGGCGCTGCCGCTTTCCATGGCGATCGCCATCGCCTCGGGCGCGACCCCGGCACAGGGGCTCTACACCGCGATTGTCGGCGGCTTCCTCGTTTCCCTGCTCGGAGGATCGCGATTCCAGATCGGCGGTCCTGCGGGGGCCTTCATCGTGCTGGTCGCGGCGACGCTCGCGCAGCACGGGATGGACGGGCTGATCCTCGCGACCTTCCTCTCGGGCCTGATGCTGGCAGCCGCCGGCTTCCTGCGGCTCGGCACCTTCATCAAGTTCATTCCCTTCCCGGTGACGGTCGGCTTCACCGCCGGAATCGCGGTCATCATCTTCGCCAGTCAGATCAAGGAACTCTTCGGCCTGACGCTGGAGCATGAGCCGGGCGCGTTGCTGGCAAACTCCCGGCCCTGTGGGAGGCGCGCGCCAGCCTGACGCCGGCCGCGCTTCTCGTCTCGGTCTTGACTGTCGCGATCATCCTCGGGCTTCGTCGCTGGCGACCGCATTGGCCGGGCATGTTGATCGCGGTGGGCGTCGCGGCACTGGCGACGGCGCTTCTGGATCTGCCGGTGGCAACCATCGGCACGAAGTTCGGCGGTATCCCCTCGACCCTGCCGGCCCCCAGCCTGCCGGACCTGTCGCCGGGGAAGATCATGGCCGTTCTCCCTGCCGCGATTTCCTTCACGCTTCTGGGCGCCATCGAGTCGCTTCTCTCCGCCGTGGTCGCCGACGGCATGACCGGGCGCAGGCATCGGTCGAACTGCGAGCTTGTGGCGCAGGGTGTCGCCAATATCGGCTCGGCCCTCTTCGGCGGCTTCTGCGTCACGGGCACCATCGCGCGAACCGCGACCAATGTCCGCTCTGGCGCGCATGGTCCGGTGGCGGGCATGCTGCACGCGGTCTTCCTGCTGCTGTTCATGCTCATCGCCGCACCGCTTGCCGCCTATATTCCGCTGGCCGCGCTCGCGGGTGTCCTCGCCGTCGTCGCCTGGAACATGATCGAGAAGCCTGCCATCGCCATCCTCGTCCGCTCGGGCTGGGGCGAGGCGACCGTGCTGGCCGCAACCTTTTTCCTGACCATCTTCCGCGACCTGACCGAGGCCATCGTGGTCGGCTTCGCGCTCGGCTCGGCCTTTTCATTCACCGGATGAGCACGATCACGGCCATTGCCACCGACACGCCCTTCGTGGGACGGGACGAGGCGGACAGCGCGCCGCCACCGCGCGGCACCTATCACGAGGAAGCAGCCAATCCCGAGGTAGTGGTCTATCGCATCATCGGTGCGCTCTTTTTCGGCGCGGCCGCCTCCATCGGCTCGGTGCTCGACCGCATCCAGGACAGCCACAAGGCGCTCATCGTGGATTTCTCGGCAGTGCCCTTCCTTGATTCGACCGGCGCCAACGTGATCGAGGGTCTCGCTCACAAGACCCACAGGCGCGGCGTCACCCTGTGGCTGACGGGCGCCAGTCGCGACATCCGACGGGTTTTCCTGAGGCATGGGCTGAAACGACCCCTCGTGCACTACGCGGCCAGTATCGAGGAGGCGCTGGCTGCCATCACCGACGCTTCCGGCGATGCCCGGGCAGCGTGATGCCGGGCGGCGCACTGGAAAGCGCTGCAGGCTCGTGCTGCCTGCCATCGAACGCCCGTTCCCGCAGCCGAACTGCGGGATGCACCCGGGATAAGCAACAGCGGCATCCTGCACCTGTCACGGCGAGTTGAAAGCAAAGGGCGGGTCTGCCCGCCCGAACGCATAACCTGGACGCGCATCGGGGGAAGAACGCGCACGGACGGTTGAAGTCATGCACGGACCCACATCAGTCACCAGTTCGGACGGAAGCGTGCCGTTTCCAACCTGGACGGTTCTGTTGCCCAAATAGCCGGGGGGTTCATCTTGTGAATTCGGGGTGGCCGCTGGGGGGGATGAGCCGATCGGCACCGCCGACCTGCAAGACCCGGAGCTGGCCTTGCCTATAACGAAGCGCTGAGGCGCCGCGGCCGCTCACGATCTGCGTCGTCCCGCGATGACTTGGGATGCCGCGCCGACCGGCAAGCGCGGGTGTCAGCCTGCTTGCAGTGATGCCGCGATCCAGACTTGCCTGACGCTGACGGTGCTGTTCGGGATGGCGCTTCGGCAGACCACTGGGTTCGTCGAGAGCCTGTTGCGCCTGCTCGGCCTGGACTGGGCCGTCCCAGACTTCAGCACCCTGTCGCGGCGCCAGAAGACCCTGAAGGTGAATATCCCCTACCGTGGCTCGGACGGCCCCCTGCACCTGCTGGTGGACAGCACCGGCATCAAGATCGAGGGCGAAGGGGAATCGAACGCCCGCAAGCATGGCGGCTCCACACGTCGGGTCTGGCGCAAGATCCATATCGGTATTGACGCGAAAAAGCTTGGAAATCCGGGCGACCGAGTTCACCAGCAGCGACATGGGCGACGCGCCCATGCTGCCCGAACTGCTCGACCAGATCCCGCCCGAACAGCAGATCGCCAGCGTCACTGCCGACGGCGCCTGCGACAGCCGCAAGTGCCATGACGCCATTGCGGCCGCGGGGCAGCGGGATCATCCCTCCCCGCAAGAACGCGAAACCCTGGAAACCCGACACCGCCGGGGCCGTCGCGCGCAACGCAATCCTGCGCATATCGAAGCGTGTCGGTCGAACCATCCGGCGACGATGGTGAGGGGCCAGCCCGCCACCGGTCCGAGGGCGGCCCCGAACGGGACCACCGCCGAAGCCGAGCCGAGACCAGGATGCACTGTGTGAAACTCCGGGGCCAGCGCCTCACGGCGCGGGACTTCGACCGTCAGATCGCAGAGTTCCAGGTCAGGGTTGCCGTGCTCAACGGCGTCACCGCACTCGGCACTCCATCACCGATGCTGGCGGGACAGGTCTGCCGGGAATGGGGCAATCCTGTCCATCACCCGATTTGCACAACAGAGCTGTTCCATGCCATGATCGTATGGACTTATCCGGAACCTGCCGGGCAAGCCGGAAACAGCCCATGGCGGATCTACGGGCTGCCAGCGGATCCTTCTCCCAGTGACATTGCCGGGCTTGTAACGACCTCTCCATCGCAGACAGAGGCGGTGCAGCACGCGCAGGATGGAGGCGTCGCACCCACCCCTGCCCTGCGGCCTGTGCTGCATGCTGAGGATGTCTTGCGAGGCCTTTCGGAACGGGGCGCGATGGCCCGAGCCCGCCCGAAGGCGGACCCGGACAACAGGACAACCGAACAAACCATCACATCGCGCTGGCGAACAGGGCTTCGGCCGTCTCCACGGTCAGCGGAACGGGGTTGCCGCCGGCAGTCGGATCGGCCACGGCCATCTCGGCCAGCTGGCGCAGGCGCGCCTGTTCCACGCCCATCGCCGCAAGGCCCCTGGGGAAACCGAAGAGGCTGTTCAGCTCCTCCACCCGGGCCAGAAAACCGTCGAATCCCCCGGCAATTCCCAGATAGGCAGCCGCGCGGGCGATCCGCTCCTCGATCGCGGGGCGGTTGAAGCGCAGGACGGCCGGCATGACGACGGCATTGGTCGTGCCATGATGCGTGCCGTAGATCGCCCCCACCGGATGCGACAAGGCATGAATGGCGCCCAGCCCCCGCTGGAAGGCCACCGCGCCCATCGCCGCAGCGGCCATCATGTTCGCCCGCGCCTCGAGATCCGATCCGTCGCGGAAGGCACGTGGCAGGTAATCGTTCACCAGCCGGAGACCCTGCAGAGCGATTCCCTCGCTCATCGGATGGAAGAAGGGGGCACAATAGGCCTCGAGGCAATGCGCGAAGGCATCCATCCCGGTGCCGGCGGTGATGGCCGGCGGCAGGCCGATGGTCAGTTCCGGATCGCAGATCGTCACCCGGGGCAGCATCCGGGGATGGAAGATCACCTTCTTGGTATGCGTGCCGAATTCGTCACGACTCCGGCCCGCCCCACCTCGGACCCGGTGCCGGCGGTGGTGGGCACCGCCACGATGGGGGCGATCCGGTCGGCCTCCGCCCGGGTCCACCAGTCGCCGATATCCTCGAAATCCCAGACGGGGCGCGTCTGGCCCTGCTGGAAGGCCACGAGCTTGCCCAGATCCAGCCCCGAACCGCCGCCGAAGGCGATCACCCCGTCATGCCCGCCCTCACGATAGGCGCGGATGCCTGCCTCCAGATTGGCATCGGTCGGGTTCGGGTCCACCTCGGCAAACAGGGCGCGACCCAGGCCCGCCTTCTCCATCAGATCGAGGACGCCGGCGGTGATCGGCAGACCGGCCAGGCCGCGATCGGTGACCAGCAGGGGGCGGCGAATCCCCGCCTCGGCGCAGGCCGCGGGCAGTTCTGCGATGCGGCCGGGGCCGAAGAGGATGCGCGTCGGATAGGACCAGTTGGCCGTGAGGGTCGTCATGCCTTCACCTTGCGGAAATGGTAGGAGCGCGGACGTGTCACCGCGTGGAAACCGAGGACCGACAGGGCCGCGCCGCGCCCCGTGTCCTTGCAGCCCGTCCAGCACAGCGCCGGATCGAGATAATCGGCCCGGTTGAGAAAGACCGTCCCCGTCTCGATCCGCCGGGCCAGGGCCATCGCCCGTTCCGGATCCTGCGTCCAGAGCGAGGCCGTCAGCCCGTAGGGCGAATCATTCATGAGGGCGAGCGCCTCCTCGTCCGAATCCACGGGCATGATGCCGACGACGGGGCCGAAGGTCTCTTCCTTCATCACGCGCATGGAATGATCCACATTCACGAGGATCTGCGGCGCGAGATAGGTTCCCCCGTCATCCTGCGGAAAGGCTTCGCGTGCGATCAGGGGCGTTGCGCCGGCAGCGACCGCCTCGGCGATCTGCGCGCGCACCTCGCGGGCAAATCGGAGATTCGCCATCGGCCCCAGCGTTGTGGCCGGATCGAGCGGGTTGCCGAGGCGGAGAGAGGAAACCCAAGCCTTCGCCCGGTCCACGAAGCTGTCGTAGAGCGAGCGGTGGACATAGATCCGCTCGATCCCGCAGCAGCACTGACCGGCATTGTACATCGCCCCGTCCATGAGCACGTCCACTGCCCAGTCGAGATCGGCATCCTCCATCACATAGCCGGGATCCTTGCCCCCCAGCTCGAGCCCGAGCGAGGTGAAGGTCCCGGCGGCGGCGCGCTCGATCGCGGCGCCGCCCTTCACCGAACCGGTGAAATTGACGAAGCCGAAGCTGCGGTTGCGGATCAGACGTTCCGTCCCCTCGTGGTCGAGCACCACATTCTGGAAGACCCCTTCGGGCAGCAGGCCATCGAAGGCGTCCTGCCAGCGTTCGCCCACCAGAAGGGTCTGGGACGCCGCCTTGTGCAGCACGGCATTGCCGGCGATCAGGGCCGGAACGATGGTGTTGCAGGCCGTCAGATAGGGATAGTTCCAGGGCGCGATCACGAAGACCAGGCCGACAGGCGCGCGCTCGATCCGCCGCATGAAGCGGTCGCTGTCCTCCGCCACCAGGGGGGGCCAGCGCCTCGGCGGCGATGGAGGCCATGTAGTCCGACCGTTCGTTGAGGCCACCGAATTCCCCGCCGTAGCGGACGGGACGGCCCATCTGCCAGGCCAGCTCCTCCACGATGCGGTCCCGGGCGCCGTTCAGCCGCCGGATCCCCTCCTGCACCAGGGCGATGCGCGTCTCGAGCGGGGTGGCCGCCCAGCCGGGCTGCGCGGCGCGGGCACGCGCCACGGCGGCATCGGCCTCCTCGGGGGAGAGGGCGGAGCGTTCGGCATAGACCTCGCCATTGACGGGCGAGACACAGCGGATGATGGTCATGGCATTCCCCCTCAGAGCCGTTCGAAGCCCCGCCGCAGATCCCAGTCGGTCACCACGCGGTCGCATTCGGAAATTTCCCACAGGGCGGCACGGTGATAATGCTCCACGACCTCCGCCCCGAAGGCCTCTCGCAGCATGTCGGAACGCCGTGCCGCCTCGGCCGCCTCGCGCAGCGTGGCGGGAATGCGGCGGGCATTCTCGGCCCGATACATGTCGCCCGACAATTCGGGCTCCAGCTCCAGCCCCTTCTCGATCCCGTCAAGACCGGCGGCCAGCTGCGCGGCCAGAGCCAGATAGGGATTGAGATCGGCCCCGCCGACCCGGCATTCGATGCGGATCGCCCCCGTTCCCTCGCCGCAGAGGCGATAGCCGGCCGTGCGGTTGTCGCGGCTCCAGACGGCGCGGGTGGGTGCGAACAGACCCACGGTGAAGCGCTTGTAGGAGTTGACATAAGGGGCCAGGAACAGCGTCGTCGCATCGGCATGGGCCAGCAGGCCGGCCAGATAGCGGCGCATGATCTCGGACATGCCATGCCCGCCCTTCTCGTCCCGGAAGGCGTTGCGGCCATCGCGCCAGAGCGACTGATGGATATGCGAGGAGGAACCGGCCCGGTCCGTCGCATATTTGGCCATGAAGGTCACGGAATGACCCGCCGCCTGCGCCGCGGCCTTGGTCGCGGTCTTGACGATGACATGCATGTCGGCCGTGTCGAGCGCATCCGAATAGCGGATATTCACCTCGTGCTGGCCGGCATCGGCCTCGCCCTTGGTGTTCTCCACAGGGATCCCCGAGGCGTGCAGTGCATTGCGCAGCGGACGCATCACGGCCTCTTCCTTCAGGGTGCCGAAGATGCCGTAGTCATTGTTGTAGCGCACGACCGGCGTCATGCGGCGATAGCCCTGATCCCAGAGCGTCGCGAAGCTTTCCTCGAAGAGGTAGAATTCGAGCTCGGTGGCCATCATCGGCTCGAACCCCAGGGCGCGGGCACGCTCCACCTGCCGCTTCAGCACCGAACGGGGGGCGATGGGCACCAGCTCGCCATGATGGTCGAGCAGGTCGCACATCACCATGGCGGTGCCCGATTCCCAGCCCGCACGGCGCAGGGTGGCCAGGTCCGGCTTGTGGACATAGTCGCCATAGCCCTGCTCCCAGGAGGCGGAGCGGTAGCCCGGCACCGGGGTCATGTCCACATCCACGGCCAGCAGGTAGTTGCAGCCATGCGTCTCCCGATGGGCACTGTCGAGGAAGTGGCGAGCGTGGAACCGCTTTCCCACGAGACGGCCCTGCATGTCCGTCACGCAGGTCAGGACGGTATCGATCTCGCCCGCATCCACGGCATTGGAAAGCTGATCGAGAGTAAGGTTGGCAGGCATCGGCATGTCCCAGGCAGAAATCTGCGCAACTGTCTGGTTGCGCAGGCAAAGTGTCAACGGGATGTCAGTGGGCGATCATGACATGACGCACGACGGTGTAATCCTCGAGCGCATAGATCGACATGTCCTTGCCGTAGCCGGACTGCCGGAGCCCGCCATGCGGCATCTCGTTGACCAGCATGAAATGGGTATTGACCCAGGTGCAGCCGTAGCGCAGCCGGGCCGAGACATCCATCGCCCGGCCCACATCCCGCGTCCACACCGAGGAGGCCAGGCCATAGGCGCTGTCATTGGCCCAGGCCACGGCCTGATCGGCCTCCTCGAAGCGGGTGACGGAGACGACAGGGCCGAACACCTCGCGCTGGACGATCTCGTCCTCCTGCCGGGCACCGGCAATCACGGTGGGCCGGTAGTAGAAGCCGGACCCCTCCGGCGCCTCTCCGCCCGTGGTGATCTCGATATGCTTCTGTTCGGCCGCGCGCGAGACGAAGCTGGCCACGCGGTCGCGCTGACGCAGACTGATCAGGGGGGGGGATCTCGTTCGTGCTGTCGTCCTCCTGACCATAGACGATGGAGGCTGCGGCCGCCGTCAGCTCGGCCACCAGGCGGTCATGGATCCCCGCCTGGGCATAGACCCGGCAGGCCGCCGTGCAGTCCTGCCCCGCATTGTAGAAGGAGAAGGCACGCAGCCCCTGCACCACCCTGTCCAGATCGGCATCGTCGAACACCAGCACAGGCGCCTTGCCGCCCAGCTCGAGATGCGTGCGCTTGACGCTGCGCGCGGCGGCCTGAAGCACCTTCTTGCCCGTCGCCACATCCCCTGTCAGCGAGACCATGTCCACCCCGTCATGGTGGATGAGCGCGCTGCCCACGCTGCCCCCCTGCCCCGTGATGACATTCACCACCCCTTCGGGCAGAAGCTCGGCCAGAATGCGCGCCAGCCGCAGGGCTGTCAGCGGCGTCTGTTCGGATGGCTTCAGGACAACGCAGTTCCCTCCCGCAAGAGCCGGGGCCAGCTTCCAGGCCATCATCATCAGCGGATAGTTCCAGGGCGCGATGGAGGCGACGACACCAACGGGATCGCGCCGGATCAGGCTTGTGTGCCCGGCCAGATATTCCCCCGCCACAGGGCCGTGCAGGTTGCGCGCCGCCCCCGCAAAGAAGCGGAAACAGTCCACGATCGCCGGCAGTTCGTCATTCAGGGCGGCGTGGAAGGGCTTGCCGGTATTGAGCGCCTCGAGCCGGGCGAACTCCTCGGCCTCAGCCTCGATGCGGTCGGCGATCTTCAGCAGCAGGGCAGCACGTTCGGCCGGCGTCGTCCGCGACCAGGCCGGAAAGGCCTTGCGCGCGGCCGCCACGGCCCGGTCGATCTGGGCCGGAGAGGCCTCGGGCAGGGTCAGGATCGTCTCGCCGGTGCGGGGATTGAGGATGGTCTCCTCGCCCTCGGTGCCCGCCTCGAAGGCGCCGCCGATCAGCATCTGGGTATCGAAGTGGAGGGTCATGGGGAGTCTCCGGAGAACGGGGTCACTTGCCGCTGCCCGCGACGCTGTCGGTGCCGCGGGTCAGGTAATAGGCGCCGAGGATCGGCAGAAAGGTTACCAGCACGACCACCATCGCGACGACATTGGTCACGGGCCGTTCGCGGGGGCGGACCAGTTCCTCGAGCATCCAGATGGGAAGGGTCTGCTGCTGACCGGCGGTGAAGGTGGTCACGATCACCTCGTCGAAGGACAGGGCAAAGGCGAGCATCCCCCCGGCCAGCAGAGCCGTCGCGAGATTGGGCATGATGACGAAGCGCAGCGTCTGCCAGTAGGTCGCCCCGAGATCCATGCTGGCCTCGATCAGATGCCCCGACAGACGCCGCAGGCGAGCGACCGCATTGTTGTAGACCACCACGATGCAGAAGGTCGCATGACCCAGCACGATGGTCCAGACGCTGAACGGGATCTCGGCCAGCGAGAAGGCCGAGCGCAGCGCGATCCCCGTGATGATGCCGGGCAGCGCGATGGGCAGGATCACCAGGAGCGAGATCACCTCGCGCCCGAAGAAGCGGCTGCGGGCGACGGCCGCCGCGCAGAGCGTGCCCAGCCCAGCGCGATGGCGGTGGAGAGGAGCGCGACGCGGAGCGACAGCGACAGCGCCGCCCAGATGTCGGGCCGCGCCCAGGCCCGGCCGAACCAGCGCAGCGTGAAGCCCGGCGGTGGCCAGGTGAAGGATGCGCTCTCGGAGGAGAAGGCATAGACGAAGATCAGCAGGATCGGCAGATGCAGGAACAGGAGCCCCGCACCCGCCGCCAGCTTGAGCCAGAGAGGGGCCCTAGAGCGCATCGAAGGCCCCCATCCGCCGCGCGATCATGAGATAGATCCCCATGATGACGATGGGCACGACCGCGAAGGCCGCCGCCAGCGGGATGTTCCCGGCCGTGCCCTGATACTGGTAGACGGCCAGGCCGATGAAGCGTGCGCTCGTCCCGATGATCTGAGGGATGATGTAGTCGCCCAGGGTCAGCGAGAAGGTGAAGATCGACCCCGCGACAACCCCCGGCAGCGCGAGCGGCCAGATCACCGTGCGAAAGGCCTGGGCCGGCGTCGCGCCCAGATCGGCCGCGGCCTCGGTCAGCGAGGGGGGGACGCGCTCCAGCGCCGCCTGCATGGGCAGGATCATGAAGGGCATCCAGACATAGACGAAGACGAGGAAGGTGCCGAAGGGCGAGACCGAGAGCGAGTTGCCCCCGATGCCGGGGATGGCCAGAAAGGCCGAAAGCAGCCAGCCGAGCCCGAGGCTGTCGAAGGCCCAGCCGATGATCCCCTCCTTGGCCAGGATCAGCTTCCAAGCATAGACCTTGACGAGATAGCTCGACCACAGGGGCAGCATGACGCCGAGGTAGAACAGCGCCTTCCAGCGGCCCCGCGCATAACGGGCGGCGTAGTAGGCGATCGGAAAGGCGATGACGATCGAGGCCAGCGTCACCAGCCCCGCCATGAGGACGGTGCGCCAGATGATGTCGAGATTGGCCGGGCGCAGCAGTTCCCCGTAGGTCCTGAGGGTCAGCGTGCGGTCGATGCGGCCGGAGAATTCGTCGATCGAAAAGAAGCTCTGCGCCAGCAGCGCGAAGAGTGAGCCGAGATAGACGATCCCGAGCCACAGCAGCGGCGGCAGCAGCAAAAGCAACAGGAGCAGACGCGGATTGCGCCACAGCACATCCGAGGCTGCGCCCCATGCTCCGCGCCGGCCCGTCGGGGTCAGGGATCCGGTTGCGGCGGTCATGCGGCGGCGTCCTCGGGCCAGGGGGATGCAGGGCCGCGACATCCCATTCGAGCCCCGCCTGCGCGCCGATGGCGGAACGGGCCGGCCGGCCGGCACCAGGACGGCGATCTCCGTCACCGCCGTCCCGTGCCCCACATCCAGCACCAGACGCGTGGCCGAACCGAGATAGCGCGCCGAACGCACCACCCCCCCGAGGGCTGCCCCCGCCGGATCGGTCAGACGGATCGATTCGGGCCGCAGCGAGCACCAGGCTGGCGGGCCGCCCATCCTCCGGGCGAGATCGGGGGGCAGGACATTGGAGGAGCCGACGAAGCGGGCGACGAAACGGGTGGCGGGTCTCGCATAGATCTCGGCCGGCGTGCCGATCTGCCGGATGCGGCCCTGGTCGAAGACGGCAAGACGGTCGGCCATCGACAGGGCCTCGCCCTGATCATGGGTGACGAAGACGAAGGTGATCCCCACACGCCGCTGGAGGGCCTTGAGCTCGTCCTGCATCTGTTCGCGCAGCTTGAGGTCGAGCGCCCCGAGCGGTTCGTCGAGCAACAGCACGCGCGGGCGGTTGACGAGGGCGCGGGCGAGGGCGACGCGCTGGCGCTGGCCGCCCGAAAGCTGGGCCGGGCGGCGCGCGCCATAACCGGGCAGCGCCATCATCTCCAGCGCCTCCTCGGCCCGGCGATGGCGTTCCGCCCTGGGCACGCCGGCGATCATCAGGCCATAGGCCACATTGTCGAGCACGTTGAGATGCGGAAACAGCGCATAGTCCTGGAACACGGTATTCACCGCCCGCCGGTAGGGTGGCAGACCGGTGACCGGCTCGCCAAACAGGCGGATCTCGCCCGCATCCGGCCTCTCGAAGCCGGCGATGAGACGCAGGCATGTCGTCTTGCCCGAGCCGGAGGGACCCAGCATCGCGAAGAATTCGCCCTCCGCGATGTCGAGATCCACGCGGTCCACGGCACGGACAGATCCGAAATGGCGCGAGACGCCGCGGAACGACACGGCAGGGGTCATGCGGGCCTCCTTTCAGGACCGGAGCAATGGCTGACAGCAAAGGGGACAGGGACGACGAGACGAATCGCCCCTGCTTCCTTCCTATTGCATCAAGGTTAAGATGGGGTTGACGCCGCCCGCGACGGGGACGGGCAGCGCCCCCTGCCGGGCCTCAGCGCCCACCGATCACCCCGATATAGTCCGACACCCAGCGGTAATAGGGCACGCAGGCATCCTCGCCCTGCGAACAGTCGGCGACCGGCGTGCGCCAGAAGCGGATCTTGTCGAAATCGGCCAGGCCGTTGGCATCGCAGCCTTCGGGCGTCTGCATCCCGCGACCGTCCGAGCAGGCTGCCGGCACCGCCGGAACCGCCCCGAACCAGACCGACAGATCGGACTGGAGATTGCTGCTCAGCTGATGCTCGAACCACATATAGGCACAGTTCACGCTGTCCGAATCCACATGCAGCATGGTCGTGTCGGCCCAGCCCGTCGCCCCCTCCACCGGGATCACCGAGGCAATGGGCGCCCCATCAGCCTTGAGCAGGTTGACCTGGAAGGGCCATGAGCCGGACGCGGCCATGCCTTCGTTCTTGAAATCGTCGATCTGGATGAAGGCGTCGTGCCAGTAGCGCGAGACGAGCTGCCGCTGCTGGCGCAGCAGATCGAGCGCCGCGGCATACTGCTCCTCATTCAGTTCGTAGGGGTCGGTGATGCCCAGCTCGGGCCGGTGATACATGAGATACTGGGCGGCATCGGCGATGTGGATGGGCCCGTCATAGGCCTGCACGCGGCCACGGTTGGACTGGCCATCGGGCAGTGTCATCTCCTCGAAGACAACGTTCCAGGATGTCGGCGGCTGATCGCCGAAGACCTCGGTGTTGTACATCAGGACATTCGGGCCCCACATGTAGGGCACGCCGTAATGCACCCCGTCCACCGTGTGCCAGGGCGCATTCTGAAGCCGTTCGTCGATGGTGGACCAGGACGGGATGAGGTCGATGTTGATCGGCTGAACCCGGTCCCCCGCGATCAGCCGCAGCGAGGCATCGCCCGAAGCGGTGACCAGATCGAAGCCCCCCTCGTTCATCAGGGCCACCATCTCGTCCGAGGTATTGGCTTGCTTGACCGAGACGCGGCAGCCCGTCGCCTCCTCGAAGGCAGTCACCCAGTCGAAGGCCGGGTCGGTCTCGCCCCGCTCGATATAGCCGGCCCAGGCGATGATGGAGAGCTCTCCCTCGCCTTCGCCGATCGCGGTCGGCTGGGCGAAGACGGCGCCGCTTCCCAGCATGGAGAGAATCGCGAGGCTGCATCCTGCGCGCGCGAGGTGGGTCATGGTCGTCTCCCTGTCAGTGGGCGCGCGCTGACCGCGCGTCCGGTTGGGCAGAAGAGTGACCGATGGCCGGCGGTTTCGCCAATACAATCCGCAGAACGATGGTTTCGGAAAAGGCGAAAGAAGACCCCGCCACCCTGCCTGGCCCGCAGCAACCCGGCATCCCGGACGGATCGCCCCGCGCCCTCCGCCATGACGCTGCACGGATGCCGTCCGGCCATCCCGGGGGGCAGACCGGCCGAGAGGAGTTCAGTGACCCCCGTCGCTGCCTCCGTCGCTGCCTCCGTCGCTGCCTCCGTCGCCGCCCCCGCATCGTCGGCATCGGCCGCGTCGGCCTCGCGATCATATCGGTCGTCGCGGTCGGCCGCATCGGTTGACACCGCTCCCCCGGCCTGCGCGTCGCCTCGAGACCCCCGCCGCCCCCGCCGGGGCCCGGTCCGAGGTTCCAGAAACAGGCTGCCGAGCAGCACCGTGAGGCCCACCGCCACCAGCGCCATCCAGATCAACGCATCATCCCCCCGTCATCATCCCGGCGCGAACAGCCTGGGTTTCCGTTCTGCCACAACCGCACGCTTCGAGCTGCAGCCCGATGACACCAATGGAACCGGGGGCTTTCCCGGCACCACTGCGACGGAAACCCCACCCACGCGTTCAAGAGCCGCAACCCGCCTGTCATGGAGTCCCGCCATGTCCGCCAGCCAGCCCACGCGGCGCGCCCTGCTCGCCACGCTTGCGGTCTCGCCCGCTGCCCTGCTGGGCGCCCACCCGGCCCCCGCCCAGGAAGCCGCCGCAACCGCCGCAGGCCTGATCTCGCCGAATGTCTGCCTTCTGGCCGTGGAGGTGACGGAAGGGCCCTATTACATCGACCCCGGCCTTCTGCGAACCGACATCACCGAAGGCCTGCCCGGCGTGCCGCTCGAGCTTCTCATCCAGGTGGTGGATGCCGCCTGCAGGCCCATCGCCGGGGCGCGGGTGGATGTCTGGCATTGCGACGCGCAGGGCAACTATTCGGGCTTTGCCGCGCAGGGCAGCGATGCGACGCGCGACACGACCGGGCAGACCTTCCTGCGCGGCACGCAGATGACCGATGACCGCGGCATCGCCACCTTCCGCACGATCTATCCCGGCTGGTATCGCGGCCGGACGACCCATATCCACCACAAGATCTTTCTTGACGAGGTCAATGTCCTGACCGGGCAGATCTTCTTTCCCGACGCGCTGTCGCAGTATCTCTACGACCATGTCCCCGCCTATGCGCGCGAGGGGGTCCGCGACACGGTCAATGCCGGCGACCGGATCGCCGCGCAGGCGGGCGAAGGGGCCTATGCCGCCCTGCGCGAAGCCGGCGACCGCTATGTGGCAAGCCTTGTGGTGGGCATCGATCCCGCGGCTCGCAGCGCCGACAGCGGGCCGGGCGGGCCCGGTGGAGCCGGCGAACCGCCCCCCGGCGGCGGCATGCCTCCCGCCGGCCCTGCCGCATCGCAGGGCGCGGCCGAGGCGACCGCGCTGGTGCCGGGTGGCGGCTGAACCCTTCAGCGCCCGCGGGATGCCTGCGAGAGGGCGATGAAGTCATGCGCCTCGGGCGAGAGCGGCGCGCCGCGGCGCCAGACCACCCCCACCTGCACCACCGGCAGCGTGCCCGAGACATCGCGGCTTTCGATGCGGTCCCCTTCGAGCGACCAGGGGCGATAGACAAGATCGGGCAGCAGCGCGACACCCGCCCCCGTGGCCACCAGCGAGCGCACCGCCTCCACGCTTCGGGTGCGGAAGGCCACGCGGGGTCGGGGTGTCAGCGCGGACAGCAGATTGCCTGCCTCCTGTTCCATCTCGTCCGCCATCAGGGCGATGAGCGGCTCGGCCGCGAGATCGGACAGCGCGACTGGCCTCCTGCGCGGCCAGCGGATGACCCGCCGGAAGCCAGAGCCGGAAAGGCGAGACATCGATGATCTCCACCATCAGCGCATCCCGGGCCCGCAGAACCCCCGTGACCATCACCGCAGCATCGAGCTCTCCGCCGATCAGGAGATGTTCGAGATACTCGCCCGAATCCTCGATGGCCGTCACGGTCACCTCCGGATTGGCCCGACGGAAGCGGGCCAGCAGATCCGAGAACACATAGCCGGCCATCAGCGTCGTGACCCCGAGGTGGAGCGTGCCGGTCAGCGCCTCGCGCCCCTGTCTTACGGCACGGCGCGACGCGGCGACCTGGGCCAGGATCGCATGGGCATGACGCAGGAACTGATGCCCGCGCTGGGTGATGCTGAGCCCACGGGCATGACGGTCGAAGAGCTGCACGCCCAGATCGGCCTCCAGATCGCGGACGGCCTCGGAAATGGCCGACTGCGAGATAGACAGCGCCTGCGCGGCCTGCGAGACCGAGCCGTTCTCGGCCACGGCGACAAAGGCACGAAGCTGACGCAGCGTGTAGGACATGACAGCCCCATGGGACCGCAGGGCGCCCTGTTGCGCAAGGGGCCCGCTTGACGGGGCAGGCGGGGACTGCCACGGCTCGGCGCCGCCGCAGCGGGAGAGACAGCCATGCGCATCACGATGGTCGGAACGGGCTATGTGGGCCTCGTGTCGGGAGTCTGCCTGTCGGATTTCGGACATGAGGTCGTCTGCGTGGACCGCGATGCGGCCAAGGTGGCGCGGCTGCGCCATGGCGAGGTGCCGATCTACGAGCCGGGTCTGGACGCCCTGATGGCGCGCAACATGGCCGAAGGGCGGCTGTCCTTCACCACCGATCTGCGCGCGGCCCTCGAAGGGGCGGGGGCGGTGTTCATCGCCGTCGGCACGCCCTCGCGCCGGGGCGACGGCCATGCCGATCTGAGCTTCGTCGAGGCCGCCGCGCGCGAGATCGCGCAGGCCGCCAGCGGGCCGATGGTCGTCGTCACCAAGTCCACGGTTCCGGTGGGCACCAACCGCGCCATCGCCCGCATCCTGTCCGAGGAGCGGCCCGACATCCCCTTCGCGGTAGCCTCCAACCCCGAATTCCTGCGCGAAGGAGCCGCCATCGGCGATTTCATGCGTCCCGACCGCATCGTGGTGGGGCTTGATGCCCCGGACGGACCGGCGCGGGCGGCAATGGCCGAGGTCTATCGCCCCCTCGCCCTGCGCGAGCTGTCCTTCGTGTGGACCGATCTCGAATCCGCCGAGATGATCAAATACGCCTCCAACGCCTTTCTCGCCGCCAAGGTCACCTTCATCAACGAGGTCGCCGCCCTCTGCGAACGGGTCGGGGCGGATGTGAAGGCCGTCGCCCGCGGGATGGGGCTGGATGGTCGGATCGGGCCGAAATTCCTCCATGCCGGACCGGGCTATGGCGGATCCTGCTTTCCCAAGGACACCCGCGCCTTCGCCCAGACGGGGCGGGATCACGGCGTGGCCCTGCGCCTTGTGGAGGCCGTCATCGACATCAACGAACAGGTCAAGGCGCGGATGCTGACCAAGATCGCGGCGCTGTGCGACGACCGCATCGCGGGACGAACGATCACGGTGCTGGGCGTGACCTTCAAGCCCGACACCGACGACATGCGCGAGGCGCCGTCGCTGACCATCGTGCCCGCCCTGATCGGCGCCGGAGCGGCGGTCCGGGTCGTCGATCCCCAGGGCCGGCGCGAGGGAGAACGGCTCCTGCCCGGCGTCACCTGGGATGACGATCCCTATCGCGCCGCGGAAGGGGCGGATCTGATCGTGCTTCTGACGGAATGGAACCAGTTCCGCGCCCTGGACCTGCGCCGCCTGGCGGCGGCCATGCGCGAGGCCCGCATGGCCGACCTGCGCAATGTCTATTCCGCCGAGGAAGCGCGGGCGGCCGGCTTCCTGGCCTATGATTCGGTCGGCCGTCCGGGCTACGGCTTCGTCCCGGCCTGACGGAAGCCCTGCGCCAGCGCATCGGCCCCGCGCGCGAGGATGGCGATATCCACCCCGATGCCCAGCACAGTCGCGCCGAGATCGGCACAGCGGCGGGCGAAATCCGGCGTCGTCAGGATGCCTGCCGCCTTGCCCGTGGCAACGATACGCGGGATCGCCTCTTCCACCGCGGCGCGCAGGGCATCGCTCAGACCGCGCTCGCCCATCGCGGTGGCCAGATCGGACGGCCCGATGAACAGACCGTCCACGCCGTCCACTGCGGCGATCTCCTCGATCCGCGACAGGGCTTCGGGCGTCTCGATCTGGACGAGCAGGCAGAGCTCCTCCTCGGCCCGGTCGAGGTAATCCGCCACACGGCCGAACCGGTTGGCCCGCGTCAGAAGAGAGACGCCGCGCATCCCCCGCGGCGGATAGCGCATGGCGCGGACCGCGGCCTCGGCCTCGGCCGCGGACTGGACATAGGGAATCAGCAGCGTCTGGGCGCCGGCATCGAGGAAGCGCTTGATCAGGACCGGGTCATTCCAGGCAGGACGGCAGATGGCGGAGACGGGCCAGGCCGCGGCGGCCTGCATCTGGGCGATCACGCCGATGGGATCGTTGGGCGAATGCTCGGTATCGAAGCAGAGCCAGTCGAAGCCCGCGGGGGCCACCACCTCGGCCAGATAGCCGCCGGGGGCCGTGACCCAAAGGCCGATCTGCGTCTCACCCGCCCCGAGGCGGCGTCTGAACCGGTTGACGGGCATGTCCATGGATGAAGGTCCTGCTGTGGCAGCAAAGGGGTTGCAGGCCATGCGGCGAAAGTCCAGAGGGCCTTGCCCGCCCAGCCGACGGAGGGGCACAAGAAAGCCGCCAGAGCGGAGCCATGCCATGTCCCTGCCCCTTGTCCTGATCCTGAACGGGCCGAACCTGAACCTGCTCGGCCAGCGCCAGCCGGAGATCTACGGGCGCGAGACGCTGGCCGATGTGGAGCGCGACTGCGCCGCGCTGGCAGAGACGCTGGGGCTGCGGACCGAGCTGCGCCAGTCGAATCACGAAGGGGTGCTGATCGACTGGGTGCAGGAGGCGCGGGGTCGCGCGGCCGGGATCGTCATCAATCCCGGCGGGCTGACCCATACCTCGGTGGCGCTGCTCGATGCCCTCCATGCCTTCGAGGGGCCGGTGGTGGAGGTGCACATCTCCCAGATCCACCGGCGCGAGGCCTTCCGGCATCATTCCTATGTCAGCCTGCGCGCCGATGCCGTGATCGCGGGCTGTGGCACCATGGGGTATGGATTCGCGCTGCGGCGCATCGCGGCGCTGATCGGCCGGGCGGGGGAACAGGGCGGGCGCTGAGGCCGGATCCCCTGCCCCGCCCCTGCCCCCCGCACCGCATCGCGCTGCACGGCATGGCCCTGCACCGCCCCGGTCGCCGGCGACCCCGTCATTCGGCGCGCGCAGCTCGCGGCTGGTTTCGGATTGGCCGGGAACCGGGCGCCGGGGACGCTGGGCGGTCTGCCAGTCGGGATCGATCCAGGGTTCCCGTTCGTCGCGCGGCAGGCGACGGCCCAGGATGTGATCGGCAGCCTTTTCCCCCGTCATGATGGAGGGGGCGTTGAGATTGCCATTGGTGATCCGCGGGAAGATCGAGGAATCCGCAACGCGCAGGCCCTCGACCCCGATCACGCGGCAATCGGGGTCCACCACGGCCAGCGGATCGGCCGGATCGCCCATCCGGCAGGTCCCGCAGGGATGATAGGCCGATTCGACATGTTCCCGGATCGCCTCGTCGAGCTGGGCATCGGTCTGGACATGTTCGCCGGGGCTGATCTCATGGCCGCGGAACCGCTCGAAGGCGGGCTGGGCAAAGATCTCGCGCGTCAGGCGGATGGCGGTGCGGAAGTCGCGCCAGTCCTCCTCGGTGCTCATGTAGTTGAAGAGGATGCGCGGCGGATCGGCCGGATCGGGCGAGCGCAGCGTCACCGTCCCGCGCGAGGGCGAGCGCATCGGGCCGACATGGGCCTGGTAGCCATGGCCGTCCGCCGCCGCACGCCCGTCATAGCGCACCGCGATGGGCAGGAAATGGAACTGGATGTCCGGATACTCCACCCCCGCGCGCGAGCGGATGAAGCCGCCCATCTCGAACTGGTTGGACGCGCCGAGGCCGCGGCCTGTCAGCAGCCACTGGGCCCCCACCAGCGCCTTGCCCCAGATGTTCCAGTAGCGGAACAGCGAGACCGGGAGCAGCGAAGCCTGCTGGACATAGATCTCCAGATGATCCTGGAGATTGGCGCCCACGCCGGGCCGGTCGGCAAGAACCGGGATGCCCATCGCGCGCAGATGCCCGGCCGGGCCGATGCCCGAGAGCATCAGGAGCTTCGGGCTGTTGATCGAGGAGGCGGAGACGATCACCTCGCGGTGGGCACGGATGGTCTGCAGGCCGTTGAAGCTGTCGATCTCCACGCCGATGGCCCGGCGCCCCTCGAAGAGGATGCGCCGGGCGATCCCGGTCACGAGATCGCAGTTGGGGCGCCGCAGCGCAGGGCGCAGATAGGCCCAGGCTGCCGACCAGCGCATGCCCCGCCAGATGGTCGATTCCATGGGGCCGAAGCCCTCCTGGCGCCAGCCGTTCGGGTCGTCGGTCAGGGGATAGCCCGCCTGCCGTCCCGCCTCGAGAAAGGCGCGGGCCAGCGGGTTGGAGGCCGGGCCGCGGGTGACATGAAGCGGTCCGTCATGACCGCGCCATGACGGATCCCCCACCCCGCCATGCCAGTGCTCCATCCGCCGGAAATAGGGGAGCACGTCGGCAAAGGCCCAGCCTTGTGCCCCCATCTCGGCCCAGTGGTCGAAATCGCGGGCATGGCCACGGACATAGACCATGCCGTTGATGGAGGAGGATCCGCCGATGACCTTGCCGCGGGGCGTGGCCAGACTGCGTCCGCCCAGATGGGGTTCGGGCTCGGTGCGGAAGCCCCAGTCGTAGCGCGCCATGTTCATCGGATAGGACAGGGCGGCGGGCATGCGGATGAACGGCCCCCAGTCGGAGCCCCCGGCCTCGATGATGATGACCGAATGGCCTGCCTCCGACAGGCGGTAGGCCAGGGCACAGCCGGCGCTGCCGGCCCCGATGACGACGTAATCGGCATGCATCAGAAAGGCGCCTCCACGCGGTTGAGGCCGACATAGACGGACTTGATGCGGCTGTAGTGTTCGATGGCGGCCCAGCCGTTCTCGCGCCCGATGCCGGACTTGCGGATCCCACCGAAGGGGGCTTCCACGGGGGTGAGGTTGTAGGCGTTGATCCAGCAGGTCCCGGCCTCGAAGGCGGCGGCCACGCGGTGTGCGCGGGCGAGATCGGCCGTGAAGACCCCGGCGGACAGACCGAACTCGGTCGCGTTGGCGCGTGCGATGACCTCCTCCTCGCTGTCGAAGTCGAGCACCGCCATGACGGGGCCGAACACCTCCTCGCGCGCGAGGGTCATGTCATCGGTCACATCGGCAAAGACGGTCGGCTCGATCCAGAAGCCCGGACGATCCGGGCGGCGCCCGCCCGCGATCAGGCGCGCGCCCTCCTCAAGGGCCTTGCGGATGTAGCCCTCGACGATCGCACGCTGGCGCTCGCTCACCAGGGGGCCGAAATTGGTCGTCTCGTCCAGGGGATCGCCCATGCGCACGCCCTTGAGCCGTTCCGTCAGGCGGGACAGGAAGGCCTCCTTGATCCCGCGCTGGAGGAAGACCCGCGTGCCGTTGGAGCAGATCTGACCGGAGGAATAAAAGTTTCCGAGGATCGCCCCGGAGATGGCCGATTCGAGATCCGCATCCTCGAAGACCAGCAGCGGCGACTTGCCCCCCAGTTCCAGCGTCACGGGTTTGAGCCCGCGCGCCGCGGCCTCGTAGAGGCGCGTGCCGGTGGGCACCGACCCGGTGAGCGAAACCTTGGCCACGCGCGGATCCTCCACAAGGCGCGCGCCGACATCCCCCCTGCCCTGCACGACATTGAACAGACCGGGCGGGGCGCCTGCCTCGCACAGGATCTCGGCGAGCTTCAGTGCCCCGAGCGGCGTCGTCTCGGAGGGCTTGAAGATCATCGCATTGCCGCAGGCCAGGGCGGGCGCGGCCTTCCATGCGGCGATCTGGGTGGGATAGTTCCAGGCCCCGATCCCGAGGCAGACGCCCAACGGCTCGCGCCGGGTATAGACGAAGTCGCCGCCCGAAAGGGGAATGTGCTCGCCCGCGATGGCAGCGGCAAGGCCGCCGAACCATTCGAGCGCGTCGGCGGCGCTCAGGGCATCGGCCACCAGCGTCTCCGAAAGCGGCTTGCCGGTGTCGTATGTCTCGAGAACGGAGAGGTCGCGGTTGCGTTCGCGGATCAGGTCGGCGGCCCGGCGCAGGACGCGTCCGCGTTCGGCCCCCTTGAGCGCGGCCCAGTCCTTCTGCGCGCGCAGGGCGGAGACCAGCGCCTCTTCGATCACGTCCGGGGTGGCGGCGCGGACGCGGGCAATCTCTTCGCCGGTGGCCGGATAGATGACGGGAATCGGATCGCCGGCGGGATCCTCGCGGTAGCGGCCGTCGATGAAATGGCTGCCTTCGGGCCGAATGTCGGGCATGGTCATTCCCCCCTCGGGAAGCGCTGGGATTCCTCGAGCACGTTCAGGTCCATGTGGTTGCGCATGTAGCGTTCGGAGGCGCGTTGCAGCGGCTGGAAGTCCCACGGGTAATAGGCCCCGTTGCGCAGCGCCTCGTAGACGACGATGCGGCGCGCCTGACTTTCGCGCACGGCCGCATCGAAGGCGGCGAGATCCCAGCGCGCATCCGCCAAGGCCCGCATCCGCGCGAGGGCATCGGCATGGGCGGGATCGGCAGCCAGGTTGCGCCGTTCCCAGGGATCCGCCTCGAGATCGAAGAGCAGATCCGGGTCCGCCACGCAGCGGATGTATTTCCATCGCCCGTCGCGCAGGGCGACCATCGGCGCAACCGAAGCCTCGGCGGCGTATTCCATCGGCACCGGGCCGCGCGGGGCCCCCGCCGCCACGGGCAGGAGCGAGACGCCATCCGTCCAGGGCGCGATGGCGGCGATGTCTACCCCGGCCAGGTCGCAGAGCGTGGGGCAGACATCGAGCGTGCTGACCGGAGTCGGGCAGCGGCCGGGCACGAGCCCGGCGCCGCGATCATGAGGGGCACGCCGGCCGAATGCTCGAAGAAGTGCATCTTGAACCACAGGCCACGCTCGCCCAGCATGTCGCCATGGTCCGACAGGACGACGATCACGGCTTCCTGCCGCGTCGCCTCGAGGACCGACAGGATCTCGCCGATCTTCTCGTCGATATAGCTGATCGAGGCGAAGTAGCCGCGGCGCGCCCGCCGGATCATCTCGGGGGTGATGGCATAGCGGCGCCAGTCGCAGGCATCGAGGATGCGCTGCGAATGGGGATCCATGTCCTCGTAGGGAATGGGGGGCTGGGCGGGGTCGAGATGCGCGCAGTCCTCGTAGAGCTCCCAGTGACGGCGGCGCGCCACATAGGGATCATGGGGATGGGTGAAGCTGACCGTGAGGCACCAGGGCCGCGAATCATGCCCTCGGGCGAGGTCGTAGAGCTTCTGGACGGCGAAATGGGCGACCTCGTCGTCATATTCGAGCTGATTGGTGATCTCGGCCACGCCGGCGCCGGACACGGAGCCGAGATTGTGATACCACCAGTCGATCCGCTCGTGCGGCTTGCGGTAATCGGGGGTCCAGCCGAAATCGGCCGGGTAGATGTCGGTCGTCAGCCGCTCCTCGAAGCCGTGCAGCTGGTCGGGGCCGACGAAATGCATCTTGCCCGACAGGACGGTGCGATAGCCGGCACGGCGCAGGTGATGGGCGAAGGTGGGCACCGAGGAGGGGAACTCGGCTGCATTGTCGTAGACCCCCGTTCGCGACGGAAGCTGTCCGGCCATGAAGGACGCGCGCGAGGGGGCGCAGAGCGGCGAGGCGGCATAGGCCGCCGGAAAGCGCACCGACCGTTCGGCCAGGCGCCTGAGATTCGGCGCATGAAGCCAGTCGGCCGGCCCGTCGGGAAAGAACGGGCCGGCAAGCTGGTCCGCCATCAGGATGAGGATGTTGGGCTGGCGGCTCATGCGTCGATCTCCCGCGAGACATGGTCAAGGACGAGGGCGGTTGCCGCGGCGCGGTCGGGGGCGGCGGGCGAGAGAGCCTGCCGCAGATAGACCCCGTCGATCAGCGCGCCGATGCCGTCGGCGACCCGTCCCGCCCGTGCCCCGACGAGCGGTCGCAGGGCATGACAGAGATTGGAGCGCAGCCGGCGGTGATAGATGGACAGCAGCCGCCGCGCCTCGGGCATGGTCTGGGCAAGGACATAGAAGTTGAGCCAGGCCGAGATCGTGTCGCGCCGGAAACTCGAGGGGGAGAAGGAGGCGCGCACGACCGCCTCGAGCCGCTCGCGCGGGGTGGAGGCAAGCGCCAGCGCGCCGCGCACCTCGGCGCCGTAGACGATCAGGACATGGCGGAAGGCGGCGACGAAGATCGCCTCCTTGGAGCCGAAATAGTGATGCGCAAGGGCCGCCGACACGCCTGCCCGCGCGGCGATCTGGGCCACCGTCACATCGAGACTGCCGGCGCGGCCGATCTCCTGGATCGTTGCCTTGACGATAGCAGCCCTGCGGATAGGCTCGGCCCCGCTGCGTGCCATGGCTCCGTCCTTGAAAAAAGGAGGTTGCCAGATCCGTTTAGCGAATGATTGATTGATGCGTCAATCAAGAACCATCCCGGACCCCGCCGGAATGCCAGGGAGACCCAGATGAGACTGACCGCCGCTGCCCTTTCCGCCCTCGCCCTTGCTGCAGGGCCTGTCTTCGCCGATTGCGAGACCATCACCTTCTCGGATGTCGGCTGGACCGACATCACCGCGACCACCGCTGTCGCCACCACCATCCTCGAAGCGCTCGGCCACGATACCGAGACGCTCGTGCTCTCGGTGCCCGTCACCTATCAGTCGCTGGCCTCGGGCGATGTGGACGTGTTCCTGGGCAACTGGATGCCCACCATGGAGGCCGACATCGCCCCCTACCGCGAGGCCGGGACGGTGGACACGGTTCGCACCAACCTGACCGGCGCCAAATACACCCTGGCCACCAATGCGGCGGGAGCCGCTCTGGGCATCGACAGCTTCGACGACATCGCCGCCCATGGCGATGCCCTGGATCACAAGATCTATGGCATCGAGCCCGGCAATGACGGCAACCGCCTGATTCTCGACATGATCGGGCAGGACATGTTCGGCCTTGGCGGCTTCCAGCTCGTGGAATCCTCGGAACAGGGGATGCTGGCCCAGGTCGCCCGTGCCGATCAGCGCGGCGAACCGATCGTCTTCCTCGGCTGGGAACCCCATCCGATGAACGCCAATTTCGAGCTGACCTATCTCGCCGGCGGCGATGACGTGTTCGGCCCCGATTTCGGCGGCGCCGAGGTGCGGACCAACACCCGCGCGGGCTTTGTCGAGGAATGCCCGAATGTCGGCCGGTTCCTGCAGAACCTCGAATTCACGCTCCAGATGGAAAACGAGATCATGGGCGCGATCCTCGATGACGGTCAGGACCCGGCCGAGGCGGCGCGCGCCTGGCTTGCCGCCCATCCCGAGGTGCTCGACGCCTGGCTGGATGGGGTGACCACCGCCGATGGCGGCGACGCCAAGGCGGCGGTGCTCGCAGCGATCGGAGGCTGAGGATGCGCGCAGCGGCGGCCCTTCGTGAACCTGCCGCCCTGCGCGGCCTGATCGCAGGCCGCTGTCAGGGGCCGGCATGATGGACTGGCTGACCGGATGGAAGATCCCGGTGGGGCGCTGGGCCGCCCTGTCCTTCGACTGGCTGCAGGCCAATCTGTCCTGGGTCTTCGAGGGGCTGTCGGCCTTCTTCGAGGCGATCATCACGGGGGTGCTCTGGCTTCTCCAGACGCCCCACCCGCTTGTCGTTGTGGCTGTCTTCGTCGCCCTGACCTGGCTGCTCCAGCGCTCCTGGCGGGTCTGCCTGCTGGTGCTGCTGTGCTTCCTGTTCATCCTCAATCAGGGCTACTGGCGGCAGGTGACCGAAAGCCTGACGCTGGTGCTCACGGCCTGCGCGGTCTGCATGGGGATCGGGGTGCCCATCGGCATCGCCGCGGCCCACCGGCCCCGCCTCTATCAGGCGATGGCGCCGGTGCTCGATCTGATGCAGACCCTGCCGACCTTCGTCTATCTCATCCCGGCCATCGTCTTCTTCGGCCTCGGCATGGTGCCGGGCCTCATTGCCACGGTGATCTTCGTGCTGCCCGCACCGATCCGTCTGGCCCATCTGGGCATCTCCTCCACGCCCCCCGCCCTGCTGGAAGCCGCGCAGGCCTTTGGTGCCACCCCGCGGCAGATGCTGTGGAAGGTGGAGCTTCCCTGGGCCTGGCCCCAGATCATGACCGGCCTCAATCAGGCGATCATGCTGTCGCTGTCCATGGTCGTCATCGCCGCCCTGGTGGGGGCGAACGGACTTGGCGTGCCCGTCGTGCGCGCCCTCAACACCGTCAATACGGCTCTGGGCTTCGAGGCAGGCCTCGTCATCGTCGTCGTGGCGATCCTGCTCGACCGCATGCTGCGGGTGAAACGATGAACGCCGCGCCGGCCGTCGTGTTCGACCGCGTCTCCATCGTCTTCGGAGACCGCCCCGAAAGAGCCCTGCCCCTGATGGATCAGGGCCTCTCGCGCGAGGAAATCCAGCGCGAGACGGGACAGGTCCTCGGCGTGCATGACTGTTCGCTCGAGGTGGCCGAGGGAGAGATCCTCGTCCTCATGGGCCTGTCCGGTTCGGGCAAGTCCACGCTGCTGCGTGCGGTCAATGCGCTGAACCCCGTCGTGCGCGGCGATGTCCGGGTGCGCACCGGGGGCGTGATGACCTCGGTCACGCAGGCCGACCGCGCCACCCTGCGCCGCATCCGGCAGGAGACGGTGGCCATGGTGTTCCAGCAATTCGGCCTGCTGCCCTGGCGCACGGTGCGCGACAATGTCGGGCTGGGTCTGGAGCTGCGCGGCCAGTCGCGGGCCGAACGCGCCGCCCGCGTGGATGAGGAGCTGCGCCTTGTCAATCTCTCGGCGCGGGCGGATGCCCTGGTGGGGGAGCTCTCGGGCGGCATGCAGCAGCGCGTGGGGCTTGCACGGGCCTTTGCCACGGATGCACCCATCCTGCTGATGGACGAACCCTTCTCGGCCCTCGATCCGCTGATCCGGACACGGCTTCAGGATGAGCTGCTGGAGCTTCAGCGCAAGCGCAACCGCACCATCATCTTCGTCAGCCATGACCTGGACGAAGCCTTCAAGCTCGGCAACCGGATCGCCATCATGGAAGGCGGACGGATCGTGCAATGCGGAACCCCGCGCGACATTTTCCGTGCACCGGCAACCCCTTATGTGGCGGATTTCGTGGCGCACATGAACCCGCTCGGGGTGCTGCGCGCCTGCGACGTGATGGAGCCCCCGACCGACGGCATGCCGCAGGCCGCGATCCCGGCCGATGCCGACATCCGCAGCGTCATGGCGGCGCTGCAGACTGGCCGGGCGCTGTCCGTCAGGGACGGCGACAGGACTCTCGGCATCGTGACGGCGGACAGCGTCCTGGCGCGGCTGCTCGACCCCCGCGGTCAGGACCAGGGAGAGCGCGGCGCGCGCCAGCCATAGCGCACGCTCAGCACCCGCAGCAGGAAGGCCGCCGCAACCCCCCGAGGGTGGCGACCGTCTCGGGCCAGCCCAGGCGGTCGCCCAGCAGGACCACCGCCGCACCCAGAAGCGCGGCCAGGGCATAGATCTCCTCTCGCAGGACGCGCGGCACCTCGCCCACCAGAAGGTCTCGCAGGGCCCCTCCGCCGACCGCCGTCAGCATCCCGAGCGCAAGGGAGGCGATCGGGTCCAGCCCCGCCTCCATCGCCTTGCGGCAGCCGGTGACGGCAAAGAGCCCCAGGCCCAGCGCGTCGAAGACCATCACCGGCTTGCCCAGCCGCTCCACCAGCGGATGCAGGAAGAACACCGCGATCCCCGCGGCCAGCGCCACCGGCAGATAGCGCCCGTCGGCCAGTGCCATCACCGGCCCGGCACCCAGCAGCATGTCGCGCAGCATTCCCCCCGCGAGCGCCGCCGCCACGGCAAGGACAAGGACCCCCACGATGTCGAGGCCGCGTCTCACGGCGACCGTCGCGCCCGAGAGGCCGAAGGCAAAGGTTCCGAGAAGGTCGAGGATGCCCCAGAGGGAATGCAGATCCGTCATGCCTCGGCCTCCTGCGCATGCCGGTCGGCCGCCTCGCGCAGCGTGAGCCAGGTCACGGCCCCCATGATGACCGCACCGCCGAGGATCACGAAGGGATCCACGCGCTCGCCGAAGAGGGCGGCGCCCAGAAGCACGGACCAGACGAGCTGGAGAAAGGTCGCCGGCTGGGTCACCCCCAGCGGCGCGGCGGCAAAGGCGCGCGTCATGGCGTAATGCGCCGCCGTCGCGAAGGCCGCGGTCAGCGCGAACCAGCCCAGCTCGATCGCGCCGACCGGCACCCAGACCGCCAGCGCGAAAGGCAGCAGCACCAGCGGCACCGTAACGGACAGCATGCCGACAATGACCGAGGGGCTCATCTCGGCCGACAGCCGCTTGGCGATCAGATAGCCCGAGCCGAGGCCGAGCGAAGCGCCGATCATCGCGACATGGCCCCATTCGACCGTGCGCAGCCCCGGCCGCAGGATCAGCAGCGCCCCCGCGAAGGCCGCCAGCACCGCCACCATCCGCCGGGTCTCCCAGCGCTCGCCCAGCAGGAGTGTCGCCATGACGGTGACATAGACGGGATTGAGATAGTTCATCGCCGTGACTTCGGCGAGCGGGATGCGGGTCATCGCAAAGAACCAGCAGATGACCCCGAAGCCATGAACAAGCCCCCGCAGTGCCAGAAGCCCCGTCTGACGCCCTGTCGGCCGTGCCCGCCTCAGCGGCCAGAGCATGGGCAGCACGAGCGGCAGTCCCATGGCGAAGCGCAGGAAGGCCGACTGGGCGGCGGGCACCTCTGCGCCGACATGCTTGACCACGGCCGTCATGGCGACGAACAGCAGACCCGCCAGCATCATCCAGAGAAGGCCGGCCAGGGGGGCGCCGGATCATGGCGCCCCCCCGCGACGGGGAAGCCGGCCCCGGGAGGGCGGCCCTCCGTCACGATTCGGCGTAGGCCCGCATGACCTCCTCGCTGGCCTCGAGATTGGTCGTGACCGACTGCACGTCGTCATCCTCCTCGAGGGCTTCGACAAGGCGCATGACCTTCTCGTAGGTCTCGGCATCGACCGGCGTGGTCACCTTCGGGCGCCAGACGAAACGCGCCGTCTCCGATTCCCCCAGGGAGGATTCGAGGGCGGCCGAGACGGTGCCCAGCTCGTCCTCGGCACAGGTGATCCAGTGCCCCCCCTCGTCGGAATGGACATCCTCGGCCCCGGCCTCGATGGCGGCTTCCATCACGCGGTCGGGGTCGCCCGCCTCGGGGCGGTAGTGGATCTCGCCCTTGCGTTCGAACTGGAAGGCGACCGAGTTGGTTTCGCCCAGATTGCCGCCGTTCTTGCCGAAGGTGGAGCGCACATTCGAGGCGGTGCGGTTGCGATTGTCGGTCAGCGCCTCGACGATGACCGCAACGCCACCCGGTCCGTAACCCTCATAGCGGATGTTCTCGTAGGATTCGGCGTCCCCGCCCATGGCCTTGCGGATGGCGCGGTCGATCACATCCTTGGGCATGGAATTGGCCTTGGCCTCCTTCACGGCCAGGCGCAGGCGGGGATTCTTGTCGGGGTCCGGGTCGCCCAGCTTGGCTGCCACCGTGATCTCGCGCGAGAGCTTGGAGAACAGGCGCGCACGGATTGCGTCCTGCTTGCCCTTGCGGTGCTGGATGTTGGCCCATTTGCTGTGGCCCGCCATCGGCGTCGTCTCCCTTGATCTGTCCGGAAGCGGCCCTTAACCCGCCCGGGCCTCGGGGGGCAAGGCGCCTCAGAGGCCATAAATCAGCGGCAGAGCCACGCTGACCGCAACCGCCATGACGAGATTGAGCGGCACGCCGATACGCAGGAAATCCGTGAAGCGGTAGCCGCCGGGGCCATAGACCAGCAGGTTGCACTGATAGCCCACCGGCGTGGCAAAGGCGGCCGAGGCAGCCAGCATCACGGTGATGACCATGCTCTGCGGATCCATCCCCAGGGTCTGCGCCAGGCCGATCGCCACCGGCGTCACCACCACGGCGACGGCATTGTTCGTCACGATCTCGGTCAGGAGCGAGGTCAGGGCATAGACGGCCAGAATCGTCAGCGCCGGGGGCCACTGTTCCATGAAGGGGGCCACACCGCGCACGATCATCCCGACCGCCCCGGAGACCTCGAGCCCCCGTCCCACCGCCAGCATGGCCAGGATCATCGCCAGCAGACGCCCGTCGATGAATCCGAAGGCTTCGTCCGCATCGATGCAGCGCGTCACCAGGACGATGGCGACACCCAGAAGGGCGAGGATCTCGATCCGCGCGACCTCGAGCGCGGCAAGCCCGATGACGGCCGCGATCACGAGGATCACGATCGGGGCACGGTTGCGGCGGAAGGGGCGCACCGTGGGTTGCGCGATGTCCACGAGATTCATTTCGGCCGCAAGACGCTGGATGTCCTCGGGCGCCCCCTCCAGCAGCAACGTGTCGCCGACACGCACGACGACGTCGTCGATCTTGCGGCCGAAATTCTGGTCGCGCCGGTGGACGGCCAGCGGATAGACCCCATAGCGCCGCCGCAGGCGCAGATCGCCCAGACGGCGCCCGACCATCCTGCAATCCGCGGCGATCAGCACCTCGACGGTCGTCGTCGCGCGCGAGGACAGCGGGTCCACGGGCCGCAGCGACCGTTCCTTCTGGAGCGCCAGAAGCTCGGCCACAGGGGTGCGCAGCACCACGCGATCCCCTGCCTGGAGCACGACATTCTCAAGATCGCGGCGCAGCGACAGATCGCCCCGGATCACATCCACGACGCGCACCCCTTCGCGCGTGAACAGCGGCAGACCAAGCACGCCCTTGCCGATCAGGCTGCTGCCTTCGGGGATCGCCACCTCGGTGAAGTAGCGCATGCGTGAACGATCGGTCAGAAGCCCGCTCATCCCCGTCCGGTCGGGCAGCAGGCGCGGCCCCATGAGGGCGAGATAGACCAGCCCCACCGCCGCAACCACAAGGCCGATGGGCGTGATGTCGAAGATGTGCAGGGGCTCCAGCCCCGCCTCGCGCGCGACCCCGTCCACAAGCAGGTTGGTCGATGTCCCCACCAGCGTCAGCGTGCCCCCGAGGATGGACAGATAGCTGAGAGGAATCAGAAGCTTGGAAGGGGATATGGCAAGCGCCCGGGCAAGCTGGACGAAGACCGGGATCATCACGACGACGATGGGGGTGTTGTTGACGAAGCCCGATGCCGCAACCACGCCCAGCGCCAGCACCGCGAGCGTCGCACGCGGGTGGACCTTCACATGGCGCACCGCATGGGCCGTCACCCAGTCGAGCGTGCCCGTCCGTTCGAGCGCCCCCACAAGGATCAGCATCGCGGCGATGGTCCAGGGCGCGCTGTTGGAAAAGACCGTCAGCACGTCCTCCGATGGCAGGATGCCAAGCAGCAGCATGGCCGCCGCCCCGGCAATCGCTACCACCTCGACCGGCCAGCGTTCCCAGATGAAGCCTGCCAGCATGACGGCGATGATGGCAAGGGCCACCCAAGGCATCGCCTCGGGCGGAAGGGCGAGACCGAACATCAGCCCCCACCCCTGCCTTGGCTGTCCGCGATCAGCGCCGCCCCTCCGGGAGGGAGGGGGACAGCCGTCCGCCGATCCGCACCGGCAGGGCGCACAGGGCACGGCCCGCGCGATCGGAGGGGCGATCCTCGGTTTCGACATAGAGGCCGCAGAGCGTCACCTCGCCCAGGGCGGGGGACATCCGTTCGCGGCTCATCCCGGTGACGAAACGGCGCAGTGGTTCCTCCTTCTGCATCCCGATGACCGAGTCGTAATCCCCGCACATCCCGGCATCCGACTGATAGGCCGTTCCGCGCGGCAGGACCACCGCATCGGCGGTCGGCACATGGGTATGCGTGCCCACGACCATGCTGGCCCGCCCGTCGCAGAAATGCCCCATGCCCATCTTCTCCGAGGTGGCCTCGGCATGGAAGTCGATGATCACGGCCTGCACAAGACCGCCGAGCGGATGCGCCCTCAGAACCCCATCGACGGCAGAGAAGGGATCGTCGAAGGGCTGACGCATGAACACCTGACCCAGCGCCTGCAGGACGAGGACCTTGCGTCCGCCCGGCGCGTCATACACGCGGGCGCCCCGGCCCGGAGCAGCCTTCGCAAGGTTCAGCGGACGAAGGATGCGCGGTTCCTGCTCGATGAAGGAGAGCATGTCCTTCTGGTCGAAGGCATGATCGCCCAGCGTGATCACATCCGCCCCGGCGGCAAGCAGCGCGCGGGCGTGATCGGGTGTCAGCCCCATCCCGCCCGAGGCATTCTCGCCGTTGACCACGACGAAATCGAGTCGCCAGTCTGCCCGCAGCCGCGGCAGCTTCTCGATCACGGCGGCGCGACCTGCGCGCCCCATCACATCGCCCAGGAACAGAAGTCTCATGCCGCGGGCCTAGGCCAGGGCGGCATGGGCTGTCCAGCCGCCACCGCATCCTGCGCGCCCGGCGATGCCTGCATGCCTCACCTGCCCAGCCGCCGGCGCACCTCGGCGATGAAATCCTCGCCCCGCTGCTCGAAATTGTCATACTGGTCGAAACTGGCGGCGGCGGGCGCCAGAAGGACCGTCTCGCCCGGCTGGGCCTCTTCCATCGCGCGTTCCACGGCCCGGGCCATCGTCGTGCAGATCTCCGCCTCGATTCCGGGAAGCTGCCGCGCAAAGGCCGCCGCTTCGCGCCCGATGACATAGGCCTTCACCACCGACCCCAGATGCGGGACGAGGCCGCCCAGCCCCCCCTCCTTCTCCAACCCGCCGCAGATCCAGCGGATGCGGTCGAAGGCGGCCAGAGCCTTGGCGGCGCTGTCCACATTGGTGGCCTTGGAGTCGTTCACATAGGCCACGCCATCGGCCTCGGCGATCCGCTGGGATCGGTGGGGCAGGCCCGGATAGGTCCGCATCGCCGCCTCGATCGCCCGCGGCCCGAGCCCGAGGCTGCGTGCCACGGCCCAGGCGCAGCAGGCATTCTGATGATTGTGGACGCCGGGCAGCCCCCGGATGTCGCGCAGATCGAGGCTTGCCACCTGACGACCATGCCGCCATTCGGCCAGGAAGCCCCGGCGTGCAAAGACCGACCAGCCGAAGCCCTCGAGCTTGCGGGTGACCGAGACGCGGATCACCCGGTCATCCCCCGGCCCTTCGGCAAGCTGATTGGCCAGATGGCGACCCTCGTCCTCGTCCACGCCGATCACGGCGCGATCCGGCCCGCCTTCGGCAAACAGCCTGCGCTTGGCCGCAAAATAGCCCCCCATGCCGGCGTGCCGGTCGAGATGATCAGGCGAGAGATTGGTGAAGACCGCCACATCCGGCGTCAGGGCCCGGGCCAGATCGGTCTGATAGCTCGACAGCTCGAGGACGACGACCTCTCCGTCGCGCGCAGGCTCCAGGTCCAGCACGCCCCGGCCGATGTTCCCGGCAAGCTGCGTCGGGCGCCCGGATTCGGCCAGGATGTGATGGATCAGCGCGCTTGTGGTGCTCTTGCCGTTGGATCCGGTGACGGCGACGACACGGGGACGGGTGTCGAAATCGTCCCATTCCTCGGTGGCAAAGCTGCGGAAGAACAGCCCGATGTCGTTGTCCACGGGCACGCCCGCGGCCCAGGCGGCGGCGATGACGGGATGGGGCCTTGGATAAAGATGCGGGATGCCGGGCGATGTGACGAGAAGCGACACCCCCTCCCAGGCGCGCGGGCGCGTCAGATCGAGGACGGTCAGTCCCCGGTCCTCGGCCGCGGCGCGGGCGGGCGCCCCGTCATCCCAGACGACGACCTCGGCTCCGCCGGCCTGCAGTGCGGCGACGGCGGCCAGCCCCGACCGCCCGAGTCCCAGCACCGCGATCCGCCGTCCCTCGACACCCCTGACCGGGATCATGGCGTTCCCTCTGCTGCCCGTTCCTGCGGCCTTCTGCCCCTGCCCCGGCGCGGCTGCAAGACGGCCGCAGGCGGCGGGCGGCGGGATCCTGTCAGTGACCGGCCCCGCCGGTGTGGAGATTCACGAGAACCACCCCCCCGAGGATCATCGCGATGCCCAGCAGCACCGGCCAGTCGAGCGTCTGCCGGAAGGCCAGCCAGCCCACAGCGGTGATGAAGACGATGCCCAGCCCGCTCCAGACGGCATAGACCACGCCGACCGGCAGGGTGCGCATCACATGGCTGAGCAGGTAGAAGGCCAAGGCATAGAGCATCAGGCTTCCTGCCGCCGGCAGGGGGCGTGTGAACTGGCGGCTCATGTGAAGCAGCGTCGTCCCCGCGACTTCGGCGGCAATGGCGACGGACAGCATCGCCCAGGTCATGGCATATGTCATGGCGCAAGGTCCCGATCAGAGGTCATCCTGGCATGGGGCGGCACCGGATGGGGCGGCACCGGCCGCGCTTTCGCCTCCGCAGGGCGCGGGGATCTGCCGGGGGCGATCCGCATCAGCGCACCTTCAGCGTGGCCAGCCCGATCATCGCCAGGATCAGCGAGATGATCCAGAAGCGGATGACGATCTGCGGCTCGGCCCAGCCCTTCTTCTCGAAATGGTGGTGGATGGGGGCCATCAGGAAGACGCGCCGGCCGGTGCGCCGATAGACCAGGACCTGGATGATGACCGAGAGCGCCTCGACCACGAACAGACCGCCGACGATGGCGAGCACGATCTCGTGCTTGATGGCCACCGCGATCGCTCCCAGCGCACCGCCGAGCGCAAGCGAACCGGTATCGCCCATGAAGACGGCAGCAGGCGGGGCGTTGTACCACAGGAAGCCCACGCCCCCCCCCGATCAGCGCCGCGCAGAAGATGGCGATCTCGCCCGCACCGGGGACGAAATGGACACCCAGATATTCGGTGAAATCCGTGCGCCCCACGGCATAGGCGATGGCCCCGAAGGTGGCGGCGGCGATCATCACCGGCATGATGGCCAGACCGTCAAGCCCGTCGGTGAGGTTGACCGCATTGGCGGCCCCCACGATCACCAGCATCGCGAAGGGCACGAAGAAAAGGCCCAGATTGATCGTCAGCTCCTTGACGAAGGGCAGCGCAAGACGGTTCGAGAGCGCATCCGGATGGACCCAGGCGGCCCAGGCCCCCGCGACGGCCGCCACGAGAAAGCCGATAGCCAGCCGCATCCGCCCCGACAGCCCATCCGATGTCTGCTTCGTGACCTTGGCATAATCGTCCGCAAAGCCCAGCAGCGCGAAACTGACCGTCACGAACAGGATCATCCAGACATGGGGGTTGTCCCATCGCGCCCAGAGCAGCGTCGAGACCACCAGCGCCGTGATGATGAGCAGCCCCCCCATCGTCGGCGTCCCCGCCTTGGAGAAATGGGACTGCGGCCCGTCCGCGCGGATCGGCTGCCCCTTGCCCTGCTTGACCCGCAGCCAGCCGATCAGCGTCGGCCCGAAGGCGAAGCCGAAGACAAGCGCGGTCAGGAACGCCCCCCCTGCGCGGAAGGTGATGTAGCGGAGCAGGTTGAAGAAACCCCCGTCGTCCGACAGCAGGGTGAGCCAGTAGAGCATCGCGTCAGGTTCCTTCCGAGGACGCGCCCCGTTGCCCGATCCGGCGGATCGCGTCAACGATCAGCGAGGCGCGGCTTCCCTTGGATCCCTTGACCAGCACGATGTCGCCGGCATCGAGCAGCCGGGGCATGTCGGCGATCAGGGCATCGGGCGTCTCGGCCCAGCGGCCGCGGCGTTCTTCGGGAAGGGCCTCCCACAGGGCGTGCATCCGGGGGCCGAGACAGTGAACGACATCGACCGCTGCCATCGCCGGCAGTTCGGCCAGGGCGGCGTGCAGCGCGGCCTCGGCTTCGCCCAGTTCGAGCATGTCCCCCAGCACGGCGATGCGGCGGCCCCGGCGGATGCGGCCGGTGCCGTCCTGCGGGGTCATCGTCGCCAGCACCGCAAGCCCTGCCGCCATCGAGGCCGGATTGGCGTTGAAGGCATCGTCGATCAGCATGATCGCCCCTGCCCCAGGCAAGGATCTCGCGCCCGCCGCGGCCGGCCGGCGGCATCCAGGACGCCAGCCCGTTGAGCGACATTCCCCGGTCTGCCCCCAGCGCCACCGCCGCCGCCAGCGCACCGAGGGCATTCAGCGCGAAATGCCGCCCCGCGGCGGCGACCTTGAGATGGACAGGCACGCGCCAGGCCCGTGCCCGGGCGACGGTCACGCCCTCGCACAGCCGCGCCTCGATCAGCCGGTGATGCAGACCTGCCCCTTCCCCGAAGGTGATGATCCGCGCCCCGACCCGCCGGGCGGCGTCCTGCAGGATCCCGGCCTGGGGCACATCCCCGTTGAGCACCGCGACGCCCCCCGGCTCCAGCCCCTCGCAGATCGAGGCCTTCTCGACGGCAATTCCCTCCAGCGTGCCGAAGGCCTCCAGATGCGCAGGGCCGATGGTGGTGATCAGAACGACATGGGGCCGCGCCTGCCGGGCCAGGGGGGCGATCTCGCCGGGATGGTTCATGCCGATCTCGATGACGGCGTAATCCGTCTCGCGCGGCATGCGGGCGAGCGTGAGGGGCACGCCCCAGTGGTTGTTGTAGCTCGCCGCCGAGGCATGGACGCGCCCCTGCCCCGAAAGCGCCGCGCGCAGCATCTCCTTGGTCGAGGTCTTGCCCGCCGATCCGGTGATGGCACAGACCCGGGCGCGCGTCCGCGCCCGCCCTGCCCGTCCCAGCGCCTCGAGCGCGGCCTGCACATCCGGGACGATGAGCAGAGGCGCATCCGGCGCCACCCCTTCCGGCAGGCGCGAGACCATCGCCGCCGCCGCCCCCTTCTCCAGCGCCTGGGCGACGAAGTCGTGCCCGTCGCGTGCCGCCGTCAGGGCCACGAACAGATCGCCCGGCTCGAGCGTCCGGCTGTCGATCGACACACCCTTCGCTGCCCAGTCCCGCGTCGTCCGTCCACCGGTGGCCGTTGCCGCTTCTTCCGCCGTCCACAGGGTCATGCCCGCCCCTCCAGCACCGCGACCGAGATGCTCGCCTGCTCCGCATCATCGAAGGGATAGACAGTGCTGCCCACGATCTGCCCCGTCTCATGCCCCTTGCCGCAGATCAGCAGCGCATCGCCGGGGCCGAGCGCATCCACCCCGCGCAGGATCGCCTCGGCCCGATCGCCGATCTCGGTGGCATCGCCGCCCGCCGCGCGCACGCCGGCCAGGACGGCGGCCCGGATCGCGGCGGGATCTTCGCTGCGGGGGTTGTCGTCGGTGACGATCACCTGATCGGCATGGCGCGCAGCCGCGGCGCCCATCAGGGGGCGTTTGCCCCGGTCGCGGTCGCCCCCCGCCCCGATGATGGCGACGATCCGCCCCATCACATGGGGGCGCAGGGCGCGCAGGGCCGTCTCCACCGCATCCCGGGGTATGGGCATAATCAACGAAGACCGATGCCCCGTTGCCGCGCCGCGCCACAAGCTGCATCCGGCCGCGCACGGTGGACAGCCGCCCCAGCGCCGCGAAGACGGCACCCGGCTCTTCGCCCGCGCCGATGCAGAGCCCTGCCGCCACGAGCGCATTGGCCGCCTGGAACCCGCCGATCAGATCCAGCCGGATCTGCCGCACCGTCCCCTGCCAGGCAAAGCGCAGCTCCTGTCCCGTGGCGTCGAAGCGGCGGTCCAGCAACTGCAGCCGGGCGCTCTCGCCACTGCCCACGCCGATCAGCTCCTGCCCGCGGGCCTGCACGATCGCCGCCACCCGCGGACCCCAGGCATCGTCGAGATTGACCACCGCCACCGATTCCGGTGGCAGCAGCGCGTTGAACAGGCGCAGCTTGGCCTCGAAATAGCTCTCCATGTCGCGGTGATAATCGAGGTGATCCTGCGACAGGTTCGTGAAGCCTGCGGCCGCCGGGATGATCCCGTCGAGCCGCCGCTGATCGAGCCCATGGGAGGAGGCCTCCATCGCCGCATGGGTGACGCCGGCCCTGCGGGCCTCGGCCAGCAGGCGGTGGAGCGTGACCGGATCGGGCGTGGTATGCCGCAGCGTGGCCTCGAAGGCGCCCTCGATGCCGACCGTGCCGACACTGATCGCCTTCAGCCCCAGGACAGTCCAGATCTGGCGGCAGAAGCTGGCCACGCTGGTCTTGCCGTTTGTGCCCGTGACGGCCACCACCGTTTCGGGCGAGGGACCGAACCACAGCGCGCAGGCCCGCGCGAAGGCCGCCCGCGCATCCTCGGCCAGGATCACCGGCAGCCCTTCCAGCTCCGGTCCGGCAATCCGCATCCCTTCGGCATCGGTCAGCACGGCGACCGCGCCGCGCCGGCGGGCTTCGGCGGCATGGGCGGCGCCATGTCCCCCCGTGCCGGGCAGTGCGGCGAAGAGAAATCCGGGCTGCACCTGCCGGCTGTCCATCGCCAGCCCCGCCACGCGGACATCCTGCCCGCCCGCTGCCGTCAGGCCGAGCCCGGCCAGCGTCAGTGTTCCGGCCATCAGACCCCCCGCCTCAGTTCGCGGCGAGCGTTACACCGTCCGGAGTCGCCACCGCAACCTCGGGCCGCAGGCCGAGGAGCGGCGCCGCCCGCCGGATCAGCTCGCCTGCCACCGGGGCCGCGGTCCAGCCTGCCGTGCGGCGCGGTTCGGGGCCGGATGTCTCCACCGGTTCGTCCAGGCTCACCACGACGACATAGCGGGGATCGCTGGCGGGAAAGACGCCGGCAAAGGTCGCGATCACCTTGTCATCGTAATAGCCCCCTTCGGGGCGCGGCTTGTCGGCGGTGCCGGTCTTGCCGCCTACCTCATAGCCGGGGATGTCGGCGAAGGTCGCCGTGCCCCGCACCACCACCTGACGCAGCATCTCGGTCGCCTGACGCGAGACCTGCTCGCTCAGCACCCTCTCGCCGGTGCGGGGATGGTCCTGCCGCAGCAGGGTCGGCACGACGCGCGTGCCGCCGTTGACGATCGTGGCATAGGCGGCCGCCAGATGCAGGGGCGAGGTGGACAGTCCGTGCCCGTAGGAGATGGTGAGCAGGCTGATCTCGCTCCACTGGCGCGGCAGAAGCGGGGTGCCGGTCGGCGCTTCGGCCATCTCGATGCTGGTCGGCCGCAGAAGCCCGAGCGAATCGAGGAAGGCCCGCTGTCGCTGTGCGCCGATCATGAGGGCGATATGCGCCGTGCCGATGTTGGAGGACTTGACGATCACGTCGGTCGTGGACAGCTCCGGGCCATAGTTGTGGAAATCGTTGATCCGGAACCGTCCCCAGGTCATCGGCCCCCGGGTGTCGATCATCGTGTCGGGCGTGACCAGGCCCAGTTCCAGCGCCTGCGCGACGGCAAAGATCTTGAAGACCGATCCCAGCTCGTAGACCCCCTGGATCGCCCGGTTGAACAGCGGGCTGTCGCCGGGATCCCCCGAGGTGGCGGGGCGCGGACGCGCATTGGGGTCGAAGTCCGGCAGCGACGCCATGGCCAGGATCTCGCCCGTATGGACATCCATGATGATGCCCGCGGCGCCCTTGGCGTTCATCAGCGTCATCCCGCCTTCGAGCACCTCCTCCATCGCCGCCTGCACGGTGAGATCGATGGACAGGCGCAGGGGCTCGTCCTGCTGCTCCGGGTCGCGCAGGCGGGCATCGAAGAAGCGCTCGACCCCCGCCACGCCGATCACTTCGGCGGAATGGACCCCTTCGCGTCCGTAGGACGCGCCTCCCAGGATATGGGCCGCGATCGCCCCGTTGGGATAGAGCCGCATCTCGCGCGGGCCGAAGAGCAGGCCGGGCTCGCCGATGTCATGGACGCGCTGGGCCTGTTCGGGGCTGATCTGCCGCCGGACCCAGACGAAGCGCCGATCGCCCGTGAAGTCCCGCAGCAGCCGATCGCGGTCCAGATCGGGGAAGATCGCGGCCAGTTCGGTGGCGGCGCGTTCGGGGTCGATCATGTCCTGCGGATGGGCATAGAGCGAGTGGGTGGCCAGGTTGGTGGCCAGCACCCGTCCCGCACGGTCGGTGATGTCGGCCCGCGTGCCGAGGATCGGCTCCGAGATGGTGGTCGCCGCGCTGCGCATCTCCGGCTCGGAGGAGGCGAGCACCGCCATGCGCCCGGCGATGGCGAGGAAGGCGACAAAGAAACCCGCGGCCAGCACCATGAGGCGCGCCTCGGCACGCAGCCGGGCCCGGTCGATCGCATCGAGCCGACGCGCCTGCCGCCGCGAGGCGCGCCAGAGGCCGGCTGCCGCCGCCGATGCCCAGGCCCGGCCCGCCAGCAGCAGGGGCCGCAGCCGCGTGTTCGGAGAGATCCGCGGGACCGGATCGGGAAGGGGCGCGGGCCGGTCCGGGATCACAGCGGCTCCTCCTGACCGGCACGGGCGGCCGCCCCATCGGAGGACACGATCCAGGACGAGGTGATCGGCCCCAGAAGAAGGGTCGGCGGGGGCGGCACCTGATCGACCGAGGCAAAGGCCTCGGGCCGCATCGGCAGCAGCTCCAGGCGGGCGAAATTGATCTCCACCAGTTCGCGCAGCCGATCCGGACGGTTGAGATAGGCCCATTCCGCATTCAGCCGGTCGAGACGCGCCTGGGCCTGCGCGATCTGGGCCCGCAGGGCGCGCACCTCGCGCAGCGATTCCTGGGTCGCGTAGTTCTCGCGATAGGCCCAGAAGCCGAGGCTGATGACGGCTATCGACAGAAGCGCGTAGATCACTCCCTTCATCGTCCCGCCCCTTTCATCGCCCGGCCCGGCCCTTCAGAACGGGCATGCCGAGCACGACCGGATCCAGCCGCCGTGCGGGCGCCCCGGTCCGCCGTCCGACGCGCAACCGGGCCGAGCGCGCACGGGGATTGGCGGCCAGTTCCGCGGCATCCGGCTCGATCGCCTTGCGCGTCACGGGGTCCCAGGCCGGCGCCCCGCCGTCGGCCTGCGGGGCATGGCGGCTGGGACCGGCGGGGGGCGCCAGGAATCGCTTCACCATCCGGTCCTCGACCGAATGGAAGGTGACCACCGCCAGAAGCCCCCCCGGCCGCAGCACCCGTTCGGCGGCGGCAAGCCCCCGCGCCAGTTCCCCATATTCGTCATTCACCGCGATGCGCAGCGCCTGGAAGGTCCGCGTGGCGGGATGGGACTGGCCCGGACCGGGGCGCGGCAGGCAGGCTGCGACGATGGCCGCCAGTTCGGTCGTGGTCTCCACGGGCCGGGCCTGCACGATGGCCCGGGCGATGCGCCGCGCCGCGCGCTCCTCTCCGTAGAGGAAGAGGATGTCGGCCAGATGCTCCTCCGCTGCCTGATTGACAAGGTCATGGGCGCTTGTGCCGGACTGGCTCATCCGCATGTCGAGCCGCGCCTCCTTGCCGAAGGAGAATCCCCGCTCCGCCTCGTCGAGCTGCATCGAGGACACCCCCAGATCGAGCACGACGCCATCGAGAGGCACCGCCCCTTCCTCGGCGGCAATGCGGTCCAGCTCTCCGAAGGTGCCCTCGCGCAGCAGGATCCGCCCCTGCCAGTCCGGCAGCCAGGGCTCTGCCAGGCATAGCGCGGCCGGATCGCGATCGATGCCGATGACGCGCGCCGCGCCCGCCCCGGCCAGGGCGCGCGCATAGCCCCCCGCGCCGAAGGTCCCGTCCAGCCAGACACCGCTCACCGGGGCACAGACAGACAGCAGCGGGCCGAGCAGCACGGGAACATGCGGAGGTCGCAAGGCCGCCTCCGTCATGGTGCCCCCCAGACCAGGGTCATGGGATCGAAGCCCTCGCCCTGCGCCTCGAGGAATGCGCGCGTCTCGGCGGCGACCTTCTCCTCATAGGTGGCGGCGGCCCAGATCTCGAAATGGTCCCCCGCGCCGGAGAAGACAACCTCCCCTCGGTCAGACCGAGCTTCTGGCGCTGGCGGGCCGGCAGGACCACACGCCCATCGCGATCCACCTCGAGCCGGACCGACTGGCCGAGGATCAGACGCTGGGACATCGTCTTGCGCAGCGCCTCTTCGGGCGTGGCGGGACGGATCGCCATGATCCGGCGGGCGATCTCGTCAAAGGCGGCAACGGTGTAGGCCTCCAGCCGGTCCTTCAGATGCTCGCCATAGAGAAGATAGAGAGAAGGATTGAGGCCCTCGGTCCAGGCCGGGTCATTGGCCTCCAGCACACGGCGGAAATCCGAAGGGATCGACATGCGGCCCTTGCCGTCGATCCGCTGCGGGTATTCGCCTGTGAAGCTGGCCGTTGGCACCGCTCGACCGCTCCTTCCCCTGCCCCCGATCCGTGCTGCCTGCGTCAAACCGAACGCGGCGGGTCAAGGGCTGCCACACCTGACCCGCCGCGCCGCCCCTTTCGGGAAGTCCGACTGCGCGCGCACCTGGGGGGATGCTGCTCGCTCGCGCGCCGGATTCTGTCGCTTCATTGTCCTGCTCGGTTCACCTGCCGGAAACGACCGGAAAGGTTTGCCTGTATGATTGCCTCGTTGCGGGGGTGTTCCGACTCCCCTTCTGTATCCATCCGCTCGCTTCCGACACCAAAGGGATGACATGGGAAATCATGGCACTCAAGGGGAATGTTGGAGTCGCGGGCGCCTTGTGCGCGAAAGCCACAGCGCAAGAGCGAACATGCCTGTGGGCAAGACAGTGGATATCACGATTTTCTTGGGGTTTGCCTGTCGCCGCATTGCAGCACAACCTCTGGCGGTGCCAGAAACCGCCAGGAGGACGAATCAGGGGACGGGCGGCATGATTCGCGCCATCCCTTGCCCTTGGGGAAAGGGGGGCGGCGGGAAATATCAAGGATTTGCAATCTCCTGCTGGCGTCTTCTCGCCAACTGCATGAGAACGAATCGCGGATATACCCGGCTCGGTCCGGCCGCACCCTCCCCGGCCTGCCCGCGGCCGCCCCGGCCGCCCCGTCAGGTTCCAGATTTTCCCGGACTGCGCCTCAGGCCATCCCGCCGGCCACCAGCCGCTGCGCCAGGGCCCGCCAGATCGCCGCAGCCGGGCTGTCCCCTGCCGCCACCGGCAGGCCCTCATCCCCCGCCAGGCGGGTGGCCAGGTCGATCGGAATCCGCCCGAGGAAGGGCAGGCCTTCGCGCAGAGCCTCCGCCTCGGCCCCGCCCTGGCCGAAGATGTGGCTCTCCTGGCCGCAATGGGGGCAGACAAAGCCGCTCATGTTCTCGATGATGCCAAGGACCGGCGTGCCCAGCAGGCGGAACATGTCGAGCGCCTTGCGGGCATCGATCAGGGCTACATCCTGCGGGGTGCTGACGATGATCGCCCCCGTCAGCCGCGTCCTCTGGCAGAGCGAGAGCTGCACATCCCCTGTCCCCGGCGGCAGATCGACGAGGAGGACATCGAGCCGCCCCCAGGCCACCTGTGTCAGAAGCTGCTGGAGCGCGCCCATCAGCATCGGCCCGCGCCAGACGACGGCCTTGCCCGGATCGACCATCAGGCCGATCGACATCATCGTGACGCCATGGGCCTGCACCGGCTCGATGGTCTGCCCGTCGGGGCTCGAGGCACGGCGCGCCACGCCCATCATGCGCGGCTGCGAGGGTCCGTGGATATCGGCATCCAGAAGCCCGACCCGCCGCCCCTCACGCGCGAGGGCAACGGCCAGATTGGCCGCAACGGTGCTCTTGCCCACGCCCCCCTTGCCCGAGGCGATCGCCAGGATGCGGTCGATGCCGGGCACCGCCTGCGGACCGGCCTGCGGCGTCGGATGCCGCCCGACGGTCAGCGCCGGCGCCCCCTGCCCCTGCGGCGTCCCCTGCCCCTGCGGCGGCCGGGCGGGCGCGGCCGGTCCGTGCGCCGTCAGCACGACGGACACGGACTGCACCCCCTCGAGGGCCCGGATCCGGGCCTCGGCCTCGGCCCGCACCGGTTCGAGCCGCCGGGCCGCCTCGGGCGAAGGCGCCTCGATCACGAAGCGCACCGCCCCCCGGCGACCGCCAGCGCCTGCACCATGCCGGATTCGGCCAGCGAGCCCCCTCCGGGCAGCGCGAGCTGCGCAAGCGCCGCCATCACCTGCTCCTTCGTCGGGGCCATCTGTCATCCTCCTGTCGCATGGATGCGTCATTCTCATCGGTCGGCCTTGACGGAAATGCGTCTGCGCATCCGCCCGCCGCCCAAGGTTCAGGCAACCCTCATCGCCTTGCAGGCAAAGCGCAAGCCCACCGCAGGGGGGGGCTTCTCGGGATGCCCCAGCGGAAAGCTAACCGCCTGAAAAACCGACAGACAGCTTATGCGCGGGGCGCATGGCGGCCTTGCGGCCGGGCGGGATTGTGCAGTTGCAGCATTTGGCCCATCTGTTGCCCCGACAGCGCAGACAGCGCGTCCCCCGACAGAACTGATCGGGGAGAGCAGTCAAGAAAACGGACAACACCAACCCGAAAGAGACGCACATGGCCTTCGTGACCCAAACCTCCCGCAGCATCGCCGCCGGCACCTTCGGCGCGCGCCTCGCCGCGATGTGGCAGGGCCTGTCCGAACGGGTGGCCCGCCATCGCCTCTACCGTCAGACGCTGAACGAGCTGTCGGCCCTGTCCGACCGCGATCTGGCGGATCTCGGCCTCCATCGCTCGCAGATTGCCGATGTGGCGGCCGAGGCGGCCTACGGCGCCCGCTGAGCAGGCCTCTTCCCGGTTTCCGGGCCCGGATCCCCTCCTCCTCCCGGGGATCCCGGTCTGAACGGCGGCCCGCTCCTCCTCCTCCCGGAGCGGATCGCCGGCTGGCGGCGGGACCGACCTCCTCCCTGTCCCGCCGCTCCGATCTTTCATCCGCCCGCGTGCCCTCCTCCTCCCGGGTGCGGGGCGGCTCGCGGCGGAGCCACCTCCTCCCGGCTCCGCCGCCCGGATTTCGCAGGCTCCCTTCTCCTCCCATTTCCGGGGGCCTGGCGGAACGGCGGCGGGCCACCTCCTCCCGGCCTGCCGCCCGCTTCTCGAACGGCTCGTCCCACCTCCTCCCGGGACGGCAGCCATGCGAGACGGCGGCCCGCCCCTCCTCCTCCCGGGGCGGTGCCGCCGCTTTTCTTTCGGATCCGATCTTTCGGATCCCACCTTCCCCCTCTTCACTTCCGTCCGCTTCGCCGTGATGGTCGCGTCATCTCGCAGCCATGACGGGGCAGGACGAATGCGGGCTTCGCTGATCTCGACGGCACTGGTGGCGGCGCTGGTCGGCTTCGGCTCGACCGTCGCGCTGGTCCTGGCGGCCGCTGCGGCCGTGGGGGCCTCGCCCGAACAGGCCGCCTCCTGGATCCTGGCCGTCTCGCTCGCCAAGGCCATCGGCACGGCGCTGCTGTCCTGGTGGTCGCGAATGCCGATGGTGCTGGCCTGGTCCACGCCGGGGGCAGCTCTTGTCGCTGCGACCGAGGGGCTGACCATGGAACAGGCCGTTGGCGCCTTCATCCTCGCCGGCCTGCTGATCGCCGCCGCGGGACTGATCCGCCCGCTCGGGCGGCTCGTCGCGGCCATCCCGGACGCCATTGCGGCCGGCATGCTGGCAGGGGTCCTGCTGCCCTTCGTGCTGCGCCTTGCCCCATCGGCACTCGAATCACCGGCCCTTGTGCTGCCGATGGTCCTGCTCTTTGTCCTTGTGCGGCAGCGGCATCCCGCCTGGGCGGTGCTGGCGGCGCTGCTGCTCGGCCTCCTGCTGGCAGCCCTGACAGGGGCCGCGACCGCACCGGGCGCCGTCGGTCTGCCCGGCCTTGTCCTGATCGAGCCGGTCTTCGATGCCGGCACCGCCATCGGCCTTGCCGTGCCCCTCGCGCTCGTGACGATGGCCTCGCAGAACCTGCCCGGCTTTGCGACGATGCGTGCCGCGGGCTATGAACCCCCGGTCGGCACGGCCCTGACGACGACGGGCCTGCTCTCGTCCCTCTCGGCACTGTTCGGCGCCCATCCGATCAGCATGGCGGCCATCACGGCGGCCATCTGCCTGGGCCCCGATGCCCATCCAGACCCGGCCCGGCGCTGGCGCGTCGGCCTGGCCTATGGAGCGATCTGGGCGGGGCTGGGACTGGCCTCGCCCCTTGTCGTCGCGGTGCTGACAGGTCTGCCCCCTGCACTGGTGTCGGGCATTGTCGGGCTGGCGCTGCTGGGTCCGCTCACCGGGGCGATGACGGCGGCGACCGGCCCCGCAGCGACCCGCCTGGCCGCCGTGGCCACGCTGGCCGTGACGGCCTCGGGCGTGGCGGCCTTCGGCATCGGCGCCGCCTTCTGGGGCCTCCTTGCCGGGCTGGCTTTCCATGCGCTGGATCGCGCCCTCATGCGCGGCCGTCCTTCGGACTCTCCATCACGATGATGCTGGTGATCGACCGCACCGTGGGCACCGTGCCCAGCACGTCGTCGTGAAAGACCTTGTAGGCGGCCAGGTCGGCCGTCTCGACCCGCAGCAGATAGTCGAAGGTGCCGGCGGTGACGTGGCATTCGACCACTTCGGGGCTGCGGGCCATGACCGCCTCGAAGGCGCGCTGGGCGGCCTTGGAATGATCCGACAGGGCGACCGTCACATAGACCACCGTGCCGCGCCCCATCGCGGCGCGGTCCAGCACGGCGCGATAGCCCCGGATCACCCCACGGCCGTTCGAGCGCCTCGACCCGCCGCAGCGTGGCCGAGGCCGACAGACCCACGCGCTGGCTGAGGGCGAGATTCGTGATCCGCCCATCTGTTGCAAGCACACGCAGGATTCGTTCGTCGATCTGGTCAATGGCGGCCATGGATTGCGTCCATACCGCTGTTCTGCGCAACTTCGCAATTCCATGCCAGGACCCGCCCCTTATCCTGCGCGGCCATGGATCCCGCCCTGTTTCCCGCCCTGCTGGCCTTTTCCTTCGTCTCCTCGATCACGCCGGGGCCGAACAACCTGATGCTGCTGGCATCAGGGGCGAATTTCGGCTTCCGCCGGACGCTGCCGCACATGTTCGGCGTGGCGGCGGGGCATTCCTTCATGGTGCTGGCCGTGGGCCTGTTCCTGATGGGCCTGTTTCATGCGCTCCCCGTTCTCCACGATGCGCTGACCGTCGTCTCGGTCGTCTACCTCCTCTGGCTCGCCTGGCGCATCGCCATTGCCGTGCCGAAGGACGGCACGGCCCGCGGCCGCCCCCTCACCTTCTGGGAGGCTGCCGCCTTCCAATGGGTCAATCCCAAGGCCTGGTACATGGCGATCTTTGCCATCACCCTCTATGCGGGCGATTCGACTCTCGGCGTCATCGCCGTGGCGGGCGTGTTTGCGCTGACCAACCTGCCCTCGATTTCGGCCTGGGCCGCCCTGGGGACGGAACTGCGCCGCTGGCTCGACACGCCCTCGCGCCTACGGGCCTTCAACTGGACGATGGCGGCACTGCTGGTCCTGTCGCTCTGGCCCGTGGTGGCGCCCTATCTTCGGGCGTCGCCTCCCTGACGGGACCGGAGGTTAACGCCCGTTAACCAGCCAATGCCCTGATATCACGCCGATTCGATCCCCTCACGCAACGCGCGTTGCGTTAACCGCCCGTCAACCCTGCGCCGGCATGGTGACCGCCAAGGAAAGGAGGTCCCATGCCCATCGCCCGCTCAGAACGGCACATCGTCCCCCGCGGCCTGCGCCGCGGCCGTGACGAATCGTGCCACGACCTTCTTCTCCCCGCCTTCTCGAAGGCGATGTCGAGCTTGTCGCCATCCACGCGGGTGACGCGACCGTAGCCGAACTTCTGGTGGAACACCCGGTCGCCGACGGCATGGACGGGCATCGCCGTGCCGTCGATGGTCAGGCCCCGCACCTCCTGCGGATCACGCCTCCGCCCCATGGGCTGGAGGGCTGCCCGCGCCTGCATCCGGCGCCAGCCGGGGCTGGCATAGACATCCGCCCGGGCCGCCCGGTCATGCAGGGCCGATCCGCTCTGTCCGCCGGAAAGGGGCAGAGCGCCCAATCCCGTCCCTGCCGCACCATAGCCCCCGCCCTGAAGGCCCGGCGGCGTCAGCACCTCGACATGTTCGGGCGGCAGCTCGTCCACGAAGCGGGAGGGAAGCTGGGCCTGCCACTGTCCATGCACTCGCCGGTTGCCGGCAAAACTGACGATCGCCACCCGTTCGGCGCGCGTCAGCCCGACATAGGCCAGGCGCCGCTCTTCCTCGAGGCCCTTCAGCCCCCCTTCATCGAGCGACCGCTGCGACGGGAACAGCCCCTCTTCCCAGCCGGGAAGGAACACCGCCGGGAATTCCAGCCCCTTCGCGGCATGCAGCGTCATGATCGTGACCTTCTCGGCCCCGTCCTCGCTGTCGTTCTCCATGACCAGCGCGACATGTTCGAGAAATCCCTGCAGGCTGTCGAACTCCTCAAGGGCCTTGACCAGCTCCTTGAGGTTCTCGAGCCGCCCGCCCGCATCGGGCGACTTCTCGGCCTGCCACATGCCGGTATAGCCCGATTCGTCGAGGATCGCCTGCGCCAGCTCTACATGGGTGTCGGGTTCCTCGAGGATCTGGCGATGCCAGCGGGCCATGGCGTCCACGAACACCCGCAGCTCGGCCGCCCCCCGGCCGGACAGCAGCCGCGATTCGACCGCGATCCGCGCGCCCTCGAGCAGCGACACGCGATGGGTCCGTGCCACGGTCTGGATGGTCTGGACGGCCTTGTCGCCCAGGCCCCGCTTGGGCGTATTCACGATCCGCTCGAAGGCGAGATCGTCGTCCGGGCTGACGGCCAGACGGAAATAGGCCAGCGCGTCGCGGATCTCCTGCCGTTCGTAGAAGCGCGGGCCGCCGATCACGCGGTAGGGCAGGCCGATGGTCAGGAAGCGGTCCTCGAAGGCCCGCATCTGGTGAGAGGCCCGCACGAGGATCGCGATGCCGTCGAGGCCGATGGGATCCATCCCCCGCGTGCCGCGCTGCATGGCCTCGATCTCCTCGCCGATCCAGCGCGCTTCCTCCTCGGCGTCCCAGTGGCCGATCAGGCGGACCTTCTCGCCCTCGTCCAGCGTGGTCCACAGCCTCTTGCCCAGCCGCGCCCGGTTGCCCGCAATGAGGGCGGAGGCGGCGGCAAGGATATGCGGGGTGGAACGGTAGTTCTGCTCGAGCCGGATCACCGCGGCGCCGGGAAAGTCCTGCTCGAATCGCAGGATGTTGCCCACTTCGGCACCCCGCCAGCCATAGATCGACTGATCGTCGTCGCCCACGCAGCAGATGTTGCGGTGCCCGTCGGCCAGCAGCCGGAGCCAGACATACTGGGCGATGTTGGTATCCTGATATTCGTCCACGAGGATGTAGCGGAAGCGGCGCCGATACTGCTCCAGCACATCGTCATGTTCGCGGAAGATGCGGATCATGTGCAGCAGCAGATCGCCGAAGTCGCAGGCATTGAGGTCGCGCAGGCGCTGCTGGTAGGCGGCATAGAGTGCGCCGGCCTTCCCGTCGAAGACCCCCTGCTCGGCGGTCGGGACGCTCTCGGGGCTCCAGGCGCGGTTCTTCCAGCCGTCGATGACATGGGCAAGCTGCCGCGCCGGCCAGCGCTTCTCGTCGATGCCGGCCGCGACGATGACCTGTCTGAGCAGACGGAGCTGATCATCCGTGTCGAGAATCGTGAAGTTGGACCGCAGGCCTGCCAGCTCGGCATGACGGCGCAACAGCTTCACGCCGACCGAATGGAAGGTGCCGACCCAGGGCATCCCCTCCACCGCCTGCCCGAGCATGCGCGCCAGGCGCTCCTTCATCTCGCGCGCGGCCTTGTTGGTGAAGGTGACGGCCAGGATCTCGTTCGGGCGGGCCCGCCCCGTGGTGATCAGATGGGCGATGCGGGCCGTCAGCGCCTTGGTCTTGCCGGTTCCCGCCCCGGCGAGCATCAGCAGCGGGCCGTCGAGCGTCTCCACCGCTGCGCGCTGGGCGGGGTTGAGATCGTCGAGCCAGGGCGCACGGGGCGCGGCGGCGGCCATGGCGCGCAGGGAAAGGGGCATGTCGGCATTCGCGGTCATGCCTGTCAGGATAGCCGCACCCCCCGGGCAAGGAAAGCTCCTGTTCGCGCTCTGTTCCGATCCCTGCGTCCATGCGTCCCCCGCCATCCCGATGGACAGATGCCGCCCCTCCGGTCACTCCTGATCGGGGGTCAAGGAGGGAAAGCACCGATGGAGGCCGCCGCCGACCACGTCTTCCGCGAGATGGCCGTGCTGATCCTGCTCGCCGCGGTGGTGGGCCTTGCGGGGCTTCTCATGCGCCAGCCCCTTGTCGTGGGCTTCATCGCCGTGGGCATCCTCGCCGGCCCCGACATGTTCGGCATCGCGCAATCGACTGCCCCTATCGAGGTGCTGAGCCAGATCTCCATCGCGGTGCTGCTGTTCCTCGTGGGGCTCAAGCTCGACCTCGGCCTCGTGCGAAGCCTCGGCGCCGTGTCGCTTGCCACCGGGCTCGGGCAGGTCGGCTTCACCGCCGGGATCGGCTTCCTGCTCTGCCTCGCACTCGGTCTGGACGCGGTGACATCCCTCTATGTCGCTGTCGCGCTCACCTTCTCGTCCACCATCATCATCGTGAAGCTGCTGTCGGACAAGCGCGAGATCACGGCGCTGCACGGCAGGATCGCGCTGGGCTTTCTCATCGTGCAGGACATCGTCGTGGTTCTCGCGATGGTCGTGCTCTCTGCGCTCGGCATCAGCGCGGGAGAGGGCGAGGCGGGCAGCCCGGCCGACATCGCGCGCGTCCTGCTCGGCGGTTTTGCGATGGTCGCGGCGGTGGTCCTGTTCGCGCAACGGGCCGCAAGTCCGATCCTCACCGCACTCGCCCGCTCGCCCGAACTGATGGTCGTCGCGGCCGTGGGCTGGGCGGCGGGACTGGCGGCGGCGGGCGAATGGATCGGCTTCGGCAAGGAACTCGGCGGGCTGCTCGCCGGGGTCTCGCTCGCCTCGACGCCATTCCGCGACGCCATCGGTTCGCGGCTGTCCTCGCTGCGGGATTTCCTGCTGCTGTTCTTCTTCATCGCGCTGGGCATGCGGATCGACCTCTCGAATCTTGGCGCACAGCTGGGGCCGGCGCTCGTGCTGTCGGTGTTCGTCCTCGTCGGCAACCCGCTGATCGTCATGGCGATCATGGGGTTCATGGGCTACCGTCGCCGGACCGGTTTCCTCGCCGGGCTCACGGTCGCCCAGATCTCCGAATTCTCGCTCATCTTCATGGCGATGGGGGTTGCGCTCGGCCATGTGCGCGAGGAGGCGATGGGTCTTGTCACGCTCGTGGGCCTCGTGACCATCGCGCTCTCTGTCTACATGATCACCTGGTCACATCCCCTCTACGACCGTCTTGCGCCACTTTTGCGGCCCTTCGAGCGCCGCCGCCCCTTCCGCGAGGAGGCCGAGGAACACGCGCCCCGGACGCGCGAATTCGACGTGATCCTGTTCGGGCTCGGCCGCTACGGCTCCGCTATCGGCGAGCGCCTGGCCGCGCGGGGGCATTCGGTGCTCGGCGTGGATTTCGACCCCGAGGCGCTCCGGTCCTGGCGGGCAAAGGGGCATGCCGGGATGTTCGGCGACATCACCGATCCGGACTTTCCTGCCCATCTGCCCCTGGCAGGGGCGCGCGTCGTGGTCTCGGCCGTCCCTCGCAGCACCGGCGACCTGACCGCCGCCGATCCCCAGATGGCGCTGCTGCACGGCCTGCGCAGCGCGGCCTTCGGCGGTCAGGTCGTCCTGTCAGCCGACAGCGAGGAGGCCGCGCGCACCTTCCTGCACGAAGGCGCGACGCTGATGCTCGAACCCTTCCGCGATGCTGCCGAGCAGGCCGCCGAGCGCATCGGGCTGCTGCTGGACCCGCCTTCCGACGACAGGACGGCCGCATGACGGCCATGACGCATCATTCCGTGCTTCGCGGCTCTTGCGCTGCAACGCGGCGATCCTAGAGTGCGCGCGCCACAGGGGGAGCCGCCGATGCCCGAATTCCGCAAGATCCTCATCGCCAACCGGGGCGAGATCGCGATCCGCGTCATGCGCGCGGCCAACGAGATGGGCAAGCGCACGGTCGCCGTCTATGCCGAGGAGGACAAGCTCGGCCTGCACCGGTTCAAGGCCGACGAAGCCTATCGCATCGGCGAGGGGCTGGGCCCCGTTGCGGCCTATCTCTCGATCCCCGAGATCATCCGCGTCGCCCGGATGTCGGGGGCCGATGCGATTCATCCCGGCTATGGCCTGCTGTCCGAGAATCCCGATCTGGTCGATGCCTGCGTGGCAGCGGGGATTGCCTTCATCGGCCCCACCGCGGCGACGATGCGCGTGCTGGGGGACAAGGCCTCGGCCCGCCGGGCCGCCATCGAGGCCGGGGTGCCCGTGATCCCCGCAACCGGGGTTCTGGGCGATGACATGGACGCGATCCGCGCCGAGGCCGCGGCGATCGGCTATCCGCTGATGCTCAAGGCGTCCTGGGCGGGGGCGGACGGGGCATGCGCCCGATCCTCTCGGAGGAGGAGCTGGAGGCCAAGATCCGCGAAGGCCGGCGCGAGGCCGAGGCCGCCTTCGGCAATGGCGAAGGTTATCTGGAGAAGATGATCCAGCGCGCCCGTCATGTGGAGGTGCAGATCCTCGGCGACAGGCAGGGCAACGTCTGGCATCTGTGGGAGCGCGACTGCACCGTGCAGCGGCGCAACCAGAAGGTCGTGGAGCGCGCGCCGGCCCCCTATCTGACCCAGGCCCAGCGCGAGGAGGTCTGTGCCATGGCCGTCCGGCTCTGCCGGTCGGTCGGCTATGAATGCGCCGGCACCGTCGAGTTCCTCCAGGACATGGATACGGGGGCCTTCTACTTCATCGAGGTCAATCCCCGCATCCAGGTCGAACACACCGTGACAGAGGAGGTGACGGGCATCGACATCGTGCGCGCCCAGATCCTCATCGCGGAGGGCCGCAGCCTCGCGGAGGCGACCGGCGTCGCCCGGCAGGAGGACGTGAAGCTCGACGGCCATGCGCTCCAGTGCCGCGTGACGACCGAGGATCCGCAGAACAACTTCATCCCCGATTACGGCCGCATCCAGATGTACCGGAGTGCGACCGGCCCCGGAATCCGGCTCGATGGCGGGACGGCCTATACGGGCGCGGTGGTCACGCGCTACTATGATTCCCTGCTGACGAAGGTGACGGCCCGCGCGCCCACGCCCGAGATGGCCATCGCCCGTATGGACCGCGCCTTGCGCGAGTTCCGGATCCGCGGCGTGTCCACGAATATCGACTTCGTGGTGAACCTGCTTAGGCATCCCACCTTCCTGTCGAATGCCTACACGACCAAGTTCATCGACACGACGCCCGAGCTGTTCCGCTTCGCCCCCCGTCAGGACCGGGCGACGCGCCTGCTGACCTACATTGCCGATGTCACGGTCAACGGTCACCCGGAAACGGCGGGCCGACCCGCCCCCCGGCCGAAGCCCGCAAGCCCCGTCCCCCGGTCGAGAGCCTCGGCACCTGGCGGGCCGGCACCCGCCAGCTTCTGGAGGAGAAGGGACCGAAGGCCGTCGCCGACTGGATGAAGGCGCAGACGCGCCTTCTGCTCACCGACACGACGATGCGCGATGCGCATCAGTCGCTGCTGGCCACGCGGATGCGTTCGATCGACATGATCCGCGCGGCGCCCGCCTATGCCCAGCTTCTGCCGGACCTGTTCTCGGTCGAATGCTGGGGGGGCGCCACCTTCGACGTGGCCTATCGCTTCCTTCAGGAATGCCCCTGGCAGCGCCTGCGCGACATCCGCGAACGTCTGCCCAACATCATGACGCAGATGCTGCTGCGGGCCTCCAACGCGGTCGGCTACACGAACTATCCGGACAATGTCGTGCGCGCCTTCGTCCACCGGGCGGCCGAATCGGGGGTGGACGTCTTCCGGGTGTTCGACAGCCTCAACTGGGTCGAGAACATGCGCGTCGCCATGGACGCCGTGATCGAGACCGGAAAGATCTGCGAGGCCGCCATCTGCTATACCGGCGACATCCTCGATCCGGCGCGCTCCAAGTATTCCCTGTCCTATTACGTGCAGATGGCGAGAGAGCTGGAAGCGGCGGGGGCCCATGTCCTGGGGCTCAAGGACATGGCGGGGCTGCTCAAGGCCCCGGCGGCCCGTGTGCTCTTCCGCGCCCTGCGCGAGGAGGTGTCGCTGCCGATCCATTTCCACACCCATGACACCTCGGGGGCGGCGGCGGCCACGATCCTTGCCGCGGCCGAAACGGGGGTGGATGCCGTGGATGCGGCGATGGACGCCTTCTCGGGCGGGACATCCCAGCCCTGCCTTGGCAGCATCGTGGAGGCGCTGCGCGGCACCGAACGCGAGACCGGCCTCGACATCGGGGCGATCCGCACCATCAGCAACTACTGGGAGGCGGTGCGCGTCCAGTATGCCGCTTTCGAATCCGGCCTCCAGGCCCCCGCCTCCGAGGTCTATCTGCACGAGATGCCGGGCGGGCAGTTCACCAATCTCAAGGCCCAGGCCCGCAGCCTCGGGCTCGAGGAGCGCTGGCACGAGGTCGCCCAGGCCTATGCCGATGCCAACCTGATGTTCGGCGACATCGTGAAGGTCACGCCCTCGTCCAAGGTCGTGGGGGACATGGCCCTGATGATGGTCGCCCAGGGGCTGACGCGGGAGCAGGTCGAGGATCCCTCGGTCGAGGTCGCCTTCCCCGATTCGGTCGTGGACATGCTGCGCGGCAATCTCGGTCAGCCCCCCGGCGGCTGGCCCGAAGGTCTGGTGCGCAAGGTCCTCAAGGGCGAGACGCCGCGCACCGACCGGCCCGGCGCGCATCTGCCCCCCGTGGATCTCGAGGCCGCGCGAGAGAAGGCCCAGAAGGAGATCGGTCAGCCTCTCGATGACGAGGACCTGATGGGCTATCTCATGTATCCCAAGGTGTTCTCGGATTACGCGGCACGGCACCGGACCTATGGCCCGGTCCGCACCCTGCCCACCCCGACCTTCTTCTACGGCATGGAGCCGGGCGAAGAGATCAGCGTCGAGATCGATCCCGGCAAGACGCTCGAAATCCGTCTTCAGGCCGTCGGCGAGACGGGGGATGACGGGGATGTGCGCGTGTTCTTCGAGCTGAACGGTCAGCCTCGCACGATCCGCGTCCCCAACCGCAAGGTCCAGGGCAGCGCGCCCCGGCGCCCGAAGGCCGAACCCGGCAATCCCGGCCATGTCGGGGCGCCCATGCCGGGCGTGGTGGCCTCCATCGCCGTCCAGCCGGGCAAGCCCGTGCGGGCGGGCGACCTGCTGCTGACCATCGAGGCCATGAAGATGGAAACGGGGATCCATGCCGACCGCGACGGGACAGTGAAGGCTGTCCATGTCGCGCCCGGGGCCCAGATCGACGCCAAGGATCTTCTGGTGGAGATCGAATGAGATGACGTGGCGGGAGGGTGCGCGATCCCCCTTGCGCCCCCCCCGCCGGTCCCGCTAGATAGCCGCTCACGGAGCGGGCGGGTGTAGCTCAGGGGTAGAGCACAACCTTGCCAAGGTTGGGGTCGAGGGTTCGAATCCCTTCGCCCGCTCCAATGGATCCCTCTTCCCTCAGACTTCCGTCGTTAACGGAATCCTAACCATTTGGTGCGATCCTTCCTCCGTGAACTTCGGAGGATGGCGATGGGCGCGATTCGGGATCAGGGTCTGACGGCGCAGGGGGCGGCGGCCCCTGCTCCCGATGTTCCTGCCCTTGGGGCGCGGCTGTCGGCATTGGCCGCCCGGATCGGGGGCCGGGAAGCGGATGACGGCCCGGCCTGTGCGGTCCGCATCGGCGGCATCGGCGGCATCGGCGGCATCGGCGGCATCGGCGGGGGTCTGTCCCGCGGGGCAGGATGCTGCAAGGCCGGAAATGATCGGCTGCCAGAAGGCTGATTGTTCCGTGTCCGTGGATGAAAGGCGCGCTGGGCTTCCCCCGCCTGCCACAGGGTCTATGTCATTTCGGCCGGGTTTTCAGGGCCGGAGGGACGATGGATCGGCTGTCCTGCGACCGCATGTTTGCCGCCATCATGGAGGCTGGCAGCCTTGCCGCGGCGGCCCGGCGTCTGGGCACGAGTGCGGGTCAGGCCTCCAAGCTGCTGGCCCGCCTCGAAAGCGATCTGGGGGTGCGGCTTCTGCACCGGACGACGCGCGCCCTGCAACCGACGGAGGCCGGGCAGGCCTATTACGCGCGCATCCGGTCCATTCTGGAGGATTACGAGGCGCTCGATGCAGAGATGCGGGACGCGACGGGCAAGCCGCGGGGGCGGGTGCGTGTGACGGTGCCCCTGTCCTTCGGGACGATCCGGCTGGCCCCGATTCTGGCGGCCTTTGCGCGGGACAATCCGTGCATCGCGCTCGATGTGCAGTTCTCGGACCGTCTGGTGCCGCTTGTGGAGGAGGGTTTCGATCTCGCGGTGCGGGTGGGGCATGTGGAGGACTCGGCCCTGCTGGCGCGGCGGATCGGGTCGGCTCGGCTGCTCGTCGTGGGATCGCCGGATTACCTGCGCCGGGCTGGTCGGCCCCAGCGGCCGGAGGATCTCGCCGGGCATGCCTGCATTCTCGACAGCAACCTGCGCGAGCCGGGACGCTGGCCATTCCGCAAGGGTCTCCGGGTCGGGGTCACAGGCCGTCTCTGCTTTTCGGATGCGACGGCCTGCCTGACGGCGGCCGAGGCGGGGCTGGGACTGGCCCTGTCGCCCGATTTCGTGGCCGAACGATCGCTGGCAGCGGGGCGGGTGGAGGCTGTTCTGACCGACCAGATGGACGATCCCGTTCCGATCCATGCCCTGACGCCTTCGGGCCGGCATGTTCCGGCCAAGACACGCCTGCTGATCGAGGCTCTGGCGAGGGGGCTGCGTCGAGGCGCCGGCGGGCATCGCGGAACGGACCACCCGCCGGCAGGATCTGGCTGTCTGATCCCCTGCCCGCGGTCCGCCGATCCCAAGAAGGGACGGATGCGTCTGCGGTCCGGCAGCTCAGGCTGCGGGGTCCGCTCCCCAGATGGCCTCGAACTCGCGCCATTCCCGAGCGCTCATTCCGCTGTCCTCGAAGGCCACCCGTTCCCCCGGAGCCGTCGACGCAGCACCTCCACTGCCTGCGCCGACAGGGTGACCGCGTTGAGGCGATAATCCTCGAAGGCGCGCCAGGCGATCGGCACCCAGTCGCGGACGATGGAGGCGATGACCCCGGCATAGGCGCGGATTTCCCACTGGGCATGGGGGTCGATCCGCAGGCGCAGGAAGTGCAGGAGATTGTGGAGATTCACCTTCCAGTACCACTGGGTATAGACATTGGCCGGAAGATTCATCCGGGCCAGTTCGCGTGCCAGGCCCTGCTGGCCGTCGGTGGCGATCATGGCCTCGTAATGGTCATAGGCGCGCATGGCATCCTCGCGCAGCCAGCGCAGGACGCGCTCGGCCTCTTCCCCGGTCAGCGCCGCGCCTCGGCCCTGGTTGTTGGTCGTGCTCTGCGCGGCCAGATGTTCGGGGGCGGGAATGTAGAACTCGCGGTCGAGGACGGAATAGCGGGCCGAGTATTCGTTGACGCTCGCGGTGCGGTGGCGGATCCATTGACGCGCCACGAAGACGGGCAGCTTCACATGGAACTTCACCTCGCACATCTCGAACGGGGTGGTGTGGGCATGGCGCATGAGATAGCGAATCAGGGCCTCGTCGCTGGAGACGGCCCGGGTTCCGCGACCATAGCTGACGCGGGCGGCCTGCACGATGGCGGCATCATCGCCCATGTAGTCCACCACCCGGACGAAGCCGTGATCCAGCACCGGAACGGCCTCGTGCAGGCGGCGTTCGATGCCGGGGGCGACAGGGCGAAAGGTGGGGCGAGTCTCGGCGCGGAGGGCGGCGATCTCGGCCTGCTGCTCGGGGGTAAGGGGCATAACGGTCTCCGCAAGCGCATCCGCGAGCGGCCAGTCTAGTCCCTGCTCCCGCAGAGGCGAGACGGCGGGGCACCAGGGACGGGCCGCGTGGCACGACGGACACGCCGGCGCGGGCCCGACCGCAAGGCCATTGACCCGGGGGTCCATGAATGCGGTGATGAAGAAAAACCTCTCCCCGTCGGCAGGATCTCATGCAGCGCCCTCTCATCCTTCTCGCGCTTCTCGCGGCTCTCGCTGCTTGCGGCGACGGCCAGCCCTTCTTCGACGGGGACGGAGGGGACGCGGGCTCCTCGACCGATTCCGATGGGGACGGGATCACGGACGATCTCGACCCCGATGACGACAATGACGGCATCCCCGACAGCGAGGAGCCGGACAGCGACGGCGACGGCCTCATCGACGACCGGGACACGGATGACGACAATGACGGCATTCCGGATACGGCCGAGATGGACACCGATGGCGACGGCCTCATCGACGACCGGGACACGGATGACGACAATGACGGCATTCCGGATACGGCCGAGATGGACACCGATGGCGACGGCCTCATCGACGACAAGGATCCCGATGACGACAATGACGGCATCCGGGACGAGGATGACGGAGCCCCGCCCGGCAGCGGCTTCACCGATACCGGCGGCGTGGGCGCCATCCCCTCTGCGATCGCCGGCAACCTGACCCGGGTCGCCTACAACCCGGCCGACGATACGCTGTCGGTGACGCTCGATTCCCTCGACACGACACCCATCAGTGCCGTCTATCGGCGCACGCCGGCCCTCGATCTGCCCGGCTACACGGCCTATTCCGTTCAGGAAGACCCGCTGGACCGGATGTTCGTCGCCCTGGTCGCCACCTCTCCCGATGGAACGTCGATGGGGGGGGTCGTGGCGGATGGGGGCCAGTTCAACCGCGTCTTCGGCGGGGCCTTCTACCGCCGGATCGGGGCCTATTCCCCCCCATGTGCCGAGCCAGCCGGGCAATGGCCTTGTCAGCTATGTCGGCACGTATGCCGGTCTCACGAACATCAATGCACCCCGCCCGGGGGAAATCCTTCCCGTTCCCGACGGGATCGATGACTCCCTGATCCCGGGCCAACCGAGCCGCGTCACCGGCGAGGTCTTCCTGAACGCCGACTTTGCCGACAACCGGGTCAATGGCGCGATCTACAACCGGGAGCTGACGGATCAGGGCCTTGCCCTTCAGGATGTCATCCTCGTGATGACCGAGATCCGCTCCAACGGCAGCTTCGACGGAAACGCCGAAAGCATCGATCATTCGACGATCGGCAGCTATGGGGGCGCCTTCGGGGGAACGGGTGCAACCTCGGCAGCCGGGGGAGTGCGCCTGGAAAACCACATTCCCGAGACCGACCGGGAAATCGAATGGGGCACATTCGTGCTCTCGCGCTGTGGCACCCCGGGGGCAAGCCTGACCATCTGCGATCTCGTCAGTCCCGATGCTCCGTAGCCTGGCGGTGGCGCTCTGCCTCCTTTGCGGAGGGGGCGCCCTCGCCCAGACTGTCGTCGAGATACAGCCCCCCGAGGCACGTCACCTTGCCGCACAGGCCGTTCTGGCCGGGGATGCACCGCTGGCACGGGACATCGCCCTTGCCCTTCTGTCACGCGATCATCGCGATGCCGCGGCCTGGCGCATCCTGGCCGCGGCAGAGCTTGCCCTGGACCGGCCCGCAGCGGCCCGGCAGGCGGCGGCCACGGCATGGCGACATGCAGAGGGGCCATTGCGCCGCTATGAGCCGCCCGTCTGGCCGGACTGGCCGCGATGCGGAAGACAGGCCCGGACTGGCCCGGTGGTGGCTGAGGCTGGCCCTTCTTTCGGCCCCCTCGGCCGACGAGAGGGAACGAACCCGGCAGGACGCCGCACGTCTCCGGATGGCCCTGCCGTGGCGATGGGATGCCCGACTGTCCTTCGGGCCAAGCCGCAACGTCAATGGCGGCGCGCAATCCCCCTTCAATGTCATCGAGGGTCTGCCCTTTGTCGGCGTCATCAGCGTGGACGGCCGGGCCCTGTCGGGTTGGGCGGGGGTTCTCGACCTGTCGGTCACCCGCACCCTTTCGGCACGCGAAACCCGGCGGTGGGAAGCCGGATTCCGGATCTGGGCCCGTGGCGTCACCCTTTCGGAGGAGGCGCGCACCCTGATCGAGGCCGAGCGGGACCCGGGGGATCCCCCCCTGACGGGGGCAGACTTTTCCTCGAATCTCCTCGAGATGTCTCTGCGGCAGGACCGGCTGGCCGGGCGCTGGATCCTTGGCACCGAAGCGACGGCCGGGCTGGTCTGGCACGGGGGGGATCTGTCCTACGGGCTGCTGCGGGGCACCGCCGAGGCCTCGCATCCCCTGGGAGAGAGGCAGGACCTCTCCCTCGAGATCTTCGCCGAGCGGCGCTGGAGCCAGGACGGCGAGCGGCAGGCCGACCGCATCGGCGGATCGGTGGAATGGTCGCTGCGGCTGGACGAGGCCGGCCGCGTCGCGCTGTCGCTGGGCCGAGGCACAACGCAGAGCGCCAACCGCAATGCCGTCTCGGAGGACTGGGCTGTGCAGGCACGCTGGACCTCGACCGAACCCGTCGGCCCGGCTGCCCTCGACCTGCGCATGGGGGCGCAGGTCATCGCCTTTCCCGATTATGCCGTCCTGTTTCCCGTGCCCGGCGGCCGCAGCGACGAACGATACTGGGCCTCGGTCGAAGCGACCTTCACGGAGTGGGACATGGCGGGCTTTGCCCCCGTGGTCATGATCGAGGCCTCGCGGACCGACAGCAATGTGAGCCGATTCGACATGCAGGGCGTGACGGTTTCCTTCGGCCTGCGGTCCCGCTTCTGACTGGCGGTTCGCGCAGGGACTGCTAGGTTCCCCCCCGACAAGGAGGACGACCATGACGATCCGCTATCTGCACACGATGGTCCGCGTGAAGGATCTCGAGATTTCCAAGGCCTTCTACGAACTGCTCGGCCTGCGCGAGACGCGTCGCATCGACAACGAACAGGGGCGTTTCACCCTGGTCTTCATGGCGCCGCCGGGACAGGAGGAATGCCCCGTGGAGCTGACCTACAACTGGGACGGCGACGAAGGCCTGCCGTCCGATTCGCGGCATTTCGGGCATCTCGCCTATGAAGTGGACGACATCTATGCCAAATGCCGCGAACTCATGGAGGCGGGCGTGACGATCAACCGTCCCCCCCGGGACGGGCGCATGGCCTTCGTCCGCTCGCCCGACAATATCTCGATCGAGCTGTTGCAGAAGGGCGGGGCCAAGGCGCCCGAGGAACCCTGGATCTCCATGCCGAATATCGGCCACTGGTAGGAGGGCAGACCGGCGGCCCGCGGAATGGAGCCTTCTGGGCTAACGGGGCGCCGACCGACCCGGCCGGAAAGCCAATCAGTAGATGTAGCGGATGCGATCGCTCCAGTAGCGTTCGACACGACGCAGGGCCCGGGTGATGTCATCCATGGTCGAATGGTCGAGGATGCCCCGCTCGATCAGACCTTCGGCATGGGTGGCAAAGAGACGGGCCACGACATCCCGCAGGCGCCGGCCCTTCTCGGTCAGGCGGACGCGCACGGATCGTCGGTCAATCTCCGACCGCTGGTGGTGCATGTAGCCCAGCTCCACCAGTTTCTTGAGGTTGTAGCTGACATTGCTGCCCTGGTAGTAGCCGCGCGATTTCAACTCGCCCGCCGTCACCTCGTTCTCGCCGATGTTGAACATCAGCAGGGCCTGGACGGGGTTGACCTCAAGGATGCCGAGTCGCTCGAACTCGTCCTTGATGACATCGAGCAGGAGGCGGTGAAGCCGCTCCACCAGGTGGAGCGCATCAAGATAGCTGGCCATGAAGGCCGCGTCGCGGGCTGAGGCAGGCGGGTCAAGCGTGGCACGGACATTCATCGTCACAGTCTCTGGCTGGGGCGTCTGCCAGACCGTGACAGGAATTTCTCAAGATACCGTTAAGAGCTCAGGATCTTTCGATAAAATTCGATCATCCGGGACGGGTCAGACCAACGGCACGATGGCGCAAACGGGCAATCAGGGACGCATACCGCTCGGGCGGATCCGCCCTTCCCGCCACCCAGGCCAGCAGGTCATGATCGGATTCGGCCAGCATCGCCTCGTAGAGGTCCAGCTCCTCCGCCGTCAGGCCGGTCAGTTCATGATCGACGAAATCGCGCAGGATCAGGTCCATCTCGCGGATGCCGCGCCACATGCTGCGATGTCTGAGGCGGCCAAGCCGCGCCTGAGCCGATTCCGTCACGCCCCTTCCCCTTCCCCGCTTGTCGATCCGGCCGGATCGCGCCCTATTGCGCCTGCAATCCGGAGCCGTCCCATGCCCTTCCTTTCTGCCGCCCTCGACCGAGTCAAGCCATCGCCCACCATCGCCATGACCACGCGCGCCATGGAGATGCGGGCAGCCGGTCGCGACGTCATCGGGCTGAGCGCCGGAGAGCCGGATTTCGATACGCCCGACCATATCAGGGAGGCGGCCATCCGCGCCATCCGCGAAGGGCGCACCCGATATACCGCCGTGGATGGCATCCCCGAGCTGAAGCAGGCGATCTGCGCCAAGTTCGCCCGCGAGAACAGCCTCGACTATGCCCCCTCGCAGATCAGCGTCGGCACCGGCGGCAAGCAGGTGATCTACAACGCGCTGATGGCGACCCTCAATCCCGGTGACGAGGTGATCATCCCGGCGCCCTACTGGGTCAGCTATCCGGACATGGTGCTTCTGGCCGGCGGCACGCCGGTTCCGGTGACGGCCGGACCCGAACAGGGATTCCGCCTCATGCCGGACCAGCTCGAGGCCGCCATCACACCCCGGACCAAATGGCTGATCCTGTGTTCGCCATCCAATCCGAGCGGAGCCGGCTATGACTCCGCGCAGCTCCGGGCCCTGGCCGATGTGCTGTTGCGCCATCCGCATGTCCGGGTGCTGAGCGACGACATCTACGAACATCTCGTCTTCGACGGCTTCCGCTTCGCCACCATCGCGCAGGTCGAACCGCGCCTGAAGGACCGGACGCTGACGGTCAACGGCGTCTCCAAGGCCTATGCGATGACCGGCTGGCGGATCGGCTATGCCGCCGGTCCCGAGGAGCTGATCCGTGCGATGGCCCGGATCCAGTCGCAGAGCACCTCCAACCCCTGCTCCATCAGCCAGTGGGCGGCTGTGGCGGCCCTGACCGGTCCGCAGGACTTTCTCGAGCCGAACCGCACCCTGTTCCAGAAACGACGCGATCTGGTCGTCGATCTGCTGAACCAGGCGCCCGGCATCGCATGCCCGCGCCCGCAGGGGGCCTTCTATGTCTATCCTTCGATCGCGGACTGCATCGGGGCGGTCAGCCGGGGAGGGCGGCGGATCGACTCGGACACCGCCTTTGCCGAAGCCCTTCTGGAGGAGACCGGTGTGGCTGTCGTCCCGGGAGAGGCCTTCGGCCTGTCTCCGGCCTTCCGCGTGAGCTATGCCACAGGCGAGGACCAGCTCCGCGAGGCCTGCCTGCGGATCCGGTCATTCTGCGAAGGGCTGTCCCGATGACCGACCTGCCCCCCTACTATTTCCGGATCAAGGAAAATGGCGCAGCGGTGTTCCGCGTGGACACCGATAACCGTCAGCGCCGGATCGAGATGGAGCCGATCGCCGTCGTCAACCTGCGCAACGGCAACATCCGTCCGCAGGGCGAACGCGCCCTGACCGAGGAGGATCACGCAGCGATCCGCGACTGGATCGGCCGGCGCCAGGCCCTCATGGCCCGGCGCGAGATCGACGATATCCATCGCACCATCGATCATCTGAACCTGACTGCGCAATGGGCCCAGTCGCAGGCCACGGATGCGCAGCTCGACGAGGTGACGGATGCCCTTCTCCTGGCCATGCACGACTTGCGCTCGGTGCTGGTGCGACGCAAGGCAGAGCGGCTCATGCGCGGGGCGGAGGACAGCTCGCGGTGACCCCGGTGAGCACGGTCAGCGTCGCCCGCGCCGCCACAGACCCGTGACCAGACGATAGAGATAGGTCCCCAGGATCAGGATAACGACAAGCGTGGAGAGGGGGTTCAGCCACTGCTCCACACGGTCGTAGTTCTCGCGCAGGAGATAGCCTGCACCGGCCAGGATCACGATCCAGAGGAAGCTTCCCGCAGCGGTGAACAGGAGGAAGGCCAGGGGATTCATCCCCGACAGACCGGCCGGGACCGAGATCAGCGTCCGCACGGTCGGCACGAGCCGTCCGAAGAAGACGGCGGCTCGTCCGTGGCGGGCGAACCAGTCCATGGCGCGGTCCGCCTCCTCGGGCGAGAGGGTGAGCCAGGGCCCCCAGCGATCCACGAAGCGCAGGAAGCGGTCATGTCCCCAGGCCCGTGCGAGGCCATACCAGATCAGCGTGCCGAGGAGCGAACCGAGCGTCGCGACGATCAGCAGGGCGATGAGGGAAAAGCTCCCCTGCGCCGCCTCGTAGCCGGCCAGAGGAACGATCAGTTCCGAGGGGATGGGCGGAAAGACATTCTCCAGCACCATCAGCAGGCCTACCATCGCAAGGCCGCCAGTCTGGATCCAGCCGGTGATGAGGTCGAACATTCAGGCTCCGTATTGCCGGATCAGACTGCCGAAACGCGCCAGTAGAAGGATCGATGCGGCCACGAGGCTGAGCACGAGGCCGAGCCAGACGCCGACATGATCGAGGCCGGCGACGAATCCCAACCCGTAGGCTGCCGACAGGCCAAGGCCCCAGTAGCTCAGCCCGGCGATGAGAAGGGGCAGGGCCGTGTCCTGAAGGCCCCGCAGAAGGCCCATCGCGACGATCTGGGCCCCGTCGAAAAGCTGGAACAGGGCGGCAAGGGCCAGCAGGGTGGAGCCCACGGCCAGAACCTCGGGCCGGGCGGGGTCGCTGTCCTTGACGAAATTGTCCAGAAGGGTTTCGGGCATCAGCAGGAAGGCCGCCGAGGTCACCAGGGCAAAGCCCCCCGACAGCAGCACCGCCGCGAGCGCGACCTGCCGCATCCCGGCCCCGTCCCGCAGACCCACGGCCCGGCCGACGCGCACGGTCGCCGCCTGCGAGATCCCCAGATGGACCATGAAGGCCGCCGAGGCGAGCTGGAGCGCCACGCCATGCGCGGCCAGGGGGATGGCACCGACCCAGCCGACCATCACGGCCGAACCGGCAAAGAGCCCGACCTCCGCCAGAAGCTGGCCGCTGATCGGCCAGCCCAGCCTGAACACCCGGGCGAGGGCCCCGGGATCGGGCTTCCAGATCCGCTGGAGCAGCCGGTATTCGGGCAGCCGCCAGACGGCATAGACCAGCAGCAGCACCGCGCCGAGAGCATTGGTGGCCAGCGCGGCCCAGGCCGCCCCTTCGATGCCCATCTCGGGCAGGCCCCAGGCGCCGAAGATCAGGGCATAGCCCCACAGCGCATTGAGAACGACCATGCCCAGGGTCGTCCACAGCAGGACTGCGGTCCGTTCCAGCGCGGACAGGAAGGAGCGCAGCACGGCAATGACCAGCGCCGGCAGGAGGGCCCAGCCCCCGATCCAGAGATAACGCGCGGCATGGTCGGCCACTGCCGGATCCTGACCCATGGCCGCAAAGAGCCGCCCCGAAGCCAGCATCAGCGGCATGGCGAAGACCGTGAACCCCCCCGAGAGCCAGAGGCCCATCCGCGTGACGCGCCGGACATCCGTTACGCGGCCTTCGGCGGCAGCCGTCGCCACAAGCGGCATCACGGCGATGGCAAAGCCCGATCCTGTCAGGAACACGATGACATAGAGCGAGGAGGCCAGCACCATGCCTGCCAGCGCGGTCACGTCATAGCGCCCCATCAGGACGACATCCGTGAGATGGATGGCGAAACCCGCAAGATTCGACCCGACCAGAGGCAGGGCCAGCCCGATCAGGGCGCGGGTCTGTCCCCCGAGGCCGACAGCCGGGGCAGTCTCGAGGGCGGGAGAGCTGGTCATGACAGCGGACATAGAGGGCGGCGCTGTCCGGGTCCAGCCCGTCAGAGGGCCTGCTGCCACAGAGCCCAGGCCAGTGTCAGGATCAGCAGACCCGCCAGCATCTCGGCGCCGCCCATCACGCGGGCCATCAGCGAAGCGCTGCCCAGCCGCATCAGAAGTCCTTCGCGCATCAGGACAGAGCCGGCGGCAACCGCCATGGTGACCACGGCGGTTCCGAACGCCATGGCAAAGGCTCCTGCCACCCCGGCGGGGAACAGGCCCATCTGCCAGGTCAGCACCAGCAGGAACAGCGCCCCCGTGCAGGGCCGGACCGCAATGGACCCGACCACCGCAGCCCCTTCGCGCCAGGAGCGGACCCGCTCGGCCTGTTCCCAGGAGGGTCCATGGGCATGGCCGCAGACGGCACAGGTCGCAGGACGCCCCTCAAGGGGAGGCACAAGGGCGGGATCGCGCGACAGGGTCTGGCCGCCACGCTGCTCCCGGTCCGGGGCGAAGGCGCGGCGCAGCGCCCTCAACCCGCGCCACAAAAGCCAGGCGCCCAAGGCCCCGATCATGACGGCAGAGAGGAGGGCCAGTCCCCGGTCGGCGAGGATCTGCATCCTTTCGCGCGACCAGTCGAGCAGCAGGACCCCCGCTCCCACCAGCAGCACCGCCGTCAGTGCCTGCGCGAGCGAGGAGGCGAGGGCAAGCCCCGCCAGACGCAACCAGGTCATGCGCCGCCCGATCCCGACAGCCCCGATCACCAGCTTGCCATGACCGGGCCCTGCCGCATGCAGGACGCCATAGCCGAAGCACAGCGCCCAGAGCGCGACAAGGGCCTGGGGATCGCCCGAACGAAGACGGCGGAGCATGCCTGCCATCGCCTCCTGCACCTCACGCTGGCCAGAGGCAGCCCATCGCGCGATCCGCTCGGCCCCGCCGAAGCCCCACAGCCAGATCAGCGCGGCCAGCACCGCCAGGGCCAGGAAGGGGATCAGCCGCCGCACAGGATGTCCACCCGATCCGCAAAGGCGTATCCCACCGGCGGCAGTTGCACCTCCGGTCCGGCCCCGGCAATGTCGAGCCCCTGCAGATACGGTCCACCTCGGCCTGCGCGGCGACGGGATCGGCCGGGATCAGGCTGGCCGTGCACGCCGGTCCCCCGGAGATCCGAATCCCGGGCTGCACGGTATAGGCGGTGTAGTAATAGGGATCGTAGTTCTCCACCATGACCGGCAGGTCGGCCGGCACGGGCCGCAGGAGCGGGCGCAGATGGGTCTCCACGACCCGGCCATCCTCGAAGGCGACATGATGTTCGCGGCGTTCGCCGAGGGGCTGGGCCTGCCCGCCCTGCGTGACGACGAGATCGCCCTGATAATCCGGTGGCCAGTCCATCACGCTGGCCGCGAGCCTGGCGGTCTCATCGGGCGTGAGGATGGCATCCCCATCGGGATCGAGGCCCAGATCCTCGGTCAGCAGGAGCGAGAAGAAGGCGTCATAGGTCCAGGTGAGCCGGATGGCGGTCACCGCATCATTCTCGATCAGGACCTCCATGGCGGTCTCGACGAACACATGCGGATGGGCCGCGACGGCCTGCGGCAGCACGAGCAGGGCGACGGCAGCGGGGCGAAGCGCGATCCTCATGCCCCGGCCCTATCCTGCAGGCTGGGCCCTGATCAACGCATCGGCCGCCGCACTCGCGGAACTTCGCCGACAGGCCGGTCGGCACGGCGCCCCCGGCAGGAGCGCCTGCCACAGACGGGCGGACAGGCGCCGGCAGGTCATGCGCCCTCAGGGCAGGTCCCGCCAGCCATGCGAGGGCGAAAAGCCCAGCATCCTTCTTGCCTTCTCGTTGCTGTAGAAGGTCTGATGGCCCTTGATCGGGCGCCGGACGGGCACGCCGTCATAGAAGCGGCGGATCACCTCGGCGCTGTCCAGCCCCACCGAGGAGTCGTCGTTCGAGACGTTGAACACCTGATAGCCAAGCCCGTCCGTCCGCAGGCAGCAGTCCACCATATGCCCGAGGTCGCGGGCATCGATATAGGCAAAGACGTTGCGACGCCGGATCTCGGGCCGCTCTCGCCAGAGGGGCGCCAGATCGAGATATTCGTGCGGCTCGATCACGTTGTTGATGCGCAGGACATAGATGTCCGCACCCGTGCGCGCCTGGAAGCTGCGGGCCGTCACCTCGTTCACGACCTTGGACATCGCATAGGCGTCCTGGGGGATGGTGGGATGGTCCTCGTCCACCGGGATATAGGCAGGCCGCACCTCGCCATCGGCAAAGCAGATGCCGTAGGTCGTCTCCGAGGAGGCGATGATGATCTTGCGGATGCCGAACTTGGTTGCGGCATCCAGCACATTGAAGGTGGACAGCGTGTTGACGCGGTAGGTCTCGTTGTCGGCGGTCAGGAACATCGACGGGATCGCCGCGAAATGCACGACGGCATCGTAGCGCGGCGCGCCGGTGCCCGGCTCCAGCTCGGCCCCCGAGGCATGCGAGGCCATGGCGTTGAAGACCTGTCCCGCATCGGTGAGATCCACGCGGAGATCCGGCACGCCGGGATGGCGCAGCGGAACCAGATCGATGTTGACGACCTGATGCCCGGCTTTCTGCAGCAGGGGAATCGCATGGCGTCCGGCCTTGCCGGAGCCGCCGGTGAAGAAGACACGCATGGGAACCTCCGTGGAATGGGGCCAGTGAAGCCTGCCCATCGGACGGTTGCAAGCCTGTCAGGCAGGATGGACCTGCGCGCATCCAGGCACTAGAGCTTGCCCCGAGCCGGAGACCCGCCCCATGAACGCCCTGCCCTTCCTGCCCGACTGGCCCGTGCTGCTGGCCTTCACCATGGCCGGCTTCGTCCTGTTCGTGACACCGGGACCGGACATGAGCCTGTGGATCGCGCGGACCCTGCAGGGCGGGCGGCGGGCGGGCCTTGCGGCGATGATGGGCACATCGGCCGGCTGCGTGATCCATTCGGCGCTGGCCGCCGGGGGGATCTCGGTCCTGATCGCGGCCTCGCCGGTTGCCTTCGCCCTGCTCAAGGCGGCCGGGGCCTGCTATCTGCTCTGGCTGGCCTGGCAGACGCTGCGCCACGGCTCGGCCTTGCAGATCGAGGGCCGGAGATCCCCGGCCTCTTTGGCCCTCTGGCCGTCCTTCGTCACCGGCCTCGTGACGAATCTCGCCAATCCCAAGGTGGTGCTGTTCTTCATCACCTTCCTGCCGGCCTTTGTCTCGGCCAGCGATCCGCACGCAGGCGCAAAGCTGCTCTTTCTGGGGCTCTACTTCGTGGCCCTGAATTTCGTCCTCTCCGCCGCCCTCATCCTCGGGGCCGACCGGCTGGTGGGGCATCTGCGGCGGCATCCGGGGATCCTGCGCTGGATCGACCGGCTCTTTGCCGGCGTGTTCGGCGTCTTTGCCATCGCCATCCTGCGCACCCAGGCCCGGGGATAGCCGGAAGGCCCCAACCGGGCCGGCAATGGCGCCCGTCCGGTTGCGGCCGGACGCCTCCCCTGCCATAGTGGACGGAACAGAGCAGGAACAAGCATGATGGCCGACGATCTTCTCTCTGCCCCGGACAGCTATGATGCCTCCTCGATCGAAGTGCTCGAGGGGCTGGAGCCGGTCCGCAAGCGGCCGGGCATGTATATCGGCGGCACCGACGAACATGCCCTGCATCATCTGGTGGCGGAAATCCTCGACAATTCGATGGACGAGGCCGTGGCGGGCCATGCCACCCGCATCGAGCTGGAGCTGCATGCCGACGGATCGGTCACGGTCCGCGACAACGGACGCGGCATTCCGGTGGATCCCCATCCGCGCTTTCCGGACAAGTCGGCGCTCGAGGTGATCCACTGCACGCTGCATGCCGGGGGCAAGTTCTCGGGCAAGGCCTACGAGACATCGGGCGGGCTTCACGGGGTCGGGGCCTCGGTCGTCAATGCGCTGTCGGATTCCCTTGTGGTGCAGGTGGCGCGCAACCGCGAACTCTACGAACAGCGCTTCTCCCGCGGGGTGCCGCTCGGCCCGTTGCAGAAGCTGGGCGCGGCGCCCAACCGGCGCGGCACGCAGAGCACCTTCCACCCGGATCCGGAGATCTTCGGCCATCACCGCCTGCGCCCGTCGCGGCTGTTCCGCATGGCGCGCTCGAAGGCCTATCTCTTCTCCGGGGTGGAGATCCGGTGGAAGTCCGAGATCGACGACGGCAGCACCCCCACGGAGGCCACCTTCCGGTTTCCCGGCGGTCTGGCCGACTATCTGGCCGAGACACTGGGAGATGCCGAAACCTATTCCGAGCGACCCTTCGCCGGCTCCGTGTCCTTCCAGGACAAGTTCGGCGTGCCCGGCAAGGTGGAATGGGCGATCCACTGGACGCCTTCGCGCGATGGCTTCGTCCAGAGCTACTGCAACACCATCCCCACCCCCGAGGGCGGCACCCATGAGACGGGCTTCTGGCAGGCCATCCTCAAGGGCCTGCGCAACTACGGGGAGCTGACGAAATCCCGCAAGGCCGAGGCCATCACGCGCGAGGATCTGCTTTCGGGCGGCTGTGCGCTGGTGTCCTGCTTCATCCGCGATCCCGAATTCGTCGGCCAGACCAAGGACCGGCTTGCCACCCAGGATGCGGCCCGTCTGGTCGAAGGCGCCGTGCGCGATCACTTCGACCATTGGCTTGCCGCCGATCCGAAGGCCGCCGGCGCGATCCTCGACTTCCTGTCCCTGCGGGCCGAGGAACGCATCCGCCGCCGTCAGGAAAAGGAGACGGCGCGCAAATCGGCCACGCGCAAGCTGCGCCTGCCGGGCAAACTCGTGGACTGTTCGGCCAGCTCGCGCGAGGGGACGGAGATCTTCATCGTCGAGGGCGATTCGGCAGGCGGCTCCGCCAAGGCGGCACGGGACCGGCGCACGCAGGCTCTGCTGCCGATCCGGGGCAAGATCCTGAACGTCCTCGGCGCAGCCTCCGCCAAGCTGGGGAGCAATCAGGAAATCGCCGATCTGGCGCAGGCGTTGGGCGTCGGCATGGGAAGCCACTTCCGCATCGATGACCTGCGCTACGAGAAGGTCATCATCATGACCGATGCCGATGTGGACGGCGCGCATATCGCCTCGCTGCTGATGACCTTCTTCTTCACGCAGATGCGGCCGCTGATCGAACGGGGGCATCTGTATCTGGCCTGCCCGCCGCTCTATCGCCTCACCCAGGGGGCAAAGCGGCTCTATGTCGCCAATGACGCCGAGAAGGATTACTGGCTGGCGCGGGGCCTTGGCGGAAAGGGCCGGATCGAGGTGCAGCGTTTCAAGGGTCTGGGCGAAATGGACGCCAAGGACCTGAAGGACACGACGATGGATCCGGCGACGCGCCGCCTGATCCGCGTGACACTGGCCGACGAGGAGCCGGGCGAGACCGAGGATCTGGTCGAGCGTCTCATGGGCAAGAAGCCCGAGCTGCGCTTCCAGTTCATCCAGGAGAACGCCCGCTTCGTGGAAGAACTGGACGTGTGACGGAGGGCGCCTGCCCGAAGGGGGGAGAGATGAAGATCACCTGGCTCGGCCATGCCGGCTTCCGCATCGAGATCGAAGGGGCCGTGCTCCTTGTCGACCCCTGGCTGTCGGGAAATCCGATGTTTCCGGCCGAAAGGCGGGCCGAGGCCCTCGAAGGGGCGACGCATGTGCTGCTGACGCATGGCCATGGCGATCATGCCTCGGATGCCGTCGCCATCGCCCGCGAGAGGGGGGATCCCCGTCGCCGGCATCTTCGACCTGATGTCCTGGCTTTCCGCGCGTGACGGAATCGAGACGATCGGTTTCAACAAGGGCGGGACGGTGACGCTGAACGGCGCGCGGGTGACGATGGTGAATGCCGTGCATTCCTCCTCCGTCTCCGGGGACGCCGGGCCCGTCTATGCCGGGGCCGAGGCCGGCTACATGATCGCCGGCGAAGGCGAGACGATCTATCTCTCCGGCGACACCGACCTGATGGCCGACATGGAATGGATGGCGGACCTGCACCGGCCGACCATCGGAATCCTTTCGGCCGGCGGGCATTTCACGATGGACATGACGCGCGCGGCCTTGCCTGCCGGCGCTGGTTCCGCTTCCACACGGTCATCCCCTGCCACTATCGCACCTTCCCGCTGCTGGAGCAGGATGCCACGGCGCTGCGGCAGGGCGTGCCCGAAGGAACGCGAGTGCTGGAACCGGAGGTCCTCGTCCCCCTCCCCCTCTGATCCCGCCACCTGTCCGAGGAACGTCCCGTGATCCCCCGGCCCGGCAGATCCTGCCTCGCGCTGATTGTCGCCATGACCCTGCTGGCGGCCTGCGGCCGTCCCTTGGCCCCCGGCGAACGCGCCTTCCTCGCCACGCTGCATGGCGACACGATCCTGGCCGACAATGTCCGCCTGCATGACGGCCTTGCCATCGTCGCACCGCGCGAAGTGCCGGCCCCGCCGCGGACCACCTGCCAGGCGCGGATCTACCCGCCCCCGGACGGGCCCACCATCCGTGTCCACACCGGCGCGCTGGCCCTCTTCGAGGATGTGCATGTGCGCCGCGATCTCTACCGCGAGGACATGGCGGCCGGCTGGCCCGATGTCATCCCCCTGGCCGAGGCGATGCTTCTGGCCCATGAGATGGTCCATGTCTGGCAGTGGCAGAACCGGGAGCTGACGGGCTATCACCCCCTGCGCGCCGCCTTCGAACATGCCGGCTCGCCCGATCCCTATCTGTTCGACCTCGCAACCTCGACGGATTTTCTCGACTACGGCTACGAGCAGCAGGGCTCGATCATGGAGGAATATGTCTGCTGCCGCACGCTGGCGCCCGATGCGCCGCGGACGGCCCGGCTGCATGCGCTGCTGGCGAAGTATTTCCCCCTCGCCCCCCTGGATGCGCCGGGCCCGCGGGCGGCGATCCTCCCCTGGAGCGGGGTCGAGATCGAAGGCATCTGCGACTGAGAAAGGCCCCCGGCCGGTTGCGCAGCGGCGCCGGGACCGCCCGCAGCGGATCGAAGGGCCGATCTCTCAGCCGGGAACGACGCGCCCCCCCTCGAGCCGCAGGATGCGGTCCATCCGGGCGGCAAGGGCCAGGTTGTGGGTCGCCACCAGCGCGGCCAGCCCTTCCTGGCGCGCCAGCTCCATGAGCGCAGCGAAGACCTGTTCGGAAGTCTCGGGATCGAGATTGCCGGTGGGTTCGTCCGCCAGCAGCAGCCCGGGCCGGTTGGCCAGGGCGCGGCAGAAGGCGACGCGCTGCTGCTCTCCGCCCGACAGGGCCGCCGGTCTGTGCCCGGCCCGGGAAAGCACGCCGACGCGGTCGAGCAGCGCACGCGCGCGCTCCTCGGCTGCGTCCCGGCGCGCTCCGGCCGCCAGCTGCGGCAGGACGACATTCTCGAGAGCGGTGAACTCCGGCAGAAGGTGATGGAACTGATAGACAAATCCGACCCTTGCGCGCCGGGCGAGCGTGCGGGCCCGGTCGCTCTGACGGGTCATGTCCTCGCCGCCGATCGCTACGCTTCCCCTGTCAGGGGTATCGAGAAGGCCAGCGACATGAAGCAGCGTGGACTTGCCGGCACCCGAAGGGGCGACCAGCGCGACCACCTCGCCCCCGGCGATGGCCAGATCGACCCCGCGCAGGACCTCGACGGCCGAGGGCAGGCCGGGATTGTAGGTCTTGACGACGCCCGTCAGGCGCAGCGCGTCATTCATAGCGAAGCGCCTCGACAGGGTTCATGCGCGCGGCCCGGCGTGCGGGGAACAGGGTGACGAACCAGCTGAGCGTCAGGGACAGGGCGACGGCCGACAGGACATCCCCCCCCTCCAGCCGGGCCGGCAGGCGGTAGAGCCCGCGGATCGAGGGATCCCAGACCCCCCCGCCGGCAAGATAGTTCACGGCCGAGAAGATCGGGTCGATCCAGATCGCGAAGGCGCTGCCGAGGATGACCCCCATGATCGTGCCGGCGGTGCCGATCGACGCCCCGACGATGAAGAAGACCCGCAGCACCGATCCTTCGGTCAGCCCCATCGTGCGCAGGATGCCGATGTCGCGCCCCTTGTTCTTCACCAGCATGATGAGGCCCGAGATGATGTTCATGGACGCGATCAGGACCAGGACCGACAGAATCACGAACATCACGTTGTCCTCGACCGTCAGCGCCTGAAGGAAGGCGCCGGAGGCATCCTTCCATGTCCAGGCATAGGTCATGGGGCCGGCCGCCTCGAGGATGGCCGGGACCAGCTCCTCGACCCGGTCCGGATCGGCCAGCATGACCTCGATCTCGTCGGCCACGCCATCGCGGTTGAAGAAGATCTGCGCCTCCTGGAGCGGGAGATAGGCGCGGGTGCGGTCGATGTCGTAGCGGCCGGCGGTGAAGATGTAGGTCACGGTATAGGCCGAGACCCGTGGCGAGATTCCGAGGGGAGAGCGCGCCCCATCCGGCGAGATGATGCGCAGCCGGTCGCCGACCGAGAGACCCAGCTCCCGCGCGATGCCCGATCCGATGGCGATCCCGGCCGGAAAATCGGCGATCGACCCTTCCGCCATCTCCGGCGAGGCGATGCGCGGGATGGCGGCCAGATCCTCGGGTGCGATACCCAGAACCTCGATCCCGGCATTGCGCCCCTGGAATGTCGCCATGACCTGCCCCCGCACCAGCGGCGCGGCCCGGATGACGCCCGGAACGGCCCCGATCCGGTCTGCCATCGCCGCCGCATCCGCGATCACCGCGGCGGCCGGGTTTCCGGCAGGCTGATCGGGAACGGGATAGATCGTCACATGGGCATTGGCGCCCAGGATCGTGTCCACGAATTCCTCGCGAAAGCCTGACCGCACGGCCAGCGTGGCGATCAGCGCGAACACCGCAAGGGTGACGCCGACAAGGCTGATCCAGGTCATCACCGACACGCCGCCTTCGGCGCGACGCGCGCGCAGATAGCGCCAGGCGATCATCCATTCGAAGGAGGCAAAGGGCCGGGTCATGGCGGCGGACCATAGGGGGCCGGCGCCGACAGTCAATGCAGGGGGGCATGACGGTGACGCGACCGGCAGAAGGCAGGCAGGCAGAAAGGCAGACAGAGCGACAGACAGGGGGGCGACGGGCCAAGGCCTTCGGCAGTCCTTCCCGTCCTCTTCCCTCCGGAAAGCCGTCCGCTGCTACCAGTGGCTTCCGGGGCTCTGCCAGGCGGTCACATCGCGGCCGGCGGCCAGCGCCTTGCCCTTCGCGGCCCAGATCAGGCCCCGGCGCAACATCTCGTGCGGGGGGCCTGCCGCGATGACGCGGGCCTTGTGCCCCAGCGCATTGTAATAGACCCGGCCATGTCCCCAGGCACGCGTCCAGGCCACCGGCATGTCCACCGGGCCGTTGGGGGCATGATACCAGGGCACGGTCGGAAAGCGCGTCCTGGCCAAGACGCGGTTGGCCGGATCGACATGCAGGTAATACTGCTCTGTCTCGACATCGAAGTCGCCGATGCCGGCGGTCAGCTCATGATCCGGGTCGAGCGTCACGCGATAGCGCACGCCATCCCCCCCCGGATGCGCGACCCAGTTGCCGCCCGTGATGAACTGCCACAGCGGATTGGCGCGGAAGGCATCGCACATGCCGCCATGACAGCCGGCCAGGCCGGTGCCCCGGGCCACCGCCTCCGAAACATGCGTGGCCGCCTCGCGCGACAGCTCGGCCATCGTCCAGACAGGCACGATGAGATCGAGATCGCGCAGGCCCTCCGGGTCGTCGAAGACGGCCAGGCTGTCGGTGACGACGACCGAAGCCCCCTCTCCCTCCAGCATCGCCCGGAAGATCCCGGCGACCTGTTCGGGCTCATGCCCTTCCCAGCCGCCCCAGGTGATCAGGGCCTTCATCGCATCCTCCCCCTGCCTTTGCGCGGGCACCCTGACGGGGCGCGCGCGCGCCGTCAACCGCCGACCGGGGACAAGCCCGGGCCCGGTCGGGCCCGACAGGGGGGCCGCTGCGGCCGGTCAGCGGCCGGCATAGATCTGCGCCAGCCGGTCGATTGCCGCCTCCGGCGACAGCTCCTCGGTCTCTCCGCTGCGGCGCGAGGTCAGCTCCACCTTCCCGGCAGCCAGGCCCCGCGGACCGACGGTGATCCGCCAGGGCAGGCCGATCAGATCCATCGCGGCGAATTTCTCGCCCGCGCGGGCGTCGCGGTCGTCATAGAGCGGATCGAGGCCGCGCGCCCTCAGGCCGGCATAGATCGTCTCGCAGGCCGCGTCCGAGGCTGCATCCCCCTGCCGGAGATTGACGATGGCGGCATGGAAGGGCGTCACGCCCTCGGGCCAGACGATTCCCTTCTCGTCATGGCTGGCCTCGATGATCGCGCCGACCAGACGGCTCACGCCGATCCCGTGCGAGCCCATGTGGACAGGCACCCGCTGTCCTTCGGCATTGGTCACCAGGGCGCCCATGGGCTCGGAATACTTGGTGCCGAAATAGAAGATCTGTCCCACCTCGATCCCGCGGCCGACCCGGCGATGCGCCTCGGGCACCTGTTCGAAGAGGGCGGGATCATGGGTTTCGTCGGTGCGGGCGTAGAGGGTGGTGAACTCCTCGCAGACCTTCGCCACCTGGGTGCGGTCGTCATAGTCGATCTCGCGGGCGCCCAGCTTGAGCTGCGTCACGCGGTCATCATAGAAGACTTCCGACTCGCCCGTCTGGGCCAGCACCAGGAATTCATGCGTGTTGTCCCCACCGATCGGGCCCGAGGCCGCGCGCATCGGGATCGCGGTCAGGCCCATGCGCTCATAGGTGCGCAGATAGCTGACCATGTGGCGGTTGTAGGCGTGCAGCGCGGCGTCCCGGTCGATGTCGAAGTTGTAGCCATCCTTCATCAGGAATTCGCGCCCCCGCATCACGCCGAAGCGCGGCCGCATCTCGTCGCGGAACTTCCACTGGATGTGGTAGAGCGTGAGCGGCAGGTCCTTGTAGCTGGACACATGGGCGCGGAAGATGTCGGTGATCATCTCCTCGTTCGTGGGGCCATAGAGCATCTCGCGATCCTGCCGGTCGCGGATGCGGAGCATCTCCTGCCCGTAGTCGTCATAGCGCCCCGATTCCCGCCACAGGTCGGCCGGTTGCAGCGTGGGCATCAGAAGCGGGATGTGACCGGCGCGCTGCTGCTCTTCATGAACGATCTGCTCGATGCGGCGCAGGACGCGCCAGCCCAGCGGCAGCCAGGAATAGATGCCGGCGGCCTGCTGCTTGATCATGCCGGCCCGCAGCATGAAGCGATGGCTGACGATCTGCGCCTCGGCGGGGTTTTCCTTGAGCAGGGGCAGGAAGTAGCGGGTCAGGCGCATGGCGGGTTCCTCTTGGCGTCCCGGCGGGTGCTAGACCAAGCCTTCGGGTCCGGCAAGCGCGGCCGGGGGCCTCGCCACGCCGTGCTTGCAAGGGCGTGCCCCCCAAGCGATAGGAGAGGGGGCGGAGGGTTTCGATGGCGATCTCGGTCGAACGGCAGGCAAAGATCTGGGGCATCGCGGCTCTCCTCTTCCTCCTGGTGTTGTGGCTGCTGGGGAATGTGATCCTGCCCTTCCTCATCGGGGGGGCACTGGCCTATCTGCTCGACCCCATCGCCGACCGCCTGACAAGCTGGGGCATGCGGCGGGTCTGGGCCGTCATCATCATCACGCTGTCCGCCCTTCTTGCCCTGACGCTGGCCATCCTTCTGCTGATCCCGATGCTGGTGGATCAGGCCACGGCGCTGGTGCGGATCACGCCGACGCTGATCGGGCAGGTGACGGACTGGCTGACGCAGCGCTTTCCCGAACTGATGGAAGAGACCTCGCCCGTCCGCCAGCAGCTTGCCGATGCGGTGGCCGGCTTGCAGGCCCGGACAGGGGAATTGGTGAACCGGCTTCTGTCGGGCGCCATGGGGGTGCTCAACTGGCTTCTCATCATCATCATCGTGCCGGTGGTCACCTTCTATCTGCTCCTCGACTGGGATCACATGATCGCCCGTCTGGACGAGCTGCTGCCCCGCGACCACGCCCCCACGATCCGCGTGCTGGCGCACGAAATCGATGCCACGCTGGCCGGATTCATCCGGGGGCAGGCGCTCGTCTGCCTGATCCTCGGCACCTATTATGCCCTGGCGCTGATGGCGGTGGGGCTGAATTTCGGACTCGTTGTGGGGGCGATCGCCGGGGCGCTCACCTTCATTCCCTATGTCGGCGCCCTGGTCGGTGGCGTGCTGGCCATCGGGCTGGCGCTGTTCCAGTTCTGGGGCCATTGGATCTGGGTGATCGTGGTCTGGGCGATCTTCCAGTCCGGCCAGTTCGTGGAAGGCAACTTCCTGACGCCCAAACTGGTGGGGGATCGGGTGGGCGTTCATCCGGTCTGGCTGCTGTTTGCCCTGTCGGCCTTCGGTGCCCTGTTCGGCTTTGTGGGCGTTCTCGTGGCCGTGCCGCTGGCGGCCGTGATCGGCGTCCTCGTCCGCTTCGCCATCGGCAAGTACAAGCAGAGCCACCTCTATCAGGGCAACGGGGGGATACCCCTGTCATGACGGGATCGCAGATGTCGCTGCTGGGCGAGGACTGGCCGGAACAGATCCCCCGTCCTGTCCGCCGCTCCACCCCCCCTGCCCCGGATGCCGAACAGCTCTCCTTCGACTGGGCGCTCCCGGTGGCGCTCGGGCCGGAGGACTTCTTCGTGTCGGATTCGAATGCGGCCGCCCATGCGATGATCGCCGGCGGGCTGCGCTGGCCCGAGGGGCGCCTGGCCCTGGTCGGCCCGGAGGGTTCGGGCAAGACGCATCTGTTGCGGATCTGGCAGGGTCTGACAGGGGCCATCCGTCTCGAGGCACGGGACCTCTCCGCCGCGCCGCTTGTGCCGTCCCCCGCGGCCGCCGTCGCCATCGACGGGATCGAAGCCCTCCCGCACAGTGCCGAAGAGCCCCTTTTCCATCTGCACAACCACCTGGCCCGGACAGGCGGACGACTGCTGCTGACCTCGGACCGCCCGCCCTCACGCTGGAAGATCCGCCTGCCCGATCTGCGCAGCCGGATGCAGGCCATCCATGTCGTCCGCATCGAACCCCCGGACGATGTGCTTCTCCATGCCCTGCTGGCCAAGCAGTTCGCCGATCGCGGCCTCTTTCCCGGACCGGGCGTTCTGGCCTATCTTGCCAGACGGATCGAACGCTCCCACGCTGCTGCTGCACAGGCGGTGGCAAAGCTCGACCGTCTGAGTCTCTCCGAAGGGCGCCGCGTCAGCCTGCCGCTGGCGCGGCGAATCGTGGACAGGCAGGACGAGGACGGTCCATAGAGGCCCCGACGCGAGAGCCGAGGATCGGTCATGCCGGACGACTCGACCCCCCCGTTTATCCCGCCGATTTCCTGCGCGCCCCCTTTCCCGAACCGCGCGAAGCTGAAGGCGATCTCGGCGGACCCGCCCGGTTCTTCAACCGCGAACTGAGCTGGCTCGGCTTCAACACGCGCGTCCTGGAAGAGGCTGACAATCCCCGTGTGCCGCTTCTCGAACGGCTGCGCTTCCTGTCCATCTCCGCCACCAATCTGGACGAATTCTATTCCGTCCGGGTGGCGGGCCTGCGGGAGCTGGCCCGGGCCGGCAACACCAGCCCGTCGCCGGACGGTCTCACCCCGGCGCAGCAGCTCGCCCTCATCGACAGCGAGGCCCGCCGCCTGATCGCCGCCCAGCAGGAGACCTTCATGCGCCTGCGCGAGGCGATGGCCGCCGAAGGCATCCGCATCCTGAGCCGGACCGATGTGGAGGAGACGGACCGCCCCTTCCTCGAGGACTATTTCCTCGCCCGCGTGTTCCCGGTCCTGTCGCCCCTGGCGATCGACCCGGCCCATCCCTTTCCCTTCATCCCGAACGAGGGCTTTGCCCTGGCCCTCGCGCTGGACCGGGCCGGCGACCGCCGACCCCTTCGGGCACTCCTGCCGGTTCCGCCGCAGATCGACCGCTTCGTGGCCCTACCGACAGAAGGGGGACACCGCTTCCTGCCTCTCGAGGAACTGCTGCTGCTGCATCTGGACCGGCTGTTTCCCGGCTATCGCGTCACCGGGTCCTGCGCCTTCCGGGTGCTGCGCGACAGCGATCTGGAGGTGGAGGACGAAGCCGAGGATCTTGTCCGCGAATTCGAGACCGCCCTGAAGCGCCGCCGGCGCGGCGAGGTGGTCCGCCTCAAGATCACCGCCGGCGCCCCGCCCTCGCTGCGGACCCTTGTCATGGAAAACCTCCATGTCGAACCGCATGAGGTGGTGGAGGTGGACCGCCTGATCGGCATCGCCTCGCTGAAGGAACTGGTGCTGGACAACCGGCCCGATCTGCTCTGGCCGCCTTTCACCCCCCGCGTGCCCGAACGCGTGCAGGACCATGGCGGCGACATGTTCGCGGCGATCCGCCAGAAGGACATGCTCCTGCACCACCCTTACGAGACCTTCGACATGGTCGTGCGCTTCCTCCAGCAGGCGGCGCGCGATCCCGATGTGGTCGCCATCAAGCAGACGCTCTACCGCACCTCGCGCAATTCGCCGATCGTGGACGCGCTCTGCGAGGCGGCCGAGGACGGCAAATCCGTCACCGCGCTGGTCGAACTGAAGGCCCGCTTCGACGAGGCGGCAAACATCCGCCAGTCGCGCCGGCTCGAACGGGCGGGGGCCCATGTCGTCTACGGCTTCACGACGCTCAAGACCCATGCCAAGGTCAGCATCGTGGTCCGGCGCGAAGGCGGCAACCTTGTGACCTACACCCATTTCGGGACCGGCAACTATCATCCCATCACGGCCCGCATCTACACGGACCTGTCCCTCTTCACGGCCGATCCCCGTCTGGGGCGGGATGCGACCAAGCTGTTCAATTACATCGGCGGCTATGCCCGCCCCGAGGGCATGGAGAACCTCGCCATCTCGCCGCTGACGCTGAAGGCGCGGCTCCTGGAGCTGATCGCGGCCGAGGCCGATCATGCCCGCGCCGGCCGGCCGGCCGCGATCTGGGCCAAGATGAATGCGCTGATCGAGGAGGATCTGATCGACGCCCTCTATGCCGCCAGCCAGGCCGGCGTGGCGATCAGTCTGGTGGTGCGGGGCATCTGCGGATTGCGACCGGGCATCCGGGGTCTGTCCGAGAACATCCGGGTGAAGTCCATCGTCGGCCGTTTCCTCGAACATTCCCGGATCGTCTGCTTCGGCAACGGCTATGGTCTGCCGGCGCGGCGCGCGCGTGTGTTCTTCTCCTCGGCCGACTGGATGGGGCGCAACATGGATCGCCGGGTGGAGACGCTCGTCGAGGCGATGAACCCGACGGTCAAGGCCCAGATCATGGAACAGGTCATGGCGGCGAATCTCGCCGATGTGGCCCAGAGCTGGCTGATGCAGCCCGATGGCAGCTTCCGCCGCGCCGAAGGGGCCGAGGATCCCGCGGCCTTCTCCTGCCACCGTTTCTTCATGGAGAATCCTTCGCTGTCCGGCCGCGGCTCCAAGGGGGCGGCGGATGTGCGCGCGCTGACCCTTCCCCAGAGCTCCCAGACCGCCGAGCGGTGAGCCCGCCTGCGCCCCTCGCCTGACCCCGGAGGACCCCATACCGATGATGATGCGATGACCCAGAACGGCGCCCCGAAGGCCGATGCAGCGCCGCCCGCCGCGCAGAACGGCCAGGGCGGCCCGGCATCGATGTTTCCCCCGGCCGGCAACGGCAAGCTGCATGTGGGTGTTGTCGATGTGGGGTCGAACTCGGTGCGTTTCGTCGTCTTCGACGGCGCGCCGCGCAGCCCTGCCTATTTCTACAACGAAAAGGTCATGTGCGCGCTCGGGGCCGGCCTGTCGGAGACGGGGCGGCTCAACCCCAAGGGGCGCCGCCGCGCGATCGACGCCCTCTGCCGCTTTGCAGCCCTGGCCCGCGGGATGGATCTGCCCCCCCTGATGGCTGTCGCCACGGCCGCCGTCCGCGAGGCCGAGGACGGACCGGATTTCGTGGCCGAGGTCGAGGAGAGGACAGGCCTGCGGCTCGAGGTGATTCCGGGGGATGAGGAAGCCCGCCTTTCGGCCCAGGGGGTGCTGCTGGGCTGGCCGGGTTCCTACGGCCTGGTCTGCGACATCGGGGGCGCCTCGATGGAACTGGCCGATCTGGCCCAGGGGCGGGTCGGCCGGCGCGTCACCTCGCCCCTCGGGGGGCTGAAGCTGCGGGAGGTGAAGGGCGGAGAGAAGGCCCTGACGGCCCATATTGCCCATCATGTCGCCCGCCTGCATGAGGAGATGCGCCACGAAACGGGGATGCGGCTCTTCCTGGTCGGCGGGTCATGGCGGGCGATCGCCCGGATCGACATGGAGCGGCGTCAATGGCCGCTGACGGTGCTCCACGAATACCGCATGTCGCCCGAGGCGGTGGCTGCCACCCGGGCCTTCATCGGCCAGAACGACCCCGCCGCGCTGCGCAGCAGGCTCGGCATCTCGCAGGACCGGATGGAGCTCGTCCCCCTCGCGGTTCAGGTTCTCGATGAACTCGTGCGGGTCTTCCAGCCCAAGGACATCGCCATCTCCTCCTATGGCCTGCGCGAGGGGCTTCTCTACGAACGGATGCCCCCCGTCCTGCGCGAAAGGGATCCGCTGCTCGAGGCCTGCCGCTATCAGGAGGCTCGCGACGCCCGCCTGCCGGGTTTCGGACGTGTCCTCTACGATTTCGTCCTGCCGCTCTTTCCCGAGGCCGACTGGCAACGCCGGCGCATCATCCAGGCCGCCTGCCTGCTGCATGATGTCAACTGGCGGGCGCATCCGGACTACCGGGCCGAAACCTGCGTGGATTCGGCCACCCGTGCCAATCTCGGCGGCATCAAGCATGAGGAACGGGTCTATCTCGGTTTGGCCCTGCTCTATCGCTATGCCTCTCGCCATCAGGGGACGCGCTTCGATGCCCTCTTCAAGCTCCTGTCGGCAGAGGACGCCCGCGAGGCCGAGATTCTCGGACGGGCGATGCGCCTCGGGGCCATGCTGTGGCTGGGGACGCATGATGCGCCGGGGGCTTTTCGTCTGGCGCCCGGACCGCCGCCATCTGGAGCTGACGATCGAGGCGCGCGCCCGGCCTCTCTTCGGCGAGGTGGCCCAGTCCCGCCTCAACGCCCTGGCCCGTGCGATGTCGGCAACGGCCGAGGTGCGCTTCGGCGAATAGGCCGACAGCGGTCAGAGCTCGACCCCCTCCCCCGTCGGTGGGGCAGGCTGCGCCGGCGGCGTCCAGGGAGGTGCATCGGGACGCCGGCGCAACACAATGTCCCCATTGGGGAGAAGGACCGGCGGCTCGTAGTTCCGGATCGAATCGATCTGCTCGATGATCTCCACGAAGGCCGGACCCATCTCCCGCGCGAGCAGCCGGAAGGTGGGCAGCATCTCCGCGCCGATCCCGGCCATCTCCTCCATCGGGGGACGGATCTCCTCGATCAGCCCGCGCAGGAGCCGCTCGGCCCCCTGCGCGATGAGGCTTCCCTCCCCCTCACCCGCCTCCTGCGCGGGCAGGGGGGGCGCGACAGTGCACAGGACAAGCGACAGGACAGCGATCGGCCTCATGCCCGGGATATGGGACGGCCGCCGCTTCGCGCAAGGCTCAGGGATCGAGATCGAGCGACACCGGAAAGTGATCCGAGGCATGCAGAAGCGCCTGCCGAAGCTGGCTGTCGCGATAGCAGGCCGGATCGTCGAAGGGATGCCAGATCCGCCAGCGCGGGTTGCAGGCGCAGAGATCGGACGAGACCATCGCATAATCGAGAAGCGCCGACAACCATCGCCCATCCGGCGGTATCCGGAAGCGCGCCGTCGCGGGGCTGGCGGCGGTCGGCCGGCGCGCGGCCAGACGGGCATGGGGGTCATGCAGGCGGCCCGGGCCGCCCTGGCCCATCACGATCTCCACCCCGGAGCGGCCGAACAGCGTCTCGTATTCGTCCAACCCTGGCCGTCGTTGAAATCCCCCATGACGATCAGGGATTCGCCCGCGGCCAGATGCCGGTCGATCCGCGCCCGCAGCCACAGGCATTGCGCCAGCTGCTTGCGGCGGTTCGCGATGGCAACGCGAATCTCCTGTTCGCGGCTTCGCGGCTTTCCCGAAACCTTGGATTTCGCATGAACCCCGATCAGGCGCAGCCGCCGACCCGTGTCGGTGCGGATCTCCGCTTCCAGCGGGGGCTTGGCCCATCGCACCGGATCGGCGCGCCCGTTGCCATCGAGATCGACACGGAAGACCCCGTCAAAGCGCGGCGGCTCGCCCGTCTGGGGATCATGACGCGCCTCCAGCCTGGCGGGATCGAACAGAAGCGCGATCTCCTGCCCGCTGAAGCTCGGAAACCCCATCAGGACGGATCGCGCGCGAAGCCCCGCAAGCCCGGCAAAATGCCCCAGCGCCGGCACGCCATTCACCATGCGCCGCGCGTCCGGTGCCTCGATGACAAGGACCGCATCGGCATCCAGAGCCTGCAGGACAACGGCGATGCCTTCGGCCTGTTCACGACGCGTCACGCCCTCGCGTCCCCCGCGGCCCTCATCGGCCAGGAGCTGGCCCTGCGGATCGAAGAGCCGGTCGAACCATTGGACATTCCAGGTGACGAAACGCATCGTCCCCCTCATCCTTCTGTCCTGCCCGCCCTCAGGCAGAGCGGGAGAGCCGCTCCCAGGCCTGATTGACCGCGATCAGGCGCTTCTCGGCCAGGCGGATCGCCTCGTCGGGAAGGCCATGGGCCGCCAGTCGGTCGGGATGGCATTCGCGCACCAGCGCCTTCCAGGCGGCGCGCGCCTCCTCCAGCGTGGCATCGGGCGGGATGCCCAGCACCTCATGGGGGTCACGCTCGGCATCCGGCACGAACTCGGCCCGGATGCGCAGGAACTCCCGCTCGGGGATGCGGAAGATCTCCGCGACCCGCTCGAGGAAGCGGTTTTCTGCGGGGTGATAGTCGCCATCCGCCAGGGCGATGTGGAACAGGCATTCGAGGAGATCGGCCAGAGCCTCGGGGTTGTCGCCGAACAGGCGGGCGATCCGGGCGGCATAGTCCTCGAATCCGGCGACGTCCTGCCGGGCCAGATCATAGACACGGGCGACATTCCGTTCCTCGCCGGGGGGGATGATGAAGACCCTGCGGAAGGCGGCCACCTCGTTGCGGGTGACGCGCCCGTCGGCCTTGGCGATCTTGGCGCCCAGCGCGATGGCGGCAATGGCAAAGCCGACCGTCCGTTCGGGCGGTGTGCGCAGACGCTCGAACAGGGCCGAAAGGGCCTCTCCCGAAGCGAGGCTCCTGATGGCATCGGCAACGCGTCTCCAGATCGACATGGCGCCACCCTAGGGCCGGCGCGGCGAGGCGCAAGCGCGTCCTCCCGCCTCCGTCATGTGTCGCCCCGTCACAGGAAGCGCCCCATGAGCACCACATCATGCCAGCGGTCGAATTTGCGTCCCACTTCGGGCAGGCGTCCGTATTCCCGAAAGCCGCAGGCTGCGTGGAAGGCCAGGCCTGCGGTATTCTCGCCCGCCACGGCGGCCCAGAGCGAATGCTTGCCCTTCGCCCGCGCCGCCGCAGCGACATGCTCGACCAGTCGCCGCCCGATTCCCCGCCCCTGCGCCTGCGGGGCCAGGATGATCGTATGTTCGACCGTATGCCGATAGCCATCGCCGGCCCGGAACGGAAAGAAGCGGTCGAAGCCGAGGACTTCGCCATCCTCGTCCCAGACCCAGAAATCCTCCTGCACAAGCCGTGCGATCTCGTCCTCGCTCCGCTCCTCGGAGGCGAAGATGGCGCTCGATTCACGGATGACGCGGTTCCAGATCGCGGCGATCCGGGGAACATCCGCTGTAGAGGCTGGGCGGATCACAGGACGACCTCCCCGTGTGCTGTGGACAGGCGCGCCCGCAGCATGGGCCTGTCGGCTTCGTGCAGGATCAGGCGGGAATCGCGCAGGTCCGCCAGAAGCCCTTTCAGACGCGCGGCATCGGGATGGCCCACCTCGAGCGCGATCAGTCGCAGGCCGCGATCCGTCAGCCGGTCGGCGGGGTGCCCGCCCTCGCGCCAGCGGATCAGCGTCGGAAAGGCACCGCCCCATGGCAGGGACCCGTCCGGGGGCACGGCGACGGTCCAGGCGAACGGCCCGCGCGACAGATCCAGCGGACGGCCCGCCGCGGCCGGCGCCGCCGCCAGCGCGGCGGCCATGTCGGCGACGCGGACGATCCAGTTGCCGAGCCGGGGGGGGCCGGCCTCCTCCAGACCGAACCAGCGCGGCCCGGCCGGCCGGGTTCCCGGCTCCGGCGCGATGACCTCCAGATAGCAGCCCGGCCCCAGCGAAACGAGCCGGTTCCATGTGCCGAAGCGATCATGGCGTCCGCCCGGCTCGGTCGGGACGCCAAGCCGCGCCTCCACCCAGGCGGCGCCTTCGTCCAGATCGGCGCAGGTGACGGCCAGATGGTCGATCTCCATCATCGGGGGGCCTCTTCCGTCCGGGCGGCACGGATGAGGTCCAGCACCTCGAGAGCCGCCCGGGAGATGTTGGTTCCCGGCCCGAAGATGGCGCGGATGCCCGCGGCCTTCAGCGCCGGATGGTCCTGCGCCGGGATGACCCCGCCGCAGACCACCACGATCTCGCCCGCGCCGGCCTTGCGCAGTGCCTCGACCAGGCGGGGCGCGAGGGTCAGATGCCCCGCCGCCTGCGAGGAGATCCCGACGACATGCACATCGCTGTCGAGCGCGTCCTGCGCGGCTTCCTCGGGGGTTTGGAACAGGGGCCCGATATCCACATCGAAGCCCAGATCGGCAAAGGCACTGGCAATGACCTTGGCGCCGCGGTCATGGCCGTCCTGTCCCATCTTGACGACAAGCATCCGCGGCCGTCGTCCTTCCTCCTCGGCAAAGCGGGCCACCGCGCGGCGGACCTGCTCCACCTCGTCGTCCCCTTCCCGTGCCCTTGCATAGACCCCCGTCAGGGTGCGCGTCTCGGCCCTGTGGCGACCGAAGACATCCTCGAGAGCCTGACTGATCTCTCCCACGGTGGCGCGGGCCCTGGCGCAGGGGATCGCGTGCTCCAGGAGATTGGCATTGCCTCGCGCCGCCTCGCGCAGCGCATCCAGCGCAGCCTGCACGGCCGCCTCGTCCCGCCCGGCGCGCAGGGCGCGCAGCCGCTCGATCTGCGCGGCCCGCACGGCCCGGTTGTCGATGGCGCGGATGGGCACCGACTCCTCGGTCTCGGGGCGGTAGCGGTTGACGCCGACGATGACCTCCTCGCCGCGGTCGATCATCGCCTGCCGCCGGGCGGCGGTCTCCTCGATGCGCAGCTTGGGCATGCCGGAGGCGACGGCCGCCGTCATGCCGCCCATCGCTTCGACCTCCTCCATCAGGGCCCAGGCCGCATCGGCCAGCTCGCGCGTCAGCGCCTCGACGTAATAGCTCCCCCCCAAGGGATCGACGACGCGCGTCACGCCTGTCTCTTCCTGCAGGATGAGCTGGGTGTTGCGCGCAATCCGCGCGGCGAGGTCCGAAGGCAGCGCCATGGCCTCGTCGAAGCTGTTGGTATGAAGCGATTGCGTCCCCCCCAGGACCGCGGCCAGGGCCTCATAGGCGGTGCGCACGATGTTGTTGTAGGGATCCTGCTCCTGCAGGGACACGCCGGAGGTCTGGCAATGGGTGCGCAGCATCAGGCTCTCGGGCTTCTGCGCCCCGAAGCCCTGCATGATCCGGTGCCACAGCAGGCGCGCCGCCCGCAGCTTCGCGACCTCCATGAACAGGTTCATGCCGATGGCGAAGAAGAAGGACAGACGCGGGGCAAAGGCATCGACATCGAGGCCGCGGGCCAGCGCCGCGCGCACATATTCGCGCCCATCCGCCAACGTGAAGGCCAGTTCCTGCACCAGATCCGCCCCGGCCTCCTGCATGTGGTAGCCGGAGATCGAGATGGAGTTGAAGCGCGGCATCTCGCGCGCCGTGTATTCGATGATGTCGGCGACGATCCGCATCGAGGGCCCGGGCGGATACACATAGGTGTTCCGCACCATGAACTCCTTGAGGATGTCGTTCTGGATGGTGCCGGACAGGCGCGCGCGGGGCACGCCCTGTTCCTCTGCGGCGACGATGAAGCTGGCGAGGATGGGAATGACGGCCCCGTTCATCGTCATCGAGACAGAGACCTCGCCCAGCGGGATGCCGTCGAAGAGGATCTTCATGTCCTCGACCGAATCGATGGCGACACCGGCCTTGCCGACATCGCCTTCGACGCGCGGATGATCGCTGTCATAGCCCCGGTGGGTGGCCAGGTCGAAGGCGACCGAGATGCCCTGCTGCCCCGCGGCCAGGGCCTTGCGATAGAAGGCGTTGGATTCCTCGGCTGTGGAAAAGCCCGCATACTGGCGGATCGTCCAGGGGCGGCCGGCATACATCGTGGCGCGAATGCCGCGCAGGAAGGGCGGCAGGCCGGGCAAGCCGCTGTCCCAGCCCTCGACATCCGCCGCGGTATAAAGCGGCCTGACCGCGATCCCCTCGAGCGTGTGCCATGTCAGGGACGAAGGATCGCGCCCCTTCAGCTCGGCCCTGGCCTTCTTCTCCCAATCCGACAGATCCGCCACTCCCGTCCTCCCCGGCCGCCGTCGTCGGATCGTTCTTGGCACAGGCAACAGCGTGGCAGAAGGGCCGTTCGCCTGGCCAGAAGACGTTCCGCCCCCCGCGCATCTTCGCAGGACGGCTCCTGCCCTCTATATCCCTGTCATGACCCGCACCCTTGCCCTTGCGCTCGTGCTTGCCGCCAGCGCCGCCCTTGCCCAGGATGCGCCCCCTGCCGCGACAGCCGCTTCCGACGCCCCTCCCGTCGATGCGGCCGAAGAGGCGGCCGCGCCGGACCCTGTCGCCCGCTGGAGCGCGGACCGTACGGTGCTGCTCGACGCGGCCGCGGTCACGCTGGCCGATTTCGAATATCTCGCCCGGCCCCTTGTCATCTTCGCCGACAGCCCGCGCCAGCCGCAGTTCATCGAACAGATGCGGCTGATCGAGGACGATCTGCCGACGCTCGGCCTGCGGGATGTGGCGATCATCGTGGACAGCGACCCCGATGCCCGCAGCGAGCCGCGGCAGGCGCTGCGCCCCCGCGGCTTTGCGCTGGTGCTTCTGGACAAGGACGGGCGCGTGCTCCTGCGACGCCCCGCCCCTATCACAGTGCGCGAGATCGCCCGCACGATCGATCGCAGCCCCCTGCGGCAGGAAGAGATCCGCTACCGCAGCTCCGACAGGTGACGGCCGTCGGAGGCCTCAGGCAAAGTCGAGAATCACCTGATCGACGGCCAGCGTCTCTCCTTCGCGGACGCGGATCCGGGCGATGCGGCCGCGGCGCTCGGAGCGCAGGGTGTTCTCCATCTTCATCGCCTCGACGGTGACAAGGGGCTGGCCTTCCTCCACCTCCTCGCCTTCCCTGACCAGAAGTCGGGTCAGAAGGCCGGGCATGGGGCAGAGAAGCGAGCCGGAGCGGTCAGGCGGCGCCTTGACCGGCATCAGCGCGGCCAGCTCGGCCTCGCGCGGGGTGCGGACATGGACACGCAGATCCGCGCCGCGCCGCCGCAGCCGGAAGCCGCCCGTCGCCCTGTCCACCTTGAGGATGAGAGGCATGCCCCCGACCCGCAGCCTTGCGAGGCTGCGTCCCGGGAGCCAGTCCCCCTCGACCCGGAGCGTCCCGCCATCCGCAAAGGCGATATCCGTCCCCTCCCGGTCGGCCGAGAGCGACAGGGCCAGGCGGCGTCCGGCCAGCTCCACGACCCAGTCGGAGCCGACGCGCCGCTCATGGTGGGAGATGCGCCCGGAAATGCGCGCCCGCCGGATCTCGGCCACGCGCCACATCGCGGCGGCGGCGGCGGCGATGCGGCGGATCTCCGTCTCGGGCAGGTCCACGCCGCGGAATCCGTCGGGGAACTCCTCGGCAATGAAGGCGGTGCTCATCCGCCCCTCGCGAAAGCGCGGATGCTGCATGACCGCCGAGAGGAAGGGCAGGTTGTGCCCGATTCCCTCCAGCTCGAAGGCATCGAGGGCATCGGCCATGGCCTCGATCGCGCCCTCGCGCGTGGGGGCCCAGCTGCAGAGCTTGGCGATCATCGGATCGTAGAAGCGGCTGATCTCTCCGCCTTCGAAGACGCCGGTATCGTTGCGCAGCACCGCCTCGCCGACGCGCCCCTCGGCAGGCGGACGATAGCGGGTGAGCCGCCCGGTGGAGGGCAGGAAGCGCCGGTAGGGATCCTCGGCATAGAGGCGGCTCTCGATGGCCCATCCGTTCAGGGGGATATCCTCCTGACGGAGCTGCAGGGGTTCTCCCGCGGCGATGCGGATCATCTGCTCGACCAGGTCGATGCCGGTGATCATCTCGGTCACCGGATGTTCGACCTGAAGGCGGGTGTTCATCTCCAGGAAATAGAAGTTGCGCGCGCCGTCCACGATGAATTCGACGGTGCCGGCGCTCTCATAGCCCACGGCGCGGGCCAGGGCGCAGGCCTGTTCGCCCATTGCCCTCCGGGTTGCGGGATCCAGGAAGGGAGAGGGGGCCTCCTCGATGACCTTCTGGTTCCGGCGCTGGATCGAGCATTCGCGCTCGTGAAGCGCCAGGCAGGTGCCGTGGCGATCGGCGAGGATCTGGATCTCGATGTGGCGGGGCTGCTCGATGAACTTCTCGATGAAGATGCGGTCATCGCCGAAGCTGGCGGCGGCCTCGTTGCGGCTGGCCTGAAAGCCTTCGCGGGCCTCGGCATCCGATCGGGCGATGCGCATCCCCTTGCCGCCGCCGCCGGCGCTGGCCTTGATCATGACCGGATAGCCGATCCCGCGCGCGATGCGGACGGCCTCCTCGGCATCGGCGATCAGCCCCATATGGCCGGGAACGGTGGAAACGCCGGCGGCAGCGGCGATGCGCTTGGAGGCGATCTTGTCGCCCATCGCCTCGATGGCGCTGGCGGGGGGGCCGATGAAGGCCACCCCCTCTGCCGCCAGGGCCGCTGCAAAGGCGGGATTCTCGGACAGAAAGCCATAGCCGGGATGGACAGCCTGCGCGTGCGAGGCCCGGACCGCTTCCAGGATGCGGTCGATGGAGAGATAGCTCGCGGTTGCGGGGGCCGGGCCGATGCAATGGGCCTCGTCTGCCATCCGGACATGAAGGGCGCGCGAATCCGCCTCGGAGAAGACGGCGACGGTCCGGATGCCGAGCCGGCGCGCCGTCCTGATGATGCGGCAGGCGATCTCTCCGCGATTGGCGATCAGGATCGTCTCGAACATGGTCTCCTGCGATGAAAAGGGCCGCCGGGGCGCTGTGCCCCGACGGCCCGGATGCGGATACGGGATGGCCCGTGGGCCGTGATGTCAGTAGCAGCCGGCCGCGTTCGGGTTGGTGATGCAGGGGCCGACGCCGCCGATGGCCCCGCCGACCAGCGCCCCGGTGAGCACGCTGTTGTCGGTGAGGTCGGCCGCCGCCGCCCCGACCAGGGCGCCGGTCGCGGCCCGTTCGGCCGGGGTTGCGCCGCAGGCGGCCAGGGTGCCGGCCACGGCGAGGACGCCGAAGGCACGAAGGATGTTGGACATGTCAGATCTCCGAAAGTTTCCGCCCCAGATGAGGGAAGGGATGCCATTCCCCATCGTGGGGCGCAAGGCGGCGTTTGCCGGGCCGGCCGGAAAACTGCCGATTCCCCGAAGGCCGACCACAGGGGCGCCCCATTCCTGTGGACGGATCGCCCCCCGGAGGCCGGGTGACCCAAGGCCCCTGCCCCACGGGCTTTGCCGTCGGGGCGGCGCGTTGCGGGTCGATCCTGCCATGCTCCACTCCGGAAGACCATGACGGGATGACACGGCCCTCGCTCATGCGCGATGTCCTGCCCGGTCCGTGCGGATCCTGGCCGGGCCGCGGTCATTCGTCGAACAGGTCCGGAAAGGACTGCCGCGCCTTCTCCACATCGATGCGCAGCAGCGCCTCATAGCTGGCAGGATCGAAGGGATCCTCGGCCGGCACGACCTCCCGCCCGAAGAGCCAGGACAGCCGCCCCGCGTCCAGATTGCCGCGCTCGAAGGGCTCTTCGCCGAAATGCTCCCACAGGGCGGCCATGAAGGCGCGGTCGGCAGCCCTGTCGATCGCCTTGCGGTCGCGATAGCGTTCGCGGGCGACAAGGGGTGTCGCCCCCTTCTTGTTGGCGTGGCGGATGGTGAACTGGAAATCCGTCCCCGGCAGGCGCCCGGGAAAGCCGCGATGCTTGCGCATCAGAAGGCCTGGGGCACGCAGGCCCCCTCCGCGATGCGGAACCCTTCGATGAACTGGACGGCTTCGGGATCCATCCGGCCGAAGGGAATCTCGCGGTCCGACAGGGCGATGACGACCTCGGTCGGGGTCCAGCCATGGGCCGCCAGCGCCGGCAGGGCCAGCCGCTCGCACAGCCAGGCGAAATCGCCGGCGACATCCTCCCAGCCGGCCCCTTCGCCGCCCAGCCCCTCCACCATCAGGCGGAACCGCGCGAGCCCGCCGGCCCCTCCCGGCCCGGCTGTCGTCGCGGTCCCCGCGCCTTGGTCGAGCGGCTCATCGCCCAGCAGCTCTTCCGCGGCTTCGGGACCCGCTTCGGGATCGGTGAAGGCATCCGGCGCCAGGATGCCGGGCGAACCGGCCTCGAGCACGACATCGAACAGCCGTGCCGCATGGCCCGAGGGCAGGAGCAGCTCCTCTGCGGCCGCCACCACCCCGATCCCCGCCAGCAGGGCGGCGGCCACCAGCCTGTCAAAGCGGAATGTTGTCATGTTTCTTCCAGGGGTTCTGAAGCTGCTTGCCCCGCAGCATCGCCAGCGCGCGGGCCACCCGGGGGCGCGTGGATCGCGGGCGGATCACCTCGTCGATGAAGCCGCGCTCGGCCGCGACGAAGGGATTGGCAAAGCGGGCCTCGTAGTCGCGCGTGCGGGCGGCGATGGCCTCGGGATCTCCCTTCTCGGCCCGGTAGAGGATCTCCACCGCGCCCTTGGCCCCCATGACGGCGATCTCGGCGGTCGGCCAGGCATAGTTGACATCGCCCCGCAGATGCTTGGACGCCATCACGTCATAGGCGCCGCCATAGGCCTTGCGGGTGATGACGGTCACCTTGGGCACCGTCGCCTCGCCATAGGCAAAGAGAAGCTTTGCCCCGTGCTTGATGATGCCCCCATGTTCCTGCGCCGTCCCCGGCAGGAAGCCCGGCACATCCACCAGCGTCACGATGGGAATGGAAAAGGCATCGCAGAAGCGGACAAAGCGGGCTGCCTTGCGGCTGGCGTCGATGTCGAGACAGCCGGCCAGCACCATCGGCTGATTGGCGACGACACCGACCGTCGATCCCTCGATCCGCACGAATCCCGTGAGGATGTTCCGGGCGAACTCGGCCTGGATCTCGAAGAAGTCGCCCTCGTCGGCGATCTTCAGGATCAGCTCGCGCATGTCGTAAGGGGTGTTGGGATTGTCGGGCACGAGGGTATCGAGGCTCGGCTCCACCCGTGCCGGATCGTCGAAGAAGGGCCGCACGGGCACGGGGGCCCGGTTGTTCGGCGGCAGGAAGTCGATCAGCCGCCGCGCCTCCGCCAGGGCCTCGACATCGTTCTCATAGGCCGCATCCGCGACCGAGGACCGCCGTGTATGGGTCAGCGCGCCGCCCAGCTCCTCGGCGGTGACGACCTCGTTGGTGACGGTGCGGACGACCTCCGGCCCGGTGACGAACATGTAGGAGGTGTCCTTCACCATCAGGATGAAGTCGGTGATGGCCGGGGAATAGACCGCCCCACCGGCGCAGGGCCCCATCACCAGGCTGATCTGCGGGATGACCCCGGAGGCCAGGATGTTGCGCTGGAAGACCTCCGCATAGCCGGCCAGCGAGGCTACCCCCTCCTGGATGCGGGCGCCGCCCGAATCGTTGATGCCCACGACCGGCGCCCCCTGCCGCATGGCCATATCCATGATCTTGCAGATCTTCTGGGCATGGGTCTCGGACAGGGATCCGCCGAAGACGGTGAAGTCCTGCGAAAAGACATAGACCAGCCGGCCATTCACCGTCCCCCAGCCGGTGACGACGCCATCGCCGGCCGGACGCTCCCTGTCCATGCCGAAATCGCTGGCCCGATGGGTGACGAACATGTCGAACTCCTCGAAGGAGCCTTCGTCGAGCAGCAGCTCGATCCGCTCGCGCGCGGTCAGCTTGCCGCGCGCATGCTGGGCCGCGATCCGCTCCGGTCCCCCTCCTGCCCGCGCCGCCGCGCGGCGCCGCTCCAGCTCTGCCAGGATGTCCAAGCCGGTGTCCCCCTGTCCTGTGCTGTCACGAATACCCGGGACAGGCGTCTTGCCAAGCGTCTTCTGCAAGGCGGCTGTTGCACTGGCCGGACGGACACGGCAGGAACGGGTGTCCCCGTGATGGTGTCCCATGCCTGTCCCTGTCCTGACCATCGGCCTTCTCATCGCCTCCAACCTGTTCATGACGCTCGCCTGGTATGGCCATCTGAAATACAAGGCAGCCCCCATCCTGGCGGTGATCCTCGTCTCCTGGATGATCGCCCTGCCCGAATACGTCCTTCAGGTGCCGGCCAACCGCTGGGGGCATGGATATTTCACGGCTGCCGAACTCAAGACGATCCAGGAGGTGATTTCGCTCAGCGTCTTTGCGCTGTTCTCCTGGCTCTATCTGGGGGAATCGCTGGGCTGGAACCATCTGCTGGGGTTCGCCTTCATCGCGCTGGGGGCGCTGCTCGTCTTCCGGCCCTGGGGGTGACATGAGCGCCGCACCCTTTCCCGCCGTCCGCTTCCTCGACCGCCGGACGCCGCCCCATATCGTCACGCTGATTCTCGTCTCGGCGGTGGCGGCGCTCAACATGTCGATCTTCCTGCCCTCGCTCGGGCACATGGCGCAGCATTTCGGCGCCTCCTATGCGGTGATGCAGCTGGCGGTGTCGGGCTATCTGGCCGTGACGGCGGTGCTGCAGATCCTGGTCGGGGCGGTGGCCGACAGCCTCGGACGGCGGCCCGTGATGCTGGGGGCGCTGGCCCTGTTCGTGCTGGCCACGCTCGGAATCCTCTTCGCGCCCGATGTCTGGACCTTCCTCGCCTTGCGCATGGCGCAGGGTGTGGCGATCACCGGCATCGTTCTGTCCCGCGCCGTCGTCCGCGACACGGCGGGCGAGGCCGAAAGCGCCTCGCGCATCGGCTATATCACGATGGGCATGGCGGTGGTCCCGATGCTGGGGCCGATGATCGGGGGGGTCCTCGATCAGACCTTCGGCTGGCAGTCGTCCTTTGCCCTTCTGGCTCTGGCCGGGGCGGGCGTGTTGCTGCTCGTGGCCCATGACCAGGGAGAGACCGTCCGCGTCCGCGGAGAGGGGCTGGCGGCGCAGATTCGGCAATGGCCGCTGCTGATCGGCTCGCGCCGCTTCTGGGGCGTATTCGCTCTGCGCGGCCTTCGGATCGGGGGCATTCTTCGCCCTGCTGGGCGGGGCGGCCTTCGTCTCGGGCCGGGTGTTCGGCCTGTCCCCCTTCTGGACGGGGGTGGCCCTCGGCGCGCCCTCGGTCGGATACATCCTCGGCAATTACCTGTCCGGCCGCTTCTCGATGCGCCACGGCACGCTGCGCATGGCGGCGGCGGGGGCACTGGTGGCCATGCTGGGTCTGGGGGCAGGCCTGGCCGTGACCCTCGCAGCCGGATCGGATCCCCGGATCTTCTTCGGCGCCTGCATCCTGCTCGGCCTCGGCAACGGGATGACCCTGCCCAATGCGCTGGCCGGGGCGGTGTCGGTGCAGCCGGATCTGGCCGGAACAGCCTCGGGTCTGTCCGGAGCGATCATGACCGCCGGCGGCGCGGCCCTCTCGGTGCTGGGCGGGGTGGTCCTCGGCCCGGGAACAGGGGCCTGGCCATTGCAGGCCCTGATGACCGCCGCGGCCGGACTGTCGCTGCTGGCCCTCCTCCTCGTGCGCGCGCCGCGATAGGGGCTCGGCGGGTCAGGACGGGCCGACCCGCGTGACCGCCTCGGCGCATCCGGAAGCCCCTTGACAGCGCCCTTCGGCCGCTGTTGTCTCCGCGCCGATGGTGTCCGGCCCCGGTGACGGGGTCGGCTGAAAAGGGAACACGGTGAGGAAGAGCCGAAGGGCGCCGAATCCGTGACTGCCCCCGCAACTGTGAGCGGCGAGCCATCCTGCAACGGCCACTGGGGCATTGCGCTCCGGGAAGGCGCAGGACGGCCAGGACCCGCAAGTCAGGAGACCTGCCATCGCATCTTCAACCGCACCGGGCGGGGTGTCCCGGGGGGGAGGACGGAATGACGGACCGGCTCTTGCCGCCCATGCCCTGTGCCTTGCCATCGGCCCCGCCTGCCGGACGGAGGCCGGCGAGCCATGCGCGATCTGCAGAGCATCACCCCTGTCCCCGGCCATTCCCGCCCCGACGGGGCACGGGACGGGTCACGGGGGATTGCCGGCTCTGACGCCGCGACCCCGCATCTGGAACTGCGGGCTGCGGGCTGGGGGCCGCGCTTGGGGCCGCCGGTCCTGCGCGATGTCTCGCTGGCCCTGCCGCGCGGGGCCGTGCTGGGCGTGGTGGGGCCGAACGGGGCGGGCAAGTCCACGCTTCTGCGCCTGATCTACCGCTACCTCCGTCCGCGCTGGGGATCGGTGCATCTGGACGGCCGCGACCTCTGGGCCATGGACGGGCGCGAGGCCGCCCGCCACATCGCCGCCGTGCTGCAGGAGCAGCCCACCGACTTTGCCCTGACCGTGCGCGAGATCGTGGACCTCGGCCGCGCGCCGCACCGCCGGAGCCTGTCGCGCGACGGCGCCCGCGATGCCCGCGTGGTGGAGCAGGCCATCGAGAGGCTCAGCCTCGGTGCGCTGGCCGACCGGCCGTTCGGAACCCTGTCGGGGGGCGAACGCCAGCGTGCCATGGTCGCGCGGGCCCTGGCACAGGAACCGGCGCTTCTGGTGCTGGACGAACCCACCAACCATCTCGACATCCGCCACCAGCTCGAGCTTCTCGCCCTGATCCGCGACCTGCGGCTGACCATCGTCATCAGCCTGCATGACCTGAACCTCGCGGCACAGCTCTGCGACCGCATCCTGCTGCTTCAGGACGGGGCCGTACGCGCCCAAGGGGCGACGGCGCTGGCGCTCGACCCCGCAACACTCGGCCCGGTCTTCGGCGTGACCGTCCGCGCCGAGACCCTCGCCCCCTCGGGGCGGGGCCATCTGACCTTCCACCTCACCGCCACGGAACATCTGTCGTGAAACACCTGCTGACCGCCCTTCTGGCCGCGGCGCCCCTGCCGGCGCTGGCCTTCCCTGTCACCGTGCAGAGCTGCAACCGCGAGGTGACCTTCGACGCCCCCCCGCAGGCGGCCGTCTCGAACGATGTCAACCTGACCGAGATGATGCTGGCCCTCGGCCTGAGCGATCACATGATCGGCTATACCGGCATCTCGGGCTGGAGGACCCTGGACGAGACCCTCCGCGAAGGGGTCGCCGAGCTGCCGGAACTCTCGCCCCGCTACCCCTCGCGCGAGGTTCTGATCGGCGCAGGCGCGGATTTCTACTTCGCCGGCTGGAACTACGGCCTGCGCGTCGGGGGCGAGGTCACGCCCGAAACGCTCGAACCCTACGGGATCAAAGTCTACGAGCTGACCGAAAGCTGCATCCACATCATGGACAAGCCCAAGATCAGCATGGAGGACATGTACAACGACCTCCTGAACCTCGGCCGCATCTTCGGCGTCGAGGATCGGGCGACGGCGCTGGTCGAAGGCTACCGGGCCGAGCTGGCCGCCTATCTCGAGACCCTTCCGCCCCTGGACAACCCGCCGCGCGTCTTCGTCTACGATTCGGGCGAGGATGCCCCCTTCACCGCCGGCCGCTATGCCATGCCCACCGCGATCATCGAGGCCGCGGGCGGGGTCAACATCATGGACGATCTGGAGAAAAGCTGGGCCGAGATCGGCTGGGAGACGGTGATCGAACGCAACCCCGAGGTCATCATCATCGTCAACTACGGCGATGTGACGGCCGATCAGAAGATCGCCTTCCTCGAAGGCAACCCGGCCTTTGCCAACATCCCGGCCGTGATGAACGATCGCTATGTCGTGCTCGAATATGTCGAGGCGACGCCGGGCCCGCGCAACATCGCCGCCATCCGCAAGGTGGCCGAAGCACTCCGGGCCGAGTGATGACAGGGCGGACCGGCAGGATCGCGGCCCGACGTCCCGCCATGCAGGGGCGGCTTGCAGCCCTCATGATGGCGGGCACCGTCGTGCTGCTCCTGTCCTTCTCGCTCGCGGTCAGCGTGGGGGCGGTGTTCATCCCGCTGCGCACGGTCTGGGGGGTGCTCGCCAATGCCGTCTGGCCGGGCGCCGTGCCGGTGGACTGGCTCCCCGGCCATGCCGCCATCGTCTGGGACCTGCGCCTGCCACGCGCGGTGCTGGCGATGCTGGTCGGCGCGGGGCTGGCCATCACCGGGGCGGCGCTGCAGGCCGTCACGCGCAACCCGCTGGCCGATCCGCATCTGCTCGGGATCTCTTCCGGCGCAGCCTTCGGGGCGATCCTCGCGCTCCTGCACACGGGGCTGTTCCTCGGCCTTGCAACGGTGCCGCTTCTGGCCTTTGCCGGGGCCATGGCAACGACACTGATCGTCCTCGGCGCCGCGCAGAGGACACGCGCCACCTCGGCCGACCGGATGGTCCTGGCCGGGGTGGCCGTGTCATTCATCGTCATGGCCCTGGCGAACCTGCTGATCTTCCTCGGCGATCCCCGTGCAACCCATACGGTCGTGTTCTGGATGCTGGGGGGCCTCGGCCTCGCGCAATGGGCGCATCTCATCTGGCCCCTGACGGTGCTGGTCCCGCTGGGTCTCTGGCTCTGGCTGCGGGCGGGCGACCTGAACGCGATGACCGTGGGCGACGAGACCGCGGCCAGCCTCGGAATTCCCGTCACACGCTTCCGGCTGCAGGTCTTTGTCGCGGGCGCGATGATCACGGGGACGATGGTCGCCTTCTCGGGCATCATCGGCTTCGTCGGCCTGATGGTGCCGCATATCGCGCGCCTGATCCTGGGGGGCGACCATGCCCGCGTTCTGCCGGCCGGCGCCCTGATCGGGGCGCTGCTGCTGCTGTGGGCCGATATCGCCGCCCGCACCCTGATGGCGCCCGAGGACATGCCCATCGGCATCGTCACCGGCCTGGTGGGCGGGCTGTTCTTCGTCCGCCTGCTGGGACGGAAGGCCGCCTGAGGCCCTGCCCCGGATCCGCCATGGTCTGTCCCAGTTGGCGGCTGTGGCGTTAACCGGATCTTAAGCTTTCTGTGGCAGTCTGATTCGCAGGCACCGGACGGCCCGCCCCGGCAGGGGGAGCCCGGGCTGAAGGGTGCCTGCGGGCTCCGCAGGGGCATGCCGCATTCTGCGGCATCCTTGCGCGCGTCCGCCCCTTCCGCTCTTTGGCCGGACGCGCCGTGGCTGTGCGCGCCCGCCGGGCCACTCCCCCGGGGTTGCTGTCGCGGCACCGAAGGAGCCATAGGGCCATCTCCCCCCGCCCCGCGCAGCGCCCCTGCCGCACCACCGCTGCGAAACCCCGCAGAAACGGCCGGGCTGTCTTGTCGCGTCCTGCGGCGGGGCCGGCTGTCGGCGGGCCTGCCCGCGATGAAGGTCTCAAGGACAAGGAACATCACGGGCCAGGGACAGGGTCCCCTGCCCCATCAGGCCAGCCGGCTCACCACGACCGTCACTTCGGGCTTCTTGCCGATCTCGTTCTGGGCGGTCTGGCGGACGATGCGGATCATCTCTTTCTCGAGCCGCTCATCGTCACGGATCGTGCGGGCATCGGCGCGCTCGACAAAGCGGGACAGCTCGCTTTCCAACAGATCACGCAGACTGTCCTGCGAGCGGCCCCGCTCCGGCAGGCCCATGAGATCGCACCAGGGTTCGCCCAGCGGCTGTTCCTCTTCATCGAGGATGAGGGTCACCGTGACATGCCCGTTGCGGGCCATGCGCAGCCTGTCGCGCACCACGCCGTCCATGGCGCCGATCATCGCGGTCCCGTCCAGATAGACCCGCCCGGTCTCCACCTGTTCGACCAGGCGCGGGGCATCGCCCGACAGGTCCACCATCATGCCGTTGGTGGCGAGGACGGCAGCAAAGCCGCCCGCCTCGGCCAGCTTGACATGTTCGCGCAGATGGCGGTGTTCGCCATGCATGGGGATGATCCAGCGCGGGGCGATGAGGCGGTGAAAGGTTTCCAGATCGGGCCGGTTCGCATGGCCGGAGACATGATAGCGCCCGCCTTCGTCATCGATCACGTCCACACCCTTTTCCGAGAGCTGGTTCATGATGCGGATGACGCTGCGTTCGTTGCCGGGAATCGTGCGGGAGGAGAACAGGAAGGTATCGCCCTCCCTGAGGGTCAGCCCCATGTAGCCCTGCGCGGCCAGTTGTGCAGTGGCGGCCCGCGGTTCTCCCTGTGATCCGGTGGCCAGGATCAGGAGGTTCTCCCGCGGGATGTCGGCGGCGTCCTCGGGGGCGACGGTTGGGGGGAAATCGGTCAGCAGACCGGTGTCCTGTGCGACATCCACCATGCGCTTCATGGCCCGGCCGAGCAGGCAGACCGACCGTCCCGCCTCGCGGGCGGCATCGGCCAGTGTCTTGAGACGCGCGACATTAGAGGCAAAGGTGGTGGCGACGACCAGACCGGTGGCCTCGCGCATCAACTGCCCCAGCGGTTCGCGCAGGGAGGATTCGCTGCGCCCCGGATGGCCGACGAAGACATTGGTGGAATCACAGGTGAGGGCGAGGACTCCCTCCCTGCCGATCGCTTCCCAGACGGCGCTGTCGAAAGCCTCGCCGACGACGGGGTGGCGGTCGATCTTGAAATCGGCCGAATGGACGATCCGTCCGCCCGGCGTATCGATGACAAGGCCCGCGCTTTCGGGGATCGAATGGCTGATCGGAACGAAACCGACCCTGAAGGGCCCGATCGTCACGGTTCCGGGCCAGGTCGGCGCGACATGCAGGGCCTCATCGGGGACGATCTCCCGTTCCTCGAGCTTGAGCCGCGCAATCGCGGCGGTGAAGGGTCGGGCATGGATGGGGGCCCGCAGACGAGGCCAGACATGGGCCAAGGCGCCGATATGGTCCTCATGGGCATGGGTGACGACAATCCCCATGATGCGCTCGCGCCGCTCCTCGAGCCAGGCGATATCCGGCAGGATCAGGTCGATGCCGGGTGTCGTCTCCATGTTGCCAAAGGTCACCCCGAGATCGACGACAAGCAGCTGTTCCTGCCCGGGGCGACCCCAGCCGAAGACATAGGCATTCATGCCGATCTCGCCGGCGCCGCCGAGGGGAAGGTAGATGAGGCGCTCGCCTGTCATGCGGTCTCCTTGTTGAAGCGGTGGATCACGGTCAGGCCGTGCATGGTGAGATCGTCTTCCACGCGGTCGAAGAGGACATCGGCCGTGTCGAACAGCGGCGCGAGGCCGCCGGTTCCGATGATCCGCATGGGACGGTTGCGTTCGGCGCGGATGCGCTGGCAGATTTCCTTGACCAGGCCGACATAACCCCAGAACACGCCGGACTGGATGCAGGCCACGGTATTGGTCCCGACAATCTTCTGGGGCTTGCTCACATCCACATGCGGCAGCGCCGCGGCGGCCATGTGCAGCGCCTCGAGGCTGAGATTGACGCCCGGTGCGATGACGCCGCCGACATAGGCGCCATCCTGATCCACCACATCGAAGGTGGTCGCGGTGCCGAAATCGACGACGATCAGGTCGCCACCATGCCGGTCATAGGCACCGGCTGCGTTGACGAGTCGATCAGGGCCGACAATCGTTCCCTCATCCACGCGCGGAGCCTGCGGAAGCCGGCAGCCCGGCTTTCCGACGACAAGCGGGCGGCAGCCGAAATACCTGTCGGCAAGGACGCGCAGGTTGAAGACGACCCGGGGCACCGTGGAGGACACGATGACCTCGGTGATGGCCGCCTCAATGCCTGCCAGACGCATGATCGAGGTCAGCCAGACGAAATATTCGTCCGCCGTGCGCCGCCAGTCGGTCGCGATCCGCCATGTCCCGGCAAAGCGCATCCCGTCCCAAAGGGCAAAGACGGTGTTGGTATTGCCGCAGTCGATGCAGAGGAGCATGAAGAGGTCTCTCAGAAATGCACATCCGCGGCGGCGATCATCACCTCGCGTCCCTGGACGCGAAGGATCAGGTTCCCCGCCTGGTCCACGCTTTCGAAGATGCCGGTCATCTCTCCCCGAGGGGTGCGGGCCGTGATCACCTCCCCCAGCCGCGCGGCCCGGCTCAACCAGTCCTCGCGGATGCGCGCAAAGCCCATGGCGGCCAGTTTGCCTTCCTGCGTTGCGAAGGCTCCGGCAAGGACGGCGAGGAACGCCTCTGGCGTGACAGCGCGCCCCCCTTCCCCGACCAGCGAGACAGGCGGAAACTCGGTCCGCAGGTCACGGGGCGCATGGGCAAGGTTCACGCCGATCCCCACCGCCAGCCAGTCCACCAGATGGCCACCACCTGCACTTTCCAGAAGGACCCCGGCGACCTTGCCCCCATTGAGCAGCACGTCATTGGGCCATTTGAGCGCAAGACTGTCGCGCGGCGCATAGAGAGCCAGGGCTTCGAACAGGGCGTTGGCGGCCATGAAGCTGCGCGCGGCCGCTTCGCTGGGAGTGCACCAGGGGCGGTAGATCAGGGTCGCGGCAAGATTGCCATCGCCCCCGAGCCAGGTCCGCCCCCTCCGCCCCCGCGCATTGGTCTGCCTCCGGGCCATGATCCAGGTCGGCCGGTCGAGCCCTGCGACACGGCGGCGCGCCTCGTTCATGGTGCTGTCGACCTCGTCGAGGATGACAAGGCCGTAACCCTCTGGCCAGGGCGGGGAAAGCGAGTCAGTTGACAAGCGTTGCCGCCGCCGCTGCGGCCAGGGATTCGATCCCGAAGAGGTTGACCACACCGACCAGCATGGCCGCGGCCGACAGCATCATCACCGCCCAGTGAACCGGGGCCATGCGACGGTCGAGAGGCTCCTCCTCCTTGCCGAAATACATGTAGTAGACAATGCGCAGATAGAAGAAGGCCGAGATGACCGTGGCCACAGCCCCCAGCAACACCAGCCACAGCAAGCCCCCTTCATAGGCTGCACGCAGCACATAGAGCTTGCCGAAGAAGCCGATCATCGGCGGCACCCCGGCCAGGCTGAACAGCAGCACCAAAAGAGCCAGCGCCCGCAGGGGCTCGCGCCGGGCATAGAGGTTGAGCATGCGGATGTCGGTCACGGGCTGACCATCCCGCTCCATCGACAGGACGAAGGCGAAGGTGCCGAGATTCATGACGACATAGATGGCCATGTAGATCAGCATGGCCTGGACGCCGAAGGCGGTGCCCGCCGCCAGGCCCATCAGGGCAAAGCCCATATGGCCGATCGAGGAATAGGCCAGCATGCGCTTGATGTCGCGCTGGCCGATGGCGGCAATCCCCCCGAGGAACATCGAGATTACGGCAAGGAAGGCCACGATCTGCTGCCAGTCGCCCGTTACGCCGCCGAAGGCCTCATGCACCACGCGGGCCAGAAGCACGACCGCCGCAACCTTCGAGGCCGTGGCCAGATAGGCCGTGACCGGGGTCGGCGCCCCTTCATAGACATCCGGGGTCCACATGTGGAAGGGCGCGGCCGAAATCTTGAAGGCCAGCCCGGCGATGACGAAGACGAGGCCGAACAGCAGGCCGATCGAGGCTCCGTCCGCAACTGCCTGGGCGATCCCGGTAAAAGCCGTCGTCCCCGCATAGCCATAGGTCAGGGAGGCACCGTAGAGCAGAAGCCCCGAGCTGAGGGCGCCGAGGACAAAGAACTTCAGCCCGGCCTCGGTCGAGCGGACGCTGTCCCGGCGGATTGCGGTCAGGACATAGGCGGAGAGGGCCTGAAGCTCCAGCCCCATGTAGAGGGCAATCAGATCCCCGGCCGAGACCATGACCATCATCCCGACCGTGCAGAAGACGATCAGGATCGGATATTCGAAATGCAGCAGACCCTGCCGCTCCAGATAGTCCCGCGACAGAAGCAGCACCACCGCAGCCGAAAGCAGGATCGCCACCTTGGCAAAGCGGGCATAACCATCGTCAAGGAACATCCCCCCGAAGGCGGCGGCCTCGCCCGTGCGAAGCCCGATCCACCAGGCCGTCGCGGCCAGCACCACAGCCGTCAGCCACAGGAGCGGAACTGTCAGACGATCCTTGCCGAAGAAGGCCCCACCGATCAGGGCCAGCATGGCGTAGACCGAAAGAGAGATCTCGGGGCGGATCACATCGATATCGCCGGCCAGCATGGCGCCGTCTCCTCAGTTCTGAGCAAGCCGGACGCCATCGGGCGTCCAGGCCGCCTGCGCCGCATCGACCTGCCCCACGAGGGCCTCGACCGAAGGCGCGATGATGTCGGTAATCAGCGCCGGATAGACGCCGAACAGGACGGTTGCCACCACCAGCGGCGCCAGGACCGCCCGTTCGCGGGCCGTCATGTCGCGGAGGCCACGCAGCGAATCCTTCACCAGCTCGCCCAGCGCCACCCGGCGATAGAGCCAGAGCGCATAGCCCGCCGACAGGATCACCCCGCTGCAGGCGACAAAGACGACCCAGGTATTGACCTGAAAGGCCCCCGTCATGGTCAGGAATTCCCCCACGAAGCCCGAGGTGCCCGGCAGGCCGACATTCGCCATGGTGAACAGCAGGAACACCGCGGCATAGACCGGCATCCGGTTCTGAAGCCCGCCATAGGCGGCAATGTCGCGGGTATGCGTCCGGTCATAGACGACACCAACGAGAAGGAAGAGCGCGCCGGAGATGAACCCGTGCGAGAGCATCTGGAAGATGGCGCCATCCACCCCCTGCTGATTGGCCGCGAAGATCCCCATCGTCACGAAGCCCATATGGGCGACCGAGGAATAGGCGATCAGCTTCTTCATGTCGGTCTGCACCAGCGCCACCAGCGAGGTGTAGACCACCGCAATCGCCGAGAGCCACAGCACCAGCGGCGCCATCACCTCGGAGCCGACGGGGAACATCGGCAGCGAGAAGCGCAGGAAGCCGTAGCCCCCCATTTTGAGCAGGATCGCCGCCAGCACCACCGAACCGGCCGTGGGGGCCTGCACATGCGCATCCGGCAGCCATGTATGCACCGGCCACATCGGCATCTTCACCGCGAAGCTCAGGAAGAAGCCGAGGAACAGCATCGTCTGCATGCCCCCCAGGACCGTGATGCCGAGGATGCGGAAGCTCTCGGAGGGGAAGTCATGCGCCAGCAGCGCGGGAATGTCGGTCGTCCCCGCCTGCACGAACATGGCGACCATCGCCACGAGCATGAAGATCGAGCCGAGGAAGGTATAGAGGAAGAACTTGAAGGCCGCATAGATGCGGTCCTTGCCGCCCCAGATCCCGATGATCAGGAACATCGGGATCAGCCCGCCCTCGAAGAAGAGATAGAACAGGATCAGGTCCAGCGCGACGAAGACTCCGATCATCAGCGTCTCGAGCACGAGGAACGCGATCATGTATTCCCGAACGCGGGTGGTCACGTCCCAGGCGCTGGCGATGACCAGCGGCATCAGGAAGGTCGTCAGCATCACGAACAGGACCGAGATGCCGTCCACCCCCACCTTGTACTGCAGGCCGAGCAGCCATTCGCGCTGCTCCACCAGCTGAAAGCCGGGATCAGCCGGATCGAAACGCGCGAGGATGAAGAGACTCGCGACGAAGGTCGCCACCGTCGTCAGGAAGGCGATCCATTTCGCGTTGCGCTGGGCATCCGCATCATCCCCCCGCAGCAGGAGAAGGGCCAGCGCACCGAGCGTGGGCAGGAAGGTGACAAGCGACAGGAGCATCAGTTCGCCCCTCCGAAGACGGTGATCCAGGTCAGAAGGACGGCGAGGCCGATGACCATCGCAAAGGCATAGTGGAAGACATAGCCCGACTGCAGCCGCGACGCGATGCGGGTGAAGGTCGGCACGGCACCAAGCGCGATGCCGTTGATCGTCCCGTCGATCGCCGCGCCGTCGCCGCCGCGCCAGAAGAGCCGCCCCAGAGCCTGCGCCCCGCGCACGAAGACCGCGTCATAGATCTCGTCGAAATACCACTTGTTGAGCAGGAAGCGGTAGAGCGGCGCCTGCGTCCGGGCGAGAGCCGCCGGCAGGTCCGGCCGGCGGATGTAGAACAGCCAGGCCAGTCCCGTGCCCAGCAGCATCGCCAGGAAAGGCGACAGCTTGACCCATGCGGGCGCATGATGCGCGGCATCCAGGACATGTTCGCTTTCGGCGTTCATGGCGATGGCGCCACCGAGTTCGGGGGCCGGAATCGCCTCTCCCTCGGCAGCGGCATCGACCGCCGCCTCGGCATGAGCCGTCCCGTCTTCGGCCGCGGCCTCCTCGGGGGTCGCGGTCGTCGCGGCAACGGGCTCATGCTCGCCATCGCCGGCACGGGCCTCGCTCCCGACCTCGGCATGATGGGGCATGTGGAAGAAGGAGACCATCCGCTCGTGATCGCCGAAGAAGTCCTTGTGCCAGACCATCCCCGCAAAGACCGCGCCAAGGGCCAGGACGGCCAGAGGAAGCGTCATCGTCCAGGGGCTTTCATGCGGCTCGTGATGATGGGCATGATGAGAGCCGTCATGCGCGTCCTCATGCCCCGCATGATGGCCATGACCCGCTGCATGACCCGCATGACCCCAGCGCGGCGCGCCCCAGAAGGTGAGGAACATCAGCCGCCAGGAATAGAAGGCCGTCATCGCCGCGGCGATCACCAGCGCCCAGAAGGCGAAGCCGCTGCCCGAGGCCCAGGCCGTCTCGACGATCGCGTCCTTGGACAGGAAGCCCGCAAAGCCGACATAGGTCAGCGGGATCCCCACGCCGGTGATGGCCAGCGTGCCGATCAGCATGGCCCAGAAGGTGTAGGGAACATACCGGCGCAGGCCACCGTAATGGCGCATGTCCTGCTCGTGATGCATCGCATGGATCACCGAACCCGCGCCCAGAAACAGCATCGCCTTGAAGAAGGCGTGGGTGAAGAGATGGAACATCGCGGCGCCATAGACGCCCGCCCCCGCCGCCACGAACATGTAGCCGAGCTGGGAGCAGGTCGAATAGGCGATCACGCGCTTGATGTCGTTCTGCACGAGCCCCACGGTCGCCGCAAAGGAAGGCCGTCGCCGCACCGATGACGATGATGAAGTCCTTCGCATGAGGCGCCACCTCGTAGAGCGGCGACATCCGGCAGACCAGGAACACCCCCGCCGTCACCATCGTGGCGGCATGGATGAGGGCCGAGACGGGTGTCGGACCCTCCATCGCATCGGGCAGCCAGGTATGCAGGAAGAGCTGCGCCGACTTGCCCATCGCGCCGATGAACAGGAGCACCGCCGCCAGCTCGGCCGCGTTCCATTCGCCCCACAGGAAGGTCAGCTGCGTCTGCGCCAGATCCCCCGCACGGGCGAAGATGTCGTCCAGCCGGATCGAATCGGTCAGGAAATAGAGCGCGAAGATGCCCAGCAGGAAGCCGAAATCCCCCACGCGGTTGACAACGAAAGCCTTGATCTGGGCGGCATTCGCGCTGGACCTGCGGAAGTAGAAGCCGATCAGGAGATAGGACGCCAGACCCACGCCTTCCCAGCCGAAGAACAGCTGCAGCAGGTTGTCCGCCGTCACCAGCGCCAGCATCGCGAAGGTGAAGAAGCTCAGAAAGGCCGTGAACCGGGCGCGGTAGGGTTCTCCCTCGTGGAAATTGTCGTCATGGGCCATGTAGCCCACCGAATACAGATGCACGAGAGCCGAAACGGTCGTGATGACGACCAGCATGATCGCCGTCAGCCGATCGAGGCGGATCGACCATTCGCCCGAGAGCGTCCCCGATTCGATCCAGCGCATCAGCACGATGTGCTGCACACTGCCGTCGAAGGACAGGAACACGACCCAGGACAGGACGGCACAGAGGCCGAGGATCAGCGTGGCCAGCCAGATCGCCGCCTGCTCGCCGATCAGCCGCCAGCCAAAGCCACAGAGAACAGCGCCGACCAAGGGCGCAAGGAGGATGACGCTGGTCACGGCTCAGCCCTTCATGACATTGACGTCTTCGACGTCGATCGTGCCGCGGTTGCGGAAGAAGCAGACGAGGATCGCAAGACCGATCGCCGCCTCGGCCGCCGCCACCGTCAGCACGAACAGCGTGAACACCTGGCCCACGAGATCGCCCGAATGGACGGAAAAGGCCACGAGATTGATGTTGACCGCCAGCAGGATCAGCTCGAGCGACATCAAGAGGATGATGATGTTCTTGCGATTGAGGAACAGCCCGAAGATCCCGACGACGAACAGCGCCGCCGCCACGGTCAGATAATGTTCAAGTCCGATCATCGACGGGCTCCTTCGATGGGTGCGGCAACCCCCTGCCCCGGCGCGGGATCGGTCATCACCAGCGTTCGCGCCGGATCGCGGAACATCTGCGCCAGGGCATCCTGACGCTTCACATCCTGCCGGTGGCGCAGCGTCAGCACGATCGCCCCGATCATGGCCACGAGCAGGACCAGCCCCGCGAGCTGGAACAGAAGGAAATAGCGGTCATAGAGGATAAGCCCGATGGCCCGGGTATTCTCGGCCACGCCCATGGGGGCGGCGATGCGCGCCGCCGCCCCGGCATCGCGCTCCCAGGCGCCGAAGGCGATGGCCAGCTGCATCAGCACGATCAGACCGATCAGCAGCGCCAGCGGCAGATACTTCGCCATCTCGGCCTTCAGCTCGGCGAAGTCCACATCGAGCATCATCACCACGAAGAGGAACAGCACCGCCACCGCGCCGACATAGACGATCACCAGCAGCATCGCGACGAATTCGGCCCCCATCAGCACGAAGAGCCCGGCCGAGGACAGGAAGGACAGGATCAGCCACAGGACCGAATGCACCGGATTGCGGCTGACCACCGTCATCAGCCCCCCCGCAAGGGTCGTGATGGCAAACAGATAGAAGGCAAAGGATACGGCGGTCATGGGCGGGGCTCCCGAAGGGGAATGGCGGTCCGGTCGGCGCGTTCGGCGTCTCGTTGATGCAGGCAGGATGACGAAGGGAAGTTAACAAAGCGTAAGGGCGTCGGGCGTTGCGTTAACCCGATCTTAACCGCCGCCATGCCACGCGCGCGCGAGGCGATTCGGCCGGCGGATCGGACAGACGCGGTCATGCCTTGTCCTCCCCCATCGCCTCGATGGCCAGTTCCATCGCCTTGGCCATCGCGGGAACCCCCCCGAAGAGACCGGCCATCGCAATGGTCTCGGCAATCTCCTGGCGGCTGGCCCCGGCCTCGCGCGCATGGCGGACCGTCAGACGGATCTGCGGTTCGGCCTGGGCGCCCTGGATCGTCAGACCGGCCAGCGTCAGCAGAAGGCGCGTCTTCGCATCCAGCCCGCCGGGATTGAAGGTCTTGCCCAGAAAGGCATCCAGCGCCGCCCTGGGCATGGTGGGCCAGAGCGATTCGAACCCCTTGGGCGTGAACGTCTCCAGCGCAGGATTGAGGGCACGCGCCAGCTCCTGCCCGGCCTTCATCATGGCCGCGAAAGGATTGTCGCCAAAGGGATTCGGAGCGTCGGCCATCAGCGATAGGGCGCGTCGGTTTCGATGTTGCGGGCGATCACGGCCTCCCAGCGCTCGCCGTTGTCGAGAAGCTTCTGCTTGTCGTAGAAGAGCTCCTCGCGCGTTTCGGTGGCGAATTCCATGTTCGGCCCCTCGACGATGGCATCCACCGGACAGGCCTCCTGGCAGAAGCCGCAATAGATGCATTTCGTCATGTCGATGTCGTAGCGCGTCGTCCGGCGCGAGCCGTCCTCGCGCGGTTCGGCATCGATGACAATGGCCTGGGCGGGGCAGATCGCCTCGCACAGCTTGCAGGCGATGCAGCGCTCTTCCCCGTTGGGATAGCGGCGCAGCGCATGTTCGCCGCGAAAGCGCGGCGACTGGGGCGCGCGTTCGTGCGGATAGTTGATGGTGGCCTTGGGCCTGAAGAAGTATTTCAGACCGATCCCGAATCCCTTCAGGAAATCCACCAGAAGCCAGTATTTCGCGGCACGGGCGATGTCGAAGCGGGTGGTCATGGGTGGCCTCCGCAGGCGGATGCTGCCGTCAGGACAATGAAGGGATGCGCGGTCATCCTCAGCCCCCCCAGGTCCAGCGTGCCCAGGCGCCGCCCAGCACTTCGAACTTGGCCAGGAAGGACACCAGCACCACCCAGGCGAGCGAGAAGGGCAGGAACACCTTCCAGCCCAGCCGCATGAGCTGGTCATAGCGGTAGCGCGGCGTGATCGCCTTGACCATCGCGAAGACGAAGAACAGCAGCAGCACCTTGATCAGCAGCCACAGGAACCCGTCCGGCAGGCCCGGGACCGGCGACAGCCAGCCGCCGAAGAACAGGATCGCCGTCAGCGTGCACATCAGCACCATCGCCAGATATTCGGCGATCATGAACAGCAGGAAGGGCGTGGAGGAATATTCCACCTGATAACCCGCCACCAGTTCGGATTCGGCCTCGGGCAGGTCGAAGGGGGGACGGTTGGTCTCGGCCAGGGCAGAGATCAGGAAGAGGAAGACCATCGGGAAATGGACGACCCAGTACCAGCCGAAGAGCCCCGCCCCCGTGTCCTGTGCGCGCACGATGTCGCCGAAATTCATGCTGCCGGTGGAGATGATGACCCCGATGATGATGAGACCAAGCGACACCTCGTAGGAGATCATCTGCGCCGCCGAACGCAGGCTTCCCAGGAAGGGATATTTGGAGTTCGACGCCCAGCCCCCCATGATGATGCCGTAGACCCCGAGCGAGGAGATCGCGAGGACATAGAGGATCGCGACATTGATGTCGGCCAGGACCCAGCCGTCATTGAAGGGAATGACCGCCCAGGCGATCACGGCCACGACGAAGGAGATCAGCGGCGCCAGAAGGAACACGGCCTTGTCGGCGCCGGCGGGAATCACCACTTCCTTGACGATGTACTTGAGGAAGTCCGCAAAGCTCTGCAGCAGACCCCAGGGCCCGACGACATTCGGCCCGCGCCGCAGCTGCACCGCCGCCCAGATCTTGCGGTCGGCATAGAGCAGGAAGGCCAGCGCGACCAGCAGGGGCACGATGATCAGAAGGCACTGCGCCAGGATGACAAGGGTGATCCCCAGCCAGTGATCGGTGAAGAATGCCGACACGTTGCCCCTCCTAGACCGTCGGAATGCCGCGGAGGGCGCAGTCGGCGACCGTCACCTCGGCGTCGATCGTCCGCACCCCCCCGGGGAAGCGCGGGCGAGATGGTGTAAACAGCATCCGCCCGCGAGATTCCAGCCTGTTCCTCTGTCAGGGTGCGGATATGACGGGCAAAGCCATAGCCCCGGATCAGGGCATATTGCGCCGCCGCACAGGCGGCATAGCGATGAAGATCCTCCGCCCCCCGTGCGCCGCGCATGGCAACGCGCACGCTCACCAGATCATCGTCCAGCAGCGCCGTCTCCACACCCAGATATTCACGCCCCGCCGCAGGCCCCTGCGAGGCACCGGAAGCCGCCCCGCAGGCCGGAAGGGCCGCGAGCGCCAGCACCGCAAGCACGGGTCTCACTCCGCCGCCATCCTCGCACGGGCCCGCTGCGCCTCGGCAGCCGACAGTTCGGCCATCAGCGGAGAGGCGCGGGCGATGGGATTGGTGAGATAGAAGTCGCGCACCGCGTTGCGGAAGGGGCCGCGGCCCAGATCGCCCGCAGGCAGATCCGGCAGTTCGTTCGCCGCAACCTCGTCGATGCGCGCCAGATGCGGATGCGCCGCCACCAGCGCCTGACGCAGGGCCGCCAGACTGTCCCAGGGCAGCGGCGCGCCGATCTCGCCCGAGAGGGCCCGCAGGATCGCCCAGTTCTCCCGCGCCTCGCCCGGCGGAAAACCGGCCCGCAGCGCAAGCTGGGGGCGCCCCTCGGTATTGACGAACAGGCCGTTCTCCTCGGTCCAGGCGGCAGCGGGCAGGATGATGTCCGCCCGATGCGCCCCCCGGTCGCCATGATGGCCCTGATAGATCACCGTCGGCCCCGCGGGCAGGTCGATCTCGTCGGCACCCAGGCTGAAGATCACATCCGCCCCGTCGAGCGCCGCGGCCACCCCCCCATCGGTCGTGCAGCCCACATCCAGAGCGCCGACGCGCGAAGCAGCCGTGTGCAGGATCAGCAACCGCGCATCCCACAGCCGGGCAGCCCGGACCACATGGGCCAGAACCCCCGCGCCATCCGCCTCGGTCAGGGCCCCCTGGCCGAGGATGACGAGAGTCCGCCCCGCCGCGCCCCACCCGGCCTTGCCGGCAAGGGCGGCCAGCGCCTCACGGCCGGTTCCGAGATGGTCGTAGCCATAGGTCAGGTCTGCCGCCGGCCCGATCAGGGCGATCTCGCCCCCCCTGAGCCAGGCCTTGCGGATCCGGGCATTGAGGACCGGCGCCTCGGTCCGGGGATTGGTGCCGATCAGCAGGATGCGCTGCGCCGAATCGATGTCCTCGATGCGCGCCGTCCCGACATAACCGCCGCGCTGGCCGGCCGGCAGCATCGCGCCATCGACACGGCATTCCACAGCCCCGCCAAGGCCTTCGACGATCGTCTTCAGGCTGAAGGCGGCCTCGGTCGAGGCCAGGTCGCCGACCAGGCCGGCCACCTTGCGCGCGCCTTTCAGCGCCGCCGCCGCCGCCGCCAGAGCCTCGGGCCAGCTTGCCGGCCGCAGACGGCCGTCGCGACGCAGATAGGGACGGTCCAGCCGCTGACGCCGCAGACCATCCCAGGCGAAGCGGGTCTTGTCGGAGATCCACTCCTCGTTCACGCCGTCATGATTGCGCGGCAGGATGCGCATCACCTCGCGCCCCTTGACGTCCACGCGGATGCTGCTGCCCAGCGCGTCCATGACATCGACGGTCTCGGTCTTGGTCAGCTCCCACGGGCGGGCCTTGAAGGCATAGGGCTTGGAGACCAGCGCGCCCACGGGGCAGAGATCGATGATGTTGCCCTGGAGATTCGAGGCCAGCGTCTGGCTGAGATAGGTCGTGATCTCGGCATCCTCGCCGCGCCCGGTCTGGCCCATCTGGGCCACGCCCGCCACCTCGGTCGTGAAGCGGACACAGCGTGTGCAGGAAATGCAGCGCGTCATGTGCGTCTCGACCAGCGGGCCCAGATCCAGATCCTCGGCCGCGCGCTTGGGCTCGCGATAGCGAGAGAAACTCAGGCCATAGGCCATGGCCTGATCCTGAAGATCGCATTCGCCGCCCTGATCGCAGATCGGACAATCGAGCGGGTGATTGATGAGCAGGAATTCCATCACCCCTGCCCGCGCCTTGCGCACCATCGGCGAATTGGTCAGCACCACGGGCGGCTGTCCGTCGGGACCGGGGCGCAGATCCTTGACCTGCATGGCGCAGGACGCCGTCGGCTTGGGCGGACCACCCTTCACCTCGACAAGGCACATCCGGCAGTTGCCGGCGATCGACAGCCTTTCGTGATAGCAGAAGCGCGGAACCTCGATCCCCACCATGTCGCAGACCTGGAGGATCGTCATGGCACCGGGAACCTCGTAGACCTGGCCGTCGATGCTGATGGGCCTGAGATCGGGCTTGGAATCGGGCATCGGGCACATCCCTCCGGTCGCGGGGGGGCGGTCGGCGTCTCCTGCCGGAACTGCCCCGTTTCTCGGAGGTCTCTCTAGCGCGCACCGGGCGGCAGCGCCAGACGCCGCGCACCGGATGAAGCAGGCCGCCGCCTCACCGCCCCCCGCCCGATCGCCGGACCGCTGGCGCCTTCAGTCCGCGAGCAGACGGCCGATCTGGCTTCCCTTGGCGATCTCGGCCCGGCCGACGGCGCAGTAGCTCTCCCACTCGCCCTCCACAGCGCCCATGTTGCGCAGCCTCTCCCGCGCGATGGCCTCGAGGCGGGCCTTTTCCTCCCGGTTGTCGATATAGGCCTCGATCTCGGCCCGCGAGAAGCCGAGCGATCGGGCATGCGCCTCGAGCGACCACAGGAAGGCCAGGCCCGCCAGACGGCGCCCCTCGAGCGAATCGCAGCGCCGGTCGATCTCATAGGCGATGGCCGTATCGATCAGCCCTTCGGTGATGCGCTCCACCCGGCCGATGGGGGGAATCTCGGCCGCCACGGGGGCCGCCCAGACCAGCGCGAGAAGGACCGCGATGGCAGGACGGCGCGCAGGGGAAATCCGAATCATGAGGCTGCTCCTCTCCGGGGCCGGTCGCAGCCGCCTTCCCGAAGGACGCGCAGCGGCCCGACCGATCCTGCTCCATATGGTCCGGGATGCGCTGTCAGGCCATATCAAGCCTTCGTGGGTCGGCGACGGACCGCCGCCGGAGGATGCCGGCCGCAGGCGCTGCGACAGGAACAAGGGAGGGCACAAGGGAGCGCGCAGGGAACAGTCCTGCATCGGCAGGGGTTACGGAGGCGACGATGAGCATGGAGCCTCTGCGCGATGACGATGCCCCTCAGCCGCCCTGCCCTTCTGATTCTCGCCTTCGGTCTGGCCGGCCTGGCGCTGGCGATGAACCTCCGCCACGGCGCCACGACGGAGGGCCGCGCCCCGCGCCGCCCTGTGCGCAATGCCGGACGGGACGAGATGACGATGCCGCCCCGCCAGTGGGACCGCCTCGACGAGACGCTTGACGCGAGCTTTCCCGCCTCGGACCCGGCAGCGACCTATTGACGGCCACCGGTCTGCCCCCCTTTCGCGCGGCGAGGGAAAGGCGCCGTGGCCGGGAGGCCGGGGCCGGGCGATGCGGCGCCGCTATTCCGCCGCGACGGCGTAGCTGCGGCGGCCCTTGAGGCGCGCCTCGATCTCGGGGCGGAAATTGCGGATGAGCCCCTGGATGGGCCAGGCTGCGGCATCGCCCAGCGCGCAGATCGTGTGCCCCTCCACCTGACGGGTCACGTCAAGGAGCATGTCGATCTCCTCCAGCTCGGCCTCGCCGCGGACGAAGCGTTCCATGACGCGCATCATCCAGCCGGTTCCTTCGCGGCAGGGGGTGCACTGGCCGCAGGATTCGTGCTTGTAGAACTTCGACAGGCGCCAGATGGCCTTCACGATGTCGGTGGACTTGTCCATGACGATCACGGCCGCCGTGCCGAGGCCGGATCTCTGCTCGCGCAGCCAGTCGAAATCCATGATCGCATCGGCCATCACCTCGCCGCGGAGGCAGGGGACGGAAGAGCCGCCCGGAATCACGGCCAGCAGGTTGTCCCAGCCGCCGCGGATGCCGCCGCAATGACGGTCGATCAGCTCGCGGAAGGGGATCGACATGGATTCCTCGACCACGCAGGGGCGGTTCACATGGCCGGAGATGGCAAAGACCTTGGTGCCCGTGTTGTTGGGCCGGCCGAAGGAGGCGAACCAGGACGCCCCGCGCCGCAGGATGGTGGGCACGACGGCGATCGATTCGACATTGTTGACCGTCGTCGGGCAGCCCCAGAGCCCCGCCCCGGCGGGGAAGGGCGGCTTCATGCGCGGCATGCCCTTCTTGCCTTCGAGCGATTCGAGCAGCGCCGTCTCCTCGCCGCAGATATAGGCGCCGGCACCGTGATGGAGGTAGAGGTCGAAGTCCCAGCCCGAGCCGCAGGCATTGCGCCCGATCAGACCTGCCTCATAGGCCTCGTCGATGGCGCGCTGGAGCGCCTCCCTCTCGCGGATGTATTCACCGCGGATGTAGATGTAGCAGGCATGCGCCCCCATGGCGAAGGAGGCGATCAGGCAGCCCTCGACCAGCGTATGCGGATCATGGCGCATGATCTCGCGGTCCTTGCAGGTGCCGGGCTCGGATTCGTCGGCATTGACGACCAGATAGGACGGCCGGCCGTCGCTTTCCTTGGGCATGAAGGACCATTTGAGGCCGGTGGGAAAGCCCGCGCCGCCGCGACCGCGCAGGCCGGAGGCCTTCACCTCGTTGATGATCCAGTCGCGGCCCTTCGCGATGATGTCCTTCGTGCCGTCCCAGTGACCGCGGGCGCGGGCGCCGGTCAGGGAGCGGTCATGCATCCCGTAGAGATTGGTGAAGATGCGGTCCTTGTCCTCGAGCATCGGCTCAGTCCCGTTCGTTGCGGCGCAGGCGCCAGGCCCGCCATGTGAGATACAGCGCCAGGCCGAAGCCGGCCAGTGCGAAGAGATCGAAGAGGGCCCGCCAACGCTGGGGCCAGTTCCAGTGCCCACCGGCCCAGGTCGCCGCGATCCAGAGCGCGCCGGTGACGGCCACGGCCAGCGCCGCCTGCCGCCCGAGCCGGACCAGTTCGGGACTGGCGGGACGCAGATCGGGCATCGCCGGCGGGGACGCCGGTCTGCGCCGCCCCCCCGCCTTCGCCGGGTTGCGCCGGGCCGTCACGCCTCAGCCCCGCGCGGCAAGAAGGCGGCGAGCCTGACCCACCCAATCATCGCGCTCCACCCGGCCACGGAAGCTGCCCAGCCGCGAATTCACCCATGCAATCTCGCCCGGACCCCAGGCCGCGATCTGGTCGTAATGCCAGATACCCAGCTCATGCAGCAGGGCGGCGAGCTTCGGGCCGATCCCCTCGATCGCCTCGAGATCGTCTCCGCCCCCCTCGCGCGGGCCCGTGCAGGAGGGCGGGGGCCTGTTCGGGCACGGGCGCGGGATCCCCCGCAGGGCTGGGCGCGACAGTGGCCCGGGCATCGCGGCCCGGCTCGCGCGCCCCATCGGGACGGCCGGCCGATTCGGCCTCGGCCTCCTGCACCGTGATGCCCAGACCATCCGCGGGAATCCCTTCGGACGGCCGCGGTTCCTGCGCCTCCTCGGCGGCGACAGGCGGCGGCTCCTCGGGCGGGGCGCTGCGCCGCCAGGGGGTGACAAGGGGCACCTCGGTGCCGTCGATGCGCTTCACGGTATCGCCGATCTCGAGCGCCAGCGCGACCGAGCCGTTATGCGGCTGGCGCCCCTCGCCCGCCCATTGCGTCAGCGTCGTCGGGCCGCCCTCCGGTTCGGAGGCAAAGCGACCGATCTGGGAGCCGGGAACCGGCACCTCGCCCGCAGCCAGCGCATCGAGCAGCCTCTCGAGCGATTCGGGCGTCAGATCCTCGTAATAGTCCTTGCCGATCTGGGCCATGGGCGCATTCGCGCAGGCGCCGAGGCATTCGACCTCTTCCCAGGAGAACAGGCCGTCGGCCGAGGGATGATGCGGCTCCTCCGAGATGCGGCGTCGGCAGACCTCGATCAGATCCTCCGAGCCGCGCAGCATGCAGGGGGTGGTCCCGCAGATCTGCACATGCGCGATGCGCCCCACCGGAGCGAGCTGGAACATGAAGTAGAACGTCGCCACCTCGAGCGCGCGGATATAGGGCATGCCCAGCATGTCGGCCACGGCCTCGATAGCCGGCCGGGTCAGCCAGCCCTCCTGCTCCTGCGCGCGCCACAGCAGCGGGATGATCGCGCTGGCCTGCCGCCCTTCGGGATATTTGGCGATCTGCGCCTCGGCCCAGGCGCGGTTGGCAGGGGTGAAGGCGAAGGATTCGGGCTGTTCGGCGTGAAGGCGGCGGAGCATCGGTATCCCATCGTTGCGGCGGCGGCATGGGCGGGCAGCCTGCGCCCCTGCCGCCCCCTCAAGCATGATTGGCGGCGCGAGGGAAGGCCCGTCGCACCGCAGGTCTCTCAGATGCAGGTCTGCGACTGGATGCGGATGGCATCGCTGCCCGCCGCCTCGAGCCGGCCTTCGGCCTGAAGCGCGGCCGTCAGGGCCGGCAGATCCGCCTGCGTCAGATTGGCGCGCAGCAGCACGGCACCGACATTGTCGCGGGTCAGCACGCAGCCTTCCGCCTCGATGGCGCGCAGGAGGCGTTCCTGCGGCGGCAGGCTGTCGGATGCCGGAGCCGGAGGGGCAGAGGGCGCACCCCCGCCCGCAGGCGAGAAGGGCCAGCGGCGCAAGGAAGGCAAGGCAGAGACGGAGGGTCATGCGGATCTCCCTGGCAAGGTCCGGTGTCGCCCTTGATAGGAGGCCCGCAACGGAGCGGCAACCACAGGGAACCGGAACCCCGCGGCAACCCGCCGAAGCCGGCCTGCCCGGCCGGGCCTGCTAGCGGTCGATGGACCCGAAGACGATGTCCAGCGTGGCGATGATGGCGGACACATCGGCCAGCATGTGCCCCCGCGCAAGATGATCGATCGCCTGAAGATGGAGATAGTCGGCGCAGCGGATCTTGGCGCGATAGGGGCGGTTCGTGCCATCGGCCACGAGATAGACCCCGAATTCGCCCTTGGGCGCCTCCACCGCGGCATAGACCTCGCCCGCGGGGACGTGGAAGCCCTCGGTGTAGATCTTGAAGTGATGGATGAGGGCCTCCATGGAGGTCTTCATCGCGCCGCGCGTCGGCGGGGTCAGCTTGCCGCGGGCCAGGACATCGCCATGTTCCACCCGGAGCTTGGCCAGGGCCTGACGGATGATCTTCGTACTCTCGCGCATCTCGGCCATGCGGACGAGATAGCGGTCATAGTTGTCGCCGTTCCGGCCGACGGGAATCTCGAAGTCGAACTCCGAATAGCATTCGTAGGGCTGGGAGCGGCGCAGATCCCAGGGCAGACCCGAAGCCCGGGCCATCGGGCCGGACAGGCCCCAGTCCTGCACGTCCTTTTCCGTCACGATGGCGATATCGACATTGCGCTGCTTGAAGATGCGGTTCTCGGTCAGCAGCGTGTCGATGTCGTCGAGCACCTTCGGAAACTGTTCGGCCCAGGCCTCGATGTCATCGAGAAGCGGCTCGGGCAGGTCCTGATGGACGCCGCCGGGGCGGAAATAGTTCGCATGCATCCGCGCGCCCGAGGCCCGTTCGTAGAATTCGAAGATCTTCTCGCGCTCCTCGAAGCCCCAAAGCGGCGGCGTCAGTGCGCCCACATCCATCGCCCATGTCGTGACATTCAGCAGATGGTTCAGGATGCGCGTCAGCTCGGAATAGAGAACGCGGATCAGCGAGGCGCGGCGCGGCACCTGCACGCCGGTGAGCCTCTCGATGGCGAGGCACCACATATGCTCCATCGCCATGGGCGAGCAGTAGTCGAGCCGGTCGAAATAAGGCAGCGACTGGAGATAGGTGCGCGTCTCGGTCAGCTTCTCGGTGCCGCGATGGAGAAGGCCGATATGGGGGTCCACCCGTTCGACGATCTCGCCGTCAAGCTCCAGCACGAGGCGCAGCACGCCATGGGCGGCGGGATGCTGCGGACCGAAATTGATGTTGAAGTTGCGGATCTTCTGTTCCGCCGTGAGCACGTCGCCGAAACGCGCGCGACCGGCGTCGCCCTCCCGCTCCGGAACGCTATCGCGCAGGCTGGCCCCAAGCTCGCCGTCCATCGCCATGCTCCTCATGCCTTCTCGTCGCCCGGCAGCCGATGCGCCCCCCCTTCCCAGGGGGACAGGAAGTCGAACAGGCGGTATTCCTGGGTCAGCTTTACGGGTTCGTAGACCACGCGCTTGACGGTCTCGTCGTAGCGGACCTCGCTGTAGCCGGTGGTGGGAAAGTCCTTGCGCAGGGGATGCCCGCGGAAGCCGTAATCGGTCAGGATGCGCCGCAGGTCCGGATGTCCGGAGAAGACGACCCCGAACATGTCGAAGACCTCGCGCTCGAACCAGTTGGCGCAGGGAAAGACGGCGGTGACGGAGGGCACCATGTCCGTCTCGCCCGTGCGGAGCTTCACCCGGATGCGGTGATTCCGGTACATCGACAGGAGGTGATAGACGACGTCAAAGCGCTCCTCGCGTGCGGGCCAGTCCACCGCCGTGATATCCACCAGGGTGGAGAACCGGCAGCGGTCGTCATGGCGCAGGAAGGTCAGCACGTCCACGATGGCCTCGCGCGTCACCTCGATGGTGAGCTCGCCGAAGGCGACGGTCCGCCCCGTCATGGCAGCACCGATACGCCCCTCCAGATAGGCGCCCAGCTCCTCGAGCGGGTGGACGGCAGGGGCCCCGGCGGCCTCGGGGACAGATGCGGCGGCAGATGTTTCGGCCATGCGGGATATCCTTCAGCGGACGATGGTGCCGGTCCGGCGGATCTTCCGCTGGAGCTGGAGGATGCCGTAGAGCAGCGCCTCGGCCGTGGGCGGGCAGCCGGGAACATAGACATCCACAGGCACGATGCGGTCGCATCCCCGCACCACCGAATAGGAAAAGTGGTAGTACGCCCCCCCCGTTCGCGCAGGACCCCATCGAGATGACGTAGCGCGGCTCGGGCATCTGGTCATAGATCTTGCGGAAGGCGGGCGCCATCTTGTTGGTCAGCGTGCCAGCCACGATGATCAGGTCGGACTGCCGGGGCGAGGCGCGCGGCGCGGTGCCGAACCGCTCGAGGTCGTAGCGCGGCATCGAGGTGTGCATCATCTCCACCGCGCAGCAGGCCAGACCGAAGGTCATCCAGTGGAGCGAGCCGGTCCGCGCCCAGTTGATGACATCCGCCGTCGAGGTGACGAGAAAGCCGCGATCGGCCAGATCGGCATTCATCCGCGCCACCGTCGCCTCGCGGTCGGGTCCGGCGGTGTAGAGACCGGTCTGCACCCCCTGCGTGACAAGGCTGCCGGTCTGCGGCCCGCCCTGCACGAGGCTGCCGCCCACGCCTTCGGGCGTCAGGCCGGCCAGGCTGGTCGTGGTGCGGTCCTGCGTCGTCACTGCCATTCCAGCGCCCCCTTCTTCCATTCGTAGGCGAATCCGATGGTCAGCACGACGAGGAAGACCATCATCGACCAGAAGGCCGCCATGCCGATCTCTCCGAAGGCCACCGCCCAGGGGAAGAGAAAGGCGACCTCGAGGTCGAAGATAATGAACAGGATGGAGACGAGGTAGAACCTCACGTCGAATTTCATCCGCGCGTCGTCGAAGGCGTTGAAACCGCACTCATAGGCGGAGACCTTCTCCGGATCCGGGTTGCGCACGGCCAGGACGACCGCGGCCAGGATGAGGATCACCCCCAGCGCCACGGCCAAGCCGAGGAAGATCAGGATCGGCAGATAATCCCGGAGAAGTCCTTCGGTCACATGCGCCTCCTCGCTGTGCGCCTTTGGGATCAGGCGCAGAACGCCCTCCGGCCTCTTACCGCCCGCCCCGTGGGGGGTCAACGGCGGGGGGCGGTTCCGCCCGGCGTCCGGCCGGCGTCCTGGATGGCGTCCCGGATGGCGTCCCGGATGGCGTCCCGGATGGCGGCGCGATCCGTGGCAGCCCCCGGGGCCCCGGTCGGGCGCCGGGACAGGGGTCCGGATCCGCCGTCATGGTCCTGCCGCGGCGGGCGGCCCATTCTCGCGGCAGGGCAGAGCCGTCGCCCGCAGGAGTCGCGGAAACCGGCCGGCCCTCAGCCCTCGCGAGCGCCCGGCGGGGGTGTCAGCTCCTCGCGCAGGGCCCGCAGCTCGCGCTCGAGGACAAAGGAGATGCCGAGCGGATCAGGACAAGAAGGCCCAGGAACAGCAGATCCGCGCGGGCCAGGCTGAGCGCCGTCCGGATGATGTCCGAGACGATCAGCAGCTCCAGCCCCGCGAGGATGTAGCAGCCGACTTCCATCCTCTCGCGGTTGAAGCCGCGAATTCGGGCGGCGGCCTTCTCTGCAGGCTCGGTCCGCAGGACGCCGAGGGCAAAGCGCAGCGCCCCCAGGACGAGAACCAGGATCGCCGCGATGTCGATCCCGGCCAGACCCATTCGAGCGCCATGACGAGCCAGTCCAGACGGCCACGCCGCCCATCCCCGCGGCCAGCCCCTGCCACGGCCCTGCCAGCGCATCAGTCATGGGCAGAGGGCGACCAGATCCGGGATTCGGCGATCTCGACCGAATTGCCGGCCGGATCGCGGAGGTAGAGCGAGCGGCCGCCCCCCGGCCAGACGATCTGCTGTTCGATCGCCACGCCCGCCGCGGTCAGCCGCGCGCGCCAGGCCTCGATCCCGTCGGGCTCGGCCGCAAAGCAGACATGACCCGGCCCGCGTGCGCCATGGGGCGGAACGGGGAGCGCGCCGGGGCCGGGGGGCCGTTCCGTCGCCTCGGGACGGAAGACCAGGACCACGCCCGGACCGCAGCGGAAAAACACATGGCGGTCGCCGTCGCGCCGGATTTCCTCAAGCCCGATCACATCGCGATAGAAGGCCTGCGCGGCATCGAGGTCATCCGCATAGATCGCGGTTTCGAGGACATGGGCGGGGCGGGACATGGGCGGCTCCGGCAGCGATGCAGGGGGAAAGGTGCGACAGCCGTCCTGCTCGTCAAGCGCCTCTTGGCGCAGCCGGAGGCACGCCCCATATCCTCGCCGCCCCGAGCGGAGAGAGATCATGCGCCCCCCTGCCCCCGCCCCCCTTGTCCTTGCGCTTGCCCTGCTGCCCTTGCCCGCCCTCGCCGAGGAGGTGGGGCGCGTGGGCGTGGACTGGGTGGGCAACGACATCATCATCGAGGCCCTCGCCGACCCGGAGGTGGAGGGCGTGACCTGCCATATCGCCTATTTCGAGCGATCCCTGTTCGACCGGCTCAGCCAGGGCAACTGGTTCGAGGATCCCTCCAATTCCTCCATCGCCTGCCGCCAGACCGGGCCGATCCGCATCGGCGACATCGACCGCGACGCCGATGGCGAGGTGATCTTCTCCGAAAGCCAGTCGATCATCCTCAAGGATCTGGTCGTCACGCGGATCTATGACGAGCAGGCGCAGGTGCTGATCTATCTGGCCCATGCCGCCGAGATCAGCGAGGGCAGCGCCAAGATGTCCATCTCCACGGTGCCGCTATGGCAGCCCGGCGACGGATCATGACAGGCAGAAGCAGCTCACCGGTCCGGCGACACCGCTCCGGCGACGGCACACCGGACACCGCCGGACGCCCCCCTTGACGACCCCCCCCGGCACGGGCGTAAGCCCATGGCGTCCCAGATCGAGAACCCCATGCTGATCGGCATCCTCCAGACCGGACAGGCGCCCGAGGCGCTGCGCCCGGTCCACGGCGACTATCCCGACCTCTTCCAGCGGCTGCTGCACGACCGCGGCCTGGACTTCCGCATCTGGCGCGTGCTCGATGGCGAGTTCCCCGCCGGACCGCATGACGCCGAAGGCTGGATCATCACCGGCTCGCGCTGCGGAGTCTATGAGGGGCATCCCTGGATCCCGCCGCTCGAGACGCTGATCCGGCAGATCCGCGATGCGGGCGTGCCGCTGGTGGGAATCTGCTTCGGCCATCAGATCGTCGCGCAGGCGCTGGGCGGCCGGGTGGAGAAGCATCCCGGCGGCTGGACCGTGGGCGCACCGAATACGACTGGGGGGGAGAGCGGGTCGCGCTCAACGCCTGGCACCAGGACCAGGTGACGGCGCTGCCCGAAGGCGCGCGCGTGCTGGCCTCCAGCCCCGGCTGTCCCTTCGCGGCGCTGGCCTATGGCGACAGCATCCTCACCGTGCAGGCGCATCCCGAATTCTCGCGCGAGTTCCTGGCCGACATGATCGAGAAGCGCGGCCGCGGGCTGGTCCCGGATCCGCTGCTCGATGCGGCGCAGGCGGCGCTGGACCGGCCCATCGATGATGCGCGCCTGGCCGACGACATCGCCCGGTTCTTCCTCGAAAGGCGAGCGGCATGAGCTGGATCGACCAGATTCCCGCCGCAGCGCGGGCCTATCTCGAAACGAACCGCCTCGACGAGGTGGAATGCGTGATCGCCGACTTTCCCGGCATCGCGCGGGGCAAGGCCGTGCCCGCCGCCAAATGGGAACGGCAGCAGTATTTCCACCTGCCCAATTCGATCTTCTTCCAGACGATCACCGGCGACTGGGCCGAAGCCGCGACCGACGGCTTCACCGAACCGGACATGACGCTGCGCCCGGACCTGTCCACCGCGACCGCGGCCCCCTGGACGGTGGACGGCACCCTGCAGGTCATCCACGATGCCTATGACATGGCCGGCAATCCCATCGGGCTTGCGCCGCGCAACGTGCTCAAGCGGGTGGTGGAGCTCTATCGCGCGCAGGGCTGGACGCCGATCGTCGCGCCCGAGATGGAATTCTACCTCGTGGCCAAGAACACCGATCCGGCAACCGAGATCATGCCCATGATGGGCCGCACCGGACGCCCGGCCGCCGCCCGGCAGGCCTATTCGATGACCGCCGTGGACGAATACGGCCCCGTCATCGACGACATCTACGAATATGCCGAGATCCAGGGCATCGAGATCGACGGCATCGCCCAGGAAGGCGGCGCCGGCCAGCTCGAGATCAACCTGCGGCATGGCGACCCCGTGAAGCTGGCCGATGACGTGTTCTTCTTCAAGCGCCTGATCCGCGAAGCGGCGCTCAAGCACGACTGCTTCGCGACCTTCATGGCCAAGCCCATCGAGGGCGAGCCGGGCAGCGCCATGCACATCCACCATTCGGTGCTCGATGCGGCGGGGCGCAACATCTTCTGCGGAGAAGGAGGAACCGAAACGCCCGAATTCTTCCACTTCGTGGGCGGGCTCCAGCGCCACCTGCCGGCAGCCATCGCGGTGATGGCCCCCTATGTCAACAGCTATCGCCGCTATGTGCGCAACCATGCCGCACCCATCAACCTCGAATGGGGACGCGACAACCGCACCACGGGCCTGCGCGTGCCCGTCTCCACGCCCGAGGCCCGGCGGATCGAGAACCGCCTGCCGGGCATGGACTGCAACCCCTATCTGTGCATCGCGGCCTCTCTGGCCTGCGGCTATCTGGGCATGATCAACCGCCTCGAACCCACCCCGATGTTCGAGGGCGATGCCTATCAGTCCGAGGCGGAGATTCCCTATTCCCTCTCCGATGCGCTCGACCTCTTCGAGGAGGCGACAGAGCTGCACGAGATCCTCGGCAAGGACTTCGCCCGCGTCTACTCCATCGTCAAGCGCACCGAGAACGAGGAATTCCTTCAGGTCATCAGCCCCTGGGAGCGGGAGCATCTGCTCCTGAACGTCTGATGCGGCTGTCGGTGACGGTGGACGTGCCGGACCTCGCCGCCGGGATCGCCTTCTGGAGCGGCGCCTTCGGCCTGCGCGAGGTGGCGCGGCCCCATCCGGCCTATGCCGTGCTGGAAGCCGGGGGACAGAGCCTCGGGCTGCTGGAGAAGCCCGAGGGCAGCCGGGCCACGCCCGCCGAAGGCACCGAGCGGCGCTACGCGCGCCACTGGACGCCCGTGCATCTCGACCTGCATGTGGAGGACTGGGAGGGGACGCTCGCAGCCGTGGAGCGGCTGGGCGGCACCGTGGAGCAGCGCCACCCCGCCGCGCCGGGCCGTCCCCCCGTCGCCTTCTGCGCCGACCCCTTCGGCCACGGCTTCTGCGTGCTGGGCCCGCGCGCATGAACCCGCTGCACCGCAACGACCCCGTCCGCGGCGTCTATCCGCCCTCGTGGTACGCGGCGAGCGCCGACATCCCCCCCGCCCCGCGCCCGCCGCTGCGCGGGAGCCTCCGCGCCGATGTGGCCGTCGTGGGCGCGGGCTATTGCGGGCTCTGGGCCGCGCGGACGCTCGCGAAGGCGGGCCTGCGGACGGTCGTGCTCGAGGCGCATCGCGCCGGCTGGGGCGCCTCGGGCCGCAATGGCGGACAGGTCGGCACGGGCTACAACAAGAGCCAGGAATGGATCGAGGCGCGGCTCGGCGAAGGGCCGGCGCGGGCCTTGTGGGACCTCGCCGAAGAGGGCAAACGGCAGTTGCGCGCCTTCTGCGAGGCGGAGGCGCCGGAGGCCCGCTACCGTCCCGGCGTGGCGCATGGCGAATACACCCCGGAGGAGGCCGCCGACACACGGCGCAATGCCGAGTTCCTCGCCCGCCGCTACGGCTATGACGCCATCGAGGTCCTGGACGGCCCGGCCTTCCGTGCGCTGGTGAAATCCCCCCTCTATGTCGCCGGCCAGATCGACCGCGGCGCGGGACATGTCCATCCGCTGCGCTATGCCCTCGCCCTTGCGCGCAGCGCCGAGGCCGCCGGCGCCACGATCCACGAGATGACCGAGGTGACGCGCATCGAGAAGGGCCGGCCGGCCATCCTGCACAGCGCCGAAGGCAGGGTTCAGGCCGATCACGTGATCCTGGCGGGGAACGGCTACCTGCCGGATCTGGAACCGGCCGTCGCCGCCCGCGTCATGCCGATCAACAGCTTCATCGGCGCGACCGAACCGCTGGGCGACCGCTGGACCGAGGTTCTGGCCGAGGACATCGCCGTGGCGGACAGCAAGTTCGTCGTCAACTACTACCGCTTCAGCGAAGACCGCCGCTTCCTCTTCGGCGGGCGCGAGGCCTATACGCTCGGCTTTCCCAAGGATATCGGCGGGCCGCTGGTCCGGCGCATGCGACGGCTCTTTCCCCAGCTCGGCGGGGTGCGGATCGAGACGGTCTGGGGCGGCACGCTGGGCATCACCATGACGCGGCTGCCGCTGATCATGCGGGTTGCCCCGAACATCCTTTCGGGCGGCGGATTCTCCGGCCATGGCGTCGCCCTTTCGGGAATCACCGGCCGCGCCATGGCCGAGGCCGTGATCGGACAGGCAGGGCGCTTCGAGACCTTCTCCCTGTTGCCCACGCCGCGATTCCCCGGCGGGGCCGCCTTTCGCATGCCGCTCCTGACGCTGGCGATGACCTGGTACGGCCTGCGCGACCGGCTGGGCTTCTGACCGCTCTGCCACGCAATCCTGTCGCGCGGTTTCCCAATTCCGAAGGACATCCTTGCACGGATGACGCCGTTGCAAGGGGGGAGGCCCTGTTGCCCGTGCTTCCGGGGGGCTGATAGGACTGGAACAGCCCCAAGGAGGACGCGCCATGAACGACCACACGCCGCAATCCTGGGAGGCGCGCGCCGATGCCGCGACCTTCTACGGTTTCACCGACCTGCCCACGATCAAGGCACGGGGGGCGGTCGTGCTCACCCATGGACGCGGGCCCTATGTCTATGACGTGCACGGGCGCGAATATCTCGACGCCAATTCGGGGCTGTGGAACATGGTCGCGGGGTTCGACCATCGCGGCCTGATCGAGGCCGCCAAGGCCCAGTACGAGCGCTTTCCCGGCTATCACGCCTTCTTCGGGCGCATCTCCGATCAGGCGGTGATGCTGTCGGAGAAGCTGGTGGAAGTGTCCCCCTTCGAGAGCGGCAAGGTGTTCTACACCAATTCCGGCTCCGAGGCGAACGACACCATGGTCAAGATGCTGTGGTTCCTCTGGGCCATGGAAGGGCAGCCCCAGCGGCGCAAGATCCTGACACGCTGGAACGCCTATCACGGGGTCACTGCCGTCTCCGCCTCGATGACCGGCAAACCCTACAACAGCCATTTCGGCCTGCCGCTGCCGGGCTTCATCCATCTCACCTGTCCGCATTACTGGCGCCATGGCGAGGATGGCGAGACGGAGGAGCAGTTCACCCGGCGCATGGCCGACGAGCTCGAGCAGGTCATCGCGCGCGAGGGAGCCGACACCATCGCCGGCTTCTTCGCCGAGCCGGTGATGGGCGCCGGCGGGGTCATCGTGCCCTCGGCAGGCTATTTCCGAGGCCATCCAGCCGATCCTGAAGAAGCACGGCATCCCGCTCATCTCCGACGAGGTGATCTGCGGCTTCGGGCGCACCGGCAACACCTGGGGATGCGAAACCTTCGGCTTCCTGCCCGATGCGATCATCTCCTCCAAGAACCTGACTGCGGGCTTCTTCCCGATGGGGGCGGTGATCCTCGGACCCGAGTTGGCCGAGCGGCTCCAGCGGGCTTCCGAGGCCATCGAGGAGTTCCCCCATGGCTTCACCGCCTCGGGCCACCCCGTGGGCTGTGCGATCGCGCTCAAGGCCATCGATGTGGTGATGAACGAGGGGCTGTCGGACAATGTGAAGCGCCTGACCCCGCGCTTTCAGGCCGGCCTTGCCGAGATCGCCAAGCGTCCGAACATCGGCGAATGGCGCGGCGTGGGCTTCATGGCCGCGCTCGAGGCCGTGGCCGACAAGGCAACGAAACGGCCTTTCGACAGCAAGCTGTCGGTGTCCGAACGCATCGCCAATGCCAGCACGGACGAAGGGCTGATCTGCCGCCCCTTGGGGCAGAGCATCGTCCTGGCCCCGCCCTTCATCCTGACAGAGGCCCAGATGGACGAGATGTTCGCCAAGCTGAACCGCGCACTGGACCGCGTCTTCGCCGAGGTGGCGTGACGCGCGGGGGCCCGGCCCCCGCGCTACTTCTTGTCCTCGTCGTCCCTGGACTTCGGAGCGAAGCCGCCCGTCATCGCCCGGAACCAGGCCTCCTGCTGGGCTCGCAGCGCCTCGAAGCCCGGCAGCTTGGCCATCGGGCTGGCCTTGGTCATCTGCTCCATCATCTTGGCCTGTCCTTCGCGCCACATCTCGAAGCTCGCGGCCAGGAACTGGGGCACCAGATGGGCGGCCTGGCTGGTGTAGCTGCGCACCAGATCGGTCAGCACATCCACGGGCAGCATCGTCTCGCCACGGGATTCGTGCTCGGCGATGATCTGGAGGAGATACTGCCGCGTGAGATCATCGCCGGATTTCAGATCCACGATCTGCACATCGCGCCCCTGCCGGATGAAGGCGGCAATGTCGTCAAGCGTGACATAGTCGCTCGTCTCCGTGTTGTAGAGGCGGCGGCTGGCATAGCGCTTGATGAGGAGGGGCTTGCGGGATTCGGGCATGGGGGCTCCCTCGGGCTGGCGCGGCATCTGCATCTGGGCCGAAGCCTAGGGGGCGCACCGGAAAAAAGAAAGGGCAGACCCCGCAGGGCCCGCCCCAGGTTTCCGCCGGTCCGGGGAGGACAGACCGGGCGGCCTTCAACCCTGGAACACGGATCAGCCGTTCGCCGGCGCTGCCGCCGCGGCGGCGGCCTTCTTGGCGGCGGCCGACATGTCCTGCGTCGCCTTGCGGGCGGCGGCAGTCACATCCTCGGACATGTCCTTGCCGGCCGCCAGAAGCAGCTCCACCGTCTCCGTCTGGACCCGCTTGGCGATGTCGGCAAAGGCCGCCAGATGCTCGGCCGCCGATTCGGCCGAAGAGGCCATGAATTCGGCCACCGACTTGGCGTAATCGGCCGGCTCGGACTTGGCGGTCGTGATCGTCGAAAGCTTGGTCAGCGTGTCATGAACCCAGCGGGCCGACAGATCCGTGGACCGCTGCGCCGCCTCGATGGCGACCGCCGACATCTTCTCGGCCAGCGCCGACTGGGAGCGGAACAGGTTCTCCATCGCCGCCGTGTCCACGGGCAGGTTGCCCATCATGTCCTTGAACATCGCCATGTAGTCCTGGGTCTTGGCCATCGCTGCATCTCCTGCATGAGGTCGGGGCTGCCCCCGCGTCATCCTGTGGCGATCATATGGATGCTGCGGTGCAGCATGACAAGGGGAAAGATGCTGCATCGCAAGAAAAAAATGCGGTGCCGGTCCCTCCCCCCCCTCGCCGGAGGCCCTCAGGCAGGGGGGCGGGCCTCAGGACATAGGTTCCCGGAGCAGGGCCAAGGGGGGGATGGTCGGCATCGCCGGGTTCGCGGGCGCGGACCTTGCGGCCCGACCGGGCGGCCAGCCATTCGCCCCAGACCGGCCACCAGGTTCCCGGGTGCTTCTCCGCCCCTGCCAGCCAGTCATCGGGATCGGAGGGCCAGTCGGGATTGCTCCAGTAGCCGTATTTGCCCTTTGACGGCGGGTTGACGATGCCGGCGATATGCCCCGATCCGCTGAGGATGAAGGTCCGGTCCTTCGACCCCATCTGGCGGATGCCGCGATAGGAGGATTTCCAGGCGGCGATATGGTCGCTTTCGCAGGCGACGGCGCAGAGGGGAAGCCGGATATCCGACAGATGCACCGTCTCGCCGCAGAGGGGAAAGCCGCCGCGGGCGAAGCGGTCCTGCTGGCAGAGCCCGCGCAGATATTCGATGGCCATCGCGGCGGGCAGGTTGGTGCCATCGCCGTTCCAGTAGAGCAGGTCGAAGGCGGGCGGCGTCTGCCCCATCATGTAGGACCGGATCGCCGGCTGATAGATCAGGTCGTTGGAGCGCAGGAAACTGAAGGTGCGCGCCATGTAGAAGGATTCGAGCACCCCCTTGGCCTGGCATTCCCGCTCGATCCCGTCCACGAAATCATCCTCGAGGAACACGCCCATCTCGCCGCGGTCGGAAAAGTCGGTCAGCGTGGTCAGGAAGGTCGCACAGCCCACCGGGGCCTTCCGGCGCCGGGCCAGCAGGGCCAGCGTGAGGGCAAGCGTCGTGCCCGCGATGCAGTAGCCCACCGCGTTCACCGTCTTCGTGCGGCAGATCTTCCGCGCCGTGCGGATCGCGGTCAGATAGCCCTCCTCGACATAATCCGAGAGCGTCACATCGCGCAGCGACGGGTCCGGATTCACCCAGGAGACGACGAAGAGCGTGAAGCCCTGCTCGACGATCCAGCGGATCAGGCTGTTTCCGGGCCTGAGGTCGAGGATGTAGAACTTGTTGATCCAGGGCGGAAAGATCAGCAGGGGAATCTCGTGCACCTGCCTGGTGGCGGGGGCATACTGGATCAGCTCGAAGAGGCGGTTGCGGAACACCACCTGACCGGGCGTCGTGGCCAGGTTCTCTCCCACCCGGAAGGCCGAATCATCGGCCAGGCGCACGATCAGCTCACCGTCATTCGCCTCGAGGTCGCGCACAAGGTTCTCGAGCCCGTCCACGAGGCTCTGCCCATCGGTCTCGATCGCGCGCTGGAGGGCATCGGGATTCGTGGCCAGGAAGTTGGTCGGCGCCAGCATATCCATGATCTGACGCGAGAAATATTCGAGGCGCTGCTTCTCGCGCGCAGAGAGGCCCTCGATGGACTCCACGGCGCGCCGCACCGCCTCGCTGTTGGTCAGATACTGGTTCCTGACGAAGCTGAACCAGGGATGGCTGTCCCAGAGGGGATTGGAGAAGCGCCGGTCGGCCGGCGCGGCGGGGGGGTCGGGCTTCTCTCCGGTCAGGGCCGTGCGCTGGGCCTCGGCGAAATGGCGCAGCGTCTCGCTCCAATAGGCGGCCTGATGCTCGATGAGACGGGCGGGATTGGCCATCGCCTCGGCCATCCATGCGCTGGCCGCCTTGAGATAGAGTTCGGGCGAGGGGCCCTGAAGTTCGGGGGGGACATGCCGGCGCCGGGCCATCACGGCCACGAGCCGCGCGGCCAGCTCCTCGATGCGCCTGAGATTGCGTTCCCAGATCTCGGGGTTGCGGCCCGCCTGCCCCGTTCCGGCCCCGTCCTTTCCGGCCTCCGTTGCCATCCGCGGACTCCCCCCTATCTTGCACGCGCAGCATGATGACCCGTCACCGCGCCCCGCCGGGGCCGCCGGCCCGGGCCGGAGGACGCCCATGAACTATATGTTCACCTACGATCTCATGGAAAGCGCGCGGAATACCAACCAGTGGCTGGGGGCGACCGCGCGCGCCTGGGGGGCCTATCCCTTCATGGCGGCCACGGGGCTGCCGGCCGTGGAATGGATCAAGGCCTGGGGCGAGGTGACCGAGCGCAGCTTTGCCCGCATGGTCGTCAAGCCGGACTGGGGCATTTCCGCCGTCACCGCCGAGGACGGGCGCGGCCATATCGTGCGGATCGAGACCCTGCTGCACAGGCCCTTCTGCGATCTGCTGCATTTCCGTGTCCTGGGGCGCAGCCCGCGCCCGCGGCGGGTTCTGCTCGTGGCGCCGATGTCGGGGCATTATGCGACGCTCTTGCGCAAGACGGTGATCTCGCTCCTGCCCGATTGCGAGGTGTTCGTCACCGACTGGCGCAATGCCCGCGACATTCCCGTCTCCGAAGGCAAGTTCGACATCGAGGACTACACCCTCTATGTGCGGGACTTCATGGCCCATCTCGGCCCCGATCTGCATGTGATGGCGATCTGCCAGCCCGCCCCCCTCGTGCTGGCGGCGACGGCCCTTCTGGCCCAGGACAGCCCCGAGGCGCAGCCTCTCTCTCTCATCCTCGTGGGCGGGCCGATCGACCCGGACGCCAACCCGACCGAGGTCACGGATTTCGGCCGGCGCGTGACGATGGGCCTGCTCGAGCAGACCATGATCCAGCAGGTCGGCTTCAAGTATCGGGGCGTGGGCCGGAAGGTCTATCCCGGCCTGCTGCAGCTCGCCTCCTTCATGTCGATGAATGCCGCGACCCATGCCCGGAGCTTTGCCGACCAGATCATCCGCGTGGTCAAGGGCGAGGCCTCGGATCACGATCGGCACAATGCCTTCTATGACGAATACCTGGCCGTCATGGACATGACGGCCGAGTTCTACCTTTCGACCGTGGAGCGCATCTTCAAGGGGCGCGAGATCGCGCGCAATGCCTTCAGCGTCGCGGGCCGTCCCGTGGATATCGGGACGATCAGCCGGGTGGCCGTGATGGTGGTGGAAGGGGAGAAGGACGACATCTCCGCCCCCGGTCAGTGCCTGGCCGCCCTCGATCTGCTGACCGGACTGCCGGCGGCGAAGAAGGCTGCGCATCTGGAGCCGGGCGCCGGCCATTACGGTATCTTCGCCGGCCGGTCCTGGCGCGACAACATCCGCCCGCTGGTCCCTGTCCTTCATGGATGCGCATGCGGCCCGCCGGCCGCGTCGGCCCCAGCCGGTGTTGCCGCAGGTGGCAACCGGGACGACGAGGGGGGCGGTCCCCGCCGGGCACATCCCGTCTCCCGCAAGGACATGGGCCATGGGGTCGCAACCGGGTTGCGGATGCAGGCGCAGCCGTTCGGTCGGGCCGCCCCAGCGCGCCATCGCTGCCGCCGCCGCTGCGGGCGAGATCACCATATCCTCTTCCGCCCAGGCGAAGAGCGCCGGAAGCTGTAGCCGCGACAGATCCGTCCGCCGGAACGCCCACAGGGCATCGAACATGGGGACAAGGGCGCCCACGGGATAGCGGGAGGTCCAGATGCGAGCCTGATCGGGGGTCATCTCCGCCACCCGTTCGGGCCCGATCAGCCAGGGCAGCCAGAGCCGCTTGAACGGCACCGGCAGGAGCCGCCCGGCACGCGGGTCGCGCAGGCCGAAATTCGGCGAGACCAGCACCGCGCCGGCCGCGCTCTCTCCGCCGGCCAGAGCCAGCGTCAGCAGCAGCGCCCCGGTGGAACAGCCGATGGCCAGCACCCGGTCCCCGGCGGCACGGGCGATGGCGAAGCCTTCGGCCAGATCGCGCCGCCAGTCCGCCAGCCGGGCCCGCGCCATCGCCGCCCCATCCTGTCCGTGCCCGGCCAGGCGCAGGAAGACCGCATTGGCCCCCAGCGCCGCCGCCACCCGCTCGGGACAGGGGGACAGTTCGGCCGGGCTGGCCGAGAAGCCGTGGACATAGAGGACCACGAGCGCCGTCCGCTGCCCCGGCGCCTGTCCCCAGTCGAGCCGCGCCGCGCAGCCCGGACGCAACCCCGGCACCCGCGATTCGCGCGCGGCAAGCCAGCCGGGGATCTCGGGGAGCGGAGGCAGCGTCACGAGACCTCCTCCACCATGCGGGCGATGAGCTTCAGGCAGCGGGGAGAGGAGAAGCGATGATCGGCATCCTTGACGAGGGTGAGGCGGATATCCGGTCCGGTCGCGTGATCGAGAAGCCGCAGCGCGACCGCGGGCTTCACGTCCCGGTCTGCCGTTCCCTGGAGCATGCGCACCGGCATCGGCAGATGCAGCGGCCTGTCCAGAACCAGATGGCGCCGCCCGTCCTCGATCAGCGCACGCGTGAAGGGCAGCGGCGGGCCATAGTCCGATGGCATCAGGATGCGCCCGGCCTGCAGGATCTCGGCGCGCTGGGCCTCGGTGGCCTCGGCCCACAGCGTCTCGGTGAAGTCGGGGGCGGCGGCGATCGTCACGAGGCCCGCCACCCGCTCGGGCCGCTCGCGCGCGAGAAGCAGGGCGATCCAGCCCCCCATCGACGATCCCACGAGCACCACTGGCCCCGGCAGGGTGTCGAGAACGGTCGCCGCATCCTCAGCCCAGGCCCCGATGGTGCCGTCCTCGAAGGCGCCGTCCGAGGCGCCGTGACCGGCATAGTCGAAGCGGACATAGCCCCGTCCGCGCTCGCGCGCCCAGTCCGCCAGCCAGGCGGCCTTGGTGCCGGTCATGTCCGAGGCATACGCCCCCCAGGAACATCACCTGCGGCCCCCTGCCCTCCTGCCGCAGCAGCGCGAGGCGCCGGCCCTGCGGAGTCACGATGTGATCCATGATGCGTCTTCCTCCTGATCCGCGCCGAGCCTGCCCCGGCCCTTGACCCGCGCGCAAGCGGGGGCCATGACGCACCGACCCGCAGCCGGGCGCATCCGTAGGCGCCGAACCGACGAGGAGGTCGTCATGCCCGAAGACCGCGCAGCCGCCGATCTGCGCCAGATCACCCTGACCTTTCCCGATGGCGCGACGCGCAGCTATCCGGCGGGCACGACCGCGGCCGAGGTGGCGCGCTCGATCTCGCCCTCGCTGGCCCGCGCGGCGGTGTCGGCGATCCTCGACGGCGTGCACTGGGATCTGCAATGGCCCATCGAGCGCGATGGCCGGATCGAACTGCGCACGATGAAGGATCCCGAAGGGCTCGAACTGATCCGGCACGACCTGGCCCATGTCATGGCCAAGGCGGTCCAGCGCCTCTGGCCGGGCACGAAGGTGACCATCGGACCGGTGACCGAGACGGGGTGGTTCTACGACTTCGACCGCGCCGAGCCCTTCACCCCGGAGGACCTGGGGCAGATCGAGGCCGAGATGCGCCGCATCATCGCCGCGCAGGAGCCGGTCCGCACCGAGATCTGGGACCGCGCCCGCGCCATCGCCCATTACGAGGCCGCCGGCGAGCCGTTCAAGGTGGAGCTGATCGCCCGCATCCCCGAGGATCAGCCGATCCGCATGTACTGGCATGGCGACTGGATGGATCTCTGCCGCGGCCCGCATCTGGCCCATACCGGCCAGCTTCCCTCGGATGCCTTCAAGCTGACAGGCGTTTCGGGCGCCTACTGGTTCGGCGACGTGACCCGCCCGCAGCTCCAGCGCATCACCGGCGTGGCCTTCCGCAGCCGCGACGAGCTCAAGGCCCATCTGACGATGCTCGAGGAGGCGGCCCGGCGCGATCATCGCCGCCTCGGGCGCGAGATGGAGCTGTTCCACCTCCAGGAGGAGGCGCCGGGCATGGTGTTCTGGCATCCCAATGGCTGGACGCTGTGGCGCACGCTCCAGGACTACATGAGCCGCCGCCTGCGCGCCGCCGGCTATCGCGAGATCCGCACCCCGCAGGTCGTGGACCGCGTGCTGTGGGAGCGGTCCGGCCACTGGGAGGCCTATCGCGAGAACATGTTCATCGTCGAGGTGGACGAGGAGGGCGCGCGGGAGAAGCGCATCAACGCCCTCAAGCCGATGAACTGTCCCTGCCATGTGCAGGTCTACAACCAGGGCCTCAAGAGCTATCGCGACCTGCCGCTGCGCCTGGCGGAATTCGGCGCCTGCCACCGCTACGAATCCTCGGGCTCCATGCACGGACTGATGCGGGTCCGCGGCTTCACCCAGGACGATGCCCACATCTTCTGCACCGAGGACCAGATCGAGGACGAATGCCGCAGCTTCATCGCGCTGCTGTCCTCGGTCTATCGCGATCTCGGCTTCGAGAGGTTCGACATCCGCCTGTCCACGCGCCCCGATGTCCGCGTGGGCAGCGATGCCGTCTGGGATAAGGCCGAAGCCGCCCTGCAGACCGCCATCGAGGGGCTGGGCCTGCCCTACGAGATCGCCCCCGGCGATGGCGCCTTCTACGGGCCGAAACTCGACTTCAGGCTGACCGATGCCATCGGCCGCGAATGGCAATGCGGCACCTTCCAGGTGGATTTCAACCTGCCTGGCCGCCTGGGGGCCGAATATGTGGGCGAGGACGGGGCCCGGCACGTCCCCGTCATGCTGCACCGCGCGATCCTCGGCAGCTTCGAGCGCTTCATCGGCGTGCTGATCGAACATTACGGGGGGCGCTTCCCGCTCTGGCTTGCGCCGCGGCAGGTGGTCGTGGCCTCGATCGTCTCGGGCGCCGATCCCTACGTGGCCGAGGTGGTCGAGGCCCTGACCGCCGCGGGCCTGCGGGCCGAGGCCGACACGCGCAACGAGAAGATCAACTACAAGGTCCGCGAGCACAGCCTTGCCAAGGTGCCTGTCATCCTCGCGCTGGGGATGAAGGAGGTCGAGGGGCGGTCCGTCTCGATGCGCCGGCTGGGGGCCGAACATCAGCAGGTCATGCCGCTCGAAGAGGCCGTGGCCAGCCTCGCGGCCGAGGCCCGGCCCCCCGACCTGCGCCGCTGAGCGGTCTTCGCCCTGCCTCCCTCGCGGCCCCGGCGGACAGCCCCTCCGCCGGGGCTGTCCATGACTGGCCGAGGGATCGGAACGCCCCTGCCGGCGTTGTCCCGCGGGGGCGCCGGCCTAACTCGCAGGGCAGGCGGCCGGACCGCCTCATGCGAGCATGGAGACGACCGATGCCCAGGGGCACCGTCAAATGGTTCAACACGACAAAGGGCTATGGCTTCATCGCCCCCGACGAGGGAGGCAAGGACGTCTTCGTCCATATCAGCGCCGTGGAGCAGGCGGGCATGACCGGCCTTGCCGACAACCAGAGGGTGGAATTCGATCTTGTGGAAGGGCGGGATGGCCGGAAGATGGCCGGCAATCTGCGCCGCACGACCTGACCGCCTGACCGCGCCCCCCGGAGCGCTGGCCTGCCCCGCCCGCAGATGCTAGGGGCAGGGTCATGCTTTCCTACCAGCACGGCTATCACGCCGGCAATCTGGCCGATGTCCACAAGCACGCGATGCTGGCCTGGCTGATCGACCGCCTGGCCGCCAAGGACAAGCCGTTCCACATGATGGAGACGCATGCCGGCCGCGGTCTCTACGACCTCGATTCGCCCGAGGCCCGCCGCACCGGCGAGGCCGAGGCCGGCATCGCGCGGGTCGCCGACTGGTTTCCCCCCGACGATCCCTATGCCCGCGCCCTGCGGGCCACGCGCGCCCGCTTCGGGCCGCAGGCCTATCCCGGTTCTCCGCTGATCGCCGCGCTTCTGGCCCGGCGCGAAGACCGCCTGTCCCTTGCCGAGCTCCACCCGCAGGAGCATGCCGCCCTGACCGCCGCCCTGTCCCCCTTCGGCGCCCGCATCGAGAGGCGGGACGGCCCGGCCGCCGCACTCGCCTGGACCCCGCCCGAGCCGCGGCGCGGCCTCCTTCTGGTCGATCCGTCCTGGGAGGTGAAGGCGGACTACGAGGCGATCCCCGCTCTTCTCGAGAAGGTCCACCGCAAATGGAATGTGGGCCTGCTGATGCTGTGGTATCCGCTGCTGCCCGATGCACGTCATGCGCCGATGCTGGCGCGGCTGGTCGCGGCCTTTCCCGGCGCGCTGCGGCATGAGGTCGCCTTTCCCCCCGCACGCGCCGGGCACGGAATGTGCGGATCGGGCCTGTTCCTCGTCAACCCGCCCTGGCAGACGGAGGCCCGGGCCGCCTGGCTCTCGGCCCGTTTCGCCACCCTCCGCGATCAGCCCGCCCGGTCCGCGTCCCGCCGCCCGGTCAGCCGCCCGCGATAGCCTTTGCGGACAGCCCCAGCCCGTGCAGCACGACCGCCCGGATCGCGACGCCCCCAGTCCCACGGCCAGGACCCGGGCCCCCGCCTCCAGCACCCCGAGCATCGGCCTGGCCGAATGCGGGGGCCGGCGCAGCCCACGGCGGTCATCGATACAGCTCTGCTCGGCAGCCGAAAGCCGATGCCGGTACACGGGATGCCGGACACGGGATGCCGGACACGGGATGCCGGACAGGGGGATCGACCGCATCGTGACAGGGAGCGCCGATCAGGATCTGCCGATCCCTTCCACCCCCCCTGTTCCGCTGCCGGCCCCGGCTCACCGGCCTGCATGCCGTCCTTGCAGGCTTCCCTGCCGGCTCTCGCGCGTTATACCTGCCCCATGTTCGAATCCCTTCTGCGCCGCCTGCTCGCCCCCGGCCCGGCCCCGCTGCCCGACCCCGATGCGCGCCTGTCGCTGGCGGCGCTTCTGGTCCGTCTGGCGCGGTCCGATGGCGACTATGGCCCTGCCGAGCTGGCACGCATCGATGCCGTGCTGTGCAGCCGCTACGGCCTGTCCCCCTTCGAGGCCGCCCGGCTGCGCGCCGAGGCCGAGCGGCTCGAGGCCGAGGCCCCCGACACCGTGCGCTTCACCCGCGCCATCAAGGATCATGTGCCGCATGAGGACCGGCTGGGCATCATCGAGGCCCTGTGGGAGGTGGCGCTGGCCGACGGCCGCCGCGACGCCGAGGAGAACGGTCTGATGCGCCTGGTGGCGCCGCTTCTGGGGATCGACGATGTCGCCTCGGCCCTTGCCCGCCAGCGGGTGGAGGCACGCCTGCCGTGATCGCCGCGCTGCCCATGTATGACCGGCCCGAGAACCGGGCAGCGCATGATGCGCTCTGGGCGCTCATCCGCGATGGCCTGCGGGCCCGCGGCATCTGCGCTCCCGAAGCGCTCGACCGTTCGCTGCCGCATGATGCGGGCTGGGGCCGGCCGGATCTGGTTCTGGGTCAGATCTGCAACCTGCCCTGGCGCGCGCAGTTCCGTGGCCGCGTGACGCGGATCGCCGTTGCCGATTACGGCCTGCCAGACACGCCGCCGGGCCATTATCATTCGGTCATGGTGACCCGCGCGGGCGAAGCCCTGCCCCCCCGTCCGCGCCTGGCGATCAACGACCCGATGTCCTGTTCGGGCTGGGATGCGCCGCAGGAATGGCTGCTGCGAGAGGGGGTGCAAATCGGCGCCGTCCTCGTCACCGGCAGCCATGCCGCAAGCGTGCGCGCCCTGGCCGAGGGGCGCGCCGATCTCGCCGGGATCGACGCCGTGACCTGGGGGATGCTCCGGCGCTGGGAACCGGCAGCCGCATCGCTGACGGTGATCGGCCGCACGACGGCGACGCCGGGGATGACCTTCATCGCCGCCGGGCAGGTGGACCCCCTGCCCCGCCGGGCCGCGATCGCAGAGGCCCTGGACGCCCTGCCGGCGGATCATCGCGCGACGCTGGGCCTGCAGGCCGTCGTCGATCTGCCCGAATCGGCCTATGACCGGCCTCTGCCGCCCCCGCCCGAGGCGGTCGCCGCAACGGTCGTCGCGCGCGGGCCGGTCTCCGCCCCTGTCCTCCGGCAACGCAAGGGAGCTCCGTGAGTCAGTCCCCCGTCATCGAGATCCGCAACCTGCACAAGTCCTACGGCCCGCTCGAGGTGCTCCGCGGCGTGGATATCACGGCCCCGCAGGGGCATGTGGTGGCCATGATCGGCTCGTCGGGTTCGGGCAAGTCCACGCTGCTGCGCTGCTGCAACCTGCTCGAGGACAGCCAGCAGGGCGATGTGATCTTCTGCGGAGAGCCCGTACGCTGGCGCGGGACAGGCATGGGCCGCCACCCCGCCGACCGGGCGCAGGTGACGCGCATCCGCACCAATCTCGCCATGGTGTTCCAGAGCTTCAATCTCTGGTCGCACATGACGGTGCTCCAGAATGTCATGGAAGCGCCGGTGACGGTGCTGAAGCGCGATCCGCAAGAGGTCGAGGCCGCCGCCCGCGCCTATCTTGCCAAGGTGGGGATCGCCGACAAGGCCGATGCCTGGCCGGCCCAGCTCTCGGGCGGCCAGCAGCAGCGCGCTGCCATCGCCCGCGCGCTCTGCATGGAACCGAAGGCGCTGCTCTTCGACGAGCCGACCTCCGCGCTCGACCCCGAGCTCGAGCAGGAGGTGGTGCGCGTCATCAAGGCTCTGGCCGAAGAGGGGCGCACCATGATCATCGTCACCCACGACATGAAGCTGGCCGCCGATGTGGCGCATCATGTCGTCTTCCTTCATCAGGGCCGGATCGAGGAGGAGGGCCCGCCGGAGCGCCTCTTCGGCGATCCGCAGTCCGAGCGGCTCCGGGGCTTCCTGTCGCACGCACAGGGCTAGATCCGGTCGGACCGCCCGGACCCCGAGAGACCGCCCGCATCCGCCCCCGCCCCCTGCGACACCATGCGGCCTGCGATCCCCCGCTGCCCTCCGCCTCGGGACCGGCGGACCGCACGCCGCGTCACGAACAGGCGGAATGCGCGAGAAGGCTTGAGTTGTGAACGCGAAATTCGTTTGATGCCAGGAACGTCAGGAACAGGGAGCAGCGACTATGAGACTCTGGCTGACCACTGCTTTCGCCCTGGTGGCGACAGGGGCGCTGGCGCAGGATGTGGTGCGCATCGCCACCGAAGGGGCCTACCCGCCCTTCAACTTCCTTGACGATTCGGGGAAGCTCGCCGGCTTCGAGATCGAACTGGGCAACGAACTCTGCGCCCGTGCCGGTCTGACCTGCGAATGGGTCCAGAACGACTGGGATTCGATCATTCCCAATCTCGTTTCGGGCAATTACGACGTCATCATCGCGGGCATGTCGATCACCGAGGAACGCGATGAGGTCATCGACTTCACGCCTCCCTATTTCCCGCCCACCGAATCGGCCTATGTGGCGGCTTCGGCCGATGTGGACCTGACCTCGGGGGTGATCGCCGCCCAGACGGCGACGATCCAGGCCGCCCATGTCGCCGAATCCGGGGCGACGCTGCTCGAATTCGCCACGCCGGAGGAGACGGTCGCCGCCGTCCGCAATGGCGAGGCCGATGCCGTGCTGGCCGACTATGACTTCCTTGCGCCCATCGTCGCCGCCTCGAATGGCGAGCTGATGTTCGTGGGGGAACGGGTGCCCCTCGGCAACGGCGTCGGCGCCGGGCTGCGCGAATCGGATACCGCGCTGCGCGATGCGCTTTCTGCCGCGATCCAGTCGATGAAGGATGACGGCTCGCTGAATGCCCTGCTGGCCAAGTGGTTCCCCGGCGAAGAGATTCCGCAGTTCTGACCCGTGGCGAAGGCGGGGGCCGCCCCCGCCTTCGGCCGCCGGCCGGATCCCGTGATCCCAGCACACAGGACAGGAGCGGAAGACGATCCATGAAGGCCTTTCTGGCGGGTGCCGTCATGATGGGTCTGTCGGGCGCCGCATCCGCACAGCAGATCCTGCGAATCGGCACCGAGGTTTCCTATCCGCCCTTTGCCTTTCTCGACCCGCAGGGGGACATCGCCGGTTTCGAACGCGATCTGGCCGAGGCCCTGTGCGCCCGTGTCGCGGTCTCCTGCCGCTTCGCCGTCACGGACTGGGAGCGGCTCATTCCGGACCTGCTGGCAGGCCGCCATGACGCGATCCTGGCCGGCATGAACATCACCCCTGAACGCGAGGCCCTCATCGACTTCACCCAGCCCTATCTGCCACCCCCCCTCGCGGTCTATGTCGCGCGATCGCCCGATGCCGACATCCGGACGGGCGTGATTGCGGCCCAGGCGGGCACGATCCACGCGGCCCATGTCGCGGAATCCGGCGCGCGCCTTCTCGAGGTGGCGACGCCGGCCGCAACCCTCGCCGCCATCCGCCGGGGCGAGGCCGATGCCGCCATCGGGCCCCTGGCCTATCTGGGCCCTGCGGTGACCGCCTCGGGCGGAGATCTCGTCCTGATCGGCGATCCGTTCCCGCTCAATGGCGGGGTGGGCATGGGCTTCCGGCCAGAGGACGATGCCCTGCGCGCCCGCTTCGACGCGGCCATCGGCGCCATGAAGGCCGATGGCAGCCTGAACGCCCTGATCACCGAGTGGTTCGGCCGCGACGCCGCAACCTTCTGACGGGAGGACCACGCCGCTTCGGCCGGCAGCCCAGACCCATGTGCGACGATCCTGCCACCCTCAATGATCTGCTCTGGTTCGCCTGCTACCTGACCACGGGCAAGCATCTGGCGTTCTACATCTCCTTCGGGACGGTGCTGCTGCTGCTTGCGGTCACGGCGCCAGCGGCGCTGGGCCTCGGCTTTGTCGGGGCAGTGGCGGCCCGCTCGCGCATCCTGCCGCTGTCCTGGCTCGGCAGGGGTTACATCGCCATCGTCCGGGGCGTCCCGGACATCGCCTTCTTCATGTTCTTCGTCATCGCGCTGGATCAGGGTCTCGAATATCTGCGCCATCACATCCTCTGCCCCGACTGGGATCAGCCGGTGCGGCAGGGCAACGACTTCCTTGTCTGCCCGGCTGCCAAGCTGCCCCTCTCGACGGCGCCGCAATGGCTGCACGAGGTTTACGGCTTCGTGCTGGCCGTGGTGACCTTCGCGATCGTCTTCGGCGCTTTCGCGGCGAATGTCCTCTTCGGGGCCATGCAGGCCGTGCCGCGTGCCCAGATCGAGACGGCCGAGGCCTATGGCATGACCCCGCGCCAGGCCTTCCGCCGCATCCTCGTGCCGCAGATGTGGGTCTATGCGCTGCCGGGGCTGTCGAATCTCTGGATGGTGCTGATCAAGGCCACACCGCTTCTGTTCCTGCTGGGTGTGCGCGATATCGTCTACTGGGCGCGTGAACTCGGCGGGAGCAAGACGCCCCAGTTCACGGCTTACCCGCATGGCGACTGGCGGATGTGGTATTTCCTGTTCCTGCTGGTGTTCTATCTCGGCCTCACCCGCCTGTCCGAGACGGTCCTGAACCGCCTGATGGACCGTCTGACCCATGGTCAGGCCATGGCCGGTGGCGAGGCGCAGCGCCGCACTGCGGCCGCGGGGGCGGCATGACCTGCGGGGAGGCGATCCAGGCCTATGCCTTGCGCTCGCTGGGGCTCGGCGAACGGCTGCTGCCGACGGCGGACATCACCCTCTGCCAGCAGATGGTGCTGATCGGCTCGGGACTGATCTGGAATGTCTATTTCGGCGCGGTGGCGCTTCTGGCGGGGTTCTTCCTGGCCACGGCCGTGGCGCTGGGCAGGGGCTCGCGTCATCCCTGGCTGCGCAGGCCCTGCGAATGGTTCGTGTTCGTGTTCCGCGGCTCGCCGCTCTTCATCCAGTTCTTCTTCGCCTATTTCCTGTTCCTGTCGCTCAAGGGGTCGTTTCCCGCGCTCTCGCCGCTGACATCGGCCTGGCTCGGCGCGACGGTGGTGCTGTTCCTCAACACGGCCGCCTATTCGGCCGAGATCTTCCACGGCGCGCTGCAGGCAATCCCGCGGGGCGATCTGGAGGCGGCGGATGCCTATGGCTTCACCGGCTGGGCGCGCTTCCGGCGGATCGTCTGGCCCACCATGCTGCGGCTTGCCTGGCCGGCCTACACCAACGAGGCGATCTTCCTCTTCCACGCCACCACGCTGGTGTTCTTCACCGGCTTTCCCGCCATCCAGCAGCGGGGGGACGCGCTGTATTACGCCACCTATCTCGCCGACAAGACCTTCAATCCCTTCGTCCCCTATCCCATCCTTGCGGGCTATTTCATCCTTCTGACACTGGCCATCATCGGCCTGTTCCGGCTCGTCTCGCTGCGGCTCAACCGCCATCTGCCGGAACGGAGCGGGCGATGGCGGGCACGGTTCCAGTTGATCCGCTGACGGTGACCCGATGACCTGGCCCCCACATCCCTAGGACTGTGCCCGCCGACAGATCCCTTTTCCCATCTCCGAAGGTGACATCATGAGCTGGCTCGACCAGCATCCCGAGGTCCGGCACCTGCGCTGCGGTGCCGTGGATCTCAACGGACAGGGGCGCGGCAAACGCTTTCCCGTCCGCTTTGCCCGCAAGCTCGAGGAGGAAGGGACGCGCTTTCCCCTCTCGGTGCTCAACCTGGACATCTGGGGCGAGGATGTGGAGGATTCCCCCCTCGTCTTCGAGATCGGCGATCCCGACGGCATCCTGAAGCCGACCGAGCGGGGTTATGTCCCGATGCCCTGGCTTCCCGTGCCGACGGCCCTGCTGCCGATGTGGATGTTCAGGGAGGACGGCACCCCCTTCGAGGGCGATCCGCGCCACGCCCTGCGGGTGGTGATCGAACGCTATGCCGCGCGCGGCCTGACCCCCGTCGTAGCCACCGAGCTGGAATTCTACCTCGTGGATGACAGCGACGGCGAGATCCGTCAGGCTCCCTCCCTGCGCTCGGGCAAGCGCCGGCCAGGGGCCGAGATCCTGTCCCTGCGGGCGCTCGACGCCTTCGACGCCTTCTTCAACGAACTCTACGACGCCTGCGAGGCGATGGACATCCCGGCCGAGGCGGCGCTTTCGGAAGTCGGCCTCGGTCAGTTCGAGATCAATCTGAGCCATGTCCCCGACGCCCTGCGCGCCGCCGACGACGCCTGGCTGTTCAAGCAGCTCGTGCGGGGCCTGGCGCGGAAATTCGGCCTTGCGGCCAGCTTCATGGCCAAGCCCCTGCCGGATTACGCCGGTAACGGCCTGCATTGCCATTTCTCCCTTCTCGATGCGGAAGGGCGCAATGCCTTCGCCAACGGCACCTTCGAAGGCAGCCCCCTGCTGCGCCAGGCGATCGCCGGCTGCCTGCGGGGCATCCCGGATCTCACGCTGGTCTTCGCGCCGCATTCCAACAGCTATGAACGCCTCGTGCCCGAAAGCCATGCCCCCACCGGCATCTGCTGGGCCTACGAGAACCGCACCGCAAGCGTGCGCGTCCCCGGCGGCAGCCTCGCGGCGCGGCGCGTGGAACATCGCGTCGCCGGGGGTGACGTGAACCCCTATCTGTTCATCGCGGCGGTTCTGGGCTCGGCTCTCACGGGAATCGAGGACGCGCTCGATCCGCCCCCGCCCATCCAGGGCAATGCCTATGAGCAGGACCTGCCCCAGATTCCCGCCACCTGGGAGGAAGCCATCGACGCCTTCGAGCAAAGCGCCCTCGTGCGGCGGATCTTCCATCCGCAGCTCATCGAGAATTTCGTGATGACCAAGCGGCAGGAGGCCCGCTACATGGCCGAACTGACCCCACGTCAGCGGCTCGATCTCTATCTCGACACGGTCTGAGGTCGCGGCCCCCCGGGGGGTCAGCGCTCGGTCAGCTTGATCTCGATGCGGCGGTTGCGGGCGCGGCCCTCGGGCGTGCCGGATGTGTCGATCGGCTGGAACTCGCCAAAGCCGTTGGCGGCCAGCCTCTCCGGCGGGATGCCTTCGACCTCGATCATCTGCCGGACGACCGACAGCGCCCGCGCCTGGCTCAGCTCCCAGTTGTCGCGGAATTCGCCCAGACCGGACAGGGGGATGTCGTCGGTATGACCGTCCACCCGGATGATCCAGTCGAGCTGCGGCGGGATCTCGTCGATCACCTCGCGCAGCAGGGCGGCGACCTGTGCGATCTGCGCCTGCCCTTCGGGCGAGAGCGTCGCGCTGCCCGGCTCGAACAGAACCTCGGAGGAGAAGACGAAGCGGTCCCCCACCACCTGCACCCCTTCGCGGCCCTCGAGCACCCGGCGCAGATTGCCGAAGAACTCCGACCGGTAGCCCTCGAGCGAGGCGGCTTCCTCCTCGGCGCGGCGGCGGGCCTCGGCCTCCAGCTCGGCGCGCCGGCGCTGTTCCTGGGCGACGCGGGCCAGCGCGGTATTGAGCTGGCTGCCCAGCGATTCGATCTGCACCTGGGCGGCGCGGTCGGCCTCGTCGGCCAGATCCAGCAGTGTCTGGAGCGTTGCCACCTGCGCGCGCAGCTCGGCGACACTGGCATTGAGGGCGGCCATCTCGCGCCGGGCCTGTTCCGACAGGGCCTCCTGCTCGGCCAGCTCGGCCCGCGCCGTGGCCAGCAGCGCGGCCTGCCGCTCGGCCTCGGTCATGGCCCGATCGGCCTCGGCCTGCCGGGCGGCGACCTGTTCCAGCGCCTCGGCCAGACGCGCGCGCAATTCGGCCTCGCTGGCCCGGGCGGCTTCGGCCGCCTGCGCGGCCTGTTGCTCGGCTGCCTCGCGCGCCGACAGCGCCTCGGCAAGGCGGCGGGCCAGATCCTCGCGCTCGGCCCCGGCGGCCGCGGCCCTCCGCTCGGCCTCGGCCTGCTCCGCTTCCGCCTGTTCCCGGGCGAGAACGGCGGCCGCCAGTTCGATGTCGAGATCCTCGCGCGCGGCCTCGGCCGCCGCCAGAAGCGTCAGCGTCTCCTCGGCCTTCTTCCGCTCCTCCTCGAGCGCAAGCGTCATCGCCGTCAGCTCGGCATCGGCCTCCTGCAGCCGGGCCCGCAGGGCCTCGGCGGCCTCGGCCTCCACGAGGCGGGCGGCCTCCTCCTCGGAGAGGGCTGCGCGCGCCTGGGCCAGGGCCTCGCCCTGTGCGGCGGTCTGGTTGTTCAGCCTGCGCAGCAGCAGCTCGATCGCCTCGCGCCGGGCGGCGGCGAGGCCGGCCGCCTCCGTCTGGGCGTCGATCTCCTGTCTGGCCGCGACCAGGGCCTGCTCGAGCGCCTCCTGCGCCTCGACGGCCTGCGCGACCTCTCCTTCAAGTCCGGCGATGCGGGCACGATCGGCGGCCTGCGCGGCCAGAAGGGCGGCCACCTGCGCCTCGAAGGCGGTGATGCGCCCTGCCGCCTCCTCCAGCGCGGCGCGTCCGGCATCGCGCTCCTGCGTCAGCCGCTCGATCAGGGCGGCCTGCGCGGCGCCCTGATCGCGCGCGGCGGACAGGGCGGCTTCCAGCCCCGAGGCGCGCCGTTCGGCCAAGCCCAGCGCCTCGGTCAGCGAGGCGACCTGCGCGGCCAGATCCGACAGCCGCGTCTGCTGTCCGATGATCTGGTCGCGCAGTGTGAACTGGACGATGGTGAACATCGTCAGCACGAACATCAGCACCAGCAGAAGCCCCGTGAGCGCATCCACGAATCCGGGCCAGGTCGGCGCATGGCGGCGGAAGGCGGAGCGAGAGCGGATCATCGGTCTAGCGTGGCTCGTCGCGCAGGCGCATGGCACCCCGCAGGGTGCGGGTCAGGGTTGTCAACTCGGCGCGGATCTCGGCCACCGCCTCCTGCCGTCCCGCGGCGATCTCCTCGAGGATGCGCAGAAGCTGCACGTCGATCGACCGCAGGCGCATCCGGCTTTCGGCGTCGATCCCCGCCTCGGCCAGCTGCGGACCGAGCGCATTGAGCGCGGCGATGATCCGCTCCTGCCCTTCGGCGATGCGGGCGAGGGCCGGTCCCATGTCGCGCTCCTCGATGCGGCGGGCCAGATCGCCCAGCGCCGCGGCCAGATCCCCCAGGCGCCGGTCCGTCTGGGCGCGGGCGATATCGCTCTGGGTGAACATCAGCTGGAGCGATTCCATCTGCTCCGCCATGTGGTCCACCACCTGCCCGAGAACCGAGGATTCCGTTCCCCCGCCTTCCTCGCCGGCGATCGAGACGCGGGTGATCGAGGACAGCCATTCCTCCAGCTCGCGGTAGAAGCGGTTCTGCCCATGCCCGGCGAACAGCTCCAGCAGGCCGATCACCAGGCTTCCCGCCAGGCCCAGAAGCGATGAAGAAAAGGCCGTGCCCATCCCGCCGAGCTGGCTTTCGAGCCCCTGCTGCAGCCGGGCAAAGAGCTCCGCCCCGGTCTCGCCGTCCCGCGGGGTCAGGCCCCGGATCGTCTCCACCAGCGACGGCACCGTCGTCGCCAGCCCGTAGAAGGTGCCGAGAAGGCCAAGGAAGATCAGGGTGTTGGAGAGATAGCGCGTGATCTCCTGATCCTCGTCCACGCGCGTGGCCACCGAATCGAGGATGGTGCGCGTCGAGGTCGCGGTCAGCTGCATCCGCGCCCCCCTCGTGCGCAGCAGCGCCGCCAGAGGCGCCAGGATTCCCGGCGGGGGACGGATGGCCTGTCCGGGCTCGAGACTGGTGAAATCCTCGATCCAGCTGACCGAGCGCATCAGCAGAACGACCTGCCTGAAGCAGCTCAGCACACCGATGGCAAAGACCGTGAGGATGGCGGAATTGAGCCAGATATTGGTGAAGAACACCGCCTCGAGCATGCGGAAGCCGACATAGGCCCCCCCCGCGACGAGGCCGAGCACGATCAGCATGAGCGTGATCTGCCGCACCGGCTGGGAGAAATGCGGGGCCTCCGGGGGATCGCGTCTGACCATGCGTCGGGCCCGAACCTCCTTGGCGTGCTCGGCCACAGCCTAAAGCGGGGCGAAGGCGGACGGAACCCCGTTCATGAGCTCTCCCCGTCCTGGCTCACAAGGGCGCGCACCCGCCGGCACAGCGCCTCGATCCCCGGATCGGCGATCCCCATTCCGGCCAGGGCCTCGGCCGCCGCCTCCAGATAGGCGCAGTTAGGGCCGCGCTGCCCCACGGCCCGGGCGATGATGGCCGCCTGCCGCTCCGGATCGAGACGGGCATGCTGCGGATGCCCCGGCCGGATGACATAGGCCAGCGCCTCGATCTCGCGCCCGTTCTCGAGCCGCAGCGGCAGAAGGCGCTCCTCATAGGCATGGGAGACAAGCTCCCGCGCCCGCAGCGTCGCGAGGACGGCTTCGGCCTCGCCCTCGGGCAGGCGCAGCGCCAGGCCCTCGCAGACCGCGCCCGGCTCCTCCTCGAGCCCGAGCACGAGGCCCGGACACTCCGGCGTCCCGCGCCAGTGGATCGACCACAGGCAGAAGGCGCGCCGCCAGCCTGCCGCCCGCGCGCGGATCCGCTCGGCCGGGCAAAAGCCCGGATCCCAGATCAGCGAGCCATAGGCAAAGACCCACCGCTCCTGCATCGCCGCTTTCCTCTTGCCGGTCCCGCTTCTATGTCAGGCCAGACCGGCAGAGGAAAAGCCTGCATGCGCATCCTGTTCTGGATCGTCGCCACGCTTGTGGCCCTCTATGGGGGATACTGGTTCGTCGGACAGAACCAGATCGAGACGCGCGCCGCCCGGGCACTCGATGCCCTCGCGGCACAGGGCTGGGAGGTGGACCGGACGAGCCTGAACACGACAGGCTTTCCCTCGCGCTTCGACACCACGGTGACGAATTTGCGCCTCGCCTCGCCCGACGGACAGCTTGTCTGGGAGGCGCCCTTCTTCCAGATCCTCGCCCTCAGCTACCGCCCGAACGAGGTCATCGCCGTCTGGCCGCCGCAGCAGCGCCTGACGATCGGGGGACTGCCCGTGGACATCGCCGCCGAGCGCCTGCGCGCCTCGGCCCGCGTCGGCCTCTCCCCTGCCATGCCGCTGCACGAGGCGGTGATCGAGAGCGGCCCCCTTCGCGCCTCGGCCGCCAACGGGGAGATCAGCGGAGAGATCAGCCTCGCCCGCCTTCTCGCCGCCATCCGGACCGAACCGGACGGGGCCGCAGGCGCCTATGATCTCTGGCTCGAGGCGACGGATCTGACCGCCCCGGGCCTGCCCGCGCCGCTGCCGCTGCTGCGGCTCGATGCGCGGGTGCTGCTCGGAGCACCGCTCGACCGCACCCCTCGCCGGCCCGCCCCGGCTGCTTTCGCTCGACATCCGCGAGGCCCGCATCCAGCCCGGCGCCGCCTCGCTTACCGCCTCGGGCTATCTGACCGCCGATGCCGAAGGCATGCTCGAGGGCGAGCTGCGCCTTGTCATCGACGACTGGCGGGCGATGCTCGACCTGGCCGGACAGGCCGGTCTTGCGAACGGAACCTCGCAGCAGCTGCTCGAAAATGCGCTGGCCGCCATGGCCGACCCCGGGGGGCGCATCGAACTGCCGCTGACCCTTGCCGATGGCTGGGTGCGTGCGCTCGGTCTGCGGCTGGCCAGGGCCCCGCGGCTGCCTCCGGCCCCGCCGCCCGGCCCTAGCGGCAATGGCGGCTGCCGCGCCGGGCCGTATCGAGATGGAGATGGTCCTCGTGAAAAGCCGTCCGATCCGGGGCCGAGCGTGGTGCTGAAAGGCCCGCAGGCGGCACGGTGCATGGCCCGCATCGCCGGATCGTCCCAGTCCTGCGCCACGGTCAGGCGGGTTCCATCCGCCAGGATCAGCCCCGCGATGTCGATGGCCCGGCCCCGGCCATGTTCGGACAGGCGGGCCCCCGCCCGATTGTTGCGCGGCCGGCAGGCATAGTGGCCGGCCAGATGCAGCCCGGCAAGCCCCCCGCCCCGACCGGCCAGGGCCGGCCGCACCCCTTCCTGCACCCAGCTCAGCAGCGCCCGCGCCGTGGGACAGTCCATCATGGCGGCCTCCGACAGCCGCACCCCATCGACCGAACGCAGGCGCACCGGCTCCTCGATGCCGCAGCCGCCCTTGTCCCGGATGGCGGCGACCACCTCGCCCTGAAGGCGCAGATCGCCGCAGACCTGTCCGCGCAGGGCCTCGGCCCTGGCCCGTTCGGCCCGTTCGACGATGCCGGCAGGGCGGCCAGCAGGCCGCATCGCCACGGCCACCGCAAGGGGGGAATAGTCCGGGCCGGCCGGCAGGATCCCGGGCCGGATGCGGGGGCTGTAGACAGGGGGCCCATCGGGTTCGGGCGGCAGGCGTTCCGCCGGATCGGCTGGCGGCAGGGGGCGAGCCTGCGGACGCAGGGGGGCATCCTCGGCCGGGCCCGGAAGGGGTGCGCTCCGGGGACGGCCGGGGGGCCGCTCACCCTCCCAGCCGGCGATGGTCACGGGAACGGGGGGCGGCTCGGACATGGCCAGATCCGCCCGCAGGATCGGCCATGGTGCCCCGGACAGGGCGGCGCCGTCGTCCTCTGCCGCGCGCAGGGACGGGGCCTGGCGGGCCCGGGCGGGGGGCGCCTCGGCAAGGGGCAGCGGGCCGCGCAGGGCGGCAGGCGGCGGCGGCAGAAGGCCGGGCTGGGGCAATGCCGTCAGCGGCCCGATCTCGAGGATCAGCCCCCCCATGGCGATGGCCTCGCCGTCCTGCGTATCCGGACGGACTGCCGGCCGCAGGAGCGGGGCGGGCGGGGCGGTTCCGGGACGTGCCGGGGGAAGCGGCGCGATCCAGGGCGGCTCGGCCGTGGCGCCCGCCCCCCACAGCAGCAGCAGCAGGATCAGGGCCAGACGGGGGCGCTTCACTCTCCCGGCCCTGCGGCGGCGGCGCGGCCGAAATCAGGGGCGGGCGTATCCTGACCGGCTTCGATGATGCCCCTGCGGATCGCCCGCGTCCGGGTGAAATAGTCGAAGAGCAGCTGCCCGTCTCCCATGCGGATCGCCCGCTGGAGCACGAACAGCTCCTCGGCAAAGCGCCCCAGGATGTCGAGCGTCGCATCGCGGTTGGTCAGGAACACGTCACGCCACATGGTGGGGTCGGAAGCGGCGATGCGCGTGAAGTCGCGAAAGCCCGAGGCGGAATACTTGATCACCTCGCGGTCCGTGACCGTTTCCAGATGGTCGGCGACACCCACCATGGTATAGGCGATCAGATGCGGGGCATGGCTGACCACGGCCAGGACCCTGTCATGGTGATCGGCGTCCATTTCGTCCACATTGGCGCCCAGGGCGCGCCAGAAGGCCGCCAGGCGATCCACCGCCGTCCGGTCTGCGCCCTCGGGCACGAGGATGCACCAGCGGTTGTCGAACAGCGTGGCAAAACCTGCGCGCGGCCCCGAATATTCGGTCCCCGCCAGGGGATGGGCGGGGACGAAATGCACCCCCCGGGGCACATGAGGGCTGACCTGCGCGATGACGGCGCGCTTGACGGATCCGACATCCGACAGCGTCGCCCCCGGTTTCAGCGCCGGGGCGATCTCGGCCGCGACGGCCCCCATCGCCCCCACCGGCACGCAGAGCACCACGAGATCGGCGCCCTCGGCGGCTTCTGCGGCGCTTTCGCAGACGCGGTCGCACAGGCCGATTTCGCGCGCGACGGCGCGCGTCTCCGCGCTGCGGGCATAGCCCGTGATCTCGCCGGCAACACGTCCGCGGCGCATGGCATGGGCCATCGAGGAGGCGATCAGCCCCAGCCCGATCAGGGCGACACGCTCATAGATCATCGGCGTCGGCCGCTTGTCCTCCGGCTTCATCGCACACCCTTGAACTGGCCGATGGCATGGGCAACGCGCCGGCACGAGGCCTCGTCGCCCACCGTGATCCGCAGGCAGTGGGGCAGCTTGTAGGCCGCCACACGACGCACGATGATCCCTTCGCTGCGCAGATGGGCATCGCAGGCTTCGGCCTCGGCCGTGTCGGCGAACCGGGCCAGGATGAAGTTCGCGGTCGAGATGTCGGACGGCACGCCCATTTCCGCGAGTCTCCGCGCCAGCCAGTCGCGCCAGCGGGCATTCTCCGTCCGGCATCGTGTGACCCAGGCCCTGTCGCGGACTGCCGCCTCTGCCGCGGCCAGCGCGGCGGTGGACAGGTTGAACGGTCCGCGCACGCGGTTCAGCACATCGATGACGGCACGCGGGCCATAGCCCCAGCCCACCCGCAAGCCGCCCAGCCCGTAGATCTTGGAGAAGGTGCGGGTCATCACGACATTGTCCCGCTCGGCGATGAGAGCGGCGCCCGCGTCATACCCGTCCACATATTCCGCATAGGCCCCGTCGAGCACGAGCAGCGCCTGCGGAGGCAGCCCCTCGGCCAGTCGCCGCAGCTCGGACTGGCCGATCATCGTGCCGGTGGGGTTGTTCGGATTGGCGACGAAGACCAGGCGCGTGCGCCGGTTGCAGGCGGCCAGAATGGCGTCCACATCGGTCGTGCGGTCGCGTTCGCGCACCTCCACCGGGGTCGCCCCCGCGGCCAGCGCGCTGATGCGATACATCAGGAAACCATGCTCGGTATGGATCACCTCGTCCTTCGGCCCGGCATAGGCCTGGCAGAGCAGATGGATGATCTCGTCCGAACCGACCCCGCAGATGATCCGCGCCGGATCGAGGCCCCAGACCTCGCCGATCGCCTGGCGGAGGGCAGCATGATCGGTGACGGGATAGCGGTGCAGATCATGGACGGCGCGGGCAAAGGCCTCGCGCGCCACGTCCGGGGTGCCGAGCGGATTCTCGTTCGAGGATAGCTTGAGGACATTCGTGCACCCCTCGATCCGGCTTTCGCCTCCCTCGTAGAGCCTGATGTCGAGGATGCCGGGCTGGGGAAGGATGGTCATGATCGCACACGGGGACAGGCCTGCTCGGTGCGCCCTTCTAACGGCGGCCCTGCACGGATGCCACCACCATTCTGTGCCGTCATTCCAGCGCCCTGGCGATCAGGGCGGACAGGCGGGCAGGGTTGTATTCCGCCGGCAGGACCTGTGCCCGTCCCCCGCGCAGGAGGGCCAGCGTCGGAAAGCGCCGCAGCCCGATCCGCCGACCCCCTTCCCAGACCGCCTCGGCCAGAGAGCGGTCATGCAGATCCGGCAGACGCGGCGACAGGCCGATGGCGGCCAGCATGGGCGCATAGGTTGACGGATCGTTGAGATCGGCCCCCTGCTCGAAATGCGCCTCGATCACGCGGTGGGCAAAGGGCAGCGCGCAGGCGGGGGCAAGCCCCGCGACATGGGCGATGGCGATACAGGGCGGGCCGCTGTCGCCCATCACGCCCGGCTGCGTGATGAGACGGAAGAAAGCCTCGGACGGCGCCGCCCCGTCACCGCGCGCAGCTGCGCGCTTGCGGCACGGATGGATCCTTCCAGCGCCCGGTAGGGGCCCACCCGCTCGCCGGACAGAAGGCCGGCCATGACAAGGCGGATCGGCAGGCCCGGATGATCCCGCGAGACGCGACGGATCGCCGGGACGATTCCGTAGCACCAGCCGCAGAGCGGATCGAACCCATAGAGCAGCTCGGCCATGCCGCCATTCCCCCATTGCGGGAGATGGGAAGCCCTGGCCCCGCTGCAAGAGGGGACCATCGGTCCGCCCTCCCCTTGTTATCGGCTGACATCCGCATGTCGTCTGCCAGCGGCGGGCTGTTCTGGCCTTTCGGGGCCCTGCATCCCCAGATGGGTGCCGTCACCACCCCCCATCCGGGATCGCCCCCATGCCCGTTCCCTTCAGCTTTTCCTCGAACACGGTCGAATCGGACAGCTACCTGCACAGCGGCGTCTTCACGACCGGCAGCCACCCCAATGTCAACGACCCCACCTGGTTCTCGGCCGTCGCGCCGGCCCAGGCGATCGAATCCGCCTACGACGTGGACGTGTTCGCCATCACCCTTGTCGCCGGCCAGCGCTACAGCTTCGACGTGGACACCGATGGCCGCATCGACCTCCAGCTCGACCTGATCGGCCAGGACGGCCGCCTTGTGGCGACCTCCGACAATGTCGGGAGCAGCCCCGACCCCCTCCTTGTCGTGGATGTCAACCGCACCGGCACCTATTACGTCGCCGTGCGCCACGCCGCGAACGACTATGTGGACGGTGGCTTCTCCTTCCTCGCCCGGAGCGCGGCCACAGGCAGCTATGCCCTTGTCGTCTCCACGCCCTCGCTGCCCGTCCTCCAGCGCCTGACCGAAGGCGCCGACAGCCGCAGCTATTCCGACCTGTCCCAGAACGTCGCCGGCCTCGGGGGCGACGACCGGCTCTGGCTCATGGGCGGCAACGACATCGCCCATGGCGGCGCCGGCAACGACTCGCTCATCGGCGGGACGGGCGACGACGAACTCAACGGCGGCGACGGCCAGGACCGCCTCTGGGGCGAATCGGGCAGCGACGTGCTGATCAGGGGCGCGGGCAACGACAGCCTTTATGGCGGGATCGGGAATGATGCGCTGACGGGCGGGGCGGGCGCCGACATCCTGCATGGCGGCGACGGGGCCGACACGCTCTCGGGCGGATCGGGGGCCGATACGCTCGTGGGGGCCGAAGGCAACGACTTTCTCCGCGGCGGCGCGGGCGCGGACCAGCTCTACGGCGGGGCAGGCTGGGACGTGTTCCACTTCCTGCCCGGCGAATCCGTCCCCGGCGCCGAGGACGCGATCCGCGACTTCCAGAACAACGAACGCATCGACCTCTCCGATCTCGCACCGGGCACCCTCGGCTGGCGCGGGGGCCTCGGCTTCACGGCGGCCAATCAGGTCCGTGTCGTGGACGCCGGCGGCGGCTGGCAGCAGGTCCTGGTCAATCTCGATGCGGACGCGGCGGCCGAGTTCTCGCTGTTCGTGAACACCGGCGGGGCCTTCCGGCTGGCTGCCGACGACTTCCTCCTCTGACTGTCCCGTCAGGCCCTTGCCCGGAGCCGTCCCGCAAGGGGCGCTCCGGGTCTTTTTCATGGGGCGGCCTTTGGGGGTCTTGGGGCCCGTCGTAAACTCTTTCTTAACCTCTGGCTGCTAATGTCCGATTCGCGCATCCCGATCCCCCTCCGCCCGCGGAAGGCAACCCGGAGGGGGCCGGGGTGCGGACGGACGCGGGGCCGGGGTGCCTGCGCGGGCCCGTCCTCTGCTCTTTGGTGGGGTCGGTCCGGTTGCCTGCCGGCCCGCCGGGTCCCTCTCGGCCCGGGACTGCACGGATTTCCGCATGGGGAACGGGCGGTCGCATGACGATGACACATAGGGCCCCCGTTCCGGCCCACCGGCACCCCCCGCGCGGGGCAGGACGGAGCCTTGGTCCATCCGCAGCCTGCCCGCCCCACCCCGCCGGCCTCAGGTCGCCAGCACGTTGCGGAAGGCCCAGGGCTCGGATTCGTCGATGTCCTCGGGGAACAGCTCCCAGCGGTTGGAAAGGGGGGTCCAGTCCGTGTAATGCGCCTCCACGGGGCCCAGATAGGGCCTCTGGATCGCCAGGCAGCGGGCATGGTCCATCTCGTCGGCCTCGACGATTCCCGCCTCGGGGTTCTCGAGCGCCCAGACCATCCCTGCGACCACGGCCGAGGAGACCTGAAGCCCCGTGGCATTCTGCCATGGGGCAAGGCGGCGGGCCTCGGCATTCGACAGGCGGGACCCGTACCAGAGCGCGTTGCGGGCATGGCCGAAAAGAAGAACGCCGAGTTCGTCTCCGCCCTCGGTGATCTCGTCGGCCTCGAGGATCTCGTGCCGCTCCTGCTTGCGCCCTTGCCCGAACATTTCGTGCAGGCTCAGGATCGCGTCGTCGCAGGGGTGATAGGCATAGTGGCAGGTGGGGCGGAAGGCAGGGTTGACGAGGTCTCCGCCTGGTCCGGGGATGGTGTAGTAATCGGCGATCGAGATCGCCTCGTTATGGGTCACGAGGAAGCCGTATTGCGGCCCCCAGGACGGGCACCAGGTATGGACGCGGGTGATGGCGCCCGGCCGTTCGAGCCAGATCGCGGCGCGGCATCCGCTGTCATGGCGGTGGCCGTTCTCGGGGAACCAGGGTTCGAAGCTGCCCCAGCCGAGTTCCGAGGGCTGGAGGCCTTCGGCGATGAAGCCCTCGACGGACCAGGTGTTGACGAAGGTGCCGCGCGGGCGGGGGCGGTGGCGGGCCTGCGTGTCGCGCTCGGCGATATGGAGGCCCTTGACCCCCAGATCGCGCATCAGCGCGGCCCATCCTTCGCGCGTGGCGGGTGGATCGGCGGGCCGGCCGAGATCGCGGGCCAAGACCAGCAGGGCCTCCTTGCACAGCCAGGAGACCATGCCGGGATTGGCACCGCAGCAGGAAATGGCCGTGGGGCCGCCGGGGTTGCGGGCCTTCTCGTCCCGCACGGCCTGCCGCAGGGCGTAATTGGTGCGGGCGGCGTTGTCGGTGGTCTCGAAATAGAAGCCTGCCCAGGGCTCCACGACGGTGTCGATGTAGAGCACACCCCTCTGCCGGCACCAGCGGATGAGATCGAGGGAGGAGACATCGACCGACAGGTTGACGCAGAATCCGCCTTCGCCTTCGGGGAACAGGCCGGCCAGGACTTCGCGGTAGTTCTCGCGCGTGAGGCCGAGATGGAGATGACGGATCCGGTGCCGGGCCAGGAAGTTGGCGATGTCCGGGTCCGGGTCGATGACGGTCAGGCGGGCGGCGTCGTATTCGAAATGCCGTTCGATCAGGGGCAGCGTCCCCATGCCGATCGAGCCGAAGCCGATCATCACCACCGGCCCGTCGATGCGGCCATGGACAGGATGGGAGGGGGCGGTCTGGCCACGGGGGGCGGTCTGGATCATCGTCTCTCCTCTGGCACTGCTCCGGCTCCGGGCCGGGCCCGGGCTGGCGTTACCGTGGCTGCAGGTCCCCCGGGGTTCAAGGCACCCGGGGCTGTTTTCCGTCCCTCTGCGCAGGGGGGGGGGCAGCCTGCGGAGCCCATGCCTGGACAAGCCAGGGGGGCTGCACGGCATCCCGCACAGCCCCCCCGAGATCGGCGCCGGGCGCCGGATCAGCCGTTCTTGGCGTAGTATTCGACGACGAGGTTCGGTTCCATGACGACCGGATAAGGCACATCGGCCAGACCGGGCTGACGGAGGAACTTGGCGGTCATCTTGGAATGATCCACCTCGATATAGTCAGGCACGTCGCGTTCGGCGAGCTGCACGGCCTCGAGCACCATGGCGAGCTGCTTGGACTTCGGCCGCACCTCGATCACGTCGCCTTCCTTGACGCGATAGGAGGGGATGTTGACCGACTTGCCGTTCACAAGGACATGGGCATGGTTCACGAACTGGCGCGCGGCCCAGATCGTGGGAACGAACTTGGCCCGGTAGACCACGGCATCGAGCCGCCGCTCCAGAAGGCCGATCAGCATCTCGCCCGTGTCGCCCTTGCGGCGGGCGGCTTCGGCATAGATGCGCTTGAACTGCTTCTCGGTCAGGTCGCCGTAATAGCCCTTGAGCTTCTGCTTGGCGCGAAGCTGCGTGCCGAAGTCGGACAGCTTGTTCTTGCGGCGCTGGCCATGCTGGCCGGGGCCGTATTCGCGCTTGTTCACGGGCGACTTGGGACGTCCGAAGACGTTCTCGCCCATGCGGCGGTCGAGCTTGTATTTGGCAGCCGTGCGTTTGGTCACGCGCTGATCTCCTTCCATGCGGCGCCATGGGGGCGCGGTTGAAGGGCGTTGTCCTCTCTCCTTGCGGAGCGACAGGCATCCCCTCGCGGGGGCCGCCAACACCAGAGCCGCGCCCCTAGACCAGAGCCGGGCCTCCGTCAAGACACCGGGGCCGTGACATCAGGACATCAGGCGGCCTCGGCCTGCAGGATCGCCGCCTCGCTCCGGGACAGGACGCGGCGGACATAAGGACCATAGCCATGAGGGTCGGTGGCCTCCGGCAGGCGCTGGAACAGCCGGGCCCGGTCCCCCTCATCCAGGCTCGCCAGAGCCGCCGAGGCGGGATGGAAGCTCTCGGTCTCCACGCCATTGGCGAAGACGATCCCGTGCTGTGGCAGCAGCAAATGGATATAGGTCACTTCGCGGGGCCGCTCGATGGTGACGGTCCGGTCGTCCACAAGATCGCGCGCCGCGACCAGCACCTCATCGGTGGAGAACAGCGCCCGCGCGCGGGCCCCGCGCAGCACGAGGCGATGATCGGGCGAGACGAGGAGGCCCGCATCCGGCACCCCCTTGTCCAACGCACCGGCGCGCAGCCGGACGGGCGCCAGATGGGGCATCACATGCAGCCGTGCCCCTGTGATACGCCGGCGCGCCATCCACAGGATCTCGGCCATGCCGTCGTCCTTGGTCTGCACGCGGTCGCCGTCGCGCAGGGCTTCGACCGGGCGGGCCCCCTCGGCAGTCCGGATGAGGGTGCCGGGGGTGAAGCAGATCACACCGCCAGCCGAGAAGGCGGGGGCAACGGGTTCCTCCGGGATGCCGTGGCCTACCACCCAGAGCTCCACATGCCGCGGCGGCAGCGCCCCATGGGCCACAAGGAGGGGGCGTCGCCCGCCCCCGAGCGGCAACAGCGTCAGCGTCCAGGCCCGCCGTCCATCGGTCAAGGTGAGGGTCGGTCCGGTATCCCCTCCGTCGGCCCGGGCGAGGTCGTCCTCGACGGCCATCACGCCGGCCTCGCGCAGGAGCCGGCGCACCGCCCGCGCGGCGTGCCGCCGCAGATCGCCGCCCGGCTGCGCCCGTCCGAGGTCCAGCACCCCGGCCGGTCCATCCACTCGGATTGCCTCTCCGGTCCAGATCCAGGTTGCACCAACATGCAGCAGATCAAGCGGCGCCGCCCACTGCCCGTCGAGTTCGACCTGGGACCAGGAGAGCACGAATGTGCCCGCTTCCGTCCCCATGTCCTGTCTGTCCCCAGTCCTGCCTCAGGCTGCCTGCTTTTGGGATGCAGGCTTTGCCCGGATCAGGCTAGGAGAGTTGCGGGCTTCGATCAAGCAAGGCGGATACGACCTCTGGCCGATCATGGGCAGGCGTGGGAATCATGCTTCGGTCCCCGTGCCCCTGACCGGCGGCGGTCACGCAGTCCGCAGCATCAGCCGGGCCTCATGCGCCCTCAGGGTCGCCCGTGCGGCGGTGAAGCCGGCAAGGCCCGCCTCGGTCGCGAGCGAGGGGAAGAGCCGCAAGATCTCATCACGCTCCGGGCTGCCGAAGCCGCGAAGGCTCTGGAGGCCGGGCTGGAGGCTTTCGCTCCAGGCACCGTCACCCAGGATGATCTCATGCCGCTCGAACAGCAGATGGACATAGGTCACGCGCGGACGAAGGACCTCGAGGATGCCGGGCCGCCCCGCAAGGTGATGCGCGCGCACCAGCACTTCCTCCTCCCCCACGAGGAGCGAGGGCTCCACTCCCTCAAGTAGCATGCGGTGCTGCCGTGAGACCAGCATGTCGCGGGCCGGCATTCCCCGTCCAAGGGCCCCCGCCCGGATCAGCACCGGACGGAGGGCAGGCTCGGCCAGCATGGCCGCCCCTTCGACGGTGCGGCTGCCGATCCAGGCGATTTCCTGAAAGCCCGAATCGCGTGTCAGGACATGGTCGCCCGGACGCAGATGCTCCACCGGGACAAGGCCATGATCGGTCAGGATCCGTGTCCCGGCCGTGAAGCAGGGGACGACTGTCTCGATGTCCGAGAAGGTCATGGTGCCCGTGACCCGGCCCGAACCATCCAGGAACTCGACCACGCCGTTCTCGCGGTTGGTCGAGTCATAGCGGATGCGCAGCGGTCCCCTGCCTCTCAGGTCGAGGATGTCGTTGTCGCCGGGATTCTCGCCACCGATGATGGTGTCGCCTGCCCCCCCTTGGAAGGTATCGCTGCCAAGCCCTCCCACCAGCAGATCTGCACCATCCCCGCCGATCAGGAGATCGTCGCCGTCGCCTCCTTCCAGGCGGTCATCGCCGGCGCCCCCTTCGAGCCGGTCGTTGCCCGAACCGCCATAGAGCAGGTCATTGCCGTCGCCGCCGAAGAGGCTGTCAAGTCCAGCATCGCCCCAGAGGGTATCGTTGCCGGCCTCGCCGTAAAGGACATCGTTGCCGTCGCCACCGGCCATGCGATCCGCGCCGTCGCCGCCCCAGGCGGTGTCGTCACCCGCACCGCCCAGCACCGAGTCGTCCCCCAGACCGCCATAGAGGCTGTCGTTCCCTTCGTCGCCGCTCAGCCGATCATTGCCCGACCCGCCGATGACCGTGTCATTGCCGGTGCCGCCATAGAGCGTGTCGTCGCCGCCGGCTCCATCCAGATAGTCGTTCCCGGCACCGCCGTAGAATTCGTTCCAGTAGACATCGCTTCCGGTCAGGGCCTGACCGTCGAACCCGATCAGGGTGTCGTCGAAGGCCGAACCGAAGAGGCCGTCCACCCCTGCGATCCTGTCCCCCTCGGCATGGCCGCCGCGTCCCTGCCCCGTCGCGAGATTCACCGTGACCCCGGCATTGGAAGCGCGGTAGTCGCCCCAGTCCATGCCGCTGCCGCCATAGAGGGTGTCGGCCCCTGCCCCCCCTTCAAGCGTGTCGTTGCCGGCTTCGCCCGAGAGCACGTCGTTCCCCTGCCCGCCGCGCAGGACATTGCTGCCGGAATCGCCGATCAGGGTGTCGTTGTAGGCTGATCCAGTCAGATTCTCGATCCCTGACAGGACGTCGCCAGCCGCATCCCCGCCCGATCCGGTTCCGCTGGTGAGGCTGACCGAGACGCCGGCGGGCGAGGTGGAATAATCGGCCGTGTCGATTCCGGTCCCGCCATAGAAGACATCGCCACCCGAACCGCCGACGAACACATCGTTGCCGTCGCCGCCATAGAGCAGGTCGGTGCCACTTCCACCGAAGAGGGTATCGTCCCCACCCTCGCCGAAGAGAAGGTCGTTGCCGTCCTCGCCCGAGATGGTGTCGTCACCCGATGTGCCGTTCAGGATATCGTTCCGGTTCGTCCCGGTGATGTTTGCCATCTGTCTGCCCGCGATTCGCCCGGCACGGACCAGGCGATTGTCTCCGGTTCCCCGCTACTTCCGGAATATGGCGCGATTGGGGCCGGGCAGAGAAACACTCGGGACGGCACCTCACAATCCCGCTTCGCGCAGCGAGGGCTTCACCTGCAGCAGGGGCATGAGCGCGGCCATGTCCGGCCCTGCATCGCGTCCTGTCACCAGGCGGCGGAGAGGCTGGAAGAGGGCACGGCCCTTGCGGCCTGTCGCCTCCCGAAGCGCCCCGGTCCATTCGGCCCAGGTCTCGGGGCCATAGGGCGGATCCGGCAGGCGGGACAGCGCCTCGGCGACGAAGGCCCGGTCTTCCTCGGCGGCGATTCCGACACCCCCGCGCGAGAGGATGGCCCACCAGTCCGCGGCCTCGGCCATCGTGGACAGATTCTCGCGCAAGGCCGCCCAGAAGGCGGGGCGCAGCGCCTCGGGGACGCCTGCGGCAGCCAGCACCGGATCGACCGCGTCGGCGCCCTTGCGGGCGATCGCGGCACGGGTGAGCGGCCAGAGATCCTCGGCATCGAACTTGGTCGGCGCCGCCCCGAAGCTGCCCAGCCGGAACCCGGCGACGATCTCCTCGACCGAATCGCGTAGCTCCACCGGATCGGAGGAGCCGAGCCGCGCCATCAGCGACAGCACGGCCATCGGCTCCACGCCGCGTGCGCGCAGATCGCGCAGGGACAGGGTGCCAAGGCGCTTGGACAGGCCTTCACCCTGTGGCCCGGTCAGCAGCGAGTGATGGGCAAAGCGCGGCGGCTCGGCCCCGAGGGCTCGGATGATCTGGATCTGTGTGGCTGTGTTGGTGACATGATCCGCCCCGCGGACGATGTCGGTCACGCCCATCTCCGCATCGTCCACCGACGAGGCGAAGGTATAGAGCCACTGCCCGTCCTCCTTGCGCAGCACAGGGTCCGAGACGCTCTCGGCGTCGATCGAGATGGGGCCGAGGATGCCATCCTCCCATTCGATCCGGCCGGGATCGAGCCGGAAGCGCCAGTGCGAGGGCCGCTCGGCGCGCAGCCGGGCCTTCTCCTCCTCCGACAGGCGCAGGGCAGCCCGGTCATAGACGGGCGGGCGGCCCATCGAGAGCTGCTTCTTGCGCTTGAGATCGAGCTCGACAGGCGTCTCGAAGCATTCATAGGCGCGCCCTGCCTCGGCCAGCCGCCGCAGCGCAGCCTCATAGGCGGCGCTTCGCGCGGACTGCCGCTCCTCCCGGTCCCAGTGCAGGCCGAGCCATGTCAGATCCTCGCGGATGCCTTCGACATACTCCTCCCTGGAGCGGACCGGATCGGTGTCGTCGATGCGCAGGATGAAGGTCCCGCCCTGCTGACGCGCGATGGCATAGTTGAACAGTGCGGCGCGCAGATTGCCGATATGGATCCATCCGGTCGGAGAGGGGGCGAAGCGGGTGACGGTCATGAAAAACGGCTCCTCGGGCGTGGCGCCCGCCCTTCCACAGCCGCCCGCTTTTGTCCATATGAAGGACATGGACCATGTCGCCCCCACTCTCGAGGATATCGAGGAACTCGCCCGCGAGACCGTCGCCAACCTGCCCCCGGCCTTCCGGGAGGAGGCGCAGAAAGTCGCGATCCGTGTCGCCGACTTCGCCCCTGACGACGTCCTCGAGGAGATGGAGATGGAGCCCTTCGAGCTCACCGGGCTCTATGACGGCATCCCGATGACCGAGAAATCGAACTGGGACGTTCCCCAGAAACCGGATACGGTCTGGCTGTTCCGCCGTCCGATCCTGGACGAATGGGCCGAACGGGGCGATGTGACGATCGCCGATCTGGTGGCCCATGTCACCATCCACGAATTCGCCCATCATTTCGGCTGGTCCGACGACGACATCGCTGCCATCGATCAGTGGTGGCACTAGACGGGCCGCCGCCCCTCTCCCCCCCTGCCCCGCCCGTGAGGGGCTGGGCCTCGGGCCGGGCAGACCTAGCTTTCCCGCAGGATCGCCAAGGACCGCTCGAGGGAGGACCAGCCATGCCGATCACCCGCCGCACCACATTTCTTGCAGGCGCCGCGCTGACTCTTGCAGCACCGGCCCTCCTGCGCCCCCGACCCGCTGCCGCGCAGGGCGTCCCTGCCGCCCTGCCCCTGCCGCCCAGCCGCACCATCGCCCTGGGCAACTGGCGGGTCAGCGCGCTGCTTGCCGGCATGGGGCAGAGCGGAAACCCGCAGGAAACCTTCGGCCTGAATGTCGAACCGGAGACCTTTGCCCGCGTCTCGGCAGAGAACTTCATCCCCGCCGACCGCAGCGTCGGCTTCTTCACGCCCACGCTGGTGGATACAGGGAGCGAGCGCATCCTGTTCGACACCGGCATGAATGCGGGCGGGATCGTGCAGGCCCTGCAGCATGCCGGCCATGCCCCTGCCGATGTGACCCATGTGGTCCTGACGCACATGCATCCGGACCATATCGGCGGGCTGACCGACGACAGCGGCGCGGCGACCTTCCCTGCGGCCACCTACATCGCAGGCCGCGTCGAGTTCGACCACTGGGCCGCTCAGGGCAACGAGAACTTCGAGACCAAGGTGCGCCCCTTCGCCGAGACCATGACCTTCGTCGAACCCGATCAGGAGGTGATCCCGGGCATCACCGCGATCGAGGCCCATGGGCACACGCCCGGCCATCTCGTCTTCCGTCTGGAAAGCGACGGGCAACCGCTGATGCTGACAGCCGACACGGCCAATCACCATGTCTGGTCGCTCGCCCATCCCGACTGGGAAGTCCGGTTCGATGCCGACAAGGACCGGGCGGCGCGGACGCGGCGGCGGATCCTGGGGATGGTCGCTGCAGAACGCATGCCGATGCTGGGTTATCATCTGCCATTCCCGGCCATCGGCTATGTCGAGGTCGCGGGCGACGGATTCCGCTGGGTGCCGATGACCTATCAGTTCCTCTGACCATGGCGGCCGGGGTCCGGGCGGATTGCATCCCATCCCCGGCCCCGGCATGGTCGCCATGACCCTGCAGAGGCTGCCATGCGCGACATCCTGACCGTCACCCTGAACCCTGCGCTCGATTTCGCCACCTCCGTCGATCACGTGATTCCCGGCGTGAAGCTGCGCTGCGCCCCGCCCGGACGGATCCGGGGGGCGGCGGCATCAATGTCAGCCGGGCGATCCGTCTGCTGGGCGGCACCTCCCGGACCTTCGTCGCCCTGGGCGGCCGCAACGGCGCCACCCTCGCCGAGCTGATGCGCGAGGCGGGGCTCGATGTCATCATGCACGAGGCACCGGGCGAGACCCGCTCCTCCCTCTCGGTGCTCGAGACCAGCCGCGGCCATCAGTTCCGCTTCATGTTGCCGGGGCCGCCGTGGTCCGTCATGGATGTCATTGCCGCCGAGCGCGCGATCGTCGAGGCCGCCCAGCCCGGCGGGCTTGTCGTGATCTCGGGGACCCTGCCTCTCGGCGTGCTGCCCAATGTCGTCCCCGACCTCTGCGGCAAGCTGCAGGCCAAGGGGTGCGAAGTGGCCGTGGACATCTCCGGTCCCGCGCTCCATCTGCTGGCCCGGGCGCAGGGGCCGCAGCCCGACATCCTGCGGATGAACCAGGAAGAGGCGGACGATCTTGCCGGGCATGTCCTGCCCTCGCTTCAAGCCAGCGCGGATTTCGCCCAGCTTCTTGTGCGGCGCGGCGTGGCCAAGGTCGTCGTCGTGGCACGCGGGCCGGAGGGGTCTGTCCTGGCGACCGAGACGGAACGCTGGCATTCGCGTGCCGCGGATGTGCCGGTCCGCTCCAAGGTCGGCGCGGGCGATACCTTCGTGGGCGCCTTCCTGCTCGCTCATGCGCGGGGTGAGGCCTGGCCCGATGCCCTGCGGCGGGGGGTCGCCGCCGCTTCGGCCGCCGTGATGACCGAGGGCACCCAGCTCTGCCGTCGCGAGGATGCCGAGCGTCTCGTGGATCTCTGCCCGCTCCAGCCGATCTGAGATCCGTCAGGGGATGCGGGCGGGCGGGCCGGGGGTTGCCTGCCCGCCTCGCCCCGTCGCCACCCCGGCGGAGAGGGGCGACAGGCCAACCCTGCGGCGCGGCAAGAAGCCGGTCGCCATCGCGGCGCCCCGGCGCGTCCCGTCTGTCTCAGGCTGTCCTTCCCCTGACCTGCCGGGGAGGGCTCTCATCCCCCCCCTCATCCCGCCAGCGGTTGACGATGGGATAGCGGCGGTCGAGCCAGAAGGCCCGCCGCGTGAGCCGCGTGCCAGGTGCCGACTGGAAGCGCTTCCATTCGGCCCCATAGAGCAGGGCCTCCACTTTCTTCACGGTAGCCCGGTCGAAACCGGCTGCCATGCAGTCCTCCACGGATCCGTCGGCCTCCACCAGGATTTCGAGGATCGCATCGAGAACCGGATAGGGCGGCAGCGAATCCTCGTCCTTCTGGTTCTCGCGCAGTTCGGCCGTGGGGGGCTTGTCGATGACGCGGGGGGGGATGACCTCGCCGGCGGGGCCCCGCATCCAGGGGCGGTGATGGGCATTGCGCCAGCGGCAGGTCTCGAAGACGCGGGTCTTGTAGAGATCCTTGAGCGGGTTGTAGCCCCCGGCCATGTCGCCATAGATCGTGGCATAGCCGACGGCCATCTCGCTCTTGTTGCCGGTGGTCAGCAGCATTTCCCCGAACTTGTTGGACAGGGCCATGAGCAGGAGGCCGCGCAGGCGGCTCTGGATGTTCTCCTCGGCGATTCCCGGTGCGGTGCCGGCGAACAGGGGCGCGAGCGCCGCGCCCACGGCCTCCTGCGGGCCGGTGATGGGAATCTCGTCGAGGCGGCAGCCCAGGCGTTGCGCAACGGCCGCCGCATCCTCGAGACTCGTGCGGCTGGTGTAGCGCGACGGCAGCATCACGCAGCGCACATGATCCGGGCCGAGGGCATCGCAGGCGATGGTCGCCACAAGGGCCGAATCCACCCCTCCCGAGAGGCCGAGCAGCACCCGTTCGATGCCGGACTTGGCCAGATACCCCCGCAGCGAGACGACCATCGCGTGATAGTCCTGCTCCACGGCGGGCGGCAGCGGCGGGACATCCCCGCCTTCGGGCACCCAGCCCTGCGGCGTGCGATGAAAATCCACATGGACCACCGCCTCTTCGAAGAGCGGCAGGCGGCGGACGATCTGCCCGCCGCGGTCCAGCACGAAGGAGCCGCCATCGAAGACCTGATCGTCCTGCGCCCCGACAAGGTTGAGATAGACAAGCGGCAGGTCCGTCTCGCGCACGCGGGCAACCATCCGGTTCATGCGGACCGCATGCTTGCCCCTGTAATAGGGCGAGCCGTTGATCACGAGCAGCAGACCCGCTCCCTTCGCATCCATCTCGGCGGCCACGGTCGGGAACCAGGCATCCTCGCAGACCGGGGTGCCCACCCGCAAGGGCCCGATCGCGAAGGGATCGCCGGGCGGTCCCGGCGTGTAATGGCGCCGTTCGTCGAAGACGGTGTAGTTGGGCAGTTCATGCTTGAGCTTGCGCCCGGCCACGCGCCCCCCCTGGAGCAGCCAGGCCGCGTTGTAGAGCGCCCCGCCCTCCGCCCAGGGCGCGCCGATCAGCAACGGCGGGCCATCCGCAAGCTCGGCGGCAAAGGCCTCCACGGCGCGGATCGCGTCGCGATGGAAGACCGGCTTCGACACCAGATCCTGAAGCTGATAGCCGGTGGCGAACATCTCCGGCAGGGCCACGAGATCGGCGCCGGCCGCGCGACCCTCCTCCCATGCGGCGCGCGCCCGGGCGAGATTGCCCGCAATGTCGCCCACGGTCGCATCGAGCTGGGCGAGCGTCAGGCGGAAGCGGTCGGTCATCGGCTGGCTCCTTCGCGATTGCAGCGATGGTAGCAGCCGGCACGTCATGGGAAAGTCCCATCCCCCGGACCCCCGGCGCAGACCCCCGCACCCCGCCGGGGCTGTCGGCACGACCGTTGTCAGCCTGCCGGGCTGTGGATAGTCTGTCCCGCAAGTCAGAACACAGGGCCGGGGGCGGGTGCATGGGACCGAAGGGCTTCGGGGGCGTCGTCCTGAGCGTCGGGGCGTTGATCGCGACCACGACAAGCGCCCAGACCATCGAGACGAAGCAGTACGAGGATGGTGGCGTCTACGAGGGCACCTTCCTCAACGGCCGCCAGCACGGACAGGGCACCTACCGCCTTCCCAACGGCTACGAATACACCGGCGAATGGTTCGAAGGCGAGATTCGCGGCCAAGGCCGCGCGGTGTTCCCCAACGGATCGGTCTATGAGGGCAGCTTTGCCCGCGGCAAGCCCGAGGGCGAGGGACGCATCACCTTCGCCGATGGCGGCACCTATGAAGGCACATGGGAGGACGGGCGCATCAGCGGGCGTGGCGTGGCCGTCTATGCCAATGGCGTGCGCTACGAAGGCGAGTTCCGCAACGCCATGCATCACGGCCGCGGCGTCATGACCTCGCCCAACGGCTATGTCTATGACGGCGAATGGGTGAACGGCGTCAAGGAAGGACAGGGGCGGATCACCTATCCCGATGGATCGGTCTACGAGGGCACGCTGGTCGCCGACAGGCGCGAGGGAACGGGAACCCTGACGACGCCCGAAGGCCTGATCTATGCCGGCGAATGGCAGGACGGAGAGATCGAGGGCCGCGGCTGCCTGCTGCGCCTCGAGGGCGGGCTGCCGGAGGAGGGCCCCCTGCCCGTCATGGTCGCCTTCGAGGACGGGGCATGCCGCGTGACGCCCGCCGCCGGGGCGGAAGGGCTTCGCTACGAGCTCTACGAAGGCCACTTCGCGGCCGGCAAGCGCGAGGGCGAAGGCCGTGTCCTCTACGCCAATGGCGACCGCTACGAAGGCCACTTCGCCAACGACCTGCGCCATGGCGAAGGAACCTTCCGGGGCGCGGACGGCTATGAGTATGTCGGCCAGTGGTCCGAAGGCCGGATCGAAGGCATGGGCCGGGCGACCTACCCGGACGGCTCGGTCTATGAAGGACCGTTCCGCGCCGATCTGGCCGACACCACGGGCGAGTGCAGCCCCCCCCGCGGTGGATCTTCTGCTGACGGCCACGGCGTCTGACAGCCCCACCGAGCCCGCCGTTCCCTCGGCATCCCCCTCCGGAACCCCGTCCGACACCACCGCAGAGGCCGCAGCGGCCACCGGGGACGGCGCCGCAGCCCCCCCCCGCCGCCGGCATCGCCGGCGATGCCACCGCCACGGACGAATCCGGCGCCACGGCAGACAGCCCGCCGCCCGCGACCGGCGCGGACGGGTCCCTCTGGGCCTCCGGCGACTGTGTCTTCGTGCCGGGGCGGATCACCTATCCGGACGGATCCAGCTATGAAGGCGAATGGCGGGCCGGCGTCATCGAAGGCGTCGGCATCGCCCGCTATGCCAATGGACTGACCTATGTCGGCGAGTTCCGCGAAGGGCGCCAGCACGGGCGGGGACGGATGACCTATCCCGACGGCTACATCTACGAAGGCGACTGGGCCGAGGGGCAGCGCAACGGCCGGGGCCGCGCGGTCTATGCCGACGGCACGGTCTATGAAGGCGAGTTCCGCAACGGACAGCGCCACGGCCAGGGCCGCATCGCCATGCCCGGCAGCACCGATGCCGATGGCAACCCCCTGCCCGGCTTCACCTATGAAGGCCAATGGGAGAATGGCGAGATCTCGGGCCGCGGCATAGCCACCTACGCCAATGGCGATGTCTACGAAGGCGAGTTCCGCAACGGCCGGCGCGAGGGCGAAGGCACCATGCGCTACGCCACGGGCCAGGTCGAAAGCGGCCAATGGACAAACGGCGCCTTCGTGGGGGGCGGCGAGGCCTCTCCGACCGACGGGGCCGCGCCCGGAGGGGCTGAGGCCGCCGCGCCGGATACCCCCGCAGAGGCCATCCCCGACGCCGCTGCCGAAGAGGAGGCGACACCGGCCGAATCGGGCGGCTGAGGCGCGGACAGGCGCCAGAGCATCCCGTCCGATGCGGTCACCATAGCCGTCCACTCCCCCGGCATCACGATCCGGCAGGCGCATCACCATGGCACGACCTCCCCCGGTGGTCGCGGAAGCTGCCGCTGTCGGCGGGGGTCAGCGCCTCCGTGACAGCCAGGAGTCGACGGGCGGCCTCGGCCGGCGGCAGCTTGCCATGGGCAGGAGAGAAACCCGCCGTGAAGGGGCTGTCCACGGTGCCCGGATGCAGGGCGACGGCGACCGCCTGCGGATGGGTGCGGGCCAGTTCGATCGCCGCGCCCTTCAGCAGCATGTTGAGCGCGGCCTTGGAGGCGCGGTAGGCGTGCCAGCCGCCAAGAGCGTTGTCGCCGATGGAGCCGACGCGGGCCGACAGGACGGCAAGCAGCGACCGCCCCCGGCGGGGCAGCCAGCGTGGCGCATGACGCAGCACGAGAGCGGGACCGATGGTGTTGACGGCGAACATCTCGGCCATCGCCGCTGCGTCGATCTCGCGCAGGGCCTTTTCGGGGCGGCGGCCTGCGGGGGCGAGGATGCCGGTGGCGACCCAGATCTGGGCGAAGGGGCCGGAAAGCGCGGCGAAGGCGCGTTCGGTGGCCGCCGGATCGCGCAGATCGGGCCCCCCTTCGCGGCGCGCGAGGCGCGTGACGGAAAGGCCGCGCGCGGCCAGCGCATCGGCGAGGGCCGCACCGATCCCCCCCGAAGCCCCGATCACGAGTGCGGTTGCCGGACGATCCTCGGCGTGGCTGTCGGTCATGGCGGTCCTCCCCTGCCTTGTCCTGATACGCAGCGCGCCTCCGGCCCGACCAAGGGGCCTTTTCCCCGGCCGCGGATGGCGGTAGGGTGCCGCACCATGACGATGCGCGCCCGCCTTCCTCTTCTTCTCCTTAGCCGCCTCTGAGCGGGCCTTGTGGCGCCGCCGCTCGGAGGAGTTCACGGCGCCGCAGGAGAGGAAGACCCAGGAGACCCCGTCATGACCCAGACCAATCGAGTCAAGATCTTCGACACCACGCTGCGCGACGGCGAACAATCGCCCGGCGCCACCATGACCCATGAGGAGAAGCTGGAGATCGCCCAGCTTCTGGACGAGATGGGGGGTGGACATCATCGAGGCCGGGTTCCCCATCGCCTCCGAGGGCGATTTCCGCGCCGTGACGGAGATCGCCAAGGTGACCCGCAATGCCACCGTCTGCGGTCTGGCGCGCGCGAATTTCAAGGATATCGACCGCTGCTGGGAGGCGGTGCGCCACGCCCGATCCCCCCCGCATCCACACCTTCATCGGCACCTCGCCCCTGCACCGGGCGATTCCCAATCTGGACATGGACCAGATGGCCGAACGCATCCACGAGACGGTGACGCATGCGCGCAACCTCTGCCCGGATGTGCAGTGGTCGCCCATGGATGCGACGCGGACCGAGCCTGACTACCTCTGCCGCGTGGTCGAGATCGCCATCAAGGCCGGGGCCACGACGATCAACATCCCCGACACGGTCGGCTACACCTACCCGCGCGAGAGCGCCGACATCATCCGCATGCTGCTCGAACGGGTGCCGGGCGCGGACGAGGTGACCTTTGCCACGCATTGCCATAACGACCTCGGCATGGCGACGGCCAATGCCCTGGCCGCGGTGGAGGCCGGTGCCCGGCAGATCGAATGCACGATCAACGGCCTCGGCGAGCGGGCGGGGAACACCGCACTCGAGGAGGTGGTCATGGCGATGAAGGTGCGCCATGACATCCTGCCCTTCGAGACGGGGATCGACACCACCAAGATCATGAACATCAGCCGCCGGGTGGCGACCGTCTCGGGCTTTCCGGTGCAGTTCAACAAGGCCATCGTCGGCAAGAACGCCTTTGCCCATGAATCGGGCATCCATCAGGACGGGATGCTCAAGAACGCCGCCACCTTCGAGATCATGCGGCCCGAGGATGTGGGGCTGTCGGCCACCAATCTGGTGATGGGCAAGCATTCGGGGCGGGCGGCACTGCGCGCCAAGCTGCGCCAGCTCGGCTTCGAGCTGGCCGACAACCAGCTCAACGACCTGTTCGTGCGTTTCAAGGACCTCGCCGACCGCAAGAAGGAAGTCTTCGACGACGACCTGATCGCCCTGGTGACGCAGAACGAGGCCGGGACGGACCGGCTGCGCCTGAAGCGGCTGCGCGTGGTCTGCGGAACCGAGGGACCGCAGACGGCAGAGATTGCGCTCGAGATCGACGGTCAGGAGAAGACCGTCACCGAGACCGGCGACGGCCCGGTGGACGCGACCTTCAAGGCCATCCGCGCGCTGTTTCCGCATCAGGCCAGCCTGCAGATCTACCAGGTGGCGGCGGTGACGGAAGGGACGGACGCGCAGGCCACCGTCAGCGTGCGGCTCGAGGAGCAGGGGCGTATCGCCACGGGCACCGCTGCCGACACCGACACGGTGGTGGCCAGCGCGAAGGCCTACATCAACGCGATCAACCGCCTTCTCGTGCGGCGCGAGAAGAGCGCGCCGGGCGAGGACGTAAAGGGCGTGAGCTACCGCGACGCCGGCTGACCGGCCCCGGATGGCCGGCCCGCAGGGAACGGGCCGGCGACAAGCGGCAGGACGGATCGGGCGCGAGGCGGGCATGGGGGGCTCCGGGACGGTGCGTGACGGGGCCAGTCTCGCCGGAAAGGGTTAAGAATTCCCTTCACCACCGCGCGGTGGTGTTGCGCTGCGCTGCAGCACAACAAATCATTGACGTCATTGATGAAATCGCCGCGAATCGGGATTCGCGCCGGCAGATGTCAACGGATGATGAACGCAGTGGGACAGATGCGGGACGCCCGAACGGCGGAAAGGTGCCGCACGAGGACGTGAAGCCCGCTTCCGCCTCGCCCGCAACGTCGCTATGGGTGCGCGGTCCGCCGGTCTCAGGCCGTGCGGACCGGTGGGGCATGGAAGGAACGGGACGCGCGCATGCTGGGCTTGGGGAGCCTTTTCTCGTCGGACATGGCGATCGACCTCGGGACGGCGAATACGCTCGTCTATGTCAAGGGGCGGGGGATCGTCCTTTCGGAACCGTCCGTGGTGGCCTACCACGTCAAGGACGGGCAGAAGAAGGTTCTCGCCGTGGGCGAGGACGCAAAGCTGATGCTGGGCCGCACGCCGGGCAGCATCGAGGCCATCCGGCCGATGCGCGAAGGCGTCATCGCCGATTTCGATGTCGCGGAAGAGATGATCAAGCATTTCATCCGCAAGGTGATCCGGCGATCCTATCCGAAGCCGAAGATCATCGTCTGCGTGCCCCATGGGGCCACCCCGGTGGAGAAGCGGGCGATCCGTCAATCCGTCCTCTCGGCCGGTGCCCGGCGGGCCGGACTGATTGCCGAGCCCATCGCCGCCGCCATCGGGGCGGGCATGCCGATCACCGACCCCACGGGCAACATGGTGGTCGATATCGGCGGCGGCACGACCGAAGTGGCGGTGCTGTCGCTGGGCGACATCGTCTATGCGCGTTCGGTGCGCGTGGGCGGCGACCGCATGGACGAAGCCATCATCTCCTATCTGCGGCGGCAGCATAACCTGCTCGTGGGCGAATCGACGGCCGAGCGCATCAAGACCACGATCGGGACCGCCCGGATGCCGGATGACGGCCGCGGGCAGACGATGATGATCCGCGGGCGCGATCTTCTCAACGGCGTGCCCAAGGAAACCGAGATCACCCAGGCGCAGGTGGCCGAGGCGCTGGCCGAACCCGTCCAGCAGATCTGCGAGGCGGTCATGACCGCTCTGGAGGCGACGCCGCCGGACCTGGCGGCCGACATCGTGGATCGCGGCGTGATGCTGACGGGGGGCGGGGCGCTGCTGGGCGAGCTCGACCTCGCACTGCGCGAGCAGACGGGGCTGGCCATCTCGGTCGCCGACGAATCGCTCAACTGTGTGGCGCTGGGCACCGGCAAGGCGCTTGAATACGAAAGGCAGCTGCGCCACGTCATCGACTACGACAGCTGACAGGGGGGCGGCGCATGCCCTCGCGGCGGGTTCAGGCCGAGGCTTTCACGAGGCCGCTCCGGCGTCTGCTGGTGGGGCTGCTGATCCTGGCCTGTCTGGGCCTGTTCGTGCTGTGGCGTATCGATTCCCCCCGTGTCGAACGGTTGCGGGCCGAGATCGTGGATGCCGTCGTGCCGCGGCTCGACTGGGCCATGGCACCGGTCACGGGGCTGGTGCGTCTGGCGCAGGACTTTCGGTCCTATCAGCGCCTGCATGAGCAGAACCTGGAACTGCGGCGCGAGCTGCAGCAGATGTCCGTCTGGCGCGAGGCGGCGCTGCGGCTCGAGCAGGAGAACGCCAAGCTGCGCGCGCTCACAATGTCTCGCTTCAGCCGGGCCTGACCTTCATCACCGGCACGGTGATGGCCGATTCCGGATCGCCCTTCCGGCAGTCGGTGCTGATCAATGTGGGGGGGCGGGACGGAATCATCGACGGCTGGCCGGCGATGGACGGACTGGGACTGGTGGGGCGGGGTCTCGGGCGTGGGAACGCGCACCTCGCGGGTGATCCTGCTGACCGACAGCTCCTCGCGCATTCCGGTGACGATCCAGCCTTCCGGGCAGCGCGCCATCCTGACCGGGGACAACAGCCCCTATCCACTTCTCGACTTCCTCGAGGACCGCGACCGGGTCCGGCCGGGCGACCGGGTGGTGACGGCCGGCGATGGCGGCCTGTTCCCGGCCGGTCTGCCCGTGGGGCGCGTGGCCCAGGGGACCGACGGACGGCTGCGGCTGCGCCTGGCAGCGGATTATGAGCAGCTCGATTTCCTGCGCATCCTGCGCAGCCCGCAGATCGAGGCCATCGAGGAACCCGGCCGGCTGATCGTGCCGCAGGGCGGCGTGCCGGCCGGCCCCTCGCCGGAGGACTTCATCGGCCCTCCCCCGCCGCCGGCGCTGGTGACGGCCAGCACCGACCCCACCCCCCCGCCGGCGGAGGCCCCCGGTGACTGAGCTGGGACGGGGAAGCCGGGGCGGGATCCTCGCCTATCTGGCGATCGCAGCCCTGCTGACTGCGGCGTCGCTTCTTCCGCTCAACACGGTGCCGCGCCCCTGGGCCGCGCCCGATATCCTGCTGGCCGTGACGGCGGCCTGGGCAGCCCGGCGCCCCGACACGCTGCCCGTTCTGGCCGTGGCGGGGGTGTTCCTGATGGCCGATTTCCTGTTCCAGAGGCCACCGGGGCTGTTCACGGCGCTCGTTCTGGGACTGACCGAATGGCTGCGCAGCCGGGCACCGGCCCTCAGGCGCGGATCCTTTCCCGCCGAATGGGCCGCCGTGGGCGCCGGCATCGTGGCGGTGGCTCTGCTCAACCGCGTGGTGCTGGATCTGGCCATGACGCCGCAGGCGCCGCTCGGCCTGACCCTGATCCAGATCCTGCTGACGGTCGCCCTCTATCCGCTGATTGCGGGTCTGGCACAGATCGCCTTCGGCCTGCACCGGCCCGCGCAGGGCGAAGTGGACAATCTGGGACATCGCCTATGAACCGGTTCCGCCGCAAGACTCCTGCCGGACGCGCCGGCACCTCCAAGGCACCCGAAGCCTTCGACATCTCGCGCCGGATGACGCGCCGTGCAGCCCTGCTGGGGACCGTGCAGCTTGGCGTGGCGGGTGTGATCGGCTGGCGGATGAAGCAGCTCCAGATCGATCAGGCCGACCAGTTCCGCCTGCTGGCCGAGGAAAACCGCATCAACATGCGCCTGATCCCGCCGGCACGGGGCCTGATCTTCGACCGCAGCGGTGTGCCCCTGGCCGTCAACGAACCGATCTACCGGATCGTCATCGTGCGCGAAGCCGCAGGCGAGCCCGAGGAGGCGCTGGCCCGGCTGTCGGCAGTCCTGCCGCTCGACCGGGAGACGATCGACCGCGTGATCGAGGAGATGCGGCGCACCGCCTCCTTCGTGCCGGTCACGGTGCGCGACCGCGTCTCCTGGGACGATGTGGCGCGCGTCACCGCCAACGCCCCCGCCCTGCCGGGCATCACCGCGGAAGTGGGCCTGTCGCGCCATTATCCCAATGGCGCGGATACCGCCCATGTCGTGGGCTATGTGGGCCCCGTGTCGGAACACGACCTGAGCCAGATGGAAAAACCCCGACCCGCTGTTCCGAATCCCCAAATTCCCCATCGGCAAGACCGGGGTCGAGGCCAAGCTGGAGGACACGCTGCGCGGCCAGGCCGGCACGATGCGCATCGAGGTCAATGCGCTGGGTCGCGTGATGCGCGAGCTCGACCGCGTCGAGGGGATCAAGGGACGCGATGTCCAGCTCACGCTCGATGCGCAGCTTCAGGCCTATGTCGAGGCCCGCATCGAAGGCGAGAGCGCGGCCGTGGTGGTCATGGATTGCGCCACCGGCGACCTTCTTGCGGTGGGGAATGCGCCGTCCTTCGACCCCAACCTGTTCGTGCGCGGCATCTCGGTCGCCGACTGGACCGCCCTCAACGAGAACCGCTACCGCCCGCTGGCCAACAAGGTGGTGCAGGATGCCTATCCGCCGGGATCCACCTTCAAGATGATCGTCGCCCTGGCCGCGCTCGAGGCCGGGGTCATCCAGCCCGAGGACACGGTCTATTGCCCGGGCTTCGTGACCGTCTCGGGAACGCGCTTCCACTGCTGGCGCTCGGGCGGACATGGCAATGTCAACCTGCATGACAGCCTCAAGGTGTCCTGCGACGTCTACTATTACGAGATCGGCCAGCGTGTCGGCATCGATGCCATCGCGGCCATGGCCCGGCGGCTGGGCCTCGGGGTCCGTCATGACGTGCCGATGTCGGCCATCGCCGAGGGCATCGCCCCCGATCGCGACTGGAAACGGGCCCGCTATGGCGAAGACTGGCGCATCGGCGACACGGTCAATGCCTCGATCGGACAGGGCTATGTTCTGGCGACGCCGCTTCAACTGGCGGTGATGGCGGCGCGGCTGGCCACGGGACGGGCGGTGAGCCCCCGCCTGGTCAAGACCATCGCGGGGTGGAACAGCCCCCCGGCACCGGAGAGCCGCTGGGACTCAACGAGAACTGGCTGCGACGCATCCGCGCCTCGATGCATGATGTGGTCAATCACCAGCGCGGCACGGCCTTCGCCAACCGCATCATCGCCCCCGGCATGCAGATGGCCGGCAAGACCGGCACCAGTCAGGTGCGCCGCATCACCCCCGAGGAGCGCGCAAGAGGCGTCACATCGAATGCCGATCTGCCCTGGGAGCGGCGCGACCATGCGCTGTGGGTCAATTTCGCCCCCTATGACAATCCGCGTTTTGCCGTCTCGGTCGTCGTCGAGCATGGCGGTGGCGGCGGGGCCGTGGCCGCCCCCATCGGGCGGGACGTGACGCTGCAGGCGCTCTACGGGGGCTTTCCCCCGCTCGAGGCCTATCCCGAGAACAAGCGGGCCGAAGCCGAGGAGCGGCAGGCCCGCATCCGCGCCCGGATGGCCGGTCGCCCGCTGCCCTCTCGCGAGCGGGCCTGAAAAGGGGGAGATGCAAGGCCGATGGGCATGAGCTTTCTCGAATATCAGGTCCGATGGGTGCCCACGGGGCCGCGCAAGCTGCTCTATCTCAACTGGCCGCTCATCCTCCTTGTCACGGCACCGTCCTGCATGGGTTTTCTCATGCTCTATTCGCTGGCGGGCGGATCGATGGAGCCCTGGGCCGGCGAACAGATGAGCCGATTCGCCCTGGGTTTCGTGGCCATGATCGTTGTGGCGATGGTGCCCATCGCGGTGTGGAAGCGGCTTGCCCTGCCTATCTATCTGATCTCGATCGGCCTTCTGATCCTGGTGGAGATCATGGGCGATGTCGGCATGGGGGCGCAGCGCTGGCTCGTCATCGGGCCGATCCGCGTGCAACCCTCGGAGATCGCCAAGATCGGCCTCGTGCTGGCGCTTGCGGCCTATTACGACTGGATCCCGGCGCGGCGGGTGTCCCATCCGCTCTGGATGCTGCCCCCCCTGGTGATGATCGCGCTGCCTGTGGGACTTGTGCTGATGCAGCCCAATCTGGGCACGGCGATGCTGATCCTGGGCGCAGGCGGCATCCTGATGTTCTGCGCCGGCGTCCATTGGGGCTATTTCGCCACCGTGGCGGCGGGAATCGTTGGCACGATCCTGGCCGTCTTCGAGAGCCGCGGCACGCCGTGGCAGCTTCTCCACGACTACCAGTTCCGCCGCATCGACACCTTCTTCGATCCCTCGCAGGATCCGCTCGGAGCAGGCTACAATATCACGCAGGCGAAGATCGCGCTGGGATCAGGGGGGCTGACAGGCAAGGGATTCATGCAGGGCACCCAGTCGCGCCTCAACTTTCTCCCCGAGAAGCAGACGGACTTCATCCTCAACACCCTGGCCGAGGAGTTCGGCTTCGTCGGCTCCTTCACCCTGCTCGTGATCTATGTGCTGATGCTGGCCTTCCTGCTGGCCGCCGCGATGCAGTGCCGGGACCGCTTCTCCTCGCTGCTGATCCTCGGGGTCGGGGCGACGGTGTTCCTGCTCTTCTCGGTCAACATGCTGATGGTCATGGGGCTGGCGCCGGTCGTCGGCGTGCCCCTGCCCTTCGTGAGCTATGGCGGATCCTCCCTCCTCGTCCTTCTCGGGGCCTTCGGCCTCGTGCAGAGCGCCCATGTCCACCGCCCCCGCTGACCCCTTCGGCCCGCGGGTGCGCCCCGTGCGCGTGCTGTTCGCCGCACCGGACCGGCTGTGGGATGCCTATCGGGACCTGCTGCCCCGCGCCCTGGCCGAGGCCGGCGTCCTGGCCACCGTGGAGCGCGAGATCGACCCCGCCGAAGTGGACTGGATCGTCCATGCACCGGGCGGCCCGGTCACCGACTTTTCGCCCTATACCCGCGCCAAGGCCGTGCTGAGCCTCTGGGCCGGCGTGGAAGGGATCATCACCAATCCGACGCTGACCCAACCCCTGGCCCGCATGGTGGATCCGGGGCTGCGGCAGGGCATGGTGGAATGGGTGACGGCGCATGTCCTGCGCCATCACCTGAACCTCGACCGTCATATCCGGCGCAGCGAACCGCTCTGGCAACCCGAGCCTCCCCCCCTGGCCCCCGAACGCCCCGTCACGGTGCTGGGCCTGGGCGAGCTCGGTCTGGCCTGTGCGCTCGCCCTTGCCGGTCTGGGCTTTCCGGTTACGGGCTGGGCGCGCTCTCCGAAGGAGGAACCGCGCCTGCGCCGCGTCTTCACGGGGCTCGACGGACTGGCCCCGGCCCTTGCGGGGGCGCAGATCGTCGTGCTGCTCACGCCGCTGACGCGGCATACCGAGAACCTCATGAATGCCGAGCGGCTGCGGATCCCCGCCCGCGGCTATGCGCTGCTGAACCCCGGCCGGGCGGGCTCATCGACGACGCGGCGCTGCTGGCCGCGCTGGACGAGGGGGCGGTGGGTCATGCCACGCTCGACGTCTTCCGGCAGGAGCCGCTGCCCCCCGATCATCCCTTCTGGAGCCATCCGCGCATCACCGTCACCCCGCATGTCGCCGCCGAGACGCGCCCCGAAACAGCCGTGCGCGCCCTGGCCGAGAATGTCCGGCGGGGCGAGGCCGGTCTGCCGCTGCTCCATCTGGTGGATCGCCGCGCCGGTTACTGAGGCCGGCCGGCGGCAGCTGACGGCCCCTTGCCGGCAGGAGACAGGAACATTACAAGAACATCATGGCCCGGACCCTGCATCAGAAGCTCCAGATCCTTGCCGAAGCAGCCCGCCATGATGCCTCCTGCGCCTCCTCGGGCGGGCAGGGACGGGATGCACGGAAGGGAGAACCGGGCCACACCACGGGCAGCGGGATCTGCCATGCCTTCACCCCGGACGGGCGCTGTATCTCGCTTCTCAAGGTGCTGATGACCAATTTCTGCATCTTCGACTGCGCCTACTGCCCCTCGCGCCTCTCGGCCGACACACCCCGCGCGCGTCTTGCGCCCGAGGAGGTCGTGCAGCTGACGATCGAATTCTACCGGCGCAACATGATCGAAGGGCTGTTCCTGTCATCGGGCATCATCCGTTCGCCCGACGACACGATGCAGGACATGATCCGCATCCTGCGGATCCTGCGGGAGCGGGAGGGCTTTCGCGGCTATATCCATCTCAAGGTGATTCCCGGTGCCTCCGCCGGTCTGATCGAGGAGGCCGGGCTGCTTGCCGACCGGCTGTCGGTCAATGTGGAGCTGCCGACCGAAGCGGGGCTTGCCCGGCTTGCCCCCCGGAAGGATGCGCAGGACATCCGCCGCCAGATGGCCACGATTCGCCTGCGGACAGAGGCGGCGCAGGAACGATCCCCGACAGGCCGAAGGCCACCGCCCTTCGCCCCCGCAGGGCAGAGCACCCAGGTGATCGTCGGGGCCGACGGCGCGGCGGATGCCGAGATCCTGCGCATGAGCGAGCAGCTCTATGCCGGCTACAGGCTGCGGCGCGTCTACTATTCCGCCTATGTCCCCGTTCCCGGCGCATCGGACCGGCTGCCGCCACGGCCTCCGCCCCTGCTGCGCGAGCACCGGCTCTATCAGGCCGACTGGCTCCTGCGGCATTACGGTTTCACGGCCGAAGAGGTGCTGCCGGCGGGGGATCTCGATCCCGATCTCGATCCCAAGACGGCCTGGGCGCTGCGCCACCGCCATCTGTTCCCCGTGGATGTCCGCCGCGCCGGACGCGAGATGCTGTTGCGCGTGCCGGGTTTCGGGACGCGGACCGTGGACCGCATCCTGTCGGCCCGCCGGCATCGGGCCCTCCGCTGGGAGGATCTGCGGCACATGGGCGCGGTGCTGGGACGGGCCGCCCCCTTCGTGGAGGCGGAGGACTGGCATCCGCGCGGCCTGCTCGAGGCCGAAGGGTTGCGCGACCGCCTCGCCCCGCCGCCGCAGCAGCTTTCGCTGTTCTGACGGGCTTTCCTGTCGGAGGCTCGGAACATTTCATGAACACCCCAACGACCCCGGAGCTGCCGATCCGATGCCCCATGTGATCCTCCCCCGCATCGGCACCGACCGCGCCTGGCGCGAGGCCGCGCGGGCCTGCCTGGCCGCCCGTCTGGCACCGGAACGGGTGACCTGGTCTCTGGGCGAGGCCGAAGATCTGCTCTTCGACGACGACGAGGTGCCGCCTGCCCCCCGGCCCGGGACAGTGCGCGCGCCTGCGGCCTTCGTGGAACTGGCGGCCCAGGCCGTCTGGCACCGGGACCCTGAACGCTTTGCCCGGCTCTACGGTCTTCTGTGGCGGTTGCGGCTTCATCCCCGGCTGATGGACGACCCCGCCGATGCAGCCGTGGCGCAGCTGATCCGCATGGCACGGGCCGTCCGGCGCGACATCCACAGGCTGCACGCCTTTGTCCGCTTCCGCGAGGTGGGGGACCGCACCGCGCCCCGGCGCCGTTTTGCCGCCTGGATCGAGCCCCAGCATCTCACGCTGGAACCGGCTGCGCCCTTCTTTGCGCGCCGTTTTGCCGACATGGACTGGCTGATCGCGACGCCGGACCTTGTGGCCTGCTTCGAGGACGGGGTGCTGCGCTTCGAGGAGGGGGCATCGCGGCCCGAACTGGCCGAGGACGAGGCCGATGCGCTGTGGCGGACCTATTTTGCCGCGATCTTCAACCCGGCCCGGGTCAACCGCCGCCGGATGCTGGCCGAGATGCCCCGCCGCTGGTGGGCCCAGATGCCCGAGGCCGCCGCCATCCCGGACCTGCTGCGCAAGGCCGAAGCCGCAGCCCGCACCATGGCCGAGGCCCCCCCGCGCGAGCCCCCCCTCTATGCCCGCGCCCTCGCCCGCCGGGCTGAAGCCGCGCCACCCCGCCCCCATCCCCCGGGTCCCGCCTCTGTGCTGGCGGGGGATCTCGCCGCCTGCCGGGCCTGTCCGCTCTGGGAGGGGGCCACACAGCCTGTCCCCGGCGAAGGGCCGCCCGATGCGCCCCTGATGCTGGTCGGCGAGCAGCCGGAGGACCGGGACGACCTGACCGGAAGACCCTTTGCCGGGCCGGCGGGGGATCTGCTCCTGCGGCTTCTGGCCGAGGCGGGGATCGACCGCGCGCAGGTCTATCTCACCCATGCCGTGAAGCATTTCAACTACATGACAAAGGGCCGCCAGCGCCTTGCCAGGAGCCCCGGCGGGGCCGAGATCGCCGCCTGCCGCCCCTGGCTTCTGCGCGAGCTGGAGCTTGTCAGGCCCCGGCTGATCGTCGCCCTGGGCGCCACGGCCGCAGCGGCGCTGACGGGGCGGGCCGAGGGAATCCTGCGCCGACGCGGCGGCATCGAAGCCGGGCCGGAGGGCTTGCCCGTGCTGCTGACGCTGCATCCCGGTCATCTCCTGCGCCTGCCCGATCCCGTCGCCGCCGAAATGGAGACCGAGGCCCTCCGCCGCGACCTGATCACGGCGCGCCGTCATCTCGAAGGCATGGCGGCCGGGAGCGGGGGGGACGCCGACGCCTCTCCTTCGGCAGAGGCTAATGCGCCGCGCCGGGCCGGAGGATCCGCAGCGCCCCGAGGATCGCGAGGCCGAGTGCCAGACCCGCGACCGCCGCAGCCAGAGCCTGGGCGATCCAGCCCAGCGTCAATTCCGCCCAGCCGCCAAGGCCATGCACCGTCAGTTCCGCCCCGTGGCGTATGCGGTGGATGAGGTCCTCGGGCCCGTGCCAGCCCCATTCGGCCAGGCCATGCAGGACGATCTGCCCGCCAACCCAGAGCATGGCTACCGTGCCGACAAGGCTCAGGAGCGACAGAAGCGGGGGCATCGCATGGACCAGCCCGCGCCCCAGGGCCCGCCCGACAGCGGTCCGCGCCCGAAGCGCCAGGGCCGCGCCGGCATCATCCGCCTTCACGATCAGCGCCACCACCCCGTAGACCCCCAGCGTCACGAGGATGCCGACCGCCGCCAGCACCACCGCCCGCGTCCAGATCGAAGGCGAATCGACCGTGGCCAGCGCGATGGCCATGATCTCGGCCGACAGGATGAAGTCGGTGCGGATTGCGCCCGAGATCTTCTCCTCCTCGAGTTCCTCCGGCGTCCGGGCGCCCGTCTCGGCCACCGCAGGGTCGTCGTGATGGGGCGCAAGGAGATGCAGCATCTTCTCGGCCCCCTCGAAGCAGAGATAGGCCCCGCCCAGCACCAGCAGCGGCGTGATCGCCCAGGGGGCAAAGGCCGACAGCAGGAGCGCCGCAGGCAGCAGATAGAGCAGCTTGTTGCGCAGGCTGCCCAGGGCGATGCGGCCGATGATCGGAAGTTCGCGGGCGGCGGCGAAGCCAACGACATAACGCGGCGTCACCGCCGTGTCGTCGATGACCACGCCTGCGGCCTTGGTTCCTGCCTTGACCGCCTGCGCCGCGACATCATCCACCGATGCCGCAGCCACCTTGGCGATCGCCGCCACATCGTCGAGGAGCGCGATGAGCCCCGTTGCCATGATGCCGTCCCGTTCTCCCGCCGATCCCCGATCTGCCCCGCCCGGGGGTGACCCGGACGGTGCCATGCCTGCCCCGCGGCGCCAAGGGCCTGCGGATCCCGGTCAGCCGCTGAACAGGAAATGCATCACATCGCCGTCCTGCACCTCGTAGCTGCGGCCCTCGAGGCGGAGCTTGCCGGCCTCGCGCGCGCCGGCCTCGCCGCCATGGGCCACATAGTCGTCGTAGGCGATGGTCTCGGCGCGGATGAAGCCCTTCTCGAAATCGCCATGGATGACCCCGGCTGCCTGAGGGGCCAGCGTGCCGGCGGGAATCGTCCAGGCGCGCGCCTCCTTGGGGCCTGCGGTGAAATAGGTCCGCAACCGCAGCAGCGCATAGCCCGCCCGGATCAGCCGGTCGAGCCCCGGCTCCGCAAGACCCATCGTCGCGAGGAACTCTCGCGCCTCCTCGGGGGGAAGCTGGGCGATCTCCTCCTCGATCCGGGCCGAGATGACGACATGGGCATTGCCTTCGGCCGCGGCCATGGCCGCCACTGCCTCCGAATGCGCATTGCCGGTGGCGGCGTCCTCTTCGGCCACGTTGCAGACATAGAGCACCGGCTTGGCCGTCAGGAGCTGGAGCATCCGCCAGGCGCGCGCCTCCTCCGGGGCCACCGGCACCGTGCGGCGGGCGCCCCTCGGCCAGGGCAGCCTGGGCACGCCGCAGCAGCGCCTCCTGCTCGGTCGCGTCGCGGTCGCCCCCCCGGACCTTGCGGGCGATGTTCTGCAGGCGCCGCTCCACCGATTCGAGATCGGCCAGCATCAGCTCCGTCTCGATCGTCTGGGCATCGGAGACAGGGTCCACCCGCCCCTCGACATGGGTGATGTCCGGATCCTCGAAGCAGCGCAGCACATGGGCGATGGCATCCACCTCGCGGATATTGGCCAGGAACTGGTTGCCCAGCCCCTCTCCCTTCGAGGCCCCGCGCACCAGACCCGCGATGTCCACGAAGGTCATCCGCGCCGGGATCACCTGACGGGATTTCGCGATCTCTGCCAGCCGGTCGAGGCGCGGATCGGGCACCGCCACCTCGCCCACATTGGGTTCGATGGTGCAGAAGGGAAAATTGGCCGCCTGCGCCGCCGCCGTGCGGGTCAGCGCATTGAAGAGGGTGGACTTGCCGACATTCGGCAGACCCACGATGCCCATGCGGAAGCCCATCGGCCCCTCCCTCCCTGCCCGCGAAAACCGGGGCGGTTCTAGGCGGGGCCCCCGCGGCGCGCAAGGCAGCGGCCGGAGCGGCCCGCCTCAGCGCCGGGCCGCGCGGCGATCCTCCTGCCGCTGCCAGATCAGGATCCAGGCCAGGATCACGAACAGCGGATGCCCCAGCCCCCCGGACATCAGGATCGCGGGAAGCCAGATCAGGAAGGTCAGGATGGCCACCACGGGACGACCGGCAAGCAGGATCGAGAGCGGCGGCAGCAGAAGGGCAAGCACATAGTTCATGACCCCCCATATGGGGCGCCACGGCGGCAATACCAGACCCGCGGGCCCGGCGATTCCCCTTTGGAACAAATGACGAACATGCTACCCTGTCCGGGCAGGCCGATTCGCGCCTCCGGAGACCGCCATGACCCCCGTCCCCTACCTGTTCTTCAACGGCTGCACCGAGGAGGCGCTGCGCAGCTACGCCCGCATCTTCGGCTCGCCCGAGCCCGAGCTCCTGCGCGTGGGCCAGTCGCCCGAGACCGCGATAGGCGGCGACCCGGAGGCGATCCTGCACGGATCGGTCCGCATCGGGGATGGCCTGCTCTACGCCTCGGACTGGTCGGGAGCCGAGCCGATGGCCGGCGTCTGCATCGCCGTGACGGGCCGCGACGAGGGCGAGAGCCGTCGCCTCTTCGACGCGCTGGCCGAGGGGGGCACGGTCGTCATGCCCCTTGAGCGCACCTTCTGGTCGCCGGCCTTCGGGCAGGTCACGGACCGCTGGGGCACGCGCTGGATGATCGACACCGAATCGCCCACCGAAGAATCGCCCGCCGAAGACGCCTGAGCCGCAGGACAGATCGCCATGCCCACCCCCTACCTCCACTTCCAGGGCCGCTGCGCCGAAGCGCTGACCTTCTACGCCGAGGTGTTCGGCGCCCCGCCCCCATGCTCATGCGCCATGCCGACAGCCCCGACGCGCCCGAGGCGTGGCGTGGCACGCCCCATGTCATGCATGGGGATGTCCATCTGCCCGACGGCCCGCTGATGGCCTCGGACTTTCCCCCCGGCATGGAGGGCGACCCGCAGAAGGCCGTGTCGGTCATGCAGGCGCTGCCGGACCGCGCAGCGGTGCAGGCCGTCTTCGACCGGCTCTCGGAAGGCGGCGACGTCGTCCAGCCCCGTGCAGGAGACCTTCTTCGCCCCCGCCTTCGCGATGCTGCGCGACCGCTTCGGCACGCACTGGATCCTCATGGCCCCGCCCCGCGCCGCCCCCGCCGGGGCGGCCAGGCCGGTGGAAGCGGGCGCAGGGCCCTGAGGGCGCGGCCTGCGAGGGCGCGGCCTGCCTTGCCTTTCGCCGCCCTCTCGCGCAAATCCGACCGGACACCGAGGGGAGGCCGGGATGGGGCGGATCGAGGAAACCTTCGCAAGGCTGCACCGCGAGGGCCGCAAGGCCTTTGTCGCCTACATCATGGCAGGCGACCCGGACTACGAGACCTCGCGCGCCGTGGCGCTCGGCCTGCCCGATGCGGGGTGGACATCGTCGAGCTGGGCACCCCTTCACCGACCCGATGGCCGACGGGCCGACCATCCAGATGGCCGGACAGCGCGCCCTGGCCGGCGGGCAGACGATGGAGCGCACCCTGGCCATCGCCCGCGACCTGCGTGCACGTCACCCCGCGACGCCCATCGTCTGGATGGGCTACTACAACCCCATCCATGCCATGGGCGTGCCGCGCTTCCTGCAGGCCGCGAAGGAGGCGGGAATCGACGGGCTGATCGTCGTGGATCTGCCGCCCGAGGAAGACGGCGAGCTCTGCCTGCCGGCCCGGGCCGCCGGGCTCGACTTCATCCGCCTTGCCACGCCCACCACCGACGATGCCCGTCTGCCTGCGGTGCTGCGCAACAGTTCGGGCTTCGTCTACTACGTCTCGATCACCGGGATCACGGGCGCCGCCGCCCCCGAGGCCGCCACCGTCGGCCCCGATGTGGCGCGGATCAAGGCCGCGACCGATCTGCCCGTGGTCGTGGGGTTCGGCATCCGCAGCCCCGAGGCCGCCCGCAGCATCGCCGCCCTGGCCGATGGGGCGGTCGTCGGATCCGCCATCGTCGCCCGGATGGGAAAGGGCGAACGCCCCGAAGCCGTGCTGGATTTCGTCCGCAGCCTGGCTGAAGGGGTGCATGACGCCTGACCGCGTCGCGGGCGACGCCACAGGCGGCAGGAGCGGACAGGCCGGCAGGGCCGGCAGGGCATGGGCCGGCCTGGGGCCGGTCAGGGCCGCACGGGCGCGGCCGGCGAAATCGCTCCATGCGCGGGGGGGATGGGGCCGGTCCGGCCGCGGGCGGAACCCCCGGCGCGGGGGCAGCGCCACCCCGGCGATCGCGGCCGCGCGGGCCGCCAGCAGCCGCTGGAGCGGCGGGGGCGCGGCATGACGGGTGGCAGCAGGCATGGGCGGTCCTTTCTGGCGATGAACAATCCCCCCCCTCATGCCGCATCAAGGGTTGACAAATCCTTTGCGCAACGCGCGCTCCGGGGGCGATCCGCGCAACACCCCCGGCAACAGCGCCGCGCCGCGCGCGCCCGCCACGGCCCCGCCCGGCATGGACGGACCGTGACGGGACTGATAGGGATTCCGCGCCCTTAGAGGAAGCCGCCATGCCCGTCATCGCCGAGATTGCCGATCTCAAGCGCCTCCATCGCCGGCGCACGCCGCGCATGTTCTACGATTACTGCGAATCGGGATCCTGGTCGGAGCAGACCTTTCGCGACAATACCGCCGATTTCGCGCGCCTGCGCTTTCGCCAGCGCGTCGCGGTGGACATGTCGAACCGCTCGCTCGCCTCGACCATGCTGGGCGAGCGGGTGACGATGCCCGTGGGCCTCGCGCCGATCGGGAGCCTCGGGATGCAGGCGGCGGATGGCGAGATCAAGGCCGCCCGGGCCGCTGCCCGCTTCGGGGTTCCCTTCATCCTGTCCACGATGTCCGTCTGCTCGATCGAGGACGTGGCCGAGCATGTCCCCGAGAAGCCCTTCTGGTTCCAGCTCTATGTCATGCAGGATCAGGGCTTTGTCGACGAGATCATCGCCCGGGCCAAGGCGGCGCGCTGTTCGGCGCTGGTGCTGACGCTGGATCTGCAGATCCTCGGGCAGCGGCACAAGGATCTGCACAACGGCCTGTCCACGCCGCCCAGGCTGACGCTGCGCAACATGGCCGATTTCGCGACGCGGCTGCGCTGGTCCTGGGGCATGGCGCGCACAAGGCGGCGCACCTTCCGCAACATCGTCGGCCATGCACGGGATGTGGGGAATCTCGCCTCGCTGTCCGCCTGGGCCAACGAGCAGTTCGATCCGCGGCTCGACTGGGCCAAGGTGGAGCGCATCCGCGCGCAATGGGGCGGCAAATTCGTCATCAAGGGCATCCTCGACCCGGAGGATGCCCGCCTGGCCGTGCAGGCGGGGGCCGATGCCATCGTCGTGAGCAATCACGGGGGGGCGGCAGCTCGACGGCGCGCTGTCGTCGATCCGCATGCTGCCCTCGATCGTGCGGGCGGTGAAGGGCCAGACGGAGATCTGGCTCGATTCGGGGATCCGCTCGGGGCAGGACGTGCTCAAGGCCGTCGCGCTGGGGGCAGATGCGACGCTGATCGGCCGGGCCTATGTGCACGGGCTCGGCGCGATGGGCGAGGAGGGGGTGATGCGCGCGCTCGAAATCATCCGCCGCGAGATGGATCTGACCATGGCGCTATGCGGGCGCCGCGACATCCGCGCCGTGGGGCGCGACATCCTTCTGGTGCCGCGCGACTTCGAGGGCGACTGGGCGGACGGCGCCTAGCCGCGCGATCCCGATGGCGGCTGGCGTCCGAACACCCCCGCCACCTCGACCATCACCGGCTCGAAGCTGCGGCAGAGCGCGGCAATGGCGCGGTTGCGCTCGCGCATCTCGGGGGTGCGCAGCATCGCCTGATAATCCTCGCGCCGCGCCCATTGGGAATAGTTGACGACCCGCGTCCGCGCATCGTTGACATGCAGCGCCGCGCCGAGGAACCCGGGCTGCTGCGCGATGCATTCGCGCAGCGCCGCCTCCAGGGCCTCCAGCAGGTCGAAGCAGGTCGCCGGCGAGGTCTCGAAGGTGGTGATGACGGTCTGGCCGGCAAAGTCCGGGCGGATCTCGGGCATGGGCGCCTCCCTTCCAGTCCGGTCCAGCATCGCATGGGCGGGGGCGGCGGGCCAAGCCCGAACCCGGCCGCAACCCTTGTGCTGCCGCGGCAGAAGCGGCTAACCCTCTGCCCGATCAACCGGAAGGGATCCGTCATGACCGCCCGCGACACCGTCCTGGCCTATTACGAGGCCTTCAACCGCGCCGACTGGGAGGGGATGCTCGCCCAGCTGACCGACGACATCGAACATCACGTCAACGAGGGGAAGATCCGCCGCGGCAAGGACCTCTTCCGGGAATTCCTGGCCCATATGGACCGCTGTTATAGCGAACGGCTCGAGGACATCGTCGTCATGGCCTCCGAAGACGGCACCCGCGCCGCGGCGGAATTCACCGTGCACGGCACCTACAAGGCGACCGATGCCGGCCTGCCCGAGGCCCGGGGCCAGACCTATGTCCTGCCCGCCGGCGCCTTCTTCACGCTGAAGGACGGGCGCATCGCCCGTGTGACGACCTATTACAACCTCGCCGACTGGATCGCCCAGGTTTCGCGATGACACTGCTTGTCCGGCCCCTCGCCCGGGAGGAGATCGCCGCCCGCCTGCCCGATCTGGCCGCGCTGCGCATCCGCGTCTTTGCCGACTGGCCCTATCTCTATGACGGCGATACCGCCTATGAGGAACGCTATCTGCGCAGCTATGCCGAAAGCGCAGGGGCGGTCGTGGTGGGCGCCTTCGACGGGGACCGGCTGGTGGGCGCGGCGACGGGCACGCCGATGGAGGATCACGCCGCCGAGTTCTCCGCCCCCCTGGCCGCGGCGGGCATCGCCCCGGCCGAGGCCTTCTACTGCGCCGAATCGGTCCTGCTGCCCGATTATCGCGGGCGCGGCATCGGCCATCGCTTCTTCGACCTGCGCGAGGATCAGGCCCGCGCGCTCGGCCGCCGCTGGTCGGTGTTCTGCGCCGTGATCCGCCCCCCGGATCACCCGGCGCGACCGGCCGCCTATCGCCCGCTCGATTCCTTCTGGCGCAGGCGGGGCTATGCCCCCCTGCCCGGCGCCGTCGCCCGCTTCCGCTGGCGCGACCATGGCGATGCGGAGGAGACGGAAAAGCCCCTCCAGATCTGGCTGCGCGATTTGTCCGCGCCGGCGGGAACCTGATCCGGGCTGGCGCGTTCTGCTCCCGACGATCGAAACGGGAGATTCCGATCATGGCGAATGAAAGCCATATCAAGGGCGCCGCGAACACCATCGCCGGCAAGATCAAGGAAGGCGTGGGCAAGCTGACCGGCAACCCGGAGCTCGAGGCCGAAGGCAAGGCCGAGCAGGTCAAGGGCAAGGTCCAGAAGACCTGGGGCGACGTGAAGGATGCCGCCTCCGGCAAGAGCTGACCGGACGGCCCGAAAGTGACGAGTGCGGGGCGCCTTCGGGCGCCCCTTTTTTCGTGGTTCCTTCCGCGGCGCCGATCCCTTTGCGGATCCTTCATGGCCCGGGATGGTCGGGGATGGCCCGGGATGGTCCGGGATGGTCGGGGGGCGCGGTCCGCAGGGGCCTGCGCCCCACCCGCCCGGATCCTGCCCTGGGGGGCCGGGTCCGGGCGGGATGTCGGGCGGGGTGATGACGGCGGGGTGATGACGGCGGGGTGATGACGGGGCCTGCGGCGATGCGGATGCTGGAGCGATCCGGGCCGCGGGCCGCTTTCTCAGGCCCCGCCGCCGCGGATGCTGTCGCCCCCCTTCGTCTCCGAGCGCCGCCCCAGAACACTGTCGAGCTGCCGCGCCATCTTGCGGCCGGCGCCCAGGGCGGCCTCCAGGGGATCGCCGGCAAGATGCGTCACGCCCAGCGGATCGAGCCCGGCAGGCCGCGCCTCGATCGCACAGCGGATGTCGCTGTCGGTGCTGCGCGCGGCACTGTCGTCGCTCAGATGGATCTCGATCCGCGTCAGACTGTCCTCGAACCGGGCGAGGATGCCGCGGATCTGCTCCTCGATATGCAGCGCCGTGGAGGCATCGAGGGTGACATTGTCGCCGCTGTTGATCTGGATCTGCATGAACATGGGCCTTTCCGGTTTTGCCGGACCAACCCCCGGAGCGGCGGCGGGGTTCCCCTGGGCGCCCTTCCGGCCCCCGGCTCTGCCCCTGTGGCCTTGCCCGTGGCCTTGCCCGTGGCCTTTGCTGCGGCCTTCGCTGCGGCCTTTGCTGCGGCCTTCGCTGCGGCCGCCCTTTCCGCCGCTCCGGGCCGCGCTATCCTGCGCCTCATGCCCGCCGGACCCGTCCTGACCGTCACCGATTGCGGCCTCTTCTGCCCTGCCGGGGACTTCTTCATCGACCCCTGGCGTCCGGTGAATCGCGCGCTTGTCACGCATGGGCATGCGGATCATGCCCGCCCCGGGATGGGGGCCTGTCTGGCCACCGATGCCGCCGCCCCCGTCCTGCGCCACCGTCTGGGGGATATCCGGCTCGAAACGATCCGTTATGGCGAACGGCGCCGCATCGGCGATGCGACCGTCAGCTTCCACCCCGCAGGCCATGTTCCCGGTTCGGCCCAGATCCGGGTGGAGGTCGGCGGCGAGGTCTGGGTCGTCTCGGGCGACTACAAGCTGGAGGATGACGGTCTTTCGACCCCCTGGGAACCGGTGCCCTGCCATGTCTTCATCAGCGAATGCACCTTCGGCCTGCCGCTCTACCGCTGGCGTCCGCAGGCCGCGATCGCGCAGGAGATCAATGCCTGGTGGTCCGCGAATGCCGCCGAAGGGCGCTTCTGCCTGCTCGGCGCCTATGCCCTGGGCAAGGCGCAGCGCCTTCTCTCCCTTCTCGATCCTGCCATCGGGCCGATCCTGACCCATGGCGCCATCGAGGCGACCACGGCGATCCTGCGCGCACAGGGCCTGCGGCTGCCGGCGACGACACGAGTCGGCGCGGATCCCGACCTCAGGGCCCATCGCGGGGCGATCGTGCTCTGCCCGCCATCGGCCATCGGGTCGCCCTGGGCACGCCGCTTTGGCGAGGCCCGCACCGCCATCGCCTCGGGCTGGATGCAGTTGCGCGGGATCCGCCGGCGACGGGGGGCCGAGAGGGGCTTCGTCCTCTCCGATCATGCCGACTGGCCGGGGCTCAATGCCGCCATCGCGGCCACGGGCGCGTCCCGCGTCCTCCTCACCCATGGCTTCACTGTCCCCTTCCGCCGCTGGCTGGAGGAACAGGGCCATCAGGCCGGGATCCTCGCCACCGATTACGGAGAGGAGGACGCCCCCGAACCCGATGCCGCGGCGGGCGGCCCCGCATGAGGGATTTCGCCGCCCTCTATGCCGCGCTCGATGCCACCACCCGCGCGGGAGAGAAGGTCGCCGCCTTGGCGGCCTATTTCCGCACCGCACCGGAGCGCGACCGCCTCTGGACCATCGCGCTGTTCTCGGGCCACCGGCCGAGGCGTGTCGTCCCGGCCACCCGCCTGCGCGACTGGGCGGCCGAGGCGGCAGGCCTGCCGCCCTGGCTGATGGAGGAATGCCATGCCGCCGCCGGCGACCTGTCCGAGACGATCGCCCTCGTCCTGCCGCCGCCCTCGCGCCGGATCGACCGGCCCCTCTCGGCCTGGATCGACCGCATCCGGGCGTTGGCCAGCCTGCCCGAGGCCGACCGGAAGGCGGCGATCCTCGAGGCCTGGGACAGCCTGCCCCCGCCCGAACGCTTTCTGTTCAACAAGCTTCTCTCGGGCAGCTTCCGCGTCGGCCTCTCGCGCGGGCTGATGACGCGCGCCCTGGCCCGGGCGACGGGCCTGCCCGAAGCGGATGTCGCCCACAGCCTGATGGGCGACTGGTCCCCCGACGGCACGGACTGGGACAGGCTGCTGGGAACGGGCCAGCCCCGCAATGCCGGTGCCCGCCCCTATCCCTTCTGCCTTGCCGCCCCGCTCGAGGATCCGGCCCTCGTCGCCGATCCCGCCGGATGGCTCGCCGAATACAAATGGGACGGCATCCGCGGCCAGCTCATCCTGCGCGGGGGCGTCCATCACCTGTGGTCGCGCGGAGAGGAGCTGATCACCGACCGCTTTCCCGAACTGGTCCGCGCGCTCGACTGGCTGCCCCCCGGCACCGTGCTGGACGGAGAGGTCATGGCCTGGCGCGACGGCCCCCTGCCCTTTGCCGCCCTCCAGACCCGCATCGGGCGCAGGACCCTGACACGGGCGGTCCTCGAGCGGGCCCCGGCGATCCTGATGGCCTATGACCTTCTCGAACAGGACGGGCAGGACATCCGCGCCCTGCCCCTGGCCGATCGCCGCGCCCGGCTCGAGGCGCTGCTGGCGGGGCTGCCGCCCGAGGCCCCCCTGCGCCTGTCGCCTGCACTGCCCTTTGCCGGGCCGGAGGATCTGGCCGCGGCCCGCGCCGCCTCGCGCCGGGCGGGGGCCGAAGGGCTGATGCTCAAGCGCCGTGCCTCTCCCTACGGCACGGGGCGGCGCCGGGGCGACTGGTGGAAATGGAAGATGGATCCCTTCCGCGTGGATGCCGTCCTGGTCTATGCCCAGCCCGGTTCGGGCCGCCGCGCCGGCCTGTTCACCGATTTCACCTTCGCCCTGCGCGACGACGGGGGGGCCCTCGTGCCGGTCGCCAAGGCCTATTCCGGCCTCACGGACGAAGAGTTCCGCCAGATCACCGCCTGGGTCCAGCGCCATACCATCCGGCGCTTCGGCCCCGTCCGGCAGGTGGAACCCGTGCAGGTGTTCGAGATCGGCTTCGAGGGGATCCGCGAGAGCCCCCGCCACCGCTCCGGCATCGCCCTGCGCTTTCCGCGGATGCTGCGCTGGCGCCGCGACAAGCCGGCCGACGAGATCGACAGCCTCAAGACGCTGCGGGCGCTGCTGGCGGCGCAGGGCGGGGGCTGACCGGCGGGAGCGCGTCGCAGGGGCGGCCCGGCCGGCGGCGGCTCAGCCCAGGGCGGCG
>NZ_KE557320.1:1229316-1235431 GCF_000442315.1 Rubellimicrobium thermophilum DSM 16684
TCCGATCCGTTGCAGATGCGCGCCAAGCGCGGCCCGGTCGAGGCGCTCCAGGGGCAGCGCGGCCAGGGCCTCCACCCGCTGCCGCATCCGCTCCAGCGCGGTTTCGAAGGCGGCGCGGCGCCGGTCTTCGGCCCCCTCGACCGCGGCGGGATCCTCGATCCCCCAATGCGCCCTGACCGGCTGTCCGGGCCAGAGGGGGCAGCTCTCGCCCGCTGCGGCGTCGCAGACCGTGATGACGATATCCATGCGCGGCGCGGCGGCGGCGGCGAATTCGTCCCAGGACTTGGAGCGCAGCCCCTCCGTGGGCAGGCCGGCCCGTGCCAGCACCTCGAGGGTCATCGGATGCACGGCCCCCTTCGGCCGGCTTCCGGCCGAAAAGCCGCGCAGCCTGCCCTGCCCCAGCCGGTTGACCAGCGCCTCGCCCAGGATCGAGCGGGCCGAATTGCCGGTGCAGAGGAACAGGACATTCAGGGGCTGGCTCATGGCGCGCATCCTCTCGGGGGGCAGGACGGGGTCAGGATCGCCTCGACCAGGGGGGCACAGCGATCCCGGTCGCCGCCGCAGCAATCGGCGGCCAGGAACAGGGTCAGGGCGCGCAGCCCTTCGAGACGGGCACGATAGCGCATCTCGCGTCCGCGCCGTTCCCCCATGACCAGCCCGGCCCGCACCAGAATGCCCAGATGGGTTGAAAGGGTGTTGGGCGGCACCCCCAGCGCCCGGGCCAGATCGCCGGCGGCAAGGCCCTCGGGCTCCTGCCGGATCAGCAGGCGGAAGGCCGCAAGACGGGTGGTCTGGGCCAGGGCCGAGAGGGCGGAGATGGCCATCGATTCATCCATGCTTCCCGATATGTCGAAACGTCAGCCGGGACAAGCCGCCCGGCATGGCAGCCCTTCCCCCGCCGGGCGCCGGCCGCTACATCCCGGGCAGATCAGGGAAGGACAGACCATGCCGCACCCCGCCTTCGACGCCCATGCCACAGGCGGCGACGCCGCGCTCGGCCCGCTCCCCGAATGGGATCTGTCGGATCTCTATGCCGCCCCCGATGCGCCCGAGATCCGCCGGGATCTCGACTGGCTGGAGGAGGCCTGCCGCGCCTTCGCCGCGGATTACCAGGGCCGGCTGGCCACGCTCGATGCGGCAGGCCTTCTGGGGGCCGTGCTGCGCTACGAACGCATCGAACAGGTCGCCGGGCGGCTGATGTCCTATGCCGGCCTGCGCTATTACCAGCACACGACGGATGGAGAGAGGGCCAAGTTCCTCTCCGACACGCAGGACCGCGTGACCGACTTCACCACTGCGCTGGTGTTCTGGCCGCTCGAGTTCAACCGCCTCGAGGAGGCCCATCTCGAATCCCTTCTGGGCCAGAGCCCGGAGCTGAACCGCTATCGCCCCCTCTTCGAGAGGATGCGGGCGATGAAGCCCTATCAGCTCTCCGACGAGCTGGAGCGCTTCCTGCACGACCGCTCCACCGTCGGGGCGGCGGCCTGGAACAGGCTCTTCGACGAGACCATCGCCGCCCTCACCTTCGAGGTGGAGGGCGAGACGCTCAATCTCGAGGGTGCGCTGAACTGCTGACCGACCGCGACCGCAGCCGGCGCGAGGCCGCCTTCCACGCCCTGGCCCGCGTCTTTGGCGAACAGACGCGCATCTTCGCCCGGATCCACAACACGCTGGCCAAGGAGAAGGAGATCGAGGACCGCTGGCGCGGCCTGCCCACGCCCCAGCACGCCCGCCATCTGTCGAACCATGTCGAGCCGGAGGTCGTGCAGGCCCTGCGCGATGCGGTAGTCGCCGCCTATCCCCGGCTGTCGCACCGCTATTACCGGCTCAAGGCGAAATGGCTGGGCCTCGACCGGCTGGAGGTCTGGGACCGCAACGCGCCCCTCCCCCTCGAGGAGGACCGCCGCATCCCCTGGGCCGAGGCCGAACGCACCGTCATCGAGGCCTATGCCGCCTTCGATCCCCGTCTGGCCGATCTCGCCCGGCCCTTCTTCGGACGGGGCTGGATCGATGCCGGGGTGAAGCCGGGCAAGGCGCCGGGGGCCTTTGCCCATCCCACCGTCACGGATGCGCATCCCTATGTGATGCTCAACTATCTGGGCAAGCCGCGCGATGTCATGACCCTCGCGCATGAGCTGGGTCACGGCGTGCATCAGATCCTGGCCGCCGGACAGGGCGAGCTGCTCTCGGCCACGCCCCTCACCCTCGCCGAGACGGCCAGCGTCTTCGGCGAGATGCTCACCTTCCGCAAGCTGCTGGCCGAGGCGCCGGATGCGAAGGCACGCAAGGCCCTGCTCGCCGGCAAGGTCGAGGATCAGATCAACACCGTCATCCGTCAGATCGCCTTCTACGATTTCGAATCGAAACTCCATGCGGCGCGGCGCCTCGGCGAACTGACGGTGGAGGACATCAATGCGCTCTGGATGGCGGTGCAGGCGGAATCGCTCGGCGATGCCTTCGTCTTCGCGCCGGGCTATGAAAGCTTCTGGACCTATATCCCCCATTTCGTCCACTCGCCCTTCTACGTCTATGCCTATGCCTTCGGCGACGGTCTGGTGAACGCGCTCTATGCCGTCTGGGAGGAGGGCGATCCCGACTTCCGCGACAAGTATTTCGAGATGCTCCGGGCCGGCGGCTCGCGCCATCACCGCGAGCTTCTCGCCCCCTTCGGCCTCGATGCCTCCGATCCCCGCTTCTGGGACAAGGGGCTGGCGATGATCGAACGCCTGATCGACGAGCTGGAGGCGATGGACGCCTGAGCATGGACGCCCTGATGTCGCATAAAGGCCGGATCTTGTCGCAGACAGGACAGCGCGCCGACGGGAAATTGACTAGCGCGGGGCATTCCTCCCCCTGGGTATCCCGTTCGCATGTCCCGTTCCGTCGCGGCCTTCCTGGAAAGGCAGGCCGCCCTGTTCCTTTCCGGTGATCTCGAAACCTACGCCCGATCCTTCGCCTTCCCGGCCCCGGGCTTCCTGCCTGGCGCCCCGCTCGTGATGCGGCGGCCGGAGGATCTCATCACCCCCCTCGCCCGCCTGCGCGAAACCGCCCTCGCCGCCGGCCTGCTCCATGTCGAGGCGCGGGTCTCGGCGGTGGAACTGCCGCGCAACGGCCGTCTGCGCGTCTGGTGGCGCCCCGTGTTCCACTATCCCGGCGGCGCGGATTTCGGCCTGCGCGACACGGTCTATTACCTGAGCCGCGACCGCTTCGGCGGCCTTCGGATCGAACTGGCCGAATGCGGGCTCGGCCTGACCGAGGATGCCGCCTGACCCCCTGCCCTCTCAGGCCGGCATCTCAGGCCAGCATCTCCAGCGCCACCTTCAGATTGCCTTCCTCCGCATCGGGTTCGTCGCGGACGATGAAGGGCGTCTGGCCCAGCCAGGCATCGCGGGCCGCACAGTCGAGCAGCAGCGCCGCCACATCCCCTGTCCGCGCGCGGATGAGGTGCTCGGGAAAGGGCTCCGCCCCCACCCAGGCATCGCCCGTCGCCTCGGCGTCCATGAGCCAGCCCGGCCGCACCGCCGTCCAGTCGAGCCCCGAGACGCGCAGCAGCGCCTCCATTCCCCGCATCTGATCGAGCACCCGCGTCAGCGACGGGATGACCGCGCGGCGGAACAGCACCGGCCCGCGGCTCACGGCGACGAAGGCGGCCGACATGACCACGATCCGCGGCACGCCCTCTGCCTGCATCGCCTCGACGATCCGGGCGGTTCCCTCGACATAGAGGGGCGGAGGGTCGATCAGCGTGCGCGGGTCGTTCGGCACCCCGAGACAGGAGACCACCGCATCCATCCCGCGCATGAGGGGGCGCAGATCGTCCGACAGGACATCCGCCTCGACCGCCTCCACAGCGTCGGGCAGGGCGGCCCGGTCGCGAAAGAGGCGTTCGGAGGCGCGCAGGACATGGCCGGCCGCCGCGGCCTGTTGCACCAGCCGCCGCCCGGTCGCCCCTTCCGCCCCGAAGACAAGGATCCGTCGCATGCCGTTCTCCCTTGCGGTTCGGGAGGGAAACGTTTCCCCGCCCCGTCCCGTTCCGGTCCGCCGCCCCGATCTTCCACGAGGAGCCGCGGGCGGGGATCGGCGCCCGGGATCCCGGCCCCTTCAGCCGTCGAGCTGCCGCCCCAGCCTGTCCTTGAGGCCCCGGATGGCCGCCTCGATCGCGGCCTTGCGGCTCTCCATCTCGCGCAGTTCCCCGATGAGCGCCTCGACCTCCGTTCCCCTGAGGAGATCCAGGATCGTCTCGCGATCCGGGGATCCGGGGGAACGGACATCCGACAGATCCCCGTCAAGAAGGCTCAGCCGATGCTTGCAGAGCCGGCCATTGCGGGCCGCAGGGCAGGTGCAGCGGCAGGTCAGGCGGCCGTCCTTCCGCGACAGATGAATCTCGTAGAGCTCGCCTGTCGTCCGCGAGACGACCTGACACTGAAACCCCTGACCGTCCATCGTCCGCCCCCCCCCCGATCCGCAAGATGCGCCACGGACCACAGCGATGCCGGCATGCAGCCTTTCCGGCAAGCGATTCCATCCCGTCCCGGCGCAAAGGCCGGCGCGGTAATCCCGCCTCGCCTGGGGTCATGACGCCGAGGCGGTGCTGATGAGCCTGCCGCCCCTGGCGATGTGGCCCTGAGGGCGCGGCGGGGCTCCGGGGGGATGACAGCCCCCGGTTGGAGCGGGCCGCCGCGGGCGGGGGCCAGAGCGGGGGCCAGAGCGGGGGCCGCGGGTCTGCGGCCCGTGTCCGGCGGAGCGGCGACCGCCGGAAGGGGGGTCGGGCCTGTCCCGCAGGAGGGGGCAGGGTCAGCTTGTGACCTGTTCCCGCAGGATCGAGGCGGTCAGCGACATCATCAGGTAGAGCCCGGCAGAGATCAGGAAGGCCAGAACCGTGTTCTCGAAGACGCGAGGGTAGGTTGCCTCGTCGGGCGCGACCGGCTCCACGCCGAGGCTCAGGTAACGCACCTGCCGGTTGGCCTCGATCTGGGCGGCTTCCATCTGCGTCAGGGCCTGCTGCACCAGGATCGTCTGGAAGGCGTAGTTCTCCTCGGCGACGCGCAGTTCCGTGTTGCGTGCAGCCAGCGAGGCCCCCTCTTCCGAGGCCTGGGTCATCTCCTCGCGCAGATCGGCGATCAGCCTTTCGATATTGGCGATCTGGGTGCGCAGCGCCTCCACCTGGGCCTGGTTGGGCCGGGCCACGGAGAGGCGCGTCTGCAGCTCGAGCTGGAGCCGCTGGCGCTCGGTCTCGAGCGCGCTGATCTGGCTCGTGCGGGCGGCGGTTTCGCCCACGGGGTCGATCTGGCGCACTTCCTGCTGGATCCGCAGCCAGTCGGCCAGGGCCTGGGCGCGCCGCGCCTCGGCCGCCTCATAGCTCTCGCGGGCGCCCTTCATCTGATCCTCGCGCAGGCGCTGGGTGATGGCATCCACCCGTTCCTCGGCATAGCGCAGCAGGGCCTCGCTGAACTGCTGGCTCAGATGGGGGTCGGGGGCGATGACCTCCATCTTCACGATGCCTTCGGTCGGATCGTAAGAGATCTTCACATGCTTGCGGTAGAGGTCGTAGAGCTCCTCGTTCGAGGCATCCGCCGGCAGTCGCTGGATGGGGTCGATCGAGGGATCGGAGAAGGCGGCGCGGAAGCCATGCTCGGCATCGAGGCGCTGCATCGCCTCGCGCGAGGAGAGGTAGGCCTGCACCGTCATGCTGTCCTGCTGGGTCGCCATGGAGGTGCCCTGGAACAGCCCGCCCAGCCCGGCGGCGGCCATGGCGCCCTGTGCCTCGGCCTTCTGGATGACGAATTCGGACTGGGTGGCGTACATCGGCGTGGCGACACGCGCGAAGTAGTAGCCCGCAAGAAGCGTGGGCAGCATCACGAAGACGAACAGCCGCGCCAGCAGCAGCGCCGCCCGGCGGCGGCGGCGGCGGGCGATGTCTTGCTGGATGCGCAGGATCTCGGCGGCGCGACGCTCGGCCGATTCGGGCCGGGGCTCCGATCCCGGCATGGCCGGCATGCCGGGCAGCGCCGTCCCGGGAATGGCCCGCGGCAGCGCGGCCCGCGCCCGCTGGGCGGGCATGCGGTCACGGGCGCCGGGCGCGGGCACGGCGGGGGGGGGGGGGGGGGGGGGGGGG
>NZ_KE557320.1:1235531-1361291 GCF_000442315.1 Rubellimicrobium thermophilum DSM 16684
GCGGAGGGGGCCTCGTCCTGCGCCTCGCTGCGTCCGCCCTGCACCAGTTGCAGGAAGCTCGTCTGTTGGAAGGGATCGATGCCCCTGGCGCGCAGCTGGCGCACCGCATCGAAATCCGACACGACGGTGAGCCCGTGTTTCTGCGCCACGCGCCGCGCCATGCGGAGCTGCCGCCCGGTCAGTCCCTCGCGGCGGATGGCCTCGATGCTGTCGTCCTCGGCGCCGGGCGCCTCCCCCGCGAGGGGGCTGCCGGGCCGGTCATAGGGCTGCAGGGCATGGCCCGTGACGGCGCCCCCCCTCCCGCCCTGGCCGACGGCCATCGCCTGGGGCGTTGCGATCTCTGCGGCAGCCTCCGGCAGGATCATCCCCTCGCTCAGGGGGGTGTCGCGGCGCAGGCGAAATCGGCGGACCCTAGGCTTCGTAGTCATAGAGTTCCCTGGCCTCTTCGAGAGAGTCGAACAGATGCAGCCGCCCGTCCCTGAGCACCGCCGCCTGGCGGACGAAACGGCGCAGCACCTCGGGCTGGTGCGAGACGATGACCACGGTCGTCCGTTCGAGCCTTTCGCGCAGGATTTCTCCGGCGCGGCGGTTGAAAGCGGCATCCGTGGTCTGCGGCATGCCTTCGTCGATCAGATAGATATCGAAATCGAGAGCGAGCATCAGCGAGAAGGTAAAGCGCGATCGCATCCCCTGGCTGTAGGTGCCGACCGGCATGTCGAAATATTCGCCGATCCCGGCAAGCCAGCGGCAGAAGGCTTCGACGTAATCCGGATCGAGCCCGTAGAGGCGGGCGATGTAGCGGGCATTCTCGCGCGCGCTGTGGCGGGGCACCACTCCGCCCATGAAACCCAGCGGGAAGGAGACGCGGCAGCTTCGCCGCACGGTTCCCTCATCGGGCTTCTCGAGGCCGGCCATCATGTTGATGAGGGTCGTCTTGCCGGTTCCGTTGGCCGCCAGGATGCCCAGAGAGCGGCCCAGTTCGACCTTGAACGAGGCCTTCTCCAGGATCACCTTGCGGCGTGTCCCGGTCCAGAAGGACTTGCTGACCTGGTCGAACTCGATCATCCGGTCTCGATCCCCCTCGCCTTGCGAAGGCCCAGCATAGCGCCTTGCGATGAAGAAGTGATGGAAGATCTGGATGCGGATTGTGGCGGAAAGACGCGCGGAATGATGGAAATCTCTGGCCTGTTCCGTGACCGGAAACAATCTGCCGTTGCAAGGCCGGAAACAGCGGCAGAACAACCTGTCTGGGATCGGATTGCCGCCTGTCGTCTGTGCGCCGCGCGCTTTGCCGCCACCGCCACGGCCCATGAGCCGCGCCCGGTGGTCTGGTTCCGCCCCGGGGCGCGGCTTCTGATCGCCTCGCAGGCGCCGGGTGCGCGCGCCCATGCCTCGGGTATTCCCTTCTCGGACGCCTCGGGCGACAGGCTTCGCCACTGGATGGGAATCGGCCCCGAGGAATTCTACGACCGCCGCAAGGTGGCCATCCTGCCGATGGGTTTCTGCTTTCCCGGCTATGATGCAAAGGGCGCCGACATTCCCCCCCCCTGCCATCTGCGCCGCCACCTGGCGAGAGCAGGCTCTGGCCGTGCTGCCGGGTCTGCGACTCACGCTGCTGATCGGGGGGGCAGCGCAGGACTGGCATCTGGGGCGGGGCACCGTGACCGAACGGGTGCGGAACTGGCGCCGTCATGCGCCGTCCGTCTTTGTCCTGCCGCATCCGTCCTGGCGCAACACGGCCTGGCTCGGGCGCAATCCGTGGTTCGCGGCCGAGCTGCTTCCGGCCCTGCGGACCCGTGTGAGGGAGGTCCTCGATGGCAACTGAAACGGCCCTTGCCCGGGCGGCCCGGCTGTGGCTGTCGCGGCCAGAGGAAGATGCCGCCCGTCTGGCCTTCTACGAGGCCCTGTCGGGTGCCGAACTGGTCCTGCCGATCGCCTCGGACATGGCGGGTGACGCGGTGGAGCCCGAGATGGCCGATCTGGGCGGCGTGCCCCATGTCGTGGCCCATGACGGGGTGGCCGGGCTGGAGGGCCGCGCGCCCCACCCGACGGCAAGCCTTTCGGGCCTTGCCCTGGCCCGGATGCTGGAAGGGCAGGGAACGGGAATCGCTCTTCATGTCCGCGGCCTGTCCGAGCCCCTTGCCATTGCCCCCGAGGCAGTGGACTGGCTGGCGCGCAGCCTCGGGCGCGGGCCCGAACAGACCGAGGCACGGCCCCTTGCCGCCTATCCGCCGCAGGGGCTGACCCCGGCGCTTCTGGCAGCGCTGGACCGGCGCCTGGCCCAGGCAGAGGGGATGGCGACAGCGGCCTGGCTCGCCGCCGTGGACTGGTCGGACGGCTCGCGGGGGCATCTGCTGGCCGTCGTGGATGCGCGGCCCGGAACCGAAGAGGCGATCGCCTCGGGCCTGCATGCCGCGGTCGCCCTCTCGGGGGCCGAAGGGTTGCAGATGGACGTGACCTTCCTTTCGGCGGATGATCCGGTGCTGGCCCGGCTGGCCCGGGTCGGCCTGCGCTTCGACATCACCTCGCCGACAGCGACGCCCGCCGGTCCGCCGCGGTTGCGGTGACATCCGGGAATGCCCGGGCCGGATCGCTCAGCCGAACAGGTCCGCGATCTCGCCCATCGCGGCCCGGCCGCGGGCCGCCCGGAGATTGCGGGCCAGCAGATCCATCGCCGCCATGCGCACGGCGACGCCCATCTCCACCTGCGTCTGGATCACCGATCGCGTGACGTCGTCGGCGATGGCGCCGTCGATCTCCACCCCCCGGTTCATGGGACCGGGATGCATGACGATGGCATCGGGCGCGGCATGGGCCAGCTTGGCCGCATCGAGGCCGTAGCGATGGAAATATTCCCGCTCGGAGGGGACATGGGCGCCCTCCATCCGCTCGCGCTGGAGGCGCAGCATCATCACGACATCGGCGCCCCGCAGCCCCTCCTCCATGTCGTGATAGACTTCGCAGCCCATCTCGGCGATGCCGGCGGGCATCAGCGTCGGCGGCGCGACAAGGCGGATGCGATTCTCCATCCGCTGCAGAAGCAGGATGTTGGAGCGGGCGACGCGACTGTGGGCGATGTCGCCGCAGATGGCAATCGACAGGCGGTGCAGCCGTCCCTTCGCCCGGCGGATCGTCAGCGCGTCGAGCAGCGCCTGGGTCGGATGTTCATGCCGCCCGTCGCCCGCATTCAGGACGGCGCAGTTCGTCACCTTCTGCGCCAGAAGCGCCACCGCCCCCGACATGGCATGCCGGACCACGAGCAGATCAGGGCGCATCGCATTGAGCGTCAGCGCCGTGTCGATCAGCGTCTCGCCCTTGCGCAGGGAGGTGCTCGAGGCGGCCATCGTCATCACCTCGGCCCCGAGGCGCCGACCGGCCAGCTCGAAGCTGGCCTGGGTGCGGGTGGAGGGCTCGAAGAACAGGTTGATCTGGGTCAGCCCCTCGAGCGCGTCTCCGGCAGGCAGACCCCGGCGCATCCGTTCGGCATACTGGTCGGCTAGATCGAGAAGGGTCGTGATCTCTGCCGGATGCAGGCCTTCGATGCCGAGAAGATGGGTCTGGCGGAAGGGCATGGGGTCCTCGTCTGCGCGCCGGGCGCCGCCTTCCTAGGCGCGCCGCTGTCCGGCGTCCAGCGGCCTCAGCCCTGCAGGGCCTGCCACAGAAGGCGCAACGCCATCGCCACAGAGGTCACCACCAGAAGGGGGCGGATCAGTCGCGCGCCCACGCGCACCGCCGCCCGCGCCCCGATCTGGGCGCCCGCAGCCTGCGCCACGCCCATCACCAGACCGGCCACCCACCATGGTTCGGCCACCGCGGCAAAGACCGCCATCGCCCCGACATTGGAGGCGAAGTTGAGCAGCTTGGTATGGGCCGTGGCGCGCAGCAGACCATGACCGCGCAGCGTGACGAAGCCCAGCATGAAGAAGGATCCGGTCCCTGGCCCAGCACACCATCATAGAAGGCGATTCCGGGGACCGCCGTCGCCGCGAAGGCCGAGGCAGAGAGGCGCTCGGCCCGGTTCCTGTCATCAAGTCCGCGGCGCAGGGCAAAGTAGCAGGCGACGCCGATCAGGAGAACCGGCAGGCCAAGGCGGATCGCCTCGGCGGGCAGGCGCGAGGCGAGCAGCGCCCCCGCGCCGGCGGCGGCAGCGGCGATCAGCGCCGGAGCGGCCTGCGCCCGCAGATCCACCTGCCCCGCGCGGGCATAGTGCAGCGCGGCCGAGGCGGTCCCGAACAATCCCTGAAGCTTGTTCGTCGCCAGCGCCGTGACGGGCGGCGCCCCCGCCAGCAGGATCGCCGGCAGGGCGAGCAGCCCCCCGCCCCCGGCGATCGAATCGATGATGCCGGCCAGAAGCGCAGCCAGCGCCAGAAGCGCCAGCACCTGCGGATCGAGAGGGTTCATGCGGCGAAATCCGCCCGGGCATAGCCCTGCAGATAAAGCAGCGCAGTCAGATCCGCATGGTTGACGCGCAGCGGACATTCCGCCTGGACAGCCGGCTTGGCGTGGACCGCAACCCCCAGCCCCGCAAGCCGCAACATGCCGAGGTCGTTGGCCCCGTCACCCACGGCCAGCACGTCCTCCGGCCCGAGGCCCAGCCGGGCCGTCACCTCCTTCAGCGCCGTGACCTTGGCCTCGCGCCCCAGGATCGGCTCGGCCACCTCGCCCGTCAGGCGGCCGCCCTCGGACAGCAGGCGGTTCGCCCGCGCTTCATGGAAGCCCAGCGCCCTTGCCACCGGCTCGGCGAAGGACAGGAACCCGCCCGAGACCAGCATACAATGCGCCCCCCCTGCACCATGGTGGCAACCAGCGCACGGGCACCGGGGGCGAGCGTGATGCGGTCCGCCAGAACCCGGGCAATGACCGCTTCGGGCAGGCCGCGCAACAGGGCGACCCGTTCGCGCAAGGCGCCCTCGAAGCCGATCTCGCCATTCATGGCGCGTGCGGTAATGGCGGCGACGCGCTGGCCCAGGCCGGCCTCGGCCGCGAGTTCGTCGATGCATTCCTGCCCGATCATGGTGGAATCCATGTCGGCCAGCAGAACCCGCTTGCGCCGCCTGGCCGCCGGAACAAGGAGGAGATCGACGCCTTCGCCCTGAAGGGCCTGCCACCGTTCCTCCAGATCCGCCGGCCTGGCATTCAGCGGAAATTCGGCGGCCTCGGCCTGAGAGAGCCAGAACGGCGTGCCCCCATTCCACGCCTCGCGCAGATCGGCCACATGGCGGGGGCTCAGATCGCCGGGGCGCGCCACCAGCACCGCGACCCATGCGGGGGTGTCCAGTCCGTCGCTCGATGTCATGATGGGCTTCGGCTCCCCCTTTCTCCGGTCGGCCGTTCCTGTCGCTCTCACCGGATTGCCGGCCAGCCGCACCGGGCGGGATGACAGGCTGCGCATCCCGGTCCGGCCACATCCGGAAAAGGGACCGTCAGAGGTCTTCGTCGTCCTGTCCGGCCTCCCCGGCGCCGGCCGCGCGGCGCGCCTTGAGCCGTTCGATGGTGTTCAAGACCCGGCGCGCGGTGGCCAGATGGGGCTTCTGCCCCTCCCTGCCGAGCTCCTTCCACTGGGCCTTGTCCATCCCCGAGATCACCCGCGCCACCTGCCGGATCAACTTGCGGTCACGATCCGGACCGGAGGATGCCTCTGCCGCCTCCGCATGGCCGGCTTCGATGTCGTCGATACTGTCCACGCCACTCTCCCCGCATCATGGCCATCGGCCCTGAACGCAATCTGCCCCGGGCTTCGTCACGCTATGCCTGTCCCGGCCCGGCGGCAAGCGGTTCCCCCATCGGCCGCCCTTCGCCCGCCGGCATGAGGAGCCCGCGGGTTTCCGATAGTGGATGATCCGTCCATGCCACGGGCAGAAGAAACCGCACGGAGGGGCCCGGTGTCCGATTCGGCGCTTGCACCGCCGGACACTGCTGCCTAGCACCGGCGGCGGGACATCCCCCCCCAACGGGGGACGCTTATCTGGAAGGATATCATGACGGCCCTGCCCCTCCCGCCCAAGCCGGCGGTGCTTCCCCGCAATCCGCGTTTTTCGTCCGGTCCCTGCGCCAAGCCGCCGGGCTGGGAGCTCGCCTGGCTTTCGGGCGCCTCGCTCGGCCGATCGCACCGGGCCACGGAAGGCAAGGCGAGGTTGCAGGAGGCGATCGACCTCACCCGCGCCGTCCTGGAGGTGCCGGACAGCCACCGCATCGGGATCGTGCCGGCCTCGGACACCGGCGCCGTCGAGATGGCGATGTGGACGATGCTGGGCGCACGGCCCGTCGAGATGCTGGCCTGGGAGTCCTTCGGCGAAGGCTGGGTCACCGATGCCGTGAAGCAGCTGCGGCTCGAGGCCCGGGTCACCCGCGCGGATTACGGGCGCCTGCCCGATCTTGCGGCCGTGGACTGGGACAGGGATGTGGTGCTGACCTGGAACGGCACCACATCGGGTGTCCGTGTCCCGGAGGGCTTTGCGCCCCCTGCGGAACGGGGCGGCCTCGTGATCGCCGACGCGACCTCGGCCGCCTTCGCGCAGCGCCTGCCCTGGGAGCGGCTCGATGTCGTGACCTTCTCCTGGCAGAAGGTCATGGGCGGAGAGGCGGCCCATGGCGTCCTCATCCTCGGGCCACGCGCGGTGGAGCGCCTCGAGAGCTACACGCCTGATCGCCCGCTGCCGAAGATCTTCCGCCTGACATCGAAGGGAAAGCTCATCGAGGGGATCTTCCGCGGCGAGACGATCAACACCCCCTCCATGCTCTGTGTCGAGGACTGGATCGCGGCGCTGCGCTGGGGGCAGTCGATCGGCGGCCTGCCGGCCCTGATCGCCCGGGCGGATGCCAATGCGCAGGCGGTCTGGGATTTCTGCGACAGGCGGGACTGGATCGCCAATCTCGCCGAGGATCCGGCCACGCGCTCCAACACCTCGGTCTGCCTGAAATTCACCGATCCGCGCATCGCCGACGGGGCAGCCTTTGCCAAGGCGGTCGCAAGACGGCTCGAGGCGGAAGGCGCGGCCCTGGATGTGGGGGCCTATCGCGATGCGCCGCCGGGTCTGCGCATCTGGTGCGGGGCCACGGTCGAGCGGCACGACATCGAGGCGATGCTCCCCTGGCTCGACTGGGCCTTCCAGGCCGAGATTGCCGCCGCCGCCCGCGCCGCCTGACGGCCGCGTCCCTTCCTCCTGCGGGCGGGGTCGTCCCGCCTGCCCCCTTCCCCGCTTTTCAGATGGAGCCCCCCATGGCCCCCCGTGTGCTCATCTCCGACGAACTGTCGCCTGCCGCCGTCCAGATCTTCCGCGACCGCGGCGTGGAGGTCGATTATCAGCCCCGTCTCGGCAAGGACAAGGACGCCCTGCTGGCTGCCATCCCGGCCTATGACGGGCTGGCCATCCGCTCTGCCACCAAGGTGACCGAGAAACTGATCGCCGCGGCCACGAATCTGAAGGTCATCGGGCGCGCCGGCATCGGCGTGGACAATGTGGACATCCCCGCCGCCAGCCGCCGCGGCATCATCGTGATGAACACGCCCTTCGGCAACTCGATCACCACGGCCGAACATGCCATCGCCATGATGATGGCGGTGGCGCGCCAGATCCCGGAAGCGAATGCCTCCACCCATGCCGGCAAATGGGAGAAGTCGCGCTTCATGGGGGTGGAGATCACGGGCAAGACGCTGGGCGTGATCGGTGCGGGCAATATCGGCTCGATCGTCTGCGACCGTGCCCGCGGCCTGAAGATGAAGGTCATCGCCTATGACCCCTTCCTGTCCGAGGAGCGGGCGACCGAATTGCAGGTGGAGAAGGTCTCTCTCGACGATCTTCTGGCTCGGGCCGATTTCATCACGCTGCATGTGCCGCTGACGGATCAGACACGGAACATCCTCTCGGCCGAGGCGATCGCGCGGACCAAGCCGGGCGTGCGGATCATCAACTGTGCGCGCGGCGGTCTTGTGGACGAGGCCGCCCTGGCCGAGGCCCTGAAGGCGGGGCATGTGGCCGGAGCGGCCTTCGATGTCTTCGAGGTCGAACCGGCCACCGAGTCGCCTCTCTTCGGTCTGCCCAATGTCGTGGTCACGCCGCATCTGGGGGCCTCCACCACCGAGGCGCAGGAGAACGTGGCCCTCCAGATCGCCGAGCAGATGTCGGATTATCTGTTGACGGGGGCAGTCTCGAACGCCCTCAACATGCCTTCGGTGACGGCCGAGGAGGCACGGATCATGGGCCCCTGGATCCGTCTCGCCGGCCATCTCGGCCATTTTGTCGGCCAGATGACGGACGAGCCCATCAAGGCGATCAACGTGCTCTATGACGGAATCGCCGCCGGGATGAACACGGCAGCACTCAGTTCCGCGGTCATCGCCGGAATCATGCGCCGGGTGAACCCGGACGTGAATCTCGTCTCCGCGCCGGTGATCGCGCGCGAACGGGGGATCCATGTCAGCACCACGAGGCAGGATCAGTCCGGCATCTTCGAGGGCTACATCAAGGTCACCGTGGCGACCGACCTGCGCGAGCGGAGCGTGGCCGGAACCGTGTTCTCGGACGGCAAGCCGCGCTTCATCCAGATCAAGGGCATCAATGTCGATGCCGAAATCGGGGCGCACATGGTCTACACGACCAACGAGGATGTCCCCGGCATCATCGGCGCCCTGGGCCAGACGATGGGTGCGAACGGCGTCAACATCGCCAACTTCACCCTGGGCCGCAGCACGCGCGGCGGAGAGGCCATCGCCATCCTCTATGTGGACGATCCCGTGCCGGAGGCCGTTCTCGACCAGCTTCGGGCCACCGGTCTGTTCCAGCAGGTCAAGGCGCTGCGTTTCGACGTGGCCTGAGGGAAGGCGGATCGCGGAATCTCCGGGGGCGGCGGCCCCCGGCCTTTCAGTAGCCCGTCATCTCCAGATATCCGCGTCCCTGGTGCGACCCCCTGACCGTGACCGGCCCCTCCCAGTAGGGAATGGACACATCCATCCAGGCCTGCGGATTGAGGGCCGCCACCGTGGCATCGAGACCCCGCTCCGGCAGCGTCACGCGCCAGCGGACGGGCACCTCGCGGCCCGCCACCCTGGCTGTCGCGAGAGGTTCGGCCGTGAAGGCCCCGTCGGAATAAGGCGCGGGGGTGCCGTCGGGGGCGATCCATGTCGCCGACGTGAAGGCCGTCCCGTCCCGCGCGTTCAGGCGAAAGCCCATCAGCTTCTCGCCCGTCTCGAAGGAGAGCGAAAACCAGTCCCAGCCGGTCTGCTCCGCCGCCAAGGGCTGGGACGACCATTCCCGGTCCAGCCAGGCCTGCCCCGTGACGGCGACATCGCCCGCGGGCAGGGTCAGCACCCCCTCGATGGCGAGAAAGGGCATGGAATAATACTGCGATGCCTGCCCCTGGGGCGACTTCACCGAATAGCCCGCCTCGCCCTGTAGCACCACCGGGCCTTCGGCACGCAGGCGCATGTCGAAGGACCAGTCCGGCCCCTGGGCGAACAGGAGGCTTTCACCCTCCAGCACTCCTTCAAGCCGCCATTCATCGATCCAGGCGGCAAAGGGGTCGGCCGTCACCCCCGCCTGTCCCGTCCCCCCGCGTGCAAGCCTTTCGGCCACATGATGCGCATCGGGCGTGGTGATCGCGGCATGACCCATCCAGAGCTGATCCTCCGGCGCCCCCCCGGGCGCGAGCGCCGTGCGGAACAGGGTCCACTGGATCCCGTAGGGCGTGCCGTCTGCCGCTTCGAGGGTGGCGGTCAGATACCACCACTCGATACGGAACATCTCGTGCGCGCCATGGTCGGCCGGGAAGACGGGCGTCCAGCCCGGATCGGGCAGCGCAAAGCCCTGGGCCGCCGTCCCGAGCCCGGCAAAGCCCTGCGCCGCGGCAGCGGCAGGCCACAGGCAGAGCAGGAGCGGAAACAACCTAGCGTTCATCGGCAAAGACCTTGAGAAGCCGCCCCGGCGGCGTCCGGGCGAGATGCCGCGCCGGCCAGGCGGCGGCCAGGGCCGCCACGAGAAGCGCCAGGACGAACAGCCGCAACCAGTCGAGCGGGAACAGCTTCATCGGCAACCGCCAGCCGAAGGCCTCGACATTGACGACCGCAAGCAGGACCCAGGCGAGCATCAGCCCCAGCGGCAAGGCCACAAGCCCCGTCAGGGCCGCAAGGCCGAGCGCACGGGCCAGCTCCGTCCACCCCAGGGTTGCGCGACGGACACCCAGCGCCCAGACCGGCGCCAACTGCGGCAGCCGCATATCCGCAAGCGTCAGGAGCGACATCAGGAGCGCGAAACCCGCAACCCCGAGGGTCAGCATGCTGAGGGCGGCGGTCACCGCGAAGGTGCGTTCGAAGACCTGCATCGAGAGAGTCTTGACCGCATGCTGATCCACGAGGCGGGCCGGATCCAGTCCGGCCGCCGACAGGTTCGCCGGCAGGATCCCCTCGGCATCGGGCGGCACATGCAGCGCAAAGCGCAGCGGCTCGACCCCGGGAAAGGTCGTCCGGAAGAGCTCTTCGGTCAGGATGGCCTGTCCGAGGGGATTGCCATAGTCGGCATAGACGGCGAGGACGGGGCGGATCAGGCCCGGAACGATCTCCAGCCCTGTCCCGGGCCAGAGCCCTGCCCGGCGCGCCAACTGTTCGCTGACGAAGACGCCCTCACCGGCGGCGAGGCGGTCCCACGGATCCGGCCGGGCGGCAAGAAAGCGCCAGTTCGCACGATAGACCGGATCATCGCGCAAGGCGAGAATTTCGGCGGGCTGGCCTGCAAGGACCAGATCCACACCCATCACGGGCACCGCCCTGACACCCTCCGGCAGGGCTGCAAGGAGCTGCTCCGCCTCTTCCGGCGTATCGGCCTGAACGTAGAATTCGAAGGCAAGACGCTGGTCGAGGAAGGCACGGAAGGTCTCGCGGAAGGAGGAGACCATGGTCGAGACGCCGAGGCTGGCCGCCATCGCAAGCAGCAGGGCCATGAATGCCAGCGAAAGACCCGGCAGCTCGGTCCGCGCATCGGCCCAGGCCCATCGTGCCAGCGGATGCCGGGCGAGGCGGTGCCCGGCCGACAGGATCCGGTCGAGCAGCAGCGGCAGAAGGAGGGCCGCCCCCACCATCAGCGCGCCCAGTGTCGCGAATCCCATGACCAGTCCGCGCCCCCACAGCGCGGCAGCCAGCGCTGCCGCCAGCAGGGCAAGCCCCGCCCCGGCCTGACGGATCGCACGCCTTGCGGCCCAACGGGCTCCGCCACGCCGCGTCCCCCCGGCCAGCAGGGGCATCGTGACCAGTCGATGCAGGGCCCCTGCTGCAGCAATGGCCGTGCCGGCCATGGCGATCGCAAGGGCGGAGGCCGCCCATCCCGGCCTGAAGCGGAGTGTCCCCGCAACTTCGGCGCCATAGAGTCCGCGCAGCGTGCCGGCGACGTCGGGCAGCAGCGCCGCCGCGACGAGATAGCCCAGAACCAGGCCGATGAGGCCCGCAACCGCCGCGAGGAAGGCCAGTTCGGCGGCCATGAGCCCGATCAGACCGCCGAGCGGCATGCCCAGGGCGCGCAATGTCCGCACCGTTGCATGCCGTTGCTCGAAGGCAAGGCCCACGGTCCCGTGCACGATGAACAGTCCGACGGCAAAGCTCAGAAGACCGAACGCGGTAAGGTTCAGATGAAAGCTCTCGGTGAGAGCCCCGGGATCCGCGTGCATCCCGGGCTCCTGCCGGCGCAGATGCGGGGCGACATCCTCCAGGGGTGGACGCCGCAGGGGCTGGACCGGCGCCAGGAGGAGATGACTGTATCCCTCGCGGCCCAGAAGGCGGGCCGCCATGCGCAGATCCGTCAGGGCCGTTCCCGGGGGGACATCCTCGCGCCCGATCAGGCTGGCGCCGGTCCCCTCCAGGGTTCCGAATGTCTCCGGGTGGGCGGCAAAGGCACCTTCCTCCGACAGGAAGGCCCCGAACTCGGCGCCTCGGGCGAGGGCCACGGGGGCGACCTCGGCCGGTGCGGTCAGGGGGTCGAAGCCGATGATGCGCAACCCGCCCCATCGCCCCTCGATCACCGGCGACACGAGCCATCCCGCCCGCCGCAGGGCCACGAATTCCGCCTCGCTGATGGTCCGGCCGGGCGGCGGCAGGAGGCGGACAAGACGGGCGCCGTCCAGGCTCTGGGACGCGGCGGCATAAGAGGCACGCGCCTCGGCATTGATGGCCTGCACCCCGGCCCACAGGGCCGTGGCCAGCGCAAGACCGGCGATCAGCGTGAAGAGCTGGAGCGGATGGCGCCGCCAGTGCGACAGCAAGGCCCGGGATGCGGTCCCCGCCAGCCCGGTCATGCGATGCGCCCGCCGGAAAGATGCGCGCGTGCCTGCATCCGGCCGGCCACCCGTTCCGAATGCGTGACACAGAGGAGGGCAGCCCCGCCTTGCGCCACCAGATCGAGCATCAGCTCGAGCACGGTCCCGGCGCTCGCTTCGTCCAGGTTGCCCGTCGGTTCGTCGGCCAGCACGATCTGCGGCCTTGCCGCGAGTGCGCGGGCGATGGCCACCCGCTGCTGCTGGCCACCCGACAGCTCCTCGGGATATTTGCCCAGATGCGGCACAAGCCCCAGCCTTTCGGCCAGATGCCGTTCCCAGTCCGTATCGCGCAGACCCTTCAGCCTCGCCTGAAAGGCGATGTTCGCCCCGGTATCGAGAGAGGGGATGAGATTGAACTGCTGGAACACGATGGCCACCCTCTCGCGCCGCAGACGGGCGCGGGCGCGATCATCGAGCGCGGTGACTTCGATCCCGGCCAGCCGGATGGATCCCGAATCGGGCTGGTCGAGCCCGGCGATCAGATGCAGCAGCGTGGACTTGCCCGATCCGGATTCCCCCGTGAGCGCGAGCGTGCGACCGGCCTCGAGCGAGAGGGACGCGCCCCGCAGGACCGGCACGGGGCCATCCGGTCCGGGATAGGCCTTGGCCAGGTCGCGGATCTCGAGCAGGGTCATCGGGCAGGCAGCCGCCGCAGTCTGGGGCCGATCAGCAGGAGGAGGGCAGCCAGGCTGCCCGCGACGATGGCGACGACGGCAAAGACGGCCCCTTCGCCGGTCAGGCCGAGAATGGGCCGCAACGCGAGAGCGCCCAGCGTGCTGCCGAGGACCGATGCCCCGAGAACGGCCGATCCCATGCGCGGATCCGTTCCCAGCAGACGGGTGGACCAGACATAGAAGCTTGGCCATGTGATCCCGACAAACGGCCCGGCCGCCACGAAACCCCAGCCGGGGGCCCCCGCCGCAGCGAGTGCGGCCATCGCCGCGGTTCCGCCGAGGCCGATCAGGAACAGCGCACCCGGCGGAATCAGCGGCGCAATCCGCCAGAGCGACAGGCGCCCCGCCAGATAGGCCGTGAAGAAGCCGGAAAGGAGGCGCGCGGCCTCGGCCTCCGACAGGCCCAGATCGATCAGGGCGGCCACACCGAAGCCCGTCAGCGCCCCCTCCATGGCCACCGCCAGGAGGACCGGCAGCAGAAGCAGCAGCCGCGCATCGCGCAAGGGCGGCAGGCCGCGCACCCCTTCGACCCGAGGCGGATCAGACGGCGCGCCAAGCAGGGATAACAGCAGCAGGGCTGCAACGGCACCGAGGACCGGCGCCGGCTGTCCTCCGACCAGGATGACCGCAAAGGGCGCCAGGATCGCACCGGCCCCGAATGTCGCGTTGACAAGGCCGACCATGGCCGCGCCGCGTGCCCCGAATTCGGTCAGGAAGCGGCGGTTGACGACCTGCACGACCATCCCGAACCCCATCCCCGACAGCATGGCTCCGGCCAGGGCGATCCCCCAGACAGGGGCAAGCGTCAGGCCTGTGGTTCCCAGTGTCAGAAGCCCGAGGCCGGTCCGCAGGGTCACGACCGGCATCCCCGTCACCCCCGCCGCGATCGTCAGCAGGGCGCCTGCCCCATGCGCCGCAAGGAGCAGGCCCCCCTCGCCCGGGCCGAGGCCGAAGACCCGCGACCAGACCGGCAGCGAGAGCCCGTAGAGCGCAGCCAGCGCCCCGGCGAGCAGGAAGCTCAACATTCCGGAGGCAAAGAGCCGGCGGTCGAAGGACCTGTCCGGCAGGACGCCGGGGCGATCAGCGGGGGTGACGGTCATGAGGCCAGCTCCGGAGCTGTCCATCCATGCGTCATCCGCTGCGGAAGATCCAGATGGACCGGTGGGGCCTGCCGTCCGGCGATGAGGCGTTCCGCCGGCCCTTCCCGGCAGGACGGGATAACGGCCTGCATGAGGCTGGGGCCGGCCTTCCGACTGGCCTTCCGAGGATGTCTCACGTCCAGTCCAGCACCACCTTGCCCGAGCGGCCCGAGAGCATCGCCTCGAACCCCCGGTGATAGTCGGAGGCCGCAAGGCGATGCGTGATCACGCCGCGCACATCCAGCCCGTTTTCCAGCATGGCAATCATCTTGTACCAGGTCTCGAAGATCTCGCGCCCGTAGACGCCCTTGATGGTGAGGGCCTTGAAGACGATCCGGCTCCAGTCCACCGGACTCTTGCCCGGCGGAATGCCCAGCAGCGCGATCCGCCCGCCCATCACGAGGGTTTCGACCATCTGGTCGAGCGCTGCCTGCGATCCCGACATCTCGAGCCCGACATCGAATCCCTGCACCATGTTGAGCCGGCGCATGACGTCGCGCAGATCCTCCTCGGCGACGTTGACGACGGTCGCGCCCGAGACGCGGGCCGCAAGCTCCAGCCGCACGGGATTGACATCCGTCACCACCACATGCCGCGCCCCGACATGGCGTGCGACGGCCGCCGCCATGATCCCGATCGGGCCCGCACCGGTCACCAGGACATCCTCTCCCACCAGATCGAAGCTCAGCGCCGTGTGGACCGCATTGCCCAGGGGATCGAGGATGGCCCCCACCTCGTCGTCGATGGCATCGGGCAGGGGCACGACGTTGAAGGCCGGCAGCCGCAGATATTCGGCGAAGGCGCCGGGCACATTGACCCCGATCCCCCGGGTTTCCGGATCGAGATGGAAGCGCCCCGCGCGGGCCTGACGCGAGCTATGGCCGACCAGATGCCCTTCGCCCGAGACGCGCTGACCCGGCTTCAGATCCGTCACGTCCCGTCCGACGGCGACGATCTCTCCGGCGAATTCGTGGCCGACGACCATCGGGACGGGGACGGTGCGGGCGGCCCAGTCGTCCCATTTCCAGATATGCAGATCGGTGCCGCAGATGCCCGTCCGGCGGACGCGGATCAGGACATCGTCGGGGCCGATCTCCGGCACCGGAACCTCGCGCAGGGCCAGGCCTTCGCCGGGGCCTTCCTTCACCAGCGCACGCATCATCCGCCTCATGACAGCACCCCCGTCTCGCGTCCCGCCGCCGCAAAGGCCGCCAAGGCTTCGTGCAGATCCGCCTCGGTGTGGGCGGCGCTCATCTGCGTGCGGATGCGGGCCTTCCCCTGAGGCACGACGGGATGGAAGAAGCCGGGCGCCAGAACCCCGTGCCGCAGCAAGGCGCGTGCCATCGCCTGGGCCCGCCGGGCATCGCCCAACATGACCGGCACGATCGGATGGTCCCCCGGCAGCAGTTCGAAGCCCATCTGCTCCAGTCCCTTTCGCCAGAGCCGGGCATTCCCGGCCAGCCGGCTGCGCCGCCTGTCGCCCTCCTCTCCCTCGGCCAGATCGAGCGCAGCCAGGGCCGCGGCACAGATCGCCGGAGGCAGCGCGTTCGAGAACAGGTAGGGGCGCGCGCGCTGACGCAGGAGATCCACCACCGGCTGCGGCCCGGCCACGAAGCCCCCCAGAGCCCCGCCCAGCGCCTTGCCGAAGGTGGATGTCACGATGTCGGCCCTGACACCGGCCCGGGCGGGCGTTCCGCGTCCCTGCGGCCCGACAAAGCCGGTCGCGTGACAATCGTCCACCATCAGCAGGGCGCCGTAACGGTCGCAGAGGGCCCGCATCTCCGCCAGAGGGGCCAGGAATCCATCCATGCTGAAGACGCCGTCCGTCGCCACGAGCACGATTCCCGCCCCATCCGCCCGTGCCTCGCGCAGGCGGGTCTCGAGTTCGTCCAGATCCCGATTGGCAAAGCGCAGCCGCCGCGCCCGGCAGAGGCGGATGCCGTCGATGATGCTGGCATGATTGAGCGCGTCCGAGACAACCGCATCGCCTTCGCCCAGCAGCGGCTCGAACAGGGCGCCATTGGCATCGAAGCAGGCCGCGAAGAGGATCGCGTCATCGAGGCCCAGATAGTCCGCCACCCGCCTTTCGAGCATGCGATGCAGATCCTGCGTGCCGCAGATGAAGCGCACCGAGGCCAGCCCGAATCCGCGTTCGTCCATCGCCCGCAGGGCGGCTGCCTTGAGGGCCGGGTGGTCTGCCAGCCCCAGATAGTTGTTGGCGGACAGGTTCAGCACCCTGCGCCCGTCGATCTGCACCCACGCCCCCTGGGGGGGATGCGATCACGGCCTCCTCCTTCCACAATCCTTCGGATCGTATCGCCTCGAGGCGGGCCGTCACGACATCGAGAGCTCCGGGCATGGCAGTCCCTTGGGTCATGGCAGGGGCCGCATTTGCATCAGGCATTTGCGGCAGGACAACTGTTAACTGTCCTGTCGGATTGACAGGGCCGATGAGGGCAGTCTGTGCTATCCTGCGGCCCAATACCATGATTCCGGGACCGCGCTGTCATGTTTTCGATGCTCGCCCTTCTCGGTCTGGCTCTTGGGGCTGCGGCCCTGGTGCCCCTTGCGCGGGTCGCGGAGGAGGAAGCGGATCCCCTCTCCTCGGACGGGGATGAGGATCCGTCCGCGGCGCTGCCCAATGAGCCGGAATCTCCATCCCAGGAGGAGGATCCGGCCCGGCCCGACATCATTGTCGATACCGATGCGCCTGTCATGGACGCCACCGATGGCGATGATGCTATCTTTGCCGGCCAAGAGGACGACAGCATCGATGGCCGTGCCGGTGACGACTATCTCGATGGCGGCGCCGGGGACGACACCCTTTCTGGCGGCGCCGGCAGGGATGAACTCCATGGCATTGCCGGGGATGATGTCCTGGAGGGTGGAGAGGACGACGACATTCTGGCAGGTCATGGCGGCAATGACCGCCTGTTTGGCGGTGCAGGCCATGACGAACTGATCGGCGGCGAAGGCGACGATCTTCTCGATGGCGGCGAAGGCGAGGACAGCCTTCTGGGGGGGGCCGGCGATGACAGCCTGATCGGTGGCGCCGGAAGCGATCAGATGCAGGGCGGGCTCGGGAACGACCATCTCGACGGCCGCGACGGCGGAATGCGCGACTATCTCAACGGCGGCGAAGGGAACGACACGCTGATCGGCGGGGCCGCCGACAACCTCAACGGCGGCGAGGGCTCTGATCTGTTCGTTCTCGCATCCGACGATGGCGAGGGACCGGCCTTCATCGACGATTTCGATCCCGCGGAAGACAGGCTCGCCATCCTCTACGACGCAAGCCGCCCCGAACCGGTCCTGACCATCCAGCAGGGCGAGGATGGCATCACGCTGATGGCCGATGGGGCCGTGATCGCCGTTCTGCGCGGCGTATCGCCCCCCGATCTCGAGATGGTGGCACTGATCCCTTCATGAGGGGGAAAGCCCCGCGCACAGTCCCTGTGAAGACATTCCTTCGGGGCCGGGTGCGCCTATCTCCTGCTCCATGGATCTGCCCGACCCTCTCCATGTCTTCCTGGCCCGCCGCGGCTGGCATCTTCATCCCCATCAATCGGCCATGCTGGAGCAGGCAAGGGCGCCTGCCATCCTGCTCGTGGCGCCTACAGGAGGCGGAAAGACGCTCGCAGGCTTTCTGCCCACGCTGGCGGAACTCCTGGCCGATCCACGCCCCGGGCTTCATACCCTGTATGTCTCGCCGCTTCGTGCGCTGACTGCTGACATCCGCCGCAACCTCCTGACCCCGGTCGAGGAACTGGCCCTGCCCATCCGCATCGAGGACCGCACCGGCGACACCCCGCAAACGGTGCGGCGGCGGCAGTGGACGGATCCACCGCAGATCCTTCTGACGACGCCCGAATCCCTTGCCCTGCTCCTGTCCCGGCCGGATGCGGCGCGTCTCTTCTCGGGGCTGCAACGGGTCATCGTGGATGAGATCCATGCCCTGGCCGAAGGAAAGCGCGGTGATCAGCTTGCCCTGCTGCTGTCCCGTATCCAGACATTCGCCCCTGCCTTCCGCCGTGTCGGCCTGTCCGCGACCGTCGAGGATCCTGCCGACCTGGGGCGTCTGCTGGCGCGATATCCCGATCCCTGTCTGATCCTCCGGGGCGGGATGCCCGGAGGGGCCGATCTGTCGATGCTGGCCCATCGCCCGCCGCCCTGGGCAGGGGGCACGGCCTTGCACGCGATCCCCGAGGTGCTCGACCAGATCCGCCGCCATCGCTGCACCCTGATCTTCCACAACACCCGGGCGCAGGCCGAACTCTTCTTCCATCATCTGTGGATGGCCAATGAGGACGCCCTTCCCATCGCCATCCATCATGCGTCCCTCTCGCGTGAGGTGCGCGAGGGCGTCGAGGGCGCCATGCGGCAGGGGCGCCTGCGTGCCGTCGTCTGCACCGGGACGCTCGACATGGGTCTGGACTGGGGTGCGGTGGATCTCGTGATCCAGATGGGCGCACCGAAACAGATCAAGCGCCTTGTCCAGCGCATGGGCCGGGCCAATCATCGCGCAGGCGCACGCCCCCGGGCCATCCTGATCCCCGCCAACCGCTTCGAGGTGTTGGAATGCGTCTGCGCCATCGAGGCAGCCCAGGCGGGGGAGCTCGACGGGTCACCGCGAGGTCCCGGCCGCTCGATGTGCTCTGCCAGCATATCCTGCTGCGGGCCTGTGAAGGCCCCTTTGCGGCTGATGCCCTGTATGAGGAGGTGCGCAGCACCGGACCCTATGCCCGCGCTGTCCCGCGCCGATTTCGATGCCTGTCTCGATTTCTGCGCCACGGGCGGCTATGCTCTGCGCGCCTATGACCGCTGGCGGCGGCTGATGCTGCGCGATGGGCGCTGGCAGCTTCGCGACCCGCGCGCGGCACGGCGCATCCGCCTGAATCTCGGCACCATCGAGGATCGCCCCTCGCTTGCCGTGCGGGTGAAGGGGTCGCAGACATCGCTCGGACAGATCGAGGAAACCTTCGCCTCGACCCTCAGCCCCGGCGACACCTTCCTCATCGGCGGACAGGTCGTCCGCTTCGAATCCCTGCGGGAGATGACGGTCGAGGTGACACGCTGCCGCAACCGCGAACCGCGCATCGCCTCCTTCGGAGGCGGGTCGTTCGCGACCTCGGCCGGTCTGGCACGGCGCATCCTGTCGCTGATCGGGGACACGGCAGCCTGGGATCGCCTGCCCCCCCATACCGCCGACTGGCTTCGTCTTCAGGGCCACCTGTCCCGCCTGCCGCGTGGGGACCGTCTCCTGGTGGAGAGTTTTCCCGCCCAAGGCCGGTGGCATGCCGCCTTCTGGGGCTTTGCCGGACGGAATGCCCATCAGACGCTGGGGCTGCTGCTCACCCGGCGCATGGAGGCCGCAGGGCTCGATCCCCTGGGCTTTGTCGCCGCAGATCATGCCCTTCTCATCTGGAGTCTCCAGCCGATCGAGGCGCCTGCGGCGCTGCTCGACCCCGAGGAGCTGCGCGAGGGATTCTCCGCCTGGCTGGAGGGCAACGCCCTGATGAAGCGCACCTTTCGGGGTATCGCCACCATTGCCGGCCTGATCGATCGCAACCTGCCTGGCCAGCGGCGCACGGGACGGCAGACAACCGTCTCGTCCGACATCCTCTATGACACGCTGCGCCGCTACGACCCTGGCCATCTGCTTCTGCGTGTTGCGCGTGAAGAAGCGTTGCGCGGGCTCGTGGATTTCGGCCGGATCGAGGACATGCTGGCCCGCGTGCAGGGGCGCGTGGACCATGTCCGGCTGGACCGCGTGCCCCCCCTTGCCGCGCCGCTCCTGCTCGAGCGCGGGCGCGTGCCCGTCGAGGGACGCGGTCGGGAACGGCTGGCCGAAGCTGCCGCCGCACGGCTTCTGGAGGAGGCCGGTCTTGCGGATCTGACCTGAGCCCCTTGCGCCCGCCCCGTCGCCGGGCGACCAAGGGCGGATGACTCGAACCAGCTTTTCCTTCGTGCTGAACGGCACGCATGGGCTCGCACTCGCATCGGGTGCCCTGCTCGTGCCTTCGGCCGATCTGCTCTGTGTGGCCGACCTGCATCTGGGCAAGGCCGAACGGGCGGCCCGCCGCTGGGGCCTGCTCTGGCCCCCCTACGAGACGCGCGCCACGCTGGACCGCCTGGCCGAGGTCATCGCCGTGGCCAAGCCCCGCGTGGTCGTCGCCCTGGGCGACAGTTTCGACGACCTGGCCGCGGGCGAGGCGATGGCGCAGGAGGACCGCGACCGCCTCGCCCTGCTGATGCAGGGGCGGCGCTGGATCTGGGTCGCGGGCAACCACGATCCGGGCCCCGCCGGCCATGGCGGCGAGACGGTGCCGGAGTTCCGGGCAGAGGGACTGACCTTTCGCCACGAAGCCCAGCCGGACGCCGATCCGGGCGAGGTATCGGGTCACTACCACCCCCGGTTCGGCCTGCCGGGGATGGGGGAACGGAGGCCCTGTTTCCTGCTCGACCAACGCCGCCTGATCCTGCCGGCCTTCGGAGCTTATACCGGCGGCCTCGACGCCCGCGATCCCGCCCTGCGTTCCCTGATGGAAAATCAGGCCCTTGCCATCCTGACCGGCCGCAGCGCCCTGCCCTGTCCGCTTCCTCCGCGTCGCGCCGCCGCCCGGCGGGGCTGACGGGAGAGGCCGGTCGGCCATCGGCGACACGACAATATAGATGTTTACTTATATAAATCTTTATTTAATATTCATGTCATGTCCTCCCTCGATCACAGCCTTCTCGCCCTTGCCGACCCCACCCGCCGCGCGATCCTCGCCCGGCTCTCCCGGGGCGAGGCGACGGTCATGGACCTTGCGGCGCCCTTCGCGCTGACCCAGCCTGCCATCTCCCATCATCTCAAGGTGTTGGAACGGGCCGGGCTGATCGAACGGCGCCGCGAAGGAACGCGGCGGCCCTGCCGTCTGCGGCCCGAAGGGCTGGCCCCGCTCGACGCCTATCTCGCGGGCCTGCGCGACGCGATGGAGGCCAACTATGCCCGCCTCGATGCCCTTCTGGCCAAGAACGATGATCCCCCCCACACCGGAGACCCCGCATGACCACCCATGTCGAACGCAGCGCGCCCACCAGACTGACCATCACGCGGCGCTTCAATGCCCCGCCCGAGCGGGTCTTTGCCGCCCATGTCGATCCCGAGCTGATCCGTCGCTGGTGCTTCGGCCCGGAGGGCTGGCGCATGTCGGCCTGTGACAACGATGCCCGGCCCGGAGGGCGTTTCCGCTGGGACTGGGAGGCGGTGGACGGCAGCGCCCGCTTCCACGCGACCGGCACCTATGAGGTCGTGGAGCCGCCGCAGGACGGCCGCCCCGGCCGGATCGTGCATGTCGAGCGGATGTTCCTGCCCGACCCCACGCCGGACAACCGCGTCACCACCACCTTCGCGCCCGAGGGCGGCGGCACGCTGCTGACCCTCGTCATGGAGGTGGCCACGCCCGAGGCGATGGACGCGATGGTGGCGAGCGGCATGGCCGACGGCATGGAGGCGAGCTACGCCCGCCTGGACGCGCTCGCCCCCGTCGCCGCCTGATGGCTCTGACGGCTCAGGCGGTCAGCCCCTCGGGCTCGGGCAGGCCGTTGGCGCGGCAGCAGGCCGTCACCGTATTGGCGAGCAGGCAGGCGATGGTCATCGGCCCGACGCCGCCCGGAACCGGGGTGATGGCGCCGGCCACCCGGCGGGCGCTATCATAGTCCACATCGCCCACAAGGCGATCACGCCCCCCCTCGCCGGGGATGCGATTGATCCCCACATCGATGACGGTCGCACCGGGGCGGATCCAGTCGCCCTGCACCATGCGCGGGCGGCCCACCGCGGCCACCACGATCTCGGCCCGGCGCAGGACGGCGGGCAGGTCGCGCGTGCGGCTATGGGCGATCGTCACGGTGCAGTTCTCGGCCAGCAGAAGCTGGGCCATCGGCTTGCCGACGATGTTGCTGCGACCGATGACCACGGCATCCTTGCCGGACAGATCGCCATGCAGGTCGCGCAGCAGCAGCAGGCAACCCAGAGGGGTGCAGGGCACCATCGCCTTCTGCCCCGTCCCCAGAAGCCCGACATTCGAGATGTGGAACCCGTCCACATCCTTGGCCGGGTCGATGCTGTTGATGACGAGATCGCTGTTCAGATGCCGCGGCAGAGGCAACTGCACGAGGATCCCATGCACCGCCGGATCCGCATTGAGCTGCCGGATCAGGGCCAGCAGTTCCTCTTCCGATGTCGCCTCCGGCAGGCGATGTTCGAAGCTGGCCATGCCGGCCTCGATGCATTGCCGGTGCTTGGATGCGACATAGACCTGGCTGGCCGGATCCTGTCCCACGAGCACCACCGCCAGCCCCGGCGTGATCCCGCGGGCCTTCAGTGCGGCAACCTCTGCCGCGATCCGGCTGCGCAGACGTCCTGCAAAGGCCTTGCCGTCGATCACCCGGGCCATGGTTTCCGGTGCCACGGTCTCGCCGCTCATGGATGGTCCTCCCATTCGGGGCCCAGAACCCCTTCCTCGCGCGCGATCGACCAGTCGATCAGGCGCCGCCACAGTTTCTCGATCAGGTCAGGGGGCAGGCCCTGAGCGACCGCCTCGCGCCGGACATTGGCAACCACCTCCTCCACCCGCGAGGCAATGCGCGCAGGCATCTGGAGCGGTCCCTTGATCTCGGCAGCGCGGTCGATATAGCCGGTCCGCTCCGCAAGAAGCCGGACCAGCTCCCGGTCCACCCGGTCGATCTCGGCCCGGATGTCGGCCATCGTCTTGCAGTCCGCCGGTCGCTTCATTGCCTGCCCTCCTTGCCGTGCCACGCCTGATTGAGCGGCATGGCACGGAAGGTCAATCAGAACAGCCCCTCGATCCGGCCAGCCTCATCGAGGCGGATGACCTCGGCCGAGGGGATCTTGGGCAGGCCCGGCATGGTCATGATCTCGCCGCAGATCACGACGATGAAGCCGGCACCGGCGCTCAGCCGCACCTCGCGGATGGGAACCGTGTGGCCGGTCGGCGCGCCGCGCAGGTTGGGGTCGGTGCTGAACGAATACTGCGTCTTGGCCATGCAGATCGGGAAATGCCCGTATCCTGCGGCCTCCCATGCGCGGAGCTGATCGCGGATCGCCTTGTCCGCGATCACCTCGTCCGCGTGATAGATGCGCTTGGCAATGGTCTCGATCTTCTGGAACAGCGGCATCTCGTCAGGATAGAGCGGCGCGAAATTTGCCGCCCCGCCTTCGGCGATCTGCACGACCTTGCGCGCCAGCTCCTCGATCCCCGCAGAGCCCTCGGCCCAGTGGCGGCACAGCACGGCCTCGGCGCCCTGCTGGGCGACATAGTCCTTCACGGCCTGGATCTCGGCCTCGGTATCGGTGGCAAAATGGTTGATCGCCACCACCACCGGCACGCCGAAGCCCTTCGTGTTGGCGATGTGGCGGCCGAGATTGGGGCAGCCCTTCTTCACGGCCTCCACATTCTCGGTGCCGAGATCCGCCTTCGCCACGCCGCCGTTCATCTTCATCGCGCGGACGGTGGCAACGATCACCGCCGCGGCAGGCTTCAACCCTGCCTTGCGGCACTTGATGTCGAAGAACTTCTCGGCCCCGAGATCGGCGCCGAAGCCGGCCTCGGTCACGACATATTCGCCCAGCTTCAGCGCAGTCTTCGTCGCGATGACGCTGTTGCAGCCATGCGCGATGTTGGCGAAGGGGCCGCCATGGACGAAGGCCGGGTTGTTCTCCAGCGTCTGCACGAGATTCGGCTGCATCGCATCCTTGAGCAGCACCGTCATCGCCCCATCGGCCTTGAGGTCACGGCAATAGACGGGGCTCTTGTCGCGGCGATAGGCCACCACGATGTCGCCCAGACGCTTCTGCAGATCCTTGAGATCCGTGGCCAGGCAGAGGATCGCCATCACCTCCGAAGCGACGGTGATGTCGAAGCCGGTCTGACGGGCAAACCCGTTCGCCACGCCGCCCAGCCCCACGACGATATCGCGCAGCGCGCGGTCGTTCATGTCCATCACCCGGCGCCAGGCGATCCGGCGGACATCGATGCCCAGTTCGTTGCCCCAGTAGATGTGGTTGTCGATCATGGCGGCCAGCAGGTTGTGTGCCGCCGTGATGGCATGAAAATCGCCGGTGAAATGGAGGTTCATGTCCTCCATCGGCACGACTTGCGCCATGCCGCCCCCGGCAGCCCCGCCCTTCATCCCGAAATTGGGGCCCAGAGAGGCTTCGCGGATGCAGACGATCGCCTTCTTGCCGATCCGGTTCAGACCATCGCCCAGACCCACGGTCGTGGTCGTCTTCCCCTCGCCCGCAGGCGTCGGGTTGATGGCCGTCACAAGGATCAGCTTGCCATCCGGCCGCCCCTCGAGCGAGGCGATGAAGTCCTGACTGACCTTCGCCTTGTCATGGCCATAGGGCAGCAGATGTTCCGCCGGGATGCCCAGACGGGCCCCGATCTCCTGGATCGGCTTCTTCTTGGCTTCGCGTGCGATCTCGATATCGGTCTTCATGCGTCCCCTCCGCGTCGCGCCCTGCCTAGCGGAGAGCGAAACCGGCCGGAACGGCGATTGCGACAGGTTTCAGCCGCATTCCGGCCTCTGCCATGAAACGCGGGACGCCGATCGGAACAGAGCGGATCAGATGGAATCCGGTCGCCAGCCCCGCTGTGCCGGGACGAACAGGCGCAACGGGCTGCCGACCCGCAGGACGCCTTCGCGTTCCACCCAAGCCGTGACCCCACGCCGGCCTTTCGCGGCCTCCCGGAAGGCCCGGCCATGGCCGGGACGGGCCGCCTCGATGGTCCGGGCCGGCTCCTGACAGGGAAGATTCTCCATGTCCACGACCAGCGTGCAGCCATCCTCGGCCTGAAGCCGCGAAGAGGGGGGCAGATGCGTGAAATCGGGAAGGCCCGAGACGACGACCGAGGCGCCGAGCCAGGCATAGTCCATCTCCTCCAGCCCAAGCGCCGCGGCCACCGCCGCCATCTCTTCTGCCGAGACGAGCGAAAGCTGCCGGACATTGCGGATCGTCGTGCCGCGCGGATGCAGGTCCCGGACCCGGGCACAGGCGGGCCGCGTCTCGCCGGAATGCACCTCGCCTGCAAAGCCGGCGAAGGTCAGCGGCATCTCGGCCACGGCCTCGCCATGGATGATCAGATCATCGCCCACGGGCCGGACGACACGGCCCAGCCAGACGATGCGGCCGCGATGGGGGCTCTCGATGAGGGCGGGCATGGCTTCTTCTGTCCCTCGGATGTCGCTGCTCCTCGGCCCCGCCATCCGCCCGCGCCGCTGAGCGGCGCGGACAGCCCGGCCATCTGCGGCGCCCACCGCTCCCGGGGCGGAGTGGGAGGCGCAGCCTCGGGCAGCGGGGGAGCCCCCTCAAGGTCAGGCCGTCGGCTCGGGCTCCATGTCCTCGCGCGAGCGGCGCGGGCGCGGCGTCTTGGGGATCGCGGTGATCGATGTTCCCCCCGAGGGAGGCGACAGATCCTCGCCCCGATCGAGCAGCTCGCCCGCAATGACGCGCGTGATCTCGGATCCGGTGAGGGTCTCGTATTCCAGCAGCCCCCTGGCGAGGCGATCCAGCTCCTCGCGCTTCTCGGTCAGGATGCGCTTGGCGGTCTGATAGCCCTCGTCGATGAGGCGCTTCACCTCGGCATCGATCAGCTTCTGCGTCTCGGCCGAATGGTTGACGGTGCCCTGCCAGGATCCGAGGAAGCTCTGCTGTTCGTTCGCATAATCCACGAAGCCCAGCTTCTCGGACATGCCGAACTGGGTCACCATTGCCCGGGCGATCCGGGTCGCCTGCTGGATGTCGCTCGTGGCGCCTGATGTCACCTGCTCGGGACCGAAGACCAGCTCCTCGGCCACGCGCCCGCCCATCGCCATCGCAATCTTGGACTTGTACTTGGTATAGGTGACCGAGAGCTGATCACGTTCGGGCAGGCTCAGCACCAGACCCAGAGCGCGGCCCCGGGGAATGATCGTGGCCTTGTGGATCGGGTCATGCTGAGGCACGTTCAGCCCCACGATCGCATGGCCCGCCTCGTGATAGGCGGTCAGACGCTTCTCCTCCTCGGACATCACCATGGAGCGCCGTTCGGCCCCCATCATGACCTTGTCCTTGGCCGATTCGAAATCCATCATCGTCACGAAGCGCCGGCCCACCCGCGCCGCCATCAGCGCCGCCTCGTTGACCAGATTGGCCAGATCGGCCCCCGAAAAACCGGGGGTGCCGCGGGCGATGATGCGCAGATCCACATCCGGGCCAAGCGGCACCTTGCGCGCATGAACGCCCAGGATCTTCTCGCGCCCCTTGATGTCGGGGTTGGGCACCTGCACCTGCCGGTCGAAGCGGCCGGGCCGCAGCAGCGCCGGATCCAGCACGTCGGGGCGGTTCGTCGCGGCAATGATGATGACGCCCTCATTGGCCTCGAACCCGTCCATCTCCACCAGGAGCTGGTTCAGCGTCTGTTCGCGTTCGTCATTGCCCCCGCCATAGCCGATCCCGCGGGACCGCCCGACGGCGTCGATCTCGTCGATGAAGACGATGCAGGGGGCGTTCTTCTTGGCCTGTTCGAACATGTCGCGCACGCGGCTGGCACCCACGCCCACGAACATCTCGACGAAGTCCGAACCCGAGATGGTGAAGAAGGGGACCCCCGCCTCTCCCGCGATGGCGCGGGCCAGCAGCGTCTTGCCGGTGCCCGGCGGACCGACCAGCAAAGCCCCCTTCGGGATCTTGCCGCCCAGACGCGAGAACTTCTGCGGATTGCGCAGGAACTCGACAATCTCCTCGAGCTCCTCCTTGGCCTCGTCGATGCCGGCCACATCGTCGAAGGTGACGCGGCCATGCTTCTCGGTCAGGAGTTTCGCCCGACTCTTGCCAAAGCCCATCGCGCCGCCGCGCCCGCCCCCCTGCATCCGGTTCATGAAATAGATCCAGACCCCGATCAGCAGCAGGAAGGGCAGAAGCGACAGGATGAAGGCCGTGAAGCCCGACTGCTGCTGCGAGCGGGCGGACACCGGAACCCCGCGCTCCAGCAGCAGATCCGTCACCTGGGCATCGGGCGGCAGGATGGTCACATAGTCACGCCCGTCGGACTGGCGATAGCGCACCTCCTCGCCGTCGATGGTGGCCTGAACCACCTGACCGGCATTCACCGAAGCCACGAAATCCGAATAGGACCGCGAATTCGAGGCCATCGTGGACTGACCGCCCGAGAACAGGTTGAACAAGGCCAGAACCAGCAGGAACAGGACGACCCAGAAGGCGATATTGCGCGCGTTGCCCAAAGGCGGACTCTCCTCTGTGCGGGCGACCGGCCGCCCGCGCTGCCTGAAGCGAAGATAAGGGCGCGCGCGGCAGGTTCAATGCGAAAGCGCCTCATGCCGGGCGAACAGGCAGACAGAGGCACTTGCCCCGCGCTGCCTTGCCCGCCAGCAGGACCGGAACAGCCGCGACGGCAGCCATGACGGCCATGGCGGCCATGACGGCGGCCATGACGGCGGCCTGTGCGGGGGGCCGCCGGGACGGTGGGCCGGAACGGAGGCCCTATCGCTCCTTCGGTGCCGCGACAGCACCCCGGGGGAGTGGCCCGGCCGGATCCCCAGACCGCCCGCAAGCCCCCCCGCAGCAAAGACCGCAGACAGACCCCAGGCCGCCCGATGCCCGCAGACAGACCGCCGCAGGACCCGAACCAAAGAGCAGACGGACCCAAGACCAGGCCCGCCAGAGCCGCCCCCCCGGCCGCCCCCCGCGGGGCGACCGGCCGGATGAACGGCCCCTGCGAATCACCCTGCCACAAACAGGTTAAGATCCCGTTAACACCGCAGAAGAACCCGCAGGGAACACCGCAGGGGACCCCGCGATCATCCCGCCGACCCGGACCCGCAGACAGCGCCCTGCGAGAGCGACGGCGGCTCTGCCTGCGCCGCAAGAAAGGCCGCGAAACCCTGGGCAGGCGGGGCGGCCCTGTTGCGCGTCTCGCGCAGGATGAGCAGCGCGGCGCCTTCCCGGCGGATCAGGCAGCCGGCCAGCGTCGCCCCCCGCCCCGTCCGGAGCCGCCCTGCCAGCCGCATGAGCGCATCCCAGCGCGGCCGGTGATCCCGACCGCCCACCCACATCAGCGCTGCAGCCAGCAGGCGCGCCGCCGTATCCTCGACCCCGATCCTCTCGAGCAGCGCCGCATCGAGCCGGAGCGTCCCGCCCGCCTCCTCCTGCACGGTGCCTTCCGCCTCGCGCAGCGCGGCGGCCCACAGCGTGCGTTCCGCCGCGGCCATATGCCCGGCCATGCGCAGCAGACGATCCCGCGTCAGACCCAGCGTGGCGAGCGGTTCCATCATCGCGCGGGCTCTGGCGCGGGCGAAGCGGAGATCGGCATTGGACGGATCCTCGACCCAGTCGATGGCCCGTTCACGCAGCCACAGGCGCAAGGCTTCGCGCGGGAGGCCGAGAAAGGGGCGCATCCAGCCCAGATCCAGCGCCCGGAAGGCGGCGGGCATCCCCGCCAGCCCATCCACACCAGAGCCCCGGGCCAGACGCATCAGCACCGTCTCGGCCTGATCGTCGGCCGTATGCCCCAGCAGGACCAGAGAGGCCCCCTGTGCCTTTGCATGCTCCGCCAGCAGGCGGCGGCGGCCTTCGCGCGCGGCAGCCTGGAGATTGCCGCGCGAGGGTGCCCTCCAGTGCAGCACCGCATGGGGAATGCCCAGCGCGGCGCAGTGCCGGGCCACGAGCGCGGCCTCGGCGGCGGCCTCGGGGCGCAGGCCGTGATCGACCGTCGCCGCAAGAACCGGGCGCCCCTGCGCAGCGATGGCCGTCGCATGCAGAAGGGCCATGCTGTCGCCCCCGCCCGAGACGGCGACAAGGGCGGCCTCGCCCGGCGGCAGGGCCGCCAGCGCCACCGCCACCGCCCCTTCGGGGCTCAGGGACAGTTGAGCGCCCGTCTTTCCGCCTGCGCCTCGAGCGTGACGGGCGAGGCGGGAAAGCGCAGATCGATCTCGCGCAAGGTCGTGCAGGCATCGGCGATCTGCCCCAACCGCCCGAGATTGCGCCCGAGCCCGAGCAGGGCATCGGGGGCCACGATCCCCGCGGGTTCGGCCGAGAAGGCATCGAGATAGGCCCGGGCGGCATCCGCCGTCTCGCCCAGGGCATCCAGGGCTTCGCCCCGCCCGACAAGGGCGCGCGCCGTCAGGGGGCTGCCCGGATAGGTCTCGACAAAGGTCGCAAAGCCGTCAGCGGCGCCGCGAAAGTCACCTTGAGCGAGCGCCTCCGACGCCCGCTCGAAATCGGCCTGTTCGTTGGCGGCCAGGTCCGGGCCGGTCCCCGCGGGAGACGCAGGGGGTTGGGAGGGTTCGGGCAGGGGCACGACCGCGGCGCTGTCCACCCCGCCCAGCGGCGGCGTGGAGCCCAGCGCCCCGACATCGCAGCCCGGCTCGATCTCGCAGAGGCGGAATTCGAGATCGCCCAGACGGTTCGTGCCGTCGGTGGTGATGCGGTTGATGCGGAACTCCAGCTCCTCGGCCTTGGCGGTGAGGGCATTGAGGGCGGCTTCCACGGCGGCAAGCCGTTCGAGGCCGCTCGCCCCCCCGAGCGCGAGCCCCCCCGTGCCCCCTTCCTGAGCGAGCCCGCGGAGGGAGTCGATCTCGGCCCGCAGGGCGGCGATATCCGCGCGGATCCCGGCGATGGTGGCCGGATCGGCCTGGGCCAGCACCGCCGCCGGGGCCAGCCAGAGCAGCGCGGCAAGCCGGCGCGCAGCGCGACGCATCAGACGCCCGCGGCCGCGATGACCGTCACCGCCCGGCGGTTCTGCGAATAGCAGCTTTCGTCCGAGCAGAGGGCCACCGGCCGCTCCTTTCCGTAGGAGATGGTGCGCATGCGGTTGCCCGGCACACCCTGGGAGATGAGATATTCGCGCACCGCATTGGCGCGCCGCGCCCCGAGGGCGACGTTGTATTCGCGCGTGCCCTGTTCGTCGGCATGGCCTTCGATGACGATCATGTAGGAGGGATTCGCCAGAAGCCAGCGCGCCTGACCCTGAAGGGTCTGGATGGCCTGCGGGCTGAGGGTGGACTGGTCCACGGCAAAGAAGACGCGATCGCCCACCGTCTGCTGGAAATAGGCCGGCGAGGCGGGATCCCCCGCACCGCCGAGGCTGCCCGTGCCCACGCCGGGAACGCCCGCGCCGGGCAGGCCCGCCATGCCGCCGGCGCCGCCCATCCCGCCGGCGCCCCCGGCCCCGAACCGGTCCGGGCGCGTGCAGGCCCCGAGGCCCACCGCCATCCCCAGCACCGCCACCAGCATCCATCTCGTCATCGGTCGATCCCTCTTGTCCCTTACCTTATCACCTCTGGCACGGCTGGCCAGCGCAACCGGTCACGGCAGCAATGGCCCCCAGGACGGATCCGACGCCATCCCGATCCCGGGCACCTGCCGGAGATTCCGGCCCGACACATCCACGGTATAGAGCGACGGCGCCCCCTGCTCACCCTGCGTCTCGCGCGTGAACATCAGCACCCGGCCATTGGGCGCCCAGGTCGGCCCCTCATCGAGGAAGGAAGCCGTGAGCAGCCTCTCCTCCGAACCATCGGTCCGCATGACGCCGATGTGGAAACGGCCCGCATGCTGCTTGGTAAAGGCAATGAGATCCCCGCGCGGCGACCAGACCGGCGTGCCGTAGCGCCCCTCGCCAAAGCTGATGCGCGTCGCCTCTCCCCCGCCGGCGGGCATCACATAGAGCTGCTGGGTGCCCGAGCGGTCGCTTTCGAACACGATGCGCGACCCATCGGGCGAGAAGGAGGGCGCCGTCTCGATCGAGGGCGTCTCGGTCAGGCGCGACATCGCCCCGGAGGCCAGATCCGTCATGTAGATGTCGGTATTCCCGCCATTGGCGACGGAATAGACCACACGCCCCCCATCCGGCGAGAAGCGCGGAGAGAAGGTCATCTCGCCCGGCGCGGTCGGCACGCGGGCGCGGCTGACGCTGGCCACGTCGAGAAGCCAGATCGCCGGCGCCCCGCCCTCGTAGCTCGTGTAGATGACGCGGTCGCCGCGCGGCGAGAAGCGGGGCGCGAACAGGATGCTGCCCGATTCGGTCAGGAACTGCACATTGGCGCCGTCATAATCCATCACGGCAAGGCGCTGGCTGCGCGCGTCCTTGGGCCCCGACTGGGAGACGAACACCACCCGGCTGTCGAAATAGCCACCCTCGCCGGTGATGCGGGAATAGACGGCATCGGCCACCTTGTGCGCCATGCGCCGCCAGCCCGCTTCGGTGCCGGCGAACTGGAGCCCCTCGCCCAGCTCGCCGCCCGAGAAGACATCATGAAGACGGAACTTGACGACAAGCTGCCCGCCCTGCGCCGCCACCGCCCCGGTCACGAGGGCCTGGGCATTGATCGCCCGCCAGTCGGCATAGCGCGGGGCTTCGGCAAAGCTCGCCGGCACCGAGATGAAGGCCGAGCGCGGAATCTCGCGGAAGAGGCCCGTGCCGGTGAGATCGGCGGCGATCAGCGCCTCGATCTGCGCGGCCAGCGCCGCCGCCCCGCCCGTCTCGGGCGTGGAAGGGGGCGAATGGCGAAGGGAATGGGCTCGATCACCCCCTGGGTGATGTCGATGCGCAGCGGCCCGGTCTGAGCGCGCAGGGGCAGCGCAGGCCCCACCATCGCGGCGGCAAGACCGAAAGCGGCATGGCGGCGGGTCAGACGCATGGAAACCTCTCGAAGGCAAGGGCGGATGTCGGCATCGACAGCATCACTGGATGGTCATCAGGGTGGGATTGAAGGTCATCTCGACAAGGCGCCACTGCTCGTATTTCTCCGGCGGCAGGGGAAAGCCTTCGCCCTGGCAGCGCAGGATCGCGCGGCGTGCAGCCGCAAAGGCACTGTCGGCCGCCGCCTGGCTTTCGGCATTGTGGCTGAGCAGCCGCACATCGCCCTGCACGCGGGCATCGCGGCCCAGCTCGAAGACCACGGTCACGGTGGTGCGCCCGGCCTGAGAGCCGGGATCGACGACCCAGCAGGACTGCACGGCAATGCGGAAGGCATCGCGTTCGGCCCCGGTCAGGGGCGGCCCCGGATCGGCCGCCGCCGCGGACGCGGAGGGTTCGCGTGCCGAGGCGGGCTCGGCTGTTCCGGCCAGAGCGGCCGCCAGGGCATCCTCCACCCCGTCCGACGCCGGCGAGGACCGGGGCGCACTGTCCTCTGTCTCCTGCGGGGCGGTTCGGGGTTCTGCCGCAGAAGCCTCGGCCGGGCGAGCCGATGCAGGCCGCGACGGCCGCACCGCAGGACGCAGCGCCGTCTCCACCGCGCCCGAGGGCTGTTCGGCCTCGGTCACGATCTGCGGCGCAGCCTCCGGCGGCGCGGCAGGCGGCTCGGGCTCGACCACGGTTTCAGGCTCGGCCTCGGGCTCGGGGGCGACGGGCTCGCTCGCCTCCGGGGCCGGCTCGGCCTCTGCCGGGGGCGACGACAGCCAGATTGGTGTTCTGCTCCTGCGCGATGCCGATGAAGCTGACCATGATGCCCCAGACCGTGCCGAACAGGCCGATGAAGGGCGCCGTGGACCCCACCGTGGCCAGAACGCCGAGACCCTTCTGGAGGCTCTCCGCCTCGCGCGCGATGGCCACGTCCATGGCCCGGTCGATGCGGCTCGTGGCGCCGGGGATGAGGCCCCCGTCATCGCGATGCGAGCGGCGCCATTCGATCATGCCGGCGGCGAAGATGCGCTGGCTCTGCCCCTTCGGATCGGGGCCGATCTGATCGAAGAGATCGTCGAGCGGTTCGCCGGACCAGAAGGCCCGGTCGAAGACCGCTGCCTCGCGCCGGGCACGGCGATACTGGATCAGCTTGTCGATGATCACGCCCCAGCACCAGACCGAAGCCAGCACCAGCATCACCATGATGCCCTTCACCACCAGCGTGGCATGGGCGAACAGCCCCCACATCGTGTAGTCGGTCGCCTGTTCCATGCGTGATGCCCGTGATCTGCCGCCGTGATCTGCCGCAATGCCCCGCGCCTCTCGGGGGCGCGCTCCGGCCGGGGATACCGCAAGGCGTGGCTTCAGCCAATCACCCCGGCAGGATTGTGCCGGACTGTGGCAGGCGGGCGGCGAAGCCCTTGCAGGCCCGTCCCGCAAGGCTTTCAGGGCCCTTGCTCCCGGAATGGCGCAACCGGGCCTGCATACCCACGCAGAAGTGATCGCCGCCTCAGGCCAGCATGCCCCGGATCGCGGCGGGCAGACGCCGCGGCCGCCCCGCTAGATCCATCGCCACCACCGTCACGCGCGCCGCAAACAGGAGGGCCCCATCCCGCCGCACCTCCTGATGCAGCAGGAGGCGCGCGCCCGTCCCCTCGACCGGGCGGGTCGTCACCTCGAGCAGGTCGTCGAACCGGGCGGGGGCGAGATAGTCGGCCTCGATCCGGCGGACGGCCAGCACGATCCCCTCCGCCTCGCGCAGGCGGGTCTGGTCCAGCCCGCGCTCGCGTGCCCATTCGGTGCGGGCCCGTTCGATGAAGCGCAGATAGTTGGCATGATAGACGACGCCGGCGAGATCGGTGTCCTCGTAATAGATGCGGACGGCCAGGCGATGCATGGGCGGCAGGCTTGCCATGCCGACGGCCAGCGTCAAGGGCACAGGCCGCCTCAGCCGAACAGATCCCCCTGCCCCTTCGGCATCTCGAGGCCCAGATGCCGGAACGCCGCGGGCGTCAGCATCCGCCCGCGCGGCGTGCGCTGGATCAGGCCCTGCTGGAGAAGATAGGGCTCGATCACCTCCTCGATGGCGTCGCGCGCCTCCGACAGCGCGGCCGAGAGCGTCTCCACCCCCACCGGACCGCCGAGATAGCTTTCGGCGATGAGCCGCAGATAGCGCCTGTCGGCACTGTCGAGCCCCAGATCGTCCACGCCCAGCCGGTCGAGCGCGCCATCGGCGATCGCCCGGGTCACGCGCCCCTCCCCCTCGACCAGGGCGAAATCCACCACCCGGCGCAGCAGCCGCCCGGCAATCCGCGGCGTGCCCCGCGCGCGGCGCGCGATCTCGCGCGCGCCGTCGGGATCGGCCGGGATGCCGAGCAACCGGGCATTGCGCAGGACGATCTCGTAAAGCTCGTCCACGCTGTAGAATTCGAGCCGCGTGGGAATGCCGAAGCGGTCGCGCAGGGGCGTGGTCAGCAGCCCGAGCCGGGTCGTCGCCCCGACCAGGGTGAAGGGCTGGAGCTCGATCCGCACGGTCCGCGCCGCCGGCCCCTCGCCGATCACCAGATCGAGCTGGAAATCCTCGAGCGCGGGATAGAGCACCTCCTCGACCACGGGGCTCAGGCGGTGGATCTCGTCGATGAAGAGGACGTCGCGCGCCTCCAGATTCGTCAGGATCGCGGCCAGATCGCCCGGCTTGGCCAGCACCGGCCCCGAGGTCATGCGGAAGCCCACGCCCAGCTCGCGCGCCATGATCTGGGCAAGCGTCGTCTTGCCGAGGCCCGGGGGGCCGTAGAACAGGGTGTGGTCCATCGCCTCGCCCCGCATCCGGGCCGATTCGATGAAGACGCGCAGATTGGCCCGCGCCTCCTGCTGGCCGATGAATTCGGACAGCGTCTGGGGCCGGAGGGCCTTGTCGGCATCCTCGGGCAGGGGGAGCGGGGGACAGGAGCGGATGGGCCATGGCGGCACTCTATCCGTTCACGATGCGTTCCGAAAGGGGCAGCCGCCATCCGGGCCCGTGCTGTCCGAGCCTGCCTGACGGCCCCTCACCCCTTCGGCGCCAGAAGCCGCAGGGCGGCGCGGATCAGACCCGGCGTGTCGAGATCGGGATCGGCCTGCAGGGCCTGCGCCACGGCCTGCACCGCCTCGCCGGGGGCGTAGCCGAGATTGCCGAGCGCCGAGAGCGCATCGGCCTGCGCCATCGCCGCGCCATCCCGTGGCGCGCGCCGGGGGGCGGCGGGGTCAGGCCCGGGCGCGTCACGGGCCGGGGCGCCGCATCGCGTCCGGTCAGACCGTGCTGCGGTCGGGGACGAACTGGTGAAGATGCTCCCGGTAGGGCTTGGCGGTGGGGGGCAGCTCGCGCCGCAGATAGTAGCCGGGCTCCCGGCGCTGGCGCATGACGGCCCGGAACATCTCCCTATAGGCATCCCAGATCGAGGAGTTGGGCCGGGGCAGGTCATGCTTGATGACCTCGTGCAGCCGCGGCAGCGCGTGATAGGGCACCATGGGGAACATGTGATGTTCCACATGGTAGTTCATGTTCCAGTAGATCCACCGGCTGACCGGATTCATGTACACGGTCCGGGAATTCAGACGGTGATCGAGCACATCCTCGGCCAGACCGCCATGCTGGAGCAGGCCGGTCATCACCATGTGCCAGCAGCCATAGAGGCGCGGCAGGCCGATGAGCATGAAGGGGATGAGCGATCGCCAGCCCTGCCCGGCCAGGAGCAGCCCCAGGCTCGTCAGTGCGGTGAGGGCGTAGATGGCCATGTGGACGCGCGCCCAGAAGACGGCCCTGGGCCATTCGGAGGGGGGGATGTAGTCCTTCTCGTCCGGGGAGAGCCGGCCAAGGGCATTGCGCCAGAGGACCTTGAGGGACTGCCAGGCGTCCACCACCCCGATGAAGGCCAGCGCCTTCAGTCCGAGCCGGATCGGATGCATCCATGCGATCTCTGCATCGCGGCCGACGATGATGGTATCGGTGTGGTGGCGGGCATGGCTCCAGCGCCAGTTGACCGGATTGCGCATCACCTGGAAGCTGGCGATGTGATACACCACATCGTTCATCCAGCTCGTGCGGAAGGCCGTGCCATGGCCGCATTCGTGCCAGCGTGAATCGCAGGCCGAGCCGTAGAGGACGCCATAGGCGATCCAGAACGGGACCGACCACCAGACATGGCCGTTCCAGGACAGCCAGGCGGCCATGCCGCCGAAGACCAGATGCAGCAGAATCCACAGGATCGTGTCGCGGATGGCAGGGCCGTCCCGCCGCTGCATCAGCTCCTTCATCACCTTGCGCGGAACATCGGTATGATACCATTCGGCGGCGGCCAGACCCATCTCGATGGCGCGCCGCGCGGATTCGCCGGTCAGCGAGTAGTCACGCGGCGGCTGGGGGATATCCCGCGCACCGCCGACGGACGAAGGCAGGCTGGTCATGATGTGACCTCCTCTGGAAGCGGGGATCGTCGGCCCGGACCATCGAGCGGCGCGAAGCGCCCTGACGGCTCGGGATAGTCGTCGTCAGGCTGGGGAACGATGGCACGGATCCGCGCCGCGGCCTGAGAGAGGGCCTCTTCCCCGTCGAGCACCTGGAAGCGGATCTCGTAGGATCGGGATTCCCGGGCACCGAGCCAGATCATCTCTCCCCTTTCGCGGGCAGCCTTGTCGCCGAGGACATGATGAGTCGATGGCTCGATCCCCAGCGCATAGCTGCCGGCCTGGAAGTTCTGCCACTGATAGGAGCAGGGAAGCTGGTCCTTCCGCGTCACCACCTCGAGGCCCAGACCCAGGCGGTCATTCAGCAGGGCGACAGGCACCCTGCCCTGACCGTCGGCGGCCATGTCGTGTTCCCAGACCTGCTCCGCGAAATCCCTCATGGGGGGCGGTGCCGTCCGGTAGCCCACGCCCTGCGCCCGGTAGCGCGCCCCTGCATGGCCGGCCCAGACGACCTCGCGGATCGGGGCCACATAGCGGGCCCCCTCCTCAAGCAGGGGCGCCCCGATATTCACATGGTAGAAGAACATGTGGGGGGTGGTCAGGAAGCCTTCGTTCACGACGCGGTCGCTCAGGCGGATCTCGTTGCCGCCGAGATCGGCCTCGATCCGGCGGTAGAGATGCAGGTTCTCGCCGAAATTGGTCGCCTGGACCACGATCCCTTCGGCCCAGAGGATGCAGCGGTCCCCCTCCCAGCGTTCCCCATAGCCGGTCAGGCGGGCAGGGATGTTCGACACGCGCCCGTGCAGACCGTGGCGGACGACGGTCCGGCGGGGGTAGTTGTAGCTTCGGGCAGAAACCTCTCCCGAACCGAGGATGTGGTCCAACCCGCATGTGACAAGAAAGCCGCTGAACGAGCGAAGAGGGCCCAGACCATCCTCGCCTTCGTAGTCGAAATAGGCCGGATGGCGAAAACCGGTCGGGGAGTGCCAGCCGAGGGGACGCCCCCGACGTTCGACCTCGGCGATGTCCAGCGCGCGGTCGACGGCAAGGGTGAAGCGCAGGCCGCTGCCGGTGCGGAATTCTAGCATCCGCACCCCGCGTTCGACCCCGTCGCCCAGGGTGAACAGCCGCACACCGCCGAAGGCCTGCAGCGAACCGGACAGGGCGGCGATGTCATCCCGGGACAGGGACCGGCCGTAAAGCATGATCACGACAGTGCTCCTGTGGCCTTGAGATCGACGCCCATGATGAGGCCCTCGACATCCATGATGTCCACATCGCCCAGGCTGACGGAGGCCACCACCTCACCCCGGCGCATCACGATCGCACGATCCGCAACCTGGAAGACGTGATGGATATTGTGCGTGACAAGGATCACCGCATGGCCTGCTGCCTTCATCTCTCGCACGAAGCGCAGGACGCCGTGGGTTTCCTCGACGCCCAGATTGTTGGTGGGCTCGTCCAGGATGATGACCCGGGCCGCGAACTGCATGGCGCGGCTGATGGCGATGGACTGGCGTTCGCCTCCCGAAAGTGTGGCGACCGGAGCATCGGCATCCAGCGCCCGCGTGATCCCGACCCGGCGCAGCAGACGGCCCGTCGCCTCGCGCAGCATGGCGCGGTCGATGGGCGCAAAGGGGCCGAGCCAGCCCATCCTGACCGGTTCGCGCCCGAGAAAGAGGTTTCGGGCGATGGACAGGTCGGGGGCCAGAGAGGTGTCCTGATGGATCGTCTCGATTCCGGCCGCCATGGCGTCCCGCGCATTGCGGATGGTGACCGGCACGCCATTGACGACGATCTCGCCCCGGTCGGGACGGTGGACGCCCGAGACGACCTTGATCAGCGTGGACTTGCCCGCGCCATTGTCGCCCAGAAGGGCGAGGACCTCCCCTTCATGCACCGAGAAGGAGGCGGATTTCAGGGCCGCAACCGAACCGAAGGACTTGGCCAGACCGGTGATGCGCAGGACCTCCCTCATCACAGGCGCCCCCCGATCCGCCGCAGTCCCGCATGCAGGACCAGCATGGTCAGGATGATCCCCCCCGACGAAGATGGAATAGGCCAGAGCCGGAACCCCGATCATCACGATGCCGTTGCGGATGGCCCGCAGCATGATGACGCCGACGATGGTGCCCAGGATCGTGCCCCTGCCCCCGGTCAGAGCGGTGCCGCCGACGACGACCATGGCGATGACCTCCAGCTCGTATCCGGTCCCGGAATTCGGGTTGGCATTGTTGATGCGGAAGGCCGAGATCATGCCGGCGAAACCGGCCATCGCCGATGTCGCCATGAACAGGCCGATCTTGACCGCATCGGCCGGCACCCCACGCGCCACCGCAGCGGCGCGGTTCGATCCGATGGCAGCGATCCAGGATCCCAGCTTGGCAAGGTTCAGGACATAGGCGGCGATGGCCGCAAGGATCAGGAACCAGATCAGCGAAGCATGAAGCCGCAGCCCGCCCAGATCGAACTGCCCCGCAAGGAGCGATGCCAGCCCCCCCGTCTCGTTCCAGGAAGAGAGGGGAAAGCCCTGCGTCACATAGAGGGCGGTGCCGCGCACGATCAGCAGCATCGAAAGTGTGACCAGAAAGGACGAGATCCCGACCTTGGTCACGATCAGCCCGTTGATCAGGCCGATCAGCAGCGCGATCAGCAGGCCCGCCGCCAGCGCCGCGCCGAGGGGGAGGTGCCCGCCCTGCACCAGGATCATCACCACGCAGGGTATGAATCCGAAGACCGCGCCGACCGACAGGTCGAATTCCCCCGCGGTCAGCAGCAGGCACATGGCGATCGCGATCAGCCCCAGTTCGGGCATGAAGGCCAGCATGTTGCTGATGTTGCGTTCGGAAAAGAACATCGGCGCCCTGATCGCGAAGGCGGCAAGCAGCAGGATGAGGATGATGAGGGAGGCCGCCTGGGGCCTTCGGAGGAATGCGGTCATGGATCCGGTCCGGTGCAGCCCCGGCGATGAGGCCGGGGCCGGGATTCATTCGGCATAGTGGTCCAGGATCGGCTGCACCGTGCCGGCATCATAGAGCGACAGGGTGATGATATCATAACCGATCGGCTGGCCCGAGGCCCTGAGGCTGAGGAGCGCGACCGGCATGAAGCCCTGCGCCGAGGGAAACTGCCAGGCCGCGGCAAGGAGATAGCCGTCGCGCACCGCCTCGGCCGCGGCCAGGGAATTGCCCCAGCCGATGGCGGGTATATCTCCGGCGGCAATTCCGTTCTGCTCCATCGCCGGACGGATCGAGGCGGCAACGGTATCGCCCAGACCGATGATCGCAGCCGGTTCGTTGGCCGTCAGATAATCCGACATCCGGGAGATGACCTCGGCCGGATCGGTGCCGGCATCGAAGACCTCGTAGGTGATGCCCAGCGGATCGAAGACCGAGGCGATCCCCTCGGTCTCGAGGGTCTGATAGGACGCGCCCGGCACCTCGACGGGCATGAAGACGTGATCTCCCGACTGCACATGACCGCCGTCGACGAGGAACTGCGCCCACATCCTGCCGACGCTGCGCAGATCGGCACCGACATAGGCATCCCGCGGGATCGCGCTGTCGTCGGTGTTGAAGAACACGACCGGAATCCCTGCCGCCTGCGCGGCGGGCACTTCCTCGACCCAGAGCCCCGGCTGCGCAGCGGTGGTGGCGATACCGTCGGGGCGGGCGGCGATGGCGGCGTTGAAGGCCTCCTTCTGAACGGCGAAATCCCCGTTCGCGAACGAGATGTTGCAGACGACATCCAGCTGTTCGCAGGCAGCGGTGGCACCAGCATTCCAGTCCACCCAGAAGGCGTCAGAAGGACCGCCATGGCTCAGGATATAGAATACCGGCCGGCCGTCCTGGGCCAGTGCGGGCAGCGCCAGCATGGACAGGCCAGCAGCAAGCTTCAGTCTCATCATGGGAAGTCCTCCATTCCCGCTTGTCCGGATCCGGCGAGCCGGGCTTGCCGGAGATGGCCTGCACGGGGCGGCATCACCCGGCGCCTCCGCCCCGCGCCGAACCCCCGATCAGACGCCGTTGGCGCGCATCCTGTCCTCGAGGAACTTCTTCGACCGGGGCACATCATCCTCGGTCAGATGCTCGATGATGATCGGGATGTTGGGATGCTTCCTCGAGAGGCGGCGCAGATAGAGATCGTAGTTCAGATTCCCCAACCCCGGCGCATCGAGCACCATCGCGCCCACTCCGCGGAAGGTATGCGAGGAGAGCGCATCCTCGTCGCCGATATCGGCATGTTTCTCGCTCGTGTCCGTGGTGCGGGCCACGTCCTTGGCATGGGCGATGCGGATCTTGTCCTCGAGCGTGTCGAAGACCTGATTGATGACCTCGTCCATCCGGTCGAAATTGTGGTCCTCGAAATAGTTCGTGGGATCCATCAGCAGCCCGAGGCCGGGATGATCCACGCGCGCGAACATCCGGACCGTCTCCTCGACCGAGCCCACGACATTGTTGACATAGGTCTCGATGCAGAACACGGCGCCATGATCATAGGCCTCGCGCGCGAGGTCCTCGATGACCGCGGCGCAGGTTTCGAACCCCTCCTCGGTCTTGTTCTTCGGATCGTGCATCCATTCGGATTCGGTGTTGTAGGTTCCCGTCTCGGAAATGACATACGGGCTGCCAAGCTGCCGGGCGTGGCGGATGATCTCCTTCAGGCGCTCGATATTGGCCTTGCGCCTGTCGAGATCGGGATGGATCAGGTTGGTGTAGCCCGAGATGCAGCAGATCGGCAGGTCGTGATTGCGGAAGGTGTCACGGATCATCCGGCACTTCTCGGCCGTCAGCTGACCCGGCCCGACATCGAGGTCCTTGAAATGCAGGTCGAGCTGGACGGTGTTGAAGCCATGGGCGCGGATGCGCCGCGCCGTCTCCTCCAGACCATAGGGAAAATAACCCGTGAAGATGCCCGTCTGGAACATGTGTGAAGTCCTCCCCTCGTCCTTTGGCTAGCGGATGCCGATTTCGTCGAGCCGCACGGTCCGCTTCTCGGCGATGGAGCGGTAGCCGGCCTCGATGAGCGCCACAGTCCTGATATTGTCCTCGACCGACAGGGCGGGTGGCGTGCCGGTGGCGATCGCGTGCTGGAGCTGCTCCATGACGCCGACAAAGGCGTGCGGAAACCACATCGTCTCCCATCGGGGGGTGACCCATTCGCCGCCCGTCGTTCTGCGGGAGGCGAAGGTCAAGGTGGACGGCACGCCGACGGGCCAGCCGATCGTGCCCTTGGCGACGCCATCGGTGCCCTCCACACGCCAGGCGATGTGCTGGTCATCCTTGTAGCCGGGCTCGCGCGGGCCCGACCAGACATCCTCGAGGCTAAGCGCAAGAAGGCCGGACGGGAAGCGGAGCGTCGAGACGGTGATGCCATCGCTGTGATCGAAGCGGGTGCGCGGATCGCGGCGGGTGACGGTGGTGATCTCTTCGGGATCGCCGAAGAGAAAGCGCAGCACATCAAGATGATGGACCGCCATGTTGGCGAGGGTCAGGCGGTCATACTCCGCAAGGAAGCTCTGCCAGTGCGGGATCGCATGCATGTCGATCTGGGCGAAGACGGGCTCTCCCAGGTCGCCGCGATCGAGGATCTGCTTCAGCACGCGCATCGACTGGTCGTAGCGCATGTTCTGGTTGACGCTCAGGACCTTGCCGGCGGCCGCGGCCTCGTCCCGCAGGGTGATGGCCTCGGCCAGCGTCAGGGCCAGCGGCTTCTGGGCGAGGATCCCCCGGATATGGGGCTGGGCCAGAGCGTCCCGGATCAGGGCAGGCTGCTGGTCCGGCGGATAGGCGATGTCGAGGATCTCGATGCCCGGATCGCGGATCAGCGCCTCCGGGGTGGGATGGACCACGGGAATGCCCCAGCGATCAGCCACCGCCCTCGCACGGCTGGGGGTGCGCGAGGCGATGGCGACGACCGGAAAACCCGCCTGCCGATAGGCCGCAAGATGACATTCGGCCATGATCATTCCCGCGCCGATGCAGCCGATGCGGAGCGTGTTGGTGCGGACCTCCGGGTCCGGGGCAAAGCCCGCCATGGGATTCGTCAGGTTCATGCCAGTCCTTCCCTGTGCTGGTGCAGGGCCTCACCGCCGCTGCCGAAGAAATGCACATGCGCGACATCCACCCGGATCGTGACGCGGCTGCCGATGTGGATGTCGGGCTGGCCGCGCAGGACCGCACGCAGCACGGCCCCGCCGGCATCGACGGTCACGACAGTCGTTCCGCCCAGCGGCTCCACATCGGTCACCCGGCAGGAGCCATCCTCATCATTATCCTGTTGCAGAACATGAAGATTCTCGGGCCGGATGCCGATGAAGGCAGCCGCCTGGGGGCGCAGGACGGGCGGCAGACGGATCGCCCCGCCCGCCGCCGTCCCCTCTTTCGTGAGGGGCAGGATGTTCATCACGGGCGAACCCAGAAGACAGGCGACCGAGGCGCTGACCGGGCGGTCATAGATCTCCGACGGAGTGCCGATCTGGCTGAGGCACCCCTCCTCGAGGATGGCCATGCGATCGGCGACCGACATGGCCTCCTCCTGGTCATGGGTGACATAGATGAGCGTACGGCCCGCCTCACGCTGGATGCGCTTGAGCTCCACGCGGGCCTCCTCGCGCAGGCGGGCGTCGAGGGCCGAGATGGGGTCATCCATCAGATAGGCCACTGGATCGCGCACGAGGGCGCGGGCGATGGCCACGCGCTGCCGCTCTCCTCCCGACAGCAGGGCCGGAGGCTTGTGCAAGATGTGGCCGATACGGAGCTTGCGCGCGACCTCGCCCACACGGGCGGCGATGCGATCGGGCCTCTCGCCCCTTTCCACGAGCGGGAAGCGGATATTCTCTTCGGCCGTCATGTGCGGAAAGAGCGCCAGGTTCTGGAAGACCATGGCGATGTTCCGCCCGGCCGGGGCCACGCCGTTCACCGGGCGGCCATCGATCAGGATCTCGCCCGAATCGGGTCGTTCCAGACCGAGAATCAGGCGCAGGATCGTCGTCTTGCCCGAAAGCGGGGGGCCGAAGAAGCAGAAGAATTCGTTGTCGTGAACCGTGAAGGTCATGTCCTTCACGGCTACCGTCGCGCCGTAGGACTTGCAGACATTGCGGAAGGCAATCTCGGCCATGCGCTTATCCCTTCAGGACCCGGCCGGTGGATGCATCGAACAGGCGGACCGCATCGGGATGGGGCAGGACATGGGCCACATCCCCCATGGCGAGGGGGACATCCTTCTCGAACACGGCCCTAAAGGCGGTGGAACCTTCACCCAGATGGACGATGCTGCGGGCACCGATCCGCTCCTCAAAGGTAACGGAGCCCGGGATTCCCTCGCCGGGGGGCGCGAGCGAAGCCTGCTCGGGGCGGAAGCCGTAGATCACCTCGCCCGAGGCTGCCCGAAGGGCGCAGGCCTGCGCAGACCCCAGAGGCGGGCTGATGCCCAGCGGACCGAGATCGACGGCAAGGCCGCGGTCGGTCTGCACGGGGCGTCCCTTCAGGAGGTTCATCCCCGGCGCTCCGATGAAGGTGGCGACGAAGATGTTGACCGGATCGTTATAGACCTCGATCGGGCGTCCCACCTGCTGGAGCACGCCATGATCCATCACTGCGATGCGGTCTGCCATGGTCATCGCCTCGAGCTGGTCATGGGTGACGTAGACCATGGTCTGGCGGAACTGGCGCTGGAGCTGCTTCAGCTCGGCCCGCATCACGGCGCGGAAGGCCGCGTCCACATTCGACAGCGGTTCGTCGAGAAGGAAGATGGCCGGTTCCATCACGGCCGAACGGCCAATCGCCACGCGTTGGAGGATGTTGACCGAGAGCCCGTCGGCCCTGCGGTCCAGAAACGGCGTGAGGCGCAGGAACTCGGCGATGGCCAGGGTGCGCCGCTCCGTCTCGGCCTGCGGCAGCTTGGCCATGCGCAGCCCGTAGCTCAGGTTCTGCCGGACCGTCATATGGGTGAAGATGGCAAAGTTCTGGAAGACAAAGCCCACTCCGCGCCGGCCCATAGGCACGCCGGTCATGTCGCGGTCGCCAAAGAGGATGCGTCCCTCGCTTGGCCGTTCCATGCCGGCGATCATGTTCATGGTGGTGGACTTGCCGCAGCCGGATGGGCCGAGCAGCGCCATGAACTCTCCATCCTCGATCAGCAGGTCCATGGTCCTGAGGGCGGTGAAGGACCCATACCGCTTGACCAGATTCTCCAGACGGATCGCGCTCATGCCCGGCTCTCCCCCAGGCGCCGGACAGCGAAGGCCGCGATGACGGACAGGACGATCAGGATGGCCAGCCCGATGGCGGCTACATAACCCCAAACGAGGTCCTGCGTCGTGACCTCGTAGATGTAGACGCTGATCGTTTCGGTGGCAGAGCCGGGCCCACCTCCCGTCATGATGTAGAGGGTATCGAAGATCTTGAAGATCTCGATGACACGGATGGCCAGCGCGATGGCGATGATCGGCCGCATGCGCGGCAGGACGATGGTGACGAAGCGCTGCCAGGGCGAAGCACCCAGCAGGGCCGCCGCCTTCATCTGATCCGCAGGCACGCCGACAAGGCCGGCAAGCAGGATCAGGAACATCAGCGGCGTCCACTGCCAGATGTCCGCCAGCATGACGGCCACGAGAGCCAACACCGGATCGGACAGCCAGGCGATGGCCAGATCGCGGCCGATCAGGCTTCCGAGGAGTCCGTTGATCGGCCCCCCCGACTGGAACAGCATGAAGAACATGTAGCCGGCCACCGCAGGGACGACCATCATCGGCATGATGAGGATGGAATAAGCGAGGCGCTTGCCGGGGAAGTCGTCCACGAAGAGAAGTGCCAGGCCGAGGCCCAGCAGGAACTGCACTGGCACGCAGATCAGGATGATCAGACCCGTCCGGGCCAGGGCGTCCCACAGTCGGCGGTCCGACAGGAGATCGACATAGTTGGCGCCGGCGTTCCAGTATTCCCAGGCCCGGGGCCAGGCGGTGCCGGTCAGCGGCGCCCAGTCGGTCAGCGAGAGATAGAGCTGCATCAGCAGCGGAAAGACCGCGATGAACAGCACCAGAATCTGGGCAGGCAGCGTCAGCCGGAAACCGAGCGCGGCTCCTTCGTCGCGCGGTCTGGGCACGGAGGAGACGGCAGGGCGGCGGGCAGCGTCCGACAGGGTCATTGTCTGAGTGCTCCGAAGGTCAGCCCGCGCACGAGGTGGCGCTGGATCATGATACCGAGGAGGACGGGCGGCACCGCGGCGATGAGGCCCAGAGCCGCCTTTGCACCATAGAGCTGCCCGGTCATCGAGGAGGAAAGCGAGGCCATGTAGACCGGGATCGTGACCCATTCGCGGGTCGTGAGCAGAAGCGCGATCAGATAGTCCGACCAGTTCAGGATGAAGACGAAGAGTGCCGCCGAGGCGAGGGGCGCCCGCATCATGGGCAGCGTCACCCGGGTGAAGACGCGCCAGCGCGAGCAGCCTTCGACCTGCGCCGCTTCTTCGATTTCGCGCGGCATGTCGTCGAAGAAGACCTTCATCAGCCAAAAGGCGAAAGGAAGGGTCACGATGCCGTAGATCAGCGCAAGCCCATACCAGCTGTCCATGAGGCCCAGCCATGACCACATGACCATGACAGGGATCATCACGGCCATCGGCGGAAAAAGCCGGAGCTGAAGAAGCGCAAGCGGCAGGTTGGCTCCAGTGCCGTAACGGGAAAGGCCATAGGCTGCGGCCGTGCCCGCACTCATGGCGATGAGCGTCCCGAGCGTCGCGGACAGAAGCGAGGACAGGATCGGCTTCACGGCCGTCCGCTCGAGCGCGACGATGAGGTTGGAGGAGGATTCCCCGAAGATGTAGCGGAAATTGTCGAGCGTGGGGTCCTTCGGGATCCAGGTCAGGTCGGACCCCGTGGCCTGCCATTCCGCGACAGGCTTGAAGGCCATGGAGACCATCCAGAGGATCGGCACGAGCGTGATCGCCAGCGCGACAAGGATCGCGGCATAGCGAAGGCACTCAAAGGAAAGGGATCGGCTCATGGGACGCGTCCGGGGGGGAGGGACGGGCAAGAAATCCCGTCCCCGGTCGAAGCATCAGGCGATCGGATCGATGATGGTGGGCCAGGCGGCCTTGGCCTTCTGGATCGCATCCACGACCTTGTCCTCGCCGGTGCGACGGACGATCCGCTCCCATTCGGAGGCCGTATCGGCCATCGCCTGTTCGGCGGTCTTCTCGCCGGTCAGAGCGGCCATCAAATTCTGGTCCAGCGCGTTGTGAAAGGCCGTGGCACCCGGATAGTTGATCGTGGGGACGCTTCGCGCCACCGTCTCCCGCAGGACCGCGATGTGATAGGCGTGGTAGGTTTCCTGCACGAGCGGATCGGCAAAGTCCGACAGGCGGAACGGATCGAGATAGCCGCCCGGATTCGCCGACATCCAGGCATAGATGCGGGCCGAGCCGAGCCACTGGAGCAGCAGATAGGCCGCCTCGCGCGCGCGGCTCTGGGCCGAGACCATCCCTGTCAGCGAATACCAGAGCACCGAGCGGCTGTTGATCCCGCCCCCCACTTCCCGACCGGGAGGCAGCATGGAGCCGACCTTGCCGGTGACACTGCTGCCGGCATTGCCCGGATTGTCGAGGAACTTCGGCAGGTTCGAGAAGGCGCAGGTCATCGCCGCCCCACCCGAGCCGAAATTACCATACTGTTCAGGCCAGCCCCAGGAAATCGCATCCGGCGAGTGATGGGACAGGCTGTCCACATATTCCTGCGTCGCCTGAACCCCCTCCGGACCATGGATGAGCGGCGTGCCGTCATCCGCAAAGAGAAACTGGTTCGGCGCCTTCATCGTGACATAGCGCTGATACCAGTTGGTATAGCCCCAGCCCTGATTGCGCAGATCCGTGCACCCGAACAGGCCTCGATCGGGACGATGGAAGAAGGCGGCCATCTCGGCATGCTGCTTCCAGGTGCGGGGCGGCGCGAGAGGATAGCCGTAGCGGGCGGCAAAGGCTTCCTGCTCCGCCGGATCGGCAAACAGATCGGCCCGATAGAACCAGGACTGGAAATCGCCGTCGAGCGACACCCCATAGGTGGACCCGCGATACTGGTTGAGCAGCGCCACGCCCTGCGCCCCGCCCACATAGCCTTCTTCGGGATCGTCCCATTCGGGGCGGTAGGCGGCGACGAATTCGTCAAGATTGGCGATGCCGCCGGATTCCGCCAGATCGCCCAGACGGTTCCATTCGACCGAATAGATGTCGAACCCCCCGCCCTGGGTGGAGATGTCCTGCATGACCTTTGTGAACTCCTGCCCGTTGGGCAGGCCCACGATCTCGATGGGGATGCCGGTCTCGCGCTCCCAGAGCTCCTTCACGGAGGGGGCGCCAGCGGGAAAAGGCTGGGTGAGCTGACCGATGGAGCCGTCCGACAGGCCAAGCACGATCCGCGCAGGGGCCGTGCCGTTGCCGACCATGGCGCGGGCCGCCTCCACGGCGCGACCCTCGGGCGTATCGGGGCCATACTGATAACGCTCGGCCCCTGGAAAGCCAGTCGGCCCCCCGATCATCCCAGGGGCAAGCCCCTCCTGCGCCCAGGCAGGGCGGATAAAGCGGGGGGCCATCCCGATGGCAGCACCATAGACGCCAAAGGTGAAACCGCGATTGAGAAGCGCGCGCCGCGTGATGCCATCCGTTGTGGCCATGGATCCCCTCCCCCCGGGGTGTCCTCCTCACCCTTGCCGATGTTATTTGATCATTTAAACATCTATGTCAATCATTTTTTGTGTGGACTTTGCTGTGAATGAGGATAAGTGATGAGCATGAATGAAGGACTTCTTGCCCTGGATTGTCGAGAACATATTGGAATTATTGATGAATTCCTTGATGAGTCCCATCCCCTCCGTTTCGATGCAGGACTTCGCCCTGCCCCAGATCCACCGCGACATCGGGGCGTCGCGAGATCCGGATTGATGGAAATCAAATCATTTTCAATCATCAAGGGGAGGAGAGCGCCGCAGCAGAAGGTCGGTGCCGCAAAGCCTTGTCTGTCGTGTCATGCTTTGCCAGTTGGACCTGCCCCTGGACCAGAGTGGACCCCGCCTCCATGCCTGTGACCTCCCGACCGACCCTCCAGGATCTTGCCCGCGAGGCGGGGGTTTCCTCCGCCACCGTGGATCGGGTGCTCAACAACCGTCAGGGTGTGAAGCCCCGCACGCGGGAGATCGTCCTGGCGACGGCCAGGCGGATCGGCTATCTCCCCGAGGAAGCTGCCACCGCCCCCCGCCCCACGCCCCTGCGCCCGGTCCGGCTTCTGTTCCTGCTTCCGGCAGGAACGAATGCCTTCATGCACGCCCTTCGCCACCAGATCGGGGCGCAGGCTGCCGCATATGATGCCGTCGAGGCGCAGGTGGAGATGATCGAGGGCTTCAATCCCGACAGCCTGGCCCGGCGCCTCGATGAGATCGGGCCCGACATGGACGGGGTGGCGCTTGTCGCGCTCGACCATCCGCTGGTGCGCGAGGGGATCCGCCGTCTCGACCGGCGGGGCGTGCGGGTCGTGACCCTGGCCTCCGACGTGCAGCATGTGCCGCGTCTAGCCTATGTGGGCATCGACAACCGGCAGGCGGGGCGCCTGGCCGGCTATGTCATGGGGCGCTTCCTGGGACGCGGGACCAGCGCCCGGATCGCCTTCTTCGCCGGCTCGCGCTTCTACCGTGGCCATGAGGAACGCGAGATGGGGTTCCGCTCCGTCCTGGCTGAGGATTTTCCCGGAGCCTCCATCGTCGAGCAGCGCGAGATCATGGATGATTACGACCGGGCCTATACCGAGACGCAGGCCATCCTCGAGGCACATCCCAATCTGTCGGCCATCTACAATGCCGGGGCGGGAACCGGCGGCATTGCCCGAGCCCTGTCCGAGAGGGGCCTGGCAGGGCGGGTCGTCCTGATCGGCCACGAGGCGACCGAGGACAACAAGCGCCTCCTGCTCGAAGGCGTGCTGGACGCGGTGATCGACCAGAATCCCCGCGTGGAGGCCCGCGAGGCCCTGAACATCCTGATCCGTGCCGCGCGCCAGGAAGCCTACACGCTCGTGCCGCCGCGACTGGCGATCATCCTGCGCGAGAACCTGCCGGACGACTGAGGCCGCGCCAAACAAGCCGAGGAGACCCCAGATGCCATGGATCGATGCCTGCGCCGCGGATGACATCGAAAGGGAAGACGTGATGCGCTGGGATCACGACGGGCGCAGCTATGCGCTCTACCGCAGCCCTGAAGGCGCGTTCTTCTGCACGGACGGCCTGTGCACGCATGAGCAGGTGCACCTCGCCGAAGGGCTGGTCATGGGCCATCTGATCGAATGCCCCAAGCACAACGGCCGTTTCGACTATCGCACCGGCGAGGCCAGACGCGCCCCTGTCTGCATCAATCTCAGGACATATCCCGTCCGTCAGGAGGGGGACCGGGTGCTTGTCCTGATCGACTGACATCCGGCCCCTTCATCAGGGGCAGAAGGCCAACAGGTCAGCCGGGGTGATGCGGCGGGTCTTCCCTCATGCCCCCTGACCTCGCTGTGGGATCGGCGCCAGAGGCGGCGAGCGTTCGAATCCGGCCCCGGCCGGGCGGGGCCCGGGCCGGATCCTCAGCGGAAGGCGTCCAGCACGGCGGCGCCGGCGCGTGTCACCCCATCGGGCTGCATGAGCCAGGCCCCCGCCTGTTCCACGAGGCTTCCTGCCCGAAGATGGGCGAGACGGGCCTCGTAGACCTCGGGCCCGATGAGGCTGAAGAGGGCGATCTTGAAGCCGAAGGCGGCGAAGACCAGCCCCATCAGCGCCTTCAGGGGAAAGCGCGGAGCCAGGGGCCTGGGATGCGCGGTGATCAGGCCGTCCCGCCCGATCCGGTAGACGATACCGCGGGCCATGCGGTCATGCTTTCGCGACAGCGCGCGCAGGCGCCGGTCGAAGGCGGCGTGGGTCATCGGATCCATCCGTCTGTCCAGTCAGGGCCCCCACCCCGCTGATGCGGCGAAGTTGGCTCCAGAATCAGGCAGAATCAAGGCAAATCCTGCCCGATCGCCATATTCCTGCCTCAGGCAGTCAGGACCAGCGTCGTCCAGTCACCAATCTCTTCGCGGGTGGCCTCATTGATGCCGAAGCGTGCATAGGCCGCGGCGACCTCCGTGGCCTGATCGCGGAGGATGCCGGATAGAATCACCCGCGCGCCGGGCGCGCAGGCGGCCGCGACATCGGGCGCGATCCCGATCAGGGGGGCCTTCAGGATATTGGCCAGGATCAGGTCGAAGGGGCCCGCAAGCGCGGGATGGTCCAGACCCGCGGCCTCGACGCAGCGGATATGCGGCAGAGCGTTGGCGGCGCAGTTGGCGGTGGCCGTCTCCACCGCCACGGGATCGATGTCGCCCGCCGTCACCTGTGCCTGCGGCCAGAGCCGCGCCGCCGCCATGGCCAGCACCGCCGTCCCCGCCCCGATATCGGCCACCGTCCGCGGCACGAAGCCGGCTCCCTCCAGCCGGTCGAGCGCGAGAAGACAGCCGACGGTCGTCGGGTGATGGCCGGTGCCGAAGGCCATCGCCGCCTCGATCAGAAGGGCTACGCGTCCTGGCGGAACCTTGTCCGCATCATGCGCGCCATGCAGGAAGAAGCGCCCGGCCTCGACCGGCGGCAGGTCGCGCCGCACCTTGGCGACCCAGTCCACATCGGGCACCTCGGACACCGTCCAGTCGCGCGCCCCATGCACGAGGGCCAGCAGGGCGAGCGCGGCGATATCCGGGGCCTGTTCGAAATGGACGCTCACCTCGAACAGGCCGGATCCGTCCTCGATCTCGAAATGGCCGACGGCGAAGGGCGGGGGGTCCAGCCTCTCGACGGCTTCGGCGAGGGCCTCGGCAGCCTCGCGGCCGGCGAGGGTGGTCATCGCGGCGTAGATCGTCATCCCGCGGCAACCCAGAGGCCGGCCAGCGCCACCACGGCCCCCATCCCGCGGACGATCCGCTCATGCCCGCGCCAGGCACCCCAGGCGAGCAGCAGCCCGACCCCGTGCAGCGCCGCCGTGGCGAGGACGAAGCCCGCGCCGAAGGCCAGCGCCCCGGCTTCACCGAGCTCGCCCCCATGGGCATGGCCGTGGGCCAGGCCCGCCAGCGCCACAAGGCCCGCGGCCGCCGCCATGGGCAGTTGCCACCACAAGGCCACCGCCAGACCGAGCAGCAGCACGGAAGCGAGGATCATCGGCTCGACGAAGGGCAGCGGGATGCCGCCCAGCGCCAGCCCGAAGCCCAGCACCATCGCCCCGACGAGGGCGGTGGGCAGCCACAGCCGCGCCCGCCCGCCGAGCACCGCACCCCACAGGCCCACCGCGATCATGGCGAGCACATGATCTGCCCCGAACAGCGGATGCGTGACCCCGGCCAGGAAGGATCCGTGCTCGCCCGGATCGAGATGCGCAAGGGCGGGCGCGGCGGCAAGGGAAAGAAGGACGGCAAGAGGCAGCGGTCTCATGCGGGGGTCTCCGTCAACGGGCATGGCCGCATGCCTAACGCCGCGACGCGGCGTCGGCCAGAGGGATCCGGTGCCACGCCGCCGCCTTTTGCGAATTCTCCCGGCTCTGCTTCCTTCTCAGGCATCCGGGCCTGCGGGGCAGCTCACCCCCGTGCCGCGGATCCCGCAATAGCCACCGGGATTCTTGTGCAGATACTGCTGATGATAGTCCTCGGCCCAGTAGAAGGCGCGCAGGGGGGCGATCTCGGTCGTCACCGGCCCGTAGCCGGCCGCGCGCAGCCGGGCCTCATAGGCGGCGCGGGAGGATTCGGCGGCCGCGCGCTGGTCCTCCGTGGTCCAGTAGATCGCCGAACGGTATTGCGTCCCCCGGTCGTTGCCCTGCCGCATCCCCTGAGTGGGATCGTGATTCTCCCAGAAGACGCGCAGGAGATCCGCATAGGAGACCATCCCGGGGTCGAAGACCACGCGCACCACCTCGGCATGGCCGGTCAGGCCGGTGCAGGTTTCCTCATAGGTGGGGTTCGGGGTGTAGCCCCCGGCATAGCCGGCCATCGTGGACCACACGCCGGGAAGACGCCAGAACAGCCGCTCCACCCCCCAGAAGCAGCCCATGCCGAAGACGGCAACCTCCATCCCCTCCGGCACCTCGAGCGTGAGCGGCCGGCCGGTGACGGCATGGCGGTCGGCGGTGGGGATCGGATGGGGACGGCCCGGCAGGGCGTCGGCCTCGGCGACCATGCGGGACTTGTCGGCAAAGAGGGTGAACATCGGGGCGGCTCCTGATCCTGCTCGGGCAGCATATAGGCGCAAGCCGGCCCTGCGTCAGCCGCCTGCGGCAGGGCCTGGCAAGCCCGCGCCTGCCGGAGCTCTCTGTCAGCCCTTCCAGGCCAGGAGCACCGCCCCCCCGGCGATCATCGCCACCCCCAGCCAGTTCGGGCCGGAAAGCCTCTCGCCCAGAAACAGGACGCCGAACAGCGCGACGCGCAGGACGCTGAGCTTGTCGATGGGCGCCACCTGCGCCGCCTGACCGAGCCGGAGCGCCCGGAAACAGCAGATCCAGGAGGCGCCGGTGGCCAGACCGGAGAGGATCAGGAAGACCCCGCTGCGGGCCGACAGGCCCCGCGGATCCTGCCATTGTCCCGTTGCGGACAGGATCAGGCTCAGCGCCGCGATCACGACCAGCATGCGCAGGAAGGTGGCGAAATCGGGGTTGACGCCTTCCACCCCGATCTTGGCGAAGATCGCCGTCAGCGCCGCGAAGGCCGCCGAAAGCAGCGCCCAGGCCTGCCAGGACAGCAGAAGCCCCTTCATCCGCCCGCCCCTGCCGCAAGCGTGCGCATGACGGCCAGGCCGAGAAACAGCCCCGCGATCGACAGGATCATCGAGCCCAGCGCATACAGCACCGCCAGGCCGGCCCTCCCGCTTTCCCACAGCAGGACGACATCCAGCGAGAAGGCCGAAAAGGTCGTGAAACCGCCCAGCAGCCCGGTGGCGAGGAACAGCCTGAGCTCCTGCGGCAGATTGCCCGCCAGGGCGCCCCAGCCTGCCAGGATGCCCATCAGGAGGCTGCCGCAGATGTTGACGGTCAGGGTTCCCCAGGGAAAGCCCGACCCCAGCAGCCGCAATCCCATCAGATTGACCCCATGCCGGCAGGCCCCGCCGAGGCCCGCCCCCAGGAACACGATCAGATATCCCATCTCCCAGTCCTTTCGGCCCGCGACATCACGATGCGGGACGAAACCCGAGGACCGGACAGGCGGGACATGCGACGCATCCTCCCGCTGCGGCGGCCCCGGGCCTCCCGCAGCAGGAGCCATCAGCCACAAGGCGGTTGTCGGGAAGCCCCATCCCGCGGGCGGACGCTAGCAAGACGACGGGGCTGCGGCCAGCCCTTCCCTGCAGGAAATCCTACAGGAAACTCTGCGGATCCACATCGATCACGAGGCGCAGATCGCCGCTGAGGCGCAGCGGCGCGACCCATTCGGCCACCGCCTGCTGCAGGGGGGCCGCCCGCGGCGCCCGCACCAGAAGGCGCACCCGGTGGCGGCCGCGGATGCGGGCGATGGGGGCAGGTGCAGGGCCCCAGACATCCGCGCCGATGCGCTTCAGCGGATCGGCATGGCGGGCCAGCTCGGTGGCCTTGTCCATCGCATCCTGCGCATTCTCGCTGCTGAGGATCAGGGCGCAGAGCCTTGAGAAGGGGGGCATTCCAGCCAGACGCCGCCCCTCGGCCTCGGCCCGCCAGAAGCCTTCGTCATCGCCCCGCAGGATCGCCTGGATGACGGGATGATGGGGCTGATAGGTCTGGATCAGCGCCTGTCCCGGCCGGTCTGCCCGCCCCGCCCGGCCCGAGACCTGCCGGATCAGTGCAAAGGTCCGTTCGGCCGCGCGCAGATCCGACCCCCACAGGCCCAGATCCGCATCGATCACCCCGGCAAGGGTGAGGCGGGGAAAGTTGTGCCCCTTGGCCACAAGCTGGGTTCCGATCACGATATCCGCCCCGCCATCGGCGATCCGTTCGATCGCCTCGCGCAAGGAACGGGCAGAGCCGTAGAGATCCGAGGACAGCACCGCCGTGCGCGCGGCGGGAAACAGCGTTGCCACCTCCTCGGCCAGCCGTTCCACCCCCGGCCCGACCGGCGACAGCCTGCCTTCGGCCCCGCATTCGGGACAGGCCAGCGGGATGGGCTGGGTCTCTCCGCACTGATGGCACATGAGACGGCGCAGGAAGCGGTGCTCCACCAGACGCGCATCGCAATGCGGGCAGCCGATCTGATGCCCGCAGGCCCGGCAGAGCGTCACCGGCGCATAGCCCGCCGGTTGAGGAACAGCAGCGCCTGCTCGCCGCGCTCCAGCCGCCCGGCGACAGCCGCCGCCAGCGTCGGGGAGATCCAGTTGCCGCGCCCCATCTCCTCCTGCCGCATGTCGATCGCCTGCAGATCGGGCAGCAGGGCCAGCCCCACCCGTGCCGGCAAGGTGAGGCGTGCATATTTGCCCTGTTCGGCATTCCACCAGCTTTCGAGGCAGGGGGTGGCGGAGGCCAGGATCACCTGCGCCCCCTCGACGGAGGCGCGCAGCACTGCCATGTCGCGGGCATTGTAGAGGACACCGTCCTCCTGCTTGTAGGAACTGTCATGTTCCTCGTCCACGACGATCAGCCCGAGATCGCGAAAGGGCAGGAACAGGGCCGACCGCGCCCCCACGACCAGCGAGGCCCCCCCTTCGGCGACCTGGCGCCACAGGCGCCGGCGTTCGCTCTGGGTGATCCCCGAATGCCATTCGGCCGCCGGCGCGCCGAAACGGGCCTCGACCCGGGCGAGGAAGGCCCCCGTCAGGGCGATTTCGGGCAGCAGGACGAGCGCCTGCCGCCCCTGGCGCAGCGTCTCGGCCACCGCCTCCAGATAGACCTCGGTCTTGCCCGAGCCGGTGACGCCCTTGAGCAGGGTCGTGCCATAGGCGCGGCTTTCCACCCCGATCCGCAGGGCGGCGGCGGCGCGCCTCTGGTCGGGGGTCAGCGCGACACCGGAATGGTCGGGATCCAGCACCGGATAGGGCCGGTCGCGGGGGGCCTCCATCTCGACCACGGCCCCCTGCGCCACGAGCCCGCGGATGACGGCCGTCCCTACCCCTGCGGCCGCGGCGAGATCGGACAGGGGTGAAGGCGCTCTCGGGATGGTCACGCAGGACACGCAGGACGCGGGCGCGGGCTTCCGTCATCCGCCCGGCCGTGCCGGAACCGAGGCGGAAGACATGGCGCGTCGCCGGTCCCTCGGTCAGACCGGGGGCGCGCGCGGCCAGCCGCACCATCGCCGGCAGCGGCGTCAGCGTGTAATCCGCCGCCCGTCCGAGGAATTCGCGCATCCCCGCGCGCAGGGGAGGCGCGTCGAGCATGCGTCCCACCGCCCGCAGCCGTGCCTCGGGCACGTCGCCCGTGCCGCGGCCCCAGACGATTCCCACGATCCGTCGCGGCCCCAGCGGCACCTCGACGAAGGCACCGGCGGCGCAGCCGCCCTCGGGCGCGCGGTAGTCGAGCAGACGGTCGAGCGCGCCGAGCGGCAGCACCGCGATCCGTTCGCCGGGGGCGAAGCGGGGTTCCTCGGGCGCGGGGAGCGGCGGCCGGAGCGGCGGCGGCGGTGCGGAGGGCTGGGGGGCAGGAGAGGACGAGACGGCCTCAGGCGCCGCCTCCTCCCGCGGGGGGGATACCCGGCCCGAAGGGATCGCCCGCCGTCCGGGGCAGGTCGGGCAACCGCGCGGGGGCGCGCATCGTGCGGGGCCGGCTGGCCATGTCGGTGGCGATCCCTCCTTGCCGCTGACGGTTCATGCTATGTTCCTTCGACCGCAGCGGCAAGGGCACCCGCCCCTCTGGCATCCGCGCCACGCCCCCCGGGCTCTGCCTTGCCCGACGAATACGGCCCCCTGCCCAGAGCTCGCACCTTGGGCTAGGCTGAAGCTGACCTGCCACGAAGGCCTGCCGCCCTCATGACCACGCGCCCCCAGATCGAACCCCGCCTGCGCGAGACAATCCTGAAGGATCCTTCGCTGCTTCTCGACGATCCCGATGTGATGCGTGCCCTTGTCGCCGCAGGGGACCGGGCGCTGGGGCCGAATGTCGTGGATCTGCGCGGGATCGCCATGGCGCGTCTCGAGGCCCGGCTCGACCGGCTCGAGGATACTCACCGCTCCGTGATCGCCGCCGCCTATGAGAACCTCGCCGGGACGAACCAGATCCACCGCGCCGTCCTGCGCCTGCTGGAACCCACGCGTTTCGAGGTCTTTCTGCAGGATCTGGGCAGCGATGTCGCCGACATCCTGCGTGTGGACAGCCTCCGCCTCGTCCTCGAAAGCCCCCATGCCAGGGGGCGCCCGAGATGGGTGACCTGGCCGACGTGCTCTCGATCGAGCCGCCCGGCTTCGTGGATGCCTATCTGCGGCTCGGGCGCGGCGGACCGGTGCGGGCGGTGACGCTGCGCCAGATCCGGCCCGAGGACGAACGCATCCATGGGGCCCGCGCCGCCGACATCCGCTCCGAGGCCTGTCTGCGGCTCGATCTCGGCCCCGGCACGCGGCCGGGGATGCTGGTCCTGGGGTCCGAGGATCCGCATCATTTCTCGCCCCAGCAGGGGACGGACCTGCTGGCCTTCTTCGGCGCGGTGTTCGAACGGGCACTGCGGCGGTGGCTGGCCTGACCGACGCATCGCGGATGACAGGAGCCGGACGATGACGGCCAGCAGGCCATGACCGACGGCCTGGCCATCGCGCCCGCCCTGCGCGCGGCCCTGTCGGACTGGCTGGCCGAAGGCTCCGCACGGCGGGGGCTTTCGCCCCATACCCTGGCGGCCTATGCGGCTGATGTGAGCGCCTTCCTGCATTTCCTGGCCGGGCACCGGGGTGGCGCAGGCGGGGTGGCCGGGATCGCCGATCTTGCCGTCGCGGACCTGCGGGCCTTCATGGCGCATGAGCGCGGGCGCGGCCTGTCGGCCCGTTCGCTGGCGCGCCGCCTCTCGGCCGTGCGGGGCTTCCTGCGCTGGCTGGCCGAGAGGGAGGGCTTCGACGCCACGGCCGCCCTTTCGGCCCGCGGGCCGCGCCCCAAACCCCGCCTGCCCCGTCCGCTGCCCCCCGAGGCCGCGCATGCCGTGCTCGCAACAGTGGGACAGGAGCCCGCCGAACCCTGGATCGCCGCACGCGATGCCGCGGTGATCACGCTGCTGTGGGGTTGCGGGCTGCGCCTGTCCGAGGCCCTGTCGCTGCGCGGAGGCGAGGCCAGTCTGCCCGAGGTTCTGCGCATCACCGGCAAGGGGGGCAGAGAACGCCTTGTCCCCACCCTTCCCGTCGCGCGCGAGGCGGTGGCCCTCTATGCCCGTCTCTGTCCCCATCCGATCCGGCGCGAGGGTCCGCTGTTCCTGGGGGCGCGGGGCGGACCGCTCAATCCGCGCCTGGTCCAGCGGGCGATGGAGCGGGCGCGGCTTGCCCTCGGCCTGCCGGCCACGGCGACACCCCATGCGCTGCGTCACAGCTTTGCCACGCATCTGCTGGCCGCCGGGGGCGATCTGCGCGCGATCCAGATGCTGCTCGGCCATGCCTCGCTCGCGACGACGCAGGGCTACACGGCCATCGACATGACCCGCCTGCTGGCGGTCTATGACGCGGCGCATCCGCGGGCGTGACAGCGGCGCGCCCGCCCCTATCTTGGCCCGTCACGAAGGAAGAGGAGACAGGAATGATCGGCGGGCTGGCCACGGATGCCTGGGATGCGACGCGCAACATGGCCGAAAGCCTGACCGCCCCCTTCCGCGATCCGGTGCTGCGGCTCGGCGTCACGGGGCTGTCACGGGCCGGCAAGACGGTCTTCATCACCTCGCTGGTGGCGAATCTGCTCGACCGCGGGCGGATGCCGCAACTGCGCGCCCATGCCGAAGGGCGCATCCTGTCGGCCTGGCTCCGCCCCCAGCCCGACGACAGCGTGGCCCGCTTCGCCTATGAGGATCATCTGGCCGCCCTGACCGCGCCCCAGCCCCGCTGGCCCGAGGGGACGCGGCGCATCTCGCAGCTCCGGCTGTCGCTGCGTCTGGCGCCGGGCGGCCTGCTGGGCCAGCTCCGCGGGCCACGGACGCTCCATCTCGACATCGTGGACTATCCCGGCGAATGGCTGCTCGACCTCGGGCTGCTGTCGCAGGACTATGCCGCCTGGTCCGAGGCCGCCCTGCGCAAGGCGGGGCATCGGCCCGGGGGGACGGCCTTCCTCGACCGTCTGAAGGGCCTCGATCCCGCCGCCCCTGCCGGCGAACCCGTGCTGAAGGCGCTGGCCGAGGCCTATGCCGCCCATCTGCGCGAATCGCGCGCGGCGGGCTTTGCCGATCTTGCGCCGGGCCGCTTCCTGCTTCCCGGCGACATGGAGGGATCCCCCGCGCTGACCTTCGCCCCCCTGCCGCCCGCACCGGGCGCCCCCCGCGGCAGTCTCTGGCGCGAGGCCGCCCGGCGCTACGACGCCTATCGGCGGCTGGTCGTGAAGCCCTTCTTCCGCGACCATTTCGCGCGCATCGACCGGCAGGTGGTTCTGGTGGACGTTCTGGGCGCGCTGGCCCGCGGGCCGCGCGCCTTCGACGACCTGCGCGAGGCGATGGCCGGCGTGCTCTCGGCCTTCAACCCCGGCCGTTCGGCCCCTCTGGCCCGGCTGCTCGGTCAGCGGCGGGTCGAGCGCATCCTCTTCGCGGCGACCAAGGCCGATCACCTCCATCACAGCCAGCACCCCCGCCTGGCAGCCCTGACCGAGGCCCTGCTGCGCGAGGCGCGCGACCGCGCCGCCTTTGCCGGCGCCCGCATCGAAAGCATGGCCATTGCCGCCCTGCGCACCACCGTCGAGGATCAGGCACGCCTTGGCGGAGAGATGATCGATGTCGTGCGCGGGCGGCTGTCCGACGGGCGGCAGGTGGCGCTCCATCCCGGCGACCTGCCGGAGGATCCCGCGCGCCTGCTGGCCCCTGCCCGCGCGGGCCGGGACTGGGACGGCGAGCGCTTTGCCATGCCGGATCTGGCCCCGGCCCCGCTGACGCTGCGCCCGGGCGAGGGTCCGCCCCATATCCGCCTCGACCGGGCGGCGGAATTCCTGATCGGAGACCGGCTGTGAGCGAACCCGACCGCCCTGCCCCGCCCCCCCGCGGCCCCGTCCTGCTGGAGCTGGGGGACCTCCCGCCGCCGGCCCCCGAATCGGCCCCGCCCGTGGAAGAGGTCGCGCCGCCCCCCGCCATGGCCCGCGCCATGCGGCTTGCCGCGCGGCCGCGATCGCGCCTTGCCGGCCTGTTCTGGTCGCTTCTGGGCAGTTTCCTTCTCTTCGCCCTGTCGCTGGCCGCCTGGGACTGGGCAGCGCGCCTTCTCGAGCGGCACCCTCTTCTGGGGGCGGTGGCCACGGGCCTGCTGGCGGGAACGGTGGTCGTCGCCATCGTCATCGCCGGGCGCGAGATGCTGGCCATCCGCCGCCTCGCCCGCATCGACCATCTCCAGCGGCGTGCCGCCACGGCCCTGGCCACCGGAAGCCTGGCCGAGGCGCGGGCCGTCGCGGCGGATCTTGCGGATCTCCATGCCGGCCGCGGGGGAGAGCTGGCCGGCGCCGCGGCCCGTCTCCGCCAGCACGGCACGGAGATTCTGGACGCCGATGGTCTTCTGCGGCTGGCCGAGGCCGAACTGCTCGTCCCGCTGGACCGGCTCGCCTCGCGCGAGGTGGAGGCAGCGGCGCGGCAGGTGGCCGCCGTCACGGCGGTGGTGCCGCTGCCCCTGGCCGATGTCGCCGCGGCCCTCGCGGCCAATCTGCGCATGATCCGGCGGGTGGCCGGGATCTATGGGGGCCGTTCGGGATTTCTCGAATCGCTGCGGCTGGTGCGGGCGGTGATGACCCATCTTGTCGCCACCGGGGCCGTGGCGGTGGGCGATGACCTGATCGGATCGGTCGCGGGGGGGACCGCGCTGGCCCGTCTGTCGCGCCGCTTCGGCGAGGGCGTCGTCAATGCCGCCCTCACCGCCCGCGTGGGCCTTGCCGCCATGGAGGTCTGCCGCCCCCTGCCCTTCCTCTCGCAGGAGCGCCCGACGGTCACGGCCGTCCTTGGCCGGGCGCTCCGGGGCCTGTTCGGCCGCGACTGACGCCCGTCCGGCGACGCAGACCCCGCGCAGGCAGAGGCCGGGGCGGATACGCCGGGGGGGCGGGCCGGGGGTGGTCAGGCGCGTCCGCGCTCGGCCGCAAGGACCATGTCGATCATGCGCTGGGTTCCACGGCTCCATTCGAGGGGGCATGGGTAGGGCACCCCTTCGCGCAGCGAACGGCCGAAGGCCTCGACCTGCAGGACATAGTGGTTCGCGGTCGGCCAGCGTTCGGTCCGGCGTTCGTGGCCGATCTCGATCGTCAGCTGCGCCAGGTCATGGACACCGGCATTGAAGGGGGCCGGGGCCACGCGCAGCACCCCCCTTTCGCCATGGAAGACGACTTCCTGCCGCGGCGCCATGCGCATGGCCGTGAAGCCCGACCAGGTGAAGGAGGGAAAGCGCGCGACGACATGGGCAAAGACATCCACCCCGTTTTCCCGCCGGACATGGGCGTGTTCGATGGCCTCCGGCTCCTCGCCGGTGACGAAACGGGTGGATCCGAAGGTGTAGACGCCGATATCGGGCAGCGATCCGCCGCCGGTCTCGGGCCGGTTGCGGATATTGCCCATGTCCGTGAGGTGATAGCTGAAGGCCGCATCCACATGCCGCAGGGCCCCGATCGCCCCCCCCTGCACGAGCTCGCGCGCCCGCTGCCACTGGGGATGGTGGACGATCATGTAGGCCTCGGCCACGAGCACCCCGGCCCGATCGCGCGCCGCGATGAGGCGGTCGAACTCCTCCTCGGCCATGGCGATGGGCTTTTCGCAGAGGACATGCTTGCCGGCCTCTGCGGCCCGGATGGTCCATTCGACATGGAGATGGTTGGGCAGCGGGATGTAGATCGCCTCCACCTCCGGATCGGCCAGCAGGGCCTCATAGCTGTCATGCACGCGCAGGCGCGGCTGGAAGGCGCGAAAGCCTTCGGCCTTGGCCGGATCCGAGGTGGCCAGCGCCACGAGATCGGCCCCTTCGGCCATGTGGATCGCCCGCGCCATCTGTTCGCGCGCGAAATTGGCGGCGCCCAGCACGCCCCAGCGGACTGGTTCCTGCATCGCTTTCCCCCCGTTGTGCTGCGCCGGCAGGCTAGCAGCGCAGGCGCGGGGTGCAAGGTGCCGTCAGATCCGGTGCAGCACCAGCAGCGTCATCAGCCTGAGCGGCGGCAGGCGCCGTTCCTCGCCCGGGCGCAGGCGCGGCTCGGACAGGACCTCGGCGCGGGAGAAGTCGGAATGCCATCCCAGACGGTCGGCCAGCGGCGCCATCGCCCGCTCCAGCGCGGCCCGCGCGCCCCGCCCCTCGACGGCGAAATGCGTGACCGTGACAGCCTGTCCGCCGGGGCGCAGGACGCGGGCGATCTCGGCCATCACGCGGCGCGGCTCGGGCACGACGGAAAGGACATGCATGGCCGCCACCACATCGAAGCTTTCATCGGCAAAGTCGAGCGAGCGGGCATCCATGATCCGCAGGGATTCGACCGTGGGCCGCCGGCCATGGGCCGCCCGCGCGCGCTCGAGCATGGCCTCGCTGGCATCGATGCCGGTCACGCGGATATGGGGCGCGTAATGGGGCAGCGCGAGCCCCGTGCCCACCCCGATCTCGAGCACGCGCGTCACGCCGTCCCGCCCCGGGGGGATCGCGTTGATCCGTGCCACCGCCTCGCGTCGGCCTCTCTGGGTGACGGCACCGAAGGTGCGGTCATAGATCGGCGCCCAGCGGCGATAGCTTGCCTCGACGGCCTCGATCTCCATTCAGTTCCTCCTGTACCGGCGGACAGCGGCCCGCGCCACCACCAGAAGATAGGCCGCGCAGAACAGCAGCAACGTGACCCAGGGGAATGTCAGCACGAGGGCCAGCGCCGCGACAAAGCCGACGACCACCCATTTCGCCCGCTCGGCGGGGATCCGCATGGCCTTGGTGGAGGGCGTGGGAATGCGGCTGATCATCAGATAGGCCACGAGCAGGACATAGGCCTCGATCACCAGGGGCGGGCGGGGCAGCCCCGGCCAGACGGCCGAGAGATAGATCGGCACGAGGGCCAGCGCCGCCCCGGCCGGGGCCGGCACACCGACGAAATGGCTGTCATCCCGTTCCTCCTTCGGCCTGCGCGCGCCGACATTGAACCGCGCGAGCCGCAGCACGCAGGCGATGGCCAGCACGAGGACCACGACCCAGACCAGGGCCCGATCATCGGCCAGCGACCAGAAATAGAGCGTCAGCCCCGGCGCCACGCCGAAATTCACGAAATCGGCCAGCGAATCGAGCTCGGCGCCGATCTCGCTCTCGCTGCGGAGCAGCCGGGCCAGGCGCCCGTCCACCGCATCGAGGGCGCCGGCCACGAGGATCAGCAGCACCGAGAGGTGATAGTCCCCCAGTGCTGCAAAGCGGATGGCGGTGAGGCCGGCGCAGATCGCCCCGACGGTGACGAGATTGGGCAGCAGGCGCCACAGGGGCATGGTCCCCGACGGCCCGTCCGGGGGAGCATCCTCGGGGAGGCGCGGTTCCATGGCCCGGTCGCCTCAGTCGCGCCGCGCCTGGCGGCGCGGCTCGTCCGAGGCCATGTCGGCCAGGACCGTCTCGCCGGCGATCATGGTCTGCCCGACGGCCACCAGCGGCTCCACCCCCTCGGGCAGATAGACATCGACGCGCGATCCGAAGCGGATCAGGCCGAAGCGCTCTCCCACCGCCAGCACGCGCCCCTCATCGGCAAAGCTGACGATCCGCCGCGCCACCAGCCCCGCGATCTGCACCACGACGACGATGCGGCCATCGGCCATCCCGATGGCATAGGCCATGCGTTCGTTGTCCTCGCTCGCCTTGTCCAGCGAGGCATTGAGGAACCGCCCCGGCCGGTAGGCGCGGCGGATCACCCGTCCCGGCACGGGGGCGCGGTTCACATGACAGTCGAAGACATTCATGAACACGCTGACCCGCGTGAGAGGCACCGCCGGCAGGCCCAGTTCGGCCGGGGGAATGGCCGGTCCGATCATGGAGACGACGCCATCGGCGGGGCTGACCACCAGCCCTTCGCGCAGCGGCACGCTGCGGGGCGGATCGCGGAAGAAGTAGTAGCACCAGACAGTCAGCCCGACGCCGAGCCAGCCCACCGCACCGAAGGCCAGGAACAGGATCAGCGTCAGCACGGCCGCCCCCAGCAGGAAGGGACGCCCCTCCGGGTGCATGGGCTTGATGACCGTGTCGATCATGTTCATGCGCGCCTCCCCTGCGGCCGGAGCGCCGCCGGGCCGCGCCCGCCCGGGATGCAGCCGCCGGTCACCGCCCCGGCCGGCTCTCCTGCCATGCGTCCCGCCGGGCCTCCGGTCATGGCGTCGTCATGCATCCTCGAGCAGGCCGCGCTCGCGGGCGAGCTCGGTCATGCGTTTCTGGAGCTTCTCGAAGGCGCGCACCTCGATCTGCCGGATCCTCTCGCGCGAGACGCCGTAGCGCTCGCTCAGCTCCTCGAGCGTGACCACCTCATCGCTCAGCCGCCGCTGGACCAGGACATCCCTTTCGCGGTCGGTCAGGACGGACATCGCGGCGGAGAGCAGCTCGCGCCGGGCCTCGAGTTCGTCGCGCTCGGCAAAGGCCGCTGCCTGATCGGCATCCTCGTCCTCGATCCAGTCCTGCCACTGGGTCGCGCTGTCCTCGGCCGCCCCCACCGTCGCATTGAGCGAGGCATCGGCTGCCAACAGACGGCGGTTCATGGACACGACCTCATCCTCGCTGACGCCGAGATCGGCGGCAATGCGCCGCACATTCTCGGGGCGCAGGTCGCCTTCCTCGAGAGCGCCGATGCGGGCCTTGGCCTTGCGCAGGTTGAAGAACAGCTTCTTCTGCGCGCTGGTGGTGCCCAGCTTCACGAGGCTCCAGGAGCGCAGGATGTATTCCTGGATCGCGGCCCGGATCCACCACATGGCATAGGTGGCCAGGCGAAAGCCCTTGTCCGGATCGAACCGCTTGACGGCCTGCATCAGGCCGACATTCGCCTCGGAGATGACCTCCGACTGCGGCAGCCCGTAGCCGCGATAGCCCATGGCGATCTTGGCGGCCAGCCGCAGATGGCTGGTGACGAGCTTGTGGGCGGCACTGGCGTCCTGATGGTCCACCCAGCGCTTGGCCAGCATGTATTCCTCCTCGGCATCCAGCATCGGGAACTTGCGGATTTCCTGGAGGTAGCGGTTCAGCCCCTGCTCCGGCGAGGGGGCGGGAAGATTCGCGTAGGTCGCCATGTCGGCCCCCCTTTCCAGATGTTACGATGCCTAACATGCCCTCGGGAACGGGGGCAAGAAAAGCCCACGCCCATCCGGGCGGAGATGAAGAAATGGTGATCGGATGCCCCCGCGGACATCGCCGATGGCATGGCTCAACCCCTGAGCTGCCCGAGCAGTTCCCCCATGTCCGCCGGCAGCGGCGAGTCGAAATGCAGCCTCTGTGCCGTGACGGGATGGATGAAACCCAGCGTTGCGGCATGCAGCGCCTGACGGGGAAAGGCCGCCGCCGCCCCGGCGCCCGGTGCGGAAGCGGGCATGCGCCGCTGCCGACCATAGACCGGATCGCCCAGAAGCGGATGACCGACATGCGACAGATGCACCCGGATCTGATGGGTCCGCCCGGTCTCCAGCCGGCATTCGACGAGGGCGGCCGCCCCGTGAAAGGCCTCGAGGACGCGGACCCGCGTCACGGCATGGCGCCCCCCCTCATGGGTGACGGCCTGCCGCTGCCGGTCCGTCCGATGGCGGGCGATCCCCGTGGCGATGCGCAGGATGCCCCCGGCTTCCCAGGTCACGCCGCGCAGGCCGGCCAGACGCGGATCGGCCGGATCGGGCACGCCGTGGCAGAGCGCGAGATAGCGCCGTTCCACGGCATGTGCGGCAAACTGATCGGCCAGGGCCCGATGCGCCCGGTCGCTCTTGGCGGCGACCAGAAGGCCCGAGGTGTCCTTGTCGATGCGGTGGACGATCCCCGGCCGCATCACGCCCCCGATGCCGGACAGGCTGTCCCCGCAATGATGCATCAGGGCATTGACCAGCGTGCCTTCGCGACTGCCGGGGGCGGGATGGACGACCATGCCGGCGGGCTTGTCCACCACGATCAGGTCGTCATCCTCCCACAGCACGCGCAGGGGGATGGGCTGGGCGCCGATGGCGCTCGGCTCCGGGGGGCCGAGATCGATCTCCACCGCGGCGCCGGCGCGGACGGGGGCGGCAGGATCGGTCGCCACGCGGCCGTCCACGCGCACGGCCCCTTCGGCGATCAGCCGGGCCAGGCGTGAACGGCTGAGCATCCCATGCGCCCCCGCCTCTGGCACGTCCCGGGCCAAGGCTCTATCAAGGCGCGGCGGCGGATCGGCCGCGAGAGTGAAGGTCAGACGCTCGGTCATGGACGAGGACTCCGGCAACCCGGCCGTTCTACCCCCCGGGCTGCGCGCGCTCCAGCGCCTCGTGACGGTGCTGACCGTCACGATGATCCTGGGCATCGCGATCCTGGTCGGGGCCTTCCTGTGGCGTCTGAACGCCGCGGGTCCCGATCTGCCGGCCGGCATCGCGCTGCCCGATGGGGCGCGGCCGTTGGCCTTCACGCAGGGGGCTGACTGGTTCGCGATCGTGGTGGAGCAGGACGGGGCAGAGCGCATCCTGATCCTCGATCGCCTCACGGGCCGGCTGCGCCAGTCCGTGACGATCGACGCCAGCCCCTGACCGTCCGCCGGCAGATCGGCCCCGATCGCCCGATCGACAGTGGCGCGGCCATCGCCGGAAAACCTGCCCCATGCCGCCAGGCTGAGGCAGGAGGACCGAAGGCCTCATGCATCCGGGACCGGACCGCGCCGACGCCCCGATCCCGCGGGCCTGCCCCTGCGACCCCAGGACGCCGCTGCGCAATGACCCCCCGCAGCACCCTGATCCAAGGCTGTATGACCCCGGGCTTGGGGATCGGGCTGGCGATTCCCCCTCGCCTGAACGTCTTATCGGTTTGTTCATTAATTTGGGGTAGGATGCATTCATCCGGAGGTTGAACACCCTTCGGTTGAAACCGAATCGGGGATTCTGCCGATGATGCCATCCATCGCCGCCGGATCGGACGGTTCTGCCCCCGCTGGTGGGGGGGCCGTCATGCATCGGCTTCCCCGCCGCATCGCCTGCGTGATCGCGGGGACGGTCCTGCTGTTCGTTCTCACGACGGTCCTGGCGATCTGGTGGCTGGCCGGCGCGCTCGACCGGCAGGCGCAGGAGCAGACGGCCGCGCAGGTCGGCATCGCGCGGGCGAACCTTCTGGGCGATGCACGGATGATCGCCCTCGATTACGCCAAATGGGATTCGGCCGATCAGGCCGTGCGTCGGGGGGATGCGGCCTGGCTTCTGGACAATGTGGGCTCTGCCGCGCTGATCGGACAGGTCGTGCAACTCGTGGCCATCTGGGGGGGGGCCTTCGACAGGCCCATGGCCTGGCAGGACGATGGCCTGGTGGAACCGCGGGCGGATCTGATCGATCCCGCCCTTCTTGCCGCGGCAGAGGGGCAGATCGCCCAGGCCCTGCCCGGCGGGTTCGATGCGTCTGCCTTCTTCGCCTGGCATGACGGCGCCCTGTTCGTCATGGCCGTCTCGCGTTTCGAGGCCATCGAGCAGGCCGCCGCCTATCCGGAGGAGGAGCGCTTCTCCGGCCATCTGCTGATGGGCATCCGCCTGGACGCGGCGATGGTGGCCGGCATCGCGGATACCCTGCTGCTTGAGGATGCGAGGGTCCTGCCTGCCCGGCCGGCAACGGGCTCCATGCTGCCGCTTCCGGGCATCGATGGCAGGCCCGTCGCCTGGTTCGCGTGGGAGACGCCCCGGCCCGGCACGGCGATGCTGGGGCGGCTGCTGCCCTTCCTGATCCTGCTGATGATGCTGTCGGCCGGGCTCGCCTGGGGCGGGGCGCGCCTGATGCGTCGAGGCGCACGCGACCTTCTCGCCGCCGAGCAGCGGGCCTCGCTGGCCGCGCGCACCGATACCCTGACCGGCCTGCCCAACCGCGCCGCCCTGCATGAGGCCCTGGCGCATCCGGCCCGCACCGGGGAAAGGGGGGTTCTGTTTCTCGATCTCAATGGCTTCAAGGACATCAACGACAGTCTGGGCCATGCCGCCGGGGATGCGGTGATCGTCGATACGGCCCGGCGTCTGGCCGCGCTGGCGGATGATCGCGTGTTGGTTGCGCGGATCGCAGGCGATGAATTCGTGCTGCTCGTGACGGGGCCCGATACGCGCGACCGGATCGAATCCCTTGCCCGGGCCATCGCCGAGAGTTTCGACAGGGAGCCCTTCATGGTGATGGGGCATCATCTGCCTCTCCATGCGGCCATCGGCTATGCGGTCCAGGACGAGGACGGGCAGACAGGGGCCGATCTTCTCCGCCAGGCCGATCTGGCGATGTACGAGAGCAAGCGCCTCAGGGCCCGCAGGCCCGTGGCCTTCAGCGCCCTTCTGGAGGAGGCCGCACAGAACGCCTTCCTTGTGGAGCGGGCCCTGCGCACGGCGCTCGTCTCGCGGCCCGAGGAGATCAGCGTCGCCTATCAGCCGATCGTGGCGCCCGATGGCAGCTTTCACCAGGCCGAGGCGCTGGCCCGCTGGACCGCACGCGACCACGGGCCGGTCCCTCCCTCCCGTTTCGTTGCCGTGGCCGAGAAGGCGGGCCTCGTGATGGATCTGGGCCGCGTGGTCCTAGGCCATCTGTTGCGGGATCTGCGCGATCACCCGGCCTGCGGGTCAGCGTGAACATCTCGCCGCTCCAGCTTGCGGCACCGGATTTCATCCCCGATCTGGTGGCCGATCTCGACCGCCACGGCATCGACCCCCACCGAATCGAGGTGGAGCTGACCGAATCCGTCCTCATCCGCGATCCCGTCCTGGCTGCCCGCCATCTGGAGGAGCTGCGTGCGGTGGGATTCCGCCTCGCGATCGATGATTTCGGAACCGGGTATTCCTCCATCGCCTATCTGGAGCAGCTTCGCTTCGACACGCTCAAGGTGGACCGCTCCTTCGTTTCGGGTGTGCGCGCCTCACCCAAACGCCATGCCCTGCTCAGCGCCATGATCGCCATGGCGCATGGGCTTGATCTGTGCGTGGTCTGCGAAGGGGTGGAGACGGCCGAAGATCTGCATCTCCTCCGGGAACTGGGCTGCGATCTGATGCAGGGGTTCCTGTTCGACCGCCCCCTTCCGATCGCAGAGCTGGAGAAGCGCTGGCTGAAGCGCGCGGGGCAGGCGGCGGCATGACAGTCGCTCCACGGCGGGGCAAGGCGGCGCCGAAGGGCTGGCGTTAACGATTTATTTACCTTGTTGCTGTTCAATGGCGGCAGCGAATCACCTCGGAAAGGATCTGCTGCCGACACTGCCGACACAATTCCGTATCCGCTGTTTGGTCCCGATCCGGCGCGTCTGCAGCCGGGGGCCCTCTTCCGACCACCGTCCTGCCGGTCCCTGACCGGCCCTGTCCCCGTGCAAGGCTGGCGGGGCGGGGTGGTCTGTTGTCCCAAGCATGGAGATCAGAAGGTCATGTCCTGGTGGAAGGGTCTCGACAGGGACCTCTATGTTGCGCTCGAGAGTATCGAACGGGCGGCTCCGCCCCTGCCGCTTGCCCGTGCGCTGCGCGACCGGCCCGGGGCGGGTGCGTCCTGCAGGCCGGTGGCGGTCCTGGCCCGTCAGATCGCCACCCCGAATTACGAGACGTTCTGGTTCGTCCGCCTGGCCCGGCGCCATGGCTTCCGGCCCGTGGTGATCGAACATGCGTCAGACCGCTTCACCGTCCACAATCCGGTCAAGCGGGCGCTTGTCACGCTTCCCGTCGTCGTGGGGCGAAGCCGCAACGGCCGTGCCATCCTGCGCCGTCAGCGGATCGTGACGGCCGAGGCGGCCGAAGGATGCCCGATCGAGGCGATCCGCCTGCCCACGGGAGAACGCCTGGCCGACTATCATCACCGCAAGCTCCGCTCCGTGATGGGCGATCAGGCGCCCGAGGTGATGGATCTGCGGGCCATCCTGCCCGACGCGGCCGCCGGGCCCGAACAATACTATCCGGAATTCTTCAAGCTCCTTTCGGGCGGCCTTGTCCTGCTGGAGGATTTCGTCGCCTGCGACCGGACCGCAGCCTTCTTCCAGCGCGTTGTCCTGCCGGCCTGGCAGCAGGCGGTTGCCGCAACAGGGCGGCGCCCCCAGATTGCGCGGCTGATCCCCGGGCATCGCACGGCATCGCCGCGCTGGATCGCCTATCCCCCTGCCATGGCGGATGATCCGGCATGGCTGCGCCCCCTGCACCGTTCTGAGGCTGTCCCGGGGATCGCGGCATGATGCAGGCAGGCTGCCCCCGGCAAGGGCGGGCAGGCGTTGGTCCCTCGTCCCGGCGGCAGGCGGCACGGGGTCCGGTGCATGTCCTGCCGTGCCGCCGCCCTGGCGACGAGCTCCCCCGCCCCTTCCGGCGCAGGCCGGATCACGGCCGGGCGGAGGGGGGATCTGCGGCAGCGCCCCCCGATCGGGGGCGGGGCCTCGCCTGCAGCGGCCCCGGCTGTCCCGGTCCGGCGCAGCATGGACGGGGATCGGCAGCATGGACGGCGGACCGGGGGGCCGCTATGCGGGGCGCGGAGGTTCCGCCATGCCCAGATCCGCCCTGCCGAACGCCTCTGTTCCCCCCATGGCCCGGGCCGCCCGATGAGCGGTCGCGTGCTTGTCACGGGGACGGCCGGCTTCATCGGCTTCCATCTGGCCCGCCTGCTGCTGGAGGAAGGGTTTTCCGTCCATGGCTATGACGGCTTCACGCCCTATTACGACCCGGCTCTCAAGCGGCAGCGCCATGCCATTCTGCTTGATCATCCTGGCTTTACCGCAACCGAGGCCCTGCTGGAGGAGAAGGGCCGGCTGATCGAGACGGCCGAACGCTTCGTGCCCGATGTCATCGTCCATCTGGCCGCGCAGGCCGGCGTGCGCCACAGTCTGGAGGCCCCGCGCAGCTATCTGGAAAGCAATGTGGCCGGCAGCTTCGAACTGCTCGAGGCGGCACGGATCGTCGGGGTGCGTCATCTGCTGATGGCGTCCACCTCATCGGTCTATGGCGGGAATGCCACCCTTCCCTTCCGCGAGACGGACCGCACCGACTGGCCGCTGTCGATCTATGCGGCCAGCAAGAAGGCGGCCGAGGACCTGGCCCATTGTCATGCGCATCTGTGGAACCTGCCCACGACGATGCTGCGGTTCTTTACCGTCTACGGGCCCTGGGGGCGGCCCGATCTTGCGCTCTACCGCTTTGTCGAAGCAATCCTCGAAGACCGGCCGATCGATCTGTACAATCATGGCAACATGCGGCGGGACTTCACCTATGTGGATGACCTCGTCCGGGCGATCCGGCTGCTTATGGATGTGGTGCCCCGGCGACCCGAGGATGGCCGGGTCCCCGAGTGGGACAGCCTGTCGCCCGTCGCGCCCTACCGGGTCGTGAATATCGGCAGTTCGCGGCCGGTCTGCCTTCTCGCTTTCGTCGCCGCCGTCGAAGCGGCGCTGGGCCGTCAGGCGCGGCGCAACCCGATGCCGATGCAGAAGGGGGATGCACCCGCCACCTGGGCCGATGCCTCGCTGCTCGAGCGGCTGACCGGCTACCGTCCCGATACGCCGCTCGATATCGGTGTGGCACGCTTCGTCGCCTGGTATCGGAGCTGGACTGGCCGGTAAGGCGCCAGCGGGCCGGCCTCATGCCAGCGCTGCCTTGCTATTCGGCGGCCCAGGCCAGAGCCGGGGCAGGCAGCCTCTCACGCAGCCGGCGCTGTTCGATCGACAGTCGGGTCAGTTCTCCGGCCAGGGCACCGATCGGGCGCCAGCAACCGGATGGGTCTTCGGCCGCCCGATCCGTGTTCGATCTTTGTTCCAGCATGAAGCCCCCCTTGGCGATCCCGCCAGACGGTCAATAGGTGCGGATCAGTCCCACAAGCCGGCCCTGCACGCGCACCCGATCTTCGGAGAGAAGGCGCGTTTCATAGGCGGGATTGGCGGCCTCGAGGGCAATCATCCCAGCCTGGCGCCGGAAGCGCTTGAGCGTCGCTTCCTGCCCGTCAACAAGGGCGACGACGATGTCCCCGTTGTCGGCGGTATTCGTTTCGCGGATCACGACGACATCGCCGTCATTGATCCCCACATCCCGCATCGAATCGCCCCGCACCTCGAGCGCGTAATGCTCGCCATGGCTCAGCATGGATTGCGGGACGGCGACATGGCGCATGACCTCGCTGATGGCGGCAATCGGCACGCCGGCCGCGATGCGCCCCATGAGGGGGGATTTCGCAGGCCGCCGCCTCGACCGGCAGGCCCCCCCGGGGAGCGGGCAGACCCGTGCGATCCCCCCTGGATGACGCGCGGCGTGAAGCCGGAGCGGCGCCCGCTTCTCTCGGCCAGGGCGTCGGGCATCCGGACGATCTCCAGCGCCCGGGCGCGATGCGGCAGGCGGCGGATGAACCCCCTTTCCTCCAGCGCCGTGATGAGGCGGTGAATCCCCGACTTCGACCGCAGATCGAGCGCCTCCTTCATCTCGTCGAAGGAGGGGGGCACGCCGTCGCGTTGCAGGCGGCGATCGATGAATTCGAGCAGGTCGAGCTGCTTTCTGGTGAGCATCGGGGAAACTCCCGGTCCGGCCTTCCCCATGTTCTGGAGTCGTTCCCGTTTTGTGTCAAGCCGTTCCCGTCAAATCGGAAGGATTTCCACCCTGGCGCCCTCGGAGAGCGGCGGGCTTCCGGCCGGCTGGAGGAGAAGGCAGTCGGCTTCGGCAAGCACCGAGAGAAGCGACGAATCCTGCCGGGGGAAGGGAATGACGCGCCCATCGGGGCCAAGACGCGCCCGCAGGTAGTGCTCGCGCGGGCCGCCGGCGGGCAGAGCGGCCCCGAGAACCGCCGTCTGCCGCGGGGCGGGCTGCGGCGGCAGACCCAGCATGGCAAGGATCATCGGACGCAGGAAGACGATGGCGCAGACCATGGCGCTGACCGGGTTGCCGGGCAGACTCAGCAGCAGACGTCCGTCCGGAAACCGGCCGGCGAGCAGAGGCTTGCCGGGCCTCATCGCGACCTTGTGAAAGGACAGTTCGGCCCCGGCCGCCTGCGCCACCGGCGCCACGAGATCGTGATCGCCCACCGATGCGCCGCCGATCGTCACCACCAGATCGGCGCCTTCGGCCAGCGAAAGGGCATAGGTCAGGGCCTCGCGGTCGTCGGGCACGACAGGCAGGATGCGCGGCGCGGCACCGGCCTCGGTCAGCAGGGCATGAAGGCCGAAGGCATTGGCTGCGAAGATCTGGTCCGGTCCCGGCATCTCGCCCGGCATGACGAGCTCGTCGCCGGTGGACAGGATCGCCACCTCGGGCCGCCGGGCCACGGACAAGGCCGGATGGCCGAACGCGGCCAGCAGGGCGATCTCGACAGGCCGGAGGCGGCGCGGCGCGCTGAATGTCATGCCAGCGGTGAAATCCCCCCCCCGCAGGCGGACATGGCCGGCGACCGCATCGGGAGAGAGACGGACATGATCGCCATCGCGGATGACCTCTTCCTGGATCACCACGGCATCGGCCCCTTCGGGCAGAGGGGCGCCGGTGAGAATCCGCACTGTCTGCCCCTCTGCCAGGCGCCCCGCAAAGCCCTTTCCGGCAGCGGACTCGCCCACGATGCGCAGGCGCGCGCCGGGGGCCGCATCGGCCCGGCGCACGGCCCATCCATCCATTGCGGAACTGTCGAAAGGCGGCTGATCGCGCAGCGCCGGCACGGGCCGCAGCAGCACGCGCCCGACCGCAGCCTCGAGCGGAACCGTCTCCTCCCGCACGGGGCCCAGCAGGGCGAAGAGCTGCTCCAGTGCCTCGGCGACGGAGATCATGCATGCCTCATGGGGCTTCGTAGTGACCCGACCGGCCGCCCTCCTTGCGGCGCAACCGGATGCTCCCGAGGTTCATCGCCCTGTCCGCGGCCTTGAGCATGTCGTAGAGTGTCAGGCCCGCCACGGCGACGGCGGTCAGGGCCTCCATCTCGACCCCGGTCCGGCCCGTCGTTCGCACCGTGGCGGTGATCCGCACACCGGGAATGGCCTCGTCGGGTTCCAGGTCGATCGCGACCTGCGAACGCGGCAGGGGATGGCAGAGCGGGATCAGATCGGCCGTGCGCTTGGCGGCCATGATCCCGGCGATGCGCGCCACGCCCAGGGCATCCCCCTTGCCCACCCGCCCTTCCTGCACGAGGGCGAGGGTCGCTGGGGCCATGGTCAGAACCCCTTCCGCGATGGCAAGGCGCTCGGTCACCGCCTTGCCGGAAACATCCACCATCCGGGCGGCGCCATCCTCTCCGAAATGGGTCAGGGTCATGCGCCACCCGCCGCCGGAAGGGGAGAGGCCAGCAGACGGCGGGTTGCCGCGGTGACATCCGCCTCGCGCATCAGGCTTTCTCCGATGAGGAAGGCCCGCGCCCCGTGCCGGGCGAGATCCGCCAGATCCTCGGGGCGGAAGAGGCCGCTTTCGGCGACGACCAGGCGGTCGGCGGGGACAAGCGGGGCGAGGCGCCGGCTGACATCCAGCGACACGGCGAAGGTCCGCAGATCGCGGTTGTTGATGCCCAGAAGCGGCGAGCGGAGGCGGAGTGCGCGTTCCAGTTCGGCCTCGTCATGAACCTCGATCAGCACATCCATGCCCCAGTCGAGGGCGGCGGCCTCCAGTTCGGCCGCCTGGGCGTCCGAAACGGCGGCCAAAATGACGAGGATGCAATCGGCCCCGAGCGCCCGCGATTCGGCGACCTGCCAGGGATCGAAGAGGAAGTCCTTGCGCAGCACCGGCAGGCCGGCCGCCTCCCGGGCCTGCGTGAGATAGAGGTCCGCCCCCTGGAAGGAGGGCGCATCGGTCAGGACGGACAGGCAGGTGGCCCCGCCTTCGGCATAGGCCCGGGCGAGGCCGGGAGGATCGAAATCCGCCCGGATGAGGCCCCGTGAGGGCGAAGCCTTCTTGATCTCGGCGATGAGGCCATAGCCCCGACCGGCGGCCTCCCGCAGGCGGCGGGCAAAGGGGCGGGGCGCCGGGGCGGCGCGGGCGGCGGCCTCCAGATCGGCCAGGGGGGTGGCCGCCTTCCGGGCGGCGATTTCCTCGAGCTTGTAGGCCCGGATGCGGTCGAGCGTATGCATGGCCCCCTGATAGTGCCGCGGAAGGCAGGGCGGAAGGGGCGAAGCCGCTGTCCGGCGCCGATCCTGAAGGCGCCCCCTGGCGCGTGCGGCCCCGCGGCCCGCGGGCTCAGCCTTCGCTGCCGGGGGGTTTCAGTGGCAGTTCCGGCGTCCCCTGCCCTGACAGGAAGCCCGCTGCCCGCAGCTCGGCCAGATTCGGCAGATCCGCGGGCGAGGCGAGTCCGAAATGATCCAGGAACGCCTCGGTGGTGACATAGGTGACGGGCCGCCCCGGTGTCTGGCGGCGTCGGCCGAGGCGGATCCAGCCGATCTCCATCAGATGGTCGAGCGTGCCGCGGCTGACCGAGACGCCGCGGATCTCCTCGATCTCGGTCCGCGTGACCGGGCCGTGATAGGCGACGATGGCAAGCGTCTCGATCGCGGCCCGCGACAGGCGTCGTGTCTCCACCGCCTCGCGCGAGAGCAGATGCGCCAGATCCGGGGCGGTGCGGAAGGCCCATCCCCCGCCCACCTGCCGCAGCACGACCCCCCTGCCCTCGTAGTGCCGGCGCAGCCGATCGACCGCGGCGCGCGCATCCGACCCCGGGGGCAGGCGGCGTTCGAGTTCCGCCAGCGGGACCGGATCGGGCGAGGCGAACAGGATGGCCTCGACCATGCGCGCCTGCTCCTCGGGCGGGGGCGGATCGGGCGGGGTCATTCCGGCCGACGGGCGCGCAGCTCGATGGGAGAGAAGGGGACCGGCTGGCGAAGCTCGGCAAGACCTTCCTTCACCAGTTCCAGCGCTGCCGCAAAGGTGGCCGCCATTGCAGAGCGCCGGCGGGCCGGTTCCTGTGTCCAGCCCGCGGGCAGCCAGTCGGAGAGGAGCGACCAGTCAAGCATCTCGCCGATCAGCGGGCGCAGCCGTTCCAGCGCCTCCTCCATCGTCAGGACGGCCCGGCGATCGAGCGCGAAGGGGCGGAACTCGTCGCGGGTCCGGATGCGCGCATAGGCGGCAAGAAGGTCATGAAGGCTGGCGGTCCAGCGAATCGTCACGCATTCATCCCCCTTTTCGGGCGCGCCGCGCGGGAACACCTCGCGGCCCAGTCGGGGACGCGCCATCAGCCGCTCGGCCGCCTCGCGCATCGCCTCGAGCCGGGCGAGCCGGAAGGCGAGGTCGCGGGCCATCTCCTCGGCGTCCGGCTCCTCTCCGGGGGGTTCCGGCAGCAGCAGACGCGACTTGAGATAGGCCAGCCAGGCGGCCATCACGAGATAGTCCGCGGCCAGATCGATGCGGGCCCGGGCCGCCCCCTCGACAAAGGCGAGATACTGCTGCGCCAGCGCGAGGATGCTGATCTCGCGCAGATCCACCTTCTGGCTGCGTGCCAGCGCAAGAAGCAGGTCCAGCGGCCCTTCGAAGCCCCCGACATCGACGATCAGCGCCGCGGGCACCGGATCGGGATGAGGGGTCCCGTCCATCAGGATCCTCCGGCGAGAAGATCCCCGATCTCTTCCTCGAGCGCCCGGAGATCCGCCGGCTCGGGGATCCGGCGGGCAGCCAGGGCGCGGGCGGCTCGACGCTCGGCCTGAGGGGTGAGGGACCCGGCCGCGCCGGCGACCTGTTCCATCCCTTCGCGATCGCCCTTGCAGTGCAGGACCAGGTCCACACCGGCGGCGAGCGCTGCGCGCGTCCGTTCGGCCATGCTGCCCGAGAGCGCCTCCATGCCGATGTCGTCGCTCATCAGCAGGCCGTCGAAGCCGATCTCCTCGCGGATGAGGCGGATCGCCTCGGGCGAGGTGGTGCAGGGGCGGGATGGATCGATGGCGCTGAGGACTATATGCGCGGTCATCCCCAGCGGCAGGTCGGCAAGCGCCCGGAAGGGGACAAAATCCCGTTCCTCGAGCCTCTCGCGCCGGGCATGCACGCGCGGCAGCTCCAGGTGGCTGTCCACGCGGGCGCGGCCATGGCCGGGGATGTGCTTGAGCACCGGCAGAACCCCCCCGGCCAGAAGACCCTCGGCGCAGGCACGGGCGGCGGCCACCACCGTCTCCACATCGCGGCCATAGAGGCGGTTGCGCAGGACCGGATGGGTCTCGTCCTCGACGAGATCGGCCAGGGGGGCACAGTTGACGTCGATCCCTACCTCGCGCAGCTCGGCCGCGATCAGGCGGTTGCGGATCCACTGGGCGCGCAGCGGATCGACCGCGGCTTCCATCTGCTCGAGGGCGGGCCGCCAGTCCCGCCAGTGCGGCGGGCGAAGCCGCTGAACGCGCCCCCCTTCCTGATCGATGAGGATGGGCGCCTCGCGGCCCACCGTGTCGCGCAGCGAGGCAGTCAGCGACCGGAGCTGAGGCGGATCCTCCACATTCCGGGCGAAGAGGATGAAGCCCCAGGGATCCGCCTCGCGCAGGAAGCCGCGTTCCCAGGGATCGAGGGCGGTGCCCCCCACCCCGAGGATCGCGGCCATCGCCATCAGCGTGTCACCACGGGAATGCACTGCGCATTCTCGGCGACCAGGGCCGCGCAGAGGCGGCGTGCGTCGGCGAGATCGGCAAAGCCCCTGGCCCGCAGACGGTAGAAGGTCTGCCCGCCGCTTTCGGCCTGCTGGATCACCCGTTCATGCCCCGCCAGGAACTCGCCGAACAGGCCGTTGAGACGCTCCCATTCCCGGGCTGCCACCTCGGCGGAGTCGAAGGCGCCAAGCTGCACCAGCGGCGTGCCGGGCGGGATGTCGGTCGTCAGGGCCACGGGCTGGGCGGCAGGGGCCGACGCTTCGGCGCCCGGGGCGGGTGCTGACGTGGCGGCGGCGATGAGAGTCGCCCCGGCAGGCCGCGCAGGGGGGCGGATCGCGATGGCGACACCCGGCACATCCGCAGGGATGATGGCCAGGGCAGGCGCCGCTTCGGAAACAGGCGACGGCCCGGGAACGGGCGCCAGCGCCGTCTCGACCGGCGGGGCATCGGGTGCGGGAGTCACAGGGGCCATGGCTGCGGCCCCGGCGGCGATCCGGTCGGCAAAGGCGATCACCTCTTCGGCGGTCATCGGCCGGTCTGTCGGCACCGTCAGGGCGGGATCGGAGGCCGTGCCGGGATCCGCGACCGCGGCGGGAGGAGGTGCCTCCAGTGCGGCGGTCGCGGTCACGCCCGTCACAGCCAGCGAAGTCCCGGCGGTCGCTGCGGGCAGAACCTCGCCCTCTTCGGCGCGGGTCTGGACGACCTCCATGTCCTCGGGCGCAAGACCCGGGACCGGAGGAGCAAGGGTCAGTACGTCCGAGGGCGGGGCCACCTCGCCCGCGGCGGGAATCGCATTGACGGCCAGGCCCTGGTTCGGCGCCTGCTCGCCCCCCGGATCGGCCGGCAGCACCCTCATCTCCCCTGCCGGAGCAGTCACCAGCGGAGGGCCGAACATCTCGCGCTTGACGACCTTGTAGCCCCAGATCCCGATCCCGGCGACCAGCGCCAGCGAGGCGATGCCGCCCGCCATCCAGACGGCCATGCGCAGCTTGTCGAGCGGGCCCGCATGGCGAGCGTTGAAATCCGCCAGGGCGGCACCCGCGCTGGTCATGCCCAGGCCCCCGCTTCCGACACCGGCACCGAAACCGGCCCTAACAGCACCGGGATGGCGGCCGGGGCCGCCGTGTCCGTAACGGGTTGCGGCAAGACGGCCGGACTGTCTGCCTGTTCCCTCTGCGCGCGTCGCGTCAAACGCGACCGGTCCTGCATTGGCGGTCAAATCGGCCATGCCATGCCTCACTGCTCTCTGTGTGTTCCGGGCACTGACGGCCCGGCTCTGCCTCGCTCGCCCCGGCGCGTGCGCTTCAGCGCATCTCTTCCGCAGGGGTCACGCCGAGGATACCGAGACCCGACGAAATGACAACCGCCACGGCCTGCACGAGGGCGATCTTGGCGCGGGTTGTGTCAGCCGCGCCCTCCTGCAGGAAGCGCAGGGCGGGATCGTCGTTCCCGCGATTCCACAGGGAGTGGAAATCAGACGCCAGATCATAGAGATAGAAGGCGATCCTGTGGGGTTCGAGGCCGCGCGCGGCAATCTCCACAAGGCGGGGCCATTCGGCCAGCCGACGGATGATTCCGATCTCGGCCTCATGGCCGAGATGCGACAGATCCGCCCCGGCCAGCGAGGAGGGCGCCGTGTCGATCCCCGTCTCGGCGGCCTTGCGCAGGACGGATCGGGCACGCGCATGCGCATACTGGACGTAGAAGACCGGGTTGTCCCGGGACTGCTCGCGCACCTTCACGAAGTCGAAGTCGAGCGGCGCATCGTTCTTGCGCGTGAGCATCGTGAAGCGGGCGACATCCGGCCCCACCTCCTCCACCACGTCGCGCAGCGTCACGAAGGTGCCGCGCCGCTTGGACATCTTGACCGGCTCGCCTGCCTCCATGAGCTTCACGAGCTGCATCAGGCGGATCTCGATCGGCACGCGCCCCCCCGTCAGGGCGGCCACCACGGCCTTGATCCGCTTGACATAGCCGCCGTGGTCGGCCCCGAACACGTCGATCAGCAGGTCGAAGCCGCGCTGCGTCTTGTCGTAGTGATAGGCGATGTCGGGGGCGAAATAGGTCCAGCTTCCGTCGCTCTTCCTGACGGGACGGTCCACATCGTCGCCATGGGCGGTGGAGCGGAACAGCGTCTGTTCGCGCGGCTCCCAGTCCTCGGGGAGCTTGCCCTTGGGCGGCTCGAGCACGCCTTCATAGATGAGGCCGAGGGCGCGCAGCCTTTCGATCGCCTGCTCGATGCGGCCGGTGCCATAGAGGGCCCGTTCGCTCGAATAGACATCCATGCGCACGCCCAGCGCGGCGAGATCCTCGCGGATCATGGCCATCATCATCTCGATGGCGAGATCGCGCACCGGGGCCAGCCATTCCGATTCGGGCCGGTCGAGCAGCGAATCGCCATAGCGATCCTTGAGCGCCTGGCCCACCGGCACGAGATAGTCGCCGGGATAGAGCCCCTCGGCGATCTCGGGCGAGAGGCCATGCGCCTCGCGGTAGCGTTCATAGGCACTGCGGGCGAGGACATCGACCTGGGCGCCGCCATCGTTGATGTAGTATTCGCGCGTCACATCCCAGCCGGCGAAGGCGAGGAGCGAGGCCAGCGCATCACCGAACACGGCGCCGCGGGCATGGCCGACACTGCATGGCCCCGTGGGATTGGCCGAGACGAATTCCACATTGACGCGCCGCCCCTGCCCCAGATCCGATCGCCCGTAACCCGAGGGATCCTCCAGCACCGCGCGCAGAACCCCCTGCCAGACAGCGGGGGCAAGGCGCAGATTGAGGAAGCCCGGCCCCGCCGGCTCGGCCGAGGCGATGCGGGGATCCGCGCGCAGCCGTTCGGCCAGTGCGGCGGCGATGTCGCGTGGCGCCCGCCCCGCCCCCCTGGCCAGCACCATCGCGGCATTGGTCGCCATGTCCCCGTGACCGGGATCGCGCGGCGGCTCGACCGTGATGGCGTCGGTGCCCAGCCCCTCCGGCAGCGCGCCGTCCCGCACGAGCGCCCCGACGGCGTCGAGCACGAGGGTGCGGATGTCGGAGAAGAGATTCATGATGCGGCCCTGTCCTGATCTGTGGCGTCTGCCCCTAGCATGAGAGGAAAGGGTTAAGAAAGGGTAAGGGCTGCGAACGCTCGGCGGATGATTCGCGCAACACCCCTGTGGCCGGCCCTGTGGCCGGGCGGATCGGTCAGCCCTGTCCGCGCAGCGCCCGCGTCCGGTCCACCATGTCGCTGCCCAGAAGGCGCGCATGCGTCTCGATGGCAAAGCGGTCGGTCATGCCGGCGATGTAGTCCGCGACGATGCGCGCCAGCGCGGCCTCGCCCTCGGCCTCGGCCACATCGCGCCGCCACTGGCGCGGCAGCTCTTCGGGATGGGCCATGAAGAGCGGAAAGAGATCGCGGATGACCCCGGTGACGGCCTTGCGCATCTCGACCACCGAAGGGGCGCGATACATGCGGTGAAAGAGGAAACGACGGATCACCTGCAGATCCTCCCACAGGCCGGGCGAGAAGCGGATCGTCATCCGCCCCGCGAGGCGGATGTCCTCGACATCGCGGGGGGCGAGCTCGGCCAGGGTGCGGCGGGCGAGCAGGATCACATCCTCCACCAGCACGCCGAAGAAGCGGCGCAGCGCTTCGTGCCGGCGGCGATAGTAGTTGAGACCGGGGTATTTCCGGTCCACCTCGGCAAAGCAGTCGTGCAGGATGGGCAGTTCGGCCAGTTCGTCGGTGCCGAACAGTTCGGCGCGCAGGCCGTCATGCAGATCGTGATGGGAATAGGCGATGTCGTCGGCCAGGGCGGCGACCTGGGCCTCGGCCGAGGCATGGGTGGACAGGCGCAGGTCGTGGCGGCGGTCGTAATCCTCGATCGCCCAGGGGGCGGGACGCGGAACGGGGCCGTTGTGCTTGGCGATTCCCTCGAGCGTCTCCCATGTCAGGTTGAGCCCGTCCCATTCCGCATAGTGGCGTTCGAGCGCCGTGACGATGCGGATCGCCTGGGCGTTGTGGTCGAAACCGCCATAGGGGGCCATGAGGTCATTGAGCGCCTCTTCCCCGGTATGGCCGAAGGGCGGATGCCCCAGATCATGGGCCAGGGCGACGGCCTCGGTCAGTTCGGTGTTGAGGCCGAGGGCCCCCGCGACGGTGCGCGCCACCTGGGCCACCTCGATGGAATGGGTGAGGCGGGTGCGGAAATAATCGCCCTCATGTTCCACGAAGACCTGCGTCTTGTGCTTCAGGCGGCGGAAGGCGGAGGAATGGATGATCCGGTCGCGATCGCGCTGGAAGGGCGTGCGGAAGGTGCTTTCGGCCTCCGGATGGAGGCGGCCGCGCGAGCGGTCCGGCAGGCAGGCATAGGGGGCATGCATCGGATGGGCATCTCCTTCCCGTCCCCCTATAGCGCGCAGGGAACGAAAGCACAGGGCAGCTGCGCAGGAGGGCAGGCCGCGGCCCCGTTCCGGTGTCCCGGTCGGGAAGGCGTGGTGCGGCCCCGTTGAGGGGCGCCGGCTGCATGCCTATATTGCCCATCCCGCGAGGAGATCCGCCGCATGACCGTCCAGACGCCGATCCTGCCCCCCGTCGTGACCCCCCGCGCCTTCGCCCGCCTGGCCGAAATCGGCGCGGCGGCACAGGGCAAGGCGCTGCGCGTCGCCGTGACGGGCGGGGGATGTTCGGGCTTCAGCTATGCCATCACCCTCGATGAGCCGCAGGAGGGGGATCTGGTCCTGACCGGCGAGGGGGAAAGGGTCGTGATCGATTCCGTCTCGCTCCCCTTCCTGGCCGGGGCGCGAATCGACTTCACCGAGGAGCTGATCGGCGCACGCTTCGCCATCGACAATCCGAACGCGACCGCCTCCTGCGGCTGCGGCATCTCCTTCTCGATCTGAGCCGATCCGGCCGCCTCTGGCCTTCGGGCCGGCCTTCGGCCAAGGATGGGCCGGTCAAGGATGGGCCGGAGCGGCAGCCGGAAGGAGGGCGGTGATGCGGATCGCGACATGGAACGTCAACGGGATCCGCGCGCGGCTCGGCCCGGTGACGGACTGGCTGCGCGACCGGGCACCGGACATCGCCCTGCTGCAGGAGATCAAGACGCAGGACGACGGCTTCCCGCGCGAGGCCATCGCGGCCCTGGGCTACGAGATCCACACACACGGGCAGAAGGGGTTCAACGGCGTGGCGATCCTGTCGCGGCTTCCGGTCTCGGACGTGATGCGGGGTCTGCCCGGCGACGAGGCGGACGGACAGGCCCGATGGATCGAGGCGACCGTGACCGGCACGCGCCCCGTGCGGGTGGCCTGTCTCTATCTGCCCAACGGCAACCCGGCGCCGGGGCCGAAATACGACTACAAGCTCGCCTGGATGGAACGCTTGCGGGCCCGTGCGCGTGCGATCCTGGCCAGCGAGAGGCCGGCCGTGCTGGCGGGGGACTACAATGTCATCCCCACACCCCAGGATGCCCGCCGACCCGAAGCCTGGGCGCAGGATGCCCTGTTCCTGCCCGATTCGCGCGCCGCCTTCCGGCGGCTGGAGCATCTGGGCCTCTATGACGCGATCCGTCTGAGGCATCCCGATGGCGGACACTATACCTTCTGGGATTTCCAGCGCGGGGCCTGGGAACGCGACGACGGCATCCGCATCGATCACCACCTGCTGACGCCGCAGGCCGCCGACCTGCTGACCGATGCCTGGGTCGAACGCGAGATGCGGGGGGGCGAGCGGCCCTCGGATCATGTCCCGGTCTGGGTGCAGCTGGACGCCTGACCGCCGATCCGCGACAGCCTGTCGGAAGAGGACCGGGCCAGACGCAACGACCGGCGCAGCCCTCCCGGCATCCGGGGGCGCGAGCATCGCCCCGGATGGACGGCGGCGAATCCCCGGCCCTCAGCCGCCGCGAGTGACATCGAGATCGTGCAGCCAGCGATAGCGGTTCATGAAGGCCGCCGGCGCGATGCGCCCCGCCAGCGACAGCCCCGCCAGGGCGGCCCGCCGCGGCAGTCCCGACAGGTGATAGTGGCGTGCATTGGCATTCGCCGCGGCGATGGCCCGTTCGACCCGCGGGCGCCGCTGGGCCTGATAGCGGGCCAGGGCTTCGTCGAGGCGGCCGCCCCGCGCCACCTCACGCGCCAGGACCCAGGCATCCTCGAGCGCGAGATTCGCCCCCTGAGCCAGGAAGGGCAGCGTGGGATGGGCCGCATCCCCCAGGATCGCCGTCCGGGCATCGTGCCAGCGCAGAGGCACCGGATGGCGGAAGAGCCCCCAGCGGCCGACCTCGGTCACGCGGTCGAGCAGGGCCCGGAGTTCCGGGCAGAGATCGGCAAAGGCCCGGCGCAGCACTTCGGGATCGTCGCGGTGGTGCCAGCCGTCGTCGCTCCAGGCGGATTGGGCCCGCACCGCCACAAGATTCACGCGCCCGTCCCGCAGCGGATAGGTCACGACATGGCGGCCGGGGGCCATCCAGATCCGCGCCGCCGGCATCGGCGGGGCGGGATCCTGCAGGGCCGGCAGCAGCGCCCGCCAGGCGACCTGCCCGGTGAAGAAGGGATCGCTTCCCCCGACAAGATGACGGCGCACCACGGAATGCAGCCCGTCGGCGCCAAGGATCAGCCCGGCCCCGATCCGTTCGCCGCCGGTCAGCACCGCCTTGCCGCCCTCCAGCCGCTCGACCCGGGCCGCCGTGCGGATCGCGACCCCTGCCCCGCACGCGGCCCGATAAAGCAGCGCGATCAGGGCCGCGCGATGCAGGAACAGCCAGTTCCCCCCGCCAGGAAGCGGAAAGCGCGCGGCACAGCGTCCGGAGAGGGCATCGCACACCTCCAGCGCCTGGCCCGCCAGCCCTGCCGCCGCGGCCGCCTCGCCCAGGCCCAGCGCCCGCAGGACAGCCATGCCGTTGGGCGTGATCTGGATCCCGGCGCCGATCTCGGCCACCGTATCATGCTGTTCGAGAAGCAGCGGGGAGAAGCCCCGGCGCGCGAAGGCCAGCGCAGTCGCCAGCCCCGCGATCCCGCCCCCGACGATGAGGATGTCAGTCGTCGCGATGCACCTTCTCGCGGCGTTCGTGGCGTTCCTGCGCCTCGAGCGTCATGGTGGCGATGGGGCGGGCATCGAGACGCTTGAGGCTGATCGGCTCTCCGGTGATCTCGCAATAGCCGTATTCCCCATCCTCGATGCGGCGCAGCGCGGCGTCGATCTTGGCGATCAGCTTGCGCTGGCGGTCGCGGGTGCGCAATTCGATGGCGCGGTCCGTCTCCTCGCTGGCCCGGTCGGCAAGATCGGGGATGTTGCGGGTGCTGTCCTTCATGCCCTCGATGGTCTGCATCGATTCGGCCAGGATCTCGGCCTTCCAGGCAAGAAGTTTGCGGCGGAAATACTCGAGCTGCCGCTCGTTCATGAAAGGTTCGTCCTCGGCGGGGCGGTAGTCGTCCGGCAGGAAAATCTCGGCTTTCATGATGGTTCCCTTGTCCCGCCCGGGCTGGGGCACCGCAGGCGCCCGTCGCCCGGCAACCTCACTGTTCTTGCGGGCTCCTTATCGCCAGCCAGGGAGTCTGTCACGCGCAGAATGCAACATCCTTGCGCGTCGCGGCCGCCGCTGCCGCCCGCAGACCGGACCGCCGCCCTGCAAGCCCTTGTCCAAGCCCTTGTCGTGGCGGATTCCGTCCCGGCCCGCGCGGGCAGAGCGTAGCGGAAGAACCACGCCGCCCCGGGCAACCGGCCGATGCCGTCATGTTGCCTTCATCATGCCTCATTCGATCCGCGTCTTCGCCCCATTCAGGCCGGAGATTCGCGCCGGCATCACGCGACGCACAGGCAGGCCCATGCCGGACGGCACGACCATGAGGCAAGGCCGCCCCCCGAACGGCCCGCAGCGATGAGCCCGCTCCGGCTGCTTCTGGCGGCCCTGTTGCTGGGCGCCCTTGCGCCCGATCCGGCCGTGCCCCCCGCAACCCGCGCCCTGCCGGAGAGCACCGGGCTTTCGCTGATGCACCGGCCGGGGCCGGGCCGCGCCGATCCCCCCCTGCGCCCCAATGCCGAGATGGTCGGGGATATCCTCGATCTCGCCTTCGCACTCGAGAGCGGGCGCCCGCTTTCCCGCCTCGGCCGCTTCGAGGGGCCGGTCCGCCTGACCGTGGCCGGCCCCGCCCCCCCCAGCCTGATGCCGGATCTGGACGCCCTGCTGAGGCGGTTGCGCGTGGAGGCCGGCCTCGATGTGGCCCTGGCCGGAACCGGAGCGGACGGACCGGAAGCGGCCATCGTCATCGAGGCCGTGCCGAAGGCGTCGCTCGCCCTGGCGGCCCCGCAGGCCGCCTGCTTCGTCGTGCCGAATGCGACCTCCTTCGCCGAGTTCCTGCGCCTGCGCGGCAGTCCCCTGCTCGACTGGGAAGGCATCACGACGCGGCGGCGCGCGGCGGTCTTCGTCCCCGCGGATGCCGCGCCGCAGGAGATCCGCGACTGCCTGCACGAGGAGCTGGCCCAGGCCCTCGGCCCCCTGAACGACCTGTCCCGCCTGCCCGATTCGGTCTTCAACGACGACAACATGCATTCGACACTGACCGGCTTTGACATGCTGGTGCTGCGGGTCATCCATGCGCTGCCCGTGGGGATCACCCGGCAGGAGGCCGCCGCACGCCTGCCGGATCTCCTGGCGCGCCTCAACCCGCAGGGCGAGCAGGACGGGCGGCCCGACGCCGGCCGCACTGCCATGGCCCGCCCGGATGACGACATCGACCGGCGCGAGGGCCTCGCGCATTATGCGCTGGGGCGCAGCCGGGCCGCCCGGGACCCTGCCGCGGCGCAGGCGGCCTTTGCCGCGGCGCGCGAACATTTCCGGCGATCGCCCCTGACGGCGATCCATCGCGCCCATGCGGAGATGCAGCTGGCAGCCTATGCCCTGGCCGCCGGCGATCCGGACCGCGTCCTGTTCCTGACCGGCGAGGCGATCCCGACAGCCGAGGCGCATGGCAATGCGGCGCTTCTGGCGACGCTGCTCCTGCTGCGGGCGGAGGCACTCGAGGCCATGGGCCGGGGCGAGGAAGCCGCCGCGCTGAGACTGGACGGCCTTGCCTGGGCGCGCTACGGGTTCGGCCGCGGGGAGGCGGTCGACGCCCGCCTGCGCGAGGTGCAGGCCCTCAATCCCTGGCGAATGGCACGGAGCATGGCCGGATGATCTTTCCCCTTGTCGGCATCGTCTTCGGAGCCCTCTACGGGGCGCTGGCCGCGCGCCGCCGCGGCGGCAAGGTCCCGGACCTGCTGCAATGGGCCGCCGTCTGGGCGATCATCATGGGGCTGGCCGGCCTGTTCCTGTCGATTCTGCTCCAGCGTCTCGTGATGGCTTGAGCTCCATCGCCACCGTCCCCATATCGGGGGCGTCATGCTCAAGCTCCTGCCCTTCCTGCTGATGATCGCGGCAGCGGTGATCCATGCGCGGCTGGCTGCACGGCGCACGGCGCGCGAACTCGACGAGCGGTCGGCCGAGCTGCTGGAGCCCTCGCTGCGCCCGGCCCTCGCGCGGCTCGCGGCGGCGCTCGATCTGGGGGCGATCCGGGTTCATCTCTATGACGTGCCCATGGTCAATGCGCTTGCGCTTCATGACGGGCGGATCTTCGTCACCCGCGGCTTCCTGGATCGCTATCGCGCCGGCCAGGTGACGGCCGAGGAGCTGACAGCGGCGATCGCCCATGAGATCGGCCATGTCGCGCTGGGCCACACGCGGCGCCGGCTGATCGACTTCACGGGGCAGAATGCGGCGGCCATGGGGCTGGGCATGGTGCTCGGCCGCATCATCCCTGGCCTCGGCCCCCTGCTGGCGCAATGGCTCATGGGGCTGGTGGCGGCGGGTCTGTCCCGGAAGGCGGAATACGAGGCCGACGAATACGCCGCTGCCCTTCTGATGAAGGCCGGCTATGGTGCGGGGCCGCTCAAGTCGCTGCTGCGCAAGCTGGGCGCCCTGTCGGGCCTGCGCGGGGCGCAGCCGCCGGCCTGGCTGCTGACCCATCCGAAGACCGAGGCCCGCATCGCCGCCATCGAGGCGCATGAGGCGCGCTGGCTCGGGTCCGTCAGCGGGGGCTCTGCGCCCTGAGCGTCCAGCCGGCGTTGGCGCGTTCGAAATAGCGCGCGGGAAGACCCGCAGACGCGAGAGAGCGCCACAGGCGCCGCGCCGCGCCAAGGGCCGCCTCGTCACCGCCATCGAACAGGATGCAGACGCGATGGGCGGCCCTCACCTCGTCCAGCGTCACGGGCGCGCCGTCCAGCGCCACGAGACAGTCCCGGCCCCCGTCCCGCTGCCCCAGGTCAGCAGGACGGGCTGGCGGGCATCATGCTCTCCCCCCATCAGGCCGTGGGGACGGAAATCCTCTCCCGGGCCCCAGAGCCGCAGATCGATCCGCTCCATCCGGGCCCGATCGGGGCCCCGCAGCTCCACGCGCCAGCCCTGGGCCAGCACACGATCGAGAAGCTGGGGCAGAACCGTCTCCGGCGCGGCACCCATGAGCTGATAGAACACCGCCTCGGCCATGGACGGGCAGATCCCGGTCAGCCGCGGGTTTCGAAGCGGTCACGCACAAGGCGGTCGAGCGTCATCACCCCCCAGCCGGTCGCCCCCTTGGGCGCAAGGGCCGTCTCCTGCTTCAGCCGCGTCACCCCGGCGATGTCGAGATGGCACCAGGGCATGCCGTCCTGCACGAAGCGCCGCAGGAACTGGGCCGCGGTGATCGCCCCCCCTTCGCGGCCGCCGACATTCTTCATGTCGGCCAGGTCGCTCTTGAGGAGGGCATCATAGGCCTCGCCCATCGGCATCCGCCAGGCGCCCTCTCCCTCCTCCTGCGCGGCGCGCAGCAGCGCCCCGGCCAGATCGTCGTCATTCGAGAAGACGCCCGCATTCTCATGCCCGAGCGCGACGATGATCGCCCCCGTGAGCGTGGCGAGGTTGACGATCGCCCGCGGCCGATACCGGTCCTGTGCATGCCACAGCAGATCGGCCAGCACGAGGCGTCCTTCGGCATCGGTATTGATGATTTCCACCGTGTCGCCCTTCATCGACCGGACGACATCGCCGGGCCGGGTGGCAGAGCCGGAGGGCATGTTCTCCACAAGACCGACAAGACCCACGACATTCGCCTTCGCGCGGCGGCGCGCCAGCGTGTGCATCACCCCCGCCACGACCGCGGCGCCGCCCATGTCCATCGTCATCTCCTCCATGCCCGCTGCGGGCTTCATGGAGATGCCGCCGGTGTCGAACACCACCCCCTTGCCGACAAGGGCAAGGGGCGGCTCCTCCCCCCCGCCCTGCCAGCGCAGGACGACGGCCCGGGACGGGCTGTCGGACCCCTGCCCCACGGCCAGCAGCAACCGCATCCCGAGACGGGCCAGATCCTCCTCCCCGAGCACCTCCACCTCGAGGCCGAGGCTGCGCATCCCTTCCAGGCGGCGGGCGAATTCGGTCGTGGTGAGGATGTTGGCGGGTTCGTTCACGAGATCGCGGGCCAGGAAGACCCCTTCGGCCAGGGCGGCAAGGCTTTCGAGCCGCACCGCCACCCCTTCGGGATCGCGGCAGAGGATCGTCACCGGACCGGCCGCCGGCCGGGGGGACGGCGCGGTCCTGTGCTCGGCAAAGTCATAGGCCCGCAGGATCAGCCCCAGCGCCATGTCCTCGGCCAGGGGCAGGGATCCGGCAGCCACCGTCAGCGGCCCTTCGCCCCGCAGCTTGGCGATCGCCGCACCGGCGGCCCGGGCTTCCTTGCGCGAGGGGCGGCGCGGCAGCTTGACCACAATCAGGCCCTCGGCGGCAAGACCGGCCGGAAAGGCCAGATGCATCGCCTCGCCGGGCTTCAGCTTCGCCCAGCCGGACGAGGCCAGGAGGCGCCCCAGCACCTGACGGACCGCCCGCGGCAGGCCGCGCGCGCCGTCCTGAAGCCGCCCCTCCGGTTCCGCGAAGATCGCGATGCGTCCCTCCGCCCCGGCCAGGGAAAGGGAATCAAGGGGCTGGAAAGCGGGGCGGAGCGGCTCGGTCATGGCGGAAGTCCTGCGGTTGTTCGGCGATGTCCGGCCGTTCCTAGCCGGTCCCCCCCTTGCCCGCCAGATCGCGGTTCAACCCGGCCGCGATCCGCGCTACCCCTTGCCAGGGGCGGAGCGGGGGCACGCTTGGGACGGATCGACCGTTACATCCTGTCGCAACTCTTGATCGTGTTCGGGTTCGCGGCGCTTGTGCTGGTGATGATCTACTGGATCAACCGGGCCGTGATGCTGTTCGACAGTCTCATCGCGGACGGGCAGACGGCCTGGGTGTTCCTCGAATTCACGGCGCTGTCGCTGCCGGCCATCGTCAAGCTGGTCCTGCCTCTTGCGGCCTATGTCGCGGTGTTGATCACCGTCAACCGTCTGGCCGGGGATTCGGAACTGACCGTGATGCGGGCCAGCGGCATGTCGCCCTGGCGCCTGGCCCGGCCCGTCCTCGCCTTCGGCCTTCTGGTCGGGGTGACGGTGGGGATCCTGGCCCATCGGCTGGAGCCGGCCGCCGCGCAGCGCCTTGCCTCGCGCGAGGCGGAGATCGCCGAGACAGCCACGGCCCGCCTGCTGCGCGAGGGCGAATTCGCCTCGGCCGCCGATGGCGTGACGATCTATGTCGCCGAGGTCACGGCGCAGGGCGAATTCCGGGGCCTGCTTCTCGAAGATCGCCGCAACGCCGCACAACCGACCACCTATACCGCCGCCGAAGCGTATCTGGTGCGTGTCCCTTCGGGGCCGCAGCTTGTCATGGTGGACGGGCAGATCCAGCGTCTGGATGCGTCCGGTCGCCTGCTCGTGACGACCTTCGACGATCTTGCCTATGATCTGGCCCCGCTTCTGGGCGGGGGTGAGAGCGGGCGGCGCGACCTGCGTTCCCTGCCCACGGTCGCCCTGCTGTTCCCGGATGCCGAAACGCTCCGCAGCACGCAGGCCGATGCAGCACGTCTGCGGATCGAGGCGCTGGAGCGGTTCGCCGAAACGGCCCTGCCGCCGGTTGCCGTGCTGATCGCGCTGGCCGCCATGCTGCAGGGAGAATTCAGCCGCCTCGGGCTGTGGCCGCAGATCGCCCTGGCCGTCGCCCTGGCCGTCGCCGTGAAGGCCGTCGAGGCCTCGATGGTGCAGGCGGCACGGGCCGATCCGGCAGCGCATTGGCCACTGGTCTTCGTGCCGACGGCAGGAGGGCTGGCCGTGGCCGCCGGCCTTCTGTGGCAGGCGACAGTGCCGCGACGGCAGCGCGGCCGCCGGACCCGGAAGAGCCGCCCGCCCCGAGGCGACACCGGGGGGGCCGCGGCATGATCCTCGACCGCTATCTTGCCCGGCGCTTCGCCCGCAGCCTCGGGCTGACGATGCTGGCCTTCTTCCTGATCCTGTCGCTGATCGACCTTGTCGAGCAGATCCGGCGGCATTCGCGCGAGGCGGATGGCCTGGGGCCGATCCTCCAGCTGACGCTGCTCAATGTCCCGCGCGGCCTCTACGAGATCCTGCCCCTGATCACGATCCTGGCAGGGGTGGCGCTGTTCCTGGGGCTCGGGCGCTCCTCGGAGCTGATCGTCGTCCGGGCCGCCGGCCGTTCGGCGCTGCGCGCCCTCCTCGGCCCCGTTGCGGTCACGCTCGTCTTCGGTCTGATCGCCATCGCCGTGCTGAACCCGATCGTTGCGGCCACCACCGCCGAATACGAAGCCCGCGAACGCCGGATCGAAGGGCGCGACCCGGTCCTCGCCCTCGCAGAGGGGGGGGTCTGGCTCCGTCAGGGCGGAGAGGCGGGGCCGACCGTGATCCGCGCCGCCACCGCCAGTGCGGACGGCACGCGGCTTGGCGGGGTCACCTTCCTGTCCCTCGATCCCGCAGGCCGCCCGGTGGAGCGGATCGAGGCGCGGGATGCCCGGCTCGAGACCGGGCACTGGATCCTGTCCGACGCGAAGGCCTGGAGGCTTGCTGCCCCGAACCCGGAGGCCGACGCAACGACCCATGCGGTGCTGGAACGCCCCGCCACGCTGACCGCCGGCGAGATCCGCGACAGTCTGGGCGAGCCGTCGCAGATCTCGATCTGGGAGCTGCCGCGCTTCATCGAGAGGCTGGAGGCGGCGGGATTCACGACGCGCCGGCATGTCGTCTATCTGCAGATGGAGATGGCCCTGCCCTTCTTCCTGGTCGCCATGATCTTGCTGGCGGCGACTTTCACGATGCAGCCGCAGCGGGGACGGCGGATGGGGACGCTGGTCCTCGCCGCCGTGCTGACCGGCTTTGCGGCGCAGATGCTGCGCAACTTTGCGCAGGTTCTGGGCGAGACCGGACAGGTGCCGCCTGCCCTGGCCGCCTGGGCCCCGCCCATCGCCGCGATCCTGTGCGCCCTCGGTGTCCTGCTGCATCTGGAGGAAGGATGAGGCGTCTTCTCGCCACGCTCTTCGGCCTGCTCCTGCTGGCTGCGGCAGCCCGGGCGCAACAGGCATCGCTGATGGCCGACCGGCTGTTCATCGATGCCGAAGGCCGGCTCGTGGCGCAGGGGAATGTCCAGGCCTTCCACGAAGGCACGATCCTTTCTGCGGCCGTCATCGCCTATGACCCGGCGACCGACCGTCTGACCATCGAGGGACCGATCCTCATCCGCGATCCCTCCGGCGCGATCCTGACGGCCGAGCGGGCCGAACTCGATCCCCGGCTCGAGGACGGACTGCTGCGCGGGGCGCGGCTGGTCCTGAGCCGCCAGCTCCAGATCGCTGCCAACCGGATCGACCGGCTGGGCGGACTCACGGCGATGACGGGGGCCGCCGCCAGTTCCTGCCAGGTCTGCCCCGGACGCCGACCCCTGTGGGAGATCACCGCAACCCGCGTCGTCCATGACGAGGCCGCAGGGCTGCTGCATTTCGACGATGCGACCTTCCTCATCCGCGGCGTCCCCATCCTGTGGCTGCCGCGCCTGCGTCTGCCGGATCCGGAAAATCCGCGGGCTGCGGGCCTCCTGATGCCCTCGCTGCGCACCACGGACCGGCTCGGCCCCGGCCTGCGCATGCCTCTCTTCATTCCGCTTGGTCCGTCGCGGGATATCACCCTCACCCCCTATCTGGCACCGGCCACCCGCACGCTCGAGGCGCGCTACCGTCAGGCTTTCCTCGCCGGCGATCTGACGCTGCGCGGGGCCGTCACCGCGGACGATCTGGACGTGGAAGAGACGCGGGGGTTCCTCCAGGCCGAGGGGGAATTCCGGCCGGGCGCGGGGGTGACGCTGTCCTTCGACCTCACCACCGTCAGCGACGAGGCCTATCTGATCGACTATGGCTGGTCGGATGCCGACAGGCTGGCCTCCTCCCTGCGGATCGAGCGGGCGACCGGCCCGGCACTGCTGACCGGAGAGCTGAGCTTCATCCGCTCCTTCCGGGAGGGAGAGACGACCGGTTCCCTGCCACCGGTGCTGGGCCATCTCGAAGACAGCCGACGCTGGACGCTGGGTGGCGGCTTCCTGACCGCCGGGATCGGCGCGGACGGCCATCTGCGGACGGCCGAGGGCACGACAGAGAGCGCACGCGACGGGCTGCGCCTCGGCGCCTTCGCGGACTGGCGCGCCGGGCGTATCTTCGGTCCCGGCCTGCTGATCGAGGGACAGGCCCGGATCGACCTGGATGTCTGGCGCATCGCGGACGACCCCGCCCATCCCGATCCGATCCTGCGGACCGCGCCGGCGGGGGCGGTGACGCTGCGCCTTCCGCTGGCGCGGCACGCGGGCAGCATCTCGGATCTGCTGCAACCCATCCTGTCCTTCGGCGCAACCGGCGCCTGGGGAGACGATCCCCCGGACGAGGATTCGCGTCTGGCCGGACTGGACGGCGGGAACCTTCATGCGCTGCGCCGGCTGCCCGGCGAGGACCGCCTGGAGGAAGGCGCCCGCCTGTCCTATGGCCTGGCCTGGACGCGCGAAGCGGGAGGCTATGCCGCAACGGCCGTGATCGGACGCATCCTCCGCGATCTGCCGCTGTCCGCCTCGGACGCCTCGGGCCTGTCAGGCGTGACATCCGCTACCCTGGCCGAGGCCCGACTGGACCTGGCCGACGGCTTTGCCCTGACCGCACGCAGCCTTCTGGAGGACTGGAACTTCGGCAAGAGCGAGGCCCGGATCGACTGGGCCGGCAACAGGGTGACCCTGTCGGCCGCCTATGTCCATCTGCCCGCCGATGCGGACGAAGACCGGACCGACGCCGCCGCCGAATGGACCATCGACGGGGAATGGCGCCCCTCGGACCGCTGGGCGTTGCGCGCGGGGGGGCGCTATGACCTCGTGGCCGAGGCCCCCGCCCGCGCCAGTGCCGGCATCGTCTGGCGCAACGAATGCGTCGAGGTGGACCTTTCCGCGACGCGCCGCTACACCGAATCGAGCAGTCAGGGGCCGTCAACGGATTTCGGGGTGGCGGTGAATCTGCTCGGTTTCCGGGCCGGGGCACCGGGCGCAAGGGCCGGCACCTGCCGGAACTGAGGAGGAAGGACGGGCATGGTCAGGGGTCTCGGGCGCATCCTCGGCGGCATGGTCTGTGCAGCCGTCATGCTGGCGGGCCAGATGCTGCCGGCGCAGGATTTCTCTCCCGTCATCGTCGTCAACGACCGTGCGGTGACAGGCTGGGAACTGGACCAGAGGGAGCGCCTGCTGCGCTTCTTCGGCACGCCGGGGGATCTGCCCACCCTCGCACGCCGGCAGCTTGTGGACGATCGCCTGAGACAGCAGGAACTCGAACGGGCCGGAGTCTCTCTGACCGAAGAGGGGCGGGCCCGGGCGATCGAGGACTTTGCCGCCCGCGCCGGGCTGAGCGCGGAAGAGCTCTTCGCCGAACTGGCCCGCAGCGGCATCGACCGCCGGACACTGACGGATTATGTCGAGATCAGCACGCTCTGGCGCGACTATATCCGCGCCCGCTACGGCAGTCGCATCGACCCCGCCTCGGAGGAGGAGATCGACCGACGCCTCGCGCAGGAGCAGGTCCGGCAGGCCGGGATCGAGGTCCTGCTGTCCGAGATCATCATCCCGGCCCCGCCCGAACAGGCCGCCGCCGTGCAGGCCGTCGCCGAGGAGATCGCGCGCACCCCATCCATCGCCGCCTTCGAGGCCGCCGCACGCCAGTATTCCGCCGTCCCCTCGCGAGAGAGGGGAGGGCGGCTGGACTGGGTGCCGCTGTCCAACTACCCCCCTGCCCTCCAGGGCCTGCTGCTCTCGCTGGCGCCGGGCGAGGTGACGCCGCCGCTGACCCTGACGGGGGCAGTCGCGCTGCTCCAGCTCCGCGACATCCGCGAGGGGACCGTCCCCGAAGCGCAACCGGACTCGCTCGATTACGCGATCCTGCGGATCCCCGGCGGGCTGACCGCTCCCGCCCTCGCCCGGGCGGCACGGATCGATGCCGAAGCGGACCGCTGCGACGATCTCTATGGCTATCGCCTTCCGGCAGACCAGCTCCTGCGCCTGGAGCAGACGCCGTCGGAGATCCCTCAGGACATCGCCCTGGCGCTGGCCGCGCTCGACCCCGGCGAGGCCAGCTGGGGCCTGACGGCCGACGGGGGGCAGACCCTGCTCTTCGTCATGCTCTGCGCCCGCCATTTCCCGCTGCCCGAAGGCGTGCCCGACCGCGACACGGTGGCCGGCGCGATCCGGGGCGAGCGGCTTCAGCAATATGCCGATGCGCTGCTGGCCGAGCTGCGTGCCGCCGCCACCATCGTGGGAGAGTGATGACCGCGCTTCCGATCGCCGTCTCCTGCGGGGAGCCGGCCGGCATCGGACCGGAGGTGGCCGCCAAGGCCTGGGCCGCGACGCGCCTGCCCGTCCTGTGGATCGGGGACCCCCGCCATCTGCCGCCCGGCACGCCCTGGGCAGAGGCCGCCCCGGAGGAGGCAGCCCGCATCGCCCCGCGGGCGCTGCCTGTCCTGCGCCGCGACTTCGGCCCGCCGGCCCGGCCCGGCTGTCCCGATCCGGCCCATGCCCCCCATGTGATCGCGGCGATCGAAGAGGGGGTGGCGCTGCTGCGCGCAGGCCGGGCCTCCGCTCTTTGCACCGCACCCATCGCCAAGGCGGCACTGGCGCGGGGGGCAGGCTTCGCCTTTCCCGGCCATACCGAGTTCCTGGCCCATCTTGCCGGGGGGGCCGAGGTGGCGATGATGATCGCCTCGCCCCTGCTGCGCGTGGTGCCGGCGACGATCCATGTTCCCCCTGGCCGATGTGCCGCGCCTGATCACCGCCGGGCGGCTGACCCGCCTCCTGCGCCTTGTCCATGCGGCGCTGCGCGAGGACTGGGGGCTGGAGGCGCCGCGGATCGCCGTGGCCGGGCTCAACCCGCATGCCGGCGAGGACGGACGCATGGGGCGCGAGGAGATCGAGATCATCGCCCCCGCGATCGAGGCCCTGCGCGCCGAGGGGCTGGATCTTGCCGGGCCGCTTCCGGCCGACACGATGTTCCATCCCGAGGCACGGGCGGGCTATGACCTGGCCGTCTGCATGTATCACGATCAGGCCCTGATCCCGGCCAAGACGCTCGACTTTGCGGGCGGGGTCAATGTCACGCTGGGGCTGCCCTTCCTGCGCACTTCGCCCGATCACGGGACGGCCTTCGGCCTGGCGGGCCGGGGCGTGGCAGACCCCTCCTCGATGATCGCGGCGCTGCGGCTGGCCGCCGATCTGGCCCGGCGGAGGGGCGTTCCGTGGCGACGCTAGACGGACTGCCGCCCTTGCGGGAGGTGATCGCCGAACATGGGCTTTCGGCGCGCAAGGCCCTGGGGCAGAACTTCATCCTCGACCTCAACCTGACGGCGCGGATCGCCCGGGCGGCCGGCGATCTGACGGGGACGGATGTCCTCGAGATCGGCCCCGGACCGGGGGGGCTGACGCGCGGGCTGCTGCTGGAAGGGGCGCGCCATGTCGTGGCGGTGGAGAAGGACGCGCGCTGCCTGCCTGCCCTGGCCCGGATCGCCGAACGCTATCCGGGGCGGCTGACCGTGGTGCAGGGCGATGCGCTGGAGATCGATCCTGCGGCCCATCTGACCCCGCCGGTGCGGATCGTGGCGAACCTGCCCTACAATGTCGGAACCGAACTCCTGATCCGCTGGCTCACGCCCTCCCTGTGGCCGCCCTTCTGGAGCACGCTGACGCTCATGTTCCAGAAGGAAGTGGCCCATCGGATCGTGGCCAGGCCCGGCGATGAGGCCTATGGCCGCCTGGCGATCCTCGCGCAGTGGCGGACCGCACCGCGCATCGTGCTCGAGCTGCCGCCCCAGGCCTTCGTGCCGCCGCCCAAGGTCTCGTCTGCGGTGGTCCATCTGGAGGCGCTGCCCCGACCGCGCTTTCCCGCCCGTGCCGCGACGCTGGAGAGGGTCACGGCCGCCGCCTTCGGCCAGCGACGCAAGATGCTGCGATCGAGCCTCAGAGGCCTGTCGCCGGACATCGAGGCCCATCTGGCCGCGGCCGGCATCCCGCCGACCGAGCGGGCCGAGCAGGTGGGGCTCGAAGCCTTCTGTGCCCTGGCCCGCAGCCTCGACGGCGAGGCGGCGGACCAGGAACGGGATCGATAGGCCGAAGGATGCGCGGGCCGCTCAGCCGGCCGCGTCCGGCTTCGCCTCGTCCCGGGATGCGCGGGGCTTGCGCGGGCGGCGGCCGCGGCTGCTGCGCTCTCCGCCCTCGGACGGGGCCGAAGGCGCCGCCTCCTCCCCTGCGGGGGCCGATGCCGCCTTGGGCATGCGCGGACGGCGCGGACGGCGCGCCGGGGCCTGCGGCGCTGCGGAGCCCTCCTGCTCTGCCGTCCCGGCTGCAGCGTCGTCATCGGCAGGGGATGGGTCAGGGGGATTCGGCAGGCCCGGCGGCGGGGGCCTTGTCGGAGATTGCATCCTCCTCCTGCGGCGTCCCGGCCGGGGCCGCCGAGGGCGGGATCATGTCGTCCTCGGGCTCGGCCACGAGGACGGGAAACAACGGCTCGCGCAAAAAGCCGGGACCGGAGGGCTGCATCTCCTCGGACTGGCGGGGGCGCCGATCCGCGCGATCGCGGGCGAATCCGCCATCGCGGCGATCCTCGCGGGGCTGCTCGCGGGGCTGCTCGCGCGGGTCACGGCCTTCGCGCATCTCGCGCATCTCGCGCTCGGCCTGCTGGCGTTCGCGGCTCTGCTCGAACTGGCGCTCGCGCTCGGCCTGACGTTCGCGGTGGAGCTGTTCCTGCTCCTCGCGGGCGCGTTCCACCTCGCGCATCGCCTCGGCCAGCATGCGCGTGTAATGCTCTGCGTGCTGGGCGAAATTCTCGGCCCCCACCCGGTCCCCCGCGAGCTGGGCATCGCGATGGAGCTGGACGTATTTCTCGATGATCTGCTGGGGCGTGCCGCGCACCTTCCCCTCGGGGCCGGAGCTTTCGAAGACCCGGTTGATGATGTTGCCGCCCGAAGGACGGTTCTGGCGGTTCTGCTTGTTGCGCTGCCGCTGCTTGGAGGATCGCATGTCCGCTTCCGAAGGGGAATGTGTCGTCTGCGCCGGGATCGCCCGGCCCGCCCACCTGCCGGACCGCAGGGGGCCGGAGGAGCCCCGAAGGTCGGTCTGGGGTGCAGGGCGATTTGCGGACGGTCCCTGCCGATCACCGGGGAAGCACCCCGGCGCCGTTCCCGTCCGTCGGGGGTCTCTAAGCACGCATGCAGGCCCTTCGCAAGGCCAAAAGGACGCCCGGGCCTGCAGAAGGGCGTTTCCGGCCCGTCACGCGGCACGAAAGACGCAGACCCGCGCCCGTCCGTGCAGATCCGGCCGCGTTCCCAGCGGCGTCAGACCTGCCGCCTGTCCGATCGCGAGGACGGCGGGCGCCTGCCCTGCCCCCACCTCGACAGCGACACGGCCGCCGGACCGCAGATGCGGCCTTGCTCCACCAAGGACTGCCCGATAGGCGGCAAGGCCGTCCCCCCCGTCGGTCAGGGCCAGATGCGGCTCCCAGTCACGGACTTCGGGCTCGAGGCGATCCAGCTCGGCCGCGGGAATGTAGGGGGGGTTGGACAGGATCAGGTCGAACTCTCCCGAGACGGCCTCGTACCAGTCCGAAAGGAGCAGATCCGCCCGCTCCGCGACGCCATGCCGGGCCGCGTTCTGCCCCGCAACCGCCAACGCCGCGGGCGAAAGGTCGATCCCGATGCCGGTCGCCTCCGGACATTCGGCCAGCAGCGTGACAAGCAGACAGCCCGTCCCCGTCCCCAGATCGAGCAGGCGCGCAAAGGGCTCTTCCAGCGCACAGGCGACAAGCGTCTCGGTCTCGGGGCCGGGGGTCGAGCGTGTCGCGCGTGACGCGGAAGGAGCGGCCCCAGAACAGCCTCTCGCCCAGGATCTGGGACACGGGCTCGCGCCGGATACGTCGGGCCAGCAAGGCACCGAAGGCCGCCGACTGCGCGGGAGACATCCCCTCGGCCAGGCGGATCGTCAGACGGCCCGGCTCCACGCCCAGAGCATGGGCAAGCAGCCGCCGGGCATCGGCCGCCGCATCGGGGATGCCGGCCTCGCGCAGGGCCTGCACGCCCTGCGCAAGGATCCCTGCGGCTGTCGGCGCCTGCCTCATCCCTCCATCCGGGCCAGCGCCGCCGCCTGCGCATCCGCCACCAGCGCGTCGATCACCTCGTCGAGGTCGCCCTCGAGGATCGCGTCCAGACGGTAGAGCGTCAGACCGATGCGATGATCGGTCAGCCGCCCCTGCGGCACGTTGTAGGTGCGGATGCGTTCGGAGCGGTCGCCCGTCCCCACCATGGCCCGCCGGTCGGCCGAGCGGGCCCCCTCGATCCGTTCGCGCTCCCTTTCATACAGGCGGGCGCGGAGAACCCGCATGGCAAGATCGCGGTTCTGGTGCTGGGACTTGAGCGAGGAGGTGACGACGATCCCCGTGGGCAGATGGGTGATGCGCACGGCCGATTCGGTCTTGTTCACATGCTGACCGCCGGCCCCCGAGGACCGCATCGTGTCGATGCGCAGATCGGCGGGGTCGATGGCGATGTCCACCTCTTCGGCCTCGGGCAGGACGGCGACCGTGGCGGCACTGGTATGGATGCGGCCCGAGGCCTCGGTCGCGGGCACGCGCTGGATGCGATGCACGCCCGATTCGTATTTGAGGCGTGCGAAGACGCCCTCGCCCTCCACGCGGGCGACCAGTTCCTTCAGGCCGCCCAGATCGGTGGGCTGTTCCTCGATCACCTCCCAGCTCCAGCCGCGGCGTTCGGCATAGCGGGCATACATCCGCGCCAGATCGGCGGCGAAGAGGGCGGCCTCCTCTCCGCCGGTGCCCGGGCGGATCTCGATCATCGCGGGGCGGGCATCGGCGGCGTCCTTCGGCAGAAGCTCGAGCCGCAGCCGCTGCTCCGCCTCGGCAAGCCTGTCGCGCAGGGCGGGCAGCTCCTCCTCGGCCAGGGGGCGCATCTCGGGATCGGCAAGCATGGCCTCGGCATCCGCGATCTCGGCCTTCAGGGCGCGCCAGGCCTCTGCCGCCTGCACGACAGGGCGCAGCGCCGACCATTCGCGCGAGGTCGCGGCCAGTTCGGCGGGGGGTTGCGGCTGCTGCAGCCTTTCCTCGAGAAAGGCAAAGCGGGCGGCAATCTCGTTCAGGCGGTCCTCGGGGATCATGGGCGGGGCCTGTCGCCGCTCGGGCAGCCGGGGTCAAGGGCCGGCGGCATCACGGCTCTGCCGGCCGGATCCGGGCATTGCGGCCGCCCCGCCGGCGTGCCCCGTCCGGCGGGGTCAGCGCCGCCTCCAGGACAGCGGTCATCGGATGGCCCGGCGTGCCATACCGTTCGAGCAGGACCCGGGCCGAGAGGGCCGGATCGGCCCCCGCAGGCAGCGACAGCGCCCAGTCGAGAAAGATCGACCGGCACTCGCCCTCGGTGATGCCGGGGATGCGATAGGCCTCTCGCACCAGGTTCTTGGGATCGTGGGAATCGCTCAGGGCATGGCCTCCAGCCGTGTCGAGATGATCGCCTCCGCATCGGCTGCCGCAGCGGCAAGCCGTCGTTCCAGGTCTTCGAGGGTCTCGGCGCCGGTCTCGCGCAGCAGGAACCGGCGCCCTCCCTCTCCGACCGCGGCCGGATCGAGACGCCCTTCGGTGAGCAACCGCCCCGCCGACTGCAGCCGCCAGAAGAGATCGGCCGCCGCGGTGAGGCGCTGGGCCTCGGAGGGGCCGATCAGTCCTGCGGCAAGGCCGTCCCCGATCTGCGCCGCCGTCCCGCGCCGGGGAGATCCCGCCAGCAGGGCCAGAGTCTGGGCGAACAGCTCGATGTCCCGCAGGCGCCCCGGACCGGCCTTGGCATCCCAGGGGCCGTCCCCCCCCTGATGGGCGGCCAGACGGGCGCGCATCTCGGCGACATCGGGGGGGATGCGCGGATCGCCGCGCCGGCCGGCGACCAGATCGGTCCGGAAGCGCTCCACCCGATCGGCGAGCCTCTGCCAGTCGCCCGCGCCGGCGACGACCCGCGCCCGGGTCAGCGCCAGATGTTCCCAGGTCCAGGCCTCGGTTCTCTGATAGCTTTCGAAGGAAGCCCAGGAGGTGGCGACCGGCCCCTGCCGCCCCGAGGGGCGCAGCCGCATGTCCGCGGCATAGAGCCGCCCATCCGCCATCGGTGCCGACAAGGCGGTCAGCAGGGCCTGCGTCAGGCGTGCGAAATAGGCCCGCGGCGCAAGGGGGGCGGGTCCGTCGGACTGCTCTCCCCCGGCCTCGTAGATCATGATGAGATCGAGATCGGAGGCCGCATTGAGCCGTCCGGCGCCGAGCGACCCCATGCCGAGCACGACCGCGCCCCATCCCGGACCGCTGCCATGGCGGCGTGCGAATTCCGCAGTCACGGCGGGGAACAGCCGGTCCAGCACGGCACCGGCCAGATCGGCATAGTGCTGCCCCGCCTCTGCGGCATCGATGAGCCCCTGCAGGTGATGGACGCCGATGCGGAACCACCATTCCCTGGCCCAGCGCCGTGCCGCGTTCAGCTGCGCCTCGTAATCCGCGGCCTCGGCCATGGCAGCCCCCAACGACTCGGCCAGGCGTTGCTGCCCCGGCCAGGGCGCGAAGAAATCCCCCCCGATCACGGCATCGAGCACGCCCGCATTGCGCGACAGATAGCGGGCCAGGGCGGGCGAGGTGGCGGCAATCTCCACCATCAGCCGCAGCAGATCGGGGTTGGCCTCGAACAGCGAGAAGAGCTGGACGCCCGCCGGCAGCCCCGAGAGGAAGGCATCGAAGCTGGTCAGCGCCTCGTCGGGGCGGGCGGCCTCGCGCAGGCGGCGCAGGATCTCGGGCCGCAGGCGCCGGAAGATGCCGACCGCCCGCTGCGACCGCAGCGCCGGATAGTCCGGCCAGCGCGCCGTCACCTCGCGGCCCCAGTCGTCCTCCTCGGCGGGGGGCGATGCCGGGGCGAGAAGCCCTCTGTCAGGTCATGGACCTCCTCGAGACGCTCCTGCAGGTCGCGCCGCAGGGCGTCCTCCTCCTCTCCCATGAGGCCGCAGAGCCGACCCCATCCCTCGGCTGTGGAGGGAAGCCTGTGGGTCTGCTGGTCGGCGATCATCTGGAGGCGATGTTCCACCTCGCGCAGGCGGACATAATGGGCATCGAGGCGCCCGGCCGCGTCCTGCGGCACCCATCCGGCCGCGACGAGGGCCGCCAGGGCTTCGCGCGTGCCGCGCAGCCGCAGCGAGGGATCGCGTCCCCCGGCGATCAGCTGGCGGGTCTGGACGAAGAACTCGATTTCCCGGATGCCCCCGCGCCCGAGCTTCAGATCGTGGCCATCGAGAACGACCGGCCCGTGATAGCCCTTGTGATCGCGGATGCGCAGACGGATGTCATGGGCATCCTGGATCGCCGCGAAGTCGAGATGGCGGCGCCAGACGAAGGGCCGCAGGACGGCAAGAAAGCGCTCTGCCGCGGGCCGGTCGCCCGCGCAGGGCCGGGCCTTGATGTAGGCGGCGCGCTCCCAGGTCCGGCCGACACTCTCGTAATAGCTTTCCGCGGCCCCCATCGGCAGGCAGACCGGGGTGACGGCCGCATCCGGCCGCAGCCGCAGATCGACGCGGAAGACATAGCCGTCCGCCGTCCGGTCCTGAAGCAGGGCCGTCATCGCCCGGGCGACACGCACGAACCCGGCCCGTGCCGCAGCAAGGTCGCCGGGCTCGAAGCGCGTCTCATCGAAGAGAAGCACAAGGTCGATGTCGCTCGAATAGTTGAGCTCGCAGGCGCCCATCTTGCCCATGGCAAGGGCGACCATCCCGCCGGCCTCGGCCCCGTCCACGGGTGGCAGGCGCCCGCGGGCGGTCTCGGCCTCCACGAAGCTCCGCATCGTCCGGTCCACCGCCAGATCGGCCAGTTGCGTCAGCGCCCCCGTGACGGCCTCGAGCGGCCAGGCCCCGGCAAGGTCCATCAGCGCCACGAGCAGCGACAGACGCCGCTTCGCCTGCCGCAGCACGGGGCCGAGCCGGTCCGGCGGGGCCTCGCGCACCGCATGCAGGAGCACCTCGAGCGCTCCGCCCGGCGCATCGAGCGCCGCGACCGCCCAGCCCCCTTCCCCCTCCAGCAGCCCGGCCAGATGGGGGCTGGAGCCCGCCGCCCCCCTGATCAGGGCGGCCCGGTCGGGGTCGAGCCCCCCGAACCGCGCAGCGATCTCCTCCCCGCGTCGGGGGTCCTGCGCATGGGGCATGCGGCTGGGGCGAAAGGGCGGAAGGCGGGTCATGTCGGGCGCGACCATGCGGAGCGGGACAGGCGAAGGTCAACGGCCTCTTCCTGCGACGGCAGGGGACGGGGCGGCGATTTCCGATCGCCATGTGAATGTTTTTTACATCACCCCTTGAAGGGGGCCGTTCCGGTCCCGATATGCGCGATGTGAAATCAATTCACATTCCCACTGGCCCCAAGGAGGCATCGCCGATGACAACCGCCGACCTGCATGCCCCCGCCGAATACCGGCGGGATTTCGCCGGACCCGTCTGGTTCCTGCGGATCGTGGACTGGCTCGACGAGCGCGGGAAATGGGCTTGGCTGGCCGCCATGGTGGCCGGCTTCGTCCTCTTCTGGCCGATCGGCCTCGCCATCCTCGCCTACATGATCTGGAGCAAGCGCATGTTCTCTTCCCGCCACGCCCTCGCCCCTGACGGCTCCCGCGGGCTGCGCTGCGGCCGCCGCCATGCCCGCAGCGAAGCCTGGGCCCATGCCCGCACCGCGCTGCGCCCCTCGGGCAATGCCGCCTTCGATGCCTACAAGGCTGAAACGCTGCGCCGCCTCGAGGAGGAACAGCGGGCCTTCGAGGAGTTCCTGAGCCGCCTGCGCGAGGCGCGCGACAAGGCCGAGTTCGACCAGTTCATGGAAGAGCGTGCCCGCCGTGCCCGCGAAGCCCGGGACATCCGTCCCGCCGACGAGGGCTCCCAGGACGCCTGAGCCGGTTGCCGGAGGCCGCGCGGCCTCCCAGATACCCGATATCCGCACAGGTTCCTGCGCTCCGCCCGGACGGCGGGGCGCCTCCGTCCTGCCGAGGGAGGATGCCATGATGGCTGGCACAAGACCGCTCATCGGCCTGCCCGATCCGGTGCGGGAGCCGGCCTTCTATCGCGGCGTGACGGTCAAGCGCGGCCTCGCCTGGCTGGTGGATGCCGCGATCACCTTTCTTCTGTGTCTTCTGGCCCTGCCCTTCACCGCCTTCACGGCCCTGTTCTGGTGGCCGCTTCTGTGGATGATGGTGGGATTCCTCTATCGCTGGGCGACGCTGTCATCGGGCTCGGCCACCTGGGGAATGCGGCTGATGGCCATCACGATCCGCGACCGACACGGGGCCCCGCTCGATCCCCTGCAGGCCTTTCTCCACACCTTCGGCTATACGGTCTCGGTCCTCGTCTTTCCGCTCCAGCTCCTTTCCGTGGCGCTGATGGTGGCGCTCGGACGCGGGCAGGGCCTGACGGACCTGCTTCTGGGCACGGCAGCCATCAATCGCCCGGCCTGACGGACGGCCCGCGGCCCGAACGAAGCGAACGACTCTTGGCGGTCGGGGGGACGCGCGCTAGCATCGCCTGCGTTCGCCTTCCCTTCCCTGCCGATGGCCGATGCGACACACGCTTCCCCTTGCGCCGCAGTTCTATGTGACGGCCCCCCAGCCCTGCCCCTATCTCGAGGGGCGGATGGAGCGCAAGCTGTTCACGGCCCTTCAGGGCGAAGGGGCGGAACGGCTCAACAACGCGCTGTCCAAGCAAGGCTTCCGTCGCAGCCAGAACGTCCTCTACCGCCCCTCCTGCGCCGACTGTCAGGCCTGCTATTCCGCACGCATCCGGGTGGCGGATTTCGTGCCCTCCCGGTCGCAGGCGCGGGTGCTGCGCCGCAATGCCCGTCTGCGTCGCCGTCCCACCTCGCCCTGGGCGACCGAGGAACAGTTCGCGCTGTTCCGCCGCTATCTCGACGGGCGCCATGCAACCGGCGGCATGGCCGACATGGACATCTTCGAATTCGCCGCCATGGTGGAGGAGACGCCGGTCCGTTCGCGCCTTGTGGAATACCGCGACGCCCCCGCCCGAAGGCCGTCTCCGCGCGGTCTGCCTGACCGACATCCTCGATGACGGCCTGTCGATGGTCTATTCCTTCTTCGAACCGGAGCTGAGCCGGGATTCACTCGGCACCTATGTGATCCTCGATCATGTGCGGATCGCCGCCGAGATGCACCTGCCCTATGTCTATCTCGGCTACTGGGTGCCCGGCAGCGCAAAGATGGGCTACAAGGCCCGCTTCGGGGCCCTTGAGGTCTACAGCCGGGGACAGTGGCTGCCCCTGCGCAACCCGGCCGATTACGGTGCCGATGTGCATCCCCTTTCGGTGGATCCGATCGCCGAGCAGGTGGCCAACATCCAGCTTCCCGACATGCGCGATCAGCGCGGCTGAGGCTTGCGCGCCGCGCATCGACCCCCCCTGCGCCGCTTCCCCGGCCCCCTGACCTTGCGGCAGACGGGACCTGGACGGTTGACGCATCCTCCCCCGGCGCAGAGGAATCGGAACAACAGCACGCGCCGATCGAACCGGGCGCGCGACGACGGGAGGTGTCATGACTGCACTGCTCGCCCTGTCGCGGGGCATCGACTGGCTCAACGAGCGGATCGGGCGATCCGCGATCTGGCTGATCCTGGCTGCCATCCTCATCAGCGCGGTCAATGCCGTGGTCCGCAAGCTCCTCAATACCTCCTCGAACGCCTGGCTCGAGGTGCAGTGGTATCTCTACGGCGGGGCCTTCATGCTCGCGGCGGCCTATACGCTCAAGCACAACGAGCATGTGCGCATCGATATCTTCTATGCCTCGCGATCCCGGCGCACACAGCACTGGATCGACCTCTTCGGGCATGTCCTGTTCCTCATGCCCTTCGTGGCGATCATGGTCTGGATGCTGGTGCCCTATGCGCTCCAGGCCTGGCGGAGCGGGCAGGTCTCGACCAATGCGGGCGGTCTGGTGATCTGGCCGGCGCGCTTCATCCTGGTCGCCGGGTTCGTGCTGCTGCTGATCCAGGGCATCTCCGAGATCATCAAGAAGATCGCGGTGATCCGCGGCCTGATCCCCGATCCCGCCCCCTTCCTGTCGCAGCATGCCGCGGCCGTGCGCGATGCGGCCGCGGCGGTCGAAGCCGACCGGGACGAGTCCGGCCAGAAGGACGCCGCCCGATGATCGAACTCCTCGCGATGGAGCTGGCTCCGATCATGTCCGTGAGCCTGATCCTGTTCCTGATCCTCGGCTATCCGGCGGCCTTCGCGCTGGCGGCCAACGGCCTTCTGTTCTTTGCCATCGGGGTCTGGCTGGCCCCCTATTCCAACGGCACCATCACCCTCGACTGGCCGCTGCTCTACACGATGCCCCAGCGATTGTGGGGTGTGCTGTCGAACGAGACGCTGCTGGCCATCCCCTTCTTCACCTTCATGGGGCTGATCCTCGAACGCTCGGGCATGGCCGAGGATCTGCTCGATACGGTGGGCCAGCTCTTCGGGCCGATCCGGGGCGGGTGCCTTTGCGGTGATCCTGGTGGGGGCGCTGCTGGCCGCCACCACGGGCGTCGTCGCCGCCAGCGTGATCGCGATGGGGCTGATCTCCCTGCCGGTGATGCTGCGCTACGGCTATGACCGCCGGATCGCGACCGGGGTCATCTCGGCTTCGGGGACGCTGGCCCAGATCATCCCCCCCAGCCTCGTGCTGATCGTCCTCGCCGACCAGCTCGGCCGCTCGGTGGGGGACATGTATCGCGGCGCCCTGGTGCCGGGGCTGATCCTGACCGGTCTCTATATCGGCTATGTCGCGGCCATTGCCATCTTCCGTCCCTCGGCCCTTCCCCCCCTGCCCCCCGAGGCGCGGACCCTGGGCTCGGGCGTGACATCGCTTCTGGTGGCCATCGCCGCCGGAACGGGCATCGCCTGGGCCGCCCGTCTGTGGCTCTTCGACGGTCAGGGCAGCAATGGCACCATCCTCGGGGCGACGCTGGGCGCCCTGGCGGTCTATCTCTATGCGCTTGCCGACCGCCATCTGCGGCTCGACACCCTGTCGCGGCTTGCACAGCAGGTCATCATGGTGCTGATGCCGCCGCTGGCGCTGATCTTCCTCGTGCTCGGGACGATCTTCCTCGGCATCGCCACCCCGACCGAGGGTGGCGCGATGGGGGCCGTCGGCGCACTCGTACTCGCTGCGGCCAAGGGGCGCCTCGGGATGGCGATGATGACCTCGGCCCTGCTTGCCACCACGCGGCTGTCTTCCTTCGTGATGTTCATCCTGATCGGGGCGCGGGTCTTCTCGCTCACCTTCTATGGGGTGAACGGCCATGTCTGGGTCGAGCATCTGCTGACCGCCGTGCCGGGAGGGGAACTGGGCTTTCTCGTCGTCGTCAACGCGATCATCTTTGTCCTCGGTTTCTTCATCGACTTCTTCGAGATCGCCTTCATCATCGTGCCGCTGCTGACCGCGCCGGCCCAGACGCTCGGGATCGACCTGATCTGGCTGGGCGTCATCATCGGGGTGAACCTGCAGGCCTCCTTCCTCACCCCGCCCTTCGGCTTTGCGCTCTTCTACCTGCGTTCGGTCGCCGCGCGCGTACCCTATGTGGACCGCATTACCGGCCGGCGGATCGAGGCCATCCGCACGATCGACATCTATCGCGGCGCCGTGGCCTTCATCGCCGTGCAGACCCTGATGATCGTGCTGGTGGTCGCAATGCCGGGGATGGTGCTGCATTATCGCGGCCCGCAGGTGGACCCGGCCAGCGTGACCATCACCCTTCCCCCTCCCGGGAGCCTCGGTGCACCCGCGATCGGCACGCCCCAGTTCGGTGCACCCGCGATCGGCACGCCCCAGTTCGGGGCACCGGGCGCGGGAGGCACGACCGGAAACGCGACGGGAGGCGCGCCGGGGGTCCCCGCGGTGGGACAACCGAACTTCGGCGCGCCGGCCGCACCGGCACCCGCTTCGCCCCCGCCGGTCGGCCAGCCGAACTTCGGAACACAAACGACATCGCCCTGACCGACGGATCCCCGCCATGACAGCGGGGACGGGGACATGCAAACGGGCGCCCCGAGGGGCGCCCGTCGCAGTCCTCCGGCAGGGCTCGGTCCGTCCGGATCAGAGCTGGCCAGCGTTCGCCTTGGCCATCATGAAGGTATCGTAGTTGTATTCGGCCACCTGCGACCAGGTATACCATTCGGAGCGGAAGGCCTTGATCGAATCCCAGAGCGTCTTGAATTCGGGATTCGTCGCATCCAGCTCGGCATAGACCTCGTTGGCGGCGTTGAAGCAGGCCTCCAGGATCTCGGGCGAGAAGCTGCGAAGCTGGGCCCCCTGCGCCACCAGATTGCGGATCGCGATCGGGTTCAGCCAGTCGTATTTCTGGAGCATGTCGGCATCGGCGGCCTGTGCGGCCGTGCGCAGCAGCGACTTGTAGTTCGCGGGCAGGGCGTCGTACTGCTCCAGGTTGAACATGAAATGGACGGTCGGGCCGCCCTCCCACCAGCCGGGGTAGTAGTAGTAGGGCGCCACCCGCGCGAAGCCGAGCTTCTCGTCATCATAGGGGCCGACCCATTCGGCCGCGTCGATCGTGCCGCGTTCGAGCGCCGAGTAGATCTCGCCGCCGGCGATCTGCTGGGGCACGACGCCGAGCCGGCTCATGATCGAGCCGGCAAAGCCCCCGGCCCGCATCTTGAGACCCTGCAGATCGGCGACGGTGTTGATCTCCCGCCGGTACCAGCCGCCCATCTGCACCCCGGTATTGCCGCCGGGGAAGGCGATCAGGCCCTGCTTGGCATAGAACTGGTTGGCCAGGTCGATGCCGCCGCCATGATAGTGCCAGGCATTCATCCCCCGCGCATTGAGCGAGAAGGGAATGGCGGCCGGCACGGCCCAAGCGGGATCCTGCCCCCAGTAATAGTAAGACACCGTATGACAGGCTTCGACCGAGCCGGCCGCCGTAGCCGGGGCGGCCTCGAGCCCCGGCACCAGCTCGCCTGCGGGAAAGACCTGGATCTCGAAGTTGCCGTCCGTCGCCTCGCTCAGATACCGGGCCAGGGTCACGGCCCCGCCATAGATCGTATCGAGCGAATTGGGAAAGGACGAGGTCAGGCGCCAGCGGATCTGCGGATTGGACTGGGCAACGGCCGGAGCGGCAAGCGCGGTGGCCGCTGCGGCACCGATGGCGCCTCTGGTCAGGAACGAACGACGATCCATGATACCTCCCTGGGGATCCCGCTTCATGCAGAACTGCTTTCGGGCGAGATTACCGGCCATCCGCCCCTGAGCAAGCGCCAAGAGCACCTGCCGCCGCGTCATGTCCGGACAGGAAGGGAACGGAAGGGCGACCGGGCGGCCGACAGTCGGACCGATCGCGGCCGCAGCCGGGATGCGGCGGAACACAAGGCCATGCCTGACGTTGGCCAAGAAACCGTTCCGGGAGAGATCGATCATGACCGACACACCGGCCTCCGGGGGGGCCGCGGCGAACGGCAGGGGCCGGCCCGTCGGGACGGACTGGGCAAGGCTCGCGGTCAGCCTCCACAGGGAGATGACCGAGGACCGGATCGCCCTGATCGCCGCCGGCATCGCCTTCTACGCCCTGCTGGCGATCGTCCCAGGCCTTGTCGCCCTGATGGCGATGGGGGGGCTTGTCCTCGACCCGGCCAGCGTGGTGACGCAGATCGAGGGGCTGGCTGGTCTCCTTCCCGACGAGGCCGCAGCCATCGTCATCGATCAGGCCGTGGCCGTGGCCGGCAGCGCGCAGGGCGGCCTCGGCCTGGCGGCCGTCTTCGGCCTTGTGGTTGCCTTCTATTCGGCCTCAAGGGGATTTCCGCGCTCGTCCAGGGCCTCAACGCAGCCTTCGAGGTCCGCGAGACCCGCGGCTTCGTCCGGCTCTACGCCATCATCTTCGCGCTGACGCTCGGCGCGATCCTGGGATTCCTGCTGATCGTGGGGTTTCTGGCGGTGCTGCCGGCGGCACTGGCCTTCCTGAATCTCGGTCAGATGGGCGACATGCTGCTGCGGCTGGCGCGCTGGCCGCTCCTGCTGCTGCTTGTCGCCGTCGGTCTGGGCCTGCTTTACCGCCATGGCCCCGATCGCGGTCCCCTGCCCTGGCGCTGGATCACGCCCGGTGCCATCGCCGCCTGCCTCCTCTGGCTCGTCGGCACCCTGGCCTTCACGACTTACGTCGCGAATTTCGGATCCTACAACGAAACCTTCGGCGCACTGGGCGGGGTCATCATCCTGCTGACCTGGCTGTGGCTGTCGGCCTTCATCATCCTGATGGGTGCCGAACTCGACGACGCGATCGAACGGCAGCACAGGGCCGCCGGCGACAGCACCGGGCGGTGACGACCGCCAGGGCCATCGAAGGCGGCCTGGGCAACGGCGTCAGCTCCGCAATGACATTGCCCTGATCGGCCATTGCGGCGCAATCTTTCTGCCGAAAGCGGTTGACCTGTCCGCCTTGGGCAGGCATAAGACGCGCGCAGCGCAGGGAGGGGCGGATGGGCCGCGGACTCGTAGATGACGGGATCAGGCGCATGGGCCCTTGACGGCGGCCCCCTTCCGGACCCATGCGCCCCCGAGGACCACCGGCCCGGGGGCTTTTTCGTGCCCGAGGAGTGACAGATGGACGGCAGCAGGCAGACCCCCTCCCGCGAGATGACCGGCGCCCGGATGGTGGTGCAGGCGCTCAAGGATCAGGGCGTGGACACCGTTTTCGGCTATCCCGGTGGCGCGGTGCTGCCGATCTATGACGAACTGTTCCAGCAGAACGACATCCGTCACATCCTTGTCCGGCACGAACAGGGCGCCGTTCACGCGGCCGAAGGCTATGCCCGGTCGACAGGGGAAGGTCGGCGTGGCGCTGGTCACCTCCGGCCCGGGGGCGACCAACTCCGTCACCGGCCTGACCGACGCCCTGATGGATTCGATTCCCATCGTGGTGCTGACCGGCCAGGTTCCGACCTTCATGATCGGCTCGGATGCCTTCCAGGAGGCCGATACCGTCGGCATCACCCGCCCCTGCACCAAGCACAACTGGCTGGTGAAGGACACCGACCGTCTGGCCCAGACCCTGCACGAGGCCTTCCATGTCGCCCGGTCGGGCCGGCCCGGACCGGTTCTGGTGGACATTCCCAAGGATGTGCAGTTCGCCACCGGCACCTATGTCGGCCCGACGGATCACCGTCCCCGCTACAATCCGCGCCGCAGCCCCGACCTGGCCGCCATCGCCGCGCTGGTCGAGATGATGGAAACCGCGGAACGTCCCGTGTTCTACACGGGTGGCGGTGTCATCAATTCCGGCCCCGAGGCCTCGCGCCTGCTGCGCGAGCTGGTGGATGCCACGGGCTTTCCCGTCACCTCGACGCTGATGGGCCTCGGGGCCTATCCCGCCTCGGGACGCAACTGGCTGGGGATGCTGGGGATGCACGGCCTCTACGAGGCCAACATGGCCATGCATGGCTGCGACCTGATGATCGCCGTCGGCGCACGCTTCGACGACCGTATCACGGGGCGCATCGATGCCTTCTCGCCCGGTTCGCGCAAGGCCCATATCGACATCGACCCCTCGAGCATCAACAAGGTCATCCGCGTCGATGTCCCGATCGTCGCCGATGTGGCCGAGGCGCTGCGCGCGATCCTCGATCTGTGGACCGCGCGCGGCCGGCAGGTGAACCGCGAGGGTCTGGGCCGCTGGCATGCCCGGATCGCCGAATGGCGTGCGCGCGACTGTCTGGCCTACCGGCCCTCGAGCACGACCATCAAGCCGCAATACGCACTCCAGCGGCTCGATGCGCTGACCCGCGGCATGGACCGCTATATCTGCACCGAGGTCGGCCAGCACCAGATGTGGGCGGCCCAGTTCCTCACCTTCGAGGAGCCGAACCGCTGGATGACCTCCGGGGGCCTCGGAACCATGGGCTATGGCTTTCCCGCCTCGATCGGCGTCCAGCTCGCCCATCCGGATTCGCTCGTGATCAATGTCGCGGGCGAGGCGTCCTGGCTCATGAACATGCAGGAGATGGGCACGGCGGTGCAGTATCGCCTGCCCGTCAAGCAGTTCATCCTCAACAACGAACGCCTCGGCATGGTGCGCCAGTGGCAGCAGCTCCTGCACGGAGAGCGCTATTCCCATTCCTGGTCCGAGGCCCTGCCCGATTTCGTCAAGCTGGCCGAGGCCTTCGGGGCCAAGGGCATCCTGTGCCGGGATCCGGCCGATCTGGACGATGCCATCATGGAGATGATCCGTCATCCCGGCCCGGTCATCTTCGACTGCGTCGTCGAGAAGCACGAGAACTGCTTCCCCATGATCCCCTCGGGCAAGCCGCACAACGAAATGCTGCTGGGTGAGGCGAGCACCGAAGGGGCGATCCGGGCCGATGGTGCGGTGCTGGTCTGAGGGGCGCCGGAGCGGCCGGACGGGACAGGGACGACGACATGACGCTGAACATCGCCAAGGGCTCCACGAGCCATTCCGCCTACAACCTGCGGTCCACCTATGCCGAGACCGTGGAACGCCACGTCCTCGCCGTGATCGTGGACAATGAGCCGGGCGTGCTCGCCCGGGTGATCGGCCTCTTTTCCAGCCGCGGCTATAACATCGAGAGCCTCACCGTCGCCGAGACCGACCACAAGGGCCACACAAGCCGCATCACCATCGTCACCTCCGGCACGCCCCAGATCCTCGACCAGATCGAGGCCCAGCTCGGCCGCATCGTCGCGGTCCATGAGGTCCATGACCTGACCGCCGAAGGCCCGGCGGTGGAGCGCGAGCTGGCGCTCCTCAAGGTCGCCGGAACCGGTGAACACCGGGTCGAGGCGCTGCGCCTGGCCGACATCTTCCGCGCCAAGGTGATGGATTCGACGCTCGAATCCTTCATCTTCGAGATCACCGGCTCGCCGGAGAAGGTGGATGCCTTCGCCGATCTGATGCGTCCGCTCGGCCTGACGGAGATGGTCCGCACCGGGGTTGCCGCGCTGTCGCGGGGGACCCGGACGGCGGTCTAGGCCGTCTGGGCCGCCTCGCGGGCATGGTCGCGGATGCGCGCGATCATCGATCGCAGGCCGTTCGAGCGCTGGGCCGACAGATGCCCCTCAAGGCCCAGCCGCGCGAGTTCCGCCTGCGCATCCACCGCCGGCACCTCCGCCACCGGCAGCCCGGTATAGAGCGCCTTGAGAATCGCGATCAGCCCGCGGACGATGCTTGCATCGCTGTCCCCCTGAAAGCCGAAGCGGCCGTCCGCGGTGATCTCGGGATGGATCCAGACCTGACTGGCGCACCCCGTCACCTTCGTGGCGGGAACCTTGAGGGCCTCGGGCATCGGGGGCATGGCCCGGCCCAGGGCGATGACCTCGCGATAGCGGTCCTCCCAGTCGGGCAGGAAGGCGAAGGTCTCGACGATCTCCTCGAAGGCGGGCGTGGCCATGGGGGTCTCCCGGGTCGTGGCGGCGGATGGGGCACAGATGGCGTGCCGGGCTCAGCCCTGCAAGCGCACTGTGACGACCGACTGCCCCTTCGCGGCCAGCGCCACCTTGCCTTCGCACAGGCGGATGGCATCGTCTCCGAACACCTCGCGCCGCCAACCCTGCAGAGCCGGCAGGTCGCGCTCTCCCGCCGCGATGGCATCGAGATCGCTGCTCGAGGCGATGAGCCGGGCGGCCACGCCCTGCCCTTCGGCCTTGGCCTTGAGAAGGACGCGCAGCAGCTCGGCCAGGGCGGGATTCACCTGCGGCTGTTCGCGACCGTTGCGCGGGCGGGGCAGGTCTTCGGGGCGCATCTCGGCGGCGCGCCGGATGGCGGCCAGGATGCCGGCGGCGATCTCGCCCCGCCGTGCCTCGCGCAGCAGAAGCCGCGACTTGCCCAGATCCGCCTCGGTCTGGGGCCGCAGCGTGGCCAGCTCCACCAGGGCGTCGTCCTTGAACACGCGCGATCGGGGCACATCGCGTGCCTGGGCGTATTCCTCGCGGAAGCGGGCAAGCTCGATCAGCGCGGCGAACATCCGGCTCGATCCCGGCCGCGCCTTGACCCGTTCCCAGGCATCGGCCGGGTCGGAGCGGTAGGTGGCCGGATCGGTCAGCTGGGCCATCTCCTCGGCCACCCAGGAGGCCCGTCCCGTCCGGCGCAGCCGTTCGGACAGATAGTCGTAGACGGGCCGCAGATGCACCACATCGGCCAGCGCATAGCGCAGCTGTGCCTCCGACAGCGGCCGCTGCGACCAGTCGGTGAAGCGCGAAGACTTGTCCAGCTCGACCCTGGCGATCTTCCGGACCAGCGTCTCGTAGGCGGCCTGTTCGCCAAAGCCGCAGACCATCGCGGCCACCTGGGTGTCGAACAGCGGCGCAGGAATCACCCCGCCATCGACGAAGAAGATCTCCAGATCCTGCCGGGCCGCGTGGAACACCTTCACCACGGCGGGATCGCGGAACAGATCGTAAAGGGGGGTCAGGTCGATCTGTCCGGCGATCGGGTCGATGATGGCGGCGGCCTCCTCCTCCGGCCCCGGATGGGCGATCTGGATGAGGCAGAGCCTGGACCAGTAGGTCCGCTCGCGCAGGAACTCGGTATCGACAGTGACGTAGGGGTGACGCGCGGCCCGCGCACAATAGGCGGCGAGCGCCTCGGTCGTGGTGATGATCTGCATGGGATTCCCTTAGGGGAATGGCGCGGGCTTGGAAAGCATCAGAGATCGATCCGCCCGCGCTGTCCCTCGCACAGGCGCCGCAGGACGGCGGGATAGAGGACATGTTCCCGCTCCAGAACCCGGGCGGCCAGCGCGGCCTCCGTGTCGCCGGGCAGGATCGGCACCCGGGCCTGCCCCAGGATCGGCCCGGCATCGAGTTCTTCGGTCACCTCATGGACGGTGCAGCCATGCCAGCGGTCTCCGGCCTCGATCGCCCGGCGATGCGTATGCAGGCCCGGATAGAGAGGCAGCAGCGAGGGATGGATGTTCAGCATCCGCCCGGCCCAGGGCCGCACGAAATCGGCCGAGAGGATGCGCATGAAACCGGCCAGGCAGATCAGGTCTGGCCGGTGCGGCGCCAGGGCCTCGGTCAGCGCGCGCTCGAAGGCAGCCCTGTCCCTGCCGAAGCGGCGCCGGTCCACCGCCACGGCCGGCACGCCCAGCGCCCCTGCCCGGACAAGGCCCCCTGCCTCGGGATTGTCGGAAAGCACGAGGACAGGCCGCGCGGGATGGTCCCCCGTCATCGACCGGACGAGGGCGACCATGTTCGACCCCCCGCCCGAGATCAGGATGGCGACGCGCTGCCGGCTCACTCCAGACGCCCTTCGTAGCGGACGCCCCCTCCCGGCGCGACCACGCCGAGGAGAACCGCGCGTTCGCCCCGTTCGCCCAGCAGAGAGGCGATCGCGTCCAGGCGGTCCGGGGCCACCACGGCGACCATGCCGATCCCGCAGTTGAAGGTGCGCAGCATCTCGGCCTCGGCGATGCCACCCGCCTCGCGAAGCCAGGCAAAGACCGGGGGCATCCGCCATGCGCCAAGGTCGATCATCGCCCCCAGCCCCTCGGGCAGGACGCGGGGCAGGTTTTCGGTCAGGCCGCCGCCGGTGACATGGGCCAGGGCATGCACGCCCCCCGCGCGGATCGCCTCCAGCAGCGGGCGCACATAGAGCCGCGTGGGCTGCATCAGGGCCTCGCCCAGAGTGCCCTCTCCGAAGGGCGAGGGAGCGGACCAGCCCAGCCCCGCCCGTTCGGCCACCTTCCGCACCAGAGAGAAGCCGTTGGAATGCACGCCGTCCGATTCGAGACCGATCAGGATGTCCCCTTCCGCGACATCCCGGGGCAGGTCCGTGCCCCGCTCCAGCGCCCCCACCGCAAAGCCGGCCAGGTCGAAATCGCCCCCGTGATACATCCCCGGCATCTCGGCCGTCTCTCCGCCCACAAGGGCGCAACCGGCTGCCTCGCAGGCACGGGCGATCCCGGCGATGATCCGCGCGCCTTCCTCCACATCGAGCCGCCCGGTGGCGAAGTAGTCGAGGAACAGGAGCGGTTCGGCCCCCTGGCAGAGAAGGTCGTTGACGCACATCGCCACCAGATCCTGCCCCACCCCGTCCAGCAGACCGGTCTCGATGGCGATGCGCAGCTTCGTGCCCACCCCGTCGGTCGCGGCAACGAGGATGGGATCGCGATAGCCCGCCGCCCGCAGGTCGAACAGGGCGCCGAATCCCCCCAGCCCGGTCATCGTCCCCGGCCGCTCGGTGGCCCTGGCGAAGGGCTTGATCCGCTCGACCAGCGCCTCTCCCGCCCCGATATCCACGCCCGCCTGCGCGTAGGTCAGTCCTGCCATCGCTGCACTCCCCTGAGCCTTGCCCCGGTTATCCCAATGCCCCCCGGACGGCCAGCCCCGCTTGACGGGCCCTCCGTCCGGTGCGACGGGGAAACGGCGGCGGGCCGGTAGCTCAATGGTCAGAGCCGGGCGCTCATAACGCCTTGGTTGGGGTTCGAGTCCCTCCCGGCCTACCGTCCGTCCCGGCCGCTGCCCTCTGCAGCCGCATCCGTCCCCGGAGACCGCCATGACCCCGCGCATCAGCCTCAAGATCCAGCTCGATCCGGTCACGCGCCTCGGACGGGGCAAGGCCGAGCTGCTCGCCGGCATCCGCGAGACCGGGTCCATCGCCGCCGCCGGCCGCCGCATGGGGATGAGCTACAAGCGCGCCTGGCAACTCATCGCCGAACTGAACAGCTGCTTTGCCGAGCCGGTCGTGACGACCGCACGGGGCGGTTCGGCCCATGGCGGTGCAGCGCTGACCCCCACGGGCGAAGCCGTGCTGGCCGCCTATGACCACATGCTCCAGGCCACCGAACGCGCGATCGCCGAAGACCTCGGCCGTCTCGATGCCCTCATGGCCGTCAGGACAGTTGCACCAGCCCGCACAGGCGATTAGGGTTCGATATGGTCACACAAACATATCGGCTCTCATGATTCCGGTCCTTTCCCGCCTGCTCGGCGCCTGCATGCTGATGGTTGCTCTCGTCCTGACCTCCGCGGGGGGCGCCCGGGCGCAGGAGGGGCCGCTGATCGCTGCGGCATCGGATCTCCGCTTCGCCCTCGACGAGGTGGCCGCAGCCTTCACTGCACAGACAGGTCAGCCACTGCGCATCAGCTATGGCTCTTCGGGCACCTTCGCTGCCCAGATTCAGCAGGGCGCGCCCTTCGAGATGTTCCTCTCGGCGGATGAGGGCTATGTCTTCGCGCTGGCCGATGCCGGCCTGACGCGCGACCGCGGCACGCTCTATGCCCAGGGGCGCATCGTCCTGTTCGCGCCGAGCGGCTCCCCCCTCGAGGTGGACGAAGGGCTCGACGGTCTCGAACGCGCCCTCGAGGCGGGCCTGATCGACCGCCTTGCCATCGCCAATCCCGAGCATGCGCCCTATGGCCGGGCGGCCGAACAGGCGCTGCGGACACGCGGCCTGTGGGAGGCCGTCGCGCCCCATCTGGTGCTGGGCGAGAATGTGAGCCAGGCCGCCCAGTTCGCCACCAGCGGATCGGCGCAGGGCGGCATCATCGCCTATTCGCTGGCCCTTGCGCCCACGATCGCCCCTCTGGGCCGTCATGCCCTGATCCCCGAGGACTGGCACGCGCCCCTGCGCCAGCGGATGGTCCTGACAGTCCATGCCGGAGAGGAGGCAGCCGCCTTCTACGCCTATCTCCAGACCGAGCCCGCCCGTGCCATCCTGCGCCGTTACGGTTTCATCCTTCCGGGCGAGGAACCCCTCGCCCCATGACAGGGAGGTGATGACGCGATGGACTGGCCGGCCTTTGCCCTGTCGCTGCGTCTTGCCGCGGCGACGGTCCTCGTCCTGCTGCCTCTGGGCGTTCTCGTGGGGCGCTGGATGGCCGTCCGGCGCTTTCGCGGTCGCGCCGTGATCGAGGCGCTGCTGGCCCTGCCCCTCGTGCTGCCGCCGACCGTGCTCGGCTATTTCCTGCTCGTGGGCTTCGGGAACGCCTCGCCGCTCGGGCAGGCCTGGATGGCGGCCCTGGGGCACAGCCTCGTCTTCTCCTTCGAGGGACTGCTTTTCGCCTCGGTGCTGGTCAACCTGCCCTTCGCCATCCAGCCCATGCAGCGCAGCTTCGAGGCGATCCCCGGCGATCTGCGCGAGGCCGCCGCGGCATCGGGCCTCTCGCCCTGGCAGGTCCTGTGGCGCATCGAGCTGCCGCTCGCCTGGCCCGGCATCCTCACCGGGCTGGTGCTGAGCTTCGCGCATACGCTGGGCGAGTTCGGAGTCGTCCTCATGGTCGGCGGCTCGATCCCGGGAGAGACACGCACCATCTCCATCGCCATCTACGACCGCGTGCAGGCCTTCGATTTCGCCGCAGCCGAGATCATGTCGCTGACGCTGCTGGCGATGTCCCTGCTGGCCCTGGGGCTGGCCCATGCGCTCTCGGGCCGGGTGGCCCCGCGTGTCTGACGGCGTCCGGCCATGCGCGGGGCTGTCGCTGCGGTTGCGGCAGGACGGGCCGATCCCGCTCGATGTGGATCTGACCTGTCCGGGCGATGCCCTGCTGGCCCTTGTCGGCCCGTCGGGAAGCGGCAAGACCACCATCCTGCGGACCGTCGCCGGCCTCTACCGGCCTCGCGAAGGGCGCGTGACCTGCGGGGGGAGGTCTGGCTCGACACCGCCGCCGGAATCGACAGACCCGCGCATCGCCGCCCCGTGGGGCTCGTGTTCCAGTCCTATGCGCTGTTTCCCCACATGACGGCGCTGGGCAATGTCGTCGCGGCCATGGGCCACCGTCCGCGCGCCGAACGGCAGGCTGCGGCGCGGGATCTGCTGGCGCGGATGGGCCTCGCCGGGCTCGAGGATCGCCGCCCTGCACAGCTCTCGGGCGGACAGCAGCAGCGCGTCGCCGTGGCTCGCGCTCTTGCACGGGAACCGCGCGTGCTGCTTCTCGACGAGCCCTTTGCCGCGCTCGACCGCCGCACGCGCCGGAGCCTGCATGCCGAGCTGCGGGCCCTGCGCGCGGCGATCCGGGTTCCGATCCTCCTGGTCACGCATGATCTCGACGAAGCCCGCGATCTGGCCGATCTGCTCTGCGTGATCGATCAGGGAGAGACCCTGCAGACCGCTCCCCCGCATGAGGTCCTCGCCGCCCCGACCGGCGACCGCATCCGCCGGGCGCTCGATCTGGACTGACGGCCTCGATCATCATGCCCGGGCCGGCCACTGCAGCCCGACAGGATCCGGGCGCCGGATCCCCCGGGGGGCCGAGCCGGCGGGCCTCGCCTCATCGCCCCGGGGGGGCGTCATCCCCGTCCGCCTCGCGGATCAGCCAGGCCCGCAGCGCTGCCGGATCGGGCGCATGCCAGCCGGCGGCACTTGCCCCGTCGCCGACCTTGACGGCCACCCCCCCCAGGGCCAGCGCCGCCTGCATGGCATCCTCGTCGGTCGCATCATCGCCGATCATCACGGGCCGGCGGCCGGCAAAGGGGGGGTGCTCCATCGCCTGTCGCAGGGCGATGCCCTTGTGGGCGCCTTCGGGCTTGACCTCGACGACCATCTTGCCCGGTTGCACGCGATATCCGGCAAGCGCCGCGGCAGCCTTCCGCGCAGCGGCCAGGCAGAGCTCCGCCGCCTCCGGGGCGGCCCGGTAATGGAGAGCGGCAACCGGCCCCTTGACCTCGATCCGCAGGCCCGGATGGCGGTGCAGGGCCTCGCGCAGCGGGGCCAGCAGGGTCTCCGGGGCCGGCGGCAGCGGGGGCGGCACCGGCGCGCCGGGGGGGAGCACCTCGATCCCGTGCCCGCCGATGCGCCAGAGGCCAGAGGGCGTGCGCCGCGCCAGATCGCGCAGATCGCGGCCCGAGATCAGCGCCACCGCCCCGCCCAGACGCATGGCAAGCCGCTCCAGGACGGATCCGAAGCCCTCCGGCAGGTGGATCGCGTCGGGATCGGGGCCCATCTCGGCCAGCGTCCCGTCGAAATCGAGGAACAGCGCCTCGGCCGGCCCGATCCGCAGCCCTGCGATCCCCCTCATCCCTCGGCCGGCCCGGACTGTTCGAGAGCCGTCAGAAAGTCGCGCCTCCAGCGGGTCACGTCATGTTCCCGCACCTCGGCCTCCAGCGTGCGCCACCGCTCGATCCGCTCCTCGCGCGGCATGTCCAGCGCCCAGCGGATGGCCTCGGCCACCGCGCCGATGTCATGCGGGTTGACCAGAAGCGCGGCCTGCATCCGTTCGGCCGCGCCGGCGAATTCCGACAGCACCAGCACGCCGGGATCCTCCGGATCCTGAGCCGCGACATATTCCTTGGCCACCAGGTTCATCCCGTCATGCAGCGGCGTCACGAGGCCCACCCGCGCCAGGCGATAGAGCCCGGCCAGGACGCCGCGCGGATAGCCCCGGGCGAGATAGCGGATCGGCGTCCAGTCGAGATCCGAATAATCCGCATTCACCCGCCCGGCGAGACGGTCGAGCTCCTCGCGCAGGTCGCGATAGGCCCCCACCCCCTCGCGCGAGGGGGGGGCGATCTGGAGGAAATTGACCCGTCCGCGCAGCTCGACATGCTCGTCGAGAAGCCGGCCGAAGGCCTGCATCCGCTGCGGCAGACCCTTGGAATAGTCCATGCGGTCCGCACCCAGCACCAGCGCCCGGTCGCCGATGATGCGCGAGACGCGGGCGGCGGCGCTGCGTCCTTCCTCGCTGTCGGCCAGGCGGCGGAACTCGGCGGCATCGATGCCGATGGGAAAGGCCTCGGTGCGGATCATCCGGCCATGGACGCGCAGCAGGCCATCCTCGCCCGGCTCGGCCTCATGATGCTGGATCATGTAGCGGCGGAAATTGTCCACGTCCCGCTGCGTCTGAAAGCCGAGAAGGTCGAAATCGGCCATGCCCCTGCCCAGCCGCTGATGCTGGGGCAGGGCGGCAAAGACCTCGGGCGGCGGAAAGGGGATATGCAGGAAGAATCCGATCCGCCCCTGCCAGCCATGGGCCCGCAGCTCCTGCCCCAGAAGCAGGAAATGATAGTCATGAACCCAGACCCTGTCGCCGCGCCGCAGCGTCTGGCAGAGCAGGCGGCCGAAGCGCCGGTTGACGGCGGCATAGCAGTCGAACTCCTCGTCCGAAAACCGCGCGAGATCGATGCGGTAATGGAACACCGGCCACAGCGCCCGGTTCGCATAACCGAGGTAATAGCCCTCATGCTCCGCCTCGGTGAGGTCGGCGAGGATGAATTCCACATCCTCCTCGACGACAAGGCGGACGCCCTTGGTCTCTCGCTGGACGATCTCGCCGGACCAGCCGAACCAGACGCCGCCCCTCTCGGACAGAGCGTCCCAGAGCGCGACGGCCAGGCCCCCGGCCCGTTCCTCTCCGGGTGTGGCGGTGCGATTGGAAGCAACGATCAGGCGTCCCAAGGCATCGGCTCTCCCTTGCTGTGAGGCGCGGGCGCGAAACCCCGCGCCCGCGGACAGGAGATGGGGCATCTGGCGCCGATGTCCACCCGCGCCTTCTGCCCGGCCGATCGGCCGATGCGCTCAGCGCCGTGTCAGGGTGCGCCCGACCGCCTCGTCCCAGAGGGCCAGCCGGCGTGCGCGCTCCGTCTCCTCCATGGCCGGCTCGAAGCGGCGGTCGAGAGCCCAGGTCTCGGCAAAGCCCTCCGGTCCCGGCGCGACGCCGGCGGCATGGCCGGCCAGCCAGGCCGCGCCCAGCGCCGTCGTCTCTCGCACCACCGGCCGGTCCACCGGCACGCCGAGGAGGTCGGCCAGGCGCTGCATCGTCCAGTCCGAGGCCGACATGCCCCCGTCCACGCGCAGCACGCCTGCCGCGGCATCCTCCGGCGCGGCCGTCCTTGGCGCGGCCGCTGCCGCCCAGTCCCGCCGCATCGCGGCCCACAGGTCACGGGTCTGGAAGGCGACCGATTCGAGCGCCGCGCGCGCGATCTCGGCCCGTCCTGTCCCCCGGGTGAGTCCATAGAGCGCCCCCCGTGCCTCGGCATCCCACCAGGGTGCACCGAGGCCCGTGAAGGCGGGCACCAGCACCACGTCCTGTGCCGGGTCCGCCGCCTCGGCCAGGGCCTGCGTCTCGGCGGCGCTGGCGATCAGGCCCAGCCCGTCGCGCAGCCATTGCACGGCGGCGCCGGCGACGAAGATCGCCCCCTCGAGCGCATAGGCCGTCTTTCCCCCGAGCCGCCAGGCCACCGTGCTGAGCAGCCGGTTGCGGGATCGCACCATCTCGGCCCCGGTGACAAGCAGGGCAAAGCAGCCCGTTCCGTAGGTGGCCTTCATCATGCCGGGGCGGAAGCAGGCCTGTCCCATGGTGGCGGCCTGCTGATCGCCGGCGACGCCGCGGATGGGGATGCGCCCGCCCAGCAGATCGGTCTCCCCGAAATCGCCGGCACAGTCGCGCACCTCGGGCAACATGGCCAGGGGAATGCCGAGGCGGGCGCAGATCTCCGCATCCCACTCCCCGCGCCGGATGTCCCACAGCATCGTCCGCGCCGCGTTGGTTGCGTCTGTTGCATGGACGCGCCCGCCCGTCAGGCGCCAGATCACAAAGCTGTCCACGGTGCCGAACAGCACCCGCCCCGCCTCGGCCGCCTCCCTCGCGCCGAGATGGTCGAGCAGCCAGGCGATCTTGGTCCCCGAGAAATAGGGATCGATCAGCAGCCCCGTCCGCTCGGCGATCCGGTCGGCCCAGCCTTCGGCGATCAGCGCCTCGCACAGAGGGGCGGTGCGGCGGTCCTGCCAGACGATGGCATTGTGCAGCGGCCGGCCCGTGTCGCGATCCCACAGGATGGTGGTCTCGCGCTGATTGGTGATGCCGATGGCGGCGACGGGTCCGCCGGCCTCCCGCGCCTCGCGCGCGGTGGACAGGACGCTGGCCCAGATCGCCTCCGGGTCATGCTCGACCCAGGCCGGGGGCGGGGAAGATCTGCGGGAATTCGCGCTGCGCGACGGCCCCGGGGCGCAGCCCGGCGCCGAAGCGGATCGCGCGGGTGGAGGTGGTTCCCTGATCGATGGCAAGGATATCGGTCATGAGAGGGCAGCGGTCAGCCAAAGCGGTTGGGCCGGGGGTCGGGCTTCCGGGCCCACCAGACGATGAGGATGATGAGGCCGACAAGGGGGATCAGCCCCAGAAGCTGCCACCAGCCGGAACGGTCGATATCATGCAGCCGCCGCGCCCCCAGAGACAGCGAGGGGATCAGCGTCGCCAGCGACCACAGACCGGACAGAACGGCGGGGGCCTCCTCGCCAGTGCCGAACAGGGCCACGTCCAGGGCGGAAACGGCCATCCCGATCAGCATCACGGCCAGGACGGCCCACCAGAATTCGCCCCGGTTCGCCCGGCCCGAGAAATTGGCGAAGTTGCGCCAGAAGCGGCGAAAGGCCTCGGCCATGCCGACCTGTTCGGAATAACCGCCCCCCCCGGCCGGAACCGTCCGCCCCGGCATGAGCGGCGGATCGCCCGCGCCCAACGCGGCCAGATGCGCCCGCGCCGGTTCCCAGTCGGCCATCCCCTCGCGCCAGACGAGCGTGTCGGGGGTCACGACACCGGCCTCGGCCAGGGCACGCAGGGCACCCTCATCGACGGGGCCCTTCTGCTCCTGCCCTTGCGCATAATACCATCCGGCCATCGCCGTCCTCCTCCGTCGCGACTCGCGGGGGGACCTTGGCGCGGGGCGCCCCCCCGATCAACCGGATTCCTGCACCGCAACGGCAGGGCGCCCGCGAAAGCCCGTGGCCACGACGAACTTTTCCGACGAATCGCTGCGCGAGGCGGGCGGCTTGACATTGGCCACCTTCGCAAAGCCCTGCTTGAGCCGGGCCTGCAGCCCCGCCTCGGCCCCGCCCTGCAGCACCTTGGCCACGAAGGTCGCCCCCCGGGGCCAGGACATCGAAGGCCAGCTCGGCCGCGGCCTCGCACAGGGCGATGATGCGCAGATGGTCCGTGCCGCGATGGCCCGATGCCGCGGCGGCCATGTCGGACATCACCACATCGGCCTGCCCCCCCGAGCCAGGCCTTGACCTGTTCCTCCGCGCCCTCGGCCAGGAAGTCGAGGACATGGATCTCGGCGCCCGGCACCGGTTCGACCGCCTGCAGATCGAGGCCCAGCACCCGCCCGACCGGCTTGCCGGGCCGCTCGCCCAGGGCATTCACCCGCGCCACGGCAACCTGTGCCCACCCTCCTGGCGCGCTGCCCAGATCGACCACCCGCGCACCGGGCTGCAGAAAGCCGAAGCGGTCGTCGATCTCGATCAGCTTGTAGGCCGCGCGCGAGCGATAGCCTTCGGCCTTTGCGCGCCTGACATAGGGGTCGTTGAGCTGCCGTTCGAGCCAGCGGGTCGAGGACAGCTTGCGCCCCTTGGCGGTCTTCACGCGCACCGTCAGATCGCGCCCTCCGCCTGCGGGGGACCTGCCGGAAGGTGTTCTGGCCATGGTGCGGCTCCCTGCGCTGCCCGTCCGAGCCCTGTGACCGCCTCATATGGCGCGTCCCGACGCGGAAGGGAACCCGGCCGACCCGCTCGGCGCAGGGCCCTGCCCCGGCGTCCCCCGCGGGGCGTTGCGCGAATCAGGGGCGGAGCGCGCGTTGCGCAAAGGCTTTGTTAACCTTTCATGCGGCAGGGTGGCGCCATGATGACAGACCGCCCTGCCTGCCGTATCGCCGCACCGGCTCGTGCCACCGCCCCTGTCCCAGCCCCCGCCGGGGGGCTCGGGGTGGATGGGCCCGGCCGCCCCCGCCGCCCCTCAATGCGGCTCAGGGATCAGGACCTCGCGCTTGCCGACATGGTTGGCGGCGGAGACGACCCCCTGTTCCTCCATCATCTCCACCAGCCGCGCGGCCTTGTTGTAGCCGATGGCCAGCTTGCGCTGGATGTAGCTGGTGGAGCATTTGCGGTCGCGCGCGACGATCTGCACGGCCATGTCGTAGAGCGCGTCGTCCCCTTCGGCGCCCCCGTTCGGTGCGGCCTCGCTCGGGCCTGTGTCCTCGGGCTGTTCCTCGAGCACTGCGCCGACATAGGCGGGCGGGCCAAAGCCCTTGAGGTAGGTGACGATCTCCTCCACCTCCTCGTCCGAGACGAAGGGCCCGTGGACGCGCATGATGCGTCCGCCCCCGGCCATGTAGAGCATGTCCCCCTGCCCCAAGAGCTGTTCGGCCCCCTGTTCGCCCAGGATGGTGCGGCTGTCGATCTTGCTCGTGACCTGAAAGCTGATGCGGGTGGGGAAATTGGCCTTGATGGTGCCGGTGATGACATCGACCGAGGGCCGCTGCGTGGCCATGATGAGATGGATGCCCGAGGCGCGCGCCATCTGCGCCAGGCGCTGGATGCAGGCCTCGATCTCCTTGCCGGCGACCATCATCAGGTCGGCCATCTCGTCCACCACGACGACGATGAAGGGCAGCAGCTCGGGCTGGATCTCCTCGGTCTCGAAGACGGGATCGCCCGTCTCCTCGTCAAAGCCGGTCTGGACGGTGCGCGTGAAGGTCTCGCCCGCGGCCAGCGCCTCGCGCACGCGGCCATTGTAGCCCTCGATGTTGCGCACCCCCATCTTGGACATCTTGCGATAGCGTTCTTCCATCTCGCTCACGACCCATTTGAGGGCGACGACGGCCTTCTTCGGATCGGTCACGACAGGCGAGAGGAGATGCGGGATCCCGTCATAGACCGACAGTTCCAGCATCTTGGGGTCGATCATGATCAGGCGGCATTCCTCGGGCGAGAGGCGGTAGAGCAGCGACAGGATCATCGTGTTGATGGCGACCGACTTGCCCGATCCCGTCGTCCCCGCGATCAGCAGATGCGGCATCTTGGCCAGGTTCGCCACCACCGGCGCCCCCCCGATATCCTTGCCAAGCGCAAGCGGCAGGCGCGTCTGCTCGTCGCTGAAGGCCGGAGCCGAGAGGATCTCGCGCAGCACGACCTTCTCGCGCCGCTGATTGGGCAGCTCGATGCCGATGACATTCCGGCCCGGCACCGTGGAGACGCGCGCCGAAAGGGCCGACATGTTGCGCGCGATGTCGTCGGCCAGGCCGATCACGCGCGAGGCCTTGACCCCCGGCGCGGGTTCGAGCTCGTACATCGTGACCACCGGGCCGGGGCGGACGGAGACGATCTCTCCCCGGACCCCGAAATCGTCGAGCACCTGTTCGAGGGCGCGGGCATTCTCCTCCAGGGCGGCATCATCGAGGTGATGGCGCTGGATCGTGGCGGGATCGGCCAGCAGCTCGAGCGGCGGGGGGATGTAGGGCATCCCCTCTCCCGCGGCGGGCGCGGCGGACGCCGCGGGCGCGGCAGGGGGGACGGTCCGGGCCGGGCCGCGGGGGGCGACGGTCTGGGGGCGGATCTCGCGTGCGCTCCCCCGCGCCGGCGCGG
>NZ_KE557320.1:1361391-1408678 GCF_000442315.1 Rubellimicrobium thermophilum DSM 16684
GCCAGCCAGGTTGCGGCTCCGGCGGCGGCGGCGGCGCCCAGGATGCGCCCCTCGCGCCAGATCCGCGCCGTCAGGGCGGCCCCCTGCGCGGCCGCCCTGAGGCTCCAGGCATAGGCCAGGACGGCCAGGACCGCGCTGCGCCGGGCCACGGTCTGGATTTCGGCGCGTGTGACGCCCATGACCCAGGCCCCGAGCCAGATCATCGCGACAAAGGAGAGGAGGTCCGGCAGGATCCCTCCGACCGGCAGCAGCGTGAGGACGAAGCTCAGCGCCGTGTCCCCGAACAGCCCGCCGAGCCCGTAGAGCGGCTGCCAGTCCGGCCCCGGCTCGAGCGTCGCGAAGAACACCGAGAGCGCCACGAGGAACAGGGGGGCAAAGACGGCCCGCGCCCGCCTTTCGGCGCGGTGCAGGACGAAGCGCAGCCCCCAGGCCGCGCAGAGCAGCGGGATACCCCAGGAGGCATGGCCCATCACCATCATCAGGGGATGGGCGACCGAGGCCCCGAAGGAACCGAGCCAGTTGCGCACCGGGGCATCGGAGACCAGCAGCCAGTTCGGATCCTCGGGAGAGTAGCTCCAGAGCATCATCCATCCGAGGAATCCTGCCCCGATCAGGCACAGACCCAGAAGCTCGCGCCCGCGGCGCTCGATCGCCGCCTGCGTCGGCCGGTCGAGGAGTGGCGCGCGGTCCCGCGTCGGATAAGCCATGGTTCCCCCCTCTCAGAGCCTGTCGCGGATCCGCTCGAGTCCGCGTCGCACCTCCTCCGGCGCGGCCACGAGCGCCACGCGAACATACCCCCGTCCCGGATTGTCGTGGTCTGGCTTGTCTCCGCTCCCGCGGCCCAGATAGGCACCCGGCAGGACCCGGACGCCCGTCTCGCGCCACAGGCGCAGGGCGGTCGCCTCTCCGTCCCCGACGGGCAGCCACAGGAAGAATCCGGCCTCGGGAGGGCGATAGCCGGGCAGCCCGCCCAGCACGGCATCCGCGATGCGGTATTTCTCCTGATAGAGAGCGCGCGAGGCCTCCACATGCGCTTCGTCGGCCCAGGCGGCCTCGGCGACGCGCTGGAGCGGCAGGGGCAGCGGCGCCCCGGCATAGGATCGCAGCCGCAGCATCCGCGCGATTCCCGCCTTGCCGCCGGCCACGAAGCCCGAACGCAGACCGGCGAGGTTGGATCGCTTGGACAGCGACTGGAAGAGATAGACCCGTTCGGGATCGGCCCCCAGCGCCGCAGCCGCGGCCAGCACCCCCTCGGGCGGGGCATCGCGCCAGATCTCGGAATAGCACTCGTCCGAGAGGACGACGAAATCATGCCGCTCGGCCAGATCGAGCAGCCGGGCCCAGTCCTCGCGCTTCGCAACCGCCCCCTGGGGATTGGAGGGCGAACAGACATAGGCCAGCGCCACCCGGTCCAGCAGCGCCGGAGGCAGCGATGCGTAGTCGGGCAGGAAGCCCGTCTCCTCGGTGGCGGGCACGAAGACCGGCTCTGCACCCACCGACAGGGCGGCGACCAGATAGACCTGATAGAAGGGATTGGGGATCAGCACGACCGGGCGCTGCCCGCGCTTCTCTTCCGGGCAGAGGGCCATCGCCACATTGTAGAGGCCCTCGCGCGTGCCGTTGAGCGGCAGGATCTGCTCCGGCCCGATGCGGACCCCATGGCGCCGGGCGATCCAGCCGGCGATGGCCTCGCGCAGTTCCGGCGTGCCCTCGTTCGGCGGATAGACGCGAAAGCCGTCCAGATGGGCGGCCAGGATGGGGCCGACGAAGGACGGCATGGGATGGGTGGGTTCGCCGATGGACATGGCCAGGGGCTCGCCCCCCGGCGGATGGGCGTCGAGCAGCCGCCGCAGCCGCGGAAAGGCATAATCGGGAAGGTCGGAAAACCGCCTCGGCTCTGCCACCATCACTGCCTCATGCCCGGAGTCGCCCGCTCCGTTCCACGACAGAGCCTAGACCCCGCCGCAATGCGCTGTCCAGAAAGCGGGGGAGGCAGATCCCCCCCCTGTGGCATTCAGGCCATCGCCCGCATCGCCGCCGCGCCGAGGCGCAGCAGCGCCCCTTCCCGCCCCGGCAGGGCATTGAGCAGCACCCCGCAGGATGCCTCCCCCCCCACGGGCAGCGCCAGAGAGGCCATGCCCAGAAGATTCGCCATCCGCGTATTGCGCAGCGCCATCAGGTTGCGCTCCCGGAACAGGGCATGATCGGCGGCGACGGCCGCCGCCGCGGGGGGCAGGATCGGGCAGGCCGGGCAGAGAAGGGCATCGAAGCCGCCGGCGATTTCCGCCGCCCCGGCCCGGATCGTCTTCAGCTCGGCCCAAGCGGCGATCCAGTCGGCGGCCAGGACATCGCGCCCCGCCTCGATGCGCTCGCGCGTGGGGGGGAACATCCGGGCCGGATCCGCCGCGATGCGTTCGCGCCACATCGCCCAGGCCTCGGCGGTATAGAGCGGCCCGGCCAGCACATAGGCCCGGGGCAGGTCGGGCAGCGCCACCTCGACCAGCCGCGCCCCGGCCTGTGCCAATGCCCCGAGTGCAGCGTCGAACGCCCGCGCGGGCGCCTCCTCCAGCCCCCTCGCCTACCACGTCCCGGACAACGCCGAAGGTGGCGCCCGCCAGGGTCGCGCCCGCCAGGTCCACGCGCGGCCCGCCCATCGCCTCCCACAGCAGGGCGCAGTCCTCCACATCCCGTGCGATCGGCCCCACCGTGTCGAAGGACGGGCAGAGCGGCACAACACCCTCGAGCGGCAGGGCCCCATGCGCGGGCTTGAACCCCACAAGGCCGCACCAGACCGCCGGAAGCCGGACCGATCCCCCCGTGTCCGATCCCACGGCGGCCGGGGCCAGCCCCCAGGCGACCGAAGCCGCCGCCCCCGACGAGGATCCGCCCGGCAGGCGCTCTGCCTCGGGCCAGCCCGGCGGCGTCGCCGTGACAGGATTGAAGCCGAGGCCCGAAAAGGCGATCTCGGTCATGTGGGTCTTGCCCAGACAGACCGTCCCCGCCGCGCTGGCCCGCGCCAGCACGGCGGCATCCTGCTCCGGCACCCGTCCGGCCATGAAGGACGTCCCCGCTTCGGTCGCCGTGCCGGCGCTGTCGAACAGGTCCTTCCAGGACAGCGGCACCCCGTCGAGCGGCCCCCGCCGCGTGCCGGCCCGTGCCCGCCCCCGCGCCGCCTCTGCCTCTGCCCGGGCCCGTCCGGGGGTGGTTCGGGCATAGATGCGTGCACCATGCGGATGCGTGGCGATGCGCTCCAGAAAGGCTTCCGCGACCTCCACCGGATCGGCCTGCCCTGCCTCGATACCGCGTCCGATCGCCGCTGCCGTCGCCCCGCTCCAGTCCATGCCGCACCCTCCCCCGAAGTCTGCCGCGCCTTAGCTGCGCGCTGCCGCATGGACAATCCCGCACGGCCGCCCCATCTAGCGACACATGTCAGACCCCTGCTCCGAACCCTTCGACGCCCTGATCGCGGGGGGGGGCCTTGTCGGCCCCTCCCTCGCGCTCGCCCTCGCGCGAGAGGGGTTCTCCGTCGCCCTGATCGAGCCGCGCCCGCCCGGTCCCCCGCCCGACGCCTTCGACGGGCGCGCCTATGCGCTCGCGCTGGCCTCGGTGCGGCTGCTGCGCGCGATCGGCGTCTGGGCCCGTGTCGCGTCCCGGGCCCAGCCGATCCTGCGGATCCTCGTCGCCGATGGTCGACCGGGCGAGCCGCCGTCCCCCCTCCATCTCGCCTTCGATACCGCCGAGATCGAGGAGGGCCTGATGGGCCACATGGTGGAGGATCGCGATCTGCGCGCCGCCCTGGATGCGGCGCTGGCCGAATCGGGCGTCACGCGCCTTGCGGGCCTCATCGTCGCGCAGGAACCCGGCCCCGCCGCGATCGCCGCGACGCTCGCCGATGGGCGCCGGCTCGCGGGGCGTGTGCTTCTGGGCTGTGACGGTCGCGACAGCCCCACTGCGCGTCGCGCCGGCATCCGAAGGACCGAGCGCCCCTACGGCCAGACCGCCGTCGTCGCCACCGTGACGCATGAGAGGCCGCATCGCGGCACCGCCCATCAGCTCTTCCTGCCCGGGGGGCCGCTGGCCATCCTGCCGCTGCCCGGCACCCGCTCCTCGATCGTCTGGAGCGAGAGGACAGCGCGGGCCGAGGCGCTGATGCGGATGGACGATGCGGCCTTCCTCGCCGCGCTGCGCCCCGTCTTCGGCGACTTTCTCGGGGCCATCGGGCTCGAGGGGCCGCGTCATGCCTTCCCCCTCGGTCTTTCGCTGGCCCATCGCTTTGCCGCGCCCCGTGTGGCGCTGGCGGGGGATGCGGCGCATCGGCTGCACCCCATCGCCGGGCAGGGGCTCAATGCCGGTCTGCGCGATGTCGCCGCCTTGGCCGAGGTGCTGGCCGAAGCCCGGGCGCGGGGCGAGGATATCGGCACAGAAGCCGTCCTGGAGCGCTATGCCCGCTGGCGGCGCTTCGATACGGCCGCGCTCGCCTTCGCGACCGACGGCTTCAACCGGCTCTTCTCCAACGACATCGCGCCGCTGCGTCTGGTCCGCGATCTGGGGCTGGCGGCCGTCAACCGCCTCCCCCCCCTGCGCCGCGCCTTCATCCGCGAGGCAGCGGGCCTCACGGGGGATCTGCCGCGCCTGATGCGCTGAGCCGGATGCCCCGGGCGGCGCGGCGGCCATCCCGGACGGGGCAGGACGCAGGCGGGCTGCCCGCGCACCGGCCCCGCCCTGGCCGCGCCTCAGCCCTTCTTCAGGGCCCGCTGGCCCAGCACCTCGGCAATCTGCACTGCGTTCAGGGCGGCACCCTTGCGCAGGTTGTCCGACACGATCCACATGTTGAGACCGTTCTCCACCGTCGGATCCTGCCGGATGCGGGAAATGAAGGTGGCATAGTCGCCCACGCATTCGATGGGGGTGACATAGCCGCCCGGCTCGCGCTTGTCGATCACCATGCAGCCCGGCGCCTCGCGCAGGATGTCGCGGGCCTCCTCCTCGTCGAGGAACTCCTCGAATTCGACATTGACGGCTTCGGAATGGCCGACAAAGACCGGCACCCGGACGCAGGTCGCGGTGACCTTGATGGCGGGATCCAGGATCTTCTTGGTCTCCACCGCCATCTTCCATTCCTCGCGCGTCTGGCCGTCCTCCATGAAGACGTCGATATGCGGGATGACGTTGAAGGCGATCTGGCGGGGATAGACCTTGGGCGCGACCTCCTGACCGGGGACATAGAGCCCCTTGGTCTGGTTCCACAGCTCGTCCATCGCCTCCTTGCCGGTGCCGGAGACGGACTGATAGGTGCTCACGACGACGCGCTTGATGCGGGCGCGGTCATGCAGCGGCTTGAGCGCCACCACCATCTGCGCGGTCGAGCAGTTGGGATTGGCGATGATGCCGCGCCGGCTGTAGCCCATCACCGCATCGGCATTCACCTCGGGCACGACAAGCGGCACATCCGGGTCATAGCGGTAGAGGCTGGAATTGTCGATCACGACGCAACCGGCCTTGGCGGCGCGGGGGGCGTGGATCTTCGTCGCCTCCGATCCGATGGCGAACAGCGCGATGTCCCATCCGGAGAAGTCGAACTGTTCGAGGTCCTGACAGCGCAGCGTGCGATCGCCGAAGCTGACCTCGGTGCCCATCGACCGGCGGGAGGCGAGCGCCGCCACCTCGTCCACCGGGAACTGCCGCTCGTCGAGGATGGCCAGCATCTCCCTGCCGACATTCCCCGTGGCGCCCACCACCGCGACCCTGTAGCCCATCGGCTCGTCTCCCGTGCGAAATCCGCAGGGCGCTTATCGCATGGGAGGGCGAAGCGGAAGGGTTCAGTCGAGCCTGTCGCGGGCCGCAAGATAGGCCAGAAGTCCCCCCGCCACGGTCGCGGACAGGAACAGGAACAGCGCGCGATAGGCCGCCTCGGGCGTGCTGCCGGTCGCGTGGACGGACCGCGACAGCATCTGCAGGATCCCCGCGCCGCCGATCGCGAACATGTTGATCAGCGTCACCCCCCGGCCGGTCAGATGCGCAGGGACGAAGGCGCGCCCATGCGCCATGATGAGCGGAAAGGACGATCCGAAGAATCCGGCGATGGCCAGAAGCGCCGCGGCCGCCCACAGATCCATCCGCGGCGCCCAGGCCAGCAGCAGAAGCGCCAGAAGCACCAGCAGATTGCCGGCCAGAACCGGCCCCTTGCGCGAAGCGAACAGGCGGTCCGCTGCGCCGTAGGCAAAGTTGCCCGCAACCATGGCCAGGCCCATCGCCAGCGTCACCCAGCCGATGGCCCGCGGTCCCGCTCCGTGCAGATCGGCCGCAAAGGGACCGGCCCAGAGGCCCCGCAGGGCCGCCACCGGCCCGTAACCGGCCAGCATCATCAGCAGCACCGGCCATAGGGCTCCGATGCGCATCAGGTCCAGGACAGAACCCTGCCGCCCCTGGGGCGCGGGGGGGACGGCGGGATCGCGCACCACCGCCAGAAGCAGCACCGCCACCCCTGCTGTCGCGACGGCAAGGCCCAGAAGCGCGGCCCGCCATCCGACCGCCTCGACCAGCGCCGCCAGGGGGGCGGCGGACAGGAGATTGCCGAGCGAGCCCAGCCCCACGATCGCCCCGGCCAGCGTGGCGAAGACCGCGGGAGAGAAGCTCCGCGCAAAGATCAGGTAGGATGCCATCAGCACCGGCGAGCAGCCGATCCCGATCAGCGTCATGGCCAGCGCGACATGCCAGGGGGCGGCGGCGGCCGCGAACAGGGCCGCCCCGCCTCCGCCGCCAAGGCCCAGCAGGACCGAGGCCGTCCATCGCGGCCCGATCCGGTCGAGCGCCTCGCCCACCGGAATCTGCATCGCCGCAAAGCCGAGGAACCACAGCCCCGACGCCAGGGCGAGATCGCCGGGGCTGGCGCCCAGATCGGCCTGCAGGACCGGGGCGAGAACCGCCAGAAAGGCCCGGAAGAACTGGGAGAGCACATAGGCCACGACCAGTCCGGCGATTCCCGCCTGCATTCGGCCCCTCCCTGCGTCCGACCGGGGCACAGACTGGCCTGCCCGACGCGCCAGTGCAACGGGTCCTTCGGGGGCCCTCAGCAGGCCGCTGCCCGGTCGGAGGCCGGGCCGACCTCAGAATGCACGGCTGTGCCGGCCTTCGGACAGGGCCGGGGCGGCATAGGCATCGAATGTCTGCGCCACGAGCCGCGCCACGAGCCGGGGGGCCCGCAGGATCCGCAGCATCGTGCCATCCTGCGTCACCCAGCCCGAAAAGCGCCGGCAGGCCGGTGCCACGATCGCCTCGACTGCCGAAAGGGGCAGGCCGTGGCGGGCCGCGGCTGCCTCCAGATCCACGGCAAAATCGCACATCAGCCGTTCGATCAGGCCCGCGCGCAGGGCATCGTCCACACTCATCGCATGCCCGCGCTCGGTGGCCAGCCGCCCCGCCCCGATCGCCTGCGCCCAGGCCGAGGATGTGGAGGCGTTCTGCGCATAACCCTGCGGATAACGCGAGATCGCAGAAGCCCCGAGGCCGATCAGCACCTCGGCCCCGTCCTCGGTATAGCCCTGAAAGTTGCGCCGCAGCCGCCCTTCCCGGGCGGCGGCCGCCAGGGGGTCCTGCGGTCGCGCGAAATGGTCGATGCCGATGGCCTCGTAGCCCGCCCAGTGGAACAGCCGTGCGGCCGTCTCGAACAGTTCGAGCCGCGCCTCGGGTCCCGGCAGGGCTTCGGTGGGGATCAGCATCTGTCGCCGGGCCATCCAGGGGACATGCGCATAGCCATAGAGCGCCACCCGATCAGGCGACAGGGTCAGCACCTTCCGCACCGAATCGGTCATGCGGTCCCGCGTCTGACGGGGCAGACCATAGAGCATGTCCATATTGAGGCTGCCCACCCCCGCTGCGCGGATCATCGTCACCACATCCCGCGTCAGCTCGAAGGGCTGGGTGCGCCCGATCGCCTCCTGCACATGCGGGTCGAAGTCCTGCACGCCGATCGAGGCGCGCGTCATCCCCGCATCGGCCAGCACCGCGATCCGCTCGGCATCGACCTCGGTCGGGTCGATCTCGACTGCCAGGGTCAGATCCCGCGCAAGGGGACGGAAGTCACGCAGCGCCCCGCACAGATCGGCCAGCATCGCCGGAGGCAGGATCGTCGGCGTGCCGCCTCCCAGATGGATTGCGGCGATCTCCACATCGGGGCGCAGATGCTGCCCGACAAGGGCCAGTTCCGCCAGGATCCCGGCCAGATAGGCGCCCAGCGGCCGATCGGTGCGCGTGCCCTGCGTCCGGCAGGCGCAGAACCAGCACAGCCGGCGGCAATAGGGGACATGGACATACAGCGACAGCCGCGCCCCTGCCGGCACGGCCTCGAGCCAGCCGATCACATCGGCCGGTCCGATGCGGGGTCCGAAGTGATTGGCGGGTGGATAGCTCGTGTAGCGCGGGACGCGTGCGTCAAACAGCCCCAGGCTGCGCAGCGCCTCATGCGAGGGAGAGAGCATTGCACATCCTCCCCGGAATCCGGTTATGAGAGAGGGGGCGGATGCTCCGTGCCGCCAGACCCGCCCCCGGAGGCTCCTGCCGATGTCCCGTGACAGCGCCGCCCTGTCCCGCTCCGGACCCGCATCGCCGTCGCTGCACCGCGGCGCGCCGGACCTCCGGACGCAATGCGCGGCCTGTCCGATTCGCCATCGCGCCGTCTGTGCAAGCTGCGAGCCCGATGAGCTGCAGCAGCTCGAGGCGATCAAATCCTACCGGTCCTACGCGGCCGGTCAGCGGATCCTCTGGGCCGGGGACGAGATGGGTTTCGTGGCCTCGGTCGTTCAGGGTGTCGCGACGATCAGCCAGACCCTGGCCGACGGACGCCGTCAGATGGTGGGTCTCCTGCTGCCCTCGGACTTCCTGGGCAGGCCGGGCCGCGCGACCGCGCCCTATGACGTGACGGCGGCCAGCGAGGTGATGCTCTGCTGCTTCCGCCGCAAACCCTTCGAGGCGCTGCTGGCGACCACGCCGCATCTGTCGGCACGCCTGCTCGAGATGAGTCTCGACGAACTCGATGCCGCGCGCGAATGGATGCTGATCCTCGGGCGCAAGACCGCGCGCGAGAAGATCGCCTCCCTCCTGACGATCGTGGCACGACGGCAGATGCTGGCCGGGCTTCGGGCGGTGCGCGGCCGGATCGTGATCGACCTGCCCCTGACGCGCGAGGCGATGGCCGACTATCTGGGTCTGACCCTGGAGACGGTCAGCCGCCAGATCGGTGCCCTCCGGGCGGATGGGGTGATCGCTCTCGACGGCACGCGGCGAATCGTCGTGCCCGACATCCGGGCACTGATGGCCGAAACCGGGGACGACATGGACGGCGCCCCGATCGCCTGACCGCCGCCTGTTCATCGTGCCATCACCGCGGGGATCGGCAGGCTCGAGAGGACATCGCGCGTCACCCCGCCCAGAAGGGCCTCGCGCAGCCGCGAATGCCCATAGGCGCCCATCACCAGCGCCTCGCAGCCCCGTTCGCGGCAGAACCGCAGGAGCGTGTCGGCCACCCGCGGTTCGGTCCGGGCCAGCACGGCGATTTCCGTCCGCACCCCATGGCGTGACAGCCAGAGCGACAGCGCCCCGCCGGGGTCGGCGCGGTCGGGGGCATGGGGGGGCGGATCGACGATGGCCACATCCACCTGCCCGGCTTCCTGCAGGAAGGGCAGTGCGGCCCGCACCGCGCGCAGCGCCTCGTCGCTGTCGTTCCAGGCGATGCAGATCCGTCCCCAGGGGCGGGAGAGGTCGCAGCCCGCATCGGGCACGAAGAGCACAGGTAGCAGCGCCCCGAAGAGGAGCGATTCGGCGACAATCCCCCCGAGCGGCCCCGTGCCGGGCCCGTGCGGCCGGGGGCAGAGCGCGAGATCGGCATGGCGGAGCAGGCGTCCGAGGGTCCCGGTCAGGCCCGGCCCCGGCACCCGGACGGCCTCGACCGCCGCCCGGACGCCCTGGGGCAGGCGCCTCTCGGCCCAGCCGGCAAGGCGCGCAGCCTGTTCCTGTGCCTCGCGCCGGCCCGCATCGATCAGCATCTGCGATGTTGCGGTCGGCATGGCCTCGATGGCGACCGGCTCGACGCCCAGCGCGAACAGATCCAGATGGGCATCCGCGCGCAGGGCCAGCGCGGCCGCCGCGTCGAAGGCGGGGCCGTCACGGGACTCATCCGTGACGACAAGATTCAGCGTCCTGAGGGCCATGGCAGGGTCTCCTGTGGCGTGCGCCGGCGGGCGGGCCTTGTCCGGTCTGTCTATCATGCGCAGGCTGGTCCGGATTTGACCTGGATCAAGGATCGCCCTGTCCGCTTCTGCGATGGCTTCCCCGACTCACGGCACGGCCCCGGCAGGCCTCTATCGGGCTGCGCGGGCCACAAATCGGGACAGGAGACCATCATGGGGGACGGGATCAGGATCGCGGTCTGGGGCCTGACGGCCCTGCTGGCCGCCATCGCCGCCAACTGGGCGCGCGACCTGGCCTTTCAGGTCAACATGCTCATCGTCATGGTGGTGGCGGCGGGCCTGTTTGTCCGGGCGGTTCGCCGCGCGGGCGAAGCGGCGGCGCCGGCCCCGCAGGACACATACATGGACGACGTGATCCGCGCCGGCGCCATCGCCACGACATTCTGGGGCATCGTGGGCTTTCTCGTGGGCGTGGTGATCGCGCTTCAGCTCGCCTTTCCGTCCCTCAATCCCGAGGCCCTTCAGGGAATCGGCAATTTCGGGCGGCTGCGGCCGCTGCATACCTCGGCGGTGATCTTCGCCTTCGGCGGCAACGCCCTGATCATGAGCACCTTCTACATCGTCCAGAGGACCTGCGCGGCGCGGCTCTGGGGGGGCAATCTCGCCTGGTTCGTGTTCTGGGGCTATCAGCTCTTCATCGTGCTGGCCGCCACGGGCTATCTGCTGGGTGCCACCCAGTCCAAGGAATATGCCGAACCGGAATGGCATCTGGACCTGTGGCTGACGGTGGTCTGGCTGGCCTTCCTCGCCGTGACCTTCGGCACGATCCTGCGCCGGCGCGAACCACACATCTATGTCGCCAACTGGTTCCTGCTCGCCTTCATCATCACGGTGGCGATGCTGCATGTCGTCAACAACCTGTCGATCCCCGTCTCGATCTGGGGATCGAAGTCGGTGCAGCTCTTTGCCGGCGTGCAGGATGCGATGGTCCAGTGGTGGTATGGCCACAATGCGGTGGGCTTCTTCCTGACCGCCGGGTTCCTGGGGATGATGTATTACTTCGTCCCGAAGCAGGCCGGCCGCCCGGTCTATTCCTACCGGCTCAGCATCGTCCATTTCTGGGCACTGATCTTCCTCTACATCTGGGCGGGGCCGCATCATCTGCACTACACCGCCCTGCCCGACTGGGCCTCCACGCTCGGCATGGTGTTTTCGGTGATCCTCTGGATGCCCTCCTGGGGCGGCATGATCAACGGGCTGATGACCCTCTCGGGTGCCTGGGACAGGCTCCGCACCGATCCCGTCCTGCGGATGATGGTGATCTCGCTCGGCTTCTACGGGATGAGCACCTTCGAGGGGCCGATGATGTCGATCCGTGCGGTCAACTCGCTGTCGCACTACACCGACTGGACCATCGGCCATGTCCATTCCGGCGCGCTCGGCTGGAACGGGATGATCACCTTCGCGGCACTCTATTTCCTCGTGCCGCGGCTGTGGGGGCGCGAACGGCTCCATTCCCTCGCCGCCGTCAACTGGCATTTCTGGCTCGCGACCATCGGCATCGTGCTCTACGCGGCCTCGATGTGGGTCACGGGGATCATGGAAGGCCTGATGTGGCGCGAGGTGGACGCCAACGGCTTTCTCGTCAACAGCTTTGCCGACACGGTGGCGGCCAAGTTCCCGATGTACCTGATCCGCGCCCTAGGCGGGGTTCTCTATCTGGCCGGGGCCCTGCTCATGGCCTGGAACCTGTGGATGACCGCCTTCGGGCGCGTCCGACCTGCCGTCCGCCCTGCCCCAGTCTCCGTGCCGGCCCAATGAGGACCCTTCACCATGGCTCTCCTTGACCATCACGCCCGTCTGGAGCGGCACGCGACGCTCCTGCTGGCGGCAAGCCTGTTCGTCGTCACCATCGGCGGCATCGTGCAGATCGTGCCCCTGTTCTATCTGGAGAACACCATCGAGCCGGTGACGGGCGTCCGTCCCTACAGCCCGCTCGAGCTGACGGGCCGGGACATCTATATCCGCGAAGGCTGTTATGTCTGCCACAGCCAGATGATCCGACCCCTGCGGGACGAGGTGGAACGCTACGGCCATTACAGCCTTGCCGCCGAATCGATGTACGACCACCCCTTCCAGTGGGGGTCCAAGAGGACGGGACCCGATCTCGCACGCGTCGGGGGGCGCTATTCGGATGCCTGGCATGTCCAGCATCTGATCGACCCCCAGTCCGTCGTCCCCGAATCCATCATGCCGCCCTATGCCCATCTGATGGAGGTCACGCTGGACGGCGCCCATGTCGCCGAACTGATGGAGACGCATCGCCTTGTCGGCGTCCCCTACACCGAGGAGCAGATCGCCCAGGCCCGTGCGGATTTCCTCGCCCAGGCCGATCCGATGGCCGACACGGCAGGGCTCCTGGAACGCTATCCCGGCGCCGTCGTCGCGGATTTCGACGGCCAACCGGCCGTGACCGAGATGGATGCCCTTGTCGCCTATCTCCAGGTGCTCGGGACGATGGTGGACTTCTCCACCTTCGTCCCCGAGCCCGGCCGCTGAGAAAGGGACAGCCATGGAGACCTATACCCTCCTGCGCCACTTCGCCGATTCCTGGGTGCTTCTGGCGCTGTTCGCGATCTTCGTGGGGGCCGTCCTCTGGGTCTGGCGGCCCGGCAGCCGCAGGCTCCATGATGACGCGGGCCTCATCCCCTTCCGCCACGAGGATCGGCCCACACCCGCCCGCCGCGGCAGCCCCGACAGCACCGGGGACACCCCGCATGGCAACGATCCCCGTTCCTTTGCCCTTTCGCCGGAGACCCGGAGATGAGCCCCCGCAAGGATCCGCAAGCACAGCCCGGCCCCGGAACCACCAGCTCCGGAACCACCGGCCCCGGAACCACCGGCCCCGGAACCACCGGCCATGAATGGGACGGGATCCGGGAATGGAACAATCCCCTGCCCCGCTGGTGGGTCTGGGTCTTCCTCGCCACGATCGTCTGGGGCCTGTGGTATACCCTCGCCTATCCCGCCTGGCCGCTGCTGTCGCGGGCGACGGCGGGCTATCTCGGCTTCTCCACCCGTGCCGCCGTCGAGGCCGAGATCGCCGCCGTCGAGACCGCACGCGCCCCGCTGATGGAGCGCCTCGCCGCCACGGATCCGGACCGGCTGTCCGGCGATGCCGATCTGCTGGCCTTTGCCGTCGATGCGGGCGAGGCCGTGTTCCGCGCCCATTGCTCGCAATGCCATGGCGCCGGAGCGGCGGGGGTGCAGGCCTCGGGCTTTCCCAACCTGCTCGACGACGACTGGCTCTGGGGGGTCGGATGGGCGACATCGTCCATACGGTCGCCCATGGCATCCGCAACGACCAGAGCCCCGAGGCCCGCTGGTCGCAGATGCCGGCCTTCGGCGACATGCTCCCGCGGGCAGAGATCGAGGCCCTCACCCACCATGTGCTGGCAATGTCCGGGCAGGAGCATGACGCCGCCCTCGCCGCGCAGGGGGCGGGGTTGTTCGCGGACAACTGTGCCTCCTGCCATGGCGAAGCCGGCACCGGCCAGCGCGAGATCGGCGCCCCCGACCTGACCGATGCGGTCTGGCTCTATGGCGGCACGCCCGATCGCATCCGCGAGACGATCACTGCGGGCCGCTTCGGCGTCATGCCCGCCTGGTCCGAGGCCTTCCGCCCCGGCACGGGGCTGAGCGAGGCCGAGATCCTCGCCGTCGCCGCCTATGTCCATCATCTGGGAGGCGGGGAATAGCGGGTCCCGGCGGACCCTCCTTCCGGTCCGCCCGCCTGGCAGCGGCCCCCCATGGCCGCTGCCTTTTTGTCTCTGCCGGGGGGGATGACAGATCCCCCTGCAATCTCTTGCTGCAGCGCAGCGCAACACCCACCGCGCGGTGCCCGAACAATTTGTTAACCCTTTCGCGCGAGAAGGGGCGGGACAGATGCGAATCCCTGCAACCGGAGAAGGACCATGTCCCGCCCCCGCACCCGCGCCCGCACCGCTGCCCCTGAAGCCGGCCTGACTGCCGGAATGGCGGCGCGCGCCCTGCGCCGGGGATTGCGGCATGCAGGCTTGATCCAGGTCAAGGCGCCGCCGGCCCTGCCGGCCCAGAACGGTCGCCGACCGCATGGACCGGAACCGCGACAGATCATGAGCCAGCCTGCCTCTCCCTCCCTCTATGCCGCGCGCGAGCCGGTCTTTCCCCGCCGCGTGTCGGGCCGCTTCCGTCGGCTGAAATGGGCCGTGATGGCCGTGACGCTCGGCATCTACCATGTCCTGCCCTGGATCCGCTGGGACCGCGGCCCCGACCGGCCGGATCAGGCGGTGCTCGTGGATCTGGCCGGACGGCGCTTCTTCTTCTTCTGGATCGAGATCTGGCCGCAGGATTTCCACGTCGTCGCGGGCCTTCTCGTGATGGCGGGCCTGGGGCTGTTCCTGTTCACGGCCGCTCTGGGGCGCGTCTGGTGCGGCTATGCCTGCCCCCAGACCGTCTGGACCGATCTCTTCATCCTGACCGAACGCTGGGTCGAAGGCGACCGCAATGCCCGTCTGCGCCTGTGGCATGCGCCCTGGTCGCTGACCAAGGCCCGGCTACGGCTCACCAAATGGACGATCTGGCTGCTGATCGCCCTGGCCACCGGGGGCGCCTGGGTGTTCTACTTCGCCGATGCGCCGACGCTCCTGCAGGCGCTCGTGACAGGAACGGCGCCGCCGGTCGCCTATGCCACGCTGGCCCTGCTGACCGCGACGACCTTCGCCTTCGGCGGCTTCGCGCGCGAACAGATCTGCATCTATGCCTGCCCCTGGCCGCGCATCCAGGCCGCCATGATGGACGAGCGGACGATCACCATCGGCTATCGCGACTGGCGCGGAGAGCCGCGGGGCAAGCGCGGCACGCCCGGGGCCGGCGACTGCGTGGACTGCAAGGCCTGCGCGAATGTCTGCCCCATGGGAATCGACATCCGCGACGGCCAGCAGCTTGCCTGCATCACCTGCGGGCTGTGCATCGACGCCTGCGACGACGTGATGACCCGCCTCGGCCGTCCGCGCGGCCTGATCGGCTATTTCACCCTGACCGACGAATGCGAGGAACGCGCCGGCCGCCCCCCCAGACCCGTCTGGCAGCACATCCTGCGTCCGCGCACGATCCTCTATGCCACGCTCTGGACGCTGGCGGGGGCAGGCCTGATCTTCACCCTCTTCATCCGTTCGCCGATCGACATCGACGTCTCGCCGGTGCGCAACCCGACTCATGTCCTGCTCTCGGACGGCACGATCCGCAACGCCTATGACCTGCGCCTGCGCAACCGGCACCCCGAGGCCCGGACGCTCGCCCTCTCCTTCACCGCCGACGCGCCCCTGCGGCTTCGGATCGAAGGGCAGGATGGCCTGACCGTCACCGTGCCGGCCGATCAGACGGCCGATCTGCGCGCCTATCTCGATGCACCGCCCGAGAGCGCGGCGGCTGCGGCACCCCACACGCCCCTGCGGCTGTGGATCACCGATCCCGCCTCGGGCGACCGGGCCTCGGCGGCGACCTACTTCACCGGAAAGGGCGACTGACATGACCCCCCTGCTGCGCGGTCCCATCACCGGCCCCAAGGCCTTTGCGATCTTCGCAGGCTTCTTTGTCGTCATCATCGCGGCCAATCTTGTCCTGGCCGTGCAGGCGGTGCGGACCTTCTCGGGCCTCGTGGTGCCCAGCGCCTACATCGCCTCGCGCGCGTTCGAAGCCGAGCGCCGCGCGCAGGAGGCTCTGGGCTGGACCGTCCGCGCCGCGATCGCGCGGGGAACGGACGGGGGCAAGGACGAAGTCGTGCTTGTCCTGACCGGCCCGGACGGGCGGCCTGTCGCCGATGCGGTCCTCGGGGGGATGCTGCGGCGCCCGGCCGTGCGCAGCGCGGATCAGACGCTGGCCTTCACCTTCGATGGCGCCCTCTGGCGCGCGCCGGTGACGGCCGGACCTGGCCGCTGGGTGCTGGTGCTGACCGCCACCGCCGCCGACGGAACCCCCTTCCGTCAGCATCTGGCCCTGACCGCGGAGTAAGGCCATGACCCCGATCCCCACCGCCGAAGGCGCTGGCAGCCCGGCCTGCCCCGCATGCAGCCCCGTGGCCCCCCTCGCCCGCCGCACCGCCGCCCGGCGACCCGCCGATGCCGCGCCGGGCGAAGACATCTTCCTGTCCGTCCCGGACGCCCATTGCGCGGCCTGCATCGCCACGCTGGAAGAGGGGCTGAGCCGCCTGCCCGCAGTCCGCACAGCCCGGGTGAATCTCTCGCTGCGTCGCGTCCGCATCCGTCATGACGGCAGCCTGACACCAGAGGCCCTGATCCCCGTGATCGCCCGCCTCGGCTACAGGGCGCATCCTCTGGACGCCGAGACGCTGTCGCAAACCGGAACGGATCCCGTCGGCCGCGATCTGCTGATGCGGCTGGGCGTCGCCTTCTTCGCGATGATGAACGTGATGCTGCTGTCGGTCGCGGTGTGGTCCGGCGCCTCGGATGCCACGCGCGATCTGTTCCATCTCATCTCGGGCGCCATCGCGATCCCCACGGTCGCCTTCTCCGGCCAGCCCTTCTTCCGCTCTGCGCTGGCGGGGCTCCGGCGCGGGCGGATCGGGATGGATGTTCCCATCTCTCTCGCTCTCGTCCTGGCCAGCGGCATCTCGCTCTACGAAAGCCTCAACGGAGGCCGCCATGCCTATTTCGATGCGGCCGTGATGCTGACCTTCTTCCTGCTCGGCGGGCGCTATCTCGACCACCGGACGCGCGCGGCCGCCCGCTCTGCCGCGCAGGAACTGGCCGCTCTCGAGGTGCCGCGCGCCCTCCGCCTGACCCCTGCCGGGCAGGAAACCGTTCCGGTCCGCGATCTTGTCCCGGGAGACCGGATCCGCATCCTGCCCGGAGCCCGCATTCCCGCCGACGGGATCGTCGAGGACGGCGAAAGCGAGATCGACCGCTCCCTGCGGACGGGCGAATCGCTACCGGCCCGTGCCACCCCCGGCAGCGTCCTCGGCGCGGGCGAGACGAATCTGACGGGCCCGCTGACCCTGCGCGTCACCGCTGCCGGACGGGATTCGTCCCTGTCGCGGATTGCCGCCCTGGTCGCCCTGGCCGAGGAAGCCCGCGGTCGTCACGCCTCCCTGGCCGACCGCGCCGCCCGGGCCTATTCGCCGCTGGTCCATCTGCTGGCCTTCGGGGCCTTCCTCGTCTGGCTGCAGAAGAGCGGGGGCGATCTGCGCCTGGCCGCCAACATCGCGGCGGCCACGCTCATCATCACCTGTCCCTGCGCGCTGGGCCTTGCCGTTCCGGCAGTGGTCACGGCAGCCTCGGGCCACCTGTTCCGCCGGGGTCTGCTGGTCAAGTCGGCAACCGCTCTCGAGAGGCTGGCCGAGGTGGACACGGTCGTGCTCGACAAGACCGGCACCCTGACCCTGGGAACGCCCGAACCGCTGGATCTCTCGTGCCATGCCGCCGAGGATCTGCAGGTGGCGCTCGCCCTGGCGCAGGGATCGGCCCATCCGCTGGCACAGGCGCTGGCCCGCGCCATTTCCCGCCTGGGGCACAGGCCTGCGCCCGTCACGGGCCTGACCGAACGGCCTGGCCACGGGATCGAAGGGCGCTGGCAGGGGCTGCCGGTGCGCCTTGGCCGGGCCGACTGGGTCGGGGCCGGCCCGGCAGCAGGAACCGCCACCTGCCTGCGGATCGGCGACCGCCCGCCGGTGACCTTCGCCTTTGCCGATGCCCTGCGTCCCGGTGCTGCGGGGCTTGTGACAGCGCTGCAGGCGCGGGGCCTGTCGCTGCATCTCGTCTCGGGGGACGCCGCGCCCGCCGTGGCCGATCTGGCCGCCCGGCTCGGCATCGGGGACTGGATCGCCGGCGCCTCGCCCGAGGACAAGGCGGCCTTCGTCCGCGCCCTTGGTCAGAGGGGGCGGCGGGTGCTGATGCTGGGCGACGGGCTCAACGACACCGCGGCACTGGCCGCGGCGCATGTCTCCATCTCTCCGGCATCCGGGCTCGATGCCGCCCGTGCAGCCTCGGATGTGGTCCTGACGGGGCAGGATCTGTCGCCGGTGGAGGATGCGCTGCGGATTGCCGGGCAGGCCGTGCGCCGCATGCGGCAGAACTTCGCCCTCTCGGCGCTCTACAACATCCTGGCGGTGCCCTTCGCCCTGGCGGGACTGGCCACGCCGCTGCTCGCTGCCGTCGCCATGTCGGTCTCGAGCCTGACAGTGACGCTCAATGCCCTGAGGCTGCGCTGAGATGGCTGTTCTGGTCCTTCTCGTTCCGGTGTCGCTGGGGCTGGGACTCCTGGGTCTGGCGGCCTTTCTCTGGACGCTGCGGACGCGGCAATACGACGATCCGGAGGGCGATGCGGCCCGCATCCTGTCGGACCGCTGGGATGACCGCCCTGCCCCGCCCGATCCGGTCCGCGACACCCCCCCTGCCCCGGACGAGGAGAAGCGGCGATGACGGTCCCGTCCTGCCGCCAGCGGCGGGGTTCAGTCCTCGGCCGTGGCCTCGGCCCGGCTCTTGCCGGCCACATTCATGGCCGGCGTGGCCGCCATGAAGGCATCGAGATCCCCATCCAGCACCCCCTGGGTGTCCGATGTCTCGTAGCCGGTGCGAAGATCCTTCACCATCTGATAGGGCTGCAGGACATAGGACCGGATCTGGTTGCCCCAGCCGGCGTCGCCCTTGGCCTCATGCGCGGCATTGATGGCGGCGGTGCGCTTCTCGAGCTCCATCTGATAGAGCCGCGACTTCAGCGCCTGCATGGCGATCTCGCGGTTCTGGTGCTGGGACTTGAGCGAGGAGGTGACGACGATCCCGGTAGGCAGATGGGTGATCCGCACCGCGGAGTCGGTCTTGTTCACATGCTGGCCGCCGGCACCGGAGGACCGGAAGGTGTCGATCCGGATGTCCTTGTCCTGGATCTCGATCTCGATGGTATCGTCCACGACCGGATAGACCCAGACGCTGGCGAAGGATGTCTGGCGCTTGTCGCCCGATCCGAAGGGGCTGATCCGCACGAGGCGGTGCACCCCGGATTCGGTCTTGAGCCATCCATAGGCATTGTGCCCGATGATCTTGTAGGAGGCGGACTTGATCCCTGTCTCCTCGCCCGGCGTCTCGGACTGGAGCTCGACCGTGTAGCCATGCGATTCGGCCCAGCGGACATACATCCGCGCAAGCATGGCCGCCCAGTCGCAGCTTTCGGTTCCGCCGGCACCGGCATTGATCTCGAGGAAGGTGTCGTTGGCGTCGGCCTCTCCGTCGAGCAACGCCTCGATCTCGGCTGCTGCGGCCCGCTCCCTGAGCGCCTTCAGCGCGGCCTCGGCCTCGGCCACGACGGCTTCGTCGCCTTCGGCCTCGCCCAGTTCGATGAGCTCGACATGTTCGTTCAGCTCGCGCTCCATCGCCTCCAGGGCCGCGAGCTTGTCAGCCAGAACCTGCCGTTCGCGCATGAGCTTCTGCGCGGCGGCCGGATCGTTCCAGAGCGAGGGGTCCTCGACCCGGGCATTGTATTCCTCGAGCCGGTGGGGCGCCGTGGCACGGTCCATGCGGCGTCCGAGGAGCTCGATCGAGCGTCGGATCGCCTCGATGGTGCTCTGGGTCTCGCTGCGCATGGGGTTGCCTCCCTCTCGGATCGGAGCGGGGGGCGTCCTAGCCCGCCCCCCCTGTTCCGGCAAGGGGCCGTCTCAGTAGAGCCCGCCCGAGGACAGGGTGCCGAAGCTCGCATTCGGGCCGACGACCGCGGTATCCCCCGTGGCCGTGGTCACATTGCGCGAGGCGGCGCGAACCTCCTCGACCAGGGGGAGGTTTTCCGTCATGGCGAAACCGCCGTCATAGGTGATGCCGAAGACCGGTTCCTCGCCGGCTCGGAAGCATTCCTGCACGACATTGTCGCCGGTGGAGCCATCGGGCAGGCGGGCGCCGGTGAACCGGTCGATGGCGATGAAACGGCAATCCTCCGGCACCGGGAAGGGTCCGCCGCCGAAGCGCTCGACGGCCTCTTGCATGAAGGCCTGGAAGACCGGCGCGCACAGCCCCCCGCCCGAGGCATCCCCCATGCTGCGCGGGGTATCGTAGCCGATATAGCAGCCCGCAGCGATGTTGGAGGAATAGCCGATGAACCAGACGTCCTTGGCCTCGTTGGTGGTGCCGGTCTTGCCGGCGATGGGCACGGGAAGATTGATGGCGCGGGCTGCCGTGCCGCGCTGGACCACGCCTTCCATCATGGACGTGATCTGATAGGCCGTCACCGCATTCATGATCCGCGTGCGCCGGCTGTCGATGCGCGGAGCCTGACCCGGCGGCAGGGAAAGGTCGTCGCAGTCGAGGCAGACGCGCGGATCATGGCGGTAGATCGTGCGGCCATAGCGGTCCTGCACCCGGTCCACGAGCGTCGGCTCCACCCTCTCGCCGCCATTGGCGAACATGGCATAGGCGGCCACCATGCGGAACAGCGTCGTCTCCTGCGCGCCGAGCGAGTTGGCCAGGAAGGGGCGCATGTCGTCATAGACACCGAAGCGTTCGGCATAGTCGGCGACCGTCTCCATCCCGATCTCCTGGGCCAGGCGGATCGTCATCAGGTTGCGGGACTGTTCGATGCCGGTGCGCAGGGGGGTGGGCCCGTAATAGCGGCCCGAGGCGTTCTGCGGCACCCAGAGCCCCTCGGGGGTGTTGATCTCGATGGGAGCATCCACGACGATCGAGGCCGGCGAGTAGCCGGAATCGAGCGCCGCGGCATAAACGAAGGGCTTGAAGGCCGATCCCGGCTGGCGCCGGGCCTGCGTCGCACGATTGAAGACGGAGGCCTGATAGGAAAACCCCCCCTGCATGGCGAGGACACGGCCGGTATTGACATCCATCGCCATGAAGGCGCCTTGCACTTCGGGCACCTGCCGGAGGGTCCAGCGGATGAAGGATCCGTCCTCATCGCGCGTCATCCGCCGCACGAGCACGACATCGCCGCGCGTGAAATTGTCGGCAAAGCTGCCGCGCATCCAGCCGATGTCCTCGCGCGGGACGATGGGCTCCTCGGGATGGTTGCCCTCGATGCCCAGCCTCAGCGCCTCCTCGCCCACCTCGAGCACCACCGCCGGATACCAGGGACCGTCGAGCGTGATGTCGCGGGGAACCTCGGCGGCGGCGAGGGCCTCGCGCCAGGCCTCTTCGGAGGACAGGACCTCCTCGGGCAGACGGATCCCGGTGCCGCGCCAGCGCCCAAGACCGCGATCGAACTGTTCGAGAGCCCGCTGGAGCGCATGGGCGGCCACGACCTGCAGATCGGGGTCCATCGTCGCGCGGATGGAGAGGCCGCCGGTGAAGAACTCCTCGGCGCCGAAATTGGCCGAAAGCTGACGGCGGATCTCGTCAGTGAAATAGTCGCGCGGCGGCACCGTCGAGCGGAAGGAGGGATAGTCGCCTGATTGCACCGTGCGCAGCGGCAGGGCCGCTTCGGCCTCGGCCTCGGCGCGGGTGATGTAGCCGTCCTCGGCCATGCGGCGCAGCACATAGTTGCGCCGGGCTACCGCATCGGCATTGTTGCGCACCGGATGCAGGTTGCCCGGCCGCTGGGCCAGCGCGGCGAGATAGGCCGCCTCTCCGGGCGCAAGCTCGGTCAGGGGCTTGTTGAAATAGGTCTGTGCCGCCGCCGTCACCCCGTAGGAATTCTGCCCCAGGAAGATCTCGTTCAGATAGAGCTCGAGGATGTCGTCCTTGCTCATGGCCCGCTCGATGCGGATGGCGAGGATGATTTCCTTGATCTTGCGTTCGGCCGTGCGTGATCCGTCGAGCAGGAAGTTCTTCATCACCTGCTGGGTGATCGTGGAGGCCCCGCGCAGATCCTGCCCGCGCGAACGGACGGCCTCCACGAAGGCGGCAGCCATGCCGCGCAGGTCGAAGCCGGGATGGACATAGAAGTTCTGATCCTCGGCGGCGATGAAGGCATGCTTGACCAGATCGGGGATGTCCTCGACAGGAGTGAACAGCCGCCGCTCCTCGGCGAATTCGTCGATGATCCGCCCTTCGGCGCTGTAGACCCGGCTGATGGTGGGGGGAGAATACTGGGCGAGCGTCTCGTAGGAAGGGAGATCGCGACCATACATGAAGAAGACCGCGCCAAGCGTGACGGCGGCCATGGCCAGACCGAGGGTGAGCATCGAGAAGATGCCCCCGAGGAGCGACATCAAGAGGCGCAGCAAGACTCCGGTCCCTCCGGCATGCGGAACGGACTGCTTATAGGCGCCAGCGGCCTTGCGGTCAAAACACCAGGCCGCGTGTCGGCGCGAAGATGCTTTCGCTGTCCTGACACGCATCGGCCTGCTGGACGGAGTGCCCTGCAGACGCTTGGAATGGCTCACGATGAACCCCGATGACGTGATCCCCACCTATGACCGCGAAGGCCCCGCCTGGGCCGCGACACGCGATCGTCGTCTGACCGAGAGGCCCTGGCTCGACCGGGCGCTGATGCTGGCTCCGCGGCATGCGGGACGGCGCCGGGTCCTGGATCTGGGCTGCGGCGCAGGCCGGCCCATCGGGGAATATCTGCTCGACCGCAACTGTATCCTCACCGGTGTGGATGCCTCGCGCCCGATGATCGAGCTGTTCGCCCGCGTCGTTCCGCGTGCCACGGCCCTGCATGCCGACATGCGCGGACTGCGGCTGGGAGAAGAGTTCGACCTGATCCTGGCCTGGGACAGCCTGTTCCACCTCACCCCGGAGGCCCAGCGCGAGATGGGGGCAACCTTCGCCGCCCATGCGTCGCCCCGGGCGGTGCTGCTGTTCACGACCGGACCGAAGGCCGGCGTCGCGATCGGCCGCATCGGCCGCTCCGATCTCTATCATGCCAGTCTCGACCCGGACGAATACCGCACCCTGCTGGACGAAGCCGGTTTTGAGGTGCTGGGCTTCTGGCCCGAGGAGGAGGCCTGCGGGGGTCGCTCCATCTGGCTGGCTCGGCGGCGCAGCTGAGGGCTCGCAAATGAAGGTTCAACGCCGCAGAAGGGAGCTCCGTGCCTCCTCGGCCGCGTGCCAGGCCTGCAGCGCCCCGACGATGCCCGCAATGATGGGGGGCCCGCCCCTCGGGCGAGGAGAGCCGCGCGCGGTCGCCCTCATCCGACAGGAACCCCGCTTCGAGGAGCACCGAAGGAAAGTCCGCCGCCGAGAGAACGGCCAACTGAGCCTGCCGCAGCGCACGGCCGTTGACGACGGCCCCTGCCTCGCGCAGCGATGCGGCCAGTGTCTCGGCCAGCCGCCGGGACCGCGGCACCGTATCGCGCCGCGCCAGATCGAGCAGCGCCGTCGCCACCGTGTCGTCCGTTCCGGTCAGGTCGAGCCCGGCGATCAGGTCGCCTCCCTCATGGCGCTGCACCATGCGTTCCGAGGCCGCGTCCGCCGCCTCCTGCGTCAGGGTATAGACCGACGCCCCCTGCGCCTGATCGGTCTCGAGCGCATCGGCATGAAGAGAGATGAGCACATCCGCGCCGGCGGCACGGGCGATGCTCATCCGGGTCTGGAGCGGCACAAAGACGTCCTCGGTCCGCGTCAGGACAGGCACCATCCCTGCACGGGCGACGGCCTCGGCCAGTTCGATCCCGAGTGCGAGCATCAGATGGGACTCGCGCAGGCCGTCCCGCTCGGCACCGGGATCGATTCCCCCATGGCCCGGGTCGATGGCCACCACGAATCGCCCGTCCTGCGACGGGGCCGGGGCGGCAGCAGCCGGGCTATCGGCCAGCCTGTCGGGAGAGAGGACAGCGCGTCCCCATTCCTCGTCCGGGGGTGCCCCGGCCGCGGCGGCGAAGGCCTCAGCATCCACCGGATCGAGCCGGATGCGCAGCCGGGCCGTTCCGTCATGCTCATCGACCTGCATCCCTGCCTGCGTGATGCCCATCGGTCTGGCCAGATCGATCACGAGGCGTGACCATCCCGGCCGCACGGAGCCGAAGCGCAGCCCCGCCGCCCGGCCCGGCATCAGCAGGGCGTCAGGCCGGATGGCACCGAAATCGGCTTCGGCAAAGTCGATCACCAGACGGGGTGGGCCATCCAACGTGAAGAGGCGCCATGGCACCGCCTGGCTTAGCGCCAGATCCACGGCCAATCCCCGCCCTTCATCGGCAACCCGGCTGCGCTGCGGATCGACCCGCGCCAGCCCCGACATCGCCTGTGATACCGCGCCCTGCGCCATGGCCAGCAGAAGGACCATCGCCAGCGCTGCGATCCGTCCGATCATGCTCCGGCCCCCTGCGGCTGCCCTGCGGACCGGCCTGCCCTGCGCCACCCGGCCCCGTCAAGCCTGTCCCCCTGCCCTCTCAACCCTGCGTGAGGCGCTTTCCAAGCCGCTCCGCCTCTGCCACAGATCGCCAAACGGCCATGAAGGAGAAAGCCCATGCCGCTCCGCCGCATCGCCCTTGCTGCCGTCGTCCTTGCCGGGGCGGCCCTGCCTGCCGCTGCGCTCGACCTTTCGGCCCTGTCGGAGGCTGAGCGCGAAGCCTTCCGTGCCGAGGTGAGGGCCTATCTCCTGGAGAATCCTGAAGTCCTCATGGAGGCCATCGCCGTCCTCGAATCGCGTGAGGCCGCTGCACAGGAACAGGCCGACCGGCAGGCAGTGACCGAGAATCTCCAGGCCATCGAGAATGACGGTATCTCCTGGGTCGGGGGCAATCCCGAAGGGGATGTGACCCTTGTGGAATTCATGGACTATCGCTGCGGCTATTGCCGGCGGGCCTTTGAGACGGTCGAGGAGCTCGTGGAAGGCGACGGCAACATCCGATTCGTCCTCAAGGAATTCCCGATCCTCGGGCCGCAGAGCGAACTGGCCTCGCGCTTTGCCATCGCCGTGCATCAGATCCATGGCGACGACGCCTACAAGGATGTCCATGACGCCTTGATGACCTTCCAGGGCGACATCACGCCCGAGGCCCTCGGTCGTCTGGCCGAAGCCCTCGCACTCGACCCCGAGCCCGTCCTGGCCCGGATGGATGCGCCCGAGGTCACGGCGATCATCGCGCAGAACCGGGCCCTCGCGAACCGGCTCGGCATCACCGGCACGCCGACCTTCGTCCTGGGCGGACGGATGGTGCGCGGCTTCGTCCCGCTCGAAGCCATGGAAGCGCTGGTGGAACAGGCACGCAGCGAGGGCTGAGCCCCGGCTGCGGCTCCGCCCGGTTCACTCCGCCGCCTGGGGAGTTTCCTCTGCAGCCACCCGGGCGGCGGCACGGGCGGCCTCGATCTCGGCCGCCTTCGCCTCGACCAGCTCGACGATGTGGTCGATCATGCGGTCGTTGTCCATGCGATGGCTCTGCCGACCGGCCAGATAGACCATCCCGTGCCCTGCCCCCCCGCCGGTAAAGCCGATATCGGTCATCAGGGCCTCGCCCGGCCCGTTCACCACGCAGCCGATGATCGAGAGCGTGAGGGGCGTGCGGACATGGGCCAGCCGCTTCTCGAGGATCTCCACGGTGCGGATGACATCGAAGCCCTGCCGCGCGCAGGACGGGCAGGAGATGATGTTGACACCGCGATGGCGCAGACCCAGCGCCTTGAGGATCTCGAATCCGACGCGCACCTCCTCCACCGGATCGGCCGACAGCGAAACGCGGATCGTATCCCCGATGCCGGCCCAGAGCAGCGAGCCGAGGCCGATCGCACTCTTGACCGTGCCAGTCATCAGGCCCCCCGCTTCGGTGATCCCGAGATGGAGCGGGGCATCCGTCGCTTCGGCCAGCGCCTGATAGGCGGCGGCGGCCAGGAACACGTCGGAGGCCTTCACGCTGATCTTGAACTCATGAAAGTCGTTGTCTTCCAGAAGCTTGATGTGATCGAGCGCGGATTGCACCATCGCTTCGGGGCAGGGTTCGCCATAGCGTTCGAGAAGATGCCGCTCGAGCGAGCCTGCATTGACCCCGATCCGGATGGAACAGCCATGGTCGCGCGCGGCGCGGATCACTTCGCGCACGCGCTCGGCGCTGCCGATGTTCCCGGGATTGATGCGCAGGCAGGCTGCCCCGGCTTCGGCGGCCTCGATGGCACGGCGATAGTGGAAATGGATGTCGGCCACGATCGGAACGGGCGATTCGCGCACGATCGCACGAAGGGCGGCCGTGCTCTCCTCATCGGGGGTGGAGACGCGGACGATGTCTGCCCCGGCCTCTGCGGCGGCCCGGATCTGCGCCAGGGTCGCCGGGACATCGGCCGTCGGGGTGTTGGTCATGGTCTGAACGCTGATCGGCGCCCCACCGCCCACGGGGACAGACCCTACCATGATCCGGCGCGACCGGCGCCGCTCGATATGGCGCCAGGGACGGACTTGGGTATGCGACATGGCACGGCTCCTGAGGCGCGGGACTGCCTTTCAGCTAGTCCGGCACTCCCGCCGCTGCAACCGGGCTCCGGCCGTCATTCGAAGGGCGGCACAGGATTGCCGGTTGCCGTGCCGGGTTCCTGCGCTCCGGCGGGGAGAGCGGCCGGCGCCGTCTGGGTTGCCGAGGCCAGGGCCACATACTCTGCCAGATGCTGGTTCGCGGACGGATCGGCCGGCTGGTAGCTGGCCAGGATGGCTTCGGCCGAGAGGGGCACGTTGCTCGTCACCGCTCCGTCCCGTCCCACGGGACCGTAGGGAACCCCATTCACCGCCATGTAGAGACCGCCGGATTCGCCCACGCGCATCGTCGGGGGTTCCTCGAAGGCAGGGACATCGAAAGTGTCGCCGGGGGCCAGGATCCCCTCGAACAGGGTCGAGCCATCGGGCGCCCGCACCCGCACCCAGGCTTCTCGCACTGCCACGAGCTGGACCTGCGGTGCCGGACCGGCCGTGACCTGCACTCCCGTCGGATCGGAGGCGGAAGCGGCGGTTGCCTCGGGCCCCTCTCCTAGAAGGCTGGCCAAGGTCTCCTCGACGCCGGCCACAGTCGCCCCCCCCGGTGCCCTGCGCCGAAGCGAGGGCGGGAGAAGAGGGCCCTGCCGCGGCTGCGGCGTCCCCGACCTGAGCGGGAGCAGACCAGTTGCCCGGCCCTCCGGCCGACGGAGACCCGCCTCCTGCCGCCAGCGTGCCCACCGTGGCCGGATCGAGAGCGGCAATCGGCCCGTCGCGTGGCACCAGGACGGGCACCTCGAGCGCCTCGGGCCTGTAGAGGCGATCCAGAGCCTCGGCCGAAGGCTGGAGCAGCGATACCAGCGCATCCTCGGCCGGGTCCTGCGGCTGGGCCCCGCCGGCCAGCGGATCGAGATCGGCGACGACGGTGGGAGGCTGCTCCACCGGGGCGAAGGTGACCTTCTGCACCTCGCGCAGAACGAACCATCCCGCATAGGACAGCCCGGCAAGCAAGGCCACCAGCACGAGGATGGAGCCCACGGCACGCGGCTCGAGATTGGCCAGAAAGCCGTCGTCCTGCGCGATGTAGGGTGCGGGACGGCCTGCAAAGATGTCCCTGCCAAGCCCCGGGCCGGGCGCCTTTTCGTCGCGGCGACGGCGGGCAGGGGCAACCGGCGCCGCTGCCATTCCATGCGTCGGAACAAAGCCCGATTCGCGGCAGAAGGTCTCGAAGGCCCAATCGGGATCCATGTTGAGATAGCGCGCATAGGAGCGCACATAGCCGGCAATGAAGCCGGGCGTGTCGAAGGCGGAGGGATCCGCATTCTCGATGGCGGCGATATAGGCGGCCTTGATCTTCAGCTCCCGCTGAACATCGAGGAGGGACTTGCCCATCGTCGCGCGTTCGCCGCGCATCAGATCGCCAAGGCGCAGCTCGAAGGCGTCGAATCCGCGCGCCTCGCCCTCCTCCTGCTCAAGCGGCTTGGTGCTGAGATAGCCCCGCCCGATCATCGGCACGCCCCACGTCCTGTCCCGCCCTTGGGAAGCCTGGTGATTCGTGCATCACCGACCCCTTTGTGGCAAGCGTAACACGGTCGTGACTCCAACGCATCGGGGGACGAAAGGTTCAACCCGCCAGTTCGGCGCGATTCAGCGCACAATGCGACCACAGACTGTCCAGCGCATGGATGAGGGCGTCCATCTCTCGCGGGCCATGGACAGGCGAGGGGGTGAAGCGCAGCCGCTCGGTCCCGCGGGGCACGGTGGGGAAGTTGATCGGCTGCACATAGATGCCGTGATCCGCCAGGAGCATGTCCGAGATCCTCTTGGTATGCACCGGATCACCCACGATCAGCGGAACGATGTGGCTGCCGTGATCCATGATGGGCAGGCCGAGCCCCTTGAGCCGGGTCTTGAGGATCCGGGCCTGGGTCTGATGGCGTTCGCGCAGGGCATTGTCGGTCTTCAGATGCGCGACCGAGGCCGCCGCACCGGCCGCGATGACGGGGGAAGGGAGGTCGTGAAGATGAATCCGGGCGCATAGGAGCGGATCGCATCGCACATCCGCGCCGAAGCCGCGATATAGCCCCCCATCACGCCGAAGGCCTTGCCCAGCGTGCCGTTGATGATGTCGATTTGCCCCATCAGGCCGAGCTTCTCGGCCACGCCGCCGCCGCGCGGCCCGTACATGCCCACGGCATGGACTTCGTCCAGGTAGGTCAGCGCGCCGAACTCCTGCGCGAGTGCCACCACCTCGGCGATGGGCCCGAAATCGCCATCCATCGAATAGACCGATTCGAAGGCGATCAGCTTGGGCGCGGCCGGATCGTCTGCCGCCAGAAGCTGGCGCAGATGGGCCACGTCATTGTGCCGCCAGATCCGCTTCTCCCCGCCTCCGCGGCGGATCCCCTCGATCATCGAGGCATGGTTCAGTTCATCGGAATAGATGATCAGGCCAGGAAACAGCCTGCGCAGGGTGGACAGTGTCGCATCATTGGCGATGTAGGCCGAAGTGAAGAGAAGCGCCGCTTCCTTGCGGTGCAGGTCTGCCAGCTCTGCCTCGAGCCGCTTGTGATAGATCGTGGTGCCCGAGATGTTGCGCGTGCCCCCCGATCCTGCGCCCACCGCATCCAGCGCCTCGTGCATCGCCGCCAGCACGGCCGGATGCTGCCCCATGCCGAGATAGTCGTTGCCGCACCAGACGGTGATGGGTCTGGTCGTCCCGTCGGGGCGGTGCCAGACGGCATGGGGGAAATGCCCCCTCTCCCGCGCGATGTCGATGAAGGTGCGATAGCGCCCCTCCTGATGAAGACGGTCGAGCGCGGCACTGAGATGGGCGTCGTAATCCACGGGCGATCCTTCCTTCCTCAGGTCGTCTGGTCGGGACATCGCACCAGCCCCGGGGACCTGCCTTGTCTTAGATCAATTCCAGGTCCGATGCCAACCGGACAAGATGCCGCTGCTGTTGCGCCCCGATCGGCTCCCCCCTAGCCTTCCGGCATCCGTCCCGGAATGCCCGGAGTGCCCATGTCCGATCCCGCCGTCCTCGATCCCGTCCTCGACCGCATCGACGCCGATCTGCCTGCGGCGGTCGAGCGGCTGTTCGCGCTTCTGCGCATTCCCTCGATCTCCACCGATCCGGCCCATGCGGCCGATTGCGCTGCCGCGGCCGACTGGCTTGCGCAGGATCTGCGCGACATGGGCTTCGATGCCCGCACCTATCCCACAGCGGGGCGACCGATGGTCGTGGGACGGGGGGGCGATGGGGGGCCGCATCTGCTGTTCTACGGCCATTATGATGTCCAGCCCGTGGATCCCCTGAATCTGTGGAATCACCCGCCCTTCGAGCCGCGCCTCGAGGAAACGCCGCAAGGACAGGTGATCCGCGCCCGCGGTGCGGCCGATGACAAGGGACAGCTCATGACCTTTCTCGAGGCCTGCCGTGCCTGGAAGATGGTCCATGGCCGCCTGCCCTGCCGCCTGACCATCTTCCTCGAGGGGGAAGAGGAATCGGGCTCGCCCTCCCTTGTCCCCTTCCTCGAGGCCAACCGCGACCTGCTGACGGCCGATCTTGCCCTGATCTGCGATACGGATCTCTTCGACCGGGACACGCCTGCCATCACCACGCGCCTGCGCGGCCTTCTGGGCGAGGAGGTGACAATCACCGGCCCGGCGATGGACCTGCATTCCGGCATGTATGGCGGCGCGGCGATCAACCCGATCCGCGTGCTGGCCCGCATTCTCGCCTCCCTCCACGACGAGACGGGCCGCGTGACCCTGCCGGGCTTCTATGACGGGGTGGAGGATCCGTCCCCCGACATCCGGGCCCAGTGGGATGCGCTCGGCTTCGACGAAGCCGCCTTTCTGGGCGCGGTCGGCCTGTCAGTCCCCGCAGGCGAAGCGGGACGGGGCGTCCTCGAATCCATCTGGGCACGCCCGACCTGCGAGATCAACGGCATCACGGGCGGTTATCAGGGCGCGGGGTTCAAGACGGTCCTGCCCGCCAAGGCCTCGGCCAAGGTCAGCTTCCGCCTGGTCGGCCGGCAGGATCCCCTCGCCGTGCGCGAGGCCTTCCGTGCCCATGTCCGCGCCATGCTGCCCCCTGACTGCCGCGCAGAATTCCGCGACCATGGCGCTTCTCCCGCGTCGGTCATGGATCTGTCCCATCCGGCCTTCGAGAAGGCGCGCGCTGCCCTCTCTGCCGAATGGCCGCGACCCGCAGCCTTCACCGGCTCGGGCGGATCGATCCCGGTGGCGGGCTATTTCAGGACGGTGCTGGGTATGGATTCGCTGCTGACGGGCTTCGGCCTCGACGACGATCTCATCCATTCCCCCAACGAGAAATACGACCTGCGCAGTTTCCACAAGGGCATCCGGAGCTGGGCACGCATTCTTGCCGCCCTGACCTGAAGACGGCGGCAGGCGCGGATCACGACAGACCTGCCTGAAACCTGCATGGGGTCGGCCGCCCTCGGCCCGGCAGAGGCCCTCAGACCCGCAGCGGATCAGGGGGGCACAGCCCTGACCCGCGCCAATGCCATGGCGCCGGCCCGTGCCCATCGCCGGACCGGATGCCCCGCAGGATGCCCCCATGGCCCCGGAGGCAGGAACCGGCTGGAACGCCCCGATGAGATGCGGATCCGGCAGGGAGAAGGGATTCCTGATCTCCCCGAGTGCGCCGGCATCCGGGCAGGCGCCCGCCCCAGCGCTTGAGCAGAGGCTTTGCGGCTGTCGTGGCGTCCCCCCTCCTCGAGACGCGACGCAGGCGCAGCTCCCGGCAGGGCGACCCGCAGGCCACAGGACATGAACGCCTTTCAGTCCTCGAACACACCCGGGATGGAGGCAGGGGCGCGGTCGAGCCAGCGGGGCACAGGCAGGCCGCGTTCGCGCAGGAAGTCCGGGTTGAAGAGCTTGGACTGATAGCGGGTGCCGTAGTCACACAGGATCGTCACGATGGTATGGCCCGGGCCCATCTCGCGCGCCATGCGGATGGCGCCGGCCACATTGACCCCGGACGACCCTCCGAGGCACAGCCCCTCATGCTCCAGAAGGTCGAAGACGATGGGAAGCGCCTCCGAATCGGGGATGCGCCAGCTCATGTCGGGGCGGAACCCCTCCAGATTGGCGGTGATGCGCGACTGGCCGATGCCCTCGGTGATCGACGTACCGGGCGCATCGAAGGTGCCCTGGGTATAGTAGCTGTGGAGCGCAGCCCCCTCGGGATCGGCAAGGCCGATCTTCACCCCCTTCGGCTGGAGAGCCTCTGCCACGCCGGCAAGGGTGCCGCCGGTTCCCACTGCACAGACGAAGCCATCGACACGCCCCCCTGTCTGCTCCCAGATCTCCGGCCCCGTGCCCTCGGCATGCGCGCGACGGTTGGCGATGTTGTCGAACTGGTTGGCCCAGATGGCCCCCCGGGGCAGCGTGCGAGCCAGCTCGGCGGCAAGACGGCCCGAATAACGGACATAGTTGTTGGGATTGCGATAGGGTGCGGCGGGCACCTGGACCAGCTCGGCCCCGGCAAGGCGCAGCATGTCCTTCTTTTCCTGGCTCTGCGTCTCCGGGATGACGATGACGGTGCGGAAGCCCATCGACGCCCCGACCAGCGCCAGCCCGATCCCCGTATTGCCGGCCGTGCCCTCCACGATGGTGCCGCCCGGCTGAAGCTCTCCCCGTGCCACGGCATCGCGGATGATGGAGAGGGCGGCGCGATCCTTCACGGACTGGCCGGGATTCATGAACTCGCATTTGCCGAGGATTTCGCATCCCGTCTCCTCGGAGGCACGGCGAAGCCGGATGAGGGGCGTGTTCCCCACGGCGGCGGCGAGGTCTGGCTTGATGACAGGCATGGAAACTCCCAGTCTACGATCCCCTGTCTAGGAGGGGGGAGACGGGGACTCAAGGCACGGGCGCAAGCCGGACGCAGGCCAGAGCGGCGCGAAGACCATCACGGTGACATCAGACGATCCTTTCTTTCCTGTGACAACCAACTGGAACGGCAGGGAGCGATTCGTCCCCTTCGATCCCCATCATGCCATGCAAGGGTTAAGATTCCGTAAACGCCTCAGCGGCGGCGCCAGCGATCCAGCCAGAGCAGCATCGCAATCAGCGGCAGGGCATTCGCCTCTCCCGTTTCCACAAGCGCCAGCGCCCGTTCGAAGGGCAGCACATGAAGGCGGAGATCCTCGTGCTCTTCGGCCAGACCGCCGCGGGTGGCAAGGCCGTCAGGCAGATCGCAGAGAGCCAGGAAGGCATAAAAATGGTCGGTGGCATTGCCGGGGCTGGCATAGCCGGCAAACATGGGCCGCAACTCGACGACCGGCAGACCCGCCTCCTCCCATGTTTCGCGGAGGGCGGCCTGTTCGGGCGTCTCGCCCGCATCCACAAGGCCCGCGACAGGCTCGAGCGTCCAGGGCTGGGGATCGCCGCGGCGGGCGGGACCGGCGCGCCATTGTTCGACCAGAAGGACGCGGTCGCGCGCCCTGTCATAGGGCAGGACCAGAGCCGCATCGGCGCCCGAGAAGACCTCGCGCAGAAGGCCTTCGTGACGCCCGCCGTCAAAGCGGCGATAACTGGCGCTGAAGCCGCCGAGCTTGAAGAAGCGTCCCTCGGGGGGACGGTTCGGACGCAGGGCAAAATCGCCCGGACGGGCGTCATGGCGGATGGTTGCCGGCGGGGCGTGGGCGGCGCGCAGGGCAGCCGCGGCCCGATGGGCGATCATCGGCCATTGGCGGCGCAGCGCCTCGCCCTCCAGCGGGGGGGTCATGGGCGGCGATCTCGGCCGCGATGCCCAGCACGAGCGGGCCTTCCTGCCGCACCCAGTCCTCGAGCGACCAGTCCTGCCCGGAGAGAGGCAGATCCGCAGGGGGGAAGATAGACATCGGCCTCGATCCCGCCCGCCGCGGTGCGGACGAGGAGCGGCCGGGGACAATAGCCGAAGGGCGTCTCGAAGCGGTCAAGATGGGCCCGGGCGGCCGGCGGCAGATCATGCCAGAGGGTGCCGGGCGCCTCGGCCCCCGGCGCAGGCACGAGGGCGGGCCAGGGGGTGTCGCGCTGCCGCAGGACGCGATGACCGGGCAGGACGGCGTCCTCGGACCGGGCCGGACCGAGATCGCGCGCCAGCGTTTCCAGCAGCGGGCGGTGCCGCAGGGTGCCGTAGAGGAAGAGCGGTCTCACCGGAAGTTGCGCCCGAACCATTCGGTGACAAGGCCCGCCAGGATCCCGCCCCCGAGGATCGTGGCGATCACCGGCGCAGAGGCCAGAAGCCGGGCCTGCTCCACAAGATGGCCGAAGACCGCAACGAGGGCCTCCACGGGGCCGTCGAAGCGCCGGCGCAGCGCATCGGCCATCATCAGCACGAAGCCATGCACGAAGAGCGCAAGGACGGCGACCGTCACGGCGGTCGTCAGGCCCGTGCCGATGGCCGCGGCGGCCCCCTGCCCCGCCCGCGCCCCGGCCATCCGCCAGCCCAGCACCAGGCCGAGGGCGGCATTGACCTCCGCGAAGCGGCCGGGGCTGCTGCCTTCGGGCCAGAGCGGGAATGTCAGGCGCGAGGCGATCCAGGCGAGCGCGGCAAAGAGCAGGGCAGCGGCGATCTTGGCGGCGGTGGGCATCGCGACCTCCGGGAATGCGTGCCGACAGTGACCGGCCCGCCCCCCCTGTGCAAGGGGGGATGCGGCCGTGGAAGGCGCGCCGTGACCGCCCGCCCTATCGCTTTCGGAAGCGTTCGAAGGCGGCAAGGGCGCGCCGGCGTCCTTCGGACGGATCGATCACCGGCGGCGGATAGGGATCCCCCGGGGACAGCCCCCAGGAAGACGGCACGGCGTCGAAGAAGGCGAGTGCCGTCGCCGGCGGGTGCCTCTGCCCTTCGGCGAGCCAGCGGCGGCGATAGGCGCCAGTGGCATCGTGCCGGGCCGCCTGGGCATCGGGCGAGAAGACGCGGAAGAAGGGAGCCGCATCGGGACCGGTCCCGGCCACCCACTGCCAGTTGAGCGCATTGGCGGCGGCGTCCCAGTCGGTCAGCTGATCGGCAAACCAGCGCAGACCGATGCGCCAGTCGATGAGCAGCGTCTTGCACAGGACCGAGGCCGTCAGCATCCGCATCCGGTTGTGCATCCGCCCGGTCACCCACAGCTCGCGCAGGCCCGCGTCCACGAGCGGCATCCCGGTCCGCGCCTGCCGCCAGGCGAGGAGGGCGGGCGAATCCTCGGCCCTGTCCCAGGGGAACCCGGCCCAGGCGGGATCGAGAGGAGAGTCGGGAAGCGTGGGGTTGTGCCAGAGGGCATGCTGGCTGAATTCGCGCCAGGCGAGTTCGCGCAGGAAGGTCTCGGCGCCGGGCGAGCCGCGCTCCTGCGCCGCCCGGGCCGCGTGCCAGACCATGCGGGGGGAGATCTCGCCATAGGCCAGGTTCTCGGAGAGTTTCGAGCCGCCATCGGCCGCAAGGTCGTCACGCGCGGCGGCATAGCCATCGAGGCTGTGATCGAGAAAGGCCTCGAGGCGGGCGCGGGCGCGGGCCTCGCCGGGATTCTGATGGGCGGCCACCAACGGGCCGCCACGCTGCATGGCCTGTTCGAGCCGCCAGTCCTCCAGCCGTTCCGATGACGGCCAGTGGTCCGGCGCGGGGAGGCGGCCGGGTGCAGGAAGCGGATCGCCCGGATCATGCGCCGCCAGGGCCCTCCAGAAGGGGGTGAAGACGCGGAAGGGCCTTCCCTGGCCGGTTGCGATGGCCTCGGGCGGCGCGAGCAGGAAGCCGGGGAAGGCCCGCACCGTCAGGCCCGCCGCCTGAACGGCCTGTTCCTGGGCCCGCGCCAGCGGATCGGGCAGGGCTGTCAGCCAGACCTCGCTGGCGCCTGTCTCGCGTGCGAGCGCGGCCAGCGCCCGGTCGGCCGGGCCGCTGCGGCATATGAGCCGGCTTCCCAGTTCCGCAAGGGCGGGGGCAAAGGCGGCCAGCGCCATGCCCCAGCGCATCCGCGGCGCGGCGCCCATCGCCGCCACGGCCTCGTCGTTGAGAGCGACGGGGATGACGGGACGGCCGGCCCGGGCCGCCGCATGCAGAAGGGGATGGTCGGACAGCCGCAGGTCGCGGCGCAGCCAGAGCAGGATCGGCGGACGGTCGGTCATGAGGCGCATACGCCCTCCTGAGCGGCCCGGATCAGCTTGGCAGCTCGGTGTCGAGAGCGGCGATGAGGCGGTCGATCTCCTCTTCGGTCGTGTAGTGGGTGAAGCTGACGCGGAGCACGCCGCGATCGGGATCGATGCCCATCGCGCGCAAGGGGCGCACGGCGTAGAAATCCCCCCCTCCTGCCATGATTCCGTGCGGGGCGAGCGCTGCGGCGACGGGTTCGGCCGGACCGGGCAGCGCCATGGCGACGGTGGGGGCGCGGGCCTCGGCACGGACAGGCCCCGAGCAGGCGGAGGCCGTTGCGGCCCGACAGCGCCTCGAGCAGCGGGCGGAGCAGGCGGATCTCCTGCGCTCGCATGAGATCATGCGCAAAACGCGCAGCCGGGGCACCCGTCGCGGGACCTCCATGATGGGCAGACAGGGCCTCGATATAGTCCGCGATGCCGGCGCAGGCGGCGATCTGGGCATGGTCGGGGCCGGCGGGGGTGAAACGCTTGGTCAAGATGCTGCCGTTGAAGAAATGCCCTTGATTCGGCAGCTCGCGCGCCCAGTCCTCGCGCAGGGCCATGATGCCCTGATGCGGTCCGTAGGTCTTGTAGGCGGAGAACAGATAGGCATCGCAGCCCAGCGCCCCGACATCCGGCAGGCCATGGGGGGCATAGCTCACCCCGTCCACGACGGTCCGCGCGCCGGCCGCGCGCGCCATGGCACAGATGGCAGCGACATCGTTGATCTCGCCCACGACGTTGGAGCAGTGGGGAAAGCAGACCAGGCGCACGCGCCCATCGGCCAGCAGATCCGCCAGCCGGCCGGGATCGAGATGCCCCGTGACGGGATCGATGCGCCATTCGCGGATCTCGGCCCCCTCCTCGCCCAGACGGCGCCAGACGCCGCTGTTGGCCTCGTGGTCCTGATCGGTGACGACAATGGCCTCGCCCGGTTTCAGCCAGCGTCGCACCGCCTGGGCCAGGACATAGGTGTTGGCCGAGGTCGAGGGACCGAAGGACAGCTCCTCCTCCGCCACGCACAGCATCACGGCGAGGCGGGCGCGCGCCTCGTCCATCTCCTCCCCCGCGAGGCGGCTGACCTCGTAGGGGGCGTAGGGCTGAACCTTGCGTTCGAGATAGAAGCGGTGGAGCCGATCCACGACGAAGCGGCAGGGATAGGAACCCCCCGCATTCTCGAAGAAGGCCTGGCCTTGCAGCGAAGGGGCCGCGAAGGCGGGAAACTGGTCTCGGACCCAGGGGGTATCAAGAACTGGTGCGGCATCGAGCATTGGAGAGGGCCTTTCAGAGATCCACCACCACCCGGCCCCGCACCGCGCCCCTGAGGATGGCAGGCGCAAGGGCGGGGAGGTCGGCAAGCGTGGCGGTCTGTGTCATGGAATCGATCAGCGCGGGATCGAGATCGCGGGCAAGTCGCGTCCAGGCAGCCTCGCGTCGCGGGATGGGGGCCTGGGCGGAATCGATGCCGAGCAGATTCACACCGCGCAGCAGGAAGGGAATGATCGAGGCCGGCACCGTCAGCCCCCCCGCGTTGCCCACCGCCGCGACGGACGCGCCGTGTCGGAGCTGGCCGAGGATCCGCGCCAGCATCGCCCCGCCCACGGCATCGATGCAGCCTGCCCATGTCTCGGACTCGAGGGGTTTGGGAACGGTATGGTCGAGTTCCCCCCGCGGCACGATCCGGCTGGCCCCGAGCGAGCGCAGATAGGCCTCCTGATCGGGGCGCCCGGTCACGGCCACGGCCTCGTGCCCGGCGCGGGCCAGCAGGGCCAGCGCGATCGAGCCCACGCCGCCGGCCGCCCCCGTCACCAGAACCGGCCCCTGCCCCGGCATCAGACCGTGATCCTCGAGCGCCATGAGCGCCAACATCGCCGTCAGGCCGGCCGTGCCGATGGCCATGGAGCGGCGCAGATCCATCCCCTCCGGCAACCGCACGAGCCAGTCGGCCCGCACACGCGCGCGCGTGGCATAGCCGCCCCAGCGGGTTTCCCCCACGCGCCAGCCGGTGAGGATGACGGCATCGCCCGGCTTCCAGCGCGGATCCGAGGACTCCTCGACGATGCCGGCGAAATCGATGCCGGGCACATGCGGAAAGCTGCGCACCAGTCCGCCCTGGGCAGTCAGGCACAGCCCGTCCTTGTAGTTCAGCGTCGAATGGCGGACGGCGACGGTGACCTCGCCTTCGGGAAGGCGGTCGTCCTCCACCTCCTCGATGGCGAGATGCGGGCCGCTTTCGTCCTTGCGGAGCACGAGCGCGGTGAACATGGCAGCGTCTCTCCTCTTCACTCCGGGACGCAGACAGCAGTGGCAGGCCGAGAGAAGGCCCGCAAGGGCGGGAGACGGCTTTCATGGGCTTGAAGCCCCTGCCCGAGGTCCATAGGCTTTGCCGCAGCCGCAACCGACGTCCAACGGGAGAGATCACCCCATGAAGACCGCGACCCTTCTCGGCGCCGCGTCGCTGCTGTCGCTTGCCACAATGGCGGCGGCACAGGATCCCGAGCTTCTCGTCCTCGACTATCCGGGCTTCGAGGATCCCAAGTTCCATGCCCCCTATGTCGAGGCGCATGGCCAGTCGCCCACCTTTTCCTTCTTCGGCGACGAGGAGGAGGCCTTCCAGAAGGTGCGGTCGGGATTTCGCGCCGATGTCGCGCATATCTGCGCCGGATCGGTGCCCAAATGGCAGGAGTCGGGCCTGATCGAGCCCTGGGACGTCTCGCGCCTGACCTATTTCGAGGATCTGAACGCGAGCCTGATGGGACAGGATGTCGCCGCGGGCGGCGATCTCTACTTCCTGCCGACCGATTTCGGCACCACCGCCATCGCCTACAACCCCGAACAGGTGCCGGCAGAGGACGTCGCCACGCTCGATGTGTTCCGCAACCCGGCCTATGCGGGGCGCATGGCGATCCCCGACAATGTGGACGATGCCTGGGCCCTGGCCTATCTCGCCACCGGGGTGACGGACTGGACCGAGGTGACGGACGAACAGTTCGAGGCCGCCGCCGCCTGGCTGCGCGAGGTGCATCCGAACCTGCGCACCTACTGGACCGATCCGGCAGAGCTGGCGCAGCTTCTCTCGACCGGCGAGGTCCTCATCGCCTGGGCCTGGAACGAGACCTACCCCACCATGAAGGAAGAGGGCCGTCCCATCGGCTTCCAGCGCGAACCGGCCGAGGGCTCCTCGGTCTGGCTCTGCGGGATGGTCAACCTCGTCAACGGGCCGGGCAGCGAGGACAAGGTCTATGACTATGTCAACGCCTTCCTGTCGCCCCAGACCACCGTGCCTCTGGTCGAGGCGGGCTGGGCCACGGCCAACGACACCGCCCTGCACGAGCAGGTGACCGAGGAAGACCTGGAGGCCTCGGGCCTCGGGACCATCGAGGCCCCGATCTTTGCCCAGCTTCCCATCAGCGTCGAATCGCGCGAGCGGCATGCCCGCGTCTTCGAGGAGATCAAGGCCGGGTTCTGAGCCGGCCGCGCAGGCGACCCGCAAGGCGGCCCCGATCCTGTCCCCGATCACCCCTCGCATCGCCCCGAAGGCGATGCGGGGCATGCGGGTGGGGCCTGTAGCGGGTCGCGGCAGAGATGTCATGGCAGGCGGGCCTCCCGATTCCGGATTCGGGAGGCAGGATGCCCCTCAGGGGTTGACAATCCGTTAACGCAACGCGCGCTCCGGGGGCGTTTTGCGCAACACCCCCGCAGCCGCTCGTGCTGCGGGCCCTGCCTTCGCCGCCCTCTCCGCCCCGGGCGGGACCGGATTCAGCCCTTGCCCAGCCGGTGCCAGCCGATCAGGCACAGGATCTCGGTCGCCACATGGGCGCCGGCGATGGCGGTCGAGCCCGTGGGATCATAGGGCGGAGAGACCTCCACCACATCCCCGCCCAGAACATGCAGGCCGGCAAGGCCGCGCAGCATCGCCGCCGCCTGCCAGGATTGCAGCCCTCCCCAGACCGGCGTGCCGGTGCCCGGCGCGAAGGCAGGATCCAGCGCGTCGATGTCGAAGGTCAGGTAACAGGGCGCCTGACCCACGATCGACCGGACCTTGCGCGCGATGGCATCCGGCCCCTCTTCATGGACGGCACGCGCGTCGAACATCGGCACGCCCAGCCGGTCCTCCGTCACGGTGCGGATGCCGATCTGGACGGAATGCGCCACATCCACGAGCCCTTCCTTCACCGCCTTGTAGAGGAAGGTGCCGTGATCGATCCGCTCCGGATCGTCGTCGGGCCACAGATCGCTGTGGGCATCGAACTGGACCACGGCAAGGGGGCCATGGACCGCGGCATGGGCGCGCAGGATGGGCAGGGTGATCGAGTGATCGCCCCCGAGCGTCAGAACCGCCGCCCCCTGCCCCATCAGCTCGGCCACGCGGGCCGTCAGGGCCGGCGGAAAGCCGGCCGTGCGGGCATAGTCGAAGGCCAGATCGCCGGTATCGACCACCGCCAGTTCCGACAGCGGGTCGAAGGGCCAGCCATAGGGCGGATCGCAGGGCTGGAGGGTGGAGGCCTCGCGGATCGCGCGGGGGCCGAAGCGGGTGCCGCTGCGATGCGTCACCGCCTGATCGAAGGGCACCCCCAGAACGGCCACATCGGCGCCGGTCGCATCCTTGCGGTAGCGGCGGCGCAGGAAGGATGTCGCCCCGGCAAAGGCATTCTCGAAGGCCGGTCCCTTCAGGTCGCCCGTCAGCGCCCGGTCGATCTCGCGCGAGGCATCCGCAAGGGCCATCTCAGATCTCCATCGGCAGGGCCCGCTCGATGAGGCGGGCGAGGAAGGACGCACCGACCGGCAGGGCCCGGTCGTCGAAATCGAAGGCAGGGTGATGGCAGAAGGGCGTGTCGCCATTGCCGAGCATCAGAAAGGCACCGGGCCGCGCCCGCAGCATGTAGGAGAAATCCTCCGCGCCCATTTCCGGTGTCATGGCGGAATTCACCTCATCCGTGATCTCGCGCGCGACATCGACGGCAAAGGCGGTGCGGCCGGGATCGTTGATGGTTGCGGGATAGCCGGGCAGGATCTCGACCGCAGCCTGCAGGCCGAAGGCGGCGGCCTGTCCTGCGACGATCTCCTCCAGCCGTCGCAGCGCCATCTTGTGCAGCGCCTCGTCATAGCTGCGGATCGTCCCCGTCAGGACGGCTTCGGCGGGGATGACGTTATAGGCGCTGCCGGCATGGATCTGGGTCACCGTGAGCACGAGCTGCTTCATCGGATCGGCCTCGCGCGAGGCGATGGTCTGAAGCGCGCCGACCAGGGCGCAGGCACCCGGAATGGGATCCCTCGCCTCGTGGGGATAGGCGGCATGCCCCCCCTTGCCCGTCAGCACGATGCGGAAGTCGTCCACGGCCGCCATGATCGGCCCCGGCACGGTCGCGAAGGCGCCGAGCGGCACACCGGGTGCAATGTGCAGCGCATAGACCTGCTCCACCCCGAAGCGGTCGAGCACACCTTCCTCCTCGACCATCACGCGGGCGCCGCCGCCCATCTCCTCGGCGGGCTGGAAGAGCAGCACCGCGGTGCCGGCGAAGGCGCGCGTTTCGCAAAGGTATTTCGCGGCGCCAAGCAGCATGGCCGTATGGCCGTCATGACCGCAGGCATGGGCACGGCCGGGAATCGCCGAAGCCCAGGGGGTGCCGGATTCGTCGGGCATGGGCAGGGCGTCCATGTCGGCGCGCAGGCCGATCCGGCCCTGTCCCGGCTGCGCCCCGCGGATCACGGCGACCACCCCCGAGGTGGCGATGCCCTCATGCACCTCATCGGCCCCGAATGCGCGCAGGAGCCCGGCCACGAAGGCCGCCGTCTGCGGCAGATCAAAGCCCAGCTCCGGATTGCGGTGCAGATGCCGCCGCCATGAGGTCATGTCCTCGGCAAAGGCGGCGATGCGGTTGACGACGGGCATGAGGACTCCGACAAGGCGTGCACCCGGCCGGTCTAGGCCGGGGAAAGGGGAAAGGGCAATGGGCGAAGCGGAGCGGGAGACCCGTCGTCTGATCGAGATCATGGCACGGTTGCGCGACCCCGAAGGGGGCTGCCCCTGGGATCTGGAGCAGGACTTCCGCTCCATCGCGCCCTACACGATCGAGGAGGCCTATGAGGTGGCCGATGCGATCGACCGGCAGGACTGGGAAGGCCTGCAGGGCGAGCTGGGCGATCTGCTGCTGCAGGCGGTCTATCATGCCCGCCTGGCCGAGGAGGCCGGCCTGTTCGACTTTGCCGCCGTCGCGCGCAGCGTCGCCGACAAGATGATCGCACGCCATCCCCATGTCTTCGGTGACGTCGGGATCCGCACGGCCGAACAGCAGACTGCCGCATGGGAAGCCCGCAAGGCCGAGGAACGGCAGGGGCGCACGCTCGATGGCGTGGCCCTGGCGCTTCCCGCGCTGCAGCGTGCGGCCAAGCTCCAGGCACGGGCGGCGCGGGTCGGCTTCGACTGGCCTGATGCCGGGGCGGTGCTGGCCAAGATCGCCGAAGAGGCGCGCGAGGTGGCCGAGGCCGAAGGCCCCGAAGCCCGCGAGGAAGAAATCGGCGATCTGCTGTTTGCCATGGCCAATCTGGCCCGCCATCTGGGCGTGGAACCGGAGACGGCGCTGCGCCGGGCCTGCGCCAAGTTCGAGCGCCGCTTTGCTGCCGTCGAGGACGAACTGGCCCGGCGCGGCCGAAGCCCGGCCCAGAGCGATCTGGCAGAGATGGACGCGATCTGGAACGAGCTGCGCGCGGCCGAACGGGTCTCCCGACAGGGGGCGGCAGAAAGTTGACGATTCCTCTAGGTCACTCTTGACCGACAGATTTGATCGGGATTAGGCAGGCGCCATCGCAACACAACCCGATGGAGCCGCGATGACCCTCCGAGCCGTTCTGCTGGCCTCCGGCGCTGTTCTGGCCGCCGCCCCTGCGCTGGCCGATGTCAACGTCTACACGACACGCCAGCCCGAGCTGATCCAGCCTGTCGTCGACGCCTTCACCGAGGCGACCGGCATCGCCGTCAATCTGGCCTTCGTCAATGAAGGTCTTGTCGAACGTCTCGTGGCCGAAGGGGCCCGCAGCCCGGCCGATCTGGTGATGACGGTGGATATCGCGAATCTCCAGCAGATCGTCGATGCCGGCGTGACCCAGCCTGTGGACAGCGAGGTGCTCGAGGCGGCCATCCCTGCCGAACTGCGTGATCTCGAAGGGCACTGGTTCGCCCTGACCAAGCGCGCCCGTGTCGTCTATGCCAGCCTCGATCGCGTCGCCGATGGCGAGGTGACGACCTATGAGGATCTCGCCGATCCGAAGTGGAAGGGCCGCATCTGCTCGCGTTCGGGCCTGCACAACTACAATCTCGCGCTGCTTTCGGCGATGATCGCCCATCACGGCGAGGACTATGCCCGGCAATGGGCGGCCGGTCTGCGCGACAACCTCGCCCGCAAGCCGCAGGGCGGCGACCGCGATCAGGTCCAGGCGATCTGGCAGGGCGAATGCGACATCTCGCTGGGCAACACCTATTACCTGGGCCAGATGCTGGCTGATCCCGAGCAGCAGGCCTGGGCCCAGTCCGTCCGCCTCATCTTCCCCACCTTCGAGGATGGCGGCACGCATGTGAACGTCTCGGGCATCGCCATGACCGCCGCCGCACCCAACCGGGACGAGGCGCTGCAGTTCATGGAATTCCTCGTCTCGCCCGAAGCCCAGGCCATCTATGCCGAGAAGAACCACGAATATCCCGTGGTCGAGGGCACAAAGCTGTCGGATCTCGTCGCCTCCTGGGGCGAGCTGAACCCTGATCGCCTCTCCCTCTCGGAAGTGGCGGGCCACCGTGCCGCCGCGGTGCGGATCATGGAAGAGGTGAATTTCGACGGCTGAGACCGGGGCAGACCGGGCTCTGCCGGCAAACGGAGCTGTTCAGGACCGGGGGGGGGTGCGCAGGCGCCCCCCCCTTTGCATCTCGGGGCCCAGCGGCAGAGAGGCTCAGCCCTCGGCCTTCTCGGCAAGGGCCAGCCACTCGTCCTCGGCGGCGGTCAGGGCTGCCTGCCTTTGGGCCAGCAGCTCGGTCGCCTTGCGGAACTTCACCGGCTCGCGCGTGAACAGGTCGGGATCGGAGAGCAGGGCATCAAGCCGGGCGATCTCGGCCGTCAGGCGATCGATCTCGGCGGGCAGCGTCTCGAGCCGGTGCCGTTCGGTGAAGGTCAGACCCTTGCGGGCCGAGGTCCGCTGCGGCGCCGGCCCCGACGGGGCAGATCCGGCCGCCGGAGAGGGCGCGGAACGATGCGAGGCGGAACGGCCCGGCACCATTCCGCTGCCCCCGAGCGGACGGCCGCCGCGCTGAGCCATCATGTCGCTCCAGCCCCCGGCATAGGCGACCGCCGTCCCGTCCCCTTCCAGCGCGACGGTCACGGTGGCGACACGATCGAGAAAGTCGCGGTCGTGGCTCACCAGCAGCACGGTCCCGTCATAGCCGTCGAGGACATCCTGGAGCAGATCCAGCGTCTCGATGTCGAGATCGTTGGTCGGCTCGTCCAGGACCAGGAGATTCGCCTGCCGCGCCATGATCCGCGCCAGCAGCAGCCGCGCCTTCTCTCCGCCGGAGAGCGCCTTCACCGGGGCGCGGGCCTGTGCCTCATCGAACAGGAAATCCTTGAGATATCCCACGACATGCCGCGGCTCGCCGCGCACCATGACCTGATCGGAGCGGCCGGCCCGCAGCGCCGGATCGCCCGTCAGGCTTTCCCAGAGCGTCGCTTCGGGATCGAGCGCAGCGCGGGTCTGGTCGAGAAGGGCCACCTCCAGATGCGTGCCATGCGTCACCGTCCCCGCATCGGGCTGGATCCGGCCCAGCAGCAGGTTCACGAGCGTTGTCTTGCCGGCTCCGTTCGGCCCCACCAGCGCCACGCGGTCACCCCGCTGCACGATCAGGTCGAAATCCCGGACGATGGTCCGCGTGCCGAATCGCTTGGTCAGCCCCTGGGCAACGATCACCCGCTTGCCCGAGAGGGGACCGCTTTCCAGCATCAGGGCCGCCGCACCCGGCCGGCGGATCTGCTCGCGCCGCTCGGCCCGGAGCGCCTCGAGCGCGCGCAGGCGCCCCATGTTCCGCTTGCGGCGGGCGCTGATGCCCTCCACCGCCCATCGCGATTCGGCCCGGATGAGGCGATCGAGCTTGTGGCGCTGGGCGTCCTCCTCGGCCCAGAGGCTGTCGCGCCAGTCCTCGAACTGATCGAAGCCGCGATCCTGCCGACGCAGGATCCCGCGATCGAGCCAGAGCGTCGCCGCCGTCACGTTCCGCAGCACGGCGCGATCATGCGAGATCAGGACGAAGGCGCCGCGATGGCTGCGCAGGCGCTCCTCGAGCCACTGGATCGCCGCGATATCGAGATGGTTCGTCGGCTCGTCGAGAAGCAGCAGCTCCGGCTCGGCGGCCAGCAGACGGGCCAGCGCGGCGCGGCGCTTCTCCCCTCCCGACGCGGTGGCCACGGGACGGGTCGGGTCGAAGCCCAGCCCTTCGGCCGCCTGCGCCACGCGCCAGTCCTCGCCCGGGGGCAGACCCGCGGCGGCAAAGGCGCCCAGCGTGTCGAAGCCCGACAGATCCGGGTCCTGCTCCATATAGCCCAGGGTCGTGCCGGGGCCGGTGGCGCGCTGGCCCCGGTCCGGCTCCACCAGGCCGGCCATGATCCGCAGCAGCGTCGATTTCCCCGAGCCGTTGCGCCCGACAAGGGCGATCCTGTCCCCCTCATGCACGGTGAGGGAGACCCCCTCGAACAGCGGCGTGCCCCCGAAAGTGAGGGCGATATCGGAAATCTGGAGCAGAGGGGCGCGGACCATGCGCGCGAGGTAGGGGCAGCCGGGGAGAGGGTCAACGGGGTCCTGCTGCCGGGGTCTGCCGTTGCCCCCTCTCCCGTGCGGCGGGACGCGGGGCAGCAGCCTTCGCCGCCGCCCCGGAGAGGATCAGATCGACACGCCCATCGCCACCGCCATCACGCGGGCCAGATCGGTGTTGTCATGATAGCGGGCCACATCGCCCCAGCCGACCAGCGCGGTGCCGTCGTCGCGACCGGTGGCGGCCTCGGCGATCAGGGCCGAACCGGGACCGCCGGACCAGACCGGCACCAGTTCGTTGGTATGGGTGTCATAGTGCCAGCGCAGATCCGGCAGGGCGCCCTGACCCCGGTTGACCACCGGCTGGAAGGCGAATTCGTCGGACTGCGGACCATAGGCCAGGCCGTTGCCGTGGTCGGTGGTGACGATCAGAAGGGTCTGCTCGAAGCCGCCATTGGCCTCGATCCAGGCCATCACCGCCTCGACCGCACGGTTGAAGTCGATCTGTTCCTCGATCAGGCGGGCGGTATTGTTGGCATGGGCGGCCCAGTCCACCGCGCCCCCTTCGACCATCAGGAAGAACCCCTCCGGCTTGGTGGCGAGATAGGCCAGGGCCCCCTTCGTCATCATCTCGAGGTTCGGCACCGAGGCGATCAGCCCGCCCATCCCCTCGCCGGAACGCTGAAACTGAAGCGTCGAATCGACCCGCGCAAGGCCCAGAACCCGATCCTTTGTCAGCTCCAGCCGGCCGGCGGCCAGCGCCTCGAAATCAGCCCTGTCGTCCAGGAGATGATAATCCGTCTGGCCCGAGATCAGCTTCATCCAGACATCGGGACCGCCGACATAGCGGAAATTCTCCTCGGTCGGGGTGCGATAGGCCCCGTCGCGGTCGAACATCGGATGGCCGGCGCCCAGCACGATGTCGCCGATCCCCGCCTCGACAATCTCCTGCCCGATGCCGGCATAATCGTTGCGGCTGCGGTTATGGGCCAGGAAGCTGGCCGGCGTGGCATGGCTGATCTGCACCGAGGTCACCACGCCCACGGCCTTGCCCGCGGATTTCGCGACCTCGCCCAGCATGCGGGCGGGCTTGTCATCCGCCGTCCAGTTGATGGCGTTGTTGTAGGTCTTGATCCCCGCCGACAGCGCGGTGCCGGCCGCCGCACTGTCCACATAGTTCTGGCGGACATAGTCATAGCCAGCAAAGAGCTTCGAATAGGTCAGCCCGGTCACGCTGCCTTCGAAGCTGCCCTCCACGGGGGCGGTGGACCAGGCCTGTGCGGGATCATAGGACACCTGCGGCGTCAGATCGCCCGTCGGCTCGGTCGCGGTGGAGAGCGGATAGGTCGTCATCAGCGTCCGCACGGGGAGACGGTCATAGGCCTCATGCCCGAGGGCGCCATGCCGGAAATAGGACGCGGCATGCCAGCTGTGATAGCCCGCCCCGTCCGAGATCATCAGAATCACGTTGCGCGCCGGCCCACCAGACTGGGCGAAGGCGGGTGTCGTCCGCAGAACGGCCGGAGCAGCCAGCGCCGCACCGGCCGTGAGCAGGAAATGGCGTCGGGGTCAGGGTCATCGGAGGTCTCCTCTGGTGGTCCTGACAGGCCGCTAACGCCCGAATGTCACAGCAGCGTGACAGCATGACCCGACGCCCTGACAGGCCGCGGGAAGGCCCCCGGCCCCGATGGTGCCCCCGAGGATGGCGCCACCCGAGGGCGCCCATGCCGCGGTTGCGCGTGACAGCGGTCATGCCCCTGACAGCGGCCCGCGCGCCCCCCGGCGGCGGCCCGTGCGCGCCCCTGACGGCCGCAGGCAGGACGGCCCCCCGACGGGCAGGACCCCCTCACGGTGCCCATGACCAAGAG
>NZ_KE557321.1:0-33523 GCF_000442315.1 Rubellimicrobium thermophilum DSM 16684
CCTCAGGCCATCCAGGAATTTACACCAGCTTGACGGACGTGACCTTCGACGAGGGTCATCCAGTCGGGCGGCAGCGGGTTCGAGCCCGGCCGGGGATATTTGGAGCGGTTTGCATGAAGAAACGCTACCCAAGAAACCTATAAAAACAATTTGATTCAATATCTTATGGGATTCCTGCGTAAGCCCGCGCAGAATTGGGAATTGGCAACGCCTCAATGATGTGTCGCTGGCGCGACCTCGGGATCGGTGTCGAGAACGAGCGCCGCCCGCCACAGCGGCGTCTTCATGAACACTGCCTCCTCGAAGCGATAGCTGGCCGTGCCGCGTTCCTGCTGCACCAGGCCGGCCCAGCAGAGCGGACGCAGCACCTGGATGTAGAGCTGACCCATCCCCTCGTCGTACCGCGGGATAGGTCCCGTCTCAGGCTCGCCGAAGAACACGCGGCGGAGGTGCGCGCCGGTGGCCCCGTCCTCGGTCTCGACGTTGAGCACGTTCAGGAACACGTCCCAGTTGCCAAGGATCGGCGCGTCGTCGAACCGCGACATGCTGGCGTGGTTGATCCGGAACAGGAAGAACAGGATGACCGTGCCGAAAATCCGGCCGGGATGGCCCGCCAGCCCCTGGCTGGTTTTTCAAGCGGAACTCGCCCTTGTAGTGCCGGCCAAGCTTCATCGCGATCATCAGGTCGTGGGACACCATGAGCGGGGCACAGTCCTGCTCATTCAGCACCTTGTTGACGGCGATGAGGCCCGCCTCGGTGTGGCCGGGTCACTCGAACGCAGCCGCGGCCCAGTGCACGAAGACCCGCTTGAACGCCTTGGACGGCCTCAGGGGAATGCCGCCGTATTCGCCGATCCAGGCGAAGGTCTTCTCGACACCACGCACCAGCGGCGAGAACGCCAGCACCGGATCGGCATCATCGATCTCCCGGAACCCGATCACCTCAGATCTCCCGCGCGACCAACGGATGCGGCCGACGATATGGATCTCGTTGGCCGTTCTTTCGTACTCGGGATAGTGTTTGTTGTCGGAGATGACGCGCACCGCGGGCGGGTCACTGTTCGGGATGTGCTCGAACCGCTTCGGTAATCCTCTCCATGGTTAAGGGGTGTGGGGGTAGAATTTTCTCGGCAGGAGGGACGAGGGGGTTTAGATAAAGAAGAGCCGTTTCACCGAAGCCCAGAGCATGGGCGTGTTGCGCCAGGCGGAGGGCGGGATACCCGTGCCTGAGCTTTGCCGCGCTCACGGACGGGATCAGCAGCGCGACGTTTTACATTGAGCCGTCAAGGCGCCACTGGTTCGAGCCTGACGGCGAGAGCGTGCCAGGGATGGCGGCATGGATGTGTCCATGATGAGCCAGATGCAGGCGCTGGAGGAGTGAGGCCACGAACGCCACGGGTTCGAGAGAGTGGCCGAACACCCGGCGGCTGAAGCGCATGTTTGCCAATCTCGGCATGCAGGCCGACCTGCTTCAGAAGCTCCTGGAACAAAGTGACGCAGCCCGCTCGGCGCCTGGGGTGTCCAGCACGCCGCCACCGGTTCGAGGCTGCTGGCGAACGCCGAGAAGGCGGCGGGGCGATGAAGGGGGCCAGCATCGCGCTGGCGTGCCGCGCGTTCGGCGTCAGCGAGACCTGCTTCCGCTGCGGCGCGAAGCGCAACAACGAGAACGAGATGATCGCCGATCTGCTGTTGGGGCTGACCAATGTCCACAAGAGCTGGGGCTTCGGCCTGTGTTTCATGCCCCTGCGGAACGTGAAGGGGCATGTCTGCAACCACAAGCGGGTCCACCGGATCTCCTGCGAGCTGGGGCTGAACCTGCGCATCAAGCCGCGGCGACGTCTCAAGCGCGGGAAGCCTGAGGAACTGGCCGCGCCGGATGCCCCGAACCTGATCGGGTCGATGGATTTCATGGCGGACCGCCTGGCCGACGGGCGACAATCCCGGCTTCCGAACGCGCTGGACGACTTCAACTGCGAAGGTCTGGGCATCGAGGGGGACTTCGCGCTGCCCGCCGAACGCGTCGTCCGCCTCCTGAACCCGTCGTTGGGGAAACGGTCCATTGGACCGTTTCCTGATCCTCCTCCACATCGGATGGCGCGGGAAGCCATCGGCAATCAGGGTCGCCAACGGCCCCGAACATGTCAGTTCCATGCTGAGGACCTGGGCCGAGAAGCAGGGCATCGCCCTGACCTGCATTCAGCTCGCAAGCCCCAGCAGAACGCCTATGTCGAGCGCTACAACCGGACGGTCCGGCACGAATGGCTGGATCTTTACATCCTTGAAACCATCGAGGAGGCTCAGGACTTCGCCACGCAATGGCTCTGGACTTACAACAACGACCGCCTGAACATGGGCATCGGCGGCATCACCCCCGCCCAAAAACTGAAGATGGCCGCGTGAATTCTACGGATGCACCCCGCTAAGAATGGGGGGATTACCACCCGAGCCCCCTTGCCTCCCCGTCCGGGATGGGGATCGCCCCGACAAAATGAAGCCACCAAGGTTCAGCACGGCACAGATCGTCGGCATCCTGAAGGCGCGGGACGCCGGGATGGCGACGGCCGATATGCGCCGGAAGCATGGCGTGCGTTCTGCGACCTTCGACGAATAAAAGCCAGGGTATGGCGGGCCGGGCTCTCGGACGCCCGGTGACGGGAGGGGCTCGAGCCGTCCGGGGGCTCTGCGCCCGGCCTGTCGCCCCGATCCGGAGCCGACCCCTATCAAACCGGGGGTCTCTCGCCAGGGTCGCGGGACGACCGGGGGGGAGGTCAACAGCCATCCCGGATTAGCCATCCCGGATTCCGGCCGCCAACCGGCTGCATCCGACTCGGCTTGACCGCCAGGGCCCTGCAACCGGAGGTTCCGACCCTAGACGGACGCGATGAACCCGTTGTCGATCACCGCTTCCTGCTCGCGCATCAGCTGCCCGGCGATCTGCATGTGCGCGCTCATGATCGCCTCGGCCGCTGCGGCGTCACCCTCCCTGAGGGCGGCGATCAGGCGTGACTGGTGGTCGATGCCCTGCCGCCAGAGCTCGAGATTGCGCGGCGAATAGAGCCGCCGGTAGACGGTGAGATCGGACAGCAGCGTGATCATGAAGTCGATGATCAGGCCCAGAAGCGGGTTCTTCGCCTGTTCGGCCAGAATGGCGTGAAAGCGCAGCGAGGCCACGTGCTGGGCTCGTTCCTCCTCGAGCGTGCGAGAGGGTTGGGCATAATTCGCCATCACCGCCTCGAGCGTGTCGAGAACCTCCGGTGCCAGCTTGCCGGCGAGCGAGGCCGCCAGCTTCGGCTCGAGGAGCGCGCGCAGCTCGTAGATGTCGTCGATGCTGAGATGCCGGAAGAAGAAGTAGTTGGCCAGCAGCGCCTTGGTGCGCTGACGGCTGACCTCGTGCACGAAACTGCCGCCGCCCGGACCCGTGCGTGTCCTGATGAGCCCCTGTGCCTCGAGAAGGCGCATGGCTTCGCGCACGGTCCCCTTGGAGACGCCCAGACGCTCGATCAGCTCGGCTTCCGGGGGCAGGCGGTCGCCGGGCCTGAGACCCTGCTCGACGACCCAGCTCTTGATCGCCTCGGCGACGCGGAAGGGGCGGCTTGTCCTGGGCTTATTCCCGAAGCGGGTGGTGGCAGGCGGCAAGTCGATCATCTCCGATCCGTTCCAGTGGTGGGGCCTGTCCCCGGCACAGGGCATCGGCGCGAGGACATCGGCCGGCGAAGGCGCATCCGGCGGGGGGATGGCGCGGGTCGGGCAGGCCGGCATCGGCTGTCCCGGGTGCGGGCAGGGGACGGCCCGTCACCGGTGCGCTGTCGGCAAGAAGCCTGGTATAGGGATGTGCGGGCCTTGCAAGGATTTCGCGCGCCGGCCCCAGTTCGACCACGGCGCCGAAATAGAGCACCATGACCCGGTCCGACACGGCCTCGGCGACAGCCAGGTCATGGGTGATGAACAGATAGGTCAGGCCCATGCGCTGTTGCAGCTCGGCAAGCAGGTTGAGAACCTGCGCCTGCACCGAGACATCGAGCGCCGAGACCGGCTCGTCGAGCACGAGAATGCGCGGATCGGCGGCCAGCGCGCGGGCGATGCCGATGCGCTGGGCCTGCCCGCCGGAGAATTCGTGCGGGTAGCGGTCGAGCGCATCGGTCGGCAGGCTGACGGCTGCGAGGAGCTCGGCAAGGCGCTGCTCGCGGGCCGCCTGCGGCATGTGGTGCAGCAGTTTCAGCGGGGTTTCGAGAATGCGGCGCACGCTGCGGCGGGGGTTGAGGCTGGCGGCGGGATCCTGGAACACATACTGGATAAGCCGCCCGGACCGGGCCGGCTTGGCGATCCCGAGACGCGTGCCGGCGATCTCGATGCAGCCGGCCGTCGGGGCGAGGAGCCCCGCCAGCATGCGCGCCAGCGTCGACTTGCCCGAGCCCGATTCGCCCACGATGCCAAGCGTCTCGCCGCGCGCCACCGCAAAGGAGACATCGCGCACCGCCTGCACCCCCGGCCGGGCCCGGCCCAGAAGCGGGGCGCGGGCACCGAAGGTCTTGCTCAGGCCTTCGACCTTGAGGGCCGGCGCAGTCGTCATGCGGCCGCCTCCGGATAGAGACAGCGCACCGCACGCATGCCGGTGCGGCGCAGGACGACTTCCCCGTCGCTGCATGCAGGGCGTGCGCGGTGGCAGCGCGGCGCGAAGGCGCAGCCGGGCGGCAGCGCATCGAGCGGCGGCGGCAGCCCCGGGATCGTCTCGAGCCGACGGCGTCCGGCGCCCGGTGCGGGCACGCAGGCGATGAGCCGGCGCGTGTAGGGATGGGCTGGCGCGGCCAGAACCTCGGCCGTCGGACCCTCTTCGACGATGCGCCCGGCATACATCACGGCCAGCCGCTCGCACAGCTGCGCCACGACACCGAAGTCATGGGTTATGAACAGAATGGCAAGGCCCCGCTCGCGCCGCAGCTGGTCGAGCAGGGCCAGGATCTGCGCCTGGACCGTGACATCGAGCGCCGTCGTCGGCTCGTCGGCCATGATGACATCGGGATCATTGGCAAGCGCCATGGCGATACCCACGCGCTGGCGCTGTCCGCCTGAAAGCTGGTGGGGGTAGTCGTCGATCCTGTCTTCGGGGCGGGGCATGCGCACATCGCGCAGAAGCTCGATCGCCCGTGCCCGCGCTGCCTGCAGGCTCATCGGCTGGTGGGCACGGATTGCCTCGGTCAGCTGCTCTCCGATGCGGTAGAGCGGGTGCAATGTGCCCTGCGGGTCCTGGAAGACATAGGCCACGCGCCGCCCGCGCAGGCCACGCAGGATCCGAAGGGGTGCGTCGAGCACCTCCGTGTCGTCGAGTCGAACCGTTCCGCCGGCGATCACCCCCGGCGGAGAGGCCACGAGACGCATCACCGAAAGGGCTGTCACCGACTTGCCCGAGCCCGACTCGCCGACGAGGCCGAGAGCCTCGCCTCGTCCGAGCGAGAGGCTGACGCCGCCTGCCGCAGGCAGGACGCGCCGGCCGATGCGGAACTCGGTCCTCAGATCATCGATCGCCAGCAGCGCGCCATGGCCCGCCTGCGATGGCGGAGGCGGCCCGGTGCGGTCCACCACCGTGGCGGGCAGCGGGCGGGTCGGTGCTCCGGCGCCGAGCCGGGGGTCGAGCGCGTCGCGCACCCCGTCGCCGAAGAGATTGATCGACATGACCACAAGAAAGATCATCACCCCCGGCACCACCGCGACATGGGGGTGCGAGATCAGCGCTGCGCGCGCCTCTCCCAGCATCGAACCAAGATCGGCCTGTGGCGGCTGGCTGCCGAGCCCCAGAAAGCTGAGTCCCGCTGTCTCGAGGATCATCCAGCCGGTGGTGGTGGTCAGGGCGATGACGATCACCGGCAGCACGTTGGGCAGGATCTCCACCGCCATGATGCGCAGATTGCCCATGCCGGACAGCCGCGCGGCATCGACGAACTCGCGCCCGGCGAGGGCCACGGTCACGCCGCGGATGTTGCGTGCGAAGAAGGGCATGTTGACCGCGGCGACCGCGATCAGCGCGTTGACGAGCCCCGGGCCCAGAGCGGCGACGATTGCCAGGGCCAGAAGCACGTAGGGAAAGCCCATCAGCATGTCGATCCCGCGCATGATGAGATTGTCTGCCCGCCCGCCAAGGAACCCGGCAACGATGCCGAGGATCGAGCCGAGCACGGCGGCAAGGAGGGCCGCCGCCAGGCCCATCGCCAGCGACAGGCGGGTGCCATGCACAAGCCGTGCGAGCAGGTCGCGCCCCAAGTGATCGGTGCCCAGGAGATGGTCCGGGGAGAGGGGGCGGGCGAAGCGTTCGGCGGTGGCGGTCGCGTTCGGATCCTGCAGCGGCAGGAAGGGCGTGGCCAGTGCCAGGAGCAGGATCAGCGCCAGCATCGCCCCCCCCGGCCGAGGCGAGGCGGTTGCGTGCCAGGCGTCGGAAAAAGGTTCTCATGTCTTGATCCGGGGATCGAGCAGGGCCTGGGCGACATCGACCGCGATGTTGAACAGCACATAGGCCGCTGCCACCAGGACGACGCCGCCCTGCACCAGCATCAGGTCGCGCGTGAGGATCGCATCCACCAGCATGCGCCCCACCCCCGGCCACTGGAAGACGGTCTCGATATAGACTGCTCCAGAGAGCACGAAACCGGCCTGAAGCCCCAGAACCGGGATGATCGAGACCATCGCACTGCGCAGCGCGTGGCCGAGAATGACCCGGCGCTCGGGCAGGCCCTTGGCTCGGGCCGTCCGGATGTGATCCTGCCTGAGCACCTCGAGCATGGCCGATCGCGCCAGCCTTGCCACCACGCCGGCCGCGACCGCCGCCAGAGCCAGCGCCGGCATCACCAGATGCCGGAGGAGGTCGGCCAGATCGCCGCCGCCATAGATGGCATACATCCCGCTCACCGGAAGCCAGCGCAGATGCACGGCGAAGACCAGGATCATGATCATGCCGAGAAAGAAGGGCGGCACCGAGATGCCGACGAGGACGGCGAAGGTGATCAGCCTGTCGGCGAATCCGTATTGGCGCACCGCCGAGATGACGCCCGCGATGATGCCGAAGAACGCGCAGAGGACGAAGCTCGTGCCGGCCAGCACAAGCGTGGCGGAGAAGCGCTCGGCCACCTCGTCGATCACCGGGCGGTTGCGCGAGAAGGAGCGGCCGAAGTCGCCCTGCAGCATGTTGCCGAGCCAGATGACGTAGCGTTCCACCATGGGGCGGTCGAGGCCGAGATCGCGGTTGAGCTTCTCCACGTTCTCCGGCGTGGCATAGGCGCCGAGAATGGCTGTGGCCGGGTCGCCCGGGATGAGCGACATGACAAGAAAGACGATCACAGTGATGCCAAGCAGCACCGGCACCGCCGCGATCAGTCTCCTGAGGATGTAGCCGCCCATGTTCCGATGACCTGCAAGTGGGGGCTGGTGACCGCCTCCGGAGGCGCGGGTCGGGGGCGGCCGCCTCAGCGCCTCCCCGTCAATCCTTCACCACCGATGCAAGATGCAGCAGGAAGGAGGGTTCGAGCCGGAAGTTCTTCACCCTGTCGCTGGTGACGGCATTCTGCTTCCAGTTGGCGACGAAGACCCATGGCGCATCGTCATGCACGATGGCCTGCATCTCCCTGTAGAGCTGTGCGCGCTCGGCCTGATCGGTGGAGGTGCGCGCCTGTTCCAGCAGCGCGTCCACCGTCGGGTTGGAGTAGTAGCCCGAGTTGAAGCCGCCCGTGTCGGGCCAGGCCTCGGTGCGCAGGGCCAGATAGGGCAGGGTGTCGGGGTCGTTGGTCATCCACGCCATTTCGGCCATGTCCGCCTTGCCCGCGAGGCCGGGGTTCACCTGTGCGAGGAAGGTGTTCCATTCGAAGGTCCGGATCTCCACGTCGAAGCCGACCGCCTCGAGATCGGCCTGAATGGCAGTGCCCATCGGCAGCGGGTCGAGCATGCCCGAGCCGCCTTCGGTGACGTAGAAGACAAGCCTGGCGCCCACCGCCCCCGCCTCTTCGATCAGCGCCCGAGCCCTCTCTGGATCGTAGGGGTAGGGCTCCAGCGTGTCGTCATGGGCCCAGTTGAAGGCCGGCGGGATGGGGCCGGCGGCCACCGTGGCCGTGCCCTCGAGCACGTCGTTGGCGATCGCCTCCTTGTTGATTGCGTAATTGGCCGCCTGGCGCACGCGCTTGTCGGCAAAGGGGCCTTCCTTGCAGTTCAGGATCAGGAACCACAGATGCGGGCCGGCCTGCTCGACGATCGAGAAGCGTCCGTCCCGGAACTGTGCCAGCGAGGCGGGGGGCACCTCAACCATCAGGTCGATGCCGCCGGCCAGCATCTCGGCGACACGGGTGTTGGCATCGGTGATGGGACGGAAGATCACCGCCTCGGTTGCAGCCTTCTCGCCCCAGTAGTCGGGGTTGCGCTCGATCACCACCGCCTCGTTGGAGCGCCATTCGACAAAGCGGAACGGCCCGGTGCCGACCGGGTTGCGGCCGAACTCATGGCCGTGCTGCCTCACGGCCTGGGGCGAGACGAGCAGACCGGTGGGATAGGCGAGGTTCGACAGGAAGGGCGCGTAGGGCTCCTTCAGCGTGAAGCGCACGCTGTGCGGATCGAGCGCTTCGATCCGTGCGACCGAGCCGAAGAAGAAGGCCAGCGGAAACGGGCCGGTGTCATGGTAGGGGTGGGTTTCATCGAGCATGCGGTCGAAGTTGAACTTCACCGCCTCGGCATCGAAGGGCGTGCCGTCATGAAAGCGCACATTCTCGCGCAGGGTGAAGGTATAGACGGTGCCGTCGTCGCTGATGGTCCAGTCGCTGGCGAGACCGGGTGCCACTTCGAGCGTGCCCGGCCGGTAGCGGGTCAGCCCCTCATAGAGATTGACGAGGATACGGAAGTCGTTGACCGCCGTGACGGCCGCCGGGTCAAGGGCCTTGGGCTCGGCGATCTGCCCGACCACCAGAACCCCCGGCGGCGTTGCGGCCTGGGCCCGACCCGGAACTGACCCCGTCACGGCAAGGGCGGCCAGGCTGCTCATGCCCGAGGCCAGAAAGCCTCGGCGCGTCGGATGGCGAAAGCTCATCGGTCACGGTCTCCCTGTTGGGCATCCTTGGGGATGGGCGCTCGGTGGTGCCCGGTGGAGCGCGATGCCTTTGGGGTCAATTTATCATGATAAATTGTGTGCGTCAATTTATCATGATAATTCTGGGCAAGGAGGTGCGAGATGACCTTTTCCATTCTCGCCCATGACGCGCAGACGGGATCCATCGGGGGCGCGGCCGCGACAGGAAGCCTGTGCGTGGGCGGTTGGGTGCTGAGAGGCGCGCTCGGGGCGGGAATGTCCGCGAGCCAGGGTGCGGCCCCCTCCACGTTCTGGGGCGAGGATGTGCTGCATCTGATGCGCGAGGGTCTGTCTCCCCGGACGGCGATCGAAAGGATCGTGCGTGCGGATCGCGGGCGCGACTGGCGCCAGCTCGCGGCGCTGTCGGACGCTGGCGAAGGGGCTGCCTTCACCGGTGCGAGAAACGGCGCGTTCAGGGGTCATGTCATCTTTGACGGTGGTGTCGCCGCGGGCAACCTGCTGACGGATGAGGGCGTGCTGTCAGCGCTCGTGGAAGGGTTCTGCAGCACGCGCGGATCCCTCGATGACCGTCTCATGCGGGCGCTCGAGGCCGCCGCGGAGGCGGGAGGCGATCAACGGGGTGTGCAGTCGGCCGCCCTGCTCGTCCTGAGCCCCGAGCAGCCGCCGCTCACGCTGCGCATCGATTTCCATCCCGACGATCCGCTGGGCGCGCTGCGTGATCTCCATCGTCGGGCCACGACGGGGGGGGACTATGCCGCCTGGCTGCGCCATGTGCCGGTGATCACCGACAGGGAGCGGACAGCCGAGTGATCGACCTTCCGTGCCGCAGGGTGCCGACGGGGCCGGTCATGGGGGTCCTGTCCGGGCCGACGGTCCAATGCGGGGCGAAGGGGCTGGGCGTCCGGGTCAGCGGGCCAGCCAGCCGCCATCGACATTCAGCACCGCGCCATGGATGTAGTTCGAGGCTGGTGCCGCCAGGAACACGGCCGTTTCGGCGATGTCCTCGGGGCGTCCCCAGCGCCCGGCCGGGATGCGCGCCAGGATCGCGGCATTGCGTTCGGGATCGGCGCGGAGGGCGGCGGTGTTGGCTGTCTCGATATAGCCGGGGGCGATGGCATTCACATTGATGCCGCGACCGGCCCATTCATTGGCCAGGATCCGGGTCAGGCCGGCGACCCCGTGCTTGGCGGCGGTGTAGCTGGCCACCCGGATGCCCCCCTGAAAGGACAGGAGCGAGGCGATGTTGATCACCTTGCCCCGGCCTCCGCGCGCCAGCACCGCGCGGGCAAAGGCCTGCGTTGTGAAGAACACCGCCTTGAGGTTCACATCCATGACCTCGTCCCAGTCCTGTTCCGTGACGTCGAGGCTGTCGGCACGGCGGATGATGCCGGCATTGTTGACCAGGATGTCCACGCGGCGCCCGGCAAAGATGTCGCGCGCCGCCAGGGGGTCGGACAGATCCAGCATCAGGGCCTCGCCCTGTGGGCCCAGGGCGGTCAGGGTTTCGGTCGCAGGGCGGCGCGAGGCGGCGATCACCCGTGCCCCGGCCCGTCCGAGGGCCAGGGCGATGGCCTGGCCGATCCCGGCATTGGCGCCGGTGACCAGCGCGGTCCTGCCATCCAGTCGGAAGGGGTGGGTCATGGGTCCTGCTCCGAAGGGGCCGGGCCTGTCGAGCCGCGCTCGACGATCCGGCAGGCCAGTTCGGCACGGCGCGGAGGCGCCTCGGGATGGGTCAGCACCTCGCGCAGCAGGTCGAGTGCGGCCGCGCCGATGGCCCGCATCGGGATCTCGACGGCGCTGAGCGGCGGGGACTGCAGCTCGCATTGCGGCAGACCGTCGAAGCCCATGACGCTGACCTCTCCGGGAACCCGGATGCCCAGTTCGGCAAGGGCCACCAGGGCGCCGATGGCCAGGCTGTCGCCGGCGGCCAGGATGGCGGTGAAATCGCGGGGGCCGCGTGCCAGGCGGGCCTTGAGGGCCGCGGCAGCCTGATCCGGGTGCCAGTCGTCCACCGCCTCGATCAGATCGGCGGCCAGTCCCTGTGCAGCCAGACGTTCGGCCCAGCCTTCCTGCCGACGTGCAATGGTGCGTCGGCCCGGACGGGTCAGGAACAGGATGCGCCGATGGCCCAGCGTGATCAGCCTTTCCGTGGCCAGTGCTGCCGCGGTGCGGTTGCAGGGCGCGACAGAGGACAGGCGCATCAGCGGATCGTCGGCATTGACCAGGATCACCGGCCGATCCTGACGGGCTGCCGCATCGATCTGGGCATCGGATTCGGGGGTCAACAGCAGATAGCCCGCGGCATCCTCCTCCGGCCGGAAACTGTCGACAAAGGGCTGGTCGATGGGGCGCATCTCGAGCGTCATGCCCAGCGCGGCGGCCCGCTCGCGCATGCCCTTGAGCACATGAAGGGTGAACTGGCTACGTGCGGCATCGATCAGCGCCGGGCGACTGGCCAGCAGGATGGCACGGCGCCCGGCCAGGGTGAGCGGCAGCGCATAGCCCAGGGCGGCGGCGGCCTCGCGCACGCGCCGACGCAGCTCGGGGCGAACGCCGGGCTGATCGGCCAGCACCCGGCTGACGGTGGCGACCGACACGCGGCAATGCTCGGCCAGGTCTTCCATCCGGACGCGTCTGCTTGTCATCGGCCCCTCGGCCCAGTCTCTGCAAAAAATTTTCAGTCATTGCAAGAAATACGTCAATTCGTAACGATAACGCAAGGAGAATGCAATGACCGAAGACTCGCATCTGCGTGCCACCCTTGACCGGCTGGTCGCCGGCCTGACCGCGCTGCGCGACGAGGGGCGCTTCGAAGAGCCCAATCTCGATGGGAGCCGGGGCGATTATATCAGCTTCCATGCCTGGGAATGGCCGCAGGGCGTGGGCCTCTATGGCCTGGTGCGGCTGTGGCAGGAGAACGGCGATGACAGGCTGCGCCGCCTGCTCGAGGACTGGTATGAGGCCCATCGGGCCCGCGGCCTGCCTCCGCTGAATGTCAACACCACCGCGCCGATGCTGGCCCTGACCCTGCTGTGGGCGCGCACCCGCGATCCGCGCTGGCGGTCCATGCTGCAGGACTGGGCCGAGCGACTGATGGACGAGGCGCCCCGCACCCCCGAAGGCGGCTTCCAGCACGATGTCTCGGACCGGGTGAACGAAGGTGAGCTCTGGGACGACACCCTGTTCATGGTAGCGCTCTTCCTGGCCGCCTATGGCGAGGCCAGCGGCCAGCGCGTGCTGGTGGATGAGGCCCAGCATCAGTTTCTCGTCCATGCGCGCTTCCTGGCCGACCCCGTCAGCGGCCTCTGGTTCCACGGCTGGAGCTTCTCGCGCCGCGACAATTTCGCCCGTGCCCGCTGGGCGCGCGGCAATGCCTGGATCACCGCGGGGCTGGCCGATCTGCCGGGACTCTGCACCCTCGATCCGGCAGTGGGTCGGTATCTCGACGGGCTGCTTGCCGCGCAGATCGACGCCCTCCTGCCGCTGCAATGCGAGGACGGCGCCTGGCGCACCCTGCTCGACGATCCCGCCAGCTACAAGGAAACATCGGCCACTGCCGGTATCGCCTATGGTCTGATGAGGGCGGCCCGCACGGGTCGTGCCGGGGCCGCGGCGGCACGGGCCGGACAGCGCGGTCTGGCCTATGTCCTTTCGCAGATCGGCCCCGATGGCGTGGTCGGCGGGGTCAGCTACGGCACCCGCATGGGCCATGATCTGCAATTCTACCGCGACATCCCGATCCAGCCCACCGGCTATGGCCAGGCGCTGGCGATCTTGTGCCTGACCGAAGGATTGGCCGCATGATCACATGGACGACCCGCCATGGCGCTTCGCCCGCCGCTATCGACCGGATGACCACGGCCGATCTGCGGGCCGAATATCTCGTCGAGTCGATCCTGGCTCACGGCGAGGCGCGCATGACCTATACCCATCTCGACCGGATGGTGCTGGGTGGCATCGTGCCGACCGGGCAGGCCATCGGCATCGGCGACGGCGCCCCTGTCGGCACGGCGCATCTGTTCGACGCGCGCGAAGGGGGCATCGCCAATCTGGGCCGGGCGGCAGGCCGCGTCACGGTGGACGGGCAGCGCTTCGACCTCGCCCCGCGCGATGTCCTCTATGTCGGACGGGGCGCGCGGCAGGTGGAACTGGCTTCGCAGGATCCCCGGAATCCTGCCCTGTTCTATCTCAATTCCGTGCCCGCAGGCATGAGCTACCCCCACCGCCTGATCACCCGGGATCAGGCCAAGGCCGTGCGCTTCGGCGAGGCGGCCCGCGCCAATCTGCGCACCTTGCGCATGTACATCCATCCCGAGGTGGCGCCCTCCTGCCTGCTCCTGATGGGCATCACCGATCTCGAGCCGGGCAGCGTCTGGAACACCATGCCCCCGCATCTGCATGAGCGGCGGATGGAAGCCTATCTCTATTTCGACATGGCCCCGCAGGATCGGGTGATCCATCTGATGGGGCGCCCCGACAACACCCGCCATCTGGTGGTGGGTTCGGGGGATGCGGTGCTGTCGCCCGCCTGGTCGATCCACATGGGCGCGGGCACCGGCCCCTACGCCTTTGTCTGGGGCATGACCGGCGAGAATCAGGTCTATCAGGATGTGGACCCGGTGCCGGTGGAGAACCTGCGATGAGCCGCCACGCGCGCCCCCTCTCTGCGGGCGAGGCTGTCACCTTGTGGCGGCATTCGACCGTGGTCGACGAACCCTTCGATGTGCAGGACCGCCCGATGCAGGGGGAAATGGATCCCTTCTTCTTCCTCACGAAGGAGAAGAACTACATCCCCCACGAATATCCCTGCCGGACCGAGTTCGCCGCGCGCTTCCGCGATCGCCGCCCCGAGGAGCGCGAGACCGGTCCGGCCGGGCGGGTCTGGCTCGGCTTCGGGTCGCCCCGGCTCGATCTTTCGGGCTTCTGGTTCCGCCCCACGCGCATCGCGGCGCGGGCCGAGACGCTGATCTGCACCGAGGCCGCCGGCCCGGCGCGGTTGCGCCTGACCACATGCGGAGGGGCGATCCTGCGCGTGAACGGGACCGAGGTCGTCTGGAACGCCCGCTATCTGCGCAACCTCGAGACCTCGACCGAAGCCGATGTCCTGCTGGCGGCCGGCGAGAACCGCATCGAGATTTTCTTCGACGATCTGGCCGAACGCGACACGCGCTTCCTCGTCCAGCTCGATTATCTGGACGGCCCCGCCGCCCGACAGGCGATCGCGATCGACTGCGCTCCCGAACAGGCGGCCGCCATCGAGACGGCACTCGAGACGCTGCATTTTCCCCGTGCCACATATGACGGCATGGCGGTCGCGCTGCATCTGCCGCGGCCGCTCGGGATCGAGGCGGAGGCCGAGATCCGGATCGTGGGGGATTTCATGTCGCACGATCCCCCATCCGCCGATCCGCCGCTGTCTGTCGCCCGGGGCGACGCGCCTCGACATCGGCCATGCGGATGACCTCCCCGCCGACTTCCGTCATGTGGAGCTTGCCCTGAGTGTGCCGGGCTTCTCGGCCAGCCGGGTCTTCGGAACCGAGATTGCGCATGCCCGCCGACAGGGGCCGGCCCCCGCCACGGCGGAGGCCCGCATCGCCGAGGCGCTGCAGGCCGTCGCCGAGGGGGGCGAGGCGGACACCGTCACCGCGCTGGCACGCCTGGCGCGGGGCGATCAGGGCGCCCGCACCCGCGCGATGATCGCCGCAGCCCTGGAACACATCGATGCCTGCTGGGACTGCGCCGATTTTGCGCTGGTGCCGCTGATCTGGTCGCGCATGCGCTGGCCGGCGCTTCTGGGAGAGGATCTCTGCACCCGCATCGACCGCACCATCCTCGGCTACCGCTACTGGATGGACGAGCCGGGGAACGACGTGCAGTGGTATTTCTCGGAAAACCACGCCCTGCTGTTTCACACTGCCGCCCATCTGGCCGGCACGCTCCTGCCGGAGGCCACCTTCCGCCGTTCGGGCCGCAAGGGGCACGAACAGGCCCGGATCGGGGCCGAAAGGCTCGGGATATGGTTCGATCATTTCGAGGCCTGGGAAATGGCCGAATTCAATTCGGCCCCCTATTTCCCGATCGACCTCAAGGGCCTGACGGCGATCTTCGCGCTCTCCCCCGATGCGGGGCTGCGCGCGCGCGCAGCCCGGGGCATCGCGCGGCTCATCGAACTGGTCGCCAATTCCGCCCATCGCGGCGTGCTGACCGCCGCCCAGGGACGGAGCTACGAACACACGCTGCGCGGCACGAGCACGCTGGAGCTGTCCGCCATCGGCCGGCTTCTGTGGGGCACCGGCAGCTTCGGCGCGCGCTTCCATGCCACGCCGCAACTGGCGCTCTGCCTGCGCGATCATGGCCTGTCCCTGCCCGATCTGCGCGATCGCGCTGTCTGGACGGGTGAGACCGCGCAGGAATGGCGCTTTGCCCAGGGTCAGGGGCGCTTTGCCCGTCTCTACCATCACAAGACCGCCGATCACGCGATGGGCTCGGCCATGGCCTATCGCTGGGGCGAATGGGGCTATCAGGAAACGCTGCTCCATGCCCGGCTCGGGGATGATCCGGCGGCGCAGGTCTGGATCAACCATCCCGGCGAGGTGGTTCACTGCGGCTATGGACGGCCCTCCTACTGGGGCGGTTCGGCCAGCATCCCGCGCGTGCAGCAGTATCGCGACCTCGCGCTGCTGCGCTTTGCGGGGGTCGCGCCGCAGCCCGATTTCACCCATGCATGGTTCCCGGTTGCGCATTTCGATGCCGTGCGGCTGGAGGGCAGACTGCCCTGGGCCGAGGCCGGCCAGGCCCATCTGATGCTTCGCGCTTCGGGGCCGCTCATGCTGCTCGAGCAGGGGCCGACCGCCGGTCAGGAACTGCGCCTTGCCGGGCGCGAGGGCTGGTGGCTTGTCCGCCTGGGTAGCCGGGCGCTGCATGGTGACGGGACCGCCTTTGCCGCGCGCTTCGGCGCGCTGGTCCCGCGCGAGGGGCCGGATGGCACCATCCTCATCGAGGATCCCGATTACGGACCGGTCGCGATGCATCCTGACGGATGCATCAGCGCCGAGGGGCGCAGGCTCGACCCCGAGGAGACAACGGTGCGGGGCACGCGCATCGTCCTGCCGCGTGGCGCCCTGAAAGGCGGGCAGGACATCAGGGAGGATGTCGGATGAAAAGGCTATGGCTCGGGCTTTCGGCCCTTGTTCTGGCGGCGGCCTCTGCGCAGGCGGAGCCGGTGCCGGTGCGGATCCTGTGGTATTCCGACGGCAACGAAGGCGAAGTCATCAGCGAGCTGCTGGACCGCTTCGAGGCCGCGAACCCCGATATCGACGTGATTCTCGAGAATGTCGCCTTTCAGGTGATCCAGGAACAGCTGCCGGTCCAGCTGGCGTCCGGCACGGGGCCGGACATCGCGCGGGTCACCAATCTCAAGGCGCAGGCGGAACACTGGCTCGACATGCGGCCCTATCTGGCCGATCCGGCCTACTGGGAAGCCAATTTCGGCGACCGGCTCGACTGGATGCGCGAGGATGGCTCGGACGCCATCACGGGCTTCATGACCCAGCTCACCATGACCGGCGGCTTCGTCAACCTGACGCTCTTCGAACAGGCCGGTGTCGCCTTGCCCGGTCCCGAGGCCACCTGGGATGAGTGGATCGAGGCCAGCCGGCAGGTGATGGAAAGCCAGGGCCTGCCTGCGGCCTTTGCCATCGACCGCTCGGGACATCGCATCACCGGTCCGAATCTCTCCTACGGGGCAAACTACATCGGCCCTGACGGGCTGCCCGCCCCGGTGGACGAAGGCACCATGGCCTTTGTCTCCCGTCTGGTGGAGTGGACGGGGCAGGGGCTGATGCTGCCCGATACCTGGGTCTCGGCCGCGGGCACCACCTATCGGGCCGCCGCCGACGACTTCGCCAACGGGACGATCCCCTTCTACTATTCCGGCTCCTGGCAGGTCGCGAACCTGTCGGCCAAGATCGGCGATGCCTTCGACTGGGCCGCGATCGGCTCGCCCTGCGGCACGGTGGGCTGTTCCGGCATGCCGGGCGGGGCAGGACTGGTGGCGATCCGCTATACCCAGCACCCCGAGGCCGTCGCGCGGGTCATGGATTATCTGGCCTCCGAACCCGTCGTGCGCGAATTCTCGGAACGCACGCTGTTCCTTCCGGCCCATGCCGGGATCGTGGCGGCCGGCGATCTCGCCTTCCGGTCTGAGGATCCGAATGTTCCCCCGGCGCTGGAACGCTTCGTGCAGGCATCGCGGGAAACCCTGCCGGCCGCCAATGCCCTGCCGGCCTGGCAATGGGCCAACACCTATTATGGAGCCCTGGTCACGCGGATCAGCCAGGTGATGGCCGGCGAGCTGAGCCTCGATCAGGCGCGGGAGCTGATCGATCGCGACATTGCCGATCAGGTCGCCGCGGCGCGCTGAGGCATGAAGGGGATCGCGACCCGACTGGGACAAATGGCCATGCTGCCATTTGTCCTGGCAGCCCGGGTTCTCGAACCGGTGCTCGCCCTGTGGCAGCGCCGGACCGGCCATGCCGGCATGATTGCCGTCTTCCTGATCCCGAACATGACGATCTTCGGGATCTTCGTGATCGTCCCCCTGGTGCTCAACCTCCTCTATTCCTTCACCGGCGGGGCCGAGATCCTGCTGGAACAGCGCCCCTGGGTGGGCATGCAGCAATACGAAAGGCTGCTGGACTGCCAGAACCATCTCCAGCCGATGACCTGCCGCGAGGACCAGTTCTGGCGCGCCGTGCACAACACGGCCCGCTTCGTCCTCTCCCAGGTGGCGCTCATGGTCACGGTGTCGATGATCACGGCGCTGATCCTCAACCGCCGGATCGCGGGGCGGGGATTGTGGCGCGCCGTGTTCTTCTTTCCGGTCCTGCTGTCGCCGGTGGTGGTGGGGCTGATCTGGCGCTGGATCCTCCAGCGCGAGGGGCTTCTCAACCTGATCGTCGTCCGCCTGGGCGGGGATCCGGTGATCTGGCTCAATGACCGCTTCTGGGCCTTCGCGGCGGCCGTCGGGGTCAGCACCTGGGCGCATATGGGCTTCTACACCCTGATCCTGCTGGCCGGTCTGCAGGCCATCCCGCGGGACCTCTATGAGGCCGCCGAAATGGATGCGACCCCGCCTTCCCGCGTGTTCTGGCGCATCACCCTGCCGCTGCTGGGGCCGAATCTCGCCGTCGTCCTGGTCCTGGCGCTGATCCGCGCGGTGCAGATCTTCGACGAGGCCTATGTGCTCACCGGCGGGGGACCGGGCACCGCGACGATGTTCATGACACAATACATCTACGAAGTCGGCTTCGCCTCGTTCCTGCGCAATCCCGGCCTGGCAGCCGCGGCCTCGATCCTGATGGGGGGGCTTCTGGTCGTGCTGACGCTCATCCAGCTGGCGCTGTCGCGCCGGGCCGAACGGATGCGGCAGCGATGACCGGCCTGAAAACCTTCATCACCCGGCGACGGGGCCATGGCGGCCGGTGGCACTGGACCGATGTCGCCAGCTGGATCTGGCTGATCGGCGGCACCATCCTGATGCTGGGACCGGCACTCTGGCTCCTGTCGTCCTCCTTCAAGGATCCGGCGCAACTGGCCGAGTTTCCTCCCACGCTCCTGCCCTATGTGCAGCGGGTCGCCGAAGTCGAGGGCTTCGACACGCCCCTGCCGCTCTACACCGTTACCCTGCCGGGGGGCGAGACGCGCATCCTGGCCCAGATCCGCCGCCTGGGCGCCAATGCCCAGATGGTCGATCCGGCCGATCCTGCCCTGCGCATCAGTGTGCCCATATCCCAGCGTGCCCCCCTGCGGGAGATCGGTCTCGCCACGGCGAACTATACCGATCCGTTCCTCCATTTCGATTTCTTCACCTATCTGCGCAATTCCGTCTTCGTCACCGTGACGGCTACGCTTCTGACCCTGCTGACCAATTCCATGGCCGCCTTCGCCCTGTCGAAATACCGTTTCCGCGGGCGCGATGCGGTGATGCTGGTGATCGTCGGCACGCTGATGGTGCCCCTCTCGGTCATCCTCGTGCCGCTCTATTCGGTGGTCAGCCGGGTGGGGCTGCTCGACAGCCTCTGGGGGGTCATCCTGCCCACCATCGCCACGCCGACCGGTGTCTTCCTGCTTCGGCAATACATGCTCACCATCCCGGACGAGCTGATCGAGGCGGCGCGGATGGACCATGCCAGCGAATGGCAGATCTACTGGCGCATCGTCCTGCCGCTTTCAGCCCCGGCTCTGGCGGTGCTGGCGATCTTCTCCGTCGTCTGGCGCTGGAACGACTTCCTCTGGCCGCTGATCGTACTCACCCGGCGCGAGCTCTATACCCTGCAGGTCGGGCTGAACTCCTATGCGGGCGAGCTGAATGTGCAGTGGCATTACATCCTGGCGATGACCGTCGTCACCATGATCCCGGTGGTCCTGGTCTTCATCCTCCTGCAACGCTTCATCACCACCGGCATCGCCGGTGCCGGTCTCAAATAGGGGGCGCCGATGGGCAGCATCGCCTTGCGCGGCATCTGCAAGAGCTTCGGCGGCATCGAGGTCATCCATGGCATCGATCTCGAGATCGCCAACGGCGAGCTGGTCGTCTTCGTCGGCCCCTCGGGCTGCGGCAAATCCACGCTCCTGCGGCTGATTGCCGGGCTCGAACGGCCGAGCTCGGGCCTCATCGAGATCGACGGGCGCGACGTGACGCGCCTGGGGGCGGCCGACCGGGGCCTGGCGATGGTGTTCCAGTCCTATGCCCTCTATCCCCACATGACGGTGCGGCAGAACCTGTCCTTCGGGCTCGAGAATCTCCGCATGCCGAAGGCCGAGATCGCCGCGCGGGTCGCCGAGGCGGCGCGGATGCTCGCGATCGGGGATCTGCTGGAGCGCCGGCCGGCCCAGCTCTCGGGCGGCCAGCGCCAGAGGGTGGCCATCGGGCGGGCGATCGTGCGCAACCCCACGGCCTTCCTGCTTGATGAACCGCTGTCGAATCTCGATGCGGAATTGCGCGGCACGATGCGCGCGGAACTGGCAGCCCTGCATGACAGGCTGGGGGCGACGATGATCTATGTCACCCATGATCAGATCGAGGCGATGACGCTGGCCGACCGCATCGTCGTCCTGCGCAGGGGCCGGATCGAACAGGTCGATACGCCGCTGAATCTCTACAATCGCCCGGCCAATCTCTTCGTGGCCGGGTTCATCGGCTCTCCGGCGATGAACCTGTTCCGGACAGAGGCGCGGGGCGGGCGCGCGGTTCTGCCCGGGGGGATCGATCTGCCGGTCCCGGCCGACGGGCCTGTCGTCCTGGGCATCCGGCCGCAGCACCTGCACCCGGCGGGCCCGGATGAAGCCGGAATCCCGGCCGAGCTGCGGCTGGTCGAGGCGCTGGGCGCCGAAACCGTGCTGCATGGCATCACCGACAGCGGCGAGCCCCTGGTCGCGGTGATCGACGGGCAACCTGCCGTGACGCGCGGCCAGCGGCTCCGCCTCGCCTTCGATCCGGCCGACATGCATCTCTTCGATGCCGGAGGGCGGCGGATCGGCTGACGGGATGCGCCCCCCCGGGGTGCGGATCCGGCAGGCATGCGGATCGCCGCCCGCGCCGGAGGGGGACGGCGAACAGCCTGCGGAGGGCCGATCCGGGGGGCGCTCCGGCGCGGGCCCGGCCCTAGCGCGTCACCCACTGACCTCCGGCGGCCGAGGATCGCTGACAGGCCGAGATGAACCACATGCCATCAAGGCCGTCGGCGATTCCCGGCAGAAGCGCCCCGTCCCCCGTCCCCGCGATCAGGTCGGCGGCATCGGCATAGAGGGTGGCAAAGGCCTCGAGATAGCCTTCGGGATGGCCGGGGGGGATGCGGGTGAACTGCGCGGAGCTGCCGCCGAGCCCCGCCCCTCCGCGCGTCAGGATGCGCTTCGGCTCTCCGAAGGGGGCGAAGGTCATGACATTCGGGTTCTCCTGGCCCCATTCGAGGCCCCCCTTCGTGCCATAGACGCGCAGGCGCAGGCCGTTCTCGTTGCCCGGCGCCACCTGCGAGGCCCACAGCATCCCCCGCGCCCCCCTCTCGAGACGCAGCAGCACATGGGCGTTGTCGTCCACGCGCCGCCCCGGACCGAAGCTCTGCAGGTCGGCAAGCAGGGCCTCTGTCCGCAGGCCGGTGACGAAGGACAGCAGGTTGAAGGCATGGGTGCCGATATCGCCCAGCGCGCCGGCGCCCGCCTGGGCGGGATCGGTGCGCCAGGCGGCCTGCTTGTTGCCCGTGGCCTCGACGCTTTCGGTCAGCCAGTCCTGAGCATATTCGGCCTGCACGAGGCGGATTTCGCCCAGCTCGCCCGCGGCGATCATCGCCCGGGCCTGCCGGATCAGCGGATAGCCCGTGTAGTTGTGGGTGAGAACGAAGCGAGCCGAGGCCTCGCGGGCGGCGGCGGCGATGGCGTCGGCCTGATCGGATGTGGCGGCCAGGGGCTTGTCGCAGATGACATGGATGCCCGCCTTCAGGAAGGCGATGGCGGGACCGGCATGCATGTGGTTGGGGGTGACGATGGCGACCGCATCGATGCCGTCCTCGCGCGCGGCCTCGGCGCGGGCCATCTCTTCCCAGGAGGCATAGGCGCGGTCGGGCGCGATGCCCAGATCGGCGGCCGAAGCGCGGGCGCGTTCGGGGTCCGAGGACAGGGCCCCCGCGACCACTTCCCAGCGGTCGTCGATGCGGCTGGCGATGCGGTGGACGGCGCCGATGAAGGCCCCCCGCCCCCGCCGACCATGCCGAGCCTGAGCCGTCTTGCCATGCGTTGCTCTCCCTTCGGTCTGGGTTTTCGGATGATGGTCACGATGTCGTTCCGGCCGGACCGGCCGGGTTGAAGGTGCCTGGAGGCAGGGCACAGCCGCCTGCGCGTCGGAAGACCGCCCACTGGAAGATCTGCATGGCGCCTGAGGGGCTGCGGTGCCCTTCCCGCCAGGCGGCCTGCAGCGACCAGAGGGGGCCGAGCTCGCACGCCAGACCGTCCGCGTCCCAGCGCTGCACGGGCAGACCGCTGCAGCGCTCCGGTCCCTCCGGGGCGAAGGTGGCGAGGATGATGCCGGATCCCGGTCCGGTGGCGTCCGTCATGGCCCGGCGATAGGCGGCGCGATCCTCCGGCGCGGTGAGGAAGTGGAACAGCGCACGATCATGCCAGATCGTCCAGATGCGGTCGGGCTGCCAGCGCGTCACATCGGCGGCGATCCAGCGCAGCCCCGCCGCCCGGGGGCCGAGTCGCCTGCGCGCCTCCTCCAGCGCCGAGGGGGGCGATGTCGAGCACCGCCAGATCCGTCCAGCCCCCGTTCGAGAAGGACATCCACCAGCCTGGCCCGCCCCCGCCCGCATCGATGAGCGAATCGCCCGGCCCCGCCCCGAGATGGTCGAGCGCGCGCAGCGACGCCTCGGGCCGGGCCTGATACCAGCTCGTGCTCTCCGCGGCCCGTTGCCGGTGGATCCGGTCCCAGTGCTCCTGCCGCGGCGTCCCCCCGGTCATCTCACAGGCCGAGCATGGCGCGGATCGCGGCCTCGTCGCGCTGGCCGGCTGCGAAATCGTCGAAGGCCCGCTTCGCCCGTTCGATCAGATGCGATTCGATGAAGGGGGCGCCTTCGGCCGCACCCTGTTCGGGCGATTTGAGGCAGCATTCCCATTCGAGCACCGCCCAACCGTCATAGCCGTATTGCGTGAGCTTCGAGAAGACTGCCCCGAAATCCACCTGCCCGTCCCCCAGCGAGCGGAAGCGGCCGGCGCGCCGGACCCAGGGCTGATAGCCCGAATAGACGCCCTGCCGTCCGTCCGGGTTCAGCTCGGCGTCCTTGACATGGAAGGAGGTGATCCGCTCGTGGTAGATGTCGATGAAGGCCAGGTAATCCAGGGCCTGCAGCACGAAATGCGACGGATCGTAGTTGATCGTCGCGGCGACATGGCCGCCCACGGCATCGAGGAACATCTCGAAGGTGGCCCCGTCGAAGAGATCCTCGCCCGGATGCAGCTCATAGCCGTAGCTGACCCCCGCCTCGGCAAAGGCGTCGAGGATCGGCGTCCAGCGGCGCCCGAGCTCGGCGAAGGCCTCGTCGATCAGGCCCTCGGGGCGCTGCGGCCAGGGATAGAGATAGGGCCAGGCCAGCGCGCCGGAGAAGCCCACATGGCGGTCGAGCCCCATCCGTCGCGAGGCCTGCGCGGCCTTGGTCACCTGATCGGTCGCCCAGTCCTGCCGGGCCTTCGGATTGCCATGGACGGCGGCGGGGGCAAAGGCGTCAAAGGCGCGGTCATAGGCGGGGTTGACGGCCACGAGCTGGCCCTGGAGATGGGTCGAGAGCTCGGTCACCTCGACCCCGGCCTCGCGGCAGAGGCCCAGCACCTCGTCGCAGTAGTCCTGGCTTTCGGCAGCGCGGTCGAGGTCGAACAGGCGGCGGTCCCAGGTCGGGATCTGGACACCCTTGTAGCCCAGCGAGGCCGCCCATCCGGCCATTCCCTTCAGGCTGTCATAGGGGGCGGCATCCCCGGCGAACTGGGCCAGGAAGATGGCCGGTCCCTTGATCTGCGTCGTCATGTGCGGGGCTCTCCTTGGTCTTGCAGCTCATCGTCCGCCGGAACCTCGAGATCCTGGAGCGGCGGCGCATCGGGCTCTGTTATGGCACGGATCGCCGCGCGGGCCAGCACCGTTCCCGCCCGTTCGACATCCTCGCGCAGCACGATGAGGTCGCGGCGGAACAGGGACAGGAAGGGGATGGCTTCCTTGGCGACGATATCGGCATCGCGCCCCAGCAGCAGGCCGCGCGCCTCGAGCGCGGCGACCGCGGCCATGCCCCCGGCCGACGAGGCGGAGACGAGGCCGTCCGCCCCCCGCGCGAAGGCCCGCTCGAGAGCGGCCTGCACCTCGGCGCCGGGACTGTCGGAGGTGATCCCGCGCAGCAGGCGCAGGCTGATGCCCGGATCGGCGGCCGCTGCAGCCTCGGCGGCAGCGGTGGCGCCCCTGACGAAGGCGCGGGCATAGGTCTGTTCGAGCGGCGGGGCCAGCAGGGCGATCCGCTTCCGCCCGCGGGCCAGAAGGCGGCGCACGGCCAGCGCGCCGAAGGCCTCGTTGTCGTAATCCGCCCAGGGATGGCGGTCGGACCAGATCGTGCGCCCATGGGTGGCGAAGGGAAAGCCTCGCTCCATCAGCCAGGCGACGCGCGGATCGCGCGGGCGCGTCTGGTTGAAGATCACCGCATCGGCCAGGCCGTTCTCGACGATGTGGCGGATCGGGCGCAGCGGATCCTCGCCGCGCAGCACGGGCGTCATGTTCAGATGATAGGGCGTGCCGCGCAGCCCCGCAGCGAGCGAGACGATGAGCTGGGCGGTGTTGTTCATCACGCTCTGTTCGGTCCCGATGACCAGGGCGATGACCTGCGTGCGCCCGGTGCGCAGCCGCAGGCCGGCGCGATTGGGGACATAGCCCATCTCGGCGGCGACGCGCCGCACCAGCGCCTTGGTGTCGGGCCGCAGGTCGGGGGCATCGGCCAGGGCCCGGCTGACCGTGGCGACGGCCAGTCCGGTCGCCTGGGCAAGCGTCTTGAGCGTCGGCCGCGCGGGTGCCGCATTCCGCCCGTCCCCGGCATGTCTCCCCCCCCAGAAATCTGTTGCGCGCAGCGCCTGAATCGTTATAGCTCTAAATCGTTATAGCCCGGTCGCAGGGCGGACGCCAGAGAAAACCGCAGGCAAATCAAAGCGGGGGAGGAGAGAATCGTGAGACTGACTGCAAGCCTTCTGGGCGCGACTGCCCTCTGCGCGGCTACGGCCGCCCATGCCATCGACTTCGAGGTGTCCCACTGGTGGACCTCGGGTGGAGAGGCCAATGCCGTCGCCAAGATCGCCGAAGCCTGGGAGGCCACCGGCAACACCTGGGTGGACGGTGCCATCGCCGGCAGCGGCGACACGGCGCGTCCGATCATGATCTCGCGCATCCTGGGCGGCGACCCGATGGATGCCTTCCAGTTCAACCATGGCCGCCAGGCCGAGGAGATGATCCAGGCGGGCCTGCTGCTCGATCTGACCGACGTGGCCGAGGAGCAGGGCTGGCGGGACATCGTCAATCCGCCCTCGCTGCTCGATGCCTGCACCTATGAGGGGCGCATCTACTGCGCGCCGATCAACATCCATTCCTGGCAGTGGATGTGGCTCAACAACTCCGTCTACGAGGAGCTGGGCCTGCCCGTTCCCACCAACTGGGACGAGTTCGTGGACACCGCCGACGAGGTGCGTGCCGCCGGCAAGGTGCCGCTCGCCATGGGTGGGCAGTCCTGGCAGTCGCAGGGGGCCTTCAGCGTGATGGCCGTGGCGCTGGCCGGGCGAGATGCCTGGATGGCCGTCTATGGCGACAAGAATGCCGAAGTGGCGGCCGGGCCGGAATTCGCCCGCGTCTTCGAGGCCGCCGCGGCCGCGCGCGAGCTCTCCCGCGGGTCGAATGTGCAGGACTGGAACCAGGCCACCAACATGGTCATCACCGGCGAGGCTGCGGCCCAGATCATGGGCGACTGGGCGCAGGGCGAATTCGCCATGGCCGGCATGGTGGCGGGCGAGGACTACACCTGCCTGCCCGGTCTGGGCGTCAATGCGCTGATCTCCACGGGGGGCGATGCCTTCTACTTCCCCCGTCAGGACGACCCCGAGGTGACGGCCGCCCAGAAGCAGTTCGCGGCGATGCTGCTCTCGCCCGAGGTGCAGGTCAGCTTCAACCTGGCCAAGGGCAGCCTGCCCGTGCGCGGCGATGTGGATCTCGCTGCGGCCAACGACTGCATGCGCAAGGGGCTCGAGATCCTCGCCCAGGGCAACACGATCCCTGACGGGAACATGCTGCTGACGCCCGACACGACGCAGCAGCTCAATGACCTGATTTCCGAATTCTGGGCCACCGACATGAGCGCGGCCGACGCCCAGGCGCGCTTTGCCGAGATCATCGCCAGCGCCGACTGATGTCTGCCGGATCCGGCCGGGTGGCGTGCCCGGCCGGATCCCCGATCAGGGAGGTTTCCGATGGCCGTGACGGATCAGGCCGCCGCTTCCCCTGTGCGCGGCGCCTCTGCGGCGCCTCTGCGCAGGCCGATGCGGCTCTTCCGCAACCTGTCGGCCAAGATCGCCACATTGCCGATGATCCTGACGGCGACGGTGATCTTCGTCGGCTGCACCGGCTGGACGGTGGTGCATTCCTTCACCAGTTCCCGCCTGCTGCCCCGGCTCGATTTCGTCGGGCTCGATCAGTATGACCGGCTCTGGTCCACGCCGAAATGGTATGTGGCGATCCAGAACCTGGCCGTGTTCGGCGTGCTGTCGCTGATCTTCAGCCTGGTCATCGGCTTCGTGCTGGCGGCGCTGCTCGATCGCAAGGTGCGCGGCGAGGACGTGTTCCGCACCATCTTCCTCTATCCCTTCGCGCTGTCCTTCGTGGTGACGGGCCTTGTCTGGCAATGGCTGCTCAACCCCGAGCTGGGCATCCAGGGCGTGGTGCGGGATCTGGGCTGGACCTCCTTCACCTTCGATCCGCTCTACAATCGCGATCTGGTCATCTACGGCCTGCTGATCGCGGCCCTCTGGCAGGGCACGGGACTTGTCATGTGCATCATGCTGGCCGGGCTGCGCAGCGTGGATGACGAGATCTGGAAGGCCGCGCGGGTGGACGGCATCCCCACCTGGAAGACCTATACCCATGTCATCATCCCGATGATGCGGCCGGTCTTCGTCACCGCGCTGGTCCTGATCGCCTCGGGCATCGTCAAGGTCTACGATCTGGTGGTGGCGATGACGCAGGGCGGCCCGGGCGGAGCCTCGGAAGTGCCGGCCAAATACGTGATGGATGCGATGTTCGGCGCCCAGAATCTGGGGCAGGGCTTCGCCGCCTCGACGATGATGCTGCTGTCGGTGGTCATCATCCTCATCCCCTGGGCCTATCTCGAATTCGGAGGGCGTCGGCGTGGCTAATCCTTCCGCTGTCGCGGGGCTGGCGGCGCTGGACGCCAACCCGCCCCCCTGCGCCCCGGCCTGATGGACGGCCCGCGCGGCCCGCGCCCCCGGCGCATCCTGTCCCGCGGCAACATCATGCTCTACGGGACGCTGATCGTCGTCGCGATCTACTACCTGCTGCCCCTCTGGGTGATGGTGATGACCTCGCTCAAGGGCATGCCCGAGATCCGCATGGGCAACATCTTCGCCCCGCCGGTGGAGATCACCTTCGAGCCCTGGGTGAAGGCCTGGGCCGAGGCCTGCACGGGGCTGAACTGCGACGGGCTGTCCCGCGGCTTCTGGAACTCGGTGCGCATCCTGGTGCCGTCCGTGGCCCTCTCGATCGCGGTGGCCTCGGTCTCGGGCTATGCGCTGTCGATGTGGCGCTTCCGCGGCTCGGAGACCTTCTTCGCCATCCTGCTGATCGGGGCCTTCATCCCCTATCAGGTGATGCTCTACCCGATCGTGATCCTGCTGCGCGAGATCGGCCTTTACGGCTCGCTCTGGGGGCTGGTGATCGTGCACACGATCTTCGGCATGCCGATCAACACGCTCTTGTTCCGCAACTGGTTCGCCGCCATCCCGGAGGAGCTGTTCAAGGCGGCGCGTGTGGATGGGGCGGGCTTCTGGGGCATCTTCCTGCGCGTGCTCGTGCCGATGAGCCTGCCGATCTTCACCGTCTCGGCCATCATCCAGGTGACGGGGATCTGGAACGACTTCCTCTTCGGCGTGGTCTACACGACGCCGGCCAACTACCCGATGACGGTGCAGCTCAACAACATCGTCAATTCCGTGCAGGGGGTGAAGGAATACAACGTCAACATGGCGGCAACGCTGCTGACGGGCCTTGTGCCGCTGATCGTCTACTTCGCCTCCGGAAAGCTGTTCGTGCGCGGCATCGCCGCGGGTGCCGTGAAGGGCTGACATGACCGAAACCGCTGCCATCCCCCCTCTTGCCGCTGCCTCCTCCCCCTCGGTCTCGATCCGCGGTCTGCGTCTGGCCTTCGGGGCGGTCACCGTGCTGCAGGATCTCGATCTGGATATTGCCGAAGGCGAATTCCTCGTCCTGCTCGGCTCCTCGGGTTGCGGCAAGTCCACGCTGCTCAACTGCATCGCGGGGCTGCTGGAGCCGACCGACGGGCAGATCTTCATCAAGGGGCGCAACGTGACCTGGCTCGAGCCCTCGGAGCGGGGCATCGGCATGGTGTTCCAGAGCTATGCGCTCTATCCGCAGATGACGGTGCGGGGGAATCTGTCCTTCGGGCTGCGCAATGCCCGCGTCCCGCGCGAGGAGATCGACCGCCGCGTGGCGCGCGCGGCCGAGATCCTCCAGATCGGGCCGCTGCTGGACCGCAAACCCGGACAGCTCTCGGGCGGGCAGCGCCAGCGCGTCGCCATCGGCCGGGCGCTGGTGCGCGATGTGGACGTGTTCCTCTTCGACGAGCCGCTCTCGAACCTCGATGCCAAGCTGCGCACCGATCTGCGGGTGGAGCTGAAGCGCCTGCATCAGTCGCTCGGCAATACCATGATCTATGTCACCCATGACCAGGTGGAGGCGATGACGCTGGCCGACCGCATCGCCATCATGAAGGGCGGCCGGATCATGCAGCTCGGCACCCCGGACGAGATCTACAACCGTCCCGCCAACCGCTATGTGGCCGATTTCATCGGCAGCCCTTCCATGAACTTCCTGGAGGGGCAGTGGGAAGGGGGCGCCTTCCGGGGCAAGGACATCCTGCTGCCCATCCCCGCCCGGACCGGGGGAACCGCGCGGCCCGCGATCCTCGGCATCCGGCCCGAACATGTGATGACCGGTCCGCTGGCCGAAACCGCCCCCCTGCGGACCGAAGTCATCGTCGATATCGTCGAACCCATGGGCGCCGACACCCTGGTCTGGGGCGAGCTCGGCGGAAAACCCTTCCGCATCCGCATGGACGGCCAGGCCCGGGTCCGCCCCGGCGACCGCCTGCCCATCGGCCTCGATCCCGCCCGCGCCTCGCTCTTCGACGCCAGGACCGAGGAGCGGTTGTGATCCTCGATCTGGCGGGGGAGTGGACGCTGGCCGATGCCACGGGGGCGTTCCGCTGTCCGATGCGCGTGCCGGGCGACGGGATCACCGCCCTGCACGCCGCCGGGCTGATCCCCGATCCCTACTGGGGCCGCAACGAGGACGGGCTGCGCTGGATCGCCGGGCGGGACTGGACGATCCGCCGAACCTTCGTGCTCGAGCGGGCGGATGTGGCGCTCCTGCTCGAGGGGCTGGACTGCGTGGCCGAGGTGCGGGTCAACGGGCAGACCGTGCTCCAGAGCGCCAATGCCTTCCGCCGCTAGCGGGCGGATCTGCGGGGAATCGCCCGGACGGGCGAGAACGAGATCGCCATCACCCTCCGTTCCGCCCCGCAGGAGGCGGCGCGGCGGGCCGCGGCCCAGCCCTTTCCGGTGCCCTGGATCGCCCAGAACAACCCCGTCCCGCATGGCAACATGCTGCGCAAGCCGGCCTGCGACTGGGGCTGGGACTGGAACATCGCCCTTGTCCCCTTCGGCCTCTGGGGGGCGGCCCGGATCGAGCCTGCATCCGGCCCGCGCATCCGCCGCCTCGCCCTCTCGCAGAGCCATGACGGGGGGCGGGTCGTGCTGACCGTCGGGGTCCATACCGACGAGGCCGAAGGCGCGCCCTTCGCCGTCACCTTCGCCGGGCAGACCATCGAGGGCTCCATCGCCAACGGCGGGGTGGCCGTCGCCTTCGAGGTGGAGAACCCCGCACTCTGGTGGCCGGCGGGCCTCGGGCCCCAGACGCTGCACGATCTGCAGGTGCGGGTGGGCGAGACGGTGGAACGGCGCCGCATCGGGCTGCGCCGGATCGAACTGGTCACGGAGAGGGACGCGGCCGGGCTGTCCTTCGGCTTCCGCGTCAACGGGGTGCCGGTCTTCGCGCGCGGGGCCAACTGGATCCCCGCCGATGCGCTGCCCGGTCGGATCGATCCGGCGGCGGTGCGCGATCTGCTGGAATCGGCCGTCGCCGCCAACATGACCATGATCCGCGTCTGGGGGGGCGGGCGCTACGAACCGGACTGGTTCTACGACGCCTGCGACGAGCTGGGCCTGATGGTCTGGCAGGACTTCATGTTCGCCTGCAACCTCTATCCCTCTACCCCCGCCTTCCTCGCCGAGGTGGAGGCCGAGGTGCGCGAACAGGTCGCCCGCCTGCACCATCATGCCTGCCTCGCGCTCTGGTGCGGCGACAACGAGCTGATCGGGGCGCTCTCCTGGTTCGAGGAGAGCCGGCGCGACCGCGACCGCTATCTGGTGTCCTATGACCGCCTGAACCGCACCATCGAGACCGCCCTGCGGGAGACGGATCCCCAGGCCAACTGGTGGCCTTCCTCGCCCAGCGCCGGCCCGCTCGATTTCCGCGATGCCTGGCATCAGGACGGATCGGGCGACATGCACATGTGGTCCGTCTGGCACGAGGGGCGCGACTTCGAACATTACCGCAGCGTCCGGCCCCGCTTCTGCTCGGAATTCGGCTTCCAGTCCTATCCTTCGATGACGGTGATCCGGCGCTTTGCCGATCCGGCCGACTGGAACATCGCCTCGCCCGTTCTCGAGGCGCATCAGAAGAACGCCGGCGGCAATGCCCGCATCGCCGAGACGATGTTCCGCTATTTCCGCTGGCCGGCCGCCTTCGGGGATTTCGTCTGGCTTTCGCAGCTTCAGCAGGGCCTCGCCATCAAGACCGCGGTGGAGGCCTGGCGCGCGCTCAAGCCGCATTGCCAGGGCACGCTCTACTGGCAGCTCAACGATACCTGGCCCTGCTGTTCCTGGTCCTCGCTGGACCATGGCGGGGGCTGGAAGATCCTGCATCACATGGCGCGCCGCTTCTTCAGCCCCGTGCATGTCATGGCCGTGCCGGGGGCGGACGGGCTCGCCCTTCTTGCCGTCAATGATGGCCGGGGGGCGGTGGAGATCCGCGTCACCGCCCGCGCCCTCCGGCTCGACGGCTCGGCGCGCGCAATCGCCGCCGCGACCGCAACCGTGGGGACCACAGCGGCCGAACGCCTGCTGCTTCTCGATCCCGCAGGGATCGCAGGGGACGAGCTGCTGGCCTTCGCCTGGGACGCCTCCGACGGCACGACGGGCGAGGACATCTGGTCCCCCCGGCCCTGGAAGGCCTGGGAGCTCCCCGATCCCGGCCTTGCCGTCGAGACCGCGCAGGAGGGGGACGGGCGCCATGTCCTGTCCGTCGCCGCCCGCCATGCCATGGCTTTCTTCGTCACGGCCGAGGCCGACATCCCCGGCCGCTGGGATCGCGCGGCGATCCATCTGCATCCCGGCCGTCCGGCGCGCTTCGTCTTCAACCCCGCCGATCCGGCGGCCCGACCCGCCTTCACCCTGCGCGACCTGTGGTCCGCAACGATCCGAGGACAGACCTGATGCCCATCATCGCCTATCAGCTCTACTGCTCCCGCAACTTCCCGCCACTCGAGGACACGCTGGCCATGCTGGCCGGTCAGGGCTGGAAGGCGGTCGAGGGCTACGGCGCCCTCTACGGGGATGCCCCCGCGCTGCGCGCCGCTCTCGATCGGCACGGGTTGTCCATGCCTTCGGGGCATTTCGCCCTCGCCCAGCTCGAGGAGGACCCAAGGGGGATGATCGCCGCTGCCCGCACGCTGGGCATCGGCAAGGTGATCGTCCCCTGGATCGAGCCCGACCGGCGCGGGAGCGACCCCGATTCCTGGCGCGCCTTCGCCGCCACCGTGGCCCGCGCGCTCGAACCCTTCCGCGCCGAGGGCTTCGCGGTCGGCTGGCACAACCATGACTGGGATCTGGCCGATCTCGGCGACGGATCGACGCCGACGGATCTGATGGCCAAGGCCGGGCTCGGGATCGAGCTGGATCTCGGCTGGGGTCGCCCGCGCGGGGCAGGACCCGGTCGCCTGGCTGCGCCGCCTCGGGCCCCGCATCCTCGCCGTCCATGTCAAGGATCTGGCCCCTGCGGGAACGACCGCCGAGGACGGCTGGGCCGATGTCGGCCACGGCACCCAGGCGTGGGACACGATCCGCGCCGAGCTGTCCGCGCAGGGCATCGACCACTGGGTGGCCGAACACGACAACCCCGCCGACCATGCCCGCTTTGCGCGGCGCAGCCTCGAAACCCTCTCTGCCTGGTGAATCCATGACTTCCGATCTTCTTGGCGTCGGCCTGATCGGCTGCGGCAACATCTCCGAAGCCTATCTGAAGCTGGCCCCTCTTTGCCGGTTATGCGATCCGTGCCGTCGCCGACATCAATCCCGCCGCGGCCGAGGCCCGGGCCGCCCAGTTCGGCGTCCGCGCCCTGTCGGTCGAGGATCTGCTGGCGGCCCCGGATGTGGATGTGGTGGTGAACCTTACCGTGCCGGCCGCCCATTACGAGGTGTCCCGCCGCGCGCTCGAGGCGGGCAAGCATGTCTATTCCGAAAAGCCCCTCGTGCTGTCGCTCGAGGAGGGGGAACGGCTGCGCGACCTCGCCGCCGCAAAGGGGCTGCGCGTCGGTTCGGCCCCCGACACCTTCCTCGGTGGCAGCCATCAGGCGGCACGCGCGGCGATCGACGAGGGGCGCGCCGGGCGCATCCTCGGCGGCACGGCGCATGTCATGGGCCACGGGATGGAGGGCTGGCACCCCAACCCGGACTTCTTCTTCGCCCCCGGCGGGGGCCGGTGCTCGACATGGGGCCCTATTACGTGACGAATCTCGTCCAGATGCTCGGCCCCGTCGCGGGGGTCATGGCCATGGCCAAGGCGGGCTTTGCCACCCGCACCATCGCCAACGGGCCGCGCAACGGCGAGGTGATCCGGGTCGAGACGCCCACCGATGTCCATGCCATCCTCGAGTTCCGCTCGGGCGCCACGGTGACGCTCGGCGCCTCCTGGGATGTCTGGGCGCATCGTCACCCCAACATGGACCTCTACGGCGAGACGGCTTCGGTCTATGTGCCCGATCCCAACTTCTTCGGCGGGACGGTGGAGATCCATCGCGGCAGCGGCGAGCCGGAGATCCTGACCCCGGATGCCCATCCCTTCGGCGTCGTCAACTTCACCTTCCCCGACGGGCGCCGCTTTGCCAACTGGCGCGGGGCGGGCCTTGCGGACATGGTGGCCGCCCTGCGCGAGGGGCGGGCGCATCGCTGCTCGCTCGATCTCGCGGTGCATGTGGTGGATGTGCTGACGGGCATCCTGCGCGCCGGCGAGGAGCGGCGCTTCATCGCCATGAGCACGACCTGCGAACGCCCCGCCCCGCTCCCGCCCGAGGCGGCGCGCGCCCTGGTCGTGCAGGAGCCGGTGGCGGCCTGACCGGCCCTTCGGGGCCGCCCGGGCCGTCCGGGCGGCTCTCGATCAGGCGGCGCGGGTGGGATTGGTCGGCTGCGGCTGGAGCGCCCGCCACTCGGCCCCGAGCCGTGCGACCAGCGCCCGGCGGGGGTCGTCGGCGGGCAGATCGG
>NZ_KE557321.1:33623-42282 GCF_000442315.1 Rubellimicrobium thermophilum DSM 16684
CCCCCCAGCCCCGCCTGCACCTCCTGAAGACGCTGCGCAAGGGCCAGGCGGCGGATCGCCTGGGCGGCCTGGGTCGGGGGCGGGATGATGAAGCCCGGCCGGATCGACCCCGCCGCGGGCCGCCCCTCGGGCGGCTCTCCCGCCCAGTCATGCGCGAAGACGACCAGGGCCGGCAGGAACAGGAAGACCGAGAGGTTGCGCGACGGCGCCGCCAGTTCGACCGCGGCCAGATCGCTGTCCATGCGGATGCTGTAGGAGACCTCCTCCCCCAGGCCGGCGAAGGCCTCGAAGGGGATGGTCTTCTGCGGCAGGCCGATGATGCGGGTCAGGGCCTGCATCACCTCGGGCAGGCCCTTGGCGCCCAGCGCGGCCAGAAAGCGTTCGGCCATCTTCCGCGTCGGGGCCTCGGCCTTCACGGGCCGGCGCCATTCGTGCCGGGCCGGGCCACCCACGCCATCAGCCCCGATGGCAGGATCACCCCCTTCTGGGGCGAGACGGGGGCGGTGAAACGGCCCTCGCGCGCCTCGGCATTCCAGGACCAGACGGGGCGTGACAGGCCCGGCCGGATCAGCGGATCCGACAGAAGGGCGCGCCGCAGCTCTTCGGCGACAGGCCGCACCTCGAAGGGAATCCGGTTGAGCGTGATCTGCATGGGCCTGCCCCCTCCCTGAACGGGGCGGTTCTAGTCGAGGGCGAGGCGCTCTGCCAGCCCTGTCCGTGCGGCTGTGCGGAGGCGCGCCCTCAGCCCGTCGCCGCCGCCCGCGCCCGGCGTGCCCGTTCGGTCGCGCTCTTGAGCTGGCCGCAGGCGGCCATGATGTCCTCGCCCCGCGGGGTGCGGATGGGGCTGGCATAGCCCGCCTTGTGGATGATGTCGGCAAAGCGGCGGATGCGCGCCTCGGGGCTGCGGCGATAGGGCGCGCCGGGCCATTCGTTGAAGGGGATCAGGTTGATCTTGGCCGGGATCCCCGCGATCAGCCGGACCAGCCGCCGCGCATCCTCGTCGCTGTCATTGACCCCGTCGAGCATCACATATTCGAAGGTGATCCGCTCGGAGTTCGAGAGCCGCGGATAATCCCGCAGCGCCGCGAGCAGCGTCTCGATGTTCCATTTGCGGTTGATCGGCACCAGGCGGTCGCGGATCTCGTCGGTCGTGGCATGGAGGCTCACCGCCAGCAGGCAGCCGATCTCGGTCGCGCAGCGGGCGATCTCGGGCACCACGCCGGAGGTGGACAGCGTGATCCGCCGGCGCGAGAGGGCGATGCCTTCGCCATCCATGCAGATGCGCATCGCGTCGCGCACCGCCTCGAAGTTGTAGAGCGGCTCGCCCATCCCCATCAGGACGATGTTGGACAGAAGTCGCGTCTCGACCTTGGGGGCGCCGGGGACGGGCCATTCGCCCAGGTCGTCGCGGGCGAGCATCACCTGCCCCACGATCTCTCCGGCGGTGAGATTGCGCACAAGGCGCTGCGTGCCCGTATGGCAGAAGGAACAGGTCAGCGTGCATCCCACCTGCGAGGAGACGCAGAGCGTGCCGCGGTCTTCCTCGGGGATGTAGACCGTCTCGACCTCATGCCCCCCCGAAAGCCGCACGAGATATTTGCGCGTTCCGTCGGCGGAGATCTGCCGCGAGACGATCTCGGGCAGGGCCGCGACGAAGCGTTCGGCCAGCAGCGCGCGCACCGCCTTCGAGAGATTCGTCATGCGCGCGAAGTCGCGCACGCCCCAGTGATAGATCCACTGCCAGATCTGGCCCGTGCGCATGCGCGCCTGCGCCTCCGGGATGCCGGCCTCGACCAGGGCGGCGCGCATCTGCTCGCGCGTCAGACCCACGAGATTGATGCGCCCTTCCGCATCCGGTGCGGGTTTGCGGGGCAGGGCCAGGATATCGGGCGCGATGGGGACGGTCATGGGAGGGATCTCGCTCGGGGAACGCAGGCCATAGCAGAGACGGGCCCCCGTTCCAAGGACCCTGCCGGGGCCTGCTTGCCCGGGGTCCTGCCTGCCATGCGGGGGGCAGGGCGGCCGGTGCCGGCCCGAGGCCCGTCTCCGCCGCGCCGCCGCCGGTGCCCCCCCCCCGATCCCCCCGATCCCCCCGATCCCGCCGATCCCCCCGATCCTGCGGCCGGTTCCCCCGGCTTCCCCCGGCGGCCCGCCCTTCCGGTCGCGGGTGCGATGCGGCGCCGCGGCGGTCAGCTGGCGCAGCGCGAACGGGCTTCCTCGACGGCGGCGGTGAAGCCGAGAAGCGAGAAGGTATCGCGCGTCTGCGTGCCGCGGCCCGAGACCCCCGTCACGACAGCCTGCGTCCCCCGCTTCATGGCCTCGATGATGCGGGCATCCTCTTCGGAATTGGCAGGCCAGGCCCATTCGCCCTCGGTGAAGAGCGTGAAGGTCGTCCCGCCGATGTCGAGCGTGACCGTGGAGCCCGAGGCGAAGGGATAGCCCCCCGTGAAGGTCACCTGCCCGTTCACGCCCTCCGCGGGGCGATAGAAGACGAACAGCAGGGTCTCGCCCCGGCTGACCTGAACAGGCTGGCCATCGCGGGTGTTGACCTGTTCCTTGGGGGCGGAGGTCGCGAAGCATTCCACCGGGTCGGTCTCCTGGAATACCGACCAGTCGGTGTTGGCCGCGACACGGTTGGATGTCGTCTGCTGGGCCGTCGCGTTGCCGGCGCCGAGGGCGATCATCGCGATTGCGGCGATCCGCGACAGGGTCTTCGTCATCGTCCGTCTGCCTCCTTGAGGGGCCCCTTCCGTCCCCGGCCTGCGCGGGCTGCATCTGACGGCGCCCGTCGCGGCTGGAAGGAGCGCATCCAACCCGATAGACCGCGACCCTAGCACCGCCGGAGGACCGGAGCAAACCCTGCCCGGTCACGCCTCTGCGCGGTGGCGGAAACAGGGGGAGAGGGGACCATGGCAGGGATCGCGGACATGGCGGTGGTGGAGCTCTGGCGGGGCGATCTGCCGGAATCGGTGCATCGGGTCCATGCCGTCGTCGCCGATGCCACGGGCGAGCCGGTCGCCCTCTGGGGCGATCCGGGCCGCATCATCTATCCCCGGTCCTCCTGCAAGATGGTCCAGGCGCTGCCGCTCGTGCTGTCGGGGGCGGATCTGTCCTCCGAAAGGCTGGCCCTGGCCTGCGCCTCGCATCAGGGGACGCCGATGCATGTGGCGCGCGTGGCGGACTGGCTGGCCGATCTGGGCCTGTCCGAGGCCGACCTGCTCTGCGGCGCCCATTGGCCCACCGACCGCGAGAGCGCCCATGCGCTGCTGCGGGCGGGGGCACGGCCCGGCCCCCTTCACAACAACTGCTCGGGCAAGCATGCGGGCTTTCTCCATCTGGCCCGGCATCTGGGCGCGGGCCCGGACTATGTGGCCCCCGACCATCCCGTGCAGCGGGCCGTCCGCGCCGCCTTCGAGGAGGCGACCGGCGAGCCCAGCCCCGGCTGGGGGATCGACGGCTGTTCGGCCCCGAACTTCGCCACGACGCTGCGGGGCCTCGCCCGGGCGATGGCGGGTTTCGCGGCGCCCGGTCCGGGCCGCGAGGGCGAGGCGCGCGCGCGCCTGGTCGGGGCCATGATCGCCCATCCCGAACTCGTCGCCGGAGAGGGGCGCGCCTGCACCGATCTGATGCGCGCCGCGCAGGGCCGCGCCGCGGTCAAGACCGGGGCCGAAGGCGTGTTCGTCGGCATCCTGCCGGGCCGGGGCCTGGGCTTCGCCCTCAAGGCCGAGGATGGCGCGACCCGGGCCGCCGAGGCGGTGACGGCGGCGCTGCTCGTCCGGCTGGGGGTGCTCGAGGCGGCAGACCCCGTGGCGCAGCGCCTGACATCGGGGATCCAGCACAACTGGAGGGGTCTGCCGGCGGCACGCCTGGTCACGCGGCTCTGAGAGGGGGGCGGCCCGCCGGCGGCCCCGGTCGTTCCTCCGGCGTTCCTCAGTAGTCGCGCAGCGCGATCGCCCCCATTTCGCACAGACGGCGGCAGTCGCTGGCATCATGACCCGTCTCGTTCGCGGTGATGATGCCGTCCATCGCGAATCCCTCGAAGCGCGGATCGTCGCAGAGACCGGTATTGGCATATTCGCTGGCATCGTCGCCGAAGTCGATCGCCGCACAGTCGGTGGCCGCGCGCGCCGCCTCCCAGTCCCACAGCCGGACCTGACCGGCCTCGTGCAGCGTCCGGCAGTCGGTCGCATCGCGGCCGACATGCTCCCAGGACAGGCTGGTCGCCATGCCGGGTCCGGCAAAGCGGCGGTCGTCGCATTCGCCGTCCTGGGCCCATTGGGAACTGTCGTCGCCGAAGGGGATGGATCCGTCTGCAGGGCCGGCGGGCGATGCGGGGGCTGGCCCTGCCGTCCCGCCGATCAGGCGGATGCGCCCGGCCTCGAAGGCGGCCCGGCAGTCGCTGGCATCGGCCATCTCGTCCTCGGGAGAGGTGAAGGCGGCCATGCCTTCGCCTTCGAAGCGGGGGTCGTCGCATTCCCCGTCATGGGCCCATCGGGAGCTGTCGTCCCCGAAATCGGGGGCCTGCGCCTGTGCCGGTCCGCCGATCGGGGCGGCCAGAATCGACGCGATTGCCGTGGCGAGGACGGGGAAGCTGCGCAAGGCCATGAGGGGATCTCCGGGGAAGGCGGATGCAACTCTGCCGAGGGGGGGCGGGAAGAGATTGCCCGCTGCCCCTCCGTTGCGCAACCGTTCCGTGCGGGACGGGCCTCTGTGCCCCTGACGGTCGGCCCCCCGTCCCGCTTTCCGTCCCGCTTTCCGTCCCGCTTCCCGTCTGCGGTCCGGCGGTTGCATCCGCGCGGCCGCCGCGCCATATCGAAGGCTTCAGGGCGCCCGGAGGCCGCAGATGAACTATCTCGACTTCGAGAAACCTCTCGCCGAGATCGAGGGCAAGGCCGAGGAGCTGCGGGCCCTGGCCCGCTCCAATCCCGCCATGGATGTGGAGAAGGAGGCCGCCGCCCTCGACCGCAAGGCCAAGGACCTTCTGGCCCAGCTCTATGGCAGCCTGACCCCCTGGCAGCGCACCCAGGTGGCCCGTCACCCCGACCGTCCCCACAGCCGGGACTATATCGAGGGGCTCCTGACCGACTGGATGCCGCTGGCCGGGGACCGGGCCTTTGCCGACGATCATGCGGTTCTGGGGGGATTGGGGCGCTTCGACGGCGAGGCCGTCATGGTGATCGGCCATGAGAAGGGGCACGACACCCGCTCGCGGATCGAGCACAATTTCGGCATGGCCCGGCCCGAAGGCTATCGCAACGGCGATCCGGCTGATGCATCTGGCCGACCGCTTCGGCCTTCCGGTGCTGACCTTCGTGGACACCCCCGGCGCCTATCCCGGCAAGGGGGCCGAGGAGCGCGGCCAGGCCGAGGCCATCGCCCGCTGCGTGGAGGTCCAGCTCGGCCTGCGCGTGCCGGTGATCGCGGTCGTCATCGGCGAGGGCGGGTCGGGCGGCGCGGTGGCCTTCGCCTCGGCGAACCGTGTGCTGATGCTCGAACATGCCATCTATTCGGTCATCTCGCCCGAAGGCTGTGCCTCGATCCTGTGGAAGGATGCCGAACGGATGCGCGAAGCGGCCGAGGCGCTGCGCCTGACCGCGCAGGATCTGGCGGCGCTGGGGGTCATCGACCGCATCGTGAAGGAGCCCCTGGGCGGCGCCCATCGCGACCGCACGGCGACCGTTTCCGCCGTGGGCGATGCGCTGCGGGCCGAGCTGGCCGCGCTGAAGGACCGCCCCGGTGACGCCCTGCGCGAGGAACGCCGCCGCAAGTTCCTCGAGATGGGAACGCGGGGTCTCGCGGCCTGAGGACAGGGCGGGGGGCTGTCGCGGGGCGTCTCCCGCAGGGGCGGCCCCGTATCCGTCCCGGGGCGGCCGGGGCGCCCCGCCTCATCCCGCCTCATCCGGTGGGCGGGGGACGGTCTCCGGAGGCGGCGGAGGCGGCCGGGGCTGCGGGGGGGGGCGGCTGGAAACCGGCCTCCGCCATCAGCCGGTCGGAAGCCGGTTCGATCGCCGCTTCCAGCCGCTCCAGGAAGACCGGCCCCGGCAGACCCGGCGGAATCGGATCGAGGAACTCGATGACCGCCCGTCCCGGCCGCAGGCCCAGCCCCTTGCGCGGCCAGAACAGGCCCACATTGCAGGCCACCGGCACGCAGGCCGTGCCCATCTCGGCATAGAGGGCGGCGATGCCGGGCTTGTAGGGCATCCGGGCCTCGGGGGGGGACGCGGGTCCCCTGGGGATAGATGATGAGCTGCCCCGGCTCCCTGCGTCCGGCGGCCACATCGGCCACCATCTTGCGGATCGCCTGTCCCCGCTTGCCGCGGTCCACGGGCACACAGCCCAGCCGCAGCGCATACTGCCCGACCACCGGCGTCCAGATCAGCTCGCGCTTCATGATGAAGCGGCCGCGCGGCAGGGCGTCGAAGAGCAGGATGATATCGAGAAAGCTCTGATGCTTGGCCGCGATCAGCACCTCGCCATGGGGGGGCGTGCCGCGCTGTTCGGTCTCGATCCCGACAAGGAGGCGCGCCAGGCGGCGCACGAGGCGGCACCAGGCATGCGCGGCGGCGAAGGCCCCATCGCGCGAGACGAGGGCCCAGGGCAGATAGGCCAGCGCATAGACCGCCATGGCCCCGTAGATGAGGACGAAGAACAGGGCGGCGCGCAGGGGGCGGGGCGGGGGCAGGCTGGGCATCGGCGGTCCTTCTTCAGGATTGCGCGCGCAGCGTCGCAAGGGCGGCCGCCCGTGTGGCGGCAAAGGCCGTGATCGCGGCAAAGGGCGGGATCAGCAGGGGCCAGAGCCAGCCCGCGCCGCGGAAGCCGAGGCCGGTCAGGAAGCCTTCGGTCGTGTCGGCCGCGGGCAGCATCCACAGGGCCGTCAGGCCGGCGGCCGTTCCGCCCATCGCCCCCCACAGCGCGCGCAGCGTGAAGCGCCGCACGAAGGCGCGGGCGATGTAGACATCCTGCGCCCCCACGAGGCGGAGCACGCGGATGACCTGGGCATTGGCCGCCAGCGCCGCCTGGGCGGCCAGTGTGATCATCGCCGCCGTCGAGAGCGCGATGAGGCCGAGCGCCAGCACCCCCAGCCAGCGCAATCGCGATGCGGCAAGGGTCAGCGGCGCGCGCCAGCGCGTATGGTCGTCGAGAACGGCGCCCGGCACCTCGGCCTGAAGGCGGGCGCGCAGGCCTGTGGCGTCGAATCCGTCCTCTTCCAGTGTGATCTCGATGAGCTGGGGGATGGGCAGGCTTTCCACCGGCAGATCGGGGCCGAACCAGGGCTCGAGCAGGGCGCGGTTCTCCTCCGGCGTGAGGGCGTGCGAGGAGGCCACCCCCGGCGTCTGGGCCAGGATGGTGAGGGCCGTGGCCGTCTGGGCCGCCATCTGGCCTTCGGGGGCCGAGAGGCGCAGCGTCGCGGTCCGGGCGAGTTCCGCCCCCCAGCGTTCGGCCAGCCGCCCCGTCGCCGTCGAGAGCGCCAGCGCAAAGACCGCGAGGAAGGCCATCGCGGCGGCGGTGAACAGCGTCAGCCGCGCGGTGAAGCCCGTGGGCGGCACGGCGCGATCGGCCTGCGGATCGCCCCGCAGCAGGGCAAGAAGACGCCGCATCAGGGCCATGGCGCGGTTCACAGATCCGCCCCCGCCTGCAGCAGGCGCCCCTCGCGCAGGCGCAGGACGCGGGCGGCGACCTGCGCCTTGGCAGCGCGGATCAGGGTCAGGTCATGGGTCGCCACCAGCACCGCCCTGCCCATGCGGTTGAGCTCCACCAGCAGCGTCAGAAGACGCTGCGACATGTCCCAGTCGATGTTCCCGGTGGGTTCATCGGCCAGGATCACCTCCGGCCCGGTGATGACGGCCCGGGCGAGGGCGGCGCGCTGCCTCTCGCCCCCCGACAGTTCCGGGGGCAGGGCATCGGCCCGCCGCGAGAGTCCCACCCAGGCCAGAAGCTCGGGCAGATGGACCTCGCCTTCGGCCCGCCGCCCGGCCACGGTGAGGGGCAGCAGGATGTTCTCGGCCAGCGGCAGATGGTCGAGGAACTGGCAGTCCTGATGGACCACGCCGATCCGCCGGCGGGCCAGGGCCACGGCATCGCGCCCCATCGACCGCGTGTCCTGGCCGAACAGCATCACCTGTCCTTCGGTGGCGCGCAGCTCGGCATAGCAGAGCTTCAGCAGCGTCGTCTTGCCCGCGCCCGAAGGGCCGGTGAGGAAATGAAAGGATCCGGGCTGCAGCGAGAGGTCGAGCCCGGCGAAGAGCCGCCGGCCCCCATAGCCCATCCCCACCTGCCGCAATTCGATCACTGCCTGCCCCCCGGCCTGCCCCTCCTTGTGCCGCAAGCGGCCAGCCGGTTCAATGCGGGCGGCCGTGGCCCGGCCGCCCCATCGGGCGGGGCCCTGCATGGGGCAGCCTTCACGCGATGCCGGGGTGTCGCTAATCTCCTGCCCGGCAGGGTCCGGGGCGGCTGACAGGGGCAGGGGAAGAGCAGAATGCGTGTGATCTGCCCGAATTGCGGGGCGCAATACGAGGTGCCCCCCGAGGCGATTCCCGAACAGGGACGGGATGTGCAGTGCTCGGCCTGCGGCCATGTCTGGTTCGAAGGGGGGCGTGCGGCCCCGACCGCCGCCGCCGCCGCCGCCACCGCCGCCCCGGCGCCGGAGCCGGGCCCCGAC
>NZ_KE557321.1:42382-62671 GCF_000442315.1 Rubellimicrobium thermophilum DSM 16684
CTGCGCCGCCCGCGGCGCCCTCTGCCCCGCCGGCCTCCGCATCCGGCCCGGCTGCGCCGCCCGCGCCAGAACGGCAGCGCGCAGAGGAGGCCCGCCGCCGCATCGCCCGTCTGCGGGGCGAGACGGCCCCCCTTCCGGGGGAGGCGGTCATGGCCCCTGCCGCCGCCCCTGCCGCCGCCCCATCCGCCGCGCGCCGGGACCGCCTCCCCGATATCGAGGAGATCAACTCCTCTCTGCGCGTCTCTGCCCCGGCCGCGCGGCCCGACAGGGCGGCGGCTCCGGACCGGCGCGGCTTCCGTCTGGGCCTGGGGGGGGGCCTGCTGATCGCCGCGCTGCTGGCGCTGCCCTATGTCTATGCCCCCCGCATCGCCTCGGCCCTGCCCTGGACGGTGCCGGTCCTGCGGCCCTATGTGGCCGCGGTGGATGCAGCGCGGAGCTGGCTCGACGAGCGGATGCGGGATCTTCTGGAGGCGCTGGGGACGGCGCCCGAGGGGGGCGCCGCCAGCGGATCCGCCGCCGGATCCGCCACCCCCACGCTCTCTGCCGCACCCGAGGCCCCGCCGCAGGTCCAGGTCGAACCGCCCGCCATCCCCCTGCCCGCCGCCGAATGACGCGCCGCCCGCCTGCCGCCCGCGCGGCCCCTCCGGCCCGGGCCGGCGGTCACCGGCCCTGCTGTCAGAAGCGTTCGAGCAGGCGGCGCAGATAGTCGAGCTCGTGTTTCGGGCGCTCCTGTTCGGCGGCGCGGCGGCGGATCTCGGCCAGAAGTTCCTCGGCGCGGCGATAGACATCCTCGGTGGGGCCGAGCGTCTGATCGCTGCCCAGATCTCCCCCCTCGCCGAGCTGCCGGCCCAGGGGGTCGCGCCGGCCGGGAACGGGGCGGCCCTGTCCGTCCTCGCCCCCTTCGGCCGTCTGCTGCTCCGGCGGCGGCAGGCGGCCGTTCTCGGCCAGCGCCCGGCCGAGATGGCGCAGGCCCTCGCGCAGGGCGTCGATCGCCTCGGCCTGCCGGTCGATGGCGCGGGAGAGGTCCCCCTCTCGCAGGGCCTGTTCGGCCTGCTCCATCGCCCCTTCGGCCCGTTCGAGCGCGCCGCGCGCCGCATCGGCGGCCTCTCCGGTCAGACCCGGCAGCTCGCCCCGCTGGCGCTCGATCTCCCGGCGCAGGGCCTCCTGCCGGTCGGCGAGGCTGCCTTCGGCCTCTCCCCGATCGCCGGCCTCGCGCCCGCTGCCCTCCGGCCGGGTCTCCCCGCCCGGCTGCCCCTCGGCCGGCGGCCGGGCTTCGCCGCCCGACCCGCCGCCGCCCGGCCGGAACTGCTCCTGCAGGTCGCGGAATGCCTCGTCGGACAGAGCCTGCTGGTCGCGCAGGCTGTCCTGGAGCTGCTGCATCGAGCGCTCGCCGGGCAGGGGCGGCCCGTTGCCCTGCCCTTCGCCCTGCGTGACGCGCAGATTCTCCATCAGGCGGTTGAGCTGCTCCATCAGCTCGGCCGCCTCGGCCATGCGGCCCTGTTCCATCAGCTCCTGGATGCGATCCATGAGGGCCTGGATCTCGTCCTGCGTGATCGGCAGGGATTCGCCCTGCGCCGATTGCGGCTGATCGGCGCCGGCCTCGCCAGGCTCGGCGTTCTGGGCCAGCATCCGGAGATATTGATCGGTCGCCTCGCGCAGCTCCTGCATCAGCTCGGCGATCTCCTCGGGGCTGGCCCCGTTGCGCATCGCCTCGGCCAGCCGCTCCTGCGCCCGTTCGAGCCGCTCGCGCGCGTCGCGCAGCGTGCCCTCCTCGAGCTGGATCGCCAGATCCCACAGCGCCGCGGCGATCTCCTCCTGACGCTCGGGGCTGAGGGCCTCGGCCTCGGCGGCGAGGCGGCGGATGGTGTAGCTCAGGCGCAGATAGAGCGCGCGGTCGGGGAACAGCTCCTCGGGCCGGTGGGCGATGGCGCGCAGGATCCCGAGCACGCGCGGGGCATTGGCCCGCGACCACAGCAGGTCCCGCCGCTGTTCGATGAGGGCACGCGCGACCGGCTGGAAGAAGCGCCGTCCCGGCAGGATGATGGCCTCGGGGGGCGAGGATCCGTCCTGCCCGGCGGCATCGGTGACCGTCAGCGTGATCGTGACCGGCAGATTGGCGAAGGGATGCTGCGAGAGATCCTCGACCAGCACATCCTCGAAATCCGACCTGTCGCCCCCGAAGGGCATCGGCAGATCGATCCGCAGCGGCTCGCGCGGGTCCGGTTCGACGGCCAGGCCATGGACCCGCTCCACCGCGGCGAGGTCGAGCGTCATGATCGCCCGGCCCGCCATCACGCCGTAATCGTCGCGGGCGGCAAAGGGCTGGCTCATCCGGCCCTGTCCGTCGGCTTCGACGGGGCCGGTCATCTCCACGGGTGGGGGGGGGCATCGGGAATCACCCGCAGCTGCCATTCGGCGCCGCCGGGGCCGCGGATGGCCAGCGTGCCGTCCTGCACCACGGCAAAGCTCTGCTGGGGCGCGGTGGCGGGCTCCACCTCGCCGGTGCGGGCCGAGACCGTCTCGTCGAGGGCGAGCGCGCCGACCTCGCCATAGAGGCGGATGGTGATGCGGCTGCCCTCGGGCAGCTCGACCGGACCCGGCGGCAGATCGGCGAGGTAGAGCGACGGCCGGCCCGTATAGGCGGGGGGCTGGATCCAGCCTTCCCAGACCGGTCCCTGGGCCAGGGCCCCGCCCCCGGCTGTCCCGCTGCCCGGCAGGCCCTCCAGCGCCCGCCAGCCCTGTCCGAACAGAAGCCCTGCGGCCAGCAGGATCAGGGCCATGTAGCGCAGGCCGTAGGGATCGCGGGCGGCCAGGCGCAGATCGGGGGCCGGGGCCCTGGCGGCCTGCGCCCGTTCGGCCATCCGCGCCCGATGCGCCGTCCAGACCGCGCGCGAGGCCGGATCGTCGCGGCCCACGGCCTGATCATCGGCCAGGGCGGCCAGGGGGCGGCCGGGCATCGTCGCATCGAGCCGGGCCAGCGCCTCGTCCCGCCCCGGCCAGCGGAAGCACCGGATCCCCCAGGCCAGTGCGGCGCCGGCGGCCAGCGCGGCGCCCACCGACAGGCCCCAGACGGCCTCGAGCGGCAGCGTCGCCTGCCAGCCGGTCGTCAGCGCGGCCAGCGTTCCCGCCACCGCCACCCAGAGCGGCCAGAAGGCACGGACGGCGCGCTCTGCCGCCATCCCCGCCCGGGTGAGCCGCAGCGCCCGGCGTGCCGCGGGCGGCAGGGCCGGCTCTTCGGGGGAAGGGGTGCCGGGCAGCGGCGGGGGCGTCACAGCCATGGCGGGATGCTATCGCGGGCGATCAGCTCGTCAAAGCTGGGTCTGGCGCGGATGACGGCGAATTGATCCCGCTGCACCAGCACCTCGGGCACCAGAGGGCGGCTGTTGTATTCCGAGGCCATCACCGCCCCATAGGCCCCGGCCGAGCGGAAGGCGACCAGATCGCCCTCCGCCAGCGGCGGCAGGAGGCGCGCGCGGGCGAAGATGTCGCCGGTCTCGCAGACCGGGCCGACCACGTCAAAGGGCTGCAGGGGGGCGTCGGGCGCCGGCTCGGCCACCGGGACGATGTCGTGATGGGCCTCATAGAGGGCGGGGCGGACGAGATCGTTCATGCCCGCATCGAGGATCAGGAAACGCCGCCCCTCGCCGTCCTTGACATAGATGACCCGGGCGACGAGCAGCCCCGCATTGCCGGCCACGAGGCGCCCCGGCTCGATCACCACCTCGCAGCCGAGCCCGCCGACCGTGCGGCGGACCATCTCGCCGTATTCGGCCGGCAGCGGCGGCACCTGGTTGGAGCGCGTGTAGGGAATGCCGAGCCCCCCGCCCAGATCGAGCACCCGGATGTCATGTCCGTCCGCCCGCAGCAGGGCGGTCAGGTCGGCGATCTTGCGATAGGCGGCCTCGAAGGGCGCCAGCTCGGTGAGCTGCGAGCCGATATGGACATCCACCCCCACGACCCGCAGCCCCGGCAGCGCGGCGGCCGTCCGATAGGCCTCCCGCGCGCGGGAGAGGGGGATGCCGAACTTGGTCTCGCCGCCGCCGGTGGCGATCTTGGCATGGGTCCGGGCGTCCACATCGGGGTTGATGCGGATCGCGACCGGGGCCTCCCGGCCGAGCGAGACGGCCACCTCCGACAGGGCCCGCATCTCCGGCTCGCTCTCGATGTTGAACTGCCGGATGCCGCCCGAGAGGGCCGTGCGCATCTCGGTCCGCGTCTTGCCCACGCCCGAGAAGACGATCCTCTCGCCGGGGATGCCGGCGGCGCGGGCGCGACGGTATTCCCCTTCGGAGACGACATCGGCGCCGGCCCCTTCCTCGCCCAGAAGGCGCAGGACCGCGACATTGCCCAGCGCCTTGGCGGCGAAGCAGACCAGATGCGGCCCCCAGGCCAGCGCCTCGGCAAAGAGGCGCAGATGGCGCCGCAGCGTGGCCGAGGAATAGAGATAGAAGGGGGTTCCCACCGTCTCGGCGATCTCCCCGACCGGCACATCCTCGGCCCAGAGCCGGCCTGCCCTGTAGAGGAAATGATCCATCTGCCTGTCGCTCCCTGCCTTGTGCGCGGTGTTCTAGCAGAGGGCGGGCGGTCCGCCAGCCGGGTCCGCCGCGCCGCCCGCCGCGCGCAGCCTGACGCTCATCCGAGGGCTGCCCGCCAGCGGGCGATCTGTTCGCGCACCCGTTCGGGGGCGGTTCCGCCATAGGACCGGCGCGAGGCGACCGACTGCGCGACGCCCAGCACATCGAAGACCGCTTCGGTGATGCCGGGATGGATCTGCTGCATCTCCTCCAGGGGGAGATCGGCCAGATCGCGGCCTGCGGCCTCGGCCCGCGCCACGAGAGCCCCCGTCACATGATGCGCCTCGCGAAAGGGCAGGTTCAGGGCGCGCACCAGCCAGTCGGCCAGATCGGTCGCCGTGGCGAAGCCGGCCCCTGCCGCCGCCGCGAGCCGTTCGGGATCCGCGCGAAGATCCGCCATCATGCCGGTCATCGCCGCCAGCGACAGCGACAGCGCATCGGCGGCGTCGAAGACGCGTTCCTTGTCCTCCTGCATGTCCTTGGAATAGGCCAGCGGCAGGCCCTTCATCACCGTCAGCAGCCCGACCGAGGCGCCCAGCACGCGGCCCGTCTTGGCGCGCACCAGCTCGGCCGCATCGGGGTTGCGCTTCTGCGGCATGATGCTGCTGCCCGTGGTCCAGCGGTCCGACAGGCGGACGAAGCGGAACTGCGCCGTGGACCAGATCACCAGCTCTTCGGCCAGGCGCGACAGATGCACGGCGCAGATCGAGGCCGCGGCGAGATATTCGAGCGCGAAATCGCGGTCCGAGACGGCATCGATGGAATTGGCCATCGGCCGGTCGAAGCCGAGCGCCGCGGCGGTCATGTCGCGGTCGATGGGGAAGGATGTCCCGGCCAGGGCCGCCGCCCCCAGGGGGCATTCGTTCATCCGCCTGCGCGCATCGGCAAAGCGGCCGCGGTCGCGGGCGAACATCTCCACATAGGCCATCATGTGATGGCCCCAGGTGACGGGCTGGGCCGATTGCAGATGGGTGAAACCGGGCATGACCCAGTCCGCCCCCGCCTCGGCCTGGGCCAGGAGGGCGCGCATCAGCGCTTCGATCGCGGCGATGGCCTCGTCGCAGGCCTCGCGCACCCAGAGGCGGAAATCGGTCGCCACCTGATCGTTGCGGCTGCGCGCCGTGTGCAGGCGCTTGGCCGGCTCGCCGATCAGCTCGGCCAGGCGGGCCTCCACATTCATGTGGATGTCCTCGAGCGCGCTGTCGAAGCGGAAGGTTCCCGTCTCGATCTCCGACAGGATCGTGAGGAGGCCTTCCCGGATCGCCTCGGCATCCCTATCGGTAAGGATGCCCGTGGCGGCCAGCATCGCCGCATGGGCGCGCGAGCCGGCGATATCCTGGCGCGCAAGGCGGCGGTCGAAGGCGATGGAGGCGTTGATCGCCTCCATCAGGGCGTCCGGGGCCTCGCTGAAGCGCCCGCCCCACATGGCGTTGGATGTCGCGCTCGCGCCGTCGGTCTGTGCGGTCATGCGCCCTCGGAGGATGGAAGATGAACAGGCTTGTCGTGGCAGCCCTCTACACCGGAGCGGCGCTCGCCGCCAGCGCGGCGGGGGCCGAGGATGGGGGGAATCTCCTGCCCCTGCTTCAGGGGGAGATGCGGAAGATGGTGATCCATCCCGAACCCCAGCCCGTGTCCGCGACGGCCTTCCAGACGGAAAGCGGCGAGGCGATGACGCTGGCCGATCTCGCCGGTTCGGTGGTCGTGGTCAATTTCTGGGCCACCTGGTGCGCCCCCTGCCGGGCCGAGATGCCCACGCTGGCCGCCCTGCAGGAGGCGCTTGGCCCCGAAGGGGTGCGCATCGCCACCATCGCCACGGGCCGCAACGATCCCGCCGCGATGGCGCGATTCCTCGAGGAGGTGGGGGCAGAGGCCCTGCCGCTCTGGCGCGATCCGTCCCAGGCCCTCGCCCGCGACATGGGGGTTCTGGGCCTGCCGGTGACGGTGATCCTGAACCGCGACGGGCAGGAGATCGGGCGCCTTCTGGGCGATGCCGACTGGTCCTCGCCCGAGGCCGTCGCCCTGATCCGCGCCGTGGCCGCGGGGGATGGCATCTCCGGGGGCTGAGGCCGCCGCGCCCGCGCCCGGCGGGCCGGCAGGGGCGATCCTCCGGCCTCAGACCGGCAGGGCGGTGGTCTGGCGCACCGTGCGCAGGGCAAAGCTCGACTGGATGCCGGTGACGCCCGGAATGGTGGCGAGGGAGCGGCGATGGATGCGGGCGAAATCCTCCACATCCTCGGCCACGACCTTGAGGAGATAATCCGCCGTCCCCGCCATCAGATGGCATTCGAGAACCTCCGGCACGCGGGCGACGGCCTTCTCGAAGGCGTCGAGCACCTCATCGGCCTGTCCCGAAAGGGTGATCTCCACGAAGACGACCGTCGTCCGGCCCAGTTTCCGGGGATCGAGCAGCGCGACATAGCCCTTGATATACCCCTCCTCCTCGAGCCGCTGGACGCGGCGATGGCAGGCCGAGGGCGACAGGCCGACCCGCTCGCTCAGCTCCTGATTGGACAGCCGCCCCTGCTTCTGGAGCGTCTCGAGAATGCGGCGGTCGATGGCATCGAGGCGCATGGTGCAAGGCCCTTTCTCCATAAGCAGAATCCATGCAAGAATTTCCTGATTTCCGCACTGCGGCAAGGGGCTTTTTGCAGGGACTGTGCGCCGCGATGGGGGCAGAGTGCGCGTCATCCGCAGGACCGCAAGGGGAGAAGGGGACCATGCGCATCGGTTGCCCGAAGGAAATCAAGCCGCAGGAATTCCGCGTGGGGCTCGTGCCGGCCGCCGTGCGCGAGGCGGTGGCCCATGGCCATGAGGTGATCGTGGAGCGCGGCGCCGGGCTCGGCGCGGGCTATGACGATGCCGCCTATGAGGCGGCGGGGGCCCGGCTCGGCAGCGTGGAGGAGGTCTGGGAGACCGCCGATCTGATCGTCAAGGTCAAGGAGCCGCAGGCGCCCGAACGGGCACGGCTGCGCAAGGGACAGGTGCTGTTCACCTATCTCCATCTCGCCCCGGACCCGGAACAGACGCGCGATCTGATGGCCTCGGGCGCGACCTGCATCGCCTACGAGACGGTGACGGATGCGCGCGGCGGCCTGCCGCTGCTGGCCCCGATGTCCGAGGTGGCCGGACGACTGGCCCCCCAGATGGGCGCCTGGGCGCTGCAGAAGGCCAATGGCGGGCGCGGGGTCCTCATGGGCGGCATCCCCGGCGTGCGGCCCGCCCGCGTCGTGGTGATCGGCGGGGGGGTGGTCGGCGCGGCCGCCGCCCGGGTCGCGGTCGGCATGGGGGCCGAGGTGACCGTGCTCGACCGTTCGCTGCCGCGGCTGGCCTGGCTCGACGACATCTTCATGGGGCGCCTCTCGACGCGCTATTCCACGCGCGAGGCGATCCTCGAGCTGCTGCCCGAGGCCGACATGGTCATCGGCGCCGTGCTGATCCCCGGCGCCGCGGCGCCCAAGCTGGTGACGCGGGCCGATCTGGCCCGGATGCAGCCGGGGGCGGTTCTGGTGGATGTGGCGATCGACCAGGGCGGATGCTTCGAAACCTCGCGCCCGACGACCCATCAGGACCCGATCTACGAGGTGGACGGCATCGTCCATTACTGCGTCGCCAACATGCCGGGGGCGGTGGCGCGCAGCGCGACGCAGGGGCTGGGCCATGCGACGCTGCCCTTCCTCCTCGCCCTCGCGGACAAGGGCTGGCGGCAGGCCTGTGCCGAGGATCCCCATCTGCGCGCCGGCCTCAATGTCCATGCCGGGGCGGTGACGCATCCCGCCGTGGCCGAGGCGCTGGGCCTGCCGCTGACCCCGGCCGAAGCCGCGATCGCCGGCTGAGGCGCCGGCCGACGGGCCAAGGGGCCTCCTGCCGGCAGGAGGCCCCGATCAGTCCGGATCAGGCATGCGCCGCTGTGCCGGGGCGGCGCCAGGTCTCGGGCAGGACGGCCAGCAGGACCGCCGCAGCGCCCACCACGACATAGATCAGCCGTTCGATCAGCGGCACCGCGCCAAAGATCGCGTTGACAAGGTTGAAGCCGAACAGGCCCACCAGACCCCAGTTCAGCCCGCCCACGATCAGAAGGATCAGGGCGATCCAGCGCAGGACAGACATCATCTCCTCCTTCGCTCGGGCCGCGCCCGCCGGGGTGGGAGCGATCCGCCCGGCCGGGAAGCGGCGGATTGTTGCCGAAAACATGTCGTGATCGGCGGATTTCCGCGCAAGGGGAGAGGGCCGGTTCGGCCCTGCGGATCACTCGTTCGTGATTTGCAGCCCCGCTCAGCCGGCAGGGGTCATGGGATGACCGCCCGTGCCCCGCGCCGCGAGAAGGTCGCGGATCTGGGTCAGCAGCTCCTCCTGCGTGGGGCCGGCCGGGGCCCCGGGCACGGCCTGCTCCTTGCGCATCGTCGCATCCTTGATGCGGTTGACCGCCTTGACCAGCAGGAACACGACGAAGGCGATGATGAGGAAGTTGATGACAGCGGTGACGAAGGCGCCATAGGCAAAGACCGCCGCGCCCGAATCCCGGGCCGTCTGAAGCCCGGCTCCCTCCGGGACCGTCCCCGACATCACCCAGTAGAGATTGGAAAAATCCACTCCGCCGATGATCAGCCCGATGACCGGGTTGATGATGTCGGCCACAAGGCTGTTGACGATGGCGGTGAAGGCGGCGCCGATGATGATCCCCACGGCGAGATCCATCACATTGCCCTTGGCAATGAAGTCGCGGAATTCCCTGATCATGTGCCTGCTCCGGTGACATTGGGCCACAGCGCCATCCTTGCCGCGCGGACCGATCCGGGGCCAGCGGAATGATCGCGGCCCCTTCGCCCGGCCGCAGGGCCGGGCGCCCAGACGCAGGGGGGCGGGGCAGGGGAACGGATCGCCGGCCTGCGGCCGGGACCGGCTTCCCCCCTCTCCCTGTGTCCCGTGCTCAGCTCCGCAGGCGGGCCCCCGTCGCGCGCGAGACCTTCTCGATCACGGCCTCGGCGACGCGGGCGATCTCGGCCTCGGTCAGGGTGCCGTCCTTCGGTTCGAGCCGCACGGTGAGGGCGACGCTCTTGGACCCCGCGGGCAGGGTGCCGCCGCGGAAGACATCGAAGATGCGCACGCCGGCGATGAGGGCCTTGTCCGCGCCTTCGGCCGCCCGCAGCAGGGCCTGCGCCTCCACGCCCTCGTCCACGACAAAGGCGAAGTCGCGCTCGACAGGCTGGAACTCCGACATCTCGAGCCGCGGGCGCGTCCGGCCCGCGCTGCGCGGGGCCGGCAGCGCCGCCGGCCAGAGCGTGAAGGCCACGGCCGGCCCCTTCACATCCAGCGCCTGCAGGATGCGCGGATGGATCTCGCCGAACTCGGCCAGGACGACCTTGGGGCCCAGCGTCATCACGCCATGCCGGCCGGGATGCCACCAGGGGCTGCCCTCGCGCCGCAGCATGAGCCGCGAAGGCGCCCCCAGCGCGGCCAGAACGGCTTCGAGATCGCCCTTGGCGTCGAAGACATCCCAGGGGCGGGCGGCCCCGTGCACGCCCTTCTGCGCGGCCCGGCCGACGAGAAGCCCCGCCACCTCCGTCCGCTGCTCGCCGGGTTCGGCGCCGTGGAAGGTTTCCGAGGCCTCGAACAGCGCGAGATCCATGAATCCCCGCGCCTGATTGCGCGCCGCTGCCCGCAGCAGCCCCGGCAGGAGCGAGGGGCGCAGATGCGACAGATCCGCGGCGATGGGGTTGTCGATCCGCCCCCGGTCCCCGCCGCCGCCGAACAGCGCCGCCGCGGTCTCGTCGATGAAGGCATAGGTCACGCATTCGTCATAGCCGATCGAGGCCATGGCGCGGCGTGCGGCCGACAGGCGGCGCTGATCGCGCGTCAGGACGGGCCGCGGGATCGCCGGCCCGCGACGGGGCAGCGGCACGCCCTCGAGCCGCGAGAGCGAGGCCACGCGCGCCACCTCCTCCACAAGATCGGCCTCGCCCAGGATGTCGGGCCGCCAGGAGGGGACATGCGCCATCTCCCCCTCGATCCGGAAGCCCAGCGCCTCGAGGATGCGGCGCTGCTCGGCCTCGGGCAGATCCATCCCGACCAGGGTCCTCAGCCGCGCGGGATCGAAACGGTAGGCCCGGGCGGTGTCCGGTTCGGCCCCGGCCACGGACATCGCCGTGGCCTGTCCGCCCCCGTATTCGAGGATCAGCGCCACGGCACGGTCCAGCCCCTCGCGCGTCAGGGCCGGGTCCACGCCGCGTTCGAAGCGGTAGCGGGCATCCGAGAGGATGCGCAGCTCGCGCCCTGTCCGGGCGATGCGGACCGGATCCCAGAGTGCCGATTCGACCAGGACATCGACCGTCCCTTCGGTCACCCCACTGTCGAGCCCGCCCATGATCCCCGCAAGGCTCTGCGGGCCGGTCTCGTCGGCGATGACCATGTGGCGGGGCGAGAGGACGTAGTCCTTCCCGTCGAGGGCGCGCAGCCTCTCCCCCTCGCGCGCGGGGCGCACGGTCAGGCCGCCCGTCAGGCGGGCGGCATCGAAGACATGCAGCGGCCGGGCCAGATCATGGGTGAGATAGTTGGTGACATCCACCAGCAGCGAGATGGGCCGCAGCCCGATGGCACGCAGCCGCGCCTGCATCCAGGCCGGCGAGGGGCCGTTGCGCACGCCGCGGATCAGGCGGGCGGCGAAGAGGGGGCAGCCGCCCTCGAGCGCGGGATCGAGGGTGACGGGGACGGGCTGTTCGCCCTCTTGCGGGATCGTCACGGGGGGGCAGGGGCTTCAGCCGCCCCAGGCCGCGCGCGGCCAGATCCCGCGCGATGCCGCGCACGCCCAGGGCATCGGGGCGGTTGGGGGTGACCTTGATCTCGATGACGGGGTCCACGGCGGCCGGGCGATGGGCGCGCAGCCAGTCGACAAAGCGTTCGCCCACCTCGCCATGGGGCAGCTCGATGATGCCCTCATGCTCGTCCGACAGGCCCATCTCGCGCTCCGAGGCCATCATGCCGAAGCTCTCGACGCCGCGGATCCGCCCGACGCCGATGGTCGTGCCCAGACCCGGGATGTGGCTGCCCGGCTTGGCCAGGACGACGGTGATGCCGGCCCGGGCATTGGGGGCGCCGCAGACGATCTGCTTCTCGCCCTCGTCGGTCAGCACGCGGCAGACGCGGAGACGGTCGGCATCGGGATGCTTCTCGGCATGGAGCACCTTCGCCAGCGTGAAGGGCGCCAGCGCCGCGGCCGGGTCCGAGAGGGACTCGACCTCGAGCCCCAGATCGGTCAGCGCCTCGGCGATCTCCGCGGCGGTGGCCTCGGTCTCGAGATGGTCCTTGAGCCAGGAAAGGGTGAACTTCATGCGCAGACGGCCTTCACGAGGGATGGGCGTGTTGGGGCGGGGGGGCGGACGCGGACAAGGACATGGCCCTCACAGCCCCGCCGCCAGGGACGGCACCTCCAGCGCGCCAAAGCCGTAATGGCGCAGCCAGCGCAGATCGCTTTCGAAGAAGGCGCGCAGATCCGGGATGCCGTATTTCAGCATCGCCAGACGGTCGATGCCCATGCCGAAGGCAAAGCCCTGCCATTGTGCGGGATCCAGCCCCGCCGCCGTCAGCACCCGCGGATGGACCATGCCGGACCCGAGGATCTCCATCCAGCCATCGCCCTCGCCGACCTTCAGCACACCGTCCTTCCAGGAACAGCGCATGTCCACCTCGGCCGACGGCTCGGTGAAGGGGAAATGGCTGGCGCGAAAGCGCAGGTCGATGGCCTCCACCTCGAAGAAGGCCTTGAGGAATTCCTCCAGCGTCCATTTGAGCTGGGCCATGGTCACGTCGCGGTCGATGGCCAGCCCCTCGACCTGATGGAACATCGGGCTGTGGGTCTGGTCGTAATCGGCCCGGAACACGCGGCCCGGCGCGATCACCCGCAGGGGGGCGCCGCGCTCCTGCATGGCGCGGATCTGCACCGGCGAGGTATGGGTGCGCAGCACATGCGGCGGGCGGGCGTCGCCGGCGGCCCGCGCCATGTAGAAGGTGTCGTGCTCCTGACGGGCGGGATGGTCGGGCGCGATGTTGAGGGCATCGAAATTGTGCCAGTCGTCCTCGACCTGCGGCCCTTCGGCCACGGCAAAGCCCATCTCGGCGAAGATGAGGACGATCTCCTCGGTCACCTGGCTGACGGGATGGATCGTCCCGGCACGCCGCGGCCGGGCCGGCAGCGAGACATCGATCCACTCCTCGCGCAGCCGCGCCTCGAGAGCGGCATCCCGGAACGCGGCCCGGCGCGCGGCGATCGCCGCAGCCAGCTCGTCGCGCAGGGCATTGAGGACCGGCGCCACGCGCAGCCGCTCCTCCGGGGCCATGCCGCCCAGCTCGCGCATGCGCAGCGTGATCTCCCCCTTCTTGCCCAGAGCCGCGATGCGGACCTCCTCAAGCGCCGCCTCGTCCGCCGCCTCAGCGACCCGCCCGAGCCACCGCTCCCGAAGATCGTCCATCGTCGCATTCTCCCGCAAAGGCGCTTCCGGTTAGCGCCGCCCCGGCGGGCATGCAAGCCGCCGATGGCCCGGCGTTTCGCGGCCGGAAACGCAAGGCGCGATTGTCCCGGAAGATTGTTCAACCTCAGGTTGAAGACGGCGCCCTGATGCCCTAGATCTTCTGTCGGATGCTGCGGTCCCCGGGGCAGAAGGCCCCGGCCCGCGCTGCAGAGGCGGAGCATGCTGATCCTCCATCTGATCGCCGGTGCCGGGGCGGCCCTGCTGGCCGGGGGGGTGGCCGTCCTTCTCGGGGCAGGGGGCGGCGTGGCGGCCCTGGCCTATGCGCTGGGGGGCGCGGCCGGGATCTTCGGCAGCGCGGCGCTGTGCTGCCTGTTCGGCCTGCGCAGCGAAGACGGGGTGAAGACGGGTCAGAGGAAGACCACATCCTCCTGCCTGCCGCCGCCCCGCAGGGCCGGATCCTGCCCCAGGGCCTGTCCCCGGGCACGACACGGCGGCGGCGCCTGCCCGCGCTGCGCCATGCCGATCCGCGCCTCGCCCCCGACTGGCAGCAGCCGCGGGACAATGTCTCCGGCTGGCCCGATGCCGTGCCGGCGGATCTGCGCCTGCGTCTTCAGGCCGTGCTGGACCGGACAGGGCCGGCGCCCGTCACGCCCGAGGCGATCTGGGACGCGCTGCGCGGCTGGCTTCTCGAACACGGAACGGACGCCCCCGCCGCATTGTCGGCAGACCGCCATCCCGGCGGCGCCGACCGCCTCCGCGACCGCCTCCGCGACCGGCCGCGCTGCCCGGGACAGCCGTCCGACACCGGCACGGGCCCGGCATGACAAGGGCGCGGCCCCGCGGCGCCGCGCCCGGTGAGGGTTCTGCGATCCCCGGCCGCGCGGTCAGCGAAGCGCGTCGCGCGCCTTGCCGGCGATGGCGTTGAAGGCCTCGGGCTCGTGCACGGCCAGATCGGCCAGCACCTTGCGGTCCACCTCGATGCCGGCCCGGGCCAGGCCGTTGATGAAGCGCGAATAGGTGAGCGAGGGGTCGAAGGCGCGCGCGGCCGCGTTGATGCGCTGGATCCACAGCGCGCGGAAATCGCGCTTGCGGGCGCGGCGGTCGCGGGTCGCATACTGGTTGGCCTTGTCCACCGCCTGCCGGGCCACCTTGAAGGTGCGCGAGCGGCGGTCGAAATAGCCCTTCGCCTGCTCGAGGACCTTCTTGTGGCGGCGATGGGTGACGGGGCCGGTCTTGGTGCGGGACATCGGGGACCTCCTCTCAGCGGTCGTAGGGCATGTAGATCCGGACGATCCGGGCGTCCTGATCGGACAGGATCGTCGTCCCCCGCGCCTGGCGGATGAACTTGTTCGTCCGCTTGATCATCCCGTGCCGCTTGCCGGCCTGTCCCGCCCGGACAAGGCCCGTGGCCGTCATGCGAAAGCGCTTCTTGGCGCCGGACTTGGTCTTCATCTTGGGCATGCTTCGCTCCTGCGGCGTTGCGCGCGGGCAAGGCGATGCCACCGGGGCCAGCCCGCGCCGGTGAAGGAAGGCGCCGGATAACCTGCTCCGCCGCCCCTGACAAGACCCCCGCCGCGCACCCCCGCCGCCCCTGACAAGACCCCCGCCGCGCCCTCCCCGCCGCGCACCCCCCGCCGCGCCGCCGGATCCCGGGGCAGGCCGCAGCGTGGCCATGGCAGCACGGTCAGAGCAGCCGGCCGATCACATGCAGGATGATGTCCGGGATGTCCCGCAGGGCATAATGGCCGGGCCTCTGCCAGACCGCCAGCATCACCAGGCCCCCGCCAGCAGCCCGAGCAGCATCGCCCCCCCGCGGCCGCCGCCCGTCGGCCATGGCCGAGACCAGGGCAGGAAAGCCCAGCACCAGCAGCAGGATCCCCGCCACGAAGACCAGATCGGTATCCATGCCTCCGCTGCCTCTCCTCCGGGCGGCCGGGACCGCCTGTCAGGCAGGCTATTCCGGTTCGCCCTCGAAGATCAAACGTTCCTCGCAGGGGGCGACACGCAGGATGTTGGTGCTGCCCGGCGTGTTGAAGGGCACGCCGGCGACGACGATGATGCGGTCCTTCGGCGTGGCATAGTCCTGCGCCACCGCCTCGCGGATGGCGGCGACCACCGCCATCTTGAAGCGGTCCACCGGCTCGGCCACCACCGGATCGACGCCCCAGCTCAGGCAGAGCCGCCGCGCCGTGCTCTCGCGCGAGGTCAGGGCAAGGATCGGCACCCGCGTCCTCTCGCGCGCGGTCAGCAGGGCCGTCGTCCCCGATTCGGAGAAGCAGGCGATGGCCTTCACATGCGTCGTCTCGGCGATCTCGCGCGCGGCGGCCACGATGCCGTCGGCCACGGTGCGCCGCTCGGCACTGCGCGAGGATTCGATGATCTGGACATAGGTCGGATCGCTCTCGACCTCGCGCGCCACGGCATCCATCGTCGCCACGGCCTCCTTGGGGTAGCGGCCGGCGGCCGATTCGGCCGACAGCATCACCGCATCCGCCCCCTCGTAGATCGCGGTCGCCACATCCGAGACCTCGGCCCGGGTGGGCACCGGGCTCTCGATCATGCTCTCGAGCATCTGGGTGGCGACGATCACCGGCTTGGCGGCGGCGCGGCACTTGCGCACCAGGCGCTTCTGGATCGGCGGCACATTCTGCACCGGCAGTTCCACGCCCAGATCGCCGCGCGCCACCATGATCCCGTCCGAGACCGCGAGGATCTCGTCGAAGGCCTTCACGGCCGCCGGCTTCTCGATCTTGGCGAGGACCGCCGCCCGCCCGCGGACCAGCCGCCGGGCCTCCTCGATGTCGGCCGGGCGCTGGACAAAGGACAGCGCCACCCAGTCCACCCCCAGATCGCAGACGAATTCCAGGTCGCGCCGGTCCTTCTCGGACAGGGCGGCCAGCGGCAGCACGACATCGGGGACGTTCACCCCCTTGCGGTTCGAGACCACGCCGCCCACCGTCACCGTGCAGTCGGCGAAATCGGCCCCGCAGGAGAGGACCTTGAGCCGCACCTTGCCGTCATTGATGAGCAGCGAGGCCCCGGGTTCCAGCGCATCGAAGATCTCGCGATGCGGAAGCTGCACGCGGTTGCGGTCCCCCGGCGCGGGATCGAGATCGAGCCGGAAGGCCTGTCCGGCCTCGAGCAGCACCTCTCCCCCCTCGCCGAACTCGCCCACGCGCAGCTTCGGTCCCTGCAGGTCGGCCAGGATGCCGATGGGATTGCGCACCTCCGCCTCGACCTCGCGGATGGCGCGGTGGCGGGCCGCCACATCCTCATGCGATCCGTGGCTCATGTTCAGGCGGAACACATCGGCGCCGGCCATGAACAGCGCATGGATCATCTCGCGGGTGGAGGAGGCCGGGCCGAGGGTGGCCACGATCTTGATCTTGCGATGACGTCGCATGGGTTGCTCCGGGGCTGCCGGGCCCCCGTTAGCGCTCCCGGGCCCGCGGCGCGCTTATGACGCGGTTTCCTTCTGCGGGCAACTGTCCTAGAGCCCTTCGCGCCCCAGACCGGACCGGAAGACCCCCCATGACCTCTCCGCAGCATGCCGCCCGCATCGGACGATCCCCGGCCCCGGACGTCACCGCCGAAGCCTTCGAGATCGTCCGGCCGGAGGCCCCCGGCCCTGGCTCGTGACCTGCGATCACGCCTCGAATGCCGTGCCGGCCTGGGTCGCGGGGGGCGATCTCGGCCTGCCGCCCGAGGAGATGGGCCGCCACATCGCCTGGGATATCGGCGCGGCGGGTCTGGCGCGCGCGCTGGCGCGCCGTCTGGACAGCCCGGCCATCCTGTCGCGCTTCTCGCGCCTCGTCATCGATCCCAACCGGGGCGAGGAGGATCCGACCCTCGTCATGCGCCTCTATGACGGCACCGTGATTCCCGCCAATCGCCATCTCGACGCCGCCGCCCTCGGCGAACGGCTCGATCGCCTCTACCGCCCCTATCATGCCGCCCTGGCCTGCCTCGCCGCCGGGCGCGAGGCGATCTGCGCCGTCCACAGCTTCACCCCCCGCCTGCGCGGCCGCCCGCCGCGGCCCTGGCATGTCGCCGTCCTCCATTCCCATCGGGACGGGCGCCTCGCGCGGCCGCTGCTGCGCCGCCTCGCCGCCGAAACGGACCTCGTCATCGGCGACAACCAGCCCTATTCCGGCCATCTGCCCGGCGATTCGATCGACCGTCACGCCCTGCGACCGGGGCGGCTCAATGTCCTGATCGAGCTGCGCCAGGACCTGATCGCCGATCCCGCCGGACAGGAGGAATGGGCCGCCCGCCTCGCCCCCCCATCTGGCCGCCGCCCTTGAGGAGGCGCGCGGGGCGTCCCAGTTCAGGACAGGCACCTGACAGGGAGAGATCCGCCGATGGACGACCGCACCCGCACAGAGATCGAGGCCGCCGCCTTCCGCGCCCTGCGCGCCCATCTGATCGAGGCCCGCCCCGATGTGCAGAACATCGACCTGATGACCCTCGCCGGCTTCTGCCGCAACTGCCTGAGCCGCTGGATGCAGGAGGCCGCCGCCGAACGCGGCATCGCCCTCTCGAAGGAGGAGGCGCGGGAGATGTTCTACGGCATGCCCTATGCCGAATGGACCGCCCGGTATCAGCGCGAGGCCACGCCCGAACAGAAGGCCGCCTTCGCACGCGCCCTGCACGAGAGCGGGGGCCACGGGACCGGCGGCGAAGGAGACGGCGCCGGGGGACAGCCGCCGCGCTGAAGGCCCCGCCTCCGATTCGCATCCCGGAGCCCGCCCGGACCCGACCGGCCCCGCCTCTGCAACAATTCCGCCCCTCCTGGCCCGTGCTGACCGCCCATCGGGACAATCCTGCCGGAAATTTGACACAATCCTGCACCCCTGTCCCTGTAGAGGGGCGCAACCTTTCCTCCCCCCCCCCTCCCCGAGGTGCATGATGACGATCGACCTGTTCCTGCGTTCCATTCCTGTCCTGGCCCCGATCGGCCGGCGATCGCACGGCGCCGCCAGCGGCAGGAGGAGGCCGCCATCGCCGCGGCCCTCGCCCGGCAGGAGGGGATGTTCGACGGTCTGCTGGCCGAACTCCGGGCCGCCGATCCCCGCGAGGAGCCCTGCACGGCCGGGACCGCCCCGGCCGATGACCGCATCGCCCTCCGCCGCGCAGCCTGACCCCGGCAGGGCCCCCTGCACAGGGCGGCGGGCCCTCAGATCGCCCGCGCCCGCGCCCGCTCCACATACAGCTCGCGCAGACGCCGCGCGATGGGACCGGGGACCCCCGCGCCCACGGGCTGGCCGTCGATGCGCACCACCGGCAGGACAAAGGTCGTGGCCGAGGTGACAAAGGCCTCCTCCGCGGCCAGAGCCTCCGCAGGGGTGAAGGGACGCTCCTCCACCACCATCTGCGCCTCGGCCGCACAGGCCAGAACCGCCTCGCGCGTGATGCCGGCCAGGATCTCCTCGCCCAGATGGCGGGTGACGATGCGCCCGCCCGTCACGATCCAGGCATTGTTCGAGGTGCCCTCGGTCACATGGCCGTCCTCGACCCATCCAGGCATCGTCGGCCCCCCGGCCCTTCGCGATCATCTTGCCCCAGGACGGATAGAGAAGCTGCACCGTCTTGATGTCGCGGCGCGCCCAGCGCAGGTCCGGGATCGTCACCACGCTGATCCCGTCGCGGGCCGCCGCGCCGCCCGCCGCCAGCCCCGGCTTGTCCTGCGTGAACAGCACCAGCGTCGGCGCCACCTCGGCGCCGGGCCAGACGAAATCGCGGTCCGGGGGGGCGCCGCGGGTGACCTGGCAATAGACCATCCCTTCGGTCACCCCGTTGCGCGCCACCGCCTCGCGATGCAGCGCCAGCAGCTGCGCATCGTCCCCCGGAGAAGGCATCGCCAGCGCCTCCAGGGACCGGCGCAGCCGCGCCATGTGCCCCGCGAAATCCACAAGCCGCCCGTCGAGCACGCTCGTGACCTCATAGACGCCATCGGCCATCAGGAAGCCGCGGTCGAAGACCGACACCTTCGCCTCCGCCTCCGGCAGCCAGTCCCCGTTGACATGGACGATACGGCCCATCTCTCTCCCCTTCCTTCAGCCCCACAGCGCCTGCTCTGGCGGATGGATCGTCGAGCCCTCGATGCGCAGGCCGTCGGGTCGGTCCTGCGCGAGCCATAGCGGCCCGTCAAGGTCCACCCAGTCCCGCCCCCTGCGCCAGCAGCAGCGCCGGCGCCATGGCCAGCGAGCTGCCCAGCATGCAGCCGACCATCACCCGGAATCCGCCGGCGCGCGCCGCCTCGCGCAGGGCCAGGGCCTCGGTCAGCCCCCCCGCCTTGTCGAGCTTGATGTTCACCGCATCGTAAAGCCCCGCCAGACGCGGCAGATCGGCCCGCGTATGCACCGATTCGTCGGCGCAGACCGGCACCGGCCGCGGCAGGCCGCGCAGGGCCTCGTCCTGCCCCGCAGGCAGGGGCTGTTCGACCAGCTCCACCCCCAGCGCCGCCAGCTCCGGGGCCAGCGCGAGCCAGTCCTCGACGCGCCAGCCCTCGTTGGCATCGACGATCAGCCGCGCCGCCGGCGCCCCCCGCCGCACCGCGCGCAGACGGGGCAGGTCGTCCGGCGTGCCGAGCTTGACCTTGAGCAGCGGCCGCCAGCCCTCGTCGCGGGCGCGCGCCTCCATCGCCTCGGGCGCCTCGAGCGAGAGCGTCACGCAGCTCGTGACGGGGCGCGGGGCGGGCAGCCCGGCCAGCTCCCAGACCCGCTGCCCGGTCTGCCGGCTTTCCCAGTCCCAAAGCGCGCAATCGGCGGCATTGCGTGCCGCCCCCGGCGGCAGGAGATCCGCCAGCGCCTCGTGCGTGATGTCCTCGGGCAGGGCCGCGATGGCGGCGGCAACCGCCTCGGCCGTCTCGCCATGGCGGGAATAGGGCACGCCTTCGCCCCGCCCGGTAAAGCCGCCGCGCCGCAGCGTGGCGACGACGACCCGGGCATGGGTCCGCGCGCCGCGGCTGATGACGAAGGGCCGCGCCAGCGGCAGATCCTCGATCCTCGCGACAAGGCCCATCCCGATCCTCCCCTCCGGCCCCGCCCCCTCTAGGGCATCGGCCGGGCCGGGGCCAGCCATCCCCGTGACGTCCGGCCCGGCTTCGCGCTAGGATCACAGGGATGGACCGCTTCGCCGACCCTTTCGCCGCGCGCGCGGCGCTCGACTGGCTGATCGAGCTCGGCGCCGACGAGGCGATCGGGGATGTCCCCGTGGACCGGTTCGCGCTGCCTGCCGCGCCGCCGGCCCCG
>NZ_KE557321.1:62771-65838 GCF_000442315.1 Rubellimicrobium thermophilum DSM 16684
GGCCCGCATCGGAGCGGCCCGCGGCGCCGCCCCCTCCTGCGGCCCTCTTCGCCGGCGATCCTGCCGGGGCCGCCGCCGCCGCGGCCGATCTGGCAGCGCTCGCCGCGGCGATGGAGGCCCTCGCAGATCCGCTGAAGCCCGGTGCGCGCCGCTTCGTCTTTGCCGACGGCACGCCCGGCGCCCCGCTCATGGTCGTGGGCGAGGCGCCGGGACGCGAGGAGGATATCGAGGGACGCCCCTTCGTCGGCGCCGCAGGACGCCTGCTCGACCGGATGCTGGCCGCCATCGGCCGTGATCGCGCCGACCCCGATCCGGCCCGGGCCGTCTATATCACCAATGTCCTGCCCTGGCGCCCGCCCGGCAACCGCACGCCGACGCCCGAGGAGATCGCCCGCTGGAGCCCCTTCCTGCGGCGCCATGTCGAACTGGCCGCCCCGCGGGTGCTGCTGATCCTCGGCAACACGCCGGCCCAGGCGCTTCTGGGTCGCGGGGGCATCACGCGGCTGCGCGGGCAGTGGCAGACGGTGCTGGGCCGCCCCGCGCTGCCCTCCTTCCACCCGAGCTTCCTGCTGCGCCAGCCCGAGGCCAAGCGCGAGGCCTGGGCCGATCTGCTCGCCTTGCAGGCGCGGCTGGAGGAGGGCTAGGCTCCGGGGGACCGCCGCCTGTGCCCGGATCCGTCCCGTCATGCCGCTCGATCCCGATCGCCCCTTCCATCCCCTGCGCATCGCCGTCCTGACCGTGTCGGACAGCCGCAGCCCCGCCACCGACCGTTCCGGCGACACGCTGGCCGAACGGATCGCCGCGGCGGGCCATGTTCTGGCGGCGCGCGAGCTGCTGCCCGACGACCGCGCCGCCATCGCCGCCCGCCTGCGCGGCTGGGCCGCCGATCCGGCCATCGATGTGGTGATCACCACCGGCGGCACCGGCCTGACCGGGCGCGATGTGACCGTGGAGGCCCATCGCGACATCTACGAGAAGGAGATCGAGGCCTTTGCCCCCCTCTTCGCCCTCGTCTCCTGGGAGACGGTCGGCACCTCGGCCATGCAGAGCCGCGCCACCGCCGGCATTGCGCAGGGGACCTATTTCTTCGCCCTGCCGGGGAGCCCCGGCGCCTGCCGCGACGGCTGGGACCGGCTCATCGCGCCCCAGCTCGACAGCCGCCACCGGCCCTGCAATCTCGTCGAGATCCGCCCCCGCCTGACCGAAACCTGACCGAAACCGGACCGAAACCGGACCGGAGTCGGACCGCAAGGCGGCCGCGGATGGCCGGGGATGGCGGGGGATGCCCGACCGGGCCGGGGGGTCAGCCCGCACCGCAGCCGCGGATCTCCACCGCCCGGCCCTCGGCCAGAACGGTGATCCGCAGACCCGCCCGGTCGATCGCCACCGGCCCGCCATCGCGCGCCGCAGCCTCGGCCCGGGCGATGAGGGCGCCGCCCTCGCGCCTCGCCACCGGCTCGGACAGCCACAGGCCGGGATCGGCGCTCTCGATCACCACCGCCTCGTCGCGGCCCAGAGGGGGCATCGCCACGCGCAGACGCAGATCCAGCCCCGCCCCGTCGGACAGGGCGGTGCAGGTCGCCTGCGCCCGGGCCTCCTCGGCGGTCAGCGGACGGTCGGCCAGCGCAGCGGCGATGCGCGGATCGCGCCGCCCCCCCTCGGGCAGATCCACCGCAAAGGGCAGGCGCACGGGCATGCAGATCTCGTCGCAGACCCCGATCTCCGCCACCCCGGCCAGATGCGCCGGTCCCGGCCCCTCCAGCGTCACCTCCAGGGGAATGGTCACCGCCTCGCGATAGCCGATCGACCGCATGCCCCCCCAGATGGAATACCCGCGGCACCGGCCAGATCGGCTCGACCGCCCTCACCCCGCGCGAGGCACCGAAATCGAACAGGGGCGGCAGGCCTGCCTCGCCGGGACTGCGCCAGTAGGTCTTCCAGCCGGGCGCCAGCGTCAGATGCAGCGCGGCGATGTGCCGCCCCTCTCCGACGCGCCAGCCCGGCAGGGCCTCGATCCGCGCCGGATCGGCCGGAGGCTCGGCCCGGGCGGGCAGGGCAGGGACCAGAAGACCCAGAAGGACCAGCAGAAGGGCAGGGACGGCATGCGGCATGCCCCCATCCATTCCCGCCCGCGCGGCCGGCCGCAAGTCACCTTCGCGCGACACGCCTCCCCCCCCCGTCCCGCTCCCCCGTCCACTCCCCCGTCCGCTCCCCCGTCCAGCTGCCCGCCGCCGCCCTTGAACCTGCTCCGGCACGGGGCCATTCTTCCGGCATGGACAGTCTCGCCGGACAGATCCTCATCGCGATGCCCACGATGGGCGATCCACGCTTTGCGCGCAGCGTCGTCTATCTCTGCGCCCATTCGCCCGAAGGGGCGATGGGCCTGATCGTCAACAAGCCCCGCCCCGATCTGCGCCTGGCCGATCTGCTCGACCGTCTGGGCATCCCCCATGTCCCGCGCCGCAGCGAAGGCGGGGGCGGGCTGCGCGACATCCGCGTGCATTTCGGCGGCCCCGTGGAGGAGACGCGCGGCTTCGTGCTCCATTCCTCCGACTATGCCGCCGCCGAGGGCACGCTGCGCATCGACGACAGGGTGTCGATGACCGCCACGCTCGACGTGCTGCGCCGCATCGCCGAAGGAGGGGGGCCGCGCGATTCGATGCTCGCGCTGGGCTATGCCGGCTGGGGGCCCGGCCAGCTCGAGGACGAGATCGCCCGCAACGCCTGGCTCACCGCCCCGGCCCGGCCGGAGCTGCTCTGGAGCCGCGCCAACGAACACAAGTGGCATGCCGCCCTCAAGGCCATCGGCATCGATCCGCTCTCGCTCTCGCCCATGGCCGGGCGGGCCTGACCGCCGCCCGCCTGCCGCTCCGCGCTCCCTCCCTCCCCTCCGGGGGGGCTCCTGTCGCCCTCCGCCTGTCGGGCCCTCGCCGGGCCGGCCCGGGCTGTTGCGCGAATCGCCCGCTGAGCGCGCGTTGCGCAAACCTTTCTTTAACCTTCGCCATGGCATCACCGGACCATCTGTCCCATCCCCGTCCGGAGATCCGCCATGCCCGCCGCCTGCGCC
>NZ_KE557321.1:65938-80029 GCF_000442315.1 Rubellimicrobium thermophilum DSM 16684
CCATGCCGGGCGTGGCGACGGATCGGCCCTGTCCGCCGCCGCCCGCCGGCCCGCCGGTCCTGCGGGGTGGCCACGGCCCCGGTCCCGATGCGGCCTGCCTTGCGGGGCGGCGGCCGCCGCCCTATATCGGTGCCGAGAGGTCGGCGCGGGCAGTCGCCCCGCCAACCCGGTCAGGTCCGGAAGGAAGCAGCCGTAACGGGTTCCGCCTGGGTCGTGTCCGGCCTCTCACCGTTCTGCCTTCCGTCCTGCTGACCGTCCTGCCGGCATTGCCCTGTCCGGCCCGGCCGCCTAGTCTGGGGCGCCGTCCCTGCCTTCAGCCGCGGAAGGATCCCCTCGATGCAGGATCTCCTCCCCGAGGCGCCGGCCCCTTATCGGGTGCTTGCGCGCAAGTATCGCCCCCGGACCTTTGCCGATCTCGTCGGGCAGGAGGCGATGGTGCGCGTGCTCTCGGCAGCCTTCGCCCAGGGGCGGATCGCCCAGGCCTTCATCCTCACCGGCATCCGCGGCACCGGCAAGACGACGACCGCGCGCATCATCGCCCGGGGGCTCAACTGCACCGGGCCGGACGGGCAGGGGGGGCCGACGGTGACGCCCTGCGGCCTGTGCGAGAACTGCCAGGCCATCGAGGCGGGGCGCCATGTGGATGTGCTCGAGATCGACGCGGCCTCCCATACCGGGGTGCAGAATGTCCGCGACCTGATCATCGAGACGGTCGCCTATGCCCCGACGCGGGCGCGCTACAAGGTGTTCATCATCGACGAGGTGCACATGCTGTCCACCTCGGCCTTCAATGCGCTGCTCAAGACGCTGGAGGAGCCGCCCCCGCATGTGAAGTTCCTCTTCGCCACGACCGAGATCCGCAAGGTGCCGGTCACGGTGCTTTCGCGCTGCCAGCGCTTCGACCTGCGCCGGATCGAGCCGGAGGCGATGATGGCCCTTCTCGCCCGCATCGCCGCCGCCGAAGGGGTGGAGGTGGAGGAGGGGGCGCTGGCGCTGATCGCGCGGGCCTCCGAAGGCTCGGCGCGGGATGCCACCTCGCTGCTCGATCAGGCGATCGCGGGGGGCGGCCCGGTGACGGCGGCCGAGGTGCGGGCGATGCTGGGCCTGGCGGATCGGGGGCGGGTGCTCGACCTCTTCGAGATGATCCTGAGGGGAGAGGCCGCCGCCGCCCTGCACGAGCTGGCCGCCCAGTTTGCCGAAGGGGGCGATCCGGCGATGATCCTGCGCGATCTGGCCGAGAGTTGCCACTGGGTCTCGGTGCTGAAGGTGGCGCCGGGGATGGGCGAGGATCCCTCCCTGTCTCCCGACGAACGGGACCGGGGGCGGGCGCTGGCCGAACGGGTGCCGATGCGCGTGCTCGCCCGGTTCTGGCAGATGCTGCTCAAGGCGATCGAGGAGCTGGCCATCGCGCCCGATGCCCGCATGGCCGCCGAGATGGCCGTGATCCGTCTGACCCATGTGGCCGATCTGCCAAGCCCCGAAGAGCTGGTCCGCCGTCTCGACGGTGGCGGGATCGGGGGGGGTGCGCCGCGCCCGGCCCCCTCCGCCTCGACTCCTCCCGCATCGGGATCGGGGAGGCCCGCATCGGGCCTGTCGGGAGAGGGGCCGCCGCGGGCGCTGGCGGCGCTGCCGGGGGGCGGGGGCGGCGGTCCCCTTCAGCCCCTGCCGCAGGCGGCGGCCGCACCCGATCCGCTGGCCCGTCTGGCCCGCTTCGAGGATGTCCTGACGCTGATCCGCGAACGGCGCGACATGCAGCTTCTGCTCGATGTCGAGGCGGGGCTGCGCCTGGTCGCCTATCGTCCCGGCCGGATCGAGTTCGAACCCGCCCCGGCGGCGCCGCCCGATCTGGCCCAGCGGCTGGGCAGCCGGCTTCAGGCCTGGACGGGGGCGCGCTGGGCGGTGACGGTGGTGCCCTCCGGCGGGGCGCCCTCCATCGCCGAGGCGCGCGCGGCCGAGGATGCCGCCCTCGCGGCGGCGGCGCTGGCCCATCCCCTCGTGCAGGCGGCACTGCGGGCCTTTCCCGGCGCCCGTCTCCGATCGGTCCGCTCACAGGCCGCGCGGGAAAGGGCGGCCCGGGCCGAAGCCCTGCCGGCGGCGCCCGAACCGGGCGAGGAGATCCCCGACGACTGGGACCCCGTCGAGGAGTGAGAGAGCCTCGGGACGCGCGGGACCCCCGACACCCTTGCCCGGCGCGGGCCGGGGCCATATCTGCAAGGGATTGCGACGAAAGGACAGGACATGCTCAAGGGGCTCGGCGGACTTGGCCAGATCGGCGACATGGCAAAGATGATGAAGGCCGCCCAGGAGATGCAGGACCGTCTGGCCGCCGCCCAGGCCGGTCTCGATGCCATCACCGTCGAGGGGCAGGCCGGCGCCGGCCTTGTGAAGGTCACCGCCTCGGCCCGGGGCGAGATCCGCTCGGTGCGCATCGATCCGTCGATCTTCCGCGAGGAGGACCGCGAGATGGTCGAGGATCTGATCCTCGCCGCGATTCGCGATGCCTCGGCCCGCGCCGCCGAGGCGATGGCGGCGGAGATGCGCAAGGCCACCGAGGGGTTGCCGCTGCCGCCGGGGATGAAGCTGCCCTTCTGACGGCGCCGCATGCCCGCCCCCGCCGATATCGAGGCGCTGATCGCGCTGATGGCGCGGCTGCCGGGGCTGGGGCCCCGCTCGGCGCGGCGCGCGGTCCTGCATCTGCTCAAGAAGCGCAACCTGCTGCTGCTGCCCCTTGCCGATGCGATGCGCGACCTGGCCGAGACTGCGCGCGAATGCGTCGTCTGCGGCAATCTCGGCACGGCGGATCTCTGCCCGGTCTGCGCCGACGAGCGCCGCCGCAACGGTCAGATCTGCGTGGTCGAGGATGTGGAGGATCTCTGGGCGATGGAACGTTCGGGGGCCTTCCGCGGCCGCTATCACGTTCTGGGGGGGACGCTCTCGGCGCTCGACGGGGTGGGGCCGGAGGATCTGCGCATCCCTCGCCTCGAGGAGCGCATCGCCGAGGAAGGGGCGACCGAGGTGATCCTGGCGCTCGGGGCGACGGTGAACGGGCAGATGACAGCCCATTACATCGCCGACCGCCTCGCCGGGGCGGGGGTGCAGGTGACGACGCTGGCCCAGGGCGTGCCGATGGGCGGCGAGCTCGATCATCTCGACGAAGGCACCATCGGCACGGCGCTGCGGGCCCGCCGGGCCATCTAGCGGCCGCCTCGCCTCCGAAGAGGGCAAGGGCCTTCTGCAGGGCCTGTTCCGCTGTCCGGCCGCGTCCTGATGGGCGGTTGCGAAGTCCCGTGACAGCCTGGTGGTGTCCGGTTCTTCTTTCCCTGAAGCGCGGCCAGCCGACGCCTTGCAGGGCAAAGGAATCGGGATCCGGGCGGGATCGGGGCGGGGCGCCTCAGCGGCGCCCGGCCTCCTCCTCGTCGTCGTCCCCCGATCCGCCATCGCCGGGAAGGTTGAAGAAGCTGTCGGCATCGCGGATGTCGGGCAGGGGCGTCTCGTCGCCCTCCTCCTCCTCCCGGTCGTCGCGGCGGTCGCGGAGCGAGAAGGTCTCGAGCCCGGCAATGGCCGAGGGCAGGCGGGGTTCGGGCGCCATCGACAGCGACACCTGCGTGGAGACGAGCTTGCGCCGCTCGTCGTCGGACATCAGCGTGCCTTCGCGGGCCTTGCGTTCGGCGGCCTTCTGCACGGCGGCATCAAGCTCGGACTGCCGGCACAGGCCAAGGGCCACGGGGTCGATCGGCTCGATCGCGGCGATGTTCCAGTGGGTGCGCTCGCGGATCGCCTGGATGGTGGGCTTGGTCGTGCCGACCAGCTTGGCGATCTGGGCGTCGCTCAGTTCGGGATGGAACTTGACCAGCCAGAGGATCGCCGCCGGGCGGTCCTGACGCTTGGAAAGCGGCGTATAGCGGGGACCGCGTCGCTTCTCCTCGCCGATCGCGGCAGGATTGACCTTCAGCTTGAGGCGGTAGGACGGGTCCGCCTCGCCGCGGCGGATTTCCTCGAGGGTCAGCTGGTTGTTGGCGATCGGGTCAAAGCCCTTGACGCCGGCCGCCACATCGCCATCGGCGATGCCCTGCACTTCCAGCTCGTGCATGCCGCAGAAATCGCCGATCTGCTTGAAGGACAGCGTCGTGTTGTCGATGAGCCAGACGGCCGTGGCTCGGGCCATCAGCGGACGGTCGGTCATGGGTCGCATCCTCGCGGTCAAGGCCTCTCCCCGGCCCCGCCGGGGGCGCCGCCCGGGCGGGCGGCCGGTTCTCGCTGTCGGGGAACTCGGGGCGCATATAGGTCAGTCCTGCTGCAAAGGGAAGCCTGTCGTCGCAAGGACGTGCCCGCCGGAGGAACCGCGCCTGCACGGCACCGGTTGTCGTCCGAAACCCCTTCACGGGGCCACAGGCGGGAAAGGAGCTGTCCGAATGGATGATCCCACCGGGGCCGATGCCGCGCCGCCTGCGCCCGACCGGGACGGACTGCACGGGGGGCTGTTGCTGGTCCTCACCCTCGTGGCTGTGGGGGCGGCGCTGCGGGCCATGGCCCCTGTGCTGATCCCGCTTGTGGCCGCGGTCCTCATCGCGCTCGCCGCGATGCCGCTGCGCGATGCGGTGCGCCGCCGGGTGCCGCGACGCTTCGGCTGGCTCGGCCCACTGGCCGCTCTGCTCGTGATGCTGGCCGTCATCGTGGTCTTCACCATGGGTCTGTGGCTGGCCGCCCGCCAGCTCGTCGCCGCCACGCCTGTCGATGCCGCCGGCATTGCCGAGGCGATGGCCGCCCGACAGGACGCCGGACGCGGGGCACTCGCCGCTGCCGAAGCCGCCGCCGAGAGGGCCTTGACGCAGGAGAAGGAGGGGAACGGCCACCCCGGTGACTCCGAGGCCTCCGCTTCGCTGCTCCAGGCCCTCGGATCCGGCACATGGATCTCGCCCGAGAACCTTCGCCTCCTGATCGAGCGGTTCGGCGACCAGGCCCTCGCGGCAGCGGGCGGGGTTGCCACAGCCGTCCTCAACGCCACTGCCGCCATCGGCGCGGGCGTCGTCATCGTGCTGTTCTTCGCCTTCCTGATCCTGCTCGAGAGCGATGACTGGAAACGCAAGATCCGCGTCGCATCGGGCTGGCACACGGCCGGGATGCTGCTCGATGCGGCCGACACCATCGCCGTCCGGGTGCGGTCCTACTTCCTGATCCAAGGGGGGATCGGACTGGTCACGGCAGCGCTCTATGTGGGCTGGCTCTGGCTCTGGGGGATGGACCTGCTGCTCGTCTGGGGGGCGATCACGCTGCTGCTGACCTTCATCCCTACGGTAGGCGCGCTGATCTCGGGCCTGCTGCCGGTGGCCTATGCGCTGCTGACGCAGGACTTTGCCACCGCGCTCGCGGTAGGGGCGGGCATCCTCGTCATCGAGCAGGTGATGGGCAATGTCGTCGAGCCGCGGATGCAGGGCCACAACATCGCGCTGTCGCCGCTCGTGATCCTTGTTGCACTGTTCGTCTGGGGCTGGCTCTGGGGCATCGCGGGGGCGCTGCTGGCCGTGCCGATCACCGTCTCGCTCGTGGTGCTGGGCGCGCATGTCCCCGCCCTGCGCCCCTGGGCGCTGATGCTCACGAACCGCACGACCTATGAAGGTCTCGACGCGGTGACGGGGCAGGACGGCGGCGACGCGCGCTAAGGGCTCAGCGCCGCCCCGCAAAGCGCGTCTGCCACTCCGCCCGCTCCTCGTCGGTGATCTTGCGGAACAGGACATCCGGCACCGTGAAGCCCTGTCCGGCAGGCAGGACGGCAAGCGCGGCCTCCGCGCTGGCGGGCCAGGACCAGTCCTCGCAGCCCAGGGCCGCCATCATCGCCTCTGCCGCATCGGGGATGAAGGGACGCGACAGGACCGCATGGAGGCGGATCAGGTTGAGCCCGAGGCGCGTCTGCATCGCGGCCTGCGCGGGATCGGTCTTGTGGGTGGCCCAGGGCGCGGCCGCCTGCAGATATTCGTTGCCCAGAACCCAGATGGCCCGCAGCGCCTCGGCCGACCGGCGCACCTCGATGGCGTCCATGGCGGCCTCATAGGCGGACAGGCGCCGCCCGAGCTCGGCCGCGAGCGCCCGCTCCCTCTCGCCCCAGACGCCGCCCTCGGGCACCCTTTCGCCGAATTTCGAGCGGCAGAACTTGGTCACGCGCGAGACGAAGTTGCCCAGCACATCGGCCAGATCCTTGTTCACCGAGGCCTGGAAATTCTCCCAGGTGAACTCGCTGTCCGAGGATTCGGGCGCATGCGACAGCAGCCACCAGCGCCAGTAATCGGCGGGCAGGATCGACAGGGCCTGATCCATGAACACCCCCCGCCCCTGCGAGGTGGAGAACTGACCGCCATCATAGTTGAGGTAATTGAAGGACTTGATGTAGTCCACGAGCTTCCAGTCCTCGCCCGATCCCATGATCGTGGCGGGGAAGCTCAGGGTGTGGAAGGGCACGTTGTCCTTGCCCATGAACTGGGTGTAGCGGACATCGGCGGCGCCCCGTTCCGTGCGCCACCAGCGCTCCCAGGCAGCATCGGGCAGGCCCCGGGCCTCGGCCCATTCGGCGGCGCAGGCGATGTATTCGATGGGCGCGTCGAACCAGACATAGAAGACCTTGCCCTCCATCCCCGGCCAGGGCTGGTCCCCCTTCCTGACCGGAATGCCCCAGTCGAGATCGCGGGTGATGCCGCGGTCCTGCAAGCCTTCTCCGTCGAGCAGCCATTTCTTCGCGATCGAGGTCGTCAGCACCGGCCAGTCGGTCTTGCTCTCGATCCAGGCGAGAAGTCGGTCCTTCAGGGCCGACTGGCGCAGATAGAGATGCCGCGTCTGGCGCAGCTCGAGATCCCGGCTCCCGGAGATGGCCGAGCGCGGCTCGATCAGATCCGTCGGATCGAGCTGCTTGGTGCAGTTCTCGCACTGGTCGCCGCGGGCGCGGTCATAGCCGCAGTTGGGGCAGATGCCCTCGACATAGCGGTCGGGAAGGAAGCGGCCATCGGCCACCGAATACATCTGCTGCTCGACCACCTCGGCGATCAGGCCCGCCTCGGCCAGACGCCCTGCGAAATGCTGCGTCAGACGATGATTCTGCGGGCTGGAGGAGCGGCCAAAATGATCGAAGCTGAGGCGGAAGCCGCGCGCCAGCTCGGCCTGCACGGCATGCATCCGGCGGCAATAGTCGGCGACCGGCTCGCCCGCCTTGGCGGCAGCCAGCTCGGCCGGCGTGCCATGCTCGTCGGTGGCGCAGAGGAACAGCACCTCATGCCCGCGACCGCGGAGATAGCGGGCATAGAGGTCGGCCGGGAGCTGACTGCCCACCAGATTGCCCAGATGCTTGATGCCGTTGATATAGGGGATGGCCGAGGTGATCAGATGGCGCGCCATGTCCGGGAGGCCCTTTCCGTGTCGGGCCTCCCTTTAGCGGCGGCGCCCCGGCACCGCCAGAGCGCTTTCAGCCCGGCTGGGCTATTGTGCGGTATAGCCCCCGTCCACGAGGTGATAGCTGCCCGTGATGAAGGATGCCTCCTTCGACAGGAGGAAGCAGGTCAGGGCCGAGACCTCCTCGGCCGTGCCCATCCGCTTCACGGCATGCATCCCGGAGAGGAATTCCCTCGCCGCCGCATCGAGATGGGCATCGAGCAGCGGTGTGCGGATGAAGCCGGGGCCGACCGCGTTGATCCGCACGCCCCGCGTGCCGTATTCGAGCGCGGCCGTCTTCGTCAGCCCCACCACGGCATGCTTGGCCGCGACATAGGCGGGCGAGGTGGCAAAACCCACCGTCCCGAGGATCGAGGCGATGTTGACGATCGCCCGCCCCCGGACTTCTCGATCGCGGGCAGGCCGAAACGCATCCCGTAGAACACGCCGTTGAGGTTGACGGCGATCACCTTGTCCCAGCCCTCGAGGGGGTATTCCCCTGTCACGGCTGCCGGACCGCCGATGCCGGCATTGTTGACCAGCAGATGCAGGCCCCCCGTCTCGGCGATGGCGAACTCCACGAGCGCCTCGACCGCCTTGGGATCGGCCACGTCGCAGACGCAGGTCAGCGCTCCCTCGATTCCCTCGGCGGCCTGCGCCAGGGCCTCGTCCTTCAGGTCGCTCAGCACCACCCGCGCGCCCCCCTTCGCCAGATCGCGCGCGATGGCCAGCCCGATGCCGGAGGCCGCACCGGTGACGATGGCCGTCTGGCCGGTGAAATCATGGGGCATGTCGATCTCCTTCGTTGTCCGTCTCTTTGCGGTCTGCCGCGACCCTGGTCTCTGTTCGGGTCGTACGCCTTGATCTGGATCATCCGGACGGCTTGGACAGCCCCTCCGGGGGCGCTAGGGTCGCCCGCGACAAGGCAGGACAGCAGCACAGGAGCAGGACATGCGGCAGCTGGAGATCGGGCGCTCGGGCATCCGGGTGCCGGACTGGGGGCTGGGGACCATGACCTTCGGCAACCAGACGCCCGAGGAGGACGCCCATCGCCAGCTCGACATGGCGCTCGAGGCGGGGATCGCCCTGATCGACACGGCCGAGATGTATCCCGTCAATCCCGTCCGGGCCGAGACGGCCGGCCGTTCGGAAGAGATCCTCGGCCGCTGGCTCTCCCGCCGCGGAGAAGCCCGCGCCCGCGTCGTCGTGGCAACCAAGATCGCCGGTCCCGGCAATGTCCTGCGCGGGGAGACGGGCTTCGATCCCGCCGCCCTGCGCCAGGCCTGCGAAGCCTCGCTGCGGCGCTTGCGCACGGATCGCATCGACCTGTGGCAGCTCCACTGGCCCGAACGCGATCATTACCATTTCCGCCGTAACTGGACCTATGCCCCGCCCACGGATCGCGGGGCGGTGCTCGCCCGCATGGACGAGGTGCTCGGGACCCTCGCAAGGCTGGCGGAGGAGGGAAAGATTCGTGCCTTCGGCCTGTCGAACGAGACGGCCTGGGGCACGCTGCGCTGGCTCGATCGCGCTGCCGCGACAGGCGGCCCGCGGATGGAGGCGGTGCAGAACGAATATTCCCTGCTCTGCCGGCTCTGGGATACCGACATGGCCGAGGCGGCAGCGATGGAGCAGGTGACGCTGCTCGCCTTCTCGCCGCTCGCGGCGGGGCTGCTGACGGGCAAATATGCCGATGGCGCGAGGCCCGAGGGCAGCCGCCTCGCGGTCGGCGACGGACGGCTCGGGGGGCGTTACACCGCCCGTGCCCTCGCGGCCGAGGCCGCCTATCGCGCCCTTGCGGCCGAGGCAGGGATGGATCCCGTCCACATGGCGCTGGCCTGGCACCGGACGCGGCCCTTCGATTCGATCCCGCTGCTCGGGGCGACCACGGCCGGTCAGCTTGCCCATGCGCTGAAGGGCCTTGATGTCGCGGTGCCTCCCGATCTCGCCGCGCGCATCGACGCGCTGCACCGCGAACACCCCATGCCCTTCTGACGGGGATCTCCTTCCGTGTCGCGCGTCCCTGTCCTGCTGCCCCTGCTCGCCCTTGCCGCCTGTGCCGGGCCATCCGGCATCCCCCCGGCCCCCTCCTTCCGCAGCCCGGACGTCCCCATCGGCTCGACCACGCGGGGTTCCGCGGCCGATCTCGCGGGGGACTGGGTGGTGACGGCGGCCTATCCCGGCCCGCTTCCCGTCCGGCCGGGGACGCGCGTTGCGGTGGCCCCCGGCGCGGGCGGGTCGGTGCTCTGGCGGCTGGGGAGTGCGGATCTGCCGACCACAGCGACCGGCCCCGGCCGCTATCGCGGCGCGGGGGTGGATCTGTGGGTGCTCTGGGTGGATGACGCTTTCCGCACGGCGGTCGTCGGGACGCCGGACGGCCGCTTCGGCTGGATCATGGATCGCCCCGGCGCGATATCCCCGGACCGCATGGCAGCCGCGCGCGAGATGCTCGATTTCAACGGCTACGATCTGGCGCGCCTGCCCTGACCCAGGTCTCGGCCAGCGCCGCGATGCGGTTCGCCGCGCGATCGAGATCGGCCTCCTCCAGCGCGCCCATCGGCAGCTCGAGCAGCACCGGCAGCGGATGGCGCAGACGGGCTGCGCGATAGGCGGGATCGTAATGCCCCTCCATCAGCGCCTGCGCCAGGGCCTCGATCCGTCCCTCGCGCAGCAGGGCGATCCAGCCCTCGACCGTCGCGCGCCCCCGCAGCGGCACGAGTCGGCGCAGGATCGCCTCGAGACCCTCGCGGTCGGCGGCGAGATCGGCATAGCCCCGGGCGAGGAAGCGCGCCCGCGCTTCCGGCGGGGCGGTGACCAGCACGGCCGGGGCGGCCCGCATCGCCGCCCAGAGCGAAGGCGGCAGCGCCCGCTCGCCCACCTTGCTTGCCTCGGCCTCGACGATCACGGGGCGGGCCGGGTCGAGCCGCGCCAGCCCTGCCGCCAGGGCCGTCTCGAAGGCCTTCTGCGAGGGCTGTCCCCCCGGCAGGGCCCCCAGCAGCGAGCCGCGATGCCCGGCCAGCGCCTCGAGGTCGAGCACCTGCACCCCCAGCCGCCCGAGCCGGGCCAGCAGCGCCGTCTTGCCCGTTCCCGTCAGGCCGTCGATCCTGAGCAGGCGATGGGGCAGGGGATCGCGATAGAGCATCCCCTGCACGAGGCGCCGCCAGCTCCGGTAGCCGCCCTCGACCGTCTCCGCGCGCCAGCCGACCGCGCGCAGGATCGTGGCAAAGCTCCCGGACCGCATCCCCCCGCGCCAGCACATCACCAGCGGCCGCCAGCCCCCGCCGCGGTCCCGCAGGGGGCCTTCCAGATGGGCCGCGGCATGGCGCGCCACCAGGGCCGCGCCGATCTTGCGCGCAAGGAAGGGGCTCTCCTGCACGTAGATCGTGCCCACCCGCGCCCGTTCGGCGTCCGACAGCACGGGAAGATTCAGGGCGCCCGGCACATGGTCCTCGGCGAATTCGGCCGGACTGCGCACATCGATCAGATCGTCGAAGCCATGGGCGAGGAAGGCCCCGACCGAACCGAAGACGACCGCCATGCTCAGCCCAGGGTCAGGACGGGCGGGCCTTCCGCGAAGCGGCCCACCACCGCCGCTTCGGTCAGGCCATGGGCGCGGAACGCCTCCAGCACCGCTTCGGCCGCGGCCGGCTCGCAGGCCACCAGCAGCCCCCCGCTGGTCTGCGGGTCGGTCAGCAGCGCGCGATCCTCGGGGGCGAAACCGGCAGGCAGGACCACCTCGGCCCCATAGCCGGCCCAGTTGCGCCCCGACGCGCCGGTGACACAGCCCTCGGCCGCCAGATCCCGCACGCCCGGCAGAAGGGGCACCGCATTCCATTCCAGATGCAGCGTCAGTCCCGCCCCCCGCGCCATCTCGAGAGCATGGCCTGCCAGCCCGAAGCCCGTCACATCGGTCATTGCATGCACGCCCGTCATCGCCGCAAGCTCCGGCCCCGCCCTGTTCAGCCGGGTCGTGGAGGCGATCATCGCGTCATAGCCTGCCGCATCGAGCCGGCCCTTCTTCAGGGCGGCCGACAGGATGCCCACGCCCAGCGGCTTGCCCAGCACCAGCAGATCGCCCGCCCGCGCGGCCGCATTGCGCCGCACCCGATCCGGATGGACAAGACCCAGCGCCACCAGGCCGTAGATGGGTTCGACCGAATCGATCGAATGCCCCCCCGCGACCGGGATCCCGGCGGCCGCGCAGACCGTGGCGCCCCCCTCCAGGATGCGCCCGATCGTCGCCGTCGAGATCACATTGATCGGCATCCCCACCAGGGCGAGCGCCATGATGGGCTGGGCGCCCATCGCATAGACATCGCTCAGCGCGTTGGTGGCGGCGATGCGGCCGAAATCGAAGGGGTCGTCCACGACGGGCATGAAGAAGTCGGTCGTCGCCACGAGAGCCTGGGTCTCGTTCAGCCGCCAGACCGCAGCATCGTCCGCCGTCTCGATGCCCACGAGCAGGGCCTCGGGCACCGGCCCGCCCTTCAGACCGCGCAGCATCTCCGCCAGCACGCCCGGGCGCGATCTTGCAGCCGCAGCCGCCCCCATGGCTGAGCGATGTCAGCCGCGGCTCCTGCTTCATGTCCTCCGTCATCGCCTCGCCTTTCATCGTTCCAGGGCTCCCTTGCCGGCCAGGATGCGCCCGCGCCACCGCGCGATCCGCGCCGCCCGCGTCGCGGCCGTCTTCGCGTCCGACAGGGCGATGACATAGCTGCGCTGCCGCCCCGGCGTCAGCCGCGCAAAGGCCTCGGCCATCTCCGGGTCGGCGTCGAGCGCGGCGACCAGCTCCTCGGGCAGATCCGGCACCTCGCGATTCCTCGGCGCCCGCCGCCCCTCTTCGGCATGGCGCATCCCCTGTTGCAGCAGCGCCCGGATCGCCCCGGCCCGGGCCTCGACCTCGGCGGCCGAACGGAAGCGGATCAGATCGGCCTGCTGCGCATTCGGCCCGGACGGCTCGAGCAGCCCCTCGGGATCCGCGAGCAGCCCCGCCTCGAACAGCGACAGGCGGAAATCGCTGCGTAAGGCCCCGATCAGCGCGACATTGCGCCCGGCATGGCGATAGCAGGGATGGCCCCAGCGCACCGCCTCCTCGAGCCCTGCCGCGAGGCAGAGCCGCCGCAGCGCCGCAAGTCCCTCCGCCCAGCGCTGCGTCGCGCAATCCGCGGTGCCGAAGCGGCCGCATCGCCCGCAGCCTTGCGCGAAATAGTCGTCTGCCTCCGTGATCATCGCCCCCCTCAGCGCAGCAGGATCGCGCGGAAATCGTTGACATTCGTGCCTGTGGGTCCGGTCTCGAACAGGTCGCCGAGGGCGCCGAGGGCGCCTGCGCTGTCATGGGCCATCAGCCGCTCCATCCCGTCGATCCCCTGCGCCCGCAGCCGTGCGGCCGTGCCGCCATCCACGAAGGCGCCGGCCTGCGGACCCGTCCCGTCGATCCCGTCCGTGTCCGCTGCCAGTGCGGCGAAATCGACTCCGTTCGCGGCCAGGGCCAGGGCCAGCGCGAATTCGGTGTTGCGCCCCCCCGCACCGGGGCTGCCGCGCAGCGTCACCGTCGTCTCCCCGCCCGAGAGCAGCAGCACGGGCCGGGCAAAGGGGCGGTTGCGCAGCGCCACCTCGCGGGTGATCGCGGCCAGGACGCGGCCGGCTTCGCGCGCCTCGCCCTCCATCGCGTCCGAAAGGATCGCCGCCGTCACCCCCTCGGCCGCGGCTGCCCGCGCCGCTGCCTCGAGCGACAGCCGCGCCGAGGCGATGACCCGCACGCTGTCGCGCGCGAAGGCGGGATCGGACGGAAGGGGGGGCAGCCCCTCGCGCCCGGCCAGCCAGGCCGCCACGCGCGGGGGCAGATCCACCCCCCACAGCGCGGCCAGGTGGCGCGCCTCCTCGCGCGTGCCCGGCGCCGGCACCGTGGGGCCCGAGGCGACCGCGGCCGGATCGTCGCCTGGCACATCCGAGACGACGAACGTCACGACCCGTGCCGGATGCGCCGCCCGGGCCAGACGCCCCCCCTTGATGCCTGACACCTGCCGCCGGATCGCGTTCATGACCGCGATCGGTGCCCCGGAGGCGAGCAGCGCCCGGTTCAGCGCCGCCTCGTCCTCGAGCGTCAGCCCTCCCGGCGGGCAGGGCAGCAGCGCCGAGCCGCCTCCGCAGGCCAGGACCACGACCAGATCATCCTCGGTCAGGCCCTGCACCGCCCCCATCAGTGCACCCGAGGCCCGAAGCCCCGCCTCGTCGGGCACCGGATGGGCAGCCTCGATCACCCGCAGCGGGCCGCAGTCGCCCCCCTCGCCATGGCGCGTGACCACGACGCCTTCGCAAGGGGCGTCCCAGAGCCTCAGGAAGGCGCGGGCGAGCGGCACCACCCCCTTGCCGAAGCCCAGCACCACGCAGCGCCCGCGCGGCCGCTCGGGCAGATGGGGCCGCAGCGCCGCCTCCGGTTCGGCCGCCGCGACTGCCGCCCGGAACAGGCGCTGGAGAAGGGATCGGTCCTCCGGTCTCATCCTGACTCCGGTCATCCTGCTGCCTCCTGCCCTGCGCGGCGATCATGCCTGCCTGCATGGACGCTGTCACGGGAGACTGCCGGGGCTCCGGCCCCGGGACCGGCCGAGGGGGCACGGGAACCGATCCGGGTCAGGCCCATGGGCCGCATCCGGGGCAGGGTCATGGGGCGGGCGGTCG
>NZ_KE557321.1:80129-196123 GCF_000442315.1 Rubellimicrobium thermophilum DSM 16684
GCATGAAGGGGGCCGTCACCCCGAATCGAATCAGGATATGCCCGATGTCTCCGGCCCCCCGGCCTCCGCTTCCGTCCCGCCCGTCCCGCGCCCTGGCTGCGCGCGGCTGCGGCCTGGGGCTGTCAGACTTCGGGAAGTCCCGCCTCCAGCCGCTCCAGCAGACGGTCGAGCATCGCGTCGCAGCGTGCGATCTGGTCCTCGGTGACGAACTCGTCTGCCTTGTGCCCCTGCGCCATGGAGCCGGGTCCGCAGATCACCACCGGCACGCCCAGCCCCTCGGCGAACAGGCCGCCCTCGGTGCCGAAGGCCACCTTGATCGTTCCGTTCGCCCCGGTCAGGGCCTGCACGAACCGCACCGCCGCGGCATTCGTCGGCGTGCCGAGGCCGGGATAGCGGAACCGTTCCTCGATGACGATCGCGGCCCCCTCGCCGGTCTCCTGCGCGATCCGGTCTGCCTGCTGCCGCAGCTCCGCCACCAGGGCGGACAGGTCGTCTTCCACGACATTGCGGATCTCGAAATCCATCACGCAGTGATTCGGCACGATGTTGAGCGCCACCCCCCCCGCGATCGTGCCGGCATGCACCGTGGTATAGGGGATGTCGTAATCGGCATCGCGCGGCCCCTCGCGTTCGAGACGGGCCTGCATGGCGCGCAGCACGGAGAGAAGATCGGCTGCCAGATGGATTGCATTGAGGCCGAGGGGGGCGAGGGCCGAATGCGCCTCGCGTCCGTGGCAGATCGCGCGCAGGGCGACCTTGCCCTTGTGCCCGGTGGCGACCTGCATGCCCGTCGGCTCTCCCACGATCACGAGGCGCGGCCGCACCGGCGCAGCGGCCAGCATGGCGATGAGCGACGGCACGCCGAGGCAGCCCAGCTCCTCATCGTAGGACAGGGCCAGATGCAGCGGCAGGGCGAGCGGGCGGCGGCTTGCCGCGAGCATGGCCCGCAGCGCACAGGCGACAAAGCCCTTCATGTCGGCCGTGCCCCGCCCGTAGAGCCGGCCATCCCGCCGCGTCAGCACGAAGGGGGGCAGGGTCCAGTCCTGCCCCTCTGTCGGGACGACATCGGTATGGCCCGAGAGCATCACACCCCCGCGGTCGCGCGGTCCGGCGGTGACGAAGAGATTGGCCTTGCCGCCTTCTGCATCGGGCAGCAGCACCGGATCGAGCCCGGCCCCGCGCAGAAGCGTGGCGACATCCTCGATCAGGGCCCGGTTCGGGTTCCGGCTGACCGTCTGATGGGCGATGAGGCGGTCCAGAAGGGTGATGCTGTCCAAGGCTCTGCGTCCCCCGGGGAGCGGGATGTTCCCGGTTCCGGTCTAGCGGCATCGGCGGCGGGGCGACAGGGCCTTGGCAGGCGGTCTGTTCCGCAGGACAGGGGGACCCCGCCCCCTGGCAGGGGGACGGGGCCGGATGACTCGCGCGGCTCAGGCGTGCAGGTCGAAGCGGTCGAGCTCCATGACCTTCGTCCAGGCGGCGACGAAATCGGCGACGAACTTGCCGGCATTGTCGTCCTGGGCATAGACCTCGGCCAGGGCGCGCAGCTGCGAGTTGGAGCCGAAGATCAGATCGACCCGCGTGCCGGTCCAGCGCAGGGCGCCGGTCTGGCGGTCGCGCCCCTCGTAGAGGCCGTCCGCATTGGCCATCGGCGCCCAGACGGTGCCCATGTCGAGCAGGTTGACGAAGAAGTCCGGGGTGAGCTGGCCGGGCCGGTCGGTCAGGATGCCATGGGTGTTGTCTTCGGCATTGGCCCCGAGCGCCCGCATCCCGCCGACGAGGACGGTCATCTCCGGCGCCGACAGCGTCAGGAGCTGGGCACGGTCGATCAGCATCTCCTCCGGCTCGACGGAGAGCGGCCCCTTCTGCCAGTTGCGGAAGCCGTCCGCCTCGGGCTCGAGCGCGGCAAAGGAATGGGCATCGGTCTGGGCTTCGGTGGCGTCGGTGCGGCCGGGGGTGAAGGGCACCTCGATGTCATGGCCGGCCGCGCGCGCGGCGGCCTCGACCGCTGCCGAACCGGCCAGCACGATCAGATCGGCCAGGGAGATCTTCTTGCCGCCTTCGGCCCTGGCGTCGAACTCCGCCTTGATGCCCTCGAGAACCGACAGCACCCGGGCGAGCTCCTCGGGCCGGTTGACGGGCCAGTCCTTCTGCGGGGCCAGGCGGATGCGCGCGCCGTTGGCGCCCCCGCGCTTGTCCGATCCCCGGAAGGTCGATGCCGAGGCCCAGGCCGTGCGCACCAGTTCGGCCGTGGTGAGGCCGGATTGCAGGATGCGCGCCTTGAGGGCGGCGATATCGGCGGCATCGACCAGGGGGTGGTCCACCTCGGGCACCGGATCCTGCCAGATGAGGTCTTCTGCCGGCACCTCGGGGCCGAGATAGAGCCGCTTCGGCCCCACTGTCGCGATGGGTGAGCTTGAACCAGGCCCGCGCGAAGGCATCCGCGAACTCGTCCGGGTTGGCGTGATAGCGCCGGGCGATGGGTTCGTAGATGGGATCGTAGCGCAGCGAGAGGTCGGCCGTCGTCATCATGGGCCGATGCCGGATCGACGGGTCATGGGCATCGGGGATCATGTGCTCGGGCCGGACATCCTTGGCCAGCCACTGCCAGGCCCCGGCGGGAGACTTCACCAGCTCCCATTCATAGCCGAAGAGCATGTCGAAATAGCCCATGTCCCAGGTGGTCGGATTGGGCTTCCAGGCGCCTTCGATGCCGGAGGTGATGGTGTCCTTGCCATGGCCTGTGCCATGCGTGGACAGCCAGCCCAGTCCCATCGCATGCAGCGGGGCGGCTTCGGGCTCGGGACCGACGGCGGTGGCGGGGCCATTGCCATGGGCCTTGCCGAAGGTGTGCCCGCCGGCCACGAGGGCGACGGTCTCCTCGTCGTTCATGGCCATGCGCGCAAAGGTTTCGCGCACGTCGCGGCCCGAGGCGACGGGATCGGGCTTGCCGTCCGGTCCTTCGGGGTTGACATAGATCAGGCCCATCTGCACCGCCGCGAGGGGATTGGCGAGCTGGCGGTCACCGAAATAGCGGCTGTGCTCCTTCTCCGAGGTGGCGAGCCATTCGCCCTCGTCGCCCCAGTAGATGTCCTCCTCGGGCTGCCAGACATCGACGCGGCCGCCGCCGAAGCCGAAGGTCTTGAAGCCCATGGACTCGAGCGCGACATTTCCGGCCAGGATCATCAGATCCGCCCAGGAGATGCGGTTGCCGTATTTCTTCTTGATCGGCCACAGCAGGCGCCGCGCCTTGTCGAGATTGCCGTTGTCCGGCCAGGAGTTGAGCGGCGCGAAGCGCTGGGTGCCCGATCCCGCCCCGCCCCGGCCGTCAGCGGTGCGGTAGGTGCCCGCACTGTGCCAGGCCATGCGGATGAAGAGGGGGCCGTAATGTCCCCAGTCGGCCGGCCACCAGGGCTGGCTGTCGGTCATCAGGGCGCGCAGATCAGCCTTGAGCGCCTCGTAGTCGAGCTTCTGGAATTCGGCCCGGTAATCGAAGGCCGGCCCCATCGGATTGCCGCGGGGATGGTGCTGATGAAGGATGTTCAGGTTGAGCGCCCGCGGCCACCAGTCGCGATTCGTCCGGCCGGAAAAGCGCGCCCGCCGGTGGCCTTCATGCGCCACCGGGCATTGCGCGGCGTCCTTGATGTTTCCGTCCATGCGGTCCTCCATCGTCCAGTCCCTGATTCCGCGGCCGGGAATGGGCCAATCCCGCAAGGGGCCGTCCCGGCCGTCGCCCGCCCTCTAGCAGATCTGTTCCATCGGGTTTAGTTCTATTTTCTGATCCTCTTCATAAGACCAACTGATGATAAACCTCTCGCTTCGCCAGCTGCGCTATTTCGATGCGCTGGTCCGTCATCGCCATTTCGGTCGCGCCGCCGATGCGGCGGCCGTCTCGCAGCCGGCGCTGTCCATGCAGATCCGCGAGCTGGAGGCGGCGCTCGGTTCGCCCCTGTTCGAACGCGGGGCCCGGACCGTCCGTTTGACCCCGCTGGCCGAGACGCTGATACCGCGCGTGCGCGACATCCTGCGGGCCGTGGACGAGATCGGCGAGGTGGCACGCGCCTCGCGCGAGGGGCGGCTCGGCCGGCTGCGGCTTGGCGTGATCCCGACCGTGGCGCCCTATCTTCTGCCGGCGCTGGTGCCCCGCCTCATGCGGATCGAGGCCGGGCTGGATCTCAATCTGCGCGAGACCGTGACACCCCGCCTTCTCGAGGAGGTTCTGGAGGGGCGTCTGGATGCCGCGCTGGTCGCCCTGCCCGTCTCGGAGCCCGAGCTGGAGGAAGTCCCCCTGCTGCATGAGGATTTCCTGCTCGTGCGGCCTGCACGCGATGCCGGCAAGCCGGTGCCGGCCCCGGACCGGCTGCGGGAAATGCGCTTGCTTCTTCTGGAGGAGGGGCATTGCTTCCGCGATCAGGCGCTGGCCTTCTGCGGGATCGAGGGCGGACGGCCTCGCGAATGGCTCGATGGCAGCGCCTTGTCCACACTGGTGCAGATGGTGGGGGCGGGGATCGGTGTCACCCTCCTGCCCGAGATGGCCGTTGCGGTGGAGACCCGATCGGCCAATGTGGCCCTCTCCCGCTTCCAGGGCGTCCCGCCCTCGCGCAGGCTGGGCCTCGTCTGGCGGAGGACGACCCCTCTGGCCCCGGCCCTGACCCGCGTGGCCGAAGCCGTGCGCGAGGCAGGCGAGGCCGTTCTGGCCGCGGTTCGCGAGGGCTAGGGACATCGCCGGGGCACGTGCTCCTTCCTCGGGACGGTCCGGGCGGGGACGGTCTGGGCGCCCGGCTCAAGGGCAGGTCGGATCAGGGCCATTGCGCCGGCTCCGGGCAGAGCCGCGCAGGACCAGAGGAGCCGGCAGGCGCAGACGGACGGCTTCGCGCGCCCCCTCTTCGATCTGACGGATCAGGACATCCACCGTGGCGTCGACCATGGCCTCCACGGGCTGGCGGATGGTCGTGAGGTCATAGGCCGGCCAGGCGGCAAGGGGCACATCGTCGAAGCCCACGACCGAGACATCCTCCGGCACGCGCAGCCCCCGCTCGAACCGCAGCGCGTCCATGACGCCGAAGGCCATGTAGTCGTTGCCGACAAAGATCGCATCGGGCGGATCGGGCCGGTCCATGAGGCGGTGTGCGGCCCGGGCGGCCTCGTCGCGGTCGTAGAAGCCGTCGATGACGGCAAGCGGCTCCTGTCCGGCCTCGGCAAGACCCCGGCGAAAGCCTTCGGCCCGGTCCCGGCCCGTGGAGGACCCCTGCCAGCCGGCGACATGGGCGATGCGGCGATGCCCCCCGGCGAGCAGGAAACGCGCCACGATGCGCCCGCCTTCGAGATTGTCCGAGGTCACCTCGGCATGGGCCTCGCCCTCCTGACCGCGGTTGAAGAGGACGACCGGAATGCCCGCGGATTCGCAGCGGCTGGCGATGTCGCTGGTCAGTGCCACCGAGGCGAAGACGATGCCGTCCACCTGGTAGTCGAGAAGCTCCTGCACCACCTCGGCGGTGCGGCCGCTGTCGGTTCCGGCCAGGAAGACCAGGATGTGATAGCCGCGCGCCTGCAGGGCTCGGGAGAGATGCTCGATGGCCACCGGGTAGAACTGGTTCTCCAGATGGGCGACGACGAGGCCGATCATGCGGCTGCGCCCCGTGATGACTGCGCGGGCCAGGACATTCGGCCGGTAGCCGAGCTGTTCGGCCGCGGCGCGCACCTTCTCGGCCATCCTGCGCGAGACCGGGGCGCCGGGGGTGAAGACGCGGCTGACAGCCGACTGCGAGACCCCTGCGAGGCGTGCCACATCCATGGCCGTGACCCTGACAGGCTGATCGGTCATCCTGCCGTCCACCCCCCGTCGATCAGAAGCGATGCCCCCGTCATCAGCGCCGAGGCGTCCGAGGCTAGGAACAGCACCGGTCCCATGAGATCCTCCGGTTCCCCCAGACGGCCAAGGCGGATCCTCGACAGGATCCAGTCCCGGCGCCGGGGATCGGCAAGCGTCCGTTCGGCCAGGGGCGTCCGGATGAAGGTGGGGCAGAGCGTGTTCACCCGGATGCCATGCGCCCCCATTCGATCGCCATCGCCCGGGTCATCCCCTCGAGCGCATGCTTGGAGGCGCAATAGGCGGCACGGTCGGGGCCGCCCACATGGCCCATCTGGCTCGAGACATTGATCAGGCTGCCGGGGCGACCGGATGCGATCAGCCCTCGTGCGACCTCCCGGCACAGGAAGAAGGCCGCGCGCAGGTTCACGTCCAGCGTGGCATCGAGATCGGCCGGCGAGACCTCGATCGCGGGGGCATGGCGGGCGATGCCGGCGGCATTGACAAGGATGTCGAAGGGGCCCCGCCCTGCCACGAAGGCGGCCGCGGCCTCGCGATCCGTCACATCGAGGGGATGCGCCTCGGCCTGCCCGCCCGCGGCGCGGATCGCGTCGCGCACCCTCTCCAGTTCGGGACGGCGCCGGGCGATCAGCGCCACCTCGGCCCCCGCTTCGGCCAGCGCGGCGGCCGCCGCCAGACCGATGCCGGAGGAGGCGCCCGTGACAAGGGCGCGGCGGCCGTCGAGCCGGAAGGACGGCGTGCGGGGCAGCCTCATGGGCCTACTCCGCCATGTCCTGCACGGGGGCCGGCGCGCCGTAGGGGATGTCGATCCCCCCATGGCGGCGGACGCGCAGGTTGCATTGTTCGGCATGGCCCACGAAGCCTTCGAGAAGGCACAGGCGCGAGCCATGGCTGCTGACCAGGGCGGCGGCCCGGTCCGTGGTGATCCGCTGATAGCTATGGGTCTTGAGGAACTTGCCGACCCACAGCCCGCCGGTATAACGGCCCGCCCGCCGGGTGGGCAGGGTGTGGTTGGTGCCGATCACCTTGTCGCCGTTGGCCACATGCGTTCGCGGGCCAAGGAACAGCGCCCCATAGCTGTGCATGTTCTCCAGATACCAGTCGTCGCGGTCGGTGATCACCTGCACATGTTCATAGGCCAGGTCATTGGCCAGCCCCAGCATCTCCTCGTGGCTGTCGCAGACATAGATGTCGCCATGGTCCCGCCAGCTGGCTGCGGCGGTCTCGCGCGTGGGCAGGATGGAGAGAAGCCGGTCGATCTCGGCCAGCGTGGCTTCGGCCAGGGGAAGGGAATTCGTGATCAGGCAGGCGGGCGAGTTGGGGCCGTGTTCGGCCTGGCCCAGAAGATCGGTCGCGGCCATCTCGGCATCGCAGGCATCCTCGGTGGCGATGACCATGGTCTCGGTCGGGCCGGCGAGGAGATCGATGCCGACGCGCCCGAACAGCTGGCGCTTGGCCTCGGCCACATGGGCATTGCCGGGACCCACCACCATGTCCACCGGCCGGATGGTCTCGGTGCCCAGCGCCATGGCGCCCACGGCCTGGATGCCGCCCAGCACATAGATCTCGTGCGCGCCGGCCAGATGCATCGCGGCCACGATCGCCGGATGGGGCGCGCCGTTCACCGGCGGGGCGCTTGCCACGATCCGGGGCACGCCCGCGACCTGGGCCGTCAGCACCGACATATGCGCCGAGGCCACCATCGGGAACCTTCCCGCGGGAACGTAGCAGCCGACCGACTGCACCGGGATATTGCGATGGCCGAGGATCACGCCGGGCAGCGTCTCGACCTCGATGTCGCGCAGCGCCGCCTTCTGGGCCTCGGCAAAGCGGCGGATCTGGGCCTGGGCGAAGCGGATATCGGCCATGTCCCGAGCCGGGACCTTCTGCATCGCCGCCTCGATTTCGGAAGGGGAGAGGCGGAAGGAGGGCGGGTCATGGCGGTCGAAACGCCACGCCATCTCGCGCACGGCGGCATCCCCGCGGGCCGCAATATCGGCCAGAGCCTGTTCGACGGTCGCCCGCACCCTGGCATCATCCGCTGCCCGTTCGGATTCGGACTTGCCGGTCTTGAGATGGCGGATGGTCATGCGACACCCTCCGAGGTCGCAGCGCCAACAGGCCGTGCCGCGGGGGCACGGGACAGGGGGGGCATCGCGGTCATGGTCGGTCCTCCGGCAGGTCAGATCCTGGGGCATGGCGCCCGCGATCCGATCCTGCGCCTTGTTGCATACGATTGCAACAGACGATCATGATCCGTTGCCCAAGGGGGCAGGGCCCTTGCGCCCTCTTCCGGAATCGGTCCTGCGCCCCGGCGCGATGGCCGGACGCTTCGGCATCGGGGAGGATGGCCATGGCTGTTCTGTCTGCTCCGTCTTTTGCGTCTGCTGCGGCGGGACCGGAATGGCCCTGTCCGTCTGGGGCCATCCTGTGACAGAACGGTTAAGAAAGCGTAGCCGCAACGCGCGCTCTGCAGGAGAATCGGCAACGCCTCCCCAGGGGGGCGAATCGCCCGCGCAAGGGCCTGGCCGGGCCGGGTGCGGCCGCAGGCTGCGCGTTTCGGTCGCGGGCTGCAGGGGCTGTCGGCGTTTGGTCGGGCGGTCCACCCATGCTATTGCCAATGCATCGGAGGGTCGCAACCCTCGCACCGAAGGGGGTCTCTTCGTGCCGATCGATCTCGATGCGGTGATGCTGGCGCGCATCCAGTTCGCCTTCACCGTCTCCTTTCACTTCCTGTTTCCCGCCTTCACGATCGGGCTGGCCAGTTATCTGGCGGTGCTCAACGGGCTGTGGCTGTGGACGCGCGAACACCGCTATCTCGAGCTGTTCCGCTACTGGGTGAAGGTCTTCGCGCTGGCCTTCGCGATGGGCGTCGTGTCCGGGCTCGTGATGTCCTACCAGTTCGGCACCAACTGGTCGGTCTTTGCCGACCGCGCCGGGCCGGTGATCGGCGCGCCGATGGCCTATGAGGTGCTGTCGGCCTTCTTCCTCGAGGCGGGGTTCCTCGGCATCATGCTGTTCGGCCGCGACCGGGTGGGCGAAGGGCTGCACATGGCCGCCTGCGTTGCAGTCGCCCTGGGCACGATCTTTTCGGCCTTCTGGATCCTGTCGGTCAATTCCTGGATGCACACGCCCGCCGGCTACCGGATCGACGAGGCTACCGGCCAGTTCCTGCCCGAGGACTGGTGGGCCATCATCTTCAACCCGTCCTTTCCCTACCGTCTCGCCCATACCGTCACGGCAGCCTATCTGACCACCGCCTTCATCGTCGGCGGAGTGGGGGGCTGGCATCTGCTGCGCGCCCGCCGCCGCGGGGAGATCCCCAGTCAGGCGACGCGCACGATGTTCTCGATGGCGATGTGGATGGCCGCGCTGGTCGCCCCTGTCCAGCTCGTGCTGGGCGACCTGCACGGGATCAACACCCTCCACCACCAGCCTGCCAAGGTCATGGCGATGGAGGGTCATTTCGAATCCCATCCCGAAGGCTGTGCGCCGCTCTATCTCTTTGGCCTGCCCGATCAGGAGGCGCAGCGGCTCGACTACGCCCTGGGCATCCCCTGCCTGTCGAACCTGATCCTCAAGCACGACCTCACCTCGCCCCTGCCGGGTCTCGACACCGTGCCCCGCGACGAGCAGCCGCCCGTTGCCATCGTCTTCTGGTCCTTCCGCGTGATGGTCGGGCTCGGGCTGCTGATGGTCGGCCTCGGGGTCTGGTCGCTCTGGGCACGCTGGCGGGGGCGGCTGTTCGATTCGCCGGCGCTGCACCGCGCCGCCGTTGCGATGGGGCCGTCCGGCCTCGTGGCGGTGCTTGCCGGCTGGATCACCACCGAGGTGGGACGCCAGCCCTATACCGTCTATGGCCTGCTGCGCACCGCCGACAGTGCCAGCCCGCTGGCCGCGCCGGCCGTGGCCTGGTCGCTGGTCGCCTTTGTCGTGATCTATTTCGCGGTGTTCGGAGCGGGGACCTGGTATATCCTGCGCCTGTTGTCGCGCCCGCCGCGCGCCGACGAGCCGCGCCTGCATGATGTGGTCGAGGGGCCGATCCGCTCGGCCGGCATCACCCCCGCCCCCGCCGAGGCCGCCCGTCAGGGCCGGCCGCAGACCATCGGAGGCTGATCCATGCCGCTTGTCGCGGGCCTCTCCTTCGATCTCACCGTGATCTGGGCCTTCCTGATCGCCTTCGCGGTGTTCGTCTATGTCGTGCTCGATGGCTTCGATCTCGGCCTGGGGATCCTCTTCGCCGTCGAGCCGGACCGGCGCGACCGCGACGTCATGATGAATTCGGTCGCCCCGGTCTGGGACGGCAACGAGACCTGGCTCGTTCTTGGCGGTGGCGGCCTCTTTGCCGCCTTCCCCCTGGCCTATGCGGTGGTGCTGCCGGCGCTCTATGTGCCGATCCTCGCCATGCTGCTCGCCCTCGTGTTCCGCGGCGTGGCCTTCGAGTTCCGCTGGCGCACCGAACGCTGGCGGGGCGTGTGGGACATGGCCTTCATCGGCGGCTCGGCGCTTGCGGCGTTGTCGCAGGGGATCGCGCTGGGGGCGCTGCTGCAGGGGATCGCGGTCGATCCGGCGGCGCGGGCCTATGGCGGCGGCTGGTGGGACTGGCTCACGCCCTTCTCGCTCTTCGTGGGCGTGGCCGTCGTCGTGGGCTATGCGCTGCTTGGGGCCTGCTGGCTGGTGATGAAGACCACGGGCCCCCTGCAGGAGCGGATGCGCACCCGCGCCCGCTGGCTCGGCCTGGCCACGGTGGGGTTCATCGGCGCGGTGAGCCTGTGGACCCCCTTCCTGCAGGAGGGCTATTATGCCCGCTGGTTCTCGGGCTGGGGGCTGGTGGCGGCCGGGGGCGTCGCGGCGGCGGTGCTGCTCCTGGCCGCTCTGCTGGAGCGCTCGCTGTCGCTGCACCGGCACGAATACCGGCCTTTCCTGTATGCGCTGGGGCTGTTTGCGGTCTGCTTTGTCGGTCTGGGGGTGGCGATGTGGCCCTATGTCATTCCCCGCAGCGTCACCATCTGGGAGGCGGCTGCGCCGGAGACGAGCCAGCTCTTCATGCTGATCGGGGCGGCGGTGCTGATCCCGATCATCCTGGCCTATACCGCCTATGCCTACTGGGTGTTCCGCGGCAAGGTGGATCCGCAGGCGGGTTATCACTGATGGCGGCGCGGCGACGGCCCGGCCGGCGCGAGATCCTGTGGTTCCTCGGTCTGTGGGCCGCGGGTGTGGGGACGGTCGCGGTGGCGGGCCTGCTGATCCGCGCCATGCTGGCGGGCTGAGGCATCCGCTCAGTCGGCGGGGCGGAAGCCCAGCACAAGCTGGCGCAGGCCGATCACGGCGCCGATCCAGATCGACAGCAGCACCACCGGCGCCGTCACGGCAAGGGCAGCGAAGGCCGACAGGCCCTGGCCCACGCTGCATCCCCCGGCCAGAACCGCCCCCATGCCCATCAGTGCCGCGCCCGCGATCTGGCGGCGCAGCTCGCGCGGGTCCTCGCAGGCCTCCCAGCGGAAACGCCGACGGCGCAGGCAGCCCGCAAGGGATCCGGCCAGCACGCCGGCCACCGATCCCACGGCAAAGGAGGGGCGCGAGCCGCTGGCGGTCATCAGATACAGGAGGCTTTCGCCGACCGGCGCGGCAAAGCTGTGGGAGGCGAGGGGGGCCGCGGCCAGGCCATGGGTGATCACCGCCTGGCTGCCCACGAAGCCCGACGCGATGGCAAGCCCCACGACCATTCCCCAGGCGGTCTGGGCCGGATTCGGACGGTCGCGGGGAGGCAACAGGGCGACGGCAAGGACAACAAGCCCCGCCAGCAGGCCGATCACCTCGGCCGGCAGGCCCAGCAGCCCATCGGCCCTTTGGGCAAGGCCCAGCGGGACCGCGGGCGGATCCGTCACGAACAGCATCACGCGCAAGCGGGCCAGCGGGCCGGAGAGCGTGGCATAGGCCGCAACCCCGAGCACGAGCACGATCATCAGCGCACGCAGATCGCCCCCGCCGAGCCGTGCCAGAGCTCCGAAGCCGCAATTGCCGGCCAGCGCCATGCCATAGCCGAAGATCAGCCCGCCCAGCGCCGCTCCGATCAGCGTGGGTGTTCCCGCGCCGAGATAGGCCACGGCATCGATCTCCAGCAGGCCCGCTGCCGCGGCCGCGAAGGTGGCCAGGATCGCCATGCCAAGGGCCACGGCCCACATCCGCATCCGCGCGGCGTTACCGCCGTAATGCAGATCCTCGATCGCCCCCAGCGTGCAGAAGCGTCCGAGTCGCGCGGCAAGGCCCAGCACGATTCCGCCCCCTGCCCCGACAGCGAACAGGGACCAGTCGACTCCCAGGATATCCAGCATGGCCCCCCCCCCCTCCCGGCCGGCGCCGCGGGGCGCCGTCACGCCTTGCAGTAGAGTTCGTAGATGAGCTCGAGGATGCGCCGGGGGCGGTCGTCGGTCAAACTGTAATAGATCGTCTTGCCGTCGCGTCGCGGACGGACAAGCCCCTCGAGCCGCAGCCGCGCGAGCTGCTGCGAGACGGCCGCCTGTCGTGCCGAAAGCAGACGTTCGAGTTCGCCGACCGATTTCTCGCCGGTCACAAGATGGCACAGGATCAGCAGGCGCCCTTCGTGGCTCAGGGCCTTGAGCACGTCGGAGGCCTGCTGGGCCTTTTCCATCATCTGCTCGAGCTCGGCCTCGGGCAGGGAGTGGTCGAAGGCAGGAAGGGACAGGGCTGTCTCCATCGGGCGGATACGGCGCAACCAACCTATATCAACGATGTGCGCCTCTCAATCCTGTCCGTCCCGCTCCGGCTCGGCCCGGTCGAGCAGGATCCCGAGCAGTCCCCAGAAGAAGTCTTCGCCCGGATAGCCCTCGATCCGGCCCAGTTCGCGACCGGCATCGTCCACCAGGATGAAGGTGGGGGTGAGGCGTGGCCGGCTGTCCAGGATCAGATCCTCCGGCAGGGGGGCATGAAGGTCGATGCGCCGCAGGGGCGCTGCACGCCCCTCTGCGGTCAGGGGATACTCGGGGCCCACCTCGGCATCCCAGCGGGCACACCACGGACAGCCCGCCTGCTCGACCATGACCAGCTCGAGCGCCGGCGCGGGCCGACCCGGGAGGCCGGACAGGACCAGCAGCAGAAGGGCAGACAGGACAGGGCGAGACATGCGCGGGCATCCGGCGGTTGACGGAGCCAGAATAATAAACACAATATAAGATTTGAATACGAAAGGGGTGGAGCCCGTCCATGTTCGACGTGACGCTCACTGCGGCGGCGCTGGCGGGTCTGCTGTCCTTCCTGTCGCCCTGCGTGCTGCCGATGGTCCCCTTCTATCTGGGCTATCTGGCCGGGACGGGCGCGCGCAGCGTGGCGGCCGGCGGGATGGCCACGCGGGCCGTGCAGAGGCGCGCGGTGCTGGGCGCCACAGCCTTTGCTGCGGGTATCCTCGTGGTTTTCGTGTCGCTGGGGGCCACGGCCTCGCTGGCCGGTCAGCTGGTTCGCGAATGGTTCGATGTCCTGCGCTGGCTGGCGGCGGGAATCATCATCGTGATGGGGCTGCATTTTCTGGGACTGCTGCGGATTCCGCTCCTCTACCGGCAGTTCCGGGTCGAACCGGGCGATGTGCGGGACCTCTCGCCCGGCGGGGCCTTCGTGCTGGGTCTGGCCTTCGCCTTTGGCTGGACGCCCTGCGTGGGGCCCGTCCTCGCCGCGATCCTGTTCACGGCGGCCGGCACCGAAACGGCCACGCGCGGTGCCGTCCTGCTGCTGGCCTATGGCATCGGCATGACGCTGCCCTTTGTGCTGGCGGCACTCTTCGTGGGGCCCTTCATGCGGCTGATGGCGCGATTCCGCCGCCATCTGGGCGCTGTCGAGAAGGCGATGGGCCTGCTGCTCGTGACCTTCGGCCTGCTGATCGCGACCAATTCGGTCAACCGGATCGCGCAATGGATGATCGAAACCTTTCCCGCCTTCACGCGGATCGGATGACTCAGGGAGACCGGACCCATGCGCCTTCTGCTGACTGCCCTTGCCTTTCTGGCTGCAACAGCTGCCGTCGCCGAGATCCCCGCCCCCATCCTGGGCGATGACGGCCTGCACAAGGCCTCCTGGCTGCGCGAAACCTTTCGCGACCTGCGCGAGGACCTGGCCGAGGCGGGCGCAGAGGAGCGGCGGATGATGCTGCTGATCGAGCAGCGCGGCTGCATCTACTGCGCGCGGATGCATGAGGAGGTCTTCGTCGCCCCGGAAATCTTCGAACTGCTCAGCGAACGCTACTTCGTCATTCAGATCAACATGTTCGGTGATGTTCCGGTGACCGATTTCGACGGTGTGACCCTGCCCGAGAAGGAGGCGGTGCGCCGCTGGGGGGTGCTGTTCACGCCCACCATGATCTTCCTGCCGCCATCGGTTCCCGAAGGGCAGACCGCGGCCCAGGCGGCGGTGGCCACCATGCCCGGCGCCTTCGACCGCCAGACCACGCAGAACCTGCTGACCTGGGTTCTGGAGGAAGGCTATGCCGGGGACGAATCCTTTCAAGCCTATCACGCGCGCCGCCTGGCCGCGCAGGACAATTGATATTCAAGAAACAAAATCTGTTGTTGCATGAAGGCGTCCCCCCGGTCTAGTCTCGGGACAGGGGCGGGATGACTGCCACGGGAGGAGACATGACAGGACCTTGGTGCCTGGCCGCCGGGATCGCCGCCGCCGCGATCCTTGCAATGGCCCCTCTTGCATCGGCTCAGGGCGTGGTCGCCCCGGGTGACGTCGTCTTCGACGACTATGGCGAGGTGGCCCAGTCCCTGACCGGCGTGCCGGGCAATCCCGAAGCCGGCCGGACCGTGATGGCAACCCGTAGCCTCGGCAACTGCGTGGCCTGCCATCAGGTCAGCGCCATGGCCGATGTGCCCTTCCAGGGCAATGTGGGGCCGTCGCTCGACGGGGTGGCGGATCGCTGGAGCGAGGCTCAGCTGCGTGGCATCCTTGTCGATGCCGACCGCACCTTTCCCGACAGCATCATGCCGGCCTTCTACAAGACCGACGGCTTCATCCGTCCCGGGGATGGCTACACCGGCAAGGCCGCCCCCCCCGATCTGCCGCCCATCCTGACCGCCCAGCAGATCGAGGATGTCCTGGCCTATCTGCTGACCCTGCACGAGAACTGACGAGGGAGGATCCGATGACCCATACCCGCCGAGAGACCCTCCTGATCGGCCTGGGGGCCTTCGCTGCGGCCACAGGTCTGGCCGGGCCGTCGCTGGCCGCCACGCTCGAGGAGCGGATCGACGCCTTCACGGGCGGGGCCGCTATGGCCGAGGGCGGCATCACCCTGACCGCCCCCGAGATCGCCGAGAACGGCAACACCGTTCCCATCTCGGTCGAGGCGCCGGGGGCCGTGGCGATCATGCTGCTGGCGAGCGGCAACCCGAACCCCGATGTCGGCACCTTCCATTTCGGCCCGCTGGCCGCTTCGCAGAGGGCGGCCACACGGATCCGCCTGGCCGCCACGCAGGAGGTGATCGCGATCGCGCAGATGGCGGATGGTTCGTTCCTGCGCACCTCGCGCGAGGTCAAGGTCACGATCGGCGGCTGCGGCGGCTGAGGACGGCGACGAAGCAAGGAGAACAGCCATGGCAGAGAATGTCACCCCGCGCGTTCGCGTGCCCGAGACCGCCACGGCGGGCGAGGCCGTGCTCATCAAGACGCTGATCAGCCATCCGATGGAATCGGGCCAGCGCAAGGATGCCCAGGGCAACACCATCCCGCGATCGATCATCAACCGCTTCACCTGCGACTTCAACGGCCAGAACGTCATCGACGTGACGCTGGAGCCCGCGATCTCGACCAATCCCTATTTCGAGTTCGAGGCGCAGGTGAACGAATCCGGCACCTTCGTCTTCACCTGGTATGACGACGACGGCTCCGTCTACGAGGAGCGCAAGGAGATCGCTGTCTCCTGAACGGGGGGTGATCAGGCGACAGACCGGGAGGGGCGCATGCGACAGGCAGCACGACTGTTCGGCAGCGGGGCCTTGCTGGCCCTTCTGATGGCCGGGTCGGGATCGGCCGATCCGGACCATGATGATCTGATCGTCAATGGCGAGATCGACATGATCGAGCGCGCCCCGGCGCCGCCTTATGTCGAGGCTTTCGACGAGATCATCAGCGGCTGGTCCTTCCGCAGCGACGAGACCCAGGCGCTCCAGATGGACGATTTCGACAATCCCGGCATGTTGGGGGTCGAACGCGCGCGCGTCATGTTCGACACGCCCATGGGCAGCGGCGGGCAGGCCTGCTCCTCCTGCCATGAAACCCCCGAAGCCCTGCGGGGGGTGCGGGCCACCTATCCAAAATGGGACGAGGAGCGGCAGACCGTCCAGACGGTCGAGATGCAGGTCAATGAATGCCTGACCGAACGGATGGGGGCCGAGCCGCTGGGCTATGACAGCCCCGAGATGGTGGACATGGCGGCGCTCATCGCCTCGGTCTCGCGCGGGATGGTGGTGAATGTGGCCATCGACGGCCCCGCCCGGCCCGTCTGGGAGCAGGGACGCGAGCTCTACTATACCCGCTTCGGCCAGCTCGAGCTGGCCTGCGCCAATTGCCACGAGGACAATGCCGGCCGCATGATCCGCGCCGACCATCTGAGCCAGGGCCAGATCAACGGCTTTCCCACCTACCGCCTCAACAATGCCGCCCTGATCTCGGTCCACAACCGTTTCCGCGGCTGCATCCGCGATACCCGGGCGGAAACCTTTCCCGTCGGCAGCCCCGAGCTGGTCGCACTCGAACTCTATGTCGCCTCGCGCGGGAACGGCCTGACGGTCGAAGGACCGGCAGTCCGCAACTGATCCTCCCCGGCCCCGCGTCCCCCCGGGATGCGGGCCGTTCTGCCTCTGGAGACATTCACGAATATGCATAGGTTAGCCCCGTGATCCCGCGTCGCCAGTTCCTTCAGGCCGGTCTTGCGGCCTCTGCCCTCTGGGGCGCCTCGGGCTTTGGCGCCTGGAGCCGGCTTGCCGCCCAGCAGCGCCTGACGCAGGAGGATCTGATCGGACCGCCGGGTCCTGGCAACCTGACCCTGATCCACATCACCGATATTCATGCCCAGACCCAACCCGTCTGGTTCCGCGAGCCCGAGATCAACCTCGGCGTGGGCGAGGCGAGGGGGCAGCCGCCCCATCTGACGGCAGAGGAATTCCGTGCCGCCTTCGGTATCGCGAAGGGATCGGCGCTCGACTATGCCCTGACCTGGGAGGACTTCGTCGCGCTGGGCCGGGAATACGGGCGGATGGGCGGGCTCGACCGCATCGCCACCGTGGTCAAGGCCATCCGCGCCGATCGGCCCGATGCGCTGCTGCTCGATGGGGGGGACACATGGCAGGGCTCGCTCCCGGCGCTGCGCACGGCAGGGCAGGACATGGTCGAGCTGCTGGGCGCCCTGGGCGTCGATGCGATGACCGCGCATTGGGAGTTCACGCTCGGCTCCGACAGGGTGCGGGAGATTGTCGAGACCCAGCTTGCCTGTCCCTTCCTCGGCGCCAACATCTTCGATGCCGAATGGGATGAACCCGCCTTCGCGCCGATGGCCGTTTTTGAACGGGGGGGCACGAAGGTCGCGGTGATCGGGCAGGCCTTTCCCTATCTGCCCGTTGCCAATCCGCGCTGGCTGTTCCCCGACTATTCCTTCGGCCTTCGCCTGGAACGGCTGGCGGAACTTGTCGCACAGGCCCGGGAGGACGGCGCCGGGATCGTCGTCCTGCTCAGCCACAACGGTTTTGACGTGGACCGCAAGGTGGCCCGGGATGTGCCGGGCATCGACGTGATCCTGACCGGCCACACCCATGACGCCATTCCCGAACCGGTGCAGGTGGAGCAGACCTTCCTCATCGCCTCGGGCAGCCATGGCAAGTTCGTCAGCCGGCTGGATCTCGATGTGCGCGACGGACGCATGCAGGGCCTGACCCACCGGCTGATCCCGGTCTTCTCGGATGTGATTGCCCCCGACCCCGAGATGGCCGCCCGGGTCGAGGCCACGCGCGTGCCCTTTGCCGAGGAGATGGCCGAGGTCCTGGGCCATGCCGAATCGCTGCTCTACCGGCGGGGGAATTTCAACGGCACCTGGGACGACGTGATCTGCGATGCCCTGCTGGCCCAGCGGGATGCCGAGATCGCCCTGTCGCCCGGTTTCCGCTGGGGGGCGAGCGTGATGCCCGGCGAGGCGATCACGCGCGAGGATGTCTTCAACGTCACCGCGATGACCTATCCGGCCGCCTACCGGACCGAGATGACGGGCGAGATGCTCAAGGCGGTGCTCGAGGATGTGGCCGACAATCTCTTCAACCCCGATCCCTATTACCAGCAGGGCGGCGACATGGTCCGTGTCGGCGGGCTGGCCTACCGGATCGATGTGGGCGCGCCGATGGGATCGCGCATCTCCGATCTGACCCTGCTGGCCAGCGGCGAGCCGGTCGATCCGGCGCGCACCTATGTCGTGGCCGGCTGGGCCAGCGTCAACGAAGGCACGGAGGGACCGCCCATCTGGGAGGTCGTCGAAGCCCATATCCGGTCCCTGGGCACCATAAGGGCCGAACCGAGAACCCATGTGACCGTCACCGGCATCTGAGAAAGGAGCAAGGCATGAGCGACAGGGATCCGCCCTTCCGCCCCGACCGGCGCCGCCTGCTGACGGGCGCGGCCGCCGCCGGCGGGGCCCTGATCGGGGCCCGGATGGCCATGGCCCAGACTGCGGCCGGAACGCCCGATCCAGCCATCGTGAACCTTCCGCCCTGGACGCGGTATCTGGGGGACGGGGTCGATGCCCGCCCCTATGGCATGCCCTCGCAATACGAGGCCCATGTCGTGCGCCGCCATGTCCCCTGGCTGACGGCCGACCCCATCTCCTCGGTGAACTTCACACCGCTGCATGAACTCGACGGGATCATCACCCCCAACGGGCTGTGCTTCGAGCGCCATCATGGCGGCATCGCCGAGATCGACCCTGCCCAGCACCGGCTGATGATCAACGGCCTCGTGCACAGGCCTCTGGTCTTCACCATGCAGGACATCCTGCGCTTTCCGCGCGAGAACCGCATCTATTTCCTCGAATGCGCGGCCAATACGGGGATGGAATGGGCCGGGGCCCAGCTCAACGGCTGCCAGTACACGCATGGCATGATCCACAATGTCATGTACACGGGCGTGCCGCTGCGCCTGCTGCTCGAGGAGGCGGGGCTGAAGGGATCCGCCACATGGATCCTCGCCGAAGGGGCGGATGCGGCGGCGATGACCCGGTCCATCCCGATCGAGAAGGCGATGGACGACTGCCTCGTGGCCTTCAGGATGAATGGTGAGGCCCTGCGCCCCGAACAGGGCTATCCGCTGCGGCTCGTGGTGCCGGGCTGGGAGGGCAACATGTGGATCAAGTGGCTGCGCCGGATCGAGGTCGGCGATCAGCCCTGGGGCCAGCGCGAGGAGACATCGAAATACACCGACACGCTCGCCGATGGGCGTTCGCGCCGGCACACTTGGGTGATGGATGCCAAATCCGTCATCACCAACCCTTCGCCGCAGGCGCCGATCCGCACCGGTCCGGGGCCGGTGGTGCTGACTGGCGTCGCCTGGTCGGGGCGCGGCACCATCCCGCGGGTGGATGTCACGCTGGATGGCGGCATCAACTGGCACCGGGCCCGCATCTCCGGCCCCAGCCTCGACAAGTCGATGCACCGCTTCTACTTCGAGTTCGACTGGGACGGGCGGCCGCTGCTTCTGCAGAGCCGCGCCCATGACTCCACGGGCTATGTCCAGCCGACCAAGGAGGCCCTGCGGGCCATCCGGGGCGAGAATTCGATCTATCACAACAACGGCATCCAGACCTGGGCCGTGAACGAGGCGGGGGAGGCCGAGAATGTCGAGATTTCCTGAGCCCCTGACCCTGTTCGGACTGGCCGCGGCGGGGACGGGGGCCCTGCTGGGATCGGCTCTTCTGGTGGCCAATGCCCTGCATGACCCGGGGCCGGACCCGGCGGAATTCCCGCCTCTTTCCGGCGCAGCCTGGGCCCAGGATGCCGCCGGCGCCCCGGCGGAACGCCAGGAAGACGTCGCCTCGGCGGACATGACTGCATCCCCCCTTCCGGCAGAAAATCCCGCCCCCTCTCGCGAGGGGGGCTATGGTCTGGGACGCGAAGCCCTGCCCGAAGAGATCGCCGCATGGGACATCGATGTGCGCCCCGACGGACAGGGGCTGCCGCCGGGCTCGGGCGATGTCATGACGGGCGAGGCGCTCTTTGTCGAACGCTGCGCCACCTGTCATGGCGATTTCGGCGAAGGGGCAGGCCGCTGGCCGCAGCTTGCGGGGGGGTTCGGCACGCTTGACAGCGAGGACCCCGTCAAGACTGTCGGGTCCTTCTGGCCCTATCTCTCCACGGCCATCGACTACATCCACCGGGCCATGCCCTTCGGCGATGCGCAGTCCCTCACCGCGGACGAGACCTATGCCATCACCGCCTACATCCTCTATCTCAACGATCTGGTGGATGAGGACTTCGCCCTGAGTCCGGAGACCTTCGCCTCCGTGCGGATGCCCAATGCGGAAGGCTTCTTCGACGATGATCGCGACGTGACAGAGCTGGCGCTCTTCTCCGGCGAACCCTGCATGGAAGCCTGCAAGGATTCGGTCGAGATCACGATGCGGGCGACGGTTCTCGATGTGACGCCGGATGACGGCCTTGCCCCAGCCGAAGCCACGGCAGGCGGGGCCGAGGCCAGTGCCGCCGCCGAAGCGGCCCCCGCGACAGAACCCGCAACTGAACCTGCGGCCGAGCCTGCGGCCGAGGCCGCGGCCGACCCCGCGGCCGAGCCCGTGGCCGAGCCCCCGTCGGTCGAGGCCGATGCCCCGGCCTCTGCTCCCGACATGGCGCTGGTTGCGGCCGGTGAGCAGCTCTTCCGCCGCCGCTGTGCCTCCTGTCATGAGGTGGGCGAGGGGGCGCGGACGCGCACGGGACCTGTGCTCAATGGCGTGGTCGGCCGCCCCATCGCCTCTGCGGAGGGCTTCGGCTATTCGCGTGTGCTCGAGGATGCGGGAGCCGCGGGCCGGGTCTGGTCGGTGGAGGAGCTTGCGGCCTATCTGGCCGATCCTCGCGGGGCCATGCCGGGAACCCGGATGGCCTTCCAGGGGCTGCGCTCCGAGGAGGAGATCGCGGCCGTCATCGCCTTCCTGCAGAGCCATCCCGAGTGAACCGGATTCCGGCGGCTGTCCCCGGCCGCCCCCAGCCAGGAGAACCCTCAGGCAGCCTGCAAGCCTGATTCTGACCTTCGGCCTGATGGGGGCCTCTGCCGCGCTGGCGCAGGAGACGGCCGTCGCCTATGCCTTCGACGGAACCTTCGAGGATGCCGCCTTCGCCGTTGAAACCGCGATCACCAACCGGGGGCTGGTGATCGACTACATCAGCCATGTCGGCGAGATGCTCAACCGCACCGGCGCCGATGTGGGCAGCGACATCGTCCTGTTCGACGAGGCCGATATCTATGTGTTCTGTTCGGCCGTCCTGTCGCGTCGTGCCATGGAGGCCGATCCCCTGAACATCGCCTTCTGCCCCTATGGCATCTTCGTGGCCGAGCGGGACGGCCAGGTGACGATCGGCTACCGCACCTATCCGGACGGCCCGATGGATGAGGTGGAGGCGCTGCTTGATGACATCGCGCGCGAGGCGGCGGGGTCCTGATCGCCGGTCTCAGCCGGCGGGAACAAAGGTATAACCTTCTCCTGATTCCGTGATGCGGCCGATGCCGCCTTGCGGGAAATGGAAGCCGATCACCATCCGGCCCGGCGCGGCCAGATCGGCCAGGAGAGCACTGCGCGTCGCCGCCGCCAGGGCCCTGTCCTGATCCGATGGCAGATGCCAGTCCGGCCGCGCCAGCGCGATGGCGGCATTGGGAACGGCATCGCCCAGCACGATCAGCGCATCCTCTTCTTCGCCCAGGCGGAAGCTCATGTGGCCCGGTGTATGCCCGGGGGTCGCCAGGGCCACCACTCCCGGCAGCAGGCTGTCGCCTGCCTCGAAGGTCTCCAGCATGTCGCCCAGGATCCCGATGCGGCGCAGGGCGCCGGCCGCAAAGGACTGGCGATCGGCGCCGATGCGGTCGATGGTGGCCGGATCGCTCCAGAAGTCGCGCTCGGCCCGGCCCATCAGATGACGGGCGGCGGGAAAGCGTGGCTCGTCGAACTCGTCCAGAACGCCCCAGAGATGGTCGGGATGACCGTGGGTGAAGACCACATGGGTGATGGCAGAGGGATCAACCCCCGCGGCGGCGAGCGCATCGGGCAGATGACCGGTGGTGGTCATGAAATCGGCCCCGGCCCCGGCATCGAAGAGCACCGTCGCTCCGTTGCCCTGCCAGAGCGTGATGTTGCACGGCATGCGCAGTTCGGGCCCGCTCTGGCCTGCGGCGGCGAGCAGGGTCCGGGCCTCTTCTGTCGGCAGACCGTCGAGGACCAGGGCTTCGGGCAGGACAAGATGCCCATCGCTCAGGCTGAGAAGGCGGCCCCCGGCAAGGGGGATCTCCGTCGCGGCCCAGGCGTGGCGCAGGGCGAGGCCCCCCGCAAGGGAGACGATACCGGTGCCGAGCAGGCGGCGGCGGGTGATGGCCATGTCCGCTTCTCCTATTTTGATCCGTGAATGTTATGATATGATGAAGGCGTTGTCATGAGTTCCGCTTTGCCGGCCCGTCCGGTGCGGGCGGGCCGGAACGGAAAGGGCCGGATCGTGCCGGATCAGGCCGGGCTTCCGGCGGACAGCAGATCGATGATCATGCGGATCGCCGTCGCGGCCAGGAACAGGCCGAAACAGATCCGCAAGGCGCGCATCGGGATCGCATGGGCGATGCGGGCGCCCCAGACGGCGAACCCTGTCGTGAAGGGCACGATGAGGGCCAGCGCCGGCAGGTTCACATAGCCGAGCGAGAAGGGCGGCAGCCCCTCCTGCCCGAGTCCGGCCAGGATGTAGACCAGCGTTCCCGGCAGGCCGATCACGAGGCCCAGCGCCGAGGAGGTCCCGACGGCACGGCGGATGTCATAGCCCAGATGACTCAGCACCGGGACGCAGACGGTGCCGCCCCCGATGCCCATCAGGGCCGAGACGCCCCCCGCGAAAAGACCCGTGACGGCCCAGGCGAAGGGCGAGGCATGGCGTGGCGCGGTGGTCGGCATGCCGCGGCCGAAGAGCATCGTTGCCGACACCGCAAGGGCGACCGCGGCAAAGACCGCGATCATCGCACGGCCGTCCAGGACAGCGCCCAGCAGCGAGCCCAGCACGACGCCCATGGCCAGCCAGGGTGTCCAGCGCCGCAGCAGGGCCATGTCCACGGCGCCGCGGCGGTGATGGGCGCGGCTCGAGGATAGCGCGGTGAAGACGATCGTGGCGAGCGACGTGGCCACGGCCACCTGCATGGCTGACGTGCCGCCGAGCCCGGTGGCGGTGAAGGCCAGATAGAGGGCCGGCACGATGACGATGCCCCCGCCGACGCCCAGAAGACCGGCCAGCAGCCCGCCCACAATCCCGGCCGCCACACCCGCTGCGCCAAGCAGCGCAAGGCTGCCGAGGGTCAGTTGCGCGGTCATCGTGTCGCCATCGCACGGAACAGGGCATGCAGACGGAAGACAGGGGGCAGGCGGAACGGAACAGCCGCCATGGGGAGCCTCCCGGCGGGGGACGAGAAGAAATCCGGCGGCCGCGGGGTCGGGCCGGGAGGCGATGATGCCGGGAATCGCGGCCGGGGTGAAGGGGCTTTGCCCGGCCGCTCGACTGCAGGGACGGGGCATGGCAGGGTAGGACGCGGTCCCTGTCCGGAGTCTGCCCATGCATCGCCTTCTGCCTCTTGCTGCCCTGCCGCTTCTGGCGGCCTGTGCCGATGACGGGCTGCGGGTCTATGTCGGCGACCGTCTGATCTATGCCGAGCCCCGGGCCGGGACGGCCGAAGCGACCGCCGCCGAGGACGCCCCGGAGGCCGCCGGAACGCCCGGGGCCGGACAGGGCTGGCGCTTTCCGACCTTCACCACCAACATTCCGGTCTATGTCGGCGACCGGATGGTCTCTCCCGGTACGGGGAGCCCCGCGCGCGAGGAGGGCTGAGGGCGTCCGCCGCCGCGCGGCCGCAGGGCGGCGGGGCCGGGCGGGGACATGCTGTCAGGACAGCGCCTCGACCGCGACGGCCGTCGCCTCTCCTCCGCCGATGCAGAGCGCTGCGATGCCCCGTCGCAGACCCTGCGTCCGCAGCGCATGGACCAGGGTGACGAGGATCCGGGCCCCCGTGGCGCCGATCGGATGGCCCAGCGCGCAGGCCCCCCCATTGACGTTCAGCCGTTCGCGCGGGATGCGCAGCTCCCGCATCGCGGCCATTGCGACCACGGCGAAGGCCTCGTTGATCTCCCACAGATCCACCGTCTCTGCCCCCCATCCGAGCCGATCGAGCAGCTTGCGGACGGCGCCGGCGGGGGCGGTGGTGAACTGGGCCGGGGCCTGGGCATGGGTAGCATGGCCCAGGATCCGGGCAAGCGGCGCGGCACCGGTCGCGGCGGCGATGTCTTCGGCCATCAGCACAAGGGCAGCGGCCCCATCGGCGATCGAGGAGCTGTTGGCCGCCGTGAGCGTGCCCCCTTCGCGGAAGGCCGGGGGAAGGCGGGCGATGCGCTCGGGGCGGGCGCGGGCGGGGCCTTCGTCCTGCGCCAGCTCCTCCAGCGGGACGGTTTCGGCCAGAAAGCGGCCTTCGGCCAGCGCCTCCTGCGCGCGGGAGAGGGATTCAAGGGCATAGCCGTCCTGATCGGCGCGGGAAAAGCCGAAGGCCGTCGCGCAGTCCTCGGCGAAGTCGCCCATCGCGCGGCCCCGCTCATAGGCGTCCTCGAGCCCGTCAAGCACCATGTGATCATGGAGCCGGCCATGGCCGAAGCGATAGCCGCCGCGCGCATGATCGAGCAGATAGGGCGCGTTGCTCATGCTCTCCATGCCGCCCGCGATGACGATGGCCGCGCTGCCGGCGCGGATCATGTCATGCCCGAGCATCACCGCCTTCATGCCCGATCCGCAAACCTTGCCCACCGTGGTGCAGGGAACGGATTGGGGCAGCCCCGCGCCCAGCGCGGCCTGGCGGGCCGGCGCCTGGCCCAGACCGGCCGTCAGCACGCAACCCATCAGCAGCTCGTCCACGCGCTCTGCCGGCAGGGCGGCCCGCTCGAGGGCCCCTCGGATTGCCGCAGCCCCCAGCGAGGGGGCAGAGCGCGAACGCAGCGCACCCTGGAAGCTGCCGATCGGCGTCCGTGCCGCCCCTGCGATGATGACCCCGGTCATGGCCGTCAGCCCTCGCCTGCCTGTTCCCCGATGGGGACGGTAGCCCCCTGGCTCTGGCGGGGACAAGCCCGACAGGACGCATGCCGCGCACATGGATGGCGGATCGCCCTGTCCTGACGGGGCAGGGCCGTCGCCCGTCAGGGCGGCCGCTGTGGCAGGCCCGACGGACCGGAGCCGCCGCAACGCAGCGTCACGGGGGCGTTGACAGCTGCATCCTCTCCGGCAGAGCCTGTGCGACGAAGGGGGCGGGCGGCAGACCCGCAGGGGGGAGGCGATGGCATGAAACTCGGGATCCTGACGGTGCCCTTTGCCGATCTGGCGCTGATGGAGGTGGCGGACTGGGCGGCCGGGGCGGGGTTCGAGTGCCTCGAGATCGCCTGCTGGCCACGGACCGGCGGAGAGGCCCGCCGCTATGCGGGGACAAGCCATCTGGACGTGACGGACCTGCCGCAGACGCAGGCGGACGAGATCATGGCCGCTCTGCGCGAGCGCGGCCTCGCCGTGTCGGCGCTGGGCTATTACCCGAACCCGCTGCATCCCGATGCGGACCGGCGCGAACAGGCCTTCACCCATCTGCGCGCCCTCATCGCGGCGGCCGCGCGGATGGGGGTGGGGGTGGTCAACACCTTCCTCGGCGGAGACCGCAACCTTCACTGGGAAGACAACTGGAGACGAGCCGAGGCTCTCTTTCCCCCGCTCATCGCCGAGGCGCGAGACCACGGGGTGACGCTCGCCTTCGAGAACTGTCCGATGATCTTCTCGCGCGATGAATGGCCGGGCGGACACAACATCGCCTATTCCCCCCGCATCTGGCGGCGCATTCTCGAATGGGACGGTGTGGGGATGAACTTCGACCCCTCGCATCTCGTCTGGCAGATGATCGACATTCCCCGTTTCGTGCGCGAGTTCGGCCCGCGCATGGTCCATGTCCATGCCAAGGACGTGATGATCGACCGCGATGGCCTCTACGAAAACGGGGTGATGAGCCTCGGCATGGGCTGGCAGGTGCCGCGGATGCCGGGGCTGGGGGATGTGGACTGGGCGGCGCTGTTCTCGGCGCTGTGGCAGACGGGCTATGATGGGCCGGTGGTGATCGAGCACGAGGACCGGGTCTTCGAGGGGACCCGGGACAAGCTGCAGCGCGGATTCCTGCTGGCGCGGGATATGCTTCGCCCTTACGTAAGGTGACAGGGCCGGGAACCGGCCAATCCAGGGAGGAACGGCATGACGGAATTCCATCGGGGTGTGGCGCTGGCCGCGCTGTTGTCCGGGCTGGGCGGGATGGCGGCCGCCCAGGAGATGTATACGATCGGCATCTCCAACACCGTGCAGGGCAATGGCTGGCGCGAGGAGATGATCTGCGCGATGAAGGCGCAGGCGCTCGACAGCGGCATGGTCGAAAGTCTCAATATCGCCCATCGCAACACCGATGCGGCGGGCCAGTCCGAGGACATCCGCAACCTCATCCAGGCCGGGGTGGACGCCATCGTGGTCAACCCCGCCAGCCCCGACGGCATCAACGATGCCATCCGGGAGGCGACCGAGGCCGGCATCGTCGTCGTCGCCGTGGACCAGGCGGTGACCGAGCCCTCGGCCTATGTCATCTCCAACAACCAGGAGGAATATGCCTATCTCGGCGCCAAATGGCTGTTCGAACAGCTCGGCGGCGAGGGCGATGTGGTCTACATGCGGGGGGCCGCCGGGGCCTCGGCCGATGATGACCGCCACCGCGGTTTCCAGCGCGCGCTCGAGGAATATCCCGGCATCAACGTGGTCCACGAGGTCTTTACCGGCTGGCAGCAGGACCAGGGCAAGCAGCAGATCCTGGACTTCATCGCCTCTGGCATCCCCTTCGACGGCATCTGGACCAGCGGGATCGACAATGTCATCGTTGATGCCCTGATCGAGTCCGGATCCGAACTTGTGCCCGTGGTGGGGGCGGACAATGCCGGCTTCGTGGGCCAGCTCGCCTCGGTCGAGGGGCTGACGGGTGCGGCCGTGACCAATCCCGGCTCCATCGGGGGCGCGGGCGTGACGCTCGCCCTGCAGATCCTTCAGGGTCAGGCCCCGGCCGAACGCATCGTCCTTGTCGAACCCGAGGTCTGGGACAATGTCACCGAGGAGGGGCGCGCCCGGATCGCCGCGGCGCAGAACCCCGATCTGGATCCCGAATGGCCTGTCAGCGTGTCGATTCCCGGCTGGACGACCTACGACATGGACGAGATCATCGCCTGCCGCGGGCCGGGCGAGTGAGGCGCCCGGACTGAGCGAAGGGGTTCTGCGGCTGCTGCCGGAGAACCCCCACAGGGGAATGCAGGGCCGGTCATGACGGAGAGCGGAGCGGACACGCCGATTCTCGACGCACAGGGCGTGTCCAGACGGTTCGGCGCCGTGCAGGCGCTGCGCGATGCCTCGCTGCGCGTGGGGCGGGGCGAAATCGTCGCCCTGATGGGGGCCAACGGGGCGGGCAAGTCCACGCTGGTCAAGATCCTGACCGGCGCGCTGCGGCCCGATGGGGGATCCATCCGCATCCGGGGGCAGAGGCTCGCATTCGCCTCGCCGGCCGCGGCACGGCGAGCCGGCCTCGTGCCGGTCTATCAGGAACCCGCGCTGATCCCCGATCTCGACATCGCCGACAACCTGCGCCTTGGGGGCACCCCGCGCGAGCCTTTCCTGCATTGGGTGCGTGAGCTGGGGCTGGCGGATCTGCGGCTCGATGCGCCGGTGCGGGGCATGCCGCTTGCCAGCTTGCGCATCCTCGACCTGGCCCGCGCCCTCGCGGCCGAACCGGACCTGCTGCTCCTCGACGAGATGACGGCCGCACTGCCCACCGATCTCGTGGAGCGGGTCCTGGCCGTCGTGCGTGCGCAGGCGCAGGCAGGGCGATCGGTGATCTACATCTCGCATCGCTTTGCCGAGATCGCGGCACTGTGCGACCGGGCCACCGTCCTGCGCGACGGCACGACCGTGGGCGACCTGCCCATCGAGCCCGGCGTCGAGGACCGGATCGGTCTCGCTGATGCTGGGCGAGGGGTTCTCCGCCCCTGTCCCCGTCGCGGCACCGGCGGCCGCTGCCCGCCCTGTCGCGAAGACGCCGCGGCTGCGTGTGCGGAACCTCGCGGCCGGGACCAAGCTGACGGATGTCTCCTTGGACCTCCATGCCGGCGAGGTTTTGGGTCTTGTTGCGCTCGAAGGGCAGGGACAGGACGAGCTGTTCGACGTGCTGGGCGGGTTCCGGCGCCCCCGGGCGGGGGGGATCGAGGTCGAGGGCCGGCCCGCCGCCTTCCGCCATCCCGCCGATGCCATCGCCGCCGGCCTGACCCTCGTGCCGGGGGATCGGGCCCAGGCGCTTCTGATGTCGCGCTCGGTGCGCGAGAATATCGCCCTGCCGCTGTCGGCCCGACCGCGCCGCTGGGGCATCCTGCCGATGCGCGAAGAGGCGCGGCGCGTCGGCACGGCCATCGAGCGGCTCCAGATCGACACCCGCGCCCAGGGCGAGGTGCGGCGCCTCTCGGGGGGCAACCAGCAGAAGGTGACCATTGCCCGCTGGCTGGCCGCCGGGGTGCGGACTCTCCTGCTCTTCGACCCCACGCGCGGCATCGATGTGCGCACCAAGCGGCAGATCTATGCGCTGGTGCGGGACCTGGCAGGGCAGGGCGCCGCGGTGCTGTTCTACACCTCCGAACTCGACGAGATCCGTCTGGCCTGCGATCGCGCGGTCGTCGTCTTCGGCGGACGCGTCGTGGACGAGATCGAGGCCGCCCGTGCCGACCAGGCAACCCTTCTGCGCGCGGCCTATGGGCTGACGGCGCGTGAGCGAGAGACGGCCGATGCCACAGCGAACCGGATGGAGGCGCGGGCATGAAGCGCCTGCTCGAGCGGCACGGCTGGGACATGGCGCTGGCGGCGCTGCTTGCGCTGCTGCTGCTGGCCACCAGGCTGATCCAGCCGAATTTTGGCGCCTCGGGGATCGAGGCCCTGGCGCGCGCTGCCCTGCCCTTCGCCTTTGCCGCCGCGGGGATGGCGGTTGTCGTCATCGCGGGGGGCATCGATCTCTCGATCGCCTCCATGATGGCTGTCGCAGGCGTCACGGCCGCCCGCCTGATGCAGGGCGCCTCGGCCGGCGAGGCCGGGCTGGTGCTTGTCCTCGTGCTCCTGATCGGGGTGGCGATGGGGACGATCAACGGGCTGCTGATCGTGCTCACCCGGCTGCCCGACATCGTCGTGACGCTGGGCATGCTGTTCGTCTGGGAGGGCACCGCCCTCCTGATCCTCAATGCCCCCGGTGGGGCCGCGGCGCCCTGGCTGCGCGCCCTCGTCACCGGGCCGGCCCTTCCGGCCCTGACCCCCATGATCCCCAAGGCCCTCGTCCTTCTGGTCGTCTGCCTCGCGGCCATCTGGATTCCCCTGCGGCGCTCGCGCCTCGGCCTGTCCCTCTATGCCATCGGCAGCGATGCCACGGCGGCCTTCCGGTCCGGCGTCGCCATCGGACGGACGCGCATCGCAGCCTATGCCCTTGCAGGGCTGTTCGCCGCGCTGGGCGGATTGTCCCTGACGGCCAGTGTCGGCATCGGAGAGCCCATCCCCGGCCCCTATCTGCTGGCCTCGGTGGCGGCGGTGGTCCTGGGCGGCGTCGCCCTGACAGGCGGACGCGGGGGACTCCTGGGACCGATCCTCGCGGTCTTCATCCTGCGGGTCATCCGGCTCGACCTCACGCTTCTGGCCATCGACCCGAATGTGACAGCCATCCTGGAGGGCACAATCATGGCTGTGGTGGTGATGCTGGGCGGCCTGCTGCTGATGCGGAGGCGACAGGCATGACCCCCACAACGCAGGACAGACCCTCGATCACGCTCCGCACGGGACGATTCCTCCGCGACTGGCCCGTGGTGACGCTGATCATCCTGCTGCTCGCGCTGGTCGGCCTCCTCGAGCTCATGCGCCCCGGCATCGTCAACGAACGCTGGATCGGCAACACGGTGCGCATCGCCATCCCCCTGGCGATGCTCGCCGCCTGCCAGACCATGACGATGCTGACAGGGAGCATCGACCTCTCGGCCGGGGCGGTCGCCACGATCAGCGCCTTCGTCGTCGCCACCCAGACCCCGCTGCTCGGACCCCATGCCGCCATCGCCATCGCCCTGCTGCCGGCGGTGCTCCTCGGCCTGCTGAACGGCATCGGCGTGGGACTGTTCCGCGTCCACCCCCTCATCATGACGCTGGCCACGGGCCTCATCGGCATCGGATGCCTGCAGGTCTATCAGCGTGGCGTCATCGCCACGGGTTCGGTCATCCCGCCGCTCCTCGAATGGCTGGGCACGGGCCGGACAGCCGGCCTGCCGCATGCGCTCCTCGTCTTCATCCCCTTTGCGGCGCTGCTGCTCTGGGCCGAGAGACGGTCAGGCTTCGGCCGGCTCCTCTATGCCATCGGCGCCAACGAACAGGCCGCGCGGCTATCAGGCGTGCGGGTCTGGCAGGTCCATCTCGCGCTCTATGCCCTGTCGGGCCTTGTCGCGGGACTGGCAGGGCTGCTGTATGTGGGCTTCATCAAGGCCCCTTCGCTCTCGCTCGCGATGCCGCTGCTGCTCCCCTCGGTTGCCGCGGCGGTGATCGGGGGCACCTCGATCTTCGGCGGGCGGGGCAGCTTTGCCGGAACCATCGTCGGGGCGCTGATCCTGCGCGTCCTCGAGACGCTGCTGCAGCTCCTGAGAATGCCCGAAGGGGTGCGCGGTATCCTCTTCGGCCTCATCATCATCCTGGTCACCGCCATCCATGTCCGCCTGACCGGGCGCGACTGAAGCCAGCCACAGGGCCCGATCCATGGGCCCGCCGAAGCGGCGGCCCCGCGGGACAGCAAGACGAACGGGGGAACATGGCGATTCTCTCCTTCGATTCGTGATGCGGAGAGAATCGCATGAAAGGGTTAAGATCCGGTTAATGCCAAAAGAGAAAACCGGATCGGCTCATGCGCCCCCCCCCGTGCCGGGGGGGCGGGCCGAAGGCAATCAGCGGCCCGGCGCCGGACAGGCCCGGCGCCGATGATGCGCGAACGGCGGATCAGCGGTAGGGATAACCGGCTGCCTCCATGGTCGCGGCATACTGCTTGAAGGCCTCGACGACCTTGGCCGCACGCGGCGAGGAGGCCGAGACCTCGTCCCAGAAGCTTTCGGCGTCGTGGACGACCTGGTTCCACTCCTCGGGCGGGATGGCGGTCAGCTCCATCTTCTCGCCCTCCACGCGCAGCTTGGCCTCTCCGCCCCAGTACCAGACGGCGCGGTAGTAATGCGACTGGTCGATCGTCGTCCGGTAGAGCTGCTGCAGATGCGGCGGCACGCGGTTCCAGCTTTCGGTGTTGACGAAATAGGACCCGAACCAGGCCCCCGTCACGGAGTTGGTGAGCGCGTAGTTGCACACATCCGCCCAGCCTACCTCATAGGCTTCGGTGAAGCCGCACCAGGCCACCCCGTCGAGTTCGCCCGTGCGCATCGCCACCTCGACATCGTCCCAGGGAACGGTCACGGGGATGAGGCCGTAGCGCGACAGGAAGCGCCCCGCCGTGGGCACGCCGAAGACGCGCAGACCGTTCATGTCCGCCAGCGAGCGGATGGGCTTGTTCACGGTGAAGATATGGAGCGGGTCCCAGGCGCCGGTGGACAGCCAGGTGACATTCTCGACCTCGGAATAGGCCTCTTCCCAGATCTCCTGCAGGCCGTAGTAGCGGAACAGCGCCGGCACATCGAGCGGATAGCGCGTCGCGAAGGGGAAATAGCCTCCGAACACGGCGATATCGACGGGCGAGGCCATCGTCGCCTCGTCCGACTGCACGGCATCGAGCGTGCCGTTCTGCAGGGCGCGGAACAGCTCGCCCGTGGGTACGAGCTGATCGGCATAATAGAGTTCGATCTCCATCTCGCCATTGGCGGCGGCGTTGAAGGCATCGATCTGCGGCTTGATGACATGGGCGCCGAGAGGCGCGCCCGAATAGGTCTGAAGCCGCCAGCGGATCGGCGCCTGGGCGCGCACGATGGCCGGGGCGGCGAGGGCCGCGGGGGCCGCAAGCCCTGCGGCGGCGAGGAACTTGCGGCGGCTTGCCAGGATGCGCTGCGAAGGGGTCTGGTCGGTCATCGGAGTCTCCCTGTCTGTTGTGATTTTTGCGGTTCGGTCCGTCATCGTCCCGTGACCATGCCGGGCAGCCAGAGCGCGATCTGGGGAAAGAGCATCACCAGCAGGATCGTCGCCGCCATCATGATCACGAAGGGCCAGATCGAGCGGTAGATGTCCACGAGCGTGATCTCCTTCGGGGCCAGACCGCGCATCAGGAACAGGTTATAGCCGAAGGGCGGCGTGATGTAGGCGATCTGGCAGGTCATCGTGTAGAGCACGCCGAACCAGATCATCTGCCCCTCTAAGCCGAGATCGAGCATCTTCACAAGCGGGATGTAGAGCGGCGCCACGATCACCAGCATCGCCGTGTCGTCGAGGAACATCCCCATGACGATGAAGCTGGCCATCATCAGCATGACCGTCTGCCACGGCGTCAGATGCCAGTTGTGGATGAAGAGATTCTCCACCGCGCGCACGGCGCCGATGCCGTCGAACACCGCCGAGAAGGCCAGCGCGGCCAGGATCAGCCACAGGAACATGCAGGAGATGGCCAGCGTCTTGCGCGCCGTCTCGCGCAGGACGCGCCAGCTCAGCCGACGCCTGACCGCCGCCGCCACCGTCGCCGCCGTGGCCCCCACGGCCGAGCTTTCGACCAGGCTCGTGTAGCCGAGGACGAACAGCCCGGTCATGAAGAAGAAGATCAGGAAGGGAAGGATCCCCGCCCGCAGGAGCGCGAGCTTCTCGCGCAGGGGCATCGCCAGATCCGCGTCCGACAGGGTGGGGGCCAGCGACGGGTTGAGCCGCACGCGGGCCCAGACATAGAGGGCGAACATCGTCGCCATGAGCAGGCCCGGCACGACCCCCGCAAGCCAGAGCTGCGAGACGGGTTCGCGCGCGATGACGCCATAGAGCACCATCACCACGGACGGGGGGATCAGGATGCCCAGGGCGGATCCCCCCTGCACCACGCCGGTGATCAGCACCTTGTCGTAGCCGCGGCGGAGCATCTCGGGCAGGGCGATGGCCGAGCCGATGGCCATGCCGGCCACCGACAGCCCGTTCATGGCCGAGATGATCACCATCAGCAGGATCGTCCCGATGGCGAGCCCCCCCGCCATGCGCCCCAGCCAGACATGGAGCATGCGGTAGAGATCCTCGGCGATGCCCGATTCCGACAGGATGTAGCCCATGTAGATGAACAGGGGCAGCGTCAGCATCGGGAACCAGTTGAAGAGCTTGAAGGTGGCGTTGAAGGGCATCTCCACCCCGCCCGTGCCGTAGAGCAGGAGCGCCGCCCCCGCCGCCACGAAGCCCACCGCCGCGAATACCCTCTGCCCGGTCAGCATCAGCCCCAGCATCGAGGCGAACATCAGGAGAGCGATCGCCTCGTAGCTCATCGGCGGGAATCCTCATGATGGGCAAGGGGGTTCTCGGCTGGATCCGGGGGCTGGCCCAGGGGCTCGCCGCGCAGGGCGGCCCAGTGCTTGAAGAACAGCGACAGCGTCTGCAGCAGCATCAGCACGATGCAGGCCACCATCAGCGCCTTGATGGGGATCATGGACGGGTTCCAGATCGAGAAGCGCCGTTCGTCGGTGGCGATCGCATAGCGCAGGCTCGAGATGGAGCCGATCAGCATCACCACGAGATAGAAGCCGAGACAGGCCACGGTCACCAGATCGAGCCGGTGCTTTCCGCGCGGCGACAGATTGGCATAGATCAGATCCATGCGGACATGATCGTCGTTCTTCAGGGTGACGGCCCCGCCCAGGAAATAGTAGGCGGCCAGGGTGAACTGGGCGAATTCCACACACCAGTGCAGCGGCACGCGGATCACGTTGCGCGTCACCGCATCGAGCAGCAGAACCCCGATCATGACGAAGATCAGCCACATCGCGATCCAGCCTGTCGCATCGGCCGCCGCATCCGCCCAGCGGACATAGGTCCGGACCAGCTTCGGCATTCCTCGACCCCCCTTGTCGTTCTCAGGCCAGCTCGACCCGCGCCTGCCCAAGCGGTGCGGTCATCTCCGCAGGCGGCGGGCTGTCGCAGATCAGCATCCCCACCTCGCCGAGGTTGCAGACGCGGAAGGCCGCGCGCCGGCCGAGCTTGGCCGCATGGGCAACGATGACGATGCTACCGGCCCGGCCGATCATGGCACGGGCGATCTGCGCCTCGTCAAAGCTCGAATCCGTCGCCCCCGCCACGGCATCGAGCCCCGCCACCGTCAGAATCGCCCGGTCCGCCTGAAAGCGGGCGATCTGCTCGATCACGAGGGGGCCCACCGTCTCGGCGTCGGAGGCGCGGAAGGCACCGCCCAGCAGGAAGACCGCCGCCGTCGCATTGCGGCCGATCGCCTGGGCGATGTCGAGCGAATTGGTGATCACCGTCAGGCCGTCCGTGGCGCTCAGCGCCTCGGCGCAGGCCAGCGTCGTGGTCCCCGCATCGATGAACAGCGTCTCGCCAGGCTCGATGATCTCGGCCAGACGCCGGGCGATGCGGGCCTTGGCCTCGGCCCCTTCGGCGGCGCGCTCGGCCCGGCTGCCTTCGGCGAAGAGGCGGAAGGGGCGGGCCCCCCCGTGAACCTTCTGCACCGAGCCTTCGCGCGCAAGACGGGCCAGATCACGGCGGATCGTCTCGGCCGACACGCCGAAGCGCAGGGCCAGGGCATCCACCCGTGTCTCGCCGTCGCGGGCGATGATCTCGCGGATCTGGGCCTGTCTCTGATCCGGTCTCACGCCAGCCTCCCTGACCGGAAGGAAACAGAAGCAGCACAGGGGATGTCAACGCCCTTCTTGCATCGATCTGCGCGAATCGGTCACAGCAGCACGGCTATATTGACCGATCGGTCATGAATCGGTCATGATTCGGAAAGAGGAGGGTCCGCCGTGACCGAAAGGGCAACGCAGGACGGCCTGCATGATGCGATCGTCATCGGCGCCGGCGTCGTCGGCTGCGCCATCGCCCGCCGCCTCGCGCTGGAGGGGGCGCGCGTCCTGGTGCTCGAGAAGGCCGCGGACATCCTCGATGGCGCCTCCAAGGGCAACAGCGCCATCCTGCATACCGGCTTCGACGCCCCGCCCGGCTCGCTCGAACAGGCCTGCATCGCCGCCGGCCATGCGGAATACCTGGACATCCGCGAGCGCCTCGGCCTGCCGCTGATCCGCTGTGGCGCGCTGGTGATCGCCTGGAACGAAGAAGAGGCGGCGCGGCTGCCGGCGCTGATGGCGCAGGCGCGCGCCAATGGCGTGGAGCCCGAACCCCTGACGCGGGCCGAGCTGCTGGCGCGCGAGCCGGGGCTGGCGCCGGGACTGGTCGCCGCCTTCCGCATTCCCGGCGAATCGCTGATCGACCCGTGGTCGGCGCCGCTGGCCTATCTGATGCAGGCCGTGGCCAACGGGGCGCAGCTGATGCGGTCTTGCGAGGTCCTCTCGGGCGTCTTCGACGGCGAGGCCTGGCGGATCGGGACGACGCGGGGGCCGGTCGCGGGGCGCCTTGTCGTCAATGCGGCGGGCCTGCATGGCGACATCCTGGAGGCCCGGCTGCTCGGGCAGGCGGGCTTTCGCATCCGCCCGCGCAAGGGGCAATTCGTCGTCTATGACAAGACCGCCGCGCGGCTCGTCTCCCATATCCTTCTGCCGGTCCCGACCGAGGTGACAAAGGGGGTCGTGGTCTGCCGCACCGTCTTCGGCAATCTTCTTGTCGGCCCCACGGCCGAGGATCAGGAGGACCGCGAGAGCGCCGCGCTGGTGCCCGAGACGCTTGCCGCGCTCCGCCGGCGGGGCGAAGCGATCCTGCCGGCCCTCGCCGCCGAGCCGGTGACGGCGATCTATGCCGGGCTGCGCCCCGCAAGCGGTCAGAAGGACTATCACATCCGCCTGCACGAGGGGCGGAACTATGTCGCGGTGGGGGGCATCCGCTCCACGGGGCTGTCGGCGGCGCTGGGCATCGCCCGGCATGTGGCCGATCTGGTCGCAGGGCGGATCGGCGCCGGCTGGACCCCGCCGGCCGATCCCCTCTGGCCGCAGGTTCCGAACCTGACCGAGGGCCTGCCCCGCGACTGGCAGAGGCCCGGCCATGGCGGTATCCTCTGCCACTGCGAACTGGTCACCCGCCGCGAGGTGGAGGCAGCGCTGGAGGGGCCTCTGGGGGCGCGGAGCCTCGGCGGGCTCAAGCGGCGCACCCGCGTCACCATGGGCCGCTGTCAGGGATTCTACTGCTCGGCCGCGCTGGCAGCGCTGACGCGGGGCGCTTCGATCAGCCGATGGGAGAGCCGGTCGATGCCTGACCTGCCGGCGCATGCCGCGGTTGTCGTGGTCGGCGCGGGCCCGGCGGGGCTGGCCGCGGCGGCGCTGCTGGCCGGGCAGGGGGTCGATGTCCTGGTGCTCGAACGCGAAGCGGAGGCCGGCGGGATCCCCCGCCACTGCGCCCATTCGCCCTATGGGCTGCGCGAATGGGGGCGCCTGCTGACCGGGCCCGCCCATGCCCGCCGTCTGACCCGCGCCGCGCAGGAGGCGGGCGCCCGCATCCTGACCGGCGTCACCGTGACAGCCCTGCTGCCGGGGCCGCGCCTTGCCGTCACCGCCGATGGCGGCCCGGGTGAAATCGCCGCGGATCAGGTGCTCCTGGCCACCGGCGCGCGCGAGACGAGCCGCGCCGCGCGCCTGATCGGCGGCACCAAGCCGGGCGGGGTGCTGAATACGGGGGCGCTGCAGGGTCTCGTGCATCTGGACGGGCTGCGCCCCTTCCGTCGGCCGGTGGTCGTGGGGACGGAACTTGTCGCCTTCTCGGCGCTGCTGACCTGCCGGGGCGCGGGCATCCGCCCGGTGGCGATGATCGAGGAGGGGCCGCGCCCCGTCGCCCGTCCCCCCCGCCGCGCTGTTGCCGCGGCTCATGGGCGTGCCGCTGCTTCTGTCCACCGACCTTCTGGCCATCGAGGGGCGCGAGCATGTCGAGGCCGTCCTGCTGCACGGGCCTTGGGGCGAGCGGCGGGTCAAGACGGACGGGGTGATCCTGACGGGCCGCTTCCGCCCCGAGGCCGCGCTGATCCGCGCCAGCCATCTGCGCTGGGATCCCCGCGCGGGCGGGCCCGAGGTGGACGAATACGGGCGCTGCTCGGACCCGGCCTTCTTCGCTGCTGGCAACCTCCTGCGTACGGTCGAGACGGCGGGGCACTGCTGGTCCGAGGGGCGCGCCGTCGCCCGTGCGATCCTGGCCGCCCGCGCCGGGCGGCTGCCCGCGGGGCCGGGCCGGCCGGTGAGCCTTGAGGGCGAGGCGCTGGCCTGGGTCGTGCCGCAGCGTCTGGCCGGCGAGGCGGACGCCGCCCTGGGTGCCCTGCAGATCGGCCTGGCCCGCCCGGCGCGCGGGCGGATCGTGCTGCGCGCCGCAGGGGCCGAACGCGCGGTGCGGGAGGGACGGCTGCTGCCCGAACGGCGGCTGCGGCTGCCGCTGCCGCCCGCCGGCATCGACGCGACCGTTGCGCTGGAGGAGACATGAGCCGCGCCGTCCTGGCCATCGATCAGGGCACCACCAGCACCCGCGCCTTCCTGATGGGCGAGGACGGGCGGTTGCGCCTGCTCCTTCAGCGCCACCATGCGCAGCATCACCCCGCACCCGGCCGGGTGGAGCATGACCCGCTGGAGATTCTCGCCGATCTCTGCCTCTGCTTCGAGGCCGCCCCGGCCGGGGTCGAGGCTGCGGGGCTCGACAATCAGGGCGAAAGCTGCCTCGGCTGGGATGCGGCGACGGGAGAGCCCGTCTCGCCCGTCCTCGTCTGGCAGGACGACCGGACCGAGGCGGATTGCGCAAGGCTGCGGGCCGATGGTGCCGAGGCGCTGACGCGCGCGCGGGCGGGGCTGCCGGTCGATCCCTATTTCTCGGCCTCCAAGCTCGGCTGGATCCTGCGGCATGTCCCGGCCGCGCGCGATCTGGCCCGCCGGGGCGGCTGCGGCTTGGCACTACGGATGCCTATTTCCGCGACCGTCTGACGGGCCGTTTCGAGACCGACCCGACGACCGCCTCGCGCACGGGGCTGATGAATCTGGCGCGGCTCGACTGGGATGAGGATCTGTGCGCGCTCTACGGGGTGCCACCGGACTGCCTGCCGCGAATCGTTCCGTCCACGGGCGATCTGGGCATCCTGCGGGCCGGGGGGCGCGCGATCCCCTTGCGCGCCAGCCTCGTGGACCAGCAGGCGGCGACCTGGGGCCATGGCTGCCGCCGGCCCGGCGACACGAAGATCACCTTCGGCACCGGCGCCTTCGCCTTCGCCCTTGCCGGGGAACGCCCGCCCGCCGATCCGCAGGGGGCGCTGCCCACCCTCGCCTGGGCCCGGGCAGGCGAAGCGCCGATATATGCGCTCGACGGCGGTGTTTATACCGCGGGGGCCGCGGTGGAGTGGGCGCGGGGGCTCGGCCTGTTCGGGGATGTCCTGGCCCTGAACGACCTGCCCGAAGAGCCCGCCATCGCCCGCGGCCTGGCCTTCGTGCCGGCCCTGGCCGGGCTGGCCTGCCCCCACTGGAACCGGCGCGCGCGCGGCGCCTGGCTGGGCATGGACCTCGCCACCGGTCCGCGCGATCTCGTGCAGGCCATGCTCGAGGGGATCGCCTTCCGCATGGCCGAGGTGATCGAGGCGATGGATCGCGTGGTGCCGATCCGCGATCCGATCTCCATCGACGGGGGGCTGAGCGCGAACCCGTGGTTCTGTGGCCTGCTCGCCGCCGTGCTGGGCCGGCCGCTGCGCATCTCGGAGGAGCCGGAGCTGACGGCGCTCGGCACCGCCCGGCTGGCGGCCGAGGCGGCGGGCCTGGCGGTGGTGCTGCGCAGCGAAGGGCGCCTTGTGCAGCCCCCGCGGGACCTGCGCCCCTGGCGCGCCCGCTTTGCCGCCGCGCGCGCCGCCGTGGAGGTCTATGGCATGGCCTGAGGCCCCCCTGAGGCCCCTTGCGCCCCCGCCGCCGTCATGGCCCTGTCGGGCCGAGGCAGGGGAGGGACCGATGGACGCCGCATCGTTTCGCCGGATGGACGGGCTGGGCCTGGCCGCGCTGATCGCCGGGGGCGAGGTCTCGCCCCTTGAGGTGGCAGAGACGGCCATCACCGTCATCGCGGCGCTGAACCCCGCCCTGAATGCCGTGATCGCCGACCGCTTTGCAGCCGCAAGGGCCGAGGCCGCCCGCCTCCCGGCCCCTGGGGGTGCGCTGCGCGGCGTGCCCTTCCTGCTCAAGGATGTGAACCTCTTCTCGTCCGATCTGCCGACGCGCTTTGCCTCGCGCTTCTTCGCCGGGGCGGCACCGGCGGCGCCGGGCGGGGAGAGCCTGATGGTGCAGCGCTGGCGCGCGGGGGGGCTCGTGACGCTCGGGACCACCAACACGCCCGAATTCGCCGGCGACTTCACGACCGAGCCTCTGGCCTACGGCCCCTGCCGCAACCCCTGGGACAGGGCGCGCAGCACCGGCGGATCGAGCGGCGGGGCCGCCGCCGCCGTCGCCTCGGGGATGGTCCCGATCGCGCATGGGACGGATCTGGGCGGCTCGATCCGCATTCCCGCCGCCTGCTGCGGCGTCTTCGGGTTCAAGCCTTCGGTCGGGCTCAATCCGCTCGGCCCCGGATGGGAGGAGATCGCCTCCGGGCTCGATGCCGATCATGTGCTGACGCGGACGGTGCGCGACAGTGCCGCCGCGCTCGACCTGACGGCCGGGCCGGGAGCGGGCACGCGGCTCGGGCGGATGCCCCCGGCGGGCGGCTTTCTCGCCGCGCTCGAGGACCCCCTGCCGCCCCTGCGCATCGGACTGGCGCTGGCCGACCCGCTGGGGCGTCCGGCCGCGCCGCACTGGGCCGCGGCGGCCGAAGCGACGGCGGGGTGGCTGGCCGCCATGGGCCATGCGGTCGAGCCCTGGTCCTGGCCGCCCGAGGCGATGCCGGGGGAATGGTTCGATGCACTCTGGACGATCGATGTGCTGCACCTTGTCAGGGCCCGTGCCGAGGCCCTGGGCCGCTCTCCGCGCGAGGGGGAGATCGAGCCCTTCACGCGCGCCGTGCTCGATCATGCGGCGGGGCTCTCGGCGCTCGACCTGCATCGCGCGCGGCTGGCCATGACGCGGGCAGCCTGGGCCATCGGCCGCGCCATGGAGGGGTTCGATGCGGTGCTGACCCCCGCCCTGGCCGGGGATCCCCCGCCGCTCGGCACCCTGACCTTCGCGGCCTGCGGGCAGAGCCTGGCGGAGTGGAATGCGCGCGGCTTCGCCTTTGCCCCCCATGCGGCGCCGGGGAACCTCGCCGGGCTGCCCGCAGGCGTGGTGCCCGTGGGCGTGGGGCCGGCGGGGCTGCCGCTGGCGGTGCAGGTGACAGGGCGGCCGGGCGGGGATCTCCGGCTGCTCCAGCTCTGCCGGCGGATCGAGGAGGCGGCCGGCTTCGCCCCCCATCTGGCCGCGATGCAGGCGCGGCTCTAGCGGCCCCCCGCGCGTTCGGAGCCGAGCAGGCGCGGCAGGTTGCCGAAGGCGCCGATCAGACCGAACACCAGGGCCGCAAGGGCGACGAAGAGCACCGACACGACCCCCATGATCGGCGTGTAGCCGTAGCGCAGGCTGTTGAAGATCTTGATGGGCAGCGTCTCGACCGTGAAGCCCGCCACCATGTAGGCGATGATGTATTCGTTGAGCGAGAGCACGAAGGCGAAGGCATAGCCCGACAGCACATAGGGCGCCACGAGCGGCAGCACGACCGTGCGCAGCACCTGGCCCCGCGTGGCGCCCATCGTGCGCGCAGCCTCGATCAGCGAGCGGTCGATCGCGGCGAGGCCAAGCGAGATCGTCACCAGCGGCAGGGTGACGAGGAAGATCCCGTGCGACAGGATCGTCGCGGCCATCCGGCCATACATCCCCACCGAGACCCAGAACACGAGGAAGCCCAGGGCCGTGATGACGGGGGGCAGCATGAAGGGGGCGACGCCAAGCAGCGCGAGCATCCGTCCCAGCCATCCGCCCCGGCCCCAGACATGCAGCGCGATCGGCAGGGCCACCGCGACGGCCAGGAGCGAGGCCAGCGTCGCGATGACGACCGAGTTGCGCAGGGGGCCGGTCCAGTCTGCGGCGCGGAACAGCTCGCCATACCAGCGCAGCGAGGGGTCGGCGGGCGGAAAGCGCAGCGCCTGTCCGCCGTTCAGCGAGACCCCCGCGACGATGAGGATCGGCAGCGACAGCAGCAGCAGCAGCAGGCCCACATAGAGGCCTCCGAGGCGATGGGTCATGGCGCGGCCTCCCGCCGCTCTCGGGTCAGGAGCAGCGACAGCCCCACAAGGGTCAGCGCCACGACGAGCAGCAGCACCGCCATGGCCGCCGCAAGGGGCAGGTTCGACTGGTAGATTGCCTGATCGGTGATATGCACCGACAGCGTCCAGTGCTGGGGCCGGCCCAGGAGCTGGGGCAGCAGATAGGCCCCGAGCACGAAGACGAAGACCAGGATCGCCGCCCCCAGGATCGGCGCGCGCAGAAGGGGCAGCGTCACCGTGGCAAAGGTCCGCAGCGGCGAGGCGCCCATCGTGCGCGCAGCCTGCGTCAGTTCGGGATCGAGGCGGGCCACCGGCGGATAGAGGACAAGGACCGCCATAGGGGAAGGACAGATAGACAAGCCCCGTGAGCAGCGCGAAGAGGCCGGGCGTGAAGGCGCGCGGCTCGGGCAGCAGGCCGATCCAGGCAAGCAGGTTGCCACCCCCGCCGGTGCGCGACAGCAGCGTGGAGACGGCAAAGCCGATGATGACCTCCGACAGCGACAGCACCGCAAGCAGGATCACGAGCACGACCGTCTGCATGCGGTGGGACATCCCGGCGAGGATCACCGTGAAGGGCAGGGCGAGCGCCACCGCGATCAGCGCGGCAGCCAGCGCGATGCCGATCGAGGTGGCCAGGATGCGCCCCACGAAGGCCGAGAAGACCCGCGCATAGCCGGTCAGGTCGAATCCCCAGGTGAAGAAGCCGCCCGGCTCGCGTCCGGCCACCGAAACGGCCAGCATGATGCCGAAGGGGATCAGGAAGAGCACGACGAGCACCAGACCGGGCAGCAGGCCGATCCAGGCGGGAACGGGCGATTCGCGGCCGGTCATGGCGCCAGCACCACGACACCGCCCGGCGCGAAGGCGAGCTGGACCGTCTCGCCGATCTGCACATCCGGTCGCTCGCGCGGGGCGAAGAGGGCGGTCATCTCGCGCCCGTCCTGATCGAGCACGATCTGCACGCTTTCGCCCAGATCGCGGATGAAGGTCACGCGGGCCGGCAGGCCCTCTTCGGCCAGGCGCACATCCTCGGGCCGGACGGAGAGAAGGGCGGGGCCGGGGGCCGTCTTGACGCGGTCCTGCGGGGCAAGGGGGATGCGCCGGCCCGAAACCTCGATCATGGAGCGGTCGAGCAGGGTGGCCGGCAGCAGGTTCGAGGAGCCGATGAAGCCCGCGACGAAGGCATTGGCCGGGTCGCGGTAGATCTCCATCGGGGCGCCCATCTGCTGCACCCGGCCCTTGTCCATGACGATCACGAGATCGGCCATGGTCAGCGCTTCCTTCTGGTCGTGCGTGACGACCAGCGTCGTGATGCCGAGCCGGGTCTGGAGCTGGCGCAGCTCCATCTGCATGTGATCGCGCAGGGCGGCATCGAGCGCCGACAGGGGTTCGTCGAGCAGGAACAGCCGCGGATCGACGGCCAGGGCGCGGGCGATGGCGACGCGCTGGCGCTGGCCGCCGGAGAGCTGATGGATGCGGCGGCCGGCCAGCCCCGGCAGGCGCACCAGCTCCAGCAGTTCGGCGGCCCGCCGGTCGCGTTCGGCCTTCGGCCGGCCGCGGATGGCCAGCGGATAGGCCACGTTGTCGCCGACCGAGAGATGGGGGAACAGCGCCAGCGACTGGAACACCATGCCGAAATCGCGCCGGTGGGTGGGGCGGTCGGTGATGTCCTCTCCGCCGACGAGGATGCGGCCCTCGGTCGGGGTCTCGAGCCCGGCGATGAGGCGCAGCAGCGTGGTCTTGCCGCAGCCCGAGGGGCCGAGCAGGCAGATGAAGCGCCCCCCCGGAATGTCGAGAGTGACCCCGTCCACCGCTGCAGCGGGGCCGTAGCGCTTGGTCAGCGAGCGGAGCGCGAGATCGTTCATCGAGGGGCAGGGTCCTTTGCGGGATGGGGCCCGGCCGGGATGCGGCCGGGCCCGGGATCGGGCAGGTTCAGCCGGTGATCATCTCGGACCACTTCTGGTTCACCCAGTCGGCCCTGTCGATGTAGAGATCATAGCGCGGCAGGATCGGCGGCAGGTCCGAGGCCACGGCGGCGAATTCCTCGTCCGTCAGATCGGTCAGGCTGCGGTCCACCGTGGGCGCCGTGCCGACAAAGCGCGACAGCTTTGCCTGAATCTCGGGCCGGGCCATGTAGTTGATGAAGATCTGGGCCTGCTCCTGCATGGTGCTGGCCTTGCTGACGACCCAGGATCCCGAATCGAGCACCGCGCCTTCGGCCGGGAAGGTGGAGCGCACGGGCTGTCCTTCGGCCGCCGCGAGGCCGGTCACGTCGTGGTAATACTGGCCCATCGGGATCTCGCCGGACTGGAGCGCCTGCTGGAACTGGCCCTCGTCGCGATACCAGAGGCGGACATTGGGCTTCACCTCGGCGAGCTTCTCGAGAACCTGCATCACGCCCTCTTCGGTGTCGAGGATGTCGGTGCCGCCGAAGAAGGTGGTCGCCGTGATCTCGAGCAGGAAGGAGTTGGAGGCCAGTGCGAGCAGACCCAGCCGGTCGCGGTTGGCCGGATCCCAGAGCGCCTGCCAGGAGGTCGGCGGTTCGGGATAGACATCGGTATTGGTCACGAGGGTGATGTACCACGACACCGCCCCCGTGCCGTAGAGACGCCCGTCCGGGTAACGGTGGACGAAATGCTCGGGCAAGTTGGCGAGGTTGGGCATCGCCGATTCGTCGAGCGGCAGCCACAGCCCGGACCGTTCGCCCTTGAGGCGGGCGACCTGGGCCATCATGCTGACATCGGCCGGGGCCTGTCCGGCGCGCGCCGCCTGTTCGAGCTGGACAAGCCAGGCCTCGCCCGTGGGTTCGCCGATGGATTCGATGGCGATGCCCGTCTCGGCGGTGAAGTCGGGATAGATGTGCTGATCGAAGCTGTCCTGGAAGAAGCCGCCATAGGTGCCGACCTTGAGGGCCGTGCCCTGCGCGCGCAGGATGGCGGGGGCGGCCAGCGCGGACAGACCGGCGGCGGTGCCGACAAGGAAGCTGCGTCGTTTCATGATGATCTCCCTGCGGGTTCGGGGAGCCGGCGGACGGACCGATTCGGTCGATCCGTTCCCCGCCGGCCCCGTTCTGTCAGGCCATGCTTTAAGATCCGGTCGGTTCCGCGTCCACAGGGCGCATCAGGATGCCCCCCGGCGCTTCAGCCGATATCGAAGCCATGGAGAGGGGCGGGAGGCCTCTGCGGCACGCCGGGCAGGACGCAGAGCATCTCGTAGAGCAGGTTCGCCCCTGTCAGCGCCGTGGTGCCCGTCGTGTCGAAGGGCGGCGAGACCTCCACCAGATCGCAGCCGACAAGGTTCACACCCGCCAGACCCCGCACGATCTGCAGGGCCTGCCAGTCCTGCAGGCCGCCGATCTCCTGCGTGCCGGTGCCGTTGGCCAGGCCCGGGGCCAGGCTGTCGATGTCGAAGGACAGATAGCAGGGGGCATCGCCGATCAGGGCCCGCACCTGCTCCATCAGGCGGCGCAGGTCGCGGCCGGCGATCTCTTCGGCCGTCACGATGCTCCAGCCCTGCGCGCGGCCCCAGGCAAAGTCGTCCGGCGCATAGCCCGTGCCCCGCAGGCCGATCTGCACCACGCGGTCGTTCAGGAGGCAGCCATCCTCCCAGGCGCGGCGGAAGGGCGTGCCATGGGCGACCTTCTCGCCGAACATGGTGTCGTTGATGTCGGCATGGGCATCGACATGGACGAGGGCGACAGGACCGTGACGGTCCCTGATGGCGCGCAGCACGGGCCAGGTCAGCGTATGGTCGCCCCCCAGCGTGAGAGGGATCGTCCCATGGGCGAGGATCTCGCGATAGGCGGCGGTGATGATGTCGCAGCTTGTCTTCAGGTCGAAGGTGTCGATCGCCACATCGCCGATATCGGCGACCTGGAGATGTTCGAAGGGGGCAGCGCCGGTCGCCATGTTGAAGGGGCGGATCATGCGGCTTTCGTCGCGGATGGCGCGGGGGCCGAGGCGCGTGCCGGGGCGATTCGACGTGCCGATGTCGAGGGGGATGCCGACAAAGGCGGCATCGAGCCCTTCGGCCGTTGCCTGCGCGGGCAGGCGCATGAAGGTCGCAGGGCCGCCGAAGCGGGGCATGTCGTTGCCGCCGAGCGGCTGGTTGAAGCGGGTCATGCGGATGGCTCCCTCTGGCGTGGCGCATCGTGACGCATCCGGCGCGGGGGAAGCATGCCGGCACGGGGAAGGCAAGCGGGAGCGCAACAAAGTGCTTTTCCCCTGCGGCACGAGGTTCTATGCCAGAAGGTGCATCCGAAGGGCCACTCCTTCACCGACAAGTCCGGCACCTGGGGGGGCAGCGGCACGTGGGTGGTCGAAGTGATCGCCCTGCCGGACCCGGAGGATCTGCCATGAGCAATCAGACGCAAGACGACGATATCGGGCCGCTCCACGCCCCCGACGAGGCGGCGATGCGGGCTTCGTTCGAGGCGGCGGGCGGGGACGCGCCCTATCTCGGGGACTTCGCCTATGTCGAGGGCGTGGTGCGCGAGTTCATCGCCGAGGTGGCCGCCGCGATCGGGGCGGCGATGCCGACCGCATCCTCAAGGCCACGGACGATTGGGCGGCGCGCTTTGCCTCTCCATCGGGCGGGGAGGTCGGGATCGCCGACTGGCACAACGCCAGGCAGCTGGGCGCCTATATCGTGCGGCACTGGCCCGTCGAGGACGGGCTGTCCCTCGAGGACTCGTTGCGGTCCATGTTCCTGACCGCGGTCCTGAGGATCAAGGACGCAATCGTGGACACGCCGCCGGCAAAAGGGACGACGAATGGCTGAAGTTCATCATCGACATCACGGCGGAGGAGCTGACCGCGACCCTCACCGGCACGTGGGAAGCGGTCTATCCCGAAGAGGATGAGGAGGGATCCTGACGGGGCGACCGCCGGATCGCCCGGCCCGAGGGTCCGGTGACGCGCCACCCCGACCGAGGGGCTTGCAAGATCGTCGAGTTGCCGGGGGCCGGCCTCTGGCCCCCGGCGGGCGGATCGGTTAGCGGGGGGTGTTGCGCGCGGAGGGAGCGGGATGGAGGCGAACGGCGACAGCCCGAAGGGTCTGGCCCTGGCTCTGGCGGTTTATCTGCTGTGGGGCTTCCTGCCGCTCTACATGGTCCATCTGTCCCATGTCCCCCCGGCCGAGGTGATCCTCCACCGTGTGTTGTGGTCCGTGCCCATCGCGGCCGTGGCAGTGCTGTCGATGGGCAAGGGGGGTGCCCTCGGGCGGGCGCTGCGCAGGCCGCGGATGCTGGGCATGGCCGCGGTCACGGCGGCCATCGTGTCGCTGAACTGGGGCATCTATGTCTGGGCCGTGACATCGGGGCATGCGCTCGAGGCGGCGCTCGGCTATTACATCAACCCGCTCTTCAGCGTGTTCCTGGGCGCGGTGCTGCTGCGCGAGAGGCTCGCCCCCGCGCAATGGGCGGCGATCGGGCTGGCGGCGCTTGCGGTCGGCGTGCTGACCTGGGATGCGGGGCGGCTGCCGATGGCGGCGCTGGGGCTGACCCTGACCTGGGGGGCCTATGCCTTCTTCAAGAAATGGCTGCCCATGGGGCCGAGCGAGGGATTCCTGCTCGAGGTGCTGATCCTGTCGCCCTTTGCGCTGCTTTATCTCGGCTGGTTGATGGCGCGGGGGCAGAGCCATTTCCTGGCCGGCGACGTCGCGACCGACGCGCTGCTGCTCGGCTGCGGGGTGGTGACGGCGGTGCCGCTGCTCCTCTACGCCCATGGAGCAAAGCTGCTGCGGCTGTCGACCATCGGCATCCTGCAATACATCTCTCCCACCCTTGTGGCCCTGGTCGCCGTGGCCGTCCTGGGCGAGCATTTCGGGCCGGCGCGCATGGTGGCCTTTCCGATGATCTGGGCGGCGCTTGCGATCTACACGGCCTCATTCCTGCGGCAGGCGCGGGCCGCCGCGTGACGGATACAACGTGACGGAGACACAGAGCGGACGCATGCTGACCATCGCCACCTGGAACATCAACTCGCTGCGTCTGCGCGAAGGGCTTGTGGTCCGTCTGATCCGGCAGGAGGCGCCGGACATCCTCTGCCTGCAGGAATGCAAGGCCCCGGCGGAGAAGATGCCCCTCGCCACCTTTGCCGCGCTGGGCTACCCGCATGCGGTGGTGCGGGGCGAGAAGGGCTATAACGGTGTGGCGATCCTGTCGCGCCGCCCGCTGGAGGATGCGGGGTCCATCGATCTGGGCGGTCTGGGGCAGGCCCGGCATGTGGCGGCGCGTCTGCCCTGCGGGGCCGTGATCCACAATGTCTATGTCCCTGCAGGCGGCGACCTGCCGGATCCGGACGCCAATCCCAAATTCGCCCAGAAGCTCCGGGTTCTGGCGCATCTGCGCGACCATTTCCGCGCCGAGCCGCCCCGCCGCGCGATCCTGGTGGGCGATCTCAACGTGGCGCCGCTGGAGGACGATGTCTGGTCGCATCGCCAGATGCTGGATGTGGTCAGCCATACCCCGGTCGAGGTGGCGGGGCTGACGGATGCGATGGAGGCCGGGGGCTGGACCGATGTCACCCGCGCCGACCTGCCCTCGGGCAAGCTCTATTCCTGGTGGTCCTACCGGGCGGCGGACTGGGCCGCCTCGGATCGCGGGCGGCGGCTGGACCATGTCTGGGCAAGCCGCGATCTGATGCGCGCGGCCCATGACAGCCGTATCCTGCGCGATTGCCGCGGCTGGGAATCGCCGTCGGACCATGTGCCGGTGCTGGCCCGATTCGACCTGTGATCGCGGGCCCCTCTCCCGATGCCCGACCCGGTGCCTGACCGGTCAGCCGCCAGCCCCCCTTGGGTCGGGGAACGTCGAATCGGCCACGAGATCGGCAGCGGGATGTTCCGGATCGGCCACGGTGGCGAGATAGGGCGCAAAGTGGCGCAGCATCGCGGCGCCGGGGGCGATGGCCGGCGGCCCGTATTCGGGGGGCAGCAGAACCAGATCGTCGCCCGGCTGCCAGTCCGCCGGCGTGGCGAGATTGTAGGCCTCGGCCGTCTGGATCGCATCGAGCACGCGCAGCATCTCGTCGCTGCTGCGGCCCACGACCATCGGATATTCGAAGATCGCCCGGATGCGCAGATCGGGGCCGATGATCAGCGTCTTGCGGATGGCGCAGCTCTCGCTCTGCTTCTCGTGGAGCATGCCGAAGAGATTGCAGAGCCGGCCCTCCGGATCGGCGATCAGGGGGAAGGTCACGTGAAACCCGTAGATGCGCGCGATGTCGGCGACCCATTTGCGGCCGGCTTCGGCAGAGGAGGAGGAGAGGGCGAGCATCCTGGCTCCGCGCTGGGCGAATTCGCCCTCCCGCGCGGCCAGTGCGGCGATCTCGGTCGTGCAGACCCCGGTGAAGGCGAGAGGATGGCTGAACAGGACGATCCAGGATCCCTCGGCCCAGTCATGGAAGACGATCGGCCCCTGGTTCGTTTCGGCCCGGAAGTCCGGAACGATGTCCCCGATGCGCGGCAGCCAGCGCACCGAACGGCGATAACTCCATGGCACCTTGGCCTGGTGCGCAAGCCGGGCCTCCTCGAAGAACCTGTAGTCCATGTTGCGTCCCCCTTCTGCGGGCTGGTCCCCGCCGGCCCTGGGGCCGGTGGAGGGGCAGGCCGGCTGCCGGGTTGTGCGACGTGCCCGAGTTGCAGCCTCGGGGTGGAATGCGACCGAAATATGGCAAGGTCGCGCCCTTGTGGTGATGCCAAATGTTACATGCGCCTCACCTTCGGGTAGGTCATGTCCCGTCATGGTTGATCGCGAGGGCGGATGAAGGCCCTCTGATGGCGGAAATGCGGCGAAGATCCGGCCGGGGGCGCCGGGGTCGGCAGGGCCGGCCGGGATCAGATGGAGGAATCCCCCCCGCCCCATGCGGCGATGCGGCGGCAGAGCTCCTCGATGGCGGCCTGAGGCATCTCGGGCGGGCGGAAGCCGCCGGACAGCAGGCAGGGCTCGGGCATGCAGCGCCCGATGGCCTCGCCGTCGATGCGCAGCATCGACCAGTCGGCGAACAGGCGGGCCGGCACCTCGCCGGCGCTGATCAGCTCGATCGCTTCGTGACGGGGGTCGCGCATGATGCGGGTCATGCAGGCCCCCAGAGCGGTGCGGCTGCCTTCGAGAACCTGAAGGAAATGGCGCTCTCCGACCAGCAGGGCGCCGGTCAGCCCGTCGCGTTCGTTGTTGCGGCGCGACGCATGAAGGATCGCCTCGATCCCTCCTTCCCCGTCGTCCAGCCTCCAGGACGAATAGATGAGCCGCATCAGCCGCATCATGCCGATCCTTCGCCACCCGCGCGCCGCCGTCCGGCTGGCGTCATGCTGCCCTTGTAGGCAGGGGCCCTTCCCGCGGCAACGGGCAGAGGGGGATCCTCAGGCGGCAAGCCAGAGGGGAGGCTGCCGGTGCAGGTAACCCTCGCTGAACTGGCCGAGTGCGGCAAGGGCGGCCCAGTCGTGAACCGCGAGCCGCCCGTCGCCGAAACTGATCAGGCCGCGCCGGCGCAGCTCCTGCAGCGATCGGTTGAGATGCACCAGCGACAGGCCCGTCGCGCGGCTCAGATGGACCTGGGTCAGCGGCAGATCGCAGATCCCGCCATGGGCCAGCCCCACCGCCTCGAGCCGCGTCACGATCTCGCAGAAGAGATGGGCCAGCGCGATCACGGCAGGGCGATGGCCCATGTTGACGATCCATTCCCGCGCGATGGAGGAGGCAACCAGCGTCTGGCTCCACAGCAGCGCCGCGAGGCGGGGCTGATCCCGGCAGAGCGCCCGCAGGGCCGAGGCCTCGAGACAGGCGATCCGGCAAGGCGCCAGACTCTCGATGTCGGCACCCAGACGGTTCAGCCAGAGAATCTCCAGATCGGGCCAGTCGCCGGGAATGTGCAGCGCGACGATCTGGCATTTCACCGCATCGAGCATGCGATAGCTGCAGAGCAGCCCTTCGAGCACGAGGGTGATGGGGCCGTCGCTGCCGCCGGCATGGTGCAGGCACTGGTCGGCCGGAATTGCGCGGATCTCGAAGGGAACGGAGGCGATCGCCGCGTATTCGTCGGCCGTGGGCTGGACGAAGCGCTCGAACCAGGCGGCAAGGGGATGGGGGTGACGCAAACGATCCTCACTGTTCCATGGCACGTCCTTTGCGCGAAGGCCTTCGGGGCTGGCGCCGGACGGTTGTCGTTTTCCGCCCTCTATACGCCGCCTGCGGACTGCGTCCATGGGGAAGATGACGCGACGGGAACACAGGACCGGGGCCCGCCGCAGAGGCCTGTCCTGCCCCCCCGCCGGCGCGGGTCAGATCATGCGGATCGCCGACTTGTCCACGGCGAGGGTATAGCCCTTGCGGGCGATGTTCCTGACCAGAAGCTCGCTGACCAGCTGATTGCCGAGCGTGTCGCGCAGCCGCTTGATGCGCGTGGCGCCGGCGGCCTCGTCGCATTGCGAAGGGTCCCGGCCCGAGATGACGGCCTCGATCTGGGCGCCGGACAGCACCTCGTCGTCGAGCCGGGCCTCGGCCAGGACCGAGAGCGTCTCGATGGCGGCCTCGGTCAGCTTGAACTCGAAATTGTTGAGATAGACCGTGTTCGCCTCGCGCGAGATGATGAGCGAGTTGACCTCGATCCCCTTGCGCTCGATCTGGCCCATGCGGCGGTTGAGGATGACCAGCATCACGAGGAAGGCCACCGCCGCGATCATCATGGCCGTGGCGAACAGCAGCAGCACCGCGATGATGACGCGGTAGCTGGCCAGCACCTCGCCGAAGGTCGTATTGGACTGCGCCAGCAGTTCGAGCAGGCGGATCTCTCCGCGGCTGGTGAAATCGCCCTCGACGAAGAGGCGTTCGACCTGGGCGTTGAAGGCATCGGCATCGGGGAGATTGGCGAAGAGCAGGACTGCCGCCAGACCGAGGATGACGACAATCGCGGCAATCCCGATGGCGACGGCCCGTGCCCCCTGTTGGCGGGCCTCAGTAGCGGAGATAGTAGTCGCCAGCGCTCTCACGTCTTGCCTCCAGGCCGGTCTCGTCGAAGGTAGAATCGACTTCGAGGAGATGCCAGCCGTCGGCGGCAAGACGGGGTGCGAGTTCCTCGGCCGCCGAGGCCGTGTCGCAGGGGCCGAAGATTTCGGCCACGCCGTAATGCAGCTCGAAGGGGTCGCGGCGCGAGGCCTTGTAGTCGGCATAACAGGCCGCCGCCGCCTCGAGGGGAAGCGCGATCAGCAGCAGGAGGGCGGCGGGGAGCAGTCTCATGCCGCAAGGAGTGGCAGGAGCGCTCCTGCTATTCAATAGCCCTGCAGGACGGACGGGGTCGGCCGGGCGGGGGCGGCAGCCGGCGGGCTGGGCTGCCCCGGCGCTGACCGATAGCCACGCCATGATATTGTCTGGCATGCCGCCCCGCCGCAGAACCGCGGCAGGAAACGGGCCGGCGCCCCCACGGTCCACCGCTTTCGCGGGGGGGGGCGGACCGGAACGGAGGTTTTCATGGTCCGAATCGTGCAGATCCTCGTGCTGGCCGCGGCGCTGGCGCTGTCTCCGGCCGGCAGGCCGGCCGCGCAGCCGCATCCGGCCGAGCCGCGCAGCCTGACCGAAGGGGAACGCGCGATGCGAAACCTGGCGCTGGGCATCGCGGCGCTGGCTGCGCTGGGGCTTGTCCTGCAGGCCGCCGACGAGGACCGGAAAGAGAAACGCGAGGCCGATTCGCGCCGCCTGCCCCCCGCCTGCCTGACGGACTGGCCGGTGCGGAACGGCAGCGTGCGGCTTCATGACCCCGATTGCCTGGAGGCCCGCTTTGCCCGGGCGGGAGAGCTGCCGCTCGACTGTGCGGTGACGATCCGGTCACGCGGGCGATTCGTCTCGGGTTTCGATCCGGCCTGCCTGCGTGAAGCCGGATGGGAGACGCCGGCACGGGACTGACGAACTTCGGCCGAGGCACCCCCGCCGGGGCGGGGGGCCGGAGTCGAGCAGCGGAGCGGGCCCGACGCCCCAGTGGTCCGCGCCGGGACGGGGGGAGCCCTTCGGGGCTTCCCCCGGCTGGACTCTGTCCTCCGCGCCGGGGCAGATGGGCATCATGGCACCGGATTTCGAGAGGGAAGCCGCGCTCTGGGCCCGGGGGCTGCGGCGCGTGGCAGGCGTGGACGAGGCAGGGCGCGGTCCGCTGGCCGGACCGGTGGTCGCAGCGGCCGTGATCCTCGACCCCGCGCGCCTGCCCGAGGGAATCGACGACAGCAAGCGCCTGCCCGAAGCCCGGCGCGACCGTCTGGCCGCCGCGATCCGCGAGAGCGCCACCGTGGGGCTTGGCCTGGCGGAGGCCGAGGAGATCGACGCGCTGGGCATCGCCTCTGCCACCTTCCTGGCCATGCGTCGCGCGATCCTCGCCCTTCCCCTGGGGCCGGATCACGCCCTGATCGATGGGCCCTGGCTGCCCCCCGATCTGCCCTGTCCGGCGACACCGGTCGTGGGGGGGGATCGGCTGTCGCTTTCGGTCGCGGCTGCCTCGATTGTGGCAAAATCATGGCGCGACAAGAGGATGGTCGCACTCGCGCAACAGCATCCGGGCTATGGTTGGGAAACGAACCGGGGTTATGGATCGAAAAAGCCACATTGCGGCGCTGCGGCGGCTCGGTCCGACCCCATTCCATAGGCGCAGTTTTGCCCCCCTGCGCGAGATGTTGTGTCCAGAGGGATCGAACGGCGAGCCGTAACTTTTTGTTTTTGACGCCGACCGCCAGCCTTGGCACTGTTTCCCACGACCAGAGCGGGGCCAACCCGCCTGTCGAAGCAGAGCGGGACCACCCGCCGGCGAGCAGAGGCAGTGAATGGCAGGAACGGCAGTGGCGGGCACCCTTGACGGGGTGCTCGACAGCATCATCGCAGGCGACTGCATCGAGGTCATGCGGCGCCTTCCAGCGGCCAGCGTGGACCTTGTCTTCGCGGATCCGCCCTACAATCTTCAGCTGAAGGGCGAACTGCACCGCCCCGACAATTCCCGCGTCGAGGGGGTGACCGAGGCCTGGGACCGCTTTGCCGGTTTCGCCGACTATGACCGCTTCACCCGGGCCTGGCTCGCCGAGGTGCGGCGGATCCTCAAGCCCCATGGCGCAATCTGGGTCATCGGCAGCTATCACAACATCTTCCGGGTCGGCGCCGCGCTGCAGGATGCCGGATTCTGGATCCTCAACGACGTGATCTGGCGCAAGGCCAATCCGATGCCGAATTTCCGCGGCAAGCGGTTCACCAATGCCCATGAGACGCTCATCTGGGCCTCGCGCGAGGAAGGGGCCCGCTACACCTTCCACTACGAGGCGCTCAAGGCCCTCAATGACGGCGTGCAGATGCGGTCGGACTGGCTGCTGCCGATCTGCACGGGCCATGAACGGATCAAGGACGCGGATGGCCAGAAGGCCCACCCCACCCAGAAGCCCGAAGCCCTTCTGCACCGGGTGATCCTGGCGACCACCAACCCCGGCGATGTGGTGCTCGACCCCTTCTTCGGCACGGGCACGACAGGGGCCGTGGCGCGGATGCTGGGACGGCACTTCATCGGCATCGAGCGCGAACCCGCCTATCGCCGCATCGCCGAGGAGCGCATCGCCCGCGTGCGCCCCTTCGAGGCCGAATCGATCACGGTGCAGGGCAGCAAGCGGGCCGAACCGCGGGTGGCCTTCGGCACGCTCGTGGAACGTGGCCTTCTGCGCCCCGGCGAGGAGCTGTGGTCCCTGGGCGGACGCCACAAGGCCAAGGTGCGCGCCGACGGCACGCTGGTGGGGCGGGACGTGACGGGCTCGATCCATCAGGTCGGCGCGCATCTGGAAGGCGCGCCCTCCTGCAACGGCTGGACCTACTGGCATTTCCGGCGGGATGGCTGCCTCATCCCCATCGATGTCCTGCGCCAGCAGATCCGGGCGGAAATGGCCGCCACGCACTGATCTCACCGGATCGGCCCGCGCCGCCCCCCCCGGGGGGGAAGGGCGCCGGGCCCCCCTTCCGCCGGAGCCGGCGTGCGCCCTCATGCGCCCGGCTCCCACCTGGCCCCGCGCGACGGCTCGCTACCCGCGCGGGGCCCTTTTCCCTTCACAACCCCCGGCAGCATCAGGACCCCCGCGGCATCGGCAGGGCGCCGGTCCGGTAGGGAGTCCAGTCGGTCACCTCCGGGTAGAAGCGACGGCGCCAGGCGCGCACGCGCGGGTTCATCATGCGCCGCCACAGCGGCGGAACCAGCGCCACCGCCGCCATCAGCGGATAGCCGTAGGGCAGCTGGGGCGCCTCGTCCTCGTCATAGGTCTGAAGGAGGGGAAAGCGGCGGTCGGGCTTGTAGTGATGATCGGAATGCCGCTGGAGATTGATCAGGAACCAGTTGGAGGCGCGGTGCGCCGCGTTCCAGCTGTGGCGGGGCCGGACCGGTTCATAGCGCCCCTCGCCCAGATGCTTTCGCGTCAGGCCGTAATGTTCGATGTAGTTCGTCAGCTCCAGCTGCCAGATGGCGACGAAGGCCTGCAGCAGGAACAGCCCCAGTCCTTCCCACCCGCCCAGGGCCAGCGCCAGGGCCAGCGCCGCCGCCTGCAGGACGGCATAGCGCCAGAAGGGGTTCCGGCGCGACCAGACCGGCAGCCCCGCCCGCGCCAGAAGGGCCTTCTCCGCGCGCCAGGCCGACGGCGGACATTGCCGCAGCACCCGCAGGAAGAAGCGGTGGAACCCTTCATTGTAGCGGGCCGAGACGGGGTCGCGCGGGGTGCCGACATGGATGTGATGGACGCGCAGATGTTCGGACCGGAAATGGGAATAGAGCACCTGCGCCAGCAGCAGATCCGCGAGCCACCGTTCAAGCCGGGAGGACTGATGCATCAGTTCATGGGCATAGACGATGCCGACGGCCCCCGAGACGATCCCGATGCCGAAGAAGAGGGCGAGCTTCTCGCCCAGGCCGAGATGGGGCGCCTGGGGCACATACCAGACGAGGCCGAAGACGGTCAGCGCCTGCAGGGGCCACCAGATCAGGGTGACGAGGCGATACCAGAACAGATCCGAATCGGGTGTGGAGGGGTCGGCATTCGACGTGTCGAGGCCGATGACGAGATCGAGCAGATCGAACAGGAACCAGGTGAAGAGCGGCAGCAGGAACACGGTCCACCCCCCCCACCAGGCGCCCGCCCAGGCGAGGGGAAGAGTGAGCAGCGACATCCAGTAGGGCAGCGCACGCCAGAAACCGATGGGCGCGTGGCGGGGCGGGGGCGGAGCAGTGGCGGTCTCGGGCATGGGGGTCCCTTCTCCTGCGATCCTGGGGGAGGCGTGGCGGCGGCTCGCCACGGCGATTCTAAGGGGGCGGGGTGACCGCTCAACGGCGGCAGGGGGGCGGCAGGGTGGCGGCAGGGGGACAGCAGGAGGGCTGCATGACGGCGGATGGTCCGGCAGGGCAGGGGCCGGCCCGGATCCGTCTGCCGTCAGGACGGTCATGGCGCGCCGGCGCCATGGCGGCAGGGCTGTCCGGCGATGTGGGGCGGATGGTTCCGGGCGGTTCCTCCATGGCTGTTGCGGTGACGATGACGCCGTTCTGCCAGCAAGAGGTTCATGATCGGTAAGCGCAACGCGCGCTCCGCCCCCGATTCGCGCAACACCCCCCGGACCCCGCCGTGACGGCAGTTCCGTGCCGCGCCTTTCGGTCCCCCGGCCTCTCGGCCTCCGCGAAGGAGGGGGTGGAAGGCCCCCCTTGCGGAGAGCAGGCGGCCTTCCTCGCGGAAGGCCCCTGCGGGAGGAGCGGACCGGCGGCCGGCCCCCGTCACCGCCCTGCGAGCGGCTGTTATCGTCTGGCGCTCGGGTTCCGGGCAGGAGGGCGCTATATGATGCCGGACCTCAGACCGAAAGGACGGACCCCATGAGCCGCCCCATGACCCGACGCCACCTGATCGCTGCCTTGCCTGCCGTCGCGCTTGCCCCGGCGCTGTGGCCGGCCATGGCCCGGGCCCAGGCGATCCCCCTGGCGGAGATCGCCGCCTATCTCAACCGGTTGCAGACCGCGACAGGTGGCTTCACGCAGATCAATGCCGACGGCTCGATCTCGACCGGCACCATCTTCCTCAAGCGCCCTGGCCGCATCCGCTTCGAATATGACGACGGCTCGGCGCTGGTGGTGGCAGGGGGCGGACAGGTGGCCGTGTTCGACCGCCGCTCCAATCAGGGGCCCGAACGGTTCCCCCTGCGCGAGACGCCGCTGTCGATCATCCTGGCCGAGAGGGTGGACCTGTCGCAGGCGGGGATGGTGACGGGGCATGTCTCGGACGGGACGACCACCACCGTGACCATGCAGGATCCGCAGAATCCCGGTTATGGGTCGATCCGGCTGGTCTTCACGGGCAGTCCGGTGGAGCTGCGCCAATGGATCGTGACCGATCAGTCAGGCAGCGAGACGACGGTCGTGCTGCATGATCTGCAGACAGGGGTGCAGATCGGCGACCGTCCCTTCAACATCCAGGCCGAGATGGCCGCCTGGAACCGCTGAGACGCCGCCGGGACAGCGCCGGGACAGCGCGGGGACAGCGCGGGTACGGGCGTCGGCGGGGGGGGCTTCCCGCCCGCGGCCCCCCGCCCGCGGCCCCCCGTCCGCGGCGAGGCGTCCGCGGCGAGGCCGGGTCGGTCCGGCGGCGGGTCAGATCCGCCGGCAGCTGCGGAGCTGGGCGTCATACATCTGGGCGCGGGTCTTCAGATCCGCGGCCACGCGCAGCAGCCAGGCCTTTTCCTGATGGCTCTGCCGGCGGTAGCCGTTGCGCCCCTCGTGATAGGCCAGATACTGATTTTCCACGTCGTGGAGGGGGATGCCGAGTTCGCGCAGCGTCCCGTTCATGTACCAGCCCATGAAATCGGTGGCATCGAAGATGTCGTCGCGCCGTCCGCGGCCCTGCTGGGCCTCGTATTCGGCCCAGGTGCCGTCGAGCGCCTGGCTGTAGCCCATCGCCGAGGACTGACGGCCGATGGGAATCACGCCCAGGGCATACTGGTGAGGGGGGCGCGCATTGGGGACGAATTTGGATTCCTGGTAGATGATGGCCATCTGCACCGCGACGGGCACGCCCCAGCGCCGTTCGGTCTGCCGGAAGGCGCGCAGATAGCTGGGACGCTCGGCGAGGATGGCGCAGGCATTGTCGAGATTCCTCGGGGCAGGGCCCGAGCGTTCGCGCGGGGCGCAGCTCGAGGCCACCACGAGAAGCATCAGCGCCATGACGCGGAGTCGTCTGCTCATCTGCCCCTGATTCCGTTCCGGGGCGGCGCCCCCTGCGGTGCCTGTTCTTGAGGGCTACTGTAGCGCAGGGGGGCGGCGCGGGGAACCGGGAATCCGGCGGATCCGCCCCGAAGAGGGATGCCGACGTCGCCGATGCGCGACAGGCCGCCGGTTCCGCACCCGGGATCGGAGGCGAACGGATCGTTTCCTGGCCAAATCATGGCGAAGCATGGACTTTTTCGTGGCCGACAGGCCTAATGCACGGGAAAGGAGTGCAAGGGCCATGCTGACAGCCTTTACGAAATACCGCATCGGGCAGGTGGTGCGCCATCGCAAGCATGGCTTTCGCGGGGTGATCTTCGATGTGGATGCCTGTTTCTCGCAGGGCGAGGCCTGGTGGCAGTCCATCCCCGAGGACGCCCGACCCCGCCGCGATCAGCCTTTCTATCATCTGCTGGCCGTGAATGCGGAGGGCCCCTCCCTCGCCTATGTGTCCGAGCAGAACCTGGTCCCGGATGATTCGGGGCCGGTGGACCATCCGGATATCCCGGATCTTTTCGGAGCCTTCGAGGGGGGGCGCTACCGGCTCGAATTCCAGCTCAACTGACCGAGCCCGCCGGCAGGGACCCCGGCGCCGCCATCTGGGTGGGGGCATTCGCGTGCGGCGCCGGGGGAAGCCATGCAGCTACGCGGGGCAGACTGGCCGGACGGCACGGCAGCAGCACGGAGGATTTGCGGCAGGGGCAGGGCAGGGCAGGAACACTGCGTTGCCAGAAAGGAGACGGCGCGGGGGCAGGACGGGGCAGGGCCGCTGTTCCGCCTGCATGGCGCGCCTTCCCCCCGGCACCCCCTTGCGCGCGCCCCTCATCCGGGCTCTGCTGCCGTCATGCGCGCCGATTACGCCGAGCTCCGCTCCCGCATCCGGGCCCTGACCGAGGGCGAGGACGATCCCGTGGCCCTGATGGCCACCCTGGCCTGCGAGATCCACCATGCCGATGACCGCTTCGACTGGACCGGCTTCTACCGGGTCGTCGCACCGGGGCTGCTGAAGATCGGCCCCTATCAGGGCGGCCATGGCTGCCTGACCATCCCCTTCGCGCGCGGGGTCTGCGGCGCGGCAGCCCGGACCGGACAGGTGCAGATCGTCCCCGATGTCGAGGCCTTTCCCGGCCATATCGCCTGCTCCGCCTCCACCCGCAGCGAGATCGTGCTGCCGGTGCGCGACGGAACGGGGCAGCTGATCGCGGTGCTCGACATCGACAGCGACCGGCCGGCCGCCTTTGACGAGACCGATGCCGAGGGCCTGTCCGCCATCCTCTCCGACGTGTTCGGACGGCTGCGCAGGGATCCCGCGGAACCGGATTGACAGATCCGGCCGCCCGTGAAATTCATCCCATGAATTTTCATGGACGGCCATGGCATGGACAGCGGGTTCGGCGCCGATCTGCGTGCCCTGCGCCGCGCGAGGGGGCTCACCCTTCAGGCGCTGGCAGGGGCGGCCGGCCGCTCGGTCGGCTGGATGAGCCAGGTCGAACGCGGCCTGTCGCGCCCGAGCCTTGACGATCTGCGGCGGCTGGCCCGCGCGCTCGATGTGCCGCTGGCTGCCCTGATGCGCCCGGAAGGGCCCGAGGAGGAACGCGGCGTCGTGCTGCGTGCGGGGGCACGGCGGCCGATCGGGTCGCGGGCCGAAGGCCTGACCGAGGAGCTCCTGTCCCCCGATCTGTCGGATGCCTTCGAGGTCATCCGGTCGGCTTTGCCCCCGGGGCGCGCCTGCCCGACCCCGTGCAGCGCCCCACCCAGGAAGTCGGCTATGTCGAGAGCGGACGGCTGGACCTGACCGTCGCCGGGCGGCTCCACCGCCTGGGGCCCGGCGATTCCTTCCGCCTGCGGGGCGAGCCCTTCCAATGGGCCAATCCCCATCCCGAACCCTGCACGGTCATCTGGGTCATCGCCCCCCCGATCTACTGAGAGGTCCGCCCATGCATCCCCCTGCCCATGCCCGTGCCGTCATCATCGGTGGCGGTGTCGTCGGCTGTTCGGTCGCCTATCACCTGACAAGGCGCGGCTGGCGCGAGGTGGTGCTGCTCGAACGCAAGAGGCTGACTTCGGGCACCACCTGGCATGCCGCCGGGCTGATCGCCCAGCTGCGGGCGACGGCGAACCTCACCCGCCTCGCGAAATACAGCCAGGAGCTCTATGGCCGGCTCGAGGCGGAGACCGGGGTCGCCACGGGCTTTCGCCGTGTCGGATCGATCACCGTGGCGCTGACGGAGGAACGGCTCGAGGAGCTGCGGCGGCAGGCCGCCATGGCCCGCGCCTTCGGCGTGGAGATCGAGGAGATCACCCCGGCCGAGATCGGTGCCCGCTATCCCCATCTCCGTCTCGAGGGCGTGACCGGAGGGGTCTATCTGCCGAAGGACGGGCAGGGCGATCCCTCCGGCATCACCATGGCGCTGGCCCGAGGGGCGCGGAACGGGGGCGCCTCCCTTCACGAACAGGTCTGCGTCACCGGATTCCGCATGAACCGGGGGCGCATCGCCGCGGTGCGCTGGGAGGCCGGGGGCGAAACCGGCGAAACCGCCGCCGAGGTCGTCGTCAACTGTGCCGGCATGTGGGCCCGCGAGGTGGGCGCCTGGGCCGGCGCGGCCATTCCCCTGCAGGCCTGCGAGCATTTCTATGCCATCACCGAGCCGATCCCGGATCTGGGCTCCCTGCCGGTCCTGCGCGTGCCGGACGAATGCACCTATTACAAGGAGGATGCCGGCAAGCTGATGATCGGGGCCTTCGAGCCGCGCGCCAAACCCTGGGCGGTGGACGGCATCCCGCCCGATGCCGAATTCACCGAGCTGCCCCCCGATCTCGACCATTTCGAGCCGATCCTCGAGAAGGCGGTCCACCGCATCCCTCTCCTCCAGCGCGCGGGATTCCGCACCTTCTTCAACGGTCCCGAAAGCTTCACCCCCGACAATGCCTATCACCTCGGGCCCACGCCGGAATGTCCCAATCTGTGGGTGGCGGCAGGGTTCAACTCGGTCGGCATCCAGTCCGCCGGCGGGGCGGGCATGGCCCTGGCCGCCTGGATGGACGAGGGCGAGAAGCCCTTCGACCTGTCCGATGTGGACATCGCCCGCACCGAGCCCTTCCAGCGCAACCGCCGCTATCTGGCCGAGCGGGTGTCCGAGACGCTCGGCCTGCTTTATGCCGATCACTTCCCCTTCCGGCAGAAGGCCACGGCGCGGGGGGTGCGGCGATCGCCCTTTCACGCGCATCTGGCCGCGCGCGGCGCCGTCTTCGGCGAGCTGGCCGGATGGGAACGGGCCAACTGGTTCGCCGCGCCGGGGCAGACGCCCGAGGAGAGCCGCACCTGGGGCCGGGGGCCCTTCTTCGACAATGTGGGGCGCGAGCTGCGCGCCTTCCGCGAAGGGGTGGGCGTCTATGACATGTCCTCCTTCGGCAAGCTGCGCATCGAGGGGCCGGATGCCGAGCGCTTCCTCAACCGGGTGCTGGCTGCCGATGTCGCGGTGGCGCCCGGGCGCCTTGTCTATGCGCAGGCGCTCAATGCCCGGGGGGGGATCGAGGCGGATGTGACCGTGGCGCGTCTGCGCGAGGATCTGTTCCTGATCGTCACCGGGGCGGCGCGACGGCGCGCCGACGAGGCCCTGCTGCGCGCCGCCCTGCGCGAGGAGGAGCGCGTCGTGATCACCGATGCGACCGCCGCCGAAGGCTGTCTGGCCGTGATGGGCCCCCTCTCGCGCGCGCTGATGCAGCGCCTGACGGCGGAGGATGTCTCGGCCGCGGGGATGCCCTGGGGCACGGTGCGGGAGATCGAGTTCGGCCTCGGCCTCGCCCGGGTGCATCGCGTCTCCTATGTCGGAGAGCTGGGCTATGAGGTCTATGTGAGTGCGGACATGGCTGCCCATGCCATCGAGGCCCTGTTCGAGGCCGGAGATGAGGTGGGTCTCCGGCCCTGCGGGCTGTATGCCATGAACTGTGCCCGGCTGGAGAAGGGGTTCCGGCATATGGGGCACGACATCACCCCGGAGGATCACGTCCTCGAGGCCGGACTGGGCTTTGCCGTTGCCCTGGAAAAGGGGGAGTTCGTCGGCCGCGAGGCCGTGCTGCGCAAGCGCGAGGCAGGGCTGTCGCGCCGCCTGCTCCAGTTCCGGCTGCAGGATCCGGGCCCGCTTCTCTATCACAACGAGCCGATCCTGCGCGACGGGCGCATCGTCGGGCATCTGAGCTCCGGCGCCTACGGGCACTGGCTCGGTGCGGCCGTGGGCCTGGGCTATGTCCCCTGCGAGGGCGAGGAGATCGGCGCGCTGCTGGCCAGCGAATGGGCGATCGACGTGGCCGGGCAGAGGGTGGCCGCGGAGGCCTCGCTGCGGCCGTTCCACGACCCGTCGGGCGCGCGGATGCGGGCCTGAGCTTGCGCCGGAGGTTGCTCCATGCCGTCTCGCCCCACCGGGACGGGCAGGAGGAGCGATGCGCCCTGCCGCGTTCCGGGTCGGTCAGGCCGCAGCCAGGACCGGAGAGGGGGGACCGGTCGCAGCGGTCTGCTGGGGGGGCTCTGCCCCCCGCCGCTGTGCGGCTCCCCCCGGGATATTTGCAGTCGGATGAGAAGGCGTTAACGAATTCTTAACCTTTTCCTGTCAGGCTGATCCTGCGGTACAGGCTGGGAAGCCGATGACCGTGTCGGATGACGGCCCCTCCGGTCCTCGTGCCGGGGGGGCTGCGCCTTCATCCGACCGCAAATATCCCGGGTGGGTGAAGGCCGTAGGCCGAGGGAGGGCAGCGCCCTCCCTGGCGCCAGTGGACAGGCGCGCTGCCTTGCGGCAAGGGGCAGGGCATGGATCGCCGCCCAGCCCGATTCCCCTGTCTATGCCCCCCCGCAGGAGCCCCTGCGCATCCTGCATGACGATCACGAGATCGTCGTGGTGGACAAGCCGGCAGGCCTGCTCTCCGTCCCCGGAAGGGGAGAGCATCTTGCCGACTGTCTGATCGCCCGCCTGCAGGCGGTGTTCCCGACCGTGCGCCTTGTCCATCGGCTCGACCGCGACACTTCGGGCGTGATGGTCTTCGCTCTCACCCCGCTTGCCCAGCGGCATCTGGGCTGGCAGTTCGAGGAAAGGCGGGTGAAGAAGACCTACATCGCTCGGCTGTGGGGCGAGATGGCGGAACGCGAAGGCGTCGTGGACCTGCCGCTCAAGGTGGACTGGCCCAATCGGCCGCGGCAGATGGTAGCCCCGGACGGGCGCCCCGCGGTGACGCGATGGCGGGCCCTGCGCGCCGCCGGGGGAGAGACGCGGGTCCGCCTGTTCCCCGAGACGGGGCGTAGCCATCAGCTCCGGGTGCATATGGCCGCCATCGGACATCCCATCCTGGGCGACCCCTTCTATGCCGAAGGGGCGGCACGGGACTTTCCCCGCCTGATGCTCCATTCCGAGAGTCTGACCATCCGGCATCCGGATGGCGGCCGCAGCATGCGGTTCAGCGTTCCCGCGCCGTTCTGAGGGCCATCACAGCAGGCCGGCATGCTCCATTGCGGCGCGGATTGCCGCCCGGGTCGGCTCGGTCACGGGCAGGAGCGGCAGGCGCACCTCCTCGCGGCAATGACCAAGCAGCGACAGGGCATATTTCGCCCCGCACAGACCGGGTTCGCGGAAGATCGCCTCGTGCAGGGGCATCAGCCGGTCCTGATAGGCCAGCGCCCTGGCCCAATCCCCCGCAAGGGTTGCCGCCTGGAATTCCGCGCAGAGGCGGGGGGCGACATTCGCCGTCACCGAGATGCAGCCCCGCCCCCCACTGCGCGTTGAAGCCGAGCGCCGTCGCATCCTCGCCCGAGAGCTGGATGAAGTCCGTCCCGCAGGTGATGCGCTGCTTCGGCACGCGCGAGAGATCGCCGGTGGCGTCCTTGACGCCCACGATCATCGGATGGCGCGCCAGTTCCCCCATCGTCGCGGGCGTCATGTCCACGGCCGAACGGCCGGGGATGTTGTAGATGATGATCGGCAGACCGACCTCGGCCGCGGCGGTGAAATGCGCGATCAGACCCGCCTGCGTGGGCCGGTTGTAATAGGGCGTGACGACCAGCGCCGCATCCGCCCCCGCCGCCTTCGCCGCCTGGACCAGACGGACGCATTCGGCCGTGCTGTTGGATCCCGCCCCGGCGATCACCGGCACACGGCCCGCCGCCTGCCGCACCACCGTCGCCACCACCAGATCATGTTCCTCATGGCTGAGAGTCGGGCTCTCGCCGGTGGTGCCCACGGGGACGAGACCGTGGCTGCCTTCGGCGATCTGCCAGTCCACCAGAGCCTTCAGGGCCTCCAGATCCAGTCCGCCGTCGCGGAAGGGGGTGACGAGGGCAGTGATCGAGCCCTGGAACATCGTGCCGGTCCTCATGCCAAGGGGGTCTGCGGGGCCCTGCGGGACGCGGCCCGAGGGCCTGGTCCGCTGCGGCCCCGAAGCCGCAAGCGCCGGGACCCTAGACGGTTTTCCGCCGACTGCCAAGTTGGAGCAGGTTGTGGCTTGTCCCCGAGATCCCCATGCGTAGGCTTTGATCCCGAAGCCCTCCGCCCTCTCGCGATTCCCCCAGTCCGGCGGTCCTGCATGCCCCTGTCCCGATCCATCGTCCGCGGCCTTGCGGCTCTCCTCTTCATCATCCCCCTGCCGGGTGGGGCGGTCCGGGCGGAATCCGTTGCCGCCGTCGAGGTCCTGCGCGAGGCCGCGCGGCTGGCCGATCAGGGCCTCTGGGAGGCCGCGCGCGACCAGGCGCAGAAGGGCGGCGATCTGGTCGCGGACCTGATCGAATGGCGCCATCTGCGCGAATCCGAAGGGACGGCCGAATTCGCCGAATACGCTACCTTCATCGCCGCGCATCCCGACTGGCCGGGGCTCGACCGGCTGCGCGCCAATGGCGAGACGGCGATCCGCGAGGCTGCCCCCCCCGAAGCCGTGATCGCCTATTTCGGCCAGGCCCTGCCCCGGACCGGGCAGGGGGTCCATCGCCCTGGCCCGTGCCCTGACCGCCACGGGCCGCGGCGCAGACGCCGAGGCCATGCTGCGCGAGGTCTGGCTGCGCCAGCCGCTCAAGGAGGCGGAGCTGGCCGAAATGCTGGCCGTGCATGGCGATCTCCTCCGACCGCTGGCCGCCGCGCGGGCCGAGGCGATGCTGTGGCGCGGGCGGGCAGCCGATGCCGAGCCGATGCTCTCCCTTCTGCCGGACGAGCGCCGGGCCCTGCTGCGCGCGCGCATCGCGCTGATCCGCGGCCAGGAGCCCGACCTGTCGGCCATTCCCGCCGCCCTGCGCGACGATCCGGGCCTGGCCCATGACCGCTTCGCCCGCCTGGCCGCAGAAGGCCGCTACAGCGAGGCCCTGGCAATCCTGCAGGCCCGGACCGGCAGCGCGGCCGCCCTGGGAGAGCCCGATCGCTGGGCCGCCTGGCGGGCGCAGATCGCCCGCTGGCTCATGCGCGAGGGCCGCCATCAGGAGGCCTATGCCATCGCCGCCGCGCATCACCTGACAGAGCCGTCCGAGTCCCATGCCGATCTCGAATGGCTGGCCGGCTATCTCGCCCTGCGCTTTCTCGATGAGCCGGCGGGGGCGCTCGAGCATTTCCGGCGCTCCGAAGCGCTGGTTCGCGGGCCGATCTCGCTGGCGCGGGCGGCCTACTGGCAGGGGCGCGCCGAAGAGGCCCTGGGCCGGCCCGACGAGGCCGCGATCGCCTATGCGCGCGGCGCCCGGCATCAGACCGCCTTCTATGGTCTGCTCTCGGCCGAGAAGCTCGGCCTCCCGCTCGACCCGATCCTGACCGGGCAGGAGGATTTCGGCGACTGGCGGACCTCCGGGCGGCTGGCCGGCGACCTGCCGCGCGCCATGCTCCTGTTGCTGGCCGCCGGCGAAAGGGCGGATGCACGGCTCTTCGCGCTGGCGCTGGCACGCTCTCTCGACCGCGAGGGTGTGGGGCAGCTGGCCGCTCTTCTTGAGGAGATGCACGAATCCCACCTGGCCGTGCTGGTGGGCAAAGCCGCCGTGGAACAGGGCATCGTGGTCCCCGCAGCCTATTTCCCGCTCCATCCGATGGCCCGGGGCGACTGGCCGGTCGACACGGCGCTTGCCCTGTCGATCGCGCGGCGCGAATCGGAGTTCGATGCCGCGGCACGATCCCCCGTGGGGGCGCAGGGTCTGATGCAGCTCATGCCCGCCACGGCGCGCGAGGTGGCCGGCTGGCTCGGCCTGCCCTACAGCGCCGCGCGTCTGAACGAATGGGACTACAACGTCCGCTTGGGAACGCGCTATCTGCATCATCTGGAGGAGCAGTTCGGCACCTCGCCCGTGCTGATCGCGGCCGGTTACAATGCCGGGCCGGGCCGACCGCGCCAGTGGCTTGCCGAAAGGGGGGATTTCCGCGACGGCAGTGTCGATGTCGTGGACTGGATCGAGCATATCCCCTTCACCGAGACGCGCATCTATGTCATGCGCGTGGCCGAATCGATCCCTGTCTATCGCGCCCGCCTGACCGGCGAGACGGGGCCCGTGCAGTTCACCGCGCTGCTGCGGGGCGCCCCGCCGCTGATCCGGCCCGTGGCCCGGCCGGATCCGGCAGCCGCTGCGGCAACAGGGGCGGTCGAGCGGCTGTCCACCGCTTCGGTGCCCGAGGCCGTTGCCCAGGCGGTGGCTGCCGGGCCGGAGGTCGGATCCCAGGCGGAGGCCCCGGCCCGGCAGGTGGCCCCTCAGACCGTCGATCCGCTTCTGCGCCCCCTGAACCGGCCCGATCCGGATTGAGGCATCGCCCCGCGGGCGGGGGCCTTGCGCGCCCCCGCCCGGCTGGCAGGAACGGGACCATGGGCAAGGGCAACTGGGTTCTGGCAGTCGATGGGGGCGGAACCAAGACCGCCGCCGCGCTGGCTTCGCCCGATGCAGAGGTGATCCGCCTTCCCGATGGACCGGGTTGCAACCCCCAGGACGGGCCGTCCTGGGCGCCGGTGCTGGGCCGGGTGATCGACACTGCCTGCGGCCTCTCGGGCGGACTGGCGGGCGCGGTGCTGGGGCTGGCGGGACGGGGCGAGGTGGCCGCCCATGATGCGGCGGTCGATGCCCTGATCCGGGCGCGGCTGGGCACGGATCTGCCCGTGGAGACGGTCCATGACGGGATGCTGGCGCATCGGGGGGCCTTCGGCGGCGGAGAAGGCGTCCTGCTGATCGCGGGAACGGGATCGGTGGCGGTGGCACGGGGACCGTCGGGGTTTGCGCGCGCCGGGGGCTGGGGCGATGTGATCGGCGACGAGGGCAGCGCCTTCTGGATCGGGCGCGAGGCGCTGGCCCTCGCGGCCCGGGCGGCGGATGGACGGATGCCTCAAGCGGCCGGATTCGCCGGAGCCCTGCGCCGGGGGCTGGGGGTGCCGGCGGGTTCCTTCGGCCTGCTCGACTGGCTGCTGGGGCAGGGCCTCGGCCCGCGCGCGGCGGCGGCACAAGCCGCGCAGGTGGTGGATGCGCTGGCGGCCCAGGGCTGGCCGGAAGCGGCGGCCATCCTCGACCATGCGGGGGAGGAGCTGGCCCTCGCCGCCCGGGCGGCGGCGGCCCGAGCCGGCCTGGGCGAGGAATTCCCCTGGGTGGCGACGGGCGGCGCCTGGGCCTGTGCCCCTCTGCATGCGGCGGTGGTCAGGCGGCTCGGCCCGCCGGGGGCGGCGCGGCTCTCGGTGCTGGCCGGGGGGCTCGCATGGGCTGCCGAACTGGCGGGCTGGGCGCCGGGCCCGGACTGGACCGGCCGTGCGGAGGCCGGATTGCGTGCGGAGCCGGTCAGGTCGCCCGCAGCAGGGTGAGCCAGCTTCGTCCGTAGCGGCGGTGATCGAGCAGCATCAGCCCGGGCAGCGGCAGCATCGGCTGATCCTCTTCCCACAGGAGGAGGGCGCCGGGGGCGATCCAGCCCCCTGCCTGTGCCGCCGCGATGGCCTGCTGGCCGAGGCCGCGTCCATAGGGCGGATCGAGCAGGATCAGCCCGAAGGGCGGCCCGTCATGGGGTGGCAGGCGCGTCGCATCCTGCGCCAGAAGGCGGGCGCGATCCTGCATCCGCGCACGGGCGAGATTGTCGCGGATCAGCCGGCCGGCCACGCGGCCGTCATCGACCAGAACCGCCTCTGCCGCCCCGCGCGAGAGGGCCTCGATCGCCATCGCCCCGGTCCCGGCAAACAGATCGAGCACGCGCGCCCCGCTCAGCGGATCGCCGAAGCGTCCCCCCTGGAGAAGGGCGAAGGCCGCTTCGCGCACGCGATCCGGGGTGGGGCGCAGGCGCGCGGCCTCGTCCCCGGCGCCGGGATCGGCCAGGCGCAGACCGCGCAGGACTCCCCCGACGATCCTCACCCCTTGAGCAGGGCCTTCAGATCGGTCGCCGGATCGGCCAGAAGCGCGGGATCCGGGCTGCGCCCCGCCTCGATCAGGCGCTTGCCGATCATGTAGGCGCGGCTGTCATTCATCGCATCCACCGCGATCAGCCGCCCGTCGCGGAAATACCAGTGCGACAGCGGCGCATCCGGCCCCTCGCCCAGGCGGCGCGTCACGATCCGGTCATGCCCCTGGCCGAGGCCGGCGATCTGCAGCTTGCAGTCATACTGGTCGGACCAGAACCACGGCATCGGGCGATAGGGCTGTTCGGCGCCCATGATGTTGCGGGCGACCGTCTCGGCCTGGTCGATGGCATGGCCCACCGATTCGAGCCGCAGCCGTCCCCCTTCATGGGGGAAGGAGGCACAGTCGCCGGCCGCCCAGACATGGGGGACGGAGGTGCGGCCGTATTCGTCGGTGCGGATGCCGTTCTCGACCGCGATTCCGGCCGATTCGGCCAGCCGCGTGTCGGGCTGGATGCCGATCCCCACGAGCACCAGATCGACGGGGATCTCCTCACCCGTGGACAGGCGCGCGGCGGTCACGCGGCCGTCCTTGCCCAGCAGACGGTCGAGCCCGGTCCCCTCGCGGATGTCCACCCCATGCGCGCGGTGGAGGGCGCGGAACCAGTCGGCGGTCTCGGCCGAGGCCACGCGGTTGAGGATTCGCGGGGCCATCTCGATCAGCGTCACCTGCAGGCCCCGGCTGGCCGCCACTGCCGCCCCTTCGAGGCCGATATAGCCCCCCCCCACGACAAGAGCGCGGCGCCCCGGCCTCATCTGCGGGGCGAGGGCATCCGCATCGCGGATGTCGCGCATGGTGAAGACGCCCTCGAGATCCCCGCCGATGGCCGCCGGCAGGCGGCGCGGCACGGCGCCCGTGGCCAGCACCAGTTCGTCATAGGGGATCTCGGCCCCCGTCTCCAGCACGACGACCTGCCGTCCCGTGTCGATGGCCGCCGCCGGAGAGCCGAGGCGCAGGTCGATCCCTTGTTCGGCATAGAAGGATTCGGGACGCAGATAGAGCCGTTCCTGCGGCATCTCGCCCAGAAGATAGGCCTTGGAGAGGGGAGGGCGCTGATAGGGCGGGTGCGGCTCGGCACCGATCAGGGTGATGGGCCCGTCGAAACCGTCCGCCCGCAGCCGTGCCACAAGCGCAAGACCCGCCTGTCCCGCCCCGACCACGACGACATGCGTCATTGCCCCCTCCTCCCCCGCCGATCCGCTTGACGGCGCGCACCGTATCCGCTCGGGTCGCGCACGCAACCGGGAAGTTCACGGAGGGAAAGGGAATCGCCATGGTGAAGGTCGGCGACAGATTGCCGGAGGGGCGCGTCCTGCAGACGGGCGAGGGGGGTGCGCAATGGGTGTCCACGCGCGATCTGTTCGCCGGGCGCCGCGTCGTGCTGTTCGGTCTGCCGGGCGCCTATACCGGCGTCTGCACCACGGCGCATGTGCCCTCCTTCGTCCGCACCAAGCCCCGCTTCGAGGCCGCCGGCGTGGACGCCATCCTGTGCCTGGCGGCGAACGACCCCTATGTGCTCGAGGCCTGGGCGCGGGATACCGGCGCCACCGCGGCCGGGATCGGCATGCTGTCCGACCCCGCCGGGGACTGGATCGAGGCGCTGGGCGTCCTCTTCGATCTGCCTGAGCGCGGCTTCCTGCGGCGTTCGCGCCGCTTTGCCGCCTTGATCGAGGACGGCGTGGTGCGCATCTGGCACGAGGAGGAGAGCCCCGGCACCTGCGAGGCCACGGCCGGAGAGGCGATGCTGGCCGCCCTGGAGGCGCAGATGGCCTGAGGGCGTCTCAGCCGCGCCCCCGGGCGTGTTCGAGCTTGCACAGGCATTCGATCTGCTGCGTCTGATCGCGCTGGATCTCGGCCCCGCCGGCCAGCGCGTCGATCTTTGGCGCCATCTCGATGTCCAGACGCGAGAGGCCGTCGCAGGCATGGGTGGTCAGGCGCAGATCCACCACATTGTAGACATTGCGCCAGTCAGGATGGTGCCCCATCTTCTCGGCCAGCAGGGCGACGCGGCTCATGAAGCCCCAGGCTTCGGAGAAGCTGCGGAACTTCCAGATCTTGCGGATCGAATCGGTTTCGGGGTCGGCGCCCCATCCTGCCTCGCCCAGAGGGGGCAGGAGCGCGTCGCGTTCGGCCTGGGTCAGCTTTTCAACCATGGGATGCGTCCTCTCTGCGCCGGCATCTCGCCTGTCCCCCGGGCGGGGGCGGCGGCGATCCCGGATCCGGTTCCAATAGGCCATGAACCGGGGGGCGGATGGAAGCCTGTCGGCCGCGGGCGGTGGATCCTGTCAGTCCTGATCGGGCGCCGCGCCGGGGCGGGGGCCGCGGCGGAAGGGGCCGAACGCGGTCAGGATGGCGGTCTCTTCCGCCACGGCCTGGCGTTCGCGGATCAGGAAATCGGCGACGGCCGCGCGGAAACGGGGATCGGCGATCCAGTGGAGGGAATGGGTCTCCACCGGGCGGTAACCACGGGCGAGCTTGTGCTCTCCCTGGGCGCCTGCCTCGACGCGGGGCAGGCCGTGGGCCAGTGCCCAGTCGATGGCCTGATGATAGCAGAGCTCGAAATGCAGGAAGGGGATGTCCGCGGTGCAGCCCCAGTAGCGGCCGTAGAGCGCCTCGCGCCCGATCCAGTTGAGCGCACCGGCCACGGGGCGGCCGTCCTTCATCGCCAGGAACAGCAGCACGTCATCGACCAGCCTTTCGGCGGCCAGATCGAAGAAGCGGCGCGTGAGATAGGGCCGGCCCCATTTGCGGCGGCCCGTGTCCTGGTAGAAGCGCCACATCGCGTCCCAATGCGCCGCTTCGAGCGCGGGGCCCGTGAGGGCGAGGATCGCATCCACCCCGGCCTGCGCCGCGGCTCGTTCGCGCCGGATGGCCTTGCGCTTGCGCGAGGAGAGGGAATCGAGGAAGCCCGCGAAGTCGCCGAAGCCTTCGTCGAACCAGTGGAACTGGTGCGAGGCTCGGGAGAGCAGGCCCAGCGTCGTGCCTGTCTGCGCTTCGGCGGCGGTGCAGAAGGTGGCATGGAGCGAGGAGACACCGAGCTGACCGGCGGCCCGGAGGGCGGCGGAGATGAGCGCCTCCGGCGCCGTGCCGGGCGCGGCAAGAAAGCGCCGCCCTGTCACGGGGGTGAAGGGCACGGCGGCCTGAAGCTTCGGGTAGTAGCGTCCCCCGGCGCGTTCGAAGGCCTCGGCCCAGGCCCAGTCGAAGATGTATTCGCCCTGGCTGTGTGCCTTGGCATAGAGCGGCACGACGCCGATGAGGCGGCCGTCCTGCCGCAGGGCGAGATGGCAGGGCATCCATCCGGTGCCAGGGCCGACGCTGCCCGAATCCTCGAGCGCCAGCAGAAAGCGGTGCGTGGTGAAGGGATCGAGCGGGCGGCCCCCGTCCGCTGTCTCGGGCGCGGCGCAGGCGTCCCATTCCGCTGCCGGGATCTCCGTGATCGAGGAATGCAGCCTGGCGGAAAGGCTCACGCCCGGTAGCCCTCGAAGGTGACATTATCGGCGATCAGGCGGGCGAGACGCTCCTGCAGGGGCGAGCGGATCGTCCAGGTCAGGATGGCGGTCCCCTGTCGGCGCAGCTCGCGCAGGCGGGGACGGAGCAGGTCGCGCGCCTCGTGGCTGACGAAGCTGCTGCCCGTGCGGTCATGGTCCGGGATGTCGCGGAGGCGGTCGCAGATCGCCGGATCGAGCGGGGCCCAGTCTCGCGGATCATAGCGCGAGGTCGTCAGCCCCCGCGGGACATGGGGCAGGAGTTCCGCCATCCGGGCCACGGCATGGGGGTTGAAGGACATCACGGCGACGGGACCGTCATAGCCGTGCAGCGCCCGGGCGACGGCGTCCTCGAGCAGACCATCGGTCTCGTCCATGCGACCGGTCTGATCCTTGATCTCGATGAGCAGCGGAACGCGGCCGGCCACGGCGGCCAGCACGGCGGACAGGCTGGGAATGCCCTCGCCCGTTCCGCCCCGGAGCGGCAGCGCGGCAAGATCCGCGGCGGTCCGGGCGGCCACGCTGCCCTGCGCCTCGGTCAGGCGGGAGAGATCCTCGTCATGGAAGACGACGGCCGCGCCATCGGCGCTGGGCTGGACATCGATCTCGATGCCATAGCCGGCCTCGACCGCCGCGCGCACCGCGGAGAGCGAGTTCTCGGGCCGCCCTGGCCCCCACAGCGCGCGATGCGCGATGGGCCGGGCGAGAAAGGCGGGAGGCAGGGGGACGACGGGCGCACGCATCGCGGCCTCAGCGCAGCAGGAAGACGCCCTCTACCTCGACCGCAGCGCCGAGGGGCAGGGCGGCGACACCGACGGCCGAGCGGGCATGGCGCCCGGCATCGCCGAGCAGGGCGACCATCAGTTCGGAGGCGCCGTTGACGACCGCGGGATGATCGACGAAGTCGGGGGTGGAGGCGACAAAGCCCGTGAGCTTCACCACGCGCAGCAGCCGTCCCCAGTCGCCCTCGCAGGCGGCGCGAACCTGGGCCAGAAGCTGCAGCGCGCAGGAGCGGGCCGCCTCGGCCCCTGCGGGGGCATCCATGTCCTTCCCGAGCAGGCCCCTGAGGACCCCGCCCCCGGCGTCCCGCGCGATCTGGCCCGAGACATGCAGCAGATCCCCGGCCCGCACGAAAGGCACATAGGCCGCAAGCGGCGCGGCCGGTTCGGGCAGCGACAGGCCCATCTCCCTCAGGCGGTCCTCGATCGTCATGGCGCATTCCCCCCTCTTGTTGCGGGGCGGACGGTAGTGCGGCGCGGGCGAGGCGTCCAGACGCCCTCAGGCCTCGCGGAAGGCGCGGGAGAAGTAGTCGCTGAGGGGCTTGAGCAGGAAGGACAGGGGCGTGCGCTCGCCGGTGCTGATGAAGGCCTCGACCGGCATGCCGGGGATCAGGGCCATGCCGGGGGGCAGCCGGGCGGTCTCGCCCTCTGCGATCGCGATCTCGGCCCGGTAATAGCTGATGCGCGCGGCCTCGTCGGTGAAGGCATCGGCCGACAGGCGCAGCACGCGGCCCTCCAGCTCTGGCGTCTGGCGCTGATTGAAGGCGGGAAAGCGCAGCCGCACCGTCTGGCCGACGGCGACCTCGTCCACATGGATCGGTTCGACCTGGGCGGCGATGATCAGGGGGCGGTCCTGGGGGACGAGGTAGAGGATCGGCTCGGCCGGGCGGATGACCGAACGGGGGGCGAACACGGCCATGCCGTAGACGACGCCGGAGACCGGGGCGCGGATCTCGAGCCGGTCGAGCCGCAGGAGCAGGCCGCGCCGCCGTTCCGCCAGTTCGATGGCATCGAATTGCAGGTCCCTCAGGCGCGAGGACGCCTCCTCGCGGCGGGCGGACTGAAGGCGAAGACGTTCGATCTCGATTTCGGTGATGCGGCCGCGGGCCTGGGCGGCGGCGGCGACCAGTTCGCCCAGACGGCCTTCGAGGCTGGCCTGTTCGCGCTCGAGCTCGAGCACGCGGCCTGCCTGGGTCAGCCCCTGCTCGAGAAGACGCTGCTGATTCTCCAGCTCCCGCGCGATGAGCGAGAGCTGGGTGCGGATCGCGGCCTGCTGGGCCTCGATGCCGCGGATCTGGTCGGCGGTCTGCTCTGCCCGGCGGGCGAGCTGTTCATCCTGACGACGCGCGGTCTCCTGCCGCTGGCGGAACAGACGTTCGGATCCGGCCATCAGCTCGGCCGCGACGGGATTGTCCGATCCGGTCAGCATCGGATCGAAGCTGAGGCTGTCGAGGCCGGCCTCTTCGGCCTCGAAGCGGGCCGCGCGGGCAAGCACCTCGAGGAGCTGGCCCTCGACCGCGGCCAGTTCGGTCTCGAGCGCCTCGGCATCGAGGCGGATCAGCAGATCGCCGGCCTCGACGCGGTCGCCTTCCTTGACGAGGATCTCGGCCACGATGCCGCCATCGGGATGCTGGACGACCTGCCGGTTCTGCGCGACCTCGATGCGGCCCGGGGCGACGACGGCGCCCATCAGCTCGGTCTCCACGGCCCAGACCCCGAAGCCGCCGACCAGGATCCCCAGACAGGCGAAGCCGAGCAGCAGCGGCCCCCGCGCCGACCAGCGGGAGGCGGCCGAGGCGCCGCCGGCGGAAGAGGGCGGGGGGGGGAGGGAGCGGCTCATGCGACGCCACCGGCCGGACCGGCCTGGATGATCTGGCGATGGTTCTGGACGATCTCGCGCAGCACATCCTCCTTGGGGCCGAAGGCGCGGCGGGTGCCGTTCTCGAGCATCAGCAGCAGGTCGCATTCCGCGATGGCCGCCGGGCGGTGGGCCATGATGAGGACGGCGGCCCCCCGTTCCTTCAGCCCCCGGATCGCCGCGTTGACGGCCATCGAACCGTCATTGTCGAGATTGGAGTTCGGCTCGTCGAGCACCACCAGGACAGGATCGCCATAGAGGGCGCGGGCCAGACCGATGCGCTGGATCTGTCCGCCCGAAAGGCGACCCCCGCTGCTGTCCACGCGGGTGTCATAGCCTTCCGGCAGGCGCAGGATCATCTCATGGGCGGCCGCCGCCTGGGCCGCGCGGACCACCGCCGCGTCGTCCGGCACGGGGGAGAGGCGGGCGATGTTTTCCTTGATGGTGCCCTCGAACAGGGTCACGCGCTGGGGCAGATAGCCGATATGGCGGCCGAGGGTGTCGGGATCGTACTGGTCGAGCGCGGCCCCGTCGAGGCGGATCTTGCCCGCAGCCGGCCGCCAGGCCCCGGTGATGGCCCGCGCCAGCGTGGACTTTCCCGCCCCCGAGACGCCGATGACGCCGACCGCCTGACCCGGCTCTACCCGGAAGCTGACCATGCGCAGCGTCGCCTGGCTTTCGCCGGGGGGGACGACCGTGACCTGCTCGACCTCCAGCCGGCCGCGCGGACGGGGCAGATGGGTGCGCAGCGGCTCTTCCGGCACCTCGCCGAGCAGCGTGGCGAGATTGGCCCAGGCCTCGCGTCCGCGGGCAAGGACGGCCCACTGCCCGACGATCGTCTCGATCGGGGCCAGGGCCCGGCCGAGCAGGATCGACCCCGCGATCATCGCCCCTGCGGTCATCTCGCCCCGCAGGACGATATAGGCGCCCAGACCCAGCATCGCCGACTGCAGGAACAGCCGCACGGCCTTGATGATGGCCGAATAGGCACCACCGGCGTCCTGTGCCGCGATCGCCGTTTCCAGGGCACGCTCGCGTTCCCGGTTCCAGCGGGCAAAGGCGGCCTCGCGCATGCCGAGGGCCTGGATCGTCTCGCCTTCGGTGCGGATCCGGCTGGCGGTCTGATCGGCGGCAAAGGCCGAGCGCGCGGCCATCTCGAGCGGGCGGCGGGTGGCCGCCTGGTTCAGCAGGGCCAGCGCCAGCAGCAGCGCCGCCCCCCCGAGAGCGAGATGCCCCATCCAGGGATGGAACAGGAAGATGCCCGCGAAGAACAGCGGCGCGAAGGGCAGGTCGAAGAGCGCCATCAGTGCTGGCGAGGTGATCGCGCGCTGCACCGCCTCCAGATCGCGCAGGGCGGTCGGCGCCTCGCGCTGGGCGCGGGCAAGGCCGGGGGCGCGCAGGCTTGCGGAGAAGACGCGCCGGTCCAGCCGGGCCTGGAAGGCCGCCCCGACCCGCTGCATGATCCGCCCGCGGACGAGATCGAGCAGACCCATGCAGGCATAGAGAAAGATCACCAGCCCCGACAGCGCGACCAGCGTCGCCACCGACCGTGAGCCCAGCACGCGGTCATAGACATTGAGCATGTAGAGGGGGCCGGTCAGCATCAGCAGGTTGACAGCCAGACTGAACAGGCCCACCGCCCAGTAGAGACCCCGGCTTTCGTCCCGGGCGGCCCGGAGTTCCGCCAGGCCGCGGGCCTGCGGGCTGCCTCCGGCTGTCCCTTCCGTCCGCGCCATCGCGTTTGCGCCCTTTCGCCGCCCGGCCCCCCCGATCCGTTCCGGGGGTTTCTGCGCCCCGTCTCCCGCGGCTATACCAGAGACCGCCGCCGCCGTCAGCCGGGAGTCATCATGCCCCACCTCCCTGTCTTCCTGCCAGTGCTGTTCCTGTCCGCCAGCCTCGCGGCCTGTTCGGTGGCACCCCCCGGAACGGAGATCCACGACCCCTACGAACCCTTCAACCGCCAGGTCCATGCCTTCAACAAGCAGCTTGACGAAAGCGTCCTGCGCCCCCTGGCCCGCGAGACGGAACAGGCGCCCGAAGGGCTGCGCGAGGTCGTGCTCAACTTCTCGGGCCATGCGGGTTTGCCGGGGGCGGTGGTGAACGGGCTGCTGCAGGGCGATCTCGAGGGGGCGGCCACCAACACCGCGCGCTTTCTTGTCAATTCCACGCTGGGGCTGATGGGGCTGGCCGATCCTGCCGCCGAGCTGGGTCTGACCGAGGTCGAGACCGATTTCGGCGAGACTCTGGCCGTCTGGGGCGTGCCCGAAGGCGCCTATCTGGAGCTGCCGGGCCTTGGCCCCTCGACCGAGCGTGATGCCGTCGGGCGCCTCGTGGATTTCGTGCTCGACCCCTTCGACCGGCTCCGCGCGATCCCCGAACCGGTCCGTGCCCTGTCCCTGCCTGCGCAGATTGCCGAGGAAGTGATCGAGCGGCAGCAGATGGGCGGGCTCTATGACGATATCCTCTACGGCAGCGCCGACAGCTATGCGCAGGCGCGGCTGATCTGGCTGCAGAACCGCCGCTTCGAGCTTGGCCAGACCGGAGCGGATGCCGATGTGTATTTCGATCCCTATGCGGAGGCCCCATGACCCTGCATTTCTCCCGCCGCCACCTTCTGGCCGGGGGGGCGGCCCTGGTCGCGCTCCTCGCCGCCGCCCCGCGCGCCGCGCTGGCCCAGGACCTTGCCGCGGCGCGGGCGCTGGTGGACGCGCTCGTGGCGGATGTGAACGCGGTCATCGCCTCGGGCCAGCCCGAGACCGAGATGATTCGCCGCTTTGCGCAGATCTTCCTCGCCTATGCCGATGTGCCCACGATCGCGCGCTATTCGCTGGGGGCCGATGCGCGCGCCCTCACGCCGGACCAGATGGCCCGCTACCAGCAGGCCTTTGCCTCCTATGTCGCGCGCAAATACGGATCGCGCTTCCGGGAATTCATCGGCGGGCGGATCGTGGTGGAGGAGGCGCGCGCCGTCCCGAATGGGATCGAGGTGCGCACCATCGCCCATCTGCGCAACCAGGCCCCCTTCCGGGTCGATTTCTGGGTTTCGGACCGCTCCGGCCAGCTCCGGTTCTTCAACATGATCGTCGAGGGGGGTCAACATGCTCCTCTCCGAACGCACCGAGATCCAGGCCAGTGCTCGATCAGCGGGGCCGGGATGTGGAGCGGCTGATCGCCGACCTGTCCCGGATGTGACACCGGGGCCGCGACGGGCCGGACGGGGGGCAGGACAGGAGCAGGGACCGTGACAGTCCCTACTGCCCCGAAAGGATCGAGATGAGCGCGTCGAGCACCGCCTCCTGACCGGGGTCGAGCGGCGTGCCGCCATCGAAGCTGCCCGAGGGAGGGCCGAAGGCCGCTTCGAGCGCGGCATCCACCGCCGGATCGCCGGTGGGCTGGAAGGGCTGACCCGTGCCTTCGGCCAGAAGGCCGCCGGGATCGACGAAGCGTCCCGTTCCGCCGCCCGCCGGCCCCTCCATCGGCAGGGGGCGGGGCGTGAGGCCATCCAGGACGCGAACCATCGTCTCGCGCCAGATCTCGGCCGGAAGGCCGCCGCCCGTGACGCCGGTCAGCGGGGTGTTGTCGTCATAGCCCATCCAGACGCCGGTCACGTAATCCGCCGAGAAGCCGATGAACCAGGCATCGCGGGCGCCCTGGGTGGTGCCGGTCTTGCCGGCCAGCTCCCAGCCGGGGATGCGTGCGCGGGTGCCCGTGCCCTCCTCGACCACGCGCCACATCATCCAGACGAGCTGCCTTGCAGCCTGCTCGCGGATGATCCGTTCGCGCAGGCCGCCGCTGCGGCCCATCACGGGTTCGGAATCGCCCAGGATCGTCAGATCGACGAGGCCATAGGGTTCGACCGCCGAGCCGCCGTTGAGGATGCCGGCATAGGCGGCCGTCATGCGCAGCAGCGTCGATTCGGAGGCCCCGAGCGCCAGCGCCGGACCCGAGGCCAGGTCCCCGCTGAGCCCGAAACCTTCGGCGATGGCGCGGACATTGTCGCGGCCGACCTGCTCGGACAGCAGCACGGCAGGGATGTTGCGGCTCTCGGCCAGGGCCTGGGTCAGGGTGATGGGGCCCTTGAAGGTCCGGTCGTAATTTTCCGGGCACCATTGCCCGCTGCCGGCGATCGTCATGCAAAGCGGGCTGTCATCGATGATGTCCATGGGCGAATAGCCCAGATCCAGGGCCGCCGCATAGATGAAGGGCTTGAAGGCCGATCCGGTCTGGCGCAGCGCCATCGTGGCGCGGTTGAAGCGCCCCGCCCCGTCGGCGCGGCCGCCGACCATCGCCCGCACCGCCCCATCGGCCGACATCACGACGATCGCCGCCTCGGCCTGGCTGCCGGCACGGACGCGCGTTTCGAAGACGCTGCGCAGGGCCTGTTCCGCCGCCCGCTGGATTCGGGGATCGAGCGTGGTGCGGATGATCACGTCCTCGGTCGTGCCGGAGGTGAAGAATTCGGGCCCCGAATCCATCACCCAGTCGGCAAAGGCGCCGCCCAGCGGCTGGGCCGCCGTGGGCGCAAGCCGCGCCGGATTGGCGCGCGCCTCGGCGGCCTCTTCGGGGGTCAGATAGCCCTGTTCCTCCATGAGGCCGATGACCAGCGCCGCGCGGTCCTGGCTGCGGGCGAGATTGGCCGTGGGCGCAAAGGTGGACGGAGCCTTGAGCAACCCCGCCAGCATCGCCGCTTCGGCGGGGGACAGATCGGCCGCGCCCTTGTCGAAATAGCGCCGGGAGGCGGCCTCGAAGCCGCGCGTGCCGGCGCCGAGATAGGCGCGGTTGAGATAGAGGGTGAGGATCTCCTCCTTGGAATAGCGCAGCTCCATCGCCATGGCATAGATGGCCTCCTCGGCCTTGCGCCACAGCGTGGTCCGGCGGCAGTCGGCCTCATAGGCGGCCTCGTTCTCCCAGCGGGCGGGATCGAAGGGCCGGCCGAGGCAGAGCAGCTTGGCCGTCTGCTGGGTGATCGTCGATCCGCCATTGCCCGAGAACGGCCCCCGCCCCTCCGAGAGGTTGATGCGGATGGCCGAGGCGATGCCGATGGGATCGACCCCGGGATGAAGCCAGAAGCGGCGGTCCTCGGTCGCGATGATGGCATTGCGCAGATGGGGCGACACCGAGTCTGCCGTCACCATGCCGCCGAACTGGTCGCCGCGCCAGGCGAAGGGCTGGCCATTGGCATCGAGCAGCGTGACCGAACCGCGCGCCCGGCCGTCCACCAGCGACGTCGCCGGCGGCAGCAGCGAGGCCTGCCAGAGGACCCAGCCACCGATGACCAGCGCGGCCAGCAGCCCAAATCGCCAGCTGACCGCCCAGACGGCACCGAACACGGCGCGCAGCAGACCGGCGAGAAGACCGAGGAGCCAGCCGATGGGACCGCGCCGGCGCCGCGCCGGCACAGGTCTCGATCCCGGTCCGCTGCCCCGGCTGCTGCCCTGTCCCCTGATCGGCCGCCTGTCCGCCACCAGCGGTCCCCGTCCCGATGTCTGTCTGGCCATCCTGCCTCTCGGCTGTCCTGCTGCTCGTCCGTGCCGATGTCGCGGACCATAGCCCTTCGGGGGGATCTTGTCGAAGGGGCCGGTCCGGTCGGGCAATTTCCTGCATGCCTATTCTTCAGGCAATGCGCTCATTTTGTGCAATCCGACGGCAGAAACCTCGGTCAGCGGGGTTTCGCAGGGGCAGCATCCGCTTGCTGCAGGGGCAGATGGAAGCCTTGCTGACCGCGAAGCGGCAGCCGGAGGGGACAGGAACGTGAAACTCATCATCGCGGCCATCAAGCCGTTCAAGCTGGAAGAAGTGCGCGAGGCCCTCACCGCCCAGGGTGTCCGGGGCATGATGGTGACGGAGATCAAGGGCTTCGGGGCCCAGTCGGGGCACACCGAGATCTATCGCGGCGCGGAATATGCCGTGGCCTTCGTGCCCAAGGTCAAGATCGAGATCGTCGTGCCCGATGCGCTCGCGGACGCGGTCGTGGCGACCATCGCCCGCACCGCGCGGACCGACAAGATCGGGGACGGGAAGATCTTCGTCCTCGATGTGGAGGCGGCCCTTCGCGTGCGCACCGGCGAGACCGGGGAGGACGCCCTGTGAGGCGCGCTCGACAGGATCAGGAAAGGATGCAGATGACGGAACGGATGAGACGGATGCGGCACGCAACGGCCACAGGCGCAGGACTGGCTGCAGGACTGACTGCGGGACTGGCCGCCCTGCCGGTCTGGGCACAGGAGGCTGCGCCCGCCGCGGCCGAAGGGTCTGTCACGGCGGCGGCCGAGGCGACGGCAGCGATCATCGAGAAGGGCGATGTGGCCTGGATGATGGTGTCCTCGCTGCTCGTGCTGTTCATGCTGATCCCCGGTCTTGCCCTGTTCTATGGGGGGCTGGTGCGGGTCAAGAACATGCTCTCGGTCCTCATGCAGTGCACGATGATCGGGGCCCTGGTCATGGTGATCTGGGCCGTCTACGGCTACTCCTTCGCCTTCGGGGGCGGCACCTCGCCCTTCTGGGGGGGGCTGGGCAAGCTGTTCCTGGCGGGGGTCACGCCCGATTCCACCGCCGCCACCTTCACCGACGGGGTGGTCCTGCCGGAATATGTGTTCATCGCCTTCCAGATGACCTTTGCCGCGATCACCCCGGCGCTGATCGTCGGCGCCTTCGCCGAACGCATCAAGTTCGGCGCGGTGATGCTGTTCACGGCGCTGTGGGTCACCTTCGTCTATTTCCCGGTCGCGCACATGGTCTGGGATGCGTCGGGGCTGATCTACAACCTCGGCGCCATCGACTTTGCCGGCGGCACGGTCGTGCATATCAATGCCGGGGTGGCGGCGCTGGTGGCGGCGGTCGTCATCGGCCCGCGCATCGGCTATGGCCGCGAGAACCTCGCCCCCCATTCGATGACGCTCACGCTGGTGGGTGCGGCGATGCTGTGGGTCGGCTGGTTCGGTTTCAATGCCGGCTCCAACCTCGAGGCGACGGCCGGGGCCACGCTGGCCATGCTCAACACCTTCCTCGCCACGGCGGGGGCGATCCTCGCCTGGACGCTGATCGAGAACGCCGTCAACGGCAAGCCGTCGCTGCTGGGCGCGGCTTCGGGAATGATCGCGGGTCTCGTGGCGATCACGCCCGCCTGCGGCACCACCGGCCCCATCGGCGCGATCGTGCTGGGCGCGGCGGCCTCGGCAGTGTGCTATGTCTTTGTCGCCAAGGTGAAGCATCGCCTGGGCTATGATGACAGCCTCGATGTCTTCGGCATCCATGGCGTGGGCGGCATCGTCGGTGCGATCGGCACCGGGATCCTCTGCGCCCCGGCGCTGGGCGGCACAGGCTATGTCGCCGAAGGCGGCACCATGGGAGCCCAGATCGTGGCACAGGTGACGGGCGTGATCATCACCATTCTCTGGAGCGGGATCGGATCGCTCGTGATCCTCTATGTGGTGCGCGCGGTCACGGGCCTGCGCGTGAAGGAGGAAGTAGAGCGCGAAGGCCTCGACCTCGCTTCGCACGGGGAGCGTGCCTACAGCTACTGAAAGCAGGATCGGCCGCGGCGGGCTCTTCCCCCGCCGCCGGATCCGGGCAGCGGCCTGCGCGGTTCTCTCCCCCCCGCGCAGGCCGTTCTGTTCCTGGGTCGCCCCCTGGGCCGACGGGGCCCGCGTTCAGAGACCCGCTTCGACCATCGCCTGCGCCAGCAGCGGAACCGTGCGTGCATTCAGCCCGGCGATGTTGATGCGCCCGTCCCCCACCATGTAGATGCCGTGATCGGCCCGCATCCGTTCCACCTGCTGCGGCGTGGCGCCGATTCGCGAGAACATGCCCCGGTGGTGCCGCAGGAAATCGAAGCGATCGGAATTGGTCAGCCGCCGCAGCTCTGCCGCCAGAGCCTCGCGCAGGGCCTCCATCCCCCTGCGGACATCCGCCAGCTCCGTCTCCCAGTCGCGGCGCAGATCCGCATCCGACAGGATCGTGGCGACGATGCGGGCGCCGTGATCGGGCGGAAAGGAATAGTTCTGCCGGTTGAGATGGGCGAGATTGCCCTGCGCCAGGCGCGCCGTGGCGGCATCGCGCGCCACCGCCATCAGAAGACCCGTCCGTTCGCGGTAGATACCGAAATTCTTCGAGCAGGAGACGGCGATCAGGCAATCCCCCTCGGCGGCGAGGCGGCGGGTCGCCTGTGCATCGGCCTCGAGCCCGGCGCCGAAGCCGAGATAGGCCAGATCGACGAAGGGCAGGGCGCCCCGCCCGCGCAGCAGGGCCGAGACGGCCTCCCATGTGGCCTGGTCGGGATCGGCCCCGGTCGGGTTGTGGCAGCAGCCATGCAGCAGCACCACATCGCCGGCCGCCACCGCGGACAGATCGGCCAGCATTCCGTCGCGGTCCACCCCGCGCGTGGCCTCGTCGAAATAGCGGTAGGCCCGGTGCGGGATCGCCAGATGCCTCAGGATCGAGACATGATTGGGCCAGGTCGGATCGGGCACCCAGACGGTGGCGCCGGGATTCAGCATGCGGATCAGCTCGAGCCCCTGCCGCACAGCGCCGGTGCCGCCGGGGGTTGCCACGGCGGCCACCTGATCGCGCGGGACGGCGGGCCCCAGCACCAGCGGGATCAGGGCATCGGCAAAGGCCGGATCGCCTGCCAGCGCGGTATAGGTCTTGGTCGTCTCGGTCTCCCAGATGCGCCGCTCGGCCTCGCGCACGGCGCGCATGACGGGGGCCGCCCTTCGGCATCCCGATAGACCCCCACGCCGAGGTCGATCTTGCCCTCGCGCGGGTCGGCACGGAAGGCGGCCATCAGGGAGAGGATCTTGTCGGGGGGTTGTTCGGTCAGGCGCTCGAGCATGGCTTGTCCTTCAGGGTCCGGTCGCCACCGGGCGGGCGGGGTCGGCGCCCCATTCCGCCCAGGAGCCGTCATAAAGTGCATGCGGCCGCCCCAGCCTTTCGAGCGCCAGGGCGAGAATCGCCGCGGTGATGCCCGAGCCGCAGGTGGTCACGCCGCCTTCCTCCGGCAGGAGGGCGGCCAGGGCATCCCTGTCCTTCATTCTGCCGTCAGGGTTCAGCAAAGCTGCATAATGGCAGTTGACCGCCCCCGGCATGTGGCCGGGACGCAGGCCGGGGCGCGGTTCGGGCGCCTCGCCGCGGAAGCGGGTCGGCGAGCGGGCATCGAGGACGGGCTGCCCCATGGCGAGCGCCCGCGCCACTTCGTCGGCGGTCGCGACCCGGACAAGGGGATCCCCCGCGGCAAAGTTGCCGGGCGGCACGGGCCGCGCTTCGCCGCTCTCCAGCGGATGCCCTTCGGCACGCCATTTCGGCAGACCCCCGTCGAGGACGGCCACGGCGGCATGGCCCATCCGGCGGAAGGTCCACCAGGCGCGGGCCGCAGAGAACAGGCCCGCGGCGTCATAGCAGATCACCGTGCTGCCTTGCCCGATTCCCTCGGCCCGCGCCCAGGCCTCGAAAATCGGCGGCGGCGGCGCCATGTGGGGCAGGGGGCTGTCCGGGTCGGCCACGGCATCGAGATCCATGCGCCGGGCGCCGGGGATATGGGCGTGCCGGAACTCGGCCTCGGCATCGCGCCCCGCATCGGGCAGATGCCAGGAGGCATCCACCACCACAAGGCCCGGCAGCCCGATCCGGCGGGCAAGCCAGTCGGTCGTTACGAGGGGGCCGGGCAGCAGGAGCGGATCCGTCATGGTGCCCCCCCGTAAGCCTGCATCGGCCCGGCGCAAGGCGAGCCTCTTGCCCCGAGGGCCCTTCCGCCGCATTCTGCGGATGCGAGAGGGGGGCAGCATGACGGATGACCGCGGCGCGATCTGGGTGGCGACCGGTCCGGACTATCTCGACCTCGCGCTGGCGTCGGCCCGGTCGCTCGCCCGGCATGAACCGGGCCTTGCGCGCGATCTCTATACCGATCGGCCCGATGCCGTGCCCGCCGGGCTGTTCGACCGGATCCATCCGATCCCGGACCCCCATCCGCGATCCAAGCTCGACTGCATGGCGCGCACGCGCTTCGGGCGCACGCTGTTCCTCGATGCCGACACGCTGGTCCTGGGGCCGCTGGGCGATCTCTTCGATATCGCCCTGCGCTTCGACCTCGCGATGGCCCATGACGTCCGCCGCGCCTCGCGGCTGATTCGCGAAGGGGTGACGGAACGGACGCCCTATGCCTTCCCGCAGCTCAATTCGGGCGTTGTGCTCTATCGGCGTTCGCCTGCGATGATGGCCTTTCTGGCCGAATGGGCCCGCCGCTATCGCCAGACGGGGGCAAGACGCGACCAGACAGTGCTCAAGGATCTGCTCTGGACCGACGAGCGGGTGCGCTTCTATGTCCTGCCGCCCGAGTTCAACCTGCGCCGGGTGACCCTTCTGGACGCCTGGGAGCCGCTCGATGCCCGCCCGACCATCCTGCATTCCCACCGCCTCATGGACCATCTGCGGGGGAATGGTCCGCGCATCACCGATCCTCTACACCTCATCGAGGAGGAACGACGGATGCTGCGCGCCGAATGGGAAGCGGCCGGGGTGGAGGGGGATGCGGTGGCGCGCTTTCGTGCGGCGCAGGCCGCTCTGGGCGAGGGCGAGGAGACGGACAGCCCGGCGGCAGCGGTGATGGCGCAGCCATGACGGGCGGGCACGGGATGAACCGCTTCCGATGAGCTGGGACGAGATCCGCACAGCCTATCAGGTGGCGCGCCTCGGCACCGTCTCGGCGGCGGCCGAGGTTCTGGGCGTGCATCATGCCACGGTCATCCGCCATGTGGATGCCCTCGAAGGGCGGCTCGGCGTGAGGCTGTTCCAGCGCCACGCACGCGGCTACACGCCTACGGAGGCCGGGCAGGAGCTTCTGCGTGTGGCGGCGAGGGTCGATGACGGCTTTTCGCAGATGGCGGTGCGCATCAAGGGCCAGGAGGCCACGGGCGAGCTCGTGGTCACGGCGCTGCCCTCGCTGGTGCCTCGCCTGGCCCCGCTTCTGGCCGAGTTCCAGGACCGCAATCCCGGCCTCACGGTCCGCCTTCTGGCCGCCGAGCGGCTGTTCCGCCTCGAATCCGGAGAGGCCCATATCGCCATCCGCGCCGGGATCGATCCCCCGGCCCAGCCGGACAATGTGGTCCAGCCGCTCGCGCGGATCCGCTTCCATCTCGTCGCGGCGAAGGAATATCTCGACCGCCACGGCCGACCGAAGGATGAGGCGGAGCTTGCCGCGCACCGTTTTGTCGGTCTGGATGGGGACGGGGGGCGCGCCCCCTTCAACCACTGGATCGAGGCTCTGGCTCCGGGGCGGATCGCCTTTCGCACATCGGGCGATCCGGCCATGCTGGAGGCGATCTGCGGCGGAGCCGGGATCGGCTTTGCCTCGCTCCAGGACAGTGCCGCGCGGTCCTGTCTGCAGGAGGTCCTGCCGCATCGGCCCGACTGGGCGGTGCCGCTCTGGCTCGTGACCCATGTGGACCTGCATCGTTCGCCCAAGGTGCAGGCGGCGTCGCGGCTGCTGAAGGAGGGGGCCAGGGGCTGGACGGGCTGAGGGCGGCCGGGGCGGCTCAATCGGGGGGGGGGCGCCTCGAGTTCGGCGGCCAGGAACCGTTCGAAGGCGTCCAGATCCACCGATTCCAGCACCCCGAAGCCGGCCAGGAAGGCGCCGGCCTCGCGCAGGCCGTCGGGGTCGAGCTTGCACCAGGTGATGCGGCCGCGGCGTTCCTGCTGGATCAGGCCGGCCTCGGCAAGGACCTGAAGATGCCGCGAGACGGCCGCCAGGCTGATGGGAAAGGCCGAGGCCACATCCGTCACCGCCATGTCGTCCTCGAGCAGCAGCCGCAGGATGCTGCGCCGGGTGGGGTCGGCCAGGGCGGCAAAGACGGCGTCGAGAAGGGCTGCCATGCCCGCCTTCTGGGCCCTGCCCCGGGCAGAGGTCAACCGTCCGACGGGGATCGCTCAACAGGACGGTTGAATGTCGTTCTGCGGCCCGGCCGCGGCGGGAGCGTCACAGGGGATTGCAGGATGTCAGGAAAGACAGGGGCTTGCGGGATCCGATCTGCGCCTTGACTCCGCGCCTGCCCTCCCCTAGCACGCCGCCAGCCCTTCTGAGGGGATCACGGCCTTGCCCGAGTCCGACCGGCCATCCGATGATGAGCGTCTGCGTGCGCTCGGGGAGCGGCTGGCAAAGGCCCGCGCGGTGGAGGACCGGCCCCATCAGGAGGAACATTATTCGCAGGCGCAGCTCGCCTGGCGAATGGTGATCGAGCTCGTGGCCGGTCTGATGATCGGTTTCGGGATGGGATACGGGGTCGACTGGGTGTTCGGGACTTCCCCGATCTTCCTGGTGATCTTCATCTTCCTGGGCCTCGCGGCGGGTGTGCGCACCATGCTGCGTTCGGCTCAGGAGGTGCAGCGCAAGCGCGAGGCCGAAGCCTCGCGGGGAAAGGGGGACTGAGCCGGTGGCAGCCGAAGCGGGACATGGGCAGGAAGGCGGCCTGACCTTCCATCCTCTCGACCAGTTCATCGTCCGCCCCCTCTTCGGCGAGGCGGGCGATCCGGTCCACTGGTACACCATCACCAATGCGACGCTGTGGATCGCCATTGCCGTCGCGGCGATTGCCGGTCTCTTCGTGCTGGGGACGGCGCGGCGGGCTGTCGTTCCCTCCCGGCTGCAGTCCGTGGCCGAGCTGCTCTACGGCTTCATCCACAAGATGGTGGAGGATGTCGCGGGCCGTGAAGGTCTGCGCTACTTCCCCTACATCTTCACGCTGTTCCTGTTCATCCTGTTCGTCAACTTCATCGGCCTGATCCCGACCTCCTTCACCGCGACTTCGCATATCGCGGTGACGGCGATCATGGGTTTCGGGGTGTTCATCGCTGTCACCGTGCTCGGCTTTGTCCTCCACGGGGTGAAGTTCCTCGGGCTCTTCTGGATGACGGACAGCCCGCTGATCCTGCGCCCGATCATCGCCGTGATCGAGCTGATCTCCTATTTCGTGCGCCCCGTCAGTCACTCGATCCGTCTTGCCGGCAACATCATGGCCGGCCATGCGGTGATGAAGGTCTTTGCGGGCTTTGCGGCGATCGCCCTGATCTCGCCCGTCTCCGTCCTCGCGATCACCGCGATCTACGGGCTCGAGGTGCTGGTTGCGGCGATCCAGGCCTACGTCTTCACCATTCTCACCTGCGTCTATCTGAAGGACGCTCTGCATCCCGGCCACTGACGGCCGGGTCCCACCCCGTTTCCAAAGGAGCAAGGGACATGGAAGGCAACATCGCGGATATGGGTCAGTTCGTCGGCGCAGGCCTCGCCGCCATCGGTTCGGGCGCGGCCGCCATCGGGGTGGGCCATGTTGCCGGCAACTTCCTCGCCGGTGCGCTGCGCAACCCCTCGGCCGCCGCCTCGCAGACGGCGACCCCTGTTCATCGGTCTGGCCTTCGCCGAAAGCGCTCGGGCATCTTCGCCTTCCTCGTGTCGCTGCTGCTGATGTTCGCGGTCTGAGCGCCCGATCCGCAGCAACGCCGATCGCCCCGGCCCGCTGCATGGCGTCGCCGGGGCGCCGACCGAATGCCCACGGAGGGAGCGATGGAAGAGGACGCCCAGCACGGCGCGGCAACCGATCCGGCCGTTGCGGCCGTGGACCCGGCCGGTGACGACGCGCATGGCACGCTGACGCATGCCGAAGCCGAGGCCTCGGCAGGGATGCCTCAGCTCAACCCTGAATATTTCGACAACCTGATCTTCTGGCTCGTCATCGCGCTGGTGGCGATCTGGGCAATCGTGACACGCGTGGCGATGCCCCGCCTGTCCGGCACGCTCGAGGCGCGGCGCGGCGCCATCGAAGGCGATCTGGCCGCTGCCGAGCGGCTGCGCGCCGAGGCCGCGGAGGCGCAGGCCGCCCATGACAAGGCCCTGGCCGACGCGCGGGCCGAAGCCTCGCGCATTGCCGCAGAGACCCGCGCGCAGATCCAGGCCGAGCTGGACGCTGCCCTGGCCGAGGCCGACCGGCGTATCGAGGCGAAATCCGCCGAGAGCGCCCGTGCCCTGGCCGAGATCGAGCGTGAGGCCGCCGCCAATATCGAGGCTGTCGCTCGCGACGTGGCCCGTGCGGTCGTCGCCGCTCTGGGCGGGCGGGTGGACGAGGGGGCCATCGACCAGGCCGTTGCGCGCCGCATGGGAGGGATCGCATGACCCGGCTCCTGACGCCGACCCTGATCCTCGCCGCAGCGCCGGCCGCGGCAGCGACGGGCGATTACGGCTTCTTTTCTCTCCGCAATACCGATTTCGTGGTGTTGCTGGCCTTTGTCGTCTTCGTCGGCATCCTGCTGTATTTCCGCGTCCCCTCGCTCATCGCGGGGATGCTGGACCGGCGTGCCGAGGCGATCCGCGCCGAGCTGGCCGAAGCCCGCGCCCTGCGCGAGGAGGCCCAGGCGCTTCTGGCCTCCTTCGACCGCAAGCGCCAGGAAATGGCCGAGCAGAGCGCCCGCATCGTCGCCCAGGCGCGCGAAGAGGCCCAGCGCATGGCGGCCCAGGCCCGCGAGGATGCCGAAAGGGCGGTGGCCCGTCGCATCGCCTCGGCCGAAGAGCAGATCGCTGCGGCCGAAGCCCGGGCCCTGCGTGATGTGCGCGATCGTGCGGCCGCCATTGCCGTTGCCGCCGCCCAGGAAGTGCTGGCCGCGCAGATGACCGATGCCGACGCCGCCCGTCTGATCGACGAATCCATCGACATCGTGGCCCAGCGCCTGCACTGAGGATCCTGCTTCCGGGCTCCCCCCGGAAAGGGGGCAAGAAAAAAGGGCCGCCGGAGCGATCCGGCGGCCCTCGGTCGTCTTGCGCTGGCGCTCAGCGCGGGGTGATGACGATCTCGACCCGGCGGTTCGCCTGGCGTCCTTCCGGGGTCTGGTTCGAGGCGATCGGGGCATCCTCGCCGCGGCCGATGACATTGATCCGCCTGGGGTCCACCCCGGCCGAGATGAGGACATTCGCCACGGCACGGGCCCGCTGTTCGGACAGATTCTGGTTGTAGGCGGCCGGCCCCGTGCTGTCGGCATGGCCGATGACATTGACGGTCGTGTTCGGATAGCGGTTGAGCGAGGCCGCAACCGCGCGCAGATCGTTCTGCAGCGTCGGCGTCAGGGCGGCCGAATCGGTCGCGAAGAGGATGTCGTTCGGTAGGGTCACGATGAGCTGGTTGCCGGTGTTCACCAGCCCGACATTGCTGCCGAGCTGGGCGCGCAGCTCCGCTTCCTGCCGGTCGAGCTGATTGCCCACCACTGCTCCGGCACCGGCCCCGAGCGCCGCGCCGATGGCCGCCTGGCGCAGGCGTTCATCATCGTTGTCGGCTGTTGCTGCGCCGACCAGCGCCCCGAGGCCGGCGCCGACCAGCGCCCCGGTCCGGGTGTTCTCTGTCGTCTGCCCCGGCAGCGGAGCCTGACAGGCAGCGAGCCCAAGAACCGAGATCGCCGAGAGCGAGAGGGTGAATCGTGCGAATGTCATGCGGTCTTCCTTCCGTTCGGGCGCTGGGCGCCCGCCATGGCCTCTATCGCCGGAGTTCGGCTGATATGCCATAACGTCCGCCTGTCGAAGCAGTTCCGGCTGCTCTGGACGCCCGTCAGGGGGATGCCTCGCGGCATTCCGGCTGCTGCGCCGCCTCCCAGGCCAGCATGGCGCGCTTGACCGGAAGACCCCAGCGATAGCCTCCGAGCGCCCCTGTGGCCCGCAGTGCGCGGTGACAGGGGATGAGCCAGGCGACGGGATTGCGTCCCACCGCCGTTCCCACGGCGCGCACCGCTCGCGGCCGCCCGACCGCCCCCGCGATTGCGCCATAGGTCGTGACCTGCCCCGAGGGGATGGCCAGGAGCGCCTCCCAGACCTTGATCTGGAATGGCGCCCCGATCGCATGGACATGCGCCGGTCCGCCCCTGCCGAAGGCGGCCTCTACCCAGGGGCGGAGGGCCCCCTCATCGCGGCGGATCCGCGCCCGGGGCCACCGGGCAAGCAGATCCTCGCGCGCGGCCGCTTCGCCTGTCTCGGCCGTGAAGGCGAGGCCGCAGAGGCCCTTGTCCGTGGCCATGGCGAGGACCGGCCCGAAGGGGGATTCGAACAGCCCTTCGCGCAGGGTCAGGCCTTCGCCCCCTGCGGCCCAGCGTCCCGGTGTCATCGCCTCCCAGGTGATGAAGAGGTCGTGCAGGCGCGAGGGCCCCGACAGTCCGACCGTCTGCGCGACATCGAGCAGGGCGCGTCGTTCGGCCAGCAGCGTCCTGGCATGGCCGAGCGCGAGATACTGGGCGAGCCGCTTGGGCGAGATCCCCGCCCAGGCCGAAAAGACGCGATGCAGATGGGCCTCGCCCATTCCCATCGCCCGGGCGAGATCGGGCAGGGTCAGGCGCGGCCCCGCCGCGTCGATCAGTTCGATGGCCCGGCGCACGACGCCGTAATGATAGGGTTCCTGGTCCATGGCCCTGTCCTAGGCCCTGTTCGGCTGCTGCGCGACCCGGATCCTGCGCAACGGCGACACCCGCTTGCTCCCCAGGCTCCGGACAGGCATGAGGGGCGGGCCATGCCACGCCAGCTCACCTATGCCGAGGAACAGGAGGTCTTCGCCCGGCTGAAGGCCGCCAACCCCCATCCGAAGGGGGAGCTCGAGCATGTGAACGCCTTTACCCTTCTTGTCGCGGTGGTCCTGTCGGCCCAGGCCACCGATGCCGGCGTCAACCGGGCGACGCGCACGCTCTGGCCGGTGGCCGACACGCCGGCCAAGATGCTCGCGCTGGGCGAGGAGGGGCTCGTGGCTCATATCCGCACCATCGGCCTTTACCGGGCCAAGGCCCGCAACATCATCGCTTTGTCGCGCCTGCTGATCGAGCGGCATGGGGGCGAGGTGCCCTCCTCGCGCGCGGCGCTCGAGGCGCTGCCGGGGGTGGGGCGCAAGACCGCGAATGTCGTGCTCAACATGTGGTGGGGGCATCCCGCGCAGCCCGTGGATACCCATGTCTTCCGCGTCGCCAACCGCACCGGCATCGCGCTCGGCGCCGATGTCGTGGCGGTGGAGCGGGCGCTCGAGAACCATGTGCCGGTGGAATATCAGACCCTGTCCCATCACTGGCTGATCCTGCACGGGCGTTATGTCTGTCTCGCGCGGCGTCCCAGATGCCCGGTCTGTCTCATCCGCGATCTCTGCACCTTCGAGGACAAGACACCCTCATGACCGCTCCCCGCTTTCAGGTCGTCGGCATCGGCAATGCCATCGTCGATGTCATCGCCCCTGCCGACGATGCCTTCCTCGACCGGATGGGCATCGCCAAGGGCATCATGCAGCTCATCGAGCGCGACCGTGCCGAGGCGCTCTATGCCGCCATGGAGGCGCCCCGGCAGGTTCCCGGCGGATCGGTGGCCAACACCATGGCCGGCTGCGGCAATCTCGGTCTGCGCACGGCCTTCATCGGCCGGGTGCGCGATGACGCGCTCGGGCGCTTCTATGCCGGGGCGATGGCTGAAGAGGGAACCGTCTTCGCCAATCCCCCCGTGCCCGCAGCGATGCCGGCCGACGGCAATCCGGCCGGGGCAGGCCCCGCCGACCGTGACCTGCCGACCTCGCGTTCGATGATCTTCTTCTCTCCGGATGGAGAGCGGAGCATGAACACCTATCTCGGCATCTCCGCGGAGCTGGGCCCGGAGGATGTGCGCGCGGACGTGGCCGGTGCGGCGGCGATCCTGCTCCTCGAAGGCTATCTCTATGACCGGCCGGCCGGAAAGGCCGCCTTCGAAACGGCGGCGCGGCTGACCCGCAGATCGGGCGGGATGGCCGGGATCGCGCTGTCGGATCCCTTCTGCGTGGACCGCCACCGGGCCGATTTCCGCCGCCTCGTGCGCGAGCTCGACTATGTCATCGGCAACCAGCACGAATGGGAATCGCTTTATGAATGCGGGCTTGCCGAGGCATTGAGGCGGGCCGCGCAGGATTGCGGCCTGGTGGTCTGCACCCGCTCGGGCGACGAGGTGATCCTGATCCGCGGAGAGGAGCGCGTCGTGGTTCCCGTGCGCCGCCTGACCCCCGTGGATGCGACCGGCGCCGGCGATCTGTTCGCGGCGGGCTTTCTCTACGGCTTGATCCATGGGATGCCGCTGGAGACTGCCGGGCGGATGGGCTGCCTGGCCGCGGCCGAGGTCATCTCGCATGTCGGGGCGCGGCCCGAGGGGGATCTGCGGCAGCTCTTCCGCGAGGCGGGTCTGCCGGTGGCGGAGACGGTCTGACCGCTCGACCCGGGGCCTGCGGGATGCGATAGGAGGATACCTCCTCCGCCCTGTCATGGAGGCTGCATGCCCGCCGCTCCCTCTCCCGGTGCCCTGATGGCGCGCGAGGCCGCCGAGGCCCCGGCTGCCTTCGCCCGCGCCTCGTGTCAGACCGTTCCCCCGCCGGAGGGGGCCTTCAGGGCCCTCCATACGCTGGCCCGGGGATCCTCGGACGCCGCGGCCACGGTGCTGGCCTACGAGGCAATGCGCGAGACGGGGCTGCCCTGCACCTCGCTGCCGCCGTCGGTGTTCTCCCTCGGGCGCGGTCTGCGGCTTGCGGATACGCTGGTGCTGGCCCTGTCGCAATCCGGGGCCAGCGAGGATCTCGTCCTGTCCGCCCGCGGGGCGCGGGCCGGGGGGGCACGGGTCGTGGCGCTGACGAATGTCGATGGCTCCCCGCTCGAGCGGGAAGCCGATCTTCGCCTGCCGCTGCTGGCCGGAGAGGAACACGCCATCCCCGCCACCAAGAGTGTCGTCGCCGCGATCGGTGCGGGAACAGCGCTGATCGGCGCGCTGGCCCCTGCCTATGCGCCGCGGGCCCGCGCCGCCGCCGAGGCCGTCCGCCGGGCCGAAGGGCGGGTCCTGCCCGGGGCGGCCCGTCTGGTCGATGCGCTGGCCGGCGCGCGGAGCGTCTATGTCCTGGGGCGCGACACCGGCTATGGCGCCGCGCAGGAGACGGCGCTCAAGATCAAGGAGTGCTGCGCCCTGCATGCCGAGGCGCATTCGGCGGCCGAGGTGCTGCATGGCCCGCTCCAGCTTGCCGCAGGGGGGTTGACGGCGCTGCTGCTCGAGACCGGGGCGCCCGGCACCGCTGGCAGCCTGCGCATCGCCGCCGAGAGGCTGACGCAGGAGGGGGCCGCGGTGCACCGTCTGTCGCCCGATGCCATCGGCGCCGGGGGACTCACGCCGGCGGCCGCGGCGGCGCTGCTGCTGTGCCTGCTCTATCCGGTGATCCGCGAAGCGGCGCTGGCCCGCGGGCAGGACCCCGATGCGCCGCGCGCCCTCTCCAAGGTCACGCGGACGGTCTGAGGGGCGCGGTCGATGCCCTGGATCGCCCCGGACCGGATCTTCGACGGCGAACGGCTGCAGGAGGGGCTTGCCCTGCGGATCGAGGACGGGCGCGTGGCCGACCTTGCCCCCTTCGATCCCCGGATGGGGGCGAAACGGATGACCGGAACCCTCTCTCCCGGTTTCGTCGATCTGCAGGTGAATGCGGGGGGGGGTGCTGCTCAATGCCGATCCGACGGCTGCCGGCATGGCGGCGATCGCCGCCGCTCACCGCCCCTCGGCACGGTCGCGATCCTGCCCACGCTCATCACCGATGCGCCCGAGCAGGCCGAGCGCGCGGCGCAGGCGGCTCTGGCGGCAAGAGGGCGCGAAGAGCTTCTGGGATTGCATCTGGAAGGGCCTCATATCAGCCCGGCCCGGCGCGGCACCCATGCCGCACGCTTCATCCGGCCGCTCGACAGACGCATGATCGATCTGGTCCGGCGCCTGCGCGCGGGCGGCGTGACGGTGATGATCACGCTCGCCCCCGAGGCCGTCGCGCCGGGGCAGGTGGCCGAACTCGTGGCGATGAGGGCTGTCGTCTCGCTCGGCCATTCGGATGCCGGTTTCCCGCAGGTGCAGGCAGCCCTGGCCGAAGGGGCAGGGGCCTTCACGCATCTGTTCAACGCAATGTCGCCCCTGTCGCATCGTGCGCCGGGGATGGTGGGGGCGGCCCTGGCCTCGACGGTTCCGGCGGGGCTGATCGCCGATGGCATCCATGTCGCCGATCCGGTGATTCCGCTGGCCTTCCGCGCCCGGCCCGCCCCGGACCTGACCTTCCTCGTCTCCGATGCCATGCCCACGGTCGGCGGACCGGACCGCTTTCGTCTCTATGACCAGGAGATCCGGCTCGAGGCCGGGCGGCTGGTCAACGCGGAGGGCCATCTGGCCGGGGCGCATCTGGTGATGGCCGAAGGCGTGGCGCGGCTTGTCCGGCTCGGCCTCGGCGAGGAGACGGCCTTGCGCGCGGCGGTCACGATCCCCGCCCGGCTGATCGGGCGCGAGGATCTGGCCCGGATCGCGGGGCGGCGCGCGACGGATCTGGTCCGATTGGGGCCCGGCCTGTCCTCCTGCACGCCCCTGGGGGCGCGGGTTTCCGCCGCTGCCTCCGGATCCGGCATTGGCGCCTGCGAAGGGGCCTGATAGCCTGAAACCGGGGAGAAACCCTGCGGCCCAAGGCTGGGAAGGACCCGACGCATGTTCATCGCACGCCATCCGACCGGCCCTGACGACCGCCTCTTCGCTGCTCTCGAGGCGCTGGCCGACGGCGCCCTCTGTCTCGGTCAGCTCCTGCATGACGAAGCGGGCAGGCCGAGCGATCTGCGGCTGCTGCGCGTGGGGGGGCGCCTTGCAACGGCGACGGGCCTTGTGCCGGCCGAGAAAGGCCTCCTCGGCGATCTGCTGCGCGAGGCGGGGGCCGAGGGGGACTGGCTGGCCGCCTGCGGCGAGACGGCGCGCAGCGGAGAGGCGCAGCGCTTCACCCTCTGCATCGGGGGACGTCGGCTGTCGGGTCGGGTCGTGCCGACCGGTGAGGCGGGCTGTCTCGCGCTCGCCTTCGCCGAGGAGACCGAGGCCGAAGCCCTGCGCCGCCGCAATGAAGAGCTGAGCCACCGGGTGATGAACAGCTTTGCCGTTCTCTCGGCCATAATGGCGATGGAGGCGCGCGCGGCGGACCCGGCCGCACGGGCGCCGCTCCGCCGGCTGCAGGGCCGGGTGGAGGTGATGAGCCTGCTCTACCGCCAGATCGAGGGGGCCGGCGACGGAGGGCTCGATGCGGCCGCCTATCTGCGCAGCCTGGCCCAGAGCCTGGCCCGGATGCAGGGGCCCGCCGTGACGGTCGAGGTGGAGACGGCGGTGAGCCCCCTTCGGCTGCCGGCCCGCCGGGCCGCTCCCCTGGGGCTGCTGGTCAACGAGCTGATGACCGGGGCCGCCGACCGTGCCGGGGGCGCGGCGCTGCATCTGCGTCTCAGCCTCCGCCCCGCGGACGGATGCGGAGACGGGGCGCTGCGCCTGACGATCGAGGACGATGCGCCGGGAGCCCCGGGCGATCCGCCCCCCCTGGCCGGGGCCTTCGCCGCCGAGCTGGACAGCGCCCTCGAGCCCGGGCCGGGACAAACGGCGCTGACCTTCCGTCCCTGAAAGGCAGGACGGTAGACGGGTGCCTGCAGATCGGCTAGGGAGGCGCGCGTGACGGGACGGCCACGGAGAGGCTCCATGAAGATCGCGATCCTGGGCGGCGACGGCTTCGTGGGCTGGCCCACCTGCCTGCATCTGTCCGAGAAGGGCCACGAGATCCATATCGTGGACAATCTCTCCCGCCGCTGGATCGACACGGAGCTGGGCGTCCAGTCGCTCACCCCCATGGATTCGATCCAGGAACGCTGCCGCATCTGGCGCGAGGTCACCGGACGCAGCCTGCGCTTCCATCTGCTCGATGTCGCCAAGGAATACGAGCGGCTCAAGCAGTGGCTTCGGGAACACAGGCCCGATGCCGTGATCCATTTCGCCGAGCAGCGCGCGGCGCCCTATTCCATGAAGACTGACCGGCACAAGGTCTATACCGTCAACAACAACGTCAATGCCACGCACAACCTGCTGGCCGCGCTGGTCGAGACGGGAATCGACGCGCATCTGATCCATCTGGGGACCATGGGAGTCTATGGCTATTCCTCGATCGGCGCGCCGATCCCGGAAGGCTATCTCGATGTCACCATCGACACCCCGAACGGCCCGCAGGCCCAGCAGATCCTCTATCCGACGCGGCCCGGCTCGGTCTATCACATGACCAAGAGCCTGGATCAGATCCTGTTCCAGTTCTACGCCCAGAACGACGGGCTGCGCATCACCGACCTGCATCAGGGCATCGTCTGGGGCACCCATACCGACCAGACCCGGCGGCATCCCCAGCTGGTCAACCGATTCGACTACGACGGCGATTACGGCACCGTCCTCAACCGCTTCCTGATCCAGGCGGCGATCGGTTACCCCCTCACCGTCCACGGCACCGGCGGACAGACCCGCGCCTTCATCCATATCCAGGATTCGGTGCGCTGCATCGAGCTCGCCCTCGGCGATCCGCCCAAGGCCGGGGACCGGGTGCGCATCTTCAACCAGATGACCGAGACGCACCGCGTCCGCGACCTGGCCGAGATCGTCTCCCGCCTGACCGGCGCCCGCATCGCCTTCCTGCCCAATCCCCGCAAGGAAGCCGATGAGAACGATCTGATCGTGAAGAACGACCAGTTCCTGGCGCTCGGGCTCGATCCCATCCGGCTCGAGGAGGGACTGCTGTCCGAAGTGGTGGACGTGGCCCGCAAGTTCGCCCACCGCATCGACCGCTCCCGCGTGCCGGCCGTCAGCGCCTGGACCCGCGAGATCGCCGAACGCCTCGACCGTGACCCCGAGCGCCGCGCGCTGCGTCCGGCCTCCTGAGCCCATGCTGCCTGCCCGGTTCGCCCCGCTGCTGTTCGGCCTGATCCTGTCCGGGATGATGTCGCTGATCGTCTCGGGCATCGCCACCCTGCGGGCGCTGGGCCTGGCCGAAGGCCTGGTCCGCGCCTGGATGGGGGCCTGGCTGTCGAGCTGGGCCGTCGCCTTTCCGACAGTGCTGGTCCTGGCCCCGCTCACACGGCGCATCGTGGCCCGCCTGCTGCGACCGGGGGACACGGCCCGGTGAGCGAAACCCCCGCAGCCCCGCGCAATCCCCCGCCGCCCCCGCCCCGGCCCGGCCATGGGCAGGCGGGACTCCGCCGCGCCTTCGTCACCCTCGTCACCAATGCCGATTTCGCCATCGGCGCAGGGGCCCTGCTGCGATCCCTCCGCGAGACGGGGACTGAGGCCGAGCTCGTCGTCATGCATACCGGCGGAGTGCCCGAGAGCGCCCTGCGCGCCCTCGAGGCCCGCGGCGCCCAGCTTCATGCGGTGGAGCTGCTGCCCACATCGGACGCCTTCAACACCGCCCATGCGAAGGACCGCATCCACGGGCTCAACCCCTTCACGAAGGGCACAAAGCCCCCGTTCCACACGCCGCTCGACAATTTCGCCAAGCTGCGGCTGTGGCAGTTGCCCCATGACCGCGTGGTGTTCCTCGATGCCGATACGCTGGTGCTGCGCAACATCGACCGGCTGTTCGACTATCCCGAGCTCTGCGCCGCCCCGAATGTCTATGAGAGCCTGGCCGATTTCCACCGCATGAATTCGGGCGTCTTCACCGCCCGCCCCTCGCAGACCACCTTCGAGCGCCTCCTCGCGCGGCTCGACAGCCCCGGCGCCTACTGGCCCCGCACCGACCAGACCTTCCTTCAGGCGGCCTTCCCGGACTGGCACGGCCTGCCGGTCTTCGACAACCTGCTGCAATATGTCTGGCTGAACCTGCCCCGGCTGTGGAGCTGGGAGCAGGTGCGGGTCCTCCATTACCAGTACGAGAAACCCTGGACCGATCATGCCAAGGCCGACCGGCTGCGCGTGCTGATCGATCTCTGGCGCGCCCATGCCGGCGACGGCCCCCTGCCGGATCTGTCCAGCCTGCCCCCACCGCCGGAGACGCGGTGAATGCGCGTCGCCCTGACGGGAGCATCGGGCCTGGTGGGGCAGTTCATCGCGCAGCGGCTGATCGCCGACGGGCATGCGCTCGTCGCCCTCGGGAGGCCGTCGCCCTGGGGCGGCGAGGCGCGGGATTGGCGGCTGGGCGAGCCCGCCCCGCTGGCCGGCTGCGATGCCCTCGTCCATTGCGCCTTTGCCCATCTGCCCGGGCGCTACCGCGGCGGCGAGGGGGACGACCCGGAGCGCTTTCTGCGCCTCAACCGCGACGGCACGCTGCGGCTGTGGCAGGAGGCGCGGGGACGGCGGATCGTGTTCCTCTCCTCCCGCGCGGTCTATGACGGCCTGCCCGAGGGCGCAGCGCTGACGGAGGATCGCCCGCTCGCCCCTCCGACTCTCTACGGGCAGGTCAAGCTGGCGGCCGAGGCGGCCCTGCATGATCAGGGAGGCGCCTCGCTCCGGGCCACGGGCGTCTACGGCCCCCCGGCGCCGGGACAGCAGCACAAATGGGCCGATCTGTTCGCCGCCTTTGCCGCCGGCACGGCGCTGCCCCCCGCCTGCGGCACCGAAGTGCATGGCGCCGATGTCGCCGATGCGGTGATGCGGCTGCTCGGTCAGGACAGGGCGGGGGCGTTCAACTGCTCGGACCTGCTGCTCGACCGGCACGACCTGCTGGCCGCCTGGTCGCGGATCGCGGGGGTGCAGGGACCCCTGCCCGAGCGCAGCACCGCCCGCCCGGCCGTGATGGACTGCACGCGCCTGCGCGCCCTGGGCTGGAAGCCGGGCGGCCGGGACGCCCTCGAGGCGGCGCTGCGCCAGATGGCGCGGCTCTGACCCATCCGGCCCGGAGCCCTGCCGGGCCTGTGTTCGGCTGCGGGTTCGGATGAGGGGCAGTTTGGTGGGGTTGAGGCGTGCGGGGGGTTTGCGGCGGAGGCAGGCGGGGAGGATGCGGAAGCCGAGGGGTCTGAGGGGTTCGGGTCTGGAGCGGGGGAAGAGGTTCCAGTTGAGGGCGAGGAAGGCATCGAGGAAGCGGTGGAGTTCCTGGGTGCAGGTGGCGGCGAGGGCCTGATCGGAGCTGGGGGAGGCGGCGATATGGGCGGCGCGCCAGAGGGCCTGATGGGCGAGTTCTCTGGCATCGGGTCTGTCGGCGGCGAAGGCCTGGAGGCGGTCCCAGAGGGCGGAGAGGAGGGCATGGCGGGCCGGGGGGAGGCGTTCGGGGGCGAAGAGGAGGGCAGTCGAGGACATCATCGGGGGCCATGGGCGGGATCCGGTTCGGGGTCTGTTGCGGGTTGCGGCCGCTCTGGCACGGGGAGGGTTAAGAAAGTCTTCGCGCAACGCGCGCTGCGGGGGCGATTCGCGCAACACCCGCCCCGGCCCCCGCTCTGGCCCCCGCTCTGGCCCCCGCTCTGGCCCCCGCCCGCGGCGGCCCGCTCCAACCGGGGGCTGTCATCCCCCCCGGAGCCCCGCCGCGCCCTCAGGGCCACATCGCCAGGGGCGGCAGGCTCATCAGCACCGCCTCGGCGTCATGACCCGAGGCGAGGCCGAATTTCGTCCCCCGGTCCCAGACGAGGTTGAATTCGGCATAGAGGCCGCGATGGACGAGCTGGCGGGTGCGGTCGGCCTCGTCCCAGGGCTGGGCGGCGCGCGCCTGCGCCAGCGGCAGCCAGGCCGGCAGGAAGGCCTCGCCGATGGCGCGGATCAGGGCGAAATCCGCCTCCCAGTCGCCGCTGTTGCGATCATCGAGGAAGATCCCCCCCACGCCCCGCGCCCGTCCGCGATGGGGGATGAAGAAATAGTCATCCGCCCAGGCCTTCTGCCGGTCGTATTCCCCCGGCCAGGGGGCCAGGGCTGCGCGCAGCGTGGCGTGGAAATGGGCCGTGTCCTCGGGATATTCGATCGCCGGGTTGAGATCGGTGCCGCCGCCGAACCACCAGGCCGAGGGCGTCCAGAACATCCGCGTGTTGAGATGGACGGCCGGGACATGGGGATTGCGCGGATGGCAGACGAGGCTGATCCCCGAGGCCCAGAAGCGCGCATCCTCTGCCACGCCGGGCACGCGGGCGGCCATCGCCGCCTGGGCTGCCGCCCCGAGCCGGCCATGCACGGTCGAGACGCCGATGCCCATCTTCTCCACCACGCGCCCGCCCCTGAGCAGGGCCATGGTGCCGCCGCCCGCATCCTCGCCCTCTGGGGCGTGGCGGCGCGTCCGGCGCAGGGCGAAGCGGCCGGGGGCGATTCCGTCGGCGCCGGCGGCCGGACCCTCCTCCAGCGTCTCGACCGCGGCGATGATGCGGTCGCGGAGCTGTTCGAACCAGGCCGCCGCCCGGGCCTTCTGTTCGGCCATCGCCCCATCCGCCATCGGATCCATCGCGCCTCTCCCCTGTCGGCATTCTGTCCTGCTATCGGATAGCAGCCCTAGCACCCTTTGCCGCCCGCGCGCAGGGGGCTATGTCGGGGCGCAAATGCGGAGGCTGACGATGCGCGTCCCTGTCCCCCTGATCCTGTGTGCGGCGCTGGGCCTGGCCGCCTGCGAATCCCCGCGGGAGGCCTGCATCAACCAGGGCCTGCGCGAGCTGCGCATCGTCGAATCGCTGATCCGCGAGACGGAGGGCAATCTGCAGCGCGGCTATGCCCTCGAGGAGACGCAACAGATCCGCGTGCGACCCGATTTCTGCCCCGTCACGCGCGCGGATGGCAGCACCGGCCTGCAGCGCTGCGAGCGCACCGAGGTCCTCGATGTCGAGCGCCCGCGCGCCGTGGACCTGGCCGAGGAGCAGCGCAAGCTGGACAGTCTGCGCCAGCGGCAGGCCGAGCTGATGGCGGCTCAGGCGGCGCGGGTGCAGGCCTGTATCGCCGCCCATCCGCAGTAGTCCGCAGACGCAGGAGTCCGCAGCCGGCGTGCCGCCGCGGATCCCGCCCCGTCAGCGGCGCTGGCGCTGGCGCTGGCGTGCCGGGGCCGGGGTCAGGGGCTCGCGCGCATGGAGAAGCTTGTAGCGGCTGTCGCCCCCTGTCTCCTCCCAGTGGCGGAACAGGCCGGCCAGAGCCCCTTCGTAGGGCAGGTGGCGATTGGCCACCAGCCAGAGCTGTCCCCGCGGGGTCAGGGCGCGGGCCGCGGCGGCCAGGAAGGCCCGTCCCCGTTCGGGTGCGGCGCTGCGCCGCCCCCCATGGAAAGGCGGATTCATGACGATGCCGTCATAGGGGCCGAGCGGCGCGGCTGTCACATCCTCCCAGCGGAAGCGGGCCCGCGGATCGGTGATGTTGCGCCGCGCACAGTCGAGCGCGAGGCGGTCCGCCTCGAGGAGGTCGAGCTGCTCACCCCCTCGCGGGCGAGGATGGCGCGCGAGAGCACGCCGATCCCCGCGCCGAAATCCGCCATGCGGGCGGGCAGGCGGGCCGGAAGCGCCTTGGCCAGCAGCAGCGAGCCGGGATCGGGGCCGTCGGCGGAGAACACCCCCGGCTGGGTCCAGAAGCCGGCCGCCCCCGGCCGGGGCCCGGCCGAGGCCCAGTCCTCGAAGCCCGCGCCGCCCGCGAACCACAGCAGCCGCCCATGCCCCTGGGCGATCCCTTCGATCTCGGGGCGGCGGGCCAGCAGCTCGCGCCGGAGCGCATCCACCCCGTCCTCGCGCTGGCCATCGACGAGGACGAGCGGCGCCAGACGCGCCGCCTGCGCCACCAGCGCATGGGCCAGTGCCTTGGCCCGGGGGACGAAGACGAGGGCCGCGGCAGCGGGGGCGGGGTCGTCCTCCAGCCGGTAGCCGGCCGCCGCCCAGGCATCGCGTTCGGCCCGGTGACTGTGGTGGATGCGGACCCGTTCGGGCGGCAGAGCGGACAGATCCGCCGCGGCCGGCGGATGGAGCACCAGGACATCGCCCGGCGGCAGGGTCAGGCCCCCATCGAGGGCAGTGGCAAGGCGGGTGCGGGACAGGCCGCTATTCCTTTTCCATCGTGCATTGCAGCGGATGCTGATGCCGCTGCGCGAAATCCATGACCAGGGCAACCTTGGTCTCGGCGATCTCGTAGGAATAGACGCCCACCACCGCAAGGCCCTTCTTGTGGACGGTCAGCATCAGGTCGAAGGCCTGGGCATGGCTCATCCCGAAGAAGCGTTCGAGGACATGGACGACGAACTCCATCGGCGTGTAGTCGTCGTTGAGGATGATGACCTTGTAGCGCGGCGGGCGCTGGGTGCGGCTGCGCGTCTCGAGCTGGACGCCGGTGCCGCCGTCGCGCCCGGCGAGGCTGTGGCGGGGCGGAGCGGCCATGTGATACGCAAGTCCCGTCATGGGCGATCGCGGTCCGTCTCGGCGGTGATGTCCTGCAGGGCGGAATATAAGACGCAGACCCCTGCAAGAAAAGACGGAGGGCCGGCCCATGGGCAGGCGACTGACCATCGGATTCGATGCGGATGACACGCTGTGGCACAACGAGCGGTTCTTCCGCATGACCGAAGACCGCTTTGCCGAACTCCTCGCCCCGCATATGGAGGGCGAGGGGCTGCGCCGGCGGCTGCTCGAGGCGGAGCGGCGCAATCTGGGCCTTTATGGCTTCGGCATCAAGGGATTCGTCCTGTCCATGATCGAGACCGCGGTAGAGGCCACCGCAGGGCGCGTTCCCGCCGCCGTCATCGGCGAGATCCTGGCCATGGGGCGCGAGATGCTGGCCCATCCGATCGAGCTGCTGCCCCATGCCCGCGAGGCCGTGGAGGCCGCCCGCCGCCATGGCGAGGTGGTGCTGATCACCAAGGGCGACCTTCTCGATCAGGAGCGCAAGCTCGCCCAGTCGGGGCTGGGCGAGCTGTTCGACGCGGTGGAGATCGTCTCGGACAAGACGCCAGCCACCTATCTGCGCATCTTTGCCCGTCACGGGGGGCAGACCTCGGTCATGGTCGGCAATTCGCTCAGGTCCGATGTGCTGCCGGCGATCGCGGCCGGGGGCTGGGGCGTGCATGTGCCGGCCGGGTTCGTCTGGGGCGCTCGAGGCCGCCGACCCGCCCGAGGACCGCACGCGATTCCGCGAGATCCCGCATCTGGGCGAACTGGAGGGCCTGCTCGAGGAGATGGCGGGCTGAGGCCCCGCGCCGCGCCGGGCCGCGCCGCGGGGTGGATTCGCTCTCCGGTTGCGGCAGGGCTGCGGCCCCATTCCCACCGCAATTCCGCCTTAATCAAGATGCGGGGGTCGAATCGCAGGCGAACCGCAAGATGTGCCGCGGCGGGCGGCAGATCCTTGTGCAATTCCCCCCACGGAAAGGCTTTTTCGACTCGGGGGGGCATGCTAGGCTCGGGTCGGAGACAAGGCGATGGGACATGAATCCGCGCCGCTCCGGGGCAGAGGGACAGGGCAGAGGGACACGGATCGTGAGCAGGTTTCCGACTCGGCCGATGCGGCTGGCCTTTGCGATCATGGCCGGCCTGGTTCTGGCGATGGCGGCGCAGGCGGCCCCCTATGCCGCCTTCGTGATGGATGCCCGGACCGGCGAGGTCATCCATGCCGAGAATGCGGACACGCCGCTCCACCCCGCCTCGCTGACCAAGATGATGACGCTCTATGTCGCCTTCCAGGCGATCCAGCGGGGGGAGATCACGCTCGATACCGAGGTGCGCATCCCCGCCGCCGCCGCCGCCGAGCCGCCCTCGCGCCTCGGCCTGCGCGAAGGGCAGGTGATCCGCCTGCGCTATCTGCTGCGCGCGGCGGCGGTCAAATCCGCCAATGACGCCGCGACCGCCATCGGCTTTGCCATCGCCGGATCCGAGGAGGCCATGGCCGCCCGCATGAATGCCATCGCCGCCGCGATGGGCATGCGCAACACCCATTTCGTCAACATGCACGGTCTGACCGAGGCGGGCCATTATTCCACCGCCCGCGACATGAGCATCCTCGGGCGGCATCTGATCTACGACTTTCCCCAGTATTACAACCTCTTCTCGCGCCGCACCGCGGATGCGGGAATCGCCGAGGTCGTCAATACCAATCGCCGCTTCCTCGACAGCTATCCCGGCGCGGACGGGATCAAAACCGGCTATACCGTCGCGGCGGGCTACAACCTCGTGGCCTCGGCCCAGCGGGGCGAGGTGCGCATCATTGCCACCGTCTTCGGCGGCACCTCCACCGCCGACCGCAATGCCCGCGTGGCGCGGCTGCTCGACCTCGGCTTCGAACGTGCCCCGGCCCATGCGCCCTTCCGCTGGGAACCGCCCGCTGCCGTCTCTGCCCCGGCGCCGGCCCCGGCGCCGGCCCTGCCCGGATCCGTGCCCGTGGCGGCCAACAGCCCCTCTCCGCCTGCCGCAAGGACCGTTCGGCCGAGCGGACAGGTGACGGTGGCCCTGCGCCCTGTCGCCCGCGGCGGGACTGTGCCGGGCGGATCCTCGGGCGGGGCCGCCGCCGCCGCCGTGGCCGTCGCCGCCGTGGAGCCCGCCGCGATCGAGGGCGCCCTGGCCGAAGCCCTGGCCGAGGCGCCCGAGGAGGAGGGCGAGGGGGACGGCGCCCCGCGCGAGATCATCCTGACGGCTGCGGCCATCGATCCCGCCGCGGCGCCGCTTCTGGCCCCCGAACCCGAGGTGGTCAGCCGCATGTCGAGCTCGGGCGGGCATCACTGGGGGATCAGCATCGGCAGCTTCCGTTCCCGCGATGCCGCGGAACGGGCGCTGATCCAGGTCGCGCTGGCCGAATCCTCGGTCCTGACGGGGGGCGTGCGGCGTGTGGTGCAGCGTGCGGGCGGCTGGGAGGGCAGCATCCTCGGCCTGACGCGGGACAGCGCCGATCTGGCCTGCCGCCGGCTGCAGGCCCGCGGCACGACCTGCTTCATGATCGGCACCGAGGAACAGGCGGGCTGATCCGTCCTCCCCCTGCTTCCCCCTCCCCCCGGCCCTTCGGCCCCCGCTGCCTCTGCCGCAGGCCCCCAACGGGTCTGCCAGGGCCGGGGCTGCGGGCCTCAGCCCGGCGCCGCCCCCGCGGAAGGGGCGAATTCCGGCCCGCTCACATCCACGTCCTCGTTGCGCCCCTCGTCGAAGAGGGGATAGCGATCCACGACGGCCCGGATCTCGCGCTGGCGCGTGCCGGGATCGCCCCAGAGCACGACGACCTCTGTCCCCTGCACGGCCAGGCCGGCATCGAGCGAGGCCAGCGAGATCATCTTCCTGTAGCGATAGCTGTAGACCCGGCCCGACGAGATGCCGACCACGTTGCCGTCCTTCAGGACCAGATCGGAGACATGCGGCGCCGGCTGGGCCAGGGGGGGCATGTCGATCCGGAAATCCATGAAGGGATGGGGCGTTCCCTCGGTCAGGTAGGAGCGGTAGATGTCCAGCACATCCTCGGGGTTCCAGGTCAGGGTGGCGATGAGCCGCCGCGGTGCGGCCAGTTCGGCCTCGAGCGCCTGCCGGCCCATGAAGTCATGGTCCAGCCTGATGACATGGCCCCAGCCGACTTCCACCGGCGTGCGGTAGCGCAGGCTGGGATCCGGCCCCGCGCTGCCCCGCAGGTCTGTCTTGAACGGGGTGCCGCCGGACCGGGCCGTCAGATAGCGTGCGAAATCCGCATCCTCGAACCAGGGATAGAGGAAATGCACATGCCCCTGCGGAAAGCCGTTCTCCGTATGGTTCATGCGATACTGGGTCCGTCCCAGTTGCCGCAGCCCCAGCGGGCTGCCCGCCGCGAGAAGGGTGCGATAGACCGCATGCGCCGCTTCGGCCGGGCCGTGCACCTCATAGGCCAGTGAACCCGCCATGCCGACGCGCAGCACATGCACGGCGCATCCCGCGATCCGCGTGGCCCGCCGCCGCAGGAAGCGGATGTCGCGCAGGTCCTCTCCGGTTGCGGCCTGCAGCACCGCCAGCGATCGGGGACCGGCAACCTGGAACAGGAAGACCCGGCCGGTCAGGTTCTCTCCGGTCACGCGGTAACGCCCGCTCTCGGCGAGATAGCTGACCCAGGGCATCAGCCAGTAGGTGAGGAACGACTCCTCGCCCTCGCGCACGCAGATGCCATGGGCAACGATCTGCCCGGCCGGATTGCACATGATCAGATGTCTGGCCGCATCCACCGGGAAGCGGGTCAATCCGTTGACGGAATGGTCGGACAGCAGGCGCAGGGCATCGGGTCCGGACAGGCGAAAGGTCAGGGTCGGGTTCAGCGCCGCGGTCAGATAGGCGCCGGTCTTCCAGGACATGACCTCGTCGCGCCAGTCGCCGAAGGCTTCGGGATAGGCATTGCCGAACAGCATCTCGTGCCGGGCCACGCCGAGATCCACAGGGGCAAAGGGATTGTAGGGCAAGTTTTCTGCCGGTGTCATCTGCGTCTCCTCCCATGCCGGACGGTCATCCGCGATCCGGTCGTCCGGATTCTGACATCCGGCCTGTGCCGCAGGGCGCATGATCCGTGCACGGCAGAGTTTCGCCGCGCATGGCTTGTCATCCGGGGGACCGGGCCCGGCGAATCAGGCCGGGAATCAGGGCGGGGCCGGTCTGTGTCGGGTCAGGGGGCGGGTTGCCCGGGGGCCTGCCGCGATGGGGAAGGCGCCCCCCCGGCCCCGAAGGCCGCTGCCATCAGCGTCCGCGTATAGTCCGAACGGGGATTGGCGAAGACCGCCTCGGCCGGGCCCTCCTCGACCACATCGCCATCCTTCATCACCAGCAGGCGATGCGCCATCGCGCGCACCACGTTCAGGTCATGGCTGATGAACAGATAGGCCAGCCGATGGCGCGCCTGCATCGCCCGCAGAAGCTCGACGATCTGGACCTGCACGGTCATGTCGAGCGCGCTGGTCGGTTCGTCCAGCACCACGAGGCGGGGGCGCAGGATCATGGCGCGGGCAATGGCGATGCGCTGGCGCTGACCGCCCGAGAATTCGTGCGGATAGCGGTCCATCATGCTGGGGTCGAGGCCCACCTCCTCCATGATCGCGGCCACCCGGGCGCGCGGATCCTCCCCGCCCTCGAGGCGGTGGACGGTCAGCCCCTCGGCGATGATCTCGCCGGCGGTCATGCGCGGGGAGAGCGAGCCATAGGGATCCTGGAAGACGATCTGCATGTCCTTGCGCAGGGGGCGCAGGGCGCGCTGGGACAGCCCCGCGATCTCGCGCCCGAGAAACAGGATGCGCCCCGAGCTGGGCGGGATCAGCCGCAGCAGCGCGAGCGCCAGCGTCGTCTTGCCCGAGCCGGATTCGCCCACGACGCCGACCGTCTCGCCCTCGCGCAGCGACAGGCTGACGTCGTTGACCGCCCGCACATGCCCCACGGTGCGCCGCAGCAGGCCGCGCTGGATGGGAAACCAGACGCGCAGGGATTGCACATCGGCCACCGCGGCCGCATCCGCCGGCACGGGCGCCGGCCGGCCGGTCTGGCCGGCGGCCAGAAGCGTCCGGGTATAGGGATGGCGGGGATCGGAAAAGATCCGCTCGGCCGGGCCCTGCTCCACGATCAGGCCGCCCTGCATCACGCAGACGCGGTCGGCGATCCGCCGCACGATGCCCAGATCATGGGTGATGAACAGCATCGCCATCCCCAGATCGCGCTTCAGATCGGCCAGAAGATCGAGGAGCTGGGCCTGGATCGTCACGTCGAGCGCGGTCGTGGGCTCGTCGGCGACAAGCAGATCCGGGTTGTTGGCCAGGGCCATGGCGATCATCACGCGCTGGCGCTGGCCGCCCGAGAGCTGATGCGGATAGGCGCCGAGCCGATCGGCCGCCCCGCGGATCCCGACCCGTTCGAGCAGATCGACGATGCGGGCGCGCACGGCCTCGCCGCGCAGACCCTGATGCAGCTCGATCGCTTCGCGCAGCTGCTTCTCGACGGTGTGGAGCGGATTGAGCGAGCTCATCGGCTCCTGGAAGACAAAGCTGATGGCGTTGCCGCGCAGGCGCATCAGATCGCGTTCGGAGGCCTGCGCCAGATCGCGCCCCTTGTAGAGCACGCGCCCCTCCACCCGGGCATTGTCGCCCAGAAGCCGGACGGTGGACAGGGCAGTCACGGATTTGCCCGAGCCCGATTCGCCCACGAGGGCGACCGTCTCGCCCGGCTGGATGGCGAAGGAGACGCCGCGCACGGCATGGACCAGCCCGCCATCCTGCAGGAAGCGGACATGGAGATCCTCGACCTGGAGAAGGGGCTGGGTCACGCGAAGGTCTTCCGCGGATCGAAGGCATCGCGCACGCCCTCGAAGATGAAGACGAGCAGCGCGAGCATGATGGCAAAGGTGAAGAAGGCCGTGAGGCCGAGCCAGGGGGCGTGAAGATGATCCTTGGCCTGGAGCGACAATTTCCCCAGCGAGGGCGCCGAAGACGGCAGGCCGTAGCCCAGGAAATCCAGCCCCGCCAGCGTGCCGATGGCCCCGGTGACGAGGAAGGGCAGCATGGTCAGCGTCGCGACCATCGCATTGGGCAGCAGATGGCGGAACATGATCGTCCGGTCGGAGACCCCGAGAGCCCGGGCCGCACGGACATATTCGAAGTTGCGTGCGCGCAGGAACTCGGCCCGCACGACACCGACCAGCGCCGGCCAGGAGAAGAGGATGATGAGGAGGACCAGCAGCCAGAAGCTCCGGCCGAGGACCGCGAAGAGGATGATGATGACATAGAGCGAGGGCGTGCCCGACCAGATCTCGATGACGCGCTGGAGGATCAGATCCGTCCAGCCGCCGGTATAGCCCTGCAGCGCCCCCGCCGCGATCCCGATGATCGAGGAGGCCAGCGTCACGATCAGGGCAAAGAGGATCGAGAGGCGGAAGCCGTAGATGACGAGGGCGGCCACATCGCGCTTGTTGTAGTCGGTGCCCAGCCAGTTGTGGCGGTCCGGCGGCGAGAGGGCGGCGCCGGGGCGGTCCACGATGGTGGTGTAGCTGTAGGGAATGGGCGGGAAGATGATCCAGCCGCGATGGAAGGCCGGATCGGTGATCGTTCCGGCCCGGGCCGCCGCGATCAGCCCCTGGGGATCGTCGTAACAGGCCTCGAGGCCCCCCGTCTCGATCAGGCAGCGGGTTTCCTCATCCTGATAGCGCGCGGGCAGGGGCAGGTCGCCGCCGAAATCCGCCTCGGAATAATAGGTGAAGATCGGCATGCGCAGCTCGCCGCGGAAGCTCAGCAGGAGCGGCTTGTCATTGGCGAGGAACTCGGCGAACAGCGACAGGCCGAACAGCACCGAGAAGATCACGAGGCTCCAGAAGGCCCGGCGGTTGCGGCGGAAATTGCGCCAGCGGCGGCGGTTGAGCGGCGACAGCCAGGGCCGGCGCGCAGGGCGCAGCGGCGCGGGGGGCGGGGGCGGAACCGGCATGCTGGGGGTCGTCTGCGGAAGGGAATCGGCCATGGCGGTCAGCCCCGGCTCTCGAAGTCGATCCGCGGATCGACGAGGACATAGGTGAGGTCGCTGAGGATCCCGACGATCAGACCGATCAGCGAGAAGGCGAAGAGCGTTCCGAACACCACCGGATAATCGCGCGAGACGGCGGCCTCGAAGCCCAGCCGCCCCAGCCCGTCGAGGGAGAACAGCGTCTCGATGATCAGGGATCCGCCGAAGAAGACGCTGATGAACAGGCCGGGAAAGCCCGCGATGACGATCAGCATCGCGTTGCGGAACACATGGCCGTAGAGGACGCGCCGTTCGGACAGGCCCTTGGCCCGGGCGGTCATCACATACTGCTTCTTGATCTCGTCGAGGAAGCTGTTCTTCGTCAGCAGCGTCAGCGTGGCGAAGGCCGAGATGGTGGAGGCCAGCACCGGCAGGGTGATGTGCCAGAAATAGTCGAGCACCTTGCCGATCAGGGACAGCTCCTCCCAGTTGGGCGAGGTGAGGCCGCGCAGCGGGAAGATGCGCCAGTAGGACCCCCCCGCGAAGAGCACGATCAGCAGGATCGCGAAGAGAAAGCCGGGGATGGCATAGCCGACGATGATCGCTCCGGAGGTCCAGGTGTCGAAGGGCGTGCCGTCGCGCACCGCCTTGCGGATGCCCAGCGGGATGGAGACGAGATAGGCGATCAGCGTTGACCACAGCCCCAGCGTGATCGAGACGGGCATCTTCTCGATCACCAGATCGACGACCGATCGGGAGCGGAACCAGCTCTCTCCGAAGTCGAAGCGGACATAGTCCCACATCATGAGGAGGAAGCGTTCGAGGGGCGGCTTGTCGAAGCCGAACTGGATCTCGAGTTCGCGGATGAATTCGGGCGGCAGGCCGCGGGCGCCGATATAGGTGCTGCCGGCCTGATCGGTCGCGGCCTCGGTCAGGGCTTCGGCGTTGCCGCCGGCGAAGGATTCGAAGACATCGCCCCGTCCCTCGATCCGGGCGATCATCTGTTCGATCGGCCCGCCGGGGACGAACTGCACGAGGGTGAAGTTGACGATCATGATCCCGAGCAGCGTCGGGATCACGAGCAGGAGGCGGCGGAGGATATAGGCGCCCAAAGGCCGGCCTCAGCGCAAAACGCCGGCGGCGCGCAGGCGCGCCTCGCCTTCGGCATCGTGCCACCAGAAATCGAGCTGGCCCAGCGCGAAGGGCGGCAGCGGATCGGGATGGTCGAACATGTCGTAATAGGCGACGGTGTGGACATCCTTGTACCACTGCGGCACCCAGAAGAGGCGGGCGCGCAGCACGCGGTCGAGCGCGCGCACGGCGGTCTTCATCTCCTCTTCCTCATCGGCGGCGACGACGGCATCGATCAGCCGGTCCACGGCCGGGTCCTGCAGCCCCATCAGGTTGCGGTTGCTTTCGGCCGCGCCCTCGGAGCCGAACCACTGGCGCAGGCCGGTGCCCGGTTCCCAGTCCATGGCGAAGCTCTGGGTGGCGATGTCGAAATCCGATGTGGCGCGGCGCTGCTCCTCCTGGGCGGGATCCACCATATCGAGTCGGGCATCGATGCCGAGGCGCTTCAGATTCTCCACATAGGGCAGAATGATCCGCTCGAAGGAGGGGGAGGATTCGAGGAAGGAGACGGTCAGCACCTCGCCTGCGGCGTTGCGGCGCAGCCCGTCCGGGCCGATGGTCCAGCCCGCCTCGTCCAGAAGCTGGCTCGCACGGCGCAGATTGGCGCGGTCGATCTCGCGCGCGGGGTTGGAGACGGGGGGCAGCACCGCCTCGGCGGTGAGGATCGCCGGGTCGAGCAGGCCTTCGTCCACGAGCGGCTGGAGCAGGGCGCGCTCGCCCTCCGACGGGGGGCCTTCGGCCATCAGGTCGGAATTGCCCCAGAAGGACTGCACGCGGGTATAGAGGCCATAGAACAGCGTCGCGTTCGACCATTCGAAGTTGAACATCAGGCCGATCGCCTCGCGCACGCGGGGGTCCTGGAACTTCTCGCGGCGGAGGTTGAAGACGAAGCTCTGGGCCGAGGCGAGGTTGCCGTCGGGCAGCTCGGTCTTGATCACATGGCCCTGCTGGACGGCGGGAAAGTCATAGCCCGTGGCCCATTGCAGCGAGGAATTCTCGTTGCGGAAGGTGTATTCGCCGGCCTTGAAGGCCTCGAGCGCGACGCCGGCATCGGCGAAATACTCCACGCGGATGCGGTCGAAATTGGCGCGGCCGCGGTTGATGGGCAGGTCCGCCCCCCACCAGTCGGGGTCGCGCACCCAGGTGATGCGGCGGTTGACGTCGAAGCTCTCGAGCACATAGGCGCCCGAGCCGAGGGCGGGGCCGTCGGGCCAGGTCTGGTCGAGCCGGCGGCCGGTCTGTTCGAACCAGGCCTTGGACAGCACGGGGATGCCGCCCGCCAGGCCGATGCGGTCGCGCGGGGGGCTGTCGGGCGTGAAGTCGAAGCGCACGCGATGGGGGCCTTCGACGGTGACGCTCTCGATGAAGGAGCCGAAGGCGAAGCGGAAGCTTTCGAGCCCCTGTTCCATGAAGAGCTGATGGGAGAAGGCCACGTCCTCGGCCGTCAGGGGCGTGCCGTCGGAGAAGCGCGCCTCGGGCCGCAGGTTGAAGACGACCCAGGACAGGTCGGCGGGATATTCGAGCGTCGTGCAGAGATAGCAGTAGAGATCGGTCGGATCGTCGGCGACGCCGGTCAGGATCGTCTCCTGCCCGATGGAGGCCAGGGCGGCGGCATTCCCCTGGATGGTGAAGTTGTTGAAGCTGTCGAAGGTGCCCTGCGCCCAGATCGCGATCTCCCCCCCCTTGGGCGCATCGGGATTGACATAGTCGAGATGGGGAAAGTCGGCCGGATAGCGCAGATTGCCGAAGAAGGTATAGCCATGGGCAATGGTTACCCCCGCGGCGGCTGCCCCGGCCGTCTCCGCCGTGGGGGCGGGCTCCGGCGCGGTCTCCTGGCCTGCGGCAGGCCAGGCCGCCAGCAGGGGCAGGACCGCCGCGGCCAGACGCAGGCGGACAGCGGAGCGGGAGGCAGCGGGGCGGACAGCGGGACGGAATGCGGCAGGACAGGCTGCGGGCATGGGGGCTCCTCCTCGGGGGGGCGCGGGACCGCCGTCAGCTAACGGGCGTGGGGGCGGCCTTTCAAGCCGAGAATGCGTGAAGACCGGTGACCCATGGCGAAGGGGCCGCGCATGGCGAGTGGGGCGCGCCCGTCGGACGCGCCCCCCGGCGATCGATGGGCGATGTGCTGTCAGCCCGGATGGGCGGCCAGATAGGCGATCAGGTTGGCGCGGTCCTGAAGATTCGGCACGCCGCGGAAATTCATCGCCGTGCCGGGCGCAAAGCCGCGCGGATTGGCAAGGAAGAGGTTCAGGTTCTCGGGCGTCCAGACATCGGCGACCTTCTCGAGCGCGCCGGAATAGGCAAAGCCCTCCACGCTGTCGACAGCGCGTCCGACCACGCCGGCCAGATAGGGGCCGGTCTTGTTCTCTCCGGCGGTCAGCGAGTGGCAGGCGGCGCAGGGGCGGAACTGGCTTTCCCCAGCGGCGGCATCGGCATTGGCGAAGGCGGCGAGGAATTCTGCCGTCATCTCCTCCACGCTGACTTCGGGGGCCGCCTCGGCCGAGGCCGTCTCCACCGGGATGACATAGCCCTGCACGGCCTCATGCCCTTCGGCATGGGAGTCCCTGGCGGGATAGAAGCCATAGACCGCCGAGGCCAGCCAGCCGCCCAGAAGAAAGACCAGGAGCGCGCCGCAGAAGCCGCCCACGATCTTGGTCAGGGTCATCGTGTCGAACATGTCGCGTCCCGGTTCCCGTCTGCCGTGTCGGCGCCCATCTATCGGCTTCCCCACCTGTTGCGCAAGGTGTAGGCGCCGCGCAGGGGGCGCGACAGGTGCGGCATGGCGACGCCGGACATCCGCTGCCCGCCGGGATGGCCGCAGGACAGCCCAAGATGACGGGATCGGGACGGGGAGACAGCATGCCGCGCATCGCCTTTCAGGGAGAGATCGGCGCCTATGGCCACGAGGCCTGCCGCCTGACGCGGCCCGACCACGAACCCCTGCCCTGCCCGAGCTTCGAGGAGGCCATCGCCGCCGTGCGCGAGGGTCGGGCCGATCTCGGCATGATCGCGGTGGAGAACTCGACCTATGGCCGAGTCGCCGATGTCCATCAGCTTCTGCCCGAAAGCGGGCTGTGGATCGTGGACGAGGCCTTTCTGCGGGTGCGCATCAACCTTCTGGGCGTGCCGGGGGCGCGGCTCGAGGATATCCGCCGCGTCCGTGCGATGGCGATCCTGCTGGGGCAGGCGCGGGGATTCCTGCGCCGGCACCGGCTGGCCGTGCTGCCCTGGTCGGACAATGCCGCCGCCGCGCGCGAGGTGGCGCGCCTGGGCGATCCGGCCGAGGGGGCGCTGGCCTCGGAGGTGGCGGCCGAGGCCTATGGCCTGTCGGTCCTGGCCCGCGGGATCGAGGATCATGCCGGCAACACCACGCGCTTTCTCGTGATGGCGCGCGAGGCGGACTGGTCGCGGCGGGGGGCCCTCGGGATGATGACCGCGCTCGTCTTCCGGGTGCGGAACATTCCCGCCGCGCTCTACAAGGCGATGGGCGGCTTTGCCACCAATGGCGTCAACATGACCAAGCTCGAGAGCTACATGGTGGACGGCCGATTCGCCGCGACCCAGTTCTATGCCGAGGTCGAGGGGCATCCGGAGGATCCCCCCGTGGCGCGCGCCCTGGAGGAGCTGCGCTATTTCTCGGATCATGTGCGGCTTCTGGGGGTCTTTCCGGCAGCCCGGCTGCGGCATGAAGGCTAGGGAGGGGGGCGCTGCCCCCCGCCGCTGCGCGGCCCCCCCCGGGATATTTGCGGTCGGATGAGGAACGCGTCCTTCTCATCCGACGCCAAATATCCTCCGGGGGTCCGGGGGTGGAAAACCCCCGGTCCGCCCTGTCAGCCACCGCGCACCGCCTCGATCATGCGATGGACATGGTCGATGCGGGCGTCCGGCGTGATCCCGTGGCCGAGATTGAAGATATGGGGGCCACCGCGGAAGGCGGCGACGATGCGCCGCGTCTCGCGGATGAGGGCCTCGCCCCCCTCCACGAGCAGATGCGCAGGCAGGTTGCCCTGCACGCAGCCGCCGGTCTGGACATGGGCCGCGGCCCATTCGGGCGTCACCCCTTCGTCGAGCGCGATGCAGTCCGCCTTCGTGGCGGCATGGGTGCCGGCGAATCGCCCTGCGGCGCCGCGGGGGAAGGCGATGACCGGCAGGCCGGGATGGCGGGCCTTCAGCGCCTGCACGATCCGCCGCACGGGGGCGAGGGCATAGCGCGCGAAGTCGTCCCCCTGCAGCGAGCCGGCCCAGGAATCGAAGAGCTTGACCACCTCAGCCCCAGCTTCGACCTGGGCCGAGAGATATTCGACGGTCGCCGCCTCGACATGGGCCAGAAGCGATTCGAAGAGCGGGCGGTCGGCGGCGATCAGGGCATGGGCGGGTTCCTGCCCCGGCGTGCCGCGCCCGGCGATCATGTAGGTGGCGACCGTCCAGGGCGCCCCGGCAAAGCCGATCAGCGCCACTGCAGGGGGCAGCTCGCGCGCGAGGATCCGCAGGGTCTCGTAGACGGGCGCGAGGCGGTCATGGATGGCGTCGGCCGGTTTCAGACGGGCCAGATCCGCCGGGGTGGTCACGGTGGAGAGGCGCGGCCCCTCGCCCGTTTCGAAGGCGAGATCGCAGCCCAGCGCCTGGGGCACGAGCAGGATGTCGGCGAAGAGGATCGCCGCATCGAGGCCGAAGCGCCGCAGCGGCTGAAGCGTGACCTCGGCCGCCAGTTCCGGGGTGTAGCACAGGCCGAGGAAACTGCCGGCCCGTTCGCGCGTGGCGCGGTATTCGGGCAGGTAGCGGCCCGCCTGGCGCATGATCCAGATCGGCGGGACGGGCAGGATCTCGCCCGCAAGGGCGCGCAGCAGGGGCTTGGTCATGGCGCCCCGCCTGCCCGTCCCCCGGCGGGCTGTCAAGGCGACAGGGCGGCTGCGAGGGGCTCCCATGTCAGGCCGCGGCGCAGGCGCGCGGCCGGGCGGCCGCCTTCCAGAGCCAGGAGATGCAGCCAGCCATTGTCGAGGAGCGCCCGCATATCCGCATGGCGGGCGAGGATCGGCGTCATCGCCTCGGGCGGGGCCTCGATCAGCACGGTCAGGCGCAGGGGCTCGTGCACCAGGCGATCGCCGTCATGCACCGCCTGCCAGGGCAGACCAGCGCGCAGCGGCCCGCCATTGCCCTCGACCACGCCGAGCCCGCCGGTGACATTGTGCAGCAGCTTGTTGCCCGAGCCGAAGGCCGCCGGCGCCACGGCCGAGCCATAATACTGCAGCGCGATCCAGCTGGCCACGACGACGGGAGCGGTCAGGATCAGCTCGAGCGTGGCGAAATCCCGGTCGGCGCGCCAGGCATAATCATGCAGGAAGACGCGCCCCCCCAGATCCACCCCGCGCGTGAGGGCACGGGGGGCAGCGATGAAGGCCGCACAGCCCGCCAAGCCCCATTCGGGCCGCGTCTCGGCCCAGTCGGCAGCCCGTGCGGGCAGGGTGACGGGGCGCGCGCCCGGCAGGCGGGCGGCCCGCTCGGCTCGCGCCAGCGCCCCCGCC
>NZ_KE557321.1:196223-350997 GCF_000442315.1 Rubellimicrobium thermophilum DSM 16684
CTGCCCGAGGCGCGCCGGCTGCTCGGCCGGCGGGCGCGCACCCATTTCGCCCGCGCCGGCCGCCTGGCCCGCGCCCATGCCTGGCCGCGCCTGCTGCCCGCCCTGGTCATGATGGGGCCCTATGAACGGCTGCTGCGTGCGATGGAGCGGGACTGGGCCGCCCCGCCACCCCGCCGCCCCGGCTGGCGCAAGGCGGCCGACGGTCTGGCCTGTGCCGCAAGGGGGCTGCTGTGCCCCGGCGCTCCGGTCTGAGGGAGCGCTGCCCTTGAGCCTGCGGCAGGTTCATGTCGTCGGGGCAGGACTGGCGGGCCTCGCCTGCGCGCTCGATCTTGCGGCGGCCGGCGTTGCGGTGCAGCTTCACGAGGGCTCGCCCAAGGCGGGCGGGCGCTGCCGCAGCTACTTCGACGCACGGCTGGGGCGGGTCGTGGACAACGGCAGCCACCTGATCCTGTCGGCCAACCGGGCCGTGCTGGACCATGCCGCACGCATCGGGGCCGCGCATCGCCTGTCGGCGCTGCCCGAGGCCGCCTTTCCCTTCGCCGACCTCGCCACGGGCGAGCGCTGGACCATCCGTGTGCCCGCCACGCCCCTTGGCACCTGGCGGCATGATGCGCTGCCCCCCGGCGCGTCGCGGGCGACGGCCCTGGCCGATCTCGCCGGACTGCTGATGGCGGGGAAGAGGGCCACGGTGGCGGAGGCGGTGCGCGGCCGCGGGCGGCTCTGGCAGGCCTTCTGGGAGCCGCTCGCCATCGCCGTCCTCAATGCCCCCCCCGCGGCCGGTTCGGCCCGGCTCCTGCGGGCCATGCTGTTGCGCAGCCTCCTGAAGGGGGCCGCCGCCGCCCGGCCGGTGATCGCCCCCGAAGGGCTGGGCGCGGCGCTGGTCGATCCGGCGGTGGAACGGCTGCGCGCGCTGGGCGCGGGGATCCGTTTCCGTGCCGCGCTGACCGGCATCAAGACGGAGGGGCGGCGTGTCGCCGCTCTGCTCTTCGGGGAGGAGCGGATCGCGATCCCCCGCGGCGCCGGGGTGGTGCTGGCCCTGCCGCCGCAGGCTCTGGCGCCGCTCCTGCCCGGTCTGACGCTGCCGGCCCCCGGTCAGGCGATCCTCAATGCCCATTTCCTCCTCCCCCCCGGCGAGGGCGAGGCGGCGCCGCCGCTGCTCGGCCTGGTCGGCGGGCAGGCGCAATGGCTGTTCCGGCGCGGCGATGTGCTGTCCGTCACCGTCTCGGCCGCCGGGGCATCGCCCCTGCACCGGATGCCGCGCGAGGCGGCCCTGTCCGTGCTGTGGGCCGACTGCGCCCATGCCCTGGGCCTGCGAGGGGGGCCGCGGGCGGCGCGGCTGCTGCGCGAAAGGGCGGCGACCTTCGACCAGTCTCCCGCCGGTGCCGCGCGCCGCGCACCGACCCGCACCCCTTGGGACAATCTCGTCCTGGCGGGCGACCATGTGGAAACCGGCCTGCCGGCCACGCTCGAAGGGGCGATCCTGTCGGGCCGGGCGGCGGCGACGGCGCTGCTGGATCAGTCCTGAAGCGGGGCGCGGCGCAGCGCGGCCAGATCGCGCGAGCCGGTGCAGAAACAGGCCACCCGCAACTGCCGGATCATCACCGACAGATGTTCGGCCACCGCCTCGGGCCCCTCGGTCGCCGCCGCGAGCAGCCCGGCCGCCTGTCCCACCAGATCCGCCCCGAGCCGGATCGCCCGTGCCGCATCCAGCCCGTCGCGGATCCCGCCCGAGCCGATCACGACCGCATCGGGGCAGGCCGCACGCACCTCGGCGATGGCCCGGGCCGTGGGGATCCCCCAGCCGGCAAAGGCGCGCGCCACGGCGGCCTCTGCGGGGGTGCGCGCGCGTTCGGCCTCGACCGCGGCCCAGCTCGTGCCGCCCGACCCGGCCACATCGAGCACCTGCACCCCCGCATTCCAGAGCTGTCGGGCGACGGCCCCCGACAGGCCGCCCCCACCTCCTTGACCACGATCGGCACGGAAAGGCGGCGGGCCAGCGCCTCGATCCGTCCGAGGATCCCGCGCCAGTTCCGGTCGCCCTCGGGCTGCACGGCCTCCTGCAGCGGGTTGAGATGCAGGATCAGCGCATCCGCCCCGATCATCTCGACCGCGGCCTGCGCCTCGCGTTCGCCGAAGCCGGTGTTGAGCTGCGCCGCCCCAGATTGGCCAGCAGCGGCACCGACGGCGCCAGGCGCCGCAGATCCGCCCCCAGCCCGCCCTGGCCGCCCCCTCCAGCGCCACGCGCTGGGACCCCACGGCCAGAGGCAGGCGCAACGCCTCGCAGGCCTCGGCCAGATGGCGGTTAATGGCGGCGGCGCGCGCCGGCCCCCCGGTCATCGAGGAGACCAGAAGCGGCGCGGCGATCGGCCGGCCGAGGAAGACGGTGCCCAGATCCACCTCGTCCAGATCCATCTCGGGCAGGGCGCAATGAACGAAGCGCACGGCCTCGAGGCCTGTTCCGGCCCCGTCCCCCTGTCCGCGGCCCGACAGCACGATGTCGAGATGCTGGTCCTTCCGTTCGCCGAGCATCCATGCCCCCCCTGTCTGTCCGCACCGGATGCGCCTGTGGTGGCAGGGTGGATCACCGCCGGCAAGCGCGGCGGGCCTTGACAGATGCAAAGTGGTCAGACCACTATCCCGCATGGACCCGCAGGCCGGAAGAGCCGGGTCCGCCCCACAGGGAGGAGCACATCGCATGACACGCCTTTCCGCCTCGGCCTCCGCCGTCGCCCTTGCCCTCGCCGCGGCCCTTGCCGGCGCCCCTGCCTCCGCGCAGGAGGCCGTGGACATGGTCCTGCTGCCCAAGTTCCTCGGCATCGCCGTCTTCGATCAGGCCCATCGCGGCGCCCAGGAGGCCCATGCCGAGATCGGCAATCCCGGCGCTCTCGAATTCCTCGGCCCCACGCCCGAGAATTCCGTCGCCGGCCAGATCGAGATCCTGACCACGGCCGCCTCGAACGGTGTCGATGTGGTCATGCTCTCCAACAATGCGGGCGACCAGATCGCCCCGGCCGCTCAGGCGGCGCAGGAAGCCGGCACCCGCGTCGTCACCTGGGACAGCCCGATTCCCTCCGGTCAGGGCGAATCGCTCTTCGTGGCGCAGGTGGATTTCGCCGAGACGGGGCGCGTGATGGCCGACATGGCCCATTCCATCATGGGCGGCGAAGGGCAATTCGCCATCCTCTCCGCCTCGCCCGATGCCGCCAACCAGAACGCCTGGATCGCCTCCATGCAGGAGGTGCTGGCCAGCGACGAGAAATATGCCGGGCTCGAGCTGGTCGAGATCGTCTATGGCAACGACCAGTCCGAAGAGAGCTACAACCGCGCCCTGGCCCTGGTGGACAGCCATCCGGATCTTGAGCTGATCATGGCCCCCACCACCGTCGGCATCCAGGCCGCGGCCAAGGCCATGCAGGACGAAGGGCTGTGCGACCGGGTCAAGGTCTCGGGCCTCGGCCTGCCGGCCGAGATGGTCAGCTACACGCTGAACGGCTGTGCGCCCGAATTCGCGCTCTGGAGCTTCGTGGATCTGGGCTATCTCACCTATTACGTGAGCTATCTGCTCGCCACCGGGGCCATTCAGGGCGTGGAGGGCGAGACCTTCGAGGCCGGCCGCCTCGGCTCCTACACGATCGAGAAGGACCCCACGCGCGAGAACGGTCTGCGCGTGCTGATGGGCCCCTTCACGGTCTACACGGCCGAGAATGTCGAGGCCGCGGCCCAGTAGCCGCCGGCTGCATCCCGGCCCGGTTCCGCCGCGGAACCGGGCGCCCGGCACCCCTTGCGGAGAAGACGACGGATGGCCGTTCCGGTCCTCGAACTGCGCGACATCGGCAAGAGCTTCGGGCCGACGCGGGCGCTTGACGGCGTCTCGCTGGCCTTGCAGGCCGGCACGATCCACGCCCTCGTGGGCGAGAACGGCGCCGGCAAGTCCACGCTGATCAAGATCATGACCGGCCTGTTCCCGCCGTCGTCCGGCTCGATCCTCCTCGAGGGACGGGAGCGGCGCCTGACCTCCACCGCCGAGGCGCGCCGCGCCGGCATCGCCGCCATCTATCAGGAACCGATGGTCTTTCCCGATCTGTCGGTGGCCGAGAACATCTTCATCTCGCATCAGGACCGGCCGCAATGGATCGGCTGGCGGCGGATGGAGGAGGAGGCCGCCGCCCTGATCGCCCGCCTCGGCGTCGCGCTCGACCCCCGCCGCCTGGCCGGGGATCTCACCCTTGCCGAACAGCAGACGGTGGAGATCGCCCGCGCCATCGGCCTCAGGGTCCGCGTCCTGATCATGGACGAGCCCTCGGCCTCGCTGTCGGAGCACGAGGTGCGCCGCCTGCACGGCATTGCCCGGGCCCTGCGCGACGAAGGCGTGGCGGTCCTCTACATCTCCCACCGGCTGGAGGAGATCTTTGCCTTGGCCGATACCGTGACGGTGCTGCGGGACGGCCGTCATGTCTCCACACGCCCCATCGCCGATGTGACGCAGGACGGCCTTGTCGCCGAGATGGTGGGCCGCGACATGGAAGGGCGCTTCGCCCGCGTGCCCTCGCAGGCGCGGGGGCACGTGGCGCTGCGCGTGGAGGGCCTCGGTCGCGAAGGGGGTCTTCGCCGGGGGTCAGCTTCCATCTCGAGGCCGGCGAGATCGTCTGCCTGGCGGGTCTTGTCGGCTCGCGGCGCACGGATGTGGCGCTGGCCCTGTTCGGTATCGCCCCGGCGACCGCCGGCCGGATCGAGATCGAAGGGCGCCCCGCCGCGATCCGTTCCCCCCGCGAGGCGATGGCCCTGGGCCTCGCCTATGTCTCCGAGGATCGCCGCAAGCTCGGCCTGGCCCTGTCCGAAAGCATCGCCGCCAATGTCACCCTGCCCCGGATCGACTCTTATGCAAATCGCTGGGGCTGGCTCGACCGCCGGCGCGAGATGGCCGATGCCGCCCGCTTTGCCGCCGGGATGCGCATCAAGGCCGCCGGCCTGTCCGCCCCGGTGGGAACCCTGTCGGGCGGCAACCAGCAAAAGGTGATGCTGGCCAAATGGCTCAACACGAATCCGCGCATCCTGATCGTGGATGAACCCACGCGCGGCATCGATATCGGCGCCAAGGCCGAGGTTCACCGCATCCTGCGCGAGCTTGCGGGGCAGGGGGTGGCGATCCTCGTGATCTCCTCGGACCTGCCCGAGGTGCTCTCGCTGGCCGACCGGGTGCTGGTGATGCGCGAAGGCCGCCTGGCCGGCGAGCTGCCCGGCGCCACGGCGACCGAGGAATCCGTCATGCGCATCGCGCTGGGTGCGGCCGAGACGCGGGGAGAGGCGGCATGAGGAACGGCGGTCTGTCCTCCGGAACGCTGCGCCTGATCGCGCTGATGGGGGTATTCGGGCTGGTGGTGATCTTCTTCGCCACCCAGATCGACAATTATCTGCGGGCGAGCCTGTTCAACCGCACCTCCACATCGGTCGCGATCATCCTGCCCATCGCGGTGGGGCAGGCCTTTGTCGTGCTGACGCGCAACATCGACCTGTCGGTGGGCTCGATCGTCGGCTGCACCGCCTATGGCATCGGCGGGCTGCTCGCCGCCTTTCCCGATCTGCCCCCGCCCGTCGCAGTCGCCGCGGCGGTGGCGATGGGCGCCCTGTTCGGCACGGTCAACGGGCTTCTGGTCTCGCGCTTCGGCCTGCCCTCGATCATCGTCACGCTGGGCACGCTGGCCATCTTCCGTTCGCTGCTCGTGCAGGGTTCGGGCGGGGCCTCGATCACGACGGCCTCGCTGCCGGCCTGGGTGCCCGCCTTCGCCCAGGCCAATGCCTTCACCCTCGGGGGGCTGCAGATCCGCTGGATGGTGCTTGCGGCGCTGGCGGTGACCCTCCTGGCGCATCTGGTCCTGACCCGGTTGCGGGTCGGGCGGCAGTTCCATGCCGCCGGATCGAACCCGGATGCCGCCGCCTTCGCCGGGATCGACCTGCGCGCCACCGTGTTGCGGGCCTTCGTCATCTCCGGCGCGCTGGCGGGGCTGGCGGGCTTCTTCTTCCTCGCGCGCTTCGGCAACATCACCGTCGTGGCGGGCCTCGGCTTCGAGCTGAAGTCCGTGGGCGCGGTCGTCGTGGGCGGGGTCAACATCTTCGGCGGCTCGGGCTCGGTGCTGGGCGTGCTGATGGGGGCGGCGCTGATCGACCTGATCGATGCCTCCCTCGTGCGATGGCCGCTCGTCTCCGAGTTCTGGCGCGAGGCGGTGCTGGGCTTCCTGATCCTGGCCGCCGTGGCGCTGGATGCCGCCCTCGCGCGCCGCCTGATGCGCCGCCGCGCCCGCCGCCAGCCGGAGCACGGGACCGCCCCCGCCGCCGCCCCCGCCGCCATGCCCGAGGACGCCCGCCCATGACCGCCCTGCGCGACCGTCTGATGAGCTGGGAAGGTTTTCTCCTTCTCGTCCTTGCCGTTCTCTATCTGGGCAATGCGCTGGCCTCGCCCGTGTTCCTGACGGTCGGCAACCAGATCAACCTGTTCCAGCTCTCGATCGAGAAGGTCATCGTCGCCCTGGCCATGACCTTCGTCATCATCAATGGCGAGATCGACCTGTCGGTCGCCTCGGTCATGGGGCTGGCAGCCTGCCTGTTCGGCTGGCTGGTGGAGCAGGGCCTGCCGGCCTGGGGGGCGATCCCGCTCGTGCTGCTGGCCGGGGCGGCCTGCGGCGCCTTCAACGCCCTCTGGATCGTGCGCGCGGGGCTGCCCTCGCTCGTGGTCACGCTCGCCACGCTGATCGGCTTCCGCGGCCTGGCCCGCATCCTTGTCGAGGACCGCGGCATCGGCGGCTTTCCCGACTGGTTCAACAAGCTGGGCCAGCAGCCGCTTCTCGGCCCCCTGCCGCTGGCGCTGATGCTCTGGGCCGTCATGGCGCTGGCGGCCTGGGTGCTGCTCGAACGCACGGCCTTCGGACGCAAGGTCACGGTCATCGGCGCCAACCGGGCAGTGGCCGAGTTCTCGGGCCTGCCCGTCGGGCGCGTCAAGACCACGCTCTTCGTCGCCTCCTCGACGGTTGCCGCGCTGGCGGGGCTGCTCTATGCCGCCCGCCTCGGCGCGGTGCGGGGCGACATCGCACAGGGCTTCGAGCTCGACATCATCACCATCGTCCTGCTCGGGGGGGTGTCGATCTTCGGCGGGGTCGGCTCCATCACCGGCACGGTGCTGGCGATCCTCATCGTGCTCAGCTTGCGCAACGGGATGCAGCTCGCCAACCTGACCGGGCATATCCAGTCGGGGATCCTGGGGGGTGCTGCTGATCCTGTCGGTCATGGTGCCCACCTTCCGCGCCTGGGCGCTGCGCCTTCTGCATCGCGAGGCTCCGGCATGACCGAACCTGCCATTCCCTTTGCCGCCGATCCGCTCGCGGGTCTTGCCGCCCCGCTGGGGCGCAAGACGGCCTCCGAACTCGTCGTCACCCGCGTGCTCGACCTGATGCGCGCAGGCCATCTGAAGCCCGGCGACCGCCTGCCGCCCGAACGCGAACTGGCCCGCACCCTGGCGGTCAGCCGCCCCACCCTGCGCGAGGCGCTGCGCGCGCTCTCGATCCTCGGGGTGCTCGAGATCCGCCATGGTGGCGGGGCGATCGTCGCTGCCCCCGATCCGGGCGAGCTGCTCCAGCCGCTCGATCTCTTCGTGAGCCTCGGCGCCGGCGACATGGTGGCCGTCTTCGAGGCCCGCATCGCCTTCGAGCCGCTGATCGCCGCCCGCGCCGCCGAAGGACTGACCGCGGATCAGCTGGCCCGCCTGAGCGAGCTTGTCGCCGCCCAGACCGCCCATCCCGAGGATGCCGAACTGTTCCATGACACCGACATCGAGCTGCACAAGACCATCCTCGATGCGGCGGGCAATCCCTATCTGACCCGCTTCGGCCGCCTGCTGCAGGTGCTGGGCGACCAGGGCCGCAAGGCCTATCAGAAACGCCGGCATCTGCGCCTGCGCAGCATCGCCGATCATCAGACGCTCATCGCCGCACTCGGGGCCCGCGATGCCGAGGCCGCCCAGCGGGCGATGCGCCAGCATATGGTCAACGTGCTCGCGGCCATCAGGGAGGCAACCGGTCGCTGAGGCGGCCGCCGGCATCGGAAGGGGGCATGCATGGCAGAGCGGCGATGGAAGCGGGCCGACATCGTCCGGGGAGGGGTCTCCACCCCCCTCGATGCGCCGATGGTGCCCCCCTTTCCCATCCGTTTCCGCGATGCCGCGATCCTGACGCTGTGCTACCGCACGGACCCGGAGGCCATCGCCGCGCTCCTGCCCGAACCGCTGGAGCCGCTCTCGGATGTGGTGATGATCCACCTCTACGACATGCGCGATCCCGATTGGCTCGGCCCCTACCGGGAGGCCAATGTGATGGTCGGGGCAGAGCTGCCGGGGATCGCGGCAGGCGCCTATTCGCCCTGGCTGTTCCTGTCCTCGGACATCGGTCTGGCCCATGGTCGCGAGGTGCACGGCCAGCCCAAGAAGCTGGGCTGCCCCCGGATCGAGATGCGCGGCGACCTGATCGTGGGCACGCTCGAACGCAACGGCATCGCGGTGCTGACCGGCACGCTGCCCTACAAGCAGCAGCGCGCCGATCTCGCCGATCTTGCGGCGATCCTTCCCTTTGCCACCAACATCAACCTCAAGGCCGTGGACCATATCGACGGGCGGCCTGCGATCCGCCAGCTCACCGCGCGCACGCTCGCCGATGTGCAGCTGGCCGAATGCTGGCGCGGCCCCTGCACGGTGGAGCTGCGCCCCAACGCCCAGGCGCCGCTGCACCGCCTGCCGGTGCGCGAGATGCTCGACGGCTTCTTCTGGCGCGCGTCCTTTACCCTCGTGCCGGGACGGGTGCTTCACGACTATCTGGAGGAGAGCAGCTGATGCCCAGCTATGCATGGGTGCTGGGGGTGCGCCCCGGCTACGAGGACGAATACCGCCGCCGACATGACGAACTCTGGCCGGAGATGGCCGATTGCCTGCGCGCCGCCGGTATCCGCAACTATCACATCTTCCGTCATGGCCTGACGCTCTTCGGCTATTTCGAGACCGACGATCTGGAGGCCACCATCACCGCCTTGCGCGAGGATCCCGTCAACCGCCGCTGGTCGGACTACATGGCCGACATCATGCAGGTGGATCTCGATCCGCGCACGGGCTTTCCCTTCCTTCTGCCCCGTCAATGGAGCCTCGATTGACCCCCATCGACCTCACCGGCCGCACGGCCTTCGTCACCGGCGGCAACCGCGGGATCGGTCTTGCGGCCGTCCGCGCCCTGCGCGAGGCCGGCGCGGCCGTCACCTTCACCGCCCGCAGCGCCGAGGCCGCGCAGGACGGCGAACGCCTGGGCGCGCAGGCCGCCATCCTCGACGTGACCGACCGCGCCGCCCTGGCCCGCGCCCTCGCGCCGGGCTTCGACATCCTCGTGAACAATGCCGGCGTGATCGGCCCCATCGGCCATCTGGCCGATGTCGCCATCGAGGACTGGGCCGCCAACATCGCGACGAACCTCATCGCCGCGACCCATGCGATCCAGCTGGCGCTGCCGGGGATGCTGGCCCGCGGCGGGGGGACGGTGGTCAACCTGTCCTCCGGTGCGGCGCGCAATCCGATGGAGGGCTGGTCGGCCTATTGCGCGGGCAAGGCGGGCCTCGCGATGGTCACGCGCATGGTCGCGCTCGAATACGGCCCGCGCGGCATCCGCGTCTTCGGCTTTGCGCCCGGCGTCGTGGACACGGGCATGCAGGGGACGATCCGCGCCTCCGGGATCAACCCCGTGAGCCGCCTCCCGCGCGAGAGCCTGAGCCCCCCCGAGGAGCCGGGCCGGGCCATCGCCTTTCTCTGCACGCCGGCCGCCGATCCCTTCATGGGGCGGCGAATGCGACATCCGCGACCCGGCCTTCCGCGCGGCGGCCGGGCTGGAGATCCGCGCATGACCGATGTCGTCGTCACCGATGCCACCTTCCCGACCGTGGAGGCCGAGGAACGGGCCGCCCGCGATCGGGGGGCCTCCTTCCGGCGGGCCGCCTGCCGCACGGCCGAGGAGGTGGCCGAGGCCCTGCGCGGCGCCCGTGTCGCCGTGGTCCAGTTCGCCCCGCTCACCCGGGCGGCGGTGGAGGGCCTCGCCCCCGGCGCGCGCGTGATCCGCTATGGCGTGGGCTATGACAATCTCGATCTCGCCGCGATCCGCGACCGCGGCCTGACGGCGGCCTATGTCCCCGACTACTGCGCCGAGGAGGTGGCCGACCATACCGCGGCGATGATCCTCGCCCTGCTGAGAAAGCTGCCGATGCTCGATGCCTCGGTGCGGCGCGGCGAATGGGCGGCGGTGGCGGTCGCGCGGCCGCTGAAGCCCTTCGCCGAGACGACGGTGGGCTTTCTCGGCTTCGGCCGCATCGCCCGGGGGGTGCGGGCGCGCCTCGCCCCCTTCGGCTTCCGCTTCCTCGCCCATGATCCTTTCCAGGAGGGCCGGCACGAGGACATCCGCTTCGTCGATCGCGACACGCTTCTGGCCGAATCGGATGCGCTCTCGCTGCATGCCCCCTCGACCGAGGCCACGCGCGGCCTGATCGGGGCCGAGGCCCTGGCCCGGATGCGGCCCCATGCGGTGATCGTCAACACCGCCCGCGGCGATCTGGTCGCGGAGGACGCCCTGGCTGCCGCCCTGCGCGAAGGGCGGATCGGGGGGGCCGCCCTCGATGTCTTCGCGGCCGAGCCGCTGCCGGCGGATTCGCCCCTGCGCGGGGCGCCCAACCTGCTGCTCTCGCCCCATGCCGCCTGGTATTCCGAAGCCGCCGTGGCCCGCCTTCAGGGGCTGGGTGGCCGGATGAGATCGGGTCGCGCGCTCGACGGCCTGCCGCCGCGCTGCCCGATTCCGGGGACCGCGCCATGACGATCCGTTCCGTCGAGGCGATCCCCGTCGCCTATCCCGAACCGAACGACCATTCGCGCCTGCGCTCGGTCTGTCTGGTCAAGGTGACCAATGCCGACGGGGTCGTGGGCTGGGGCGAATGCTGCGCCTATTTCCCCGAGGCCAGCCGCGCCGCCAAGGCCCTGGTGGAGGGGTTGGGCGAGCTTCTGCTGGGCGAGGACGAGCTGCATACCGAACGGCTCTGGCGGCGGATGAAGGAGCACAGCTGGTGGTATGGCACCGGCGCCGGCATCGCCTCGCTCGCCATCTCGGGCATCGACATCGCCCTGTGGGACCTCAAGGGCAAGGTGCTGGGCCGCTCGGTCCTCGACCTGCTGGGCGGGCCGGTCCACGACCGGATGCCCGCCGTGGCCTCGGTCCATGCCACAAAGGCCTCGATCGAGGCCATGGTGGAGGATTTCCAGGGCTGGCTCGCCGACGGGATGCAGGGGATCAAGGTCGGCTTCGGCAAGAAGGGCGATGCCCATCTGGGCTTCGACCACGACCGCGACGTGGAATTCGTCCGCAAGGTCCGCGAGGGGATCGGCCACAAGCGCCTGATGATCGATCTCGGCGTGAAGAACCGCTGGGACGTGGCCACCGCGATCCGGCGGGCCCGCGCCTTCGAGGCCTATGACGTGCACTGGCTCGAGGAGCCGCTCGGCCATGACGACCCGGAGGGCTATCGCGCGCTGCGGGCGGGCACCTCGCTGCGGCTGGCCTATGGCGAACGCGAATGGAACCATCGCGGGGTCGAACGCATCGTGACCACGGGCACGGTGGATGTGGTGGGCCTCGATCCGGGGCGCATCGAGGGGATCACGGGCTTTCTCAAGGCCGCCGAGATCTGCGCCACCCATCGCCGCCAGGCCAATGCGCACAACTTCTCCACGGCCATCGTCTCGGCCGCGAGCCAGGCGCTCAGCTTCGCCTGCGAGGCCTGCCGCGAGCTGGAGCTTCAGCCCGTCTACGGCCCGGCTCAGAAGGATCTGGTGGATCGCCCCGTCTGGCACCGGGATGGCTGGGTGGACCGGCCCGAAGGACCGGGGCTCGGCATCGTCATCAACGAGGATCTGGTGCAGCACGCGAGGCTCGACCGATGAGACGGCGGCATCTGGACTGGGGCCTGGCGGGGCGGGCCGTGATCGTCACCGGCGGGGCCGGCGCGATCGGCAGGGCGATCGCCGAAGGCTTTGCCGAGGCCGGGGCGCGCGTCGCCGTGGTGGACCGCGAAACCGCCGCCGCCCAGGCCGCGGCCGCAGCGCTCGGGGGCGAGGGACATGAGGGCTTCGGCGCCGATCTGGCCGCGATCGCCGCCCTGCCCGATCTGGTGGCGGCCATCGAGGCGCAGATGGGCCTGTGCACGGTGCTGTGCAATGTGGCCGGGGTCATCCGCCGCAATGCCGATCTGCTCTCGGTCACCGAGGAGGAATGGGACGGCCAGCACGCCGTCAACCTCAAGGCGACCTTCTTCCTCTGCCAGGCCTTCGCCGCGCGCCTGATCGCCGCAGGACGGCCCGGGGCCATCGTCAACACGACCTCGCAGGGCTGGTGGTCGGGGGGCTATGCCGGATCGGTCGTCTACAACGCCGCCAAGGGCGGCGTGGCGACCATGACCCGCGGGCTGGCCCGCGCCTGGGCGCCCCATGGCATCCGGGTCAACGCCCTCGCGCCGGGGCTGGTGGAGACGCCGATGCTGGTCACGCCCGAGACCACGCCCGAACAGGTCGCGGCCCTTGTGGCGCAGATCCCGCTGGGGCGGCTCGGCCAGCCCGCCGACCATGCCGGGGCGGCGGTGTTCCTCGCCTCCGACCTCGCCGCCTATGTGACCGGGGCCACGCTCAATGTCTCCGGCGGCTTCCTGATGTACTGACGGCCGCCGGCCCTGCCGGTCCGGCGCGGGATCGCGCACGACTCTCCGCCGCCTCCCCCTTGGGCCCCCCTTGTGCCTGCGGGGAAGGCCGCTAGGATGGCGCGCACCTCGGGGTGCCCCAAGGGGGGCTGAGATGCGCGGGATGCGCGCGAACCCGTCGAACCTGAACCGGTTAGCACCGGCGGAGGGAAGGTCCCGGCAGCCCTCATGGCCCGCCGCGCCCCACACCCGCCGGGGCGCCAAGGAGAGCGAGCCATGACCAGAAGTCTTTCCCTGCTGCCCCTGCTTCTTGCCACATCGGCCGTTGCGCAGGACCGCCCCGTGCTGACGGTCCTGACCTATGACAGCTTCGTCTCCGAATGGGGGCCGGGCCCGGCCATCGAGGCCGCCTTCGAGGCCGAATGTGGCTGCGACCTGCGCTTCGAGACGGGGGGCGACGGGGCCGCGCTGCTCGCCCGGCTGCGCCTCGAGGGCGAGGGGGCGGATGTGGTGCTGGGCCTCGATTCCAACCTCGTGCAGGAGGCGCGGGATTCGGGCCTCTTCGCACCCCATGGCCTGACCCCCGAACTCGATCTGCCCGTGGCCTGGGAGGACGACATCTTCCTGCCCTTCGACTGGGGCTGGTTCGCCCTGGTCGGGCGCCGGGACGGCCCCGCCCCGGCCAGCTTCCGCGAACTGGCCGAATCCGATGCGACGCTGCTGATCCAGGATCCCCGTTCCTCGACCCCCGGCCTCGGCCTCGTGCTGTGGATCGCCGCCGCCTATGGGGATGAGGCCCCCCGCGATCTGGCAGGCGCTGGCGGACAACATCGTGACCGTCACCCCCGGCTGGTCCGAGGCCTATGGCCTGTTCCTCGAGGGCGAGGCCGATCTGGTGCTCTCCTACTCCACCTCGCCCGCCTATCACCTCATCGCCGAGGAGGATCCGGGCTTCGTCGCGCTCGAGATGGAGGAAGGGCACTATCTGCAGGTCGAGGTCGCAGCCAAGGTGGCCTCCACCGATGTCCCCGATCTGGCCGATGCCTTCCTCGCCTTCATGCTGACCGACGCTGTCCAGTCCGTCATCCCCACGACCAACTGGATGTATCCAGCCGTCACGCCGGCGGCGGGCCTGCCCGAGGGCTTCGAGTCGATGCGCCCGGCGGTCTCGCTCTTCCTGACGCCGGAGGAGGCCGCCGCCCTGCGCGAGCCCGCCATCGGGGCCTGGCGCGAGGCGCTCTCGCGGTGAGGCCCGCCTGGCCCGCCTGGCCGGGGCGGATGGCGACGGCGCTTGTCGCGGCACTCTGCCTCGGGCCGCTGCTTCCCCTGCTTGCGGGCGGGGGGGGGGCTGGGCGCGGCCGATCTGGCGGCGCTGCGCTTCACGCTGACACAGGCGGCGCTCTCGGCCCTGTTCGCCTGCGCGCTGGCCATCCCGCTGGCGCGCGCCCTGGCGCGGAGGGATTTTCCGGGGCGCGGCGCCTTCGTGATGCTGCTCGGCGCGCCCTTCCTGCTGCCGACCATCGTCGCCGTGATGGGGCTGCTGGCCCTGTTCGGCCGCGGGGGCCTCCTCAACGGGGCACTCGCGGCGCTGGGGCTGCCGCCGGTCTCGATCTACGGGCTGCACGGGGTCGTGCTGGCCCATGTGTTCCTCAACCTGCCGCTCGCAACGCGGCTGCTGCTGCTGGGCTGGAGCGCGATCCCCGCCGAACGCTTCCGCCTGGCGGCGTCGCTCGGCGCGCCGGTGGGCGCGCTGATCGAACGGCCGATGCTGCGCGCGACGCTGCCCGGTGCCTTCGCCGCCATCTTCGCGCTGTGCCTGACCAGCTTTGCCGTCGCCCTGATCCTGGGCGGGGGGCCGCGCGCCACGACGCTGGAACTCGCCCTCTATCAGGCGATCCGCTTCGAGGCCGACTTCGCCGCGGCCGCCTCGCTCGCCCTGCTGCAATATGCGCTCTGCGGAGCGGCGGCGCTGGCTGCCTGGCGCCTCGCGCGCGCGCCGCTGACAGGCGCAGGCCTCGGGCGGCCGGTGGAGCGGTGGGATGCGCAGGGGGCGGGGCTCCGGCTGCTCGATGCCCTGATCATCGCGGCGGGGGTGCTGTTCGTGATCCTGCCGCTGGCCCTCGTCCTGCTGCGGGGGCTGGACGGTCTGGCCGAGATGCCCCCTTCCGTCCGGGGCGCCGCGGGGCGATCGCTCCTCGTGGCCCTGGCTGCCACGGCGATCGCCCTCGGGCTTGCGCTGGCGCTCGCGCTGCGGGGCGGGCCGCTGGCCGAAGGGGCGGGGGCGCTGCCGCTCGCGGCCTCCTCGCTGGTGCTGGGGACGGGGCTGCTGCTGCTGATCCGGCCCCATCTGCCGCTTCAGGCGGCGGCGCTGCCGGTGGCGGCACTGCTCGATGGGCTGCTGGCGCTGCCCTTCGCGCTGCGTGCCCTTCGTCCCGCTTTGCGCGAGGCCGAGGCGCGCCACGGCCGCCTGGCCACCGCGCTCGGGATCACGGGCTGGCGGCGGCTGCGGATCCTGATCCTGCCGCTGGCGCGCCCTGCGCTCGGCTTCGCGGGGGGGCTGGCGGCGGCGCTGTCGGCCGGCAGTCTCGGCGCCATCGCCCTCTATGCCGGCGAAGGACAGGCGACACTGCCGCTGCTGATGGCCCGGCTGATGGGGGCCTACCGGATGGAGGCGGCCGCCGGGGTGGCCTTGCTGCTGCTGGCGCTGGCCTTCGGCCTGTTCGCCGTCTTCGATCTCTGGGGACGGGGAGGGCGCCATGCTCGTGCTTGAGGGGCTCCATCTGCGCGCGGGCGATTTCCGCCTGACGGCCGATCTGACGGTGCCGAAGGGGGCAGCCGTCGCCGTCATGGGCCCCTCTGGCGGGGGCAAGTCCACGCTGCTGTCGGCCATCGCCGGCTTTCTGGCCCCCGCAGCGGGCCGCATCCTGTGGGCGGGGCGCGATCTCGTCCCCCTGGCGCCGGCCGCGCGGCCCGTGGGGATCCTCTTTCAGGACAACAACCTCTTTCCGCATCTGACGGCGCTGCAGAATGTCGCCCTGGGCCTGCGCCCCTCCCTCCGCCCGACGGAGGCCGAGCGCGACCGCGCCGAGGCGGCGCTCGCGCAGGTCGGCCTTGCGGGGCTCGGGAAGCGCTATCCGGCCGAACTGTCGGGTGGACAGCAGTCGCGCGTGGCGCTGGCCCGCCTTCTGGTGCAGGAGCGGCCGCTGGTGCTGATGGACGAACCCTTTGCCGCGCTCGGCCCCGCCCTCAGGGCCGAGATGCTGGCCCTGACCCGCCAGACGCTCATGGCTCGGGGGGCGACGCTGCTGCTGGTGACCCATGATCCGGGGGATGCCCGCGCCCTGGCCGATCTGATCCTGCCGGTCGTCGAGGGGCGGGCCCATCCGCCGCGCCCCGCCGCGGCCCTGCTGGACGATCCCCCGCCCGCGCTGCGCGCCTATCTGGGATAGGCAAAGCGCCATTCCGTGACCTGCCGCCAGACCATGCCGGGGTGCAGCAGGATCGCCGGGAAATGCGGATGGGATGGCGCATCGGGCCACAGCTGCGGCTCGATGGCGAAGGCCTCGAAGCGTTCGCCCCCCGGCCGGGCACCCTGATTGCCGTCATAGACCTGCACCCCCGGCGCGGTCGTGGCCAGCGTCATCGACAGGCCCGCGGCACCGGTCAGCCACAGCACCTCGCGCAGCGGACCGGGGGCGTCCGCCAGGCAGAAATTGTGATCGAACAGCGGCGCACCGGGCCGGGGCCGCCGCCCCTCGCGCAGGTCGAAAGGGGTTCCGGCCACGGGCCGGACCTCGCCCGTGGGCAGCAGATCCCCGTCCACCGGCAGATAGCGGTCGGCCGCGATGCGCAGGGCATGACCCTCCCATGTCGGCGTCCCGTCGAGGTTCCAGTAGCTGTGATTGACGGGGTTCATCAGGGTGGGGGCATCGGTGGTCGCGCTCAGCTCCAGCCGCAGCGTCGCCGGCGGCAGGAGGCGGAAAAGCGCCGTGATCGTCCCGGTTGCCGGGCAAACCCCCCTCGCCGTCCGGCAGACGGATGGCGAAGCGGACATGGTCTGCCGCGTGTTCCGTCACCTCCCAGAGACGGAACTGGATGCCCGCGCTGCCCGAATGGAGGAGATGGGGCCCCTGATTGGCGGGAAAGCGGCAGAGGCGCCCGGCGATTTCGGCCTGGGCCCCGCGCAGGCGGTTGGCGACGGGGCCGACGATGGCACCGTGATAGATCAGCGGTCCGTCCGGCCCCTCATAGAGCGACAGGTCATCCGATCCCACCGTCAGGTCATGGGGGATGCCAGCCAGGCGCAGGCTGCGCAGCGTGGCCCCGCGGGTGAGAAAGCGGGCCGCGAGGCCACCCCCCCGCGATGTCGATGGCATAAACCCTCTCGCCGGAGGCGAGGCTGCCGAAGGGGATCACAGCACGACCCGCGGTTCGGGCTGGCCGCGCCGTCCCGTGGGGATGGCGAAGGTGCGGCCCGAATCGGGGGCCTCCGTCAGGGCGTCCTCTGACAGGCCGGCTGCGGCCGATGTCACGAACAGCGTCGAGAACAGCTCGCCCCCCCAGGCGGGGCAACTGCTCTGGGCGGCGGGCACGGGATAGTATTCGAGCCGCGTGCCATCGGGCGCAAAGCCCCGCACCATGCCCGCGCCCCAGAAGGCGATCCAGATGTTGCCGTCCGCATCCGTGACGGCGCCGTCGGGATGCAGGCCCTCGGCGCGGAAGTCGATGGCTGCCTCCGCCTCGCCGGAGGGCCAGCCATCGGCCTCGGCCAGGGGCTGGCGGCGCAGGATGCCCTCGGCGGTGTCGGTCCACCAGGCAAAGCGCCCCTCGGGGTCGAAGCAGATGGCATTGGGGATGGTGATGCCGCCGGCGATGCGCCGGATCTCGCCCCGGAAATAGCGCCAGATCGCGCCCTTGCCCGTCTCGTGCTTCAGTCCCATGGTCGAGAACCAGAAGCCCCCCCAGGGGTCGGCGCGCCCGTCATTGGGCCGCACGCCGTCGGATTCGATGGGGGCGACGGTCTCGGCCTCGCCGCTGCGCAGATCGAAGCGCACCAGGGCCCCCTGTCTGGCGATCAGCAGGCTGTGGCGATCCACCCATCCCGCGGCCGAGGCGATGCTGTCCAGCCGGTATCGCCGCCCATCGGCGAACAGGCTCCGGCCCAGGATGTCGAACCACAGCAGCTCGCCCCGCTCGGGGTGCCACAGGGCGCCTTCGCCCAGCAGGCAGTTCGTCGCATCATGGATCTGGACGGTGGTCATGGGCTGTCCTCCCTCGCCCTGTCATAGGCCGCAACCAGGGCGCGCGCGCGTTCGCCGACCTGTTCCGCGGTCATGCCCGGCCGGTAGAGGGCCGATCCGATGCCGAATCCGTCTGCCCCGGCCGCCAGCCAGGCGGCGAAGTTCTCCGGCCCCGCGCCGCCCACGGCATAGACGCGCGTGCCGGAGGGCAGGACGGCCCGCATCGCCCGCAGGCCCTCGGGGCCGATCAGACTGCCGGGGAACAGCTTGAGCCCCGTGGCGCCCCAGCGCAGGGCGGCGAAGGCCTCGGTCGGGGTCATCACGCCGGGCCAGCTCTCGAGGCCATGGGCCGCCGCAGCGCGGATCACGGCCTCGTCCGCATTGGGAGAGACGACGATGCGTCCGCCGGCCTCCTTCAGCCTTTCGACCTCCTCGGGGCAGAGCACGGTGCCGGCGCCGACCGTCGCGCGGTCTCCGATGGCGTGGGCCATCGCCCGGATCGAGGCGAAGGGATCGGGCGAATTCAGCGGCACCTCGATGACGGCGATTCCGGCCGCGACCAGGGCCTCGCCCACGGCCACGGCCTCCTCGGGGCGAAGGCCGCGCAGGATGGCGATCAGCGGCCGGCTCATGTCCCTCTCTCCCCGGTCTGTTCCCTGCGGGCGGCCTGCAACCCGGCCAGGGTCACGGCGGTGTCATCGGTCAGGGCGGCGTCCACCCCCTGCATGGCCAGGGCGGCCCGGTAATGGCCCGCCAGCCGCCCGGTTCCGATCAGCGCCACGCGCTCGCCCAGCCACCAGCCGCGCGCGGCCTGGATCTCGGCCCCGATCAGCAGGCCGGACAGGCGCGCGCGGGCGGCGGCCGGCGACAGGGCGGTCAGCAGCGATTCGGCCCGGATCGCGAACAGCCGCGAGGCCAGGGCCTCGGGGCGGGCCATCCCCTCGGTCAGGGCGGCGGCAAAGGCGCCCTCGTCCCAGCCCTCGCCGGCCAGGCTGTGGCGCAGCACGGTATGCGCCGCGATCGCGGCATAGAGCTCGCCGGTCATGAAGCTGCGGAAGCCCACCACTTCGCCCGCGCTCAGGCGCACCCATTTGGAATGGGTCCCCGGCAGGCAGAGGACCCCATCCCAGCCGGGATTGAGCGCGAGGAACCCGGCGACCTGCGTCTCCTCGCCGCGCATGACATCGGGGGGGTCGTCCTGCGCCAGACCGGGCACGATCCGCACATCGAGATCGGGGCCCGAGGGGGCAGGGGTCAGCCCCTTGGCAAGGGGGGGGCCGGGCACCCGGGCATAGCCGGCCTCGGCCCAGCCCTGCCGGGCGCCGGCCATGCCGCAGATCAGGACCGGCATCCGTCCCCCGCCCAGCCAGTCGCCGATGATGTCGCGCAGCGCGCCCTCGAAGTCCTCACGGCGCAGCCGGCCCATGCCGCGGTCCGACCGGGCCTCGGCCAGCGGCTCTCCTGCCTCTGTCATGGCCCAGGCCCGCAGGTTCGACGTGCCCCAGTCCACCGCGATCCAGTCCGGCCTCACTCCTGTCACTTTCTGCCTTCCTCCGTCCGTCGTCCGGTCGTTCCGGTCAGTCTCCCGGTCAGTCTCCCGGTCAGTCTCCCGGTCAGCCTGTGGTCACCACGCCGCCATCGACGACCAGGACCTGCCCGGTCATGGCCCGGCTGGCCCGGGAGGCCAGGAACAGGACCGGCTCCACCATCTCCTCCGGGGTCAGCTCGCGCGGCAGGCATTGCCGTGCCAGATGGGCGGCCAGGGCCTCGGGCGTGACCCAGAGGGCGCGCTGTCGTTCGGTCATCACCCAGCCGGGGGCGATGGCATTCACGCGCACCCCGCGGCCCCCCCATTCCCGCGCCAGGCCGCGCGCCAGCGCCGTGATCCCGGCATTGGCGGCGACATAGGACGGATAGTCGCCCAGTCCCATCATGTAGCTGATGGAGGAGAACAGGACGATCGCCCCGCCGCCTGCTGCGGCCATGCCCGGCAGCACCGCCTGCGCGGCAAAGAAGTAGTGGCGCAGGTTGATGGCCTGATTGTCGTCCCAGAAGTCTGCCGTCACCGCATCCGTGGCATGGCGCGTGTCGTCGGCGGCGGCGGCCACCAGGATCTGCACCGGCCCATGGGCCTGCGCGGCCTCGGCTGCGGCGGCGCGCAGGGCTGCCACATCGCGCAGATCGGCGCGCAGCGCCCGCACCGCCGCCCCCGTCCGTCCGGCGACCGCCGCCGCGAAGGCGGCCCCGTCCAGACGGTCGATGAAGGCCACGCGCGCGCCCTGCGCGGCAAAGCCCTCCACCACCGCCGCGCCGATGCCGCTCGCCCCCCCCGGTGACGAGCACCGAGGCCCCCGCAAGATCGGGAAAGCGTGCGCTGTCCATCCGCCCTGCCTCTCCTCATCCGTTCGGGGGAACCTTCCTTTCCGCCGCGGGGAAAGACAAGGGACCCCCGTCACGCCCGTCACGCTTCGTGACGGCGGCCTTCCGTCACGCCTTGTGATGGCATCCATCACGACAGCGACCGTTGACAGCCGGGGCCGGCGGGCGGATGCCTGCGGCATGCAGCCCGCCTCGCGCCCCGATCCGCTTGTCACGCCCGTCCTGCTTGCGGGATGCGCCGTCATCCTTGTCGGTTTCGCCATCCGGGCGAGCTTCGGCGTCTTCCAGATCCCCATCGCCGAGGAATTCGGCTGGCCGCGGGCCGAATTCAGCCTCGCCATCGCCATCCAGAACCTCGCCTGGGGCTTCGGCCAGCCGCTCTTCGGGGCCCTGGCCGAGAAGATCGGCGACCGCAAGGCGGTGATCCTGGGGGCGCTGGCCTATGCCCTGGGCCTTGTGCTGTCGGCCGGGGCGACGACCCCCATCGCGCATCAGCTCTACGAGGTGCTCGTGGGCCTCGGCATCGCCGGGACGGGATTCGGGGGTGATCCTGGCCGTGGTGGGCCGGGCCTCATCCGAGGCCAACCGCTCGATGTCGCTGGCCATCGTCACGGCGGCCGGGTCGGCGGGGCAGGTGATCGGCGCGCCGCTGGCCGAAGCGCTGCTGGCGCTCATGCCCTGGCAGGGGGTGTTCCTCGCCTTTGCGGCGATGATCCTGGCGGTGCTGGCCGTTCTGCCCTGGATGCGCGCGCCTGCCCCGCCCCGAAAGGCGGAACCGCGCGAGGCGATGGGGGCGGTCGTGCTCGGCGCCCTGCGCGATCCGTCCTTCGGGCTGATCTTCCTCGGCTTCTTCTCCTGCGGCTATCAGCTTGCCTTCGTGACGGCGCATTTCCCGGCCCTGGTGACCGAACTCTGCGCCCCGATCCTGCCGGGCGGGGCGCTCCATAGCCTCGGCATCACGACGACCAGCGCCCTGGGGGCCGTCGCCATCGCGCTGATCGGGCTGTTCAACATCCTCGGCACCCTTGCCGCGGGCTGGGCCGGCAAGCGCTACACGAAGAAGCATGTCCTCGCCCTCATCTACACGGGGCGCACGATCGCCGCAGCGGCCTTCATCCTGCTGCCGGTCACGCCGCTGTCGGTGATCCTGTTCTCGGTCGTCATGGGGGCGCTGTGGCTGGCCACGGTGCCGCTGACATCGGGGCTCGTGGCCCATCTCTACGGGCTGCGCTACATGGGCACGCTCTACGGGATCGTGTTCCTGTCCCATCAGCTCGGGGCCTTCCTCGGCGTGTGGCTGGGGGGGCGGCTCTACGATGCCTATGGCAGCTATACCGCCGTGTGGTGGATCGGCGTGGCGGTCGGGGCCTTCTCGGCGCTTGTCCATCTGGGCATCGAGGAGAGGCCCCGCGCGCTTCCTGCCGCCGCCTGAGCCGCAGACCGCAGAGGGGGGAGAGGGGGCGGCCCGAAGACGGCCCGGCCCTGGGGCGCGTGGGGGCGCTTAGGGCTCGGCCGTGGCCTCCGCCCTCTCGACGGCCTCGAGGATATGGCAGGCCACCATCAGGTCGAGATGGGCCCCGCCCCCGTTCTTGTAGAGGGTGATCTCTTCTGCGCTTTGGCGGGCCAGGGCCGGCCCGTCATAGAGATCGGCCAGGATGTCGCCCTCTGCGATCACGCCGCGGGCGATCGGGTCGCGGAATTCGCCGATATGGGGGATGGTGGTCCGGCGCGAATCGCAGAACAGCCGCGCGCGGCGCAGGGTGTCGTCATCCGCCTCGCGCATGTCGGGGCGATAGGCGCCGATCAGATCGACATGCTGGCCGGGCTGCAGCCATGCACCCCGCAGCACCGGCTCGGTGGCCATGGTCGCACAGGCGATGATGTCGGCCCGGCGCACGGCCTCGGCCAGGTCCGGGGCGAGGGCGGCCCCCGTCTGCGCGGCCAGCGCGGCGGCGCGGGCGGGGGTGCGGTTCCACAGCGTCACGCGGATGCCGGGGAAACCCGCCCGGTAGGCCTCCACCAGCGAGCGCGCCACCGTCCCCGCGCCGATGACCAGCAGCTCGCGCGAATCGGGGCGGGCCAGCCGCAGCGCCCCGAGCAGCGAATCGGCCGCCGTCTTCCACTTCGTGACCAGCGCGAAATCGAGCACCGCGCGCAGCGACCCGTCCTCATCCGACATCAGGTTGACGGCGCCGCCGATGGTGGGGCGGTGGCGGTTGCCGGGAAAGACGGTCGCCGCCTTGACGGCGATGCCCAGCCCCTCGATCCAGGCCGACCGGTTGAGCAGCGTGTCCGCGCCGCGGCGCAGGAAGACATCCTCCATCTGCGCGCGGGGGCGCGCATGGCCGGCCTCGATGGCGCGGGCGACCTCCACCCAGTCCAGGTGCCGTTCCGCCTCGGGGCCGATGATGCGCGGGCCGATCGCGTCCCGTTCTGCCATGCTGTCGTTCCTCATGGGGCCTCGCCCTCGCCACGGGCGGGCGCGGCCATGGTCGTCTTGCGTCCCAGGCGCGTCTCGCGCCAGATGACATAGAGCCCGGCCCCGACGATCAGCGCAATCCCCGTCCAGGCGGTCGCGTCGGGCCAGGTTCCGAAGACCACCGCCCCCCACAGCACGCCCATCGGCACGGCGACATATTCGAAGGGCGCGACCAGCCCCGCCTCGCCCAGCCGGTAGGCCTGAGAGACCATCAGCCCGCCCACCGCGACGGCCAGGCCGGTGGCAAGAAAGAAGGGCCAGTCGCCCGCCGCAGGCCAGGACCAGGCGCGCAGCAGGAAGCGCAGCGAGGGGTTTTCCAGCCCCGCCGCCAGATGCCCGTCCCCGGCGGCCAGGCCCATGCCGCAGGCCACCAGCAGGAAGCCCATCTGCGTCCAGAAGGACATCGCCAGCGGCCCGTCCGTCGGGGCCAGCCGCCGTGTCAGGACATGCATGAGGGCATAGGCCAGCGCCGAACCCAGAACGAGCAGCGCCGCGGGGTCGAGCGTGCCCGATCCCGGCCGCAGCAGGACCAGGACGCCGGCCAGGCCCGTGCCCACCGCCGTCCAGCGGCGCCAGCCCACGCGCTCGCCCAGAAGGGGCCCCGACAGCGCCGTGAGCAGCAGGGGCGCGACGAAGAACAGCGCCACCCCGTCGGCCAGCGGCATCGCAGCGAGCCCGAGGAAGTAGAGGACATTCGAGGCCAGCACGCAGAGCACGCGCAGGGCGTGCAGGCCGGGGCGGCGCGTGCGGATCCCCTCGGCCATGCGCCGCGGCCCCCGCGTCGCCGCCAGCAGCGCCAGCACCAGCGCCATGCCGATCAGCGCCCGCACCAGCACCACCTGATGCAGCGGATAGGCGTCCGAGAGCGCCTTGACGGCCATGTCGTTGACGGTCAGCACGGCGCTGCCCCCGATCGCAAGAAGGATCGGCGCGGCAGCCGCGCCCGGAGCAGCGGCAGGGGCGGCAGCGGCAGGGGCGGCAGCGGCAGGGGGGGCGACGGAACGGGGGGCGGGGGGAGTCATGGCGGTCTCTTCGCAGCATGGCGGCCGGGGGGCGTCTGTCCTGTCCCCGACGCGCCCCGGTCTGCCCGCGCCGCTGCGTCTGCTCCGCCCGGTTCCCGGCCTGCTCTCAGCCCCCTTCTCGGATCCCCCTTCTCGGATCTCCCTTCTCGGATCCCCCTTCTCAGACCCCCCGGAGTGCCCGTTCCAGGGCATCGAGGAAGCGGCGCCGCTCGGCGGCCCCGAAGGCCCGGCTGCGGCCCTGCCGGAAGGGGTCCGCCGCGCGCAGATCGGCGGCCAGGTCGCGCGCGGCCAGCGCCGGTCCGATATTGCCGGGCCCCAGTGCCATGCCATCGGGCCTGACCACGCGGCCCCCGGCCGCGATCACCCGGGCGGCCAGCGGGATGTCCGCCGTCACCGCCACATCGCCCGCCTCGCAGCCCTCGGCGATGACGCGGTCGGCCATGTCCGGCCCCTCGGGCACGATGACGAGCTCGGCTCCCGGATGGGCGGAGGGTCGGATTCCGCCGTTGCAGACGAGCCGCACGCGCCAGCGGTGGCGCAGGCCTGCCGCCACGGCCTCGGGCCCGGACGGGGCAGGCATCGGCGTCGATCCAGAGCGTGGGCACCGCCTCATCCCCCGCCGATCAGCACGCCCGCGGCGAAGACCAGCGCCCCGCCCAGCACGACCTGGAAGATCGCCCGCAGGAAGGGCGTCTGCATGAAGCGGTTCTGGATCCAGACGATGGCCCAGAGCTCCACGAAGACGATGGCGATGGCGATGGCGGTGGCGGTGCGGAAGTCCGGGATCAGATAGGGCAGGGCATGGCCCATGCCGCCCAGCGTGGTCATCACGCCGGTGGCCAGCCCCCGCTTCCAGGCCGCCCCCCGGCCGGAGATCACCCCGTCGTCCGAGGCGACCTCGGTGAAGCCCATGGAGATGCCCGCCCCGACCGAGGCTGCGCTGCCCACAAGGAAGGTCGTCCAGGGATCGCGCGTGGCAAAGGCGGTGGCGAAGATCGGCGCCAGCGTCGAGACCGATCCGTCCATCAGCCCCGCCAGCCCCGGCTGCACCCATGTCAGCACGAACTGCCGATGCGCCCCTGCCGCTTCGGCGCGGCGCGCCTCCTCGGTCAGATGCGTCTCGGCCAGCGTCCTGGCCCGCTCGACATGTCCGGCCTCGGCGGCGGCGAGGCTGCCCAGCAGCTCGCGCGTGCGCGCATCCGTCGTCCGCTTCGCCGCAGCCGCATAGAAGGCTCCCGCCGCCACTTCCATCTCGCGCGCGAGTCCCTGGATGCGCTCGATCCCCAGAGCGGGGTCGAGCCAGACCGGCGCGCGGGCATAGGCCCCCGCGACATGCTCGCGCCGGATCAGCGGGATCACCTCGCCAAAGCGGGCGCGGTAGGCCTCGATCAGCCGGCGGCGGTGATCGTCCTCCTCGGCTGCCATGCCCTCGAACACGGCTGCCGAAGCCGGGAACGCCTCGCGCAGCCGCTCGGCGAAGCCGCGATAGATGCGCGCGTCGTCCTCTTCGTTGGAGATGGCGAGGGCGAGGATCTCGCGCTCGGACAGCTCGTCGAGGCGGCGGCGGGAGGAGAATCGCGACAGCATGCCGCGAATTTAGAATGATTCCAAAAGTCGTCAATCCTCTCAGTCGAGCCGCCGCACGAGAAGCTGGTTGGTCGAATCGCGCCGGGTCTCGAAGATCTTCAGATCCTGGATGAGATCGGACAGCTTCTTGCGGCCATAGGTGCGGGTGTCGAAATCGGGATTGGCGCGCATGATGAACTGTCCCAGCGCGCCCAGCGCATACCATTCCTCTTCCTGGTCGATGGCGTTCATGGCGCGCAGGATGATGTCGCGCGCTTCCTGAAGCGGGGCGGTCGGCCGCGGGCCTTGCGGGGGGGCGGTTTCGGCCGGTTCGGGCTTCTGTCCGGGCGGTGTCGGGCGGGGCGGTGGGGCGCCCAGATTTTCCAGGAAGATGAATCGCTTGCAGACCTTGCGGAAGGCTTCCGGCGTCTTCTGCTGGCCGATGCCGTAGACATCGAGCCCCTGTTCGCGGATGCGGCTGGCCAGGCGCGTGAAGTCCGAATCCGAACTGACCAGCACGAAGCCGTCGAAGCGCCCGGTATGGAGCAGGTCCATGGCGTCGATGACAAGAGAGATGTCCGAGGAATTCTTGCCCACCGAATAGGCCGGCGAATGGGAGGGGACGATCCCGTGTTCCGCCTGCACCTTGTTCCAGCCGGCCATCTGCTGGCTGGTGAAGTCGCCATAGGCGCGGCGCACCGAGGCCTCTCCCAGGGCGGCGATCTCCTCGAAGATGGCGCCGGCATACCGGGGCGAGGTGTTGTCGGCGTCGATGAGGACCGCCAGGAGGGGGCGTTCGGATTCGCGCATGGGCTCGCTCCGGGGCCGGTTGCGGGGCGGGATGGGGGCTGCTGCGGGTCCGCGGGTGCGGGCCGGCGGGCGGGGGTCCGCCGGCGTCTGTCCGGGCGGATCAGTAGATGACGACGCTGCGGATGCTTTCGCCCCGGTGCATCAGGTCGAAGCCTTCGTTGATCCGTTCGAGCGGCAGGGTATGGGTGATCATGGGGTCGATCTCGATCTTGCCCTCCATGTACCAGTCCACGATCTTCGGCACATCCGTGCGGCCCCTCGCGCCGCCGAAGGCGGTGCCCTTCCACACCCGCCCGGTGACGAGCTGGAAGGGCCTTGTGCTGATCTCGGCCCCGGCGGGGGCCACGCCGATGATGACGCTCACCCCCCAGCCGCGATGCGCGCATTCGAGGGCCTGCCGCATGACCTGCACATTGCCCGTGCAGTCGAAGGTATAGTCCGCCCCGCCGATCATGTCGCCCCGCCGCCTGGTCATGTTGACAAGATGCGGCACCATCTCGGCGGGGGGCACCTCGCTGGCATTGACGAAATGCGTCATGCCGAAGCGGCGGCCCCAGGCCTCGCGCGCGGGGTTGAGATCCACGCCGATGATCATGTCCGCCCCGGCCAGGCGCAGCCCCTGGATGACGTTGAGCCCGATCCCCCCCCAGGCCGAAGACGACCGCGGTCGCCCCCGTCTCCACCTGCGCGGTATTGAGCACCGCGCCGATGCCGGTCGTCACGCCGCAGCCGATATAGCAGATCTTGTCGAAGGGGGCGTCCTCGCGCACCTTCGCCACGGCGATCTCGGGCAGCACCGTGTGGTGGGAGAAGGTCGAACACCCCATGTAGTGCAGCACCGGCGTGCCGTCGGTCAGGCGAAAGCGGGTCGTGCCGTCGGGCATCAGGCCCTGGCCCTGGGTGGCGCGGATCGCGGTGCAGAGATTCGTCTTGCGGCTCAGGCAGGACGGGCATTCCCGGCATTCGGGCGTGTAGAGCGGGATGACATGGTCGCCCGGCTTCACCGATTTCACCCCGGGGCCGACCTCGACGACCACCCCGCCCCTCATGGCCGAGGATCGAGGGGAACAGCCCTTCGGGATCCGCGCCCGACAGGGTGAATTCGTCGGTATGGCAGATGCCGGTGGCGCGGATCTCCACCATCACCTCGCCTTCGCGGGGGCCCTCGAGCTCTACCTCCATGATCTCGAGCGGGCTGGCGGCCTTCAGGGCCACGGCGGCGCGGGTGCGCATGGATGATCCTCCCTCGGGTCTTCGGCGGAAACAGGCTTGCCCCGAAGGGCGGGGCTTTTCAACCGCTGGCGCAGGCCGGTCCGGATGCTAATCTCGGCGGCATGCGAATCCTCCGTCCTTTCTCCCTCCTGCTGGCTGCCCTGCCGGTGCTTCCGGCCTGCATGCCGATGGCCCCCGCCATGCCCCCCGCCACCTGCGACGAGGCCGCCCTGTCGGCCGAGTTCCTGGGTCGCGACGCCGCCCTGATCGATCCGGCGGCCTTTCCCGGACCGGTGCGCATCATCCGCCCCGGCGACATGGTGACGATGGACTACAACCCCAACCGCATCAATTTCCAGCTTGATGCGCAGGACCGCGTCGCCAGCGTCACCTGCGGCTGACCCCAAGGCCCCGGCCCGGTCGCGACAGGGGCGGCCGCAACGGGGGATGGCGCGGGCGGGCAGGGCTTGATCCGCGCCGCGGGGCGCCCCAGAGTCGGGGAATGACTGCGCTCACGCTGCCCTTTCCCTCTGCCGCCGCCATCGCCCCCGCCGTCTCCTTCGACAGGGCAGAGCTGTCGGCGATTCTCTCGCTCTACGGGCGGATGGTCGCCGCCGGCGAATGGCGCGACTAGTGCGATCACCCATCGCGCCGATGTGGCGGTCTTTGCCGTCTTCCGGCGCACGGCCGAACGTCCCCTCTACCGCATCGAGAAGCGTCCCGCCCTGCGCCACCGGCAGGGGCAGTTCGCGGTCCTGGGCGAACTGGGCCAGATCCTGCGCCGCGGCCACGATCTGGCGCAGGTGCTGCGCGTGCTCGAGCCCAAGCCCCGGCCGGTGGACTAGGCCGGTGGACTAGGCCGGTGGACTAGCCGGGGCCGGGGGGCGGTCCGGCCCGATGATGCGGCGCCGTGCCACCACCTCGCCCTCGCCCTGGGCACGGATGCGGGCGATGGCGGCCTCCAGCGGCTCATAGGTGACGGCCATGCGATGGGCATTGGCGTGGATCAGCGTCCTGTCGTCCACGGCCATCGCCACATGGCCTGGCCAGAACAGCAGGTCGCCCCGCTGCAGCGCTTCGCCGTCGGCCAGGGCCTCGCCCAGATCCTGCTGCAGGTCGCTGTCGCCGGGACAGGGGATGGCACAGGCCAGCAGCGCCGCCTGCACCAGGCCCGAACAGTCGATTCCCAGCACCGAGTTGCCGCCCCACAGATAGGGCACCCCGAAGAAGAGCTGTGCCACCGTCGCCGGATCGGCGAAGGGCCGGTCGAGCGGGCGCAGATGGGGCTTCGGGACATAGCCCTCGGGGGTTTCCCAGAAGCGCTTGCGCTCGGCCGTGACGGTGATGCGGGCGCCGAAGGACAGATGGCACAGATCGCCGCCCTTGAAACTCTCGCTCTCGTAGAGATGGGTGGCAGGCACGGCGACGCGATGCGTGGCCTCCCGCGCGGGGGCGAGCGCCTCGGCCCGCATCCAGCCCACATAGCCGTCGCGCGCGGCCTCGACGAAGGCCCATCCCTCGCGCTCCTCATACAGGATCGCCTCCTCGCCCCACAGGAGCTGACGGTCGCGCATCCCCCCCGGCTGGCGCCGCAGATCGGCCACGGGCAGGGCGATGCGGCGCCGCTCGCCGGGGACGAAGCGCTCGGCCGGGACCAGGCCGCGCAGCCGTTCCGCGGCGACCCGGCCCGAGAAGGGGGTCAGGCGGGGGTCCATCACAGGCCCAGCGCCTCGGGCAGGGCGGCCAGCAGCGCCCGCCCGCCCTGCCACAGCCCGCCCTTCGGGCGCCCCGGCTGATCGGACTGGCTCCAGGCATAGATGTCGAAATGGACGTATCGCGGCGGGGCAAAGCGGCGCAGGAACAGCGCTGCGGTGATCGCCCCCGCCATCCCCCCCGACGGCGCATTGTCGAGATCGGCGATCCCCGGTTCGATCAGCCCCTCGTAAGGGGCGTGGAAGGGCAGGCGCCAGACGGGATCGAACCAGTCCTGCCCGCCCTGCATCAGCGCCCCGGCCAGCGCATCGTCATCGGTGAAGAAGGGGGCGATGTCCGGCCCCACCGCGACCCGCGCCGCTCCGGTCAGCGTGGCAAAGCTGGCCGTCAGGCCCGGCTCGCCCTCGGCCGCAAGGGCCAGCGCATCGGCCAGGATCAGCCGCCCTTCGGCATCGGTGTTGTTGACCTCGACGGTGAGGCCCTTGCGCGATCGCAGGATGTCGCCGGGGCGGAAGGAATCGGGCCCCAGCGCATTCTCGACCGCCGGGATCAGCAGGCGCAGCCGGATCCGCAGGCCGGCCTCCATCACCACCTGCGCGCAGGCCAGCGCCGCCGCCGCGCCCCCCATGTCCTTCTTCATCAGCAGCATGGAGGCCGATGGCTTGATGTCGAGCCCGCCGGTGTCGAAGCATACCCCCTTGCCGACAAGCGTGAGGGCCGGCCCGGCCTCGCCCCAGACCATCTCGATGAGGCGCGGGGCGCGGCGCGGGGGGGGCGGCGCGGCCGACCGCGGCGATGAGGGGAAATCCCCTCTCCAGCGCCTCGCCCCGGATCGTCGTCACCCTGGCGCCGAAGGGTGCGGCGACCTCGCGCACGGCCGCCTCGAGCTCGGCCGGGCCCAGATCCCCGGCCGGCGTATTGATCAGATCGCGGGCAAGCCGCTCGGCCCGGGCGAGGCGCTCGATGGCCGGGGCATCGACCCCCTCGGGGGCGATCAGGCGCGCGCGGGGGGCCTCGCGGTCCCTGTAGCGGGCGAAGCGGTATCCCTCGAGCAGCCAGCCCAGGGCCGTCTCGCGCGCCTCAGCGGCGGTGGCGCCCTCGAGCCGCCAGATTCCCGCGGGCAGGATCTGCGCCGCCCGGGCCAGGGCAAAGCGCTGGCGCAGGCGCGCTTCGGCCGTGCCGCATCCCAGCAGCGCCCCGGCGAGTCCCCCCTCCGCCGGCAGCAGGGCCACCTCTCCCGCGGTCGCGCGAAAGCCGGTGGCGCGGAGGAAATCCGCCTGTGCCGGGGGCAGCGCGGCCAGCGTCGTCTCCAGCGCCTCCGGGGCGACCGCCGTCAGGGGCAGGGCAGGGACACCGGCGGGGGCGAAACGCATCGGGTCCGCGGCGGGCTGGCTGGCGGCGGTGCCGTCGGGGGGCGGCGTCGGTCAAGGCGGTCTCCTCGGGCGGCCTCTTCGGGGCGAAGGCCGCGCCAGCCTAGCCGCCGCCGTTCCCGCCGCAAGACGCCCCGCCCTTGTTCCGCCCCCCTTGTTCCGCCCGATGGCCCTGCCCGGGCCGGAGAATGGGGGCTTGGGCCCGCTTCGTCTGCGTCGCGTCGTTGCGCCGCGGGATCGGGCGCCGGCAACCCGCCGGCGGACGCTGGACGGGCGGGATTTCCATGGCTAAACACGCGCCCGAAAGGGCGGGCTGCCGGGTGGTCCGCCCCCAGCCATCATGGGCGGCCTGTCCGCCTCAGCCGAAGAGAGAGGTTCCCGTGTCGCAGACCGAAGCACCGCAGGGCACCCGCCGCGATTTCATCTATTACGCGACGGCCGGCGCCGGCGCGGTCGTGACGGGGGCAGCCGTCTGGCCGCTCATCGACCAGATGAACCCTTCCGCCGATGTCCAGGCGCTCAGCACGATCCGTGTGGATGTCAGCGCGGTCGCGCCGGGAACGCAGATCACCGTCCTCTGGCAGGGCAAGCCGGTCTTCATCCGCGCCCGCACCGAGGAGGAGATCGCGGCCGCCCGCGAGGCCGATGTGGCCAGCCTGCCCGATCCGGAGGCCAACAACGCCAATCTTCCGGCCGATGCGCCCGCGTCCGACGACAACCGCGCCCTGCCCAATCCCGAAGGGTCCGAGCTGCCGGAAGGCACCTGGCTCGTGCAGATGGGGGGTCTGCACCCATCTGGGTTGCGTGCCTCTGGGCGAATCGGGGGATTTCGGCGGCTGGTTCTGCCCCTGCCACGGCTCGCATTACGACACGGCGGGCCGCATCCGTCGCGGCCCGGCGCCGCGCAACCTTCCTGTCCCCGTCGCGACCTTCGTGGACGCGACCACCATCCAGATCGGCTGAGGAGCCTGCCCCATGTCCGGTGTCCTGCATGACGACTACGTCCCCAAGACCCGCGGAGAGAAGTGGCTCGAACGGCGGCTGCCCGTCCTCTCGCTGATCCACAATTTCATCACGATCCGCACGCCCAAGAATCTCAACTGGATGTGGATCTGGGGGATCGTGCTGACCTTTGCCCTGGTCGGCCAGATCGTCACCGGCGTCGTGCTGGTCATGCACTACACGCCGCATGTGGACATGGCCTTCGCCTCGGTCGAACACATCATGCGCAATGTGAATGCGGGTCACATGATCCGCTATTTCCACATGAACGGCGCATCGCTGATGTTCTTCGCCGTCTACATGCACATCTTCCGCAGCCTCTATTACGGGAACTACAAGTCCCCGCGCGAGGTGACCTGGATCATCGGCATTCTGATGTTCCTGATCATGATGGGCACGGCCTTCATGGGCTATGTCCTGCCCTGGGGCCAGATGTCCTTCCACGGGACGGCGGTGATCACCGGCCTGTTCGGCGCCATTCCCTTCGTGGGCGAATCCATCCAGACCTGGCTGCTCGGGGCCGGGGCGGTCGGTCAGCCGGCGCTCAACCGCTTCTTCTCGCTGCATTATCTGCTGCCCTTCGTGCTGCTGGGGCTGACCATCGTGCATATGTGGGCCTTCCATACCACGGGCAACGGCAACCCCACCGGGGTGGAGGTGCGCCGCTCCTCGGTCGAGGAGGCCAAGCGCGACACCGTTCCCTTCTGGCCCTATTTCGTGATCAAGGACCTGTTCGCCCTGGCGGTGATCCTGGCGGTGTTCTTCGCCATCGTCGGCTTCATGCCGAACTTCCTCGGCCATCCGGACAACTATGTTCCGGCCAATGCGCTGGTGACCCCGTCGCATATCGTGCCGGAATGGTATTTCCTGCCCTTCTACGCGATCCTGCGCGCCTTCACCGCGGATGTCTGGGTGGTGATCGCGGTCAACTGGCTGTCCTTCGGGATCATCGACGCCAAGTTCTTCGGCGTGCTGGCGATGTTCGGGGCGATCCTGGTGATGGCTCTGGCGCCCTGGCTCGACACCTCGCTGGTGCGTTCGGGCCGCTACCGGCCGATGTTCCGCTGGTGGTATGCGCTTCTGGTGCTGGACTTCATCATGCTGATGTGGGTCGGCGCCATGCCGGCCGAGGGGATCTATCCCTACATCGCCCTGATCGGTGCCACCTACTGGTTCGCCTATTTCCTGGTGATCCTCCCGCTGCTCGGCATCCTCGAGCGGCCCGCCACCCCGCCCGTGTCGATCGAGGCCGATTTCGCCGCCCGCCACGCCGCGAAGACCGGCGGCAGCAAGCAGTTCGGCGCCCAGCCCGCCGAGTGATGAGGACCATGACGATGCTCAAGCGACTCGCCCTCGGCGCCGCCCTCGCCCTCTCTGCGCCCCTTGCCGTCCAGGCGGCGGGCGAGGGGGAGGTGACGGATTTCGCCTTCCCCTTCGAGGGACCCTTCGGCGCCTACGACCCGATCCAGCTCCAGCGCGGCCTCAAGGTCTTCACCGAGATCTGCTCCGCCTGCCATGGCCTGAGCTACGTCGCCTACCGCAACCTCAGCGAGCCCGGCGGCCCCGAGCTCCCCGAGGAGCAGATGCGCGCCTATGCCGAACAGTTCACCGTCTTCGATCCCACGCTCGATGACGGCATGGGCGCCGAGCGGCCGGCGACGCCCGCGGACCGCTTTCCGCGCTCGAGCCTGTCGAACGCCCCCGACCTCAGCCTGATGGCCAAGGCCCGGGCCGGCTTCCAAGGCCCCTACGGCACCGGCCTCAACCAGCTCTTCAACGGCATGGGCGGGGCGGAATACATCGCCTCGATCCTGACCGGTTACCGCGAGCCGCCGGACTGCGCGCCCGAGGACTTCGAAGGCTACTACAACATCGCCTTCGCCGCCGGCGGCTACCCGGAGGAGTGCAAGGACGAGGAGGGGCACCACCTCTATCCCGGCTCCTGGATCGCGATGGCCCCGCCGCTCGACGACGGTGTCGTGACCTTCGATGACGGCGCGCCCAACACGCTCGAACATCAGGCCGTGGATGTGGCCGCCTTCCTGATGTGGGCAGCCGAACCGAAGCTGAACCAGCGCAAGCAGGCAGGGCTGACCGGCGTGCTCTTCCTCACGGTCCTCGCCGTGCTGCTCTATCTGACCAACAAGCGGCTGTGGGCGGGTGTGAAGGCCGGCGCCCAGCCTGGCGGACGCGAGCGGACCGGCGCCTGAGCCTGGACCGGCGCCAAAGGCCGCAGCCATTCCTCAGGGGCGCCCCGCAGGGCGGCCCTTGTCGTCGGCGGACGGCCCCCCATGCCGATCGGGGATGACCGGGTTGCCGCCGCGCGGCGATCAGGCCGGGCCCCCCGCCGGGTCCTCCATCGCGAGCCCCGGCAGGGGCTGGAGCGAGCGGATCAGCCGCGGGCGCAGATGGGCATGCTGGCGCGGCAGGCGCAGCACGCGGCCCAGGGCCTCGGGCGGCTCGTCCCGGGCAAAGCCCGGTTCCTCGGTGGCCAGCTCGAAGAGGATGCCGCCGGGCGTGCGGACATAGACCGACTGGAAATAGTCGCGGTCGATCGGCGGCGTCGGCCGCAGGCCCAGATCGACGAAGCCCTGCCGTACCGCGTCTTGTGCGGCCCTGTCGGGGACGGAGAAGGCGATGTGGTGCACGCTTCCCGCGCCCTGGCGGGCTGGCGGGGCGTCGCGATCCTCGTGCAGGTCCAGGGCATCGGCGCCGTTCCCGGCGATGCGCATGCGGGTCCATGGCCCCTCGCGTCCGTCCTCGCGATAGCCCAGGGCCGCCAGCAGATCGACCATCGGCCGCGCATCGCGCAGGGTGAGCGTCACGGAATGGAGCCCCCTCACGGCTGATCCGGCGGGCAGGCCTTCGCCCGTCCAGGGCGCGCGCCCATCCGTCGTGCCGACCAGGGCGATGCCCTCGCCATCGGGCCCCTCGAGTGCCAGCCGCGCCTCACCGAAGCGCGTCTCCCTGCGGCCGCCCAGACGGTCCTGCCAGAAGGGCAGGCTGTCTTCCGGCACCGCGAAGGCGGTCTCGCCGGCCTCGCCGGCCCCGCGCGTGCCGCGTGCGGCATGGGAAGGGAAAGGCGGTCATCAGCGATCCCGGATCGCCCGTCCCGGTCCCGAAATAGAGGTGATAGACCTCGGGCGCGTCGAAATTGACCGTGACCTTGACCCGGCGCAGCCCGAGCCGCCCGCGCCAGAAGGCTTCGTTCCTCTGTGCGTCCGAGGCGAGGGTGGTGACATGGTGAAGCCCGTTGACCGTCCGCATGGCCGATTCCCCCTGTGTATCCTGTGCAAGGTAAGGCCGGGCCGGGCCGCTCCAAGGCGCAGGGGCGCAGGGGGCCTGTGCACGGCGAGGGGGCTCGGGCGCGGACAGGGCGGACGGGGGTGGGGGCGAGGGCGGCGCTCTGGCCGCGCCGCCCGGGGATGACCGGTCAGGATCGGGGCGAATCGGGGGGTGTTGCGCGAATCGGGGGCGCAGCGCGCGGTGCCGTAACGAAGCGTTAATCCTTCACGCCCAGACTGGCCCCGAAAGGAGCCCCGATTCTGTCATGACCGTTCCCGCCCTCTCCAGAGCTGTGCCTTGCCCCCCCCCGGGGAGGGGCGCGCATGCCGGGGCTCGGCGGCGGCCTCACCAGCCGGAGATCGACTTCACCTCGAGGAACTCCTCGATGCCCCAGATCCCGCCCTCGCGCGCGCGGCCGGAGGCCTTGGTGCCGCCAAAGGGGGCGCCCTTTCCGCGGCTCTGGCCGTTCATCTCCACCATGCCGGCCTTGAGCCGCCGGGCCAGGCGGTGCCGCCGCGCTTCATCAGCGGTCTGGACGTAGTTGGTCAGGCCGTAATCGGTGTCGTTGGCGATGGCGACGGCCTCATCCTCGCTGTCGAAGGGCATGATCGACAGGACAGGGCCGAAGATCTCGATCCGCTCGATGCTCATGCCCGGCTTCACATCGGCAAAGACGGTGGGCCGCACGAAGTAGCCGCGGTTGAGATGCTCGGGCCGTCCCGGACCCCCGGCGACGAGGCGTGCGCCTTCCTCGATTCCCTTCTGGATCAGGCCCTGCACATGCTCCCACTGGCGGGCATTGACGACGGGGCCGATATGGTCGCCGGCGTCATGTGCGGGGCCTACCCGGGTGTCTTCGGCGATGCGGCGGGCCGTCTCCACGGCGGCATCGTAGAGCGGCCGTTCGACCAGCATCCGGGTCGGGGCGTTGCAGCTCTGGCCGGTGTTCTCCATGACATGGCGCACGCCGCGTTCGACGGCCCGCCCGTCGGCATCGGCGAAGATCAGATTGGCGCCCTTGCCGCCCAGCTCCAGCGTCACGCGCTTGAATGTGTCGGCCGCCGCATGGGAGATGGCCCGTCCCGCCCGCGTGGATCCGGTGAAGGAGACCATCTCGATGTCGGGATGGGCCGACAGCCGGGCCCCGGCGCCGGGCCGTCGCCCTGGATCATGTTGAAGACGCCGGGCGGGCATCCGGCCTCATGCAGCATCTCGGCCACCACACAGGCAGAGAGGGGCGCCTGTTCGGACGGCTTGAGCACCATCGTGCATCCCGCAAGCAGCGCCGGGATCACCTTGAGGGCGATCTGATTGGCCGGCCAGTTCCAGGGGGTGATGAGCGCAACCACCCCGATCGGCTCCATGGCGATCATGCTGCCCTTGGCATGGGGGCCGAGGGGGCGCAGCCATTCGATCCGGTCAAAGGCCTCGAGAAAGCCTTCGAGATGCCAGGAGAAGGCGGGGGCCTGTTCGGCGCGGGCGAAATCGATGGGCGCGCCCATCTCGAGGCTGATGGCCCGGGCGAGGTCCTCTTCCCGTCGGCGGTATTGCTCGAGGATGCGTTCGACAAGCGCGCGTCGCTCGGCCGGGGCGGTGGCAGACCAGGCGGGGAGCGCGGCCCGGGCGGCGGCGACGGCGGCCTCCACATCCGCGGGGCTGGCCAGGACGATTGTCACCGCCCCCTCCTCGGTCGAGGGGTCGATGACGACATGCTCCTGCCCGCCCTGCGACGGCACCCAGCGGCCGCCGATGTAATGCTCCCGCTTTTCGATCATGGCGGATTCTCCCCTGTCGCTGTGGCGCCCCGCGGGACGCGCCCCTATATTGACGCCCGGCAGCGCGGGGGCCAGCCCCCCGCGCGACAGCCTGGAAGGGAGAACCGGCATGGGCCTGCGCATCAACGACACTGTTCCCGATCTGACCATCGAGACGGATCAGGGCACCATTCGCCTGCACGACTGGATCGGCGACAGCTGGGCGGTGATCTTCAGCCATCCCAAGGACTTCACCCCCGTCTGCACGACCGAGTTCGGGGCCGTGGCGCGACTTCGGGAGGAGTGGGAGAAGCGGGGCGTGAAGGTGCTCGGCATCTCGGTGGACGGGGTGGAGGATCACCTCCGCTGGAAGGCCGATATCGAGGCGGCGGGGGGGGCCCATCCCGGCTTCCCGATCGCCGCGGACAAGGACCTGACGGTCTCCAAGGCCTTCGACATGCTGCCGGCCGAGGCCTGGCTGCCCGACAACCCGACGCCCAACGACACGGCGACCGTGCGGTCGGTCTTCATCATTGGCCCGGACAAGAAGATCAAGCTGTCCATGACCTATCCGATGAATGTCGGCCGCAACTTCGCCGAGATCCTGCGCGCGCTGGATGCGCTCCAGACCGCCGCCAGGGCCGGGGTGGCGACGCCGGCCGACTGGAACCAGGGCGAGGATGTCATCATTCCGCTCTCCGTCCCGGACGAGGAGGCGGCGAAGAAGTATCCCGGCTATCAGGCCGTCCTGCCCTATCTGCGCAAGACGAAGCTGCCCGCGGCCTGATCCGCGGCAGGGCAGGGAGGGGCCGTTCATCTCACGTGGACGGCCGTCCCCAGCGGCACGCGATCGTAGAGGTCGATCGCGTGCTCGTTCACCAGCCGGATGCAGCCCGAGGAGAAGCTCTGCCCGATGGTCCAGGGCTGCGGGGTGCCGTGGATGCGGTACATCGTGTCGCGGCGTCCCTGATGGAGGTAGAGCGCCCGCGCCCCCAGCGGGTTGAGGGGATGTCCGCCCGGCAGGCCTGCGGCAAAGGGGCCGTAGACCTCCGGCTCGAGGCGGATCATGTTCGCGGTGGGCCTCCAGGGGGGCCATTCGGCCTTGCGCCCGACATGGGCCTGACCGCGGAAATTGCGCCCTGCCGCCCCGACGGCGATCTTGTAGCGCCGGGCCAGCCCGTCGGCCAGCGTCAGGTAGAGCCAGGTGTTCGCCGTATCGACATGAATCACGCCGGGCGTCAGGCCGGGATTGATGGCGACATCGGTGGGAAGCCATTCGCGCGGAAAGCGGATGACGGCGGGGGCCTGCTGCGCCGGCAGCGGCGAGGCCAGCAGGGCGCGGCACCGGCGGTCAGCAGGAATCGGCGGCGGGTCCGGATCATGGCTCGGGCCTCCTGTCTGGTGACGGAGGGCGATGGCAGCTCGCCGTCCCGTCAGGGCCGATTCTGCCATGGCGGGGGCGGGACAGGGGCGAGGGTTTCTCCGCCCCCCGGCCGAATCGGTGGAGTCCTGCCGATGCCCGGCCGGGATCCCGGTCAGTAGGCGTAGGCCGTCGCCCCCAGGGGCACACGGCGGTAGAGGTCGATGACGTGGCTGTTGTACATGCGGAAACAGCCGTTCGAGGCACGGCTGCCGATGGACGCCGGTTCGGTCGTGCCATGGACGCGGATCGCCGTGTCCCTGTCCCCCTGGTAGAAGTAGAGGGCACGCGCGCCCAGGGGGTTGCCTGGCCCCCCCGGCATCCCGTCGCGGTAGCGTTCGTAGCGGGCGGGGTTGCGGGCGATCATCTCTTCGGTCGGCCGCCAGGAGGGCCATTCGACCTTGCGCCCGATGGTGGCCCGCCCGCGCCAGCCGAGGCCTTCCTGCCCGACGGCCACGCCATAGCGGATTGCCCGATCGCCCGGCAGGATGAAGTAGAGGTGAAAGCTGTCGGTGACGATGTGGATGTCGTTGGGTTGCAGGCCGGGAACGACCGGGACGATGCGTGCCTGGAACCGGGGGGGAATCGGATAGTCGCCATCGAAGGGCGGCGGCAGAACGATATCGGTGTTGTCCAGGACGGTTTCGGGCGTGACGGTCAGGGTCAGCGGGCCGGATTCGGCGGCCAGAAGCGGCGGGGCGGCCAGGGCGGCGGCAGCGGCCGAGGCGGCGTTCCGGACAAAATGGCGACGCGACAACATCAGAACAGTCTCCGGGCAGGGGATGCGCACCGTGAGGGCCCTCGGGGCAGGCTACGATCCGATCGCTATGCCCGTGGGAAGAATGGATCAATCCTGTCCGGGGAACAAGACGGCATCCGGTGGCGTGGGGTGTGGCCCGGCGGTTGCGTCTTGGCCGCGGTGCGGATCAGGCCAGGGGATGCCATATCGCGCGATCATCGCCCGGATTGCGGGATCATTGCCGCCGCCGGTCAGGTTGACCGATCGCAGGCTCCGGTCCTGGCTGCCCTCCCATTCCAGGATGCGGGCACGGCCGCCGATCTTCGTGGCGGCAATCCCGGCCAGGCGGTGCATCCAGTGCATCCAGATGTCGTCATTGGCCGGGGACAGGGCGGTGAAGATCTCGGCTCTTGTCGCATCGGGGTGCAGGGCACCGGGGGCGTAGAGGGCGCCCATCACGCCGGTCAGGAACAGGCGGGGCGAGGTTCCGGGCGCGGCGATGTTGTGCTCCCAGTCGGCATAGGGCCGCGGCAGGCCATCGGGCGCCAGGCGGATGCGATGGGCGCGGTGGCAGGCGACGGCGGCCCCTGTCGCGGCTGCGGCAACCAGATGTTCGAGCCAGTCCGCGGGGTAATAGACATCGTCGTCGGCTGTGGCCACGAAAGCATCGGGATGAGCCAGCAGGGTGGGGATGCTCTTCTTGTAGGCACGCCAGGGGGGGCAGGTCCGGATCTCGAGGCCATCCCGTTTCAGGTCTGTCACGCCGGTCGGCAGGAGATCCTCGTCTCCCGGATCGAGCCACAGGATCACGGCATCGGGCTGAACCGTCTGCCGCAGGAGGGCCTGCAGGGTATGGGCGAGCGTGCCGAAGCGGGCGGGATAGCTGGTCAGCGACAACACGAGGGGCCGGGCCAGGCCATGCGGGCGGCCGCCGCCCGGGGGGCGGGCGGCAATCTCGGCCAGGGCGCGGGCCTGCCGGCGGCGGTGCTTGAAGCGGCGAAAGGCCTCTGCGACCATGAATTTTCCCAGGCCTTGCGCAGCCAGTCGACCTTGCCGATCCGGCGATACCAGCGATGCCCGCCGCCGGCCAGGACCTCGGTCATCTTGGGACGTCCGGCAAAGACCACGATCCGTGCGCCGGGCGGCGGGGCCGGGTCGCGCAGATAGCTGGCCAGATGGCGGGGCACGCAATGATTCTTGAAGCTCACGCACCATTCGCGCGGCCAGTAGTCCAGATGCCCATGGGCGGCGAGCTGGGCGCTCTGGAACTGCTGGCTGATCTCGTAGCGGGCCGTGGCGCCGGCGGGATCGGCCAGATAGGCATCCAGGATATAGGCATGCGCCCCGATCTCGAAGCGGAAGACGCTGGAATTGCCGACGCTGTGCAGAAAGCGGTCGCGCGCGGGGTTGAGGCGGCGCAGCGGCTTGGGCCGGAACAGGTCATCGTCGCGGATGATGCGGAAGGGCCCCGGCAGATCGAAGAAGGGTTCCAGATCGTCCACGATCACCAGATCGAGGTCCAGAAACAGGGCCGTTCCGCGCAGACCGGCCAGATCGCGGCGGAACAGGGCCAGCTTCCGCCAGCGGGTGTCGCCGTGACCGGGCGGCAGCCCCAGTTCGGGCAGCGGCAGCGCCTCGATCCCCGGTTCGAGGCCCGTGGCATCGTCCGTGAAGCAGATGAAGCGGTGGGGCCGAGCCAGATGTCGCCGCACGCCCCGGGCCAGGTTGTTCACATAGTCGGGGCCATAGATCCGGCCCCATTTCATGCACAGGATCAGAAGCGGGTCCCGGGGCGCCGTCATCTGTCAGTCCTTCCGCTGTCGTCCTTGGGCTAGCCATCGGCAGGGGTCTTGTCCACGCCGGCCCGGATGTCATCCGCAGGGATGAGACGAAAAACCCCGGGACGCGTCCCGGGGGTTCCGCAGGATCGGGGGGGGGTGCGGCCGATCACTCGGCGGCTGCCTCCTCTTCCTTTTTCAGCTCCTGCCCGGTCGTCTGATCGACGACCTTCATCGACAGGCGCACCTTGCCGCGGTCGTCGAAGCCCAGCAGCTTGACCCAGACCTCCTGCCCCTCCTTCAGGGCGTCGGAGGGGTGGTTCAGGCGCCGGTTCTCGATCTGGGAGACATGGACAAGGCCGTCGCGCTTGCCGAAGAAGTTCACGAAGGCGCCGAAATCCACGAGCTTGACGACAGTGCCGCGGTAGATCTTGCCCTCTTCGGGTTCGGCGACGATGGCATGGATCATGTCATGGGCCTTGCGGATCGCCTCGGGGTTGGAGGAGGCGATCTTGATCGTGCCGTCGTCGCTGATGTCCACCTTGGCGCCCGAGGTCTCGACGATCTCGCGGATGACCTTGCCGCCCGATCCGATCACCTCGCGGATCTTGTCGACGGGGATGGTCATGGTTTCGATGCGCGGCGCATGGATCGAGAAGGCATTGGCCGAGCTCAGCGCCTTGGCCATCTCGCGGAGGATGTGCAGCCGACCCTGCCGGGCCTGTTCGAGGGCCTTCTCCATGATGGCAGGGGTGATGCCCGCCACCTTGATGTCCATCTGGAGCGAGGTGATCCCCGCTTCGGTGCCTGCCACCTTGAAGTCCATGTCGCCCAGATGGTCCTCATCGCCCAGGATGTCGGTCAGGACGGCCCATTGGCCGTCCTTCTCGAGGACGAGGCCCATGGCGACACCGGCGACAGGGGCCTTGAGCGGCACGCCGGCATCCATCATCGACAGCGAGGCCCCGCAGACCGTGGCCATCGAGGACGAACCGTTCGATTCGGTGATCTCGGAGACCACGCGGATCGTGTAGGGGAAATCGGTGGGGGCGGGCAGCACCGCCTGCAGGGCCCGCCAGGCGAGCTTGCCATGGCCGATCTCGCGCCGGCCGGGGCTGCCCACGCGTCCGACCTCGCCCACGGAATAGGGCGGGAAATTGTAGTGCAGCAGGAAGTTGGACTTGAAATTGCCCATCAGCGAATCGACGAACTGTTCGTCATCGCCGGTCCCGAGCGTGGTCACGACCAGGGCCTGCGTCTCGCCGCGGGTGAACAGGGCGGATCCATGGGTGCGCGGCAGAAGGCCGGTCTCGCAGACGATCGGGCGGACCTGATCGAGGGGGCGCCCGTCGATGCGCCGGCCATTGCGGACGATGTCGCCGCGCAGCACATCGGATTCGAGCTTCTTGAAGGCCGGCCAGAGATTGGGGTCCTCCAGCTCCTCGGGGGTGAGCTGCGCCTTGACGGCCTCGATCGCGGCCTCGATGGCATCGCGCCGGGCGGCCTTCTCGCGGATGGCATAGGCCTCGCGCATCAGCGGCTCGCCGATTTCGCGCACGCGGGCGGCCAGCGCCGAATAGTCCTCGGGCTCGAATTCGAAGGGGTCCTTGGCGGCTTCCTCGGCCAGCTCGATGATCAGGTCGATCACCGGCTGCATCTGTTCATGGGCGAAGACGACGGCGCCCAGCATCTCCTTCTCGGAGAGCTCATAGGCCTCGGACTCCACCATCATCACGGCGCTCTTGGTCCCGGCGACGACAAGATCAAGCCGCTGTTCGGGCTTGAGGCGGATGTTCTGGATGTCCTCGGCCGAGGGGTTGAGCACATACTGCCCGTCCACGAAGCCCACGCGGGCTGCGCCGATGGGCCCGCGGAAGGGCACGCCCGACAGCGTCAGCGCCGCCGAGGCGGCAATCATGGCGACAATGTCGCTCTCATTGACCAGATCATGGGAGAGCACGGTGCACATGACGAGCACTTCGTTGCGGAACCCCTCCACGAAGAGGGGGCGGATCGGCCGGTCGATGAGGCGCGAGACGAGGGTCTCCCGTTCGCTCGGGCGTCCTTCGCGCTTGAAGTAGCCGCCGGGAATCTTGCCTGCGGCGTAGAACTTTTCCTGATAGTGAACCGTGAGAGGGAAGAAGTCCTGGCCGGGCTTGGGCGTCTTGGCATAGGTCACATTGGCCATCACCGAGGTTTCGCCCAGCGTGGCGATCACGCTGGCATCGGCCTGCCGGCCGATCTTGCCGGTCGAGAGCGTCAGGGTCTCGTTGCCCCAGCGGATCGATTTCTTCACTTCGTTGAACATGCGGATGTCCTTCCGGGCCGCGCTCGGCCCTCTTGCCCCCATTCGTCCGTTTTGTCCCAGGGGGGCGGGTTGCGGAGGGGCGCGCATCGGACGCAACCCCTGGCCCTCGTCGTCGCGGAGGCCGGTCGGGCCCGGCCGGTCTCCGTCCGTCTGGAAAGGGCCGCCCCCGGAGGGACGGCCCGGAATGGTCAGCGGCGCAGGCCGAGACGTTCGATCAGGGCCTGATAGCGCGCTTCGTCGCGGGACTTGAGATAGTCGAGCAGACGGCGGCGCTGCGCCACGAGCTTCAGAAGGCCGCGGCGGCCATGGTTGTCCTTGGCATGCACCTTGAAATGCTCGGTCAGCGTCGCAATGCGCGAGCTGAGGATCGCGACCTGCACCTCGGGCGAGCCGGTGTCGCCCGGCTTGGTCGCGAATTCCTTGAGGATGCGGGCTTTTTCTTCGACAGTGATCGACATCGGGTGACTCCTTCTTCGGTCCTGGGGTGACGGCACAAGCCGGGATGTCGTCCAGCAAGGCCCGGGGAAACCCCCCGCGCAGGGCGCGGAGGATGGGTGCCCATAGGGGAAAACGGCTCCGAAGGGAAGGGCGCATCACGCCCTTCTGTGTCAGATCTGCGTGCAGATGTATTTCATTTCCGTATAGTCCTCGATCCCGTGGCGCGATCCCTCGCGTCCGAAGCCGGACTGCTTGACCCCGCCGAAGGGGGCGACCTCGGTCGAGATGAGCCCGGTATTGACCCCCACCATCCCGTATTCGAGCGCCTCCTGCACCCGGATCACGCGCGAAAGGTCGCGGGCATAGAAATAGGCCGCAAGGCCGAAGATCGTGTCGTTGGCCTGGGCGATCACCTCGGCCTCGTCGGCAAAGCGGAAGAGGGGCGCGAAGGGACCGAAGGTTTCTTCCCTGGCGACCCGCATCTGGGGCGTGGCGTCGGCAAGGACGGTGGGCCTGAGGAAACGCCCCCCCAGCGGGTGCGGATCGCCGCCGGTCAGCACGCGCCCCCCCTTCTCCAGGGCATCCGCGACGAAACCGCACACCTTCTCCACCGCCCGGTCCTCGATCAGCGGGCCGAGATCCGTTCCCGGCTCGAGCCCGTCGCCGACGCGGAGCTTCTCAACCGCGGCCGTCAGGCGGCGGGCGAATTCGTCATAGACCCCCGCCTGCACATAGATGCGGTTGGCGCAGACGCAGGTCTGACCGTTGTTGCGGAACTTGGACAGGATCGCCCCCTGCACCGCGGCATCGAGATCGGCATCGTCGAAGACGATGAAGGGCGCATTGCCGCCCAGTTCCATCGAGCATTTCTTGATCTGATCCGCGGCCTGCCGCAGCAGGAGACGCCCCGTCTCCGTGGAGCCGGTGAAGGAGAGCTTGCGCACCTTCGGGTTCTCGCAGAACTCGAGGCCCACGCCCGAGGCGTCCGTCGAGGTCACGACCGACAGCACCCCCTTCGGCACGCCGGCCTCCTCGGCGAGCTTCGCCATGGCCAGCGCCGAAAGCGGCGTCTGGGCGGCGGGACGCGCGACGAAGGCGCAGCCTGCCGCGAGGGCGGGCGCCACCTTGCGCGCGATCATCGCATTGGGAAAGTTCCAGGGCGTGATCGAGGCCGCCACGCCGACCGGCTGGCGGATCACCGTCAGGCGCTTGTCGGGCAGATGACCGGGGATTGTCTCGCCGTAAAGGCGCTTGGCCTCCTCTCCGAACCATTCGATGTAGCTTGCGCCATAGAGCACCTCGCCTCTGGCCTCGGCCAGCGGCTTGCCCTGTTCGGCGGTCAGGATGGTGGCCAGGTCGTCGGCATGTTCGACCATGAGGTCGAACCAGCGGCGCAGCACGCGGGCGCGCTCCTTGCCGGATTTCGCGGCCCAGCCCTTCTGCGCGGCATGCGCGGCATCGATGGCGCGGGCGACATCCGCCCGGCTCAGATCGGCCACGCGGGCGATCACGTCGCCGCGGGCGGGATTGATCACCTCGAAGGTCCGTCCCCTCTCGGCCTCGACCCATTCGCCGCCCAGAAAGGCGCGCTCGCACAGCAGATCGGGGCGCTTGAGGCGCGAAGGCAGATCGGTGACGGTATCGAGCATGACGGCCTCCCTTGGGGAACGGCGTCGAGAGGACCACAGGCAACCGGCGCCGTCCAGTGGGGTGCCGCGGGGGGGGGGGGTGATGGCCGGGAGAACATGCGAGGACGATCTGAGCGAGGCCTATGCCAATGCCGCGCATATCCCCGACGGCGCCAGCTTTCCCGCACGCTGGGCTGCGGCTGCGGCGGCCTTCCGCGCGGCTCATCCGCCCCGGAAGCTCGCCCATGGCCCCCACCCGCGCGAGATCCTCGATCTCTACGAGCCCCCCGGCCGCCGTCCGGAAGGACTCGCCGTGATCATCCATGGCGGCTACTGGATGGCCTTCTCGCCTGCGGATTTCTCCCATCTCGCAGCCGGGGCGCTGGCGCGGGGCTGGGCGGTGGCCATGCCCGCCTACCCGCTCTGCCCGGAGCGCCGCATCCGCGACATCACCGCTTCCCTGGCCCGGGCGGTGGACCGGGCGGCCGAGGCAGTTCCGGGCCCGGTCGTGCTGTCGGGCCATTCGGCGGGGGGCATGCAGCGGCCCGCCTGGCCTGTCCCGATCTGCCCCTGGCCTGCCGGGGGCGGATTGCGCGGGTGGTTCCCGTCTCTCCCCTGGGCGACCTGCGGCCGCTTTTGCGCACGGGCCTGAACGCGACGCTGCGCCTCGATGCCGCCGAGGCCCTGGCCGAAAGCCCGGCTCTCCGTCCGCCTCCGGCCATGCCGGTCACGGTCTGGGTCGGCGCGGCAGAGCGCCCGGCCTTCGTCGATCAGGCGCGCCGTCTGGCCGCCGCCTGGGGCGCGGCCCTGGTGGAAGAGCCGGAGCGGCATCATTTCGACGTGATCGCGGGCTATGAGGATCCCACCCATCCCCTCGTCCGGACGCTGACCGGCTGACCGAAGGGCGGGGGAGTCTGCCTTTCCCGGCTCTTGCGCGGCGGGCGGGTCTGCGGCAGTCTGCCCGACAGGCATGCGGCGATGGCGTCGCCGCAAGGGCCGGCCGGCCCCGTCGCCTGCGGATGCCGCGCATCCGCTCCGTCCTGTACGCCGGGACCTTTCGGGGCCCGGCGCTGCGTCCGGGCCCCCGATCAGGGTCTGACGCCGATGAGCGTTCGTCTTTCCACTCTCTCCACGCCCCGCCCCGTCACATACCGCTTCCATCAGGGCGAGCGCGTGCTGCCCTTTGCCCCCGAGGAATACGAGGCCCGTCTGAAGGGTCTGCGCCGCATCATGGAGGAGGCGGGGGTCGAGGTGGCGGTTCTCACCTCGATGCACAACGTCGCCTATTATTCGGGCTTTCTCTATTGCGCCTTCGGGCGGCCCTATGCGCTGGTGGTGACGCCCGGACAGTCGGTCACGATCGCGGCGGGCATCGATGGGGGCCAGCCCTGGCGGCGCAGCCATGGCGACACTCTCACCTATACCGACTGGGCGCGCGACAATTTCTGGCGCGCCGTGGTCGAGGTGGCGGGCAGGGGCCGTCATGTCGGCCATGAGGGGGATCACCTGACCCTTGACCAGTCCGCGCGGCTCGATGCCTTCCTTGAGCCCCGTTCCCGCACCGACCTGGCCCCCGCCACCATGCGCCAGCGGATGCGCAAGTCCCCTGCCGAGATCGCCCTGATCCGACAGGGCGCCGAAGTGGCCGATCTCGGCGGCCACGCCATTCGCGACGCCATCCGCCCCGGTCTGCGCGAAATCGACGTGGCGATGGTCGGGCGCGACGCGATGGAGCGCGAAATTGCCCGCCGCTTTCCCGATGCCGAATACCGCGACACCTGGGTGTGGTTCCAGTCGGGCATCAACACCGATGGCGCGCACAACCCGGTCACGGGACGTGTGCTGCGTGTGGGCGACATCCTGTCGCTCAACTGCTTTCCGATGATTTCGGGCTATTACACCGCGCTCGAGCGGACGCTGTTCCTGCGCGAGGTGGACGAGGCCAGCCTGCGGATCTGGGAGGCCAACATCGCGGCCCACGAATACGGCATGAGCCTGCTGCGCCCCGGTGTGAGCTGCGCAGAGGTCACCCGGCGGATCAACGCCTTCCTCGAGGAGCGCGACCTGCTGCGTTACCGAAGCTTCGGTTACGGCCACTCCTTCGGCATCCTGTCGCATTATTACGGTCGCGAGGGCGCGCTCGAGCTGCGCGAGGACATCGACACCGTGCTCGAACCCGGTCATGTCGTCTCGATGGAGCCGATGCTGACCATCCCCGAAGGGATGCCCGGCGCCGGCGGCTACCGCGAGCACGACATTCTCGTGATCGGCGAGGACGGAGCCGAGGACATCACCCGCTATCCCTACGGACCCGGCTTCAACCTGGTCGGCTGAGGCAAGTTTCCCCCGCAAGGAGGGGGCGCGGGGCGGGCCGGGTGGACTCGGCCGCCCGGCCTGCTATCAAGGGCCGGAATTCCTTCTGCCAGAGGACCGTTTCCCATGATGCGAGCCTTGCCCGGCGCCCCGGCCCTTTTCGCACGTGGCCTGGCGCTCTGCGCGGCGCTGGCGCTGGCGGCCTGTGCCGCACCCCTCCCCGAGCAACCCCCCCATGCCGGAGGAGATCATCGGCGGGGTGCCGGCATCGCAGATCGTGCCGGGCTACGGCCTTCTGGAGGACATGGGCTATACGCTGCCGCCGGTTCCGCCCGAATATCTCCAGGGTGTCAACCGTCGCGCCTATGTCCCCTATCGCGGCGACGAACCGCCCGGGACCATCGAGATCGACCCGCACGCCAAGTTCCTCTACTGGATCGAGCCCGGCGGCATGGCCTGGCGCTATCCCATCGCTGTCGGGCGCGAGGGGCTGGGCATGAGCGGGCGGACCACCGTGGGACGCAAGGCCACCTGGCCCAGCTGGACCCCCACCGCCAACATGCTGCGCCGGGAGCCCGAGGTCTATGGCCCCTACCGCAACGGGGTGCCCGGGGGGCTGGCCTCGCCGCTGGGGGCGCGGGCCCTCTATCTCTACCGGGGCGGACGCGACACCTTCTACCGCATCCACGGCACCAACGACCTGTCCTCGATCGGCAATTCGGGATCGGCAGGCTGCATCCGCCTGTTCAACCATGACATCATCGACCTCTATGAGCGCGTGCCCAACGGCACCACGGTGGTGGTGCGCACGCTCGAGGATTCCATCCGTATCGAGGGACCGCTGATGGCCCGCCGCGGCATCGAGCTTCCGCCCTTCCACATCTCGCCCGAGCGTCTCTATGCCGGCGACACGACCCAGCGTCCTGCCATTCCGCAGGCCATGGTGCCCGAGATCTTCTACGGCAATCCCGAAGCCCAGATCGGTGTGACCTACATCCCCGATCAGGAAGACCTTGCCATTGCCGCCGCCCTGGGCATCGCGCCGCCGCCGGGCATCCAGCCGGTCCCGACGGGCGGCATGTCCGGCGGCACCGGCTACTGAAAGGGCGTTCCTGTCGGCCCAGGCAGCAGCACCACATAGTCCTTCACGGTCGTTTCCAGCACCTCCCAGGTGCCGCGGAATCCGGGGCGGATGACAAAGCTGTCGCCCGCGCGGACGATCCGCGCGGCGCCGCCGGTTTCGGCGATGACCGACAACCCCTCGAGAATACGGCAATATTCCCATTCGTCATAGGTGATGCGCCATTTGCCCGGCGTCGCCTGCCATATCCCGCAGGACAGCGCCCCGCGCGTCTCGATCTCCCAGAGAGAGAAGACCGGATCGCCGGCGATCACGGCTTCCGGCGCGGGGCGCGAGAGCACGGGCGGGGCGGCATTCCTCGACAGGAATCGGAACAGATCGGTCATCGGAACCTCCGTGCCATGGAGCGCGCCTTTGCTGGCGGCACGTCGTCTTGGCCGGGCCGATTCGGGGCTGAGGCCCCATCTTCTGCCGCGTCTTCTTTCACCTATCACGAAAAGCATCACGAAAACCGCTCTGCCATGCCAGGGCCGTCGTTCCATGACCCTGCCGGGGCAGGGGGAAGGTCCGCTCCCCGACCGGAGCGCCCGATCGGCGCAGCGGAAACCTCGCCGATGCGCCATCCCCTCTCTTGCCCATGGCGGGCACGCGGGGGCTGCTCTATCTCGTCCTGGCACAGTAGGGAGAACGCGATGCGTGCCGTGAAATGGATCCTGGGTCTGACCGTCCTGCTGCTTGCAGGGGCCTTTCTGCATTATGTCCTGCCCCGGCATGCGATCGTCTACATCACCTCTACCGAAAACCGGATCGTCTCGGCCGATGAGGTGCGGGGCTTCCGTGCCTTTTCCGATGCGACGGCCAGCACGGCCCAAGGGCGCCGCGTCGAGGACGTGTTCTTCATCAACACCACGCGACCGAACGGTCGGGTCCTCGTGTTCCGCAACGAGGATACGCGTTTCGGCTTTCCCTGGTACCTGAAATTCAACAGTGCGGATCTTCAGGCCCGTGCACAGGACATGGTCTCCAGCCAGGGGGAGCCGCGCTGGGTGGCGGTGCGCTATTACGGCTGGCGTATCCCCTATCTGTCGATGTTCCCCAATGCGGTCTCCCTGCGGCCGGTGGCTGGACCGGATGTGCGGATCGTTCCGTGGTTCAATATCCTGTTCTTCATCTTCCTGACTGCCGTCATCTGGGCGGTCTGGTCGCGTCTGCGCCGCTGGCGGCGCAGACGGCTCGATCCGGTGCGGGCCTCCTGGGAGACCGAGTCCCAGCGTCGGCAGGGGCTCTTCCGTCGCTGGTCCGGACGCGGCTGAGCCGGCCCCGCCGGATCCGCGGCCACCCCGCCCGAGCCCCGATCGAGGGCCTCACCCCTCTCCATAGGGGATCCAGATCGTCTTCACCTCGGTCGCGGCCTCGATGAGGCTGCGATCGTCCGGACGGGTCCAGTCGCGGATCCGGCTTTCCACCCAGGTCCGCTTGAGATTGCCGGCCGATTTCGCCTCGATCACCTGCGGCGAGGCCGTCGAGGAGAAGCTCCAGACCGCATCGATGTCCAGATGCGCCGCCAGCACCGGGGCCAGCTCCCGGTGGCTGCCGGTCAGGATGTTGACGAACCCCCCCCGGCAGATCCGATGTCTCGATCACCTGATAGAAATCCGTCGCGGCAAGGGGGAAGGGCTCGGAGGCCACGGCGACGACCCGGTTGCCGAGGGCGATGGCCGGTGCCGTCGTGGCAACGAGACCGAGAAGGGGGGATTCGTCGGGGCAGAGGATGCCGATGGTGCCCACCGGCTCCCGCATGGCAAGGGCGACCCCCCGGATCGGCACGCCGGCCGCGCGCCCGTCCACCTTGTCCGCCCAGGCAGCCCAGCGAAACAGGGTCCGGATCGCGGCTTCCACCTCTGCCTCGCCGCCGACACCAGTCATCGCCCGGAGCCGTGCGGCGAACTCGGTCGCGCGGGCCGACAGGTTCTCGGCCAGATAGTAGAGGATCTGGGCCCGGGCATGGCCCGCCTGTCGTCCCCAGACCCTGGCCGCATTCGCCGCCTCGACGGCGTTGCGGACATCCTTGCGGTTGGCGAGGCTCACATGGCCCAGAAGGGCACCCTTCGGCCCCCGGACGGGACGGGCATACCCGCCATCGGGCCGGACCTGTCTGCCGCCGATATAGAGCTTGGCCGTGCGGTCGATGGCATCGGTCGGCTCGCCCTCGCCCCCATGGGGCAGAACCGGCTTCAGCGGGCGCCCCGGCTCTGCAGCAGGACGGGTATAGGCCATCAGGCCTTCCCAACCCCCTTCGCGCCCGAAGCCCGATTCCCGCACCCCCCCGAAGGGAGCGGCGGCATCGAAGAGATTGGTTGCGTTGACCCAGACCACCCCGGCGGCCAGTTTCGGCGCCACATCGAGAGCAAGATTGACGTTCTCGGTCCACAGGGTCGCGGCAAGGCCGTAGCGGGTGTTGTTGGCCAGCTCCACGGCCTCGGCCGGGGTGCGGAAGGTCGTCCCGACCAGGACAGGCCCAAAGATCTCCTCCTGCATCAGGGGGTTGGCAGGCGACAGGCCGGTGATGAGGGTGGGAGGGTAGAAATATCCCCCGACCGGCAGCGGGCAGGCCGCGACATGGCGCTGGCCTTCCGTATTGGCCTCCACGAGGCGGGTGATGGTCGCCAGCTGCTCGGCCGAGACAATGGCGCCCACATCGATCGCCTTGTCGAGCGGATCGCCGATGCGGAGCTTGTCCATCCGCGCGCGCAGCTTGCGGTAAAAGATTTCCGCGATCCCTTCCTGCACCAGCAGACGGCTTCCGGCGCAGCAGACCTGGCCCTGGTTGAACCAGATGGCGTCCACCAGCCCTTCGACCGCCGAATCGAGGTCGGCATCGTCGAAGACGATGTAGGGCGACTTGCCCCCCAGCTCGAGCGTCAGCGCCTTGCCGGTGCCGGCCGTTGCTTCGCGGATGCGGCGGCCGACGGCGGTGGAGCCGGTGAAGGCGATCTTGTCCACATCGGCCGCCACGACCCGTTCGCCCACCGCGCCATCGCCCGTGACGATGTTGAGCACGCCCTTCGGCAGCCCGGCCTGACGGGAGAGATCGGCAAACAGCAGGGCGGTGAGGGGGGTCTGCTCGGCCGGCTTGAGCACGACCGTGTTGCCGGCCGCAAGCGCGGGCGCGACCTTCCAGGCCAGCATCAGGAGGGGGAAGTTCCAGGGGATGATCTGCCCGCAGACGCCCAGGGGAACGCGATCGGGCATCTCGGTTTCCATCAGTTCGGCCAGGCCGGCGTGGTGGTAGAAATGGCGCACCGCCAGGGGCACGTCGATATCGCGGCTTTCGCGGATCGGCTTGCCGTTGTCGAGCGATTCGAGCGTGGCGAAGAGACGGGACTGCTTCTGCAGAAGGCGCGCCAGGGCATAGAGGATGCGGGCGCGGCCGTGGCCGCCGAGAGCGGCCCATCCGGGCTGGGCCCGCCGGGCGGCACGCACGGCGCGGTCCACGTCGCCCTGCGTGGCCTGCGTGACATGGGCCAGCACCTCGCCGGTGGCGGGGTTGGTGGAGGCGAAGGTCTCGCCCGGCTTGCGGAAGGCGCCATCGACGAAGCAGCCGAAACGGCCGCCATGGGCCGCGATCCAGGCGCGCGCTTCGCCCGTTCCCTCCGGCGCGGGGCCCCAGTCCATCGTCTCGAAGATCTCCTTGATGCTCATCCGGGCCTCTCCTTGCGGGCGGATTCGCCCTCTGACGGATTCACGCTGACAGGAAAGGGTTAAGAATGTCCTGCAGCACCGCGCGGTGGGTGGTTCATGCGTTGCGCGCAGAGTGGTTAACGCCGCTCATGCCAGCGCATGCCGCCAGGCGGCGGAATAAGCCCCGCTGACATGATGCTCGAGCTGGCGTTCGATATCGCCCAGCAGGCTCGAGGCGCCGAAGCGGAACAGGTCGGGGCGCAGCCAGCGATCGCCCAGCTCCTCCTTGACGAGGGCGAGATAGGTCAGCGCGTCCTTGGCCTTGGCGATGCCGCCCGCGGGCTTGTAGCCGACGCGGATCCCCGTCGCCTCGTGATAGTCGCGGATCGCGCGGAGCATGACCAGCGTGACGGGCAGCGTGGCGTTGACGCTTTCCTTGCCCGTCGAGGTCTTGATGAAGTCGGCCCCCGCCATCATGCAGACCAACGAGGCCCGGGCCACATTGCGCAATGTCCCCAGCTCTCCGGTGGCGAGGATCGCCTTCATGTGGGCCTCTCCGCAGGCCTCGCGCATCAGGCGCGTTTCCTCGTAGAGGGCCTGCCAGTTCCCCGTCAGCACATGGCGGCGCGAGATGACGATGTCGATCTCTGCCGCCCCGGCGGCAACGCTTTCGCGGATCTCCTCGAGACGCAGGCGGAAGGGGGACAGACCGGCAGGAAAGCCGGTGGAGACGGCGGCCACGGGAATGCCCGAGCCCTTCAGCGCCTCGACCGCCGTCGGCACCATGTCGTGATAGACGCAGACCGCCGCGACGGTCAGCCCTTCCATCCCCAGCGCCGCAAGAAGACGCGGCGAGACGGGGCTGCGCGCCTTGGCGCAGAGGCGGCGGACGCGACCTTCGGTATCGTCGCCCGACAGCGTCGTCAGGTCGATCAGCGAGATCGCCCGGCAGAGCCAGGCGGCCTGCCACTCCTTCTTGACCGAGCGGCGACCGGGCAGGGTGGCTGCGCGCCGTTCGATGGCCGAGGTGTTGGCCTGCAGCCGCCGGACCCAGCCGAGATCAAGAGGGATTCCCTCGTTGCGCGGGGCATGGACGGCCGGCAGGCCCGCCGCCTCGGCAGTGAGAGTGTGGGGTCGATCGATCTGCATGGGCTCCGCCCTCCCTGCGGATGGGATGATGTCGCATGGCTGGGCGGGGGCTGTCCAGATTTGACCGGGCGGTCAAATCCCGTCCGGCTTCAGCTCTCCTCCGCCGTCGGCTCTGCTGTCTGTCCCCCCGTGAGGCCACCGCTCGTGGCGGCGGCAAGCCCGCCCTGCCCGAGGGGGCCCGAGGCGAAGGGCCCCCCGAGGCGCGACTGGGCGAGATCCGTCGGATCGGGCCGTGCCGCCGCGAGCAGCTCGGGCGCCTTCCATTCGGCATTGTCCTTCGGACGGTAGCCGAGAAAGGCCGCCCGGGCATTGTCCACCGGGCAGCGGTCATTGGCCGAGACGCCATAGACGACGGTGAAACCGGTGACGGGCGTGTCCACCGCCCGCTCGACGAGATGGATCAGGTCCGGATAGCTCAGCCAGGTGCCCAGATGACGGGCGTTCTGCGGCTCCGGCACGGCCGAGAGGATGCGCAGACAGACCGCCTCCATCCCCCGCTTCTCCCAGTAGAGCCGCGCGAGATCCTCGGCGAAACACTTGGCGAGGCCATAGAAGGTGTCCGGCCGGTGGGGGACGTCGGGGCCGATTCCGGCCCCCACCTCCCACATGCCGACGGCATGGATCGAGGAGGCATAGATGACGCGCCGCGCGCCGGCAGCGTGGGCGGCCTCCCACACATTGTAGGCGCCCACGAAATTGGGGCCCAGAAGCTCCATGAAGGGGCGTTCATCGACGATGGCGCCGAAATGGACGACCATCTCGGCCCCCTCCATCAGGGGGGCTACCTCCTCCATCCGGGCCAGATCGGCCCGCGCCCAGTCCTCGTTGGGCAGCAGATCGCCCCGGCGGGGGGCGATGTCGGTGGACAGGAGCCGCTCGCACATCCGCGAGAGCGGCTCCCGCAGCAGATGGCCGAGGGCGCCGGCCGCACCGGTGAGAACGATCTTGCGCAGGGTCATGGGCAGGGCCTTCAGATGATGGCGCGTTCGGGCAGGCGCTCGCCCCGCAGGACGCGCGCCCAGCCGAGCGGCGAGAGGTCGAGGGTCAGATAGCGGCCATGGACGATCCATTCGGCCAGGCCGCGCCCCACGGCGGGGGCCTGCTGGAAGCCGTGCCCGGAAAAGCCCGCTGCGGTGAGCAGATTCGGCACATCGGGATGCGGGCCGAGGACGGCGTTCTGGTCGAGGGTCTGGTAGTCGTACTGACCGACCCAGGTCCGGATCACGCGCAGCCTCTCGAAGACGGGAATGCGCGCCGCAATGGTGGGCCAGACGAGATCCTCCCAGGCGTCTTCGGACATTGTGAAATCGTCCGGGTCGGCGGCTGGATCCGGGTCGGGGGTGAAGCCTGACAGGTAATAGGCCCCGTCGCTGCGCATGAAGACGCCGTTCGGTTCGATCACCAGCGGCAGATCCTGCCCGAGGCTTTCGGCCGCAAAGAGGATCGACAGGCGCTTGCGTGGCTCCACGGGCAGGCTCAGCCCCGCCATCGCGGCGACCTGCGGGCTGCGGGTGCCCGCGGCGTTGACGACCTGGCCCGCGGCCACCCGCGCGCCCGAGGCGAGGCGGACATGCGTCACGCGCCCCTGCGCGATGTCGAGGCCCACGACCTCGTCATGGATGTATTCCACGCCCATGCCCCTGGCCTTGCGCCGGAACCAGTCGAAGACGGTCGCCCCGTCGAAATAGCCTTCGTCCACGGGATTGTGCGAGCCGCAGACAAGGCCCGACACCTCCATGAAGGGCCATCGTGCTTGGATCTCTGCCGGGGTCAGGATCCGTGTCGCCGCGCCCAGGCCGTTCTGCATGGCCGCGTTGTCGCGCAGCACCGCGGCGAAATCCTCGGTATCGGCCAGATAGAGATAACCGAAACTCTGCAGCCGCGGCACGGGGGCGTCGGGGTCGTCCATCCAGGCTGGAAAGTCCTTGATGAACTCTGCCCCGAAGCGCGAGATCAGCACATTGATCGGCGAGCCGAACTGCTGGCGGATGCAGGAATGCGAGAGGGTCGAGGCCGCCTTCGCATAGGTCGGATCGCGTTCGACCACGAGGATGCGGCCCGTAAAGGCCGGATCGCGGGCCGTCCACCAGGCGATCGCCGAGCCGATCATCGCCCCGCCGACGATCACCACATCATAGGAGCTGTGCGCGGGCATCGCCCTCAACCCTTCCAGCCATAGTCGCGGCGCGCGGCCTCCTCGGAGACATAACCCAGCCGCAGGTCGCGGGCGATGGCCTGCGCATCGCGGTCCCGCGGGGGGCCCATGCCGCCGCCGCCGGGAAAGGCCAGGCGCACCGTCTGCCCCTCCGGCACGCGGAATCGGGCCTTGGCCGGGAAGGCGGTGCCATCCGACAGCTCCACCACCGTGGGGGCTCCATCCGCCCCGCCATGCCGCCCGCGCGGCGGATGCTTCATGCGGTCGAACTGGGCACGGAACTCCATCGACCAGCCGGGGCGGGGGCCGACCTCCATGCATTGTCCCAATCCGCCGCGGAAACGCCCCGCCCCGCCCGAATCGGGGCGCAGCTCCTTGCGCCAGATGATCACGGGGCCGGCATGTTCCGTCGCCTCCACCGGCATCGTCATCACCCCCGAGGGGAAGGCTGTGGCATTGAGCCCGTCGAGCGCCGGTCGCGCGCCGGTGCCGCCCGAGTTGAAGGTCAGCACCTCGGCCCGTTCCCCGGCGGCGTTCCACAGCGAGACCTGGAAGTTGCAGAGCGCGCCGGCCCCTTCGGCCGGCACGCGGCCGGGCAGGATGCGGTCGAGCGCGCCGAACACCGTATCCGGGATCAGATGGCCGATCACATGACGCAGGGCGACGGGGGCGGGGCGCTGGGCGTTCAGGATCGTGTCCGGCGGCGCGGTGATCACGAAAGGCGCCAGCGAGCCGGCATTGTTCGGCACCTCGGGCGCGATGGCGATCTTGAGCGCATAGGCCCCATAGGCCTGAGTATAGATCAGCGGCACATTGATGCCCTTGGGGTCCGGCCCCGAGCTGCCCGCAAAGTCGCAATGCACGCTGCGTTCGCCGATCTCCACGCGACAGGCGAGCCGGATGGGCGTGGCATAGCCGTCCGTGACCATGACATTGGAGGCCGAGGCCCCGCGGGGCAGGGCGGCGATGGCGGCCTCGGTCGCAGCGCGGGAGCTGTCGACGATGAAATCGGCCAGATCCTCGATATCGGCGAGGGCATATTCGTCGAGCATCGCCCGCAGGCGCCGGACTCCGACATCGTTGCAGGCGGCCAGCGCGTAGAGATCCCCCACGACCTGATCGGGTTCGCGCACATTGCGGCGCAGCAGCGCGATCAGCGTGCGGTCCACGCGGCCGCGGTCGGCAAAGCGCATGATGGGAATCTGGAACCCTTCTTCATAGAGCGATTCGCCATCCGCGCCGAAGCCGCGCCCGCCGATGTCCACGATATGCGCCGTGCAGGCGAAGAAGCCGACATGGACCCCGCGATGGAAGACGGGCGTGCAGACGGTGATGTCATGCAGATGGCCCGTGCCCATCCAGGGATCATTGGTGACATAGGTGTCGCCTTCGGCCATCGTCTCCGCCCCGATCTCGCGGATGAAGTGCTTCACCGCCTCTGCCATGGCGTTGACATGCCCCGGCGTGCCGGTGACCGCCTGGGCCAGCATCCGCCCCCGCCGGTCATAGACCCCGGCGGAGAGATCCCCCGCCTCGCGCACGGAGGTGCTGAAGGCCGTGCGCACAAGCGCCTGGGCCTGCTCCTCGACGATCGAGACGAGGCGGTTCCACATGATCTGGCGGGCGACGGTCATGCCGGGCTCCCCTGGTTGCGGATGGGGGCAGGATCGCAGGGCGGGGTTGACGAATCCCTGCCGGACCGCGCGTTGCGCGGCGCTGCAGCGAGAGGGCCAAAACCCTGATCGGGCAGGACAAAAGTGTTAACGCCGGATTCACGAGCGGCGCGAGGGGCAGTCATGCCGGGTCCCTCCGGATGTCGAGCACGCCATCGGCCCGGCCCATGACGGTGAAACCGGCGGGGACGATGACGGTGGTCTCGGCCTCGGTCACGGCGAGGGGGCCGCGGGCAAAGGCCCCGTCCGTCAGCGATTCGCGCGCGATTTCCTGCCCGTCGGTCCAGCGGGCGGCGACGGGATCCCAGAGCCGGCGGGGCTTGCCGCTGATCTCCTCTCGGCGGGGCGGCTCCGGCGTGGGGACAGGGGCGGGCAGCGGGGTTGCGGCATTCACGGCCCAGACGGTGATCTCCACGGGCAGGCCCTCCACGGCGCGGCCGAACAGGGCGGCGTAATCCGCCGTGAAGCGGGCCAGAAGACCTTCGGCAGTGGGCGAACGGGCCAGATCCCCATCGAGCGGGACGGGAATCTCCCATCCCTGACCCTTGTAGCGCATGTAGAGCTTGACATCCGTCACGATGGAGGCCCGGGGATCGCAGGAGCGGACAAAGGCCGAGGCTTCTGTCGTCAGCTCCGCAAGGATCGCCGCCGCGGCCTCCGCATCGAAGGCATCAAGACGCATGTAGACGCTGCGCGTGGCCTCGAAGGCGTAGGGCGCCTTGAGAAAGCCGATGGCCGATCCCACACCCGCCCCCGGCGGCACCAGAAGCCGGTCGATGCCCAGTTTCTCGCACAGGCGGGCCGCATGGAGGGGCGCCGCCCCGCCGAAGGCGATCATCGTGTAGCGGGCCAGATCCTCGCCATTCTCGACGGCATGGACGCGGGCGGCATTCGCCATGTTCTCGTCCACCATCTCGGAGACGCCATAGGCCGCCTGCACGGGATCGAGGCCGAGGCGCTCTCCCACATGGGTCTTCAGGGCCGCGGCGGACCGATCGGGATGCAGAGGGATCGAGCCGCCGGCAAAGTTCGCGGGGTCGAGCCGGCCGAGCAGCAGATCGGCATCCGTCACCGCCGGGCGCGTGCCGCCGCGGCCATAGGCGGCGGGTCCCGGTTCGCTGCCGGCGCTTTCGGGGCCGACCTGGATGCGGCCCAGCCCGTCCACATGCGCCAGGCTGCCGCCGCCCGCCCCGATCTCCACCATGTCGATGACGGGGATCGAGATGGGCATCCCCGAACCCTTCTTGAAGCGCCAGCTGCGGGCCACCTCGAAGACGCGGGCGGTCTTGGGGGCCCCGTCGCGGATCAGACAGATCTTGGCCGTCGTGCCCCCCATGTCGAAGGACAGCACGCGGTCGAGCCCGTGACGGCGCGCCACGTCGGCGGCGAAGATCGCGCCCCCCCGCGGGGCCGGATTCCACGAGACGGACCGGGAAGGTCGCCGCCGTGTCGATCGAGACGATGCCGCCGCCCGAATGCATCAGGAAGATCGGGCAGCGCGCCCCCCTCTCGGCCAGCCTGTCACGCAGGCGGGAGAGATAGCTCTCCATCATCGGGCGGACATAGGCATTGGCGCAGGTGGTGTTGAAGCGTTCGTATTCCCGCATCTGCGGCGAGACCTCGCAGGAGAGCGAGACCGACAGATGCGGCAGACGTTCGGCCAGGACCTCGCGCACGAGATATTCATGATCGGGGCGCAGATAGCTGTGCAGGAACCCCACGGCGACGGACTGGAAGCCCTCCAGACGCGGCACCAGCGCCTCGACCTCGGCCCGGTCGAGCGGGCGCAGCACAGTGCCCCCGGCATCCACCCGCTCCCGCAGGGTGAAGCGGGCATCGCGCGGGATCAGCGGTTCGGGCAGGACGAGATTGAGGTCATACTGCTCGAAGCGGCTTTCGGTCCGCATCTCGATGACGTCGCGGAAGCCTTCCGTGGTGATGAGAGCCGTTCGCGCCCCGCGCCGCTCGATCAGCGCATTGGTGGCCAGTGTCGTGCCATGGATGATCCGGGTGAGGGCCGCAGGCGAAAGGCCCGCCTTGCGGCAGACACGCTCCATCCCCTCGAGGATCGCGTCCTCGGGGGCAGCGTAGGTGGTCAGGACCTTGGTGGAGTGCAGGCGTCCGCCCGCCTCGAGCACCACGTCCGTGAAGGTTCCGCCGATATCGACGCCGAGATTGATGCTGTCCGTCATGGTGAGGCGGACGCTAGCGGGGGGCGTGCAGGAAGGGAAGGGAGCTGCCGCAGGAGCCGCCGCAGAACCGTTGACGCGCGGCCAGGCCGGCGGCACAGGAGGACACAATGGCACGGATCCCGTCTGCATGGTTACGCCTGGTGCTGGCCCTGGCCCTTCTCTGGGCCGGATCGATCGCGCCCGGGGTCATGCCCGGTCGGGGTGCGGATGGATCCCCGGCCTTCGTGCTCTGCACGGAGGACGGGGAGCGGCTGGTCGTTCTCGATGCCGCGGGGCGGCCGGTCCCGGCCGCACCGGATCACGGGCCACAAGACCGCCATGCGCCCGGGATCTGTGCCTTTGCGGCGCTGACGGGACCTGCCCTTCCGGCCGGGGGAGCGCACTGGACCCTGCCGGCGATGCCCCCCGCCATGACGGTCCGGGCCGTTCTGCCGGCACGGCCCGCCTTCTCCGATCCGGCTGGCGATGCCCACCGCCCGCGAGGGCCTCCGACGGTCTGAGCGCTGTTGCGCCCGGATCCTTCATCCTGAACCCAACCAGTCGGAGACATCATGACCTTCCTCGCACCGGGGAATGCGGAGGCGCCTGCGCAGGTCGCCCCCCTTCCCGACACGGGCGCGGCGCGCGCCCTCTATCAGGCTGCCTGGCGGTGGCATTTCTATGCCGGCCTGTTCGTGGCCCCCTTCCTCGTGATGCTGGCGCTGACGGGCCTTCTGATGCTATGGGCCAGTGCCACGACCGATCTGAACGGCGAACGCCTGACCGTGCCGGTCACGGGCGAGCCGGCCCCCGTCTCGGCCCTGATCGCTGCGGCCGAAGGGTCTGTGCCCGGCGGCACAGCCCTGCGTTATGTCGAACCCCGCGGGCCGGGACAGGTGGCGCTGGTGCAGGTAGCGGCCCCGGACGGCAGCGAGATCGCCGTCCTCGTCGATCCCTACCGGGCGGCGGCCATTGACCATTTCGCCTGGGACAGCGGCCTTTATGCCCTGGCTTCCGACATCCATGGCACCCTGCTCATGGGCGACTGGGGCGACCGCCTGATCGAGATCGCCTCGGGCTTCGGCGTCGTGCTGATCGTGACCGGTCTGGTCCTGTGGTGGCCGCGCAGCTGGGGCCGGGGGGCGGTGCTCCTGCCCTCGCTCCGCGCAGGCGGCCGCGCTTTCTGGCTGCGCCTGCATGCCAGCCTCGGCTTCTGGACGCTCGGACTGCTGCTGGTCTTCCTCCTTTCCGGCCTGTCCTGGACCGGCATCTGGGGCGGACGTTTCGTGCAGGCCTGGAACAGCTTTCCGGCCGAGAAATGGGATGCTCCCCTGTCGGAGACGACCCATGCCGCGCTGGACGGCCATGCCGAACATGGCGTGCCCTGGGCGCTGGAGCAGACCGCGCTGCCCGAATCGGGATCGCCGGCCGGTCTGCCGGCGCTGGTGCCGCCCGTCACGATCGATGCCGTTGCCGCCTTTGCCCGCGATCTCGGGCTGCCGGGGCGGTTCCAGATCCATCTGCCGCAAGGCGAGACAGGCGTCTGGACCATCAGCCACGACTCCATGAGCCATGACGGTCCCGACCCGACCGCCGACCGGACCATCCATATCGACCGCTACAGCGGGCACCTTCTCGCGGATGTGCGATTCGCCGACTACTCGCCCTATGCCAAGGCGATGGCGGTGGGCATCGCCTTCCACGAGGGACGCATCGGGGTCTGGAACTTCGTGCTCAACACGGTCTTCTGCCTGGCCGTGATCGGGCTGGCGGTTTCGGGCCTTGTGATGTGGTGGCGGCGGCGGCCGGCGCGGGTCTGGCGGCTGGGCGCACCGCCCATGCCCGAGCGCCTGCCCGGCTGGCGTGTGGCACTGCTGGCCGCGATCCTGCTGGGCCTGGCCTTTCCCCTGACGGGCGCGGCGATGCTGGGTGTCCTGGCGCTCGATGTGCTGGTTCTGCGGCGTCTTGGCACGCTGCGCCAGATGCTGAACTGACGGCGGACGGGGGCGGGTTCCGCCCCCCTCTGCGGGGCTCATCAGGCTCGCGGCTTCGCTATCGCCACGGCGGGCGGGGTATCGGCCTCGAGCCAGGCCCAGCCATGCGCGGGCAGGCGGAGCGTGCCGGCCTCGAGGGTGGCATGATGCGGGCCGGGCATGGCGGCCTCGCCCTCCACCGTCAGGGTCTGCGGCCGTTCCGAGAGGTTGAAGAGCGCCGTCACCGTCGGGCCGCCCGCTCCTTGCGCTGGTGTGCGGACGATGCCGAGGATCGGTTCGGGCAGATCGAGGAAGCGCCAGTCGCCCCCCCGCAGCGCCGGCGTCGCGCGGCGATGGGCAAGGACGGCGCGGTAGGTCTCGAGCACGGAGCCGGGCTTGCCGCGCTGGCGATCCGCCGCATGGGCGAGCTGGGGCGGCTTGACCGGCAGCCAGGGGGTGCCGGTCGTGAAGCCGCCATGGGGCTGATCGTATTCCCACACCATCGGCGTGCGGCAGCCGTCGCGGCCCTTCAGCTCGGGCCAGAAGGCGATGTAGCCCAGATCGCGCAGCTCGTGGAACTCGATGTCGGTCTCGGTCTGGCCCAGCTCCTCGCCCTGATAGATCCCGAGCGTGCCAGGAAAGGAACAGAGCATCGCGATGGACTGGCGCGCCACGGCGGCGGTGTCGCCGCCCGGCGGGGTCCAGCGCGAGACATGGCGCGTGATGTCGTGGTTGGAGAAGGACCAGCAGGGCCAGCTGTCCGGCCCGATGCGGAAGAAATGCTCGATCTGCGAGCGGAAATGCGTGGCGGTGTGCTGCGGCCCCAGGAAGGCAAAGGAATAGGCCATGTGCAGCTTGTCGTTGCCGGCCGTGTATTCGGCCATCACCTCGAGCGGGCGCCAGTGCTCGCCCACCTCGCCGACCATCATGCGGTCGGGATATTCGTCGGTCAGGGCCCGCATCCGGCGCAGCACGGCCAGGTTCTGCGGCCGGGTCTTGGAGAACTGGTGATCCTGCGCCTCATAGGGATTGGCAGGGAATTCCGTCCATTCCGCCGGCGGGTTGTCGCGCAGCTTCCGGTCATGGACGAAGAAGTTCACCGTATCGAGCCGGAACCCGTCCACCCCGCGTTCGAGCCAGAACCGCATGGTGCCGAGGATGGCGTCCACGACCTCCGGATTGTGGAAGTTGAGATCCGGCTGCTCGATCAGGAAGTTGTGCAGGTAATACTGGCGGCGGCGGGCATCGAACTGCCAGGCGGAGCCGCCGAAGACCGACAGCCAGTTGTTGGGCGGCGTGCCGTCGGGCTTCGGATCGGCCCAGACATACCAGTCCGCCTTGGGATTGTCGCGCGAGGCACGGCTTTCGATGAACCAGGGATGCTGGTCCGAGGTGTGCGACAGAACCTGATCGATGATCACCTTGAGACCCAGCCGATGAGCCTCGGCCACCAGCGCGTCGAAATCCTCCATCGTGCCGAAGAGGGGATTGATGGCGGTGTAGTCGGAGACGTCATAGCCCATGTCCTTTTCCGGCGAGGCGAAGAAGGGCGACAGCCAGATCGCGTCCGCGCCCAGATCGGCGACATGGGCCAGACGGCGGGTGATGCCCGGCAGATCGCCCACTCCGTCGCCGTTCGAATCCTGAAAGCTGCGCGGGTAGATCTGATAGATCACCGCATCCCGCCACCATTCGCGCATCGTCATCTCCTTGCTGCATCGCGGCGACTTCTGGCGAGGTTCGCCGCCTTGGCAAGGGGTTGTCAATGAAGACGTGCAGGCGGGACCAGGGCACGGGCCAGCGCGAGGCCGGCCTGTTCGGCCAGCGCCAGCAGGGACAGGGCGGCCTCGGGGCGCACCAGCGCACAGGCAATCCACAAGGCCTCCTCGCGTGCGCCTTCTGCCGCCAGCTCCACGAGGCGGGCAAAGACCGCCTCGTCCGCACCCAGGCAGGGACATCCCGCCCCATGGCGCATCAGCGGGCGGCGGCAGGCCGCCAGACAATGCCGGCAGAGCGCATCGAAGGCGTCCGCCGCCTCTGGCCCGGCCAGATCCCGCGCCAGCGCCGTGGGGCCTTCGTCGCACCAGCGGCGCAGGGCCCGCACCGCCAGACCGGGCAGCGGCGGCAGGGCGTCAAGGCGGCCGACGGGACGGCCGCCGGGGGATGGCATCCCCGCCTTCACTTGGTGAGGATGAGCTTGCCCGCGCGGGTGATGCGCAGGGTGTAGCAGGCCTCGCCCAGGCGGATGCGGGCCAGACCGCCGGGGCCGGTGAGGGCTTCGGCCCGCCAGACGGGCACCGATTCCTCGGAGTGGGACGGGGACGCGGCAGCGGAGAGCGAGGGGGAAGGGACGGTGTGGGCAGCATCGAGCATGGGCGAGCCCTTTCACGGATGGCAGGGGATCCGGGCTTCCCGATCGGGCCGGGTGGCTGGAACGGCTGTATAGTTGAGTGAAACTGTCGGGTCTGTCAAGTCAGCCCTTGAGCATCCGCAGCCCCTGCGTCACGTCGCTGCGCACGGCCAGCCGCAGGCCCGGTTCGTCGCCTGCCCGCAGGGCGGCGATGATCAGCCGGTGATGGCGGGGCGGTTCGCTGCGGCCGAGCCGTGCATAGAGGGCGCGCATCGTGGGCCCGAGCTGGAGCCAGACCGTCTCGGCCAGCTGGAGGATCGCAGGGGACTGCGCGCGCAGATAGAGGGTGCGGTGAAAATCGAGATTGGTGCGGATATAGCCTACCGCATCACCGCGTGCGGCCATCGCCGCGACGGTCTGGTTGATGGTCTCGAGCCGCTCGATGAGGGCCCAGTGGGCGCGGGGCAGGGCCCGGGCGGCCAGCTCCGGCTCGAGCAGGGCGCGCAGGGTTGCGAGTTCCTCGATGCGGTCATTGGTCAGGGCCGGTGCGGACAGCCGCCCCGAGGCCGAAAGGGTGAGCGCGCCCTCGGCGGCGAGGCGGCGCGCCGCCTCGCGCGCGGGGGTCATGGAGACGCCGAAGCCCTGGGCGATGCCGCGGAGGGTGAGCGGCGCGCCGGGGGCGAATTCTCCATGCATGATGCGGGTGCGCAGGGCGCGGTAGACGCGGTCATGGCTGCGGGCCCCGCCCTCGGCCGGGCGGTCGGCAGGACGGGGGCGGGCGGGGGCGGACGATGAGGGAGGCGGCACATCCATGCCCTTCATCTGTGGCCCCCCCGGGCACGGCGTCAACCGAGCCGGAGGCGATGCAGGCCTGCCCCTTCGGCCCTGAGCCAGGCACGGGCAGCGGCATGACCCGGGCAGAGACGGGCCAGGATGGCCCAGAAGGCCGGGGAATGATCCATCCGCGCCAGATGCGCCACCTCATGCGCGGCGACATAGTCGAGCACCTCGGGTGGGGCGAGGACGAGCCGCCAGGAAAACATCAGATCCCCTGCGGCCGAGCAGGACCCCCAGCGCGAGCGGGGATCGCGCAGCACCAAGCTGCGGTAGGGCCGCCCGAGCGTCCGGGGCATGCCGGTCGCAGGCGGCGGCAAGGCGGTCGCGTGCCGCCGCCCGGAGAAAGGCCCCGAGCCGGGCCGGCAGGCGTTCCGGATCGGGCGGGAGCCAGAGCGTGCCTCCCTCGTGCCGCAGGACCGGGCCGGGCCGCAGCAGGAGGGGGCTGCCCTCGAAGGGGATGGTGCTGCCGAAGGCGGGCCAGAGCGGGGCAGGGGCGGCGGCGGCGTGGCGGCGCAACCAGTCCTCGCGCCTGTGCAGGAAGGCCAGCGCTTCGGTCAGCGATGCGCGGGCCGGCAGGGTCAGCGTCGCGCGACCGTCCAGCGCCGAGACGCGGAGCGACAGCCGCCGTGCCCTTGCCGAACGGCGCAGCGCCACGGCCAGGGGCGGATCGCCGGGAAGGTGGTGTTCGGCAGGAAGGGATGCGACCTTTGACACGGCCGGCGCGTTATGGCAGGGGAGCCCATTCCCCCGCAAGCCTCCTGCCGGAACTTCAGAAGGAAAGACAGATGCCCAAGGAAGAATGGGGCAAGAAGCGCGTCTGCCCGACCACGGGCAAGCGGTTCTATGATCTCAACCGCACCCCGATCGTGAGCCCCTATACGGGCCAGATCGTCAATATCGACACCGGCCGCGGCCGCACCCTGGTGGCCGATGCCCAGGATCCGGACATCAAGCGGCTCCATGTCGGGGATGAGGACGATCTGCTGCTCGATGACGATGTGGCCGCCGACGATGCCGATCTCGGCGACGAGGTGCTCGAGGACGACGAGGACGAGGAGGTCTCCTTCGAGGATCTGGGCGACGTGGCCGGCGACGAGGAGTGAGCCGCGGCGGCGTCGCGCAGCGGGGAGTGCAGATCCAGGCAGAAGCCCCCTTGCGCTCCCCCTTCGCCCCCACTAGAGAGCGATCCGCGGGGTCGATCCCAAACCCGCCGATGGGGCCATAGCTCAGTTGGGAGAGCGCTTGCATGGCATGCAAGAGGTCAGGGGTTCGACTCCCCTTGGCTCCACCACTTCCCTTCTTCTGTCGGATATGCGGTCCTCGCCTGTCCGGGCGACCGGATCCGTCAGGCGATTCCGGCCATGGCGGCACCATCGCCCTGCAGCAGCCGCGAATCGGATGAGACGCCTGCAAGCCTGCGCGGGAGCAGCGGCATGGCCAAACCGACGATCCGCGACATCGCCCGTCTTGCCGGCGTGGGAACCGCCACCGTGGAACGGGTGCTCAATGCCCGTGGCGGCGTGCGGCCCGAGACGGTCGAACGCGTGCTGGCCGCGGCGCGGGCGCTCGATGTCCCGCGGCGGCTGCCCGAGGCGCATCGCGGCATCGTGCGGATCGACCTCTTGCTGGTGCGGCCCGATTCGCCGTTCTTCTCGCGGCTGGCACAGGCCTTCGAACGCATCGTCGCGGTGCTCGATCCGGCGATCTCGGTCCATCGCTCCTTCCTGCCCGAAGGCAATCCGGCCCTCATCGCCCGACGCATCCTGGAGCCGCCGCATCGCCGGTCGGGGCTGATCCTGGCCGTTCCCGATCCGCCGCCAGTGCGCGAGGCGCTGTCCCGCGTCCTGGCAGAGGGGCTGCCGGTCGTGCAGGTCGTCTCTCAGGCCCCGGTGCAGGGCGCGGCCTATGTCGGCATCGACAATCAGGCCGCAGGGCGACGGCGGCCCTGTTCCTGGCCCGCATGCAGGCAAGGTCGGGGCCGGTGATCGCCTTCTGCCATTCCGGGGTCTATGCCGTCCACCGCGACCGGATCCGCGGCTTCTCGGAGGAGATGGCGCGGCGGGCCCCCCATCTGCCCCTGGCCCGCGTGCTGTTCCATGGCGACGACGGCGACGAGGCTCGCGTCCTGCTGCGCGAGGCCCTGCGGATCTGGCCGGATCTGGCAGGGTTCTACAATGCCGGCGGGGCGAACGGCGCCCTGGCCGAGGAACTGGCCCGCCATCCCGCGGGGCATGAGATCTTCTTCGTCGGTCATGAGCTGACCGACCGCAGCGGCCGCGCCCTGCGCGAGGGGATCATGGATGTCGTTCTCGACCAGATGCCCGAGGCGCAGGCGCGGCGTGCCGTCGATCTCATGCTGCACCGGCTGGGCTTCCTCAAGGAACCGGTCGGGAACCCCCCCATCCGCTTCGTCACCCTGACTGCGGCGAATGTCTGATCAATTCTGATCAGCGCAATCCGTGCGGGCTGTCCCGGGGCGGTTTACGCCCCTGTCCGGGAGGATCCGGACGATGACCGCACGCCCGAGGCTGCATGACCTGCTGAGGCAGAAGGGGAGCCGCAAATGGCTCCAGCTGCATGTGGACAATGGCGAGGAGGCCGCCGCTGCGGTCGAGGCCGGGATCGTCATCCTGTCCTGCGAGGCCGACGGGACGCTCGAGGCCGTCCGCGCCGCCGCCCCTTCGGCCTTCGTCTCGGTGGGGATGGTCCATGGCTCGGTCGCCTCGCCCGACGAGGCCGTGCGCGCGGGTTTCGATCTGCTCCGGCGAGGTGCGGATGCGGTCTACTGTTCGCATTCCCCCCGCTTCATCGAGGCGATGGCGCGCGAAGGCATCCCGGTCACGGGCCATGTCGGCCTGGTGCCGAACCGCGCCGCCTGGACGGGCTTTCGCGCCGTGGGCCGCACGCCCCAGGAGGCCGCGCGCGTCCTGCGCGCGGTGAAGGATCTGGAGAATGCCGGGGCCGCCTGTCTCGAAGTCGAGGTCGTGCCGGTGCAGCTTGCCGCCCATATCACCGCGACGACGCCGATGCTGACGATGGGCATGGGCTGCGGCGATGCCTGCGACACGCAGTATCTGTTCTCCTGCGACGTGCTGGGAAGCCATGCGGGGCATTATCCGCGCCATGCCCGCCGCTATGACGACTTCGTCGCCCTGATGGCCGAGGTGCAGGCGCGTCGCGTCGCGGCCTTCCGCGCCTGGGCGGCAGAGGTGGATTCGGGCGCCTATCCCGCCGCGCGCCACCGCATCGAGATGTCCGCGGAGGATCTTGCCCGCGCCATCGAGCTCTCCCGCCTCGCCTGAGATCCCGACACAGGAGGGACATCCATGGACGATCTGAAGTTCGGAACCCGCAACAAGCGCGGCGACTGGACGCCGAACGAACCGGCGAAGACGGCCCCCCTTTTCGTCTTTCCGCCCCGCCCGCTGGCGGTGCTGAAATGGCTGCCGCACTATTTCTTTCCCTACAATGCGCTTTTCTTCCTCTCCGCCTGGGCGTGGTGGCTCTGGGTGGTGCCCGACACGGAAACGATGCGCAGGCTCGCCTGGGGCTGGGTGCTGTGGCTTCTGGCCGTGAACGCGGTGGCCGTGTTCCTGTGGTACTTCGCCTTCGAGCTGCGCCTCTACATCCGGCGGGCCCAGGGCACCCGCTTCAAGTACAACGCCAGGTTTCCCGCCGACACGCCCTCCGACGTGTTCTGGTTCCGCTCCCAGAACCTCGACAACATGCTGCGCGCCCTGCTGTCGGGCGTGCCGATCTGGACGGGGCTGCAGGTCCTGGTCCTGTGGGCCTATGCCAACAGCATCGGCAACTGGCTGAGCTGGGCCGATCATCCCCTCTGGCTCGCGGTGCTGTGCCTTCTCGTGCCGATCATCCACGAGACGCACTTCTTCCTCATCCACCGCCTGATTCACACGCCGCTTCTCTACAAGTGGGTGCATTCCGTCCACCACAACTCGGTCAACCCCTCGCCCTGGTCGTCGCTGTCGATGCACCCGGTCGAACATCTGCTCTACTTCGCCCCCATCCTCTATCACCTCGTGATTCCCTCGAACCCGGTGGCAGCGCTGTTCCAGCTCCATCTGGCGGGTTTCGGGGCGGTGCCGGGGCATGTGGGCTTCGACCGGATCGAGCTGGGCGAGGACATCGCGATCGAGAGCCACGCCTATATCCACTACCTCCACCACAAGTATTTCGAGGTGAACTACGGCGACGGGCTGATCCCCTTCGACCGCTGGCTGGGCACCTTTCATGACGGATCGAAGGAGGCCGAGGCGCGCATGCAGGAGCGCTACCGGCGCAAGGTCGCCCGCCTGAACGCCCGCCGCGCCGCCACGGCCCCCGACACGGCCTCCTGAGGAACCTGCCATGCCGACCTGGATCCCCGCCTGCCGCCTGGACGACATCGAGCCCGAGGGCGTCATCCGATTCGACCATGCCGGGCGGACCTTCGCCATCTACCGCTCGCCCGAGGACGAGCTGTTCTGCACCGACGGGTTGTGCACCCATGAGGCGGTCCACCTGGCCGAGGGGCTTGTCATGGGGCACGAGATCGAATGCCCCAAGCATTCGGGCGTCTTCGACTACCGCACGGGCGAGGCGCTGCGTCCGCCTGCCTGCATCAATCTCCGGACCTATCCGGTCGAGGTCGTGGACGGGATCGTGCGCATCGCCGCGTGATCCCCTCCGCCCGGCGTCGCGGCCGGCTCCCAGCGGTCGCGGCGCCCCCCCCCACCCCAAACTCTCCGCGCCAGCGGGGACCGGCGCATGAAGACGGGCGGGCCGGCGCCCTTCAGGGAGGAAGACCATGACGAACCGACTGCTCCTTGCCGCGATTGCCGCGGTTCTCGCCCCGGCCGCATCGGCCCAGTCGATCGGCGTCAGCATCGTCAATTTCGACAACAACTTCCAGACGCTGCTGCGCAACGGCATGGCGGAGCATGCCGAAGCCCTGGGCATCGACATTCAGATCGAGGATGCCCAGAACGACATGGCGCGCCAGCTCGATCAGGTGCAGAACTTCATCGCCCAGGGTGTGGATGCGATCGTCGTCACGCTGGTGGACAGCGCCGCCGGCCCTGCTGTCTCGCAGGCGGCCGAGGCTGCGGGCGTGCCGCTGGTCTTCGTCAATCTCGAGCCCTCCAACCTCGCCGAGCTGCCCGCAAACCAGGCCTATGTCGGTTCCAACGAGGTCGAGTCCGGCACGCTCGGCGCCTTCGAGGCCTGCCGTCTGCTGCGCGCGGCGGGCAAGGGGAACGGGGCGAGCGGCTATCTCCTGATGGGGGATCTGGCCCATCAGGCTGCGGTCCAGCGCACGCGCGACGTGCATGAGGTCGTCGGCCTCTCGATGTGCAGCTTCCTCACCATCACGGACGAGCAGGTGGGCGGCTGGTCGCGCGAGGGCGGACAGAACCTGATGACCAACTGGCTGTCCTCCGGCGATGTGCCCGATGTGGTCTTCGCCAATAATGACGAGATGGCGATCGGCGCGATCCAGGCGATGAAGGCCGCCGGCGTGCCCATGGAGGATGTGATCGTGGTGGGGGTCGATGCCACCGCCGACGCGCTGACCGCCATGGCGGCGGGCGAGCTCGACGTGACCGTGTTCCAGAACGCGATGGCCCAGGGTGCCGGCGGCCTCGATGCCGCGCTGGCCCTCGCCCGCGGAGAAACCGTGAACAGCCCCGTCTATGTGCCCTTCGAGTTGGTCACGCCCGCCAACATGGCGGACTATGTCGGCGCCAACTGAGAGGCGAGGCCGCGCCCTGGCGGAGGCACGCCCGGCACCGGGCCTCGCCGGATCGGCGGGACCGCCCTGATGGGCATGGCCGCCAGGCGTGATGGCCCCCTGCATGCTGGCCGGAGGCCATCTTGATGCTCGGGGCGGCCATGGTCGAGGTGTTCTCATGCTGCGGCCGCAGGCAGGGAAGACAGCCTCATGACCAGGCCGCTCCGCTCCGGGCCGTGCGGATCGCCCGGGATGCGCGATCCCGGCACGCGGAACCGGGTTCATCAGTCCCCTGGTCCTGCGATCCCCCCCCCGGAGGGGGACGGATCACGCGGGGTCGGCGCGCAGATGCGTCCCTCGGTCATCCGGAGAACCCCCGGCAGGCGCGGCATGGGAGACCCCGCGGGCTGTGCCTCCTGCCGGGCGGGCGTGCTGGCCTGATCCAGACTTGCGACAGAGCCATTCCCGTGAATGATGGACATGCCGAAACGCAAAGGGGGGAGGGCGATGATCCGGATCGCCGCCATGATGGCTGTGCTGGGGTTCGGGGCGGAGGCCATGGCACAGGAGGCGGGAGGGATGCATCACGCCCATGGGGACATGCCACCGCATCTGCAGGCCATGATGGGCGCGATGGATGCCATGATGGCGCAGATGGCCATCCGCTCGACGGGCGATGTCGATGCCGATTTCCTGCTGCTGATGATCCCTCACCACCAGAGCGCGGTGGACATGGCCCGCATCGTTCTCGAGCAGGGCGACGATCCGGAAGTCCGTGCCCTGGCCGAGGCGATCATCGCCGCGCAGGAGCAGGAGATCGCCGAGATGCGTGCCATGCTCGGGCGGATGGGGGTGGAGTTGCCCTCGGGGGGGCATGAGTGAGGACCCGGCTGCGGCCCGTTGTCGCGCAGCTTTAGTCCCGCCGGCGGGCAAAGACAACATAGGATCGCCGCTTGGCGAGATGGCGGGCAAAGCGCAGCCGCGGCTGCGCTTCGTCCCAGAGGCTTCGGGCGACGGCCCAGGCAAAGCCCTGTGTATCCAGGATCGGCAGGATGCCCGAGAGCGTGTTGCCTCCCCGGCCATCGGCATGTGTCTCGCAGATCAGGTTGCGGCAGGCCCGCAGGCGGTCCCCTGCTGCGGCCAGGATGGGCAGCTCCATCCCCTCCACATCGAGTTTCAGCAGATCGACGGGTTCGTCCAGAAGGGAGCGGATATCGCACAGCGGAACCGGCATGCGGACACTGTCCGCGGGCGCACGCTCCGGGCAGAAGGTGGAAGCCGGATCCTCCGCTTCCGAAGCGAAGAAGTCCGCCGTCCCGTCCCGATCTGCGAGGCCGGCCTGATGGAGATGGACCCCGTCATAGCCCTGCTGGGTCAGGTTCTGTGCCAGGATCGCCGCCACATGGGGGCTGGGTTCAAAGGCCTCGATCCGGCAATCCGGCCAGACCCGGCGGAAGTAGTAGATGGCCAGCCCGACATTCGCCCCCGCATCGATGATCCGCGGATCGGGTCGGTCGCATTCGAAGAAATACTCCTGGTGGCAAAGGATCTCCTCGAGGAGCACGGGCAGTAGCCTGGACGAGGCGACGCGCCAGCGGCGCGTCAGGCGCAGATGGCCGTCCACAAGGATCCGGTCCATGATGCGCGGCCAGAGCTGACTTGCCGGTTCCTGTCCGTGTCCTTCCAGGATCGCGTCGAAGTCCGCATGGACATCGGGATGGAGGAACGGGCGCAGATTGACGATGGCCCCGGCCATCAGGATGGGGAACCCGGTTCGGGCGGGTGAACCGGTCCTTCGGCCGCCGGCGCGGGAACGGCAATCCGCAGCGAGGCCGGGTCGAAGACGCGGCCCGAGGACAGCGCGCGGGTGAAGGCAAGGGCTGTCTCCAGATCCATCTTCTGGCTGCGGCCGAGAAGCCAGGGAATCAGCCAGAAGGGCGGGGCAGAGAGATCGGAAACGGTCACGTCCGTCAAGCTGGTGTAAATTCCTGGATGGCCTGAGGGCATGATCAGGCGGCTTTCGTGGTTATGCTGAGAATGGGGTCGATCTCCTCCTTGTCGATCTCGGCGAAGGCCTCGACCATCATGTAGCGGCTCGAGGTCTGCCATTCGTCGTTGGCTTCGAAGAGCACGGCGCCGATCAGGCGCATGATTGAGGCCTCGTTGGGGAAGATCCCGACGACATCGGAGCGCCGCTTTACCTCCTTGTTCAGGCGCTCGATCGGGTTGGTGCTGTGCAGCTTGGTCCTGTGCTGGCGCGGGAAGGACATGTAGGCCAGCACGTCATGCTCGCTGGCGTCCATGAGATCGGCCAGCTTGGGCCAGCGCGGGCGCAGTTGTTCGGCAACCTTGCGCCAGGTTTCGCCCGCATGGGCGCGGTCGGGCTGGTCGAAAGCCTGGCGGATCGCGGCGGCGACAACGGTGTGTTGGCCGCGCGAGACGTGGGCGAGAGCATTCCTGATCCAGTGAACGCGGCATCGCTGCCAGGTCGCTTCGAACACCCGGGCAATGGCTGCCTTGAGGCCGGTGTGGGCATCGCTGATCACCAGCTTGACCCCACTCAGCCCCCGGGCGCGGAGGGAACGCAGAAACTCGGTCCAGAAGGTCTCGGCCTCTGAGGGCCCAATGCCCAAGCCGATGATTTCCCTTCGGCCCTCGGTGTTGGCCGCCACCGCAATTATGGCCGCGACCGGCACGATGCGCCCGCCTTGGCGGACCTTGAGATAGGTGGCGTCGAGCCAGACATAGGGCCAGTCGCCGGTGAGCGGCCGGTTCAGGAACTCCCCGACCCTGTCATCGATATCCTTGCAGAGCTTCGAGACCGTGCTCTTCGATATCCCGCTGAGCCCCATGGCCTGCACCAGCTCGTCGACGCGGCGGGTGGAGACGCCGCCGATCCAAGCCTCCTGGATCACCGCCACCAGCGCCTGCTCGGAGGTCTTGCGGGCCTCGAGGAAGCCCGGGAAATAGCTGCCCTGCCGCAGCTTCGGCACCCGCAGGTTCAGCGTGCCCAAACGGGTATCGAGAGCGCGCTCTCGATACCCGTTGCGCCAGGTCGTGCGTTCACCGCTGCGTTCATGCCGGCCGGCGCCGATGATGCCTTCCACATCGGTCTCCATGATCAGTTGCAGCACGGCTTCGGCAATGCCGCGCAAGAAGTCGCCCTGATCGTGCTTGGCCAGAAGCTCGGACAGGTCCATGTTCGTCTTGGTCATCGGGGTCTCCGTAGGGGCCGTGGTTGAAGTCGCCAAACTCCACCTCGAACATACACCTCGATGGCCACCTGGGATCACACCGCCGACGGCGATGAAATTACACCAGCTCCTCGGACGCTAACTCGGAAACGACGCTGGCCATGTAGCGCTCGGCCATCTGCGAGACGACCAGATGGGGGCGGGCGGCCTCGACCATCTCCTCGTGGAAGAAGCGTGTCCGGGTGAACAGGATGCGCCGGAAGAAGCGGCTGAGGATGTCGAGGCCGTGGAACAGATAGCTGTCGCCGAAGATCAGCAGAATCCGGTCGGAGATGGCCCGGGGACTTTCGACAAGGATCAGCCGGCCATCATTGACCGGATGGGTGAAGTCATGACCGATCCCGTTCTCATGGACGACAATCCCGGGATGGCGGGGAAGGACCTTTTTCGGCTCGCTCCGGGGGGGAGACAGCTTCCGTCCGAGATCACCGATGAAATTTCCCTCGACGGTCAGGCGCGCAACAAGATCGGAGGCCACGGCCTCGATGGTGGCGGAGGGAATACCGGCTTCCTGCGCGATCCGCTCTGCCATCGCAACAAGCCCCATGGGCGTCCAATGCGTATCGGTTTGCCAGTAGCTTCGCCCCTGACGCGGCCGGCGCAACAGATCCACCGGATAGAGAATGTCGTCATGGCCGGCCTCGAGATAGGCCTGAGCCATGAAGCCCGGATCGGGAATGGGAAAGTTTTCCGGATAAACGACATATTTCTCGGGCGCGACGATCTGGAGGAAGCGCGCATTGTGCCGTGCCGCCATCACCTGCCGGCGGACGATATTGTCGTGCAGGGTTTGGACGGCCCTTGGCGACAGACGGGCGCCGCGCATGAAGCGGAGGACCTCGTGCCGGCCACCGGCCAGGAAGAGATCGCCCTCATGCCCGATGAGGACGCCATTTTCGATGATCGGTTCCGGATCGGGTGCGCCCGTCATCATCAATAGAACAATCGGGATTCGAGGAAGTTGAAGAGACCGGCGTGCACCCTGGCGGGATGCAGCCGTTCCGTGGCAAAGCGATGCGCGGCCCGTTCGAGGGCATGCCGGGCCGCCGGATCGCGAAGCAGGGCGATGACGGCCTCGCCGAAGGCCTCCGGATCGGCCAGCCTTACGGCCTCTGCATCGGCGGCCTCCTCGTAGCGCGCAGGCCCGCAGGCGTGGTCACGACCGCACGTCCGAAGGCCATCGCCTCGACAAGCTTGACGCTGGCCCCCGTCCCGAAGCGGACCGGATTGAGGACCAAGGCGGCCTGCCGGTAGCAGGACTCCAGATCCTCCACCGGGCCCAGCAGCGCCACGCCTGGCAGGCGAGAGAACCGCTTCAGGGCCTCGCAGACGCGGCCTGCGATCCGGAGTCGGGCTTGCGGGATGGCGGCGATCACTTCGGGCCAGGCCCGATCCAGGAACAGGCTGATCCCGTCCACATTCGGTTCGTAGATGTTCCCGACGAAGAGGATCTCGGCGCTGTCGTCCGGCGCGGGAGGTAGCGGCTCGCCGGAGCGCGCCGTAAGCCCCGCCAGCACGAGGCGCGCGGGTGCGATCCGTTCGGCCAGGAAATCCTGCTCGACCGAGGAGATGGTCAGGAGGGCCTTGGCCTTGGACAGAAGGCGAAGCTCTTCTTCCTCGTCTATATCGTATTTGGCCGGGTCAGGAACGACATCTGCCCCCAGCCGGTTGTGGGCGTCATGGAAGATGCGGGCGCGAAGGCTTTGGACATCGACCGTATCGATCAGACCGAAAGTTGTGGGAAGGAGCAGATCATGCAGAGGGGCGCTCCAGACATGGCTGCTGATGACCACTTCGGCATCAAGGAGATTGGTGATCGTGGCGGCAATGGCCAGAAACTGGGGATCGATCCGTGCAGCCAGCGCGGCAGAGCTGCTGCGGCTGGAGGGATCGCTTTTCATGAGAGAGTCTGCCAGATGCTCTGCCATCGGTTTGCCGAGCGGAGCGAAGCCCTTGGGCAGCCGGTCCGGCTCGGCCTTGAGGGCGGCAGAAAGCTCCTTGATGATCAGCGGCTTGTAGGCTTGCAGGATAGGCAGATGCACATCGCAATAGGCTCGCATGGCTCGATAGGTGTCGGGCCACATACTGAGCGACCAGGGTTCGCTGCGGTCGATCAGGACAGTGCGATAACCCGCCGCATGGGCGCTCTGCATCAGATCGAGAAGCCGCTGGATGCCGCCGCCGGCCGCAAAGGTGACACTACCCTGATAAATGAAGCAGATGGTGGGGGTCTTTGCCCGCGGAACGGCGAGATATCTCTTTACCAGATGGGCGGCGAGCTGCTCGGACGACAGACCATCCACGCCTCCTTGGCGTGAGACGGACAGAAGCGGCGTGTCGCCCGCGGCGAGATCGCCCAGAACCTGCCCCCGGTCATCCACGAAGCGCAGCTTCACCTGCGAACCGGGCGGCATGGCGTGGTTGATGATCCGGGTGAAGGAGAAGTGCCCGATTCCCTCGTGCATGGAAAGCGAGAAGGGCAAGGGCTCGTCGACCGGACGGTCGTTGATCAGCAGTTGTGCCCGGGCGGGAATCCGGGGCATGGCCAGATACCCTTCGGCATGGAACAGGTTCTTGCGCCGGTCGAAGACCAGCCCGGTCATCGCGCCGATGCGGGCCTTGACGGCCACGGGCAACGCAGGATTGTCCAGCAGGATCTGCCGCTTCCGGCGCAGGGCCAGCCTGGCCGGGACAGCGGGGGCGAACAGCGCCTCGGGATGATCGACCGCCGTATCGAGGGGGCCCGAGACCGTGAAGCCCTGCGCCATCGGACCGCGGAATCCGAACTGCTTCTGAACCTGTTCGTTCGCCGTGCAGAGAGGGATGCCGAAGACCCGCTCCTCCCCCAGATGGATCTCGACGTCCGTCACCGGCTCGAAGCTGCGATACCATCCCTTGACGGACAGGCTGGACGTCACCCAGTCGATGGTGATCTCGTCAATCGCCGCTTCGGGTTCGTCGAAGGCGAGGGCCGTGATGGGCACGCGCCACCGGCGCTGTCCCCCGTCGGCATAGAACAGCTCCAGATGGAGATTGCGGCTGTCGCCTTCGCCGACATGAGGGATCCGGTCCTCGAAACCGGAATAGAGGGTCCGGCCCCTCGGATCGAAGCGCACATCCTGCGGCCGCGGCAGGAAGAGCCGGGTGATGGCATGGCTGCGGCCGGACTGGAACTGGACGGCCAGCGCCCGGATCTGACGATCCGAAAAGAGGGCACCCTTCACGCGAAGCTGGCGGCTCTCCGTATCGTAGATGGCCCGGAAATCATGCAGGCGGAATTCGTAGGACAGCGGGCGGGAGGCTTCTCCCAGCAGGCGCCCGTTCCGGTCATGGAAGACGGCGACGACAGGCGTGCCCGGCATGATCCCGGGCCTGTGACCCTGAAAGACGAAGGCGTTGTTGCCGGGGTGCTCGCTGTCCCCTGCGGATGTCCTGTCGGACAGGTCGGTCCGGTGGGCGTTCAGCGTGCAGAAACCGACCAGGTCGCCTTCGATCATGAAGCGGATCTGCGCCACGCCGAGATGCGGGCTGGCCCAGCCGCGCAACAGGAAATCTCCCTCCAGACCGACCAGCACGGCCTCGCTGAGGGAGAGGCTGTTCTTCAGCACCCCCCCATCCGTCACGGAAGCCCTGACGACCCCTTCGGTCAGCTGGACCTCGCTGACATGGATCGTCTGACCTTCGAAGTCGAGGAACCGGGCCGTCAGCGTCTCGCCGGGTATCAGATCCGTCGGTTGCACCAGGTTGAAACCGAAGGACTCGGCACCCGGCAGGTCCAGTCGGGCCGAGACGTCCGGTCTGCGCTCCGTCAGATCGGAGGAAAACAGCACTGTCCCGTCTGCCTTTGCGAATTCGACACGCTCGGGTCTGGCCGCCGACAGGATCCAGCCGCGCAGATGGATCAGGCTGCGCCGGGCGTCAACCGTGCGCACGGACCAGCCCGAGCGGATCTCCGGTTGTTCCGGGCGTATCAGGAGGTTCAGCCCCTCATCCTGATGTTTCATGCCTGACACCTCTGAACAGCGGCTGCGACCGGTTCCGGCACGATCAGATCTTCCAGCCGGGCACGCCGGATGGACGGGGAGACCAGCGAACCGGAGGAGACCACGATCAGCTCCACCCCCTGCTCCTGCAGGTAGCGATGCCAGCCCTCGCTTGCGGCGATGCAGGCATCGACCTCGTCGGCGATGATCCGCGGCTTGTTGTAGAGGACGCCTGCGTCATGGCGGAAGCGGTTGCGCTCATGAAGGCTGCGGATGGCCATGGAGCGATGAAGAAGGGCGGTCTTGCGCGGATTGGGCCGATCATAGAAATGGGGCATGATCGAGGAGGCGCGGACCCCCACATCCCATCCCAGGGTGATGATACGCCCCGCGCCCAGATGCAGGGCCAGATAGAACCCGATCTCATAGAGCACCCCGGGGCCCCAGGGGCGATCGATCTGCCGGTCGAAGGTATAGTCGGCGAAATTCTGCCGGATCGCCAGCTGCTCGGACAAGGCGCTGGGACGCGCAACCGTCAGCTCCAGATCGGCCTCTCCGAAGACCGGCGGATCGCCGATCGCGGTCTCGCGGATGATGAACGGCCGGCGACGGCTGTAATCGTAGCGCTGGCTGTTCCAGGTGTTGAGAATCTGGAAATCGACAAGCTCGGGGACGACGTCGAAGGCCTGCTTGACCGCCATCACGCAGCGCCCGGCGAGCAGGCGTTCGAGTTCGTCCGGCGCATAGTCGGACAGGGACGGACCGCAGGCGAGGATCACGACATCCCCGCCCTTCAGACGGCCCGCGAGACGATCGAGCTGCTGATAGGGATTGCTCAGCGCGACAAGGGATTGGATCTCGTGCTGCTCAAGACAGGCCATGCGTGCCCCTCATGCAGATCTGGTCCGGCCGGGGCCGGGAGCCGGGCCCGACCGAGATGAGCCGGCCGCCGCCACGACGGCCGGAGAAGACGCGACAGGACGGACAGGCATCGCGCGGAAGAGATTTCCGGCGCATCAGAACCGGGGACCAGTGCCGCTGAGGATGACACTGCACGCACAGCTTCCCGACATGGCGCCCCCATTCCGTTCCGGCCCGTCAGGGCAATCGCCCCCGGCCCCCCGTCGGACCTGCCCCTGATGGGCGACGGGCCTGTTGCAGGTTGTTCGGGACTGATCATGCCGTCAAGCCATGAGTGGCACATCGGCGGGGCGGCAGGGACGATTCTTATCTATTGACATATTGATATATGAATATCATATGGAGGCATCCGAAGAGGAGGAAGAATTGTCTGTCACCGCATTCACGCCCTGGGCCTCCCTGGCGGGGGGGCTGATGATCGGGGCCGCGGCCGTGCTGCTGATGGCGCTGCACGGGCGGATCCTCGGCGCCACCGGCATTCTGGGTGGTGTGCTGCGCTTCGACGATGCGGCTGCCTGGCGGCTGCGAGCCGCGCTGCTGGCCGGCATGATCGCAGCCCCCTCGCTCCTGTGGCTTCTCACCGGCCGCGGTCCCGAGATCGAGGTGCCGGTCAGTGCCGCCGCCCTTGTGGCGGGCGGTCTGCTCGTCGGCATCGGCACCGCCTATGGAAGCGGCTGCACCTCAGGCCATGGAGTCTGCGGCCTCGCACGGCTCTCGCGTCGTTCCATTCTGGCCACGCTGTCCTTCATGGCCGGGGCCTTCGTCACCGTCTTCGTCACCCGTCACCTGATCGGAGTCTGACATGCGCATCCTGTCCGCCTTCGGCATCGGTCTGCTGTTCGGGTTCGGAATCCTGATCTCCGGCATGGCAAACCCGGCCAAGGTCCTGAACTTCTTCGACCTGTTCGGGACCTGGGATCCCTCGCTCGCCTTCGTCATGGGGGGTGCCCTGATGGTGGCGGGCCCGGGCTATGCGATCCTGTTCCGGCGCCGCGCGCGTCCGGTGATGGCGCCCCGTTTCGATCTGCCCGACACCCGGCGCATCGATGCCCCGCTGATCCTCGGCTCGCTGGGCTTCGGCGCCGGCTGGGGAATCGCCGGTTTCTGCCCCGGCGGCGCCCTGCCCGCGCTGGGGACCGCACGCTGGGAGGTGGTCCTTTTCGTCGCGGCCATGGCAGCGGGTCTGCTTCTGGTCCGTGCCCTGCGTGCCACCCAGGCTCGTCGCGCCGTAGCCTGATCCTGCCCGGATGGAGAACTCGTCATGATCGCACCGCTGCCCTTCACCCCCGACCTGTCCGTCAAGCCCGAAGTCGAGGGCTTCTTCGACGAGGCCACCAACACCATCAGCTACATCGTCAAGGATCCGAATTCCGACGCCTGCGCGATCATCGATTCGGTCATGGATATCGACTATGCCGCCGGCCGGATCGCCTATGTCCACGCCGACCGGATGATCGCTCGTGTGCGCGAGCGGGGTCTGAAGCTCGAATGGCTGATCGAGACCCATGTTCATGCCGATCACCTCTCTGCCGCGCCCTACATCCAGCAGCATCTGGGTGGAAAGATCGGCATCGGCGCCAAGATCACCGTCGTGCAGGAGACCTTCGGCAAGATCTTCAACGAAGGCACCGAATTCCAGCGTGACGGCAGCCAGTTCGACCGCCTCTTCGAGGATGGCGACAGCTACCGGATCGGCACGATGACGGCCTATGCCTTGGCCACACCGGGCCATACGCCGGCCTGCATGACGCATGTGATCGGCGATGCGGCCTTTGTCGGCGATACGCTGTTCATGCCCGATGGCGGATCGGCCCGGGCCGACTTCCCCGGCGGGGATGCGGGCACGCTCTATGATTCGATCCAGCGCATCTTCCTGCTGCCCGACGAGACGCGGCTGTTCATGTGCCACGACTATGGCCCCAACGGGCGGGAGATCCGCTGGGAGACCACGGTGGGCGAGGAGAAGGCCCACAACATCCATGTCGGCCAGGGCCGCACGCGCGAGGAGTTCATCAAGTTCCGCACCGAGCGTGACGCCACGCTCTCCATGCCGAAGCTCATCATCCCCTCGCTGCAGGTGAACATGCGCGCAGGCGAGATTCCGAAGGATCCGACGGGCAGGCCGATGCTCAAGGTTCCGGTCAACGGCCTCTGAAAGGGCGGCAGTCATGCAGATCACGCCCATCGATGCGACATTGTCGGTCGGCCCGCAGATCGAACCGTCCGACATGGCCGAGCTGGCGGCACGTGGCTTCCGCTCGGTCATCTGCAACCGGCCGGATGGCGAGGGGCCGGATCAGCCCTCATTCGCCGAGATCGAGGCGGCGGCCCGTGCCGCCGGCCTCGAGGCACGCCATATCCCGGTGGCGGGGCCGGCATCGTCCGAACAGGCCGAAGCCTTTGCGGCCGCGCTGCGCGAGATGCCGGGACCGGTCTTCGCCTTTTGCCGTTCCGGGATGCGCGTGACCACGCTCTGGGCCCTGTCCGCGGCCGGGTCGCGTCCCGTGTCGGCCATCCTGGCGACAGCGAAGGCCGCCGGCTACGATCTGTCCGGCTTGGCCCGCCGCCTGGCCAATGGCGGTCGCATCCCCGCCGACGGGGCCGATGCGTCCCATGATGTCGTCATCGTGGGCGGCGGGGCCGCCGGCATTGCGGTCGCGGCCTCGCTGAAGGCCCGGTCCTCCGATCTTGATGTGGCGATCATCGATCCGGCGGATGTCCATTACTACCAGCCCGGCTGGACGCTGGTCGGGCCGGGGTCTTTGATGCGGCATCGACCGTCCAGACCATGGCCGCGGTCATTCCGAAGGGGGTGCGGTGGATCAAGGCCGCCGTTGCGGCCTTCGAGCCGGACAGGGATGCCGTGATTCTCGAAGGCTGCCGGGTGGTGAAATACCGTCGGCTGATCGTTGCTGCGGGCCTCAAGCTCGACTGGAACGGTATCGAAGGCCTGGTCGAGACGCTGGGCCGCAACGGGGTGACGTCCAACTACCGCTACGACCTCGCCCCCTATACCTGGCATCTCGTTCAGGAGATGGGCAGGGGGCGCGCGCTCTTCACCCAGCCGCCGATGCCCATCAAATGCGCCGGGGCCCCGCAGAAGGCCATGTATCTGTCCGCTGACGAATGGCGCCGCCGCGGGGTTCTCGGGAACATCGAGATCAGCTTCTGCAACGCAGGGGGCGTTCTCTTCGGGGTGCCAGCCTATGTGCCGGCGCTCGAACGCTATGTGCAGCAATACGGCATCCGCACGCAGTTCCACCATCGGCTTGTTGCCGTGGATGGGCCGGCGCGCCGGGCCCGCTTCGAGGTGGCCCGTCCCGGCATGCCGGTCGAGACGGTCGAGATGCCCTTCGACATGATTCATGTGGTGCCGCCCCAGACGGCCCCGGATTTCGTGCGCGCCTCGCCCCTGGCCGATGCCAGCGGCTGGGTGGATGTGGATCGGCACAGTCTGCGCCATGTCCGGTTCCGCAATGTCTGGGCGCTGGGCGATGTCGCGAACACCCCCAATGCCAAGACAGCGGCCGCCGCCCGCAAGCAGGCCCCCGTGGTGGCCGCAAACGTGATCGCCGATATCGCCGGCCGGCCGGATGTCGCCGCCTATGACGGCTATGGCTCCTGCCCGCTGACCGTCGAGAAGGGGCGCATCGTGCTTGCCGAGTTCGGCTATGACGGAAAGCTCCTGCCGACCTTTCCGTCCTGGCTGATCGATGGCACGAGGCCGAGCCGGGCAGCCTGGTTCCTGAAGGAACGCCTGTTGCCGCCGATCTACTGGCGGGGCATGCTGAAGGGCCGGGAATGGGCGGCAAGGCCTGCTTCCCTTCCGCAGGCCGCTGGCTGACCTTGTGGAATCCCGCAATCATCCCGCCATGCCCGGTGTCAAGATGTCCTCGATCCTGAGCGGGGCTGCCCGCTACTTCCCGGTGCTCGACTGGGGCCGCCGCTATGACCGGCAGGCGCTCTCGGCCGACCTTCTCGCGGCCGTGATCGTCACGATCATGCTGATCCCCCAGTCGCTTGCCTATGCGATGCTGGCCGGTCTGCCGCCTGTCACGGGGCTCTATGCCTCGATCCTGCCGCTGATCCTCTATGCGCTCTTCGGCACCTCGCGGGCGCTGGCTGTCGGGCCGGTGGCGGTGATCGCGCTGATGACCGCCGCCGCCGCCGGGCCCGTTGCCGCGCGGACCGGCCTGCCGCCTGCTGCGGTCGCTCTGACCCTGGCCCTTCTCTCGGGCCTGATGCTCGTGGCCATGGGCTTGCTGCGGCTGGGCTTTCTTGCCAGCTTCCTGTCGCATCCGGTGATTGGCGGCTTCATCACCGCCTCGGGTATCCTGATCGCCACGAGTCAGCTCCGCCATCTGCTCGGGATCGAGGCCGGGGGCGACACGCTGCCCGAGATGATCGCGACCCTGGCTGCGCATCTGGGCGCCATTCATTGGCCGACGGTCGCGGTCGGGCTTGGGGCCCTTGCCTTCCTTGTCTGGTCACGGCGCAGCCTGCGGCCCCTGCTGATCCGTTTCGGCCTGGGCTCGGGTGCCGCAGGGATGATGGCCCGCACCGGCCCCGTCCTTGCGGTGGCGGCGACCACGACAGCCGCTTGGGGCCTCGATCTGGCCTCGCATGGGGTGCGCCTCGTGGGCGAGGTGCCGCAGGGCCTGCCGCCGCTGACGATGCCGCCGCTGTCCCTCGAGTTGCTGGGAGCGCTGGCCGTTCCCGCGCTTTTGATCTCCATCATCGGCTTCGTGGAGTCGGTCTCGGTCGCCCAGACCCTGGCCGCGAAGAAGCGCCAGCGCATCCGCCCCGATCAGGAACTGGTGGCGCTCGGGGCGGCCAATCTGGGCGCGGCCTTCACCGGAGGGATGCCGGTCACGGGGGGATTTGCCCGCTCGGTCGTCAATTTCGATGCCGGGGCCGAGACACCGGCAGCCGGTGCCTTCACGGCGCTGGGTCTGGCCGTCGCCTCGCTGACCCTGACGCCGCTCATCGCCTGGCTGCCGCAGGCGACACTGGCCGCCACGATCATCGTCGCGGTGCTCTCGCTTGTCGATTTCGGTCTGCTGCGGCGTGCCTGGACCTATTCCAAGGCCGATTTCGCGGCCGTCGCGGCAACCATCGTCGCAACCCTGGGCTTCGGGGTCGAGACCGGGGTGACGGCAGGGGTGATCCTGTCGCTCGTCCTGCATCTGTTCAAGACGGCGCGGCCGCATATCGCCGAGGTGGGCTTGGTGCCCGGCACCCAGCATTTCCGCAACATCCGCCGTCACGCGGTTCTGACCGATCCGGCGGTGCTGCAGGTCCGCATCGACCAGAGCCTGACCTTCTTCAATGCGCGCGCCCTGGAGGATTGGATCCTCAACCGTATCGCCGGATCGCCCGTGCGGCATGTCGTGCTGATGGCTTCGGCCATCAACGAGATCGACTTCAGCGCGCTCGAGACGCTCGAATCGCTCGACCACCGGCTGCGCGAGGCCGGGATCGCCCTTCATCTGGCCGAGGTGAAGGGGCCGGTCATGGATCGCCTGGCCGGCACACCCTTTCTGCGCGATCTGTCCGGTCGGGTCTTCCTGAGCCAGTACGAGGCCCTGCAGACCCTGTCACCCGCCACCACGGCGGCACGGGTGGAGGCTGCCGAATGACCAGACCCCTTCCCGAAGGGCCGGCCTCTGCTGCGTCCCCGCCTCTCGAGGCCGACCGCATGGCCGAGGCGGCGGGGCGCGCGGCGGACTATCTGAAATCCCTTGCCCATGAACAGCGCCTGATGATCCTGTGCCATCTCGCCGGGGGGGAGAAGACGGTCGGCGAACTCGAAGGGCGCCTCGGTGCGCGGCAGGCCGCGGTGTCCCAGCAGCTCGCGCGGTTGCGCTTCGAGGGGCTGGTCGCGGCGCGCCGCGACGGCAAGACGGTGCTCTACAGCCTGGCCGACGACCGTGTGGAGCGTCTTATCGCCCTGCTCTACGATCTTTTCTGCCCCCGGGAACCCTGAGGGCAGGCAGGCCGTTTCCCGCCGGCTTGCCGTCCTGCTGGCGGAGGGGAGATGAACTGGCTCCTGGCATTCCTGGCGGTGGTCCTCCTTGTCCTGACGCTTCTGCCCCTTTCAGGCAGCCATGCCTGGTGGGTGCGGATGTGGGACTTTCCCCGTCTCCAGCTTGCCGCAGGCCTGGGGTTTGTCCTGGTGATGGGCCTTCTGTGGCTGGAGGGGCCCCTGCGCTGGACCCTGGCAGGGATGAGCGGCGCCGGTCTTCTCTACCATCTCCACCGCATCCGTCCCTATACGCCTCTGGCCCGGCGGGAGATGCGCTTCGCCCCCCGGCGCGGCGACCCGAACGAGGTGGCGCTGCTCGCCATCAACGTGCTGATGGAGAACCGCCAGCACGACCGCGTGGCCGCCCTGATCGCGCGCGAGGATCCGGATGTCCTGTTCCTCATGGAGACGGACGGGACCTGGGTGACGGCTCTGGGGGAGACGCTGGCCCGCTATCCCACGGTCCTGTCCGAGCCGCGCCCGGACTGTTACGGTCTGGTCTTCGCCACGCGCCTGCCGGTGGAGGAGGCGCGGATCGTGCATCTGACGCCCGATACCACCCCCGCCGTCTTCGCCTCGCTGCGCACGAAGGGGGGACGGCTGTTTCACTTCCTGGGCCTGCACCCCCAGCCCCCCGTCCCCGGCGTGGATACCGACGAACGCGACGCGCAGATCCTCTATGCCGCCCGCTTTGCGCGCCGGACGGATGTGCCCGTCGTCGTCATGGGGGATTTCAACGATGCCGCCTGGTCGCATACCTCGCGGCTCTACAAGACCTTTGGACGCTATCTCGATCCGCGGGTGGGGCGCGGCCTCTATGCCAGTTTCCATGCCGGCAATCCCCTGATCCGCTGCGCTCTCGACCAGCTCTTCGTCAGCGAGGAGATGGCGATGATCGACTTCCGGCTGGGGCCGAATGTGGGATCGGACCATTTCCCCGTCATCGCCCGGCTGCGGGTGGATCCGGAGGAGGCGGCCCGGCTCAACCGCCGTCCCGAACCGCTCGGCCAGGCGGAGCGGGAGGAGATCGAACAGCGCATGGCCGATTACCGGCGCAAGCTGGAGGAAGGCCATGAGCCTGCCATTCCGGACGTGCCCGCCCGCGCCCTCCGCTCAGAGGCCGAAGGGTGAGAGGCCCCGCGTGGCTTCGGTCATGTCCGGTGGCCGGGTCAGGGGCGGGGCGGCGCGCGAGGGACAATGGGGCCGCTCGCAGAGCCGGCAGTTGGGGCCGATGGCGACCGGGGGCATCTCCCGGACGGAGCGCCCATAGACCAGGGCGCCGGCATGCTTGATCTCGCAACCCAGGCCGACGGCGAACATCGGTTCGATCTCGCCCCAGGGCATCGCGATGCGCCGCACGGCGCGGGCCACCGAGAACCAGCGCGCCCCGTCCGGCAGCTCGATCACCTGCGTCAGGGTCTGGCCGGGACGGGCCAGGGCCTCGTGCAGGTTCCAGCGCGGGCAGGTGCCGCCCATCCGGGCAAAGGGAAAGGCACCCGAGGCGAAGCGCTTGGAGACATTGCCGGCCGCGTCCACGCGGATCATGAAGAAGGGAATGCCGCGGGCCGATGGCCGGGCCAGCGTCGTCAGCCGATGCGCGACCTGTTCCCAGCTGGCGCCGAAGCGAGCGGCCAGCACGTCCACGTCATAGCCCGTCTCCTGCGCAGCGGCGAGGAAAGGCGCATAGGGCATCAGGATCGCCGCTGCCACGTAATTCAGCAGTGCCACCCGCCCGAGCCGCCGCGCCGCCCCTTCGGGTAGGGCGGCCGCATCGAGCCTCTCCTCGACCGGTCCGGCCGCCTCCATCAGACCCAGCTGGAAGGCGGCCTGGAAGGTCCGGCCCGGAGGCTCCACGAGCTCCGAGATCATCAGGACACGGCGGTGGCGGTCGTAATGGCGCAAGGTGACGCCCATCTCGCGATACGGCAGGATCCGCAGGCGGATTCCGTGCCGCTCGCGCAGACGGGCGGTCAGGGCTGCGAGGCGGTCGCCCTCCGGCAGCTCGGTCGCGATCCGCTCGGCTGCGTCCTCGAGCGCGGGGAAGTGATTCTGTGCCTCCTGAAGCAGGTTGCGCACCCGCTCCACTGGGTCTTGTGGCAGGATGGCGGGCTCTCCCCGCTCGGAGGCGGGGGCGGCCTGGGCGAGACCGCCCTGCAGCTCGGCCAAGGCGGCATAGGCGGCATGAAGGCTGCGCAGGGCCGCCACCACGCCGGGCGCCTGGTCGAGGGCGGCGCGGATCTCGGCGCGCGGCACCGGCTGGCCCCGCAGCACCGGGTCGGCCAGGATCTCCTCCAGTTCGGTCTGGATCCGCGCCTCCTCACTGCTGGCGAAATCGCGGGCATCGATGGCATAGGTCTCGCTCAGACGGATCAGGAGCTGGGCGGTCAGCGGGCGCTGATTGCGCTCGACCAGGTTGAGATAGCTCACCGAGATGCCGAGTTCGGCAGCCATGGCGCTCTGGCTGAGCCCCAGGCTGTGGCGGAGGCGGCGGATCTGGGGCCCGGCCATGACCTTGCGCCGTGCATCGGCAGCCATGTGCGACCTCATACAATAAGTGTTATTTTTACTGATTCACAAATGTAGAATTTTTTCAACCCTGCCTTCCGGTTCCCCTGTCCGACTTGCCGCAGCGCGGCATGGGCGCATCATCCCCCCTGTCACCGGATCAGATGGGAGCGTCCGACCATGACCCAGCTCGGTTTCGAGGATCTTGTCCCCCATGCGCCGCCGGGCCGCTTCGACGGGATCAGACGGCCCTATGCCCCGCAGGATGTGATCCGCCTGCGCGGATCCCTCACCATCCAGCACACGCTGGCCGAACGCGGCGCCAACCGGCTCTGGAAGAGCCTGCAGGACGAACCCTTCATCAACGCTCTGGGCGCTGTCACCGGCAACCAGGCGATGCAGCAGGTCCGCGCGGGGCTCAAGGCGATCTATCTCTCCGGCTGGCAGGTGGCGGCCGATGCCAACACGGCCGGCGCAATGTATCCCGATCAGTCGCTCTATCCGGCCAATGCCGGGCCTGAGCTCTGCCGCCGCATCAACCGCACCTTGCGCCGCGCCGACGAGATCGAAGCCAGCGAAGGCCGCGTCACGCGGGACTGGTATGTGCCCATCGTCGCCGATGCCGAGGCGGGCTTCGGCGGCCCCCTGAACAGCTTCGAGATCATGAAGGCCTATATCGAGGCAGGGGCTGCCGGCGTCCATTTCGAGGACCAGCTCGCCTCCGAGAAGAAATGCGGTCATCTGGGCGGCAAGGTCCTGATCCCCACGGCTGCGCATGAGCGCAATCTTGTCGCGGCCCGCCTGGCTGCCGATGTCATGGGCGTCCCCACGATCATTATCGCCCGGACCGATGCCGAAAGTGCCCAGCTCATCACCTCGGACATCGACGAACGCGACCATCCCTTCATCGACCGCGAGGCCCGCACCCCCGAAGGGTTCTATCGCCTGAAGCCCGGCACCGGCCTCGATCACTGCATCGCCCGCGGCCTTGCCTATGCCGAGATTGCGGATCTGCTGTGGTGGGAGACCTCGCATCCCGATCTGGAAGAGGCGCGCCGCTTTGCCGAGGCCGTGCATGCGAAATATCCCGGCAAGCTCCTGGCCTACAACTGCTCGCCCTCCTTCAACTGGAAGGCCCGGCTCGACGATGCCACCATCGCCAGGTTCCAGCGCGAGCTGGGCGCCATGGGATACCGGTTCCAGTTCGTCACGCTGGCCGGCTTCCACAGCCTCAACCTCTCGATGTTCGACCTTGCGGACGGCTATCGCGACCGCGGCATGGCGGCCTATGCCGAGCTCCAGCAGAAGGAATTCGCCGCCACGGAACGCGGCTTCACCGCAGTGCGCCACCAGCGCGAGGTGGGCACCGGGTATTTCGACCTCGTCTCCCTGACGATCACGCAGGGCCGGTCCTCGACCACAGCGCTGAAGGATTCAACCGAGACCGCCCAGTTCCAGCCTGCCTGACCCCCTTCACCGGAGGATAAGCCATGTTCGACATGATTCCCGAGGCGACCCTCACCGAAGCCCAGAAGACCCGCATGGCGATCGTGCTGCGCGAGGCCGAGGCCCTGAATCGCGCGATCCGCGAGGCTGTGGCCGAGGGGCTGGCTATCGAGATGATCCGCGCAGCCCGCCATCACTGCGGGACCGGCTGCTGGGGCGACCAGCTGCGGCCCGCGGTCGTCAAGTGCTGATGCCCGGCCCGCGCCGGATGGAGCGCGGGCCGGATCCGCCCCGGAGCCCTCGGACAGAACCCGACCGGCAGGCGCGGCGCGGCGCGAACAGTGGTCTTTGCGAATCCGGGTTTGCGGGTGGCGCGCGCCGGGACCGCCCGCGCCCGTCTCCTTCGTGACGCAGGGTCACGCGGAGATGACCGAAGCCGGTCAGGCTTCTGCGGCAGGTGGAGGAGCCGCCCCGCCAGGTGACCCAAGGCGCCTCCATCGCGGACGCCGCAGCCTCGGGTCCAGCAGGAGAAGCTGACCGCTCCGGCTGGTCGGCAGGGCGCCGCAGGCCCCTGCCTTCGGAAACCCTATCCCCTTTCGACCGCATCCTTCCGCCCCTGATGGAAGGACGGCGCGATGGAAGAAGGGCGCGCGCGGGTGTCCGGTCCTGCCGTCTTCGCCCTAATCGGCCTTGTCCATCGGATCGGCGTTCAGATGCTCGTACTGCGTCTGGCCGACCCGGTCGAGAAGTTCGAGCTGCGTCTCGAGGAAATCGAGATGCCCTTCCTCGTCCTGCAGCAGCTCCTCGAAGAGCTTCTTGCTGACATAGTCGCCCACCTTGTCGCAATAGGCATAGGCCTCGCGGTAGAGGGCGATGGCATCCTTCTCGGCGGCCATGTCGGCCTCGAGCGTCTCGCGCGCATTCTGGCCGATGCGCAGGGGATCCAGCTTCTGGAGATTGGGATGCCCCTCGAGAAAGATGATGCGGGCGATCAGCTTGTCGGCGTGGTGCATCTCTTCGATGCTTTCCTCGCGCGACTTGCGGGCCATGTGGCCAAGACCCCAGTCCTCCTGGAGACGGTAATGGAGCCAGTACTGGCTCACGGCGGTCAGTTCGCTGCGGAGTGCTCGGTTGAGATAGTCGATGACCTGAGGGTCGCCTTTCATCCTGCCTTGTCCTTCCGTCTGGCACGCAGGACCGGGATGCCCTGCGGAACCTTCAGGTTAGCATTGGCCTGCATCGTGGCAAGGAAGAGCGGCAGACAGCCCCCGCAATCGGCCCGCTTGCCCAGCGCGCGATAGACCTTGCCCGGCGTAATGAGCGTCGTGGGATCGGCGGCACGCATCCAGTCGATGGCCGCATGGATCTCCGAATCGGTGATGCCGGTGCAGTGGCAGACGATCATCGCGCTCATCCCGGAAAGGGGCCCGCTCATCGGCAGGATGCAGAGCGGACCCTGCACGCCGGAAAGCCCGACGTCAATCCTGAGTGTAATGATCGACAACACATCCGCGCGAGACATCCACACGAGACATCCACACGAGACATCCACACGAGACATCCGCACGGGACGGATCGCAGCCGCTCCGGCAGGGGCTCCATGGGGGCTGCAGGCCGCCCGATCGCGGCGGTCGTGCCTCCGGGGAAGCGCCCCATGGGCTGCGAGCCGACCCCATCCGGAGGACCCGTCGCCCGGCGCCAGGCTGAGGTCCGGAGGCCAGTCAACCGAAAGCGGTCTGACCACTTGACCGCAAGACCCTCTCCGCCGCAATCTGCCGCCACATGACAAGGGAGGAGACTGCCATGACGGCCCGGATCGGAGTCGTGGGCATCGGCTGGTGGGCGGTGACGATGCACATCCCCACACTCCAGTCCTGTGAAGGGGTGGACGTGGCCGCGATCTGCGATCTGGATGCAGAGCGGCTCCGCGTCGCGGGTGATCGCTTCGGCATCGCCGCGCGCCATGACGACTCGACCGGATGCTGGCGACCGAACAGCTCGATGGCCTGGTGGTCGCCACGCCCCATGTCGCCCATGCCGGACCCGCGATCGCCGGACTCGAGGGGGTGCCATGTCCTCGTCGAGAAGCCCATGGCCACATCCGCACGGGATGCCCGCGCCATCGCCGAAGCCGCCGCACGCAGCGGGCGGCAGGTCATGGTGCCTACGGGCCTGAACTTCACGCGCTTTTCCGCCCGCGCTGCGCAATGGGTCCGCTCGGGGCGCATCGGAACGCTGCGCCATGTCGTGTGCCAGATGGGATCGCCCCTCGACGACCTCTTCGCCGGCAGGCCCATGGCGGAAACCGCCGATCACCTCTTCCGTCCACCCCCCTCCACCTGGTCCGACCCGGCACGCGCCGGCGGCTATGGCTGGGGACAGCTCTCCCATGCGCTGGCCTGGGTCGCCTATGTCACAGACATGGGGCTCGACTGCATCGGATGCCTCGATGTGAAGTCGCCCACCGGCGTGGACTATTACGATGCCGCCATGGGACGATTCGCGAACGGGGCGACCTTCGCGCTGTCGGGGGCGTCCACGGTGCCCAAGCATGTGGGCATGCACACCGATGTGCGCCTCTATGGGACCGAGGGCATGATCCATTTCTCCAACCTGCCGGCCCGGCTCGAACTGCGGCGCCATGACGGTCAAGACGAGGCCCTGCCCCTCACCGATCTCGAAGGGCTCTATGACGGATCGCTGCCCGTGAAGGCCTTCGCACGGCTCTGCCGCGGCGAGGCGGTGGAAAACGCATCGGACGCCCTGAACGGCTGGCGCGTCACGGCCGCCCTCGATGCGCTGTATCGTGCCGCCGCATCGGGACGCATCGAAAAGGTGGAGGGACGCTAGATGCGCCTCTCGGTCACGAGCTGGTCCTTCCCGCAGCTCACGCTGACCGAAGTCGCCGGCCTGGCCCGGACGCTGGGGATCGGGGCGGTGGATGTGGGCTATTTCTACCGCTCGGCCCTGTCGCGGGACGCCATCCTGCAGGATCCCGAAGGCGAGGCCCGACGCCTGCACGCCACCTTGGGCGGCATCAGGCCCGCCAATCTCTACCACCTCTTCGGCAGGACTCTTGCCGAGCGGAACCTGGCACAGCCCGGCACGCTGAAGGCGAACCTGCATGACCTGCACAGCGTGCTGCTCTTTGCCGAGGCCGCCGACATCCCCACCGTCTTCATCCTGCCCGGAATCGTCAATCCGGGGCAATCGCGTCGGGATGCGGCGCAGATCGCAACCGAAGCGCTGCAGGCGATGCTCGAACTGCCCGGCGCGCGCCAGCGGCTCTGCCTGGAGCCGCATGTCCATTCCTGGCTCGAGAGCCCCGATCTCGTCCACCGGCTGATCGAGACGACAGGCATGCGCATCGTCCTCGACCCCGCGCATTTCCTGTGCCTCGGATACCCGCAGGCCGAGATCGACAACCTCGCCCCCCATGCCGCCCATGTGCATCTGCGGCAGGCACGGCCCGGCGCGCTCCAGGCGAAATTCGCCGAAGGCACGATCAACTTTCCCGCCCTGTTCGGCACGCTGCGCGAGGCCGGCTATGACGGCTACCTCGCCCTCGAGGCGGTGCATCAGGACTACATGGGCACGCTGCATGAGGACGTGCTGACCGAGACGGTGCGGATGCGCGACGCCTTCCGGAGCTGGAGCGCGCAGGACGGCGCCGGCGCCGAGGGCGCCTGAGCGGATCCTGCATGCAGATGGCCGGCCGGTTTGCATCACTTTTGCCTCACTCCTCCTGTCCCGGGGGGCGAATCGGACGGTCAGTCGCCCCGATCCCGCTTGTCGCAGAAAAAGGTTAAGATTCGGTTGACGACGCCGGGCGCAGGCCACCGCCCCGGCACCATGCCGCCGATGGGCCGAGGCCCGGCTTGCCCGGCCGGCCCTCGGCGTCCAGACTGACCCGGCAGGGGACAGGAGTGCCTCATGAGGATCGGAATGCGGGCCTGCGCTGTGGCGGCCATGCTGGCGGGTCTGGCCGCCTGTGGCAGCCTGGCACCGCCCCCCCCGACACAGGGAGCGGCCGTGCCGATGTCCCCGGCGCCTGTCGCCGCGCCACGCTTCGGCGATGCCCGCCCCGTCCTCTGGCGCGGACCGGGGCCGGCGGCCCATCCGGTCCATGGGATCGACATCTCGCGCTATCAGACCGCCATCCACTGGCCCACGGCGCGGGATGCGGGCGTGAGTTTCGCCTTCATCAAGGCCACCGAAGGAGCAGACCGCCTCGATCCGGCCTTCGCACGCCACTGGGCCGAGGCCCGCGCGGCGGGCATCCCGCGAGGGGCCTATCATTTCTACTATTTCTGCCGCAGCGCCGAGGATCAGGCGCGCTGGTTCATCACCCATGTGCCCAAGGAGCGCGGCGCGCTGGCCCCTGTGGTGGATCTCGAATGGAACCCCCATTCGCCGACCTGCACCTGGCGCCCGGACCCGGCCCATGTCAGGGCCGAGGTGCTGCGCTTTCTGGATCTGCTCGAAGCGCATTACGGCCAGCGCCCCCTGATCTATACCGAGCCGGGCTTCTGGCAGGACAACGGGCTGGAGCAGCTCCGGGGAGAGGAGCTGTGGCTGCGTTCGGTCGCCGCCCATCCGGAAGAGGTCTATGGCCGGCGCGGATGGACCTTCTGGCAGTATTCGGGAACCGGCCTGGTGCCGGGTGTGCAGGGCCAGGTGGATCTCAATGCCTTTGGCGGCACCATCGCCCAGTGGCGGCGCTGGCTGGCGGCGCGGTCGCTGCGCTGAAGAAGGAGCGCGCGCCCTCGGGATGGGAACGGCGCAGGATCCCCAAGGGTGCAGGCCCCTTCTCTCAGGCGCTGCGGGCCGGTTCGGGCAGGCGTGCAACAGCCTCGCGCGCGAGGGGGGAGAGGCCTTCGCCCCCCGCGTCCAGATGGGCGCGGATCGCCGCGCGCATGCGCGGATCCCAGTAGGCGCGCAGATGGGCCGCCACCTCGGCCGCGGGATCGGCATGGCGCTGGGTCGCGAAGAAGGCGGCGATCTGGTTCGCCATGGCCACGAGTTTGGGCATGTTTCCGGCAGGCATGGGAGGAGTCAGACGGTTCCTGAAGGGGCGCGATGCGCATCACGGTCCTGCGTCGGGCGGTGGGCCACGATGCGCGGGGATGGGTGAAGACCTGCACGGCGCCGCGCGACAGCGAAGCCAGCGTGAGATTTGCCGCATCGGCCAGGCGCACGGCGCGCGCGGTGGGGGCCGAGACGGCCAGCAGGATCGGGCAACCCGCCATGACCGCCTTCTGCACCATCTCTACCGACAGGCGCGAGGTGAGGGCGATGGCCCCCTGAGTGCAGTCGATGCCGGCGCGGTGAAGCGCCCCGATCAGCTTGTCGAGCGCATTGTGGCGGCCCACATCCTCGCGCGCCATCAGGATCCCTTCGCCCGGGCGCCAGAAGCCCGCGGCGTGGACGGCGCGCGTCTCGTCATGCAGGGGCTGCCAGTCGCGCAGCTCGCCCAGGGCAAAGCGGACATCGGTGACGGTCAGGGTGACAGGGGCCTCGGGCAGGGGGGGAGGGGACGCAGCGCCTGTCCGATCGAGTCGATCCCGCACAGGCCGCAGCCGACAGGGCCGACGGTGGCCCGGCGACGGGCACGGAGAGTGGTCTCCAGATCCGGGGGCAGCCACATCCGTGCCTCGATGGCCGGACCGCTGTCCGTGTCATGAGCCACCACCTCCACGGGGGGGAGCGCCTCGCGCGGGGCGATGCCTTCGGTCAGGGTGAAGCCGGTGGCGAAATCCTCGATATCCGCGGGGGTGGCCATCATCACGGCCTGGGTGCCGCCGTTGTAGACAAGGGCAACCGGCGTCTCCTCCGGCAGGGTGCGGGCTGCCTCCCCGCCGCCGGGGATCTGCACGCGCAGGCGCGCGGTGGGGGCCGGCGCGGGGACCATGCCGGCGACGGTCATTCCGCCGCAGGCAGGATCCGCCGCGACCGTTCCGTCAGGGCTGCATAGTCGCGCTGCCAGTCCGACGGCCCGTTCGAGAGCGAGACCTGCACGGCGGTCACCTTGTATTCGGGGCAGTTGGTCGCCCAGTCGGAGTGGTCGGTCGTGACCACATTGGCCTGCGTCAGCGGATGGTGGAAGGTCGTGTAGACCACCCCCGGTGCGACGCGGTCGGTGATCGTGGCGCGCAGAGAGGTCTCGCCCGAACGCGAGGCGAGGCGGACCCAGTCCCCCTCCTTGATGCCCCGCATCTCGGCATCGTGAGGATGGATCTCGAGGCGGTCCTCCTCGTGCCAGATGGTGTTGGCGGTGCGTCGCGTCTGGGCGCCGACATTGTACTGTGACAGGATCCGCCCGGTGGTCAGCAGCAGCGGGAAGCGCGGCCCGGTGCGTTCCTCGGTCGGGATGTACTCGGTCAGGATGAAGCGCCCCTTGCCGCGCACGAAACCGTCCACATGCATGACGGGCGTGCCTTCCGGGGCCTTCTCGTTGCAGGGCCACTGGACCGAACCCAGACGGTCGAGCAGCGCGAAGGAAACCCCGGCGAAGCTGGGCGTGGTGGCGGCGATCTCGTCCATGATCTGGGAGGGATGGGTATAGGTCCAGCCCGCCCCCATCGCATTGGCGAGAAGCTGGGTCACCTCCCAGTCGGCGTAGCCGTTCTTCGGCTGCATCACCTTGCGCACGCGGTTGATGCGGCGTTCGGCATTGGTGAAGGTCCCGTCCTTCTCGAGGAAGGTGCAGCCCGGCAGGAAGACATGGGCGTAGTTCGCCGTCTCGTTCAGGAAGAGATCCTGGACGATCACGCAGTCCATCGCCGCAAGACCGGCCGCGACATGGCGGGTGTCCGGGTCGGACTGGAGGATGTCCTCGCCCTGGATGTAGATGCCCTTGAACGTCCCCTCGATCGCGGCATCGAGCATGTTGGGGATGCGCAGGCCCGGCTCGCGGTCGATCACCGTGCCCCAGATGCTCTCGAACACGGCGCGGGTGGCGTCGTCGCTGACATGGCGGTAGCCCGGCAGCTCGTGCGGGAAGCTGCCCATGTCACAGCTGCCCTGCACGTTGTTCTGCCCGCGCAGCGGATTCACCCCCACCCCGGGCGCCGATATTGCCCGTCAGCATGGCCAGATTGGCGATGGCCATGACGGTGGTCGATCCCTGGGAATGTTCGGTCACGCCGAGGCCGTAATAGATCGCCCCCGTTGCCGCCCGTGGCATAGAGCCGCGCCGCGGCGCGCAGATCGGCCGCCGGCACGCCGGTCAGCGCCTCGGTCGCCTCCGGGCTGTGGCGCGGGTCGGAGACGAATTCGGCATAATGCTGGAACTCCTCCCAGTCGCAGCGCTCGCGGATGAAGCGCTCGTCATGCAGGCCCTCGGTCACGATGACATGGGCCATCGCCGTCAGCACCGCGACATTCGTCCCCGGCCGCAGCGCGAGATGATACGCCGCCTCCACATGCGGAGAGCGCACCAGATCGATGCGGCGGGGATCGATGACGATGAGCCGGGCCCCTTGGCGCAGGCGCCGCTTGAGCCGCGAGGCAAAGACGGGATGCCCGTCCGTCGGATTGGCGCCGATGATCACCGCCACATCCGTGTGTTCGACCGAATCGAAATCCTGCGTGCCGGCCGAGGTGCCGAAGGTCTGGCGCAACCCGTAGCCCGTGGGCGAATGGCAGACGCGGGCGCAGGTATCGGTGTTGTTGTTGCCGAACACGCTGCGGATCAGCTTCTGGACCAGATAGGTCTCCTCGTTGGTGCAGCGCGAGGAAGTGATGCCGCCGATGCTGTGCCGCCCGTGCCGGGCCTGGATGGCCCGCAGGCGGGTGGCGGCGAAGGTGATGGCCTCGTCCCAGCCGACCACGCGCCAGGGCTCGTCGATGCTCTCGCGGATCATCGGTTCGAGGATGCGGTCGCGATGGGTGGCATAGCCCCAGGCAAAGCGGCCCTTGACGCAGGAATGGCCGCGATTGGCCTTGCCATGCTTCCACGGCACCATCCGCACCACGGTATCGCCCTGGGCCTCGGCCTCGAACTGGCAGCCGACGCCGCAATAGGCGCAGGTCGTCACCACGCTGCGCGTGGGCAGGCCGAGCTCGATGACCGATTTCTCCATCAGCGAGCCGGTGGGACAGACCTGCACGCAGGCCCCGCAGGACACGCAGTCCGAGGAGAGATAGTCCTCCCCCGCCATGCCGGGGCGCATGCGGCTCTCGAAGCCGCGGCCTTCGATGGTCAGGGCGAAGGTGCCCTGGATCTCGTCGCAGGCCCGCACGCAGAGATTGCAGACGATGCACTGGGCCGGGTCATAGGCGAAATAGGGGTTGGAGGCATCCACGGGGCGGAAGCGGGGATTGTCCGCCGGTTCCGCATGGCTGGCCATCCGGCCGCCTTCGGGGGCCTTGTAGCGCACGGCATTCAGTCCCACCACCGCCGCCATGCGCTGCAGCGGGGTGCCGCGGTTCATCGGGCCCGCCAGCCCCTGCTGCGGCTGATCCGAGGCATAGAGCTCCATCACGCCGCGGCGCAGGCGGCGGAGCGTGTCGGTCTGGGTGTGCACGACCATGCCTTCGGCGACTGGCGTCGTGCAGGAGGCAGGCGTGCCGCGCCGCCCCTCGATCTCCACCAGGCAGAGCCGGCAGGACCCCCAGGCCTCGAGCGAATCGGTGGCGCAGAGCTTGGGGATCTCGATCCCCGCGAGGGCGGCGGCGCGCATGACCGAGGTTCCCTCCGGCACGGTCACGGCAAAGCCGTCGATGGTCAGCGTCACGGTCCGGTTCGACCGCCGGGCAGGGGTGCCGAGATCGCGGTCGTCGAAGGCCGGGGCACCGTCATGGCCGGGAATGACGAAGTCCTTCATGGGCAGGCCCTCCGGGCGGTGACCCCGCGAAGGCGGGACGCGGGGCGATGAGGCATGGGGCGATTCCCTCCGTCAGCATGGGGTGGACGGCAGGCGAATCGCAGGAAAGACTCAAGATCCGGTTCACGGACCGCGCGCCGCAGGCGCAATCCGCGCAACACCCCGTCGGGGCGGCGGGCGGCAGGGCGGGGCAGGGGGGCAGACGGTCTCATGCCGCGGCCCTCCGGGTGCGGGCGAAGTCCTCGGGCCAATGCGTCAGGGCCGACAGCACCGGGTAGGGGGTGAAGCCGCCCAGCGCGCAGAGGGAGCCGAGCTTCATCGTCTCGCACAGATCGGTCAGCAGGGGGAGCGCCTCCGGATCGCCCTGGGCGATGCGGTCGATCGTCTCCATCCCGCGTACGGCACCGATGCGGCAGGGGGTGCATTTGCCGCAGGATTCGACGGCGCAGAACTCCATCGCGAAGCGCGCCTGTTCCAGCATGTCCACGCTGTCGTCGAACACGACGATTCCGGCATGGCCGATCAGGCCGCCGGCGCCGTCGAACTCCTCGTAGCCGAAGGGTGTGTCGAAGAGCGAGGGGGGGAAATAGGCGCCGAGCGGCCCACCCACCTGCACCGCCTTGACCGGGCGGCCCGAGGCCGTGCCCCCGGCGATGTCATGGACGATCTCGCCCAGGCTGAGGCCGAAGGCGACCTCGCACAGACCGCCGCGCTTCACATTGCCCGCGATCTGGAGCGGGATCGTTCCCCGCGACCGGCCCAGACCGTAATCCCGGTAGGCCGCCGCCCCATGAGCCATGATCCAGGGCACGGCCGCGAGGCTCAGCACATTGTTGACCACCGTGGGCCGGCCGAACAGCCCTTCGAGCGCGGGCAGCGGGGGCTTGGCCCGCACCACGCCGCGCCGGCCTTCGAGGCTGTTGAGCAGGGAGGTTTCCTCTCCGCAGACATAGGCGCCGGCGCCGACGCGCACCTCCATGTCGAAGGCGGGACCCTGACCCAGCAGCGCCGGCCCGAGCAGACCCGCCGCGCGGGCGATGCGGATCGCCTCTTCCATGACGGCGATGGCATCGGGATATTCGGAGCGGATGTAGACATAGCCCTTCGTCGCCCCCACCGACAGGCCGCAGATGGCCATCCCCTCGATGAGGCAGAAGGGATCCCCTTCCATCAGCATACGATCGGCGAAGGTGCCCGAATCCCCCTCGTCGGCATTGCAGACGACATATTTCTGCGGCGCCGGGGCCTGGGCGACGGTGGCCCATTTGATCCCCGTGGGAAAGCCCGCCCCGCCGCGCCCGCGCAGGCCGGAATCCCTGACCGTCGCGATCCTCTCCTCCGGAGTCATGGCCAGGGCGGCGCGCAGACCGGCAAGCCCGCCATGGGCTTCATACTCTGCCAGCGAGAGCGGATCGGTCAGGCCCACCCGGGCAAAGGTCAGGCGCGTCTGCCGGGCGAAGAAGGGGATCGCCTCGACCGGCCCGAGGGCCTTGTCGCTCTGCCCGTCGAGGATCGCGGGGATGTCGGCCGGCGCGCAGGGGCCGAAGGCAGTCCGGCCCTGCGGCGTCTCGATCTCCACCAGCGGTTCCAGCCACACCATGCCGCGGCTGCCGTTGCGGACCAGGGTCGCGTCGAGGCCGCGGGCGGCGATCTCCCGCAGGACGGCCGCAGCCACGGCATCGGCGCCCAGCGCGCGCGCGGCGGCATCGCGGGGGACGAAGATCCGCATCATCCCACAGCCTCCGCGATCGTCTCGGCCGTGGCGCGGCCGATCGGACGGCCGTCCACCTGCGCCGCCGGTCCGCAGGCGCACAGGCCGAGGCAATAGACCGGCTCCAGCGTCACACGCCCGTCCGGCGTGGTCTCATGCATGCCGATCCCCAGCCTCTCCGACACCGCCGCGGCCAGCGCCCGCCCCCCCCTGCGCCTGACAGGATTCGGCCGCACAGAGCCGCACGATGTGGCGCCCCGCAGGCTCGCTGCGGAAATCGTGATAGAAGCTGACCACACCATGCACCTCGGCCCGGCTCAGATTCAGGGCCCGCGCGATCACCGGGATCGCGGATCGGGGCACATATCCCCATTCGGCCTGCACGGCATGGAGGATGGGCAGCAGAGGCCCTTCCCGGTCGCGGTGGGTGGCGATGATCTCCGCAAGACGGGAGGCGAGATCGGGCAGGGCGGTATCGTCGAGCATGGGGCCTCGGGCTGCACGCGTCCAGTCGGCAATGCCTCTGATCGAAAGACAATTCAAGATCGAAGACGCGTCACTTGATAGAAAACTCCTATCGATGAAGGGCCCGCGCCTCGGCCATCAGGGCAGCGAGAAGCGGCGGCTGGGGCTCGCGCATCGGGGCGATGAGGCCGACGCGGTGATGGGCATCCGGATCCGTCAGGGGCACGGCGGCCAGACCCTGCGCGAGGAAGGGTTCGGCCGCGCCAAAGGGCAGGATCGTGACCCAGGGACCGGCCAGCACATGGGCGATCAGGACGATGGTGGAGTTCGTCTCCACCCGTGGGGCGACGGGCACCCCCGCCCCCCCCAGCAGCCCGCCGATGATGCGGCGGTTCTGCATGTCTGTCGTGAGCAGGCAGAGCGGAAGCTCTGCCAGTTCGGCCCAGCGGACGGACGGCCGGGCGGCCAGCGCGTGGCGAGCAGGCAGGAGCAGGGCATAGCGCTCCTCGAAGAGCGGGAGCGTCGCCTTCTCTCCCAGCGGTTCATTGTCCAGATAGCCGATGCCCGCATCGAGGGAGAGGGCATCCAGACCTTCGAGGATCGCGGTCGAATTCATCGACAGGAGCGTCACGCGCACGGCCGGATGGGCCGCCGCGAAGGCGGCCGTCAGGCGGGAGGCCGCCGCAAGCGCGGTCGGGATCACGCCGAGCCGCAGCATGCCGGTCAGATCGCGACGCGCGGCGCGCAGCTCCTCGCGCATGGTGCGGGCATCGGCGACGATGCGGCGGGCCCAGACCAGGGCGCGTTCGCCCTCCTCGGTCAGTCCGATGAACCGCGACCCGCGCCGCACGAGCAGCACGCCGAGCTGCCCCTCGAGCTGGCGGATGGCGGCGGAGAGGGTGGGCTGGCTCACGCCCACGGCCTCGGCGGCACGGCCGAAATGCCGCGCCTGGGCAAGGGCCAGGAACATCTCGAGCTTGTCGATCATCGCCCGCTGATTGGGGGGGCGAAGCGGTCCCCTCTGCAAGCCCCCACCTCGCCCCCCCCGGCGCCCGTCCGTTCGGCGGCAGGGCGCCGTGCCGCGATGTCACGCCGCGTCCGGCACGCTTTCCGCTGGACAACAGCAGGCACGGCGCCAAAGTGTCCCGCAGGTCCGGCCCCCGACGGAACGGGGTCCGGCAGGACAACCGCGCGGGGCCCGGGGTCCCGCCAACAGCACAACAAGAACACGAAGGGAGAGTCTTCCATGACCACAAGGTTCACCCTGGCGGCCTCGCTCGCCGCACTGGTCGCCACGGGCGCGCTCGCGCAGGGGGCAATGCCGGCCGAGGGCGAGACGTTGTCGGACAACCAGACCTTTACCTATCGGGTGCTCGACGAGTTCCCCTCGATCGATCCCGGCATGGTCGAAGATGTCGAAGGCTCTCATGTCGCCCGCCAGCTCTTCGAGGGGCTGCTGAACCAGGATGCCGAGGGGAATGTCATACCGGGCGTGGCCACCGAATGGGAGGTGAGCGAGGACGGGCTGACCTATACCTTCCATCTGCGCCCCGAGGCGCGCTGGTCGAATGGCGAACCGGTCACGGCGCATGACTTCGTCTATGCCTGGCAGCGCGCCGCGAGCCCCGAGCTCGCCTCGCCCTATTCGTGGTATCTGGAGCTGATGCAGATCGAGAATGTCTCGGAGGTCATCGCCGGCGAGCGGCCCGTCGAGGATCTGGGCGTGCGCGCGATCGACGACCGCACGCTCGAGGTCCGCATCACCACGCCGCTGCCCTACTTCCTCCAGATGCTGACCCATACCACGACCTTCCCCGTGCCGCGCGCGGTGGTCGAGGAGCATGGCGCGGCCTGGACGCAGCCGGGCAACATGGTCGGCAACGGCGCCTATGTCCTGAGCGAGCGCGTCCCGCAGGAACGCCTCGTGATGACGAAGAACCCCGAATACTGGGATGCGGAGAACGTCATCCTCGAGGAGATCACGGCTCTCATCATCAATGACGAGAACCAGGCGCTGACGCGCTATCTCGCCGGGGAGCTGGACCAGACAGACATCCCCATCGGGCAGTATCCGCGCCTGCTGGCGGAGCGGCCGGACGAGGCCCATGCCCTGCCCAATCTCTGCGTCTATTACTACAACCTCAATCTGAGCGAGTCCGGGCCCGAGGCCCTCAAGGATCAGCGCGTGCGCCAGGCCCTCTCGCTGGCCATCGACCGCGACCTGCTGGTGGAGAACGTGCTGGCCGGCGGGCAGGTGCCGGCCTACGGGCTCGGCCACTGGGCGGTGGCCGGCTACGAGGTGCCCGATGACCTCTTCGGCATGACCATGACCCAGGAGGAGCGCAACGCCGAAGCCCAGCGCCTGATGCAGGAGGCCGGCTATGGCACGGGCGGAGAGCCGCTGACGCTCGAGATCCTCTACAACACCTCGGACGCGCATCAGCAGCTGGCGGTGGCGATCGGCCAGATGTGGAAGCAGACGCTGGGCGTGGACACGACTCTGGCCAACATGGAGTGGCAGACCTTCCTCGATGCCCGTGGCAGCCAGCAATACGAGGTGGCCCGTGCCGGATGGTGTGCCGACTACAACGAGGCATCCTCCTTCCTCGACATCGTGACCACGAGCTCGGGCTACAACGATTCGGCCTTTTCCAACCCCGAACTCGATGCCCTGATGCTGGAGGCCCGCACGGCCGAGGACACGCTGCCTCTCTATCAGCAGGTGGACCGGATCATCGCCGAACAGGTGCCGGTGATCCCGATCTACTTCTACTCCAGCAACATCCTGATGGATCCGTCGATCCGCGGCTATCCCTTCGAGAACGCGCAGGAAAACTGGTACGGCCGGACGATGTACCGGGTCGCGGAGCAGTGAGCCGGGTCTGAAGGCCTTGGGCCCGTCCCCGGGCAGGGGGCGGGCTCGCCAGCCGCCGTCCTGCGCGCAAGCCCAGGGATCCCGTCCATGCTGAGTTTCATCCTCCGCCGCCTTCTGGTGGCGATTCCGACGATCCTGATCCTGATCGTCATTTCCTTCGTGCTGATGTTCGCCGCGCCGGGCGGGCCCTTCAACAGCGAACGCCCCCTGCCTCCGGCGGTGATGGCCAATATCGAGGCCCGCTACGGGCTCGATCAGCCCTATGTCGTGCAGATGTTCAACTATGTGAAGAACATCGTGCTGCATTTCGACTTCGGCCCCTCCTTCCGGCTGCGCGACTACACGGTCTCGGACCTGATCGCGCAGGGGTTCCCGGTCACGCTGACCTACGGGTTCTGGGCCTTCGTCGTCGCTGTCACCTTCGGCGTGGCGCTGGGGGTCGTGGCGGCGATCCGCCATAACACCTGGCTGGACTATCTGGCCACCGGATCGGCCATCGGCGCGAGCGTGCTGCCCAATTTCGTGCTGGCCCCGATCCTCGTGATCGTCTTCACGCTCTGGCTCGGCTGGCTGCCGGGCGGAGGCTGGCGCGGCGGCCAGTGGCAATATGTCGTGCTGCCCGTCGTCGCCCTCTCGACCTCCTACCTTGCCGCGATTGCGCGGATCATGCGGTCCTCGATGCTCGAGGTGCTCAATTCCGGCTTCATCCGCACCGCCCGCGCCAAGGGCCTGCCGATGCGGCGCATCGTGTGGAAGCACGCGCTCAAGCCCGCGCTGCTGCCGGTGCTGAGCTATCTCGGCCCCGCCTTCGTGGCGATGATCACCGGATCGGTGGTGATCGATGTCTATTTCTCCACCGGCGGGATCGGGCAGTATTTCGTCAACTCGGCGCTGAACCGGGACTATTCCGTCATCATGGGGGTCACGATCCTCGTGGGGGCGCTTACCATCCTGTTCAACCTCGTGGTCGATATCCTCTACGCATGGATCGACCCCAAGATCCGTCTCTGACAGGAAGGGGACGCGCATGGCGCTGACCACCGACCCCCTCGATCCGCTTCCCGCCGCCGCCGACCTCCCGCAGGGCCGGTCGCTCTGGGCCGATGCCCGGCGGCGTTTCTTCCGCAACCGCGCGGCGACGGTCTCGCTCGTGGTGCTGGGGCTGATCGCCATCTTTGCCTTCGGCGGCGAGCTGGTCGCGCAATACGAACGCGACACGATCGACTTCACCCTGATCGGCATCAACGCCACGAAGGGGGTGCCGTCCTTCGCGACAGGCCATTACTTCGGCACCGATCAGGAAGGACGCGACCTGTTCGCCCGCACCGTGCAGGGCACGCGGCTGTCGCTGCTCATCGGCATCGTCGGCAGCCTGGTCGCCGTCGTGGTGGGCACGCTCTACGGGGCCATCGCCGGCTATGTCGGCGGCCGCGTGGACAGCATCATGATGCGGATCGTGGACATCCTGCTGTCGATCCCCTTCATGTTCGTCCTCATCCTGCTTCTGGTGATGTTCGGCCGCTCGCTCCTGATGCTGTTCATCGGCATCGGACTGGTGTCCTGGCTGTCGATGGCGCGGATCGCGCGGGGCCAGACGCTGTCCATCAAGAACAAGGAGTTCGTCGAGGCCGCCATCGCCACGGGCGTGCGCCCCCTCACGATCATCCTGCGCCACATCGTCCCCAACCTGGCGGGCGTCGTCGTGGTCTATGCGACGCTGCTGATCCCGGAGATGATCATCTACGAAAGCTTCATCAGCTTCCTCGGCCTCGGTGTGCAGGAGCCCAACACCTCGCTTGGGTCGCTGATCTCGCGCGGGGCGGCGCAGATCGGCAATGGCGTGCCCTGGCAGCTCGGCTTTCCGCTGTTCTTCTTCGTCGCCATGCTCTTCGCCTTCTACTTCGTCGGCGACGGGCTCCGCGATGCCCTCGATCCCAAGGACCGCTGAGATGGCCGCGCTTCTGGAGATCGAGGATCTGCACGTCACCTTCGCCACCGGCGACGGGACGGTGAACGCGGTCAACGGGGTGAGCTTTGCGCTGGAGGAGGGCGAGACGCTCGCCATCGTGGGCGAGAGCGGATCGGGCAAGTCGCAGACCGCCTATGCCGCCATGGGCCTGCTGGCGGCGAACGGACGGGCGAGGGGGCGCGTGCGCTATGGCGGGCGCGATCTGCTCGGCCTGCCCCAGCGCGAGCTCAACCGCATCCGGGCGAAGGAGATCGCGATGATCTTCCAGGACCCGATGACCTCGCTCAACCCCTACATGCGCGTGTCCGAGCAGATGGCCGAGGTGCTGACGCTCCACAAGGGGATGAGCCGGCGCGAGGCCGTGGCCGAATCGGTGCGGATGCTCGATCTCGTGCGCATCCCCGATGCGAAGGCGCGGGTGCATGATTACCCGCATCAGTTCTCGGGCGGTATGCGCCAGCGGATCATGATCGCGATGGCGCTGCTCTGCCGGCCGAAACTGCTGATCGCCGACGAGCCGACGACGGCGCTCGACGTCACGGTGCAGGCGCAGATCATGAAGCTGCTCGGCGACATCCGGGCCGAGCTGGGCACGGCCGTCATCCTCATCACCCATGATCTGGGCGTGGTGGCGGGTTTCTGCGACCGCACCCTGGTCATGTATGGCGGGCAGATCATGGAGGAGGGGCCGACAACCCTTCTCTTCGAAAGGCCCACGCATCCCTACACGCTGGGCCTTCTGTCGGCCGTGCCGCGCATCGACCGGGAGGACGAGATGCTCCTGACCATCGCGGGGGATCCGCCGGACATGAGCCGCCTGCCGCCGGGCTGTCCGTTCTTTCCACGCTGCGCCTATGCCGTCCCCGGAAACGAGACGCGCCGCCCCCCCCTGGTGACGCTGCCCGACGGGCGCCGGCGCGCCTGCAACCTCTCCGTCGAGGAGATCCTGGCCCGAAGGGAGGCCATGCCATGACCGTCCCCGCGAAGGCATCCGCAACCGCCCCGGCCGGGCCGGACCGACCCATCCTCGAGGTGCGCGACCTGCGCGTGACCTTTGCCATCCGCCCGCGCGGCGCCTGGCCCTGGACACCCTGGCGCAGCCTGCGCGCGGTGGGCGGCGTGAGCTTCGACCTTCACGCGGGCGAGGCGCTGGGAATCGTCGGCGAATCGGGTTCGGGCAAGTCCACCCTGGCCCGCGCGATCATCGGCACGGTGCCGTCCGAAGGGCGCATCCTCTTCGAGGGCGAGGACCTGTCGCGCCTTCCTCCCGAGGCGCGGCGGATGCGGCGGCGCGACATCCAGATGATCTTCCAGGACCCGCTGGCGGCGCTCAATCCGCGCATGACGGTGGGCGACATCGTCGCCGAGCCCCTGACGACGCATTTCCCGAAAACCCCGCGGGCCGAAGTCCGCAGACGGGTGGCCGAGGCGCTCGAGCGGGTGGGCCTGCTGCCCACGATGATCAACCGCTATCCGCATGAATTCTCCGGCGGGCAGTGCCAGCGCATCGGCATCGCCCGCGCGCTGATCCTGCGGCCGAAGCTGCTGCTCTGCGACGAGCCGGTCTCGGCCCTCGATGTGTCGGTGCAGGCGCAGGTGGTCAACCTCCTGCGGGAGCTGCGCCGGGATCTGGGCATCGCGATGCTGTTCATCGCCCATGACCTGTCCGTGGTCCGCCATGTGAGCGACCGCATCCTTGTGATGTATCTGGGCCGCCTCATGGAAATCGCCCCCTCGCGCGAGATGGTGGCGCATCCCCGCCATCCCTACACGCAGGCGCTGATCGCCTCTGTGCCGATCCCGGATCCCCGGCGCGAGAAGGCGCGGCCCCGCCCGGTGCTCGAGGGCGAGCTGCCCTCGCCCCTTGCCCCCCCTTCGGGCTGCGTCTTCCGCACCCGCTGCCCCAAGGCGCGCCCCGACTGTGCGGCCGAGGTGCCCCCGGCCTTTCCCGTCGGCCCCGATCATCGCGCCGCCTGTCTCTACTGGGACGAACCCACGCCGCTCTTTGCCGAGACCCCGGCTGGGGCGGCCTGAGGCGCCGCCCCCCCGGCGCTGGCTGTCCGCCCCCCCCTCAGTAATCGCGTTCGTAATAGAGACCGAGCGCGGTTTCGCCCGCGCTCGAGACGCCGGCGCGGACGGTGAGATCGGGGGTGAGGTCGAGATTGATCGTCGCCACCGACTCCTCGGCCCCCACAAGGACATCCGTATAGATGTTCTCGGTCATGTAGCGGCCGAGGCGCAGCGCGGTATTGCCGTCGGCATCGGTGGTGATGTCGAGATCGGCAAAGCCTGCCCCGGCACGCAGCTCCTCCACGAGGCCGCCGCCGCGCCCCGCAAGTTCGGCGACCGCCGCGGCGAGCTGGACCGCCTGGAAGGGCGTGATGGAGGACAGGTCGCGGCCGAAGATGAGCTGGGCCAGCACCTCGTCCTCGGGCAGTTCGGGCGAGGATTCGAGACGCAGATCGAGATCGTCGGCCGGGCCTTCGAGGATCACGCGGATGGTCGTGCCGGTGCGTGCCCGGGTCTGGGCCGCCAGGCGGAGGACAGGCGTGAAATCGCCCTCCAAGGTGGCCGAGCCTTCGGTCAGGTCGAAGCGCTGACCGAGAATCGACAGGCGCCCGCGCAACAGCGAGAACTCGCCCGCGGGGATGATGCGGCGCGTGGTTCCGGACAGGCGCAGCTCTCCGCCGAGCTCGGCATCGAGGCCGCGGCCGCGGACGAAGATGCGCGCAGGGGCCGAGACGAGAACATCGAGGGCGAGGCCCCCTTGGCCTTCCGCATCCGCCGTCTGCCGATCGCGGCCGGTGAGGGAGAGATCGGCATGCCCCAGCGTCTGGCGCACGGGGAGCGGGGGGTCCACATGCAGCACGGGAAGGAGGTCGCCCAGAGCGCCCACCGCCGATGAGGGGACGCGGATCTCGGCATTCGCCACATCGATGCGGCCTGCCACCCTGCCCCCCCCTGCGAGGGGGCCCGACAGGCCCAGCCGGGCGGACAGCAGGGCCTCATAGAGCGAGGGATCGCGGATCACGAGGCCGTCGCCGGCGATGGCCAGATCGGCCCTGAAGGGGGCCGTCAGGCCGACCGGCCCCGAGACCGAGATCCGTCCGCCATCGGCCAGACTGCCGCCCAGGGCAAGCTGGGCGGTCCCGCGCGAGAGGGTGACGCTGCCGGCAATGCCCTCGAGAGCGGCGCGCAGCGCGGGATCGGCCAGCCTTGCCCCTTCGGTGCGGATCGTCCCCGACAGGGAGTCAAGGGCCAGGGGACCGGCAAGCCGCAGGTCGAGGGTGGCAAGACCCTCGATGCGGCGGGGCTCGATGACGGTGTTGAGCAAACCGAGCGGCACCCGTCCCGTGGCCGCGAGATCCGCCCGGTCGCCCGCGATGCCGCCCGTGACGCGGCCCTCGATATTGCCGGGACCAGTCAGCACGAGATCGAGACGGGCGCCGCCGTCCCCTGTCGCGATCGTGCCGCGGGCCGTGGCCGTGCCGGGAAAATCCGGCGCGAAGAGGGCCACATCCGTCAGGCGGGCGTTCAGGGCGATGGTGGCGCGACCGCCTTCCTCGCCCTCGCCCGAGGCCTCGAGCGCAAGATTGGGAAAGCGTGCCGCAAGGCGTTCGATGCGGATCGGGCCGTCGTCCCTGCGCGACAGGGCGGCCGAGACGGTTCCGGATCCTGCCAGGAGGCGGGCCGCGGCGGGGCTGCCGGGATCGAGGTCGCGCGTTGCGGCATCGAGGCTCAGCGCCAGCGAGGACAGGTCCGGCCGGAGCGTTCCGGTGACAGAGCCCCGCACCGCGCCGGCGATGTCGCGCCCGATCAGCGCCCCGTAGGGCGAGAGATCCGGCAGGTCCAGGAGCAGTTGCCCCGAGAAGGCATTCCCGTCCTGCGGCGCAAGGCTGCCGTCGATCCGCACCTCGCCCCGGGGCAGATCGGCCAGCGCCTCGAGGGCCACCGTCCCGTCGGCGGCCGGTGCGGCGCTGCCCTGGAGGCGCAGCGGCCCGGTGAGGCCCGGAAGCAGGACAGAGGCTTCGTCGAGCTGCGCATCGAAGCTCGCGCTGCCGGTCCCCCCTGCGAAGGCGGCCTGCGCGGTCACGGCAAGACGATCCGTGACCAGGCGGAAGCGGTCCAGCGTGACGCTGTCGGCCCCGGTGCGGATCAGCCGGGCGAAGAGGTCCCCTTGGCCGGCCAGCAGCGGATCGAGCCGCGCCAGACCTGTCGCGAAATCCCGGCTGGCCGCGGACAGGGCGATGTCGAAGGTCGCCAGATCCGACGCCATGCGGCCGGCGGCATCGACGCTCAGCCCCCCCCGGGGCGCGAAGGCGGCGGGCACGGGCAGGGCGCCCAGCAGCGGCGCATAGGGCGCCGCATCCGCCACACGGGCCGAGAGCGCGAAATCGACCGGGCCGGCGATATCAGGCGCCGGGCCTGCCGTCCGGGCGGCGCGCAGGCCGAGGGACAGTCCGGGGGCGCTGGCCTGCGTCTCCAGCACGATCTGGCCCAGGCTGTCGCGCGTGGCCGTTCCGGCGATGCGGCCGGGGCCCGACAGGTCGGGGAGCGGTGCCTCGATCAGGCCGGGCAGCAGAAGGCCGATATCGGACAGGGCCAGGTCGAAGGCGGCGTCGCTCCGGCTGCTGGCAAGGCCGGCGCGGGCCGAGAGGGACAGCGCCGGCGTGTCGATCGCCAGCCGGTTGATGCGCGTTCCCCGCTCGTCGCGCGCGGCGGCCAGGGAGAGCCCCCCCTCGCCGGCGAGCAGCGGATCGAGCGCAGCGATCCCCAGGCGCAGGTCGCGCGTGCGACCCGAGAGCGCGACATCGAAGATGCCGTCGAGCGGGCGGATGGCCGAGACGATCGTGAGATCCCCCCCGCCGCCCAGATCGCGACCCGCAAGCCCGGCAAAGCGGGACAGATCCGCGGCCTCGAGCAGCAGCGAGCTCTGGACCAGCCAGCCTTCGGTCGGGCCGGCAACCGTCCCCTCGAGAGAGGCCTCGACCCCGGGGCCGGCAAGCGTCAGGCGACGGATGCGCAGCGGCCCGCCGTCCTCTCCCCGGACGAGATCGAGGCTGCCGGCGACCGTGGAGCCGATCGCCCGGGCCAGATCCGCATCATCGAAGGCCAGCCCCGTGGCGGCATAGTCGAGCCGGGCGGTGAAGAGGCCGGGTGTGCTGTCGGTCGCGGGGCGGATGGTGCCGCCGCCGGACAGGGTCAGATCGGGGATGCCGAGGCCGGGAGCCAGCAGATTGCGGATGGCGAAGCGGGCCGTCCAGCCTTCGTCCCTTGTGCGGTCATAGGCGATGTCGAGCGTGACGCGCTCGACCGTCGTGCCGGGCGCACCGGGCAGGGCGACGGGTGTGCCGCCTTCCCCGCCGCCGATGGTTCCCTGCAGTTCGAGACGGGCCGGCCAGCCCTGCGGCGTCAACTCGGCCCGGCCCGACAGCGCGGCCGCCTGCGCCGACAGGCCGAGCGAGGTCAACACGAGCGAACCGTCGGCGCGGCGGATCCCCTTGACGCGCAGACCGGCATCGGGGCCGAAGAAGGACCCCGCCTCGTCCGGCAGCAGCGCCGTCAGATCGCCCCGCAGGTCCAGGCCGAAGGCGCGCGAGAGCACCTCGCCTGCGGCATCGCGATCGGTCGAGCGCAAGGCAAAGGCACCCGAGACGCGGGGCTGTCCGTCGGTGGCCAGACTGATGGCGGCTTCGTAGTCGTCGATGGGGGCGTGCCGGCGATGCGCAGATCCACCGAAGGCAGCCCCGGCAGGCCGAGAGTCCGCGCGGCCAGCCCGCCCGGCGCCTCGCTCAGGTCGAGATCGAGCGCGAGGATGCGCGTGCTGTTGGAATAGGAGCCCGCGAATTCGAGCGCGCCTTCGCCCCCCTCGACCAGCCGGGCGGTGATCCGCGCCTCTCCCTCTCCGCCGGCGAGAGCGAGCGAGCCGTCAAGATCCAGGGCGATCCGCTGACCCAGCAGGGCCTCGCCCAGCACGATGCGGTCGCTGCGGATCCGGCCGATCCCGATGGAGACCGGCAGTTCGGGAAGGCTGAAGGGGGTCGCCTCGGGGGCGGGGCAGGGCCGGATCGGGCAGGGGGGGACGGATGATCTCGATGCGACCCGCCGACAGCTCCTGCACCTCGATGCGGCCGCGCAGCAATGCGGATCGGTTCCAGTCGAGCACGAGATCCTCGGCCCGGAACCAGACCCCTTCGCGGTCGGCGATGATCAGCGATTCCACGCTCGCGCGCGAGGACAGGGCCCCCTCGAAGCCCTCGATGACGACGCTGCGCGCACTGGAGGAGAGGGCATCCTCGATGAGCCCCGTCAGGAAGCCGCGGTCGCGGTCCTGCTCAGCGGGGGTCTGTGCCGCAAGGGGCGCGGCCAGAAGCAACAGAAGGGGGAGGGCGGGGAGAAACCGTCTCAAAACGCCTGACCTATACCGATATAGAGGAAGACCCGGGAAAAGGCGTCGTCGCCGGTCGCCGGCGTGGCCAGATCGACGCGGATCGGCCCCACGGGGCTGAGATAGCGCGCGCCGATGCCGAGCCCTGCATGCCAGTCGCCCTCATCCGAGGGGACGGGATCGGGGCCGACAAAGCCGAAATCGGCAAAGGCCGCCGCCTGGATGTTGCGGCGCAGATCGATGCGCCCTTCGCCCTGAAAGCCGAGGAAGGACGCCCCGCCGGTGCGCAGATCGGTGCTTCCGACGGTCGTCGTGACGCCGAGCGCCTGATAGGGCTGGCCGCGCACGGTGCCGCCGCCCCCCGAGAAGAACAGGAAGTCGGCCGGCGCATCGACCGGGTCCGGACCGATCACGCTGCCGGCCTGCACGCGGCCTGCGAGGGTCACGGCTTCGCCGAGGCTGCGATAGGCCCGCGCATCCCCCATCAGCCGCAGGCCGGAGCCGCTGTCGCCGGCGACCGTCAGGAAGGGCATGGCCTCGAGATCGAGATAGAACCCCCCGCGCGGGTCGCGCGGATCGTCGCGCCGGTCCCGTTCGGCGCCCAGGGGCAGCGTCAGCAGCGTATAGCGGCGCGAGCCGGCGGCCCGTTCCTCGCGCGCGACGAGAAGGCCCGCCGCGGCGGTGAGGGTGAGGGTCTCGCTGGCATGACGGGTCAGCCCGACATCGAAGCTCAGCCGGTCGAGCCTGTAATCCTGTTCATCCTGATGGGCGAGGCGGGTCGACAGGATGAGATCCGTATCCGGGTCGAGTGTCGCCGGGCGCGCGAAGCTGGCGCCCAGCGCATAGTCCGCGCCCCCGCCCGACAGGCCCAGGGCCCCGCCCTCGATATTGGCGATCTCGCCCTCGATGCGCAGCCGTTCGGCCCCGCCGAGAAGATTGCGATGGAGCCAGAAGGCATTGGCCGACAGGCCGTCAGCCGAGCTGATCTCGGCGCCGAAGCCGAAGCGGCGGGGCAGGGCCTCGGTCGTCTGGATGGCGATGGGCAGTGTCAGCTCCGGGGTCCAGGTCTCGGATTCCACCAGCGCCACGGCATTGAAGGCCCCCGATCGGCGCAGGCGGGCGGCGGCGCGGTCAAGCTCGTCCGGGTCGAAGCGGGCACCCGTCGGAATCCCCGCGATGGCGAGGATGCGATCCGTGCGGACGCGCGCATTGCCGGAGACGGAGACAGGGCCGAAGGTGAGGGCCGGACCGGGGTCGATGGCCAGCCGCGCGTCGAGCCGCCCCTGGGGATGGCGGGCGACGATCTCCTGCCCGCCGATTCCTGCCTTGGCATGGCCTGCCTGCCGCCAGGCGGCAATCGCCTCGCGCGAGGCGGCGCGGAGGGTTTCGCTGCGCGCGATTGCGCCGGCGGCGAAGTCCTCCGGAAGGGTGGTGCCGGGCGCGAGCGGACCGATGACGGTCTCGCCGAAGGTGAAGACAGGACCGGGATCGACCGCGAGCACGACACGCTCCACCGTCCGGGGCGCGGCGAGAGGCAGGATGGCCGAGGCCTCGCGGCCGTCGATGGTGATGGAGACGGTGCCGCCGTAATGCCCTTCGGCATAGAGGGCGGTCAGCAAGCGGCGATAGTCGGCCCGTGCCGCGGCGACGATGTCCTGCGGTGCGGCCGCGTCCTCTTCGGACAGCGCCAGCGTCAGCGAGGCGCCTTCGAGCGCACGGCGCAGCTCCTGCCCCGTGCCCTCGGGCACCATGAGCGCGAAATCCTGTGCCCGGACAGCCGTTCCGACCACCGCGGCAAGGAGGGCAAGCGCGAGAAGGGCATGACGGGGCATCGGTCCTCCCGGATGGGGGCGTGGAGGACAGGTTAGGCCGAGGGGCAAGGCGAAGGGAAGCCTCTCGCACCCCGTGTCCCCGTATGGGGGAGTTCTTGCCCAACCCTCAGGGAGGGGTGAAGGGATCGGGGTCGTAGCGCACATGGGTGAGCCAGAGCCCCTGCGGCGGCGCGACGGGACCGCAGGCCGCGCGGTCGCGCGCGGCGAGGGCCTCGGCCATGCGCTCGGGCTTCCAGGCCCCGGCCCCCACCCGTTCGAGACTGCCCACCATCGAGCGGACCTGATTGTGCAGGAAGCTGCGGGCCCGTGCCCGGATGCGGATCTCCTGCCCTTCGGGCCCGTCGATCGGCTGCACCTCGAGGGCATCGAGCGTGCGCAGCGGGCTGGCCGCCTGACACATGGCAGACCGGAAGGTGGTGAAATCGTGCCGCCCGACAAGATGGCGCGCGCCTTCGGCCATCGCCTGCGCATCGAGCCGATGCCGCACGAGCCAGGCATGCCCCGCCCCGAAGGTCAGCGGCGCGCGGCGCGTCACGATGCGGTAGAGATAGCCTCGCTCGATTGCCGAAAAGCGGGCATGCCAGTCCGGGGGCACGACCGCGCAGGCCGTGACGGCGACCGGCGCGGGGCGCAGATGCGCGTTGATTGCTTCCATCAGCCGGAACGGGTCCCAGTCGCGGGCCATGTCGGCATGGGCAACCTGGCCGAGCGCATGGACCCCCGCATCCGTGCGTCCTGCCGCCGCGACACCATGAGGGCCGGGATCGAGCCGTGCCAGAGCGGCCTCGAAGGCGCCCTGCACGCTGGGCAACCCCGCCTGCCGCTGCCAGCCGGCGAAGGGAGCGCCGAAATATTCGATGCGGAAGGCATAACGCGGCATGGGGGGGGGGTTACCCGGCCGGACCGGGACGGACAAGGGCACTCCGGCTTGCCCCCGGCGCCCTGATGCGGCATCACGGGCGCATGACGCCCGCCACCCTCAAGGCTCTTGCCGTCCATTTCCTGACTGCCTCGGGTGCCGTCTGGGCGATGCTCGCCATGCTCGAGGCCGTCCAACGCGACTGGAACATGATGTTCCTGTGGCTTGTCGTGGCCCTGGTGGCCGACGGGATCGACGGCCCTCTCGCCCGGCGTTACGACGTCAAGCATACCATGCCGGTCTTCGACGGGGTCCTGATGGACCTCGTGGTGGATTATCTCACCTATGTGTTCGTGCCGGCCTATGCCCTGTTCAATTCCGGTCTTCTGCCGGGCTGGACCGGCTTCTTTGCCATCATCGTCATCACCTTTGCCTCGGCGCTCTATTTCGCCGACACGCGGATGAAGACGCGCGACTGGTCCTTTTCCGGCTTTCCCTCCTGCTGGAACATGGTGGCGCTGGTGCTGTTCGCCTGGTTCGAGCCGGGCACGAATTTCTGGCCGATCCTGGGCCTTGTCACCGGTCTGGCGGTCCTGATGTTCCTGCCGGTGAAGTTCGTGCATCCCGTGCGCACCGCCCGCTGGCGGGCGGTGACGCTGCCGGTCGCGCTGCTGTGGGTCCTGTTCGCAGGATGGGCGGCCTGGATGGATTTCCGCATCGGCCCGATTGCCCATGCCGGGCTCGGGCTGACCTCGCTCTATCTGCTGTGCGCGGGGGCCGCCCAGCAGCTGATCTACGGGCGGGAGGGCTGAACCCGCCGCCGGCTAGAGCCGCGTCAGCATCACCCCTGCAACGATCAGTCCCGCCGCCGCCCATTTCGGCCCGTCCATCCGTTCGCCGAACAGCAACCAGCCGATCAGCACGGCGAAGAGGATCGAGGTCTCGCGCAGGGCCGCGACCACGGCGATGGGGGCCAGCGTCATCGCCCAGATCGACACGCCATAGGCGCCATAGGAGGCCGCGGCGCCCATCGCGCCCAGAACCCAGTCCCGCGCACGGCGCGGCAGCGGCGCCGTGCCCTTCCACAGCAGGACGGTCGCCGCATAGAGCGCACCCCCGCCGACAAAGATCCAGCCGACATAGCCCACCGCCTCGCCCGAGGCGCGCGCCCCGAGGCCGTCGATCAGCGTATAGCAGGCGGTCGCCAGGGCCGAGAGCAGCGCAAAGGGCAGCAGGCGCCGATCCTCCTTCGAGGTGAAGACGCCGCGCGCCATCAGCAGGATCCCCGTGCCCAGAAGGCCAATCCCCGCATATTCATGCGCCGCCACCGCATCGGGGAGGGCGAAGGCCCCCACCAGCGCCACCAGCATCGGCGCCGCCCCCCGCGCAAGCGGATAGACCCGCGACAGGTCGCCCCGCTCATAGGCAAAGGTCAGGAAGGACTTGTAGGCCAGATGCGTGCAGCTTGCCGCGACGATCCAGGGCCAGGCCGCCGGCGCGACCGCCGGACGCGACAGCACCACCCCGATGCCGATGGCGACCTCGGCCAGGCTGACGACCAGCATCGCCCCGATCTTCGAGGCTCCCACCTTGACGACCGCGTTCCAGGCCGCATGCAGGAAGGCCGCGCCCAGGACCAGGGCGAAGAGACCGGGGGTCATTGTTCGCCATCGGGCTCCGTCAGAGCGGCCTCGCAGCGGGCGCAGACGCCGGGATGGGCATGGGTGCCGACATCGGGCAGGATCTTCCAGCAGCGCTGGCATTTGTCGCCCTCGGCGAGGGCGAAGACCACGGCGACGCCGGGAACATCCGGCAGGCGGAAGGCCCCTTCGGGTGCGGGATCGGCCGTCACCGTGATGGCCGAGGTGATGCACAGATCGGCAAAGTCGGCCCCCTCGAGCAGCGGCAGAAGATCATCCGGGACATGCACCACGGGCGCCGCCTCGAGCGAGGCGCCGATGACCTTGGCCGTGCGCTGTGGCTCGAGCGCACCGGTCACCACGCGCCGGGCCGCGCGGATCCTCTCCCAGCGCGCGGCCAGGGCATCGTCCCGCCAGGCCGCAGGCGTCGGGGGAAAATCGAGCAGATGGATCGAGCCCTCTGCGCCCTCGGGACTCTTGCCGTGCCGTTCGAGCCAGGCTTCCTCCATCGTGAAGGGCAGGATCGGGGCCAGCCAGGCGGTCAGGCGTTCGAAGATCCGGGCCAGGACCCAGCGCGTAGCCCTCCGGCGCGGCGTGTCGCCGTCGCAGTAGAGCGCATCCTTGCGCACATCCAGATAGAAGGCGGACAGATCCGAGGTGGCGAACTCGAACACCGCGCGGAACACGCCCTGGAAGTCGTAGGCCTCATAGTCCCGGCGCAGATCGGCATCGATCTCGGCCAGCCGGTGGAGCACCCAGCGTTCCAGCTCGGGCAGGGTGGCGGGCTCTTCGGCTTCGCCGTCCCCGAGGCTGCCGAGGATGAAGCGCAGCGTGTTGCGCAGGCGGCGATAGCTGTCGGCCGTGCCCTTCAGGATTTCCGGGCCGATGCGCAGATCCGCGGTATAGTCGGACTGGGCGACCCAGAGCCGCAGGATGTCGGCACCGTAATCCTTCGTCACCTGGCCCGGCGCGACCGTGTTGCCGAGCGACTTGGACATCTTCATGCCCCGCTCGTCGAGCGTGAAGCCATGCGTCAGCACCCCCCGATAGGGGGCGCGGCCGATGGTGCCGCAGGCCTGGAGCAGCGAGGAATGGAACCAGCCGCGATGCTGGTCGGTCCCCTCCAGATAGAGATCGGCGATGCCGTCGGGCGTGCCGTCCGGGCGATCGCGCAGCACGAAGGCATGGGTCGAGCCCGAATCGAACCACACGTCGAGGATGTCGAAGACCTGATCCCATTCGTCCGGGTTCACGAGGCCTTCGAGGAAGCGGGCCTTGACGCGGGCCTTCTCGGCCTCCTGTTCGGGCGTGCCCTCGCGCGTCAGCACGGGCAGGGGGACATTGGGATACCAGGCATCGGCGCCTTCCCGTTCGAAGATCTCGACGATGCGGGCATTGACGCGCGGATCGCGCAGCAGGAAGTCCGGGCTGTCGGGCCGCGCGCCCCGGCGCACGAACAGCGTCAGCGGCACGCCCCAGGCGCGCTGGCGGCTCAGCACCCAGTCGGGCCGCATCTCCATCATCGCGCGCAGGCGGTTGCGCCCCGAAGGCGGGATCCACTGCACCAGTTCGTCGATGGAGCGCAGCGCGCGTTCGCGAATCGTTGCGCCATGCTGGCAGAGCCCGTCGTCCAGGGGCTTGTCGATGGCGACGAACCATTGCGGTGTGTTGCGGTAGATCAGCGGCGCCTTGGAACGCCAGCTGTGCGGATAGGAATGCCGCAGCCGGCCCTTGGCGAAGAGCGCCCCGGCGGCGTGCAGCGCCTTGATGACGCTGACATTCGCCGGTCCCTCCTGACCTTCGGGGGTGATGATGGCCTGCCCGCCGAAGAGCGGCAGGTCAAGGCGGTAGCGGCCATCCTCCAGCACGTTGTGCGTCATCGGCAGGCCATGGCGCAGACCGAGCTGATAGTCCTCGTCGCCGTGGCTGGGTGCGGTGTGGACAAAGCCGGTGCCGGCATCGGCGGTGACATGCTCGCCCGGCAGCATGGGAACATCGAAATCCCATTCGCCATGGGACCCCGGCAGTCCCCGGAAGGGATGGGCCAGCGCCAGGGCGGCCAGTTCCTCCGCCGGGACCTCGCGCAGCAGACGCCGACGGGAGACATGGGCGGCGTTGCAGCTGTCCTCAGCGCGGTCCAGGGCGAGGAGGATGCGCTCTCCGGGACGGGCGGCGGCGCCCTCGGCCGCGGCCTCGACCTCGAAGAGGCCGTAGGCGAGGGCCGGGTTGAAGGCCACCGCCCGGTTGGAGGGGATCGTCCAGGGTGTCGTGGTCCAGATCACGACGGCCGCCCCGGCCAGATCCGCCGCGCCGCCGGCCGCAACCGCAAAGCGCACCCAGATCTGGTGGCTCGTCACCTCGTGATATTCGACCTCCGCCTCGGCCAGGGCGGTCTTCTCCACCGGGCTCCAGAGGACGGGCTTGGACCCCTGATAGAGCGAGCCGTTCATGAGGAATTTCAGGAATTCCCCGGCGATCACGGCCTCGGCATGGAAGTCCATGGTGAGATAGGGGGCATCCCAGGCGCCGGTGATCCCGAGACGGCGGAACTCCTCGCGCTGGACGGACACCCAGTGTTCCGCGAAGCGGCGGCATTCGCGGCGGAAATCCACGACCGGCACGGCATCCTTGTCGAGCCCCCGGGCGCGATACTGTTCCTCGATCTTCCATTCGATGGGCAGGCCGTGGCAGTCCCAGCCGGGGACATAGCGGCTGTCATGGCCCATCATCTGGCGCGAGCGGACCACCATGTCCTTGAGGATCTTGTTGAGCCCGTGCCCGATATGGAGATGCCCGTTGGCATAGGGCGGCCCGTCATGGAGCACGAAGGGCGTCCGCCCCGAGGCCGAAGCGCGCAGGCGCGCATAGACGCCCAGGGCGTCCCAGCGGGCAAGCCATTGCGGCTCGCGCCCGGGGAGGTTCGCGCGCATCGGGAACTCCGTCCGGGGCAGGTTCAGGCTGTCCTTGTAGTCGGGCAGGGGGGGCTGAACGGTATCGGGGGCCATGACGGGCATCTCCTGCGGTTCTGCCCCCTCTAGGGCAGCTGCGCGGCGGATTCCAGCGGGCCGGTCAGAATTGCAGGCGAAGGACATGGGGTCTCCCTGGCGAATCACTTGCCGATCAGGATGCCGGACAGGGGTTGACGAATCCTTGCGGCACCGAACGGTCGGGCCCCGATTCGCGCAACACCCCCTGTGGGGCCGCCCCGCCGTCCGGCCCGCTTCGGTCGAACGGGGCGGAGGCGCTGCGGCTCCGGCCGGTCTGGCGGCCCCTGCCCGACCCTCTCCCCGGCCTCTCAGGGGACGGGGGCCCAGATCACCTCGTCGATGCGGGGCGCGCCGGTGGCCAGCATCAGAACCCGGTCGAAGCCCAGCGCACAGCCCGCAGCCGGCGGCATGAGCGGCAGCGCCGCGAGGAAATCCTCGTCGAGAGGCAATCTCTCGCCGTAGCGGCGTTCCTTCTCGTCCATCTCGGCGGTGAAGCGGGCGCGCTGTTCCTGCGCATCGGTCAGTTCGCCGAAGCCGTTGGCGAGCTCCACCCCGCAGGCATAGAGCTCGAAGCGTTCGGCGCAGCGCGGATCGTCCGGCGTGCGGCGGGCCAGGGCGGCCTCGGCGGCCGGATAGCGGTCGAGGATCGTCGGCCGTCCCAGGCCCAGATGCGGCTCGACCCGCTCGGTAAGGATCTTCGACAGGATGTCCGACCAGCCGTCGTCGGGGGCAAGCCGCAGCCCCGTTCCTTCGGCCTGGGCCCGAAGCGCGGCGGCGTCCGGCGTGCCGTCGGGGGCGAGGGTGGAAAGCAGGTCGATGCCGGCATGGCGCGCAAAGGCCTCGGCCACCGTCAGCACCTCCGGTTCGGCGAAGGGGTCGCATGTCCGGTCGCGATAGCGCAGGATGCGGCTTCCGGCGGCCTCGGCCGCAAGGCGCAGGATGGCCATGCAGTCTTCCCACAGCGCGGTGTAGGGTTCGCGGGCACGATACCATTCGAACATCGCGAATTCGGGGTGGTGAAGCGGCCCGCGCTCGCGGTTGCGCCAGACATGCCCCAGGGCATAGAGGCGCGTCTCTCCCGCGGCGAGCAGCTTCTTGAGCGCGAATTCGGGGCTGGTGTGCAGATGCAGCGTCCGGCGCGTCCCGTCCGGGCCCGTGGCGACCGTCGCAAAGGCATGCAGATGCGCCTCGTTGCCGGGGCTGATGGCCAGGGCGGAGGGATCGGCCTCGAGGAAACCCTGCGCATCGAAATGGGCGCGCAGGCTGCGCATGAGCCGGGCCCGGGCATGCAGGAGGGGGCGGCGCCCCTCGTGCCGGGCGGGGCTCCACCAGGGGGAGGACTGGGAATCGGTCATGCGCGGCGCTCTAGCGGCAGAGGCCGGCACAGGGAAGGCCGTCCCGCGGTGTCGCCGGGCCCGGCCGGGGCGCAGCCCCCCCCGCCCGTCCCCCCGCCCGTCCCCCCGATCGCACGGCGCGGTCTGGCATTGCGTCCCGCGATGCGCTAGGGGCGGCCTGATGGTCCCCGGTGCGCGGCTGGACGGCCGGCTTTCCGGCCCGGCGGCGGGGGACGCGCACCAATCGCCGAAGGACGTCACGCCATGGTCAAGGTCATCGCCTCCTCGCTCCGCAAGGGCAATGTCGTCGAGATGGACGGCAAGCTCTATGTCGTCCTGCGGGCCGAGAACTTCCATCCCGGCAAGGGTACGCCCACCACCAGCGTGGACATGCGCCGCATCTCGGACGGGGTGAAGGTGACGGAACGCTGGCGCACCACCGAGCAGGTGGAACGCGCCAATGTGGACGAACGCGAATATGATTTCCTCTATGAGGATGGCGAGGGTTTCCACTTCATGGAGCCCGAGACCTTCGAGCAGATCGTCGTTCCCCATGACGTGGTGGGCGAGGGCAAGGCCTTCCTGACCGAAGGGGTGCGCTGCTTCGTCAAGACCTTCGAGGGCAATGCGATCGCCATCGAACTGCCGCAGAAGGTTGTCGTGGAGATTGCCGAGACCGAACCGGTGGTGAAGGGGCAGACCGCTTCCTCCTCCTACAAGCCGGCGGTCGCGACCAACGGGGTGCGGGTGATGGTGCCGCCGCATATCGGCCCGGGCGCCCGCATCGTCATCAATACCGAGGATCTATCCTACGTCGAACGGGCCAAGGACTGAGCGGCCGTCCGGCCGCCAGCCCGCATGGCGCCGTCCGTCCTCATCCTGATGGGCACACGCAACGGCGCGGCCCATCTGCCTGCCCAGCTCGCCTCCTTCGAGGCGCAGGACGGGGTGGACTGGATGCTTTGGGCCTCGGACGATGGCTCGCAGGATGCGACGCCGGCGATCCTCGAGGCCTTCCGCATCCGCCATCCCGGCCGGGTGCGCCTGATCGAGGGGCCGCAGATGGGCAGCGCGGCAAATTATCTGACCCTTCTCGCCCGGGGCGACCTGCCTGACATCCCTGTCGCCCTGGCCGATCAGGACGATGTCTGGCTGCCACATCGTCTGGCGCGGGGATTGTCGCATCTGACGGACGGGACGGCCACGGTCGTGGCCGGAACGACGATCCGGGTGGATGCCCAGCTCCGCCCGCTCGACCCCTCGCCCCTGCCCCCGCGCAGACCCTGCTTTGCCAATGCCCTGGTGCAGAATGTCCTGGCCGGCAACACGATGCTGCTCGATCCCCGTGCGGTGGTGCTGATCCGGCGCTCGGCGCAGGCGGCGCTGACCCATGGCGTGCGCCACCATGACTGGTGGATCTATCTCGTCGCCGCAGGCGCCGGGGCCCGCATTGTGATCGACCCGGTGCCGGGCGTCCTCTACCGTCAGCATGATGCCAATCACATGGGGGGCGCATCGGGGCCTGGGCGCCTTTTGCAGACGGGTTGGGAATGTCCGGCGCGGCGATTGGCGCAACTGGGTGACACGCAACCTGGCCGGTCTCGATGCCGTGCGCGGGCTTCTGACACCAGAGGCGCAGGCCCTGCGCGACGATTTCGCACGCCTCCGGGCGCTGCCCTCGGGCCTGGCACGCCTGCAGGCCCTGCGGCGGGCGGGGATCCGGCGCCAGACCCCTGCGCAGGATGCGGCGCTGCAACTGATGGCGCTGCTCGGCTGGCTCTAGGACGGCTGCGGAGACCGGCGGCCGAAGCCGGACCGTCAGACTGCGCCGGGCATCGGCCGGCCGGCGAAGAACGCCGCGAGATTGTCGAGCACCATGCGCGCCATCGCCGCGCGCGTCTCTTCCGTCGCCGAGGCGCTGTGGGGGGTCAGAACGACATTGGGCAGCGCGGTCAGACGCGGATCGGGGTCCGGCTCGGAGGCGAAGACATCGAGACCCGCCGCCCCGAGCCGCCCTTGCGACAGGGCTGCGATCAGCGCCTTTTCGTCCACGACGCTGCCGCGTGCGACATTGACGAGGACGCCTTCGGGGCCCAGCGCGTCGAGCACGGCGGCCGAGACGAGGCCGCGCGTCGCCTCGCCCCCCGGCACGGCTACCACCAGGATGTCGCTCTGCCGTGCCAGATCCAGAAGATCCGGCACGAAGGTCCAGGGCAGATCGCGCGGATGACGGGCGTGATAGAGGATCCGCAGGCCGAAGGGCAGGGCCCGCGCCGCCACCGCCTGTCCGATGCCGCCGATGCCGAGCAGCCCCAGCCGCCGCCCGGCCAGGCTGCGCCCCAGCGGCCAGTGCCCTTCGCGCGACCAGGCGCCCGAGCGGACAAAGGCATGCTGGGCCGGCAGGCCCCGCCAGGCGGCCAGCAGCAGCATCATCGCGTGATCCGCGACCTCGCCGGCCAGGGCGGGGCCGACATTGGCCAGCGCCACCCCGCGCGCCTCCAGCGCCGCGCGGTCGATCCCCTCCATCCCTGCCGAGGCCGATGCGACAAGGCGCAAGCCGGGCAGCGCGGCCGCCTCTGCCGCCGAAAGTCCGCGCCGGCCGTCGGTGACGACAGCCCGGATGGCGGGCGAGGGCGCATCATGGACGGCATAGGTCGCCTCCATTTCGCGCTGCTGCGGTTCGGGTAACCGGACCAGGGACAGGATGGCGGGGCGATCATCGGTCATGAGACGGTCTCCCGTGTTGCGGCCAGGCGGGCGCGGCGTTCGCGCCAGAGGGTGAACAGCCCCGCCCCCACCACGACGGCCGCGCCGATGGCGACATGGAGCTCGACCGTCTCGTCGAAGAGCAGGACGCCGAGCGCCGAGGCGAAGACGAGCTGAAGGAAGGCAAAGGGCTGGAGAACCGAGGCCTCGGCCAGCTCATAAGCCTTGATGAGCAGCCAGTGCGCCGCGGCGGCCGTGACGCAGAGCAGCCCCATCACGGCCCAGTCCGTGCCTTCCATCGGCGTCCAGGTCCACAGCCCGGCCGGCGTCATGGCCAGGGCACCGACGATCCCGGTCCAGAAGAAGCTCGTGGCCGCGGGGTCGTGGCGCGCAGCCAGCCGTGTCAGCAGCCCGTAGAGCGCCCACATCGCCGCCGACAGCAGCGGCACGGCCGCGCGCGGGTCGATCACCCCGTCCGAAGGGGCCAGGATCACCAGCACGCCCGCAAATCCGATCCCGATGGCTGTCCAGCGCCGCCAGCCCACCCGCTCGCCCAGGATCGGCCCGGACAGGGCGGCGACCAGCAGCGGACTGACAGCAAAGACGGCATGGCTTTCGGCCAGACCAAGAAGGGTGAAGGCCCAGACCATGACACAGATCTCCCCCGCAAGGAGCAGGCCCCGCAGGATCTGGAGAAGGGGGCTGGCCGAACGCACGGCCCGCAGGCTGCCGGTGCGGGCGCGCGTCCACAGGATGACGACGGCCGCAAGGAACCAGAAGCGGATCATCACCACCATGAAGACGCCGTAGCGTTCGGCGAGGTGCCGCGACAGGCCGTCCTGGGCGGCGAAGACCGCACAGGTCAGGATCATCAGCAGGATGCCGGCACGGGGGTTGCGGCTCATCGGGGGGGCTCCGCAGGCTTGTATGCGACCGTCATGTGCCGCTTGCGCCCGAAGCCGGGGCGTCGTTCCACGACGAGGCCCGCCGCCTCCAGGGCCCGTCGCACGGCCCCCGCGGCGGTATAGGTGGCCAGCGTGCCGCCGGGCACGAGGCGCGCGGCCACGGCGGCCAGCAGGGCGGGCTCCCACATCTCCGGATTGCGGGCGGGGGCAAAGCCGTCAAGGAAGACGGCATCGGCCCGGCCCGGCCAGGCGGGCAGAGTCTGGCGCGCATCGCCCTCCACCACTGTGAGGACCAGACCGCCGAGATCCTGCGGACCGGGGCCGCGGGCCAGCGCCGCGGCCAGCAGGGCTGCGTCCTGCGCCAGTTCGGGAAAGGCCGAGAGCGCCCGGGCCCGATCGGCGGGCCCCATCGGGAAGGCCTCGAAGCTGGTGTAATGGATGGGGCCGGGCAGGCCCGATTCCCGCATCGCGCGCAGCGTGGCCAGACAGTTCAGTCCCGTGCCGAAGCCCAGTTCGAGGATGGTGAAACCGGGCCGCAGCCGCCCCGGGAGGCCGTTGCCGGCCAGGAACACATGGGCCGTCTCGGCCAGACCCCCCTCGAGCGAGAAATAGGGATCACCGAAGGCACGCGACACGGGCGTGTCCCCCTGCCAGTCCAGCTCGGCGCTCTGGCCCGTCATGATGCCCCGTGCGATGGGAAGCCGGCGCACTCTTGGGGGGCGGGAGCGGGAATGGCAAGGGCAGAGGTAACGATTCTGGGTGCCGGGGTGACGGGTCTGGCCTGTGCCTGGGCCTGCGCGGAACGCGGTGCGCGGGTGCGCGTGATCGATCCCGGGGGGATCGGTGCAGGGGCCTCGGGGGGCGTGGTGGGGTCGCTTTCCCCTCATGCGCCGGAGCGCTGGGATGCCTTGAAGGCCATCCAGTTCGCGGCGCTGCGGAACGCCCCGACCTTCTGGGCCGGGGTGGCGGCGGCAGGCGGGGGCGATCCCGGCCTTGCCCGCACGGGCCGTCTGATGCCGCTGCGCGACGATCAGGCGGTGGCCGCCGCGCGGCAGAGGGAGGCCGCCGCGCAGGCGCTCTGGCAGGGCGAGGGCGCCTGGAGGGTGGAGCCGGCGCCCGAAGACTGGGGGCCGGTCTCTCCCACCGGGCTTGTCGTGCATGACACGCTGGCCGCGCGGATTGCCCCCCGCCGGGCGCTGGCGGCGCTGGCCGCCGCGATTCGGGCGCGGGGAGGGGAGATCGTCGCCGCAGGACCCGAGGAGGGCGCCGTCATCGAGGCCATGGGCGCTGCGGGGCTGGCGGCGCGTGGCTGGGGCGGGGGCGTGAAGGGGCAGGCGGCGCGGCTCTGCCTGCCGGGGCGGGAGGAGGCGCCGCAGATCCATGCCCCGGGCCTCTACATCGTTCCCCATGCCGACGGGACGGTGGCGGTGGGTTCGACGTCGGAGGACCGCTGGGACGACCTTGCTACCGATGCGCGGCTCGATGCGGTGCTGGAACGGGCCGTGGCGCTCGTGCCGGCGCTGGCCGGGGCGCCGGTCGTCGAACGCTGGGCGGGCTTGCGGCCCCGCGCAGCCACGGGGCGGCCCGTGCTGGGGGCCGTCGGCCCGGGGCGCTTCGTCGCCAATGGGGGGTTCCGCATCGGCCTTGCCCTCGCGCCCGAGATGGCCCGGCTCATGGCCGATCTCGTGCTCGAGGGCCGCGATGCCGTCCCCGAGGCCTTCCGGCCGCCCCCTGCTGCCTGACGGCCGACACCGGCCGCCTCAGGCGTGGATGGCCCCGTCGCCGCAGGCCAGCGCCGCCTCGCGCATCGCCTCGGAGAAGGTGGGATGCGCATGGCAGGTCCGGGCAAGATCCTCGGCCGCGGCGCCGAATTCCATCGCCACGGCCACTTCGTGGATCAGGTCGCCCGCCATCGGCCCGATCAGATGGCAGCCGAGGATGCGGTCCGTTCCGGCATCGGCGAGCAGCTTCACGAAGCCTTCGCCCTGGAAGACGGCCTTGGCCCGGGCATTGCCCATGAAGGGGAATTTGCCCAGCTTGTAGGCGCGGCCTTCGGCCTTCAGCGTCTCCTCGGTCGCGCCGATCGCCGCCACCTCGGGCGTGGTGTAGATGACCGAGGGAATGACACCATAATTCACATGCCCGTGGCGCCCGGCGAGGATCTCGGCCAGGGCCACGCCTTCGTCCTCGGCCTTGTGGGCCAGCATCGGTCCCTCGCGCACATCGCCGATGGCATAGAGGCCGGGGATGTTCGTCGCAAAGCCCTCATCGGTGGCGATCTGGCCGCGCTCGGTCATCGCCACGCCCAGCGCCTCGAGGCCGAGGCCCTCCACATAGGGCTTGCGCCCCGTGGCCACGAGGACGACATCGGCCTGAAGCTGCTGCGCCTCGCCCCCCTTGCGGGGCTGATGGGTGACCGTGGCGCCGCCTTCGGCCCGCTCCACCCCCTGCACGGCGGTGCCGAGGACGAAGCTCAGCCCCTGCTTCTGGAGCATCCGCTGGAACTGCCGGGCCACCTCGCCATCCATGCCGGGGGTGATGGCGTCGAGATATTCCAGCACCGTCACCTTCGCCCCGAGACGGGCATAGACCGATCCCAGCTCCAGCCCGATTACCCCCGCGCCGATCACGGCCAGGCGTCGGGGAATCGCCGGAAGGGCCAGCGCACCGGTCGAGGTGACGATGACCTCCTCGTCGATCGTCACGCCCGGCAGGGTGCTGGGCTGCGAACCGGTGGCGATGGCGATGGCCCGGGCCGCATGCGTCTCTCCGGCGACCGTCACCTGGCCGGGGGCAGGGATCGAGGCCCAGCCCTTCAGCCAGTCCACCCTGTTCTTGCGGAAGAGGAACTCGATGCCCTGGGTATTCCCCTTCACCACCTCGTCCTTGTAGGCGAGCATGCGCGCCCAGTCGACCTTCGGCGCCTCGCCCATCAGGCCCATCCGCGCAAAGTTGTGCCCGGCCTCGTGCAGCATGTGGGTGGCGTGCAGCAGGGCCTTGGACGGGATGCAGCCGACATTGAGGCAGGTGCCGCCCAGGGTGTCGCGCCCCTCGGCCACGGCCACCCGGAGGCCCAGCTGGGCCGCGCGGATCGCGCAGACATAGCCGCCGGGACCGGCGCCGATCACGATGAGATCATATTCAGCCATCAGCAGAACCTTCAGAACAGGGCAGCAAGGAGCATGAGGCCGGTGGCGCCAAAGCCGATCAGCCAGATCAGCGAGCGCCAGGGCGTCCAGCCCAGCAGATAGGCCGGAATGTAGAGCAGACGGGCGAGAAGGAACGCCCAGGCGCAGGCTGCCGTCAGGGCCGAGGACGATCCCGTGGCCATGACCGCGAAGACCGCGACGGCAAAGAGCAGCAGCGCCTGCTGATGATTGGCCGAGGCGCGTTCAGCCCGCCCCTCGTGGATGTCCGGCGGCGTCGGGCGGGGCGTGTCGCGGGGCGAGGCATTCCAGGCCCGCCCCTCCGGCGTGCGGTTCATCAGATAGCCGGTGATCCCGATATGCAGGAATTGCACGAAGGCCGCGAGGATGAGGATGGTCGTCTCGGTCATGCAGGAATTCCTTCAGGCGGTTTCACGAGGCAGGTGATCATCGGCAGCCGTCCGGCGGGGACGGATCAGACCGAGGAGCAGCGCCCCGCCATGGGCGCGGAGCACTGGCGCAAGGGCAAGGGCGCGTGTCCCGGGCATGGCCGGCGGCCCCGGATGGCACCGCCGGATCGGCTCGGGCGGCAGGAACGGCCGTGGCGCTTTCCAGAGGCCGGGACCGGAGCGGCGCAGGACCCCGGTCTGTCCGGCATGGGCCAGCGCCTTCACGAGCGGCAGAGAGACCATGATCGGCCCCCGGCCGGGGGACGCGGCGGATCGGCCCCGGCCGCACCGCCATGCCTGTCCGGACGCCCGCGCCATCGACCCGGAAGGATGCCGGTCGATCGAAGCGGGCAGCGGGCAGGGGGGCATCGGCACCTCCGGTGGGAGCGGGGATGTCGGTCCGCTTTGCCATGGCGACAGGCGGGCCGGCAGCGCGCCCTGCCGGGCAGGGGCGCGGCCTCTGGTCCTAGAGATCCAGCAGCAGCCGCTGCGGATCCTCCAGCGCCTCCTTGACGCGCACGAGGAAGGTCACGGCGCCCTTGCCGTCCACGATGCGGTGATCGTAGCTCAGCGCCAGATACATCATCGGGCGGATGACGATCTGGCCGCCGACGACCACGGGCCGGTCCTGGATCTTGTGCATCCCGAGGATGCCGGATTGGGGCGGGTTCAGGATCGGCGAGGACATCAGGCTGCCATAGACGCCGCCATTCGAGATGGTGAAGGTCCCGCCCTGCAGTTCGGCCATGGACAGCTTGCCGTCGCGGGCCCGCGCCCCGAGATCCGCGATTTCCTTCTCGATGGCGGCAAAGCTCTTGTCCTGGGCATCGCGCACCACGGGCACGACCAAGCCCGCCGGCGTGCCCACGGCCACGCCCATATGGACATAGCGCTTGTAGACGATGTCCTCGCCGTCGATTTCGGCGTTGACCTCCGGCACCTCCTGGAGCGCATGGACGCAGGCCTTCACGAAGAAGGACATGAAGCCGAGCTTCACGCCATGCTTCTTCTCGAAGGCGTCCTTGTAGGCATTGCGCAGCGCCATGATGGCCGACATGTCGGCCTCGTTGTAGGTGGTGAGCATCGCCGCGGTGTTCTGCGCCTCCTTGAGGCGGCGGGCGATGGTCTGGCGCAGGCGGGTCATGCGGACCCGCTCCTCGCGTGCGGCGTCCTGGGCCGGCTGCGGCGCGCGCAGGGTAGCAGGCTGCGGGGCGGCCGGCGGCGCGGAGGCGACGGGTTGCGGCGCGGCCTCCGCCTTCGCGGCCTCCAGGGCGCGCTGGACATCCTCCTTCATCACGCGCCCGTCGCGGCCGGTTCCTTCCACCGCCTCGCGCGACAGGCCGGCTTCGGCCATCATCCGCCGGGCCGAGGGGGCATCCTCCACATCGCGGCGCATCGGGGCGGAGGACGCAGAGCCGGACTGTGCGGCCCCGTCGTCCCCCTCCGGGCCGGCATCGGCGGCCTCTGCGTCCGGGGCGTCCGATGCGCCTTCGGCGATGGTGGCCAGAAGCGCGTTCGGCGCGACCGTGGTGCCCTCGGGCGCGACGATCTCGGCCAGCCTGCCGGCCGCCGGGGCAGGCACCTCGACCGTTACCTTGTCGGTCTCGAGCTCGCAGAGCATCTCGTCCTGGGCCACGGCCTCACCGGGCTTCTTGAACCAAGTGGCGACTGTCGCCTCGGTGACGCTTTCGCCCAGGGTGGGGACGCGGACTTCGATGGCCATTCCTTAATGCCCTCCGAGGGTGAGCGCTTCGTCCACGAGCGCCTTCTGCTGCGACTGATGGGTGGAGACGAGACCGGTGGCCGGGCTCGCCGAGGCAGGGCGGCCGACATAGCGGGGCCGGGGGGTTGCCGCCTCGATGCGGCCGAGGACCCATTCGAGATTGGGCTCGATGAAGGTCCATGCGCCCTGGTTCTTGGGCTCTTCCTGGCACCAGACCATCTCGGCCTGCCGGAAGCGCCCCAGCTCCTTGACAAGGGACTGGGCCGGGAAGGGATAGAACTGCTCGATGCGCAGGAGATAGATGTCATCGGCCCCGCGCGCGTCGCGTTCCTCCAGCAGGTCGTAATAGACCTTGCCCGAGCAGAGCACGACGCGGCGGATCTCCTGATCGGGCCGCAGCGCCAGCGTCGAATTGCCCCGTTCGGCATCGTCCCAGAGGATGCGGTGGAACTGCGATCCGGTCGTCATCTCCTCTGCGCGCGACACCGCGAGCCTGTGGCGCAGCAGGCTCTTGGGCGTCATCAGAACGAGCGGCTTGCGGAAGCGGCGGTGCAGCTGACGGCGCAGGATGTGGAAATAGTTGGCCGGCGTCGTGCAGTTGGCGACGATCCAGTTGTCCTGCCCGCAGAGCTGGAGGAAGCGCTCGAGCCGCGCGCTCGAATGTTCCGGCCCCTGGCCCTCGAAGCCATGGGGCAGCAGGCAGACAAGGCCCGACATGCGCAGCCACTTGCTCTCGCCCGAGGAGATGAACTGGTCGAACATCACCTGCGCGCCATTGGCGAAGTCGCCGAACTGCGCCTCCCACATCACGAGGGCATTGGGCTCGGCCAGGGAGTAGCCGTATTCAAAGCCGAGGACCGCGAATTCCGAGAGCATCGAATCGATGACCTCATAGCGCGCCTGCCCCTCGCGGATATGGTTAAGGGGGATGTAGCGTTCCTCCGTCTCCTGATCGACGAAGGCCGAATGCCGCTGGGAGAAGGTGCCGCGCACCGAATCCTGCCCCGAGAGACGGACGGGGAACCCCTCCAGAAGCAGGCTGCCGAAGGCCAGGGCCTCGGCCGTGGCCCAGTCGAAGCCTTCGCCCGTCTCGAACATGCGCCGCTTCTGCTCGAGCAGGCGTTCGATCGTGCGATGCAGCGCAAAGCCCTGCGGCACGGTGACCAGGGCGCGCCCCACCTCCTGCAGCGTCTCGGGCGTGATGGCGGTGCTGCCGGCGTCGTAGGCGGACTGATCCTCGCGGTCCAGATGCGACCAGCGGCCGTCGAGCCAGTCGGCCTTGTTGGGCCGGAAGGTCTTGCCAGCCTCGAACTCCTCGTTCAGGCGGGCCTGAAACTGGGCCTTCATCTCCTCGACCTCGCCCTCGGGGATGAGGCCGTCGCGCACCAGTCGCTCGGTATAGAGGGTGAGCGTGGTCTTCTGCTTCTTGATGCGGTTGTACATCGCCGGGTTCGTGAACATCGGCTCGTCGCCCTCGTTGTGGCCGAACCGGCGATAGCAGAACATGTCGATGACCACGTCCTTGTGGAAGCGCTGGCGGAACTCGGTCGCCACCTTGGCGGCATGCACCACGGCTTCCGGATCGTCGCCATTGACGTGAAAGATCGGCGCCTCGACCATCAGCGCGATGTCGGTGGGATAGGGCGAGGAGCGCGAATAGCTCGGCGCGGTGGTGAAGCCGATCTGGTTGTTGACGACGATATGGATCGTGCCGCCGGTGCGGTGCCCCTTGAGACCCGAAAGGCCGAAGCATTCCGCCACGATCCCCTGACCGGCAAAGGCCGCATCACCATGCAGCAGCACCGGCAGGACCTTCGTGCGGTCGGTGTCGTTCCACTGGTCCTGCTTGGCGCGGGCCTTGCCCAGCACCACCGGATCGACCGCCTCCAGATGCGAGGGATTGGCCGTCAGCGACAGATGGACCGTGTTGCCGTCGAAGGTGCGGTCCGAGGACGCGCCGAGATGGTATTTCACATCCCCCGAACCGTCCACGTCATCGGGCTTGAAGCTGCCGCCCTGGAATTCGTGGAAGATGGCGCGGTAGGGCTTGCCCATCACATTGGCCAGCACGTTGAGCCGGCCTCGATGGGGCATGCCGATGACGATCTCCTTCACCCCCAGCGCGCCGCCGCGCTTGATGATCTGCTCCATCGCGGGGATCAGCGCCTCGCCGCCGTCGAGGCCGAAGCGCTTCGTCCCCGTATACTTGACGTGAAGGAACTTCTCGAACCCTTCCGCCTCCACCAGCTTGTTGAGGATCGCCTTGCGCCCGCGCCGGGTGAAGCTGATCTCCTTGCCGTAGCCCTCGATCCGCTCCTTGAGCCATTGCGCCTGGGCGGGGTCGGAGATGTGCATGAACTGGAGCGCGAAGGTGCCGCAATAGGTGCGGCGCACGATCTCGAGGATCTGGCGCATCGTCGCATGCTCGAGTCCGAGCACGTTGTCGATGAAGATGGGCCGGTCCATGTCCGCCGGGGTGAAACCGTAGGAGGCCGGGTCGAGCTCGGGGTGGGGCTCCTCCTGGCGCAGGCCGAGCGGGTCGAGATCGGCGATGAGATGCCCCCGGATCCGATAGGCGCGGATCAGCATGAGAGCGCGCAAACTGTCGAGCACCGCCTGACGGAGCTGTGCCTCTGTCAGGGTGGCGCCCCCTTCGGCCGCCTTCGCGCGCAGCCTGTCCCCCATCTGCCGGGCGGTCTGCGGCCATTCCCCGGTGAGGGCGGCCGTGATTTCGTCCGCGGGGGCAGGGGGCCAGTCGGACCGCGCCCATGAGGGGCCCCGGGCTGCCGGTTCGCGCAGCGCGGCGAAGAAATCGCGCCAGGACGCATCCAGCGAGGACGGATCCCGCTGAAAGCGCGCGTGCAGCGCCTCCACATAGGGGGCATTGACCCCTGCAAGATGCGCAGAGGCGCGGAACTGGTCGTTGGACGGGCGGTCGGTCATGAGGTCACCTCGGATGAGACCGGCGGAAGGATCCGGAGATCGAAGAGAGATGGGGCGTCTGCATCGCGCAAGGCATGTCGGGACATGGTGAGGGCGGGCGGGGATCGCGAAGGGGGACCCTGGCACCCCCCCGGCCCATCAGTCCCGCCCCATCGCGCGCAGCACCGCCTCGCCCAGGCCTGCCGGACTGTCGGCGACGACGATGCCGGCCTGTTTCATGGCCTCGATCTTGCTTTCGGCATCGCCCTTGCCGCCCGAGACGATGGCTCCGGCATGGCCCATCCGGCGCCCCTTGGGCGCGGTGCGCCCGGCGATGAAGCCGGCCGTGGGCTTCCAGCGGCCGCGCCGACGTTCGTCGGCAAGGAACTGCGCGGCGTCCTCCTCGGCCGTGCCGCCGATCTCGCCGATCAGGATGATCGCTTCCGTCTCCGGGTCGGCCAGGAACATCTCGAGCACATCGACATGGTCCAGCCCCTTGATGGGGTCGCCGCCGATGCCCACAGCGGTGGATTGCCCGAGGCCGACATCGGTGGTCTGCTTCACGGCCTCATAGGTCAGGGTGCCCGAACGCGATACGACGCCGACCTTGCCCCGGCGGAAGATGGAACCCGGCATGATGCCGATCTTGCATTCGCCCGGCGTCAGGATGCCGGGACAGTTGGGGCCGATCAGCCGGGTCGCCGAACCCTGCAGGGCGCGCTTGACCCGCATCATGTCGAGAACCGGGATGCCCTCGGTGATGCAGACGACAAGGGGAATCCCGGCATCGATCGCCTCGAGGATCGAATCGGCCGCGAAGGGCGGGGGAACATAGATGACCGATGCATCCGCCCCGGTCCGTTCGACCGCCTCGCGCACGGTGTCGAAGACGGGCAGGCCCAGATGCTCGCTGCCTCCCTTGCCGGGCGTGACGCCGCCGACCACCTTCGTGCCATAGGCGATGGCCTGTTCGGAATGGAAGGTCCCCTGGCTGCCGGTGAAGCCCTGGCAGATCACGCGAGTCGTCGCATTGACGAGAATGGCCATCGAGGCCTCCTGCAAGTGTCGATGATAAGGCCGGCAATCAATCCCGGGCGGCCACGCCGATCCGCTGTGCCGCATCCGGCAGGATCCCGCCCGCGTTGATATCCGGCACGGAACCAGTCCATCACGTCCCGTCCGCCAGCGTGAAGCGGACGTTGCTTGTCGCTTCGTCGTAACAGATCGGATCGTTGCCCGAGGAGGTCACTTCGGCCCGGATCCCGGCGATCAGCAATGCGATGCAGGGGGCGCTGTCGTCAGCCTGGAATCCGGCCATTCCGCCCACGATCATCAGCTTGCCCATCGCCACATCCGTGCCGAAGGATTCCGAGGTGACGTCGCAGTGGCCCTCGCCCGGGTCAACAGTGATCGCATAGGGCAGACCATCGGCGGACAGGACGATCATACCGTCTTCGGTCTCGGTCCGCGTCAGGCCGAGATCCTCGAGCGGGGCCGCCACCGCCGCGGGGTCCGTGCCGCCCAGGACACAGGCCGCATAGGCCCGCGCGGGATCGAGGCGGTCCACCCGGTCCCCCGTGCCAGAAAACCCAGCATCGGATCCTGGGCCATCGCCATCCCCGACCAGCCGGCCAGCATCATCACAGGCAGAGCGCGCTTCATCCCCGCACCGCCTTCACGATCTTCGCCGCGGCATCGTCAAGGTCGTCCGCCGCGATCACGTTGAGGCCCGAATCGGCGATGATCCTCTTGCCCAGATCCACATTGGTGCCTTCGAGCCGCACCACCAGCGGCACCTTCAGCCCAACCTCCCGCACCGCGGCGATGATGCCTTCGGCGATGATGTCGCAGCGCATGATGCCGCCGAAGATGTTCACCAGGATCCCCTTCACATTGGGATCCGAGGTGATGATCTTGAAGGCCTCGGTCACCTTCTCCTTCGTCGCCCCGCCGCCCACGTCAAGGAAATTGGCGGGCTCGGCACCGTAAAGCTTGATGATGTCCATCGTCGCCATGGCGAGGCCGGCGCCGTTGACCATGCAGCCGATCTCGCCATCGAGGGCGATGTAGTTGAGATCGAATTTCGAGGCGGCCAGCTCCTTGGGATCCTCCTCGCTCTCGTCGCGCAGGGCGGCGATCTCCGGCTGACGCCAGAGGGCGTTGTTGTCGAAGCCCATCTTGGCATCGAGGCAGAGCAGGTTGCCCGCGGCCGTGACGACCAGCGGATTGATCTCGAGCATCTCCATGTCGCGCTCGACGAAGAGGCGGTAGAGCGTGCCCATGAGCGCCACGCATTGCTTCACCTGCGCCCCGGTGAGACCCAGGGCATAGGCGATGCGCCGCCCGTGAAAGGGCTGATAGCCGGTGACCGGATCGACCGTGAGGGTCAGCACCCGCTCCGGCGTGGCATGGGCGACCTCCTCGATGTCCATGCCGCCGTCCTGGCTGACGACGAAGGCGATGCGTGCGCTCGCCCGGTCCAGAAGCAGCGCGACATAGAGCTCGCGCGCGATCTCGGACCCCTCCTCGATGTAGATGCGGTTGACGGTCTTGCCCGCCTCTCCGGTCTGCTTGGTCACGAGGGTGCGGCCCAGCATCCGGCGGGCCTCCATCTCGGCCTCCTCGACCGAACGGGCGATGCGCACCCCGCCCTTCTCTCCGGCATCCGCCTCGATGAAGCGGCCCTTGCCGCGCCCGCCGGCATGGATCTGCGCCTTGACCACCCAGATAGGGCCATCGAGCTGGCCGGCCGCTGCCTTGGCCTCCTCCGCCCGCAGCACGGCGCGTCCCTCGGCCACGGGGGCGCCCGCAGCCCGCAGAAGCGCCTTGGCCTGGTATTCGTGGATGTTCATGCGCGTCTCCCCGCCCGTTGGCCCGCGCCGTCTAAAGCACAGGCGACGCCGTGCGGACAGGGGCAGAATGCATGGCATGGGCAAAAACCCGCCCTTGTGATCACAGCCCGGAAGCGTGTGATCGCAGAAATGCCGCTGCGCCTGCCGCCCCCGCAGCCGCGCCTGCCGCCCCGCATCGCAAGAGCGAATCACCCCTGCCGGCCGATCCCTCTCCATCGACCATGACGCCTTGCTGGCGGGGACCGGGATCGCCCCTTGCGAGGTCGGCCGCAGGGGCCGATAGCAGGACTCATGACAGCCAGGCGGGGGGAGCCATGAAATGGGGTGTGGTTGCCACCGTCAACGAACCCGAGCCCCTGCTGCGGGCCTTCGTGGCGCATCATCTCGCACTCGGGGCGAGCGAGGTCGTCCTTCATCTCGATGTCCCCGATGAGGGGCTGGCCCGCCGCCTTGCCCAGGCGCCGGGATGCCTCATCCATCAGCCGGCGCCGGAGGGCCTTGCCCTGCGCCGGCCGACGCCGGAGCGGCAGGCCCGCAATGCCGCCCTCACCTATGCAGCCACCGGGGTGGATTGGCTGCTCCATATCGATGCCGACGAGTTCCTGTGGGAGGCCGGACGGGTTCTGGAGGCCCTCGCCGCCGCTCCGCCCGATGTCATGGCCCTGGGCGTGGCGCCGCTCGACCGGGTCTGGCGGACGGCTGCCCCCCCGCAGACGATCTTCGACGGGCTGTTCCGCGATCTGGCGCCGGGGGGCAGCGAGGCCGCCCTGCGACGCATCTATGGGCCTGCACTGGACTTTCTCGACCGCGGCATCGCCGGCAACGGAGCGGCCAAGTTCTTCGTGCGCACCGGCCGGGGGTTGCGGATGGGGGTGCATGAGCCGACCGACAAGGAGGGCAGGGCAGTCCTGTCGCGGCTTCTGCCCGGGGGGGCGCTGCTGCATTTCGATGGAGCCACCCCGCCCATTACATCGCCAAGCTGCAGCGCAAGATCCGCCAGCAGCCGGGCTGGCCGGACTTTCCCGCGCCGGGCCGCCGGGCCCAGCTCCGCGCGGTGTGGGAGGCCGGGGGGGACCAGCGCCGGCTCGAGGCGCTGACGCGGGCGGCCAAGTTCCTGACCCCCGAACAGGAGGAGGCGCTGACGGCGCTGGGCCTGCTGCTGCGCCTGCCCTTCGATCCGCGCCCGGCCCTCGACCGCATCTATCCGGGAGAGCGGATCGATCTCACCCTGGCGGCCTTCGATGCCCATGCCCTGGGCGAACGGCCGATCCGATGGTCCGACCGTCTGCGCGACCGCTTGCGTGCTTGGCGCCGGATGCGCGTGGAACGGGCGCATGGACAAGACCAGCCGCCCTGAACGCGGCCTCGATGGGTCTGCCCGGCCGGCCCGCCCAGACGGCCCGCCCAGACGGTCCTCCCAGACGGTCCTCCCGGACGGTCGGATCAGCCGGCCAGCGAGGGTTCGATACCCTTGCAGGCCTCCACGAGGCCGCGGACCGCCGCCACCGACTTGTCGAACATCGCCTTCTCCTCCTCCGAGAGGGCGATCTCGATCACCCGCTCGATGCCGCCCGCGCCGATCACCGTCGGCACGCCGACATAGAGCCCGTCCACCCCATACGCCCCCTGCACATGGGCCGCACAGGGCAGGACGCGCTTCTGATCCTTGAGATAGGCTTCGGCCATCTCGATGGCGGACTGGGCGGGGGCATAATAGGCCGATCCGGTCTTGAGTAGGCCGACGATCTCGGCCCCGCCGTCGCGGGTGCGCTGGACGATGGCATCAAGCCGGTCCTGCTTCAGCCATCCCATCGTCACCAGATCGGGCAGCGGGATGCCGGCGACCGTCGAATAGCGCACAAGGGGGACCATCGTGTCGCCATGACCGCCCAGCACGAAGGCCGTCACATCACGCATCGAGACGCCGAGCTCGACCGAGAGGAAATGCCGGAAGCGCGCCGAATCGAGCACCCCGGCCATGCCGCAGACCCGTTCATGCGGCAGGCCAGAGAATTCGCGCAGGGCCCAGACCATCGCATCGAGCGGGTTGGTGATGCAGATGACAAAGGCGTCCGGCGCATGCGTGCGGATGCCTTCGCCCACGGCCTTCATGACCTTGAGATTGATGCCCAGAAGGTCGTCGCGGCTCATCCCCGGCTTGCGCGGCACGCCCGCCGTGACGATGCAGACATCGGCGCCGGCGATCTCCTCATAGGCATTGGCGCCCTTCAGGATGGCATCGAAACCGGCCGAAGGACCGGATTGCGCGATGTCCAGCGCCTTGCCCTGGGGAATGCCTTCGGCAATGTCGAAGAGGACGATGTCCCCCAGTTCCTTCAGTGCCGCAAGATGGGCGAGCGTGCCACCGATCTGTCCGGCGCCGACAAGGGCGATCTTGGGTCTGGCCATGACGGGGTTCCTTCCGCGGGAGCGTCTCGCGCCTGTGCCTAGGCAATCCCCCCGTGCGGTGCAAGCGCCGGTGGCGCCACCAGGGGCGATCGGCCGGCGGGCCGGCGCATGGCGGCCGGCGGCACGGGCGGCCGGCTCCCCCCGCAGAGGGGATGACCCGCAGGGGGATCGGATGGGGATGCGACGCAGGGCCGCCCCACCCCCGTCGTTGCGGCGGGGGAATCCCGCAGGGAGCGGTTGCATGCCGGCCCCGGGGGGCGGCATGCTGTGTCGGCCACGGCCTCGGAGGAACGCGATGATCTGGCTGATTCTGGGTCTGCTGCTGTGGAGCGGCGCGCATCTGTTCAGGCGCCTTGCGCCGGAACAGCGGGCACGGATGGGCGATGCAGGCAAGGGCGCCGTGGCGCTGGCGCTGCTCGTCTCGATCGGGCTGATGGTGGTGGGCTATCGGGCCTGGATCCCGTCGGAGATCTGGTGGACGGCCGGGCCGGCGCTGACGGGGATCAACAATCTTCTGGTGCTGGTGGCCTTCTACCTCTTTGCGGCCTCGGGGATGAAGACCTGGCTGGCCCAGCGCTACCGGCACCCGCAGCTGACGGCGGTGATCCTCTGGGCGGTGGCCCATCTGCTCGTCAACGGGGATGCGCCCTCGGTGGTGCTGTTTGGCGGGCTCGGGCTCTGGGCCGTCCTGGAGATCCTGCTCATCGAGCGCGCAGGCCCCGCCCGGGCCGGCGTGCCTGCCGTCCCCGTCACGCCCGGGCGCGAGATCGGTGCCCTGGCGGGCGCGGTTCTGGTCTATGCCGCGGTCGGGGCGATCCATGGCTGGATCGGCCCCTGGCCCTTCGGGGGGGTGGCCTGATGCGAGCCTATCGCTTTCTGACCGAGGACGACACCGCCGCCTTCTGCCACAAGGTGACCGAGGCGCTGTCCAAAGGGTGGGAGCTTTACGGCCCCCCCGTCTATGCCTTCGATGCCGCGCGCGGCGTGATGCGCTGCGGGCAGGCGGTCGTGAAGGAGGTGGAGGCCGTCTACTCCCCCGATCTGAAGCTCGGCTCGCTCTGAGGGGCGATCCGGGGGCTCAGGCCTCCTCCAGCGCCAGGGCGCCCGGGCGGGCCAGGTCTTCCACGGTCAGCGGCGCCTCGGGTCGGGCCAGGCGGTTGCGCACCACCCAGCGCAGATCGCGCGCGCTGCGGGTGATGGCGACATAGGCCAGCCGCTTCCACAGGGGCTGACCCGCCTCCGATCGGCCCGAGCGGGCCGCCGCCCAGAGATCGGGGGCAAAGACCTGCACGCTGTCCCACTGGCTTCCCTGCGCCTTGTGGATCGTCACCGCCGCGCCGTGCAGGAAGGTGGCCCCCATGCGGGCGGCATAGGGGATGAAGGGCTCCTCCTCGCCCTCCTTCTCGATGCGGATGATCGAGGCGACGCCGATCTGCGGCTCTTCGGCGCCCACGACATGAAGCCGCGAGAAGCCGGGGCGGCTGCCGGGGCCGAGATAGATCACCTGCGCCCCCCTTCACGAGGCCCCGCGCCTCGAGCTTGAAGCGCTGCTGGCGATGCTTCAGGGGCAGCTCGATCCCGTCGCAGACGAGCGGTTCGCCCGGCAGCAGCGCATCCTCGGGGGCGCCATAGGCCTGCCGCCAGGCATGGATCAGGCGGATGCGCGTGGCATTGCGCCACACCAGCATGGGCGAGCGGGCCATCAGGGCGGCCTCGGCGCGGTCGGCCACCGTCACGCGGGGGTCGCGCGCGGCCAGATCACGCAGCAGGGCCTCGAAATCCGCGAAGTCCAGATCGGGATCGCCCAGCGCCTCGGCCAGCTCGAGGATGGGGCTGTCGGCCTCCTGCCGGTGGATGCGCGACAGATGGCATCTCTGACCGGGGGGCAGCGTCTCGAACACCATGCCCCCCTGTCCCTGCACGGGGGGAAGCTGGGCCGGATCCCCGAACAGCAGCAGCGTGGGGAAGATCGCCTGCAGATCGGCCAGAGCCCGCGCATCGAGCATCGAGGCCTCGTCCACCAGGCCGATGTCGAGGGGATCCTCACGCCGGGTCCAGCCGATGATGAAGTCCGTCCCCCGCAGACCCGCCGCGGCCAGCGCGGCCGGGATCGAGCCCAGCGCCTCATGACTGGCCTTGGCCCGGTCGAGCTGCTCATCGGTCAGGGGATCGGGGGCGGGACGTTCGCCTTCTCCGGCCAGCCAGCGGGCCACCCTCTCATAGGCGGGGTGATAGACGGGGGTGTAGAGAATGCGGTGGATCGTGGTCGCGGGCACGCCGCGCGCGCGCAGCACGGCAGCGGCCTTGTTGGTGGGGGCCAGAACGGCCAGGCTGCGCCTGTCCCTCTTGCGCCCACCCCAATCGGGCGCAGCCACCGCCACACCCGCCTCCCGCAGCCCCCTTCACGATCGCCGCGAGCAGGAGCGATTTGCCCGAGCCCGCCCGCCCCGTCACGGCCAGCAGGGTCCGGGGGCGGGCGGGAGCGGCGGGCGCGGCATGGCCCCCTTCGAGATCCACACCCGCCCCGCGCAGGAGCTGGACAATCGCGGACCAGGCAGCCTTCTGGTCGGGGGAGAGGACGGGCAGGGCAGGCATGCGGGCACCCTAGCCGGGCCGAGGGAAGGGGGCCAGAGGCGCCGGCCCGCCTGTTCCCCCCTCTCCCTGTTCGCGTGCAGCGGGCGATCAGGGGACGCGCGCCCTGTCCCCCGTGGCCGCGGCGGGGGGGCGGCCCAGAGCTGCCGTCTGTGTCCATCCTCCCTCGCCGGCCGGGGCCCCCGGCGCGTCCGCTGCGCGGGCTCCTGCCGCCGCGATCTCCTGCCTGGCGAGATGGCCTGTCTGCTCGAGCGCGGCGGCCAGCGCGGTCAGGCCGTTGAGGGCGGCATAGCTGCGAAGATCCTCGAGAACCCCGATGATCCATTGATGTCCCACGGTCATCCTCCCGGGAAAAGGGTTCCACATCCGACGCGGCGGGCGCCGGCCCGCCGCGGGCATGGAGGCAGGCTAGCCGCATCCCCCCCCGGCACGCCAGCGGTGGATACGTTCCTGACGCAAGGGCGAAAGAGCGGCTGCGGGCCTTCAGCGTCGCACGACCTGGAAGGCGGCAGAGGCCGCCCAGCCGGCGGCGATGGCCAGCAGCAGCGCCAGCAGCCCATAGGCCACCGGCTGTTCGCGCGAAAGGGCGAAGAGCCAGCGTTCGAGCCCCACCTTGCGCACCTCGATCGCGGTTTCGAAAAGGTCCACCACCTCGCCGTTGCGGGTGAGGAAGATGCGTGTGGGATAGCGCCCCTCGGTGAGATTGGCCGGCAGGCCGATACGGGTGCGGAACAGGGTCTGCTCGGCGAAGTCCACGCCCCCTTCGAGAAGCACATAGGCCCCCTGTTCCATGCGCAGGCGAATCAGCGCCTCGAGATAGTCGTCGCGGTTGCCCACATCGTTGCCGATGGCGCGGATCGCCCGCGGGATGGAGACGGAATGGCGCAGATTCTCGGTCTCGGTCAGGATCTCGTCCAGGGGTCCGGTGGTGGCGACGGCATAGAAGGAGGGTGCGGCATTCACCCGCACCGCGGAGGTGTTCATCCAGATCCCGAAGCGGCGCTCGGCATGGCGGACGGTCAGGCGCTCCATCGGCCCCGAGACGGTGACGATCACCTCGAGCGGGGCCGTGCCGGGCGGCGGAATCCTGTCGCGTCGGACGCCGCCGAAGATGAGGATGTCGGAGCCGTCGAAGGTGGCGGTGATCGCCACCTCGTCCTGCGACAGGCCCAGGACGATCTCCTCGCCCCGACTCGTCGCGGCGGGCAGCAGCAGCAGGAGGCTCGCCAGAAGCCATCGCATCATGGCCCTGTCACCGTGAAGGGATCGGCCGGTGGCAGCAGCAGCGTGAACATCAGCTGCAGGCAGACGGCCAGCACAAGCAGCGCCAGCAGGATCCGCAGCCTCTCGGGCTTCAGGCCCGTGCCGAGACTGGCGCCCAGTTGCGCGCCGACGACCCCGCCCGCGATCAGCATCAGGGCCAGCAGGATGTCCACCGTGCCGTTGGTGACGGCATGGAGAAAGGTCGTGAAGGCGGTGACGAAGATGATCTGGAAGGTCGAGGTGCCGACCACGACCCGCGTGGGCATGCCCAGCAGATAGATCATCGCCGGCACCATGATGAAGCCGCCCCCCACTCCCATCACCGCCGACAGCACGCCCACCATGAGGCCGACGCCCAGGGGCGGGATGACCGAGATGTAGAGCCCCGAGACGCGGAATCGCGTCTTGAAGGGCAGGGCATGAACCCACAGATGCCGCCGCCGCCGGGCCGGGATGCCCTGCCTGGCGCGCCAGCTTGCCCGCAGGCTTTCCCACAGCATCAGCCCGCCCACCGAGCCGAGGAAGACCACATAGCAGAGCTTCACCAGCAGATCGATCTGGCCGCGCCGCAGCAGCAGGTTGAAGAGCATGACCCAAGGCCGATCCGAGCAGCCCGCCGATCAGCAGCACCGTCCCCATCCAGAGATCCACCGTCCGCCGGCGCAGATGCGCCAGCAGCGCCGAGAAGGAAGAGGCGACGATCTGATTGGCCGAAGTCGCCACCGCCACCGCGGGAGGAATCCCGACAAGCAGCAGCAGCGGCGTGATCAGGAAACCGCCCCCCACCCCGAAGAGGCCTGACAGCACGCCGACCAGACCGCCGATCCCCAGAAGGAGGATGGCGTTGACGGAGACCTCGGCAATGGGGAGGTAGAACTGCATGGGGCTCCTCCGCGCACTGTCCTAGGACACACCGGTCAGGCGCGAAAGCCAACCGGTCACGACCGTTGCGCACGGAGATTTTTGCCCTGTCCCGAGACACCTGCCGCCCCGCTGCGGCGAGGCCTGCTGCGGCGATGCCGGACAGACCCTGTGGCCAGAGGGGCGCCCGATCCGGCCGGGGCGAGCCTCCGCCGCGTCAGGCCATGTCGCGCAGCATCCGGCGCAGCACCCGGCCGAGCTTGGCAGCCCCGAGGGGGGCCATCGCCTTGGTGTGTTCGTGGCTGATCGCCTCGTCCGAGAGACCCGCCGCCATGTTCGTGACGACCGACAGGGCAGCGACACGCAGGCCGAGGAACCGTGCCAGGATCACCTCGGGCACGGTGGACATCCCCACGGCATCGGCCCCGAAGCCGCGCAGCATGCGGATCTCGGCCGGCGTCTCGAAGGAGGGGCCGGACCACCAGACATAGACGCCTTCGTGCAGATGGACATCCTCGGCCGCGGCGGCGGCCCGCAGGCGCGCGCGCAGGGCGGGGTCATGGGCATCGGTCAGGGGGACGAAGCGGGCATCCGTCGGCTCGCCGATCAGGGGATTGGCGCCTGCCATGTTGATGTGGTCGGACAGCAGCATGACCGATCCGGGCGGCATGTCGGAGCGGAGGCTCCCGGCGGCATTGGTCAGGATCACCGCCTCGGCCCCGAGCGCGCGCAGCACCTCCAGCGGCAGGCGCATGGCGGCCGGGTTACCCGATTCGTAGTAATGGGCTCGCCCGCCGAAGGCGGCGACGCGGACCCCCTCGAGCAGGCCGACATGCAGGTTGGGATTGTGTCCCGATACGCCCGCATGGGGAAAGCCGGGCAGATCGGCATAGGGGATGGCGATGCCCTCCACCTCGGCCGCGAGCCCCCCGAGGCCCGAGCCCAGCACGAGGCCAATGCGCACCGGCGTATCGCCGGCGCGGCTGCGGATCAGCGCGGCAAGATCCTCGGCGCTAGGGGTCATGCTCAGCGCTCCTTCACATAGGGCTGCCCGCCCGCGCGGGGCGGGATCGCGCGGCCGACGAATCCGGCAAGGATGATCACGGTCAGCACATAGGGCAGGGCCGACAGCAGGGCCGATGGCACGCGCAGGTCGAACAGGCGGACAAAGATGTCCGGTCGCGCCTCGAGCGCCTGGAAGAAGCCGAACAGCAGGCAGGCCCAAAGCGCCGCCCAGGGGCGCCATTTGGCGAAGATCAGTGCGGCCAGCGCGATATAGCCGCGTCCTGCCGTCATGTCGCGGACGAAGCCTGCCGCCGGCTCGGCGGTCGAGAGCTGGGCCCCGGCGATGCCGCAGAGCAGGCCCGCGATGGCGACGGCGGCATAGCGCAGCCGCGCCACCGACACGCCCGCTGTGTCCACCGCGGCCGGGTTCTCGCCCACCGCGCGCAGGCGCAGGCCGAAACGGGTGCGGAACAGGACCCACCAGCTCAGCGGCACCGCCAGAAGGGCTGCATAGACGAGGATCGTGTGACCCGAGACGACCTGCGCATAGATCGGCCCCAGCACCGGCACGGGGCGGATCGTCTCGGCCAGGGGCAGGGTGATCTCGGTAAAGCGGCTGCCGCTGTCCAGTTGCGGGGTGCGCCCGCCCTGGCGGAACCAGCGTTCGGCGATGACGACGGTCAGCCCGGCGGCGAGGAAATTGATCGCCACGCCGGAGATGAGCTGATTGCCGCGGAAGGTGATCGAGGCCAGCCCGTGCACCGCCGAAAGGAGGAGCGCCCCCGCAATCCCCACCAGCAGGCCTAGCCAGGCCGACCCTGTTGCATAGGCGAAACCCGCCGCGAGAAAGGCCGAGACGAGCATCTTTCCTTCGAGGCCGATGTCGAAGATGCCCGCGCGTTCGGAGAACAGGCCGGCCAGACAGGCCAGCAGCAGCGGCGAGGCCGTCCGCAGCGTCGAATCGAGCAGCAGAAGGATCGTGGTCCAGTCCATCGCGTCACTCCGCCGGCTTGCCGGGGTCCGAAGGGGGCGTCATATGCCCCGGCGAAGACCTCGCGGGGCCGGGGGCGGCGATCGGGGCGCGGGCACGGCGGCGCTCGGCGAAGATCATCTCGACCGGCATGCGCACCATGTTGTCGAGCGCCCCGGTGAAGAGGATCACCAGCGCCTGGATCACGAGGATCATCTCGCGCGGGATGCCGAGGGCGAATTGCAGCTCTCCCCCGCCCTGATAGAGGATCCCGAAGAGGATCGAGGCGAGGAACACGCCGAAGGGATGCGCCCGGCCCATCAGCGCCACCGCGATGCCGATGAAGCCGGCCCCCTCCACGGCATTGAGGATCAGCCGTTCCGAATAGCCCAGGGTGTTGTTGACGGCCATCAGCCCCGCCAGCCCGCCCGAGATCAGCATGGTCACCATGATGATGCGCGTGGCGTCGATCCCGGCATAGCGGGCTGCGCCTTCGGAATGGCCGAAGGCACGGATCTCGTAGCCGAGCCGCGTGCGCCAGATCAGCCACCAGACCGCGACACAGGCCGCCACGGCGACGAAGAAGGCGATGTTGGCGGGGGTAGAGCGGAAGAGGATCGTCTCCCCGAAGGAGAACATGTCGCGGAAGGAGGGGATATGCGTCGCCGGCGGGAAGGGGGCGGTGGCCGTCTCCATGGTGCCCGCGGGCTTGAGCGGGCCGACCAGAAGCCAGTTCAGCAGGGCGGCGGCGATGAAGTTGAACATGATCGTCGTGATGACGATGTGGCTGCCCCGTCTGGCCTGCAGCAGGGCCGGGATCGCCGCCCAGGCCGCCCCGAACAGGGCGGCCGCCACCGCAGAGCCCAGCATCGCCAGCGTCCAGTGCGGCCAGGGCAGGTAGAGCGCCACCAGCGCGATGCCGAGGCCCCCCCACGTCGCCTGCCCCTCGGCGCCGATGTTGAACAGCCGCGCATGCATCGCCACCGCCACGGCAAGGCCGGTGAAGATGAAGTTGGTCGCGTAATACAGCGTGTAGCCCCAGGCATAGGTGGAGCCCACCGCCCCCGAGACCATGATTCCCAGGGCCCGAAGCGGATTCTCGCCGATGGCGAGGATCACGACACCCGAGATCAGTCCGGCCAGCAGGATCGAGATCAGCGGCACCAGGATCAGGTCGGCCCAGCGCGGCATGCGGTCCATGTCAGGCAGCCCTCCCTGCGGCCGTATCGGCGACGCCCGCCATCAGCAGGCCGAGCTCGCGCGCATCGGTGCGCGCCGCCTCGCGTTCGCCCATGATGCGCCCGTCGAACATCACGGCAATGCGGTCCGACAGCGACAGGATCTCGTCAAGTTCCACGGAGACGAGCAGGATCGCACAGCCGCGGTCGCGCAGGCTGACGATCTGCTTGTGGATGAACTCGATGGCGCCGATGTCCACGCCCCGCGTGGGCTGGCCGATCAGCAGCAGATCCGGCGCGCTCTCGATCTCGCGCGCGACGACGATCTTCTGCTGATTGCCGCCCGAGAAGCTCTTGGCCGCCAGGAAAGGGTCCGGCGGACGGACATCGAAGCGCTGCATCTTGTCGCGGGCATCGGCCTGCATCGCCGCCAGGTCGAGCCGTGTCCCGCTGCCATAGGCCGGCCGGTGATGATAGCCGAGGGCGACATTCTCCCAGGCCGCGAAATCGAGGATCAGTCCGCGCGTCTGCCGGTCCTCTGGGACATGGGCGATGCCGCTGTCACGCCGCGCCCGGCCCAGCGCATTGCCCGAGATGTCGAGAGCCTGCCCCTTCAGGCGCACGCTTCCCGTCGCCTTCATCGTGCCGCCCAGCACCTCCAGCAGCTCGGACTGGCCGTTGCCCGCCACCCCCGCGATGCCGAGGATCTCTCCGGCATGCAGCCGGAAGGAGATGCCGCGCAGCCGTTCCACCCCCTTGGCATCGACGACGCGGAGATTCTCCACCTCGAGCACCGGGGCACCGGGACGGGCGGGGGTCTTGTCCACCTCGAGCAGCACCTTGCGGCCGACCATCGCCTCGGCCAGTTCGGGCGGAGAGGTCTCGGCGGTGCGGAAATGGGCGACCATCTCGCCGCGGCGCATGACGCTGACGCGGTCGGTGATCTCCATGATCTCGCGCAGCTTGTGGGTGATCAGGATGATCGTCTTTCCCTGTGCCTGGAGGTTGCGCAGGATGCGGAACAGGTGATCCGCCTCGGCCGGGGTCAGGACGCCCGTCGGCTCGTCGAGGATCAGGATGTCGGCCTTGCGGTAGAGCGCCTTGAGGATCTCCACCCGCTGCTGGAGGCCGACCCCGATGTCCTCGATGATGGCGTCGGGATCGACCTCGAGCTCGTATTCCTCGGCCAGGGCCTTCAGCTCGGCCCGCGCCTTGGCCAGCGAGGGCCGCAGCAGCGGCCCGTCCTCGACGCCGAGGATGACATTCTCGAGCACGGTGAAGTTCTCGACCAGCTTGAAATGCTGGAACACCATGCCGATGCCGGCACGGATCGCGGCCTGACTGTCGGGAATGGCGGTGGGCCGGCCATTGATCAGGATCTCGCCCCGATCGGCACGGTAGAAGCCGTAGAGGATCGACATCAAAGTCGACTTGCCGGCCCCGTTCTCGCCGATGATGCCGTGGATGGTGCCGGGCATGACCCGCAGGCTGATGTCCTTGTTGGCCTGCACGGGTCCGAAGGCCTTGGAGATGCCGCGCAGTTCGATGGCAGGAACGGGATCGGGCATGGGGGGCGTCTTCCGGCTTGCAAGAAGGGCCGCGCGGATCGCGCGCGGCCCCCTGGTCGTCCTGCGCGGCAGGTCAGAAGGTCAGCGCCGGGCAGGTCTCGTCGGTCATGTAGTCGTGCACGACGAGTTCCCCGCTGGCGATCTGTGCAGCGGCCGCATCCACGGCGGCCTTCATCTCCTCGGTGATCAGCGAGGCGTTGTGCTCGTCGAGGGCATAGCCCACACCGTCATTGGCCACGCCCATGACGACCACCCCGGTTTCGACATCCGCACCGGCGGCCATCGCTTCGTAGACGGCGTTGTCCACGCGCTTGACCATGGAGGTCAGCACCTCGCCGGGATGGAGATAGTTCTGGTTGCTGTCCACGCCGATCGACAGGATGTCGTTGTCGGCCGCGGTCTGGAGCACGCCGACCCCGGTGCCGCCGGCCGCGGCATAGACCACATCCGCCCCCTGGCCGATCTGCGCCAGCGTCAGCTCGGATCCGCGGGCGGGGTCGTTCCAGGCGGCGGGGGTCGTGCCGGTGAAGTTGGCGATGATCGTCGCATCCGGGTTCACCGCCTTGACGCCCTGGGCATAGCCGCAGGCAAACTTGCGGATCAGCGGGATGTCCATGCCGCCGATGAAGCCCACCGTCCCCGATTCCGACGCCATCGCGGCCAGCATGCCGACAAGATAGCTGCCCTCATGTTCGTTGAAGACGACCGAACGGACATTCGGCGCATCCACGACCGCATCGACGATGACGAACTTCGTCTCCGGATATTCGGGGGCGATCTGGCTCAGCGGCGTGGCGGACATGAAGCCCACCATGATGATGGGGCTGTAGCCCTGTTCGGCGAAGCGGCGGATGGCCTGTTCGCGCTGGGCCTCGGCGGTCAGCTCGAACTCGGCATAGGACTGGCCCGTCTCCTCAGCCCAGCGCTGGGCGCCGTTATAGGCGCTCTCGTTGAAGGACTTGTCGAACTTGCCGCCGAGGTCGAAGATCACGGCGGGTCCTTCGGCCAGCGCCGCTCCGGCCATCAGCGCGACCGATGCGGCAGCACCGAGGAAGGTCGAAAGCTTCGTCATGGGTCTCCCATCCCTGTTGTCGGGCGAAGGGGCATGCGTGCCCCTGCGACTGCCGCCTAACAAGCAATGGGCTGGGGGCATGGTCAACTGGAATCTCCGCCCCGGTTGCCCGCGACGCAGGGGCAGATCGTCAGATCAGCTCGTGCCGCAGGAGGATGGCCGCCGCGGCCGGCAGCCCCGGCCGCCGGTAATAGCCCGGACGCCGCCCGGCCAGCGTCCAGCCCTCCGCGGCATAGAGAGCGCGCGCCGCGGCATTGTCCTCGGCCACCTCGAGGAAGGCACGCGCCGCCCCCCGGGCTGCCGCCTCGCGCAGGAAGGCCCTGATCAGCCCGCGGGCCAGGCCCTGCCGCCGATGCGCCGGATGGGTGACCAGCATCAGCAGCTCGGCCTCGTCCGCGGCGATCCGCGCCAGCAGGAAGGCCCGGTCGTCGCCCAGAAGCAGCATCCCCGGCGCGGCGAGCAGGGCGGCGAATTCGGCCGCGCTCCAGGGCCGTTCGGGCAGACCCGCCGCCGCATGCAGCCGGGCCAGGGCCTCGGGGTTCATCCGGGCAGGATGGCCGGAGGCGCCTCGCGCGCGGGGGCGGCATCGGCCGGACGCAGATAGAGGGGGGCCGGGCGCGGGACATCCGGACCGAGCCGCTCCAGCGCAAGCCGTCCGATGGCCACCGCCAGCGGCAGAAGGGGCGCCTCGGCCCGTCCGCCGCAGCGCGCCGCCACCTCCGGGGCCAGATCGCCCACCACGGCCAGGCCGGGCGGGACCGGCGGCAGCGGGCCGTCCAGAGGGACCGTCACCGGGCCGAAGGCCCCTGCGCCGAAGCCCTGCAGATGCACGGCCCCCAGCCGCGCATCCCGCACCGCAAGGACATCCCCGCGCCCCCAAGCCAGCGCTTCGAAGGCACTGATGCCGACGGCCGGGATGCCCAGGCCTAGCGCCAGTCCGCGCGCCGCAGCGACGGCCAGACGCACGCCGGTGAAGTTCCCCGGCCCGGTGCCCACCCCGATCCCGGCGAGATCGCGCCAGCCTGCCCCGCCTTCGGTCAGCAACGCCTCAAGCATCGGGAACAGCCGTTCTGCCTGCCCGGTGGCCATCGCCTCATGGGCTTCGGCGAGCACCTGCCCGTCCGAAAGCAGCGCGGCCGCGCAATGCGCGGCCGATGTGTCGAAGGCGAGGAGAAGCGGCCTGTCCATGGTGCGTCGGCAGCGAGCCCCGGCGATGCGCTCAGGCGGCCACGGGCCGGACCTCGGTCACCTCGGGGATGTAGTGGCGCAGCAGGTTCTCGATGCCCATCTTCAGCGTCAGGGTCGAGGAGGGGCAACCGGCGCAGGCCCCCTTCATGTGCAGATAGACCACGCCCCGCTCGAAGCCGCGGAAGGTGATGTCGCCCCCGTCCTGCGCCACGGCCGGGCGCACGCGGGTATCGAGAAGCTCCTTGATCTGCTCGATGATGGCGGCGTCGGGACCATCCGCCTCGGCATGGGCGGCCTGCTGGGGCCCGTCCATGACCGGCTCTCCGGACTGGTAGTGATCCATGATCGCGCCCAGGATCGCGGGCTTCAGATGTTCCCATTCCGCCTCCGGCGCCTTGGTCACGGTGACGAAATCGGCCCCCAGGAAGACGGCCGTCACCCCCTCCACGGCAAAGATGCGGCGGGCCAGGGGGCTTGCCGCGGCGGCCTCGGGGCTGGTGAGGTCGGCGGTGCCCCGGCCCAGTACCGCTTCGCCCGGCAGGAACTTGAGCGTGGCGGGGTTCGGCGTCGATTCGGTCTGGATGAACATGGGCGCAACCCCCCTTTCGCGATCAGGCTACCGATATGCGCCTGCCGCGCGCCCCCGTCAAGATTTGGAACCGTTCTAATCGGCGTGACAGACGATCAGGACCACCGCCTCCGCCACCGCCTCGGGAAGGGCGTCGGACAGATTCCACCGCGTCTGCTTGGGCGCCGCCGGCAGGGCCACGCCGGCCGCCTCGAGGAAGGGCACGAGGCGCTCGACCGAGGTGGCATAGTTCATGTTCTGCGGCAGCGTCCCCGTCCGGTCGAGCACATAGTCCTCGGCCAGGCGCGCCACGACGACGCCCAGCACCAGCCCGTCGCGCGCCAGAAGCGGCCCGCCCGAGTTGCCGGGCTGGACCGGCGCCGAGAGCATGATGCGCGAGGTGGCATCGGCCACGCGGGGCAGGGCGCTGATGTTGCCCCCGGTGATGACCACCCCCTGATCGGCCATCACCGCCAGGTCGCGGTAGGGATAGCCCAGCGCATAGGCCGGCTGCCCCAGACGGGGCACGAGATCGGGCCGGATCGGCAGCCAGCGCGCCGATCGCCGCCCGGAGGCCAGCACCGCAAGGTCGAGCACCGGGTCCGCCGCCAGCACCGACAGGGGCGTGCCGTCCTCGAGCCGGAGCCTCCCGCAACCCTCGATGACATGCTCGGCCGTCACGATGTCGGTTGCATTGACGAAGAAGCCCGTCCCCATCCCGATGAGCCGCCCGGGCAGAGGGGCGGCACCCGGCCCGGGCGCAGGCGCGGGGGCGGGGGCGGCGACCGGGGGCGGAGGCAGCTGGCGGGGTGCGGGCGGCGGGGGCGGAAACAGGATGCGGTCGAGCACCCCGCCGCGGCGGGGGGCCAACTCCGGCGCGCTCCCCCACTGCATCGACGAGGCGATGAGTTCGAGCCGCCGCCGCTCGGCCGGCATCGCGATCACCTGCATCGAGATGGACCATCCGTCCAGGATAAACGAGCGCAGATAGACCCGCCTGCCGTTGGCCAGCGTCACGGCCGAGATCAGCCGGTCGTCGCGCCAGGAATAGTAGGGCTCCTCCGGCCCGGCATGGGCCGTCACCATCCAGTCGTGCATGTCGGCCGTGGCCGCCATGCCGTCGAACAGCACGCGGAACACCAGCCCGCCATCGCGCGAGCGGTATTCGATGGTGAACTCCTCCTCCCGCGCCGGCCCGAGCCGCGCGACGGGCACCATCACCGTGATCCCGTCGAGGTTCAGCACCGTCCAGCCGTTCGCCGCCACCTCGCGCGCGAAGGGTTCGAGCAGCGCGCGCAGGTCGGCCTCGCGGGGGGCGCTGGGATCGCCGCCCCGCCGCCCGACGAAGGCCGCGAGCGCCGCCCGGCTGCGCGCGCCCCAGTCGCCGTCGGTCAGCCCCGCATAGTCCCCCGACCACACCAGCGCCGCCTGCAGGAAGCGCGCGTCCTGGTCGGGCAGCGCGGTCGCGTCGAAGCCCCGCACCCCCTGGGCCGCGGCAGCAAGCGGCAGCAGACCGCAGAAGATCAGCAGGACGAGGCGGCGCATGAGACCGGATCCCGGACCGATTGCCTGATTCAAGCACCTTGCCGCCTGTCCGGCAACGGCTGGGTGCGGGCATCCGTCTGAGGTCCTCCGTCCCATCCGTCAGCTGTTGAGCGCGAGGATCTGGGCAAAGGCGAACAGGTTGAAGGCGGCATGGCTCAGGACGCCTGCCCCGACGGTGCCGGTGACAAGGCGCGCCGCCGTCCAGACCCCGCCCAGGGCCAGGGCCCCCGCCAGGGGTGCCCAGGGGGGGCGCGCCCGTCTGAAGGCCGATCGCGGCAACCCAGACCAGATGCGCCCCCGTGAACAGGCCGAGCGAGAGCGCCGCCATGCGCGGTGTGGGATCGGGGATCATCGCGCCGCGCCAGAACAGCTCCTCGAGCGTGGCATTGGCGGCGGCCATGAGCCCGGCAAGGATCAGCAGATGCGGCGGCAGCGGATCCTGCCCGAGCATCCGCAGGACCATCGCGCCCAGGACCATGCCCGGCAGGGCGAGCAGCAGCGCGATCCCCCAGCCCGGCCAGCGCGCCGCAAGCCACTCGCGCAGCCAGTCGGGATCTGCCCAGGCCCTGAGCGCCGCCCCCATGATCGCCCAGTAGAGCCCAAGCCCCAGGGCCCAGCCCGCCAGCGGCCGCCCGGCCAGCGACAGGCCCAGAACGAGACCCGCCAGGACCGGTACGGCCAGCAGCATCGCCAGGGCGTATCGGCGGTCGAAGGGGGGCAGGGGCAGCGGCGGATCGGGCCCCTCTCCGGCGCTGGCGGCTGCCCTTGCGGCCCTGTCCATCTCAGGTGATCTCCTCCAGCCGCTCCTTGGACAGATCGCCCGGAACGATGGTGATCGGCACGGGCAGGCTTCCGGCCTGCCGCGTCAGCGCCGTGACGATCGGACCGGGCCCCTTGGAATCGCTTCCCGCTCCGAGGACGAGGATCGCGATCTGCGGATCCTCGCGCAGCTGGGCGAGGATCTCGGGCACCGGCTCGCCCTCGCGGATCACCAGCTCGGGGTCGATGCCCTGCCGGTCGCGCATCCATTTGGCGAAGACGTCGAAATGCACGGCGATGCGCTCGCGCGCTTCCTCGCGCATGATGTCGCTGACGCCGACAAAGGCGCCGTATTCGGTGGGTTCGATGATCGCCAGGACCTGCACCCCGCCGCCGGTCCTGGCGGCGCGCATCGCCGCATAGCGCATCGCATTGAGGCATTCGCGCGTGTCGTCGAGCACGACGAGGAACTTCCGCAAGGCGCCCCTCCCGGTTGGCCATCAGGGAAGACTGTCGCAAGAGGCGCCCCGTTGCAACGGGTTGGGGCGCGGCCTGGCGTTCCTGCCGCTGTCCCGCCCCGGCCGGGCCCCCTGTCAGCTCCGGATCATGCCGACGATCTCGAAGGTGCGCTCGAGGATCGGCTGGGCGATGGCACGGGCGCGTTCGGCCCCACGGGCCAGCAGACGGTCGATCTCGGCCGGGTCGGCCACCAGCCGCGCCATCTCGGCCGAGATGGGCGAGAGCGTCTCCACCGCCAGCTCGGCGAGGGCGGGCTTGAACGCCCCCCAGCCCTGACCGCCATGCCGGTCGAGCACCGCCTGCGGGGTGATTCCGGCCAGGCCGGCATAGATTTCCACGAGGTTCTTCGCCTCGGGCCGCCCCTCGAGACCCGCCACCGTCTCGGGCAGGGGCGCGGCATCGGTGCGGGCCTTCTGGAACTTGCGCGCGATGGTGTCGGCATCGTCGGTCAGGTTGATCCGCTCCATGTCGGATTCGCCGGATTTCGACATCTTCTTCGTGCCGTCGCGCAGGTTCATCACGCGCATGGCCGGCCCCTCGATCACCGGCTCGGGCAGGGGGAAGAAGTCCACCCCGTAGTCGTGGTTGAACTTGGCGGCGATGTCGCGCGTCAGCTCCACATGCTGCTTCTGGTCCTCGCCCACGGGGACATGGGTGGCATGATAGAGCAGGATGTCCGCCGCCATCAGCGACGGATAGGCGAACAGGCCCAGCGACTGGGCCTCGGCATTCTTGCCGGCCTTGTCCTTCCACTGCGTCATCCGGCCCATCCAGCCCATGCGCGCGACGCAGTTGAAGATCCAGCCCAGCTCGGCATGGGCCGAGACCTGCGACTGGTTGAAGAGGATGCTGCGCTCGGGGTCGATGCCGGCGGCCAGGAAACCCGCCGCCACCTCGCGCGTGGCGGCGCGCAGCTCGGCCGGGTCCTGCCAGACGGTGATCGCATGCAGATCCACGACGCAGTAGATGGTCTCGAACCGGCCTTCGTCCTGGACCTCGACGAAGCGCCGGATCGCGCCCAGATAGTTGCCGAGCGTGAGCCCCCCCGAAGGCTTGATGCCCGAAAAGACGCGCGGGGCGAAGCGGCTCTGTGTCATGAAGGATTGTCCGGCTGGCCTTGACGGTCCCGGTCGATTATCGGGGGGGCTGCACAGCGTCAACCGCATCAGCCGCCAGAGACGAGGAGAGTCCCGTGGCCCGGTCCTTCCAGCGTCCCCTGCCGCCGCCCGAACCGGGCGCGAACGCCATCGGCCCGTTGCCGGGGGCCGTGATCGTGCTGGCCCTTGGACTGGCCGCGGTGGAGGGGGTGCTGGCGCTCGGGCAATGGGGCCTTCTGGGCGGGCCAGAGGCGATCGGCTGGCGCGCCGCGCTGGTGGACCGCTTCGCAGTGTCGCCGCGGGTGCTCGACTATGCCATGCGGGGCGTGGACCCTTCGCTGTGGCTGCGCTTCGCATTCTATCCCGTCGTGCATGGCGGCCCCCTTCACGCAGCCTTCGCCGCCGCGCTCCTGCTCGCGCTCGGCAAGTTCGTGGCCGAGGGGATCGGCAGTTTCGGAATGCTCGGGGTTCTGGCCGCGGGCACGCTGGGGGGGGCGCTGCTGTTCGCCGCCCTCGCGCCGGAGATGGCCCCGCTCTATGGCGCCTATCCGGGGATCTATGGCCTGATCGGGGGGTTCACCTATCTGCTCTGGCTGCGGCTGGGCCGGCAGGGAGGAAACCGCCTCGCCGCCTTCCGCCTGATCGGCATGCTGATGGCGGTCCAGCTCGTCTTCGGCATGCTGTTCGGCTCCAACCCGCAATGGATCGGCGATGTCGGGGGGTTCCTCGCGGGCCTTGCCGTGGCGCCTCTGCTGGCGCCCGGCGGCCTCGCCGCGCTGCGCGCCCGGCTGCGCGAACGGTAGACCGCCGCTAGCGCCGCAGGGCCGCGCGCAGCTCGGCCGGCCGCAGCGCCCCCAGGACGACGGCGGCGACCGCGTAGGTGGCCAGGCCCCCCAGGACCAGCCCCGCGAGCGCGCCATAGCGCAGCCCCGGCTTGTGCAGGGCCTCTGCCAGCGCCCACCAGCCGGCCCCCAGCGCCGCGGCCATCAGGCCCGAGGCCAGCAGGATCCGCGGCAGCCGCGCCCGCAGCCGGCCGTCCATGCGTCCCGCATCCCCCATGGTCCGCGTGCCGCGCCACAGCAGCCAGACCATCACCCAGCCCGCGACCGATGTGGCCCCCGCCGCGGCGAGAAAGCCCCAGCCCGGCGCCAGCCGGTCGATCGGCCCGGCCAGGCCCACGGCCACTGCCGCATTGACCCCCATCGCCCAGACCGCAAAGCGGAAGGGGCGGGCCGTGTCCTCGCGCGCGTAGTAGAGCGGCTGGAGCACCTTCTGAAGCGTGAAGGCCGGCAGCCCCAGCCCGTAGGCGGCGAGTGCGGCGGCCGTCGCCACCGTGTCCGCGCGGTCGAAGGCGCCGCGCTCGAACAGCACGAGGACCAAGGGATAGGCGATGACGACCAGCGCCGCCGCCGCCGGGATCGTGAGTGCAAGGCTGATCTCGGTCGCGCGGTTGAAGGCATGGCGTCCGCCTTCGGCATCGCCCGCCCGCAGCCGGCGCGACAGGTCCGGCAGCAGCACCGTGCCGATGGCGATGCCGACGACGCCCAGCGGAAGCTGATAGAGCCGGTCGGCATAGGACAGCCAGGCCACCGCCCCCTCGAAGAAACTCGCCACCTGACGGCCGACCAGGAGGTTGATCTGCACCACGCCCCCGGCCAGAACCGCCGGCCCCGCGATGACGAGCAGGCGCCGCAGGTCCGGCGTCCAGCGCGGGGCGGCGATCCGCGGCGCCCATCCCGCCCGCGCCGCCGCCCACCAGGTGAGTGCAAGCTGTGCGATACCCGTCACGGGCACGGTCCAGGCCAGGGTCAGCCCCATGTCCCATCCCGCCCGGTCGGCCAGCAGCATCGCGGCGATGAACATGAGGTTCATCAGCACCGGCACGAAGGAGGCCTCGGTGAAGCGGCCAAAGGCATTGAGCACCCCCGACAGCAGCGCCACGAGCGAGATGAACAGCAGATAGACAAAGCCGATCCGCCCGTAGAGCACCGCAAGCGCGAAGCGTTCGTCGCCCGCGAAGCCCGCCGCCATTGCCCAGACGAGCCAGGGCATCGCGATCGTTCCCAGCGCCGTGACAAGAAGGAGCACGGCGGTCAGCCCGTTGAAGGCATCGCGAGCAAAGCCGCGCGCATCCTCGCCCCCTTCCAGCTTCTTGGCGAAGAGGGGCACGAAGGCGGCGTTGAAGGCGCCTTCGGCGAAGAAGCGGCGGAACATGTTGGGCAGCGAGAAGGCCACGAGAAAGGCCTCTGCCGCCGGGCCGGCGCCCAGATAGGCGGCCATCATCACGTCGCGCGCGAAACCGGCGATGCGGCTCACGAGCGTCCATGCGCCGACGGTCAGAAAGCCCCTTGCGAGGCGGACGGGATTGGCCAAGGCACAGGTCCCCCGGATGGGCCGCAGCGGTCACAGTGCGCCTCTCCTAGACCAGCGCCTGCTGCTGGGCCAGAGCGG
>NZ_KE557321.1:351097-379047 GCF_000442315.1 Rubellimicrobium thermophilum DSM 16684
GCCGCGGGCGAATTACGCCCGGGCCCGTGCGGCGCCCTGTTCGATCGCTTCGCGCAGGCGCCGCTCGAGCGCGCGCTGCCGGCTCTCGCTGTGGAATTTCAGGCCGAACATGTCCTTGACATAGAAGCTGTCCACCGCCTGTTCGCCATAGGTCGCCACAACGGCCGAGGCGATGTAGACATGCGCCGCCGCCAGCGTGCGCGTCAGATCGTAGAGCAGGCCGGGCCGGTCGCGCGTGTCCACCTCGATCACCGTGTAGAGGTCGGAGGCCTCGTTGTCGAAGGTGATGCGCGTGGGCACCTCGAAGGCGGCCTCGCGGCGCTTCAGCCTGTCGCGTTCCTTCAGCGCCTCGCGTGCGACGACTTCGCCCTTGAGCGTGCGGGCGATGGTCTGGCGCAGGCGGGGGATGCGTGCGGCCTCGTAGGGGCGTCCTTCGGCATCCTGGATCCAGAAGACCGCCGTGGCATAGCCATCGCGCGAGGTGTAGGTGCGCGCATCGCGGATATTCGCCCCCGCCAGCGCCAGCGCCCCGGTCATGCGGCTGAACAGCCCCGGATGGTCCACCATGGCAAAGGCCGCGCGCGTGGCGTCGCGGGCGTCCTCGGGCTTGATGTCGATGCGCAGCTCGTCGTCGCGAATGTCGCGCAGGAGCTGGGCAAAGACGACATGCTGCTCGGTCGAAAGGCCCAGCCAGTAGGGGCCGTAATGGCGGGCGAGTTCCGCCTCCACCGCTTCGCGGGGCCAGTCGGCGAGGGCCAGCGCCAGTGCGGCCCGCGCTTCCTCCTCGCGGGCCGAACGTCCTTCCTCGCTCTCGCCTTCGAGGATGGCCGTCTCCGCATCCTTGTAGAGGGCGCGCAGCAGCATGGCCTTCCAGTTGTTCCAGGTGCCGGGCCCGACGCCGCGGATGTCGCAGACCGTCAGCACCGTGAGCAGGTCGAGCCGTTCCTTGCTGCCCACGCGGGCGGCGAAGTCGCGCACCGTTCGGGGTTCGGCGATGTCGCGCTTCTGCGCCACATCGGACATCAGCAGATGATGGCGGACAAGCCAGACGACCGTCTCCGTCTCCCGCTCCGTCAGGCCCAGACGGGGGGCGACGCGGCGGGCGATTGCGGCCCCCGTCTCGGAATGGTCGCCCTCATGGCCCTTGCCGATGTCATGCAGAAGCAGCGCGACATAGAGCACCCGCCGGTTGACCCCCGCCCTGAGGATCCCCGAGGCGACGGGCAGCTCCTCGACCAGCTCTCCCCGTTCGATCCGCGCCAGATGCGAGATCGCCTGGATCGTGTGTTCGTCCACCGTGAAATGGTGGTACATGTTGAACTGCATGAGCGCGACGACCGGTTCGAACTCCGGGATGAAGGCAGCGAGGACGCCCAGCTCGTTCATGCGCCGCAGGGCGCGTTCCGGGTTGCCATGCTTGAGCAGCAGGTCGAGAAAGATGGCATTGGCGCGCGGATCGCTGCGCAGCCGGTCGTCGATGCGGTGGAGATTGGCGGCGATCAGGCGCATCGCGTCCGGATGCAGCAGGGTCCCTGTCCGCAGGGCTTCCTCGAAGATGCGCAGAAGGTTCAGCGGATCGGCGAAGAAGGCGCCCTCGTCGGCAACGGTCAGGCGGTTGTGCTTGATGGCATAGGGGGGGCGCGCGCGGGGCTTGCGGGCGAACAGGCGCGTCAGCATCGGGGCGGGCTTCTGATGGGCGGCCTCGAGCGCGGTCAGCAGGATCCGCGTCAGTTCGCCGACGCGCGTGGCATGGCGGAAATAGTCCTGCATGAAGCGTTCGACGGCGCGTCGTCCGCGTCCGCCCTCGTATCCCATCGCTGCCGCCACCTCGAGCTGGAGATCGAAGCTGAGCTGATCGGTCGCCCGCCCCGTGATGAAATGGAGGTGACAGCGCACCGCCCAGAGGAAGGCCTCGGCGCGGCGGAAGGTCTCGAACTCCTCGGCGGTGAAGATCCCCAGGGAGGCCAGATCGTCCGTGCTGTTCACGCCGTGGATGTATTTGGCGATCCAGAACAGCGAATGCAGGTCGCGCAGCCCGCCCTTGCCTTCCTTGACATTGGGCTCGACGACATAGCGCTGGCCGCCCTGACGGGTATGGCGGGCCGCCCGCTCGGCGAGCTTGGCCTCGAGGAACTGGGGCGCCGTGCCGCGGAAGATATCGTTGAACAGGCGGTGGCGCAGCTCTGCGAACAGGCGTTCTTTCCCCGCCAGCAGACGCGTCTCGAGCAGCGCCGTGCGCACCGTCATGTCGTTCCGCGCCATGGCAAGGGCTTCGGGCAGGGTGCGGGTGGCGTGGCCGACCTTGAGCTTGATGTCCCACAGCAGGTAGAGGAAGGCCTCGACGAGGGCCGAGTCCGCCGAGTCTACTGCTTCGGGCAGCAGCACCATCAGATCCACATCGGAAAAAGGGCGCCATCTCCCCCCGCCCGTAGCCTCCGACGGCCAGCAGGGCGGGTTCGCCCCGTCCCGCAGGCCGGGGGTGGAGGCGCTGCGCCACCGTCCAGGCGGCCGTCACGACGCGGTCTGTCAGCCAGGCGATGGCGCGGGTGACCTCTCGCCCCGCGAAGGGCTGTTCGGCGAGGGCCTCGCGGAGGACGGCCATGCCTGAGCGTTGTGCCTCTCCCAGCAGCCGGGCCGCGGCGGTCCGCGCGGTCTTGGGATCGCTCCCCTCCAGGGCGCGCGTCAGCTCGGCCTCGATGGCCGGCGCATTCCAGAGCCTCTCGGGCGGGCGGATCAGGCCGGCCGACGCCTGCGCAGGCAGGGCTGCCGCCGCCTCGGCAGCGGGCGGCGGCGGGGCGACGGCCTCCACCTCAGACGCCGGCACCGGCAAAGCTGCGGGGGGCCGGTCAAGGATGACAACCTGTCCGCGCTGCACGGTGGCCACCGCAAGGCCGCGTTCGTTGGTGCCGTCGGGCAGCAGGCGGAAGATGCCCGAGGTGCCTTCGAAGCCCTGCGGCTGGGTCAGGGCGCGGCGCGACAGGGCCTGCGGATTGCCTCGCGCAGCAAGGGCGCCGATCGCGGCGATCCCGTCATAGGCCAGGGAGGCGAGCGGGTGGGGCGGCGCCCCGTAGGCGGCCTGATAGCGGGTCTCGAAGGCGCGCAGCATCGCCTGATCGGGGACGGCGAAGAGGCCGCCCTGCAGCCCGGGCAGCGCAAGGATCTGGGGCGTGGCATCCCAGCGGGTGAGGCCGATCATGCGCACGGCCTCGGGAGAGAGCCCCGCAAGGGGGAGATCCGAGGCCAGGAGGGGCAGATCGGCGGTGGGGTTGGCGGTGGTGAAGATCGCCTGTGCCCCCTGCGCCTCGGCGGCGGCGGCGATGGTCGGGGCCGCCAGGCGGATCCCCTCTTGCGTCAGGGGATAGACCTCCACGCCGGTCACGGTCGCGCGGTTGGCGGCGGCGGCCTGCCGGATGGCATCGCGGCCGATGGACCCCTGCAGGTCGTTGCCATGCACGATGAGATAGCGGTCGATCCCCATCCCTCGCCCGTAGCGGATCAGGCGATCGGCGGTGTTGCGGAAGGTCGGCCCGAGGATGAAGACGTTCCCGCCGGCGATGGTCGGGTTGTTGGAGAAGGCGAGCAGGTTGACGCCTGTTCCAGCCACCGCCACGCCTGCGGCATTGGCCTCTTCGGCATAGACGGGGCCGAGGATGATCGCTGCGCCTTCCTCGACCGCGGTGCGGGCGGCGGCGGCGGCCTGTCCGGGCTGACCGGCCGTGGCATGGACGCGCAGATCCACCGGCACGCCGGAGAGGTCGGCGATGGCCAGCCGTGCCGCATTCTCGAGATTGCGGGCCAGGAAGTCGTCTGCCGGATTGGTCGATCCTGCCGGCACGAGCAGCGCGACCGGGATCGGCTGTCCGGGCCGCAGGGCGGGGGCGGCCGCCGATCCGCCCGGCTCCACCGGCGCCGGCACCGGTGCGCAGGCCGAGGCGAGGGCCAGCACACCCAGGGCGGTCAGGCCGCGCAATGCGCCCCGGCGGCTCACGGTGCTTGCGGTCATGATGCGTCTCCCCCAGTCTGTGCGCTGGCATCCATCATAGGGGTGCCGGGCCGGGGGGTTCCAAGCCATGAAAGATGACCGCGCGCCGCTTTCCGCCGGCCTCGTCCTGGTCTCTACCCCGATCGGGGCCGCGCGCGATATCACGCTGCGCGCGCTGGACGTGCTGGCGCAGGCCGATCTGATCGCCGCCGAGGACACGCGCACGGCGCGCCGCCTGCTCGAGATGCACGGGATCCCGCTGGCGGGCCGCCGTCTCGTGTCCTGTCATGACCATTCGGGCGAGGGGGTCATCGAACGCCTCGTTGCGGCGATGGAAGGGGGCGCCTCGGTCGCCTATGTCTCGGAGGCGGGAACACCGCTGGTCTCCGATCCCGGCTTCACGCTGGCGCGGGCGGCCATCGCGCGGGGGCTGGCGGTGACGGCGGCGCCGGGACCGTCGGCCCTGCTGGCCGCGCTGGCCGTGGCGGGGCTTCCGACCGACCGCTTCCTGTTCGCGGGGTTCCTGCCGGCTGCCCGCAGCGCCCGCCGCGCCGCCATCGCCGAACTGGCTCCCGTGCCGGCCACCCTCGTCCTCTATGAAAGCCCCCAGCGCGTCCGCGAGACGCTGGAGGATCTGGCCGACATCCTCGGCGACCGCGAGGCGGCGCTCTGCCGCGAACTGACCAAGCGCTTCGAGGAGGTGCGGCGCGGAACCCTGCAATCGATCCGGGAGGGGCTGGAGGTGGAGGCGCCGCGGGGCGAGATCGTCCTGGTGATCGCCCGTGGCGGCCCGGCCCGGCCGGGGCCGGGGGAGGTTCATGCCCGTCTGCGCAAGGCGATGGAGACGATGCGCCTGAAGGACGCGGCCACGGCGGTGGCGGGCGCTCTCGGCCTGCCGCGCAGCGAGGTCTACCGTCTGGCGCTGGCGCTGCGGGATGAAGGCCGGGGGGAGGAGGGCTGAGGCCGTGGATCGCACGCAACGGACCGCCCGCATGCCGGCGCGGCCCCGCGCCGAACGGGGGGCGGCGAACCGGCGCGGCGGTGAGATGGCCGAGGAGGCCGTCGCGCTCCACTACATGGGGCGCGGCTGCAGGGTCCTCGCCCGGCGCTGGCGCTCGGCGGCGGGCGAGATCGACCTCGTGGTGCAGGACGGGGAAACCGTCGTGGCGGTGGAGGTCAAGCGCGCCAGCACCCATGATACCGCGGCACTTCGCCTGTCGCAGCGCCAGAGGGAGCGTCTCTGTGCGGCCCTCGCCCTGTTCTGCGAGGGGCAGGACGCTGCCGGTGCCCCTGCCGGGCGGCGGTTCGACCTCGCGCTCGTGGACGGCATGGGCCGCGTGGAACTGTATCCGAATGCCTGGGGAGAGGACTGGTGAGCGCGCCATGCGAATGCGCTCCGCCTTGCCGCGGCGCGCGGGCTGGGCCATGAACGCCCTCGTGACAGCGGAGGGGCGCATGGGCCTGAATGTCGCGTTCCAGATGGATCCCATCACCGGCGTGAACATCGACGCCGATTCGACCTTCCGCCTCGCGATCGAGGCGCAGGAGCGGGGGCACCGGCTGTTCCACTACACGCCGGACGGCCTGAGCTATCAGGAAGGCCGCGTGATGGCGCGCGGCGCCTTCATGGAGCTGCGCCGCATCCGGGGGAACCATGTCACATTCGGCCCCGAGGAGGTGGTGGACCTCTCGACGATGGATGTGGTCTGGCTGCGGCAGGATCCCCCCTTCGACATGGGCTACATCACCACGACCCACCTGCTGGAAATGATCCATCCCCACACGCTGGTGGTGAACGATCCCGTTTCGGTGCGCAACGCGCCCGAAAAGCTTCTCGTGCTGCGGTTTCCCGATCTGACCCCGCCCACGGCGATTGCCCGCGATCTGGCCACACTGCGCGCCTTCCGTGAACGCCACGGCGACATCATCCTCAAGCCGCTCTATGGCAACGGCGGCGCCGGGGTGTTCAAGCTGGCGATGGACGACGGCAACCTCGCCTCCCTGTTCGAGCTGTTCACCTCGATGTCGCGCGAGCCGATCATCGTGCAGAAATACCTTCCCGAGGTGCGCAGCGGGGACAAGCGCGTGATCCTGGTGGATGGCGAGCCGGTCGGCGCGATCAACCGCGTGCCGGCCGCGGGAGAGACACGTTCCAACATGCATGTGGGCGGCCGGCCCGAGCCGGCTCCGCTGACCGAGCGCGACCGTGCCATCTGCGCGCGCATCGGCCCCGTGCTGCGCGAGAAGGGCCTGATCTTCGTCGGGATCGATGTGATCGGCGACTGGCTGACCGAGATCAACGTGACCTCGCCCACCGGCATCCAGGAACTGGAGCGCTTCGAGGGGACGAATGCCGCACGCCTGATCTGGGAGGCAGTGGAGCGGCGGCGCCGGGGCGGCTGAGGCCGGTGGGGTGAGCCGACGCCTTCGCCTTGCCGCGGCCCTGATGCGGTGGCTGGCACGGCCGGCCCTGGCCCGGACCCGGACACCCGAGCAGGCTGCCGCCAGCTTCGAACGCTGGGCCCGCCTCCTCCTGCGTCCGCCGCCCGATACACGCGCCATTCCCCGCAGGCTCGGCCATGTGCCCTGTCACTGGATCGCGGCCGGCCCGGTGACAGAGGGGCGGGTGCTGCTGTGGTTTCATGGCGGGGCGTATCTGTCGGGCAGCGCGACCACGCATCGGGCGATGCTTGCACGGCTTGCACAGCTCTCCCGCACCGAGGTTGTCGCACCCGACTACCGGCTGCTGCAGCAGGCCCCCTTTCCGGCCGCCTTCGAGGATGCACAGGCAGCCTGGGACGGCCTGCGGACCCTGGGCTACCGGCCGGCGCAGATCGCGCTGGGCGGCGACAGCGCGGGCGGAGGACTGGCGCTGGGGCTTCTGGCGGCACGGCTTGCGCGGGGAGAGAGGCCGGCCGCGCTCCTTGCCTTTTCGCCCTGGTGCGACCTGACACTTTCGGGCGAAAGCCTGGTCGTTCATGGGCCGCATGATGCCCTGATTCCCGTGGCGCGCATTCCGGAGGTGGTGGAACGCTATCTCTGCGGCGCCGAGGCGTCGGATCCTCGCGCCTCGCCCCTCTTCGCCCGCTTTCCCCACCCGCCCCCGGTCTTCATCGCCGTGGGCAGCGGCGAGGCGCTGCGCTCGGATGCCGAACGCATGGCCGGACGGCTGCGGGAGGAAGGGGGCCTGGTGAGGCTTCTGGTGCAGGCGGGGGCGCCGCATGACTGGCCGATGCTGGACGGATGGGTCCCCGAGGCGCGTGCGACACTGCGCGAGGCGGCGGCCTTCCTTCAGGCCGCCTTCGAGAGGACAAGCCGGTAGCTGACGGCCTCGGCCAGATGCGGGCGGCGGACGCGCTCGGACCCGTCGAGATCGGCAATGGTGCGGGCCACGCGCAGGATGCAGTGATAGCCGCGCGCGCTCAGGCCGATGCGGGCGGCGACCTTGCCGATCAGCTCGCGACCTTCCGCGTCCGGCTCCGCGATCTCCTCGAGCAGCTTTCCTTCGGCTTCGGCATTCAGGCGCACCCCCTCGATCCCCGCATAGCGGCGGGCCTGCACGGCGCGGGCCCGGGCAACGCGCGCGGCGACATCGGCCGACGCCTCGCCCGAGGCGGGCAGGTCCAGATCCTGGAAGGCGACGGGCGGCACCTCCACCCGCAGGTCGAAGCGGTCCATCAGCGGACCCGACAGACGGCCCATGTAGTCCTCGCCGCAGAGAGGAGCCCGCCCGCAGGCCCGGGCCGGTTCGGCCAGAAAGCCGCAGCGGCAGGGATTGGCTGCCGCCACCAGCAGGAAACGGCAGGGATAGCGGACATGGGCATTGGCACGGGCCACGACGACCTCGCCCGTTTCGATGGGCTGGCGGAGCGTCTCGAGCACGCTCCGGGAGAACTCGGGGAATTCGTCCATGAACAGCACGCCGTTATGGGCCAGGCTGATCTCGCCCGGTCTGGCGCCGCGACCGCCGCCGACGATGGCGGCCATGCTGGCGGTGTGATGGGGCTCGCGGAAGGGGCGGCCGCGGCTGATCCCTCCTGCGGAGAGCAACCCCGCAAGGGAGTGGATCATCGAGGTCTCGAGCGCCTCCGCCGGCGAGAGCGGCGGGAGGATTCCCGGCAGGCGCGCCGCCAGCATCGACTTGCCCGAACCGGGCGAGCCCACGAGGAACAGGTGATGGCGCCCTGCGGCGGCGATCTCCAGCGCGCGCTTGGCCCGTTCCTGCCCCTTGATGTCGCGCAGGTCGCGGGGCGCATCGCCGGGGACGACCTCGCCGGGCTGTGCGGGGGCCAGGGGTTGGGCGCCGCTGTAATGGCGCACGACCTCTGGCAGCGAGGCGGCGGCAATGACCTCGCAGCCCCCACCCAGGCGGCTTCGGGCCCACAGGCCCGTGGGCAGAGCAGCCGGCGTCCCTCTGTGGCGGCCGTCATGGCCGCGGGCAGAGCGCCCAGCACGGGAACCAGTGCGCCGCCCAGGGACAGTTCGCCCAAGGCGACGGTGCGCGCGACCTCCTCTCGCGGGAGGATGTCGAGCGCCGCCAGGAGGGCAAGCGCGATGGGCAGGTCGAAATGCGATCCCTCCTTGGGCAGGTCCGCAGGAGAGAGATTGACGGTGATGCGCTTGGCCGGCAGGGCGATGGCCATTCCTGTCAGCGCCGCGCGCACCCTTTCGCGCGCCTCCGATACCGCCTTGTCGGGCAGGCCGACGATGGCGAAGGCGGGAATCCCCGGCGTGACCGTGCACTGCACCTCCACCAGGCGGGCCTCGACCCCCTCGAAGGCTACCGTGTAGGCCAGCGCGACCATCCCCGCCCTCCCGTTCATCCCCGGGCAGGGATGAAGCAGAAAGGTTAATGGTCGGTTAACGGGATTGTGCCTCCGGCTCTGTCAGCTCTGTCACGGCCGCAGATCGGCGGCCTCGACCTGCCAGAGCCCCCCCTCGATGCGGATCACCGAAAGCGAGAGCGGCGCGATCCGCTGGCCCATCGCCTCGCGCGCGGGGATTCCGCGGGCGCGCTGGAGACAGGCAAGGATCGGGCCGAAATGGCAGACGGCGATCAGATCGCCGCCGGTTGCCGTCAGCAGACGGTCCATGGCGCCGAGGACGCGCCCCGACATGTCATCCCAGCTCTCGCCGCCGGGGGGGGCATGGCGGCCGGGATCGTCCCAGAGCGCATGGGCCAGAACGGGGTCTTCGGCCGCGCATTCGTCATGACGGCGCATCTCCCAGGCCCCGAAATGCATCTCCCGCAGGGCGGGTTCATGGGGCAGGCGGGGTCTGTCCTCTGCGATCGCATCGGCGGTGGCCACCGCCCGGACCAGATCCGAGGAGACGACCGGCGCGACGGGCAGCGCCAGCGACAGGCGGTTGAGGGCGGCCTGGTCCGACAGGTCGGCGGGCAGGTCTGTCCAGCCGCACATCCCCCGGCCCCCCGTGGGGCCATGCCGGACAAGCCAGAGCCGTCTCATGGCAGATGCCCCTTGAGCACGAGAGGCAGGCCCGCGGCGACGAACACCACCCGGCCGGCCTGTGCCGCAAGCCGCTGGTTGAGCTGTCCCTGGGCATCGCGGAACCGCCGGCCGAGCGGCGTTCCGGGCACGAGGCCGAGCCCCACTTCGCTGGACACGATCGCGACCGGGGCGGGACAGGCGGCGAGCGCGGCAAGAAGCCCGTCCTCTGCAGCACACAGATCGGCCCCCGCCTCCATCAGGTTGCTCAGCCAGAGCGTGGCGCAGTCGATCAGCACCGCTTCGCCCGGACCGACGGCGGCCAGGGCGGCGGCGGGATCATGCGGGGCCTCGATGGTGCGCCATCCGCTGCTCCGGCGCGCCCGATGCCGCGCGACCCTGGCGCCCATCTCGGCATCGCGGACCGTTGCCGTTGCGACATAAAGACGCGCGGGCGAGGCCGCCTCCACAAGGCCTTCGGCGAAGGCGGACTTCCCCGATGATGCGCCACCTAGGACCAGCGTCAAATTTTGCAAGCTCATCGGGGGAACTTCCATGATCGGCATTCGTTTCCGAGCCGTAAAGGCATCAAGCGAGGGGGAGAAGCCCCCCTCGCCGCCAGACTGGGGGATCGAGGCATCATGGCACTTGACGGCTACGCGGATCAGCATCTCTCCCGGACCGCAATGCGGGCAGAGCTTCTGGACGCCGAAACGGAGCGCCGCCTTGCCTATGCATGGCGGGACCGGCGGGACGAAAAGGCGCTCCACCGGCTTGTCGCCGCCTACATGCGGCTGGCCATCTCGATGGCGGGCAAGTTCCGTCGCTATGGCGCGCCGATGAACGACCTGATCCAGGAAGCCTCGCTGGGGCTGATGAAGGCAGCCGACAAGTTCGACCCGGACCGCGGCGTGCGCTTCTCGACCTATGCCGTGTGGTGGATCAAGGCCTCGATCCAGGACTATGTGATGCGCAACTGGTCGATGGTGCGCACGGGCTCCACCAGCAGCCAGAAGTCGCTGTTCTTCAACATGCGCCGTGTCCAGGCCCGCATCGAGCGCGAGGCCCAGGCGCAGGGGATCGAACTGCCCCCCCATGAGGTGCGGCGCCTGATCGCCCGCGAGGTCGGCGTGCCGCTGGCCGATGTCGAGATGATGGAAGGGCGTCTGGCCGGATCCGACTATTCGCTCAATGCCACCCAGTCTGCCGAGGAAGAAGGGCGCGAATGGATCGAGGCGCTCGAGGACGACAGCCCGCAGGCGGCCGAGCGGGTCGAGGCCGATCACGATACCGAAACGCTGCGCCAGTGGCTGGCGACTGCCCTTTCCGCCCTGAACGAGCGCGAGCGCTTCATCGTCCGCGAGCGCAAGCTGCGGGACGATCCGCGCACGCTCGAATCGCTTGGGGACGAGCTCGGCCTGTCCAAGGAGAGGGTGCGCCAGCTCGAGGCGGCAGCCTTCGGCAAGATGCGCCGCTGTCTCGAGGCACAGTCGCGCGAGGTCCGGGTCTTTCTCGGCTGAGCGGTTCGCGCCTCCGGCTGCTCCTGCCGCGTTGACTCCCCCTCGGCTTCCGCGGATGGTCCGGCCATGCTGGAGAGGCGGCACATCCTTCTGGTCATCGGGGGCGGCATCGCGGCCTACAAGACGCTTGACCTGATCCGCCGCCTGCGCGAGCGCGGCGCGCGCGTGACCCCCGTGCTGACCGAGGCCGCGCATCAGTTCGTCACCCCCATGGCCGTGGCGGCCCTCGCCGGAGCCGAGGTGCAGACGACGCTCTGGGATCTGACTGCCGAAGCGCAGATGGGGCATATCCAGCTGTCCCGCGCGGCCGATCTGATCGTCGTGGCGCCCGCCACCGCCGATCTCATGGCCAAGGCGGCGCAGGGCCTTGCCCCCGATCTGGCCTCGACGCTCCTTCTGGCCACCGACAAGCCGGTGCTGATGGCCCCCGCCATGAATGTCCGCATGTGGGAGCATCCCGCGACCCGGCGCAACCGCGAGAGGCTGCGCGCGGACGGGGTGCGCTTCGTGGGGCCGAATGAGGGCGAGATGGCCTGCGGCGAATACGGGCCTGGGCGCATGGCCGAACCGGCCGAGATCCTGGCCGCGATCGAGGCAGAGCTGGGTCGTGCGCCGGCCGTCATGGCCTCCGATCCGCCTGCCGGCGCGCGGCCCCTGGCCGGGCGGCATGTGCTGGTCACCTCCGGCCCCACGCATGAACCCATCGATCCCGTGCGCTATATCGCCAACCGCTCCTCCGGTGCGCAGGGAACGGCGATCGGGGCGGCGCTGCGCGATCTGGGCGCACGAGTCACCTTCGTCACAGGTCCGGCCATCGTGCCGCCGCCCGAGGGCGTCGATGTGGTGGCTGTCGAGACGGCGGATCAGATGCTCGCGGCCGTGCGCGCCGCCCTGCCTGCCGATGCCGCGGTGATGGTGGCCGCCGTGGCCGACTGGCGTGTCGCGCAGGCCTCCGGACAGAAGATCAAGAAGGGCAACGGCGCGGCGCCGGTGCTGACCCTGGCGCCCAATCCCGACATTCTCGCCACCCTGTCCCGGCTGGAGGAGGGGCGGCCCCGTCTTGTGGTCGGCTTTGCCGCCGAGACCGAATCCATCCTCGATCATGCCCGTGCCAAGCGCCGGGCCAAGGGCTGTGACTGGATCCTCGCCAATGATGTTTCGCCCGGGACGGGGATCATGGGCGGCGGGGAGAATGCCGTCACGCTGATCACCGGCGAGGGCGAGGAAGCCTGGCCCCGCATGGGCAAGGAGGCCGTGGCGCGCCGTCTGGCCCTGCGTATCGCGGAGGCGCTGGGGTGAGGCCGCGGATCCTGTGCGACTGGACCCCGGGGGCCGATCGCTCGGTGCCCCTGCCATCCTACGCAACCTCCGGCTCGGCTGGCGCGGATCTGCGCGCGAATCTGCCGCAGGAGCTGCGGCAGGGCGGTCTGACCATCCCCCCCGGCGCCCGCATCGCCGTGCCGACGGGCCTTTGCCTCGCCATCCCCGAAGGATGGGAAGGGCAGGTCCGGATGCGCTCGGGGCTGGCGCGGCGGACGGGTCTGTGCATCCCCAATGCCCCCGGCACCATCGACAGCGATTTCCGCGGCGAGGTGATGGTGCTGTTGTGGAACGCCGGGGACGATCCCGTCACCCTGGCCCATGGAGAGCGCATCGCGCAGCTCGTGGTGGCGCCCGTCGCCCGGGCGGATTTCGTCCCCGGCAGGCCGGAACCGACGGCCCGCGGCACGGGAGGCTTCGGCTCGACGGGGGCGGCATGATCCTGGTCCTGGCCATGGGGGGGGGTCATCTGGGGCATCGGTGCTGCCATGGGAGTGGCCCGGCAGGCCCGCCTGCTGATGATCGGGCTGCTGCTGACAGCGGTGCTGATGCTGCAGGTCGCGCTGCCCGACGGACATCCCCTGCGCGAAGCGACAGGCGGCGAGCCGGGCCTGTGGCTGCTGCTGCTGGGCCTGACGGCGACCGGCTGGGCCTACTGGCAGATCCTCCGGCGCATCAGGGCCCGCGCCGATGCCGTCCAGACACCGCCTCCCGTCCGGTCCGGCGCGCTCGGGGACGAGGAAATCTCCCGCTATGCCCGCCATATCGCCCTGCGCGAGATCGGCGGAGCCGGCCAGCGCCGCCTGCGCGAAGCGGCCGTCCTGGTCGTGGGGGCAGGGGGGCTCGGCGCGCCCGCGCTTCTCTATCTGGCCGCGGCGGGCGTCGGCCGTCTCGGCGTGATCGATCCCGAGGAGGTCGAGACCTCCAATCTCCAGAGGCAGGTGATCCACCGCAGCGAGGATATCGGCCGGCCCAAGGTGCAGTCGGCTGCGGATGCGGTCGCGGCCCTCAATCCCCCATGTGCGCGTGCTGACCTATCGGCGCCCCCTCGAACCCGGCATCGCCGCGCGGCTGTTCGCCGATTATGACCTGATCCTCGACGGCACCGACGGCTGGGCCGCGCATGCCCTGTGCAACGAGGCTGCCGTTGCCGCTGGCCGCCCGCTGATCCAGGGGGCCCTGTCGCAATGGGAAGGACAGGTCGCCCTGTGGCATCCCGCCGGCGGCGGCCCCTGCCGTGCCTGCATCTTCCCCGAGGCGCCGGCCCCCGGCCTTGCCCCGACCTGTGCCGAAGCCGGCGTCGCCGGCCCCTGCCGGGCGTCATCGGCACGATCATGGCTCTCGAGGCGGTCAAGTGGATCGCCGGCGCGGGCACGCCGCTGCGCGGCCGTCTCCTGCTCTATGACGGGCTCGAGGCCGAGGCACGCACCCTGACGCTCGAGCCCCGGCCCGGATGCCCGGTCTGCGGCGGGCGCGGCGCCTGACCGCTGCCCGGCCCCCGGATCCCCCGGACGCTGGACAAGCGCACCAAGCCGTGGCGTTATCGCGCCCGCATATCCGAAGGAGACCGCGCCATGACCGCCCGCCTTCTCGCCGCTGCTGCCCTTCTTGCCCTCGGGGGGACCGCCGCTGCCGCCCAGGACCTGCCGGATCTCGGCGGGCGGACGATCACCGTCGTTACCGAGAACGCCTATCCCCCGCTGCAGTTCATCGATGCCGAAGGGAATGCCGTCGGCTGGGAATACGATGCGATGGCCGAGATCGCCCGGCGGCTCAACCTGAATGTCGAATATGCCAACATCTCCTGGGATGCGATGATCCCCGCCGTCTCGGAGGGGCAGTACGACATGGGCATGACCGGTATCACCATCCGCGAGGACCGCCGCGAGATGGTCGATTTCTCGGCCCCCTACATGACGTCGCAGATGCTCATGATCGTCCGCGGGGACGAGGATCGCTTCACGGATGCCGCCTCCTTCGCCGCCAATCCGGATCTGCTCGCCGCGGCCCAGCCGGGCACGACGCCCTTCTATGTCACGGTCTACGAGATCCTCGACGGCGACGAGGCCAACCCGCGCGTCGTCAAGTTCGAGACCTTCGGCGCCGGACTCGAGGCGCTGCGCACGGGCGATGTGGACCTCGTCCTGTCGGATTCGGCTGCCGCACAGGCCTATGTCGCGGCCTCGGACGGGGGGCTCAAGATCATCGGCGAGCCGCTTGGCACCGAGGAGTTCGGCTTCATCTTCCCCAAGGGCAGCGACCTTGTGGAGCCCATCAACGCCGCCATCGAATCGATGCGTGCCGATGGCACGCTCGATGCGCTGAACCAGCGGTGGTTCGTGGACTATGCGATGGGGCAGTAAGCCCGTCCCTTGACCCCCGCACCCGCCGACAAGGACTTTCCCTGGTGGCTCGTCGTCGTCGTGGCGACGGGCCTGTGGCTGTTCTGTGAAGTCCTGTCGGATGACATCTACCGCGATGTGCTGGGCAAGCTGTCGCGCGGGATCGTCATCACGGCCCTGGTCGCGGTCGTGGCCTATGCGGCGGCCTGCGCGATGGGCCTGGGCCTGGCCCTGATGGGGCTGTCGCGCCGCCTCCTCCTGCGGCAGGCCGCGCGCCTCTACATCGAGGTCATGCGCGGGGTGCCGATCATCGTGCTGTTGCTCTATGTCGCCTTCGTGCTGGCCCCGGCGCTGGTCGCGGGGTGGAACCGGATCGCCGAGGCGCTGGGCCTCTCGCCCCTGCGGCCGCGGGACTTTCCGCTCCTGTGGAGGGCGGTGATCGCCCTGACCCTCGCCTACTCCGCCTTCCTCGCGGAGATCTTCCGCGCCGGAATCCAGTCCGTCGATCACGGCCAGATCGAGGCCGCCAAGGCGCTGGGCCTGTCCGCGGCGCAGCGCTTCCGCCTGATCGTCCTGCCGCAGGCCTTCCGCACGATCCTGCCCGCCCTCGGCAACGATTTCGTCGCCATGGTCAAGGACAGCTCGCTGGTGAGCGTCCTGGGGGTGACGGATGTCACCCAGCTCGGCAAGGTCACGGCCGCCGGCAATTTCCGCTATTTCGAGACCTACAACGTCGTCGCCCTGATCTACCTGACCATGACCATCGGCCTGAGCCTGATGCTGCGCCGCCTGGAGAGGCATCTGCGTGCCCGTGGCACCGGTGGCGCCGGTGTGAGGTGACAGTTGAAGTGGCTATGAGGGAAGAAACAGGAAAATCCGGGAATAGACGATAAATCAAGCAACTATGGCATTGCTGCGATGCAGCATTTTGACAGATGAGATGGCAGGTCCGCTGCCATATTTATGGCAATCCCAGCCGTTTGAACGGCTTCATTCAAGAACCGTGTAAACCGTTCAAGTGCCGTTCAAACAATGATTTTTTGTTCTTCCGACAGCCCTTCCGGATGATCTGCCCCAGCATCAGCCCCATCCCTTTCGCGGCTTTGCTCTGCATGCATGGCTTCAACTTCAGGTAGATCTAAGGACTGTCCCCCTCCTCCTCCGGCCGGCCGGGCAGGGGGACGGGGCCGTCCGCCTCCAGCAGAAGGGGGCGGAAAGCGCACCGCCTCCGGCGCCTCCGCCCATGGGGCAGCAACACCGACAGACGCAGCCGCCCTCCCGCCGCTCCACCGGGCCGATGATCCAGGGATGCGGCACCACCACATCCCCCGCTTCGTCCCGCTGCGACAGATCAAGCGGCGCCCCTTCGGCCGCGGCCGACAGATCCACCCTCTCGCCGTTGATGATCAGGGTTTCCCCTTCGCGGATCAGCGTCAGCGTGCTGTCCATCCGAACCGGAACCAGCGTGATGATCATGACACCCCCCCTCAGAACCAGCGGCCGATCGCCATGCGGCTGTGCGGAAGGTTCACCCCCGCACTCGTCATGACCGTCGCCCAGTTGCGATAGGCCTGCGACGTCGTTGTCGCGGCACCCCGCAGGAAACAGCCCCCATAGCGGTCCGACCGGGTGCCCGTAATCGTAACCGCAGGCGGCACGCTGAACGCCGCCGGAAAGGTCCAGGTGATATCCGCCGGGCTGACCCACAAATTCGTGTGCGGGTTGTCCGTCAGCCCCTCGGTCGTCACGATACGTTGCCAGCAGATCTGGGTGCCATCGGCATAGCGCACATAGTCCCCGTTGCTGTTGCTGCCCCGTTCGATCACCGCCCCCGTGGGCACCCCGCCGGACTGGGACACCGAACCCAGCAGATTGCCGCGATGAAAGGCCAGCTGCCCCCCGATGGTGACCCCAGAGGCCAGCGCCACCGCCCCCGTCGATCCGGCAATCGACAGCGCCGTCGCCCAGGACGACCCGTCCGCGCTGACCTTGATGGCAAAGTCGTCCGACCCCGCCGTTCCCATCTCCGCCCGGCCGGACCAGCCGGTCTGGAACAGCAGACTGGCCGTGTCAGACGCCGCCGCCTTGTTCACCTTCACCTGATGCCCCGCACCGGCATGCGTGAACAGCACCGCCGGCGATGAAACCGAAACCTGCCCGGTGATCTCGACGCCCGTGTTTGTCACCCGCAGACGCTCTGCCCCGCCGGTGGCGATGCCGATCCGGTCGGGCCCGGGGCGCCAGAGGCCGGTATCGAGGTCGCTCTGCCAGGTCAGCGCCGGGGCGGCGGCGCTGCCGTCGAGAAGCCCGACGCCGACGCCGCCGGCCACGCCGATCGGCACGAAACGGCCCTCTTCTGTGCGCACGAGGATCGTTGCGTGATTGGCCCCCAGCGCGACCGACGTTGCCGCGTTGCCGATCACGTCGGTCCCCTGCGGGGCCACGGTCGCGGAGGCGACCTCGCAAGCGATCACGACGAACCATCCGTCGGGCACATCCGCCGTGGAGGGAAGGGTCACCGTGACCCCGTTTGCTGCCACGACGACGATCTGCCCGCGGTCGGCCGCGGTCAGCGTGGCGTTCGCCGACAGCGCGCGCACGCCGCTGCCGAGTGTCCCGAGGGCTGCAAGCGCGGCCGCCTGGGTACTGTCGGTGCCGAGCGTGTCCGCGACAAAATCTCTCATCTGCACCAATGCATTAGAGAGAGATAGCGCATCCATCGGCTCGGTCTGGAACGCGGCGGCGGCGGGAAGCGTGGTCATACGGGGTCTCCGAGATAGGTCCAGACGACATCGGTGAGGGTGTTCCAGACGACCTGACCGCGGCGACGGGTCCAGACGTATTCGAGGCCGTCGTCCTCGCGGGTGATCCAGAGAACGGGCCTGGCGATGCCGGCCTGCGCCTCGACCCAGGGACCGGCCGACCGGCCGATGGCGCGGACTCGGAACCGGGTCCGCGGCCCGTAGGGCGGGCGCAGCACGATCTGGGCGGCGGCGGTCTCGGCCGCGCGGGACCAGCCGGCGGCGGCGACCTGCCGGATGCCCCTTCGGCCATCTCGATCTCGTAGTGGGTGGCGCCGGGTGCCGGGCGCCAGGCGAGATGCGCCATCGCATCGGGCGAGAGGCTGATGCGCAGATCGGTGACCGCCGGTGCGTCGGGCAGGCGCGGCAGACGGCCGGGACGGATCGGCCGCGGCGTGCGCCCGGTCTCGGCCGTGTGCACGGCTGGATCCTCGACCACGGCCTCGATCTCGACGGTCAGCGCGTCGCGCGGGCGGACGGAGGCCACCTTGGCACGCGCGGTCTCGGTCCAGCTTCGCCCGAATATTGCGTGCGTGCGCAGCCGCCCCTGCCCGGTGTCGGGTGTGATATCAGGGTCGGCCGCCAGCACCGCCTCGCGGTCGGTGGCGCCACGGCGGGCGGCGAACGGCCCGGCGAGCGATCCGTCGCGCCGTCTGAGGCCGATGACATGACCATCGCCCGACCAATCGAGCGGCTCGCTGAGGGTCAGCCGGCGGGCGGCGGCGTTCCAGGCCACGACCTCGGCCGAGGCGCCCCAGCCCACGAGGTCGTGCTGCACCGCGATGAGATCGCCCGGAGCGGGGATAAAGCCCTCCATCTCGGTGGCGAAGTGAATCACCCGGCGGCGGTAGCGGTTGCAGGCCGCGTGATAGAGGCCCTCGCGCAGCGCCTGAGCGCGCGAGGTGACGGCATCCAGGCGGATCGTGGCCGGGCGCACAGGGGTTGCGTTGCCGAGATTGGCAATCACCCGCTCGGGCTGCCAGGTGGTCGCGTCGAGGTAGCTCACCTCGACGGCATCGGCGGTGCCGGGTGCAGGCATCAGCCAATCGATCGAGAAGCTTCCCTCGACGATATTATGCTGGCTGAAGAGCGCGACGGGCACAGTGTCGGGCCCGTCCCGGACGGCCCGCAGCCGCCCGCCCTGCATGAGCATCCGCGCCCGGCCCGCGGCGGCGACGCGGCCGGCGGCGTCCCACCAGCTGCCGGCGTCGGCGAGACGAATGTCGCAGACATCGCCGCGCGCGGTCCAGAGCGCATCGAGCGCCGCGAGGCCCGCGAGATCGATCCGCGCGTCGGGCAGGCCGGGCCCGTAATCGGCATTGCGCGCCATGTCGGCGAGCGCCCAGGCGATCGAGCGGGTGGGCTGCGGCGCGGTCCAGCCGCTGCCGGTCCAGACCGGCAGCTTGCGGGTGGCGGTGACGTAGACCTGCCGGCTGGCCTGCCGCGCGAGGTTTCCGGTGGCGCGCATCCGCATCGCGATCAGGGTCACCGGCGGCCAGTTCTGCGGATCTGCCCGGTAGCCGCGCAGCGCGCCCCAGTGCACGTCGTGGGCGTCGGTCTCGGCGGCGGAGCGGACGTCGGTGCGCCAGGCCCGCACGGCCCAGCGCTGCCCGGGCGCGGGCGCGTTCCAGACCCAGCTGCGCCGCTGCGGGGTGCGGGTTTTGTCGCGCAGCGTCGCCTCGCCGAGGAGCACCCAGTCGCCGCTCGGATTGCCCGCATCGGTGATCGGGCGGGCCTCGATCCGCACGGTTGTAGCGCGCTCGGCGAGCCGTCCACGCGAGTCTGTGGCGTAGAGGCCGCCGGGCCAGATCAGATCGACCGCGAGGCGGGTCGCGACGGCGCCCGCGGGTACGGCCGGGAAGCCGGTTTCGCCGCCAAGGACGCTGTCGACGTCCATCTCGCCTGCGGCGGCGGTCCAGCCCGGTGCCTCCACGGTCCAGGTGTCGTCGTCCGGGATGACGCCGATGGCGGCGAATAGTTCCGGCTCGCCGTCCGCGCTCAGCCGCACCGTCTGGCCGCTTGCGCGGCGGTGCTGCGCTTCGGTCACGATCAGGGTTGCGCCGGATCGCGTATAGGACAGGCGCGCCCGCGCGCGCAGCTCCTGCCCCGAGACGAGGGGCGAGGTGTCGACTGCGGTCGGAAACAGCGTGACCTGCCCGCCGGGCGGTACGACCTCGACCGCGACCTCGCCGAAACTCTCGACCGGCACCTCGCCGATCTCGATCCGCTCAATCTCGTACTCCCCCGCGCCGAGGCAGTAGAGGCAGTAGAGGAACTGTTCGTTGCCGGCCGTCTCGGCCCAGGGGGCGGCGGCGAAGTCCGGCTGCACGCGCAGCCGGCCGTACTGCACCGGGATCGCCTGTTCGAGGCGCGCGGCGTTGCCCTGCGCCGTGAGGCTGAACACCTCGCCCGGGGCGGCAGCGGCTCGGCCGTGGGCGGGGGCAGGAGTGCGTTGATCAGCGTCTGTCCGCCGAGGAGAAGGGCGAGCCGCGCCGCGCCGGCCGTGATCGCGCCGCCAAGCGCATTGCTCCAGAATCCACCGACCGGCCCGGAGATCGCCAGAAGCGCGAGCGACAGGAGCGCGCGCACCGGATCCGATCCGCCTCGTCCGCCGCCACCCGCGGGCAGGACGACGAACAGGAGGTGATCGCCGTCGGCCAGCCGCCGCCGCCAGGCTGCGCGCAGGACCGGCCGGCCGTTCAGGACGGCGATGACGGGCCGACCGGGCGCAGGGGCGAGCGCGGCGATGCGCCGCCGCCGGCGCAGGATGCGCCGGTCGGCCGACGCGGGGTCGAACGGATTGAGGACGATGACGAGCGCAGCCCTCACGGCACTACCCAATCGCGATGACGCAGACAGTTCACGACCCGATACCCCAGCAGACCGAGACGATCGACGGGCGTGCAGATCGCACCTGCCCGCTCGATGCTGTGCAGGACTCGGCCCGGCTGTCCCGGCGCCGGGGCGACCCAGAGGCCGATATGGCAGGGGTGCCGTCCTTGGGCCATCAGGACGCCGTCTCCCTCGGCAGGCGGGTCGGCGGGCAGCCAGTCAGGCAGGGCTGCGGCGATGGCGCGGGCGCCGGCGCGCCACGAGGACGGATCGACCGGCACGGGCGGCACCACGCGGCCGAACTCGGCCGCCCAGACGGCGCGGGCGAGCGACCAGCAGTCGCCCGTCCCCGGCACCCAGGGCCGCCCGATCCAGCGGGCCGTCCAGTGGCCTGCCGCCGCCGTCATCCGCGGGCCTCCAGCGTCGGGAACCGCTCGCGGTCATAGACGAGGCGAGGAAAGCGCTCGTTCACGAGATCGACCCAGCCCGCCTGGGCAACCAGCCGGAAGGGGGTGGCGCTGACGGACCGCAGCGTGAGACCGCCGACGACGTAATCCGGCCCGTCGTCGGCCCGGTCGGCGACAAACCGCCTCCAGACGATTTCGATCGGATCGAGCGTTGCCACGGCCCGGTCGATCTCGGCCACGATCTCGCGCCCGGCGGTGTCGATCTCGGCCTCGAGCACGCCGGGCGCCTCGGGCGAGATCTCGGGCGGGCGCAGGCGGAAGGCGAGCGGGATGAAGGTGACGAGCGCGCCCGGATCGCGCGGCGCATCCGCCTCGAGCCGGGCGGCCAGCGCGCTGCCGTCCGCGACGATCCGGAGCGCCGTCGTGAACGCCGGGTGCCAGATCTCCAGCGTGTCGAGGACGACGACACCGTCCGGGACGGAGGCATAGGCCTCGGCGAGCGCGGCAGAGAGCGCAGGATCAGGCATCGCGGGCCTCCACGGGGATCGCGACCTCCCAGGCGAGGGACGGGCGCGGCTCGGCGGTGGCGGGACCGAGCGGCAGCACCTCGCGCAGCACATGGCCGCCGCCGACCGCGATCGGGCAGCGGAACCAGGCCGATCCGCCTGCGGTGCCGAGCGCCGTGCCTTCGGCGCGCGTCGGCACGAAGACCCCCGCCTCGCGCCCGCCGCGGCGTGCATTGATCTGCGCCACCGCGATGGCCGCCGAGCCGGAGCCGGCGTAGAATGTTTCGTTGCCGTTCATCGCCGCAATCCGCACACGAACCGGATCGGACCCGGAATGGACAGGCGCAGTGATGCAAAGACGCGTCCATGCGCCGACAGGTGTAACCGCAGCCTCGATCTCGGACGAAACAGCGGTGACGGTGCGCGCGCCAAGATCGACCGTGGCGAAGCGGTGCGTCCCGTCGCGACCGAAGATCCCCACGCGCGCACCGCCGCGACCGATCGGCAGGAGAGAGACGACGGCTGTGCATCTGTCGTTTGCCGTCCAGCCCGGATCGGTCAGCGCGCGCAAGACGGAATGATAGCCGGTCGATGCATCCTCGACGAGAACGTCGCAGGCGACGAGATCGGGACCGATCGCACCGCCTGTGGTGACCGTCGCGCCGGTCGCCGCCCAGTCCGCGAGCGTGTCCGAGGCGCCGGCGAGCGACCAGGCCTCGTCGCCCCACCAGGCGCGGAACGCCGCGAACTCGGCATCCGTCAGGCGCACCGCCAGCGTCGGGCGGTCGCGCCGCACGGCGGTGATCCGGCGCGCGCGAACCGCGATTTCGAACTGGGTGCGGCGGGCGTTATCGGCAAGCTCCAGACGGTAGCCCCGGCCGACCGGCGGGGGCAGGCTGTCGGGCCATCGGCGGATCATCGGCGCCCCCTCACCGACCGCGCCGACGGGCGCCGAAGACGCCGCCGAGCGCCGCTGTGAGCTGCCCATGGCCGCGCAGAGCGTTCTCGGCCAGACCCGCATCCACCCGGTCGATGATCAGCCGCATGACCTCCTCTTCAGACGTGTTCAAACGTTCTTCGGTCACCGTTTCCCCGCCCTTCGCCGTGTTGTTGATCACCTCGACACGGATCGGGCGGGCGGCAGCGGCGGGGCCGGACGCGGGGCCGTCGGCAGACGGCAGCGCACGCGCGGCCCAGGGCGGCAGGCCCGACGGCACGCCGCCGAAGGCAAATGGAACGACCTCAGCGCCCAGATCGACGGCCAGGTGCCCAGATGCCGCGCGCGCAAGCGGCAGGACCGTCTCGATCCCGCCCATCAGCGCGCGCACCCCGCCCGCCTTGAGCGGCAGGATCGCCTCCGCCCCGGCCTCGCCCATCAGGCCGGTGCGACCGGAACCGAGGCCGAACAGGGTCGGCGCCTCGACGATCTGCCCCGAGAAGGCTAAGCGAGCGGGGGGATACCCTCGCGCGCGGCCCGGGGCGGCAGGCCCGACGGCACGCCGCCCCGGGCAAAATGGAACGACCTCAGCGCCCGCGACGCCGCCGGCGGCCGCGAAGGGGGCTGAACAGGCTATCGATGAGGGGGTTGATCAGCGGCATCACGAACTGCTGCGCGGCCCGCTCGGCCGCGATCCGGGCGATGGTCCGGATCACGAGGTCACCGAAGGCCGCGAAGGCCTCGCCGGCGCTCTTCGTGCCGGCGAGGAAATCGGCGAAGACGTCTGCGAAGCCGGCTTCCAGCCCCTCGCGAATGCGCGCCATCTCTGCGCCCGCGCCGTCGAGGCTCGCGACGATCCCGTCCATCGCCCGGCGCATCTCCTCGGCGGCTCCCTCACCGGCGGGGCCTATGGCCTCGATCCGCGGGATCAGCTCGGCCAGCGCCTCGGCGGCGCGTCGTTTGGCCTCCTCGACGGCCTCCGCGCCTTCGGCCGCGCCCATGAGCCCGGCGCGAACCTTTTCGTTGATTCCCGCGACTGCAAAACCGAGATCCTGAAGCGCCGCGCGGCCCCGTTCCCGCAGCAGATCGCGCCCGTCGGCCGCCCCCCCGCCGCCGCCACCACCTCCACCACCGCCGCCACTGGCGGGCGCCGCCGCCGCGACCGGCTGACGCTCGGCCTCGATAGCCCGCAGTTCGGTCTCGGCGGCGCGGCGTTCCAGATCGACGATCCGGGCGATCTGTTGCCGCCGCCGCTCGTCCAGAGCGAGGTCCATCGACGCATCGCCGGTCGGCGGCAGTCGCGGGATCGCCCGCTCGGCGCGAGCCTGCGCCAGGGCCCCGGCGAGACCGACGGAATCACCGGCGAAGCGCACTCTCAGTTGTGCCTCAGACAGACGGGCCGCGGCCGCCTCTGCGAGCGCAGAGAGCTGGCCGAACGCCGCTCCGATCTCGGCCCCGAGCGCTCGGGCCTGAAGACGGGCGCTTGCAAAAGGGCTTGAGAGATCCACGCCGGCCAACCCCTCGGCCGCCTGCCAGGCGGCCAGGATCTGCGCGCGCAGCTCGGCGGAGATGTTCGCCGCCTCGAGCGACTGCGCGAGCGCGTCGCGTTCGGCCCGCGCCCTCGCCAGAGCCGCCTCGGCGCTATCGCGCCCGTGGAGCGCCTCGATCGCTGCAATCTCAGCGCGGCGTTCGAGCTGAGCCAGATCATTGCGCGCGCGATCCTCGGCGTCGAGACGGGCAATCTCGTCACGCACCATCGCGACCGCCCGCGCGTAGTCGGCAGCAGCGCGCTGAGCGTCTTCCCATTGACGGCGCTGTTCCTGTGTCGCGTCGGGCGGCAGGGGGGTGCGAAGCGCGAATTCCTGTCCTGCAACCACGCCAGCGCGAGAGACCGGATCGAGTCCCCGCGTCGCCAACTCGAGTTGGGCCCGCGCGAGCTCGTCGATCTTCCCGCGTGAGCGATCGGCGGCGGCCCCGAGCGCGTCGATCCCGCGAGATCCGGTCTCGCCCGTCTCTCGAGCGACGTCCGCGGCGTTCACGGCGATGATCGAGAGGGTCTCGGCGAGCTCCTCGAGCGGGGCCGGGGCACTGTCGAGACCGTCGGCCGCGATCGTCTGAACCGCCGCCAGTGCCCGCGCTGCGGCCTCGGCGATCGCAGCCGGGCCGTCGGCGCGAGCCGCGTCGAGCTCGCGGATTGCCTCAACGAGAGCCCGCGCCTCGGTCGTTCCGGTGCCCAGGCGCGCGGCCAGTCTTGCGATGCGCGCGTCAAGGTCGTCGATCGCGCCTGCTGCGGCCAAGGCGTCGAGCGTGCCTTGCAGCCCCGCGATCTGCTCGGCCTCGGCAGCGGCGGCACGGCGGTTGCCTTCGGCCAGAGCCTGCGCCCGCCGCGCTTCGGCCTCCGCCAGCTGCGCCTCGAGCGCCGCGCGCACTGCTGAGCGTTCGGTGATCGCCCAGATATCGGCCCCGGTGCCGAGCCGGGGCAGCTCGATGGCGGCGACGGCGGCATCGAGCTGCCGCGTCGCCTCGGCCGTGGCCAGCGCCCGCCGGGCGGCCAGCGCGGCGCCGACAGCGTCGGCCAGCCGGCCATAGGCGGCAATCTGCACCTCAATCGGGGCCGAGGCGTCCCACCCGGCGTCCCGGAGCGCGCGCAACGCCTCGCCGAGCGCGTCGAGCCGGTCGGCGAGCGTGTCGCTCTCGCGCCCGGCGGCGAGCGCCTGGAGCGCCCATTGACCGAGAACGGCCACGCCAGCCGTGAGGCCCATCGCGACGAGGTTCAGGGGCGACAGAACGCCGAGCAGCGCCTGCCCGAGCGCGCGGACGGCGCCGGCTGCGCCCAGCGGACCCAGCACCTGGGCGATCTGCGTGCCCTGCTGGACCGCGAGTTGCAGCGGACTCTGCCCAGCCGCCAGCATCTGCCCGATATCGTTGAACTGCGCGACAAGGTTGCCGACCTGGCCGGCTGCGATCTGCGACCGCTGCCCGATCCCCGCCAGCGCCGCCCCGGCCGCCGCGCCGCCGCGCACCGCGTCGTTCGCCCGCGCGTTCAGCCGCCCGAGTTGCTCGCCCGTCTCGCGGATCGCCGCCTGCGCGGCGTCGGCCTCGGCGGCGATCAGGATGCGCAGCCGCATGTCCGTCACTGCGCGTCCTCCCATCCCATCAGCCAGTCGGCCGGATCGTCGTCGCGTCCGCCGACGGCGTTCTCGATTGCCGCGGCGAAAACCTGCGCGTCGGCCCAGACGGCGGTGCGCACGGCGGCCATCAGGCGGGCGGCCGCGGCGGCCTCGGCCCTTGCATGGCCGGCGGCGAGGGCGCGCAGCTGCGGCCCGGTCATCGCCATCACCTCGGCGAGGGAGTGTCCGCGCCCGACGAGCCAGGCGACGAACTCGCCCCATCCGGGACCGCCCGATCCGCCCCGAGCGCCTCCAGACCCCGGAGCAGCGCCGCCGCGAGCGGCCCCGCCGAAAAATCCCTGACCGCCCGCGTCAGCGCGAAGAAGCCCTCGATCGCCTCGGCCGCGTCCGCGAATTCGTCGGGATCGACGCCCGTGGCCGCCTTGAACGACCGGTCGAGCGCGGGCCGCGCCGCCTCGATCGCGTCGAGCACGTCGTCGGAGGCGAGGCAGGCCGCGAATTCACGGGCGAACCGCCTTGCGGCGGCGTAACGCGTCAGCGTCAGCGGCGGCAGCTCGCGCGTCTGCCCGCCGACCGCGATCGAGGCGCCCCGGCCCGCCAGCGCGTCGAGATCGTCGCCCATCTCCCTCATCCGGCCGGTCACGACACGACAATCCGCATGAAGTCGTCGTTCGGGTCGTCCTTGTCGAGCACGAGGCCGAACTGCGTCGAGACGCGGCGGAATCCGACATCCTCGACCCCCTGCGCCTCCTGCCGCTGCAGGCGGCGGCCGAAGAAGATGATGCGTTGCCCGGCGGTGCTGCCGATCTGCCAGCCGAAGGTCGTCTCGACCGAGGCGTTCATGTCGAGCCGCCACTGCTCCTCCTGGGCGGCGGTCAGCTCGAGCAACATCTCGCCCTTCGGCTGGCGGTCGGTGATCACCACCTTCTCGCCGCCGAGGATCGCGTCGTAGGTCAGCTCATTCCCGATATCCAGCGTGAATCCCTTCGACGGATAGGCGGTGCCCCCCGAGACAGAGCCACCCGAATAGCTGCAGCCGAGCAGGATGTTGCCCGAATTCGCAGACCGCGGCAGCAGAGGCGTCTTCCAGGCCGCGTAGGGGTTCGTCGGCCCGTTCCAGGACGAGCTGCTGCCGATGGTGTCGAAGCCCTTGAAGACGAACCGCGCCCGGGGGATCCGGTAGGCGGTCACGTCGAACGACACCTGCCCCCGGCAGCCGCGTGAAATCCAGTGGAATCCGTCCTCCCAGTAGCGGATGACGAGGCTTTCGCCGGGCTCTGAAACCGGCGTGTATTCCACGCGATTGGCGGTAAACACGGTTTCGGCGAAGCCGCAGGCGCGCAGAAGCTTGCCCCAGGGCGGCGGCGTCCCGGCGGTGCCGCTCGCCGCAAGCTCGACCTCGAACTCGATGACCTGAACCGACGGCCCCGGGATCTCGTCGGAGGACCCGAGAAAGGGCCGGTAGAGATCGCGCTTCTCGTTCATGCGCTCGATGCGATGCCGCGGCCGGGTGCGCGGCAGCACCTGCAGCGCCTGCGGCCAGGTGAGCGACGCGGGCAGGCCGCCGCCGTAAGTGGCTTCGACTTCTGCCATCAAGGCAATCTTGCGGGCCAGACGGGTCATCTCAGCGGTCCTCGGTCAGACGGACATGGGTCCGGGTGTCGGGATCCCACCGCCAGCGGCCCGGTCCGGGCGGCGGCGGGACGTCGTCGTCGACAGCAGATCCGGCCATGTCCGCCGCCGCGACGGCAGCCGTCTCCGTCCCGTCATCGGTTTGCGGATTCTGATTGCGGTCGATCTGGCGGGGCATCGGTCACTCCGTTTCAATAAGGACGTCGTCCAGCACGAAAGACAGCTCGTAGAGCAGGACGCCACCGGCGAGCGATCGCAGCTCTCCGGCATCGAGCCTCAGCACGCCCGGCGTGCCGTCGTCGGGTGTCCAGCCGGACAGCGCTGCCTGCGCCGCCTCGGCGAGCGTCTCGATATCGATGGTCCCGCGCGCCTGCGCCGGGTCGGGGGCACGCAGGATCAGAACGACCCCGATCCGCCGCGTGACGGCCTGGCGGACCTGCCCCATCACCGCCGCACCCGCGCCGCCGCGCATGCCGAGCGGCAGCACCGCCGCCGCCGGCGTCACCTGCGGCAGGGCGTTGCGGGCGACCAGGGCCGCAAAGTCGGCCGCGAGCATCGTCCGCCCGGCCAGCGGGGGCACCTGCGCCTGGAGCCTGTCGCGGATCGCCGAGGTCAGCATCAGACGAAGCCCTTCAGGTTCTCGGCCGTCAGCGGCCGCGCGCGATCGGTGATGCGCGCACCCGTCCCCCCGGTGCCGGCGGGCTCGGCGCCGGCCGCAGAGATGCGCAGCCGCCCGTCGGCGATGTCGCGCAGCAGCTTCAGCGCGTCGCGGTAGTCGGCCTCGATCTTGGGGTCGGGCTGGCCGATGTGGAGCTTCCAGATCGCGATCGCGGCGGCGAGATCGGCGATCAGCGCCGGCACGGCCGCGAGCGGCAGGACGTAGCGACCCGCGAGATAGCCATCGATCACGGCGTCGGCGTCGGCGAGCGCGCGGGCGACCGCGTCGGGATCGACCGTGCCGGTCGCCACCGTGCCGCGATCGGTCAGTGCGATCAGCAGCGCCTCGCCGTAGCGCTCGATCAGCTGTGCCAGCGTCGTATAGGCCATCGCATCCCCTCAGGTCGGGAGCCCGGCGGCGGCGCGCGACGCCGCC
>NZ_KE557322.1:0-9043 GCF_000442315.1 Rubellimicrobium thermophilum DSM 16684
GGCGCGGCGGGCAGGCGCGCGACGGCGGCCTCGATGGCGCGGGCCACGGCCAGGGCGGCCTCGGGGGCAAAGCGCGGATCGGCGCGCCCGGCACGCAGAGCGCCGTAGAAGCCCGCCAGCGTCCCGCGGAAACTCTCGCCATAGGGCGTGCGACGATGGAGCGAGAGACTTTCACGCCCGGCCAGGCGCAGCGACTGCCCGGCCTCCTGCATGGCCAGCGACAGGCCCCGCCGCAAGGGATTGATCACGAGGCCAGAGGCATTGTCGCCGGTCACCGTCAGACGGTCGCGCCCGTAATCGAGCCGGGCCAGCCCCGAGGAGCCGCGCAGGGTGAGGGCGCGCTCCTCATGCGTCTGGACGAAGGACAGGGCGATGGTCACCTCGACCGGGCCCGAGCGCGCCAGCAGGCGGAAGGCCTGCGGCCGCGGACCGAGGCCGGGAATCTCCCGCATCTGCCCTGTCTCCAGATGCAGGACATCGACCGGGCCGAGCAGGTCCACCGCGAAGGACAGCGGATGCGGGGCAATCTCCCACAGCAGATGACCTGTCTCGCGCAGGGGCCAGATCCCGTAGGGGCCGGACTGCAGCGGGGCAAAGGGCAGGGCCCAGTCCACGCGCAGATCAAAGAGCCGGCCGAGCCATCCCCCGTCCAGAAGCCGGCGCAGCCCTGCATGGGCGGGCAGACCCAGGAAATTGTGCACCACGCCGGCCTGGCGTCCTGCCGCATGCGCGGCGGCGGCGATCCGCTCCACCCCGGCGGCCGACAGCGCCATGGGCTTCTCGACCAGCACATGCAGCCCGAGGTCCAGCGCCGCGACCGCCAGCGTCTCATGCGTGGGGGGCGGGTCAGCACATGGACGGCATCGCAGAGCGGGGCGAGCGCCTCGAGCGAGGGCACCGCCACCGCCCCCTGAGACCGGGCAAGGCAGTCGGCCGCCGCCGCGTCGCGATCATGGACGGCCGTCAGATGCAGGCCGGGCAGGGCCCGGATCGCCTCGGCATGCCATCGGGCGATGTAACCTGCCCCGATGAGACCGATGCGCAGCGTCTGGGTCATCTGGGTCATTTGTATTCGATGATCCGGGGGCCGGCGCCACGGATCCGGCGCAGGCGGTGGAGAATCATGCCGGCCATCTGGGGAAACTTGGCCAGCAGCAGAAGCCCCGCCAGGCCCAGGGCCCGCCGCCAGGGCCGACCGCCTGCGTGCAGGCGCCATGCGCTGCGCAGCCAGGAGCCGGCATAGGCCATCAGGACCAGCCCGGCGAGCCAGCCCTGTCCGACGGCAAGCCCCCCCACGCGCCAGCAGCGGCAGCGCGAGGCCGAAGAGCCGCGCCCGCCATCTGTGGTGGCGGAAATGGTCGGGAAAGGCGTCCAGATCGGCAAAGCCGTGCCCGGCCCGCAGGGCGCGCCGCCACCAGTCGGCCAGGCGGTCCATGCGGATGTCGTGCCGCGTCATCAGGCGGGGCAGGCGATGCACGCGCAGCCCGGTCCGAGCCTTCAGCCGCAGGCAGAATTCCTCGTCCTCCGAGGCGATGATCCCGGGGTCGAAGCCGCCCGCTGCGCGAAAGGCGGCGGCGCGCACCATCATCGTCCCCCCCGCAGGACGCGATCGTCCCCCACCGGCCCGTGCCATTCCATCTCGGCCAGGGCGTGAAACAGGTTGCGCTCCGGCTCGATCTCCGTCCGCCAGCCGGTGGCGATGCCGATCGAGGGATCGGCCTGCATCGCTGCGGCGGCGGCCTCCGTCCAGCCTGGGACCAGCTCGCAGTCGCCATCGACGAACTGCACCAGATCCGGCGCCCCGTCCTCCATGAGGGCGGCAAAGCCGGCATTGCGCCCCCGCGCCGCCGTGAAGGGCCGGCCGGGGTCGAGCTCCACCACCCTCAGCCCCATCGCCCGGGCCAGCGCCACGCTGCCATCGGTGGAGCCCGAATCGACATAGACCGCCCGCCCCCCCTGCCCGGCCAGCGAGTGCAGGCAGCGGCGCAGGCGCTCTCCCTCGTTGCGGCCGATGACGACGATCCCGATCCGGTCCAGGCTCAAGGTCCCGCTCATGGGGTCCAGGGCTCCGGCCGCCTTGCGGGCCGCGGCCCGCCTGTCCTGGCCCATAGCAGCAGCTGCGCCAGGCGCGCCGCCTCCTGGCGGGCGTCGAATCCGGCCCGCACCCGGGCGCGGCCGGCCGCCCCCATCGCCGCGGCCCGGGCCGGATCGGCCGTCACGGCCAGCATCGCCTGCGCCAGCGCTTCCTCCTCGCCCGGCGGCACCAGCAGGCCCGAGACCCCCTCCTCCACCAGCTCGGCCACGCCGGCGATGCGGGTCGCGATCACGGGCCGGGCCGCGGCCATCGCCTCCATCAGGACGACCGGCACTCCTTCGGCCAGGCTCGGCAGGACAAGGGCGCCGCAGGCGGCCAGCTCCCGGGCGACCTCCGCCTGTCCCTGTGCCCCGAGAAAGGTCACCGCCCCCCCGAGCCCGCGCCGCGCGGCCTCGGCCTCCAGAGCCGCCCGCTCCGGCCCCTCGCCGACGAGACGCAGATGCAGACCCGGCCGCTCGCGCCGGGCCAGCGCCAGGGCGGTCAGCAGCATCCGCACACCCTTGACCGGGGTCAGCCGTCCGACGAACAGCAGCCGGTCGGGATCGCCCGGTCCGTCCGCGGCATAGCGCTCGGGCTCCACGCCGCAATGGACGATGTGCAGCTTCTCCCAGACCGGGGGATCGGCATGGAGCATCGCCTGCGACCGGGCAAAGGCAGAGATGCAGACGACGAAATCGGCCGTCCGCAGGCTTTCGTCCAGACGGAAGCGCCGGGCCTCGGACAGGTCGTCCGGCCCGTGCAGGGTGAAGCTCCAGCTGATGCCCGCCAGCGGCGCGGCCAGACGCGCCACCACGCAGGAGCTCATGGCGAAATGGTTGTGCAGATGCACGGCCCCGATGCGCCGCAGGGCCTGCGCCAGGACGGCCGCCTCGTGAAAGCGGATCAGCCCGTAGGCGCGCCCCCGCAGCCCCGGCTCTGCCGTCCTCCAGGCCTGCCGCAGCAGGCGCAGCCACAACGCGGGAGAGCGGCCCAGCGCCGCGGCATGGGCGGCCAGCCCCGTCAGGGGTCGCAGGGCACGCGGCAGCACCGCGGTGACGCGCGCGGCCTCCTCGCGCCATTCGGGGCCGGTGATCTGGTCCCCGGCCACAGGCCGGATCGAGAAGGGGCGCAGATCGAAGCCCAGCGCCCGCAGGGCCGCCGCCTCGCGCAGGATGAAGGTATGGGAGGCGCGCACATAATCGCCCGACAGCCAGGCCACCGGCCCTGGCAGAGGGGGCTTCGTCGGGCCGGAGCCCTGCCCGCTGCTGCCCTGTTCCACCCCTGTCATGCCGCCATCGGCCATGCCTGCCCCTCCGCTGCCCTCGTCCGTCGCATGGAAGCGCGGCAAGACCAAGGCCCGGGCGCGGCAGGAGAGGGCCGGATGCGGTCCACAGGAGACAGGGTTGCACCGGCCTTCGTCCCGCGCAAGGCTCGGTCGGCAACCGGCGGGGGCAGGCATGGAATTCCGGGTCGGGGATGGGTCCGTGGCGGTCACGGTGCCGGACGAGGCGACGCTTCTGGCCGCGCTGACAGAGCGGCTCCGCAACGGGCGCGGCTTCACGGTGGCGACGCTGAACCTCGATCATCTGGCCAAGCTGCACCGCGATGGCGCCTTCCGGGCGGCCTATGCCCAGGCCGATCTGGTGACGGCCGACGGCAACCCCATCGTCTGGCTGTCGCGCCTCGCCGGGCGGCCGGTGGCCCTCCTGCCCGGTTCGGACCTGATCCGCCCCGTCCTTGCCCTCTGCGCGCGCGAAGGGGCGCCGGTGGGCCTTCTGGGCAGCAGCAGCGCGGCGCTGGAGCGGGCGGCCGAACGGCTCGCCGCCGCGATTCCCGATCTTGTCGTCTGCGACCGGCTGGCCCCGCCGATGGGATTCGACCCGGCAGGACCGGAGGCGGCGGCCGCGCTCGACCGCATGGCACAGGCCGGGGCCCGGGTGGTGCTGATCGCCCTCGGCGCGCCCAAGCAGGAACGGCTGGCCGCGCTGGGGCGGGGGCGGCATCCGGGGATGGGCTTCCTGTGCATCGGCGCGGGGCTGGATTTCATCGCCGGCCATCAGCGCCGCGCCCCGCTGTGGATGCGCAGGCTGGCGCTCGAATGGCTCTGGCGTCTGGCCGGGGATCCCCGCCGCCTGGCCGGGCGCTATGCACGGGCGGCGGCGGCGCTGCCCCGCCATGCACGGGATGCCCTCAGGATGCGCCGCTCGTCCTGAGGGGCAGCGGCCCGATCCGCCGTGCCACCACCCGCCGCCCGAGGAGGCGATCGGCGATGCGCCGCTTCAGCGACCGCGGCGGCAGCACCTCGCGGTCGCGTTCCCAGACGGTCCCGGTCAGGGACGGATCGCGCCACAGCGCCAGCGCCACGCCCCAACGCGCCGCCACGGCCGGATCGAGCCCGTCCTGCGGCCCCATCCGCGTCGCCAGCATGCCGGGCATCCAGTCGCTGATGACGATGCGCGGAAAGCGGTCGGCCAGATCGGCGGCCAGGGCGCGGCTCCAGATCCGCATCGCCCCCTTGGAGACGGCATAGGCCGATGAGGCGGGAATCGGCGCGAGATCGGCAAAGCTGCCCACCATGAGGATGCGCCCCTCGCCCCGCGCCGTCATGTCCTCGAGCGCCTCGCGCGTGCAGGCCACCGCCCCGCCGAGATTGACGGCCAGCGTCGCCATCCAGCTTTCCGGCGTCTCGTCGAGGATGTCGCGGCGCGGATAGACGGCGGCATTGTTGACGAGGATGTCCACGGGGCCGATGCGCTCTCGCACGGCGGCGAGGGCGGCGCGCACCTGGGCGGGGTCTGCCACGTCGCAGGACAGGGGGTGGAAGAGCGGGCCGGCCTCTGCGGCGGTCTGCGCCAGCGCCGCTGCATCGCGGCCGAAGCCCGCGACAGGCCGGCCCTGCCGCACGAATTCGACCGCAAGGGCCCGGCCGAGGCCCCGCCCCGCTCCGGTGACGACGACGGCCGGTGTCTGTCCGCTCATGACTGATCCTCCCGCAGCACCCTGTCGGCCACGCGCAGCGCCAGCGCGGCAATGGTCAGCGAGGGATTGACGCCGAGCGAGGTCGGAAAGGCCGAGGCATCCGCGATCCAGAGATTGGCCATCCCGTGCACCCGGCCTTCTGCATCCGCGACCGAATCGGCAGCCCGGGTGCCCATCCGCGCCGTCCCGCAGGCATGGCCCCAGTTCGGCTGGGCCGCGCGGTGAAGGAAGACCGGCCAGAGACCGCGGAAGCCATGGCGGATCGCCCTGCGGAAGACGAGGCGCCGCGCCTCGGTCGCCGCATCGACCCGATAGCGCAGGGCGATCCCCCTGCCGGGCAGGACGCGGTTCTCCCACAGGGGCGGATCTTCCAGAAGCCCGACAAAGACCTGTCCCCGCCCGAGCAGGCGCCGCGCCATCGCCGCGGGCAGCCGCGCCCCCTCATGCAGAAGGCGCGATGCGCCCCAGCCGCGCTCGGCCAGGCGGCGGCGCAGATGATGCAGGATCTCGCCCTCCTGCAGGGCCACGCCCATCGCCTGGACCATGCCCATCCTCTCGCCCCCGATGCGCATCAGATCGCGCAGGCCGATGCCCTTGGAGATCCCGTCCCCCGTTTCCGCGCCAGGCCGGTTCCGGCCGGGCCAGATGGCGAAGGTCTCGTTCAGATGCAGCATCAGATGGCGGCCGGCGGCCGGCCCGCCCAGGCCAGAGGCCATCAGCAGCCGCGGCGTGGACAGGGCCCCGGCGGCCAGCAGCACCCGGCGGGCGCGCAGCCGGCGCATCGTGCCCCCCTGCTGCAGCCGGACGCCCGTCACGCGCCTGTCCTCGACGGTCAGCTCCAGGACCTCGGCCCCGGTCACGAGCGCCGCCCGTCCCGTGGCCAGCGCCGGCTCCACCCCTGCCGAGCGCCCGTCCATCTTGCAGGGCCGGGGGCATTTGCGTCCGAGGCATTCGCGGCAGCCGGGCAGGCGGCGCAGCCCGGCATGCAGCCGGTAGGGATGCAGGCCGTTGGCGCGCAGCCGGGCGAGGATCGCCGCGTCCTCGGGCGTGGCGGGGGGCGGGGGGCGCAGGGCGGGCGAAGGCGGCTCTGCCGAGAGCGGATCGGCCTCGCCCTCCACCGCCAGCCAGGTCTCGGCCCGTTCGTAGAAGGGGCGCAGCGCGGCATGGGAGACCGGCCAGCCATCGAGGTCATCCGGCTCCGGCCGTTCGAGCGTGGCCGCATAGAAGACCGAGGATCCGCCCACCCCACAGCCCAGCGGGGCGTGAAAGGCGGCCTCTTCGGTCTCCACCGGTTCGGGCCAGAGCCCCCGGACGGCCCGCGCCACCGGATCGGCCGTGGTCAGGTCGATGCGCGTCTCCTCGGTCCGCCGGCCTGCGCCGCCGCGCTCGAGGATCAGGACGCGCATCCCGCCTTCGGCCAGGGCGCGGGCGGCGATCCCCCCGCCCATGCCGGCGCCGATCACCAGCGCGTCCCAGTCCTGTTCCAGGGGATCGCTCACCGTCCGGCCTCGCGCAGCAGCGGGACAAGGAGCGGCACCAGCCGCCGTGCCCCGGCATTGGTCAGGTGATTGGTGTCGAACCAGGATACGGCCCCGTCCGGCCCGATCCCGCAAGAGGGATCGCACAGCCCGGGCCAGGGGTCGAGCCGCCGCGCACCGGCGGCTTCGGCCTGTTCCAGCGCCGCATCCGCGGCGGCGGCGCGCCCGGTGTCGGGAACCATCAGGCCAGGCACTTCGCCGGGGGCGATCCGCCCATGGGCCAGCCCCCGCGCCACGGCCCGTGAATCATAACGCGGCAGTTCGGGCACCTGCCGCAGCAGCACGACCTCCCTCCCCCCGGCGCGCAGCGCCTCCACCGTCCGCGCCAGCGCCACGGCCAGCAGATCGGCCTGCGAGAGGCCCTCGGGCAGGCCCGATCCGGGCCGGGGGGCGAGGGCGATGCGGTTCTGCCCGTCCTGCCCTGCGCCCGTGCCGGTCGCGTAATAGGCCCAGCGCCCGACCAGGACGACCAGGCCGATCCCGGGTGACTGCTCGAGCGCCCGCGCCACCGCCTCGACGCTGGCCGGACAGGCGGCATCCTCGGCCGGCGTCGCGGCCGATTCGCGCTTCTGCAGGCCGAAGGCCGGCGGACATCCGGCGCGCCACAGGATCAGCCCCGGCACGCCGGCCTCGTCGGCGGCCAGGGCCAGCCCGTCCATCAGCGCCCGCAGATGGCTGTCGCCCCAGATCAGCACGCGCGGCGTGCCCCCCTCCGGGCCGATCGCACAGACCTCCTGCCCGGCAAAGGCCCCGCCCTGCGGCACCCGGCAGCGCGACCGGTCCTGCAGGAAATCCTGCGAGGCCGCGGCATGGGCCGCCACCTCCGGCCCCCAGCGCGCGGGCAGCCCATCCGTGCGGTAGAACCAGGCCCCGAGGCCCATCACCGCCCCCATGCCGAGCGCCACCAGGCCGAGGAAGCTGCGGTCCCCCACCACACCCTGCGGCCGGCGCAGCGGCGTCTCGACCAGCCGCCAGGACAGCAGCGCCAGCGCGAAGGCCAGCACGACCCAGCCGGCTGCCTCCCGGGGCGAGAGCGCCCCCCCCGCCGATAGGCCGCCAGCACGAGGATCGGCCAGTGCCAGAGATACAGCGCATAGGACAGCTTGCCGATCAGCACCGGCACGGGGGTCGCCAGCCACCGCCCGACACCATCCGGCGCACCGGCAGGCCCGAGAGAGAGCAGGCACAGCGCCGTCCCCGTCACGGGCAGCAGCACCTGCCAGCCGGGAAACCCCTCGGCCCGCACGGTCAGCACCGCCCCCAGGATCAGCCCGATCCCTGCCCATCCTGCGGTCAGCCGCATCCGCCGCGGCAGCGCAGGCGCCAGGATGGCCAGCAGGACGCCCGTCAGCAGCTCCCAGGCGCGGAAGGGGAAGAGGAAGAAGGCCGCCTCGGGCCGGCTGTCGGTAAGCCGGAGCGTCGCCAGCAGCGAGGCTGCCCAGACCAGCCCCAGCACCGCCAGGATCCCGGCCTTCCGCAGCCGGATCCCCCACAGCCCGAGCAGCAGCACCGGCAGGACGAGATAGAACTGCTCCTCGACGGCGAGAGACCAGGTCTGCAGCAGGGGCTTGTCCTGCGCCGCCGCATCGAAATAGCCGGCCTGCCGCCAGAACAGGACATTGGACAGCCAGGCGGTCGCGGCGATGAGCTGCTTGCCCGTCTCGCGCAGCTCCCAGGGCAGCAGGAGCCACCAGGCGGCGGCCGCCGTCGCCCCCGCCATCAGCAGATAGGCCGGGGCCAGGCGGCGCAGGCGCCGCATCCAGAAGGCGCCAAGCCGCAGCCGCCCCGTCGCGCCCCATTCGGCCCAGAGCAGCCCGCCGATCAGCCAGCCCGAGAGGACGAAGAACACGTCCACGCCGACAAAGCCGCCCGGCAGCGGCGCACCCGCGTGATAGGCCACAACCGGCAGGATCGCGGCGGCGCGCAGCCCGTCGATCTCGGGCCGATAGGGAAGCATGGGGGACAGGCTGGCGATGGCGGTTCTCGGGGCTGGACCGGTCGGCAATCTGACCGGGTTCTGCGGCGAAAATGCGGAGCACGCCAGAGGCTTCTCGCCAGGTCCGGCTCGGCTCCGGCTCGGGTGCTGCTTCCCTGCCTGCCCGGACGGCTCCGGGGGAAAGGGACAGGTTCCTCATCCGACTTCAAATATCCTCGGGGGGGTCCGGGGGGCAGACAGCCCCCCCGGCCGGGCCGCCGGGGGCCGACCGTCCAGGATGGGGCCGCCGCAGGGGGTGTTGCGCGGATCGCCCCGGCAGCGCGCGGCCCGCTAACCGCCTGTTAACCTCTCAGGGGCAGAACGGGGGGCATGAGACCGAATCGCGCCCCCTCTCCCGCGGCCCAGGCCGCAGCCTGCATCCCGGCCCCGGGCCGCCCGCCACGGGCTGCGCGGCTGCCTTCGGCCGCCCCCTGCCGTCGCTCCGCCGCGGGCGAATTACGCCCGGGCCCGTGCGGC
>NZ_KE557322.1:9143-33017 GCF_000442315.1 Rubellimicrobium thermophilum DSM 16684
CGGAGGCCCCGCGCCGCCAGCTCTGCCGCGAGGGCCCCATCCGCGCGGTTCGTCGTCGCGATCACGAGGTCGTCGCCCTCGACCCGCTCCACCCGCCCCGTCAGCAGGTCCACGACCTCCGCGCCCCCGCCATTGCCCAGCCATTCGAGCAGGCCCGATTCCAGCCGCACCTGCACGCCCAGCGCGGCCAGGCGGCGGCGCAGCGGCAGATCGGCGGCCGATCGCACCAGCTCCTTGCCCAGCATCGGCTCGGGGGTGACGATGGTCACGCGATGTCCTGCCTCGGCCAGGGCCCAGGCGGTGCCGAGGCCCCGCCAGTGCCCCCCCTCGTCGAGCAGGATCACCCGCCGGCCCGGCCGCGCGCGGCGCGCCATCACGTCCTCGGGGGACCAGACGCCGCCCCGTTCGATCCCCGGCAGGGGCCGCAGATGCGGCAGCGCCCGCTGCATCCCTTCCGGATCGGGCAGGGACCCCGTGCAGAGCGCGACATGATCCGCCCCCTCCGCCGCGATGTCGTCTGCCTCCATGGGACTGTTGAGCCGGACCTCTACCCCGAGCCGGTCGAGCTGGCGTCCGTACCAGCCCATCAGGTCGAGGATCTGCGCCCGCCGCGGCTGGAGCCCGGCCAGGCGGAACTGCCCGCCGATCTCGGGCGCGGCCTCGGCCAGGGTCACGCGGAAGCCCCGTTCGGCCGCCGCGCGCGCGGCCTCGAGCCCCGCCGGCCCCGCGCCCACGATCAGCACCCGCCCCGGCCGTGCGGCGCGTGCGAAGCGGTCCCCGCCCCATTCCCATTCCCGCCCGGCCGACGGGTTCACGAGGCAGGAGATCCAGTAGTCGCGCGATCGCCGTCCCCAGCACATCTGGTTGCAGGAAATGCAGCCCCGCACATCCTCCGGCCGGCCCTCCATGGCCTTCCGCGCCAGATGCGGGTCGGCGATCTGTCCGCGCACGATGGAGACGAGATCCGCCGCCCCCGAGGCCAGAACGGCCTCGGCATTGTCGGGGGTGCGGATGCCGGCCTCGGCCGTGACCTTCGCCTGGGAGACGACGCCCTTCAGCACCGCGGCAAGGTCGGCACCCAGTTTCTCGGGGTAGAGGAAGGTCGGCATCAGCTTGGCAAAGTCGAAATAGCTGCCGAAGCCGCAGGTGACATAATCCATCGCCGCCTCGCGGTCGTGCAGGGCGATGATCTCGGCCATCGCTTCGCGCGAGAGGGCGACGGGCACATGCGGTTCGTCGCTGACGGCCAGGCCGATGATGAAATCCTCGCCGCAGGCCTTGCGGATGCGGTGCAGGATCTCGCGCGAGAAGCGGGTCCGGTTCTCGAGCGAGCCGCCCCAGCGGTCGTCGCGGCGGTTGGTGAAGGGGGTCCAGAACTGCTCGGGCAGGGCGTTGTAGGCGGCGAACAGCTCCACTCCGTCGAAGCCGGCGGCCTGGATGCGCCGGGCGGCGGCGACATGGGCCTCGATCGTCTCTTCGATCTCGGCCTCGGTCATGGCATGGGATCCGTCCGAATCGTGCCAGGAAGGCAGGCCGGAGGGCGACCAGCCGGGATGCCAGGAATTGTCCTGATCGGCGTGGGCGCCCACATGGTAGATCTGCTGGAGGATCACGGCCCCTTCGGCCTGCACCGCCTCGGCGATACGGCGGAAGGCGGGGATTACCGCATCGTCGCCATGGCGGAAATTCCCACGCGTGAGGACGGCGGCCGGGTGCACGGGCATGGGCTCGACGACGATCATCGCCGCGCCGCCCAACGCGCGCTCGCGGTAATAGGCCAGATGGCGTTCGCCCGGCAGGCCTCCCTCGGCCATGTTGGCGGTATGCGCGCCGAAGACGATGCGGTTGCGCAGGGTTTTGTGGCGCAGGGTCAGCGGCTCGGACAGGCGGGGGAAGGCCATCTCTCAGACATCCTTCATCAGCCGCAGCGCGTCGTAGATCGCGGCATGGATGTTGCGTGCCTCGACCGCATCGCCGATGCGCCAGAGCGTGAAGGCCCCCTCCCCGGTCCCTTCGGGCTGGGGGCGGCCCTCGGCCAGGGCGTCGGGATCCACCGCCCCGCGGTTCCGGCTGAGGGGTTTGAGCGCGAAGTAGAGATCGTCGAGCGGCTCCGTGCCCGCATTGGCGACGACCGCATCATAGCGCCGCTCGCTGCGATGGGCGGAATAGTCGGTGCCGATGGTTGCCATCAGCCCGTTGCCCTCGCGCCGCAGCGCCAGGAGCCGTTCGGCCACGGTCAGCCGCACGCCAAGGGGCTGCATCGCCCGCAGATAGGGGGTGAGGTTCAGGCCCATGACCTCGGGTGCGAAGGTCCGGTCGGGGGTCATGATCTCCACCTCCGCCCCCCTTTCGGCCAGCATCTGCGCCGCCTGCAGGCCGGCATGGTCGCCCGCTTCGTCCCAGACGAGCACGCGCCCGCCGGGTCGGGCATCCCCGGCCAGCACATCCCAGGCCGTATGGGCGAGATCGGCGCCGGCAAAGCGGCCGGGCACCGCCAGTCCGCCGGTGGCGATGACGACGATTTCCGGAGACAGGGCCAGAACATCCTCGGCCTCGGCCCAGATATCGAAGCGCATCTCCACGCCGCAGGCGGCCAGGCGGGCCATGCGCCAGTCGATCACGCCCAGCATTTCGCGCCGGCGCGGCGACTGCGCGAGCAGCCGCACCTGCCCGCCCGGCTCGGAGGCGGCCTCGAGGACGGTCACGTGATGGCCCCGCTCGCCGGCGATCCGCGCCGCCTCGAGGCCCCCCGGCCCCGCGCCGACGATGACGACGCGGCGCGGGCGCGGCGCGGGCGTCAGGACATGGGGTATGAACAGCTCCCGCCCCGTGGCGGCGTTGTGGATGCAGAGCGCCTCGCCCCCCTGATAGATGCGGTCGAGGCAGTAGGTCGCCCCGACGCAGGGGCGGATCTCGTCCTCGCGCCCCTCCATGACCTTGCGCACCACATGCGGGTCGGCCATGTGGGCGCGGGTCATCCCCACCATGTCGAGCAGGCCGGCGGCGACCGCATGCCGCGCGGTGGCCACATCGGGGATGCGGGCGGCATGGAAGGTGGGCAGCCCCACCTCCGCCCGGATGCGCCCGGCAAAGTCCAGATGCGGGGCAGAGGGCATCCCCTGGATCGGGATCACGCGGGTCAGCGCCGGATCGGTATGGATGCGTCCGCGGATCACGTTGAGGAAATCCACCAGGCCTTCGTCCCGCAGGCGGCAGGCGAAGGCCACCCCCTCATCGGGGGTAAGGCCGCCCGGCTCCTCCTCGTCGGCGGTGAAGCGCAGGCCGAGCAGGAAATCCGGCCCCACGCGGCGCCGCGCGGCACGCAGCACCTCGGTGGCAAAGCGGCCCCGGTTCTCGAGGCTGCCGCCCCAGGGCGCATCGAGCGCATTGGTCAGGGGCGACAGGAACTGGTCCATCAGATGGCCGTAGCATTCGAACTCCACGCCATCGAGACCGGCCGCCTTCATCCGCTCGGCGGCATCGGCGAAATCGGCGATGATGCGGTCGATCTCCCAGTCCTCGATGATCTTGGGCTGGGCACGATGGGCCGGTTCGCGCTCCGGTCCGGGGGCCAGGACGGGCAGCCAGTCGCCCCGGTCCCAGCGGGTGCGGCGCCCCAGATGGGTGAGCTGGATCATCACCGCCGTGCCATGGGCATGGCAGGCCTCGGCCAGGCGCGCCATCCAGGGCACGACCTCGTCCTTCCAGGCCAGGACATTCCCGAAGGCCGGCGGCGAGGAGCGCGAGACCGAGGCGCTGCCTGCCGTCATCACCATCGCCACACCGCCCTTCGCGCGTTCCTCGTGATAGGCGCGGTAGCGGTCCTTGGGCAGGCCGTCCTCGGTATAGGCCGGCTCATGAGCGGTGGTCATGATGCGGTTGCGAAGCCGCAGATGCCGCAGGTCATAGGGCTGGAGGAGCGGGTCGGCGCGCATGGGATCCCCCTCTGGCTGCCACCCCAGCCTAGCGCCGCAGGCCGCCGCCGAAAGCCCGCCGCCGACTTCGGCCGGCCCGCCCGCGACAGGGGAGGCTTGGCGCCGGACAGGCGGGGCGCTAACCATGGCACCGATCGAAACCGGAGAGTCCGCATGGCACCGATCCTGTCCGTCCGCGATCTCCGCAAGCGCTACGACAACGGTTTCGAGGCCCTCCGGGGCGTCGATCTCGATGTGGAGGAAGGCGAGATCCTCGCCCTGCTCGGCCCCAACGGGGCGGGCAAGACGACGCTGATCTCCTGCGCCTGCGGCATCTCGACGATCACCTCGGGCAGCATCCGCATCGGCGGGCATGATGTCGTGCGCGACTGGCGCGCGGCCCGCTCGCTTGTCGGCCTCGTGCCGCAGGAGATCACGCTCGAGAGCTTCGAGAAGGTGCGCAACACGGTGGCCTTCTCGCGCGGGCTGTTCGGCAAGCGGCGCGACGATGCGGCGGTGGAGCGGGTGCTGGAGCAGCTCTCGCTCCGGGACAAGGCGGATGGCACGGCGATCACCCTTTCGGGCGGGATGAAACGGCGTGTGCTGATCGCCAAGGCCCTGGCGCATGAGCCGCGCCTGCTGTTCCTCGACGAACCCACGGCCGGCGTGGATGTGGAGCTGCGCCGCGACATGTGGCGCGTGGTGGACGATCTGCGCCGCAACGGCGTGACGATCATCCTGACCACCCACTACATCGAAGAGGCCGAGGCCCTGGCCGACCGCGTCGCGGTCATCAACCGGGGGCGCATCCTGCTGGTCGAGGAAAAGGAGGCGCTGATGCGCCGGATGGGCCGCAAGGTGCTGCATATCGACCTGCATCACCCGCTGTCCGCCCTGCCCGAGCGGCTGGCCCGCTTCGGGCTCCAGCTCTCGGAGGATGGGCGCCGCCTCGCCTATGTCTACGACACCAAGGCCGAACGGACGGGCATCGCCACGCTGCTCGCCGCCCTGGCCGAAGAAGGGATCACGGTGGCGGATCTGGATACCGAGGCCTCCTCGCTCGAGGACATCTTCGTGGACCTCGTGCAGGGGGACACCGATGAGGAGGGCCGGGCCAGGACCATGGCGGAGAAGGCCGCATGATCATGAATCCAAGAGCCGTCGCCGCCATCTACCGGCAGGAGATGGGGCGTTTCTTCCGCACCGTCTGGCAATCTCTGGTCGCCCCGGTGATCTCCACCTCGCTCTATTTCGTCGTCTTCGGTGCGGCGATCGGCGGGCGCATCCAGGAGGTGGAGGGCGTCTCCTACGGCGCCTTCATCGTGCCCGGCCTCATCATGCTGTCGGTGATGACCCAGGGCATCTCCAACGCCGCCTTCGGCATCTACATGCCGAAATTCATCGGCACCATCTTCGAGATCCTCTCCGCCCCCGTCTCGGCCTTCGAGGCGGTGCTGGGCTATGTCGGGGCGGCGGCGACCAAGGCCCTTGTCATCGGGCTCATCATCCTCGGGACGGCGACGCTGTTCGTCGATCTGCAGATCCGCCATCCCGTCTGGATGATTGCCTTCCTCCTGCTGACCTGCGTCAGCTTCTCGCTGATGGGCTTCATCATCGGCATCTGGGCCAGGAACTTCGAGCAGCTCCAGCTCATCCCCCTGCTCGTGGTGACGCCGCTGATCTTCCTTGGCGGCAGCTTCTACTCGATCTCGATGCTGCCCGGCATCTGGCAGGACATCGCCCTGCTCAATCCGGTGGTCTATCTGATCTCCGGCTTCCGCTGGTCCTTCTTCGGACTGGCCGATGTGCCGGTGGGCGTGTCGCTGGCCGCCATCGCCGGCTTCACGCTGATCTGCCTGGTTGTGGTCTGGGCCATCTTCCGCACCGGATGGCGGCTCCGGCGCTGAGGCTTGCCGCGGGGGGACAGGACGCATAGGTGGACGGCCATGACGACAGTCCCCAGCCCCGCCGGCCGCCTGCGAACACTGCTCCGCCCCTGGTCGGGACGGCCCCGGGTCGCGGTGATCCGGCTGGCCGGCATGATCGGGATGGGGCGCGCGCGGGCCCTGACCGACGAAGGCCTGGCCCCCCTGATCGAGGCGGCCTTCCGCGGCCGGCCCGCGGCTGTCGCGCTCGAGATCAACTCGCCCGGCGGGTCGGCGGTGCAGTCCTCGCTGATCGCCGCGCGCATCCGGCGGCTGGCCGACGAGAAGGGCGTGCCCGTCCTCGCCTTCGTCGAGGATGTGGCGGCCTCGGGCGGCTACTGGCTGGCCACGGCGGCCGACGAGATCTGGTGCGATGAGGGATCGATGCTGGGCTCCATCGGCGTCATCTCGGCAGGGTTCGGCTTCCAGGATCTGATCGCGAAGCTCGGGGTGGAGCGGCGGCTGCACATGGCGGGGCGGTCCAAGGCGCTGCTCGACCCCTTCCGCCCCGAGAAGCCCGAGGATGTGGCCCGGCTCGAAGGCTGGCTGGCCCAGCTGCACGCGGTCTTCATCGCCCAGGTGCAGGCGCGGCGGGGTCCGCGTCTCGCCGACGATCCGGATCTGTTCACGGGCGAGATCTGGATCGGCCGGCAGGCGGTGGAGAAGGGCCTGGCCGACGGCATCGGGCATCTCGTCCCGACGCTCAAGGCCCGCTTCGGCGACAAGGTTCGCCTGCGGCGCCTCGTGCCGCGCCGGCCCGTGCTGGCGCGTCTCGGTCTCTCGGTCGCGGAGGAGAGCCTGGGCCTTCTGGAGGAGCGGGCGGCCTTCGCCCGTTTCGGGCTTTGAGATGCTGATCAAGGTCGCGCTCGTCTTTCTGATCGCGATGATCGTGATCGGCTGGATCGGGAGCCTGCTGGGCAGGCCGCTGTTCCGTCTGCCCTGGCAGCGGGGGCCGCGGCTCGCCGCACGCTGCCCCGCCTGCGGGCGTCCGCGCATCGGCCGCACGGCCTGTCCTTGCGGGAGGGAACCATGACGACGGCACTGGTCACCGGGGCCGGCGCCCGGTTGGGCCGGGCGATGGCGCTGCATCTTGCGGCCCGCGGGCATGATGTGGCGGTCCACTATGCCACCTCGCGCGAGGGGGCCGAAGCCGTCGCCGAGGCGATCCGCGGAATGGGCCGGCGCGCTGCGGTGCTGCGTGCGGATCTGCTGTCCGAGGAAGAGACCGCCGCACTTCTGCCCCGCGCGGCCGAGGCGCTGGGGGGGCCCGTGACGGTTCTGGTGAACAATGCCTCGATCTTCGAATACGACACGCTGGCCACCGCGACGCGCGAAAGCTGGGACCGCCACATGGGCTCCAACCTGCGCGCGCCCTTCGTGCTGATCCAGCAGATGGCCGCTCAGGCGCCCGAGCCCGGAACCGATGCCGGGGGCGAACCCGTGGCCCGTGCCCTTGTCGTCAACATGATCGATCAGAGGGTGCGAAAGCCCACGCCCGAATTCATGACCTATACCCTCGCGAAGTTCGGGCTCTGGGCCCTCACGCGGACGGCCGCGCAGGCGCTCGCCCCGCGGGTGCGCGTCAACGCCATCGGGCCGGGGCCGACGCTGAAGGGCGCGCGCCAGTCGGAGGGCCACTTCGCCCGCCAGCGTGCGGCGACGATCCTTCAGCGCGGCGCCGACGAGGGCGACATCTGCGCCGCCCTGTCCTATTTCCTCGACGCCAAGGCAGTGACCGGTCAGCTTCTCTGCGTGGACGGGGGGCAGCATCTCGCCTGGCGGACACCGGATGTGCTGGGCGTCGAATGACGCAAGCCGGTGACGGCGGGGGCGGGGGACGGTTGCGCGGATCGCGCCGGCGCCCTGGATGACCTCGTTGAGATAGCCCATATCGCCCATGATGACGCCCGACGACCTGCCCCCGCCCGACAGTCCCGCCCCCGGCGCCCCCGCCACCGGGCACGAGCGGATCGCATCCTATCTGCGCCAGCTCGATTCAAGCCCCGGCGTCTACCGGATGCTCGATGCGCAGTCGCAGGTGCTCTATGTCGGCAAGGCCAGGAACCTGCGCGCCCGGGTTGCGACCTATGCCCGTCCCACCGGCCACAGCCCGCGCATCGCCCGCATGATCCGCGAGACGGCCTCGATGATGTTCCTGACCACGCGGACCGAGACCGAGGCGCTGCTGCTCGAGCAGAACCTGATCAAGCAGCTCCGCCCGCGCTACAACGTGCTGCTGCGCGACGACAAGTCGTTCCCCGACATCCTCATCAGCGCGCATCGCTTTCCCCAGATCCGCAAGCATCGCGGGGCGCGGACCGACAGGGGGGACTATTTCGGTCCCTTCGCCTCGGCAGGGGCGGTCAACCGGACCCTGACCCAGCTCCAGAAGGCCTTCCTGCTGCGGTCCTGCACGGATTCGGTCTTTGCCACGCGCACGCGGCCCTGCCTGCTGCATCAGATCCGGCGCTGTTCGGCCCCCTGCGTCGGCCTGATCTCCGAGGAGGACTATGCCGAGGCCGTGCGGGACGCCGCGCGCTTCCTGTCGGGCCGGACGACCAAGGTGCAGGAAAGCCTCGCCGCCCAGATGCACGAGGCGGCCGAACGGATGGAATTCGAGCGCGCCGCCGCCCTGCGCGACCGCATCAGGGCCCTGACGCAGGTCCAGACCGCCCAGGGAATCAATCCGCGCAGCGTGGCCGAGGCCGATGTCGTGGCGCTGCACCTGGAGGGGGGGCAGGCCTGCGTGCAGGTCTTCTTCATCCGCGCCCATCAGAACTGGGGCAATCACGACTTCTATCCCCGTCTCGGCGGCGAGGAGGATGCGGGAGAGGTGATGCAGGCCTTTCTGCTCCAGTTCTACGATTCGCACGAACCCCCACCCTTGATCCTGACGAATTGCGGCGTGGACGACCCGGATCTGGTCATGGCCGCCCTGTCGGAGAGGGCGCGCCGGCGCGTGGAGCTGGCCGTTCCGCAACGGGGCGAAAAGGCCGAGCTGGTCGAGGGAGCGCTGCGCAACGCACGCGAGAGCCTGGCCCGGCGGATGTCGGAATCGGCCACCCAGGCGAAGCTGCTCGAGGGTCTGGCCGAGGCCTTCGACCTGCCTGCCCCGCCACGGCGGATCGAGATCTACGACAATTCGCACATCATGGGGGCGCATGCCGTCGGGGCCTTCGTCGTCTCGGGGCCGAACGGCTTCGAGAAGGGACAGTATCGCCGCTTCACCATCGAGGACGCCCGGCCCGGCGACGATTTCGGCATGATGCGCGAGATGCTGACGCGCCGCTTTGCCCGCCTGCTGAAGGACGACCCCGATCGGGAGGGGACGGGATGGCCCGACCTCGTGCTGATCGACGGCGGGCAGGGGCAGGTCGCCGCCGCGCATGAGGCGATGACCGCCCTCGGGGTGCATGACATCCCGGTGATCGGCGTGGCCAAGGGGCCGGACCGCGATGCCGGCAAGGAGGAATTCTGGCGCCCCGGGGCCAGCCGTCCCCTTGCCCTGCCCCGCAACGATCCCGTGCTCTACTTCATCCAGCGCCTGCGGGACGAGGCGCACCGCTTTGTCATCGGCACGCATCGCGCAAGGCGAACGAAGGCCCTGCTGGCCAACCCGCTTGACGAGATCGCCGGGATCGGCGCCGTGCGCAAGCGGGCCCTGCTCAGCCATTTCGGTTCGGCCAAGGCGGTTGCACGGGCCGCCCTGGCCGATCTCAAGGCCGTGCCCGGCATCTCGGACCAGCTGGCCGAGACGATCTACGCCCATTTTCACGCCAAGGGCTGAGGGGTCATCCCGGGCCGGGCGGATCCCGGTGCCGGACCGGCACCGGGATATCAGGCCACCGTCTCAGCTGAACATGTCCTGGGTGATGCTCGCATACCAGGCATCGGCATATTCCGCCTCGAGCGCACGGGTCTCGGCCATCTCGGCCAGGGGACCTCGCGGCGAGGTGCCGCCCGAATCGGGCGTTTCGGCAAAGCCGTCCTCGGCAGGACGGAAGATGCCCACCACGGAGAAGGCGTAGTCCTCGCCGGCGTGGCTGTAGCAGGTGTTGAAATAGACGGGATCGGCCGGGGGAGCGCTGCCCGTCAGCTCGGCCAGGGCCGCGGCCACGGCAATCTTGGCGGTCGAGTTCGCCATGAAGCCCGATTTCGGCAGGGGCGAGGCCAGGCTGGCATCCCCGATGACATGGATATCGGGCGCCATCCGCGCCGCGAAGCTGCGCGGATCCACCGGCACCCAGCCCGATTCGTCCGCCAGGCCCGAATCGCGGGCGATGGCGGCCGCGTATTGGGGCGGAATGACATTGCCCACATCCACGCGGTGCTCGGTCCCGAATTCGGAGACGAACAGCCGGTTGGCCGGGTCCACCCGCACGATGCGCCCATCCTGGTTGCTGGGCACCCATTCGATCATGTCGCCATAGAGCTCGGCCCAGGCGTCCTGGAAGAGACCCTGCTTGGAGAAGCCTTCCTTGGCGTCAAAGGCCAGGATCTTCGCCGTCGGATTGGCCTGCTTGAGGTAATGGGCGATCATGCTGATCCGCTCATAGGGGCCCGGGGGGCAGCGGAACGGATTGGCCGGAATCGCCAGACCCACCACCCCGCCTTCGGGCAGCGCCTCGATCTGCTGTCGCAGCAGCGTGATCTGAGAGCCATCCCCGCCCATCCAGGCATGGGGAAAGATCCCTGCCGCCGCTTCGTCATAGCCCTCGATGGCCCCCCAGCGCAGCGCGATGCCGGGCGAGAGGATGAGCTTGTCATAGTCCAGCTCCGTCCCGCCTTCGAGGCGGACGCGATGGCTTTCGGGGTCGATGGCCGTGGCGCGGTCGTGAATCACCTCCACCCCCCGCGCGCGAAGGCCGTCATAGGAATGGGTGATGTCGGCAAGGGTCTTCATGCCGCCCAGGATGAGGTTCCCGTAGGGACAGGTGATGAAACGGTCCCAGGGCTCCACCAGCGTGACAGAGACATCGGGATAGTGGATGCGGGCAAAGCGGGCGGCCGAGGCCCCGCCGAATCCGCCGCCGATGACGACAAGACGACCGGCTGTCTGGGCGCGCAGCAGGGCAGGTGAAGACAGCGCCAGAGCCGAAGCCCCGGCAAGCGCGCCGAACCGGCGCCGGGTCAGATGCGTCATGCAACCCTCCCTCACTGCAGCGAAGCGAAATGATCGGCGAGGAGGGCGGCCTCCTCTTCCGTGTAGCCCTTGGTGATCCGGTTCATCACCGTCGCCGGTCGGGCATCGGCGCGGAACGCGGCCCAGGCCTCGAGGAACGCCTCGCGGTCAAGGCCGGCGATGGCCGGGGTGGCTCCCTGTCCGGCCCCGTCCTGTCCGTGACAGCCTGCACAGGGCTGGGCCAGCAGAAGACCGGATGAGGGCTCTGCCTGGGCCGCTCCGGCCGCAAGCAGGACGGCCGTCATGGCAGCCCGATGGAAACGCGCGTTCATCCCGAATCATCCTCCCCTTCTGTCGGCCGCGTCATTCAGTCGCGCGGCACATTATTACAATCGAATATATAGAGTTATTCGGGTGATGCCACTGCAAAGAGCGTTCAGGGCGTTCGACATCTGCCGGAACGTCACAGAAGCAGGAGAATTTGCCCGTCTGGGGGGTGCAGGGCAGGAAGATCACGGCGCGATGGCTTCGGCGTGACGAGGATGGGGAATCCTCGCGGCTGTTCAGACTGAACAGGATCAGATGGCGGATTGCCCACCGCCTTCGTCAGCGATGCGGATGGTGCCCAGGAAAGGACTCGAACCTTCACGGCCTCTCAGCCACTGGTACCTGAAACCAGCGCGTCTACCAATTCCGCCACCTGGGCACGGATCGGGGGTCTAGAGGGCGTCCGGGGGCGTGTCAACGGGCCTCGTGCAGACGGGCTGCGCTTGCCGCGGGCGGCGGGCGAAGCTAGACGGAGGCGATTGCCGCCGAAACGGGCGCCAGGGGAGACGGAGCCATGTCGCAGCTCGTCACGGTCGTCGGGGGATCGGGGTTCCTCGGCCGCTACATCGTCCGCCGCCTCGCGCGCGAGGGGTGGCGGGTGCGCGTCGCCGTGCGCCGCCCGGATGAGGCGCTGTTCGTGCGCAGCTACGGTCATGTGGGTCAGGTCGTACCGGTAGCGGCGAATCTGCGCGATGATGATTCGCTGCGCGCGGCTCTCAGGGGGGCGGAGGCAGCGGTCAACTGCGTCGGCACCTTCGACCGGCGCGGGCGCAACAGCTTTGCCGCGATCCATGTCGCCGGGGCCGAGCGTTTCGCACGGCTCTGCCGCGAAGAGGGGGTGGCGCGTGTGGTCCATGTCTCCGCGCTCGGCGCCGATCCGGCGGGGCGCAGCGAGTATGCCCGCACCAAGGCCGCCGGCGAGGCGGCCATCCTGCGCCACATGCCGGAGGCGGTGATCCTGCGTCCCTCGGTCCTGTTCGGGCCGGAGGATTCCTTCTTCAACCGCTTCGCCGCGATGGCCGTGCGGAGCCCCGTGCTGCCGCTGGTGGGGGCGGGCACGCGCTTCCAGCCCGTCTATGTGGACGATGCGGCCGCGGCTGCAGCGATGGGCGCCATGGGCCGGGCGGCCCCCGGCATCTACAGTCTCGGCGGCCCGGAGGTAGAGACCTTCCGCGCCCTGATGGAGCGGATGCTGCGCCATATCCGCCGCCGCCGCCTGATTCTGGGCCTGCCCTTCTGGCTCGGCGGGGCGATGGGCTCGGCCTTCGACCTGCTGGGGCTGATTTCCGGCGGGCTCGCACCCTCGCCGATCACGCGCGATCAGGTGGATAGCCTGCGGAGCGACAATGTCGTCCCGGAAGGCGCGCCGGGCCTGGCCGATCTGGGAATCGCGCCCGTGGCCATGGATTCCATCCTGCCCGACTATCTGTGGCGCTTCCGCCCTTCGGGGCAATATGCGGAGATCAAGGACTCCGCCCGCAACCTGCGGATCTGAGGTGGCCCTCGGCGAAGGGGCCACGGCCCTCCTGCTGGGCGTGATCGAGGGCCTGACCGAATTCATTCCGGTCTCTTCGACAGGCCATCTCCTGTTGGCCTCCGAGGCCCTCGGCTTTCATTCCACGGGCCGGGTGTTCGAGGTAGCGATCCAGCTCGGCGCCGTGCTGGCGCTGGTGACGGTCTATGCCGGCCGGCTCGCCCTCGTCTTCGGGACGGCGCATCGCGATCCCCTCCAGCGGCGCTTCATGGCCTCGGTCCTTCTGGCTTTCCTGCCGGCGGCGGCGCTGGGCGTGGCGCTGCACGATGTCATCAAGACCGTGTTCTTCGAGACGCCGGCGCTCATCGCCTGGATGCTGATCCTGGGCGGGCTGGTGCTGCTCGCGGTGGATCGGCTGAGCCTGACCGTCCGCCATGCCGAGGCCGACCGTCTGCCGCTGCGCACCTCCCTGGCCATCGGCCTGTGCCAGTGTGCAGCCCTGGTGCCGGGGGTCTCGCGCTCGGGGGCGACGATTGTCGGCGCGCTGCTGATGGGCGTCTCGAAGCGCGCAGCGGCGGAATTCTCCTTCTTCCTGTCGCTGCCGACGATGGCCGGAGCTGTCGCCTACGATCTGTGGCAGAACCGGGAGCTGCTGGGCTCGGGCGATCTGGGGCTGATCGCGATCGGCCTGGCGGCCGCCTTCGTGACGGCGGCCCTGGTGGTGCGGACACTGCTCGGCTTCGTGAGCCGTCATGGCTATGGCCTGTTCGGCTGGTGGAGGATCCTGTTGGGGGCGATTGTCCTCTGGACCTTCTGAAAGGTCCGGTTTGCGATCTTTTCCGAGGCCGCTCCGCTCCCCTCCCGGAGCGAGCCGGAAGAAAAAGTTGCATATAGGTCAGCCATACTGACTTTTATTGAATCCAAACCTCCCGTAACAGGCTGTGACCTTGCGTCGGGGGAGGGGCCCATGGCCGAAAGGATGCTCAAATTCGTCACCCTGGGCCGCGCCATGCCCGAAAAGCGCGAAGCCGAGGAGCGCCGCCACGACTTTCGCGAGATCTATGCCGATTTCGCCCGCGCCAAGGCGGCCGAACAGGCTTCGCGCTGCTCGCAATGCGGCGTCCCCTACTGCCAGACGCATTGTCCGCTGCACAACAACATCCCGGACTGGTTGCGGATGACCGCCGAAGGGCGGCTCGAGGAAGCCTACGAGATCGCCCAGAGCACCAACAGCTTTCCCGAGATCTGCGGCCGCATCTGCCCGCAGGACCGTCTCTGCGAGGGCCATTGCGTCATCGAGCAGGCCGGCCATGGCACCGTCACCATCGGTGCCATCGAGCGCTTCATCACCGATACGGCCTGGGAAGAGGGCTGGGTTCGCCCGCCCCGCCCCCTGCGGGAGCGCAGCGAAAGTGTGGGCATCATCGGCTCCGGCCCGGCGGGGCTGGCCTGTGCCGACATGCTCCGGCGCGCCGGGGTGCAGGTGACGGTCTATGACCGGGCCGACCGGGCCGGCGGGCTGCTCACCTACGGCATTCCCGGCTTCAAGCTCGAGAAGGATGTCGTCATGCGCCGCATCGCCCAGCTCCAGGAGGGCGGGGTCGAGTTCGTGCTGGGCTGCGAGGTCGGGCGCGACCTGTCCTTCGACGCGATCCGCGGCCGCCATGACGCGGTGCTGATCGCCACCGGGGTCTACCGCGCCCGCGAGATCGAGGGGGCCAACGCCCCCGGCATCCTGCCCGCGCTCGACTATCTCACCGCCTCGAACCGCAAGGGCTTTGGCGACGAGGTCCCCGCCTTCGACGACGGCCATCTGAACGCCAGGGGCAAGCGCGTCATCGTCATCGGCGGGGGCGATACGGCGATGGACTGCGTGCGCACCGCCATCCGGCAGGGCGCGGCCAGCGTCCGCTGCCTCTATCGGCGCGACCGCGCCAACATGCCCGGCTCCCAGCGCGAGGTCGCCAATGCCGAGGAGGAAGGCGTCGAATTCGTCTGGCTGGCCGCGCCCGCCGGCTTCCTGACGGATCCGGCAACCGGCGCCGTGCGCGCCGTCCGCGTGGAGCGGATGCGCCTCGGGGCGCCCGATGCCAGCGGCCGCCGCATGCCCGAACCCTCCGGCGAGATCAGCGAGGAGCCCGCCGATCTCGTGATCAAGGCGCTGGGCTTCGAGCCGGAAGACCTGCCGCGCCTGTGGGGCGTCCCCGGTCTCGAGGTGACGCGCTGGGGCACGGTGCGGGCCGAATTCGGGACGGGCCGGACCAATATCGAGGGCGTCTTCGCCGCAGGGGACATCGTGCGCGGGGCCTCGCTTGTCGTCTGGGCGATCCGCGACGGGCGCGAGGCGGCCGCGGCGATCCTGCGCTATCTCGCCCAGTCCGAGACCGCCCCGCGCATCGCCGCCGAATAGGGGTTTCACCTCTCGACAGGACCGGCCCGGCCGGGCTTCCCTCGGTCCATCCCCTCCAGGAGCTTCTGCCATGCGCCCCGCCCTTCCCGCCCTGCTCCTCCTGCCGCTGACGTTGCCGGCCGCAGCACAGGATAACCGCAGCTTCCAGCCGCCCCAGGGCTGCGAAGCCTATCTCACCGTGCAGATGGCCTCCTGCACCGTCTCCCATCATTTCCGCTGCGCGGCCGATCCGGCCGACTGGCAGCGCCGCGTGGACATCGACGAGGGCGGCATCACCTATTTCGGCGCCATCGACGGACAGACCCGCTGGATGGAGAGCTTCCACCCGCTCACCGGCCATTCGGAGCGCCTTGCCCCGGCCAATCCCGACGAGGCGAATTTCGACGAGCTGCTCGCCACCGGCGAGGACAGCTGGGACTTCACCACCCTCTCCGACGAGATCGGGCCCACGCGCTATGTCGGCCGCGACCGCCTGACCGGCGAGACGGAGGTGATCGACGGCGTCACGCTCGAGCGGACCGAGTTCGAGATCGTCGCCTATGATGCGGAGGGGAACGAGATCTGGCGCGGCGCGGGCCGCGAATTCATCAGCCGCGACTGGCGCATGTTCCTGGCCGGCACCGCGACCTATGTCGTGGATGGCGAGACATCGGAGAGCGACGACACGCCCGTGGAATTCATCTTTCCCGGCGAGCCGGGTTTCCTGTCGATCAGCCCCAAGCATGGCTGCGGTGCGATGATGTCGGGCCTGCCCCTGGGAGATGGTCATGGCTGACCTCGCCCAAGGGGGCTTCGAGGGCCGCTGCCTCTGCGGCGCGGTCACGCTCCGCGTGGCGGGCGGGCATGATCCGCGCATCGGCGCCTGCCACTGCCGGATGTGCCAGCGCTGGTCCGGCGGGCTGTTCCTGGCCTTTGCGGCCGCGGCCGACGCCGTCCATGTGACAGGCCGGACACGCCGCTTCCGATCCTCTCCCTTCGCCGAACGCGGCTTCTGCCCGGTCTGCGGCTCCCATCTGTGGTTCCGCGAGATCCATGAGGACGGACGGCCGGGCGATTACGAACTGATGCCAGGCCTGTTCGAGGCGGCCGCGGACTGGCCGCTGGAATCCGAGACCTATGCCGACCGCCGCTTCGCCTGTCTGGATCTGGCCGGCGATCACCCACGCATCACCCGTGCCGATTACGAGGCCGCAAACCCTTTCATCGCAGGAGACGACCCATGAGCCAGTTCGACGAATCCTGGGTCCGGGCCGAAGAGGCCAGACGCGCCTTCATGGCGGAACACTCCCTCTGGCGCCCGGAGGACGAGCATGCCTCCTGCGGGGTGGGCCTTGTCGTGGCGATCGACGGAACGCCTTCGCGCGCCGTGGTGGAGAAGGGGATCGCCGCTCTCAAGGCGGTGTGGCATCGCGGCGCTGTGGATGCCGACGGCAAGACCGGCGATGGCGCGGGCATCCATGTCCAGATCCCCGTGTCCTTCTTCTTCGATCAGGTGCGCCGCACCGGCCATGAACCGGATCCGGCCAAGCTCATCGCCGTGGGGCAGGTCTTCCTGCCGCGCACCGATTTCGCCGCCCAGGAACGCTGCCGCACCATCGTCGAGACCGAGGTGCTGCGCATGGGCCATTACATCTACGGCTGGCGCCATGTGCCGGTGGACATCTCCGTGCTGGGCGAGAAGGCCAACGCCACCCGGCCCGAGATCGAGCAGATCCTCATCCGCTGCGAGGGCGGACAGGATGCCGAAGCCTTCGAACGCGAACTCTACATCATCCGCCGGCGCATCGAGAAGGCCGCGGCCGCCGCCGGCATTCCGCAGCTCTACATCGCCTCGCTGTCCTGCCGTTCGATCATCTACAAGGGGATGATGCTGGCCGAGCAGGTCTCCGCCTTCTACCCGGATCTGCAGGACCCGCGCTTCGAGAGCGCCTTCGCCATCTTCCACCAGCGCTATTCCACCAACACCTTCCCGCAATGGGCGCTGGCCCAGCCCTTCCGCATGCTCGCCCATAACGGCGAGATCAACACGCTCAAGGGCAACGTCAACTGGATGCGCAGCCACGAGATCCGCATGTCCTCGGACGCCTTCGGGGACCTGGCCGAGGAGATCAAGCCGATCATCCCGCACGGCACCTCGGACTCGGGGGCGCTCGATGCGGTGTTCGAGGTCCTGGTGCGCGCCGGCCGCAGCGCCCCGATGGCCAAGACGATCCTGGTGCCCGAGGCCTGGTCCAAGATGACCGACGAGATGCCGAAGGCCTGGGCGGACATGTATGCCTATTGCAACTCGATCATGGAGCCATGGGATGGCCCCGCCGCCCTGGCCATGACCGACGGGCGCTGGGTCTGCGGCGGGCTCGACCGCAACGGCCTCCGGCCGCTGCGCTATGTCGTCACGCGCAGCGGGCTGCTGATCGCGGGATCCGAGGCCGGGATGGTTCCCGTCGAGGACGCCGATGTCCTCGAGAAGGGCGCGCTCGGCCCCGGGCAGATGATCGCCGTGGACATGGCCGAAGGCCGCCTGTTCCACGATGCCGAGATCAAGGACCGCCTGGCCGCCTCGCTTCCCTTCGGGGAGTGGACGCAGAAGGTTGTCGATCTCAATGCGCTGCTGCGCGATGTGCCCGAAGAGGCGATGTTCACCGGCGAGGCCCTGCGCCGCCGCCAGATCGCTGCGGGCTATACCGTGGAGGAGATCGAACAGGTCCTGGCCCCCATGGCCGAAGAGGGCAAGGAGATGGTCGCCAGCATGGGCGATGACACGCCCGTGGCGGTCCTCTCGGCCCAGTACCGGCCCCTTTCGCATTATTTCCGCCAGAACTTCAGCCAGGTCACCAACCCCCCCATCGACTCCTTGCGCGAGGGGCGGGTGATGTCGCTCAAGACGCGCTTCGGCAATCTCAAGAATGTCCTCGACGAATCCTCGTCGCAGACCGAGATCCTCGTGCTCGAGAGCCCCTTCGTCGCCAATGCCGAATTCGGCGTGATGATGGAGAGCTTCGGCGATCAGGTGACGGTGATCGACTGCACCTTCGAATCGGGCCCGGATGCCCTGCGCCTGGCGCTCGAACGCATCCGCGCCGAGGCCGAGGATGCCGTGCGCTCGGGGGCCGCGCATCTGGTTCTGACCGACGAGCATCAGTCCGAGACGCGCGTGCCCCTGCCGATGATCCTGGCCACCTCCGCCGTCCATTCCTGGCTGACCCGCAAGGGGCTGCGCACCTTCACTTCGCTCAATGTGCGGTCGGCCGAATGCATCGATCCGCATTACTTTGCGGTGCTGATCGGCTGCGGGGCGACGACGGTGAACCCCTATCTGGCACAGGACACGATTGCCGACCGCCTCTCCCGCGGGCTGATCGAGGGCACGCTCGAGGATGCGATGCGCCGCTATCGCGCGGCGATCGATGCAGGGCTGCTCAAGATCATGTCCAAGATGGGAATCTCGGTGGTCTCGAGCTATCGCGGCGGCCTCAATTTCGAGGCCGTGGGTCTCAGCCGCGCGATGGTCGCCGAATATTTCCCCGGCATGCCCTCGCGCATCTCCGGCATCGGTCTGATCGGCCTGCAGCGCAAGCAGGAGGAGGTTCATGCCCGCGGCTGGAGGGGCCGGTGGGCCTGCTGCCGATCGGCGGCTTCTACAAGGCGCGCCGCTCGGGCGAGCGGCATGCCTGGGAGGCCACCAGCATGCATCTGCTCCAGACGGCCTGCGAACGCGCCTCCTACGAGCTGTGGCAGCAGTATTCGCGCGCCATGCAGTCGGCCCCGCCGATCCATCTGCGCGACCTGCTCGCCATCAAGCCGCTGGGACCTGCAATCCCCATCGAACAGGTCGAGAGCATCACCGCCATCCGCAAGCGCTTTGTCACGCCGGGAATGTCGCTGGGGGCGCTCTCGCCGGAGGCGCACAAGACGCTCAACATCGCCATGAACCGCATCGGCGCCAAGTCCGACAGCGGCGAGGGCGGCGAGGATCCGGCCCATTTCCACCCCGAGCCGAACGGCGACAACCCTTCGGCGAAGATCAAGCAGGTCGCCTCAGGCCGCTTCGGCGTCACGGCCGAATATCTCAATGCCTGCGAAGAGCTGGAGATCAAGATCGCGCAAGGGGCCAAGCCCGGCGAGGGCGGTCAGCTTCCCGGCATGAAGGTGACGCAGCTGATCGCCAGGCTGCGCCATTCCACCCCCGGCGTGACGCTGATCAGCCCGCCGCCGCATCACGACATCTATTCCATCGAGGACCTGGCCCAGCTCATCTACGACCTCAAGCAGATCAATCCCGATGCCAAGGTCACGGTGAAGCTCGTCTCCGCCTCCGGGGTGGGGACGATCGCTGCCGGCGTCGCCAAGGCCAAGGCCGACATCATCCTCATCTCGGGCCATAATGGCGGCACGGGGGCCTCGCCGGCCACCAGCATCAAATTCGCTGGCCTGCCCTGGGAGATGGGGCTGACCGAAGCGCATCAGGTCCTGACCATGAACAACCTGCGCAGCCGCGTGACGCTGCGCACCGACGGCGGCCTGCGCACGGGACGCGACATCGTCATCGCCGCGATGCTGGGGGCCGAGGAGTTCGGCATCGGCACGGCGGCGCTGATCGCCATGGGCTGCATCATGGTCCGCCAGTGCCAGTCCAACACCTGCCCCGTGGGCGTCTGCACCCAGGACGAGAGCCTGCGCGCCAAATTCACCGGCACGGCCGACAAGGTGGTCAATCTCATCACCTTCTACGCCCAGGAGGTGCGCGAGATTCTCGCCTCGATCGGGGCGCGCTCGCTCGACGAGGTGATCGGCCGGGCCGATCTCCTGGATCAGGTGTCGCGCGGATCGCGGCATCTGGACGATCTCGATCTCAATCCGCTGCTGATCTCGGTCGATGGAGCGCGCAGCACCAGTTATGACCGGAACAGGCCCCGCAACCCGGTGCCCGACACGCTGGATGCGCAGATCGTCCAGGATGCCGCCCGCTTCCTGAAAGACGGGGAGAAGATGCAGCTGGCCTATGCCGTGCGGAACACCGACCGCACCATCGGAACGCGCATCAGCTCGCACATCGTGCGCCGCTTCGGGATGCGCAACAGCCTCCAGCCGGACCATCTGACGATCCGCCTGCAGGGGTCGGCCGGGCAGTCGCTGGGTGCCTTTGCCGCCCCGGGGCTCAAGATCGTGCTCGAGGGCGAGGCCAACGACTATGTCGGCAAGGGGCTCTCGGGGGGCATCATCGTGGTGCGCCCGCCGATGGGCAGCCCGCTTGTCGCGGCCGAGAACACCATCATCGGCAACACGGTCCTCTATGGCGCGACGGGCGGCTTCCTCTTCGCGGCCGGCCGCGCGGGCGAACGCTTTGCCGTGCGCAACTCGGGCGCAAAGGTGGTGGTCGAGGGCTGCGGCTCGAACGGCTGCGAATACATGACGGGCGGTGTCGCGGTGATCCTGGGTCGGATCGGCGCCAATTTCGGCGCCGGCATGACGGGCGGCATGGCCTATGTCTGGGATCCCGAGGGGCGTGCCGTGACGCTCATGAACCGCGACACACTCGTGACCTGCCCGGTCACCGTGCCCCATTGGGAGGAGGAGCTGCGCAGCCTGATCGAGCGCCACGCCGCCGAGACAGGATCGCGCCGTGCCGCCGATCTGCTGGCGGACTGGGCGACGGCGCGCAGGCAGTTCGTGCAGATCTGTCCGAAGGAAATGCTCCCGCATCTGCGCTACCCCCTCGTGGCCGAGGAGCTGGCCCTGCCCGCCGAGTGAGCGGCCCACGCCGCCTGCCAGCCATGACGGACCGGACGGCGGGAACCCTCCTGCCGTCCGTTTCGTTTCCAACCGCATCGTCTGACGCAGGGAGTCCGCTCATGTCCGATCTCATCGTCATCGCCTTTCCCGACGAAGCCGCCGCCTTCCGCGCGCGGGCGGAATTCGTCGCCCTCCAGAAGGACTATCTGGTGGAGATGGAGGATGTCGTTGTCGTCACCCGTTCCGAAACAGGCGAGGTCAAGCTCCATCAGGCGATCAACATGACGGCAGCCGGCGCCATGGGCGGGACGATCTGGGGCACGCTTGTGGGGCTGCTCTTTCTCAACCCGCTGCTGGGGGCGGCCGTCGGTGCGGGAGCGGGGGCTCTGACCGGCGCCCTGACCGATCTGGGCATTGACGACGATTTCCTGCGCGAAGTCGGCGGATCGCTCGATCAGGGCGGCGCCGCGCTGGCCGTGCTCCTGCACAAGATGACGGCAGACCGGGTGATCGACCGGATCGGCACGCTGGGCGGGCGGGTGCTCCAGACCTCGCTGCCGGCGGATGTGGAGACGCGCCTGCGCGAACGTCTGGAGGCCGCCACGGCCCATCCCCCCGCCATGCCGCCCGTCCCTGCCCCGGAGGTGGCAGGTGCGCCCCCCGTGGGCCTGGCCGGGGCTCCGGCCGCAGCGCCGGCTCCGGTGGGGGCCACCCCGCACGGACAGAGCGGCGTCATCACCGAACCGTGACAGCCCGGCTTTTCCCTTCTCCTGTCCGGGGCAGACCGTTCCGGCCGGCTGACCGGCCCGCGACGGGCGCGCCCCCTTGACCACGCCCCATCGGGGGGGGCGACTCATGCGCTCATGGCGCGGATGCGGACGGCACGGACAGAAACGGGAGAGGCGGCGCGTCCGGCCGCCCTGTCCGCTGCGGCTTCGCTGCCCCCTCGCCCCCGCCGGGGGCATCTGTCCCGCTTCATGCTCCGGGGAGTCCTTGTCGTGATCGCAGCCGTCACCCTCGCGCTGGGCCTCTTCTCGGTCATCAACCCGCCGACCACCCCCCTACATGTGGCAAGAGGCACGCCGGCTGGGCAGGGTGGAGCAGGTCTGGGTGCCGATGGAGGCGATCGCCCCTGTCATGGCCCGGGCAGCGGTGGCCGCCGAGGACGCGGATTTCTGCAATCACTGGGGGCTGGACCTTCGGGCGATCCGTGCGGCCATCGACGCCGGCAGCACGCGCGGGGCCTCGACCATCAGCCAGCAGGTGGTAAAGAACGTCTATCTGTGGCATGGGCGCTCCTGGGCCCGCAAGGCGATCGAGGCCGCCCTGACCCCGGCCCTGGAGGCGCTCTGGACCAAGCGCCGCATCCTCGAGGTCTATCTCAATGTCGCCGAATTCGGCGAGGGCATCTTCGGCGTGGAGGCGGCGGCGCAGCACTGGTTCGGCGTGTCGGCTGCGGATCTGACGGATGTGCAGGCCGCGCGGCTGGCCGCGATCCTGCCCGCCCCCAAGAGCCGCGATCCCGCCCATCCGACCGAGGCGTTGCGTGCGCGGGCCCGCGCCATCCTCGACGGGGCGGCGACCATTGCGGCCGACGGCCGCGCCGCCTGTTTCGAGACGCCGTCGGCCCCGCTCGTGCGCTAGCCCCGTTCGACGGCGTGCGACGGCGCAGGCGCCCCTTCGGCCGACGGAATCTCCCCGCGGACAAGGCTGCCCCCTGATCCGTCAGGAGCAGCGCCCGGGACTAGCGTTGCAGCAGATCGTGATAGGTCTTGCGCAGCAGCGCAAGGCCCAGCGCCAGGCAGATCAGCGACACAGCCGTCACATAGGAGATCGACACATAGGGGGCGTCATACCCCACATAGAAGGCCCGTCGCATCAGGCCGATCACATGCACCAGCGGGTTGAACCAGAGCACCGTCTGCAGCTCGCGGGGGAGCATGTCGAAGACATGGATGATCCCCGAGACCAGCCCCAGCGGCCGCATGGCAATCCCCCAGACCTGCTGCCAGACCGGAAAGCGCGTCACGAGATAGCAGTTCAGCGTCCCGACCCCCAGGCCCAGCAGACCCGCCAGCATCATGGCCATGGCGGCATCCTCCAGATGCAGGATGGTGCGCGTTTCCATCAGCTCGAGCATGCCGCCGAAGATGAGCGCTGCAACCATGACCTGCGTCATCGCATTGAGCAGCAGCCGCGCGAGGATCGCATCCAGAAAGGTGATGCGCGGATAGGCCAGCAGCGCGCGGGAGAAATTGAGCGCCTGCGACACCTTGTTGTTGATCTCGGCGAACATCAGGAAGGGAAGGAGGCCGGTCGCGTAGAACAGGGCGAAACTGTCCCCTAGGGGCGGGTTGCGCAGGAAGAGCGCAAAGACGAAGGTCAGCAGCGCGATCCCCGCCACCGGCTCGAGCACCGCCCAGAGATAGCCCCCGGGCGAGCGGCCGTAGGTCGTGCTCATCTCGCGCAGGATCAGGGCGGCGATCGTCCGCAGGCTGACGAAACGCGGCCGCACTGTCCGCAATTTCGGGCGCTGGGCGGGCGGATCGACCAGTCATCGGGATCTGTCGTGGTCATCGCGCTCGCGCGTCCGTGCTTGCAGAAGGGGGCGGATCAGATGAGTTCTGGGCATCCGGGAGGATTTTCTGTAGCAGAAGGGTGGCAGGATACCAACCGTTTCCCGAGGTTCAGGATGTCGGACGCCTCCGAGGAGTCTCCCGTGCCGTCCCTGCTCGATGCCCGCAAGGGACGGAAGGAGGAGCGCATGCGTCTGGGCGGCGCCTCGCGGCAGCCCGCCGGGACCGGCGCCGCCCTGCGGGGCCCTGTCCGGCACAGGCGGGGCGGGTTCTGCTGGCTCCATCGGGGGCCAGACCCCCCCCATCACGGCCGTTCCGACGGCATCCCTGTCCACGGGGCCGACCGGGCCCGCCCCTCGGAGCCCCGCCCCTCGGAGCGATGCGTCCCGGCCC
>NZ_KE557322.1:33117-81966 GCF_000442315.1 Rubellimicrobium thermophilum DSM 16684
TCGCCCGCCGGCGGCCCCAGCGTCCCCGCCGGCCAGCGCCCTTGGCGCCGCAGTGGGCCCGACGGCGCGCCCGGCCGGGATCCGCGGCCGGCACATCCTGCTGATGCTGAGCTTCCTGCTCTTCGTCGTGGCCCCGCTGGCCGTCACGGGCTGGTATCTCTGGGCACGGGCGGCGGATCAGTATGCCTCCACCGTCGGCTTTTCCGTCCGGCGCGAGGAGGGGGGGACGGCGATGGACATCCTCGGCGGGATCACGGCCATCACGGGCTCGAGCTCGAGCGATACCGACATCCTCTATGAATTCCTGCGCAGCCAGGAGCTTGTCGCGCGCCTCGATGCCGAACTCGACCTGCGGGCCATCTGGTCCAAGCCTCAGGACGACCCGGTCTTCGCCCTCGATCCCGAAGGAACCATCGAGGATCTCGTCGCCTACTGGAACCGGATGGTGCAAATCGGCTACGACAGCAATTCCGGCCTCATCGAGATCCGTGCCCTGGCCTTCGACCCCGCCGATGCGACGCGGATCACCCGGGCACTGTTCGACCGCAGCGCCGAGATGATCAACGAGCTCAGCGCCGTCGCGCGCGAGGATGCCATCGCCTATGCCCGCCAGGAACTGGCCGATTCGGTCGAGCGGCTCAAGGAGGCCCGCCAGGCCCTGACCGCCTTCCGCAACCGCAACCAGATCGTCGATCCCACGCTGGACCTGCAGAGTCAGGCCGGCCTGATCGGCACGCTGCAGGGCCAGCTTGCCGAGGCCCTGATCGAGGTGGACCTGCTGCGCGAGACGACCTCTGCCAGCGATCCCCGTATCGCCCAGGCCGAAAGGCGGGTGGCCGTCATCGAGGAGCGCATCGCCGAGGAACGCCGCAAGCTCGGCCTCGGGACCGATACCGAGGGCGAAGCCTATGCCGAGCTGATCGCCGAATACGAGAGCCTGGCCGTCGAGCACGACTTCGCCCAGCGCTCCTATGTGGCAGCACTGGCCGCCTATGACGCCGCCCTTGCCGAGGCACGGCGCAAGACGCGCTACCTGGCTGCCCATATCCTGCCCACCACCGCCGAAAGCGCGCGCTTTCCCCGGCGCTGGATGCTGTTCGGTCTGACCGGGCTCTTCCTCTTCATGGCCTGGTCGATCGGGGCGCTGGTCGCCTATTCCCTCAAGGACCGCCGCTGAGGGGACAGGGCCGTGGTCCGCCTCGAGAATCTCACCAAGGTCTTCGTCCTCGAGGGGCGACGCAAGGTTGTGGCGCGCAACATCACCGCCACCTTTCCCACGGGGCGGTCCGTGGCGCTGCTGGGCCGCAACGGGGCGGGCAAGTCGTCCCTTCTGCAGATGATCGCCGGAACGATGCGGCCGACATCCGGGCGCGTCCTGTCCACGGGAACCATCTCCTGGCCCGTGGGCTTTGCCGGCTCCTTCCATGCGGATCTGACGGGTCTGCAGAACACGCGCTTCATCGCCCGCATCTATGGCGTGGACAGCGACGAACTGGTCGCCTTCGTCGAGGATTTCGCCGGTCTCGGCCAGCATTTCCGGCTGCCGCTGCGAACCTATTCCTCGGGGATGAGATCGCGCCTTGCCTTCGGCGTGTCGATGGGGATCGCCTTCGACACCTATCTGGTGGACGAGGTGACGGCGGTGGGCGACGCCGCCTTCCGGGCCAAGAGCACCGAGGTCTTCCGTGCCAGGATGGCCAATGCCGGGGCCATCGTCGTCAGCCACGCCATGAACCAGCTGCGCGAGATCTGCGATTGCGGCGCGGTTCTCGAGGATGGGCATCTCTACTATTACGACGATCTCGAGGACGCCATCGCCCATCACACGCGAAACATGGACGCCGGCTGAGAACGCGGGTGGCCGGTCGGGCCATCCCGGAACCGAACAAGGCAGCGGCATGGCAAGGTGTTGACGCAAGCTTGACCCATCGCGCGCATGCCGCGCGAATGCCTTCGGCCTGCCATCTTCCTTTCCGATCCTGTCGCAAGCCGCACCCGACCCTGCCCGCCAGACGATGGCGAAAGGGCAGCGGGGATGGCGGCCTTCGGAATCGTGCGGGTGCGGGCGGACGGGCCGGCCGATCTGGCCACCGGGATCACGGGCCTTGCCCTGCATGAGGGGAGTGGCACTGTCCGTCTCTATGCCGTGACGGGAAGCCAGGGCGGCATCCTCGCCCGCGACGTGCTGCGCGACCTCGCGCCGGCCGGCCTCACCGCCCATCCGCGCCCGGCAGGCCGCCCGAGCGAGGCCGATACAGCCGTGATCGAACTGGGCGGGCGCAAGGCTCTGGCAAGTTGGGGCCTGGGGCAGGGGGCAACCCTCTCCTGGATCGACAACACGGGCGCGCTGTCGCAACCCGCCGCCCTGGCTCTGGGCACAGACACCCTGACCACGCTGGCCGCCCTCTCCCTCGGGGGGGGCGCGACCTGATCGCCGCAGGCAGCCTGCAGGGGCAGGGCGTGCAGACCTGGCTGCGCGAAGCCGATGGCCGTCTTCTGCCGCTCGATCATCTGTCGACCGGTTGGGCCGCGGGGACGGCGACAGCCCTGCAGGGTGGGGCGGCTCTCGATGTCCCGGATCTGGCCTTTCTCGATCTGGGCGGCGGCAGACGCCTGCTGATCGCCGCCTCGAACATGCAGGGAGGACTTGCCGCCTGGCACATCGGGGCGGACGGCAAGGCCTCGCTTGCCGATGCCCTGGGAGCGCCGGACGGACTTCCTGTCGCCCTGCCCTCTGCCCTGACCTCGGCACAGGCCTGGGGGCGCCATGTTGTCTTTCTCGGGGCCGCGGGCAGCAGCTCGGTCAGCGTCATCGAGGTCACCGCAGCAGGGCAGCTGCGGCCGCTCGATCAGGTCGGCGACGACCGCAACACCCGCTTTCAGGCCATCACCCATCTCGAGACGGCGCAGATCGGGGACCGGACCGTGCTGATCGCCGGGGGGGCCGATGACGGGCTGACCGCCATGACCCTGCTTCCCGACGGACGGCTGCTGCATCTGGCCACGCTCGCCGACCCCGGCGGCACCGCCCTTGCCGGTCTGTCGGCTCTGGCGCTGCGTGTCTCGGGCGGGGGCTCGACATCTTCGCCGCCGGCAGCGGCAGCGCGGGCGTAACCCAGATACGGCTTGATCCGGGGCCTCTGGCGCCCCTGCAGCGCGCCGGCGACAGCGGCGCCATCCTCACCGGCGATGCACGCGGCGACCTGCTCTGGGGCGGGGCCGGGCGCGACAGCCTGTCCGGTGGGGCGGGCGATGACATCCTCTTCGACGGGGCCGGCCAGGATCAGATGCGGGGCGGTCCGGGGGCAGATGTCTTCGTGATGGCAAGGGACGGAACCTTCGACCGCATCGTCGATTTCGAGCCGGGGATCGACCGGCTCGACCTCTCGCGCTGGGGGCCGATCTACGGTCCCGAGGCCCTGAGCCTCCATCGCGTGTCCGGCGGGATCGAGATCCGCTACGGGGCCGAGCGGCTCCAGCTCCTTTCCGCCGATGGCCGGGCGATCGACCCCGCCAGCCTGGGTCTGCGCGATCTGACCGATCTGTGGCATCTCGGCCCCCTTGTCCTGCCCAATCAGCCGCGCACGCTGACGGGAACAGCAGGGGCCGATCACCTCCTCGGAGGGGAGGGGGATGACCGCCTGATCGGGCTGGGCGGGTCCGATACCCTCACCGGAGGAGCCGGAGCCGACCGGCTTCTGGCAGAGGGGAGCGATCCCGAATTCGATGCGGCATCTGCCCGGATCTATCGCCTCTATGGTGCGACGCTCGACCGCCCCCCCGACGAGCCAGGACACTGGAGCTGGACGCAGGCCCTGCTCGGCGGCCGGTCCTATCTGTCGATTGTCGAAGGATTCACCGCCTCGCGCGAGTTCCAGCTGCGCTACGGAGCGACCGATGATCGCCAGTTCGTCACCCTGCTTTACAACAATGTGCTCGACCGGGCCCCCGATCCGGGCGGGTTGGCCCACTGGACCGGACAGCTCGCCTCGGGACAGATGACGCGCCCCGAGGTCGTGCGCGGCTTTGCCGAAAGCCGCGAGTTCCAGACAAAGACGGAGGCCGGGGCGCTCGCCTTCTCGCGCGCGGGTCTGGAGGCGAAATGGTCCGACGAGGTCTATCGTCTGTATGGTGCGGTGTTCGACCGTGAGCCGGATGCGGGGGGGTTTGCGCATTGGGCGGAGGCGCTGGCAGGGGGGCGGCCCTATCTGTCGGTGGTCCAGGGTTTCACCGCCTCGCGCGAGTTCCAGCTGCGCTACGGGGCGACCGACGATCGGCAGTTCGTCACCCTGCTTTACAACAATGTGCTCGACCGGGCCCCCGATCCGGGCGGGTTGGCCCACTGGAGCGGACAGCTCGCCTCGGGACAGATGACGCGCCCCGAGGTCGTGCGCGGCTTTGCCGAAAGCCGCGAGTTCCAGACGAAGACGGCCGCCGGACTGAAGGCCTGGATGCGCGCGCAGGGCGTCGATGACCGGATCGAAGGCGGGCCGGGGAACAACCTGCTCCAGGGCGGCATCGGCGCCGATGTCTTCGTCTTCGACCGCAGCGACGGCGGCACCCACCGCATCGCCGATCCCGAAGCCTGGGACTGGCTCCAGTTCCGCGGCTTCGGCTATACACAGTTCGCACAGGTCATCGAACACATGACCCAGATCGGCACGGATCTCCGCTTCCAGGACCAGGGAACCACCGTCATCCTCTCCCACACCACAGTCGCCGACCTCTCCCCCGACATGTTCCTCTTCGGGTGAGGCCGCCACGGCTGCCGGGAGCGGCAGTCCCTTGCCGGCTGGCCGCCCCTGCCGGCCCGCCGCGCCTTGCGATGCACGATATGCGGCACTATCACTCCGCAGGCGATATCCGGCATGTCGCGCAGCGATTTAGGACCAAGGCCATTGAAAAGTGCATTCATCACCGGCATCACCGGACAGGACGGGGCATATCTCGCGAAATTCCTGCTCGAGAAGGGCTATGAGGTGCATGGGGGGGTGCGCCGCATCTCCCAGGCCGAAACCACCCGGCTCGAGGCGCTGGGCGTGGCAGGCGATGTGCATCTGCACGAATTCGACCTGACCGAGGCCAACGCGATCTTCCGCATCATCCGCGACGTGCCGATGGACGAGTTCTACAACCTCGCGGCCCAGAGCTTCGTCGGCGCCTCCTGGGAGCTGCCCGTCTATACCGCCGAGGTGGACGGCCTTGCGGTGGTACGCATCCTCGATACGCTGCGCACGCTCAAGCCCCGGACACGCTTCTACCAGGCCTCCACATCGGAGATGTTCGGCCTCGTGCAGGAGGTGCCCCAGCGCGAGACGACGCGGTTCTACCCGCGTTCGCCCTACGGGGTGGCCAAGGTCTATGGCCACTACATCACGGTGAACTACCGCGAGAGCTTTGGGATGCACGCCTCCTCGGGCATCCTGTTCAACCATGAATCGCCCCTGCGCGGCAAGGAATTCGTCACCCGCAAGATCACGCTGGCCCTGGCCCGGATCGCCCGGGGCGGATCCGATCCGGTGGTGCTCGGCAATCTCGATGCGCGCCGCGACTGGGGTTTCGCGGGCGACTATGTGCGCGGCATGTGGCTGATGCTCCAGCAGGAGACGGCGGACGACTATGTCCTGGCCACGGGCGTGACGACCCCGATCCGCGATTTCGTACGCTTTGCCGCCGAGGCGCTGGGCATGGATCCGGTCTTCGAGGGCGAAGGCGTGAACGAGATCGCCATCGACCGGCGCAGCGGCAAGCGCATCCTCGAGGTGAGCGAGAAGTTCTTCCGCCCCGCCGAGGTGGACCTGCTGATCGGCGATGCCAGCAAGGCGCGCGAGAAGCTCGGCTGGGTGCCCGAGGTGGATGTGCGCCAGCTGGCCGAGATGATGGCCAGGGCCGATTACGACGCGCTGGGCTGAGGGGGTGGCAGGATGGCCGACGGTCTGGACGGTCTGAGGCGTCGCATGCGCCGGCAGATCGCGCCGCTAGCCCGGCGCATCGGCGTGGGCGGACGCTATCGCGGCAATATCGACGCCTTCATCAATGGCGAGATGATCGGCTGGGCGGCGCGTGCCGCCGACGGGGCCGGGCGGCTCACCGTCGGCCTGTTCACGCTTGACGGGCTGCTGGCCACGGCCAGCGCCTCGATCCAGCGCAACGATGTGCGCGATGCCGGGATCGGCGACGGCGCCTGCGGCTTCGTCTTCCGCCTCGACGAAACGATGCTGACCGCCGCGCGTCAGGCCGGGGGCACGCTGATCGTGCGCGTCATGGACGGGGGCGGCGGGCATGAGATCGGCCGCTGGCAGATCCCCGGCAGCGCGCCCCGAGACGCCGCCGGCAGAGGGGGATCCCGGCTGGCCGTGTCGGCCGCGAACGAACCGCATGCGGCCCAGTGCCGCGGGCTGCTCTACTACGACCTGGTCACCTGGCGGCGTCTCCTCTCCGAGCTGGATCAGGCCGGGGGCGAGCCGGCCCCGCCCCCGCTCGAACGCCATGCCCGCCTCTTCGAACCGGCGGCGGACTGGCCGGCTGCGCAGGAAGGACGCCAGCTCGAACCGATGGCGGCCTATCTCGAATACACCAAGTTCCGCACCCGCAAGGAGCGCGACTTTGACACCGAGGCCAGCCGCGAGGATCGCGACCATTTCCTCGACTGGTATGTCGGCAGTTATGGCGTGATCCGCAACGGCCTGCGACCGCCCCTGCCGCGTGAGGCGGTCGCCCATCTCAACGAACTGCTGGTCATGGGCGGGCAGAAAGTCCCCCTGACGCGGCTGATGTGGTGGCGCCTGCTGCGCCGCCCCCAGGAGGAGATCGCCGGAGCGCTGGCCGATCTGGCGGACCCTGCGCGCGTGACGCGCGTCCTCTACTGGTGGGCCTGGGAGGAGGCGCGCAAGCTCTTCGTCGAGGATTTCGCCGTCACCGACCGCCATGCCGAGATGCTGGCGGCCGTGCCGGTGAGCCGCAAGGACGATGTCTGGCCCTTCTCGCCCTTCCTCGACCATTATCACGCCGCCAACCCCCAGCTGCATTTCCTGTCCCCCGCCAGCCCCGGCGACCGGCGCGTGGTGACGCTGACGCTGATGCTGGCGGCGGCGACACGCCCCGATGTGCTGCGCTACCTCCCGCGCCGATCGGTCGAGCGCGCGCTCGAACCCCAGCCGGGCGGATCGGAGCTGGAGCGGTTCTTCCGTGCCGTCGCGCTGAGCGACGAGCCGCTGCCCCGCGAACGCTATGCCGCCGCGCTGCGGATGCAGGGCTTCGATCTGGAACGCCGGCGATTCCTCTTTGCCACACCGGACGGGCATCGCCTGCTTGCGGCCGCCATGCCGCGCCCCGCGGGAGAGCCGGTGGATGTGCAGATCATCGGCCCCTTCGAGAAGGCCTCGGGTCTGGGCCAGGCGACGCGCCTGTCGGCGGCGGCGCTCGATCGCACGGGCCTGTCGGTGAACCGGGTCAATTTCGGTCTCGACAACCCTGCACCCGAAGGCTTCTCGACCGCCTCCGCCGCCTCGACCCGCTACCGCCCGGCCCGGATCAACCTGATCCACCTCAATGCCGAATCGGTCCCGCTGGTCTTCGCCTACGAACCCGACGTCTTCTCCGGCGCCTACAATATCGGCTACTTCTTCTGGGAGCTCGACAGCCCGGCCCTGTGCCACTATCTCGCATTCGACCTGCTCGACGAGATCTGGGTGTCGAGCGATTACGGCGTGTCGATCTACCGCCCGGAGGCGAAGGGCCGGCCGGTCGTCAATGTCGGCATGGCCTATGAGGATCCCCCCGCCATCGACCGTGCCGCAGCGCGCGCCCTGCTCAACCGGCGACTGGGTCTGAAGGGGGACGAGTTCGTCGTCCTCACCACCTTCGACAGCTACTCCTTTGTCCAGCGCAAGAACCCGCTCGGCGTCATCGAGGCGTTCCGGCGCGCCTTCGGCGACCGCCCGCAGGCCCGGCTGCTGATCAAGACGCAGAACCGGACCAATGTCTTCGATCCCGTGCAGGAACGCATCTGGAACCGCGTGGATGCCGCCCTGGCCGCCGATCCGCGCATCCTCCTGCTCAACGAGACACTGGATTACCGTGCCCTGATCGAGCTCAAGGCCGCCTGTGATGCCTATGTCTCGCTCCACCGCTCCGAAGGCTGGGGCTTCGGCATGATCGAGGCGATGGCCCTCGGCGTGCCGGTCGTCTGCACGGGCTATTCGGGCAATCTCGAATTCTGTTCGGAGGAGACGGCCTGGCTGGTGAACTCCCGAGAGATCATGCTGGCCCCGGACGACTACATCTTCGTCCGCCGCGGCCAGAAATGGGCCGATCCCGACCTGGATCATGCCGCCCGCCAGTTGCGCACCCTGCATGACGATCCCGCCCTGCGGGCCGCCCGCGCCGCCGCTGCCCAGCGCCGCGTGCGGCAGGACTTCTCGCTGGATGCGATCGCGCGGCGCTACGGGGCGCGGCTGCGCGAGCTGCTCAAGGAGCACTGAGGCATGTTCGGCAATTTCGGCTGGCGTCATCCGAAGCCCGCCTCGCCCCCCGGCCTTGCCGGATCCGCTGATCTGGCGCATCCGCGGGAAACGGTCCGCCCCCCGCAAGGACAGAGCCATGACCAGAAGGGCCAAGACATGAGCCATATCCGCGTCGTGACCTGGCCGCGGGGCGGCGAGAGCCTGATCCTGCGCAGCCTGCAGGCGGCCCTGGGCGCGCGCGCACCCTGGCTCGCCGAGGCGTCGGCCCGCGACGACGGGTCCGATCCCGCGGCGGCCCCGCCGGGCACGCGCCTCGTCATCGAGCACGAGGAGTTCCCCGCGGGCGTCGTCCGGCGCTTTGCCGAGGCGGTGGCGGAAGGGCATCCCGACGGCGTGGAGGCCTTCCGCCGCTTCGCCAGCGAGGAGTTCGGGCGCTTCCTCGACTTCATGGAGACCTGGGGAAACCCCGACGCCCCGGACGGACGCCTCGTGGTGCCGCGCGAAGGGCTGCGCGCCGATCCGGCCGCCTGGCTCGCCTGGGCCTCGGGGGCGCTCGACCCCGCACTGCTGCTCGAGGGGACGGCGCTGGAGGCGGCCGCCGCGCATCTGGCCACGCTGACGGCCGAGACCCCGCCCCCCACCCTGCCCGACTTCGTGGACGAGACGCTGGCCGGGCAGATCGGCGCGCTGCGCCTGCGGCGCGAAGCGGTGCGCGAGCTGTTCCAGTCGGTCATGGAGCGCCCTCTCGAGGAGAAGAGCGTCCTGCATTTCCAGGGCATGGCCGATCTCGACCACATGCGGGACGCCCTGCTGCGGTCGCGCGAATACAAGGCCCTTCAGGCCCGCAAGGCCGCCGCTCAGAACCCTGTGGGCGAGCTCGCCGCAGAGGGGCTCACGGATCAGCAGCTCCGCTTTGCCTGGAAGCTCTTCCTGGCCCGCGCCCCCCAGCCGGAGGAGCTGGACCGCCTGCGCAAGGCCGGCGGAACCCTGGCCAAGACGCGCGCCGCGCTGATCCGCTCGCCGGAATTCCTGCGCCTCTTCAACCGGCTGCGCGGTATGGGCGCGAGCGGAGATGAGCCGCGCGTCCTTGTGCATATCCATGTCCCCAAGACCGCCGGCACAAGCTTCAACGGCATCCTGCGCGCGCAGGTCCCGAAGGAGGCCTGGCTGCCCCTCACGGTCGAGACGATGGGCGATCTCCTCCGCCTGCCGATGGAGGCGCGCCGCGCCATCCGCCTTGTCACCGGACATGTCGAGCACGGCGTCGGACAGCATTTCCCGCAGGAGACCCTCTATCTGACCATCCTGCGCAAGCCGGGGCCGCGGCTCTTCAGCTTCTACCTCTTCGTGCGGCGGACCCCCACCCATCCGCTGCACCGGATGGTCAGCGAGGCACAGATGTCCTTCGCCGATTTCCTGCGCAATGCCGACCGCCTGCCGGGGCTGCGCAACGAACTCGACAGCGGCCAGATGCGGCGGCTGGCCGGGATGCTCCGGCCGCAATTCCTCGGCCGCGAGGAGGAGGCCTTTGCCCGGGCCGTCCACAATCTCTTCTCCCCGGACATGATCTTCGGATTGACCGAGGATTTCGACGGCTTCCTCCAGCGGCTCCTGGCCCTGGGAATCATCACCCAGGCCCCGCCGCTGCGGGAGAACATCTCGCCCGAACGGGACCGGTTCGAGGCGGAGGTCGCCGCCCTGCCCCCGGATGCCCGGGCCATCTATGACCGTTTCCTGCACTGGGACAGCAGGCTTTACGACATCTGCTCGGCCTATCTTGCCGGGGCAAAACAGCCGGAAGGAGTCTGAGCCATGATCACCCCCATCCTTCTCTGCGGCGGTTCGGGGACGCGGCTGTGGCCGCTGTCGCGGGCCAGCTTTCCCAAGCAGTTCGCCGCCATCCTGGGCGAGGAGAGCCTGTTCCAGGCCTCGGCCCGGCGATTCCGGGGGATGGGATTCGCCGATCCGCTGGTGGTGACAGGCGATCCCTTCCGCTTCATCGTCGCCGAACAGCTCGAGGCCTGCGGCATCCGCCCCCAGGGAATCCTGATCGAGCCCGAAGGGCGCAACACCGCCCCCGCCGCCGCGGCCGCCGCGCTGGCCGTGATGGAGGCCAATCCCGAAGGGCTGATGCTGATCGTGCCTTCGGATCATGCCGTGGCCGACCCGGCCGCCTTCCGCGAGGCCGTCACACGCGGGCGCGCCGCAGCCGAGGCCGGGCGCATCGTCACCTTCGGGATCCGCCCCACCCGCCCGGAAACCGGATTCGGCTGGCTCGAGGAAGGCGCGGAGGGCGAGGAGGGCGAAGGCGGGGTGCGCCGCCTGGCCCGCTTTGTCGAGAAGCCCGATGCCGCGCGCGCGGCCGAGATGCTCGCCGGAGGGCGCCATCTGTGGAATGCGGGGGTCTTCCTCGCCCGCGCCGCAACCTTCGTCGAGGCCTTCCGCGAGCATGCCCCCGCGATCCTCGAGGGCGCCCGCGCCGCCCTGACAGGCGCCAGACGCGATCTGGGCTTCCTGCGGCTCGACCCGGCGGCCTGGGCCGCCATCCCGGAGGATTCCATCGATTATGCCGTGATGGAAAAGGCCCGCAATGTCAGTGTCGTCCGCTTCGAGGGGCAGTGGTCCGATCTCGGCTCCTGGGAGGCGGTCTGGCAGGAAGCGGGGCCGGATGCGCAGGGCAATGTCCGGCACGGCCCCGTCACCTGCATGGATTGCGAAAACACGCTGCTGCGGTCCGAATCCCCCGATATCGAGGTCGTCGGCATCGGCCTGAAGAATGTCGTGGCCGTGGCCATGCGCGATGCCGTCATGGTCGCCGATCTGAGCCAGGCCCAGAATGTCCGCAAGGCCGTTGCCACGCTCAAGGCCCGGGGGGCCAAGCAGGCCACGCATTTCCCCGTCGATCACCGCCCCTGGGGCTGGTTCGAGACGCTGATCCTGGCCGACCGCTTCCAGGTCAAGCGGATCCATGTCAATCCCGGCGCGGCCCTGAGCCTGCAAAGCCATGTCCACCGCTCCGAACACTGGATCGTGGTCAGCGGCACAGCCCGCGTCACCGTGGATGGCGAAACCCGGCTCCTGACCGAAAACCAGTCGATCTACATCCCCCTGGGCGCCGTGCACCGCATGGAGAACCCCGGCAAGGTGCCGATGGTCCTGATCGAGGTGCAGACGGGCAGTTACCTCGGCGAAGACGACATCATCCGCTACGAGGACATCTACGCCCGCTCCTGAGGGGAGGGCCGGTGCCGTCACGGCCCGGCCCCGTCCTGCCCGGGCAGAGGCACCGGGCCGTCGGCCTCGACCGCAAGAGGGGCCGGGAAGCGCACCGCTTCCGGCGCATCCGCCCCATGCGGCAGCAGAAGCGACAGATGAAGCCGCCCCACACGCCGTTCCACAGGGCCGATGATCCAGGGATGCGGCACCACCACATCCCCCGCTTCGTCCCGCTGCGACAGATCAAGCGGCGCCCCTTCGGCCGCGGCCGACAGATCCACCCTCTCGCCGTTGATGATCAGGGTTTCCCCTTCGCGGATCAGCGTCAGCGTGCTGTCCATCCGAACCGGAACCAGCGTGATGATCATGACACCCCCCCTCAGAACCAGCGGCCGATCGCCATGCGGCTGTGCGGAAGGTTCACCCCCGCACTCGTCATGACCGTCGCCCAGTTGCGATAGGCCTGCGACGTCGTTGTCGCGGCACCCCGCAGGAAACAGCCCCCATAGCGGTCCGACCGGGTGCCCGTAATCGTAACCGCAGGCGGCACGCTGAACGCCGCCGGAAAGGTCCAGGTGATATCCGCCGGGCTGACCCACAAATTCGTGTGCGGGTTGTCCGTCAGCCCCTCGGTCGTCACGATACGTTGCCAGCAGATCTGGGTGCCATCGGCATAGCGCACATAGTCCCCGTTGCTGTTGCTGCCCCGTTCGATCACCGCCCCCGTGGGCACCCCGCCGGACTGGGACACCGAACCCAGCAGATTGCCGCGATGAAAGGCCAGCTGCCCCCCGATGGTGACCCCAGAGGCCAGCGCCACCGCCCCCGTCGATCCGGCAATCGACAGCGCCGTCGCCCAGGACGACCCGTCCGCGCTGACCTTGATGGCAAAGTCGTCCGACCCCGCCGTTCCCATCTCCGCCCGGCCGGACCAGCCGGTCTGGAACAGCAGACTGGCCGTGTCAGACGCCGCCGCCTTGTTCACCTTCACCTGATGCCCCGCACCGGCATGCGTGAACAGCACCGCCGGCGAAGACACCGCCAGGCGGTTGGTCGTGTCGGCAGTGGCGTTGATGCCGAGCGAGGCCGCCGCCAGCGGCGAGGCCGAGCCGTCGTCCCAGCCCGAGGCCAGACGCTGGATCAGGCGCGCTTCGGCCAGCACATGCACCCGCCAGCCCGGGCGGGGGGTGATGAAGGACCAGGCGCCATCCTCCCACACGGCGATCTCGCCATCATGACCGGACCAGGCGCCGGTCGCACCGGCGGCGACCAGATGACGCTGGCCGGGGGCGGGATCGGCCGGAGGGGCCGTGCGGTTGCGGTCCTCCACCGCAAGCTGGACCAGCACATCGAGCAGGCGCAGCGCCTCGTTGTGCGTGACATGCTTCTGCGCCTGGGCCGGCAGGAGATAGGGCAGGCCGAGATGAGGCGAGGCATCGGGCCTTTCGGCGGGCGATTCGGACATCGGGCGGGCTCCGGTCTGGATGCGTGCGATTGCCGCCCGGTCTAGCGGGGGAAAGGTTAAGACTTTCCTACAGCACCGCGCGCCCCGCAGGGCGATTGCGCAACGCCCCGTTTGGGGGTTCAAGGAACAGGCGAATCACCCGCAACCCCTTGACGGACAGGAGAGGACGGCATGGCCCCCAAATTCGGCACAAGCGGCCTGCGCGGCCTGGTCGCGGAGCTGACCCCCGCCCTGGTGGCCGACCATGTGCGCGCCTTCCTGGCGGTCTGCCCCCATGGCGGGGGGCTGTGGCTGGGCGAGGATCTGCGCGACTCCTCCCCCCATCTGGCCGAGGCGGTGGCCGCCGCCGCCCGCGGCGAAGGCGTGCCCGTGACACGGGCCGGCCGCGTGCCGACCCCCGCCCTTGCGCAGGCGGCGATGGCGGCGGGGCAGGCTGCCATCATGGTCACCGGCAGCCATATCCCGGCCGACCGCAACGGCCTCAAGTTCTACACCCCGGCGGGCGAGATCACCAAGGCCGAAGAGGCGGCGATCCTTGCCGCCCTGGGACGCCCCGGCGCGGGACGTGAGGCCCCCCTGCAGGTGGTCGAGGCGGCCGGCCCCTATCTGGACCGGATCGTGACGGGCTTCGGCGCGGGGGCGCTGGCCGGGCTGCGGATCGGCATCTGGGAGCACAGTTCCGTCGCCCGCGATCTGATGCATGCCATGCTGCGCGCCCTGGGCGCCCAGACGGTCGGCTTTGGCCGGGAGGAGAGCTTCCTGCCCGTGGACACCGAGGCCGTGCCCCCCCCACGCGCGAGCGCCTGGCCGCCTGGATCGCCGAGCACCGGCTGCATGCGCTGGTCTCCACCGATGGCGATGCCGACCGGCCGCTGATCGTGGGCGAGGATGGCCGGATCCTGCCCGGCGACGTGCTGGGGCCGGTGACGGCCCAGCTTCTGGGGGCAGAGGTGGTCTGCACCCCGGTCTCCTCCAACAGCCTGGTGGAGGAGATGGGGATGCGGGTCCTGCGCACGCGCATCGGATCGCCCTTCGTCATCGCCGCGATGCAGGCCGAGGGGGGGCGCGTCGCCGGCTACGAGGCCAATGGGGGATTCCTCCTCGGCTTTACGGCCGAAGGGCCGGGCGGGCCCATCCCCCCCCTGATGACGCGCGATGCCGCCCTGCCGATGGTGGCGGTGCTGGTCGCGGCGAAGGCGGCCGGCGGCCTTGTCCCGCTGCGTGCCCGGCTGCCCGCACGCTTCACCGCCGCCGACCGGCTTCAGGAGGTGGACATGGACCGGGCCGGGGCCTTCCTCGCCCGAATCGACCGGGACGCGGACGCGCGCGCGACCTTCCTTGCCGATCTGGGCCTGCCGCCGGAGGAGGGGGCAGACCGCACCGATGGCCTGCGCCTGCGTCTGCGGGGGGGGCGAAGTGCTGCATCTGCGCCCCTCGGGCAATGCGCCCGAATTCCGCGTCTATGCCGAAGCCGCCGCGGCGGACCGGGCCGAGGCGCTGCTCGCCCGGGCGCTGGCCGCCGTGGGCGCGGCGATCGGACAGCGCGTTGACCCCGCAGACAACGGCGCCTAGGCATGAACCGGCGGAGGACCGGGGAAGGGGGAATCCGATGCGCGCAGCCGACGAAGCCCTGATCGTCATCGATGTCCAGAACGACTTCTGCCCCGGCGGCGCCCTGGCGGTGGCCGACGGCGATGCCATCGTGGAGGGCATCAACCGGCTCTGGGAGGAGTTCCCCGCCGTCGTTCTCACGCAGGACTGGCACCCGGCAGGGCATTCCTCCTTCGCCTCGAGCCATGGGGCCGAACCCTTCTCCACCACCCGCATGCCCTATGGCGAACAGACCCTCTGGCCCGATCACTGCGTGCAGGGCACGCCCGGCGCGGCCTTCCATCCCCGCCTGCGCACCGATGCCGACCTGATCCTGCGCAAGGGCTTCCGGCGGGAGGTGGACAGCTATTCCGCCTTCTTCGAGAACGACCGCAGGACGCCCACCGGCCTGGCCGGCTATCTGCGCGAAAGGGGCCTCGGGCGGCTGACGCTGGTGGGGCTGGCCACCGACTACTGCGTGAGCTTCTCCGCCCTCGATGCGGCGCGGCTCGGCTTTGCGGTGACGGTGCAGGAACGCCTGACGCGGCCCATCGATCTGGACGGATCGCTGGCGGCGGCCCGCGCCGCCTGGGCCGAAGCCGGGGTCCGGGTGGCATGATCGACCTTGCGACCCGGGTCTGGAACCATACCTGGAAGATCGATCCCATCGTCCGGTCCCTTCTGGACACGGATTTCTACAAGCTGCTGATGTGCCAGTCGGTGCGGCGCAGCCACCCCCAGACCCGCGTCACCTTCGAGCTGATCAACCGCTCGCGCCATGTGCCGCTGGCGCGGCTGGTGGACGAAGGCGAGCTGCGCGAACAGCTCGACCATGTGCGCAGCCTGCGCCTCAGCCGGGGGGAATCGACCTGGCTGCGCGGCAACACCTTCTACGGCAAGCGGCAGATGTTCCGCCCCGACTTCATGGAATGGCTCGAAGGGCTGCAACTGCCGCCCTATCATCTGGAACGGCAGGGCGACCAGTACCGCCTGACCTTCGAGGGACCCTGGCCCGAGGTCATGCTGTGGGAGATCCCCGCCCTGGCGATCATCATGGAGCTGCGTTCGCGCGCGGTGCTCAAGGGGATGGGACGTTTCGCCCTGCAGATCCTCTATGCCCGGGCAATGACCCGCGTCTGGGAGAAGGGCGAGAGGCTGCGCCGCATCGAGGGGCTGCGCCTGGCCGATTTCGGCACCCGGCGGCGCCATGGCTATCTGTGGCAGGACTGGTGCGTGCAGGCCATGATCGAGGCCCTGGGAGAGAAGTTCATCGGCACCTCCAACTGCCTGATCGCCAAGAAGCGCGATCTGGAGGCCATCGGCACCAATGCCCATGAGCTGCCCATGGTGCGCGCCGCCCTCGCCCCGGATGACGAGGCCCTCCGCCGCGCGCCCTATGAGGTGCTGGCCGACTGGCAGGAGGAGCATGAGGGCAATCTGCGCGTCATCCTGCCCGATACCTACGGCACGAAGGGCTTTCTGGAGAATGCGCCGGACTGGCTGGCCGAGTGGACAGGCATCCGCATCGATTCGGGCGATCCGGTGGAGAATGCCGAACTCGCCCTCCGCTGGTGGCAGGCCCATGGACAGGACCCGCGCGAAAAGCTGCTCGTCTTCTCCGACGGGCTCGATGTGCCCGAGATCGAAGCCCTGCACGCCCGATTCGCGGGACGGGTGCGGCTGACCTTCGGCTGGGGCACGCTGCTGACCAATGATTTCTCCGGCCTGGTGCCGGGGGATGCGCTGGCGCCCTTCTCGCTGGTCTGCAAGGCGGTGGCCGCGGAGGGGCGCCCGACGGTGAAGCTTTCGGACAATCCCGAAAAGGCCATGGGCCCGCCCGAGGAGGTCGCCCGTTACAGGCGGGTCTTCGGCGTGGGCGAACAGATCGCGCGGGCCGTCCGGGTCTGACGGGCGTCCGCCCCCTCAGCCGCCCGCCGGCCGGAGCGCCCCGAGGATCGCGGCCGCGGCCTCCTCCGGCGTGGCCGGCAGGGGAAGGACGCAGGCCGCCTCGCCCCGGGCCTGGGCCCTGCGGACCGCTTCGCCCTGGGCCCCCAGATCGAAGGCGATGACCGGCAGGCCGGTGGCCAGCGCCTCATGCGTGGTGAAGGAGAAGGTCTCGGGCCAGACCGAGGGGATCAGCCAGTGCGTGATCCCGTAGCGACGCACCAGATCCGGGATCTCGGTCTGGACATAGCCCCCATGCACGCGCGCCGGCCGCCGCAGGCGGAAGGCCGGATCGAGATCCCCCAGCACCACGAGGCCGATTCCCCGCGCCCCGTCCCGCGCAAGCTGTCGGCTCAGCGCCGCAAGGACGCCCGCCCCCTTGTGCTCGCCGATATTGCCGAGCACCCCGATGACGGGCCGCGCCATGGGAGAGGGCGGCGGCAGACGGGGCAGATCCACGAGCGGGGCATGCGGGTGCAGCCGGATGCGCCCGGCCGCCTCGGGCCAGACCTGGGTGACGATCTCCCGGCTCGAGCCGGAGAACACGACAATCGCGTCGGCGGCGGCGATCAGCCGGCCCCATTCCCTCTGCCATGCGGCAAGATCCACCAGGCGGCCATCGGGGCGCATCGTGCTGTGCCCGTCCCTCTCCCGCCCCGGCATCGGCACGCCGCGCCAGACCCCATCGGCCCCGAGCAGCGTATAGGCAGGGCTGACGGGGAAATAGTCGTGGAACAGGACCTCCAGCCGCTGCCCCTCGCCCTCGGCCAGGGCAAGCAGCAGGGCCGGGATCTCGATCGGATCCGGATCGCCCACCCCGCAGGCATAGACGACGCGGCGACGCGGCAGGACCGACAGCAGGCGCAGCGCCGTGGCGGCCTCGTCGGTGCCGGCAGCGGTGCTGCCGCCCGGGACATGCAGCTCGATCCGCCAGCGGGCCGCCGTCCCCACCCGCAGGACAACGGCCGCACCCAGCGACTGCACCGCAGCGGCCACGCGGCGGCTCAGGTCGTGACCGGCGCCCCCCCCGAGGGCATGGGCGAGGAAGACCGGCACCGGTCTGTCCCCCGCCCGCGCCGCCGCCCAGGCCAGCCCCAGGGCCAGCCGTTCGGTGACGAGAGGATCCTCGCCGATGAAGCGCTGCACCTCGCCGTCGAAGGCGGGATGGCGGGCCGAGACGATCTGGCCATTGCGCCGCAGCAGGGCTGTCTTCTCTGCGGCCCCGAAGGAGGCGCCGCCGCGATGTTCGACAAACAGACCCGTCTGGCAGAGATGCCGCCCCCCCATCGCCGCGACCCGCTGGCACCAGTCCACCTCCTCGCCATAGCCGCGGCCGAAGACGGGATCGAACCCCCCCGCCTGTGCGAGAAAGCGGGGCGCGATCGCCATGCAGAAGCCGACGCCGGTGGGGGCCTCGGGCAGATCGCTCTGCGCCGGCAATCGCCGGGCCAGTGCATCCACCGCATCGGCTTCGCCCGGCTGCAGCGCCATGGGCCGGCAGATCGTCGGGACGGACATCAGCTCGGCATCGTTCGACATCGGCGTGACGGTGGCCGCCGTGGGATCGGCGAGCGGCGCCACAAGGCGCGAGAGCCACCCTTCGGGCACCAGCGCATCGGTATTGAGCAGCACGACCGGCGCCTGGGGATCCCGCTCGCGCGCCAGGGCCAGGCCGCGGTTCACCGCCCCGATGAAGCCGAGATTCGTCTCGTTCTCGATCAGCGTCGCCCGCGACGGGCCCCAGGCGGCCACCCGCGCGCGCAGGAAGGGGCGGATGCGCGGATCGGGCGAGGCATCCTCGACCAGCAGCAGATGCCAGGGCCTGTCGGAATGGCGTTCCACGCGATCAAGCGCTTCGGTCAGCAGGTCGAAGGCCCCGTAGACCGGCATGACGATCAGGACGGGCTGATCGGTCCGGTCGTCCCTGCCGGAGGGCGGGACGGCAGGCCCTGCGTGCTGCTCAGGATCGGGCAGGCAGGCCGGATCGATGACCAGATCCCGGCCGGGCGGGCCCAATCCCAGCACGCGCTTGACGCGCTCGCGGGCACCGCTGTCGCGCATGCGCAGCCAGCGCAGGGCCGCCGGCGCCGCCTTCATGGCGCGCCAGAGGAAGCCGGGCAGAAGCAGGACCCGGGCCAGGGCCAGGCGCGGGGCCGCAGGCGTGGGCAGGGTGAAGCGGCAGCTCTCCTCCCCGAGGGCGAGATCGAGGATGGCTTCGCCGGGCAGGAAGGGCAGATCGAGGCGGAACGCCGGCAGTCCCCCCCCCGGACCCGTGGATGGACGGCGTTGCGGCGCCCGCCGAGTTCGAGCGTGACGAGATCGGCCTGTGCCTGTCCTTCGACGATGAGGCGACCTTCGGACAGGCTCACCCTCTCGACCCGGCCCAGAGGGCGCCCGCCGGCGTCCTGCAGCAGCGGCCCCCGGAGGCTGATCGCCAGATGCCGCTGCGCATAGCGCCGGTAGAGCCGTCCGAACCGTGCCGTCACAAGGGTGGCCTCCCCGCTGCCCCATGTCCTGCATGCGGCCCTTGCCGGGCAGGACGGCAGGCGTCAACCTGCCCTTTCACGGATGAGTTCGTCGAAATCGCGGCGCGGGAAGATCTCGAGCCGCCCGCCCCGGGTGGCATTGACGATCCGCCCGCCCGTCGTCTCGAAGGCCACCCGGGCATTCAGGAAACCGCTCGAGATGTCGCGCCAGGTGGGCGGGCACCAGGGTCTGGCTTCGCGGTAGGCGGCGATGAAGTGGTTGCCCTCCTCGAAGGAGACGGGGAAGGGATAGCGGGGATCGCGCCGCAGCGTCATGGAGAAGGAATAGTCGATGCCGTAGAGGGCGACATCGCGGATGCCCATCCAGTGCGCCATCTGCAGGGCCACGAAGACCGAGGACCCCCCGACCGAGACATACTGGCCCGGATGCCGCGAGAAGAGCGGCAGCGGATTGTCCCCCGGCGGCAGATGGACATAGGGCCCCTTCAGGGGCGGCATGACCGAAAGGGGCTGGCAGAACAGCGCCAGCCCGGCCGAGCGGTCGATCATCTCCTGCCCGAAATCGCGGATCATGAGCGTATCGGCCGAGACGACATAATCCTCCCGCAGGGGGTGGCTGTCATAGCTGAGATGGAAGCGGTTGAAGCAGAACACGAAGCAGAACACCACGTCATCGGCAGGGATCGCCGCGAGATCCTCGAGCCGCACCGAGGGGCCGTTGCCCACGATCCAGCCGCGGCGGCCCCGATGGATGTCCTGGAGCTTCTGCAGCGGATCCGGGGGCGGGGCGGTCGGCGCGGCCAGCAGAGGGGCCACGGGCAGGACACGCTGATGGACGGATTCGGCGGAGGCGAAGCGGCTGGTGGCGCGCCGCTGCCACAGGGACAGTTCGCTGCGCGTTGTCAGAGGCAGCGGCACCGAGAAGGAGACCGCCACACCGCCGATATCCGGCATGGGCCGGTGTTCGGCCTGGGACAGACCCATCTGGAATCCGCTCCATCCGATCGCCCAGGACGAGGGATCGCCGCCTCTTGCCCAGAAGGCGCCGTGCAGGATCGCGCCATCGCGATGCAGCATGGCGATCTCGGCCTCGAGCGGGAGGAAGCGTTCGGAGGGCACGAAATACTCGGTCAGGACCCCCTCGGCGCCATGCAGCGCGATGCGCAGACCGCCCTGCAGTTCCGTGGGGCTGGCGATGAGGCCGCCTTCCAGGGCGATGATGCGCTGGCGCCGCTGCTGGTCGTTCGGAACCAGCCGGTAGAGCTCGCGGCCCTCGGCATCGAGCAGCCGGACCTCCTCGATCCCCGCCGATCCCCTGATCTGCATCCGTGCGAGCACGAGATGCGTGAGAGGGTTCCACAGCACGGCCGGTTCGCCCAGAAGGACCGGAACGCGGCGGGGGCGGGGAGGCGCGGCGGCAGGGATCGCGGCAAGGCCCAGCCGTTCGGCCGCGCGGCGACGCTGCGCCTCGATGACGCCCTGGGCCTCTTCCGCGATCCGGCGATAATCCTCGGTTCCGAGGGCCGCCGGATCGAGGAGATGGGCCAGGACCAATGCAAGCATCTCCGTGCGGACCGGCAGGAGACCCTCCTGCCCCTCGATCCGCCACAGCGCCGCATCGCGCGGATGGACGAGGACCGGCGTCCCCAGCGCCAGCGCCGCCAGCGCGACGCGCATCAGATCGGGGGTGAGCCAGGGCAGCCAGAGCGCCCGTGCCCCCCCGATCAGCCCGGCCAGATGGGTCCAGTGCGGCTGGACGAGCGCATCGGGCAGCATCTGTGCCAGATCGGGCGGAAAGCCGATCAGCACGATTTCGGGGGCAGGCACGCCGCGCGCCGCCATCGTCCCGAGGGCCGCGCGCAATCCGGCGAGGGTCATGCCGTCGAGCCAGCCGATCCCGGTAGACAGCACGACAACCGAGCGGGCCTTGCTCAGGAAGGCGTCGTCGAAGGGAAAGACCAGGGGGATCTCCTCCGCGGAGGCCAGAAGATCCCGCGACCCTTGCCGGCTTCTGCGGCTCTCCTCGTGCAGAAGCCCGGCCAGCCGGGCATGCCAGCGATATCCGCCGGCATCGGGCATCCGTCGGGCGGCCTCCTCGTGCCAGGCGGCGTGACCGGCCCCGGAGAGGATCATCTCCCCTCCAGCGGACCGCAGAGGGCTGGCCAGCGGGGCGAGGAGGGGATCGGCCAGGACGATCCGCGCAGGCCGCAGGCGCTCGGCCAGGGCGGCCAGTCTCTCGATGCGGCGGGCGGGCAGCCAGGACCGGAAGGGATCCGCCTCGCCCTCCGCCTGGGCCGGCGGGGGAAAGCGGCCGGCCGCCATGCGGCGCGGCCAGGCGAAGAAGTCCGGTGTCCCCTCTCCCCGTTTCCGCCGCCCCGGGAAGAGGCGATCGGACAGGGCCATCCGCATGCGGTCGGCCCATTCGGTGCCCCAGGGATCCAGCGTCACCATGCGCACCTCGCCTGCGGTCGAGAAGGCGCTGCGCAGGGCCTCGGCCGCGCGCTGGCGCGGGCTGCCAAAGGGAAGGGCCAGAGCCGTATCGAAGATGAGGGTCGTCACGCCGATCGCGCCTCTTCAGGGGTGGGCCGGGGGTCGGACAGGGCTTCGGGAAGGACCCGGATGGCGGGAGGGTCCGGCTCCTCACCGGAAAGGACAAGGACGGCCTCCCAGCCACCGCCGGCCACCGGACGGGGATGGACGATGCGGCGCGTCTCCCCCTCCCTGTCCGCCGTCAGCCCCCAGGGCGCAGGATCCGGCCCCGACAGGCGCAGGACCACCCGGCTGCCGGCCAGGCCGACGATCTCCGCGCTCAGGCCGGCGGGCAGGGCCAGCAGACTGCCGGGATCGGCCAGGGGGTCCGCGACGGCTGCCAGCGGCTCCACGTCCAGGCTTCGCAGCAGGATCCCGAGACGGCGCGCATCCGCCGACAGGCCGATCTGCGCCGGGGCCAGGGCATCGGGCAGGGAGAAGGCAATGCTCCGGCTACCCTGGGGAAGGATCAGCGCCACGATCTCGGGCGGGCCGATCCGCAAGGTCAGGGCCGGCTCCCCGTCCAGGGCGAGCAGAACCCTCTGTTCCGGCAGGCCCGCCGGCACGAAGGCCGACAGATCGACAAGGGCCAGCGCCTGACCGCCGATCGGGGCCGGCAGCACCAGGCGCGCCCCGGGCCCGTCGCTCCAGCAGCCGATCGGCTCGGGCTGGGACCAGCCCTCGGCCAGAAGCGCCTGCCCGCCATTCGGGGCGCCGCTGCTGGTGAAGGCATAGCGGGCGGGCAGGGGCAGGGGCGCGTTGTCCGCCGCCAGGCGGGCCGCCATCTGCCAGTGCTCCAGCAGGGCTGCGATGTCTTCCTCCGCCCCGATCCACGGCTCGGTGAAGAGCACAAGACGCCGGTGGGCCGGCCCTGCGGCCTGCTCGCCATCGGACCAGATCTCCACGCCACGCAGCCGGACGGCTGGCCCCAGCAGGGCGACCGTCGCCGTCTCCCGGGCGGGGCCATCCTCTTCCAGGGGCAGCCAGGCCTCCCATCGTCCGTCGTCATCGGCGACCGGCGCCACCAGGGTGGCCCCGTCCGGGGCCCCGATCTGCAGTCCCGCGGGCACCGGCCCCGATCCCAGGATCCGCAGGGCGCGGGCCCCCTCCGGCAGGTCGATCATCCAGGACCGGATCCCCTCGGGCGGGGCCTCGGACCGCGCGAGGCAATGCGTCAGGGACCTCGCGGAGAGGCTGCGCAGCGCCAGCCCGAGTTGTCGGGAATCCGGCCCCATGCCGTGATCGGCAGGACGGCAGGCATCCGGGAATTCCAGCAGGAGATGATCGAGGCCCCGCCGGGTCAGACTTGCGGGGAGAATCGCCGTGAAGGCGGCCGCCCCCCGTCTCAGGACCGCCAGACCGAGGGGCACCGCCCCCGATCGCAGCCTGACCCGCTGGAACCGGGGGGCGGTTTCGCCGGCGGGCAGGAAGGCCTGTCCTTCGAAGCGCAGGAGGATGGCATTGCCGGCCAGGGCGGGCTGGAAGCCCAGGGCCGCCATCGCCCCATCCGACCAGACCCAGTCCGGTTCGGGCGCCGACCAGCCGGCCAGGGGATAGGCAAAGCCGGTCTCCGCGCCCTGCCCGAAGCGGCAGGACAGTCTGTCGCTCTCGATCCACAGATGCGGTGGGGCGAGGGGGGCCCGCGGTTGGGCTGCAGCCGCCCCGGACGGAAGCGGCAAGGCCGGCGCGGCCGAGGAAGGCCCTTTCAGGAAAAGGGCCATGAGCGTGACGCCGGTTTGGGAGTCCGCAGGCCGCGGCTGCTCCGGCGTCAGCACCAGGATCTGCCGCTCCCCCGGCCGCCAGGCATGCCGGGGGACAGGCAGCACATGGCTGGAGACGCCGGCAGGGATGCTTGCGATCCGCCCGAGGGTCTGCCCGTTCAGCAGCACCCGGAGGGCCAGATCGGGCTCCGGCTGTCCGCTGAGACGCAGCAGCAGCTCGATCATGGAGCCGGCCGGCAGGGGGGCCTCATCCTGAAGGCCGAAGCTCAGCAGGGCAGCCTCCTGGCCCATGCGGGCGCCATAGAGATCGCGATCCCTCCAGCCCGAGACCAGCAGACCCGCCGGCACCGGCAGGGTATTGCTGAGGCTGACAACCTCTCCTGCACCGATCCGCACCGGACGGACCGGCACGGTTTCCCGGGGCTCCCGGCGTCCCCGATCGAGGGCGATCCGGTCGAGCAGACGCAGCGGACGGGCCGGCGGCAGCAGCCCGGCCAGCAAGGCCGCAAGGCTGCCCTCCGGCGGTGCCGGCGGCCGCAGGGCCGCCCTCAGATCCGCGTCCAGGGTCTCGCTGCCCTCCTGCAGGAGGGGCCATCCGAGAGCCCTCAGCAGAAGGCGGCCTGCCTGGTCCCCCGCTCCGAGGGCCAGCCCCGCCGCGGCACCCGCCGCGGACAGCAGCCGGGCCAGTTCCGCCTCGGAGAGGATCTCGAGCGCCCCGGCCTGTCCCAGCGCCGGCGGCAACCCGCCGGCCCACAGGCGGCGCGGCAGGATCACCCGCAGCCGGTCGGTCCAGGGCTCGACGGCCGCGAGGGTCCGCAGCAGATCCGGGGACAGCTCCTCGATCACCCGGTCCGGCAGAAGCAGGATGACCGCCCCCGCCTGCGCAGCCAGGAGCGAGCGGCGGGCCAGACGGGCATCGGGCACGACCTCTCTCTGTCCGGGCGGCAGAGCGGCCGCCAGAAGGACCGGGCCTTCCTCCGCCGGCCCGCCCGCCCCGTCATGCAGGAGAAGCTGGAGGCCCCGCCGGCCCTGCGGCAGGTCCATCCCGCATCCCAGGATGGCGAGCGAGGTTTCGCCCGCCTCGGCCAGCCGCGACGGGATCGCCTCGCGGGGCAGCCTCTCCACCCGGTCCATCCAGGGCAGCAGATCGGGTTCCCAATCGGCCAGCCGTTCGGGACCGGGCGCATCCTCCGGCAGCAGCAGGCGGCTCCGCCAGCCCTGCCGCCGCAGGGCCTCGCTCATCTCCGCGAAGGCAGAGAGCTGCAACGGCGCCTGCAGAAGCCGGACGGGATCGGCCGCAAACACGGCCTCCGGCAGGGAGGCGGCGACAAGACGGGATCCGGCCGGCCGTTCGAGCAGGGCGGGCCAGTCCGGATGCAGGGGGATCCCCCCCAGCGGCATCGCCTTGCGCTCCTGGGCCCGCAGCAGGGCGCAATCGGCGACAAGCGCCATGTCCTCGGGCCATCGCTCGATCACCCCCTCGACCTCGAAGGCGCAGCTGCCGTCCGGCAGGGGGTGCAACGGCATCTCGGGCAGGTTAACCCCCTCCAGGGTGCAGCGGAGCCGGTCCTCGGCCGCGGCCCCGGCAATGCGGCCGCGCAGGCGCAGCGTGCCCTCCCGCACCTCGCCCTGAGCATCCAGGAGATGGATCCCGCCCTGATGGCGGCCGGCAAAGGCCCGTATGGCCGGCGCCTCGGACAGCGATGTCCGGGGGATCGGCACCGCAGCGGGCGGGGCCGGGATCGTCGCGATGCGATCCTGCGCCTCTGCGAAGAGCTCCAGCAGGCGGCGCCCGGCCGAAAGCGTATCGGGCGGCTCGGTCAGCAGGCTGCGCGGCAGGGGAGGGCCCGGCGGTCCGTCCAGCGCCGCGCGGACGGCGGCGGCGAAGGCCTCGGCATCCCCGATCGGGACCGGCCGCAGGGCGGGGCCGGCCACCTCATGCAGCAGGGGCAGGTCGTAGCAGACCGTGGGCACCCCCATCCAGGCGGCCTCGACCGGCGGATAGCCGAACCCTTCGAAATAGGACGGAAAGAGCAGCAGCCGCGAACGCGCGAGAAGGCGGGAACTTGATCTCGTCGCTGATGCGCGAATGGACCTCGATGGCGAAATCGCGCGCCGGGGCGAAATGCCGCCGCAGCGCCTCGACATAAGGGGCGGGGACCCCGCGGCCGAAGATCAGGCTCAGCAGATGCCCCTCGAACAGGTCGGGCGGCAGACGCAGCAGATCATGGGCGCCCTTGTGGGGATCCTCGATGCGCGCGAACATCGTCACCCGGCGCCGGAGATCGGGGGAGACCGCGCCCTCCAGCCCCTCTGCCCGCGCGGCGGCCAGATCGTTGATGGGCGGATGCCAGTGACCGAAGACCAGCCTCGCCCCCTGGGTGCCTTCGCCGAAATACTGCCGTGCCGGTTCCACCCCTTCGGCCGCGATCGTCACGACAAGACCGCCCCGGGCGACAACCTGCCGCCAGGATTCGGTCGGCATCGGCGAGCGAGGGAAGGGCGAGAGGGCGTTGTACCAGTTGGGCGTCTCGAAGCTCAGCAGTGCGATGCGGGCGTCGCTCTGGCGGGCATGATCGAGGGCGGCGTTGTAGAACCGGCTGTCGAAACTGCCGGTGGGGATCACCACCACCCAGTCCGACCGCAGATCCGCGGGCAGACGGAAATCATTCCCCACCACCTTGCGGACCGGCCATTGCCGTTCATAGGGGGCGAAGTCGCCGTCGAAGACGGGACGATTGTTGGTGACATAGGTCACCTGCGCCCCGGCCCGGGCCAGCGAATAGGCCAGGATCAGCGACAGGTATCGCCCGCCGGAATAGACCCCCGGCGGCATGGTGGTGAAGACCGTTACCCTGGCCGGATCCGCGACCCCCATCCTCATCCGTCCTCCGGTGTTTTCCGCCGCATCCCCGGCCCTGTCCGCATTCTCAGCGGCCTGTCACAAGTCCCTCCAGGGCAGCCCCGAGCCTGTCGGCACAGGCGGGATGACAGGCGAGGCTGCGTTGCGCCCCCAGCCGCATCATCGCCGCGGGGCGGCTCCAGTCGGCCGCATCGGCGGCCGAATGCCAGATCGCCCCGGCTTCCTTCAGCACCAGGCCCGCCGCCGCCTCGTCCCAGATCCGCGCCTCGACCGAGGCCGCCGCCGCCAGCGCCCCCTCGGCCACGGCGCAGAGCTGGATCGACTGCGCCCCGAGATTGCGGATCTTGCCGATCTCGCGCAGCCGCTTCCAGCGGGTCCCGGCATCCGGGGTCGCCATCAGTCGTCTATTCGATCAGGCCCGTCGAAAGCCCCACAAGCGTCCGCGGGCGTTCCGGGCAGGCGCAGGGGCTGTCCGTCCCGCCAGGCGCCGCCCCCCGGCGCGCCGCATGGAGACCCCCCCCAGGCAGCCCGAGCACCGCGGCCAGCCGCGGCCCTTCGGCATCCACCAGGGCGACGCTGATGCCGAAAAGGGGCAGGCCGGCGATCAGGTTGCCCGTGCCGTCGATCGGATCGACGACCCACCAAGCCTCGCAGGGGCCCTCTTCCTGCGCCGCACGCTCCTCGCTCAGCACCGGCACGCCGGGCAGGAGACGGCCGAGCGCCTCGGCCAGGAAGGCATCCACGGCCAGGTCCACATCCGTCACCCAGTCCTGATGCGCCTTGGCCTGCACATGTGAGGGTCGCACGGCCCGCGCGCCTGCCTCGCGCAGCACGCCGCCCAGCGCCGCGAGCAGCGACACCTCGTCCGCCTGCAGCATCATGGGCCGGTCGTCTCCATCGTGATCCGCAGCTCGAGCACCGGCTGCCCATCGAACAGCAGGCGCAGCCGGGAGCCGGGCCGATAGGGCAGGCAGGCCGTGATGCCGCCGGTGGCGACCCATTGGCCGGGCGCCAGGGGTTGCCCATGCGCACGGGCCAGAGCCAGGAATTCCGCCAGAAGATCGGCGGGCGGCGCCGACAGATCGGCGATGCGCCCCTCGGTCAGAAGCTCTCCGTCGACCTCCTGGCCGAGCCGGCCATCGGCGGGGGGCGGCCCCTCCTGCAGGGGGCCGAGGATCAGCGCCCCCGCCGCACAGCGATCGGCCACCAGCGCCGCGACCCCGATTCCCGGCAGCCCCTCGAGCGGAGAGGACGGCATCTCGAGTGCGACGCACCAGGCATCCGCGCCGCACAGATCCGGGGCCAGGCGCAGGGCGATCTCTGCCTCGCCCTTCAGCTCGGCCAGGGGAAAGCCCGGGGCGCGGGCGGGCCTGTGCAGGATCTCGTCCCGCTCCAGCGCCCCGTAATAGAGACGCTCCACGCCAAAGGCGGCGCGGCTGGCGGCATTGGTGCCGCCCAGTTTCCAGCCGCCCCAGCGATCCGGCTCGGCCCGTTGCAGCGCCGCCTGTCCGGCATAGGCCGCCTCGAGCGAGGCGGGCCGCTCCGCCTCGGACAGGCGGAGGGGTTTCAGGGGGCTGCGCTCGCGACGCAGATAGATCCCCATCACGAAGTCACCACGGCCCGCGTTTCGTATTCGGCCTTGCCGATCACGAGATCGATGGTCGCGGTCAGCCAGATCGCGTGCAGGTTCTCCACGACATTGTAGGCATGCGAGGGGACCCAGAAATCCAGGTCCGAGGCGGCGCGCAGGGGGTTGTCCGCATCGCGCCCGGTGAAGGAGACGACACGCAGACCCATCTTCCGCGCCGCATGGGCGGCATGGACCACCGAGGGCGAGCGGCCCGAGGTGGAGATCAGCACCGCCACATCCCCCGGATCGGCATAATGCTCGATGGCCTTGGCCATCCAGTGATCATAGCCGAAATCATTGGCAAAGCAGGTCATCAGGTTGGGGTCGTGGAAGGTCACGCCGCGCACCCGGCCCTGCTTCGTGAAATCGACGGCCCCATGCTCGGCGATCGAGGCCGAGGCCCCGTTGCCGGCGAACATCATCTTCGCGCCCGCCTGGCGGACACCGAGCGCGATGTCGGCAAAGGCCCGGATACGGGCCTTGACCCCGTCATCGACAAGGAGACGGCGATATTCGGCGAAATAGGGATCGAGGAAGGCATCTTCGGCCACGATGGAACTCCCGGCAGGTGGCGTGTCAGACGCCTTCGAGCTGGTCGGCTTCGGCATTGAGGCGCTTGTAGAGCCGCGGAGCCGTATGCCGTTCGGTCGCATAGATGCGGTCGATCAGCTCCATCACCCGCAGTGCGCCGAGCGAATCGCCTGCCGCAGGGCCGGGCCGGCCGGTCCGGATCCAGCCGGCGAAGGCCAGGGCCTCGCGGTCCCAGCTCTCGTCGGCATCCCAGGTCTGGGAGGATTCCTGTTCCCATGTCGCAGCCGGCGCCACGGAGCGGTTGCGCGCCACGACAAGCTGTTCGGCCCCATAGGTGCCCGATCCCGTCTTGAGACCGTTGAGCACCATGTAGCCGCGCTCCATGAACACCTCGAGGGCGAAGAGATGGCGCCACTGGATCATCGTGGAATGCAGCGAGGCGACACAGCCCGTGCGCGAATTGCGGAACTGGGCAAAGACGTTGTCCTCGATGCCCGGGGTATTCCAGTAGAGATGCGAGACCATCGCCTGCACCTCGTCGAAATCCCCGCCCAGATGCAGGAACAGGTCGAGCATGTGGATGCCCTGGTCGATCAGGATGCCCCCGCCCGCCAGTACGGGATCCGCCCGCCAAGTGGACAGGTAGTTCTCGTCCACCGACTTGCCATAGCGGCCCCGCATCCACAGCACGCGGCCGAATTCCCCGCCTTCGACGATCTCCTTCATGCGCACCGCGGCCCCGTGATGGCGATGGTTGAAGCCATACATCAGGACACGCCCCGCCCTGGCCTCGACGGCGCGCACCTCGCGCATCTCGGCGGCGTTGAAGGCGGGGGGCTTCTCGCAGAAGACATGCTTGCCGGCCTTCAGCGCGGCGATGGTCAGATCCTTGTTGAAGGCATTGACGGTGCAGACATGCACGGCATCGATGGACGGATCGTGCAGGATCGCCTCCGGCGAGGCGACGGCAAGCGCCTCTGGCACCGGATCGCCCGGAAAGCCATGGATGGCGACAACCTCTCCCGTTCCGTTCCGCAGCACCGCCTGGTGCCGCGTCTGCCCCATCTTGCCATAGCCGATGATGCCGAAGCGGATCATGATCGCGCCCTCCAAACTGGTCGATTCGAAAGATTTCATAAAAAAGATGAACAACCTGCGCTGTTGGTAACAGCCGCCTCACGTGGCGGCAACATCAGAAACGGCGATGCCCTGCCTACTCTGCCAACCCTCTGCGCGAATGCCTGCCGATTGGGCAGCCCGGGAACTGTCCCCGGACCTGTCACCACCTCATGACAGGAGTGCGACGTGCTGCCGTTCCTCGGGATCGAGGGCCTCTGACGCAAACCTGCCATGCAGGGCGGCCAGCATCGCATCGTCGCGCCCGCGGAGGGCGGCGGCGATCCGCTTGGCGAAGCGGATGTTGCGGCGCAGGGCCTTCTCGAAGAAGGCCTGGGCGCGGCCGGGATCCTCCTCGAGCAGCTCGATGCCGGTCAGATAGAGGGAATGGGCATCGTTGTTGGCCTCGAGGGACCGGTTCGTCCGTGTCACCTTGGCGAAGGAGCCGATCACGCGGGCATCGACCGGCTGGCGCGTCAGATGCGCCTCGCAGGCGCGGAGGAGAGCGGCGCGGGCGATCTCGTACATCGCCGTCTCGCGCCGGTAGCGGTGGAGGAACTGGGGCAGATCGGCAAGCGGCAGGCGCTCCTTTTCGCCCCTGTTGACATTGTAGGACTTCACCTCCGGGGCCGGCATGTCCAGAAGCTGGAACAGCAGGGCAGCCGAGCGTTCGAAATCCTCGCAGAGGCCGACGAAGTCGATCCCCTCCCGCATCCAGTCCACGACCTCGGCCTCGATGCGGAAATGGCGGACAAGACTGTATTTCCGATAATGCTGGGCGAATTCGGCGATGCTGTCGGTGACGGCGGGATCGCGGAGCCTGCGGAAGGCATGCCAGCTCTCCAGCCGGTCCAGGGGATGCCGCAGGAAGGTGAAGCGGAAGAGATTCTCCCCCGCGCGGTAACCCAGCCTGCCCAGATCGTCCTGCAGGAAGACGGCATCATGGCCGTAGACCACAAGCCGTCCGGCAGGCCGCGATCGCCCTTCGAGACGGGCCAGGGCCGCCTTGCGATCGGCGGGGTTGTGACAGGGGATGGCCCTTGTGCCGTAATGCGCGATCAGGGCCTTTTCCACCGTCGTGCCGGCCGTCTTGTGGGCATGGAAGAAGATCACCAGATGATCGGGATGCGCCAGGATGCGCCGCAGGTCGTCATAGCTGTCATCGAACAGGAGCATCGGCCTTTCCCGTGATTTTCCGTGATCATGTGGCTGGCGACGGATCCGGAGCGGCCCGGTGCAGCCGGCCTTCCGCCCTCAGCCGCCGCAGAAACTCTTCCTCGGCGGCAAAACGCTTGCGCAGGACGGTCATGTCCTCTGCCGAATAGCAGGACAGGTAATCCTGTTCCTGATCGGGATTGGCGTTCAGACGAGGCAGGCTCTGATTCGGAAAGCCCAGCTCGGCGCACAGGTCGCGATAGGTCTGCTCAAGACGGTCGTAAGGGACGAATTCATCCACGAGGAGAGCCCCATCCGCGCCCAAGGCGAAATCCGGCACCGTATCCTCATTGACATACGGGCTGCGCAGATAGGCAGAGAAGGACATCCCGTCGATCCAGGGATATTTGGCGCTGTTCTTCCGGTGATGGCGCTGACAGTAGAAATAGAAGGAGGCAACCCGTTCGGGATAGGGCCGCAGCGAGACCAGATACACCCGGGTGCGATCCTTTCGCAGACCGGTCAGGGCCAGGATCTCGCGCGCCTTGGCATGTTTCCACAGCCCGCCCGCCCGCGCCCCCGCCTGGCTGCGCGCCTCGCCCTCCCGGGTATAGCCGTAGAACTCCACCCGCCGGGGCGGCAGCAGGTCGATCAGCCCCCGGCAGAAGGAGGTGCCTCCGGCCTTGCGCAGATGGACGATGACGATCTTGCGGTCGATGATGAGCATGGGCCTCGCAGGAGTGGAAGTTCGGAAGAAGGAGAGCAGGCCATCCCGTTGCGACCTGGCATCAGCCCCCGGCGATGAAGAGCGGCTCTTGTGACATGGGGCGCCACAGGGCACTCCGGGGACCGGCCGGTCCCCGGTCACCCCAGCACGGACGCCAGATTGCGCAGCGTGTTGGCATGAACCGCCTCGACAGCGCGCAGGCCGTTGTTGGCATTGTGGCTGCTCAGCACGACATTGTCTAGGCGGCGCAGCGGGCTGGAGGCCGGAAGCGGCTCCTCCTCGAAGACATCGAGCCCCGCCCCGCCCAGATGGCCCGACTCCAGCGCCGCCACGAGCGCGGCTTCGTCCACCAGCGGCCCGCGCGCGACATTGACAAGGATCGCCCCCCTGCGCATCGCGGCGAGGAAGCGCGCATCGACGATATGCCGGTTCTCGGGCGTGAGGGCACAGGCGAGGCAGACCACATCCGCCCGCGCCGCCAGATCGAGCGGCGGCACGGAGCCGGCCACGAAGGGGTCATGATGGATGACCTCCATGCCGAAGGCCCGTCCCAGCTCGGCGATGCGGCCGCCGATCGCCCCCAGGCCGATCATGCCGAGCGTGGCGCCGCGCAGCTCCACGCCTTGGGGCTTGGGCCAGGCGCCGGCGCGGATCGCCCGGTCGATCGCGGCCAGATGCCGGCGCAGCATCAGGATCAGGCCGATCGCCACCTCGGCCACCGCATCGGCGAAGGCGCCGGGCGAGTTCAGGACCGGCACGCCCAGTTCGGCCGCCGCTGCCCGGTCGATGCTGTCGAGCCCCGTGCCCCATTTGGCGATCACCCGCAGACGGGGCAGGAAGGCGGACAGCACGTCCCGGGTGATGCGGTCGTCGCCGGCCAGCCAGCCATCCACTTCGCCGGCGAAGGCCAGGCACTGGCCTTCGTCCATGAACTGGCCATAGGTCACGCGATCCGGCGCCCAGAGGGGCTCGTGACCCATGGCGCGCAGCGCGGCGTCGAAGCGGTCCCGCTCCTTCAGCATCATGATGTTGCTCACCAGCACCTGCGCCATCATCCACCCCCTGTCCTGCGGTTCCGTCCTGTCCTGTCGCCTGCCCCCGGGGGCAGGCCACATATCGCCCGGCCTGACAGCCGATCAGGCTCCATGCACCACGGGCCAGAGCGCCGCGGCGATGTCCAGATCCTCCTGCGTCTTGATGACATGCCCGGCCATGCGGCCCACGGAGGCCAGCCCGATGCGCCCGGCATAGGTCGCACAGGCCCCGCGCTCGGCCGCCTCGAGGAAGGTCGCACGGCGCCAGGCCGTCACCGCCCAGACGATGCGGCGCACCGGCTCCAGATCCTGGCTGTTCTGCTTCCTCGCGAAGGTGAAGTTCACCGGCTGGCCCCGGTAGAGGCATTCGAGATTCTCGTCCACGACGCTCATCACCGCGTCATGCTCGTCCCGCTTCACGATCTCGAGGAAGGCGCGCAGATCGGCAACCGTCAGCAGCGGCGCGATGGAATGGACCTGCACGACCCAGTCGCAGTCATGGGCGCGCAGGAATTCGGTGACGAATTCCTCGCTCGTGGCCTCGTTGGAGCCCAGCTCCTCGGGGCGGCGATGGAAGCGCGCACCCTCGGCCTCGGCGATGGGGGCGAAATCGGGATGTTCGGAATTGACCCAGACCTCGTCGAAGGCGCCTGCCGCCTGCGCCTTGCGGATGGCATGGACGATCAGCGGCGCGCCCGCGATCGGGGCGAGGTTCTTCTTCGGCAGGCGCTGGCTGCCCATGCGGGCAGGAATCATGGCGAGGATCTTCAAGGCGGCTCCCCCGGTCTGGACAGGTCGTGAAGCGTTCTAGACGGGCCTGTCGCAGAGGTCCACGATGCGGTCCACGGAAAACGGTCCCCCGCAGGACGGGGGACCGCTGCTGCACGGACGGCACCGGCAGGGTTCAGAAGATGAACTCGTTGGCCGTGAGGTTCGACGCCAGGATGCCGACCAGCGTGATGGTGTTGGCATTGGCGGTGATCACGGCCCCCGAGGCCCCCTGGGTGAGATGGTTGCTGACCAGATCGGCAAAGCTCGTGATGGCGGCCACGCCCGAGAGATCGATCTTCTCGAAGGGATCGGAGATCGAGAAGTCGAGGATCTCGTCGATGCCGAAATTGCCCGAGAAGACGAAGGTGTCCGAATTCGAGCCGCCCCGCAGCGTGTCGTTGCCGGCCGCACCGGTCAGGATGTCGTTGCCGCTGCCCCCGTCGATCGAGTCATCGCCGGCGCCGCCATGCAGCACGTCGTGCCCCGTCCCGCCAAGCAGCTCGTCATTGCCGTTTTCGCCGCTGAGGCTGTCGTCACCGTTGCCGCCGTTGAGTGTGTCGTTGCCGGCACCGCCGCTCAGCACGTCGTTGCCGTCAAGCCCGTTGAGCCGGTTGTCCGCCCCGTTGCCGGTGATCATGTTGTCGAGCGCATTGCCGACACCGTTGATCGACACCGCACCGAGCAGGGTCAGGTGCTCCACATCCGGCGACAGGGCGCTGAGACTGTAGCTGACCCAGGCATAGATCGAATCGGTGCCCCCGCCCGCACTTTCGAAAACGCGGTCGCCGCCATTGTTGACGTAGTAGGTGTCGTCGCCGAGGCCTCCATACATCATGTCCGCCCCGGCCCCGCCATCCAGCAGGTCGTCATCGGCCCCGCCATAAAGGGTGTCGTTATTCGAGCCGCCATAAAGGCTGTCACTGTGCGCCTCTCCGTACAGTATGTCCCGCGCCGTGCCGCCTTCCAGGATGTCGTTGCCGTCCCCGCCCAGGATCATGTCCGCGCCGCCGAAGCCGAAGACGCTGTCGTCCCCTCCGTTCGCCACGATGGTGTTGGCCCGGCGACTTCCCGTGATCGTGTCGCCATTGTCCCCTGTCTCGAGATTCTCGACGCCCACGATCGCCGCGCTGAAGGCCGTGCCGTTGGAGTAGGTGCCGGCAGCGAGATCGACGATGAACGGATCGAAGGCGAACGTCTGGAGGATGACCAGGTCGATGCCCGCGCCGCCGTAGAAGTCGTCGTAGGACTCGCCCGAGACATAGACCATCAGGTCGCTGCCGTCCCCGCCATAAAGGGTGTCGCGCCCGCCCCCGCCATAGAGGATGTCGTCGCCGCCGCCGGTGCGGATGATGTTGGCGCCGGCCGTGCCCCAGATCGTGTCGTTGGCGCCACCGGTCCAGACCTCCTCGAAGCCCTCGAACCGCTCGATCGTGCTCCAGTTGGAGGGCACGCCCGTGGCCATGTCAAAGATGTACTGCACGTTCCCGAAGCTCAGGTCGAGGATGTCCCAGCCCGCGCCGCCGTAGAATGTCTCCGCCCCGAAGCGCGCGCGCATGACATCGTCGCCGCCGCCGCCGTAGAGCGTGTTGCCGTTGCCGGCCGAGATGATCTCGTTGCCGCCTGAGCTGTCGTAGAAGATCTCGATCGACTGCATCGCGAGCGTCGGGCTGTTGGCGAAGCTCGTGATCATGATCTGGTTCAGGAAGTCGAAGGTCGAGCCCGCGGTCGAGTCGGCGGCGTGGCTCAGCGTGTCGGTGCCCGTGCCCCCATAGACCGCGTCGTAGTAGCGCCCGGCGAGCGAGATGAAGGTGTCGTTCCCGGCCCCGCCGTAGAAGGTCTGGGTGCCCCAGGTTCCCGTCATCGTGTCGTTGAGGCTCGTGCCGATGACGGTTTCCACGCCGAGGATCGTCTGCGCCCCTTCGGCCCCGCCGGTCGTGTAGGTGCCCGCGTCGAGGTTCACGTTGACGGCGGCCCAAGTGTAGCCCGACATGCTCAGGGTATCGACGCCGATCCCGCCGAAGATGTCGTCGATGAAGTTGCTCCCGAAGATCGAGACGATGTCGTCGCCGGCGCCCCCGTAGATCTGGTCCACGAACAGCCCGCCGTCGAAGCTGTCGTTGCCGGCCCCGCCGTAGAGAACGTCCTCGCCCGAGTGGCCGTAGAGCGTGTCGTCGCCGCCATTGCCGGTCAGCGTGTTGGCGACCTGATTGCCGTAAATGGTGTCGTGGCCCGACCCGCCGATCGCGTTCTCGATGATGGAGCGCAGGTCGCCGTTGAAGAGCAGCGCATTGGCGATGTTGCCGCGCGCATAGTTGCCGTTGCCCAGATAGGCCAGCTGGGTGCTCGAGAAGGTGGACCAGCCCCCGGGATTGAGATCGAGCGTGAGGTCTGTCGTGTAGTTCGACAGATCGTAGGTGTCGATGCCGCCGCCGTCCCAGATCGTCGCGAAGATGCGGTTGGCGCCGGGGTTGATGGCCACGTTCCCGTTGACGAGGGTCTGCCCCGTCGTCGGGCTCCAGGTATAGACGGTGTTGCCCGAGTTGGTCGTGTAGTCGGCGCCGTACATGTATTGCAGCGCGGCGATGTCGTACATCATGAAGGTCTGGGCAAAGCCCCAGGTCTCGTTCGCGAAGCCCGAGCTGCCCACATAGGACCGGTAGGGCATCACCGAGAATTCCTGCCCGAGCAGATGGGACGGCATCGCGCCATAAACATTCGTCTCGTGCCCGTGCTTGAGCCCGAGACTGTGGCCAAGCTCGTGGAGCACCGCGAACCAGTCGAAGTTGCCCGCCACGGGCGAGCGGTAGCCCACGCCGAAGAAGGCATCGCCGCCGGCCACGCCGCTGCTGGGGTAATAGGCATAGGCCGCTGCACCGACGGTGTTGGGATCCGATGTGTTGGCGACGCGGATCGTCCCCGTGCCCACGCCGCTGCCGGCATAATCGATGGCGAGATTCGTGAAGCCCTCGACGCCGAAGCCGGCCGCCCCGGAAGGCTGCGTGTAGATCGCGCTGTTGAGCGCGAAATGCACCGCGATCATCTGCTGGGCCGTGACCTGCGAGAAATTGGTGAAGGCCTCGGGATGGCTCGCCTGGTAGTCGCTCCGGGAATCGGGGTCGGAATAGGTGATCAGCGTGTTGTTCCAGCGCACCGCGCTCAGCAGCCCGTCGATGCCCTGATTGCCCGAGGCCGCGACCGAGGTCGCGGTGGCGCCCGACCCGTTGTGCTGCGGCCCGTCGCTGCCGACGGGCGTGGCCGTCGGATCGCTGAGCGTGGCGCAGAAGGGGCAGCCGCAGTCCGCCACGGGGGCGACCGTGCCGGTCACGCCAGTCGTGGCCTCGGGCAGGGCGAAGACGGGGCCGAGCCCTCCCACCGGCAGCGGAAACGGAGAGAGGGAGACGAAGCCCTCGACGGCGATGTCGGACAGGCGGTCTGTCAGAGCGGCATCGGCGCCGGCGGCCACCGTCGCCGCCCGTTCGGCGTTCAGACCAGACTCTTCCCCAAGGCCGCCCTCGACCGCATCGCCGATCGGGGTGTCCCGCGGTTCGTCCCCTGGCTCCTCCGGGATCTCCGGGAACGGAGGCTCCTCGTTCAGCTCGGCCGTCTCGCCGAGAAATGCAGTCAGATCATGGGCCATGGAAAAGCTCCGTCCGGAGATCAAAAAGAAAGAGACACGAAATGGCCCAATGGTAAACTTTTCTTGACCCAGCGGCAACGGGAGAGTTGTCATGTCACCCCGGACAGTCCTAGATGGCGGGCGTGGCGCAGTGCCCGCAGATGCCGGAGGCCCGTCCGATGCGGTTGCGTGGATTCGTCCTGGCCGTCCTCCTGCCGGGCTGCACCCTCGCCGCAGGAGAGATCGGGAGGCAGACGGGCGGTCCTGCCGCTCCCTCGTCGGCCTCCATCCCAGGGAACCCCGGCATGTCTGCTCCCCCGGTCCTGCCTCCGCCGCAATACAGCCCGGACGAATCGGCCCGTCGGGCCTTTGATGAGGCTTCGGCCGCCGGCAGCAGCGCTGCCCTGATCCTCTTCCTCGCGCGAGAGCCGGACAGCCCCTATCGCGACGAGGCGCTTGCCCGGCTCGAGGCACGCCGCCAGCCCGACCCGCCGGGGACGGCCGCCGCCCTCGCCCCGGCGGATGCCGCTGTCATCGAGGCCTTCGATGCCGCGCGTCTGGCCGGCAGCCGCAGCGCCTGGGAGGCCTTCCTGGCCGCCCATGGCACGCATCCCCTTGCGGCGCTGGCGCAGCAGCTCATGGCGCGCTGAGACGGCTCGCCGCGGCGGGTCATCGCCGCAACCGTCATCGCACTGTCACGAAACCGTTGCAGAAGCCTCATTGAAACGCCCTAGCCGGGGTGCTGAGGTGGACGGCAGGCCGCAGCCGCGCCACCCTGGGGAGAGGACTCGAGGAGAGCCGATGACGAATGCCCTGACAGCCCTCGTCTTCCGTGCGGGCATCCGTCCGGCCCGGCCCCGCAGGAACGGGGGCCCGGTCCGGGGATCCGGCCGGGCCGGTCGCCCCCCTGCCACCGCCCCCCGGGCCAGGTCCGGCAGAGCCCTGCCCCGACCGCGCGCGGAGCGGGTCGGCAGGCCGGAGATCTTCACCCGTTCCAGGACAAACAGACCGGATCCGGCATCCCGGACCGGATCGGCCGAGGAGTTCCCCCGATGAACGAGCCCCATACCCTCAAGGCCTATGACCGCGATCTCGAGACGCTGCAGGCGCATGTCCTCAAGATGGGCGGCCTTGTCGAGGAGGCGATCCGCCACGGCGCCGAGGCGCTGGCGCGGCGCGATGCAGAGACCGCCGACCGGATCCGCCGCGGCGACCGCGCCATCGACGCGCTCGAGCAGCAGATCGTCGACGAGGTGGCGCGCATCATCGCGCTGCGGGCACCGATGGCCAGCGACCTGCGCATCCTGCTGACGGCGCTGCGGCTGGCCAACAGCCTCGAACGGATGGGCGACTATGCCAAGAACGTCGCCAAGCGGGTGACCGTCCTCGCCTCGCTGCCGGCCTGGGGGGTCGAGGCCAGCCTCGGGCGCATGGCGCGCGAAGTGGGCGAGATGCTGCGCGACACGCTCGATGCCTTCGTGCGCCGCGACGAGGCCATGGCCCGCGACGTGCTGCTGCGCGATGAGGCGCTCGACCAGATGTACAACGCCCTGTTCCGCGAGCTGCTGACCTTCATGATGGAGGATCCGCGCACCATCACGCCGATGATGCATCTGCATTTCATCGCCAAGAACACCGAGCGGATGGGGGACATCGTCACCAACATGGCCGAACAGGTGATCTATCTGGTCACCGGCGAACGGCCGCGCGAGGACCGTCCGAAAGGCGACCGCACCGCCTATGTGGGCGCGCCCGACGACCTGACCGCCGCGCTGTCCGGCGATCCCTCCGGCGGGTCCCGCGCGCCATGAGAGAGCCCTCGCCCTTCGCCCCGCATGTCCTTCTGGTGGAGGACGAGCCTGCCCAGCGCGAGCTTCTGGCCTGGAACCTCGCGGCCGAAGGCTTCCGCGTGACTGAAGCGGCAAGCGGCGAGGAGGCGCTCGAGGCGCTTGCCCTCGATCCGCCCGATGTCGTCCTGCTCGACTGGATGCTGCCCGGCCCGTCGGGGATCGAGATCTGCCGGCGGCTGCGCGCGCGCGCGCCGACGCGGAGCCTGCCCGTCATCATGCTGTCGGCCCGGGCCGAAGAAGCCGACCGCATCCGCGGGCTGGAAGGGGGGGCCGACGATTACGTGGTCAAGCCCTATGCCGTGGCCGAGCTGATCGCCCGCCTGCGGGCCCAGCTCCGCCGCGTCCGCCCGGCCAGCGCGGGCGAGAGGCTCGAATGGGGGGATCTCACGCTCGATGCCGAGACGCATCGCGTGACACGGGCCGGCCGGTCCATCCATCTGGGGCCGACCGAGTTCCGCCTGCTGTCCACCCTTCTCGAGCGACCGGGGCGGGTCTGGACCCGCGATCAGCTGCTCGACCGCGTCTGGGGGCGGGAGGCCGAGATCGATCCGCGGACGGTGGATGTCCATGTCGGCCGTCTGCGCAAGGCGCTGATCCTCGAGGGCGAGGAGGACCCCATCCGCACCGTCCGCGGCATCGGCTACGCGCTGGGCTGAGGAGCGGTCCCCGAGCGTCAGCGAGGGGAGGCGCCAGTCCGGGGGACTGGCGCAAGCGACGAAGGCCCGAAGCGGCAGCGCAGGGCGGGGCAGGAGCGGTCCCCGGCATCGCCGGGGCTCAGGTCACCACCCGCAAAGTGACGTTGATCCGCCCGCCCCCCGGCAGGAGATCCGAGGAGCCCGCCCGGATCCGGTCGATCCCGTGGAAGGCAAGCCGCGCTGCCCCCCCGATCACGCAGACATCGCCCGAATGCAGCCAGATGGAGGCGGTCGGCCCACCCCGCGCGGTTCCCCCGACGCGGAACAGCGCCGCATCGCCGAGCGAGATGGAGACGACGGGCTGGGTCAGATCCGCCTCGTCGCGATCCTGATGCAGCCCCATCCGCGCACCCTCGCGGTAGAGATTGACCAGCGCCGATTCGGGTTCGCGCGCGGCCGGGGCGAGGGCATGCCAGACGGCCTGCAGGCTGTCGGGGATCGCCGGCCAGGGCCGGCCCGTCTCCGGGTGGTGCGGTTCGTAGCGATAGCCGCGCCGGTCCGAGACCCAGCCCAGACGGCCGCAGGAGGTCATCGCCACGCTCATCGGCCGGCCCCACCGGGTGACCGGGCGGATCGGCGGAGCGATCGCCATCACGGTCAGCAGATCGGCCAGCATCGCCTCCTGCTCCGCCCGGCTCAGGAAGCCCGGCCAGATCGTCACGCCGCGCAGATCGAGGGGCGAGCTCATCCCGTCTTCTCCTGCATTCTGGTCCGGCGGCGCCCGTTGCAGCCTCGGACCCCCCCTCCTATATAGGCTCCGACCGCGGCGGGCCCTCCCGCCCGCGCGACCCCGCCAACCATCCACAGGGGGCGCCTCGGCAGGGCCCCCACGCATCAGACCGCCTCGAAAGGGATTTGATCATGGCCAAAGTGATCGGGATCGACCTCGGCACCACCAACTCCTGCGTCGCCATTATGGAGGGCTCGCAGCCCCGCGTCATCGAGAACGCCGAGGGCGCGCGCACCACGCCCTCGATCGTCGCCTTCACCGAAGGGGGCGAGCGCCTTGTCGGCCAGCCGGCCAAGCGTCAGGCGGTGACGAATTCGGAGAACACCATCTTTGCCGTGAAGCGCCTGATCGGCCGCCGCGTCGACGACCCGGAGGTCGAGAAGGACAAGAAGCTCGTCCCCTACAAGATCGTGGACGGCGGCAACGGCGACGCCTGGGTCGAGGTGCGCGGCCAGAAATATTCGCCCTCGCAGATCTCGGCCTTCATCCTGCAGAAGATGAAGGAGACCGCCGAGAATTATCTGGGCGAGCCGGTGACGCAGGCCGTCATCACCGTTCCTGCCTATTTCAACGACGCCCAGCGCCAGGCGACCAAGGATGCCGGCAAGATCGCCGGGCTCGAGGTGCTGCGCATCATCAACGAGCCGACCGCCGCTGCCCTGGCCTATGGTCTGGACAAGAAGGATTCCAAGACGATCGCCGTCTATGACCTGGGCGGCGGCACCTTCGACGTGACCATCCTCGAGATCGACGACGGCCTGTTCGAGGTGAAGTCTACCAATGGCGACACCTTCCTCGGGGGCGAGGACTTCGACATGCGCATCGTCAACTACCTGGTTGACGAGTTCAAGAAGGAGCATGGCGTCGATCTCAGCAAGGACCGCATGGCGCTCCAGCGTCTGAAGGAAGCTGCCGAGAAGGCCAAGATCGAGCTTTCGAGCACCCAGCAGACGGAGATCAACCAGCCCTTCATCTCCATGGGGCCGGGGGGTGCGCCACTGCACCTCGTCATGAAGCTCACCCGTGCCAAGCTGGAAAGCCTGGTCGCCGACCTCATCAAGTCGACGCTCAAGCCCTGTCAGGCCGCTCTCAAGGATGCCGGCATCACCACCGCCGACATCGACGAGGTGGTTCTGGTCGGCGGCATGACGCGGATGCCGAAAGTCATCGAGGAAGTGACCAAGTTCTTCGGCAAGGAGCCGCATCGCGGCGTCAACCCTGACGAGGTGGTGGCCCTGGGTGCGGCGATCCAGGCGGGCGTCCTGCAGGGCGATGTGAAGGATGTGGTGCTGCTGGACGTGACGCCTCTCAGCCTCGGGATCGAGACGCTGGGCGGTGTCTTCACCCGGCTGATCGACCGCAACACCACGATCCCGACGAAAAAGAGCCAGGTCTTCTCGACCGCCGAGGACAACCAGAACGCGGTGACGATCCGGGTCTTCCAGGGCGAACGCGAGATGGCCGCCGACAACAAGCTGCTTGGCCAGTTCAATCTGGAAGGGATCCCGCCTGCCCCGCGCGGCATTCCGCAGATCGAGGTGACCTTCGACATCGACGCCAACGGGATCGTCTCGGTCTCGGCCCGGGACAAGGCGACGGGCAAGGCTCAGCAGATCACGATCCAGGCTTCGGGCGGCCTGTCGGATGCCGAGATCGAGCGGATGATCAAGGATGCCGAGGCCAATGCCGAGGCCGACCGCAAGCGCCGCGAGCTGATCGAGGCCCGGAACCAGGCCGAATCGCTGATCCACACGACCGAGCGGCAGATCCAGGAGCATGGCTCCAAGGTCGATCCCTCGACGGTGGAGGCGATCGAGCTGGCCATCGCCGCGCTCAAGGAGGAGATCGAGAGCGACAACGTCCAGAAGATCCGCTCGGGGATCCAGAATGTCACCGAGGCCGCGATGCGTCTGGGCGAGGCGATCTACCGCGCCCAGGCCGCCGAGGGGCCGGAGGGGAGCGATGCTCCGCGCAGCCGGGCCGACGAGGATGGGGTCGTGGACGCCGACTTCGAGGATCTCGGCGAGGACAGGCGGGGCCGCTGAGGATGCGGGCCTTCTGACCCGGAGAGGCCGGTCCCCCCGGGGGCCGGCCGCTTTCGTTCGGGAGGCGCCGGAGGATGGGACATATGGCGAAACGCGACTATTACGAGATCCTGGGGGTGACGCGCGGCGCCAGCGCCGAGGAGATCAAGAAGGCCTATCGCAGGCGCGCGAAGGATCTGCATCCCGATCGCAACAAGGACAACCCCAAGGCCGAAGCCGAGTTCAAGGAACTCAACGAGGCCTATGAGGTCCTGAAGGACGAACAGAAGAAAGCGGCCTATGACCGCTTCGGCCATGCCGCCTTCGAGGCCGGCATGGGCGGCCGTCCCGGCGGCGGCGCGGGCGCGGGCTTCCGGGCCAATGGCGACTTCGCCTCGGCCTTCTCGGATGTCTTCGACGATCTGTTCGGCGACATCATGGGAACCCGGGGGGCCCGCGCCCGTCAGGCGGCCCAGCGCGGCAACGATCTGCGCTACAATCTCCGCCTGACGCTGGAGGAAGCCTATCGCGGCCTGCAGAAGACCATCACCGTCCCTGCGGCCGTGACCTGTTCCACCTGCCGCGGCACGGGAAGCGAGGGCGGCTCCGAACCCGTCACCTGTCCGACCTGCGCCGGCATGGGCAAGGTGCGCGCCCAGCAGGGCTTCTTCACCGTGGAACGCACCTGCCCCACCTGCTCGGGCCTTGGGCAGATCATCAAGAATCCCTGCCGGACCTGCCATGGCACCGGCCGGGTGGAGAAGGAGCGCACGCTCTCGGTCAACATCCCGGCGGGGGTGGAGACCGGCACCCGGATCCGCCTGGCGGGCGAGGGCGAGGCGGGGCTGCGCGGCGGGCCGCCGGGCGATCTCTACATCTTCATCGAGGTCCGCGAGCATCCGATCTTCACCCGCGACGGGGCCGACCTGCATTGCCGCGTTCCTGTCAGCATGACGACGGCGGCGCTGGGCGGCGACATCGAGGTGCCCACCATCGACGGCGGCCGGGCCCGCGTGCGCATTCCCGAAGGCAGCCAGTCGGGCCGTCAGATGCGCCTGCGCGGCAAGGGCATGCCGCATCTGCGCGGCAAGGAGACGGGGGACCTCTTCCTCGAACTCGTGGTCGAGACGCCGGTCAATCTCACCCCGCGCCAGAAGGAGCTGCTGCGCGAGTTCGAGAAGCTCTCCGAGGGCAACAGCCCCCAGAGCGCCGGGTTCTTCTCTGCGGTCAGGGGGTTCTGGGACTCGATGAAGGGATAGGGGTCACAGCCCCTTTTGCCGCAGCCAGTCCTCGATGATCGCGCGATGCCGGCTGCCGTCGTAGCTGGGGAAATGGCCCCCATGCACGACGCGCACCGGCAGCGCGAGAAGGCGGCGCATCGAGGCGGCATAGGCCGCCGCGTCGGCCTGAGGGCCGTCCTCGATCAGGGGGCCGTCATAGACGATGTCGCCCGAGAAGAGGATTCCCGTCGCCGCCTCCCACAGGGCGATGCCGCCGGGCGAATGGCCGGGGGTATGGATCACCTCGAAGCGGCGGTCGCCGCAATCGAGGATGTCGCCATCCTGCAGGATCCGCGTCGCCGCCGCCCCGCGCACCGTATAGAGCGCCGAGTCATAAGGCGCCGGGGGCAGACGGTCGAAGATGGCATCGGTCACATAGGGATCGGCCAGCGTCGATGCGCGCGTCGGATGGGCCAGGATCGCGGCCTCTGCGGCATGCACGGCGCGGTCCGCGAATTCGTGATGGGCCCCGATGTGATCGAAATGGGTATGCGAGGCGACCGCAAGGAGCGGCCGCTCTGTCACCAGCGGCACCCATTGCCGCAGCGGCACCACCCCCATCCCGCTGTCGATGAGCAGATCGCGGTCGCGCCCCCGGACATGCCACATGTTGCAGCGGTAGAAGGGCCTGATCCAGGGTTCGTCGATCAGGGTCACGCCGTCGCCCTGCGGCGTCAGCCGGTACCAGTCCTCGGGCCGCGCGCGGGGCAGGCCGGTCATGCGTGGTCCTCCGCAAAGACCGACAGATCGGCCGGGTCGGCATGCAGGCGCAGCACCGTCTCCGGGGCCGCCTCGGGCGGCAGATGCGCGACCAGCAGGAGATCCGGTGCCGCTTCGGGCACGACATGGACGCGCCAATGGGTGCCGAGGAAGGCTGCATCGCGCAGCCGCGCCGGGCCGAGATCCCATCCCCCCTCCCCTCCTTCCGGCGCTCGGCGCAGCCGCTCGGGCCGCAGGCAGAGGACCAGCCGCTGCGCCCCTGCCGGGGCCTCGACGGCCACCGACCCCAGGGGCGTGACCACCTGTCCGGCGGGGCCGGGCCGGGCGGGGATGCGGTTCGTCTCGCCCATGAAGCCCGCGGCAAAGAGGCTCGCCGGGCGGCGATAGACGCGCTCGGGCGGGCCGGCATCCTCGATCCGGCCGCGATTGAGGACCACGATGCGGTCGGCGATGGCCATCGCCTCCTCCTGATCGTGGGTGACATGGACAAAGGTCGTGCCGACGCGGCGCTGGATGGCCTTCAGCTCGTCCTGCATGGCGCGGCGCAGCTTGAGGTCGAGCGCGCCCAGCGGTTCGTCAAGCAGCAGCAGCTCCGGTTCCACGGCCAGGGCCCGGGCCAGCGCGACGCGCTGGCGCTGGCCGCCGGAGAGCTCATGCGGGCGCTTGTCCCCCCTGCCCCGCGAGCCCCACAAGGGCCAGCTTCTCCTCGGCCAGGCGGTGCCGCTGGGCCCGGCCCATGCCGGCCATGCGGGGACCGAAGCCGACATTGTCCCGCAGGGTCATGTGCGGGAACAGGGCATAGTCCTGGAAGACGGTGGTCGTGGGGCGGCGGGCCGGGGGCAGGCGGGTCACGTCGCGCCCGCCGATCAGCACCTTTCCCCTGTCGGGCGTCACGAAGCCCCCCAGGACCGACAGCAGCGTGGTCTTGCCGCAGCCCGAAGGCCCGAGCAGAACGACATATTCCCCCGGCGCGATGGTCAGATCGATGTCCGACAGCGCCCGATGGGGGCCGAAGGCATGCGAAATGCCCTGAAGGATCACGGCCGCGGTCATGTCCGCCGCCTCGCCAGCAGGAGGATTTCCGCCAGCACCACGGCCAGGGCGGAGACGAGGAAGACCAGGCTGCCCACGGCATTCAGCCGCGGCGAGAGGCCCGAGCGCAGCAGGCTCCAGATCTCCACGGGCAGGGTGACATCGAAGCGGGTCAGCAGGAAGGCGATGATGAATTCGTCCCATGAGAGCGTGACGGAAAGGAAGAAGGCCGCCAGCAGGGCCGGCCGCAGCATCGGCACCGCGACGAGGAGCAGCACCTGCCATTCGCGGGCGCCCAGATCCCGCGCCGCGCGCTCGGCGCTGCGCTGCTGATCGCCCATCGAGGCATAGAGGATGGCGAAGCAGAGCGGCAGGTTGATCACCACATGTCCGATTCCGGCGGTCCATAGCGACAGGCCGATGCCGAGCCGGGTCAGCACGATCAGCAGGCCGAGCCCCACGATCAGCGTGCTGACCGCAAGCGGCATGACCAGGATCGCGCGCATCAGCGCGGCCCCGGGCAGGGCATGCCGGGCCAGGCCCCAGGCGGCCAGGAAACCCAGGGCGCAGGCCAGCGCCGAGGAGCCGAAGGCCAGCAGCACCGAATGCAGCAGCGCCCGCATCAGGGCCCGGTCCCCGAGGATGTCGGCATACCAGCGCAGCGAAAAGCCCTGGAAGGGCGGCACGGGCAGCCCTCCGTCCTGGAAGGAGAAGAGCACGAGCGCGCCCACCGGCAGCAGGATGAAGCCGTAGAGCGCCAGCAGATAGAGCCAGGACAATGCGCGCGTCACAGCCGGTCGAGCCTCAGCCAGCGGGCCGACAGCAGATAGGCCAGCGTCACCATTCCCATCAGCGCCACCGACAGCGCCGAAGCGAGGGGGAAATCGGCCCGGCGGCCGAGCTGGAGCATGATCACCTGCGGCAGCGCCAGCTCCCGGTTGCCGCCCAGGATCTGCGGCGTCACATAGTCGCCGATGCAGAGGACGAAGGTCAGGAAGGCCCCGGTCACGATGCCCGGCAGGGTCAGCGGCAGGATCACATGGCGGAAGGTCTGCCAGCGGGAGGCCCCCAGATCCTGCGCCGCCCGCGCATAGTTGCGCGGCAGCTGCACGAGATTGGCATAGATCGTCAGCGTCAGCAGCATCGTGAAGAAATGGACGAAGCCTGTCACCGTGGCAAAGCGCGTGTTGGCCAGCGTCAGCGGCGCGTCGGTGAGGCCGATCCCCATCAGGACCCGGTTCACGATCCCTTCGCGCGACAACACCAGAAGCCAAGAGTAGGACCGCACGACATAGGAGGTCCAGAAGGGCAGGATGGCGAGCATGAGCGCCAGGCGGCGCCAGCGCTCGGGCACGCGGAAGGCCAGGATTGCGGCCAGGGGATAGGCCAGCAGCACCGAGACGACCGTGACGGTCAGGGTGATCTCGAGCGAGACCAGCACGGCCCGCGCGATCGCCGGATCGCCGAGCCGGGCATAGTTGCCGAGATCGAATCCCCAGACGAGCTCCCGCCCCTCGAGGCGGGCCAGGCTCATCGCCGCCATCACCGCGAAGGGCAGCACGAAGAAGCAGAGGGTCCAGAGCAGGGCGGGCGCGACAAGCGCCCAGCCCCCCGCACGAGAGGTCATCGCTGGAGCATCTCCAGCCAGAGGTCCTGCATCGCCGCATCGAGCGCCTCATCGGGCGCCGGATAGAGCTGGACGCGCGACAGATAGTCCTCCTGCGAATCCCAGCGCAAGATCCGCTTCTGCTCCTCGGTCAGATGCTCGCCGGCCCGGCGGTTGGCCGGCATCCCCCAGTAGCAGGAGGAGGTGGCCAGCCTGGCCTGCCCCTCGGGGCTCAGGATGTATTCCACGAAGGCCAGGGCGGCTTCGGGCTCGCGGCTGTCGGCCAGAACGCCGATGGCCTGCGACCACAGCACCGCGCCCCGGTCGGGGATGGTCCAGGTGAGTTCCGGCTGCTCGGGTTCGAGAACGCCGGTCAGCCATTCCCCCCCGCCGATGACGACATCCACCTCGCCCGTGGCCAGCGCGGTCTGCGAGGCGACCACCTCGCCCACCGTCGCGGCGCGGTCCTTCATCGCGAAGAGGACCTCGCGGATCGCGGGCAGATCGGCCTCGGTCAGGGACTGGGTGTCGAGCCCCAGATGCGCCGCGGCGATGCCGATCACCGGCAGATAGTAATCATAGATCGCGATCCGGCCGGCATAGTCATCCGTCAGCAGCCGGTCGAGGCTGGCCACATCCGCCTCCGGCACGCGGGCGGAATTGTAGGACAGGGTGTTGTAGCCGAACTTCTCGGTCACGGCATAGATGGCCCCGTCGCGCGTGGTGCGGTCCTCGAGGACCACCTGCGGGAACAGGTCCCCGAGCGGAAGCCGGTCGGCCGGCAGGGGCGCCAGAAGCCCCGCCTCGACCACGCGGGGCACGTCGATGCCATCGATCACCAGCACGTCCCAGTCGCCGGGGCGCGACTGTTCGAGCATGGCCAGGGCGGCGCCTGTCCCCTCGTATTCCCGCAGATTGACCCGGATGCCCGTCGCCTCCTCGAAGGGGGCGATCAGGGCCGGATCGGCATGATCGCACCAGACCAGCGCATTGATGGTCTGCGCGGCCGCCGCGCCGGCGGACAGGACGGCAAGGGCGGTGCTGACAAGAAGTCGGCGAAGGGTCATGGCGGCTCTCCCTGTTGCCGCATGGCGGCGGCGTTTGACATGAAAGCTGAATAGGCTCAGATTTGAAGTCAACACCAAATTTCAGGGAGGAGCGATCCTGACCGGCCTGCGAGCACGCCAGAAGGCGGACCGCCACCGCCGCATCCTGGAATCGGCCGTGCGCCGCTTCCGCCGCGACGGCTATCACCCCGTCCGCATCGAGGACGTGGCCGAGGATGCCGCCGTGTCGGTCGGCACGGTCTACAACTACTACAGCACCAAGGGTGATCTGCTGATGGCGACCGTCACGCTCGAGGTCGAGGAGGTGCTGGCCGCCGGCGAAGCCATCCTGGCCGACCCGCCTGCCGGGGCGGAGGCGGCGCTGCGCCGTCTCATCTGGCAGTATTACGACCATTCGCTTGAATATCTGACCAAGGAGATGTGGCGGGCGGCGATGGCGATCTCGATCGAGGCGCCGCATACGCCCAACGGGCGCCGCTATGCCGAACTCGATGCCCGTCTGGCCGATCAGGTGGCGCGTCTCGTCGCCCGGCTTCAGGCCCGCGGCGAGGTGCGCCCCGATCTCGATCCCCGCCCCCTGGGCGAGATCCTGTTCCACATGCTCAATGCGCTGTTCGTCGCCTTTGTCCGCGACGATGCCATGACCATCGAGGCCCTGAAGGCGGCGGCGGATGACGGGCTGTGCGCGATGGCCGCTCTCATGACCCCGGCGGGGGGCTGACGGCTCCGGGCAGGCGGCCGGCCTCGCCTGTCCCGCCGGCAGCGGCGAACCAGGCCGCCACCGCCTCCACCTGATCGGGGGACAGGCGCAGGCCGAGCTTGGAGCGCCGCCACAAGGCATCCTCGGCCGTTCGGGCCCATTCGCGCCGGGCCATCCAGTCGAGCTCGGCCTCGGTCAGCCCGGCTCCGAAGGCCCGGCCCAGATCCTCCGCCCTGCGGGCGCCGCCCAGCAGCGCCCAGGCTTCCGTCCCATAGGCCCGGATCAG
>NZ_KE557322.1:82066-156593 GCF_000442315.1 Rubellimicrobium thermophilum DSM 16684
CCAGGAAGGGATGATCGGCGCGCAGCCGCTCCATGAGGGCGGGGGCCCCGTCCACCGGGAAATCCCCCCCCGGCAGGGGCGCCCGGGCGGTCCAGGATGGGCCCCGCACGCCCAGCACCGGGCGATCCGCTCCATCGCCGCCTCGGCCAGGCGGCGATGTGTCGTGATCTTGCCGCCGATGACATGCAGCACCGGAGCCCCCGGCGCCGTCTCCAGCCGCAGCGCATAATCGCGCGAGGCCGCCGCCGCAGACCCCGTGCCCGGGTCATGCAGCGCCCGCAGCCCCGAAAAGCTGTGCACGATCTCGCCTTCGGTCACGGGACGGGCGAAATAGTCCGACACGAAGGCCAGCAGATAGGCCCGTTCCTCCGGGGTGCAGACCGGGGGCGTGTCGGGATCCGGATGATCGACATCGGTGGTCCCGATCAGGGTGAAATCCTGCTCGTAGGGAATGGCAAAGACGATGCGCCCGTCGCGCCCCTGCAGGAAATAGGCGCGGTCATGATCATGCAGGCGGCGCGTGACGACATGCGACCCCCGCACGAGGCGGACCGTCTCCTCCGCGGGCAGGCCGAGGCGGTGGCCGATCTGCCCGGCCCAGGGACCGGCGGCATTGACCAGAAGCCGCGCCTGCAGCGCCTGTCCGCCGGCCTGCACCGTCCAGAGCCCCTGGTCCGCCCGCGCCTCCGTCACCCGGCAGCGGGTCAGGATCCGCGCCCCTCGCGCCGCCGCATCCCGCGCCAGCAGCACGACAAGACGCGAATCATCCACCCAGCAGTCCGAATATTCGAAGGCACGGGTGAAGCGGGATTGGAGCGGCTGTCCGGCCGCATCCCGGCGCAGATCGAGGCTGCGCGTGGGGGGCAGGATCTCGCGCCCCCCCAGCCCGTCATAGAGGGCCAGTCCCAGCCGGATCAGCCAGGCCGGCCGGCGCCCCCTGGCCCAGGGCATCGCCAGCCCCAGCAGGCGGGAGACGGGGGTCGAGGCCTCGAAGCGCATCTGGGGATGAAGGGGCAGGACAAAGCGCAGCGGCCAGGCGATATGCGGCATCATCCGCAGCAGCACTTCCCGTTCGGCCAGGGCCTCTCGCACGAGGCGCAGCTCGAGATATTCGAGATAGCGCAGCCCCCCATGAAACAGCTTGGTCGAGGCCGAGGACGTCCCCTGACCGAGATCGCCCGCCTCGCACAGCGCGACGCGCAGACCGCGGCCCGCCGCATCGCGGGCAATGGCACAGCCATTCACCCCCCCGCCGATCACCAGGAGATCGAAGGGCCCGCCGCCGTCCTGCTGCGCCATATCCGCCTTCTCCCCGCCTCTTCGGCCCGCCAGGCCCGCCAGACATTACCCATTGCTGCGCGATCTGTAAAGATTTCTGTTCGTTTCTGTTCGTTTCGGGTGGGCGCTTTCGCGATCGGCGCGCGGTTGCGCGCCTCCTCGCGCAGGGGGCGGCAAACTGCTAGCAAGAGCCATCCCCCCGACGCGATCGCCCACCCATGTCCCAGACCCTGCGCCAGCCCGAGATCCTCGACCTTCTGCGCCGCGACGGACGCGTCACGGTCGAGGGGCTGGCGCAGCATTTCGGGGTCACGCTCCAGACGATCCGGCGCGATCTGGCCGATCTGGCCGAGGCCGGGCAGATCGAGCGGGTCCATGGCGGGGCGGTGCTGCCCTCGCGCATCGCGAATATCGGCTATGAGGAGCGCCGCCGGCTGCACGGGGCCGCCAAGGCGGCGATCGGCCAGGCCTGCGCCGCGCTGGTGCCGCAGGACTGCTCGCTCTTTCTGGCCATCGGCACCACGACCGAGGCCGTCGCCCGCGCCCTGCGCGGCCACCGCAACCTTCTGGTGGTGACCAACAATGTCCATGTGGCCCAGATCCTGCTCGGCAACCGCGACTGCACGGTGATCCTGTCGGGCGGGGCGATCCGGCGCGCGGACAGCGGGCTTGTCGGCCCCCTGACGGTGCAGACGATCCGGCAGTTCAAGTTTGACATCGCCATTCTCGGCTGTTCGGCCCTGGACGAGGAGGGCGACCTGCTCGATTTCGACATCGAGGAGGTGGGCGTGAACCGGGCTGTCATCGAGCAGGCGCGGCGGACGATCCTCGTGGCCGATCATTCCAAGTTCCAGCGCAGCGCGCCGGCGCGCATCGCCTCGCTGCGCGACATCGGGACCTTCGTCACCGACCGCCCCCTGGCGCCGGCCCTTGCCGCCCGCTGCCGCGACTGGGGAACCGGGGTCGTCGTCACCGGTCCTGCGGCCGAGACCCCAGAGGTCTGAAGGCCGGCCGCCTCAGACCGGAAGCCCCCCCAGACGGGCAAGTGTTTCGACGATGGCCTCCACGCCTTCGCCCCGCCGCAGCGCGGCGAAGATCACCGGCCGTTCGCCCCGCATGCGGGCGGCATCACGGGCCAGCACCTCGAGGCTGACCCCGACATGGGGGGCCAGATCGGTCTTGTTGATCACGAGGAGATCGGAACGGGTGATGGCCGGGCCGCCCTTGCGGGGGATGTCCTCGCCGGCGGCCGTATCGATGACATAGACGGTCAGATCGGCCAGTTCCGGCGAGAAGGTGGCCGACAGGTTGTCCCCCCCCGATTCGATCAGGATGAGATCGAGATCGGGATGACGGCGGTTGAGCTCGGCCACCGCGGCGAGGTTGATCGAGGCATCCTCGCGGATGGCGGTATGCGGACAGCCGCCCGTCTCCACCCCGATCACCCGGTCCGCAGGCAGGATCTGCATCCGCATCAGGGCCTCGGCATCTTCCCGGGTGTAGATGTCGTTGGTGATGACCGCGACGCTCAGCCGGTCCCGAAGACTGCGGGCCAGGGCGGCGGTGAGCGTCGTCTTGCCGGCGCCGACGGGGCCGCCGATACCGATCCGCAGGGGGCCGTGGGGGCTGGTCATCACAGGGTCTCCCGGAACAGGGCAGGATCAGGAACGGAAGATCCGCGGAAAGCAGGTCTCGTGCTGCAGCGCGGCGATGTCGATGCCCAAGGCACAGCCGCCGAGATCCTCGACGGACAGGGTCCGGGTCTCTTCGGCGATGCGGATGCAGAGCGGGATCAGGCGGCGCAGGACGGCCTGCCCGGCGGTCTGGCCCAGCGGCATGAGCCGCAGCGCCGCCTGCACCTGCCCCGAGGCCAGGTTCAGCAGATGGAGCCGCACCGCCGGCCCCGGCGGCAGACCGGCCAGCGCCACCGCCCGGCCCACCGCCACCGGCAGGGGCAGATCGGGCAGATCGAATCCCCAGGACCCCCGCAGCGCGGCAGCAAAGGCGGCCCCCTGTTCGCGGATCTCGGCCAGCCGTTCGGCCGACGGGGCGAGCGCCAGCGCCAGCTCGGCCAGGGCGGCCAGAGCGGGCCCCTCGGCCCGGGCGGCCTCGGTCAGCAGGATCGCATCGCTGCGCCCCGCCCCGCGAAGCAGCAGCGTCCCGATCCAGGACTCGAGCCCCGCGGCATCGGCCACGGCGCCGGTGGCCACCGCGGTCTCGAGCCCATGCGACCAGGCGAAGCCCCCCGTCGGAAAGGCAGGCGAGAGCCACTGGGCGAGCGTCAGATGCGCCTCAGCCTCCATGCCCCCTGTCCTGCGCCGCCCTGCCCGGGATGGCCGGCCCCGGCGTCATGGTCGCCGTGGCCGTCATGCCCGTCATGGTCGTCATGACGATGATGGTGGCCCATCGTCCGGCCGTGACCATAGGCCCCCCCCTCGGGCTGGAAGGGGGCGGTCACCTCGCGCAGCTCGGCCCCAAGCTGCCGCAGCATCCCCGCCAGGACATGATCATGCGGCACCAGCAGGCGCCCCGCCTCGATCCGGCAGGGGGCGTGGCGGTTGCCGATATGCCATGCCAGCCGCGCCAGATCGGGGCCGCGGACCTCCAGCAGGGCCTCGGGGGCGGCTTCCACCGCGATCAGCCGCCCATCCTCGAGCAGGAAGGCATCCCCCGGCCCGACATCGGTGGTCGCAGGCAGATCGACCAGGAATCCCTCCCCCCGGTGGTGACAAGGCGGCGGCGGCGCAGCAGACGCTCCTCATGGCGCAGCACCACATGGCCATGCGGCTCCCCCCCCAGGGGAGCGCGCCGGACGGATCGGGCGGGGGGAAGATCGGGCATGGCCGGCCTGCCTCAGAACATCAGAAAAGGAAGTAGCGCTGCGCCATCGGCAGGACGGCGGCCGGTTCGCAGGTCAGCAGCGCGCCATCGGCGCGCACTTCATAGGTTTCGGGATCGACCTCCATCCGTGGCAGGGCATCATTGAGCCGCATGTCCCGCTTGCCGATTCCGCGGGTGTTGCGCACCGCGACCGTCTCTTTGGCCAAGCCGAACCGGCGGCCGACATCCGCCGCCTGCGCGGCCGCGCTGACGAAGAGGACGGCCCCCCGTTGACACTGCGCCCGAAGGCCCCCCACATCGGCCGGGACCAGACCGGCTGGGGCGTCGGGATCGAGGCATTGGGATCGCCCATCTGGGCACAGGCGATGCTGCCGCCGATCAGCACCATCTCCGGCTTCACGCCGAAGAAGGCCGGATGCCAGAGCACGAGATCGGCGCGCTTGCCCGCCTCGACCGATCCGGTCTCATGCGCGATGCCATGCGCGATGGCGGGGTTGATCGTGTATTTGGCGACATAGCGGCGCGCGCGCAGATTGTCGTTCGCGCCCTGCTCCTCCGGCAGGCGCCCGCGCTGGCGCTTCATCTTGTGCGCGCTCTGCCATGTGCGGATGATGACCTCGCCCACGCGCCCCATCGCCTGACTGTCCGATCCGATGATCGAGAAGGCGCCCATGTCATGGAGGATATCCTCGGCGGCGATGGTCTCGCGCCGGATGCGGCTTTCGGCAAAGGCGACATCCTCGGGCACGCGGCGGTCGAGATGGTGGCAGACCATCAGCATGTCGAGATGTTCATCCACCGTGTTGACGGTGAAGGGGCGCGTCGGATTGGTCGAGGCGGGCAGCACATGCGGCTCGCCGCAGATGCGGATGATGTCGGGGGCATGGCCGCCGCCGGCCCCCTCGGTATGAAAGGCGTGAATGGTGCGCCCGCCGATGGCGCGGATCGTATCCTCGACAAAGCCGCTCTCGTTCAGCGTGTCGGTGTGGATCATCACCTGCACATCCATCGCATCGGCCACGCGCAGGCAGCAGTCGATGGCGGCGGGCGTCGTGCCCCAGTCCTCGTGCAGCTTCAGGCAGGCCGCCCCGGCCAGGACCTGCTCCTCCAGGGCGGCCGGGCGCGAGGCATTGCCCTTGCCCGCGAACATCAGGTTGACCGGAAAGGCGTCGGCAGCCTGAAGCATCCGCCCGATATGCCACGGCCCCGGCGTGCAGGTGGTGGCCAGCGTGCCATGCGCGGGGCCGGTGCCGCCGCCGATCAGGGTCGTGATGCCCGAATGCAGCGCATCCTCGATCTGCTGGGGACAGATGAAATGGATGTGGCTGTCGATGCCCCCGGCGGTCAGGATGCGGCCCTCGCCCGCGATGGCCTCGGTCCCCGGCCCGACGACGATGGTCACGCCGGGCTGGATATCGGGGTTGCCGGCCTTGCCGATCCCCGCGATCCGGCCGTCGCGCAGGCCCACATCGGCCTTGTAGATGCCGGTGTGGTCCAGGATCAGGGCATTGGTGATGACCGTGTCCACCGCCCCTTCGGCGCGCGACCGCTGGCTTTGCCCCATGCCGTCGCGGATGACCTTGCCGCCGCCGAACTTCACCTCCTCGCCATAGAGGGTCAGGTCGCGCTCCACCTCGATCCACAGATCGGTATCGGCAAGCCGGATCCGGTCCCCGGTCGTGGGGCCATACATGGCGGCATAGTCGCGGCGCGAAATCGTGACGGGCATGACGATGGTCCTGTCGATCCGGGTGGGAGCTTCGGCCTCGGCCGGGGAGGGCGCCAGCCCCCGGCGCGCCCGCGAGGGGGCATCCGGGGCCCGGCCCGGACCGATCTGCACGGAAAACGGGCAGATGGCGCCGTCAGAGCCTGCCCATGATGCAGCCGTTGAATCCCCAGATCTCCCGCGCCCCGCCGACGGGAATCAGCCGGACCTCGCGCCGCTGGCCGGGCTCGAAGCGCACCGCCGTGCCGGCGGGGATGTCGAGCCGCCGGCCCCGCGCCGCCCCCGATCGAAATCCAGCGCCGCATTCGCCTCGGCGAAATGATAGTGGGAGCCGACCTGCACCGGCCTGTCGCCGCGGTTGGCCGACCATGAGCGTGATGGCCTCGCGCCCGGCATTGAGTTCGATATTGCCCTCGGCGACCCGGATCTCTCCCGGAATCATGGACAGCATCCCTCCCTGTCAGCGGATCGGCTGGTGCACGGTGACAAGCTTGGTGCCGTCCGGAAAGGTCGCCTCGACCTGCACCTCCGGGATCATCTCGGCCACCCCCTCCATCACCATCTCGCGCGTCAGGACCCGGGCCCCCGTCTCCATCAGCTCGGCGACCGAGCGGCCGTCGCGGGCCCCTTCCATGACCGCATCGGCGATCAGCGCGATGGCCTCGGGGTGATTGAGCCGCAGGCCGCGGGCCAGCCGCCGCCGCGCGACCTCGGCCGCCATGGCGATCAGGAGCTTGTCCTTTTCGCGGGGGGTCAGTTGCATGAATCCTCACAATCTCCAGACCTTGGGCAGGGCCCGGTTTCCCAGAAGCTCCAGCGCGGGGATGAGACTCCGCCGCAGCGCGAATCCGTCCTCGGCCAGGAGGCGGGCGAAGAGCAGCCCCTCCCGCAGGAGGCTGGCCCCGGCCCGTCCGGGCAGAAGGCGCCGCAGCGGATCGAGCCGCGCCTCGGCCTCCGGCGCGACAAGCAGGAGGCTGGCCCAGGCGCCCGCATCCCCCAGCATCGCCGCTGCCCCGGCCGCCGGCCAATCCTCCTCCCCGATCCGCAGACGGTCGGCGAAGACAAGATGCCCTTCGCGGATCACCTCCCAGCGGTCGCGGAACCAGGCGCGGCGGACCCTCTCGCCCATCGCCCGGCGCCCGAGGATCACCGGTTCGGCCAGCAGCGCCCGCGCCCCGGAGCCCAGATCGAGCCGCAGACGCCGGTGGATCGCGCCGCCGTCGTAGAGGATCGTCTCCTGCGGCAGCCAGTCGAGACGCCCGCCGCTCTCCACCTGAAGATCCACGGTCATCTCCGCCGGCCCCGAAACCGTGCGATAGATCCGCTCGGCGGCCTGGGTCGAGACGCGAAGCCAGCTTCCCGCGCCCGCAGACAGGTGCAGATCCAGCCTGTCGCCCCCCGTCAGCCCCCCGGCGGTGTTGAGCAGGACCGCCTCGAGAGGGTCCTCGCCATCGCCATGCGGCCAGAGGAGCTTGAGCGATCCTTCCTGACGGAAGCGAGCCAGCCGCGAGGACCCGTCCCGGCGGATCGCCCGCGCCGCCGCTGCGCCGCGCGTCCGGGGCAGGGACGCAGGGACATCCGGCGCCGCACCGGCCTCGGGCAGGGGGGCGCTCCGGTCGGACCCGGACAGGCCGAAGCGGGGCATCCCGATCCGGCCTGCCGGGGCGGGGGGCCATGGCAACGGCCGGGCGGTCACGGTGCCGGACAGGCGCCGCGCCGCGCCCTCTGCCCGCCCGTCGGGATCCGATACCGCCTCGCCAAGGGTCCGCCCCGTCTTGCCTCATGCGGAATGGACAGGCCGGAAGGCGGAAGGAAAAGGCATGGCGGCGCCGGATCGGGCCATTGCGCGGCCTGTCTGCCCGCAAAACAGGCAGATCCGGCCAAAGTGTCCGCCGATTGGGCGATTTCTGTCCGGGGGACGGCGCCTCCGCGTCTCGGGCGGAATGCGGGGCCCGGGGGAAGACGGGAGCGATTCGCCGCGGCCTCTGGCCGGACCGCTGCCGCCAGCCGCAGCGGGATGCGGCCCTCAGTTGGGCGATACGGGGAGATCTGGTGCCGCAGAAGGGACTCGAACCCCCGACCCCATCATTACGAATGACGTGCTCTACCAGCTGAGCTACTGCGGCGCCGGGCGGCTCTTAGCATTGCCCGGCGGCGGGGAAAGGGGGTCAGCGAAGCGGTTCGACATCGGGTCGCGGCGGTTCGATCGCGTCGCGGACAGCGGAAGGGGGGCCTTCGCTGTCGGGCCGCACGGGCGGCACCTCCGGCATGGCCGCGGCGGCGCCGTGCCCCCGGTCCGGCGCGGCGGGGGGGCGTGCCTCGCCCACAAGCAGCGGCAGGAGTTCGACACCGCCCGGCAGCTTTGCCTCGGCCGGCGGGGTCTTCCAGCTCAGCGTGTCGAAGGCATGGCAGCTCTCGCAGACCGGGACCCAGTCCTGATGGATGCGTCCGCAATTGTCGCAGACCCATTGCGGCCCGCGGGGGGCGGCCAGCGCACGGGTCAGCCAGCCGCGCACCGCGGCTTCGTCCTCGCCCATGCCGCGCGCGATCGCCGCCATCAGCGTCAGGTTGCGGCCGGTGGGTTCGCGCTCGGGCAGATCGCCCAGCGCGCGCCGCGCCTCGGCAAAGTCGCCGGCGGCGATCAGCAGCTCGGCTTTCAGCATGCGCGTCTCGGGATGGTCGGGACGCAGATCGGTCAGCGCCCGGAACCGGGCCAGCCGTTCGGACGGGCTTTCGGAGGGGGCGATCTCGGCAAAGGCGGCGGCCAGATCGGGATGGGGCTGCGCCTCCCAGGCCTTGCGCAGCACACGCGCGGCATGGCGGGCCTGGCCCTGGGCGATATAGCCGCGCGCGGCCATGACGGCGGCAGGGGACGAGATCGGGCGAAAGCCGGTTCGCCTCGATGGCGGCCTCGCGCGCTTCGATGCTGGCATCGTCCCGGGCCACATCGGCGGCCTGCGACAGGGCCAGGATGGCATCGCGCCGCCGGTGGACATCCCGGGGCAGGCCGCCCGTCCGGCGCTGCGCGGCCAGAGTGCGGCGTGCCCCCGCCCAGTCATGGGATTCGGCCTGCAGGCGCAGCAACAGATCCTGCACCTCGCGGTGGCGCGGATCGACCTCGAAGGCCTTTTCGGCCAGACGCAGCGCGGTCACGTCGTCGCCTTCGGCCATCTTGTGGCGCAGAAGGCCGAGCAACCCGGCCAGGCGCGTCCGGTCATGGCGGGCCAGCAGCGCCCATTCCTCGGCCGCGCGGGGGCGGTCGCCGGCCGCCTCGGCCGCCTGGGCGATCATCAGATGCACCAGTTCCGGTTCGTCGAGATGGCGGCGGGCCGCCTCGGCCCGGCGGAGCGCCCCCGCCCCGTCGCCGGTGACCAGCAGCAGGGCCGCCTCGGTCAGCGCCTCCATCCCCTTGCGCTGCCGGTTGCGCCTGAAATGCCGCGACAGGGCCGTCTCGTCGCCGTTGAGAAAGCGCAGGATCGCCCCCAGGACGCCCAGGAGCTTCAGCAGCAGCCACAAGGCGACCAGCAGGATCAGGAGCGCCAGGCCAAGCTGGATCGGGCTCAGCGTCACCTCCCAGCCGCCGATCGCGATCACCGCCCCGCCGGCCTGCTCCATGAGCCAGGCCCCGCCCAGCGTCACGGCTGCCACAAGGGCCACGAAGAGGAGGATCTTGAGAAGGGACCAGAGCATCGCGGGCCTTTCGGGGACTGGACGGCAGGGAGGTCGGGGTCAGGGGACGGCCGCGCGCAGATCGGCCAGGGCGGCATCGGCGGCCGCCCGGGCTTCGGCACGGTCCAGCCAGTCCGCCATCGCGGTGCGGGCCATCCCGGGAAGGGTTTCGAGTTCCGCCAGCGCCCCGGTGAGGTTGCCTTCCGCCAGAGCGGCTTCGGCGCGCGAGAGGACGGCATCGGGGTCGTCTCCGGCGCGGGGGGTCGTCGAACGCAGCGCAAGCCAGCGGCTCAGCAGGCCGCCCAGCCCCCCGCCCTCGGCCGCTCCGGCCTCGCGGGCCGCAGCCAGCGCCGCACGCGCCGCATCGGGAAAGGACTGACGCAGCGCGGCAAGGGTCGGGGCGCCTTCCTCTCCCAGCGCCTCCAGCGCTCCGGGCACCGGCGTTCCGGCCGCGGACAGCGCCTCAAGCGCCGGGGCAAAGGGCTGCCCCGTCTCGAGCGCCGCGGCGATCTCGGCCAGGGCGGCGCGGCGGGCGGCTTCGGCCTCGGCCGCGGCGACCCGCGCCTCGGCCTCCTCGACCCGCCCGGCGGAAGCCTGCGCCTCCTGCGCCAGGGCCCGGGCCTGTTCGGCCATGGCCAAGGCCTCGGCGGCGGCCTGCTCCCCAGCCTGTTGCGCTGCGGCAAGGCCGCTTTCGATCTGCTCGCCAAGATCGGCCTGTGCCGCCTCGAGCGCATCAAGGCGCGCGCCGAGGGCCGTCAGCTCCTCGCGCAGCGCCGCAACCTCGCTGTCAGGGGGCGCCTCTGTCCGGGGGCCGGTCCCGAGGGCCTCACCGGCATCGGGGCGGGCTTCGAGGGCGGCGATCCGTTCCTCGAGGGTGGCCATGCGCGCCGCCATTCCTGCCAGGCTCTCCTCGAGAGCCCCCGCGGCAGGGGCCTCGGCGGCTTCGGCGGATGCGGACAGGGCCTCGACCCGCTCCCCAAGAGCGTCAATCCGCCCTTCGGCCTCTGTCAGCGCAGCCGAGAGGGGTTCGATCGCCGCGGCGATGTCCGGTGCCGGCCGAGCCTCGAGAGCGGTGAGCCGGGCCTCGATCCCTTCCGGCAGGGGCAGGGCAAGGCGCCCGCTGTCGAGCGCCCACCATCCCCCGCCCAGCGCCAGGGCCGAGACCAGAAGCCCGCCCAGCAGTCCGGCACCGAATCCCCCGCGCGCCCGCCGCGCGGAGGGCATCGCCGCCCCCGCCCCCGCGCCCGGCGCCGCGCCCGCCGCGGGGGGCATCAGGCCCGCCGACGCCCGATCCGGCTCCTTCTCCGGCCGGCTCTCCTCCACCCCGAGGACCGGCAGCCGGCCGGCCCCGTCCGCCTCGCCGTGCGGAGTTCCGGGCATCGCCCCGGGGGCGCCGGCCAATGGAGCCGATGGATCGGGGGCCCGAGTCTCATCGGGATCCGTCTCGGGGGCGCGGCCGGAGCAGCCGTCCCATCGGGGACGGCGGGGGCCTCTTGCGTCGAACTGCCCGCCCCGGCGCCGCTGTCCGCGGTCCCGCCACCGGGGGCGTCGCCGGTCCCCTCACGGACTGCATCCGGAGCTTCGCCGGCTTCGTCACGGGCCTTTTCGCGGTCCTCATCCCGGGGGCCGGCAGCAACCGCATCGGTTGCCGCAGCGTCCCCGGTCCGGATCCCGGTGTCCGCCTGCGGCAGCCCCCCCTCCTCCGGAGAAGGAGGATGTTCCGGCATTCCGCCCTCCGATCGGGAACCCGCCTTGCGCGTCATTCCGCGGTCCTCTTCCTGGCCAGAGCCGCTGCGGCCCCATCTGATATCCGATACCTAGTCCGGCCGCTCCGACCCCTCAAGCGCCGCTCCTCCGGCCTGCTCCAGCCGCCGCAGCGTCGCTTCGGCCATCGCCGCTCCATCAGGGTGGTCCGCGATGCCGATCGTCTGCGCCCCGAGCCTGTCCGCCTGCCGCGCGACGGCGGGGCTGATCGCCACGACATGCAGGGGGGGCCTGCAAGGGAACCGCCCCGCCCCAGCCGGCCACAAGCGCCGCGCTGCGCGGCGAAAAGAGCGGCAGCACCACGGGGCGGGTCCCGCCCAGCGCCTCCCGTGCGGCCGCATTCGGCGGCAGCGCCCGCTGGCGATAGGCGACGGCCTCGCGGATCTCGAGGCCGCCTTCGCGCAACCGCGCGGCCAGCGGCACAGCCACCTGCTCGCCCCGCAGCTGCAGCAGGGGGCCGGCGGGCCGTTCGGCGAGGAGGCGGGCGATCAGCCCCTCGGCATCCGGTCCCGCCTCGATGGCCCGCAGCCCCGCCGCCCTTGCCGCGGCTGCCGTGCGCGGCCCCACGCACCAGGCATCCAGCCCCGCAAGCCCCAGCGCCCCGGCCCGCGCCGCCCCGTTCTCCGAGGTCAGCACGAGGGCCTTCGGGGGGGCGGCCAGTTCCACGGGCAGCGGCTCGATGGCCAGCACGGGCGAGATCACGGCCTCGATCCGCTGCCGGGCCCGCGCCTCGATCTGCGCCAGGAAGCGGCGGCTTGCAGGATCCGGTCGCGTCAGGAGGAGGGATGGGGGGCCGATGATCCCGTGCCGGAGGGAGAGGAGGGGCGCCCCGAGCCCGTGGCCTGCTGGACGGGGCGCGGGGGCGATGCTAGGCCGCGCCTGACCGAAACCGCAAGGCCCGCTGTCCTCCGTGGCTCACCGCTCCCTGACCCTGCTCGGCCTCGAATCGAGCTGCGACGACAGTGCCGCTGCCGTGGTGCAGGACGGAACGGGGGGGCCGCGCATCCTGTCCTCGATCCTGCAAGGGCAGACGGGCCTTCATGCGGCCTATGGCGGTGTCGTGCCCGAGATCGCCGCCCGCGCCCATGCCGAACGGCTCGATCTGTGCATCGAGACCGCCCTGGCCGAAGCCGGCCTGACATGGGCGGATCTCGACGGGATCGCCGTGACCGCCGGGCCCGGCCTCATCGGCGGGCTGCTGGCCGGGGTCATGACGGCGCGAGGGCTTGCCGCGGCGACGGGACTGCCCCTCTGGGGGGTCAATCATCTGGCCGCTCATGCGCTCACGCCGCGGCTCACCGACGGGCTCGACTTTCCCTATCTGATGCTCCTCGTCTCGGGCGGGCATGCCCAGTTCCTGGCCGTGGAGGGGCCCGAATCCTTCCGCCGTCTCGGGGGCACCCTCGATGACGCCCCCGGCGAGGCCTTCGACAAGGTCGCCCGGCTTCTTGGCCTGCCCCAGCCGGGCGGCCCCGCCGTCGAGGCCGCCGCCACAGGCGGCGACCCCGGACGCTTTGCCCTGCCGCGCCCGCTGCTGGACCGCGAAGGCTGCGATCTGTCCTTCTCGGGCCTCAAGACCGCCGTGCTGCGCCTGCGCGACCGGCTGGTGGCCGAACAGGGCGGGCTGCGGGAAAGCGACCGGCGCGATCTCTGCGCCGCCTTCGAGGACGCGGTGGCCACGATCCTGAGCGAGAAGGCCCGCCGTGCGGTGGCGCTCCTTCCCGGCGCCACGGCGCTTGCGGTCGCGGGGGGGGTGGCAGCCAACCGCCGGGTGCGGGCCGGGCTTCAGGCAGCCGCCGCCGAGGCCGGCCTGCGCTTCGTCGCGCCCCCCCTGGCGCTGTGCACGGACAATGCCGCCATGGTCGCCTGGGCGGGCATCGAACGGGCCCGTGCCGGCATCGCGCCGGGCAGCGACCTCATCGCCCGACCCCGCTGGCCGCTCGATGCCCACGCCGCGCCGATTCTGGGCGGCGGACGCAAGGGGGCCAAGGCATGACGCGGATCGCGGTGGCGGGGGCCGGGGCCTTCGGCACGGCGCTGGCTGTGGCCCTCTCGGGATCGCCGCCGGAGGACTGCCGTGTGACACTCTGGGGGCGCGACAGGGCCGGGATGGCACGCCTCGCCGCCACGCGCGAGACGGCGCGCCTGCCGGGCCTGCGACTGCCCCCCGCCCTGACCGTCACGGCCGATCCCGAGGCGCTGGCGGCCGATGTGGTGCTGCTGGCCGTTCCGGCCCAGGCCCTGCGCGGCTTTCTGGCCGAACATCGCGCGCATCTGGCGCAGGCCATGCCCGTCGCCTGCTGCAAGGGGATCGACCTCACCACCCTCGAAGGCCCCACCCGACTGATGGCCGCGGCCCTGCCCAGGAGCCGCCCCGCGATCCTCACCGGTCCCGCCTTTGCCGCCGACATCGCCCGCGGCCTGCCGACGGCCCTCGTCCTCGCCTGTGCCGACGAGACCCTGGGCACAGGCCTGCAGAGGCTTCTGTCCACGCCTGTGCTCCGGCTCTATCGCACGGCGGATGTCGTGGGGGCGGAACTGGGCGGCGCACTCAAGAATGTCATCGCCATTGCCTGCGGGGCCTGCATCGGCGGGGGCCTGGGCGAATCGGCCCGGGCCGCGCTGCTGACCCGCGGCTTTGCCGAGATGCGCCGCCTTGCGATCGCCCTCGGGGCGGAGGAGACGACGCTGATGGGGCTGTCAGGCCTCGGAGACCTCGTGCTGACCGCAACCTCGGAAGGCTCGCGCAACTATCGTCTCGGCCTCGCGCTCGGACGGGGAGAGGGTTTTGATCCGGGGGTGACGGTCGAGGGCGCGGCAACTGCCCGCGCGGCGCTGGCGCTGGGCGGGCGGCTCGGGATCGCGATGCCGGTGACGGCGGCGGTGGCCGGCCTGGTCGAGGGACGCCTCACCCTGCCCGAGGCCCTGCGCGTGCTGCTCGACCGCCCGTTGCGGGCAGAGATCTGAAGGAGGATGGCATGGCCTGGTGGCTCTTCAAGTCGGAACCCGATGCCTTCAGCTGGGACGATCAGGTGGCGCTGGGAGAGGCCGGCGGCGCCTGGACCGGCGTGCGCAACTATGCGGCCCGCAACAACATGCGCGCGATGCAGGTCGGAGAGCGGGGATTCTTCTACCATTCGGTGAAGAATCCCGCCGTCGTCGGCATTGTCGAGGTGATCGCCCCCTCCCATCCCGATCCCACGGCCGAGGGCGATGACCGATGGGACTGTGTCGATGTCCGGGCCGTCCGGCCCCTGGCCCGTCCCGTACCGCTGGCGGAGATCCGGGCCGATCCCGCCTTGGCGCAGATGGTGCTGGTGCGCCATTCGCGCCTCTCGGTGCAGCCGGTGACCCGCGCCGAATGGGAGCGCATCTGCGCGCTGGGCGGAACGGATCCCGACTGAGGCCCCGGCCCCTGCCCTGCGGCCCGCAGCCCGGGGCCCGGGGCCGGCCGCCCCTGCGCTCAGTAGCGGTAGTGCTCGGGCTTGAAGGGCCCTTCGGGAGAGACGCCGATATAGTCGGCCTGTTTCTGGTCGAGCACCGTGAGCTTGGCCCCGATCCGCTCCAGATGGAGCCGCGCCACCTTCTCGTCGAGCAGCTTGGGCAGGATATAGACGCCGGGCGCATAGGCGCCGGGCTTCGTCCACAGCTCGATCTGGGCAAGAACCTGGTTGGTGAAGCTGGCCGACATGACGAAGGAGGGATGGCCCGTGGCATTGCCGAGATTGAGAAGGCGCCCCTCGGACAGGAGGATGATGCGGTTGCCCGAGGGCATCTCGATCATGTCCACCTGATCCTTGATGCGCGTCCATTTGTGGTTGCGCAGGGCGGCCACCTGGATCTCGTTGTCGAAATGGCCGATGTTGCCGACGATGGCCATGTCCTTCATCCGCCGCATGTGCTCGATGCGGATCACGTCGCGGTTGCCGGTGGTGGTGATGAAGATGTCGGCGGTTTCCACCTCGTCCTCGAGCAGCGTGACCTCGTAGCCGTCCATCGCCGCCTGCAGCGCGCAGATCGGATCGATCTCGGTCACCTTGACCCGTGCCCCGGCCCCGCGCAGGCTCGCGGCCGAACCCTTGCCGACATCGCCATAGCCGCAGACCACCGCCACCTTGCCGGCGATCATCGTGTCGGTGGCGCGGCGGATGCCGTCCACGAGCGATTCGCGGCAGCCATATTTGTTGTCGAACTTGGACTTGGTGACGCTGTCATTGACGTTGATTGCCGGGAAGGGCAGCAGGCCTCTGCGGTGCAGGTCGTAGAGGCGCTTGACGCCCGTGGTCGTCTCCTCGGTGACGCCGCGGATGGCATCGCGCTGGCGCGTGAACCAGCCGGGGGTGGCGGCCATGCGCCGGCGGATCTGGTTGAAGAGGCAGACTTCCTCCTCGGAGGTCGGCACGGCGATCAGATCGGTCTCGCCGGCTTCGACGCGCGCGCCCAGAAGGATGTAGAGCGTGGCATCCCCCCCGTCGTCGAGGATCATGTTGGCCGTCCCTTCGGGAAAGTCGAAGATGCGGTCGGTATAGGCCCAGTATTCCTCCAGCGTCTCGCCCTTGACGGCGAAGACGGGGACGCCGGCCTCGGCCATGGCGGCGGCGGCATGGTCCTGGGTGGAAAAGATGTTGCAGGAGGCCCAGCGGACCTCGGCACCCAGATGCCGCAGGGTCTCGATCAGCACCGCGGTCTGGATCGTCATGTGCAGCGATCCGGCGATGCGCGCGCCCTTCAGGGGCCTGCTGTCTCCGTATTCGCGGCGCAGCGCCATCAGACCCGGCATCTCGGTCTCGGCAATGGCGATCTCGCGACGGCCGAAGGCCGCAAGCGAAAGATCCTTCACGATGTGATCGGGGGCATCGAGCGGCATGGGAGGGGATCCTGTATGGGACGAGGCAGGTCTGCGGGGCGCTTAGCATCCCCGCTCCCGCCCGTCCACCGCGCGCCTCCGGATCCGTCTTGAGGCCCGTGCTCCTGCACGGCAGGATCCCCGTCCGGGCCGGCAGGGGAGGACGGGGATGGCAACGCGCGCCTGGCAGCGGATGCTTTCGGGACGCAGGCTGGACCTGCTCGATCCCTCGCCGCTCGACGTGGAGGTGGAGGACATCGCCCATGGCCTGGCCTTCGTGGCCCGCTGGAACGGGCAGACACGGGGCGACTGGCCCTATTCGGTGGCGGAGCATGCGTTGCTGGTCGAGGCGATCTTCGGCCGGCTGGGCCTGCCCGGCGCGCCCGAGCCGGGGCCGCGCTGGCGTCTGGCCGCCTTGCTGCATGATGCGCCCGAATATGTCATCGGCGACATGATCTCGCCGGTGAAGGCGCAGCTCGGCCCGGCCTATGCGGCGCTCGATGCCCGCCTGGCGGCGGCGGTGCATCTGCGCTTCGGCCTGCCGGCCGTCCTGCCTGCGGCCGTCAAGCGGGCGATCAAGCGGGCCGACCGCGTCTCGGCCTGGCTCGAGGCAACGCGCATTGCGGGGTTCTCGATCCCCGAGGCCGATCGTCTCTTCGGCCGCCCGCCCGACGGGCTGCTCGAGGGGCTGACCCTCTGTCTGCGGCCGCCGGCGGAATCGCGGGCCGCCTTCCTCGCGCGGCATGCGGCGCTTCTGGCCCAGGCCTGAGGGCCGCGGCAGCCGCCCGACGGGCGGGATGTTTCACGTGAAACACCCCTTAGCGGGGCGAACGCTTGGCCAGGATGCGCTGGAGCGTGCGGCGATGCATGCCCAGCCGCCGGGCCGTCTCGGACACATTGCGATCGCACATCTCGAACACGCGCTGGATGTGCTCCCAGCGGACGCGATCGGCGGACATGGGGTTTTCGGGCGGCTCGGGCAGCTCTCCCTCCTCGGCCAGAAGGGCGCGCGTGATGTCCTCCGCATCGGCCGGTTTGGCCAGATAGTCGATCGCGCCGATCTTGACGGCGGCCACGGCGGTGGCAATGGCCCCGTATCCGGTCAGGACGATCACCCGCGCCTCGGGCCGCCGCTCATGCAGCTGCTCGACGACCTCGAGCCCGTTGCCGTCGCCCAGCCGCAGATCGACGACGGCATAGGCCGGCGGGCGCGTTGCGATCGCCTCTCGCGCGGCGGCAACCGATCCGGCGGTTTCCACCACGAAACCGCGCCGCTCCATGGCGCGGGCGAGCCGCTTCAGGAAGGGTTCGTCATCATCCACGAGCAGAAGCGAAGGATCCGGCCCGATCGCCGACTCCGCTGCTTTCTGCTCCATCCGACTGTCCTTTCCGGTTCCTGTCTACGGCAAGAATAGAAGCAGAAGATGCCCCGTCAACGGATCCCGTCCCGGGCGCGTGCCTCAGGCCCCGGCGGCTTCGAGGAAACATTCCATGCGGTCGGCCACCGCTTCGGGCGCCTCCTCGCGCGAGACGAAGTCCACGAAGCCATGGCCGGGCAGCACGAGATAGCTGAAGGTCGAATGATCCACGAGATAGAATCCGTCCTCGGCCGGCTGCGCCTGCGCATAGACCCGCCAGGCGCGCATCGCGGCCTCGATCTGTTCGCGGCTGCCTGACAGGCCCACGGCATTGTCGGCGAAATTGAGCGCCCATTCGCCCGCGATCGGGGGCGTGTCGCGTTCGGGATCGACGGTGATGAAGACGGGCCGCACCTCATGACCCCGTTCGGCCAGAAGGCGCGCTGCCTCGCCATTGCGCATCATGTCGAGCGGGCAGACATCGGGGCAGAAGGTATAGCCGAAATAGAGGATCGCCGGGCGGTCGAAGACCTCGGCATCGGTCACCGTTCGCCCCTCTCCGTCCACCAGGGCAAAGGGTCCGCCGATATCGCCGCCGGCGACCTGCCCGTTCCGACAGGCGGCGAATGCGTCCCCGCCGCGCCACAGGGGGGCCAGGGCGATGGCCCCGAGGCCCCCGGCAGCGACGGCCAGCGCGACGACAAGGACAAGGGTGCTGCGACGCATGTCGGTCCTTTCCTGATGCGGATGCAGAATGACGGATGCGGACGGGCCGGGATTGGCCGGCGGGGTCCTTCTTGACAATGCGGCCAGCCGCCGCAAGCCCTCGTTTCAGGAGGCCCCATGACCGATCCGCCCAGCCCTCCCCGGACAGATGCCGCCACAGACCCTGCCACCGCCCCGCTGCTGCCGGAGCGGCGGCCGGACTGGGTCGCGCTGCGCACCCTGACGGGGGCGCGCTGGGGTGGCGATCCGCCGGCCAGGTCGGCGGCCGTTGCGGTGGCGGCGGGGCCGCTCGGTGTAGCGGTGCCGCTGGGCCCTGTCTCGCTCGTCATCGGCGCCTCGATCCTCGTCAATCTCGTCGCCGGCGTAACGATGCCCCGCAGCCGCCGCCTGTCCGAGCGCGAGGCGGCCGCCCTGCTGACCTTCGACATCCTCCAGCTCGGCCTGCTGCTGGCGCTGACGGGGGGCCTGGCCAATCCCTTTGCGGTGCTGATCCTGGCCCCCGCCACCATCGCGGCCAGCGTGCTCGGCCCCCGGACGGCCCTGGCGCTGGGGGGGGTGACGCTCGCGCTGATCCCGGCGATCGGCCTGTGGCATCTGCCGCTGACCGCAGCCGAAGGGCCCCTGGCCCCGCCCGCCCTGTTGCAGTGGGGCTTCGCGCTGGCCCTGGCCACGGGTGTGGTGTTCCTCGGCCTTTATGTGCGCAGCGTGACGGGCGAGCAGACGGCCATGGCCGACGCCCTGACCGCCACGCAGATGGCGCTGGCCCGGGCGCAGCGGCTTTCGGATCTCGATGGCATGGTGGCGGCGGCGGCGCATGAGATGGGCACGCCGCTGGCCACCATCACCCTCGTCACCTCGGAGATGATCGCCGCTCTCGAAGAGAAAGACGACATGCCCGATCGCGCGGCGCTGCTCGAGGATGCGCGGCTCCTGCGCGAACAGGCCGACCGCTGCCGCGACATCCTGCGCACCATGGGCCGCGAGGGGCGACGCGACCCCTATCTGGACCGCGCGCCCCTCTCGGCGGTGGTAGACGAAGCCGCCGCGCCCCATCGCGGCCGCGGCAAGAGGATCGTCGTGCTGACCCCCGAAGCCGCCGAAGGCCGCCAGCCCGATCTGCCGCGCCGCCCCGAGATCGTCCACGGCCTGCGCAACCTCGTGCAGAATGCCGTGGACTTCGCCAGCGAACGGGTGGAGATCCGGCTCGACTGGGGAGGCGGGCGCATCGCCGTGCGCATCCTGGACGATGGGCCCGGCTTTCCGCCCTCGCTGATCGGCCGTCTGGGCGATCCCTTCGTGACAGGGCGCGCCGGCGTGGCCGAACAGGGCGGCGATCCCGCCCGCCTTCGTCAGGGCTATGAGGGGATGGGCCTCGGCCTCTTCATCGCCAAGACCCTGCTCGAACGCACGGGGGCGCGGATCGCTTTCGCCAACGGGCCGCAGGGGGGGGCGGTGGCCTCGGTCGTCTGGCCAGCCGAGGCCCTGACGCAGCCTGTGGCTGAAAATCCATACATGAAATCCTCTCAAGGTTGAATTAACGAAGATTTAACCATTTGCGCCGATCCTCGCCGTACCGGGCAGGCCACGGCACCGCCTGCGTCCCGGGGCCGGAACAGCGGGGGACGGGGATGACAGCTCTGATGGACAGCATGGCCGCGGGGCTCTTCGCGCTGGTCGGTGGGCTTTTGATCGCGCTGGTGCTGGCCCGGCTCGGCCCGGCGCGGATGGGCGGGATGGCCCCACTGGGCAGCCTGGCCGCGGAAGAGGCCGTGTTTCTCTTCAACGGCGCCGAACTGATCGATGCCACGGCCGCGGCGCGGCAGCTCCTGCGCGGGGCGGGAACATCCCTGAAGACCGTGGCCGGGTCGGATCGGGGCGCGAAGTCGCCGGCAGGTTCCACGGACGAACCGTCGGCAGCCGCCGGGCCCGGTGGGGGCGGCGACCGGGAACGGGTGGTCGCCCTGCTCGGTCGCCGGTTCGGCCCCGATCTGACGCGGCGTCTGGCCGGCCTGGCGCCGGAGGGGCGCCTGCTGCTCACCGCGCCGGATGGGTCCACCCTGCTGGCCGAAGCCGAGGCCCCGCTGCTGCGGCTGAGTCTTCGGCCCGGGCCCGATGGAGGAACGTCACTGGACCGCCTCGCCCTCGAGGTGCTGCAGGAGGAACTCGATCTGCTGCGCGGCCTGGCCGGGGAATCGCCCCAGCCGGCCTGGGCGCTCGATGCGGGCGGAACGGTGATCTGGGCCAATCGGGCCTATCTGGCCCTGTCGGACCTGATGCAGGACGGCGCGCCGGCCCCACCGGCCGCCGAGCCCGAAACGCCGGAGGCCGAGGCCTCTCCTCCGCCCGGCGCCTTCTGGCCGACCGTGCCGCTCTTCGGGCCGCCCCCCGCGCTGACCGGCAACGAACCCGTCACGCGCCGTCTGTCGCTCTCTCCCCCCGGCTCGCGCGAGCCCTTGTGGTATGAGGTCACGAGCGTCCGGCACGGGAGCGGGAGCCTGCATTTCGCTGCCGACGCCACCGGAGCCGTGCGGGCCGAGACAGCCCGCCACGACCTCGTGCGGGCGCTGGGCAAGACCTTCGCCCATCTGTCCACGGGTCTGGCCGTCTTCGACCGCAGCCGGCGGCTCGTGCTCTTCAACCCCGCCTTCGTCGAGATGACGGGCCTGCCCCCGCCCTTCCTCGCCGCCCGCCCGCGCGTGCAGACCGTGCTCGACCGGCTGCGCGATGCCCGGCCTTCCTGCCCGAGCCGCGCCATTATGCAAGCTGGCGGGACCAGCTCGCCGCGCTCGAGGCCGAGGCCCGGCGCGACCGCTATTGCGAGACCTGGTCGCTCCCCGGCGAGCGGACCTGGCGCGTCACGGGGCGCCCTCATCCCGATGGCGCGCTGGTCTTCCTGTTCGAGGACATCAGCGAGGAGATGGGCCTGGCGCGGCGCTTCCGGGCCGAGATCGACTGCCTGCGCGCGGTGCTCGATGCCATGGGCGAGGCGGTGGCCGTGTTCGGTCCCTCGGGCGCGCTGTGCCTGGCCAATGCGGCCTATCGGCAGCTCTGGGGCGGGGCCGGGGACAGCGGACCGGCAGCAGGCAGCCGCGACAGCCTGGCCGAGCGCGATATCGGCGAGGAGGCCGCGCGATGGGAGGCGGCCTGTGTCCCCTCGCCGGTCTGGGCCGAGCTGCGCGAGGGGCGGGCCATGCGAAGCTGGAAGGCCGGGATCCTGCTGCGGGACGGGCGCTCCGTGAGCGCCTCGACCGAACGGCTGCCGGGGGGGATGACGCTCGCCCGATTCCGGGAGGAGGCGCCCCCCGGAGCCCCGCTGAAGGCCAGCAGGGCGACCCGGCCCACCCTGTCCTCCGGCAACTCCCCGGCTGTCCTGGCACTGGGCGAGGAGGCGGCCTGCTGGACGCCGGCGGAGAGCCGGACAAGCCGCGGCCCCCGGCGGCGTCCGGGCCGCCGCCGCTCTGCCCGGACCGGGCAGACGGCTCCGCAGGAGACCGTCTAGGGCGGTTGGTCGGCTGTTCCGCGGTCGCTCTCCCGGTCGCTTCCCCGGCCGACTTCCTCCGGCGGGACCGGACGGCACAGGGCGAGGACGAGGAAAAGCGGACAGCACGGGGTCGGCCTGCTCCGGCCTCTGGTCCTCGGCGCCGGGGGGGCCTAGTCTCGCCTCATGGTCTTGACGGATCCGATCGCCCTTCCGCAGGAGGAGGACATGACGCGCCTGGCCGCGGCGCTGGCCCGACGGCTCGGGGCGGGGGATACGCTGCTGCTCGATGGTCCGGTCGGCGCGGGCAAGACCACCTTCGCCCGCGCTCTGATCCGGGCCCGGCTGGGTGACCCGGAGGCCGAGGTGCCCTCGCCCACCTTCACCCTGGTCCAGACCTATGGCGAGGGGCCGGAGGCCATCTGGCATGCCGATCTCTATCGTCTTTCGGGACCGGAGGAGATCCTGGAGACGGGACTGGCCGATGCCTTCGGCCGCGCGCTCTGCCTCGTCGAATGGCCGGGCCGGCTCGGGGCCCTGGCCCCGCGCGATGCGCTGACGCTGCGCCTCGACCACCGGGGCCCGACAGGGGACGAGGGACGGATCGGAGTCTTCGAGGGCCCCGACCCCTGGGCGGACCGCCTTGCCGGTCTTGCGCAGGGCATCCCTGCGGAGGCGGCCCGTGGCTGAACGGGCGGCAGGACAGGGAGGCGCAGGGTCGGCCGCGAGCCGCCGCCCGGCCCCTGCCCCATCGGACGACCCGGTGGCAGCCTTCCTGGCCGCCTCGCCCTGCGCCGGCTGGAGGCGCCAGCCCCTGGCGGGGGATGCCTCGGCGCGGCGCTACGAACGTCTGACCGCCCCGGACGGGCGCAGCGCGGTGCTGATGGATGCGCGGGCCGAACCCGCCTCGGTCGCCCCCTTCCTGCGCATCGCCGCGCATCTGCGGGGTCTGGGCCTGGCCGCGCCGACCGTTCTGGCCGAAGGCGAAGGGGTCCTGCTGCTCGAGGATCTGGGCCCCGAGACGCTGGCCGCCCGTCTGGCCCGCAGGCCCGGCGAGGCGCCGCGGCTCTACGGGGCGGCCGTGGACCTGCTCCTGCGGCTGCAGGCCGCGCCGCCGCCTGCCGGTCTTGCGGCGCTGACGCCGCAGCGCCTGGCAGGGATGATCGCCCCCCTCTGGGAACATTTCCTGCCCCGAACCGATGCCCGTCTTGCCGCAGGGATCGGGGAAGGGCTGCAGGACGCGCTCGAGCGGCATGCGCCGCAGCCTTCGGTCCTCTCCCTGCGCGATTTCCATGCCGAAAACCTGATCTGGCGACCGCAGCGCAAGGGACTCGACCGCCTCGGCCTGCTCGATTTCCAGGATGCGGTGCTCGCGCCGCCCGAATATGATCTCGCCTCGCTCCTGCGCGATGCGCGGCGCGACACCGATGCAGAGCTGCGCGCCGCCATGACCCGCCGTTTTGCCGAAGGAACAGGCCGCAGCGAAGCGGCCGTGGCCGCCGCGGCTGCGGTGCTCGGGCTTGCGCGGAACCTGCGTATCCTCGGCATCTTTGCCCGGCTGGCGCAGGAACGGGGACGGACCGGCTATCTCGCCTTCGTCCCGCGGCTGCGCGCGCATCTGGCGGGGGATCTGGCCCATCCCGCGCTGGCGGCGCTGGCGCCCCTGCTGCGCCGTGCCCTGGGGGATCCGGCATGACGCGCCCGCTGATGATCTTCGCGGCCGGTCTGGGCACGCGGATGGGCGCTCTCACCGCCGACCGGCCGAAGCCGCTGATCCCCGTGGCCGGACGGGCGCTGATCGACCATGCGCTTGACCTGGCGCGCGGCGCGCGGGCCGCACCGGTCGTCGTCAACCTGCACTGGAAGGCGGCGATGCTGCGCCATCACCTCGCCGGGGCGGGGGTGCGCTTCTCGGACGAATCGGACCGCCTGCTCGAGACGGGAGGCGGCCTGCGCGCGGCGCTGCCCCTGCTGGGACCCGAGGCCGCCTGCGGGCCGCTCTGGACGCTCAACAGCGATGCCGTCTGGACCGGACCGAACCCTCTCCTGATGCTGGACTCCGCCTGGCGGGAGGGGATGGAGGCGCTGCTGCTGCTCGTGCCGAGGGGGGGAGCCGTGGGCTATCGGGGGGCGGGCGATTTCGCGATGGATGCCGAAGGGCGCCTGTCGCGCGGGGGCCCCTTCGTCTTCACCGGCGCGCAGATGCTGCGCAGCGAAGGGCTCGCGGCGATTCCCGACCCGGTCTTCTCGCTCAACCGGCTGTGGGACAGGATGGAGGCACGGGGCAGGCTGTTCGGCGTTCTCCATCCGGGGGGCTGGGCCGATGTCGGCCGCCCCGAGGGGATCGCGCTGGCCGAGGCGCTGCTGGCCGGGGCGCTGCCGCAGGACGCCGCGCCATGACCGCCGCGCTGTTCGACAGCCCCGCGCCGCGTGTCTTCGGCCTGCCGCCCGGGCTGCCCTTCGCCGCCGCGCTGACAGAGGGACTGGCCGCACGGCTCGCGGGGGCGCCGCCCGAGGCCTGGGGGCGGATCACCCTTTATCTCCCCGCCCGGCGGATGCTGCGCGCCGTGCGCGATGCGCTCGAGGCGCGCGGACCGGGGCTGTTGCCCCGCCTGCGCCTGCTGTCCGAAGTCGCGCTCGACCCGGCCTGGGTCGGCCTGCCGCCGCCCGTTCCCCCCTTGCGCCGCCGGCTCGAACTGGCCCGGCTCGTCGGGGCGCTGCTCGAGAAGGAACCCGATCTCGCCCCCCGCGCGCATCTCTACGACCTGGCCGACAGTCTCGCGCAACTGATGGAGGAGATGCAGGGCGAGGGCGTGCCCCCGGCGGCCATCGCCAGGCTCGAGCCGACGGATCTTGCCGATCTCTCGGGTCATTGGGAGCGCAGCCTGCGCTTCCTGCGGATCCTCGAGCCCTGGTTCGGCGAGGGCGGCGCTCCGGAGGGAGAGGGCCGGCTGCGTCAGGTGGCCGAACGCCTCTGCACCCTGTGGGAGAGCGCGCCGCCGCAGGATCCCGTGATCGTCGCCGGCGCGACGGGGGCGCAGGGGGGTGCCCGCCTGCTGATGGAGGCGGTCGCCCGCCTGCCGCAGGGCGCAGTTGTGCTGCCCGCCTTCGACTTCGACCTGCCCGAACCGGTGTGGGAGGGCTTCGATTCGCCCCTGACGGGCGAGGATCACCCCCAGTTCCGCTTCGCCTGCCTGCTGCGCCGGCTCGGCCTGTCGCCCCGCTCCGTCCGCCCCTGGACCGTGAGGGAGGCCCCGGTGCCCGCCCGCGCGAGGCTGATCAGCCTCGCGCTGCGCCCGCCCCCCGTGACCGATCAATGGCTTGCCGAGGGGCCTGCCCTGGGGGATCTGCGCCCCGCCTGCGCGGGGCTGACGCTTCTGGAGGCCCCTTCGCCCCGGTTCGAGGCCGAGGCCATCGCCGCGCGCATGCGTGACGGAATCGCACGCGGGGAGACCTGCGCCCTCGTCACAGCCGACCGCAGCCTTGCGCGCCGTGTCGCGGCGGCGCTCGACCGCTGGGGGGGGTGGTGCCGGACGACAGCGCTGGCATGCCGCTCGGACTCTCGCCGCCGGGCCGGTTCCTGCGGCAGGTGGCACGGCTGATCGGCACGCGACCCACGGCCGCCGATCTGCTGGCGCTGCTCAAGCATCCGCTCTGCCATGCCGGACCGGGGCGGGGGACGCATCTGCGCCATGTCCAGACGCTCGAACTCGCCCTGCGCCGACATGGCCCCCCCTTTCCCGACGCGGCCTCGCTGGCCGCTTTCGCCGAGCGGGAGCAGCGCGCGGGCCGGGCCGATCCGGACCTTGCCGCCTGGGCCGCCTGGGTGGGAGAACTGCTCGGGCGTCTTGCCCCGGACGGGGTCCGTCCCCTGCCCGATCTGCTGCGCCTTCATCTCGAGGTCGCGGAAATGGCGGCCCGCGGGGCCGGGGCCGCCGAGGGCAGCGGCACGCTCTGGGATGCGGCGGCCGGACGCGAGGCACGGGCCGCCTGCGCGGATCTGTCGCGGCATGCCGAGGCAGGGGGGCCGTTTTCGCCCTTCGACTATGTGGGACTGTTCGACGGCATCCTCGCCTCGCGCGAGGTGCGCGAGCGTGACCGCGGACATCCGCAGGCGCTGATCCTCGGCCCGCGCGAGGCCGCCGCACAGCAGGCGGATCTGGTGATCCTCGGGGGGCTCAACGAGGGCGTCTGGCCGCCGGCGCCGCGGCCCGATCCCTGGCTCAACCGCCGCCTGCGCGAAAGGGCGGGCCTGCCTCTGCCCGAACGCGAGATCGGCCTTGCGGCGCTCGACTTCGTCACCGCCCTCAATGCGCCGCAGGTCTGGATCACCCGCAGCCTGCGCAGCGACGACGCCCCCCTGCTGCCGTCGCGCTGGCTCGTGCGGCTTCTCAACCTCCTCGAAGGTCTGCCTGCGGCGCAGGGGGGGGGCGATGCGCTGGCGGCCATGCGCGCAGGGGGGGCGCAATGGCTCCTTCTGGCCGAGACCCTGAGCCGCCCGCAGACCCGCATCGCCCCGGCGCGCCGTCCCTCGCCCCGTCCGCCGGCGGCGGCGCGGCCGCGGCGCTTCTCGGTCACGCAGTTCGCCCGTCTCTACCGCAACCCCTATGCCATCTACGCCGAACAGATCCTGCGCCTCGCGCCGCTCGATCCGCTGCGGCCCGAGCCCGAATCGCAGCTGCGCGGCACGCTGATCCACCGGGCGCTCGAGCGGGTCTTCCGGGACGGGTTCGACCCCGAGGCCCCGCAGGCCCGCGACCGCCTGACCGAGGCCGTCGCCCGCAGCCTTGCCGAAGGCTGTGCCTGGCCCGTTCAGGGACGGTTCTGGCTGGAGGGCTTCGCGCAGGGGATCGACGATTTTCTCGCCCATGAGCGGCAGCGGCGCAGCCTGGGCCAGCCGCAGCATTTCGAGATCAAGGGCGAGATCCGCGTCGATGTCGGCGGAGAGCCCTTCGTTCTGACGGGCAAGGCCGACCGTCTGGATACCGACGCCGATGGCGCGCTGTGGATCTACGACTACAAGACCGGCAGGGCTCCCACCGAAAGGCAGCAGGAGCTGTTCGACAAGCAGCTTCTCCTGCTGGCCGCGATGGCCGAACGCGGCGCCTTCGGCGCGATCGGGCGGGCCAGGGTGGCCGGGGCGGCCTTCCTCACCCTCGGACAGGCGGTGAAGACGGTCCCTGCCCCGCTCGATCGGCATCCGCCGGACCGGATCTGGAGCGAACTGCAGGAGGTTCTCGCGCTCTGGAGCAATCCTGCACGCGGCTATACCGCCCGCATGGCCGCCGAACGGACCGACGAGACCGACGAATACGATCATCTGGCCCGCTTCGGGGAATGGAGCCTCGACGAGGATCCGCTGCCCGAGGATCTGGGATGAGATGGCCCGGATCCTCCGGCCCGGCCATCTCGCATCCGGGGGGCCGGGCTGCTAGGCTCTGCCCTGCCGGCCCCGCTCAGGGAGAGCCCTCCTCCGCATGACCGAATTGCGCGCCCTGTCCGTCCCGCCCGCGGCCCCGCCCGATCAGGGGCCGGAGACGGCGCCGCATCCGGCCAGCCGGCGCCAGATCGAGGCCGCCGATCCACGGGTCTCGACCTGGCTGGGGGCCAATGCCGGATCGGGCAAGACGCGCGTGCTGACCGACCGGGTGGCGCGGCTTCTCCTTGGGGGAACCGATCCGCAGGCGATCCTGTGCCTGACCTTCACCAAGGCTGCCGCGGCCGAAATGCAGACCCGCCTCTTCCGCCGCCTGGGGGCCTGGGCGCTGATGCCCGATGCCCCCCTTGTGGCCGAGCTGCGCGCCCTTGGCCTGACGGAGGGGATCGGACCCCTCGATCTGCCGCGGGCGCGGCGGCTCTTTGCGCAGGCGCTCGAAACGCCGGGGGGGCTGCGGATCCAGACCATCCATGCCTTCTGCGCTGCGCTGCTGCGCCGCTTTCCGCTCGAGGCGGGGGTGAGTCCCCAGTTCCGCGAGCTCGACGATGGCGAGGCCGCCGCCCTGCGGGCCGAGGTGGCCGAGGCCCTGGCCCTGGGGCCGGAGGGCGCCCTGCTGGAGGCCGTCGCCCGCCACGATCCCCGCCTGGATCTCGATGAGCTGCTGCAAGCCGTCCTGACGCGGCGCGACAGCTTCCTGCCCGCAGCGACCGAGACAGAGCTGCGGGCAGCCCTGGGGCTGAAGCCCGAGAGCGGCGAGGACAGCCTGCTGGCCTGCCTCGAAGGGGCCGAACGGCGCCAGCTCCTGCGCGAGGCAGCAGCGGTGCTGCAAACGGGCCGGACCAAGGGCGACAAGGCCGCTGCCGCGCTCTTCGAGAGGATCGCCGCACGGACGGCGCCCACACTGGACGATCTGGCCGCGCTTGCGGATCTCTGCCTCTACAAGTCCGGCGACAGGCGGCATACCGCCAAGCCCGATGCTTTTCTCTCCGCGGAACTGAGAAAGTCCCACCCCGAACTGGCCGAGGCCCTGCGGCAGCTGGCCGTCGATGTCGAGGCGGCGCATGACCTGCGCCTGTGCCTGGCCGCCCATGACCGCAACCGGGCCCTTCACGCCTGGGCCACGGCCTTCATGCAGGCCTATGAGCAGCGCAAGGCCGCTTGCGGGGCCCTCGATTTCGACGACCTGATCGCACGGGCGCTCGGGCTGCTGACCGATCCGGCCGTCGCCAGCTGGGTCCTCTGGCGGCTCGATGGCGGCATCGATCACATCCTGGTGGACGAGGCCCAGGATACCAGCCCTGCCCAATGGGCCGTGATCAGACGGCTGGCCGAAGAGATGACCAGCGGATGGTCCGCCGATCCCGACCGCCCCCGCACCCTTTTCGTGGTCGGGGACCGCAAGCAGTCGATCTTCTCCTTCCAGGGTGCCGATGCCGAAGGCTTTGACGGCATGGCCCGTGAATTCGGCACGCGGATGGCCCAGGCGGGGCGGCGACTGATGCTGCAGGATCTGGAATATTCCTTCCGCTCCTCGCCGGTGGTGCTGCGCGCGGTGGACGCCTGCTTTGCCGCCGATCACGGCGGTCTGGGGAACAGGCCCCCCTGCCATCGGGCCTTCCGCGCGCAGATGCCCGGGCGGGTGGATCTCTGGGCGCCGATCCCGCCGGCCGAGAGCGCCGGGGATGATCGACCCTGGACCGATCCCGTGGACGCCCGCAGCCCCCGGGATCCCGATCGGGTGCTGGCTGCCCGGATCGCGCAAACTGTCCGGGCGATGCTGGACAGCGGCCATGTTCCCGTCGAACGTGACGGCCGCTGGTATCGCCGTCCGGTGACACCCGGCGACATCATGATCCTGGTGCAGCGGCGCAATGTCCTGTTCCATGCCATCATCCGCGAGCTGAAGGCGGCGGATCTGCCCGTGGCCGGTGCCGACCGGCTCCGCCTGCGCGAGGAACTCGCCGTGCGCGACGTGGAGGCGGTGCTGCGCTTCCTCGCCCTGCCGCAGGACTGTCTGGCGCTGGCCTGCGCACTGCGATCGCCGCTGTTCGGCTGGAGCGAAAGGCAGCTCTACGATCTGGCCCGGCCGCGGCCCGAGGGGCAGACGCTGTGGGAGGCCCTGGAGGCAGCACCGCCCGCACCGCATGTGGACCATGCCCGCGCCGTCCTCCACGACCTGCGGGACCGTGCCGATTTCCTGCGCCCGCACGAGCTGATCGCACGGCTTCTGCTGCGCCATGACGGGCGGCGGCGGCTTGTCGCGCGGCTTGGCCCCGAATGCGAGGACGGTCTTGATGCCCTGCTGGCGCAGGCCCTCGCCTGGGAAGCACAAGCCGTGCCCTCGCTGACGGGCTTCCTTGCCTGGCGGGCCGGAGACCGGACCGAGGTCAAGCGCCAGATGGGAACGGCCGACGGCCGCATCCGGGTGATGACGGTGCATGGGGCCAAGGGACTCGAGGCCCCCGTGGTCATCCTGCCCGACTGCCGCAAGCGCAGGCCCGGCAAGCCGCCCCCCCTGCTCGCGATGAAGGACGGCCGCGTCGCCGTCTGGCCCGGCCCCGTCGAGGATCAACCCCGAATCCTGCGCGAACGGCGTGCGGCCTCGATCGCCGCCGAAGCCCATGAGCGGCAGCGCCTGCTCTATGTTGCCCTGACGCGGGCCGAATCCTGGCTCGTGGTCTGCGCCGCAGGCGACTGCGGCAACGGCGCAGAGAGCTGGCACGGCCTCGTGCGGGAAGGGCTTCGGAGAGCGGGGGCGGCCGAGCAGGATTTCGGCCATGAGGAAGGCCCCGGCTCTGCCTCCGCTCGCCCGACTGGGACAGCCTGCCGCCATTGCCGGGGACAGAAACGGCGGCCGATTCGCCTGCCGCCGATCCGCCCGCCCTGCCCGACTGGGGGCCGCTCCCCCCGCCGGGGCCACGCCCCGCCCCCCTCTCGCCCTCCGATCTGGGGGGCGCCAAGGCGGTCCTGGCCGAGGCGGATGCCCCGACGGACAGCGAAGAGACCCTGCGCCGGCTCGCCCGGGCGCGTGGCACGCTGCTGCATCGCGCCCTCGAACATCTGCCGGCGGGCACCGATCCCGATACTCTCTGCGCGCTGCTCGGGGCGATGGAGGAGGCCGCGCTGGTCGGCGATGTCGCCCCGATCGTCGAGGAAGCCGCCCGCCTGACCGCCGCGCCCCATCTGGCATGGCTGTTCGCCCCCGGCGCCCTGGCCGAGGCCGCCCTGACCGCCGAGGTGGAGGGCCTGGGGCGGCTCCGGGGGCAGGTGGATCGCCTGATCGTCACCCCACAGGCCGTGACGGTGGTGGACTTCAAGACCAACCGCATCGTTCCGGCCCGCCCCGAAGAGGTGCCCGAGGGAATCCTGCGCCAGATGGCGGCCTACCGGGCGATGCTGCAACGGATCTGGCCGGACCGCGAGGCCCGCGCCGCCATCCTGTGGACGCGCGAGGCGCGCCTGATGGAGCTGCCCGCGCCCCTGCTCGGGACCATGCTGGCCCGCATGACCGCCATGCAGGAGACGGAACGGTCAGAGGCAGAGGCCACCCTTGACGCCCTTCCGGGGGGTCCATAGCTATCGGTGCGATCCCGGCGGAACCTCCCGCCCCTCACCCGCCATTCAGGAGAGCCTGTCCGATGGCCACTGTTCCCGTCACCGATGCCACCTTCGAACAGGAGGTGAAGAACTCTCCCATCCCTGTCGTGGTGGACTTCTGGGCCGAATGGTGCGGGCCCTGCCGGATGATCGGCCCCGCCCTGGAGGAGCTGTCCGAACAGTATCGCGGCCGGGTCAAGATCGCCAAGGTCAATGTGGACGAGAACCCGGAAATGGCCGCCCGCCTGGGCGTGCGCGGCATCCCGGCGCTGTTCCTGTTCAAGAACGGGCAGGTGATCTCCAACCGCGCGGGCGCGGCACCCAAGGCCGCGCTCCAGTCCTGGATCGACTCCGCCCTGTGAGCGGCAGCCCGTGAGCCTTCCCGCGCAGGACAGCCCGATGGCCAACGCCTTTCCCGGCTGGCACGGCACGACGATCCTGGGCGTCCGCAAGGGCGGCCGGGTCGTCATTGCCGGGGACGGGCAGGTCTCTCTCGGCCAGACCGTCATCAAGGGCACGGCACGCAAGGTGCGCCGCCTCTCGCCCGGGGGGCAGAGCGTCGTCGCAGGCTTTGCCGGCTCCACCGCCGATGCCTTTGCCCTGCTCGAACGGCTCGAGGCCAAGCTCGAGGCGACACCCGGCCAGCTCCAGCGCGCCTGCGTGGAACTCGCCAAGGACTGGCGCACCGACCGCTACCTCCAGAAGCTCGAGGCGATGCTGATCGTCACCGACGGACGGCAGCTCCTCGTGGTCACGGGGGCGGGCGACGTTCTCGAACCCGAACATGACGTCGCCGCGATCGGATCGGGCGGCATGTATGCCCTGGCCGCCGCGCGGGCCCTGATGGACAGCGATCTGGATGCCGAGACCATCGCACGCCGTGCCATGGCCATCGCCGCCGAGATCTGCGTCTATACCAATGGCGCGCTCACGCTGGAGTCGATCGGCGGCTGAGGTGCCACCGCGCGCTCCGCTGGCAGCAGGATCGCCGGGCGCAGACGGCCTCGCCTTCGCCAAGAGCGCCTTCGCGAAGAAGAAGTGGAAGACGCGGGAGCCAGGCCCGCCCTTCCCCCGAAGGGGCTGAAGACGGGCCGGGTCGAGGGCCCTATGGCTCGCTTCGGTTGCCACGACGACAACCCCGGAGGAGTGGCCCGGCGGGCCGGCACAGCCGGTTCGGCCCGTCCAAAGAGCAAGGCAGGGCAAGACCCCGCAAGGCGCCCCGGTCCCGGGCTGTCCCCCCGCAAGGTGGCGGGCCGGGGAGCGTCCTTGCGAATCGCTCTAGCAGGGAAAGGTTAAGATCGGGTTAAGACGGGATGCTTCATGATGTGTCATGGCCCCGGCTTCACATCCGCCGCCCGCGCCCCTATCTCGGCCCGGCAAAAGGAGGCTTCATGACCGACCTCACCCCCCGCGAGATCGTCTCCGAGCTGGATCGCTACATCGTCGGCCAGGAGGCGGCCAAGCGGGCCGTCGCCGTCGCGCTCCGCAACCGCTGGCGGCGCCGACGCCTCGACCCCGCCCTGGCGCGCGAGGTCACGCCCAAGAACATCCTGATGATCGGCCCCACCGGCGTCGGCAAGACCGAGATCAGCCGCCGCCTGGCGCGTCTGGCCCAGGCCCCCTTCATCAAGGTCGAGGCGACGAAATTCACCGAAGTGGGCTATGTGGGCCGCGATGTCGAACAGATCGTGCGCGACCTTCTGGACATCGCGGTGGCCGAAACGCGCCAGAGAATGCGCGAGCAGGTCCGCGCCCGCGCCCGCGAACGGGCCGAGGAGCGGGTCATCGACGCCCTGGCCGGGCCCGAGGCCCGATCCTCCACGCGTGAGGCCTTCCGCCGCCGCCTGCGCGCGGGCGACCTCGACGGAACCGAGATCGAGCTCGAGGTGCAGGACCAGGCACCGCCCTTCGGGATGCCGACCGGCCTCGATCTGCCCGGCGGGCAGGGGATCGCCCTGGCCTCGCTCGGGGATTTCTTCGGCAGGGCCTTCCGCCGCACGACGCGCAAGCGCATGACCGTGGCCGAAAGCTATGATGTCCTGATGGCCGAGGAGGCGGACAAGCTGCTCGACGACGAGGCGGTGCTGCGCGAGGCCATCCGCAGCGTGGAGGAGGACGGCATCGTCTTTCTCGACGAGATCGACAAGATCGCCGCCCGCCAGGATGGGCCCGGCGCGCGCGGCGGTGCCGATGTCAGCCGCGAAGGGGTGCAGCGCGACCTGCTGCCCCTGATCGAGGGCACGACCGTCTCGACCCGGCATGGCCCGGTGCGCACCGATCATATCCTGTTCATCGCCTCGGGCGCCTTCCATCTGGCCAAGCCGTCGGACCTGCTGCCCGAACTGCAGGGGCGTCTGCCCATCCGGGTGGAGCTGTCGCCGCTGTCGGAGGCCGATTTCGTGCGCATCCTGACCGAGACGGAGAACGCCCTGACGCGGCAATATGCGGCGCTGATGGCGACCGAAGGCGTGACAGTGACCTTCACCGATGACGGCATTGCTGCCCTTGCGCGCATCGCCGCCGAGGTCAACCGCAGCGTCGAGAACATCGGCGCGCGGCGTCTGCACACGGTGATGGAGCGCGTCTTCGAGGAGCTGAGCTTCCAGGCCCCCGACCGCGGCGGCCAGACCGTGACCATCGATGCCCCCTATGTGGAGCGGCATCTGGCGGCCTTGGCGGCGCGGGCCGACCTGTCGCGCTACGTGCTCTGATCCGGGCCGGCGGCCGGACCGGGCCTGACGCAGGGCTCATGGGCGGCCATCTCCCAGGGAGAGCCGGGGCGGTCCAGGTCGCGCAGGAAACGGGCGCTCTCGATCACCTCATAGGCCGGGCGGTCGAAGGCCGCCCAGCGGTGGACGCGCACATGGCCGGGCTCGATCTCCAGCAGGTTGACGGTATTGGGTTCGGAGCGCAGGCGGGTGGACAGGCCCGTGCCCGCCTGCACGAGCAGGATGCCCGGTGCAGCGCTGAGGGGCGTCACGCGCGCATTGTGCAGATGCCCCGACAGGACGATATCCGCCCCCGCCCGGACGAGGGCGGCGACGCCGCGGCCGGCATGGCGCATCGGCGGCTTGGTCGAATCCGCCGGATGTTCCGGGGGGTGATGCATGACCACCACCAGCGTCCGCTGCGGCCTCTCCTGCGCGGCCTGCGCGATCACCCGAAGCTGGCGCCGTCCGATCCGTCCCGACTGATGGGCATAGCGATTGACGGTGTTGAGACCGATGACGGTCAGCTCCTCATCCTGCCAGCGGGGGCTGAGATCGTCCTGGATGAGGCTGCGATAGCGTCCCCAGGGATCGAGCAGCCGCACCAGAAGATTGTCGAGCGAGATGTCGTGATTGCCCGGCACCGCGAGCCAGGGGGCCTCGATCCGCGCGAGGAAGCGTGCCGCCTCGACGAACTGGCCGCGGCGGGCGCGCTGGGTGAGATCGCCCGAGACGGCCACGAGATCGGGCGCGAGGCGCCGGGCGAGGTCGAGCAGCGGTTCGAGCAGCTCGGGCCGGGTGCGACCGAAATGCAGATCCGACAGATGGAGGATGCGTCTCATGCGGCGGTCTCTCCCCGCAGGGGAGAGGCGGCGGCCTCAGCGGCCGCGACAGGGGCGAAGACCTCGATGGCATCAGGCCGCATGCGCAGATGCAGCGGCGTGCGCATGCGGTATTTCTCGCCGTCGCAGGCCACCGTCAGATGGCGCGAGCGGGTCAGGATCGTCACCGCCTCGGCGCAGATCAGGTCGAAATCCCGCCCCTCGCGCATGGAGCGCCGCACGAGGCGCCAGGCCTTGTGGATCATTCCGGCGCGGCCGGTATCGGGAGCGACGAAGACCGCCAGGCGCCCCCGCTCCACGCAGTCCGTCCCGGCCAGGCCGAAGCTTTCGAGCTGATAGGCGGAGCGGGCGGCAAAGAGCAGCGGCGTCCTGACGCGTCGCTCCTCGCCATCGGCGAGGATGGTCAGATGCAGGGGCCGCTGGAAGCGCAGGAAGGTGCGCAGCGCCGTCCAGTGGGCTACCAGACGCCGGCGTCCCCAGCGGGCATAGGTCTCCTCGCGGGCCCGCAGGATCGCGGGATAGATGCCGACGGAGGCGTTGTTGAGGAAGAGGCGGCCATTGACCTCGCCCATCGGCATGCGGCGGGTATGGCCGGCCAGGATCACGCGCGCCGCCTCCTCGGGGTCTTCGGGGATGCCGAGGCCGCGGGCGAAATAGTTGAAGGTGCCCAGAGGCAGGACCCCGAAGCGCAGGCCGCGGCCGGCGACGGCCCCGGCGACGGCCATGATCGTGCCGTCGCCTCCGGCGGCGATGATGGCGCCGAAACCCTCGGCCACCGCACTGCGCGCGGCCTCCTCGAGATCGCGCCCGGCAACCTGTCGCAGGACGGCCCGGTCCCCCAGCACCGCCATCGCGGCATGGACGGCATCGGCCTCATGGGTGTTGCGACCCGATCCCTTGTTGCAGATCACGCACAGACGACCCGACAGATCGGCCATTCGCTTCCCCTTTCGCCTCTTCGACCCGGCCCCGACGCCAGCGGCAACGCCCCCGGCGCGGGGCGGTTCCGTCCGCCCCCCCCTCAGGCTCCCGGCCCGCCCCTTCCGCGCGCGCGCAGATAGACATAGAGCGCCCCTTCGCCTCCATGCCGGGGATGGGCGGGGGCGATCTGGAGCACCGCATCGCGCGGCGGCGGCAGCATCAGCCAGTGCGGCACCTCGTGCCGCAGGCGCCCGGCCCGGACGGGCAGGGGCGGCAGATCGTCCCGCCCCCCGCCGCGCCCCTTGCCGGTGATGACGAGGACAAGCCGCCGTCCCCGTGCCTGCGCCCCGAGCAGGAAGGGAACCAGCGCCGCATGCGCCTCGGCGGCGGTCATCCCGTGCAGGTCGATCCGCGCCTCGGGGCGGAGCTTGCCGCGGCGCATCCGCGCATGCAGACCGGCATCCATCCGCAGCGGAAGCTGTCCGAGACTTTCGACAAGGCCCGGCAGCAGGTCATGGGTTCCGCGATGGTCCGCCTTCTCGCCGATGCGGAAGGGGCGCAGGGGCGGCGGCGGGCCCCCGGCCGGGGAGGATGGCGGCGCAAGGGCCTGCGGCGGCGGCGGATCGGCAAGAGGCCGTGGCGGGGGCGGCGCAGAGGGCGGCGGCGCGGCGGCGCGCCCGGGATGCAGGGGCACCGCGGTGGCGCGCACGCGGTCCCACAGGGCCTGATCCTCGGGCGAGAGCCTGCGCCGCCTCATGGCCTGTCCCTCGGCAGCAGGACCGTCAGGCGTGCCTGCGCCTTCAGCCGTCCCGCCCGTTCGCCCGCCTCCGCGCCCCAGCCAAGGAAGGCATCGGCCCGCCCCGGCCCCCTGATCGCCCCGCCGGTATCCTGGGCGATCATCAGCCGGGGAAAGCCGGGCTCCCCCGCGGCCTCGACCCAGACCGGAGCGCCAAGAGGGACATGGGCGGGATCGACGGCCAGGCTCCGGCCCGGCAGGAGCGGCACCCCCAGCGTCCCGAGCGGCCCCCGATCGGGGGGCAGATCGAGCCAGCGGAAGAACACGACCGAGGGATTCTCTGCCAGCAGGGCAGGCAGTTCCGCAGGATGGGCGGCGGCCCAGGCCCGGATCGCCGGGATCGAAACGGCCTCGGCCGCGATCGCACCGCGCGCAACCAGGATCCGCCCGATCGAGCGATAGGGATGCCCGTTCTGGCCGGCATAGCCGATGCGGCGCACGGCACCGTCCGGCAGACGCAACCGCCCCGAGCCCTGCACCTCGAGCAGGAAGGCCTCGAGCGGATCGGCCGCCCAGGCCAGCGCGTGCCGGGCCAGGGCCCCGGCCATGACGGCGGCGCGGTCCGCAAAGGGCCCGTCGCCCGGCGGCCGCCCAAGCAGCGGCACGGCAAAATCCGGCGAGGGGGCGAGGGCGGCGGCGATCTCGGGCTCCCAGTAGCCGGTGAGCAGGCCCGTCACCGGCGCCGTGGGGACAAGGCGGCGCTCGAAGGCGAGGCGTGCCGCCTCTCCGTCATGTGCAGCGTCCCCCCCTTCGTCCCCTTCTGCCAGGGCGACCCAGGGCGGCCCCGCTGCGACGGCCGAGGCCCGGAAGGCAGCCCAGGCGGCGGCGTGATCCTCTCCCTCCCAGCCGGGGGGCCAGCCGGGGGACGAACGGTTCATTCGCCGGTGGCGACAAGGATCCAGTTGGGATCGGGCGATCCCATCACGCGCGCGAAGGTCCAGACATCGCGCTGGCGGCGGATCTCGGTGGGCGATCCCTCGACCACGGCGCCCGTCGCATCGCGCACGACCGAGGTCAGTTCGCCGGTGAAGCGGACGGTGATCTCGCCTTCGCGGGTGCTGCGGTCATAGGTCGCATCCTTGATGCCCAGATCGGACAGGCCGACGAAGGTCGCCTCCACCTTGAGGCCCCGGGACCGGCGCTCCTCGACGACGCGGACCATGGCCTCATGGACCTCGGGGGCGATGAAGGGTCGGACGGGATCCAGATCGCCGCGTTCGAAGGCCATCAGGATCATCTCGTAGGCGGCGCGGGCGCCCTGGAGGAATTCGCGGACCGAGAAAGCCGGATCGGCCGCCTTCATCGCGGCAAGGGCGCGGGCGGCGTCGCTGTCCTCGGGGACATGGTCGGTGATGTCGCGGTCGGGGCGGCCCTCGATGACCTCGAGCTCGGGACGACTGCGACGGGCAGCCTGAGGCGGCAGGGGCGGCGGGGTCTTCTCGAAGCCCTCGCGCGTGCCCAGCACGCTCCGCAGGCGCAGGATCAGGAAGATGGCGATCCCGGCAAGGACGAGGAGCTGGAGGATGGGCGAGTTCATGGCGTCCTTTCGGCTCGGGGCATGGAAGCTGGCAGGGCGGGATCGGACTTCCTATGTATGGTTCCTGTCCGGCCAAGTCCACCTCGGGAGGGGGGAAGACGGCGGGATGCCCGGCGGGGAAGGACCGCCGGGAACAGGCGACGGGACGAGACGGACGAGACGGAGGGCAGGACGATGATTCGCGTGACGGCCGTGGCCTTGGTCCTGCTCGAGATCGCGGGCTTCGTGATCCTGGGACAGCGGATCGGCGTGTGGGGCGTGCTCGGGCTCGTCCTGCTGGGCGCAGCGACAGGGATCCTGCTGCTGCGTGCGGGCGGCGGGGCCGCGCTGATCGAGGTGCGCCGGGCGATGGCGCAGGGCCGCGATCCCGGACCGGCGATCGCCCGGGGCGGTTCCGGATGCTGGCGGGCCTGCTGCTCCTGCTGCCGGGATTCGTCAGCGATCTGGCGGCCATCGCGCTGCTGCTGCCGCCGGTCCAGCGCGGGGTGCTGCGGGCGCTGACCGCGGGGGGGTTCGTGCGGGCGGCAGGGCGCCCCGCCGACCGGGCCGACCGGCCGGCTTCGCGCGCGTCTTTCCGTGCCGGGATTCCCGAGGCCGACTGGGAGGAGATCCCCCCGCCCAAGCGTCCGACGCATCGGCCCTCGGGCTGGACACGGCACTGACGGCCGCCCTCCGGCCGGGGCCGGCAGAGCCGGTGCCGCCGGCGGACCGGTTGAGCCCTTCGGCCGCGGATGCTAGGGCTGGCCCCGCACGCAAGGCGGCCGCGCCAGAACCGCCCAGAACCGCCCAGAACCGCGATGCCGGAGGGAGACCGATGCCAGACACGCCCGACAACCCCACCGGGGGCCCCGCCGCGCCTGCCCAGGGGGCCGCACAGGGGGCCGCACAGGGGGCTGCACAGGGGGCTGCACAGGGGGCCGCACCGGGCTCGGCCCCGGGGACGGGCCAGGTCCCGCGCGTGAGCACGCGCATCCTTGCCCAGTACATCCGCGATCTCAGCTTCGAGAATGTGCTTGCCCGCAAGGGCGTGCAGGGCGAGGTGACCCCCGAGGTGCAGGTTCAGGTCGCGCTCGATGCCAAGAAGCGCAGCATTCCCGGCCAGTACGAGGTGGCCACCAAGCTGACCGCCACCTCGAAGACCCGCGCCGCGGGCGAGGTGCTGTTCGTGCTCGAGGTGGATTATGTGGGTGTCTTCGAGATCCAGGGCGTGCCCGAGGATCAGCTTCACCCCTATCTGCTGATCGAATGCCCGCGCCTGATCTTCCCCTTCCTGCGGCGCATCGTTTCGGATGTCAGCCGCGACGGGGGTTTCCCGCCGCTCAATCTCGACATGATCGACTGGGTGCAGCTCTATCGCGCGGACATCGCCCGCCGCGCCCAGCAGGCCCAGCAAACCCAGCAGGCCCAGGGCCAGCAGGGCGGGGACGCTGCCCCCGCCGCCGCCCCGCGGCTCGACGCCTGATCCGCGGCAGCCGGCCTCAGCCGCGCAGCCAGAGCGCAGAGGGGCCCATCGCCTCCACGAAGGCGCGATGGGCCTCGGCCTCGGCCTCGGTCAGGCGCGGGGGCAGCGGCCGGGGCCGGCTCCGGCGTCCGCTGCCGCCGGGGTCCGCCTCCGGCCGGGCGGCGGCGGACAGCGCCAGGGGACGGGGCGCCGCCTCGATGGCCAGCCCCGGCTGGCGCCCGCCGATCAGCTCCAGATAGACCTCGGCCAGAAGCTGGCTGTCGAGCAGCGCCCCGTGGAGGGTGCGGCCCGAATTGTCGATCCCGAAGCGGCGGCAGAGCGCATCGAGCGAGGCCGAGGCCCCCGGAAAGCGCCGCCGCGCCAGGGCCAGCGTGTCCAGGGCTCGGTCCTCGGAGAAGGGCGGATGACCGAGCCGCCCCAGCTCCCAGTTGAGAAAGCGTAGATCGAAGGCGGCGTTGTGGATGACCAGCCGCGCCTGCCCGACAAAGCGCAGGAACTCCTCGGCGATATCGGCAAAGACGGGCTTGTCGGCCAGGAAGTCGTCGGACAGGCCATGAACGGCGAAGGCGTCCTCGGGCATCGGCCGTTCGGGATTGATGTAGACATGGAAGGTCTGACCGGTGGGCAGATGGTTGATCAGCTCGATCGCGCCGATCTCCACGATCCGGTCGCCGGCTTCGGGATCGAAGCCCGTCGTCTCGGTGTCGAGCACGATCTCGCGCATCATCGCTCTCCTGCCTTGCCTTGCGCCCTTGCGGCCTGCCTTGCGGCGATGGCGGCCAGGATGTCCTGCACCGCCTGCCGCGCGGCCTCGAATGTCGTGCCGGGGATCACCCAATCGGCCCGGGCGCGCTTCTCGGCATCCGGCATCTGCCGGGCGAGCAGGGCCTCGATCGCGGCCTCTTCAAGCCCCCGGGCCCGCAACCGCGCGCGCTGGACCGCTGCAGGGGCCGAGACCACCGCCACCCCGTCGCAGAGGGCATCGAGCCCCGTCTCGTAGAGCAGCGGCACCTCGAGCACCGCCACCCCCCCTGTCTGCAGCCCGGCCAGGAACCGCTCCCGGTCCTGGGCCACAAGGGGATGGACGGCCGCCTCGATCCGGGACCAGAGCGCCGGATCAGCCGTCAGCGCGGCGCGCAGCCGGCCGCGGTCCACGGCGCCTTCGCGGACGGCATCGGGCCGCAGCGCGGCGATCAGGGGAACCGCCGCCCCGCCCGGCGCATAGAGCCGATGAACGGCGGCATCGGCATCCCAGACCGCGCAGCCCGCCTCGCGCAGCATCGCCGCCGCCGTCGTCTTGCCCATGCCGGCCGATCCGGTGAGGCCGAGCACGAAGGGCCGTCCCGTCCCCGTCACGCCAGCACCGCGCGGCGCAGATCCTCGTCCACCGCGGGGCGGATGCCCCACCAGGCCTCGAAGGCGGGCACCGCCTGATGGAGCAGCATCCCCAGCCCGTCCACGGCGACGGCGCCGGCGGCCCGCGCCTCGGCCAGAAGGCGCGTCTCGAGCGGCGCATAGACGAGATCGACCACGACCTGACCGGGATGCAGCCCGTCCAGCGGCACGCGGAAGGCGGGCTTGCCCATCATCCCGAGCGAGGTCGCGTTGACGACCAGCACCCCTTCCTCGACGGCATTGCCGGCGCCGGACCCCAATCGAGGACGCGGATGCGCGGCCCCCGATTCGGCCTGCGCCGCGCAGCCAGCGTCTCGGCCGCCTCGCGGGTGCGGTTGGTGAGGATCACTTCGGGCACGCCGGCCTCGAGCAGGGCATCGAGAACCGCCCGCGCGCCCCCCCCGGCGCCCGAGGACCGTCGCCGGCCCGGCCGCCGGATCCCAGTCCGGCGCCCCCTGGCGCAGGGCGCAGAGGAATCCTTCCCCGTCGGTATTGTCGGCAAGGATGCGGCCGTCGCGAAGGATCAGGGTGTTCGCCGCCCCGATGCGGCGGGCCCGCGCCGTCACCTCATCGGCCAGCGCCAGCGCCGCAACCTTGTGCGGCACCGTCACATTGACCCCGACAAAACCCATCCGCGGCAGCATGCGCACCACCGCCTCGAGATCCGCCGGGGCGACCTCGATCGCGACATAGTCACCGGGCAGCCCGTGCCGGGCCATCCAGTGACGGTGCAGACGGGGCGAGCGGGAATGGGCAATCGGCTGGCCAAGGACACCGGCAAGCGGATGCGAGGTCATGCGTCAAGGACTCCGCGCTGGATGAGAAAGGTCAGAAGCGGCAGCAGAGGCAGGCCCTGGATCGTCCAGGGATCGCCTTCGACCCGTTCGAAGAGGCGCACCCCCTCGGCCTCGATCCGGTAGGCGCCGACCGAGTGGCGGATCGCCTCCCAGTGGCGGGCGACATGGGCGGCGATGAAGCCCTCGGACAGCGGGCGCATGGTCAATCGTGCCTCGGCGACATGGCGCCAGACCGGCCGGCCCCCTTCGGCCAGCACCGCCGCCGAGACCAGGCGATGGCGCCGACCGGCCAGCGCCGCAATCTGGGCGCGCGCCTCCTCCGGCGTGGCGGGCTTGGAGAACAGCCGTCCCTCGCAGTCGAGGGTCTGATCGGCACCGAGCACCAGCGCCTGCGGATGAGCGGCCGAAACCCGCAGGGCCTTCATCTCGGCCAGGGCATCGGCGATCGCCCGCGCGTCATGACCTTCGGCCAGAAGGGCATCGCGCAGGGCGGCCTCGTCCACACGGGGGCGGACCACCCGGAAAGGCAGCTCGGCGGCCTGCAGCATGGCGGCACGGGCCGCCGAGCCGGAGGCGAGGATCAGGGCTGGGGACGGATCGGTGGACAAGCAGGGGACCGGGGCTGGAGCAGTCAGGGGACAGAACGGGGGAAAAGGCGGGGCTTACCCTGCCCCAGCCGGACGGCGGGGGGAAGGGGGTGGGCGAATCCCCGAGTCCTCCACCCCTCGGACCCCGATTCGCCCACCGCTTCCGGCCCGGCTGTGGACAAGCCCGGCCCCCTCCCCGGCCGCGAGGGATTCGGCCAGCATCCGCACAGGTCTGGCAGCGCCCTTGCAGAACAGCAGGCTGGGGAAGACCCGGTGGACAGGGCCGGGTCATCCCCAGCATCCACAGGCCCAGCCGCCACCGCTTCCCTTTCCTTCGGGAGTCGCGGAAGAGAGAAGAGGCGCCTGCCCGCAAAGGAGATGTTCCCCGTGGATGCCTATCCCTGGATCAAGGCGGCCCATGTCGTGGCGATGGTCGCCTGGATGGCCGGTCTGTTCTACCTGCCCCGCCTGTTCGTCTATCATGCCGAGACCGCCCCGCCCGGATCGCCGCTCGATGCCACCTTCCAGGTGATGGAGCGCCGTCTGCTGCGAGCCATCATGACCCCGGCGATGATCGCCACCTGGATCCTGGGCCTTGTCCTCGTCTGGATGGGGGGTTGGTGGATGGCGGGCTGGTTCCATCTGAAACTGGCCGCGGTGCTGGCGCTGTCGGCCTTTCACGGCTGGTGCGCGGCGCGGCGACGCGACTTTGCCATGGGCCGCAACCGTCGCAGCGGACGGCATTACCGCTTCATGAACGAGGTTCCGACGCTGCTTCTGCTGATCATCGTCGGGGCGGTCGTCGTGAAACCCTTCTGAGGCAGACCCTGCAGACCCCGTTGACCGCTGCCTGCAGGGGCCTTATGTCGAAGGCGCCGCCCGTCCGGGACCGGCACTTCATGATTGTTTCCGTCCCCTCCCGAGGGACTGTCGGACCAGCGCCGCCCCCGGAGTCCCGGCTCTGCGCGGGGCCGCGCGTCATCAGGATCTCCATGACTCAGGATCGTCTCAACCTCGCCGATCTCAAGGCGCAATCGCCCAAGGACCTGCTTGCCCTCGCCGAGGAGCTCGAGATCGAGAACGCCTCGACCATGCGCAAGGGCGACATGATGTTCGCCATCCTCAAGGAACGGGCCGAGGAAGACTGGGTCATCGGCGGGGACGGCGTGCTCGAGGTGCTCCAGGACGGTTTCGGCTTCCTGCGCAGCCCGGAGGCGAACTATCTGCCCGGCCCGGACGACATCTATGTCTCGCCCGAGATGATCCGGCAATACGGGCTGCGCACGGGGGACACCGTCTCTGGCGTGATCCAGGAACCGGGAGAGAACGAGCGGTATTTCGCCCTCGTCTCGGTCGAGAAGATCAATTTCGAGGATCCCGAGCGGGCGCGGCACAAGATCGCCTTCGAGAATCTCACCCCCCTCTATCCCGATCAGCGTCTGCGGATGGAGATCGATGATCCCACGCTCAAGGACCGTTCGGGGCGGGTCATCGACCTCGTGGCGCCGATCGGCAAGGGGCAGCGCTGCCTGATCGTGGCGCCGCCGCGCACCGGCAAGACGGTGCTTCTGCAGAACATCGCCCATTCGATCGAGAAGAACCACCCCGAATGCTATCTCATCGTGCTGCTGATCGACGAGCGGCCCGAGGAGGTGACCGACATGCAGCGCAGCGTGAAGGGCGAGGTGATTTCCTCCACCTTCGACGAGCCGGCCAGCCGCCATGTCGCCGTCGCCGAGATGGTCATCGAGAAGGCCAAGCGCCTGGTCGAACACAAGCGCGATGTGGTGATCCTGCTCGATTCGATCACACGTCTGGGCCGGGCCTACAACACGGTGGTGCCCTCCTCGGGCAAGGTGCTGACGGGCGGTGTGGACGCCAATGCCCTGCAGCGGCCCAAGCGTTTCTTCGGCGCGGCGCGCAACATCGAGGAAGGCGGCAGCCTGACCATCATTGCCACCGCGCTCATCGACACGGGCAGCCGGATGGACGAGGTCATCTTCGAGGAGTTCAAGGGCACCGGCAACAGCGAGATCGTCCTGGACCGCAAGGTGGCCGACAAGCGCACCTTCCCCGCCATCGACATCCTCAAGTCCGGCACGCGGAAGGAGGAGCTTCTGGTGGACAAGGCCGATCTGGCCAAGACCTATGTCCTGCGGCGCATCCTCAACCCGATGGGCACGACCGATGCCATCGAGTTCCTGCTGTCCAAGCTCAAGCAGACCAAGAACAACGCCGACTTCTTCGACAGCATGAATGCCTGACGGGACGGCGCCGGAAGAGGTCCGCCGGGGGGATCCGCCGGCGGACACGATCTTTGCCCCGGCCACGCCGCCGGGCCGGTCGGGAATCGCGGTGATTCGCCTTTCGGGTCCGCGCGCGCGGGAGGCGGTCGAGGCGCTGGCCGGGGGACCGCTGCCGGTTCATGGCCGGGCGCTGCGGATCCTGCGCGATGAGACGGGCGAGCCGCTCGACGAGGCGCTGATCCTGACCTTTGCCGAGGGGCGCAGCTTCACCGGCGAGGAGACGGCCGAGATCCAGGGCCATGGCTCGCCGGCGGCGGTGGCGGCGATCCTGGGCGCGCTCGGGCGCCAGCGGGGGCTGCGGCTGGCTGCTCCGGGCGAATTCGCACAGCGCGCCCTGGCCCATGGCCGGCTGGATCTGGCGCGGATCGAGGGTCTGTCGGCCCTTCTGGAGGCCGAGACCGAGGCCCAGCGCCGCCAGGCGATGCGGGTGTTCCAGGGCGCGCTCGGAAAGCGGGCCGAGGACTGGCGCGAACGACTCCTGCAGGCGGCCGCCCTCACCGAGGCGATGATCGACTTTGCCGAGGAGGACATCCCCGAAGCCCTGCCCGAGATCGCCCGGTTGTGCGGCGAGATCGCCGGCGAGCTGGAGGCCGAGGCCCGCGGGGCCCGTCTGGCCGAGCGGCTGCGCGAGGGCTTCGAAGTTGCCATCGTCGGGCCGCCCAATGCCGGCAAGTCCACGCTGCTCAACCGCCTTGCGGGGCGCGAGGCGGCGCTCGTCTCCGATGTTGCGGGCACCACGCGCGACGTGATCGAGCTGCGCATGGTGCTTGACGGGATGCCGGTGACGCTGCTCGACACGGCGGGCCTGCGCGAGACCGCGGACAGCGTGGAGCGGATGGGGGGTGAGCGGGCCCGGGCCCGGGCCGCGGCCGCCGATCTGCGGGTGCATCTCGTCCTGCCGGACGGGCCGCGGCCGGCCGAGGGGCCGGACGACATCGTGCTGCGCGCGCAGGCGGACCGCCTGGCCGGAGAGGGGCCCGGCATCTCGGGTCTGACGGGCGAAGGGGTAGAGGCGCTGGTGGCCGAGATCGCCCGCCGTCTCTCGGCCCGCACCGCGGCGCTGGGGGCGGGCCTGACCGCACGCCATGCCCATGCGATGGCCGAGGGCGCGGCCGCCCTGCGCGAGGCCGAGGCCCTGGCCCGGGCGGGCGCCGCCCCCGAACTGGCCGGCGAGGCGTTGCGCCGCGCCCTGGCGGCGCTCGATGCCCTTGTGGGCCGGGTCGGGACGGAAGATATACTGGGGGCGATCTTCCAGCGGTTCTGCATCGGCAAGTGAGGCGATGTTTCACGTGAAACAGCCCGAGGGTTCGGATTTCGACGTCGTCGTGGTGGGCGGCGGCCATGCCGGCACCGAAGCCGCCCATGCGGCGGCGCGTCTGGGTGCGCGCACCGCCCTGGTGACGCTGAAGGCCGATGCGATCGGGACGATGTCCTGCAATCCCGCCATCGGCGGCCTCGGCAAGGGCCATCTCGTGCGCGAGGTGGATGCTATGGACGGCGTGATGGGGCGCGCCGCGGATGCCGCCGGCATCCAGTTCCGCCTGCTCAACCGCTCCAAGGGGCCGGCCGTGCAGGGGCCGCGGACGCAGGCCGATCGCCGCCTCTACCGCGAGGCCGTGCAGGCCATGACCCGCGCCTGCGCCGGACTGACCGTGATCGAGGGCGAGGCCGCGGATCTGATCCTCGAGGGCGGACGCGCCGCGGGACTGCGCCTGGCGGACGGATCGGCGATCCGCGCGCGCGCGGTGGTGCTGACCACGGGGACCTTCCTCAACGGCGTCATCCATGTCGGCGACCGTTCCCGCCCCGGCGGCCGCCTGGGCGAGCCGCCCTCGAAGGCACTGGCCGATCGGCTCTACGGCCTCGGCCTGCCGATGGGCCGTCTCAAGACCGGCACGCCGCCGCGGCTCGACGGGCGGACCATCGCCTGGGACCGGCTCGAGATGCAGCCGGGCGACGAGGATCCGGTGATGCTCTCCTTCCTGTCGGAGGGTCCCGTCGTGCCGCAGATCGCCTGCGGCATCACCCGCACCAATTCCGTGACCCATGCCATCATCCGCGACAACCTCCACCGCTCGGCCATGTATGGCGGGCATATCGCCGGGGTGGGGCCGCGCTACTGCCCCTCGATCGAGGACAAGGTGGTGCGCTTTGCCGACAAGGACAGCCATCAGGTCTTTCTCGAGCCCGAGGGGCTTGATGACGACACGGTCTATCCCAACGGGATCTCCACCTCGCTGCCGGCGGAGGTGCAGGAGGCCTATGTGCGCTCCATCGCCGGGCTCGAGCGGGCCGTCATCACCCAGCCTGGCTACGCCATCGAATACGACTATGTGGATCCCCGCGCGCTGACCCCTGCGCTGGCGCTCAAGGCCTTGCCGGGGCTGTTCCTGGCCGGGCAGATCAACGGCACCACGGGCTATGAGGAGGCGGCGGCGCAGGGCCTTGTCGCCGGGCTCAACGCCGCGCGCGAGGCGAAGGGCGAGGGGCCGGTCGAGTTCTCGCGCGCCACGTCCTATATCGGCGTGATGATCGACGACCTCGTGAGCCGCGGCGTGAGCGAACCCTACCGCATGTTCACCTCGCGCGCGGAATTCCGCCTGTCCCTGCGCGCCGACAATGCCGATCAGCGGCTGACGCCGGCGGCGCGGGAATGGGGCCTGGTCGGAGAGGCGCGCTGGGCCGCCTTTGCCGCGAAGATGGAGGCGCTCGAGGCGGCGCGGAGCGATCTGCGCGCCCGCCGCTTCACGGCGCGCCGCCTGCATGCGGCGGGGCTCAACCTTGCCCCCGACGGAGAGACACGGGACGGGCTCGGGGTGCTGGCGCTGGCCGATGCGGGATGGGAGCATCTGGCCGCGCTCGATCCCACGCTGGTCCTGCCGGCCCCCTGGGTGCAGGCCCAGCTCAGGCGCGAGGCGCAATATGCCCAGTATCTCGACCGGCAGGCCCGCGACGCCGAGGCCCTCAAGCGCGAGGAGGCCCGCCGCCTGCCGCCCGATCTCGACTATGCCGCGATTCCGGGCCTGTCCTTCGAGCTGCGCCAGAAGCTTGAGCGGCTGCGCCCGGCGACCCTGCGCCACGCCGCCCAGATCGACGGCATGACGCCGGCGGCGCTGCTGCTGCTGGCGGCCCGGCTCAAGGCGCGGGAGGCGGCATGAACGCCCCGCCGCGCGCGCTTGCGGGGGTTGCTGTGCCCCCCGCCGTGCTGGCGCGGCTCGAGACGCTCGAGGCGCTGGTGCGGAAATGGACGGTGCGCATCAACCTGGTCGCCCCCTCGACGGCGGCCGAGCTCTGGACGCGCCACATCGCCGATTCGGCCCAGCTCTGGCCGCTCGCGCCGCCAGAGGCGCGAACCTGGGTGGATCTGGGATCGGGGGGCGGGTTTCCGGGCCTCGTGATCGCTGCCCTTGCGGCCGGGACGGGCCGCCCCGCCGTCACCCTGATCGAAAGCGACGGCCGCAATGTGCCTTCCTGCGCGAGGCGGCGCGCGCCATGGGGGTGGATGTGACGGTTCTCGACCAGCGGTCCGAACAGGCCCCGCCACAGGGTGCCGAGATCGTCTCGGCGCGGGCGCTCCGCCCCCTGCCGAAGCTGCTGCCGCTGGTGGCCCGCCATCTGGCCCCCGGGGGGACGGCCCTGCTGCCCAAGGGGCGCGGCTGGGCAGCCGAGGTGGAGGCTGCACGGGCGGCCGGATGGCGTTTCGCTCTGGACAGCCGGCCTTCGGCGACCGACCCTGACGCGCGCCTCCTGCGCCTTACCGATCTGGAGTCTGCCCGCACCGATGCCTGAGCCTGCGCGCCGCCCCCGCATCATCGCCATCGCCAACCAGAAGGGGGGCGTGGGCAAGACGACCACGGCGATCAATCTGGGCGCTGCGCTGGCCCGGCGCGAGCGGCGGGTGCTGCTTGTGGATCTCGATCCGCAGGGCAATGCCTCGACCGGGCTCGGCATTCCGCCCGAGGCGCGCGAGCGGACCGCCTATGACCTGCTGACGGGGGGGGCCAGCCCTGCCGAGGCGGCACAGCCGACGGGGGTGCCGGTCTGTCGATCGTCCCGGCCTCGCCCGATCTGTCCTCGGCCGATACCGATCTGGCCGGGCGGCCGGGTCGGGCGGCCCTGCTGCGCGGGGCGCTGCGCCAGCCGGCGATGGACGGGCTCGGCCTCGACTATGTCCTGATCGACTGTCCCCCCTCGCTCAACATCCTGACCGTGAATGCGCTGGTGGCGGCACATGCCGTCCTGGTGCCGCTCCAGTCGGAGTTCTTCGCGCTCGAGGGGCTTTCGCAGCTCATGCTGACGATCCGCGAGGTCCGGCAGAGCGCCAATCCCTCGCTGCGCATCGAGGGGGTGGCCCTGACCATGGTGGACCGGCGCACGACGCTGTCGCAGGCGGTGGAGCAGGACGCGCGCGAGAATTTGGGGGATCTGGTGTTCCGGACGGTGATCCCGCGCAATGTGCGCCTGTCGGAGGCCCCCTCGCATGCCCTGTCGGTGCTGGATTACGATCCCTCCTCGGCAGGGGCGACGGCCTATCGCGCGCTGGCCGAGGAACTGATGTCCCGCGAGACCGCCTGAGGAGGATTGCCCATGGCCGACAAGACGATCCGCCGCGGTCTCGGACGCGGTCTCTCGGCGCTGATGGCGGATCTGGGTGCCCAGGCCGCCGATGGCGCCCCGACCGCCCCCCGCGCCCGATCGGATGCTGCCCGTGGAGGCGATCCATCCCAACCCGGCCAGCCGCGGCGCCGCTTCGACGAGGAGGCGCTGGAGGAGCTTGCCGCCTCGATCCGGCGGCGGGGCATCATCCAGCCGCTGATCGTGCGCCCCCGCCGCGATGGCCGGGGAGGCGAGAGCTGGGAGATCGTCGCCGCGAACGGCGCTGGCGGGCGGCCCAGCGGGCGGGCCTGTCGCTGGTGCCGGTCCTCGTGCGGGACTATTCGGATGCGGAGATGGCCGAGGTGGCGGTCATCGAGAATGTCCAGCGTGCCGATCTCGACCCCATCGAGGAGGGGGCCGCCTATCGTGCGCTGATCGAACGCTTCGGCCATACGCAGGAGCAGGTGGCCGAGGCCCTGGGCAAGAGCCGCAGCCATATCGCCAACCAGATGCGCCTGCTCCAGCTGCCCGAGGAAGTGCAGGCGATGGTGCAGGAGGGCCAGCTGACAGCGGGTCATGTCCGGCCCCTGATCGGTCATCCCCGTGCGGTCGAACTCGCCCGGCGCATCGCCGAACGGCGGCTGAGCGCGCGCGAGGCGGAAAAGCTGGCGAGGGATCCCGATCCGGCCCACCGTGCCGCCGCCCGCCGCGCGGCGCATGATCCCGACACCCGCGCCGTCGAGGAGGACCTGTCGGCGAATCTCGGCATGCCGGTGACGATCCGGCACGGACGGGACGGGGGCGGGCGTCTCACGATCGCCTATCGCGATCTCGACCAGCTCGACGAGCTGCTCGCCCGGCTTTCGGGACGCTAGAGCCCCGCGCCCGCCGCCACCCCCAGCAGCGCGATCGCCCCCCCGAGGCCCATCCAGAGCAGCGGCGCAAGCCGGGATGTCCGCCGTCCCCCATGGGCAGACCGTTCAGGGGTCAGCGCATCCCGGGCGATCTGCGGCAGATGCGGCGACAGGCGGGCCAGGACGCGCGCCGCCCGCCACAGATCGCGCGCGACGGCCTGCGGCCCAAGGCTTGCGCGGATGTAGTCCTCGACCACGGGGGCGGCGGCGCGCCAGATATCCACATGCGGATCGAGCGAGCGGGCCACCCCCTCGACCACCACCATGGTGCGCTGCAGCAGGATCAGCTCGGTCCGGGTCTGCATCCCGAAACGTTCGGTCACCTCGAAGAGATGGGTCAGCAGCCGCCCCATCGAGATGCGGCTGGCATCCATGCCGAAGATCGGCTCTCCCACTGCGCGCAGCGCCTGGGCGAAGGCCTCCACACTGCGGTCCGCCGGCACATAGCCGGCCTCGAAATGGACCTCGGCCACGCGGCGGTAGTCGCGGCGGATGAAGCCCCAGAGGATCTCGGCATAGACGCGGCGGGTGTAGTCGTCGATGCGTCCCATGATGCCGAAGTCATAGGCGACGATTGCCCCGTCGGCGGCGATCTTCAGGTTGCCCTGATGCATGTCGGCGTGGAAATAGCCGTCACGCAGGGCATGTCTGAGAAAGAGCTGGAGCACGCGCTCGGCCAGGGCGGGCAGGTCATGGCCGGCGGCACGGATCGCCTCGGGATCGCCCGCCGGGATGCCGTCCACCCAGTCGAGCGTCATCACGCGCCGCCCCGTTTCGGGCCAGCGCACGGCCGGCACGCGGAAGCCCGCATCCCCGGCGGTGTTGGCCGCGAATTCGGAGGCGGCAGCGGCCTCGAGCCGCAGATCCAGCTCGCCCCGCACCACGCCTTCGAAATGATCCACGACATCGAGCGGGCGCAGCCGCCGGCTGGCGGGGATCAGATCGAGCAGGCGGGCGATCAGGCGCATCCCGTCGATGTCGCGGCGGAAGGCCCGTTCGATCCCCGGGCGCAGGACCTTGACGGCGACCGGCTCTCCGGTGGCGCGCAGCCGCGCCCTGTGGACCTGGGCGAGCGAGGCCGCGGCGACCGGTTCGGAGAATTCGGAGAACAGCGCCTCGACCGGCAGGCCGAGTTCGCGGGCGATGACGGCGCGGGCGGCCTCCTGCGGGAAGGGCGGCAAGCGGTCCTGCAGCAGGCGGAGCTGTGCGGCAAGGCGCGTGCCCACGACATCAGGCCGGGTGGAGAGGATCTGGCCGAACTTGATGAAGGCCGGTCCCATCGCGGTCAGCGCCCGGGCGAGGGGGGGCAGCGCCGGGTCGCCCCGCCGCCCGGCCCAGCGCAAGGGCCAGACCAGCGCCCGCACCGTCCCCCGCAGGAGGGGCGAGGCCCCGAGCGATTCGAGCACGAGCGCCAGCGCCCCCGCCCGTTCGAAGGTCGCGCCCGTGCGGATCAGCTGCGGGATGGCCGAGAGTATGCCCATTCAGATCTTCCAGGCCGAATGCAGGCAGGCCACGCCCATCGTCAGGTTGCGATACCGCGCCCGTTCGAAGCCGGCCGCCCGGATCATCCCGAGGAAGCTCTCCTGATCGGGGAAGCGGCGGATCGATTCGACCAGATAGCGGTAGGATTCGCGATCGCCCGTCACGGCCTGTCCCATCGCCGGGATGACATGGAAGGAATAGAGGTCATAGGCCCGTTCCAGCAGGGGCACGCCGACCCGCGAGAATTCGAGCACCATCAGCCGTCCGCCGGGGCGCAGCACACGGAAGGCCTCGGCCAGGGCGGCTTCGGGGCGGGTGACGTTGCGGATGCCGAAGGCGATGGTCCAGGCGTCGAAGCTGCGGTCCGGGAAGGGCAGCGCCATGGCATCTCCCGCAACCCAGGACAGGCCCGCGATCCCCCGCGCTGCCGCCCGCCGCCGCCCCTCCTCGAGCATCGCAGGCGTCAGATCGAGCACCGTGACGCGCGCCGTCGGAGCCCGGCGGAGGATGCGGAAGGCGATGTCGCCGGTCCCTCCTGCGACATCGAGCACGGCCATGCCGGGGCGCGGGGCGAGCCAGTCCACCGCGGCATCCTTCCACAGCCGGTGCAGGCCGCCCGACATCAGGTCGTTCATCAGATCATAGCGCGAGGCGACGGATTCGAACACGCCGCGCACGCGCCGCGCCTTGTCGGTCTCGGGGATGGTCTCGAAGCCGAAATGGGTGGTGGCGGGGGCCTCTCCGCCCGGGGGCGATTCCCCGGACGATCCTGTGAATGACCCTGTGGATGATCCTGTGGATGACCCTGTGGAGGATTTCCCGTCAGGGGATGAGGGGTCGGCGCCTCCGGCGGCGGTCTGCGCAAGGCGGCGGGGGACGGGCAGGATCGGGAAAGTCGGGCAAGGCTGTCTCCATCCTCCGGTCGGGATCCTCCGGGCGGGACATGGGGCCTTTCGGCCCGCGCGCAAGGCTTGCCCGGTCCGGTTCCGGTCCTTATAGGAGGCCGCCCGCCGCGGAAAGGGAGCCGATCCATGCCCGAGCTGCCCGAAGTCGAGACGGTGCGGCGCGGCCTCCTGCCGGTGATGGAGGGGCGCCGCATCGAGGCCGCCGAGATCCGCCGCGAGGGTCTGCGCCGCCCCTTTCCCGAAGGGCTGGGCCAGCGTCTGACGGGTGCGCGCGTGCTGACGCTCGGCCGGCGGTCCAAGTATCTGCTGATCCATCTTGATCGCGGCGAGACGCTGATCGCCCATCTGGGGATGTCGGGGCGGATGCTGGTAGGGGGGCGCGTGCTGGGCGAATATGTCCACGGCATGGCGGCGGCCGGGGCGGGTGCGGAGGCGCGGGAGGGTTCTCCCCACGATCATGTCGTGCTGCATCTGGAAGGCGGCCTGCGCGTGACCTTCAACGATGCACGCCGTTTCGGCCTGCTCGACCTGTGGCCGACGGCGCGTCTGGAGGAGCATCCGCTGCTGTGCGATCTCGGCCCCGAGCCGCTGGAGGAGGGATTTTCCGGCGCCGTGCTGGCACGGGCTTTCGCCGGGCGACGCGGGCCGGTCAAGGCCGCGCTGCTCGATCAGCGTCTGCTTGCCGGGGTGGGCAACATCTATGCCTGCGAGGCGCTGCATCGGGCGGGCATCCATCCCGCCCGTCCCGCCGGCCGCATCGGACGGGCGCGGCTCGACCGGCTTGCCCAGGCGATCCGCGCCGTGCTCGGGGAGGCGGTGGAGGCGGGGGGCGCCTCGCTGCGGGATCATCGTCGGCCGGATGGCGAGCTGGGCCTGTTCCAGCACGCCTTCCGCGTCTATGGCCGTGCGGGCGAACCCTGCCCGGACTGCGCCACCCCCCTGCGGCGGATCGTCCAGGGGGGGCGGTCCAGCTTCTATTGCCCGCGCTGCCAGCATTAGGCCGGATCGGGGGCGATTCGGCCCCTGGGGGCGGTTGACATGGGCGGCGGCGGCGTCTAGGGACGCGGCCTCAGGTTTCACTCGCCATCCGCGGGATCACAGGACTCATGGCCAACACGCCCCAATCCGCCAAGCGCGCCCGCCAGAGCGTGGCCCGCTATGCGATCAACAAGCAGCGCCGTTCGCGCATCCGCACCTTCCTCCGCAAGGTCGAGGAGGCGATCGCCGCGGGCGATCATGCCCGTGCCCGCGAGGCTCTGCGCGCCGCCCAGCCCGAACTGATGCGCGGTGTCTCCAAGGGGGTCGTCAAGAAGAACACCGCCGCGCGCAAGATGTCCCGCCTGTCGGCCCGGGTGAAGGCGATCGGCCTTCAGGCTGCCGCCCAGCCTGCCGCCCAGCCCGCCGAGCAGTCCGGCGCCTGACCGGGACAGGTCCGGCAGCGCTGCCGGGCCCGGACAGCGTGATCACACAGGGGGCGTGTCCTGCAAGGGCACGCCCCTTTCGCATGCGCCCTGGCCCATGTCCGAGAGGGGCGTCGCCATCCCCTTCCGCGGCTCCCTCCCGCGGTTTGCGTCAGCGGTTTCCGTTCCGGCGCCCCCGTCCGGCGCCCCCGTCCGGCGCCCCCGGCGTCCGCCTGCCGGTTCCCTCCGCATGGGTGGTCCTGCAACTCTTTCCGGCAGCGTCACCGGACTGTCACAGTCCTGTGACGCGACTCGGGCCGACTCTTCAGGATTCGGCCCAAGCCGTCCCTCCCCCCGCTGATTCGCTGTCGCGCGCGGGGTGGTCAAGCGCATTGTCCGGTTGCGGGGCGCCCCCCGTCTTGGAATCCTCTGCGGGCGATTCCGGTCGTTCCTGGGGGAATGAGGAATCGGCGCGATGGTCCCGCTGTCCCGGCCGCTGCCACGGCGAAGGGACGGGGCCCGCAGGCCCGGACCCTGCCAGGTCCGCCCTGCGCCATGAGGCGCCGATCCGCGATGACGGGTCCGCCCTGCCATGGGCGGGCCACGGTTCTGTGCGCCTGCCGCACAGGCCCTCTTTCCCCTCCGGGGCCACGGCACGGGCCGCATGCTTGGCAAGTGGTCCTCCGGGGGGGACCGCGCGGGCCGCCGGCCCGCTTCACGGATGGAGGGCAAGACGATGGCGGATGGCGCAGCAGAATTCGGCTTCCGGGCGGGCCTTGCGGAAGGCGGATTGCACGCTGCACTGGCCGGTGGGACAGCGCCGGCCGGGACCGGACTGTGGGAGCGCGCCCGGACCGCCCTGCGCGACCGCCTCGGGGCGGCCAGCTTCCAGAGCTGGATCGCCCCCTTGCGCCTTGTGACCATCGAGGGCGGCGTTGCCCGCCTCGAGGCGCCGACGGCCTTTCTCGGCTCCTATGTCGCCCGCAGCCTGGGCGAGGAGATCCTGGGTGCCCTTGCCCAGGCCGGCGGCCGGGCTCACCGGATCGAGGTGGCGACGGCCTCTCCCGCTGCCCTGACCGGAGCCGCTGCCGGGGCTGGCCGGGCGGCCGGGATGCCCCCTGCCCCGCCGGCCGCGCTGCGCCCGCCGGCGGAGGAGGAGTGCCGCCTCGATCCGCGCCTGACCTTCGAGCGCTTTGCCGTCGGTGCGCCCAATGCGCTGGCCCATGCCGCGGCCCTGCGGGTCGCCTCGGGCGAGGCAGGCTTCAATCCGCTCTTCCTCCATGGCGGGGTGGGCCTGGGCAAGACGCATCTGCTGCAGGCCACCGCCCATCGGCTGCGCGAGAGCGATCCGGGCTTGCGTGTCCTCTACCTGTCGGCGGAACAGTTCATGGTCCGCTTCGTGACCGCCCTGCGCGAGCGGCGGATGATGGACTTCAAGGCCGCGGTCCGCGCCCTCGATGTGCTGCTTGTGGACGATATCCAGTTCCTTGCCGGCAAGGAATCGACGCAGGAGGAATTCTTCCATTCCTTCAACGCGCTCTTCGATCAGGGCCGGCGCATCGTGCTGTCGGCCGATCGCGCCCCGGCCGAGATCGCCCATCTTGACGAACGCGTGGCCTCGCGCCTGCAGGCGGGACTGGTGGTCCAGATCCAGCCCCCCGACCGAGGCCCTGCGCCTCGCTGTCCTGCGCCTGAAGCTCGAACAGGCGCAGGCCGCCGATCCCGCCCTGCGCATCGGCGAGGAGGTGCTCGAATTCCTGGCCCAGCGCATCACCGCAAGCCTGCGCGTCCTCGAAGGGGCGCTCACCCGGCTCGTGGCGCAGGGCCAGCTCGTGCGGCGCGAGATCACCGTGGAGATGGCGCGCGAGAGCCTGGCCGATCTGCTGCGCGCCGCCGACCGCCGGGTGAGCGTCGAGGAGATCCAGCGCCGCGTCGCCGAACATTACGGCATCCGCCATGCCGATCTGGTGGGGAACCGGCGCCTCAAGGGGTTCGCCCGACCGCGGCAGGTGGCGATGTATCTGGCCAAGGCCCTGACGACGCGCTCGCTGCCCGATATCGGTCGGCGCTTCGGCGGGCGCGATCACACCACCGTGCTGCATGGCGTGCGCCGCATCGAGGCCCTGATGGCCGAGGATCCGCAGCTGGCCGAGGATGTGGCAACCCTGCGGCGGGTGCTCGAAGGGCACTGAGGCCCTTGAGGGATGCGCCGAAGCCTGTCAGGGTCGGCCTCCCGGAGTGGCAAGGGAGAAAGAGGGATGAAGGTCAGCATCGAGCGCGCCGCGCTTGCCCGCGCGGTGGCGCAGGCGCAATCGGTGGTCGAGCGGCGCAACACCATTCCCATCCTTGCCAATCTCCTCATCGAGGCCGAAGGGGATGAGGTCCGCCTGCGGGCCACCGATCTCGATGTGGAGGTGGTGAACCGCGCGCCGGCGCAGGTGGAGCAACCCGGCGCCACGACCGTGGGCGCCGTCATGCTCAACGAGATCGTCCGCAAGCTGCCCGACGGGGCGCAGGTCCTGCTGTCCAGCCAGGGCGGGGGGGGCGGCTGACCGTGGCCTCTGGCCGTTCCACCTTCCATCTGGCGACGCTGCCCCCCGAGGACTTTCCGCAGATGGCCTCGCCCGATTACACCACCGGCTTCGAGGCCCCTGCCCCGCTGCTGCGCCGGCTTTTCGACAAGGCGAAATTCGCCATCTCCACCGACGAGACGCGCTATTACCTCAACGGTGTCTATTTCCACGTCGCCGAGGGCGAGGGGGGACGGCGGTTGCGCGCCGTGGCCACCGACGGACATCGCCTCGCCCGGATCGATGCCGACCTGCCCGAGGGGGCCGACGGCATGCCCGGCGTGATCGTCCCGCGCAAGACCGTGACCGAGCTGCGCAAGCTCCTGGACGAGGATGAGACGATGATCCGCGTCTCCGTCTCGGAGACCAAGATCCGCTTCGAGACGCCCTCGATCCAGCTGACCTCCAAGGTGATCGACGGCACCTTCCCGGATTATGCCCGGGTCATTCCCCAGGCCAATCCCCGGCGGCTCGAGGTGGATGCGAAGGAGTTCGCCGCCGCCGTGGACCGTGTGGCCACCGTCTCTTCCGAACGCTCCCGCGCGGTCAAGCTCGCGCTCGAGGAGGACCGCCTCGTGCTGACCGTCAATGCCCCCGATTCGGGCATGGCCGAGGAGGAACTGGCCGTGGCCTATGGCGATGACCGGCTGGAGATCGGCTTCAACGCCCGTTACCTGCTGGAGATCGCCCATCAGGTCGAGCGCGAGAACGCCGTCTTCCTGTTCAACTCTCCGGCCGATCCCACGGTGATGCGCGAGGGCGACGATCCTTCGGCGCTCTATGTCGTCATGCCGATGCGGGTGTGACCGCGGATGTGACCGGAAAGGGAGCGGCCACGCATCTATCCGCCCTCTCCCTGTCGGAGTTCCGCTCGCATGCGCGGGCGCGGCTTCTCCTTGACGGGCGGATCGTGGCGCTCTGGGGGGCGAATGGCGCGGGCAAGACCAATCTGCTCGAGGCCGTCTCGTTCCTGTCGCCGGGACGGGGCCTGCGCGGGGCGGGGGCGGCCGAGCTGGCGCGCCGCGGCGGAAGCGGGGGCTGGCGGGTCGCGGCCATCCTCGAGACGCCCGAGGGCCCGCGCGAGATCGAGACGGGCCTCGATCCTGCCGAGACCTCGCGCCGGGTCCGCCTGGACGGCAAGGCCGCGCTGCAGACCGATCTGGCGCGGCTTCTGCCCGTGCTGTGGCTCGTGCCGGCGATGGACCGGCTCTGGACCGAAGGTGCGGAGGGACGGCGGCGCTTTCTCGACCGCGCGGCGATGAGCCTCTTTCCCGATCATGCCGAGGCCGCGCTGGCCTATGAGAAGGCGCTGCGCGAACGCAACCGCCTGCTGCGGGACGGAGTGCGGGACGGGCACTGGTATGCGGTTCTCGAGGCGCAGATGGCCGGGGCGGGCACGCGGCTGGCGCGGAACCGGGCCGGGACGGTGGCGGTTCTGGCGGCGGCGCAGGCCGAGGCGGAGACGGGCTTTCCGGCGGCCGCCCTGGCCGTGACCTATCCCGGAGAGGCCCCTCCCGAGGACGAGGCGGCCTTTGCCGAGGCCCTGGCGCGTGGCCGGCGGCAGGACATGGCGGCGGGGCGGTCGCTTCTGGGGCCGCATCGCGCCGATCTGGAGGCCGTCTGGGCCGCCAAGGGCGTGGCGGCACGCGACTGCTCCACCGGCGAGCAGAAGGCGCTGCTGCTGTCGCTGGTGTTGGCCAATGCCCGCGCGCTGGCCCGGCGCGGCCGCGCACCGCTGCTGCTGCTCGACGAGGTGGCGGCGCATCTGGATCGGCACCGCCGTGCCGCCCTCTATGACGAACTGGTCGCCCTTCGCCTGCAGGCCTTCCTGACGGGCACCGAGCCTGCGCTGTTTGCGGAACTGGGCGGGATGGCGCAATATTGGGAGGCCGCCGAGGCGGGCGGAACGACCACCCTGACGGAGAGGCGCCCTCCATGAGGATGCATCCATGAGCCGCGACATCCTGCCCGATCAGCGGGTGACCCTGATCACGCTTGGCGTGCGCGACCTCGACCGCGCCAAGGCCTTCTATGCCGCTCTGGGCTGGCATCCCGTGCGCGAGACCGGCGACATGGCGGCCTATCAGCTGCGCGGCGGCGTGGCCTTTGCGCTCTACCGGCTGCACGAGATGGCCCGCGACCAGGGCCGGGAAGAGGGCGATCTGGGGACCGGGGCGGCGGTGCTGTCGCAGAACTTCCATGACGAGGACGAGGTGGACCGTGCCTGGGAACGGGCCATGAAGGCTGGAGCGCGTCCCCTCAAGGCCCCGCAGAGCATGTCCTGGGGGGGGCTATGCCGGGCAGTTCGCCGATCCCGACGGCCATGTCTGGGAGCTGGCGCACAACCCCTTCTGGCCCTTGGGGCCCGATGGCGCGCTGACCCTGCCGACGGGATGAGGGCGGCAGGACGGCCGACGGTCCGGAACGCCCCGTGGGAGAACCGCGCGAGGCGGGGGCTCTGCCCCCGCACCCCCGGGATATTTGAGGTCGGATGAGGAGGCCGGCACGAGGGCGGATTTCATGGCGCTGCGGAAGGACCGGAGGGCGGCGGACCCCTCGCCCGCTTTTCCCGATGCGCCCCGCCTCTGGCATTCCGGCCCCTTGCTTGCCATCTCTGCGAGGGCGGGAAGAGGGGGTGGAGACGTGACATTCCCCCCACCCTCCCCTATAAGACCGCAGGTTTTCCGAAGGGTTCCCCCGATGTCTCCCAAGACCGCCGCCGCCGCGGCCTATGGCGCCGATTCCATCAAGGTTCTCAAGGGACTCGATGCCGTCCGCAAGCGCCCGGGCATGTATATCGGCGATACCGACGACGGTTCGGGCCTCCATCACATGGTCTATGAGGTGGTGGACAACGGCATCGACGAGGTGCTGGCCGGCCACGCCACCGAGGTGCGCGTGCGCATCCATGCCGACAGTTCCGTCTCGGTGCGCGACAACGGCCGCGGCATCCCTGTGGACATCCACAAGGAGGAGGGCATCTCGGCGGCCGAGGTCATCATGACCCAGCTCCATGCAGGCGGAAAGTTCGACCAGAACAGCTACAAGGTCTCGGGCGGGCTGCACGGGGTTGGCGTCTCGGTCGTCAATGCGCTGTCGGACTGGCTCGACCTGCGCATCTGGCGGGACGGCAAGGAGCATTACGCCCGCTTCGAGAACGGCGAGACGGTGATCCCCCTGCATGTCGTGCGCGAGGCGCCCGGCGAGACGGGGACCGAGGTGCGCTTTCTCGCCTCGGCCAAGACGAACCGCCCGGACGGGACCTTCGCCAATCTCGACTACAGTTTCCGCACCCTCGAGACACGCCTGCGCGAGCTCGCCTTCCTCAATTCGGGCGTGCGCATCACGCTCGAGGACAATCGCGGGGCCGAGCTGCAGCGCGTGGAACTCCATTACGAGGGCGGGCTGCGCGAATTCGTCCGGTATCTCGACCGCTCCAAGCAGCCCATGATCCCCGAGCCCATCCATATCCTGGGCGAACGCAACGGGATCGGCGTCGAGGTGGCGATGTGGTGGAACGACAGCTACCACGAAACGGTGCTGCCCTTCACCAACAACATCCCCCAGCGCGACGGCGGCACGCATCTGCAGGGCTTTCGGGCGGCGCTGACGCGGACGCTCACGAAATACGCCCAGGATTCGGGGATCGCCCGCCGCGAGAAGGTGGACTTCACCGGCGACGACGCGCGCGAGGGGCTGACCTGCGTGCTGTCGGTCAAGGTGCCCGATCCCAAGTTCAGCAGCCAGACCAAGGACAAGCTCGTCTCCTCCGAGGTCCGTCCGGCGGTCGAGGGTCTGGTGGGCGAGAAGCTGGCCGAATGGTTCGAGGAAAATCCCCAGGCCGCGAAGGCCATCATCGGCAAGATCGTCGAGGCGGCGCTGGCGCGCGAAGCCGCGCGCAAGGCGCGCGAGCTCACCCGCCGCAAATCCGCCATGGATGTCAACTATCTGGCCGGCAAGCTCAAGGACTGTTCGGAGAAGGATCCGGCGCGTTCCGAACTGTTCCTGGTGGAGGGCGATTCGGCCGGGGGCAGCGCCCAGACGGGACGCGACCGGCGCACCCAGGCCGTGCTGCCGCTGCGCGGCAAGATCCTCAATGTGGAGCGGGCCCGTTTCGACCGGATGCTCAGCTCGCAGGAGATCGGCAATCTCGTGATGGCGCTCGGAACCGGGATCGGGCGCGACGAATTCGACATCAGCAAGCTGCGCTACCACAAGGTCGTCATCATGACGGATGCGGATGTGGACGGCGCCCATATCCGCACGCTGCTGCTGACCTTCTTCTTCCGCCAGATGCCCGAACTGATCGAGAAGGGGCATCTCTACATCGCCCAGCCCCCGCTCTACAAGGTGAGCCGCGGCAAGTCCGAGGTCTATCTCAAGGACCAGGCGGCGCTCGAGGATTACCTGATCAAGCAGGGCGCCGAAGGCGCAGTGCTGCGGCTGGGATCGGGCATGGAGATCGCGGGCGCGGATCTGCTGCGCGTCATCGAGGAGGCGCGCGCGGTCAAGCGGTCTCTCGATGCCTATCCGCCGCATCACAGCCGCCCCATCCTCGAACAGGCCGCCATCGCCGGGGCCTTCCGCACGGGGGCGGTGGATGCCGATCTGCAGGGCGTGGCCGAGCGCGTGGCCCGGCGGCTCGACCGCATCGCCCCCGAATACGAGCGCGGCTGGCAGGGCCGGGTCACGCAGGACCTCGGCATCCGCCTCAGCCGCACCCTGCGCGGGGTGGAGGAGGTGCGCCTGCTCGACGGGGCGATGATGCGCGCCGGCGAAAGCCGCCGCCTCGGCAGCCACAGCGATGCGCTGGCCGAGATCTATGGCGAGCCGGCCACCCTTCTGCGCAAGGATCGCAGCCAGCCGGTCATGGGCCCCCTGGATCTGTTGCGCGCGATTCTCGCCGAAGGCGAGAAGGGCCTCACGCTGCAGCGCTACAAGGGTCTGGGTGAGATGAATCCCGAACAGCTCTGGGAAACGACGCTCGACCCGGAGGCCCGCACCCTCCTGCAGGTGCGCATCGACGATCTGGCCGAAGCAGAGGACATCTTCGCCCGTCTGATGGGCGATGCCGTGGAGCCGCGGCGGGAATTCATCCAGGCCAATGCGCTCGAGGTGGCCCATCTCGATGCCTGAAACGCCAACGCCCCCGGCCGGGCCGGGGGCGCGAGCGATTCCGCCAGGCACCGGCCTTGTCAGATCAGAAGCACCTGCGTGCCGACCTTGGCGAGCTGGAAGAGTTCGGCGATATGTTCGTTGTAGAGGCCGATGCAGCCATTCGACGAACGCCGCCCGATCTTGCGCGTGTCATGCGTGCCGTGGATGCGGTAGTATTGCCAGCTCAGATAGAGCGCATAGGGGCCGAGGGGATTCATCGGATCCCCGCCGGGGACGAATTCCGGCCAGTCCGGGTTGCGCTCGCGCATGGAGGGGGTGGGGCGCCAGGGCGGATTGACGACCTTGTCCACCACCTCGGTCCGGCCAAGCCGGGTCAGTTCCTCGTTGAGGGGAATGGATGTCGGGTAGAGACGGTAGATCGTGCCGTCCTCGCTCCAGAAGTGGAGTGCGCGCGACTGAAGGTCGCACAGGATCGCGCCGTTGGTCAGGCTGCTGAAATGGGGCCGCCAGTCCTGCGCCCGGAAGCTCGAGATGTTGTGGCGCACGGTCGAGGAGACATCCCCCCTCCATCTCTGTCGAATTCGCCTGCTGGGCCAGAGCCGGTGCGGCAAGTCCCGTCGCCCCGGCGGCCAGGGCGCTGCGCCCGTGCCCAGAAGCCGCCGGCGGCTCCAGAGCGAATCGTCTGCCATGCCTCGCCCTCCATGGTCTTGTGGGATTCTGCAGGGTGGTTACAGACAGGCAGGGGGGGGAGTCAATTCAAGCTCGCGTCAACGCGAGCGATCCTGTCCGCGATGGGGTTTGAACGCCGCAGCGGCTGCCGCTATGGAGACCACCGGCATCGATGCCGGATCACGGGCGCAGGGGACAAGAGGGCAGGGCATGGCAGCGACAGACGGGTCTGCGGCAGAGGCAGCATGGACAGGCGCGCCTGGCCGGCGCGGGGTCCTGGCGCTTCTGGCGCTGACGGGGCTTTCGGCCTGCGGGGGGGGGCTGGGGCCCTTCGGGGCCCCGCCGCCGGCCGTGCCGATGGGCTCGGACGGGTTGCCCCTGCCCACGCTGTGGCGCATCACCGAGGTCGAGGCGCAGGCCATCCCCTTCCGCATGCAGGAGGGGCTGAACGCCCTGCGTCGCGCCCGCGGCGTGCCGCCGGTGACGCTCGACCCCCTGCTCAACACCGCCGCCGCGACCCACAGCCGCGACATGAGCGTGCAGAACCGGCCATGGCATTTCGGCTCGGACGGTTCGTCCCCGCTCGACCGGCTGCGCCGGGTCGGCTATCCCGGCAGCCTCGTGGGCGAGGTGATCTCGGAAACCTACGAGAACGATACCACGACGCTGGCGGCCTGGGCTGCCGAACCCGCCACGCGCGAGGTGATCCTGAATCCGGCGGCCCGGCGAATGGGCATCGGCTGGTTCCAGGAGCCCGAGGGCCGCATCTGGTGGACGATGGTCCTGGGCGCCTGAGAGCCTGCGGACGGGATGCAGGCCCCGAATGGGCCTCGTCCCCGGCTGTCGCCGCCTTCAGGGGAAGATGTGGATGGGCGTGCCGTCCTGCACCATGGCATAGATCTCTTCCATCTCGCGGTTGCTGACGGCGATGCAGCCGGCTGTCCAGTCCCGATCGCGGCGCCGTTCGCGCGGCGTGCCATGGATGAAGATGTCTCCGCCCGGATCCACGCCCAGCGCCGCGGCGCGGGCACGGTCCTCGGCATTGGGATAGGAGATGCCGATCGACAGGTGATAGGCCGAGTTCGGGTTGCGCCGGTCGATGACATAGGATCCCTCGGGCGTCCGCCCGTCGCCGGCCTGGATCTTGTGGCCCACGGGATTGCTGCCCAGCTCGATGGCAAAGCTGCGCAGCACGCGGTCGCCATGCATCAGATCCATCCGCCGCTCGGCCTTGTAGACGCGGATGCTGGTCACGGCCGGACCGCGATAGTGGCGGAACTTGGACCGCGGCGCACAGGCCCCGAGGGGGAGCGCCACGCCCGCCAGGAGAAGGGAACGTCGGGTGATCACTGTCGCCTGCCCGGTCTGGTGCCGTTCACCCCGAGGATAGCGCAAGCTTCGCCCTCGGGCGAGGGGAACGGATCAGGGACGGACGAAGCGCGCGGCAAGCTCCACATGGGGCGACCAGCGGAACTGATCCACGACCGTCACAGTCCCCATCCGGTAGCCTGCCGCCACAAGGCGGCGGGCATCGCGTGCAAAGCTCGCCGGGTTGCAGGAGACATAGGCCACGACCGGCACCGCCGAGGCCGCGAGGGCGGCGATCTGCGCCTCGGCTCCGGCGCGGGGCGGATCGATCACCACGGCGTCGAAGCGGCGCAGCGCGTCCGGATCGAGCGGGCGGCGGAACAGGTCGCGGGCTTCGGCCGTCAGGCGCCGCAGGCCCCCGGCCTCGCGCCAGCCCGCCGCGAGCGCCTGCGTCATGGCGCGGTCCCCCTCGACGGCGTGGATCTCGGCGGTCTCGCTCAGCGGCAGGGCGAAGGTGCCCACCCCCGCGAAGAGATCGGCGATCCGCCCGGCGCCGGCGGTCGCCTCGCGCACGAAGGCCAGAAGCGCGGCCTCCCCCTCGCGCGTGGGCTGGAGGAAGGCGCCGGGGGGCGGGACGACACGGGCGCGCCCCATCGCCTGCCAGGGGGGGCGCGGACTGGGCCAGCAGCTCGTCCGCCCAACTCAGCCGCGCCACCCCGGCCTGCCGGGCCCAGGCCGCGGCCTCGGCCCGCAGCGCGGCCTCGGCCGGCCGTCCCTCTTCGATCAGCACATCGGCGCCCGCCGGCGATTCGGTCAGGATCAGTGTCACCTCGGCCGAACGCGAGGCCACGAGCGTCACAAGATCGAGCAGCGCCGGCCGCAGCGCCATCAGACCCGGCGTCAGGATCAGGCAATGGGGGGCATCCACCACCGTCCTCGAGGCGCGGGCGTGAAAGCCCAGCATCGCCCCCCCCTTGCGCAGGCGCCGGCCGGCCAGCCGCGCCCGCCGGCGCGATCGCGGCGGCGAGGTCAGGACCGGGCCGATGCTCGCCTCAAGCCCCTGTGCGGCCAGCGCCTGCCGGACGATCCCCGCCTTCCAGCCGGCCACGAATCCGTCGGTGGCATGCTGCACCGCGCAACCGCCACAGGCGGTGAAATGCGGACAGGGGGGGGCCACCCGGTCCGGCGAGGGCTCCAGCACCCGCCAGCTTCCGTCCGTGCGCGGTTCCACCCTTTCGCCGGGCAGCACCCGCGGGATGAGCCTGCCATCCGCGAGCCGTCCCATCCCGTGATGCGTCAGCGCCTCGATGCGCATCATTCGGCCGCCTCCGCTCCGGTGGCGAGAAAGCCGCCCGACTGGCGCCGCCAGTAGCGCGCATAGAGCCCGCCACGGGCCAGCAGCGCCTCATGCGTGCCCTCCTCGATGATGCGGCCGGCCTCCATCACCACGATGCGGTCCATCCGGGCGATGGTCGAAAGGCGATGGGCGATGGCGATGACCGTCTTGCCCTCCATTGCGGTCTCGAGGGCGGCCTGGATCTCGGCCTCCACTTCCGAATCGAGCGCCGATGTTGCCTCGTCGAGCACGAGGATCGGCGCATCCTTGAGCAGCGCGCGGGCCAGCGCGATGCGCTGGCGCTGTCCGCCCGAGAGCTTCACGCCGCGCTCGCCCAGATGGGCGTCATAGCCCCTGCGGCCCTTGAAGTCCTCGAGGCCGAGGATGAAGTCATGGGCGTAGGCGGCCCGGGCGGCGGCCTCCACCTCGGCGTCGGTGGCTTCGGGTCGGCCGTAGCGGATGTTGTCGCGGGCCGAGCGGTTGAAGGTCGCCGTCTCCTGCGTGACCATGCCGATGGCCCGGCGCAGGGACTTCTGCGTGACGGCGCGCACGTCCTGCCCGCCCACCGTGATGCGGCCGGCCTCCACGTCGTAGAGGCGCAGCAGCAGCGCCACCAGCGTGCTCTTGCCCGCGCCCGAGGCCCCGACAAGGCCGATCTTCTCGCCTGGGGCAATGGTCAGATCGATGTCCTGCACGCCGGCGCCCGTCCGTCCCTCGCGGCCATAGGCGAAGGAGACGCCTTCGAAGCGGATGGGACCGGCCTGGCGCAGCGGGACGGCATCGGGGGCATCCTCGATGGCATGGGCCTGGGCGAGGGTCTTCATCCCGTCGGCAACCTCGCCGACCCCGGCATAGAGATTCATCAGGGCAAAGCTGACCCAGCCTGTCATCTGCGCGATGCGCAGCGCGACGGTGCCGGTGGCGGCGATGTCGCCCGCCGTGGCCGCGCCCTGCGTCCACAGATGCAGCACGATCCCCACCATCAGAACCGGCAGAACCCCGGCCAGCACCATGAGCCCCGCACGGAAGCGCGTCGCGATCACCCCATAGGCGAGGGTGCGTTCGCGATAGCGGCCCATCGCCTGAAGCGCCGCTTCGTCCTCGGCCTCGGCATGGGCGAAGAGCTTGACGGTGCGCATGTTGGTGATGGTGTCCACCACCTGCCCGGTGACGACCGCGCGCGCCGCCGCGCGCCCCTGCGACAGCGCCCGGATGCGCGGCAGGTTGCGCGCGATATAGAGCAGATAGACCCCGAGCCAGGCCATCAGCAGCAGCGCCAGCCAGCCGTCGATGCCCAGCACGAGCAGGCCCGTGGCCACCACCGAGGAGAGGGCGAAGATGACCGTGTTGATTGTCTCGACGGTGGTTTCGGTCACGGCGCGGCCCGTCTGCATCTGCTTCTGTGCGATGCGGCCGGCAAAGTCGTTGTCGAAGAAGGTGATGTCCTGCCCGAGCGTCCAGCGGTGCAGCCGCGACAGCACCAGCACGTTGAGCGAGGGGCCGATGACGACCGACTGGAAGGCCGCCGAGGCCCCGAAGGCGAGCGGGCGCAGCACGATCAGGAAGAGGGCGATGCCGAGGAACAGCATCGCGTGCGAGGACCACAGTCCCCTCGGGCCCGGCTGCCGCGGCGGTGTCGATGACGAGACCGAGAAGCAGCGCCGAGACGACCTCCGTGGTGCCGGCCAGCATGCTGGCGACCGAGGCGGCGAGCAGCACCGGAAAGGTGCCGCGCAGCGCCCAGCCATAGAAGGCCCAGAGGCGGCGCGGCGGAGGCGGCACCGGATCCTCGTCGAAGGGCGGGATGAGGGCTGCGAGGCGTTCCCAGAACCGTTGCATCATTCGGCGGCCTCCGCAGGGGGGGGACTGGGGTTCCCTTCGCGACCGGGCACGGGATCGAGGGCCAGGAAGCCGCCCGACTGGCGGGCCCAGAGCCGGGCATAGAGGCCGCCCTGCCGGATCAGCGCCTCATGCGGGCCGTCCTCGAGGATGCGCCCCTGATCGAGCACGACGATGCGGTCCATCCGCGCGATGGTCGAGAGGCGATGGGCGATGGCGATGACCGTCTTGCCTTCCATCATGGTGCCGAGCGTGGACTGGATCGCCGCCTCGGCCTCGCTGTCCAGCGCCGATGTCGCCTCGTCGAGGATGAGGATGGGCGCGTCCTTGAGGATCACGCGGGCCAGCGCGATGCGCTGGCGCTGTCCGCCCGAGAGCTTCACGCCGCGTTCGCCCACCCGCGCGTCGTAGCCGCGGTTGCCCTCGCTGTCCTCGAGCCCGAGGATGAAGTCATGCGCCTCGGCCTGGCGGGCGGCGCGGATCATCGCCTCCTCGCTGGCCTCGGGTCGGCCGTAGAGGATGTTCTCGCGCACCGAGCGGTGCAGCAGCGAGGCCTCCTGGCCGACCATGCCGATGGCGGCGCGCAGGGAATCCTGCGTGACGCTGCGGATGTCCTGTCCGTCGATCAGGATGGTGCCCGCCTCGGCCTCGTGAAAGCGCAGGATGAGCTTGACGAGGGTGCTCTTGCCCGCCCCCGAGCGGCCCACCAGCCCCACCTTCTGGCCTGGCTCGATGGTCAGGTCGAGCGGCCCCAGCCCGCCCGTCCGGCGCCGATAGCGATGCACGAGGCCGCGGATCTCGATCCGCCCCTCCTGCACCCGGGAGGGGGCGCGCATCGGGCGCATCGAGAAGCTCGATCGGCTGGGCGATGGTCTCCATCCCCTGCGCACCACCCCGAGCGAACGGAAGAAGTCGGACACCGCCATCATGATCCAGCCCGACATGTTGGACAGCCGGAGCACCAGCGCCGAGGCGGCGGCGACCACACCCACGGAGGCAAGGCCCTCCGTCCACAGCCAGATCGCCCAGCCCACGACGCCGACGATCAGCAGCCCGTTCATCAGCGTGAGCGCGATGTCCATGATGGTGAAGAGCCGCATCTCGCGCTGGAAGGTCGCGCGCGTCTCGGCGATGGCATCGCGGGCATGCTCGAGCTCGCGGTTGCCTTGTGCGAACAGCTTGACGGCATGGATGTTGGTATAGGCATCCACGATGCGCCCGTTGACCCGGGACCGCGCGGCCGAGGACGCCGCGGAGGCCGGGCCGATGCGGCGCACCACCCAGGTCACCAGACAGGCATAGGGCAGCACCCAGAGCAGCAGCGGCAGCATCAGCCGCGGATCCGCCGTCCACAGCAGAAGCGCGGCGCCGGCGATGTAGGAGATCGCATAGGCGATCGCGTCGAAGGCCTGATAGACCGCGTCGCCGGCCGATGGCGGGGTCTGCATCACGCGGTTGGCGATGCGGCCGGCGAAGTCGTTCTCGAACCAGCCCACGGACTGGCGCAGCACCTGGGCATGGGCGCGCCAGCGGATCAGCGTACCGAAATTGGGCAGGATCGCGTTGTTGAGCAGCAGGGCCTGGATGCCGAAGATCAGCGGGCGCAGGATCAGCACGAAGAACGCCACGAGCAGCAGTTCGGTGCCATGTTCGGCCCAGACGCGGGCGGGGTCGGTCGCGGTCAGCGTGTCGATGAGCCGGCCCGAATAGTGGATCAGCCACAGCTCGATCGCCGCGACGGCCGCCGCGAAGAGGCCGGTCGCCCAGAACACCGCGCGGAAGGGGCGCATGTAGCCCTTCAGGAAGGGCCAGAGCCGGCGCGGCGGCGCGTCCTCGGGGGGATAGGGCGCAAAGGGATCGACGAGATTCTCGAACAGGCGGAACATGGAAAACCGGGCTCGGGCGGCCCCTCGCCCCTGCTGCGGATGGGCATGGATGACGGGTCGCGGGCAGAGGGCTGCCGGGGTCATATAGACCGCCCCGGCCCGAAGGGAAACGGTCAGTCCCGTGTCAGCAGCGCCTCGCGGGTCAGGCGGAAGCCCGAGTCGATCCAGGCTTGCTCGAGCGCCTTCAGCCGCTGCCCCAGCGCCGGCCCCGAAAGCGGGGCAAGATCGACCGCGCGCAGCGGAAAGACCCGACCGGCCCCGTCCCGTGCCGCAGCGAGCAGGGCCGGATCCACGGTGGCGTTCGACAGCGCCGCCCGCAGGGCCAGCACGCCTTCGGCCTCCTCCGCCCCGAGGCGATAGCCGAGCTCTCCCGGCCCGAGCGTGGAGCCCATATGCGTCAGATAGCGCCCGAGCCGTCCTGCCTCGGCCCGCGACAGGCGCAGCCGCGCGGCTGCATCCTGCCCCCCAGCGCGGCGAGGCGCCGCAGCGGATCGGGGGGCAGGCCCGCCTCCCCCTCGACATGCACGAGCGGGGCGAGCAGCCCGTCCCCCGCCCCCGGCAGCACCCGCTGGAGCACCCCTGTCGCCCGCATCGCGGCCACCGCCGGGGCGGGATCGGGCGCGGCGAGGAGCTTGCGCATCTCGGCCCCCACCCTCTCGCGCGAGAGCGATTCGAGCCCCTCCAGATGGCGCGCCACCGCATCGAGCGCATCCGGGTCGAGCCCTTCGGCCGGATCGCCATGGGTGGCATGGAAGCGGAAATAGCGGAGCGTGCGCAGGTGATCCTCGCGGATGCGTGTCGCGGGATCGCCGACGAAGCGGATGCGCCGTGCGGCGAGGTCGGGCAGGCCGCCCACCGGATCGAGCAGCGTGCCGTCGGGGGCGAGATAGAGCGCATTCAGCGTGAAGTCGCGCCGGCGCGCGTCCTCCTCGGGGCTGGCGCCGAAGGCCACGCGCGCATGGCGTCCGAAGGTTTCGACATCCCGGCGCAGCGTCGTGACCTCGACCGGCCGTCCCTGCGGCAGCAAGGTGACCGTGCCATGGGCAAGGCCCGTGGGGACGGCCCCGATTCCCGCCCCCCCGGCCAGGGTCAGGACCGTCTCCGGCGCGGCGTCGGTGGCGATATCGAGATCCCCCGTGGGGCGCCCCATCAGGGCGTCGCGGACCGCCCCGCCGACGATCCAGGCGCGATGTCCCGCTCCGGCGAGCAGATCGAGCACGGCCCGCGCTGCCGGATCGGCCAGCAGCGGGGCCAGCAGGGGGGCATGGCGCGGATCGGTCATGGCTGCATTCCCAGGGCCAGCCCGCGCAGGATCCGCGCGGTCGCCCCCCAGACATAATGGGGTCCCCAGGGGAGGACCCAGTAGCGCCGCAGGCGTCCCTGCCAGATGCGCCCCTCGAGGCGATAGCGCCCCGGATCGGCGCAATGGGCGAGAGGGATGGCGAACACCTCCTCGACCTCGCCTGCCTGGGGGCGGGGGACGAAGCCCGTGCGCAGGACGGCCAGCACGGGCGTGACGGCAAAGCCGGTGACCGTCTCGTGCGCGGGCAGCAGGCCCAGCACCTCGGCGGCGCCGGCGGGCAGGCCCACCTCTTCGGAGGCTTCGCGCAAGGCACAGGTCACGGCGTCTTCTCCCGGATCGGTGCGTCCGCCGGGCAGGGCGATCTGGCCGGGATGATGGCGCAGATGGGCGGCGCGCCGGGTCAGGAGAAGGCGCGCTGGCCCGTTCGACAGATCGACGGCCAGCAGCACCGCCGCCGGGCGCAGGGGGCCGACGGGGGGTGTCGGCGCCTCGTGCAGCTCGCGGTCGGACGAGGGCTCCCCCCCCGCCCCTGCCCGGGCGAGCGCGCGGGCCAGCCGGGCCTCGGCCTCAGCGGGCCGCACGATGGGCGGGGGGCGCCCAGGCGGCGGGGGCGCCTTCGGCCTCGAAGCCCAGCGTCGCGGGGTCCAGCGCGTAATGGGCGCCGCAGAACTGGCAATCGGCGGTGACGAGCCCCTCGGGCGTGGTCATCCGCGCGATGTCCTTGCGCGAATAGATCGAGAGGGACTGGCGCACCTTCTCTTCCGAACAGGAACAGCCGAAGACGACCGGTTGCGGATCGGTCACGCGCGGCCCTTCCTCATGGAAGAGCCGCACCAGAAGATCCGGGCTCTGGACATGCGGGCCGATCAGTTCGAGCGGCTCCACGGTGTCGAGCAGCAGGTTGACGCGGCGCCAGTCCTCGGCCCTGTCGTCTTCGCTCCGCCGGCGCGCGGCGGCCTCTGCCGCGCCGGCGACCGCTTCGCCGGGCTGGGGCATCTGCTGGATCATGACGCCGCCGGCGCGGATCCGGCCGGCGGCCGGATCGGGGCGGCCCGGTTCCTGCGAACGCCCCCAGGCCAGTGCAAAGCGTGTGGGGATCTGTTCGGAGCGGGCGAAATAGCCTTCGGCGCAGGCCGCAAGGCTACCGCCGGCCAGCGGTGTGATGCCCTGATAGGGGATCGTCCCCTCGCCCTGATCGATCAGCAGCGCGAAATAACCCTGCCCGATCTGGGGGAAACCGTCGCCGGCCGAATCGAGCCGATCGCGGTCGAAGCTGGCCCAGGCCCGCAGGCGCGCCGGCTCTCCGTTTGCGGAAGGGGCATAGTAGTCGGCGGCGAGGATGCGCGCCGGGCCCGTGCCGCGCACCTGGATCGAGAGCTTCCAGCGCAGCTTGATCGTGGGGCCGATCAGGGCTGCCAGCAGCGCCGTCTCGGCCACCAGGGATTCGATGGCGGGCGGATAGGCATGCTGGGCCAGCATCCGCTCGAGCGCGACATCGAGACGGGCGACGCGCCCCCGGATGTCGGAGGCATCGAGCGTGAAGGGCAGGACGGTATCGTCCCAGGCAAGGCGGGCGCCGAGGCTCATGGGCAATCCTTGTCGAGGCCGGGCGCGTCCTGCAGCGTGATCGGGCGGCTGGACGGCGGAGGATGGGCCTCCGATATAGGCAGAAGGCGGCAGGATCGGAAGAGGGGACGGGATGCGCCGATGGGGCGAGGCCGTGGAACCGGGACGACGCTACCGGCACCGGCCGGGGGCCTATGGCATCCTCGTCCGGCGGGGGCGGCTCCTGCTGACCTTCCAGGCTGCGCCGGTGCCCGAGGTGCAGCTTCCCGGCGGCGGGGCCGATCCCGGCGAGGGGCTTCTGGCCGCGCTTCATCGCGAGGTGCGCGAGGAGACGGGCTGGACCCTCGCCCGGCCCCGCCGGATCGGTGTCTATCGCCGCTTTGCCTATATGCCCGAATACGACCTGTGGGCCGAGAAGGTCTGTCATCTCTGGCTGGCCCGGCCGGTGCAGCGGCTGGGTCCCCCGCGCGAGCCGGGGCATGTCGCCTTCTGGGCGGCGCCGGACGCGGCGCTCGATCTGCTCGCCAATCCTGCCGAGCGCGACCTTCTCGCCCGGCTGTGGCGCGCGGGCTGTTTCACGTGAAACGCGTCTGGCTCTCCGGCCGTCCCCCGGGATAAGGAAGCGGCCGAGGAGGATCCCCCATGACTGCATCCGTCATCATCGCACCCAGCATCCTGGCCGGCGATTTCGCGGCGCTGGGGGCGGAATGCCGCGCCCTTGCGCAGGCGGGGGCGGAGTGGATCCATGTGGATGTCATGGACGGCCATTTCGTCCCCAATCTCACCTTCGGCCCGCCCATGGTGAAGGCGCTGCGTCCCCATGTCGCCGGCCGGCTCGACCTGCATCTGATGATCGCCCCCGTCGATCCGCTGCTGCCGGCCTTCCTCGAGGCGGGTCCCGATTCAGTCACGGTGCATCTGGAGGCCGGCCCCCATGTCCATCGGACGCTGCGGGCGATCCGCGAGGCGGGACGGCAGGCGGGCCTTGCCATCAATCCGGGCACCGATATCGGCGCCTTGCGCTGGCTGAAGGACGAGATCGACCTTCTCTGCGTGATGGGGGTCAGTCCCGGTTTCGGCGGGCAGACCCTGATCCCCGCCACCATCGCAAAGATCCGCGCGCTGCGCGAGATGGCCCCGGATCTGCCCATCGAGGTGGATGGCGGCGTGACGGCCCAGAATGCACGCGCCCTGGTCGAGGCCGGAGCCACGGTGCTTGTCGCGGGATCGGCGATCTTCCGCGGCGGCCCGGAGGCCTATGGCCCCAATCTCCGGGCGCTGCAGGCAGCGGCCGGCGGCGGGCCAGGCTGACCGCCGCGCCGCGGTCTGGCGCGACTGCCCTGTCCTGGCTCACCCGTCATCCCGCATCGGCGAACGGCACGGAAGCGCAGCGACGGCCATGGTGTCTCCATGACCCCGCCCTGGGTGACAGAAGCTGTCGGCATGGCACATGGCCTTCGCTCATAGGCGCGAGGGGGCATGGCGGGCGAAATCCATGCAGGACATCGGCCTGGATCCGCGTGATGCCAGGCGGAGCAGCGCGAGGGGGGCGCGGACGGCCTGACGCCCCCTACCTGCCAGCGCCACGCCCTCGGCCTCTGCGGCGCGCGCCAGCGCCGCATCCATCGTGGCCAGCGGTGCCCCGAGCCGCAACGCCAGTTCGAGATAGAGCGCGTCGTAGATGCTGAGCCCATGGGCGCGGGCGAGGCGCATCACGTCGGGCCCCGCGGGCGCGGTGTCGAGCGCGATCGCCAGGCCCTCGATCGCGGCAAGCGCCTCGTCGGCGAAGCCCTTGGGCAGCCGGCCGCGGCGTTCGAGCATGATCAGGATGTTGCGGATCTCGGCCCAGATCAGCCAGGGTGCGCGAAAGTCCGCAAAGGCGCCGGCCAGCCGCTCGAGGTCCGGGCCCGTCTCGTCGGGCAGGAAAAAGGCGGCCAGCGCCGAGGCATCGAGGACAAGATCCGCCATTCAGCGCCGGCCCTCGTCGCGGGCGGCGAGGATCTCGGCTCGGTCCAGGGGCGCGGAGAGGCGCGCGCGCAGCGCCCGAAGCTCGGCCAGCGCCGCGCCGCGGTCGGGGGCCACGGGCACAAGCCGCGCCACGGGCCGGCCGCGCCGGGTGATGGTGATGCTTTCCCCCGCCGCCACGGCCGAGAGAAGCTCGGACAGATGGGTCTTGGCCTTGAAGGCCCCGATCTCGCGCATGTTGACCTCCAACTGGTCTGTAATCTAGTCTGTTTGCGACATGACGCAAGGGGGCCCGCATGAGCGGCATGGCAGAGATCGCGGCGCGCTGGCCGGGCAAGTCGGCGCCCGAGGGGGGCATCGAGCACCCGGCGGTGCTGCACATGCTGGACGTGGCCGCGGTGGCCGAGGCGCTCATCGCCCCCCTGCCCCATCCCGAACCGCTGAAGCAGGCGCTGGCGCTTCTGTGCGCGCTGCACGATCTCGGCAAGCTGTCGGGAAGCTTCCGCCGCGCCCTGCGCGAGGGCGTGGCGCAGACCTTCCGCCACTGGGAGATCACCGAGGCCCTGCTGAGGCGGCACGATGCGATCCTGGCCGAACGGCTTGGCAGCGACGATCTGGCGCGTTATCCGCTCTATGCCGCCGCCGCCGGGCATCACGGGCGGCCGCCGCAGCACGCCCTGGTCTTCAACCGCTCCGGCACCGGCCCTGGCGAAGAATGGCGGCAGATGCTCGACGCCGCCGGGCCCGAGGCCGAGGCGGATGCGGCCGCGGTGATCCGCGCCTTCCTCGCGCTCTGGCCCGGGGCTTCGCTTGCGGGGCATGACGACCTGCCGCAGATCCATCGCCTGAGCTGGCAGCTCAACGGCCTGCTGACGGTGGCCGACTGGGTGGGCTCCAACGCCGAGTGGTTCCCGCCGGCCCCGCCCACGGGCGATCTGGCCGCCTATCTCGCGGCTGCGCGGGGCCGGGCCGCGGAGGCGCTGGACAAGGCCGGCCTTGTCGCCCCGCCCCCCGCCACGGGGCCGCTTTTCCACTTCGGCCTTCGCAAGATGCAGGAGGCCTGCGCCGGGGTCGGCCTGCCCGATGGCCCGATGCTTGCCCTGATCGAGGACGAGACCGGCAGCGGCAAGACCGAGGCCGCGCTGATCCTCGCCCGGCGGATGCTGGCGGCGGGCAAGGGGCGCGGGCTCTATCTCGCCCTGCCCACGATGGCCACGGCGGATGCCATGTTACGCCGCCTGCGCGAGGTCCTGCCCCGGCTCTTCGACGGTGCGCCCTCGGTGACGCTCGCCCATGGCCGGGCGGGTCTGTCCGAGGATTACCGCGACCTCGCCCTTGCCCGCGAGCCTGACCAGGATGAACCCGGGCCCACCGAATGGCTGAGGGACAGTCGCCGCCGGGCGCTGCTGGCGACGGTGGGCGTGGGCACCATCGACCAGGCGCTGCTCGCGGCGGTCAGGGCGAAGCACGCGACGCTGCGGCAATACGGGCTGTCGCGCAACATCCTGATCGTGGACGAGGTGCACGAGATGGGCGACCCCTACATGAACGTCCTGTTGCGGCAACTTCTGCGCATCCAGGCGGCGCTTGGGGGCTCGG
>NZ_KE557322.1:156693-185143 GCF_000442315.1 Rubellimicrobium thermophilum DSM 16684
CCGCAGGCGGCGGCGGAGCATCTGGTGCAGGCGGCGGCGCAGGGCGCGGCCTGCGTCTGGGTGCGCAACGCCGTGGACGAGGCCATCGCCGCCGTCGCGGACCTGCGCGGCCGGGGGGTGGCGGCGGACCTTCTGCACGCGCGCTTCGCGCTGACCGACCGCAAGCGGCACGAGGCGGCGGTGCTCGCCGCCTTCGGCAAGGACCGCGCCGCCCGGCCGGGGCGGGTGCTGGTGGCCACCCAGGTGGTCGAATCCTCGCTCGACCTCGATTTCGACGTGATGGTGTCCGACCTCGCGCCGATGGCGGCGCTGATCCAGCGCGCCGGGCGGCTCTGGCGGCACATGCAGGAAAGGCCCGCCGGGGACCGCCCGGTGCCCGCGCCGGTGCTGCATGTCGTCTCGCCCGAACCGGGCGAGGCGGTCGCGCCCGACTGGGCGGCGGCGGAACTCGGGCAGGGGGTGCATGTCTATCCCCGCGATGCCCTCTGGCGCACGGCGCGGAAGCTGTTCGCGGCCGGCGAGATCCGTGCCCCCGAAGGCCTGCGCGACCTGATCGAGGCGGCGCATGCCGACGACCCGCTGCCGTCGGCGCTGGAGGCTGCGGCGCTGCGGGCCGCGGGGGCGGCGCAGGCGCAAAAGGCGCATGGCGCACAGAATGTGGTGGGCTGGGATCAGGGCTACCGGCTGGGCGCGGGCGGGGCGGGGGATGCCGAATACCCCACCCGGCTGGGCCAGCCCACCCGCACGCTGGTGCTGATGCGCCCGGACGGCGCGCCCTGGGCGGGCGGGGGGTGGAGCGTTGACAGCTGTCAACTCTCCGAGGTCTCGGCCAGCAAGGCGCGGCTCGACCGCCTGCCCCTGCCCGCCGCCCCCCGCCCCCGGCCTGCCCGGCTGGCTGACCGCGACGCGCAGCTTCGTGACGGTGGGCGAGGGTGGCGAAATCTGTCATGGCCTCGCCTATGACCCTGAAACCGGGCTGATTTTCGCTTGACCGGCGCATCGGCCGCCCCCTAGCCTTACCGCAGGTTGTGCAGGGTGGCGCGATGTTGAACCTGATCACCGATGCCTGGATCCCCGTCCGCCGCAAGGACGGAAGCCGCGCCACCATCGCCCCCTGGCAGATGGCGGATGAGAGCCTCGCCTTCCCCGACTGGCCGCGGCCCGACCTGAATATCGCCTGCCTCGAGCTTCTCATCGGCCTCGTCTTCCTGGCCGACCCGCCCACGGATGCGCGCGACTGGCGGACGCGGCAGGCCCCCGACCCCGAGCGCCTGCGCGCGCGCCTTTCCCCCTTCGCCCCGGCCTTCGAGCTGATGGGCGAGGGGCCGAGGTTCTGTCAGGACCGCGAGGCGTTCGAGGGGGCCGATGCCAACGACCCCGACATGCTCTTCATCGACAGCGCCGGGGGGCAGACGGTGCGCAACAATGCCGACCTCATGGTCAAGCGCGGCCGCTATGGCGCGCTCGATCCGGCCCTCGCGGCGATGGCGCTTTACACGCTGCAGGCGCATGCACCCTCGGGCGGCAAGGGCAACCGCACCTCGATGCGCGGCGGCGGTCCGATGGTCACGCTGATCGATCCGGGGGGCGGGCTCTGGCCGCTCGTCTGGGCCAATGTGCCCGATGGCGTGCCCGCGACACCGGATGTCCTGCCCTGGATGCGGCGCACGCGCACGTCCGAGCGGGGCGAGCAGGTCTTCCCGCAGGATGCCCACCCGGCCGAGGCTTTCTTCGGCATGCCGCGCAGGTTGCGGCTGATCGGGCAGCGCGGGCGCATCACTGGCGTGGCGCAGAAGCCTTACGGCACCAACTATGCCGGCTGGGAACACCCGCTGACGCCGCATTACCGCCAGAAGGCCGGGGCCGAGCTCTTGCCGCTGCACCCCCGCGCCGGGGCCTTCGGCTATCGCAACTGGCTGGGTGTGGCGTTGCCTGCACCCAACGCGGCAGATACCGCGCGGCGGGCGCAGGTCGCAGGGCTCTGGCAGGCACGTGGCGGCGGGCGGCGCGCCGATCTGATCGTGGCCGGCTGGGCGATGGACAACATGAAGCCGCGCGACTTCACCTTCTCGCGCGCGCCGCTTCTGGACCTGCCCGACGAGACGGCCGAGCGGGTCGAGGGCTTCGTCGAGGCCGCCGTGGCCCTGGGCGGCGCCCTGCGCGGGGCGCTTGCGCCGGTGCTGGCCGAGGGTGAATCGCGCGAGGCCGCGCGGGAAGAGTTCTTCGCCCGCACCCAAGGCGCCTTCGAGGCGCGGCTGGCCGAGTTGACAGCTGCGGGCGCCAACCCGCAGGCCGTGGCACAGGGCTGGCTGGCCGATCTGCGGGCGGCGGCGCTGGCGATCTTCGACGCGCAGGCGCTGCCGGGCCTGGCCGAGCGCGACATCCGCGACCAGCAGGCCATCGTGAAGGCGCGGTCGGGCCTGACGGCGGCCTTCGCGGGTTACGGCAAGCTGGGGCAGGGGGCCTGGACCGTTCTGGGCCTGACCCCGCCCGAACAGAAACGGAGGAAGGCCGCATGAGCGAAGGGCAGGGCAGAGGGGTCACCGCCGCCGCGTGGTGGCGCGAGCGGCTCGCGAACCGCGAGAGCGGCGCGGCGCGGGGGCTTGCGGCACGGCTTCGCCGCAGCGATGCGCTGGCGGCGCTGGCCGAACCGGCGGTGCAAGACCTGGCCCGTTCCCTGGGCCTTGGTGCGGCGCAGGCCGGGGCGCTGGTGCGGCTCGTGCAGGTGCTGGCCGAGATTCGCGAGGATGATCGCGACACGCTCGCCCGCCGTCTGGGCGGAGCGGAACCGCTGATGTCGCACCTGCGGTTCCAACGGCTTCTGCGCGCCGAGGGCGAAGAGGCCGGAACCGCCATCCGCCGCGCCGTCGTCATGGCTGACCGGCGCTGCAACGTCCGAAGCCTCGCCGCCGACCTGCTGGTCTGGGACCACCCCGAATGGGGCGAGGCCGCGCGCCGCCGCTGGATCTTCGACTATTTCGCCGCCGCCCGGCCCGGCGCCGACCTGAATTCCGAGGAGAACGCCGCATGACCGTCTTCGTCCAGTTCCACCTGCTGGTGCCCTATCCGCCCTCGAACCCCAACCGCGACGATCAGGGCCGGCCCAAGCAGGCCATGTTCGGCGGCCACCCGCGTCTTCGGCTCTCCAGCCAGTCGCTCAAGCGCGCGGTGCGCGAGACGGCCTATTTCATGCAGGATCTCGCCGGTCATCGCGGCACGCGCACCAAGCGCATCGCCGAAGAGGTGGAAAGGCGCCTGATCGGAAGGGGCATCCCGGCCGAGAATGCCCGGGCCGCGGCGGCGAAGGTGGCGGGCCTCTTCTCGAAGCTCGAGGCCGAGAAGGATGGCAAGGCGCCGCTCACCACCACGCTCGCCTTCGTCTCGCCCGAGGAATGGAAGGCCGCGCATGATCTGGCCGACCGGCTGGTTGCGGGCGAGAAGATCGAGGACAAGGAGCTGAAGAAGCTGGTCATGCGCCGCGCCGACGGGGCGGTGGACATCGCCATGTTCGGCCGGATGCTGGCCGACGACCCGGATTTCAACCGCGAGGCGGCGGTGCAAGTGGCCCATGCCTTCACCACGCACCGGGCGCTGGCCGAGGATGACTGGTATTCGGCGGTCGATGACCTCAAGACGCGCGAGGAAGACGCAGGCGCCGGCCATATCGGCGAGGCCGGCTTCGGCTCGGGGGTCTATTACCTTTATGCCTGTGTCAACGTGGACCTGCTGGTGGAAAACCTTGCCGGCGACCGCGCGCTTGCGGCGAAGGGGATGGAGGCGCTGGCCCGCGCGCTGGCCACCGCCACGCCACGGGGCAAGCAGAACAGCTTCGCCCACCATCCTCTGGCCCGCTACATCCGGGCCGAGCGCGGCAGCCGCCAGCCGCGCGACCTGTCGGGGGCCTTCTTCCATCCGGTCAACCTGCGGCTTCAGGAGCTGAAGTCGAACGACCTGATGCGCGCCTCGGTCGCCGCGCTGGAGGAGATGGCGGGCAAGCTCGACCGCGCCTATGGCCCGGCGGCCGAGGCTGTGGCGGTCATGGACGTGGACCTCGAACAGGGCACGCTGGACGAGATCGCCCGCTTTGCCGCCGAAGCGGTGACCCCGGCGCCCGCCGATGCCTGAGCATCTGATCTTCACCCTGTCGGCCGCCTTCGCCGGCTTCGGCGACGTGGCGGGGCACGAACGCCGCGGGTCCTGGACCTGGCCGGGGCGGTCGGCGGTGCTGGGGCTGCTGGCGGCGGCGCAGGGCATCCGGCGCGATGGCGACTTCGCCGCGCTCGACGCGCTGCGGCTGGCGGTGGCGGTGTTCGACACCGGCGCCGCCCTGCGCGACTATCACACGGTGCAGACGGTGCCGAGTGCTGTCATCAAGCGCCCGCAGAGCCGCCCCGCGGCGCTGCGCCGGGCCGGAAAGAACGCCAACACCACCATCAGCCACCGCGACTATCGCGCCGGCGTCCTCTACGGCGTGGCTGTGGCGGGGCCGGGCCTGCCCGCGCTGGCCGCGGCGCTGGAGGCCCCCGCCTTCCACCTCTATCTTGGGCGCAAGGCCTGCCCGCTGAACGCGCCGCTTGCGCCCCGGATCGTCGCCGCCGAAACCCCCGAGGCCGCACTTTGTCACCTGCGCCTGCCGCCCTGGGCCGAAGGCCTGACCGCCCAGACGCTTTACGCCGACGACGGCCCCGCCGAACGGGTGGAAACCCGCCACGACGCCCCCCTCGACCGGCGCCTGTGGCACTTCGCCCCCCGCGCCGTCGCCGTCCGCAGCGTCCACATCGCGCCCAAGGAGGCCGCATGACCTTCGAGACCAACCCCCGCTTCCTGCGCGACCTTCTGGCCGAGGCGCATGACGGCCGGCTGCAACTGCCCGACTTCCAGCGCTCCTATGTCTGGGGGGACGAGGATGTGCGCATGCTCATCGCCTCGATCCTGCGCGGCTTTCCGGTGGGGGCGCTCCTGACCCTGCGCACGGGCGGCACCGTGGCCTTTCGCCCGCGCCTTCTGGAAGGGGTGGAGGCCGCGCGCAAGGCGGCCGGGCAAGGGCCCGCGGCCCCGGCCGAAGAGCTGCTGCTCGACGGACAGCAGCGCATCACCTCGCTTTACGGGGCGCTGAAATGCCCGCTGCCGATGACGGTGCGCAAGCCGAAAAGCGAACGCAAGACGCTGCGGCGCTTCTACTACCTCGACATCGCCCGGGCGCTGGACGCGGGCGAGGAGCTGGAGGACGCCATCCTCGGCCTGCCCGAAAGCCGCATCCGCCGCGACCAGGTGCCGACGATCGACCTCTCGGACCGCACGAAGGAATTCGAGGCCGGCTGTTTCCCCCTGAACCTGGCCTTCGACCAGGCGGCGGTGATGAAATGGCTGTGGGATTATCAGGCCCATTGGCAGGGGCAGGGCGCGTCGCGCAGCGATCAGGCCAACGCCTTCATGGAGAAGGTGCTGCAACCGCTGCAAAGCTATCAGATGCCCACGATCCGCCTCGGCCACGAGACCAGCCGCGAGGCCGTCTGCCTGATCTTCGAGAAGGTCAACGTCGGCGGCAAGAAGCTCGATGCCTTCGAACTGGTCACGGCCATCTTCGCCGGCAGCCCCGAGCCCCTGAACCTGCGCGAGGACTGGGCGGCGCGCTTCCAGCGCATCCGCACCGGCAAGGGTCTGGGCATGCCGGTCTTCGACCATCTGCGCGGCTTCGACTTCCTGCAGGCCGTGTCGCTGGCCGCGACCCATGCCGCGCGCCGGGCGGGCACGGCGACGCAGGTCTCCTGCCGGCGCGAGGCGCTGCTGGGCCTGTCGCTTGCCGATTTCCGCGCCCATGCCCCGGCAGTGGAGGAAGGCTTCCGCGAGGCCGGGCGGTTCCTCGCCGAACAGAAGGTGCTCTGGGCCGCCGACCTGCCCTATCCGGCGCAAGGCGTGGCGCTGGCGGCCTTCTTCGCCATCGGCGGCAAGGCCGCGCAAAGCGCCGTCGCCAGGGAGAAGCTGGAACGCTGGTTCTGGCGCACCTCGCTGGCCGAGGATTACGGGTCCAGCCCCGAATCCAAGCTCGCCAAGGACGCCGAGGAGGTCACCGCCTGGCTGATGGGCGGGCCCGAGCCCGAGCGGATGAAGCTTCTCACCTTCAACCCCGACCGGCTGGACTCCCTGCGCATGCGCGTCTCGGCCGCCTACCGGGCCTTCTCGGCGCTCTTGCTGCGGCAGGGGTGCCGCGACTTCATCACTGGCAAGCCGGCCGACATCACCACCTTCCACAGCGACCCGATGGATGTGCACCACATCTTCCCCCGCGCCTGGTGCGAAAGGAAGGGGATCAGGCCGGAGGACTACGACAGCATCCTGAACAAGACGCCGCTGACCGCCGCATCGAACCGCGAGATCGGCGGCGACGCGCCGTCGGACTATCTGGCGCGGATCGAGGCGAAGCACGGAATTTTGCCCGACCAGAGGGGTGCGATCCTTCGCAGCCACCTGATCGAACCGGACTTCCTGCGGACAAATGATTTCAAGGGCTTTATCGCCGACCGCAAGGCGAAGCTCGCCGCGCTGGCCGCGCAGGCGATGGGCCTGCCCCTGGCCACCGCCGCCCCGGCCGCCCCGCCCGAACCCGAGGGCGAGACGGACGAAGCGGAGGAGGCCGCCTGATGTTTCTCTCGCGCCTGACGCTCAAACGCAGCCCCGATGTCGCGGCGCTGGGGCGGCTTCTGGACCCGAAGGATCCGGGGCGGCGCATGGATGCCCAGCACCGCCTCATCTGGTCGGCCTTCGCCGGCGACCCCGAGGCGCGCCGCGATTTCCTCTGGCGCGACATGGGCGGCGGCACCTTCCTCGTGCTCTCGCCCCGCCCGCCGGGGGAGAGCGCGCTGTTCGAGCGTGCCGATGCCACCCCCTTCGCCCCTGACCTTGCCGCGGGCGACCGGCTGGCCTTCGTCCTGCGCGCGAACGCCACCCGCACCGTAACCGAGCCCGACGGTCGCAAGCGCCACCGCGACGTGGTGATGGAGGCGCTGCATGCCACGCCCAAGGGCGCGCGGGCGCCGGTCCGGCTGGAACGGGCGCAGGAGGCCGGGCGGCGCTGGCTGGAGGGTCAGGGGGCGCGGGCGGGCTTCCGCGTGACCGAGGCCGGCGTCACCGCCTATGCCGTGGCCGAGCCGCCGGGGCAGGGCGCGCGCCGCCCCCGCTTCGGCATCATCGACCTCGAAGGCCTGATCGAAGTCACCGATCCCGCCGCCTTCCTTGCGCGCCTCGCGCAGGGCTTCGGCCGCGCCAAGGCCTTCGGCTGCGGGCTGATGCTGATCCGCCGGGCCTGAAGCCGGGCCAGGGGGTGGGATGACCGAAACGCCCGGCCTGCCCCCCGCCCGCCCGATCCCCTTGAAGGACCGCGCCGCGCTGGTCTTTGTCGAACGCGCGCAGCTCGATGTGGACGACGGCTGCTTCGTCGCCATCGACGAGGGCGGCATCCGCAGCGTCATCCCCGTGGGCGGCCTCGCCTGCCTGCTGCTCGAGCCCGGCACCCGCGTCTCGCACCGCGCCGCCGCGCTGGCCGCGCAGGCGGGCACGCTTCTGGTCTGGGTGGGGGAAGGGGCGGTGCGGCTCTATTCCGCCGGCCGTCCGGGGGGCGAACGCGCCGACAGGCTGCTCTGGCAGGCGCAGATCGCGCTGGACGATGCCGCCCGTCTGCGCGTGGTGCGCCGGATGTATGAACTCCGCTTCGGCGAACCCGCCCCGCAGCGCCGCTCGATCGACCAGCTCCGCGGCATCGAGGGCGTGCGCGTGCGCGAGACCTACGCCCTTCTGGCCCGCCAGCACGGGGTGGCGTGGACCCGCCGCGCCTACGATCCGGGGCAGTGGGATTCTGCCGACCTGCCCAACCGCTGCCTGTCCTCGGCCACCGCCTGCCTGCACGGGCTGTGCGAGGCCGCAGTGCTGGCTGCGGGCTATTCCCCCGCCATTGGCTTCCTGCACACCGGCACGGCGCTGAGCTTCGTCTACGACATCGCCGATCTGTGGAAACTGCAGACCGTGGTGCCCGAGGCCTTCCGCATCGCAGGCCTTGCCCAGAAGGGCCGGCTGAGCTTGCCCGTCGAACGCGCCGTGCGCCAGGCCTGCCGAGACAGCTTCCGACGCACCCGGCTGCTCGAGCGGATCATCCCGCAGATCGAGGATGTCCTGTCCGCCGGAGAGCTGCCCAAGCCCCCGCCCCCGCCCGAGGCCGCCGGCCCCGCCTTCCCCGACCCGGAGGACGGCCCATGATGGTGATCGTGATGACGAATGCTCCGCCGAGGCTTGCGGGGCGGCTCAAGGTCTGGCTCCTGGAGGTGCGGGCGGGGGTCTTCGTCGGCGACTACTCGGCCCGCACGCGGGAACGGATCTGGGCTCAGGTCGAGGCCTATATCGAGGACGGCGATGCGGTGATGGTCTGGGATGCGCCCACCGACCAGGGCTTCGATTTCGCCACCGTGGGTACCAACCGCCGGATGCCGGTTGACTTCGACGGGCTGAAGCTGGTCAGCTTCTATCCGAAGGATCATCCGATGTCGCAGCGCCCCGCCCGTCGCCCCCGCGGACCGGCCCCCGAGACCCCGGTCCCGCCGGCGAAGCCCGACCCGAAAACCCGGTAGGCTCTTTGACAGTTGAATTTCAGCGGTAGCTCAGATACCTGCAACAAGAGTGTTCCCCGCACACGCGGGGATGACCCGCGGACATACTCGCCGTTGGCGTTCGCGCCGCGGTGTTCCCCGCACACGCGGGGATGACCCGTCGTGGCGCGCCTTGATCTCGATGCCGTCGACGTGTTCCCCGCACACGCGGGGATGACCCTCTCGATTGCATCGAGCAGCGTGATTTCGGGCAGTGTTCCCCGCACACGCGGGGATGACCCGCTGGTCCACACGCTGCGCGCGCTTACCGGCCGTGTTCCCCGCACACGCGGGGATGACCCGGCGGCGGTGCGGGGCTGTTCGTGACGTGGCATGTGTTCCCCGCACACGCGGGGATGACCCGCCGCGCTGACCCTGCGAAGGCTCCCAAACCCGGTGTTCCCCGCACACGCGGGGATGACCCGCGGGGGGATGAGGAATGACCCCTCCCCAGCCCGTGTTCCCCGCACACGCGGGGATGACCCGATGGGTCGTGGTGTCGGACATGGGGTAGCCTTGTGTTCCCCGCACACGCGGGGATGACCCGATCTCGGTGAGCCATTCGGCGCGATCGCTGCTGTGTTCCCCGCACACGCGGGGATGACCCGCCCACCGAGCAGGATGTGCCGGAGCGCGTCGCGTGTTCCCCGCACACGCGGGGATGACCCGAGCGCGCTGGGCTGATGGCCCGGTGGGCGGCAGTGTTCCCCGCACACGCGGGGATGACCCGCTGTAATCGTCGGGGTTCTCGCCGACCGACGCGTGTTCCCCGCACACGCGGGGATGACCCGCTCGTCGATCAACGCGGTCTTTTCGGCAGGCGGTGTTCCCCGCACACGCGGGGATGACCCGCGGGCGATGTTCACCATTCCGACTGGTCCTCCGTGTTCCCCGCACACGCGGGGATGACCCGCCGATGGGCGCGCCCTTCTTCCCGGTGATGCCGTGTTCCCCGCACACGCGGGGATGACCCGGGACGCTCCGCCCACGCCTCTGCCCACGGACCCGTGTTCCCCGCACACGCGGGGATGACCCGACCACCGCCCCCTTCGCCAACGCCGACGAGGCGTGTTCCCCGCACACGCGGGGATGACCCGCGGGCGCCAGTGGGTGGGCGCGTCACCCTCGAGTGTTCCCCGCACACGCGGGGATGACCCGCGCCGCGAGCGCCCAGCCGATCAGCACCGACAGTGTTCCCCGCACACGCGGGGATGACCCGCCCAGCTCGCTCGGCTCCTCGACACCAGCTGGGTGTTCCCCGCACACGCGGGGATGACCCGCGGCCCCCTTGCGCTCGCGAGCTTGCGAGCGGGTGTTCCCCGCACACGCGGGGATGACCCGGATTTCAACGCCCCCCGGGTTGGTCCGACGCCCGTGTTCCCCGCACACGCGGGGATGACCCGTCCGCCTGGTCGGCGCGACGCTCGACGGCGCCGTGTTCCCCGCACACGCGGGGATGACCCGAACACGGGCAGGCCCGCCCGGTCAAACGCCTCGTGTTCCCCGCACACGCGGGGATGACCCGCCGTCACCGCGCTGTCGATCAGCCACGACTCGGTGTTCCCCGCACACGCGGGGATGACCCGTGGACGCCGAAGGGCAGGGCGGGGCCGCGCAAGTGTTCCCCGCACACGCGGGGATGACCCGCGGCGCCACGCCTCGATGTGCGAGACACGGGCGTGTTCCCCGCACACGCGGGGATGACCCGCCGGCGATCCAGTCACGGACGGGCCAGCCCGAGTGTTCCCCGCACACGCGGGGATGACCCGGGCGAGCGCTGCTTTGAATTTGTCAGGCGTCATGTGTTCCCCGCACACGCGGGGATGACCCGGCCTTGAACTGGTCCGCGACCTTGATCTGGTGGTGTTCCCCGCACACGCGGGGATGACCCGCCCGCCGGTGCACGGCGGGCTCGTTCTCATTTGTGTTCCCCGCACACGCGGGGATGACCCGCCGGAGCCGTCGCCGGAGCCGGAGCCGGAGCCGTGTTCCCCGCACACGCGGGGATGACCCGCCAGCACCCTTCGGCGATCAGGGGAACGATGCGTGTTCCCCGCACACGCGGGGATGACCCGCCCGCGAGGTTGGCGCGCGCGAGGTCGGCGCGGTGTTCCCCGCACACGCGGGGATGACCCGCCGTAGCCGAAGCCGGAGCCGTAGCCGTCGCCGTGTTCCCCGCACACGCGGGGATGACCCGCTGCTGATCGGTCATGAGGTCCAGGCCTGGCTGTGTTCCCCGCACACGCGGGGATGACCCGATGGACCGGCGCTTCATGGACGTCCCGCCGGGGTGTTCCCCGCACACGCGGGGATGACCCCTGGTCTACACGCTGCGCGCGCCTTACCGCCCCGTGTTCCCCGCACACGCGGGGATGACCCGTAGGCCGCCACCGCGTCGTCGTGTCGCTCGGCGTGTTCCCCGCACACGCGGGGATGACCCGACCTGCGAGGACGCATCGCCCGACGCCTGCATGTGTTCCCCGCACACGCGGGGATGACCCGCGTGGTGGCAGCATCCCCGCCTCAATCCCGACGTGTTCCCCGCACACGCGGGGATGACCCGGCGTCGATCGAGAGTCGGCGGCCCAAGATGCTGTGTTCCCCGCACACGCGGGGATGACCCGCCCATGCCGCTCCGGTTCCTGCCGCCGCAGAGGTGTTCCCCGCACACGCGGGGATGACCCGCCGGAGCCGTCGCCGTCGCCGTAGCCGTCGCCGTAGCCGTGTTCCCCGCACACGCGGGGATGACCCGCCGGCCTGCATCGTGAACGTCCCGCCGGTTGACGTGTTCCCCGCACACGCGGGGATGACCCGCGGTCGCGGCGACTCTCGTCGCCCCCCGTCAGGTGTTCCCCGCACACGCGGGGATGACCCGCTGATCGCTCCGCCGTTGACCGCGCCGTTGGCGTGTTCCCCGCACACGCGGGGATGACCCGATCGCCCGCTACCGCGAGGCCATGGATGGCCCGTGTTCCCCGCACACGCGGGGATGACCCGCCCCGCGCGCAGGACACTGCGCCTGCCCTCTCGTGTTCCCCGCACACGCGGGGATGACCCGTCGGGAGCCCGGTTGAGCCGGTAGCCGTAGTCGTGTTCCCCGCACACGCGGGGATGACCCGCGGATCATCTGGTGAATCGCGCCGTTTGCGGCGTGTTCCCCGCACACGCGGGGATGACCCGTCTTCCAGGACACCTGCAGCGGGTTGAGGCCGGTGTTCCCCGCACACGCGGGGATGACCCGCGGACATCGTTGCAGTCCCAATAGCCGCTCCAGTGTTCCCCGCACACGCGGGGATGACCCGCGATAGCCTTTGCGCCCGCCGGCCCGTGCCAAGTGTTCCCCGCACACGCGGGGATGACCCGTCAGCGCGCGCCTCGGGCAGCGTCGCGCCGGCGTGTTCCCCGCACACGCGGGGATGACCCGGCGAGGACGGCGGCGGCGCCGGGCATCTCGCGGTGTTCCCCGCACACGCGGGGATGACCCGCGCTCGGACTGGGCAACCAGCTCCTGCGCGCCGTGTTCCCCGCACACGCGGGGATGACCCGCCGACATGGCCGCCGCCGTCGCGGGCGAACACGTGTTCCCCGCACACGCGGGGATGACCCGTCGGACACGAAGCGGGTATCGCCCAGGGCGCGGTGTTCCCCGCACACGCGGGGATGACCCGGGCGGAGAAAAATTCCGCCGGAGTCATGATTTGTGTTCCCCGCACACGCGGGGATGACCCTTACGCCGTCGCCCGGGGTCTCGATTACGTCGCGTGTTCCCCGCACACGCGGGGATGACCCGTATCCGGGCCGGGTGTCGGTCCCCAGCATCTCCTCGAGCGAATAGCCCAGCTCCTTGGCGACAAAGGTGTCGATGTCGCCATGCTCTTCCTCGATCCGGTCCAGCGCGGCGTTGATGGCGTCGCGCATGTTGACCGGGACAAGGGTGCCCACGACAAACTGGGCCTTGGAGCGCGGCTCGTAGCGAACCTGATACTTGGTTTCGGCCTCGGTGTTCCTCGGGCGGGTTACCGATCCGGGGGCCAGAGTGTGTAGGCGAACGCTATCAGACTGTTCCCCTCCTCCTCGAACGCCTGGATCATCACCTGATCGGTCTCCATCTCCTCCGGCTGCGCCGGCCACGTCTGTTCCCCGATCTGAATCTTCAGCGCCCCGCTCTCCGTCACGATCTTCTCTGCCGCTTCCTCCGGTTTGTCCGCGTTCAGGAAAATCAGTTCCATGAGCGCCATGTCGAGGAACATCTGCGGGTCGCTCTCCTTCCTCTCCCGTTCGATCATATCCACGATCCGGGCTTTGAGCGCCTCCAGATACGCTTCGCGCGTCAGAGTCATCGCCTCGGGAAGGATTACCGTCGCCGCGTCCCTGTAGGCCCCCTTCGGGCAGAACATCGCGCGTGCCATCGATCAGCTCCTCCAGACTATCCCAGGTTTCGTAGACCTTGGGGGGGGTCGCGTGGGGCATCGCGCGGGAGGACTCGCCACGCCCTTCCACGACAATCACGTCCACCGGCCATGCCGCCCCCTGCCGGTCGTAGAGCGAGCCGGCGACGGTGAAATGGCTCTTTACGTCATATGTGTCGTAAAGCGACTTGTAAAAAGTCAGCATCTTCGGCGTGCGGTAGGCGCGCGCCCGTTCGTCGCCGGTCTTGGATTCTCTGATCCCCCCAACGATCAGGACCGCGCGGCCGTTGTCCGGCATGGCTTCGAGCGCCCGCCAGGCAATGGCGTGGTCCACCTCGTTTGTCGCCAGGTCGCCGATGGGCCAGGACTGCCGCACGCCGTCCCGGAAGACGGCGCCGAAGGGCGGGTTTGCAAGCAGCACATCGAAGGGCGGCATGTCCACCGCCATCGCGTCCCCGACCGTGACGGTCACGGCAGGCCCGAGGGCGCGTCTGATCCCTTCGGCGCGGGCGGGGTCGATCTCGTTGGCGACGGCCTTCTGCGGGTTGGCGGCGGCGAGCAGCATCCCGTTCCCTGCGGTGGGGTCGAAGACGCGATCCGAGTCGGTGACGCGGGCCAGCCGCGAAGCGAGATAGGCCAGCGGTGCAGGCGTGGAGTAAGCCTGATTCTCGACGCTGCTGGAGGTCCGTTCCGCAAGCTTGGGTTGGGCTTCGTAAAGGCGCACAAGGGAGCGGAAGACTTCGGTCGGAGAAGCGCCGGAGCGCGCGATGGCTGCGGTGCGGCGCACGATGGCGACTTCGATGGCCTCTTCCATCATCTTGCGGTCGGCGCCTTCGCGCAGCGGGCGTCCGATTGCCTCTTCCGCAAGCTTCCGCGCGTCCGTGATGGAGGCAAAGGTCTGGCCGCGCTCGAAGGCCGCGACGAAGGCGTCGGTGATGCGCGCAGGCTCCGACGCTGCTTCAGCAGAGGGCGCTGGGCTCGATGCCGTTGTGCCAGAGGGTGCAGGCTCCGATGCCGTCTCGGCCGAGGGGGCGGCGTTCGCCGTGCCCTCGTCCCCCCGGCCTTCCGCCCGCAGCGCGTCGATGGCGGCAAACACCTCGTCTTCGTTGTCCATGCCTGTGAGGTCTTGCCCGTCTCGGCGCATGTTCCCGCGCTGGGTCAGGTAGGCAAGGCGCAGGGTTTCCTCGGCTTCGTCAATGGTGGTCCCGGTGCTGGCGAGGAAGTCGCGGGCAATCTCGATGAAGCGGCGCATCCCGGCTTCGACGTAGAGCGCAGTCATCTCGTTGGCGTCGCGCAAAAGGACCGGGTCGAGCCCCGCATTTACCTGATTGCGAAGCCGCGCCGCCACCGACTTCTTGAGCTCTTCGAGCCGAGCCAGCTCCTCCGGGGAAAGCGCGGCGGCGATGTCCTTTGGCGCCTCTGGTTGGGCCGTTGGTGGGGTGTTCCCCGCACACGCGGGGATGACCCGCTCTCGCACCCATGTTGCTCCGAGCACCACTCGGGTTTCCCTCCCGTGCGGGGGCGGCCGCATGGCCCTGTGCCGTCCCGGCGGCCGGGCGGCCCTCTCGGGCCCGCGTTCGGGCGGCGATGTCGCAGGCGATGTCGCGGGGGAGCGCCTGTGTCACGTCGCAACCCCGGCTGCGCCGGGGAAGGGTATCGGGCAATCCGAAAAGAGAAGCCATGCAGGATGGTGCTTCGGGCCCCTGTCAGGTCGAGCCAGCCAGCAGGGAAAGACACGCCTCCGGCGCACCGGGCTGGCGATGCGCGAGCCGGTTGCGCAGACGGGCGAGGATCTCGAGCCGGGCGGCCTCGCGACGGTCGAGCGCTTTGCGCAGCTGGTGGCACAGGGCTCCGAGTTCGATCTCCTCGACCGAGGTCGCGCCGAGCGCGCGGAGATGGTCGTCGATCCGCAGGCGCGGCCGGTGCCGGTCGATCAGGGCCAGCCGCGCCTCCTCGAGGGTGGGAAAGAAGGTGGCGAGCTGCGCGCGCCACACGCGTCGCGGCAAGACTGCACTTTCCCCGGCCCGATGCAGGGCCAGAGGGCAGTCTGCCGCGGCTGCGGCGGCCGGCGTGAACCGTGTGGCGGCCCGCGTCAGCCAGTCCAGCGGCCGGGTCAGATCGTCGAGACCGGCGCGGGCCAGGTCCGCCGCGAGGTTGAGCCGCCAGCTGCAGAGTTCGACGGCAAGCGCAACGGCCAGGTCGGCGGCCAGGCCGGGGTCGGGCCGGCGGCGAAGCGCAGCACGACCAGGCGCTGGTCGCAGGCGGCCGAAGCCAGCGCCACCAGCGTCGGCGCGCAGCCGAGTTCCGCAGCCAGGATCGCGGCCGGCAGGCGGGCATCGGCCGGGGCGCAAGCGCTGTTCGTCCGATCATGAAGGCCGCAGGCGCGTGCCAGAAGCGCGTCCACGAGGCCGGGTGGAGCTTCCGGCATGGGCGGCACGAGCAGGAGGCCGCGGCCCAGCATCTCGGCCAGATCCGCAAGCCAGGTGTCGAGCCCCGGCAGATCCCAGGGATCCAGGGGCCCCCTCATGCCGCGGCCAGGCGCCCCAGAGGCGTTGGCATCGGAACCGATCCTGCGCGGTCGGGCGCATGCAGCCAGCCCCGGCGATCAGGCGGTCGAGCCGCGCCTGCCGTTCGCCGACCGGAAGTTCGACAATCGTGGGCAGATCGGACCGCAGGGCCATCAGCCGCGCCGGCAGACCCTCGGTCGCCTCCATGATCGCGGTCCGCATCTCCCTGTCGTCGATCTGCTGGGCGAAACCTTCCTCGGACAGCCAGAGCCGCAGCATCGCCTCGTCCCAGGGGCGGGCATGGACGCGCGGCAGATGGGGAAGATCCGGCGGATCGGTGGGCACGATCCAGAGGAGGCGCGCGCCCGGGCCGCTGTCCTGCAGACGGTCAAGCAGGCGCCTGGCGCGCTCGGCCAGCACCCCCAGATCGACCATCTCGGACAGGATTTCCTCGCAATCGGTCAGCGAGGGGCGGGCCAGACCCTGCGGCCAGAAGGGGAAGGCGACCTCGCAGACCTCTCTGCGGTCAGCCCGGCGGATCGCACACGCTCCTGCCCGCCGGCATGGTCCAGCCGGCTGAGGGCGATCGACCTGGCGAAGAGTTCGTAGCGCAGATCGAGGTTCAGCGTCAGCTGGAAGCGATTCTGGATCTGGTCCGAAATGGCCTCTGCCGTGCTCCCATCGAAGAGCATCTCGCGGCTGAGCTTGCGGCACGGCCCTTCGTGCCGCCTTATTGCGCGCCCCAGGCGGTCCACCACCTGATGTCCGAAGATCTGCACCAGCGAGGGGTAGTGGTTCATCCGCGACAGCATGTCCCAGGCGATGGCCGGATCGGCAAAGTCGAGCCCCGCGCGCGCAGCGGCTCTCGCGCGAGGCGGCGCAGGGCGGCGCGGTTGGCCTCGGTCTGGTTCATCGGGCCGATGCAGATCGGCTCGCCCAGATGCGGCAGCGGCGAATTGGGCGCATGGGCCATGCGCCGGACGTTGTGCAGACCGGCGAAGACGGTCTTGAAGCGCCGTCCCGTCTCTTCCATCAGCGACTTGATGGGCAAGAGATTGGGATAGCCCGCGGCATGTTCGGCGCGCAGGAAGTTGTCGGCCTCGTCCAGCATCACCAGCAGGCGCCGCGCATCGTCGCACAACGGCGGGCCAGGGTGCGGCGGTCCTCTTCGCCCAGGCGGCGGAACTGGACCACGATCCAGGCGTCATCGGGGGCCTCGGTGCCGATGGTGCGCAGGATCTGATCCGTCGTCACCTCTTCCCGCGCCGCCAGAAGCTGCAAGCCCCTCCGGTTTCGCTCCCGAAGGCGGGCGGCAGGAACCAGTCCGACACATGCGGCACCTCGAACTGCATGGACAGCTGGCGGAGCCGGCCGGGCACGGCCTCGCATCCCAGCATTACCGCAACGCCGCGAGCCCGATCAGGCCGAACAGCCGCGCCAGCATGGCGCTCAGACGTTCGGGCTGGTTCTGCCGCAAGTCATTCTCCGCAGCACCCCATGTCTCGACCAGATGCTGACCGCGTTTGCGCGTCTGGCTGTCCAGATCGGCGAATGGCAGCGGGCCGAGGTTCTGCCCGCCCGCCAGGGCCGACCGGCTCTGTCCCCGGGCGATGGTCGTGCTGTTCGACGGGCGGACGACAGCGGGAAAGAAGGTGTCGAACAGATCGGGTGCGTCGGCTTCGGGCAGCGGCACGAACCGGCCGGCCCGCAGATCGGCGATGGCGTCATCGACCGTGACCGGGTCGAGCTGATCGAGGCGGTCGAGGATCGCGCGCGCTCCTTCGCATCCGGGGCGGTTGCACAGTTCGGTCAGGGCTGCCCGCTGCCGATCCAGGACCGTCGCGCGCAGGCGTTCGCGGTCGGCTTCCATCCTGTCCAGACAGGCGTCGCGCCCGGCGGCCAGCGCATCGGCCGCCGCCTCGGCGTCGCGGTCCGGGCCTTCTGGAGTCGTGCTGCCCTTGTCGTGCGGAGTCAGCAGGCGCTGGCACAGCGACAGGACGGCGAGGTCGCGGACAGGGGCAGAAGGTCTTCGGGACTGCGCGCCATGATCTCCGCAGGATTCGCGCCCGGGTTCCGGTTCATCAGCCAGCGCAGGGCGCGCGTGCCAAAGGCCTTCAATCCGTCGTTCCGCGCGATCATCCGCCGGTCGCAGGCACGCAACGCCGCCAGCCCCTCGTCGCAGGTCACCATCCGGGCCAGCGCGTCATGGAAGGCCGTGTCATCCCTCAGCCGGTCGACCGCAAGGAAGGGGCGAACAGATCTGCGTTCCCGCGCCGCAGGCTGCGCGCGACGGGGAAGTGCTGGCGCAGGAATTCAGGCGACAGTGGCAGGAAATCCGCGTCCGTGGGCGCATCGGTCATGGTCGGGCTCCGGTCATCTGCAGGGCGATGGGGGGGGGTCGTGCGTCCGGCCCGCAGCACGAAGTCGGCCGAGGACAGGGCGCGGGCCTGCGCGGCGGCTGGGGCGGAAAAATCGTGGCGCTGGGATCCTGCCACCGACCAGGCACCAAGCCCTTGATCCAACAGGATGTCCAGCCGCCGCCCGTCCTTCAGCCAGACCGAGAGCCGCCGGAAATGCGGCATGTCTGCCTTGGCGCGCAGCTCGATGCTGGCCCCGGGAAGCAGATGGCGCAGAACCTCGCGGCGCAGCGCGTCGTCGGGGAAATTGTGGTGAAGAAGGCGCGCATCGGGCGGGGGGCGATCGTCGCCGACAAGGTCCACCGCCAGCGCCGCCGCCCTGGCCCCCGGCGCGGTGCGCATGACCTCGGCCAGAAGCCGCAGCAGATGCGCCTGCAACAGGTAGCGGTCGGCGTATTGCAGCCGCGTCACGCCCGCGGCGCGCATCGCCCCGACCTCGAGCGGCGCTTCGCGCGCAAGCCAGTCCCAGAAGCGGCGGCCGAAGCCCTGCACCGGCCCGTCCAGCGCTGCGCCCGGCCAGAGCAGCCGGGCATTGCCGGTGCCGAGCTCGATCAGGCGATCGGCGGACAGCCGATTGCCCATGGCAGGAGCCGTGGCCGGCCCGATCAGTGCCGGAGCGGCGGCCCCCTGCCCCCAGTCCGGACCTGGCACAGCCTCGGCCGGTATGGTGACGGCCAGCGCCTGCTCATCTGCCGGTCCGCGCAAGTGGCACAGCACCATCGCCCCGCCGGCCTGCGGCAAGGCCTCGGCCCGGTGGAGATCGGCAGTCCGCGCCAGGGCGTGCAGCGCAAGCTTCACCGGCAAGTTCATCCCGGCCGAGGTCAGCACAGAGGCCAGGATTCCCACACGAGGCCGGATGCCGGCCTCTTCCAGACGGGGCAGCAGGCGGCGCAAGGGCCAGCCGGACAGATCCCAGCCGGAGGGATCGCCGTGCAGCCAGAGGTCGAGCCCCGTGAGCCGACCCTGCCGCAGGCGATCGGCGATCAGCGCCGGCGCCGGGCGTCCGGCCAGCCGCGTGGCGGGGCCGAAGAGGCGCAGCGATTCCGGCAGCGCCAGCCGGTCGGACAGCGCCTGCGCCAGCGCCAGCCCGCCCCTGCGGTCCAGCACCATCTCGCGCCGGTTGAGGTCGGGGCGCAGGATGCAGGCCGGGCAGCCGCGGACGCAGTCCTCGGGGCAGCCGAGCAGTTCGGTCGCCCGCGCCACGGCGGCCGCCAGCATCTCGGGCTCGGCCATGCGCGCGACGAGCCCCGCGCCCCCCGCCGCGCGGTCGTGCAGGAAGGCCGACAGCCGCGCCTCGCCCGAGGGGCCCACCGAGGGCGTGGCCGAGGGCACGATCTCGTCCGCCTCCACCCCCAGCCGTTCGGCCAGCGCCTCGCGCAGGGCGGCGGCCAGGGCGCGTGCAGCGGGTTCGGTGACGGCAATCTCGCCGCAGGCGGCGGGAAGCTGCCATTCCCAGACATCGGTGCGCATCACCTGCGCCAGATGCAGGTTGCGCTGGATGCGCGCGAGATTGTCCGAGGCCGGGCAATACCCGTCGCGCGTGCGCGAAAGCCCCCGGCGCAGCAGCAGGGCATGATGCTTGCTCATCGCATTGGGCAGAGCGGCGGGCAGGTCGGGCGGCGAGGCCTCCATCGGATGGGCGCGGCCGCAATCCAGACAGATGGCAAAACCGCCGCCCAGAGGGCCCGCGGTGGTCATCGCAAGGCGGCCTTCGGGATCGGCGCGCATCCGCCCGGCGCCTTCGGCCAGCGCCACCCAGTCGCCGCCATGGGCGGAAAGCCGCGGGGATCGGCGGCGATGTGGGACAGGTTCTCATAGCCCACATGGGCGGGCTCGTCGCCCAAGAACCCGGCCGGGCGCAGGGCGCGCCGGATCTTGAGCGGTTTATAGCCGCAGCGGGGGCAGGACTCGGGCGCGGTGGGTGCCCAGTCGAAGGCGCGGCAGGCCGGGCAGGACCAGAGGCTGCGCAGATCCTCGAGCCCCGAGGCATCGGCGCCCGCCTCCCAGGCGGGCAGGATGCCGCTGGCGCGATGCACCAGCCCGTCGATGACCAGCTCGGCCCCCGGTGCGTATTCGCGCAGCGCCTGATCGAGCGACCGCGCCGCGGTGCCGCGAAGGAAGCGGCTCTGCCCGGTATCGGCATCGGGGCTGCGGTGGCACAGGTTCTGGAAGGTGACGACATCGGTCGGGAAGCCATAGGCGGGCGTGAAGCCGCGGCGGGCCAGTTCGCCCAGCAGGAATTCGCCCGCAAGCCGCCTTGCGCGCAGTTCCAGCGCCTGACGCGCCTCGCGGTCGGGTGCGGCGGCGGCAGCCTGCAACAGCGCCAGATGCTCGCGCCGCCAGCCGGCGACCAGCGCCTCGAAGGCGGCGCGGGTGTGCGCCGCCAGCGCCTCCACCCCTTGCCCCGTCAGCACCGTGCCCGCCAGCAGGTCACGCAGCGGCCCGTCCAGCCCCCCGGCCCAGCCGGCATCGAGATCGGCCAGGAAGGCATCGGCCGCGGCACCATCCTCGACCGGCCGGTTGGCGCTGCTGCCCGCGCCCAGGAAGGCGCCGATCGAGCCGGTCACATCCGTGCCGCCGCGCGCGGCCAGCCAGGCGGTCAGGATCGCGGCATTGACGTGGCGGCGCACCAGGGCCGGGCTGTCGAACCAGACGCGCGGGGCGACGATGGGCCGGGTCAGCCAGGCCGCGGGGTTGTCGAAGGCGCGGCGGTCCAGCGGCAGGTCGCGGCAGAAGGTCAGCGTGAAGGCGAAGGGCTCGCCCGCGGCCGGCCGTCCCGCCCTCTGGCGGTAGTTGGCGAGCGAGGGCGGCACGTTGGCATTCACCACCAGCCGCACATCGGCCAGGTCCACCCCCATCTCCATGGTGGTGGAGCAGTTGAGCAGGTTGATCCGCCCCTCGGCGAAGGCCTGTTCATAGCGTTGCAGGGTGGGGCGCGGGATCTGGGCGGAATGTTCCTGCGCGCGGATATAGGGCGGAAAGGCGGCCAGCCGGTCGTGCAGATTGGTCCAGAGGCCGCCCGCGCGCAGGGCGGCCACGGTGGGGTCGGTCTGGCACCACTCTGCAATCTCGGCCGCCTGATCGCGCGTCAAACCGCCGCGATTGGCCATGGGCAGGCGCGGCATCTCGAAGGGCTGCATCGTGCGGGCGGGGTCATTGGGGCTGCGACCCGACAGGCTGTAGGCATAGGGCCGCCGGGTGACGGGGCAGAGGAAGGCGCGGTCCAGCCGCAGAACTGCCGCCCGCGCGAAATCCAGCCGCCAGGCCCCCGCGCCCGTATCCCGCGCCGCCGTGCCGGCGATAAGCTGCCACAGCGCATCCAGCACCTCGCCCGCGCGGTCCTGATCGGTGCGGCTGTCAGGGCTGCCGCCGGTCGGGGCATAGACGAGTTCGGCCAGGCGGGTCAGGCGGCCATTCACGGCCTGCGGGCCCGGCCAGCGGCGGCTGTTCGCCGGCATATCCTCGGCGCGGGTATCGGCGGGCACGACCGCGTTCAGCACGCCATGGCGCGGCGCGACCAGTGGCACGAAGGCGGGGGGCATGTCCACGGCAAGGCTCTGGCGGAACACCAGATCCACCGCCACCTGCGCCAGCGCCGCCCAGCCTTCGGCGTCCATCCCGGCCTCGGCCAGCAGCCGGGGCGGGCCGGACAGGCGCGCGCGCTCCTCCATCGCCGGGAAGGTCAGGCGCAGCAGGCCCAGCGTCTCGGGGTTGTTCTGCACCCGCGGGCGGCGGAACAGCTCGCGGTAAAGGAACATCTCGGCCAGCTTCGCGGGGTCGTCGGCCAGCCCCGCGCCAAGCGCCCGGCCGCGCCAGATGTCGCCCGCGAACTCGCGCAGGTCGGCATGGGCGGCAAGTCCCTGCACGAGGCTGCCCCAGGGGATCGGGGCAGCAGCAGCGCCGGTGAGTTCGCCCAGACGCCGGCGGTCGGCATCGGCATAGTCGCCGAGGCCCGCGGCCTCCATCTTCGCGATCTTCTCGCGCAGCGCGGCGATCTCGGCCGGATCGGCGCCCGCCGGGGCCTCCTGCACCGCATGCCACAGGAAGGCGCGCGTCAGGTCGCGTTCGGCGCCCTGCTGGAGCTTCGCCGCCAGCCGCGCCACCCCCTGCCGGCTGTCGGAGAAGCTGATCGCCCGCCGCCCGCCCGCGGGCAGGCCGGGCCGGCCGCCTGGGGGCGCGAGATCCTCGAGCACGCCGCCGACGCCATTGCCCATCAGGAAGGCCGGACCGAAGCGGAAGCCCGTCAGCCCCGCCTGCCCGGCGCGGGCGCAGCAGGCGCGGTCGGCCGGGGTGGCGATCCATCTTGCGCGGATGGCGCGCGTGCCATGCGGCGGGGTGTTGTCGAACCACAGCCCATCGGCGCCGAGCCAGCCCGCCATGCCGCCGCCCTGCCCCTCAGCCGCGAGCCAGGCGGAGCCCGCGGGCGCGGCGGGTGCATCCTCTTCGCCCGGGTCCTGGTCCAGCGCGAAATCGTCGCCCTCGCCCGCCTCGGGCGCCAGAAGCCGAAGCTGCGCGCCGGGCTGCGCCAGCCCTTGAAGATGCGCGGTGCCGCAGTCGTTGCAGGCCACCACCTCATAGACCGGGGCGCCGCAGGCACAGGCGGCGCGCGGGGTCAGCCAGACCGCGCCGAAGGGCCAGCCCGCCCCCGCCCCCGTCAGTTCGGGCGCGCGATGCGGGCAGGCCGGGTCGGGGCAGGCCCAGAGCCCGCCCTGCGCGCGGTGGAACAGATGCGCCCGCCAGGGCAGCAGCCGATGCCCCTGCCAGTCCGCCGCAGCCAGGGCATCGAGGAGGCGCACCGCCTCGTCCCGGCGCGTGGCATCGCCGGTCAGGATCCGCGCGACCTCGCCCAGCGGGCGGCCCGACTCGGACAGGGCCCGGCGCAGCGCCTGCACCCGCGGATGGCCGGCGAGCGCCTCGGCCGGCAGATCGGGCGCCAGGGGCCCATCCGGCCCCGCCGGCGGCAGGTCGGGCGTGCGTTCCTGCCCCTCGATCACCGCCACCCTCTCGGGTTCCTGCCCGGCCAGCGCCCCGGCGAAGGCGGCGAGCTTTTCGGCGGTGCGGTCCTCGCCCCCGATCGTGGCCGAGGTGGCGATCAGACGCACGTCGCCCGGCGTCACGCCGAAGGCCGCCCGCACTCGGCGCAGCAGCAGCGCCATCTCGGCCGCTTGGCTGCCGGCGTAAGTATGCGCCTCGTCCAGCACGATCCAGCGCAGCGCGCCCTGGCTGGCGGCCAGGATCGGCCTGTCGGCGCTGCGCAGCAGCAGGTATTCCAGCATGGTGATGTTGGTCACCAGCACTTCGGGCGGACGCTTGCGGATCGCCTGGCGCGAGCGCAGTTCGATGTCGTCGGACTGCTCCTTCGCCTGCCGCTCGGTCTCGGGCGTGTCGCCGTTCAGAAGGGCAAAGCGCACCCGGCCCCTCAGCCTCTCGGCCCAGGCGCGCAGACGGTCGCGCTGGCTTTCGATCAGGGCGTTGAGCGGATAGAGCAGGATTGCCCGCACCCCGCCGTCTGGTCGGGGATGGGCCAGCGCATCCTGCAACACCGGGATCAGGAAGCATTCGGTCTTGCCCGCCCCGGTGCCGGCGGTGACGATGGCGGACCGGCGCTCGCCCAGAGTCGCCTGCCAGGCGGCCAGCTGATGGGCGTAAGGCGGCCGTTCGGCCGGCAGGCGCGCGACCTGCGTCCCGTCCAGCGCCGCCACCAGATCGGGCGACAGAAGATCCGGTGCCAGGGCCGACAGCGGCCGGTCGGCGGGCTTCCAGGCGCGGGCGATCTCGATCACCGGATCGGCGATCAGCGCCCCTGCCGTGCCGGGGTCTTTCGCAAGCTCGCGAGCAAGCCACAGGTTCAGCCCCGGCGAGGCCATCCGCGTCCGCGCCACCATGCCCATGGCCGAAGCGCGGGTCAGCCGGTCGAGCGCGGCCGTCAGGTTCGAGGCGGGGGGCATGGGGCCTCCGTCAGGGCAAGTGTCAGGGCGCAGGGCAGAGCGGCCTCGAACCAGGCCGGGTCAGCTGCGCGCAGGGCGAGAAGGCGCAGCACCTCGGGCGGCTCGGGTGCCGGGCGCAGTCCGGCGGCGATTTCGGCAGCGGCGAAGGGCGCGTGCAGCAGGGCATCCATGCCGCCATCGCCGATCCTTGGCGGGGCAAGGCGCCGGGCACGCAGCCCGTCCACCCCCTGCGGCAGGCCGGTGAAGCGCCGCGCGGCCTCCTGCGCAGCGCCATCCAGCAGCGCGCGCGCGGCCGGTCCGGGCGGCAGAAGGGGCGAGGCATTCCCCTGCACGTCGCAGGACTGGGGCCGCAGCCCGGACGCCTGCAGGGCCCGGCCCAGATGCGCCGCAAGTTCGGGGCGCAGCGCAAGGATCTCGCCCGCCGCGCGGGCCATGGTCCCGGCCGCGACCGCCTCGGCGTCGTCGATCCCGGCCGCGCGAAGCTGCGCGACCAGCCGGGCATAGGCCGCCCTGGCCCCCAGCGCCCAGGCCTGGACGGGGATCAGTGGCCACCAGATCGGCGCCTCGGATTCAAGCGCCAGTGCCGCCGCGCGCCCCTCGCGTCTCGCCATCCAGAGAAGCGCCACCGCCGCCGCCGGCACCCGCGCCAGCGCCTGCACCTGATCGAGCGCGCCGCAGTCGCCCGCCGCGCGAACCGCAGCGATCAGTGCCGCGATCCGATCCCAACGGGGATCGCGGGGGGCTTCGAGGATCTCCTGCCATTCCGCCGCATAGCGGGCCAGTCGCTCGTCGCGGGTGCTGCGGGGTTGCGGCCGCGCGGCCCAGACGAAGGGGCGCATCACCCCGCGGGTGGCGTTCTCGCCCTGAACGAACCAAAGTCCCTCGTCCTCGCCCAGCCAGCCGCCGAGGTCGATGCGGCTCTCGGCCTCGGTCTCGGCGGTGCGGGCAGGGTCTTCGAGCAGCACCGCCCGCAGCCGCGTCCGCCCGCCGCCCAGATGGCGGAACGGCCCGGCCTCCTCGCTCTGCCAGTCGTAGCGGGCGATCGACAGCCGCGGCGTCTCCTGCACGAGCGCCAGACGCAGGTTTACCTGCCCGTCGGCGCCCAACAGCGCCAGCGCCTGACCCAGCACGCCCGCGACTGCGGCCGGACGCACCTCGCCCGCGACGGGAAAGCCCACCTGCGCCCCCTGCCCGCCCAGCCGGATCAGCACCGCGCCCTGCCCCCGTGGCAGATGCCCGCGCCAGCCGGCGAGGCGGCGCAGCGACAGCCGCTGTTCCTCGCGCAGCACCTGCCCCTCGGGGTCGATCAGCCGCGGCGTTCGCGCGGGCCAGAGGCCAATGAGGTCCAGCGCTGCGCCGCGGCCCGGATCGGACAGGCGCAGCGCGACAAGGCCCGGCGGCTGCGCGGCGGTCAGCGACAGAAGAGCGTGGCCCCTGGCGTCGGCGATGCCCTGCGCTGCGCCCTCGCCCGCTCGCAGCGCCAGGTGCCAGCCGGGGGGCAGGCCCTCGGCCTCAAGCCGCAGCGCCTCGGATCCGGTCTCGCGCAGGGTCAGCCGCAGGCCGGTGGGCAGCACGACAAGCCGGAGACGGGCGAGAACCGCGCCATCCTCAAGCCACTCCACGATCTGCCCGCCCAGATGTCGCGGGATGTGGCGCCTGCCCAGTCTCGTCCGCGTCAAGGGCTGCAAAGGGACGTCGCCTTCGGCGGCCCAGATCTGCGGATCGCCCAGATGAACCGGCGTGCCGTCGGCGCAACTCAGCCCGGAAAGGGATGGCCCGATCGCGACCAGCCGCGCCGCCGGTGCCTCGGTCTCGGCCCCGGTCTCGGACCATGAGCGTCTGCCCGGCCAGCGCCACCTGCCCACGGCCCGAGACCGGCCAGAGGCATCCGCCCGGTCCCGGCGCGGGGCGGCCGAGCGTCACCCCCGGGCCGGCCTGCGGCGTGGCGCCCTCGGGCGCCAGCAGGAACAGCTGCGCTGCCTTTGTCCGGCCCCTGCCCGAGAGCGGCACCAGCGTCTCGGGTTCGGCCTCGGCGGTCTCGGCGGCGCGCCAGAGGCTGGGGACTTCGTCGGGCGCCGGAAGGCCCGCGTCCAGAACCACGTCCCCCAGATGCCGCTCGTCGGCGTGGGCGGGCAGGATCACCGCCGCCTGCGGCGCCAGCGCCAGGCGCGACGCGCCGGCAACCCGGGTCAGCCGCCAGCCGTTGTCTTCGGGCAGGGCAAGGAAGCTTGCCCCATTGGGCGCCAGAAGGCGCAGGCGCAGCCCCTGCGCCTCGGCGGGCAGCGCGGCCCGGGGCAGAAGTCCGCCTTCGACGATCTCGGTCGCGCCGTGCCAGCTGCCGGCCTCGTCGCGCAACAGAAGCCGCCGCACCGGGGCGCCGCCGGCGGCGCCCCGACCGCGAGACACCGCAAGCGCCGGGCGGATGACGGCCTGCATGGCCGCGTCGGACAGTCGCAGCGGCAGGCTGGCGCGCCAATCCGGGCGGTTGGCATCCAGCCAGCCGATCGTGGCCTCGGTCGGCAGATCGGCCGGCAGCGCGCGGCGCAGGCCGATCAGAGCCAAGGCGAGGTCGGCCATCAACCGCGCCTGATCCTGGCCGCGCAGCACCTGTGGCAGGCCCTGCACCGCGCGCAGCGCCGCAGCCTCGGCCGCTACCGCCGCAAGTGCCCCCTCGGCCTCGAGCTCGGCGATCAGGCCGTTGAGAACCCGTGCATAGCGGTTCGCCTGGGCCAGCGCCGCATCGGGCAGCCCGCCCTCGGCCAGCAACGAGAACAGGAACTCCCGATGCCCCGCATCCCCGCTGCGCAGCGGCCTGTGCCAGGCGCGAAGCCCGGTCTCGACCAGCCAGCGGGTGAAGGCGTAGTCGGGCGGTGCAAGGCCGAGCCCCTGATAGACGAAATCCCAGGTCAGATGTCCGCCCTGCCAGTCGCGCCGGATGCGGTCGGCTGCCCACAGCACGAAGGCCTGTGCCGTCGAGGCAAGCCGTTCCTCCAAGTCAATGCGTATCCGCAGGGCCTGCCGAAGCCCGGCCCTGTCGGCGCCTGTCAGGTCATAGCCATGCAGCGGCCTTCCATCCGAAGCGGAAAGGCCGTTGCGCTGCAGGGCCGTGGTCAATGGCGTCACGATCCACCCGTTACAATCACGGCAAGCATCGACCCCAAGACAGGTCACGCTTTTGGTGAGGTTGCTCGACAGGATTTTGATCAGCAAGCATTTTTGCGCCACCTGCAGATACGCACAGGCACAGGCCGCCCCGGTGCGGCCTGCCCGTTGCCTGTCTTTCACCCGTTATCCCCTCATCGCCGACCGGGCAGAATCGCATCGACCGGCGCAGCTCTGTGCATATCCGGTATGGGTGACAGAACCTGTCGGGGTGGCGATGGCCGTCGCTACCGCGCCTGGTGGCCAAAAATGATTGCGCTGAGCGTCTTTTCTGACAATACCGACGCAGGGGAAGACCGAGCGGCGCTGGCTGGGGCCGTGCGAGGGGAACGAGTGTTCGGGATGGGGCTTGACGCAGCGCCGATGGACTGTGCCGTGGCGGCGCTGCTGAGCGGGGCGGCGGCGCTGGGCGTGATAGAACAGGAGGCTAACTGGCCGCGCGCCTTCGACCCCGCACGGATCCGCAAGCTGATGGCCGAACTGGCCTCCGGCACGGGCCCTGGGCCCGCCGGCGGGGTGGAAGGCGCGGCGCTCCTCAGCATCGTGGCCGGCGTGCGGCTGGGCGACGGCCCCGCAAGGCGCGCCGTCCTGCGGCCGGCGGCGCTTTCGGCCGAGGCGATCCTGCCCACCCCGGACGGCGCGGCGCGGCCCGATCCCGCGGCCCTGGCCGCGCTGCGCCGCGCCTTCCTGGAGGGCTGGGCGGACCTCGTGGCCCGCGCCGGTGCGGATGCTGCTGCCTTCGAGGAGGGGCTCCTGTCGCTCTGCGAGCGGCTGATGTGGGCGCTGCCCGCGCCGGGCGGGCCGGCGGATCTGCCGCTGTTCGACACGCTGCGGTTCCGGGCGGCGCTGGCCGCGGCCGAGGCCGGGGCAGGGGAGGGCAGGCAACTGCGGCTTCTGTCCGGCGATCTCTCAGGCCTGCAGGAGAGCCTCTTCCGCCTGCGCTCGGAGCGGGTGGAGGACCTCGCCAAGCTGTTGCGCGGGCGCTCGGCCCGGTTCCAGCTGATCGCCGAGGCGGCGCTGCGCCGGGCGCTTGCGGTCTTCGGCATGCCCATGGCCTGTGCGCTGCAGACGGCGGGCGGCAGGTTCCTCGTCTTGGTGCCGGCGCTGGCGGATGCCGAGGCGCGGCTTGAGGCCCTGCGCCGCGAGGCCGACGCGTGGTTCGCGCAGCAGTATCTGGGCGGGCTGTCGCTGGGGCTTGCGCTCTCGCCGCCTTTCGCCGCGGTCGATCTGACCGGCCCAAAGGCGGAAGAGATCGGCGAGGCGCTCTGGGTGGCGGGCGAGACGGCCAAGCTGTCGCGGATGGCGGCGCATCTGGCCCAGGGCGTCCTGCCCGTGGGCGATGCGGCCGCCGGCCCCTGCCCGGCCTGCGAC
>NZ_KE557322.1:185243-212346 GCF_000442315.1 Rubellimicrobium thermophilum DSM 16684
GGGGCCCGCCCGCGGCTGGCGCTGGCTGTCGGCTCCGCCGGGGGGCGCGGGCCCGCCTGCCCTGCGCCCCGGTCCGCCCTGGGTGGCGCGCTTTGCCGGAGAGGACCCGCGCCGCCGCTATGAGGCCCTGGCTCGCGCCGCCGGCATGACGCTGACCACGCCCGAGGCCATCGCCACAGGCGAGATCGAGACCTTCGAATGCCTCGCGCTCGAGGCGCTCGAGGAGGAGGGGGGGCGGGTGCGCGGCCGGCCGCTGCTGGCGCTGCTCAAGGGCGATGTGGACCGGCTGGGGCAGATCTTCGCCCGCGGGCTGGGGCGCTTCGACCTCGCCCGCCGGATGGCGCTGTCGCGGCTGATGGACCTCTACTTCACCCTGCGCCTGCCGCATCTGCTCGAGCGCCACGCCCCGCAGAGCTACACGCTCTATGCCGGGGGCGACGATTTCGTGCTGATCCTGCCCTGGCGGCAGGGCCTGGCCTTCGCGCGTCATCTGCGGGAGGATTTCGCGGCCTTCACGGGCGACAACCCGGATGTCACCTTCTCGCTCGGCATCGCGCTCTTCCCGCCGCATCTGCCGGTGTCGATCGCCGCAGCCGAGGCCGAGGCGCGCCTCGAACGGGCCAAGGACGACGGCCGCAACCGCGTCTCGGCGGTGGAACCGAGGTCGATGACCTGGGAGGATTTCGCCGCCGCGCTCGAGGCGGCCGAACGCTTCAATGCCTGGCTGCGCGACGGCACGCTGGCGACAGGCGCGCTCCATCGCCTGCTCGCGCTCGAGGAGGCGCGGCGGCGCGTCGCCGCCGGGCAGGGCCGGGGGCCCGATTTCGGCTGGCGCGGCAAGCTTGCCTATCACGTCGCCCGCCAGCGCACCGCCGCGGGCAGGCCCCTGCCCGGGGAGGTGGCCGAGGCCATCCGCGACCTTTTCGGCCTCGGCCCCGACTGGCGGGTGAACGGCCCGCCGCGGCCCGGCGCGCGGCTGGCCCTGACCCATGCCCTCTACCGCAACCGCTGAGATGTGCCGATGGCCAGACCCGATCGCTACTTCACCGACGACGGCAAGACCCCGCGGCCCGCGCTTTTCGATGACGAGGCGCAGGCGGAGGCGCGGGCCTGGTCGGGCATCAGATCTGCGCAGATCCGCCGCTTCTTCGGTCAGGTGATGGCCGACCGCCGCCGCTTCGAGCTTCAGGGCTGGAAGGTCTCCGATGCCGAGGTGCAGGTGGCGATGGCGCTCTTCAAGGCGGGCGCGGCCTATGCCGCGGCGCGGGACAGCACGCGCAAGCCCCTGGCCGAATTTGCGGCCCACCATGCCGCGAAGGTGAAGACGGTGGCCGAGTTCCGCGCCTTCGCCCGGCATTTCGAGGCGGTGGTGGCCTGGCACAAGGTCTTCGAAGGGCAGAATCCGCCGAGGCAGGCGGCGGCCGGCGGGCAGGGACGGAGATAGGCCATGGCAGAGACGATGGAACGGACGGTGGACGCATTCCTCGGGCTGGCCCGCCTGAGCGGCACGATCCGGGTGATCACCGGCCTGCATATCGGGGCAGGCAAGGATGCGGTCGAGATCGGCGGGATCGATGCGCCTGTGGTCAAGACCCCGGCGGGCGATCCCTACATCCCCGGATCGTCGATCAAGGGGCGGATGCGGTTCCTGATGGAATGGGCCTTCGGCACGGTGCGCCACGACGGTCACGCCTGGGGCTGGAAGGAGGAGGACTGCCGCGATGCGGCCGATCCCGTGCTGCGCATCTTCGGCACCAATGCCAAGCGCGAGGCCTGGGGCGGAGGTCCCACGCGGCTTCTTGTGCGCGATGCGCATCTGAAGCCGGACTGGCGGCAGGCCCAGCTCGAGGCCGGGCGCGAGCTGACCGAGGTCAAGACCGAGGTCGTCATCGACCGCATCGCCGGCAAGGCGCTCGACAATGTCGGGCCGCGGCAGTTCGAGCGCGTGCCCCCCGGCGCCGAATTCGGCTTCGACGCGGTCTTCCGGCTCTATTCGGTGGCGGGCGACGGCGGCAGGCGCGACCGCGAATGCCTCGCCTGGGCGATCCAGGGCCTCGGGCTGATCGAGCAGGATGCGCTCGGCGGGCACGGCTCGCGCGGCTACGGGCGGGTGAGCTTCGGCAGCCTCACGCTCGAGGGGCCCGCCGGAACGGTGACGATCGGCGACAACACCCGCACCGCGGCGCGCTTCGACAAGGCCCGCCCCGATGAAGAGATCCTGAAGGCCGTCCGGCAGGCCTGCGGCGGGGAGTAGGCCCGTGGCGCTCTACCGCCTCACCTTGCGCCTGTCTGCGCCGCTCGGCACGCCGCCGATCGGCCCCACGCTCTTCGGGCAGATCTGCGTGCTGCGCGCCGAGGCCGAGGGATCGCAGGCGGTCACCGACTGGCTCGCGGACCCCGCGCGGCTCTGGCGGATCTCCGACGGCCTTCCCGCGGGCTTCCTGCCTCGCCCGCTGGTCGCCCCGCGGCCGGCCGGGCGCGAGGACGCGGCGGCGATGGAGACCCACAAGGCGCGCAAGTCGAAGGGCCTCGTGCGGCGCGAGACCTTCCTGAAGCGGCGCGACGCCTGGGCCGAGGCCGCGCTGGCGGACGACGACCTGGCTGCCGACCAGGCAAGGCCCCACCGCATCACGCGCAACCATGTCAACCGGCTGGGCCAGGGTACGATCGAGGAGGGCGGCCTCTTCCGCCTGACCGAGGACTGGCGCTTTGCCGACCCCGACCGGCGCGACATCGACCTGTATGTGGAAACCGCCGAGCCCTTGGACCACGTGCGCGCGCTTGTCGGGATGCTGGGCGCGCAGGGCTACGGGCGGGGGGCGAGCCTTGGCCGCGGGCTCTGGCAGGTGGTGGCCGCCGCGGAGGATGCGGAACTCGGCAACCATCCCGGCCCGCGGCGGCTGAGCTTGTCGCGCGGGGTGATCGACCCCGGAACGATGGGCGATGCGCTGTGGCGGGCCGAACCGCTGGCCGGGCGGCTCGGGCCGCAGTTGTCGCTGGCCGGCGTGTCGCCCTTCAAGCGGCCCGTGCTGCTCACCCGCCCCGGGGCGACCTTCACCCCCGCAGGCCCCGGCCCCTGGGGGCGGCTCCTGTCCGGCGTCCATCCCGCGCGGCCCGAGGTGGTAGTCAATGCCCTTCACCTCGCCATTCCCTTTGCGGAGGCGGCATGAGCGGGGCGCAGTTCGTCTCCCATCATCTGGTCCTCGTGCCCCTCACCCCCCTGCACATCGGCGGGGGCGAGGAGGCGCAGCTTCTGCCGCAGGACTACAGCCTCAGGGACGGCCATGCCGAGCGGCTCGACATCCGCCGCGTGCTGGCCCGCCTGCCCGAGGCCGAGCGCGCGGCCTGGATCGCCGCGATGGCAGGGGCGCGGGACAGCGGCGGGGTGGTGCAGGCCGTGCGCAGCCTGCAGGCCAAGGCTACACCGGCCGAGGTGATCGAGCGCATCCCGATCTCGGACGCCAGCGCGCGCGAGACCGATCTGGCCGGCGAGGGGCGGGACCGCCGCAACCGGATCGACGCCTTCTTCCGCGCGGGCGGGCAGCCGGTGCTGCCGGGATCCAGCCTCAAGGGCGCGCTGCGCACCGCCTGGGCGGCCGATATGGTCCGGAGGACGAAACCGCAACCCAAATCCTGGAAGGCCCTCGAGAGCGAGCTCTTCGCCCTCGACCCGGGCAACCGCGCGCAGGACACCGACCCCTTCCGCGATGTGGCCGTGGCCGATGCGCCGCTGCCCGAGGGCGCGACCCGGATCGACCCTGTTGCCACATGGAAGCGCCAAGGCGAAGCGGGGGGCTACGGGTTTGGCTCGGTCGGCCAGATGCACCGCGAACGGATGCGGTCGGTCGCCGATGGCGGCGCGCCGCCTGTCATCGCCCTGCGGATCGGCCTGCGCGATGCGGCCTTCGCCCGCGCGGGCGAGAGTCTCGCGCCCGACAGGCGCCCGCAGCCCGACCGGCTGCCCGGGGACATCGAGGCGCTGCTGGCCGCGCTCGAGGCGCATCACGCGCCGCTGTGGCGGCGCGAGGTGGAGGAGAAGTTCTTCGCGGGCCCCCCGGGCGAGAGGTTGCGGCAGGCGCTGCGGCTCTTCGCGGGCTTCGCGCGGGGGGGCGCAGCGCCCGAGGCGGCGCTGATCCGCCTCGGCTGGGCCACGCATGCCGAGGCCAAGTCCCTGGCCGGTCTGCGCCGCATCGAACGGCCGCAGGCGCGGGGCGCAGACCGCTTCGCGGCCGAGGGCAGCGCGCGCCATGTGGTGAACCTGGCGGGCCATCCGCTGCCCTTCGGCTGGGCGCTTCTGATCCGGCAACAGGCCTGGGAGCACAAGCAACCGAAGGCGTGGCTGCCGCCGCCCGCCGCCCGCCTCGCGGCGGCACCGGCAGGCGGAGGCCGCGGCGCCACCCCCGCCGATCCCCCGCGCGCAGACGGCGCTGGGGCAGCAGATCCGCTATGCCCGGGGCCAGAAGGTGCGCGTGGGCGGCGAGGTGGCCGAACTGCTCGAAACCGTCACCGAAGCGATGCGCCCCAATGAAGAGGTGCAGGTCAGCTTTGATGGTGACGTTGAAACCGTGAAGATCAAGGACATCGAGGGCCCGGCATGAGCAACATCCCCGAAAGGGCCGGCACGCTGATCCTCTCGGTCGGCGGCAGCCCCGAACCCCTGCGGCACTCGATCGCTTCGCGCCCCTGGGCGCGGGTGGTCTTCGTCGTCTCCGAGGCGACCGGGGGCGGCGCCTCGTCGCGTGGGCAGGTCGAGGACGCGGAAATCGTCTACAATAAAGAGAAAGGCACGCGCGGCCCGGGCCTGCGCCATCTGCCCGAATGCCCCCGGGATGTCGGCATCGTGGCGGTGCCGCCCGACGATCTGGACCGGGCGCTGGCGCTGGTCGATGGCTGTCTGGCCCGGGAGGTGGGGCAGGGCCGGGCGGTCACCGTCAACTACACCGGCGGCACCAAGACGATGACCGCGGCGCTGGTGCTGGCGGGGGCGGCCTATGACGGCGTGCGGCTGGAATTCGTCTCCGGTCAGCGCCCCGATCTCGTGCAGGTGCGGGCGGGCAGCGAGCACATCACCGAGATGCCCCGCCATCTGCTGGGCGCGGCCAACCTCTTCGCGCTGGCCCGCGCGCAGGCGGGCCGGCGGGCCTATGGCGCCGCCCTCGGCATCGTCGACGAGATCGGGCGGCTGTTCGGGGCGGTGCCGTCCGGGGGGGCGGAGCCACCCGCAAGCTGGCGCCAGCGGCAGCAGACCTGGCGCGACTGGCTTGCAGTGCTCGAGGGCTGGGACCGCTTCGCCTTTGCCGAGGCGGCAAGGACGCTCGCACACGGGCTCGCGCGGAAGGCGCCCTGGGCCCAGGCGCTGGAGAATGAGGGCGTCGGCCCCCGCCTGCGGGCGCTTGCGGAAGAGGTGAAGACCGGCCCCGGCCCGGCGCTGTGCGAGGATCTGTGGCTGAATGCCCAACGCCGCGCGGAGCTCGGGCTCTATGACGATGCCATCGCGCGCCTCTACCGCCTGGCCGAAGCCGGCGTGCAGGCGCGGCTGAACCGGCTTCACCGCATCGCCGATACCGGTGCCGTGCCGCGCGGGATGGTGCCCGAGGACATCGCCGCAGGCTGTTCCCTCCGCCGCGACCCGAAGACCGGGGCCGAGACGGTGGCGCTGCCGCTTTATCGCGCGCTTCTGCTGCTTCGGCAGCTCGACCCGGGCGATGTGCTGGCCAAAGTCTGGCCGTGCGACGATCGGGGCTTTGCGACGCCCGAGTGGCAGCGGCAGCGCAATCACTCGATCCTTGCCCATGGCTTCCGCCCCGCGACGGAAGAAGACTGGAAGAAGGCCCGCGCGTGGTTCGAGGCCCGCCGCGGCCCCTTCTGGGAAGAGCTGCTCGGCCGCGCGACCGCGCCGCAACTGCCTGACCGCCTGCCCTGAGACGCCCCGCGCATCCCCGGCCGGCCGCGGGTTTCAGAGCCGCGCAATGCCGGCCCGCAGCGCCGCGATCACCGCCTCTGGCGGGGCCTCGGCATCCACGGTCAGCCCCCGCTCTCCGGCATCCAGCGGCTCGAGCGTGGCGATCTGGCTGTCGAGCAGCGAAGGCGGCATGAAGTGGCCCTGCCGCGCGGCGATGCGTTCGGCAAGGCGGGTCCGGTCCGCCGCCAGATGGAGGAACACCGTGTCCGGCGCCGCCCGGCGCAGCCGGTCGCGGTAGATGCGGCGCAAGGCCGAGCAGGCGGCGACCACCGGCGGCCTTTCCCCGGCCAGCGCAGCCCCCACGCGATCGAGCCAGGGCCAGCGGTCCTCGTCCGTGAGGGCCACGCCCGATGCCATCTTCGCGCGGTTCGCAGGCGGATGGAGATCATCCCCCTCGATGAAGCGGGCCCCGATCGCCGCAGCCAGCGCCTGCCCGATCCGCGTCTTTCCGGCGGCCGACACCCCCATGATGACGAACCGCCCCTGTCCTTCCTCCATCAGCCCCCCACATAATCGGCGAGGGTCGCCGCAACCCCGCGCGACCACAGCGAGCGGAGCTTCTCGCCGAAGGCGGCGGCAAAGCGCGGATCGGCCCCCAGATCCCCGAAGATGCGCGCCTGCGACAAGAAGGCGCCGGGATCCTCTCTGGCGGCCAGCGCCCGGGAACGCAAGGTTTCCCAGGATTCGTCATTGGGCGGAATGGTGCGACCGGCCTCGTCGGTGCCGGCGCAGTAGCGGCACCACAGCGCCACCTCGAGCGCGAGGCCCTCGACGGGCCGCCCCTGCGCCAGCGCATCGCGGATCGTGGGCAGGATGAATTTCGGCTGGCGGTTGGAGCCGTCGAGCGCGAGGCGGGGAATCGTGTCGCCGACCTCCGGATTGGCGAAACGGTCGCGGATCAGCCGACGATAGTCATCGTAGCTGACGCCGGGGATGGGGGCGAGGGTGGGCTGGATCTCGCGCGTGGTGAGCGCCTCGAGCCAGGCGGCGATCCGCGGATCGGCCATCGCGTCATGGACGAAATGATGGCCGAGCAGCGCCGCCGGATAGGCGATGGCCGCATGTCCGCCATTGAGGATGCGCAGCTTCATCAGCTCGTAGGGGGCGACATCGGCCACGAATTCGGCCCCGGCCGCCTCGAGCGCGGGGCGCCCCTGGGGAAAGACATCCTCGAGCACCCATTGACGGAAGGGTTCGCAGGCGACGGGCACGGCATCGATCAGGCCGAAGCGGTCGGCGACCAGCGCGCGTTCGCGATCCGTGGTGGCGGGGGTGATGCAGTCCACCATCGAGTTGGGGAAGGCCACCTCGGCCTCCACCCAGTCGGCGAAGGCCGGATCCTGCAGCCGCGCGAGGCCCGCAACGGTGCGGCGGGCGACGGCGCCGTTATGGGGCAGGTTGTCGCAGGACAAGACCGTGAAGGGCGCATGGCCGGCGGTCCGGCGTGCCCGCAGGGCGGCCAGGATCATCCCGAAGGCGGTGCGGGGGGTCTCCGGCGCGGCGGCATCGGCGCGGATATCGGGGTGATCGGCGTCGAAGCCATCCGTCCGCGCATCGACGAACCAGCCGCCTTCGGTCACCGTGAGCGAGACGATGCGGATGCGCGGATCGGCCATGGCGGCGATCGTGGCGGCGGGCTCGACGGGGGCGAAGCCGGTCATGGCGCCGACAACCCGCGCGGTCAGTCCCGTGGGGTCGAGCTCGACCACCGTGAACAGATGGTCCTGTGCGCAGAGCCGCTCGCGCATGGCGGCATCGGCGGGGCGCACGCCGGCGCCGACCACGCCCCAGTCGCGCGACAGGCCGCGGTCGAACAGTCGCTGGAGATAGACCTGCATATGGGCGCGGTGGAAATTGCCCACACCCACATGCAGGATGCCGGGCGAAAGATCGGCGGGGGCGAAGCGCGGCCCCTCGACCCCGGCGGGCAGATGGCCGAGGGCCTCGCGCGTGAGCGGGACGGGCATGGGTTCGTTCTCCCTTCAGATCGTGCGCAGCATCCCGCCGTCATAGGCGAAGTTCGAGCCCGAGGCATAGGCACAGCGGGGCGAGACGAGAAAGACCATGAAATCGGCGAGTTCCTCGACGGTGCCGAAGCGCCGGATGGTCGCATGCTCCTCGGCGACGCGCCGGAGATAGCCCTGCCAGTCGCCGTCCGGCGCCAGATCCCTGGCCGTCCTGATCCAGTCCGGTGTCAGGATCAGGCCGGGCGAGACCGCATTGACGCGGATGCCGAGCGGGATGAATTCGGCCGCCATGCATTTGGACAGCATCACGAGCGCGGCCTTGGTGACGTTGTAGATGGGTTCGTACCACAGCGGCTGGGTCGCGCAGACCGAGGCGACATGCAGGATGGCCCCGCCCCCCCGCGCCTGCATCCCCGGGGCGAGCGCGCGCGACAGCCGCACCGCGGCCATCACATGCAGATCCCAGTAGGCCTGCCACTTGTCGTCCGGCGCCTCGCGGATCGTCTCGTTCGATCCGGTCCCGGCATTGTTGATGAGGATGTCGGCCCCGCCCAGCTCGGCCACGGTCTCGGCCAGCCGGGCACAGCCCGCGGCCGTGCCCAGATCGCAGGGAACGGGATGGGTGCGCACCCCATGCTGCGCAGCGATCTCTTCGGCGGCGGCGGCCAGCCCCTCTGCTCCGCGGGCGGCCATGACGACATCGGCCCCTTCCCGTGCGAGGGCGGCCGCCACGCCCTGTCCGATTCCCCGGCTGGCGCCGGTGACAACGGCCCGCTTTCCCCTCAGCCCCAGATCCATCTCAGCTCATCCACTGGCCGCCATCGACATTGAAGGTCTGGGCGACGATGTAGTCGGCCTCGTCCGAGGCCAGGAAGACGGCCATGCCAGTCAGGTCCTCCGGTCGGCCCATGCGCCCATAGGGAACGGCGGCCCCCACCTCGCGCTTCTTCTGGCCGATGGGCTTGTTCTCGTAGCGGGCGAAGAGGGCGTCCACCTCGTCCCACATCGGGGTGTCCACCACGCCGGGCGAAATGCCGTTGACGTTGATGCGATGCTTGATGAGATCGAGCCCCGCCGACTGGGTGATGGAGATGATGGCCGCCTTCGAGGCGCAATAGACCGCCACCAGCGCCTCGCCCCGGCGCCCTGCCTGGGAGGCCATGTTGATGATGCGCCCTCCCCGGCCGCGGGCGATCATGACCCGGGCGACGGCCTGGAGCGTGAACAGCGTGCCGGCGACATTGACGGCAAAGACGCGCTCATAGCTCTCGCGCGTGATCTCCACGATGGGGGCCAGGTCGAAGACCGCGGCATTGTTCAGCAGCACGTCGATGCCGCCACCCCAGTCGTCCACGCGCGCGACGGCGGCATCGATGCTGGCCTGGTCGGTCACGTCCATGCGCAGGCCGATATGATCCCCCCCCAGCGCGGCGGCGGTGGCTTCGGCGGCGGGGCCATCGATGTCGGCCACGGCGACGCGGGCGCCCTCTCGCGCATAGGCCTCGGCAAAGGCCCGTCCGATGCCGCGCGCGCCCCCGGTGATCAGGGCGACCTTGCCTTCGAGGCGTCTCACAATCTGTCTCCGTTTGCAGCAAAGCGATGGATGCGGTCCGGCTGGGGCGTCAGATAGACCGTATCGCCGGGATTGAGGCCGATCTCGCCTTCGGCCCGGACGGTGATCGTTTCGGCCAGGCCGGTGTCATGGACATGCAGGAAGGTGTCCGATCCCAGATGTTCGGCCACCCCCACGACGCCCTTCCAGTCGCCGGAGGAGGGATGTGGCGTGACATGTTCGGGGCGGATGCCGATGGCATGGGCACCATGGCGCGCGGCCTCGGCCCCTTCGATGAAGTTCATCCGCGGGCTGCCGATGAATCCCGCGACAAAGCGGTTGCGCGGCTCGCGGTAGAGTTCGAGCGGGCTGCCCACCTGTTCGATCTTCCCCGCGTTCAGCACCACGATGCGGTCGGCCATCGTCATGGCCTCCACCTGATCATGGGTGACATAGATCATGGTGGTGCGCAGTCGCTCGTGCAGTTCGGTGATCTCGATCCGCATGCCCACACGCAGCGCGGCATCGAGGTTCGAGAGCGGCTCGTCGAAGAGAAAGGCCTTGGGCTCGCGGACGATGGCACGGCCGATGGCGACACGCTGGCGCTGTCCGCCCGAGAGCTGGCCGGGCCGGCGGTCGAGATAGGGGGTGAGGTTCAGCACCCTGGCTGCCTCTTCCACCCGCCGGTCGCGTTCCTCGCGCGCCATGCCGGCCATGCGCAGCGGAAAGGCGATGTTGGCGCGCACGCTCATATGCGGATAGAGCGCGTAGCTCTGGAAAACCATGGCCAGACCGCGCTTTGCCGGCGGCACGCGGGTGGCGTCCTGGCCGTCGATCAGGATGCGCCCGGCGCTCGTGTCCTCGAGCCCGGCGATCAGGCGCAGAAGCGTGGACTTGCCGCAACCCGAGGGACCGACGAAGACGCAGAAGCTGCCGTCGGGGATGTCAAGATCGAGGGGCGGGATGACCTCGGCCTCGCCGAAGCGCTTGGCCACTCCCTCCAGCGTGATGCGTCCCATCCTATTTCACTGCTCCGAAGGTGAGGCCGCGCACGAGCTGGCGCTGCGAGAACCAGCCGAGCACGAGGATCGGCGCAATCGCAAGCGTCGAGGCGGCGGAAAGCTTGGCGTAGAACAGCCCCTGGGGGCTGGAGAAACCGGTGATGAACTTCGACAGGGGCGCGGCGTCCGTCACCGTCAGGTTGATCGTCCAGAAGGCCTCGTTCCAGGCGAGGATGACATTCAGCAGGAAGGTGGAGGCGATGCCGGGCAGGGCCATCGGCGTCAGGATCCACAGGATCTCGTCGCGGAGCGTGGCGCCGTCCATGCGCGCCGCCTCGAGGATCTCGCCCGGAATTTCCCGGAAATAGGTGTAGAGCATCCAGATGACGATCGGCAGGTTGATGAGGGTGAGGATGACGAGCAGCGCGACATGGCTGTCGAGACCCACATCGATTCCCGTGCGCCGGGTGATCATGTCATCGAGCCATTTGAGGATGAGATAGATCGGCACGAGGACGCCCACCGCCGGCATCATCTTGGTGGAGAGCATCCACATCAGCAGATCCTTCGTCCGGCGGCCGGGCACGAAGGCCATCGACCAGGCGGCGGGGATCGCGATCAGCAGCGCGAGGATCGTGGAGCCCAGCGACAGGATCACCGAATTCTGGAAATAGTCGAAATAGTCGCGCTGACGCTGGACATCCTGATAGTTCCGGAGCGTCCAGTCGAAATCGAGGAAGACCGGCGGCGAGGCCACGGCCACGGGCTCGGGCTTGAAGCTCGTGAGGACGGTCCAGAGGATGGGAAAGAACAGCAGGAGTCCCACCGCCCAGGCGAGTGCGGTGGTGAGGGCCTTGCGGGCAGGGGGGACGGCGCGGGCCATGATGCGCTCCGGGTCTCAGGCGTCCAGGTTGCGGCCGATCGCGCGCATCAGGAACAGTGCGACGATATTGGCCAGGATGACGGCGACGACCCCTCCCGCCGCGGCGGTTCCGGCATCGAAATCGAGAAGCGCCTCCTTGTAGACGAGATAGGTCAGCGTCGTGGAGGCGTTGCCCGGGCCGCCATTGGTGGTCACGAGGATCTCGCCGAAGATGCCGAGCAGGAAGATCGTCTGGATCAGGATGACGACCGTGATGGCGCGGGCCAGATGGGGCAGGGCGATGAACCAGAACCGCGCGAAGGGGCCGGCTCCGTCCATCTCGGCCGCCTCCATCCGCTCGCTGTCGAGCGATTGCAGGGCGGTCAGCAGGATCAGCGTGGCGAAGGGCAGCCACTGCCAGGCGACGATCAGCACGATCGAGGCGAGCGGGGCCTGCCCGAGAAAGTCGAAGGGCGGCAGGCCGAGAAAGCGCGCGGCCTCGGCAAACAGCCCGTTCGACGGGTTCATGAACATGTTCTTCCAGATCAGCGCCGCGACGGGCGGCATGATGAAGAAGGGCGAGATGACCAGGATCCGTACCGGCCCCTGGCCCCAGATCGGCTGATCGATCAGCAGAGCGATGAGGATGCCGCCGATCACCGTGATGGCCAGCACGCCCCCCACCAGCAGCAGCGTGTTGACGATCGCCTCCCAGAAGCCGGAGGTGGCGACGAAATTGATGTAGTTTCCGAAGCCGATGAAACCCGCCCGGTCGGGATAGAGCAGGTTGTAGCGCTGGAAGGAGAACCACAGCGTCATCGCCAGCGGCACGATCATCCAGATCAGCAGCAGAACGACCGCCGGCGACAGCATCGCCCGTGCTGCCGCTCTCGAAGCCTGCGTTGCCATCCCGTCCTCCCGTCGATGGGGGATCCGGGGGCACGGGGCCCCCGGATCGGCCGCTTGCCCGATGCGGGCTTACTGGATGTAGCCGGCGGCCCTCATCTCGCGCGTGGCGATCTCCTGCGCCGCGGCGAGCGCCTCTTCGGCGGTCTTCTGCCCGGCCAGCGCCGCGGCGAACTCCTGACCGACCGAGGTGCCGATGCCCTGGAATTCGGGGATCGCGACGAACTGGACCCCGGTATAGGGCACCGGATCCACCGTCGGCGCATTCGGATCGGCCGAATTGATGGCATCCAGCGTCATCTGCGCGAAGGGCGCCGCCTCGAGATAGGCCGGGTTCTCGTAGAGCGAGGTCCGCGTGCCCGGCGGCACATTGGCCCAGCCTTCCCTCTCGGCCACAAGCTCGGTGTAATCCTTCGATGTCGCCCAGGCGATGAAGGTCTTGGCGGCATCGACCGCATCCGAGGAGGCGGGGATCGCAAGCGACCAGGCCCAGAGCCAGTTGCCCCGCTTGCCGAGCCCGTTGTCGGGGGCCAGCGCGAAGCCCACCTTGTCGGCCACCGTCGAGTTGTTCGGATCGGTGACGAAGGAGGCGGCCACGGTGGCGTCGATCCACATGCCGCACTTGCCCTGCTGGAACAGCGTCAGATTCTCGTTGAAGCCGTTCGCGGAGGCGCCGGGCGGGCCGTAGTTGTTCATCAGGTCGAGATAGAAGTTGATGGTGTTCGCCCAGGCTTCGCTGTCGAACTGGGGCTGCCAGTTCTCGTCGAACCAGCGCGCGCCGAAGCTGTTGGCCATGGCCGTCAGGAAGGCCATGTTCTCGCCCCAGCCGGGCTTGCCGCGCAGGCAGATGCCGTGCACGCCCGCCTCGGGGTTGTTCATGGCGGCGGCGGCCTCGCGGATGAAGTCCCAGGTCGGGGCTTCGGGCATCTGCAGGCCGGCGGCCTCCATGAGATCGGTGCGATACATCACGAAGGAGGATTCGCCATAGAAGGGCACGGCATAGAGCGTGCCGTCCACGCTCAGGCCCGCGCGGATCGGCGGCAGCAGGTCGTCCACGTCATAATCGGCGGGCAGGTCGTCGAGCGGCACCAGCCAGCCCTGACGGCCCCAGATGGGCACCTCGTAGGTGCCGATGGTGATCACGTCGTACTGGCCGCCCCCCGTCGCGATGTCGGTGGTGACATTCTGGCGCAGCACGTTCTCCTCAAGCGTCACCCATTCGAGGGCGATGTCCGGATGTGCCTCGGTGAAGACATCGGACAGGCCCTGCATGCGGATCATGTCGCCGTTGTTGACCGTGGCGATGGTGATCGTCGTCTGCTGGGCGGCGGCGGCCAGGCCGCAGGCGCAAAGCGCCGTCGCCCCCAGAAGGGCGCGGGTCATGGACGTCATCGGGTCTCCTCCCCCATTGCCCGGATCGGGCATTTGCCATGTCGGTGGGCAGATGATCGGCGAGAGGCTTCCCCTCTGTCAAGCGCCCATCGACGCTGCGCCGCAGCAAGAGCCTCATGGCGGCGGAGCCTCGCGCCAGATCGCCTGGCGCAGGTCGGCGTCGTAGCGGATGCGGTCATCGAGGCGCTCTGCCCCCAGCTCCTCCACCAGCGTCGGTTCCTGGCGCAGCAGCGAGACCCCCAGCCCCGCGCGCCCGTCCGCGCGGCCCATGCCCAGCAGATCGAGCAGGGTGGGATAGATGTCGATCATCGCCCCCTCGCGCGTGAGGGTGCCCGGCTCGAGGCCGGGCGCGATCAGGATCGCCGTGTTGCGCCGGGCGTCCTCGTTGCGACGCAGGCGGCGGTCATGGTTGAGGTGATCCGACAGGAGCGCCACCAGCAGGGGCCGCCCCCCTGCCAGCGGGGGCAGGGCGCGGACGAAGTCCTCCGTCAGACGGGCCAGGCAGGCCGCGGCTGCGGCCGGATCATCGCCCACCACGGCCCGTCCGTCCGCCGTGCAGGGCCGCGAGACCAGATGGTCCGGCCCGTGCGGCCCGAAGGTTTCGACGACAAGGAACTGCGGCCGTCCCGTGGCGGCGCCGCGGGCGAACTCTTCGCGCGCGGCGTCGAAGACGGCGGCATCGTCCACGACCCAGCCGGGAAAGGCGGCCTCGGCTTCCTCGGGCGTCATCGTGTCGAGCAGATCGGCCAGCTCCACGATCCGGGCGCCCCCATGGCCCTTGTAGAAGGTCGAGATGCCGGCAAAGATCGCCTCGCCGCCGACGACGAAGGTTCCCTCATAGCCCTGTGTGGCCAGCAGGTCGCCCAGACAGCGATGCCCGGGCAGGATCGCCGGTTCGGCGATCAGCATGTTGTGGAACAGCGCACCTCGCGGCACGAGCGGCAGGCCGCACTGGGTTGCGGTCATGCCGGCCGCGCTCCACCCCGTGCCCTGGATCTGGCGGATTCCCGTCAGCACCAGCCCCCCCTCGCCCAGCCGCTCGAGAGGGGCATAGGCATCGCCGAAGCGGCTGCGGTCGGCGAAGGCGCGCTCGAATCCCTCCAGATAGATCAGCACGACATGGGGGGCATCGGGGGCGGCCGGCGCGGCGGGCAGGGGCGGGTCGGCGATGCGCGCGACAAGGTCGAGCGGATCGCGTGCGACGGCCGCGGCGGTGGCGGCGGCGCGCAGGCCGGGATTGACCAGCCCGAGCACCAGCGCGGCGGCCAGCGCCACAGCCCCCGGCCGCCCCCAGAGCCGCCCCAGCGCATGGACCGCAAGAAGCAGGCTCAGTGCCGCCCAGAGCGAGACGATCAGGGGATTGCGTGCCACCTGAAGCGACATGGGCGTGATACCGGCCTCGAGATGATAGCGCACCGCGACCAGATCGACATAGCCGTGCATCCGCAGCAGGACCGCAAAGGGCAGAAGCGCCAGCATGGCGAGTGCGGGCAGGGCCAGGGCGGGATGCGCGCGCCGCCGCGCATCGGGCCAGGCGAGCGCCAGCCCCGCGGCCAGCAGGAGCGCCTGCCACGGGCCTGCCTGCCACAGGGCAACCCGCGCATCCGTCGCAAGCGCCAGCGCAATCAGGGCCGCCGCAAGCAGGCTCAGTGAAGCCAGGACCTTGCGCATTCGTCCCTCTCCTCCGGGCTTCAGCCTCGGAGCATGACGGTTTCATGTCAAGGAGCCCGGCCTGCGCGGCCGGGATGGCTCAGGCCTCGCGCAGGAGTCGTTCGGCCGTGGCCTCGCTGGTGACGAGGCCGTTGACCAGCCGTCCGTCCAGCGCGGCGCGGATCGCCTGCACCTTGGCCTCGCCCACGGCGACGGCGACGGTGGGGCGGGACGGATCGCGCGCGACCGGCAGCGGGGCCGAGGCGACGCGGTCATTGTAGGGGCACTCCATGACGCGGCCGTTCCTGTCATAGACCCAGGCCGTGATCTCGCCCGCGGCACCGGCCTGCCGCAGGGCTTCGGCTTCCTCGGGGGACATGAAGCCGTCCACCACGAGCGGCGCCCCCGGCCCGATCTGCCCGATGCCGACCAGCGTCAGATCCGCCTGTGCGCAGAGTTCGAGCGTGTGGCGCACCGAACCCTGGGCATGCAGCACCGCCCGTTCGGCGGCATCGCGCGCGAGCACCGGCAGCGGATAGGGATAGTGGCGCGCGCCCACCCGGTCTGCCATGCGCACGGTGGCGTTGTAGGGCGTGGCCTGTCCGTCCGCCATCATGTTGCCCAGCCGCGAGACGATGCGGTGCTGCGGGCAGTCCATGCGCGAGAGGGCCTCGACCGTCGCCTTCAGCGCCCGCCCGGTGCCGAGCGCGATGACCTTCGGTTCGGCGGCGCGCAGCACCTTCTCGAGCAGCCCGGCCGCGGCCGCGGCGACGCCGGCCAGCAGGTCCGGCGCGGCGGGGTCGGAGGGCACGACCTCGGCCACGGCCAGATCCCAGCGTTCGGAGAGGGCCGCAGCCAGATCCATGCAGCGCCCGATCGGGTGATCGAGCCGCACCTTGACCAGCCGCTCGGAGACGGCCATCGCCACCAGCCGCTGCACCGTCTGGCGCGAGACCCCCATCTTCTGGGCGATCTCGTCCTGGGTGTTGCCGGCGACATAGTAGAGCCAGCCGGCCCGGGCGGCGTCGTCGAGTCGTGTGGGGGGCGGGCGATGCGCGGGCTGGTCACGGGTGTGTCACGGGCAGGTCACGGACTGGTCATGGGCGGTTCGGCGATCCGGGAGAGCGGACGAGGCCGGGATGGGCGCGCAGCAGCGCATCCCAAGATCGGAATGCCGTCAGTCGGGGGGGGAGCGTCAATCACCTCCGCGAGGGCGCGGGGCAGGGGGCCGCCATGTGGCTGCCCCCGGCGAACAGCAGGACCTGCATCCCTGCAGCGCGCGCCGCGGTCAGACCCGGCAGGCTGTCCTCGATCACCAGACAGCGCGCCGGATCCGCCCCCATGCGCCGGGCGGCATGCAGGAACAGGTCGGGGGCGGGCTTGCCCCGCGGGACTTCGGAGGCGGTGAAGACAGGCAGGCCGAAGCGGTCGATCCCGGCAATCGCGAGCGACCGCGCCGCCCGGGGGGGGGAAGAGGATGTCGCGATGCAGGCCGGCACCTGCAGACGGGCCAGCATCTCCGGCGCGCCCGGCACCGGCCGCAGCTCGGTCTCGAAGCGGGCCAGCAGGCGCTGGCGATAGGCGGCCTCGAAGCCGTCGGGCAGATCGCGCCCCCACTGCTCGCGGATGATGCGCGCCACCGTCGGGAAGCTGCGGCCGAGGAAATGTTCGCGCACATAGGCGGCATCGAAGGCGATCCCTGCCTCCGCGGCGAGCTCCACCAGCACCGCGGCCGAGATCGTCTCGCTGTCGATCAGCACCCCGTCACAGTCGAGGATCAGCAGATCCGGTGTTTCACGTGAAACATTCAGAGCCAGCCTCCCAGATGGCGCAACACCAGCCCCTCGATGGCATCGAGATGGGCGGGATCGTCGTTGAGACAGGGGATGTAGTGGAAATGCTCTCCGCCGGCGGCCTCGAAGCTTTCGGCCACCTCGCCGCGGATCTCTTCCAGGGTCTCCACGCAATCGGCGGCAAAGGCCGGGGCGACCACCGCGATGCGCCTCACCCCCTCTTCGCGGGCCAGCCGGGCGACCTCCTCCGCAGTATAGGGCCGGAGCCATTCCTCGCGGCCGAAACGGCTCTGGAAGGTGGTGACCAGCCGCTCTGCCGGCCAGCCCAGCGCCTCGCCCAGCAGGCGCGAGGTCTTCCGACACTGGCAGTGATAGGGATCCCCCCCTTGCGTGAGATAGCGCAGGGGCATCCCGTGATAGCTGACGATCAGCCGTTCGGGCTCGGCGCCGCCAAAGGCGGCTGTGGCTTCCTCCCAGCCGCGCCGGACCGAGGCCGCGAGCGCGGCGATGAAGGCGGGATCGTCGAAATAGGGCTCGGCCGTGCGCACCGGGGGCTGCCAGGGCTCCGCCATCAGCGCGCGAAAGAACTGGTCGCAGGCGGTGGCCGTCGTGGCGCCGGCATATTGCGGATAGAGCGGCACGAAGAGCAGCCGGCGGCATCCCTCCTCGCGCAGCAGGCGGCGGACGACCGAAGGGGTCGAGGGATTGCCATAGCGCATGGCGAAATCCACCCGCACGGCATCGCCGAAACGCGCGACAAGCCGTTCGCGCAGGGCGTCCGTCTGGGCGCGGGTGATCGTCAGCAACGGGCTTTCGTTGCGCTCCCGGTCCCAGATCTTGCGGTAGTTGGCGCCCGAGGTGAAGGGACGCTTCGTCAGGATGATCCCCTGCAGGATCGGCTGCCACTTCCAGGCCGGATAGTCGATCACCCGCCGATCGGAGAGGAACTCGCTGAGATAGCGGCGCATTGACCAGTAATCGGTGGCGTCCGGCGTGCCGAGATTGGCCAGGATCACGCCCGTGCGCGCCGGGGGCAGGGCGGGATGACCGGCCGGAGCATGGGCGGGAACCGCAGAACCTTCGGACAGGGTGAAGGGGGCATTCATGGCTGAGAAACTCCTGGCAGGGCCTCGGCCCCGGCCGCCCGGGCGGTCTGGCGTGCCGCCTCGATCGCATCGGCAAGGCGATGGACGGCGGAACCGGGGCGCAGCGGTCTGGGCTGACCGGGGGCGGGGGCCCAGGCGACAAGGGTGATCACCTCGAAACGCGCGATCGCACGGCCTTCGGCCGTGAGGGGGTGGCGGGCGGCCGCGCCCAGCAGGACGGCCCGCCGCGTGGGACGCCGCAGCCGCCCGGCCAACGCATTGCCCTCGCCCATGCGGCGCAGGTCCCGCATCAGGGCCAGGGGGCTGTCATAGCTGACCTCATAGGACAGCCAGTCGGCCACGGGCATCACCAGCCCGGCGCGGGCCGGCAGATCGCCCCAGGCGCGGATATCGGCCATCGGCAGGATGCGGGGCGAAAGCCCCCCTGTCGCCTCGACCTCGGCCTCGGCCAGGGCGCGACGCAGCGGCGCGAGGGTCTCTCCGCCGAAGACCGTGGCCAGGAACAGCCCGTCCGGCCGCAGCGCGCGGGCGCATTGGGCGATCTGGCCCACCGGGTCATCAGCCCAGTGCAGGCAGAGATCATGGATCACGAGGTCATGGGCCCCGGCCTCGAGATCGAGCAGGGGATCATCCGTCACAAGGCGGGCGCCCGGCAGACGCTCGCGCCAGACCTGCGGAAAGGGCGTGACGACCGCGGGGGCCGTAAACCTTCTGTTAACCTCCTTGAGTCTATCCTCGGTCTCGTCGGCCACCCGTTCGCGCAGGAAGAGGGCATCGGCCCCGGCGCGCAGGCGGAGGAGGGCAGGACGATCGGTGAGGCGGGGGGGTGTCATGCCCCCCATCTAGGGGAGGCGAGCCATGTTGGAAAGCGCATCCGGGCGGTCCGGCCCGTGGCGGCGCGCCGCAGCCGCTGTCGCCCTTGCCGGGGCGGCCGGGCGCAGGGTCGGCGCGCATCTGCGGCGCCTGCTCTATCCGCCCGCCTGCGTGGCCTGCGGTGAGCTGACCGAGGGCGAATTCGCCCTCTGCGGCCCCTGCTGGCGCGAGGCGGGGTTCCTCATGGGGGCACTGGTCTGCGATGCCTGCGGGGCGCCGCTGCCGGGCCAGGCGGATGCGGAGGCGGTGGCGCCGCATTGCGACGACTGCCTGCGCCATCCCCGCCCCTGGGACAGGGGGCGCGCGGTCCTGCCCTATCGGGGGACCGGGCGCGCCCTGGTGCTCGCGCTCAAGCATGGCGACCGGACCGATCTGGCCCGCCCGATGGGGGCCTGGATGGCTGCGGCAGCCCGATCCCTTCTGGGCGAGGACCGGGCGGATGGGGCGGAGGCCGTGCTCGTGCCGGTTCCCCTGCATTGGACGCGGCTCGCACTGCGCCGCCACAATCAGGCCCAGCTGCTCGCGGCGGCGGCGGGACGCAGGCTGGGCCTGCCCGTCCTCCCCGATGCGCTCATCCGCTGCCGCCGCACGGCTTCGCTGGGAACCCTGGGGCGCGAGGGGCGGGCCGCCGCCCTTGCAGGGGCGATCGCGCCGCACCCGCGATGGGGCCGCGCCCTTGCGGGGCGTCCGGTGATCCTGGTGGACGATGTGATGACAACCGGCGCGACGCTGGCTGAGGCGGCATGCGCGGCACGCGCGGCCGGGGCCGGGACGGTGCATGTCCTCGTGCTGGCGCGGGCGATGCGCGAGGGATGAGATCGGCCGCGACGGGCACAGGGCGCCCTCCCCGGCCCGTCCCGGCGGGCCTGATCGGGGGAATCCGGGGTTCGGGCCGATCCCGTCCCGCCTGCGGCCCGACCCCCTGGAAGCCCGGCCTCCTTGCGCCTAGCTTGCAGGTGTCCCGCCCGGAGAGCCGAGCCATGGCGCTGATCGAGATCTATACCTCTCCCACCTGCGGCTATTGCCACGCCGCCAAGCGGCTCCTGCAGCGCAAGGGGGCCGCCTTCACCGAGATCGACGTCACGCGCGATCCTGCGCGCCGCGCCGAGATGGTCGAACGCGCCGGCGGGCGGCGCACGGTGCCGCAGATCTTCATCGACGGCCGCCATGTGGGGGGCTGCGACGATCTTCATGCGCTCGACGCCCGGGGCGGGCTGGATCCGCTTCTGGCGGCGTGATGCGCGCGGCCCTGATCCAGTTCACCTCGGGCGATGATCCGGACGCCAATCTGGCCCGGCTGCGCCCCCTGGTCGCCGAGGCCGCAGGGGCGGGTGCGCAGCTCGTCTGCACGCCCGAAATGACCAATCTGCTCGCCCCCCGGCCCGTGCTCATGGCGCGGGCCGCAACCGAGGAGAGCGACCCCGTCCTGGCCGGATTGCGGGCCGAGGCGGCGATGCGGGGGATCTGGATCGCGGCCGGCTCGCTGGCCATCCGCGTGCCGGGAGAGACACGCCTGGCCAACCGCTCGCTGCTGATCGGGCCGGATGGCACGATCGCCGCCCGCTATGACAAGATCCACATGTTCGATGTGGATGTCTCCGCCGCCGAGACCTGGCGCGAAAGCGCCGGCTTCCGGCCCGGCACCCGCGCGGTTCTGGCGCGCACGCCGCTGGCCGCCCTGGGGCTCACGATCTGCTATGATCTGCGCTTTCCCCATCTCCATCGGGCGCTGGCAAGGGCAGGGGCCGAGATCCTGCTCGTGCCCGCCGCCTTCACCCGCCCCACCGGCGAGGCACATTGGGAGGTGCTGCTGCGCGCCCGCGCCATCGAGACAGGCTGTTTCGTGCTGGCCGCGGCCCAGACGGGAGAGCACCCGGGCGGGCGCCTGACGCATGGGCATTCGCTGGCGGTCTCGCCCTGGGGGGCGGTTCTGGCCGATGCGGGAGGCGCAGAGGGCGTGACGGTGGTGGAGATCGACCTTGCGGAGGTGGCCGAGGCACGCCGGCGCATCCCCGCGCTCACGCATGACCGGGCGTTCGGGGGGCCGTGACGGGCCTTCCTAGGGGCGCGAGGCGGCGAGCGCGTAGTTCACCGCAAGGTCGCGCTCGGACAGGCGCCAGCTCCAGCGCAAGGGATCGAAGACGAGGCCCATCCGGTCCACCGGGGTCAGCCCGGCCTGCCGCAGCAGCGTCTCCAGCTCGGCGGGCGTCAGGAAGCGCCGCCAGTCATGCGTGCCGCGCGGCAGCCAGCGCAGCAGGTATTCGGCCCCCAGGATGGCGGCAGCGAAACTGCGTGCCGTGCGGTTCAGCGTGGTCAGCAGGACCAGGCCCCCCGGCCGCACCAGCGCCGCAAGCGCAGCACAGAAGGCGGCCGGATCGGGGACATGTTCGATCACCTCGGAGGCCAGAACGGCGTCGAAACGCTCGCCTGCCTGCACCAGATCCTCGGCGATTCCCTCGCGATAGTCGATGGACAGACCTGCCTGTGCGGCATGGGCGCGCGCCGCCTCGAGAGCGGCTGAGGCAGGATCGAGCCCGGTCACGGCGGCGCCGAGACGGGCCAGCGGCTCGGACAGAAGCCCCCCGCGCAGCCGATATCGAGCACCCGCAGGCCCTCGAGGGGACGGGCGGCCCGGCGATCGCGGTCGAAGCCCGCCGTCAGTCGCGCGGTGATCCAGTCGAGCCGGGCCGGGGTCATCGCATGGAGCGGCGCCAGCGGCCCTGCGGGATCCCACCACGCGGCCGCCATCGCGTCAAAGCGCGCCGCCTCGGCCCTGTCGAGGCCGCTGCGCCCGCCGGCCTCGGCCATCCCCGCTCTCTCACCCGTCATGTTGCACCCCCTCGCAAGCCGCCCCCCGGCGATGATATAGGCCGTTCATGGACAAGGCCTCCCCCTCCCTGCCTGCGCGGCTCGTTCCGCATCAGGTGCTGTATCCGCCGATCGAGCCGCATGCGACCTGGTTGCTCGATGTCGGCGACGGGCACCGCATCCATGTGGAGGAATGCGGGAACCCGCAAGGCATCCCCGTGGTGGTCCTGCATGGCGGTCCCGGCGGGGGGTGCTCGCCCGTGATGCGGCGCTATTTCGATCCCCGCGCCTATCGGATTGTCCTCTTCGATCAGCGCGGTTGCGGCCGCTCGCGCCCGCATGCCTGCGTGGAGGCCAACACCACCTGGCATCTGGTGGCCGATATCGAACGCATCCGCGTTCTTCTGGGCATCGAGGCCTGGGGGGCGGTGTTCGGCGGATCCTGGGGGGCGGCGCTGGCCCTGATCTATGCACAGGCCCATCCCGAGCGGGTGCGCGCGCTGGTGCTGCGCGGGGTGTTCCTGATGACGCAGGCCGAGCTCGACTGGTTCTATGGCGGCGGGGCAGGGGCCTTCTGGCCCGATCTGTGGGACCGTTTCCGCAGCCTGATCCCCGCGGCCGAACAGGACGACCTGATCGCCGCCTATCACAGGCGCCTGTTCTCGGGCGATCTGCGCGAGGAGATCCGCCATGCCCGGGCCTGGGCAGGCTGGGAGAATGCCCTGGCCTCGCTCGAGAGCGAGGCGGCGGGATCGGTCGCGGGGCCGGGGCATGCCGGGACGGCTGCCCCCGTTTTCGAGGCCCCGGCCGACTATGCCCGCGCCTTCGCCCGCATCGAGAACCACTATTTCGCGAATGGCGGCTTTCTGTCCGAGGATCAGGCCATCCTCGCCAACATGGACCGCATCGCCCATATCCCCGGGGTGATCGTGCAGGGTCGCTACGACATGATCTGCCCGCCTGTCTCGGCCTGGAGACTGGCACAGGTCTGGCCTGCCGCCCGGCTCGAGATGATCGGCCGCGCCGGCCATGCCCTGAGCGAGCCGGGGATCACCGCTGCGCTTGTGCGGGCGATGGACCGTCTGGCCGCACAGATCGCCGGCGCGGTCCGGGCGGGCTAGGCGCCATGGCCCCCCTCCGCCGCCCGCCGCCGCCGCTGCGCCGCCTCGGGATCCGTGCGCCCGCGCAGCCCGATTCGCGGCTGAGCCGGCGCGGGCTTCTCACCGCCGGGGTGCTGGCGGGGGTGCTCGCCGCGACCGGGGTGCCGGTGGAGGCGCGCCAGCGCGGCGGCGTGCTGCGGCTTGCGCTGGCAGGGGGGGTCCCCGACGGCGCGGACTGGTCGCAGGCCCATCCCGTCCTTCTGCTGGCCGCGCATGAGACGCTGACCGAGATCGCCCCCGATGGCGCGTTGCGCGGCGCCCTGGCCGAAGGCTGGGAGGCGGCGCCGGGGGCCGCCGTCTGGCATCTGTCCTTCGTGCCGGGGGCCGTCTTTCCCGACGGCACCCCGCTGCGGCCGCGCGATGTGGGCGCCTCGCTCCGCCGGCCCGGATCGCCACTGGCCGCGGATCTGGCCGATCTGGCCGAGGCCGGTCCGCGCGGGCTGCGTCTCGTGCTGCGGCAGGGCGACCCGGACCTGCCCTTCCGCCTGGCCGATCCGGCGCTGGCCGTGGGGCGGGGCGGGCGGCTCGACGGGCAGGGAACGGGCCCCTACCGGAGCGCCGGTCGGGACGAACGCGGCCTGCTGCGCCTGCTGCGGGCCCCGACGCATCGGCTCGACGGCCGGGCCGGCTGGTTCGAGGCGATCGAGGCGCGGCATCTGTCCGAACCGGACGAGCGGTTCGCGGCCCTGCGGGAGGGGCTGGCCGATCTCGTCGAGGCCCTGCCCCCCCACCGGCTGGCCGAGGCCCGGGCGGCCGGGTTCCGGCTGGTCGGGGACGCGGCGGAGACGGCGCCGGCGGAGGAGGCAGCAGGGGCGGACGGCCCTGCCCATGGGCCCCGCCTGGCCCATGGGGCGCTGTCGCGTCTCGGGCCGCTCGATGACGGGCGGATCGCGCTGCGCTGGTGGTTCGCCGGCTGACGGGCGATTCCGCTTGCGCCCGGCGGGCGGCGCGCCTATATGCCGCTCGGACAGCGGCGTGCCGGCCTCCACCCCCGGCGCCCACCGGCAGAAGACCGACGGGCCGCGCGCCCGTCGTTTCGTTTCCGGGGAGCCCATGGCCGACCTCATCGCCAAGACCGCCATCGACCGCCGCCTCGCCGCGATCGCCGAGTCCGTGGCCCGTTCGCTCGGCTTCGAGCTGGTGCGGCTGCGCCTCATGGGCGGAACGCGCAAGACGCTCCAGATCATGGCCCAGCGGCCCGACGGCCGGATGGAGGTGGAGGATTGCGCCCGTCTTTCCACGGCGCTGTCGGCCGTGCTCGATGTCGAGGATCCCATCGCGGAGGCCTATACGCTCGAGGTCTCCAGCCCCGGCATCGACCGTCCCCTGACCCGGCTGCAGGATTTCGAGACCTGGGCCGGCCATGAGGCGAAGCTGGAGACCGAGATCCTGATCGACGGGCGCCGGCGCTTTCGCGGCGTGCTGCAGGGCGTCGAGGGCGAGGAGGTGCTGCTTGCCCTCGAGGAGCAGGGCGAGATGGTGACGGTGGGGCTGCGCTTCGACTGGATCGCCGATGCCAAGCTCGTGCTCACCGACGATCTGATCCGCCAGACGCTGCAGGGTCGGCGCGATGCCGGCCTGATCGACGAGAGCCAGTTCGATGCCGTGGAACAGGTCATCGATGGCGAGGACGAGGACGGGGATCCCGGGGACGGCGCCGGGCCCGCAGACAAGACCTCCGAGGAGAGACCCTGATGCCCATCACCTCCGCCAATCAGCTCGAGCTGCTGCAGACCGCCGAGGCGGTCGCGCGCGAGAAGATGATCGATCCCGGCCTTGTCGTCGCGGCGATGGAGGAAAGCCTCGCGCGAGCGGCGAAATCCCGTTACGGCGCGGAAATGGACATCCGCGTGTCGATCGACCGCAAGACGGGCCGCGCCACCTTCACCCGCGTGCGGACCGTCGTCGAGGAGGACGCGGTCGAGAACTATCATGCGCAGGTGACGCCGCAGCAGGCGCATGACATCGTCAAGGCGGCGCGTCCCGCCGTCACGGTCCTGGGGGCGCCGGGGGCGCGCCGGTTCCTGCTGCGCGCCCCGCGGGAGGAGGAGGCCCGGCGGCTGGATCCGGCGGCGCAGACCGCTCTGCCGGCCCCCGGCGACGAGATCGTGGACGAGGTGCCGCCGGTGGACATGGGCCGCATCGCCGCCCAGAGCGCCAAGCAGGTCATCCTCCAGAAGGTCCGCGAGGCCGAGCGCGACCGCCAGTACGAGCAGTTCAAGGACCGTGTCGGGACGATCGTCAACGGCATCGTCCGGCGCGAGGAATACGGCAATCTGATCGTCGATGTCGGCGCCGGCGAGGCGGTGCTCAAGCGCAACGACAAGATCGGCCGCGAGGCCTGGCGCCCCGGCGATCGCATCCGCGCCTATGTCAAGGATGTCCGGCGCGAGCCGCGGGGGCCGCAGATCTTCCTCTCGCGCACGGCGCCCGAATTCATGAAGGAACTGTTCAAGATGGAAGTGCCCGAGATTTACGAGGGCACCATCGAGATCAAGGCCGTGGCGCGCGATCCGGGCAGCCGGGCCAAGATCGCCGTCGTCTCCTACGACAACTCGATCGACCCGGTGGGGGCCTGCGTGGGCATGCGCGGCAGCCGCGTGCAGGCCGTCGTCAACGAGCTGCAGGGCGAGAAGATCGACATCATCCCCTGGAATGCCGACACGGCGACCTTCCTGGTCAATGCGCTCCAGCCCGCGGAGGTGACCAAGGTCGTCTTCGACGAGGAGGCCGGCAAGATCGAGGTTGTCGTCCCGGAGGAGCAGCTCTCCCTTGCCATCGGGCGACGCGGCCAGAACGTGCGTCTGGCCTCGCAGCTCACCGGGCTCGATATCGACATCCTCACCGAGGAGGAGGAGTCGAAGCGCCGTCAGGCCGAGTTCGACGAGCGCACCCGGCTCTTCATGACGACGCTCGACCTTGACGAGTTCTTCGCCCAGCTCCTTGTGGCCGAAGGTTTCCGCAGCGTCGAGGAAGTGGCCTATGTCGACCGGGAGGAGCTTCTGGCCATCGAGGGGGTGGACGAGGAGACCGCCGAGGAGCTTCAGGCCCGTGCCCGCGACCATATCGAGGCCCAGGCGAAGGCGGCGCTCGATCGTGCCCGCAGCCTGGGGGTCGAGGAGTCGTTGATCGGCTTCCCCGGGCTTACCCCGGCGATGATCGAGGCGCTGGCGAAGGAGGGGGTGAAGACCCTCGAGGATTTCGCCACGCTGGCCGACTGGGAACTGGCCGGCGGCTGGACCGAGGATGCCGAAGGCAAGCGCGTCAAGGACGAGGGCATTCTCGAACGCTTCGATCTCTCGCTCGAGGAGGCGCGGGACATGGTGATGTCGGCGCGCGTGGCGCTGGGCTGGGTCGATCCCGAGGAGATCGCCGCCGGCGGTCTCGCCGAGGGGGACGAGGAAGGGGCCGAGTCCGGCCCCGCGACGCAGGCAGAGGCCTGAGCCAGCATGACGCGCGGCGGCGCCAGGGCAGAGCGGGACGGACCCGAGAGGCGCTGCCTCGTGACGGGGGAAAAGGCCCCGAAGGCCGGCCTTGTGCGCTTTGTCCTCTCGCCCGATGGGGTGGTCGTCCCCGACATTGCCGGAAAATTGCCGGGGCGGGGGTTCCATGTCACCGCCTCCCGCCCCATCTTGGAGAAGGCACGGGCTGCCCAGTTCGCCCGTGCGGCCCGGGCCCCCGTCACGGTGCCCCCTGATCTGGTGCAGGCCGTGGAGCGTCAGCTTGCCGCCCGTCTGGTGGAGATGCTGAGCCTTGCCCGCAAGGCGGGGCTGGCGATCTGCGGTTTCGAGAAGGTGCGCGATGCGCTGGCCGCTGCGGGCGAGGGCACCGGGCGCGGCGCCTGGGCGCGCATCGGGGTTCTGCTGCAGGCCGCCGACGGGTCTGCCCGCGGCAAGGCCCGCCTCTGGACGCCCGAAGGGGCGCGCTGGTTCGGCTGTCTGACGGCGTCCGAACTGGGGCAGGCCTTCGGGCGCGACAGTGTCATTCATGCGGCCGTGGCGTCTGGCGCCCTGGCCGCGCGTGTTGTAGAGGAGGCCTCTCGTGCCCCTCGCCGCCGTGCTGGGGCATCAG
>NZ_KE557322.1:212446-401348 GCF_000442315.1 Rubellimicrobium thermophilum DSM 16684
GAGAAGTCGGGTGGTCGCGACGCCGACAAGAAGGTCAAGCCTGTCCGCGAGCTCGAGGAGCGCCGGGGCGGCAAGCTCAGCCTGTCGCAGGTCCTCGATGCCGAAGGCCGTCAGCGCAGCCTGGCCGCGATCCGCCGCAAGCAGGAGCGCGCCCGCCAGAAGGGCATGGCCCAGTCCGGCGAGCGGGAGAAGGTCGTGCGGGATGTCCAGATCCCCGAGGCGATCACCGTGGGCGAACTGGCCAACCGCATGGCCGAGCGTGTCGCCGACGTCATCAAGGCGCTGATGCGCATGGGCGTCATGGCGACCCAGAACCAGACCATCGATGCCGACACCGCCGAGCTGATCGTCACCGAATTCGGCCATCGCGTCGTCCGCGTCTCGGACGCGGATGTGGAACATGCCATCGACACGGTGCCCGACCGGCCCGAGGATCTGCGCCCGCGTCCGCCCATCGTCACCATCATGGGCCATGTGGACCACGGCAAGACCTCGCTGCTCGATGCGATCCGCAAGACCAATGTGGCCGAGGGCGAGGCCGGGGGCATCACCCAGCATATCGGCGCCTATCAGGTGACCACCGAATCGGGGGCGGTGCTGACCTTCCTCGATACGCCGGGCCATGCCGCCTTCACCGCGATGCGCGCCCGCGGCGCGCAGGTGACGGATATCGTCGTGCTGGTGGTCGCCGCCGATGATTCGGTCATGCCCCAGACCGTGGAGGCCATCAATCACGCCAAGGCTGCCGGCGTGCCGCTGATCGTCGCCATCAACAAGATCGACAAGCCCGATGCCGATCCGCAGCGCGTGCGCACCGAACTTCTCCAGCACGAGGTCGTGGTCGAGAAGCTCTCGGGCGATGTCCAGGATGTGGAGGTCTCGGCCAAGACCGGACAGGGGCTTGACGACCTGCTCGAGGCGATTGCCCTGCAGGCCGAGATTCTCGAGCTCAAGGCCAATCCCGCGCGGGCCGCGATGGGCGCCGTGATCGAGGCCAAGCTCGATGTCGGGCGCGGGCCGGTGGCCACCGTGCTGGTCCAGAACGGCACGCTGCGCAAGGGCGATGTCTTTGTCGTGGGCGAGAAATGGGGCAAGGTGCGTGCCCTGATCAGCGACCGCGGCGAGACCGTGACCGAAGCCGGTCCCTCGGTCCCTGTCGAGGTGCTGGGCCTCAACGGCACGCCCGAGGCGGGCGATGTGCTCCATGTCGTGGAGACCGAAGCCCAGGCGCGCGAGATTGCCGCCTATCGCGAGAATCTCGCCCGCGAGAAGCGGGCCGCGGCCGGTGCGACGGCGACGCTCGAGCAGCTCATGGCCCGCGCCAAGGCCGACAAGGCCGTCGCCGAACTGCCGGTGGTGGTCAAGGCGGATGTGCAGGGCTCGGCCGAGGCGATCGTGCAGGCGCTCGAGAAGGTCGGCAACGAGGAGGTGCGTGTGCGCGTCCTCCATTCCGGCGTGGGTGCGATCACCGAATCCGATGTGGGCCTGGCCGAAGCCTCCAAGGCACCGGTGATCGGCTTCAATGTCCGCGCCAATGCCCCGGCCCGCGCCGCCGCCAACCAGAAGGGCGTGGAGATCCGCTACTACTCGATCATCTACGACCTGATCGACGACATCAAGGCGGCCGCCTCGGGCCTGCTCAAGGACGAGGTGCGCGAGAAGTTCATCGGCTATGCGAAGATCCTCGAGGTCTTCAAGGTGTCGAATGTCGGCAAGGTGGCCGGCTGCCTCGTCACCGAGGGGGTGGCGCGCAAATCTGCCGGGGTTCGTCTGCTGCGGGACAATGTCGTCGTCCACGAAGGCACGCTCAAGACGCTCCAGCGCTTCAAGGATCCGGTGCAGGAGGTCCAGTCCGGTCAGGAATGCGGCATGGCCTTCGACAATTACGACGATATCCGCCAGGGCGACGTCATCGAGATCTTCGAGCGCGAGACGGTCGAGCGCCGGCTGTAACCGCGGCCGGCCATCGCGCGCCCCATCGCCCGCCATGACAAAGGCCCCCCCTGCGGGGGCCTTTCGCATGGCCGGAGGGGGTTCGGACGGGGTGGCGCGGGCATTCGGGTCTCCTGTCTGGCGATGGGACCAGGATCCCGGACAGGAGTTAACAACGCGTAAACGCAACGCGCGCTGGTGTTGCGCTGCGCTGCGGCATCATAACATCATGGCAAACCGGAGGCTTGGCTGGAAAGCCCCCGCCAATCAGACCGAAAGCCCGAAAAAAGGGTTTACGCGGCGCGAATCAGCGCCCGTTCGACGGGCCAGCCTTCGTAGAGGCGTCCGTCCACGCGGATGACGATACGCCCCGCTTCGGCATCCCGGACATAGAGGCCCTGGACGAAGCTGCAGCTGCCGATCTGGATGGTGCGGAACATCGGATTCACCCCGGAAAGACTGCCGGGGGCGAGACTGCCACGAATCGAGGCAACAATGAACAGAAATGTGACGGGATTGTGGCGGATCCGGGTCCGCCCTTGGTATCAGAGCCAGTCGCGCAGGACGGGCAGCAGGGGCCGGTCCGCCGGGGGCATGGGATAGCGGGCCAGATCCCCCGGCCTCACCCAGGCCAGGTCCTGTCCTTCGCGCGGTTGCAGCACGCCCTGCCAGCGCCGACAGGCAAACAACGGCATGAGCAGGTGGAAATCGGGATAGGCATGGCTGGCGAAGGTCAGGGGGGCCAGACAGCTTTCCTGCGTGTCGATGCCGAGCTCCTCGCGCAGTTCGCGGATCAGGGCCGCTTCGGGCGTCTCGCCGGGCTCGACCTTGCCGCCGGGGAACTCCCACAGCCCGGCCATGGCCTTGCCTTCGGGACGGCGGGCCAGCAGCACGCGGCCGTCGCGGTCGATCAGCGCCACGGCCGCAACCAGGACGAGCCGGGGCGGATGCGCCCGCCCCGGATCCGCCGCGGCCGGTTCAGCTCCGGTAGTCGGCATTGATGGCGATGTAGCCATGGGTGAGATCGCAGGTCCACACGGTTGCCTGCCCCTCGCCGAGACCGAGATCGACGCCGAGCACCAGCTCCTGCCGTTTCATGTAGGCCGAGGCGGCCGCTTCGGAATAGTCGGGAACCCGTTCGCCATCGCGCGCGACCCAGAGATCGCCGAAGCGGATGGCAAGGCGGTCGCGGTCGGCCCGGGCGCCGGACTTGCCCACCGCCATGACGATGCGGCCCCAATTCGCGTCCTCGCCTGCACAGGCCGTCTTGACGAGCGGCGAATTGGCGATGGCAAAGGCCACGCGTGCCGCATCCGCCTCGGAGGCGGCCCCGGTCACCTGCACCTCGATGAGCTTGCTGGCGCCTTCCCCGTCGCGCACGACCTGCAGCGCCAGATCGCGGAAGACCGCCTCGAGCGCGGCGGCGAAGGCCGGTTCCCCGGCGGCATCCACGCCCGAAGCGCCCGTGGCCGCCACGAGCAGCGTGTCGGATGTCGAGGTGTCGCCATCCACGGTGATGCGGTTGAAGGTCCGCGCGCAGGCCGCCGAAACCAGCGTCTGCAGGGGCGCGCGGGCGATGCGGGCATCGGTCCAGACATAGACGAGCATGGTGGCCATGTCCGGCGCGATCATGCCCGACCCCTTGGCGATTCCGGCGATGTGCACCGTCCCGCCGGGGAGATCGACCACGGCCCCCGCTCCCTTGGGGAAGGTGTCGGTGGTCATGATGGCGCGGGCTGCCCCCTCGATATCCGGTCCGAGGCGATCCCGGAGCGTCGGCGGGACGGCGGCGATCCTCTCCCAGGGGAGGGGTTCGCCGATCACGCCGGTCGAGGCGGTGAAGATCCGTCCGCCCGGTATCCCGAGAAGGCCGGATGCGGCGGCGCAGAGGCCGGCCACGGCCGCCTCTCCCCGCCGTCCGGTGAAAGCATTGGAATTGCCCGAATTGACAAGGAAGGCGGCAGGGCCGCCTTCGGCGAGGGGCAGCTTGGCCTCGCAATCGCGCACGGGGGCCGATCGGGTGGCCGAACGGGTGAAGGTGCCCGCCACCGTGGCCTCCTCCATGACGGCGAGCATGACATCGGTGCGCCCCTTGTAGCGCACCCCGGCCTCGGCGGCGGCGAAGCGGACCCCCCGCACGGGCGGGAGATCCGGAAAGCGTGCCGGGGCAAGCGGCGAGACGGTCCCGGCCATCAGTCGTCGAGCAGGTCGGGATTCAGGGCCGTCGCCGGATCGAAGCTGCCCTCGGGGGCGCGTTCGACCGTGCCGGCTGCGGTCAGTTCGGCGATGCGCGCCTCGACCGCCTCGCGGCGGAGTTGCGCCTCGATCTCCTCGCGCACCTCCTCGAGGGTGGGGACGGGCTTGGGGCGCGTCTCCTCGAGCCGGATGACATGCCAGCCGAACTGGGACTGCACGGGGTCGGACAGCTCTCCCGGTTCGAGCGCGGCCACGCCCTGTTCGAATTCGGGGACCATCATGCCGGGGCCGAACCAGCCCAGATCGCCGCCCTGCGCGCCCGATCCGGTGTCGGTCGAGACCTCCTGCGCCACGGCGGCGAAATCCTCGCCGGCCTCGAGGCGGTCGAGAACGGCCTGGGCCTCCTCCTCGGTGGCCACGAGGATGTGCCGGGCGTGCCATTCCACGCCGGGTTCCTGCGAGCCGTATTGCGCATCATAGGCCGCCTGAACGGCCTCTTCGGAGAGGGGGGCGCTCATGAGGCTGTCGATCGCCTCGCCGGCGAGCAGGCTGCGCCGTTCCACCGCAAGGGCGAGGGCGGCGCGCGGGGTCAGTTCCGGTACGGTCTGGGCCAGCAGCTCCTGCTGGACGAGCTGATCGACGAGGCCGGGGAAGAGGATGTCGGGCGGCAGCATCTGATACTGTGCCGGCAGACGCGAAGCGGCGACCAGCACCTCGCCCAGGGTGATCGCCGTGCCGTTGACCGTCGCCACGACGCTGTCGCGCGTGGGGGCCGGCGCTTCGGCGGCGGCGTCCGCGGCAGGCGACTCGGCCGCGGGCGACTCGGCCGCGGGCGACTCGGCCGCGGGGGACTCGGGCGCGGGGGTCTCCGCAGCCTCCGGGGCCTCCTGGGGGGCCTCCTGGGCGGTCAGGGGCAGGGCAAGCGCCAGTGCGATCAGCGAGGCAGTCGTGGGAAGGAACCGTCGGGCCATGAAAACGAAGCCTTGATGAGGCGGGGCCGGATGGACCGGGGGCCTCCGCGTTGACAGCCGGTCCGCCCCCCCTTATCTCCGCGATCGGCCGGAGGGCGGCATGCGGCCCCCCCTTTAGGCCGCGCGCGCCCGGGCCACAAGGAACCTTCTCGGGAGCAGCCACGGGAAATGCGCGGGCGGGGCCGGCCGCCACCACGGGTTAAGGACGCGAAGCATGGGTCTCGGAACGCTGGCGCGCAAGGTCTTCGGCACCCCGAATGACCGCAAGATCAAGGCTGCGCGCCCCCTTGTCGCCGCCATCAATGCCAGGGAGGACTGGGCGAAGGCCCTGAGCGAGCAGGGCCTGAAGGACGAAACGGCCCGCCTTCGCGAACGCGCCCGGGCCGGCGAGCCGCTCGATGCGCTGCTGCCCGAATGCTTCGCCCTCGTGCGCGAGGCCGGGCGCCGCGCGCTCGGCCTGCGGGCCTTTGATGTTCAGCTCCTCGGCGGCATCTTCCTCCATCAGGGCAACATCGCCGAGATGAAGACCGGCGAGGGCAAGACGCTGGTCGCCACCTTCCCGGCCACGCTCAATGCGCTGGCGGGCAAGGGTGTGCATATCGTCACCGTCAACGATTATCTCGCCCGGCGCGATGCCGAATGGATGGGCAAGGTCTATGGCGCGCTGGGACTGACCACCGGCGTCGTTGTCCCCCATCAGCCCGAGGCCGAGAAGCGGGCCGCCTATCAGGCCGACATCACCTATGCCACCAACAACGAGCTGGGCTTCGACTATCTGCGCGACAACATGCGCTCGGACCTCGCCCAGATGGTCCAGCGCGGGCATCACTATGCCATCGTGGACGAGGTGGACTCGATTCTCATCGACGAGGCGCGCACCCCGCTCATCATCTCGGGGCCCTCGCAGGATCGGTCCCATCTCTACCGGGCGGTGGATGCCCTGATCCCCTCGCTGCCCGAGTCGGGCTACGAGGTGGACGAGAAGACCCGCAACGTCACCTTCACCGACGAGGGCAATGACGCGCTCGAGGCGGCGTTGCGTCAGGCCGGCCTGCTGCCCGAGGGGCAGTCGCTCTACGATCCCGAATCGACCACGCTCGTCCACCACGTCAACCAGGCGCTGCGGGCCCACAAGCTGTTCCACAGGGACAAGGAATACATCGTCCGCGACGGGCAGGTGGTCCTCATCGACGAGTTCACCGGGCGGATGATGATCGGTCGGCGACTGTCGGACGGCCTTCACCAGGCCATCGAGGCCAAGGAGGGCGTGGCCATCCAGCCGGAGAACGTCACCCTCGCCTCGATCACCTTCCAGAACTATTTCCGCCTCTATGAGAAGCTGGCCGGGATGACCGGCACCGCCCTGACCGAGGCCGACGAATTCCGCGAGATCTACGGCCTCGGCGTCGTCGAGATTCCCACCAACCGCCCCGTCGCCCGCATCGACGAGAACGATCAGGTCTATCGCACCGCGCGCGAGAAATATCAGGCCATCGTCGCCGCCATCCGCGACGCGCATGCCCGCGGCCAGCCGATCCTGGTGGGAACCACCTCGATCGAGAAGTCCGAGATGCTCTCGGCGCTGCTGCGCAAGGAGGGCATCCCGCACAATGTCCTCAATGCCCGCGAACATGCGCGCGAGGCGCAGATCGTGGCCGAGGCCGGCCAGCCCGGCGCCGTGACCATCGCCACCAACATGGCCGGACGGGGCACCGACATCCAGCTCGGCGGCAATGTGGAGATGCGCGTCCTCGAGGCGCTGTCCGCCGACCCGCAGGCCCATCCCGACGAGGTGCGCGCCCGCATCGAGGCCGAACATGCGGCCGACCGCCAGCGCGTGATCGAGGCGGGGGGGCTCTTCGTCCTGGCCACCGAACGCCACGAAAGCCGCCGCATCGACAACCAGCTGCGCGGCCGCTCGGGCCGGCAGGGAGATCCGGGCCGCTCGGCCTTCTTCCTGTCGCTCGAGGACGATCTCATGCGCATCTTCGGGTCTGAGCGGCTGGACAAGGTCCTCTCCACGCTCGGCATGAAGGAGGGGGAGGCGATCGTCCACCCCTGGGTCAACAAGTCGCTCGAACGCGCGCAGGCCAAGGTCGAGGCCCGCAACTTCGACATCCGCAAGCAGCTGCTGAAGTTCGACGATGTCATGAACGACCAGCGCAAGGTGATCTTCGCCCAGCGGCGCGAGATCATGGAGGCGCAGGATGTCACCGACATCGTCGCCGACATGCGCCATCAGGTCGTGGCCGACCTCGTGGACCGCTTCATGCCGCCCCGCAGCTATCCCGAACAATGGGATGTCGAGGGGCTGGCGCAGGCGGTGCGCACGACCCTGGGCCTTGATGCCGAGCGCGCCCCCGTGGCCGCCTGGGCCGCCGAGGAAGGCGTAGATCAGGACCGTCTGCGCGAGCGGCTCGAAGAGGCCGCGGACGCCCTCATGGCCGAGAAGGAGACGGCCTTCGGTCCCGAGGCGATGCGCTCGATCGAGAAGCAGCTCCTTCTGCAGACCATCGACGGCAAATGGCGCGAACATCTGTTGCGCCTCGAGCATCTGCGGTCGGTCGTGGGATTCCGCGGCTATGCCCAGCGCGATCCGCTCAACGAATACAAGACCGAGGCCTTCCAGCTCTTCGAGAGGCTGCTCGATGGCCTGCGCGAGGAGGTGACGCAGAAGCTCGCCCAGATCCGTCCCATGACCGCGGAGGAGAGCCAGGCGCTGCTCCAGCAGCTCCTGGCCCAGCGGCGCGCGCAGGGGGGCATGCAGGGGGGCGCGGCGATGCCCGCCGGGGCCATGCCGCCTGCGCCCGCGGGCGAGAGGACCGGCACGCCGGCACGGGTGGCGGCGCCCCTCCAGGTCACGGTCGGTGTGGAACAGCCCGCAGCCACGCCGGGAACCCCGCGCGAGGGGTTCCGCGAGGATGACCCCTCGACCTGGGGGAATCCGGGGCGCAACGATCCCTGTCCCTGCGGATCGGGCCGGAAGTTCAAGCACTGTCACGGCGCCTACTGAGGCGCGTCCGCCGCTCCCGGAGACGGCAGGAGCGGGGCAGGGCAGGCCGGCCTCGCCCCCAAGAGTTCATGCCGCCGCCGCCGGCCCGCCTCGGCAGGGCCGCAAATCCGGAGGAGGATGGCCTTCAGACCCCGATGGTCAGGAGGCTGCCCGATGTCCCGATCGCCATCCCGTCCGATTCCCCCGATCCGTCACGCCGTGGCGGCGCTGGGGGCCTTCGCCGTCACGCTGGCCGGTGGCCTGCTCTGGGAGAGTCGTGCGCGGCTGGCCGGATGGGCCGGGGACGCCATGCCCGTGCCGGTGACGGCTGCGCTGGCCGTGGTCGGGTTGCGTCCTGCCGTCCCGGCCGCCGAGGCTGCCGCCCCTGTCGTCCGGGGCGGCGCGATGCCGGCCGACGGGGCGACCCCCGCCGCCCTTGTCATGCCGGCCGCCCGCATCCTGCCGGGCGGGCCGGGGGGGCCTGCCGGGGGTGGGGCGTCGCTGGTCGCCCGGCTGACCGATGTCGCCCCGTGGCCTTCGTGATGCCCGAGGCGCGTCCCCCGTGGGCGGGGCGTGCGATCTGTCGCTCGGGCTGGAGGTCGAGCCGCTCGCCCTTGTCGCGGTGACGATCGAGGCGCCCTGTGCCGCCGGTGGGGCCGCCGTGCTGCATCATGAGGGGCTGGACGTCTCGGTGCTGCTCGATGCCGAGGGGCGGGCCGAGACGATCCTGCCGGCCCTGGCGGTGCAGGCGGCCATCCGGGCCGAGGCAGGGGGGCAGTCCGCCGCCGCGGCCGTGACCGTGCCCGAAGCGGCCCGGATCGACCGTGCGGTCCTGATGTGGCAGGGCGAGCGGGGGGCCGAGCTCCATGCGCGCGAGTTCGGGGCCGACTATGGCAGCCCCGGTCATGTCTGGGCCGGGGCGCCTGGCGATGTCGAGGCGGCTCTGCGCGGCGAGGGGGGCATGATGCTCTCGCTGGGCGATTCGCGCATTCCCGGTGCGCGGATGGCCGAGGTCTATACCTTCCCCACGGGGATGGCGGCGCGGTCCGGCGCGGTGGCCCTCAGCATCGAGACGCCGGTGGCCGCGACGACCTGTGGCCGCGTGATCGAGGCGCGGACGATCCAGATCTCGCCCGGCGTTCCGGCTCCTCTGACGCGCGATCTGTCCCTGCCCGTGCCGGGCTGCGAGATGGAGGGCGAATGGCTCGTGCTGTCGGACATGCTTCAGGGGCTGACGATCGCCGCGCGGTGATGTTTCACGTGAAACGCTCCCCCCCCCGCGCCTTACAGCAGGCCTTCGGCGCGGAAGCTGATCTCCCGTCCGCGGCCGATCACCAGGTGATCATGCAGCGAAAGGCCCAGCGCCTCGGCCCCTGTCTCGATCTGGCGGGTCATGGCGATGTCCGCCTCTGACGGGGTCGGGTCGCCCGAAGGATGGTTGTGCACGAGGATCAGGGCCGATGCCCCGAGCTCCAGCGCCCGGCGGAGAACCTCGCGCGGGTAGAGCGGAACATGGTCCACCGTGCCTTCGCCCTGTTCCTCGTCGGCGATGAGACGGTTCTTGCGGTCCAGATAGAGGACGCGAACCTGTTCGCGGTCGCGATGGGCCATGACGGTGCGGCAATATTCGAGAAGCTGCGCCCAGGAGGAGACCACGACCCGCCCCATGACACGCGCGCGCGCCATGCGATGGGCCACCGCCTCGGTGATCTTCAGCTCGAGCGCGATGGCGGGGCCGACGCCGGGAACCTCGACAAGGCGGGGAATCGGGGCCGCCAGCACCGAGGCGAGATCGCCGAAGGCATCAAGCAGGGCCCGCGCGACAGGCTTGACATCCTGCCGTTCCATGACGCGGAACAGCAGCAGTTCCAGCAGCTCGTAATCCGGCATCGCCTCTGCCCCGCCGTCCCGGAACCGCGCGCGCAGGCGGGCGCGATGGCCGGCAATGTAGGAAGGCAGCCGCCCCCCCGCCGGCAGCGGGACAGGGACGGCCTCATCCCCCGCCGGTTCTGGGGCAGGAAAGAGAGGAAGCGGTTCGGCAAGTTCCCGTGGCATGGGGGCAGTCTGCCAGGCGATGGTTAAGGAAACGTTAACGCCGGCGCGCTTCGCCACCGGATCCCGGGGGGACGATGCACCGGCGGCAAGGTCAGACGCCCTTCCCCCTGCCGGCGCAGGACGGCAGGATGGAGGGCACGGAGAGGGCCGGCCGGCCGGCCGCCGACGGAAGAAGGGGGCGGGATGGAACAGCGACCGCAGGAGCGGATGGAGGGGCTGGACCGCTTCGTCGCCGCACAGGAGAAGAGCTGGGAGACCGCGCTTGGAGAATTGCGCGCCGGGCAGAAGACAAGCCACTGGATGTGGTGGATCTTTCCCCAGCTCGCGGCGCTCGGCCGCTCGCCCACCGCGAAGGCCTTCGGCCTGACGGGGCTGGAGGAGGCACGGGAGTATCTGGCCCATCCGCTGCTGGGGCCGCGCCTTGTGGAGGCTGCGCGCGCCATGCTGGCCCATGCCGGCCGTCCGCCCGAGGCGATCCTGGGCGCGGTGGATGCGATGAAGCTGCGCTCCTCGGCGACGCTCTTTGCCGCCCTGCCGGACGCCCCGCCCGAGTTCCGCGCCCTGCTCGAGGCCTTCTGGGACGGACAGGGCGATCCGCTGACACGCGATCTGATCAGGCAGGCATCGTCATGACGGCGCCGGTCCTTCTCTCGCTCGGGCATGGCTATTCGGCCGCGGCGCTGGGGCGGCGGCTTCTGGCGCGGGGCTGGCGCGTGATCGGCACCGGGCGCAGCGCGGAGAGCCTGGCGCGGATCCGCGCGGCCGGGGCGGAGGCCGTGCCCTGGCCGGGCACGCCGCTGGGGCCGCTGCTGGCACAGGCCACGCATCTGCTGACCTCCATCGCCCCGGACGAGGAGGGTGATCCGGTGCTGCGCGCCGAAGGAGAGGCCGTCGCGCAGGCCGCGCCGCATCTGGCCTGGGCGGGCTATCTCTCCACCACCGGGGTCTATGGCGACCGCGGCGGCGGCTGGGTGGACGAGGAGAGCGAGCTGCGCCCCGCCACCGCCCGGGGGCGCGCGCGCGTCGCGGCCGAGGCCGCCTGGGCCGCGATCCCCGGCCTGCCGCTCCACATCTTCCGTCTGGCGGGCATCTACGGGCCGGGCCGCGGTCCCTTCGAGAAGGTCCGCCGCGGCACCGCCCGGCGCATCGTCAAGCCGGGGCAGGTCTTCTCGCGCATCCATGTGGAGGACATCGCCCAGGCGCTCGAGGCCTCGATCGCCCGGCCGCGGCCGGGGGCGATCTACAATCTCTGCGATGACGACCCCGCCCCGCCCGAAGCGGTGATCGCCCATGCCGCCCATCTGCTGGGGCTGCCCCCGCCGCCAGAGGAGGATTTCGAGACCGCTGCCATGACCCCCATGGCGCGCAGCTTCTATGCCGAATCGAAGAGGGTCTCGAATGCGCGGATGAAGGCGGAGCTGGGGGTGAGGCTGCTTTATCCGGGTTATCGCGAGGGGTTGGCCGCGCTTCTGGCCGCCGAGCGTGGCGCCGAGGCCACGGCGGCGCCGGGCGGGGACGGAAAAAGCCCGCCGACCGCTCACGGACAGGGTTGAAGCCCGCGCAGGAAGAGCCATATCGGGCCGTGCGGGACCGGGCCCCTCTGACGGTGCGCACAGCGCGTGCCGCCATGTCGGACCGCAACGAGTGCGCTCGATGCCCGGTCCGGGGCGTTGCCTCGCGGCCGTGCGGCGGGCGTTCCCCTGACGCCAAAGAGGCCTCGCATGGAATTCCTTCTCGCGCTGTGGCTGGGCAAGCCCGTCTGGATGTGGCTGCTCTTCCTTGCGCTCGTGCTTACGCTGCTGGTGCTCGATCTCGGCCTCCTCCACCGCGAGGACCGCGAGATCGGTGTCGCCCAGAGCCTGCGCATGTCGGCGATGTACATCCTGCTGGGCGTGGCCTTCGCGGGCTTCGTCTGGTGGCAGGTGGGGGCAGAGCCGGCCAAGCTCTATCTCACGGCCTTCGTCGTCGAGAAGACGCTGGCCATGGACAATGTCTTCGTCATCGCGCTGATCTTCAGCTATTTCGCCATCCCGCGGAAATACCAGCACCGGGTGCTGTTCTGGGGGATCCTGGGGGTCATCGTGCTGCGCGGGATCATGATCGGCCTCGGGGCCACGCTCGTCGCGCAGTATCACTGGGTGCTCTATCTCTTTGCGGTGTTCCTCATCTTCACCGGCATCAAGATGATGTTCGCCGGCGACGAGGAGATGGATGTCGCGCAGAACCCGGTCCTGCGGCTGCTCAAGCGGCGGCTGCGCGTCACCGAGGAGATGGAGGGCCATGCCTTCTTCGTGAAGCGCCCCGACGCCTCGGGGCGGCTGGTGCTCTTTGCCACGCCGCTCTTCCTGGCGCTGGTGCTGATCGAGATCGCCGATGTGATCTTCGCGGTCGATTCGGTTCCGGCAGTGTTCGCCATCACCACCGATCCCTACATCGTCTACACCTCGAACATCTTCGCCATCCTCGGGCTGCGGGCGCTCTACTTCGCGCTGGCGGCGATCATCCACCGCTTCCACTATCTCAAATACGCCCTGTCCATCCTGCTGATCTTCATCGGCTCCAAGATCTTCGTGGCCGATCTCATGGGCTGGGAGAAGTTCCCGGCGGGCTGGTCGCTGGGCATCACCTTCGCCATCCTCGGGGCCGGGGTGGCCTGGTCGCTGTGGATGACCCGCAAGACGCAGGAGCAAGCCGTTTCGGCGGAACAGCGCCTGCCCCTGCAGCCCTGAACGGAAGAGACGACCCGAGCAGACCCCATGACGTCCGATCCCGCCGCTGTCAGCCCGGTCCCCGGCCTGCGTGCCCGTCTGGCCCGGTGGATCGAAAGCCCCCCCGTTCGCCGGGCCATCATGGCCGTGATCCTGTTCAACGCAGGGCTTCTGGGGCTGGAGACCTCGCCGCGCGTCATGGCCGCGGCCGGGCCTCTGATCCTGGCGCTCGACCGGATCTGCCTGGCCATCTTCGTGGCCGAACTCGCGGTCAAGCTCTGCGCCTTTGGCGGGCGCTTCTTCCGGTCGGGCTGGAACCTGTTCGATGCCTTCGTGGTCGGGGTGTCGCTGGCGCCGGCGGGACAGGGGCTGTCGGTGTTGCGCGCGCTGCGCGTGTTGCGGGTGCTGCGGCTGATCTCGATCGCGCCCTCGCTGCGGCGCGTGGTGGACGGATTCGTGCGCGCTCTGCCGGGGATGGGGTCGGTCTTCCTGCTGATCCTGCTGATCTTCTATGTCGGCAGCGTGATGGCGACCAAGCTCTTTGCCGCGACCCATCCCGAATGGTTCGGCTCGATCGGCGCCTCGGCCTATACGCTGTTCCAGATCATGACGCTGGAGAGCTGGTCGATGGGCATCGTGCGCCCGGTGATGGAGGTGCATCCCTTCGCCTGGGCCTTCTTCCTGCCCTTCATCCTGGTGACGACCTTCGCGGTGCTCAACCTGCTCGTGGGTCTCGTCGTCAACGCCATGCAGGAGGCCGCGAGCGAGGAGAGCGCCGCCGCCGAGGACCGCTGGCGCGAGGAGGTGATCGAGCGGCTGCGTGCCATCGAGCGGCGGATGGAGACGCGCCAGGGAACAGAAGAGTCCTAGGGCCGCCCCCCGAGGGCGTTCTCGGCACCCCCTCAGGCCCGGCGGCTGATCGCCGTCACCCCCAGAAGCGTCAGCACCCGGGCCTCGATGCCGGCCGCGTCAAGCCCTGCCTCGGCATGCATCTCGGCCGGGCTGGCCTGCTCCTGGAAGCGGTCGGGGAGAGTGAGGCTGCGGAACTTCAGGCCGCCATCGAAGACCCCCTCTTCGGCCAGAAGATGCGCAACATGCGAGCCGAAGCCCCCCACCGCCCCTTCCTCGATCGTCAGCAGGGCCTCGTGCGTGGCGGCCAGATGCAGGATCAGATCGCGGTCGAGCGGCTTGGCAAAGCGGGCATCGGCGACCGTGGGCCGGATGCCGCGCGCGGCCAGCGCCTCGGCGGCCTGCAGCGCCGCCCCGAGCCGGGTGCCGTAGGACAAAAGGGCGACGCCCGACCCCTCGCGCACCACGCGGCCCCGCCCGATCTCGAGCGGGGGGGCGTCCCAGTCGATCTCGACCCCGACGCCTTCGCCGCGCGGAAAGCGGAAGGCGATGGGGCCGGCATCATGGGCGGCGGCCGTGGCGACCATCCGCGCCAGCTCGGCCTCGTCCGCGGCGGCCATGACCGTGAAGCCCGGCAGATTCGACAGATAGGCCACGTCGAAGGCGCCGGCATGCGTCGCCCCGTCCGCCCCCACCAGACCGGCCCGGTCGATGGCAAAGCGCACCGGCAGGCCCTGGATGGCCACGTCATGCACGACCTGGTCATAGCCGCGCTGCAGGAAGGTCGAATAGATCGCGCAGAAGGGGCGCAGCCCCCCCGCGGCCATGGCGGCGCAGAAGGTCACGGCATGCTGTTCGGCAATGCCGACATCGAAGCAGCGCCCCGGAAAGCGTTCGGCGAATTTCGACAGGCCCGTCCCGTCGGGCATGGCCGCGGTGACAGCGACGATGCGGGGGTCCCGCGCGGCGGCGCGGATCAGCGCCTCGGCGAAGACCGCCGTGTAGGACGGCGCATTGGAGGGCGCCTTGACCTGCTCCCCTGTCACCACATCGAAGCGGTTCACCCCATGGCCCTTGTCGCGGGCGCGTTCGGCGGGGGCATAGCCCTTGCCCTTCTTCGTCAGGACATGGATCAGCACCGGCCCGTCGGCGCGCGCCCGCACCGTGCGCAACACGGCCAGGAGACTGTCCATGTCATGCCCGTCGATCGGGCCGACATAGGAAAAGCCCAGCTCGTCGAAGAGCGTGCCATGCCCGATGGCAAGATGCTTGAGCGCGTCCTTGGCCCGCCGGGCCCCTTCGCGCAGGGGAGGGGGCAGAAGATGGGCCGCGGCCTTGGCGGCGGCCTTCAGGTCCTGGAAGGGCGCCCCCGCATAGAGGCGCGAGAGATAGGCCGACATCGCCCCCACCGGGGGGGCGATCGACATCTCGTTGTCGTTGAGGATCACGAAGAGCCGTCCGCCCCAGTGACCGGCATTGTTGAGCGCCTCATAGGCCTGGCCGGCGCTGATGGCGCCATCGCCGATCACCGCGATGCAGTCGCCGATGCCATGGCCGTCGGCCGGCTCTCCCCCCAGATCGCGTGCCGCCGCATAGCCCAGCGCCGCCGAGACAGAGGTCGAGGAATGGGCCGCGCCGAAGGGATCGTAGACGCTCTCGCTGCGCTTGGTGAAGCCGGACAGCCCCCCCTTCTGGCGCAGGGTGCGGATGCGGTCGCGTCGCCCGGTGAGGATCTTGTGGGGATAGGCCTGATGTCCGACATCCCAGATCAGCCGGTCGCGCGGCGTGTCGAACACGGCATGGAGCGCGACGGTCAGCTCCACCACGCCCAGGCCCGCCCCCAGACTGCCCCCCCGTGACCGAGACGGCCGAGATCGTCTCGGCCCGCAGCTCCTCCGCGAGCTGCTTCAGATCGACATCCGGCAGGCGGCGCAGGTCGGCTGGCTGGCGGATGCGGTCGAGCAGCGGGGTCGGGGGGGGTGTCGTCATCGGCTTGCGCCTCTACTTGCGGCGGCTGGCGGCGAAGCGGGCGGCCTCGCGCAGGGGATCGGCTTCGGGACCGAAGGCATCGAGGGCGGCCACGGCCTCTTCGGCAAGCAAGATGGCGCGCCGGCGCGCCGCCTCAAGACCCAGCAGCGCGACGAAGGTGGCCTTGCCGCGTGCCGCGTCCTTGCCGGTGGCCTTGCCGGTCTCGGCGGCGTCGCCTTCGGCATCGAGCAGATCATCGGCGATCTGGAAGGCCGCGCCCAGCGCCCGGCCATAGGCCAGGAAGGGGCGGACATCGCCCCCCGCCATGCGCGCCCCCGCCGCGGCCGACCATTCGAGCAGCGCGCCGGTCTTGCGGGCCTGAAGGCGCTCGATCTCGGCCAGGGTCAGGGGGTGTGGCGCCGTCTCGGCGGCCAGATCCGCAGCCTGCCCGCCGACCATCCCCGTCGCCCCGGCCGCGCGGGCCAGCGACAGGCCCAGATCCACCCGTGCCCGGGACGACAGATCCGCCGACAGCACCAGTTCGAAGGCGAGCGCCTGAAGCGCATCCCCGGCCAGGACGGCCGTCGCCTCGTCCCAGCGGCGATGCACCGTGGGCCGGCCCCGGCGCAGATCGTCGTCATCCATGCAGGGCAGATCGTCATGGACCAGCGAATAGGCATGCAGGGCCTCGATGGCGGCGGCGACGGGAAGCGCCGTCTCCTCCGGCAGGCCGTGGAGGCGCGCCGATTCGAGAACGAGGAAGGCGCGCAGCCCCTTGCCCCCCTCGACCGCCCAGGCCATCGCCTCGGCCAGCGGGCCTTCTGCCCCCCCGATCGCCAGCAGCAGACGGGCCTGCACCCGCGCCGAGGCCTGCGCCATGCGCCCGGCGAGATCGCCCCCCACCGCCGTCTACCTGTCCTCGAGGGGTTGCAGGCCCACGGGCTGTCCGTCCCGGAGCGTGATGCGCGAGACCCGCTCCTCGGCATCGGCGAGCTTCTTCTGGCAATGCGCCCGCAGGAGGGCCCCCCTCTCGTAGAGAGCGATGGACTCATCGAGGGCGACATCCCCGCGCTCCAGCCGTGTCACCACGGCTTCCAGCTCGGCCAGCGCCTCCTCGAAGCTGAGCGCCTCCACGGGGTTGCCGGCAGATGGGTCGGCGGGCGTGTCGGTCATGCCAGGGCCTCCAGATGTGCACGAACCCCTTCGCGCAGGGCATCGAGGTCATACCCCCCTTCGAGGCAGGAGACCACCCGTCCCTGGGCATGACGATCCGCCAGGAGGCGCAGCTCGCCCGTGATCCAGGCGAAATCCGATGTCTCCAGCCGCAGCCCGCCCAGCGGATCGTCGCGATGCGCATCGAATCCGGCCGAGATCAGGATCAGATCCGGGCGATGGGCGGCCACGCGCGGCAGGATCCGCTCGGCCACTGCGGCGCGGAAGCCGGCCCCGTCCGTGCCCGCCCGCAGGGGGACATTGACCACGGTGCCGTGCGGCCCCTCATGCGAGGCTGCGCCCGTGCCCGGCCAGAAGGGAAACTGATGGGTGGAGCAGAACAGGATGCGCGGGTCGTCCTCGACCAGCGCCTCGGTCCCGTTGCCGTGATGGACATCGAAATCGACGATGGCCACACGCCCCGCCCCGTGCCGGTCGAGCGCCGCCTTTGCGGCCAGGGCGATGTTGGCGAAGAGACAGAAGCCCATGGCCTGCGTGGCCAGCGCGTGATGCCCCGGCGGACGCATGGCGACAAAAGCCGCCCGCGTCCGACCCCCCATCACCGCGTCCACGGCGGCCAGCGCGCCCCCCGCGGCCCGCCGCGCCGCCTCCAGACTGCCGGGGGACAGCCAGGTGTCGGGATCGAGCGCCACCGCCCCCTGCGCCGGTTCGGCGGCCGTCAGCGCCTCGATCCAGGCCTGCGGATGGCAGGGGGCGAGATCGGCGTCCCCCGCTTCGGGCGCCTCGGTCACCGCAAGGCCCAGCCCCGTCACCGCGGCGAGGGCGGCCGCCTGCCGTTCGGGCCGTTCGGGATGGCCGGCCGGCGGGCGGTGGCGGGAGGCGGCAGGATGCGACAGCACGAGCAGGGACATGCGCCCAGCACATCCCGGATGGCCGTCGCATGCAAGGGGCCGGCGCATGCGAGCCGCCGCGGCCCTCTCGGCCTTTTCGGCCTTCCCGGTCCGCTCTCGGTCCGTTCCGTCCGCCGGCGCCGCCTTGCGGCAGGCGCCGGGCCGCGCTAGGCGGGCCGGGAATGCCCGCAGGGAGCCCGTCCATGCCTGCCAGACCCGCGCCGAAGAAGGTCGTCCTCGCCTATTCCGGGGGGCTCGACACCTCGATCATCCTCAAATGGCTGCAAACCGAATATGGCTGCGAGGTGGTGACCTTCACCGCCGATCTGGGCCAGGGAGAGGAGCTGGAGCCTGCGCGCGCCAAGGCGCAGATGCTCGGCATCCGCCCCGAGAACATCCGCATCGAGGACCTGCGCGAGACCTTCGTGCGCGACTATGTCTTTCCGATGTTCCGCGCCAATGCCGTCTATGAGGGGCTCTATCTGCTGGGCACCTCGATCGCCCGCCCTCTGATCGCCCGGCGCCTCGTGGAGATCGCCCGGGAGACGGGGGCGGACGCCGTGGCCCATGGCGCCACCGGCAAGGGTAATGACCAGGTCCGCTTCGAACTGTCCGTGGCGGCGCTCGACCCCTCGCTGCGGGTCATCGCGCCCTGGCGGCTGTGGGACCTGACGAGCCGCACGAAGCTTCTGGAATTCGCCGAGGCGCATCAGATCCCCGTGGCGAAGGACAAGCGCGGCGAAGCCCCCTTCTCGGTGGACGCCAACCTTTTGCACACCTCTTCGGAGGGCAAGGTGCTCGAGAACCCCGCCGAGCCGTTCCCCGATTACGTGCTTCAGCGCGTGACCCCGCCTGAACAGGCCCCCGACAGCCCCGAGATGGTCGAGATCACCTTCGAACGCGGCGATGCAGTGGCCGTGAACGGCGAGGCCCTCTCGCCCGCCACGCTGCTGGCGCGGCTCAACGAGCTGGGCAGCCGCCATGGCATCGGCATCCTCGATCTGGTGGAGAACCGCTTTGTCGGCATGAAGTCCCGCGGCGTCTACGAGACCCCCGGCGGCACGATCCTGCTTGAGGCGCATCGCGGCATCGAACAGATCACGCTGGATGCCGGGGCGGGCCATCTCAAGGACAGCCTGATGCCGCGCTATGCGGAGCTCATCTACAACGGCTTCTGGTTCTCGCCGGAGAGGGAGATGCTCCAGGCCCTGATCGACCGCAGCCAGGAACATGTCACCGGCACGGTGCGCCTGAAGCTCTACAAGGGCAGCGTCCGCACGGTGGCGCGCTGGTCGGATCATTCGCTCTACAGCGAACGGCATGTCACCTTCGAGGAGGATGCCGGCGCCTATGACCAGACCGATGCGCAGGGCTTCATCACGCTGAATGCCCTGCGGCTGCGGCTGATCGCGGCGCGGCGGGCCCGGCTGGGCGGGGGGCTGGGCGGGGGGCTGGGCGGTTAGATCGCCCGCGCCATCAGCCTCTCCCAGGGGGGCAGGCCTTCGGCCGCAAGCCGGGCATAGGCCCCCTCGAGCCGGGGGGGATCTCCCTCGGGCGGTTCGAAGCCCGTCGAGCGATGGACGGCGCCATACCAGTGCGGCGCCCAGACTCCGTCGAAGGGCTTCGGTCCGGCCGGCCAGGACAGCATCGCCTCGGTGAAGGGCAGGTCCAGCGCCGCGCAGAGACGCGACAGGGCGCCGCGCGGATCGGCCCGCACCGATTCGGCCGCAATGATCGGCGGAGGGCGGCCGGTCAGATCGGCGATCTCCTGCCACAGCCTCTCCTGCTGGAGAAAACCCAGATCGGCAGCGGTGGGGGATTCGCGCTTGCGGGCATAGCTGGCCACGACGCGGGCCGGATGACGGATCAGCAGCACGTGATCGCAGTCCCGCATCCAGCCGCGGGGGAAATGCGGCAGAAGATGCAGCACCATGTGCTTCTGATAGATCAGCGCCTCCGGCGCATCCGCGGCACAGGCCCGGGCGACGGCCTGCGGATCCGTGGGCTGGGAGGCCAGCACCGCCTCGCGCAGCGGATGATCAAGACCCGTGGCGGCGAGGTAGGCGGCATAGAAGGGCTCGTCCAGACAGGCGCAATCGCCCCGCGCGGCAAAGGCATACATCAGCGCCGTCGAGAGGTTGCGCGGCCCCGACCAGACGCAGAGCCGCCGGCTCATGCCCGCACCAGCGCCTGATAGAGCGCGCGCAGGCGCGCCGTCATCGGTCCCATGGCCCCCGTGCCGATCACCCGTCCGTCGATCATCCCCACCGGGGTCAGTCCCCCGAAGGTGCCGGTGAGGAAGGCTTCGTCGGCCGAATAGGTCTCCACCAGGGTGAAGTTCTTCTGGAAGACGGGGATGCCCTCGCGCCGGCAGAGCGCGATGACCTTGGCGCGGGTGATGCCGGGCATGCAGTAGTCGCCCGTGGAGGTCCAGACCTCGCCCTTGCGGACGATGAAGAAGTTGCAGGCATTGGTCGTGTTCACGAAGCCGTGGACATCGAGCATCAGCGCCTCGTCCGCGCCTGCCTTCTCGGCGGCGATGCAGGCGAGGATGCAGTTGAGCTTGCTGTGGGAGTTGAGCTTGGGATCCTGCGTCATCGGCAGGCCGCGCAGATGCGGCACGGTGGCGAGCCGGATGGGCCGCGGCGCGTTGGGACGCGAATGCTCCATGATGATGACCATGGTCGGCCCCGATCGCGACAGGCGCGGATGCTGGAAGGGGCGGGCCTTGACCCCGCGCGTGACCATCAGCCGCGCATGGACATCCGTCTGCATCCCGTTCGCGGCCTGGGTCTCGAACAGGGCAGCCTTCACCTCCTCGCGGCTGCGGCCGATCTCGAGATCGATCGCCTTCGCGGCCTCGAACAGACGGTCCAGGTGTTCGTCGAGAAAGGCCCAGCGCCCGTCGTGAAGGCGCAGGCCCTCCCATACGCCATCACCCAGCATGAAGCCCGAGTCATAGACCGAGACGACGGCCTCGGCCCGCGGCAGCAGGCGGCCGTTCACCCAGATGAGGATCGACGCGTTGCGGGGGTCCTCCTCGGCCTGATGGGTGCTCACAGGGGTGTCAGGCATCGAAGGCCTCCGCTTCGGCAAGGCTGGGGGTGGCGTCGGCAGCGCCCGGCCGCGTGACCTGAAGGGCGGCTGCCCGCAGCGCGAGCGACAGCGCATCCCCCATCGGCAGGCCGCGGTCGAGGCCGCCCAGCAGGAAACCGGTGAAGGCGTCGCCGGCCCCGGTCGTGTCCACCGCCTGCACGCGCGGCGCGGGCAGGCGCCGCTCTCCGTCGGCGCCGATCCACAGACAGCCCTCGGCCCCCAGCGTGACCACCACATCGGCAACCCCGAGCGCGCCCGGACCCCGTCCCGTGGCGGCGCGAAGCTGATCGGCCTCCACCGCATTGAGGATCAGCAGATCCGCAAAGGGGAGCATGGCCCGCACGGCCGCTGCCTCGAACGGGGCGGCGGCATAGGCGACGGACAGTCCTCGCTCGCGTGCCGCCCGGGCGGCCTCCTGTGTCCAGGCGGTCTCGTTCTGGGTCAGGAAGCGGTCGCCCGGCCGGGCGCGGGCCAGCGCCCCTTCGACCTTTGCCCAGGGCAGGGCACGATTGGCCCCGCCATGGATGACGATCAGGTTCTCGGCCGCATCGTCCACGAAGATGATGGCATGGCCGGTCGGGGCGTCCAGGACAGCCACCTCGGCGACATCGACGCCGAAGGCGGCCAGCCGGTCGCGGGCCCAGAGGCCGTCCGCCCCCACCGCCCCCACATGGCGCACATCGGCCCCGGCCCGGGCCAGTGCCGCAGACATGTTGGCCCCCTTGCCCCCGAGTCCCTGCGTGAGGCCCCGCGCGGCCAGCGTCTCGCCCGCCTGCGGCAGGCGGGGCAGTGCATAGACATGATCGATATTGATCGAGCCGAGATTCCAGACCGTCACGGGCTGCCCCCCCTGCACGCACGGATGCCCGCGGCACCATGCCCGGGCCAGGGCCGGCCTGCAACGGGGCCGGCCTGCAACGGGTCGTGACTCCGAGCGGCCAGGGGCTGGCCGGCAACCCGGCGGAGGGCTAGCCTGAGCGCCATGGCGGACGGATCGCAGCGGCGCGGAACACAGGGGCAGGGGGCAGGCGGGGACGGTGCGACCCCGATGATGGCGCAGTATCTGGCGCTCAAGGCCCGGCATCCCGATGCGCTCCTGTTCTATCGCATGGGCGACTTCTACGAGCTGTTCTTCGAGGATGCCGAACGGGCGGCGGCAGCGCTCGACATCGCGTTGACGAAGCGCGGTCAGCATCAGGGCCGCGATGTGCCGATGTGCGGGGTGCCCGTGGACCGGGCCGAGGGCTATCTGCTGTCCCTGATCCGGCAGGGCTTCCGCGTCGCGGTCGCCGAACAGATGGAGGATCCGGCCGAGGCCCGCCGCCGCGGCTCCCGGGCGTTGCTGCGGCGCGAGGTCGTCCGCCTTGTCACCCCCGGCACCCTGACCGAGGAGGGCCTGCTGGAGGCGCGCAGCGCCAACCGTCTGGCCGCCTGGGTGCGGGTGGGGGGCGATGGCGCGCTGGCCTGGGCCGACATTTCCACCGGCGAGTTCCGCGCCGCCCCCTGTGTGCCGGACGCGCTGCCGGCGCTGCTGGCCCGGCTGGCCCCGCGCGAGGTGCTGATGGCCGAGGAGGAGGAGCAGGGCAGCGCCGGCCGCACCGCGCGCGAGGCCGGGGCGGCCGTCACCCCGGTGACGATCGACCTGCGCGGAGCGGCGCGGCGGGTCTGCGACTGGTTCGGCCTGGCCACGCTCGATGGGCTGGGCGCCTTCGGCCGGGCCGAGACGGCCGCGCTGGCCGCGATCCTCTCCTATCTCGCTCTCACCCAGCGCGAGGCGCGGCCCCGTCTCGACCCCCCCTCGCGCGAGGCGACGGGCGAGACGATGATTCTCGATCCGGCGACCTGCGCCTCGCTCGAGATCCTGCGCGGATCGGGCGGCGGACGGGCCGGATCGCTGCTGGCCTGCATCGACCGCACCCTGACGCCGCCGGGGGGGCGTCTGCTGGAGGCGCGCCTCGCCGCCCCGTCCTGCCGGCTCGATCGCCTCGCCCGCCGTCACGAGGCGGTGGCCCATCTGCTCGAGGATGCCCCCCTGCGGCAGGCCCTGCGCGAGGCGCTGAAGGGGGCCGGCGATCCCGAGCGCGCCCTCGGGCGGCTGGCGCCGGGGCGGGGCGGGCCGCGCGATCTGGGGGCGCTGCGGGCCGCTTTGCGGGCGGGGGCGCGCCTGCGCGCCCTTCTGGGCGAGGGGGGGCTGCCCGCCGGGCTCGAGGCGGCGCGGGCCGCCCTGGAGGACCCGGATCTCGCCGCGCTGGCCGCCCGGCTCGAGGCGGCGCTGACCGAGGATCTCCCCCTCCAGGCCCGCGACGGGGGCTTCGTGCGGGGCGGCTTCGATCCCGATCTCGATGCCGCACGGGCCCTGCGCGACGACGGGCGGGCCGTGATCGCAGCGATGCAGGCGGATTACGTCCAGGCCACGGGAATCCCCTCGCTCAAGATCCGCCACAACGGCTCGCTGGGCTATGTCGTCGAGGTCACCCCTGCCCAGGCGGCCCGGCTCACCCGGCCGCCGCATGATGCCGTCTTCCGCCATCGCCAGACGACCGCCAGCGCGGTGCGGTTCGGCACCGATGCCCTGGCGCAGACCGAGGCGCGGATGCTCTCGGCCGCCGAGGAGGCGCTGTCGCGCGAGATGGCCATCTTTGCCGCCCTGCGCGAGGAGGCGCTGGCCGCGGCCCCTGCGCTGGCCCGCCTCGCCGGGGCGGTGGCGCGGATCGATGTCGCCGCCGCCTGGGCGGAGCTCGCCGCTGAAGGGGGCTGGACGCGGCCGCGCCTCGATGCCTCGCGCGGGTTCTGCGTTGCGGGGGCTGGCATCCCGTGGTGGCCGCCCATCGCCGCCGCGAGGGCCAGCCTTTCGTCGCCAATGACTGCGACCTCAGCGAGCGGCCGCTGCTGCTCGTGACGGGGCCCAACATGGGCGGCAAGAGCACCTATCTGCGCCAGCAGGGGCTGATCGCGGTGCTGGCACAGGCGGGCGGCTTCGTCCCCGCCGCCTCCTGCGAGATGGGCCTGGTCAGCCGCCTGTTCAGCCGCGTCGGCGCCGCCGACGACATTGGGCGTGGGCGGTCCACCTTCATGGTCGAGATGGTCGAGACCGCCGCCATCCTCAACGGCGCCGATGACCGCGCGCTGGTCCTGCTCGACGAGATCGGGCGCGGCACGGCGACCTGGGACGGGCTTGCGATCGCCTGGGCGACGCTCGAACATTTGGAAGGCGTGATCGGCTGCCGCACGCTCTTTGCGACGCATTATCACGAGCTGGCGGGTCTGGCCGCCCGCCTGCCCGGTGCGGGCAATGTCCATGTCGCGGCGACCGAATGGGAAGGCCGCCTCATCTTCCTGCACGAGGTCCGCGAAGGGGCGGCCGACCGCAGCTGGGGGGTTCAGGTGGCCCGTCTGGCCGGACTGCCACCGCGCGTGGTGGCCCGTGCGAAGGCGGTGCTGCGCGCTCTTGAGGCGCGGGCACGCGAAGGCGGACCCCGCGCGCTCGAGGATGAGCTGCCCCTCTTTGCCAGCGCCCCCCCGCCCGAGGCGCCTGTCCCCTCGGCGCTGGAGGAACGCCTGCGGGCCCTCGATCCCGATGCGCTCAGCCCGCGCGAGGCGCTCGAGGCACTTTATGCGCTGAAGGGGCTCCTGGACGGCTGAGGATGTTTCACGTGAAACAGCGCCCCTCCTTCATCCGACCCCAAATATCCCGCGGGGGTTCGGGGGCGCGAAGCCCCCGGCTGCCTTTCCGGGGTGCCTCTCCTCAGGATGCGGGCATCGAGGAGACACCGACCTGTGCCGGGCGCAGCAGGCGGTCATGCAGCAGGAATCCGTCCGCCGAGACCTGGATGATGTCGCCGGCCCGTGTTCCGGGGAGGGGGGCCTCGAACATCGCCTCGTGCAGGGCAGGGTCGAACCGGTCGCCCACCCGGGGACTGACCACCGTGATGCCGTGACGGCCGAAGACGTTCAGCAGCTCGCGCAGCGTCAGCTCGATCCCCTCGATCAGCGCCGCATTGGCCTCGCGCTGCTCTTCGGTCACCGACTCCATCGCGCGCTTGAGTGCGTCATGAACGGTCAGCAGGTCGCGGGCGAGGCGACTGCCCCCATACTGCTCGGCCTCGCGGCGCTCGCGCTCGGCCCGCTTGCGCAGGTTCTCGGTCTCGGCCAGGGCGCGCAGCAGGCGATCCTTCAGCTCGTCCCGCTCGGCCTCGAGCGCGGACAGGCGCGCCTCGAGTTCGGCCTGAGCCTGTTCGAGAGCGTCGCCCTCGGCGGCCAGCTCGTCAAGCGTCAGGGGTTCGCGGTCTTCCGGCTTGGGGGAGGAGGGCATGGGAAATCCTTCAGCTTCTCTCGGAAAGCAGGCGGCCCACCAGCTGGGCCGTGTAATCGACGATGGGCACGATGCGCCCGTAATTGAGCCGCGTCGGCCCGATCACGGCCACCGCACCGACGATGGTCCGTTCGGCATTGGTGTAGGGCGAGACGACAAGTGCCGATCCGGCCAGGGAAAACAGCGGGTTCTCCGATCCGATGAAGACGCGCACGCCCTCGGCCTGCTGGGCCAGCTCGAGGAAGCGGGCGATGTCGCTCTTGCGCTCCAGATCGTCCATCAGCCGGCGCAGCCGGTCCAGATCGGCCTGGGCCTCGGGATCGCCGAGCAGGTTGGCCGTCCCCCGCACCAGAAGCCGGCCTGTCACCGCATCGTCCCCGCTGTCGCGCTCATCGACCCAGACGGCAAGCCCCTGCTCGACCATCTCGCGGGCCAGCCCGTCGATCTCCTGCCGGCGGCGCGCCATCTCCGCGGCGATGGCCCGGGCCAGTTCGGCCAGCGTCCGGTCTCCGGCGAAGGCATTGATGAAATTCGCCGCCTCGCGCATGGAGGACGGCGTCTGACCGGGCGGGGGGACGAAGACGCGGTTCTCCACATGCCCGTCGGCGAAGACGAGCACGAGAAGCGCCCGATCCGGCGCCAGGGGAACGAACTCCACATGTCGCACCGGGGCATGGTCGCGCTTGGGCGCCAGCACCAGCGAGGCCCCGCGCGTCAGCCCCGACAGCGCCGCACCCACCCGGTCGAGCACCGCGGTGACATCCAGCCCGTTCCGCGAGGGGACGGAGGCCACGGTCTGCTCGAGCCGCTCTCGGTCCTCGCCCGCCATCGGTCCGACCTCGAGCAGACCGTCCACGAAAAGCCGCAGCCCGGCCTGTGTCGGCACGCGGCCGGCGCTGACATGGGGATGGCCCAGAAGGCCCATCTCCTCCAGATCCTGCATCACGTTGCGGATCGTCGCGGCCGAGATCGGCTCGGACATGCTGCGCGTGAGCGTGCGCGATCCGACGGGCTGTCCCGTCTCGAGATAGGCTTCAACCACACGGCGAAACACCTCGCGCGAGCGGTCGTTCATCTCCTCGATCAGCGGCAAACGGTCCGGCATGCGGCGGTCCGGCATCCTCGGTCTGGCATCCATGGCCCCAAATCCCCGTCGGGCCCAGATTCCCCCCTCGGGCACGCTCCCGGCAACCCCCGGGACCGACGCATGTAAGCACCGCATCGACGGGCGTCAATGCGCGGCAGGCCCGGGGTCCCATCCGGGGGGGCACGACGGGTTCCCTTTGATCGCGCCCTCGCGTAAGGGGCATGGCAAGCCCGCCTCCGGGACGGAACCCCCAAGGGAGATCCCTCATGCGCCCTTCCGGCCGCGCCCCCGACGCGCTCCGACCCCTTTCGATCGAGCCGCATGTCAACCTGCATGCCGAAGGGTCCTGCCTCATCCGGCTCGGGAATACCCATGTCCTGTGCACCGCCAGCGTCGAGGAGCGCGTGCCGCCCTTCCTGCGCAACAGCGGCAAGGGCTGGGTGACGGCCGAATACGGCATGCTGCCGCGCGCCACGGCGACGCGCATGCGCCGTGAGGCCAAGGAAGGCCTCTCGGGCCGCACGCAGGAGATCCAGCGCCTGATCGGGCGCAGCCTGCGGGCAGGTTGCGATCTCGTCGCGCTGGGCGAGCGGCAGGTCGTCGTGGACTGCGACGTGATCCAGGCCGATGGCGGCACGCGCTGCGCGGCGATCACGGGGGGCTGGGTGGCGCTGCGCCTCGCCTTCGACCGTCTTCTGAAAGCCGGCTCGATCCAGCGCGACCCGCTGGGCGATCCGGTCGCGGCCGTCTCGGTGGGGCTCTATGGCGGGGTGCCGGTGCTCGATCTCGATTACCCCGAGGACAGCGAGGCCGGCGTGGACGCCAATGTCGTCATGACCGGCGAACGGCTGATCGAGGTGCAGATGTCGGCCGAAGGCGCGACCTTCGGACGCGACCAGATGACGGCGCTGCTCGATCTGGCGGCGGCCGGAACAGCCGCCCTCGCGGCGGCACAGCGGCAGGCGACAGGGCGATGACGCGCCGCCTGGCCCCGGGGACGACGCTTCTCTTCGCCACGCATAATGCGGGCAAGGTCGAAGAGGTGCGCGCCCTCCTCGCCCCCCATGGGGTGCATGTCGAATCGGCCGCCGATCGCCGCCTGCCCGAACCGGCCGAGACCGAGGCCACTTTCCTCGGCAATGCCCGCCTGAAGGCCCGGGCCGCCGCGGCCGCAACCGGCCTGCCGGCCCTGGCCGACGATTCGGGGCTGGCGGTGGATGCGCTGGACGGGGCACCCGGCGTGCGCAGCGCCGACTGGGCCGAAACCCCTGCAGGGCGCGATTTCCTTCTGGCGATGACGCGTGTGCATGAGGCTCTGCGCGCCGCCGGCGCACCCGAACCCTGGACAGCGCGCTTCGTCTCGGTCCTCGTTCTGGCCTGGCCCGACGGAGAGGAGGCCGTCTTCGAAGGCGTGGTCGAAGGCCGCTTCGTCTGGCCCCCGCGCGGGGCACTCGGGCATGGCTATGATCCGGTCTTTCTCCCCCGGGGCGAGACGCGGACCTTTGCCGAGATGAGCGCCGAGGAGAAGAACGCCCGCAGCCATCGTGGCCGCTCGATCCGGGCCTTCGCGGCGGCCTGCCTCGGCGGGACCGCGGGAGAGGGAGACCGGGGCTGAGGTCGGGGGACCGAGACCGGGGGGTGAGGCCGGGGCTCTGCCCCGGACCCCGGGATATTTGAGGTCGGATGAGGGAGCCGGCCGGCGCGTCTTGCGGGACGGGGCCGCCGGGCCTAAGGGGCGCCGATGACCGCTGCCTCTGGCCCGAACCCTGTCGCCTCTGCCGCCGCCCCCGAGGACGGACGCGCAGGGGGGTTCGCACTCTATGTCCACTGGCCCTTCTGCCAGGCCAAATGCCCCTATTGCGACTTCAACTCCCATGTTGCCGGGCGGATCGATCAGGCCGCCTGGGCCGCCGCCTATGAAGCCGAGATCGCCCGCGCCGCGGCCGAGACGCCGGGCCGGCGGCTCGATTCGATCTTCTTCGGCGGCGGCACCCCATCGCTGATGGCGCCGGAGGTGGTCGAGACGGTGCTGGCGGCCGCGCGCTCTGCCTGGGGCTTTGCGAATGGCATCGAGATCACCATGGAGGCCAATCCCACCTCGGCCGAGGCGGCGCGCTTTCGCGCCTATCGCGCAGCCGGGGTGGAGAGGCTCTCGCTCGGGGTGCAGGCGCTCGATGACCGGGATCTGCGGGCGCTCGGGCGGCTCCACTCCGCCGAGGAGGCAGTGGCCGCCTATCGCCTGGCCCGCGACATCTTCGCCCGCACCAGCCTCGATCTGATCTATGCCCGGCAGGACCAGACCGAAGCCGCCTGGGAAGCCGAGCTGACACGGGCCCTGGCCCTGGTCGCGGGCGAGGGCGGGGGCCATCTGTCGCTCTATCAGCTGACCATCGAGGAGGGCACCGCCTTCGGCGAGCGCCTGCGCGCCGGGCGCCTGCGCGGCCTGCCCTCCGAGGACCGTGCGGTCGCGCTCTGGGAGGTGACGCAGCGCCTGACCGAGGCGGCCGGCCTGCCCGGCTACGAGATTTCCAACCATGCCGTCCCGGGGCAGGAAAGCCGCCACAATCTGATCTACTGGCGCGGCGGCGACTGGGTCGGCATCGGGCCCGGTGCCCATGGGCGGCTCACGCTTGGCGGCATCCGCTGGGCGACCGAGGCCGAACGCGCCCCGGCTGCCTGGCTGGCCCGTGTCACGCGCACGGGCAGCGGGGAAAGCCGGCGCGAGGCGCTCAGCCCGTGCGAGGCGGCTGAGGAGTGGCTGCTGATGGGGCTGCGGCTGGCCGAAGGGGTGGAGGAGGCGCGCCTGGCCGCCCTGACCGATCTGCCCGAGCGGGCCGCGGAGCTGGTGCAGATGGGTCTTCTGACACGCGGGGACGGGCGGCTCCGGGCGACCGCGGCGGGGCGCCCCCTGCTCGATGCGCTGCTGCGCAGGCTGCTGGCCTGACGGATCACAGGGGCCGTCGCAGGGCGGTTACGGTATCGGCCGGGACGGTTGCCCCCCCTCCATCACCAGCACGGCCTGACCGGCTTCGGAACGCACCTCGCGCACAAGGCCGTAGACCTCGGCCGGGTCGGTGCGGACCGGCTGCCCCGCGACGAGGCTCACCACCTCGAAGCGGTAGAGGCCGGTGGGCAGCGGATGACCGTCCGCCGTCACCCCGGCCCATTCGATCGGCGCCGCCGAGACGGGAATGCTCCGGCGCTCGATCTCCTGACCGCGATCGTCGCGGACGACAAGCTCGGCCGTCTCGGCCGTGGCCAGCGGATTGGGAGAGACGGTCACGGGGCTGCCCGAGAAGTAGGCGGGCATTGCCGCACGCACCTCCTGGCCGACCCAGCCCGCCAGCTGGCCCAGGCCCGAGACCCCCATCCGGGCCGACAGGGTGGTCAGAAGCTCATTGGTGCGGACCTGCTGCTCCACCCCTGCGAAGGTGGCGAGCTGGACGGCATAATCGGCCGAATCCATCGGATCGGTTGGATCCTGGTTGCGCAGCTGGGCGGTCAGCATGCGCAGGAAGGTGTCGAAATCGCCGAGCGTGCCGCGTCGCGCGGCCCCGGCAGCCCCGGCCGTGCCGGAGCCGGTGGCCGCGTTCGGGACAGCGGACGGGGCAGTGGCAGTTGCGGCGGTGATGTCCATGGGTCGTCCTCAGAGACGCAGATCGAGAGAACCCCGCCCCGCGGCACTGGCGGGCCCGGGCGGGGCAGACGGGAGGGCGGCGCTGTCCGGCGGGGCGGGCGAATCCCGGATCGGCGCCCCGTTGGGACCGGGGCGCCCCCCGCCGTCTGCCCGATCGCCGGTGCCGCTGTCCGTGCCGATGGTCACGGCAATCCCCGCAAGGCCTTCGGCGCGCAGGTCCTGACGCAGCATTTCGGCATGGCGGCGCAGCAGATCGGCGGTTTCGGGGCGCTGCGCCTCGATGATCAGATGCAGTGCCTCCTCCCCCCCCTCACGCGGAGCGACAGCAGGCCGAGCTCCCCGGAGGACAGGTGCAGGGCGCCGCCGCCTTCGGCCGGGGAAAGGCCGAAGGGCCCGGACGCAGGAAGGCGGGCCCCCTGGCCCGTTCCTCCCCCCCCTCCCCATGACCGCTGCCGGTCCCGCTGCCGCCGGTCGGGGACGAGGCGGACGGAAGCCCCGCGCCCGGCAGCAGGAGAGAGGACAAGCCCGTCGGGCCGGCGGCGTCCGGCTTCGGGTCGGATCCTCCGGTGGCCGGAAGCCGGGCGGAGGGATCGCCGGAACCGTCATCCGGATCCATCCTCGGAATCCCCGGCCGGGCAGGAGCGGCAGCGGATGCGGGGGCGATGCGGGGGGCCATGCGCTCCGCAGCGGGGGGGCGGGGCCGGCACCCCCACGGGCTGCCGCAGGGCAGGCCCGGTCGGCCTGGGGTCGGTCACGGGAGCCATCCCGCAGGGCGGGAAGGATCCGGCCGCCGTTGCAATACCCGGGGGACAATCGGCAGGGGACAGCGCAGGGATCCCTCCGGGGCGGGAAGACCCTGCGCTGTCCTGCCCCGCCTGTCCCGGCTGCGACCGGGACAGGAGGACCGGCAGGCCGGCGCCCCGAGCCGCCTGCCCTGCGGCTGCCGGGCGGGAAGGGCCTGCCGCATCCGTCAGGGGAGCAGCGTCCCGATCCCCGCAGGCCGCAGAGCCGGGGCCTGACGGTCCCGTGTGTGCCGGGCCGTCGGCCAGCGGCAGGGCGGATTCACGCAGGGCGGGCTCGGGCCCATCGTCCCCGGCAAGGCCGGCGCCCGGGAGGGCAGACGGCACGGGCGAAGCGACGGACATGCCCTGCGGCCGTCCGGCGCTGCGCCTGCCGGGGTGCGGCATGGCGGCCCTCTCTGCCGCCGGATCCGGGGGCGCATCGGCCCCTTCCCCATCAGACAGATCGCCCCATTCCGCATGGGACGGGAGGGCGTCCGGGAACGGCGGGGCCGCCCCCGCGACAGGCGCGGCGGTGTCCGTGCAGGCGGCGATGTCCGGCCCTTCCCCCGGAGGTGGGGACGGCTCCCCCCCGGATCCGGCGGGGGGCGGCGGTTCCCCCGCCGATCCGGCGCGATCCTGGCTGCTGCCCCCGCCGTTCTCTCCGGCGGCGGTCGGTCTGCCTTCCCCCCCCGCCGGTCCACAGGGGGGTGGCTCGTCCTCGGCTCCGGACCGGGGAGCGGGTGAAACAAGAAGGCGGGCGAATCCCGCCCCGTCGGCAACGGAACCGGGAAGGGGGCGTGCCTTGCGCGGGGGATGGGTCTCCGGTCCCCGGGGACCGGCGGCTGTCAGGGTCTCCATACGATTCGCCTCCGTTCGGAGAACGCAGCATGGCAGGGAAAACTTACGGAATGTTTACCGCCACCGGAGAGAATGGGCAGACGACAGTCCCATTTCGCCGGAGGTTCCGTCATGATGTCTGCCCCTGCCGTCCCTTCAGCCGTCTTCTCAACCGTTCGCCATGTTCCCCCGCCTGTCTCCCAGACCGCGCCTCTGCGCGAGGCGGCTGTGGCGATCGAGGCGAGTTTCCTGCGCGAGATGCTCGCTGCCGTGGGTCTGGGGCGCGTGCCGTCGGCCTTTGGCGGTGGCGAGGGGGAGGGGCAGTTCACGTCCTTCCTGCTTGAGGCTCAGGCCCGTCATCTGGCGGAGCCGGGGGGATCGGGCTGGCCGAATCGATCCTGCGCGGGCTGACCGCGGCGTCCTCGATGGGGGAGGGGGGCCATGCGCGCTGAGGCCCTTCTTGCCCTTCTGGAGGAGGAGCGGCGTCTGCTTCTTGCGGCCGACTGGGACGCGCTCGAGGGGCTGTGGCCCCGGAAGGCTGCGGCGCTTGGGGGGCTGGCGGGGGCCACGCCGGCCGAAGGCGCACGCCTGGCCGAGGGGCTTGCGCGCAATCAGGCCCTGCTGGCCGCGGCGGCGGAAGGGGTGCGCGAGGCGCTGCGCCGCCGGGCCGCCCTGCGCGAGGCGCAGCAGCTTGTCACCTATGACGCGACGGGTGTGCGCAGCCCCCGCGAAGCCTGCCCCCCCCGGCTGGAGCGGCGGGCATGAGCGGCTTGATTCAACTTGTGACTAGAAAACGGGCTGGCAACGGGCCGGAATTAGGACGGCGTTAAGACATGCCGCGCCAGGCTGCCCCTGCATCCCGGAACCGGGGTGGCGCGGGCGGCTCCCCTCCCGCAGCTGTCAGAAGGAGCGTTCCATGCCGCGCGCCAGAGGGGTGGCGCGGCGTCCCGAAACCCCGGCGCATAATGCGCCGCTCCAAGGACTGACGCGATGTCCAGCATTCTCACCAATACCAGCGCGATGGTCGCGCTCCAGACCCTCAAGGGGATCAATGCGAATCTGGCCAGGGTTCAGGACCAGATCTCGACCGGCAAGTCCGTCGCCACGGCCAAGGACAATGCGGCCGTCTGGTCGATCTCGAAGGTCATGGAAAGCGATGTCCAGAGCTTCAAGGGCATCTCCGATTCGCTCTCGCTCGGCCAGTCCACCGTAAGCGTGGCGCGCAAGGCGTCGGAAACGGTGACGGATCTGCTGACGCAGATGAAGACGAAGATCGTCGCCGCGCAGGAGGAGAATGTCGATCGCGCCAAGATCCAGGCGGATGTGGCGGCGCTGCGCGATCAGATCGCCTCGGTTGTGGGGGCGGCGCAGTTCAACGGGCTCAACCTTGTGAACGGCTCGCGCAGCTCGGTCGATTTCCTGTCCTCGCTGGATCGCTCGGGCAGCACGGTGACGGCCTCCTCGATCACCGTGGCGGCGCATGACCTGTCGATCGGGGCCTATGCGGCGAAGGCGGCCTTCTCTGCGGGGACCGGCGTGACCGCGGCGCAGGATGCCCAGGCCTTCAATCTCGATGCCGGGGCCTCTGAGACGATCACCATCGATGCCGGTGCCGGCTTTGTGGCGGGGGACAAGATCAGCATTCGCATCGGCAACCGTCAGGCGAGCTATACGATCACGGCGGAGGACGCCGCTTCGACGACGCCGGCCGACATCGTTGCGGTGGGCCTCAAATCGGCGATCGAGACGCTGGGCATCGACGGGCTGACGGTGGACTATGACAGCGGCACGCCGGGGCAGCTGACGCTCAACAATGGCGGCACGCGCGATCTGGCCGTGTCGGCCCAGTTCCAGAATGCCGGTTCGGGCGGTCTGGGCGCGCTGGGGGGCATCGATGTCTCGACCGGGGCCGGGGCGGCCGCGGCCCTCGGGGTCATCGATGGGCTGATCGACACGGCGGTTGCCGCGGCGGCGGATTTCGGTTCGGCCCAGGGGCGGATCGAAAGCCAGGCCGACTTCGTCAGCAAGCTCAGCGATGCGCTGCGCACCGGGATCGGCTCGATGGTGGACGCCGACATGGAGGAGGCCTCGGCCCGCCTCCAGGCGCTGCAGGTGCAACAGCAGCTCGGCGTGCAGGCCCTGTCGATCGCCAATCAGGCGCCGCAGTCGATCCTGTCGCTGTTCCGTTGAACGCGGCCCGGGCGGGGACGCAGGGCGCCCCCGCCCTTCCCCTTCGTCCGGCCGGCATCTTCGCCGGGTCCCTCCGTCCTGAAAGGACTGTTCCGTGAATGCCATGCATCAGGCGCAACAGGCCTATGCCGCCGCTGCCCCCGTCCGCACACCCCGTCAGGCCGAACATCAGATCGTCGCCGCGGTGACTGCGCGGCTTGCTGCCGCGCTCGCTGCGGGCGATGCGGCGCGTCTGGCGGCCGCCGTCCATGACAACAACCGCCTGTGGTCGGCCCTGGCTGCCGATCTGGCGTCTGCCGGCAATGCTCTTCCGGTGGATCTGCGCGCGCGTCTTCTGGGTCTTGCCGGCTTTGCCCTGCGCCAGGGGCATCGCCTGCTGCGCGGCGAGGGCGGCGGAGAGGCCCTTGTCGATCTCAACACGGCCGTGCTGCGCGGTCTGGCCGGCCAGCCCAACGCAGAGACTGCAAGCGGAGCTGCGGCATGACCGGACTTGTCCTCAAGCTGGGTCCTCATGAGCGGGTGCTCGTCAACGGTGCGGTGATCGAGAATGGGGACCGCCGTTCGCGGTTGTCGATCCTGACGCCGCATGCCCATATCCTGCGCCTGCGCGATGCGATCCGCCCGGGCGAGGCCAATACCCCCGTGCGTCGCGTCTGCTACATCGCTCAGCTGGCCCTGTCGGGCGACGCGCCCGAGGGCGAGGCCCGCCGCCAGCTTCTGCTGGGCATCGAACAGCTGTCCCAGGCCCTGCGCGATCCCGACAGCCGTCAGACCCTGGCCGAGGCGACGGCCGCTGTCGGTGCGGGAGACTTCTACCGCGCTCTCAAGCGGCTGCGCACGCTGCTGCCGCGGGAGGAGCGTCTGCTGGCCGCCGCGGCCGGCGGCGAGATGCCTCCCGCGCCGCCCCGGGTCGGCTCATGACCTTTCAGGCGATCGTTCCGCTGTCCGGCCATGCCGGCTGGCGCTATCTGACGCGCAGCACAGAGGTCCAGATGGCCCGCCTGCGCGAAAGCCCGGAGGTGAAACGCCTGACCGATCATTTCCGCGCCCATGTCGCCAAGGCGCAGACAGCCGCCGATCTGGTGTCCGATCGCCGTCTGCTCGAGGTGGCGCTGGGTGCCTTCGGTCTCAAGGCGGATCTGAACGCCCGTGCCTTCGTGCAGAAGGTGCTGGAGGGCGGGACGCTGCGGCCCGATTCCCTGGCGAACCGCCTTGCGGACAAGCGCTATGCGGCTCTGGCGCTTGAATTCGGCTATGGCGATCTGGGGGCGCGCACGGGCCTGCCCGGTTTTGCCGAACGGATCATTGCCCGCTACGAACGGCAGGTGTTCCAGGAGGCGGTGGGCGAGCGCGACGGGGCGATGAGGCTGGCGCTGAATCTCGCCCCGGCGCTGGCCGATCTGGCCGAACGGACAGGGAATGCCAATGCCCAGTGGTATTCGGTGATCGCCAGCGCCCCATTGCGCGAGGTGTTCCAGACTGCCTTCGGCTTTCCCGCCTCCTTTGCCACGATCGATCTGGACCGGCAGCTGGCCGGCTACAAGGCCCGTGCTGCTGCGATGGGGGCGAAGGCTCCGACGGATTTCGCCGATCCTGCCCTGCAGGATCGGCTGCTGCGTCTCTACTTTCTGCGCAGCGGGGCGCAGCAGGCTGCGACCTCTCCGGTTCTTGCGCTCCTGCGCCAGGGGGGATGAGGGGCCGCACCCTGCCGGCAGGGCCGCTGTCCTTCCCGCCCGGTTGCGCCTCAGCGGCCCTCAGCGCGCCCCCGGCCGGGCCGCCGCCAGAACCTGCCGGAGCGCGGCAAAGCTGGCCTGCGGGCTGGCCATTCCGGTCTGCGCCAGGAAACGGTCGAGGCCCGCCTGCACGGCGATGGCGGCATCCACCTCCGGATCGGTGCCCGGCTGATAGAGCCCGGCGCGGATCATCGGGGCGGCCCGCTCCCAGGCGCCCATCAGGGCGCGGGCCTCGGCAATCAGGGCATTCTCGGCCCGCCCCGCAACCTCCGGCAGCGAGCGCGAGACCGAGCGGAGGATGTCCACCGCCGGAAAGCGCCCCCGTTCGGCGATGGCGCGGTCGAGCACCACATGACCGTCAAGCACGCCGCGCAGCCAGTCTGCCACGGGTTCCTCCATGTCGGAGCCCTGCACCAGGACCGAATAGATGGCGGTGATGTCGCCTTGATCGCCCGCGCCCGGGCCCGCCCGTTCGCAGAGCGCGGCAATGGCGGGGACGGTCGATGCAGGAAAGCCACGCAGGACGGCCGGCTCTCCGGCGGCGGCGGCGATTTCGCGATGGGCTTCGGCAAAGCGCGTGACCGAATCGATGAGAAGGAGCACCTGGGCCCCCTCGTCGCGGAAATGCTCGGCCACGGCGGTGGCGGCCAGGGCGCAGCGCCGCCGGATCTGGGGGGCGCGGTCGGAGGTGGCGGCGACGACGACTGTCCGCGCCATCCCCCCCGCGCCGAGGACCGCTTCGACGAAATGGCGCAGCTCCCGCCCCCGTTCGCCCACAAGGCCGATGACGATGACATCCGCCGCCACCTGCCGCGCCAGCCCGCCCAGAAGCGTTGACTTGCCCACTCCGGATCCCGCGAAGAGCCCGATCCGCTGTCCGCGGGCGAGAGGCAGCAGCGTGTCGAAGACGGCATGGCCGGTGGCAAGGCGCGCCCCCATCGCGCGGCGGGCCCCGGCGGGGGGGGGATCGGCCCGCAGGGGACGGGCGCCCAGCCCCGGCAGAAGGGGTCGGCCATCAAGGGGGCGACCGTCGGGGTCCACGACCCGGCCGATCCAGGAGCGGTCCGGTGCGAATCGCGGGGGCGGTTCCAGCCGGACGGGATCGCCGAGCGAGACCCCCTCTGCCCCCTCCTCGGGCAGCAGATGCAGCTGCCCTTCACCGATGCGCACCACCTCGGCGCCGATCGAGCCGCCCCCCCGCGGATGAACGGTGGCGCGGTCGCCCAGACGGGCATGCTCCGACAGACCGCTGACGCAGAGCATGCCCCCGCTGGCCCCGGCGATGCGGCCCAAGGGGCGCAGCGGCGCCAGATCCCCCACCGCCGCCGCGATGCGGGCCAGGATCGGATCGGGGATCGGATCGGGGATCGGATCGGGTTGGGCGGTCATGGTCCCCCTCGCATGAACAGGCCGATTCGGCTTCGGCGTGAACCGAATCTTAAGGCTTGTCCCTTAAGGCTTCCTTTCGCCGATCGAGGGAGAAGCCCCGATGTTCGAATCACTCGAGCTGTTTCGCACTGCCGGCGCGCTCATGCGCCATGCCGCCGCGCGTCAGGCGCAGGCGGCCATCAACGTGGCCCAGGCCGATACGCCCGGCTATCGCGCGCGGATGCTGCCCTCCTTTGCCGAGACGCTGGCAGAGGGATCGCTGCGTGCCACCCGGCCCGGCCATTTCGGCGCGGCGTCGGATCCGACGGCGGCCAGCCGGCTCCGCGCTGTGGATGCCGGGGGGGAGGCCGCCCCCAACGGCAACACCGTCTCGCTCGAGCGGGAGATGTCCGCCTCGGTCCAGGCCTCGCGCGAGCATAATCAGGCTCTGGCGGTCTGGCGCCATGCGGTGACGGTGCTGCGCACCTCGCTGGGGGGGCGCTGAGCGATGAGCGATCTGCAGGATGCGCTTGGCGCGGCGCTGTCGGGAATGCGGGCCCAGTCGCTGCGCCTTCGGCTTTCGGCCGAGAACATCGCCAATGCCGACACGCCGGGTTACCGCCGCAAGCTCGTGTCGTTCGAGGGGATGGTCGATGGCGCGGGCGTGCAGACCGGGCCGGTCCGGCTCGATCCCGCGCCGCCTGCCCGCCGTTACGATCCGACCAGCCCCCTGGCCGATGCCGAAGGCTATGTGACGGGGTCCAATGTCAATCTCGTGCTGGAGATCGCCGATGCCCGCGAGGCGTCGCGCTCCTACGAGGCCAATCTCAAGATGTTCGAGCAGACCCGCGCCATGTCTCAGGCCCTGCTCGATCTGCTGCGCCGCTGACATCACAGGGAGTCCAGAATGGACCTGACCAGTCTTCGTGCCGCCCAGGGCGGCTATCTCGCTGCCCGCTCCGTGACCGAACCGGGCGAACCGGGGGGGGCTCTCGGGGCGCTGGGGGATTTCGCCCGCACCCTTGCCGAGGGGGAGCGCACGGCGATGGCCGCCATGACCGGGCAGGCCGATCCCCATGCCCTCGTGCAGGCCTTGAGCCAGGCGGAACTGGCTGTCGAAACGGCCGTGACACTGCGCAACAAGGTCGTCGAGGCCTATCAGGAACTGCTGCGGATGCCGGTGTGACGCCATGGCCGGACCGCTTTCCGAGGCTGTTCTTCACGATGTCATGCGCCAGGGGCTCTGGGCCGCAGCGGTGATGTCGCTGCCGATCCTGGCCGTGGCGCTGGCCGCGGGCCTTGTCATCGGGCTTTTGCAGGCGCTGACCTCCGTGCAGGAGGCGACGCTGACCTTCGTGCCGAAGCTAGCTGCCATTGCCGCGGTGTTCTGGGTCACGATGGGCTTCATGACCGGCACGCTGGTCTCCTTCCTGCGCGAGACGGTCGCGCCCCTGATCGCGGGGGGCTGAGGGGATGGAGAACGCCATCTATGCCACGCTGACGCGGCAGGCGGGTCTTATGGCCCAGATGCAGGTGGTGGCGAACAACATCGCCAATCTCTCCACCGTCGGCTTCAAGGCGGAGGGGGTGACCTTCACCGAATATGTCCGCCGCACGGGGACGGGCGAATCGCTCTCGATGGCGGCGGCCCATGGGCGCGAGACGGCCCTGGCCCAGGGGCCGCTCGAACGCACCGGCGGGTCCTTCGACCTGGCCATCGAGGGGGAGGGGTTCTTCCTCGTGGAGACGCCGCAGGGGCCGCGGCTGACGCGGGCGGGGGCCTTCACCCCCGATGCCGCAGGGAATCTCGTGACGGCCCAGGGTTATCGGCTGCTCGATGCAGGCGGGGCGCCGGTCTTCGTGCCGCTGGCTGAGGGGCCGGTGGGGATCGCGGCGGATGGCACGATCTCGGCCGGGGGGCGCCCTGTGGGGCAGATCGGACTTGTCGTCCCGCGCGATCCGCTGGCGCTGCGGCGCGAGGCCGGCACGCTCTTTTCTGCGCCCCAGACCGATCCTGCCCCCGCCGGTCGCATCCTCCAGGGCTTTCTCGAGAAGAGCAATGTCGATCCGGTGATGGAGGTGGCCCGCCTGATCGCGGTGAGCCGCGCCTATGAGGCGGGACAGGCCTTCCTCGACCGGGAGGACGAGCGGATCCGCAAGACCATCCAGGCCATCCAGACCCGATAAGGAGACTGTTCCATGCGCGCGCTCGAGATTGCGGCCGCCGGGATGGCGGCACAGGCGATGCGGGTCGAGGTGATCTCGCACAATCTCGCCAACATGAGCACGACGGGCTATTCGCCCCGGCGGGCGGAATTTGCGGATTTGCATTACCAGCAGATGGCCCGCCCCGGCACCGTGACGGCGGCGGATGGCAGCGTTCTGCCCACGGGCATCCAGCTCGGCCTCGGCGTGCGGCCCGCCGCCGTGTCCGTCATGCTGGCGCAGGGGGCCTTGCAGGCCACCGGCAACGATTTCGACCTGGCCATCGAGGGGGCGGGCTATCTCGAGGTGCAGATGCCCGACGGGCGTGCCGCCTTTACCCGCGATGGGGCGCTCAAGCTGACGGGGGACGGGCTTCTGGTCACCTCGGACGGGTTTCCGATTGCGCCGGGGATCACGATCCCGGCCGATGCCCGTTCCGTCTCGATCACGGCCGAAGGGGCAGTCTGGGCCTATTTCGCCGACCGGACCGAGCCGGAGCAGCTCGGCACGCTGACCCTTGCGGGCTTTACCAATCCCAAGGGGCTCGAGGCGATCGGCTCCAATCTCTATCTCGAGACGGCGGCCTCCGGCCCGCCGCTTGTCGCCGATCCGGGGCAGGAGGGGCTCGGCCTTCTGCGGCAGGGTTATCTCGAGGAATCCTCGGTCGATGCGGTGCGCGAGGTGACCGAGCTGATCGAGGCCCAACGCGGCTACGAGATGAACTCCAAGGTCATCACGGCCGCCGACCAGATGCTTGGCGCGACGGTGCAGATCCGATGAAGGCGCTGCTTCCCCTCCTGCTGATGATCATCGCCGGGGCCGGTCCGGCCGCGGCGCAGTCCCTTGTGCCTGTCCGGACGATTCCCCCGCGCACGGTGGTGACGGCCTCCGATCTTGCCATCGCGGAGACGGCCGTGCCCGGCGCCCTGACCGATCTGGCCGCTGCCGTGGGGATGGGAGGCGCGTGTGGCGCTCTATCCCGGCCGCCCGATCCGGGAGGGCGATCTCGGCCCGCCCGCCCTGGTGGAACGCAATGCCCGGGTGCCGCTCGTCTATCGTTCGGGCGGTCTTCTCATCGTGGTCGAGGGGGCGTGCCCTCGACCGTGCGGGCGTGGGCGAAACCGTCCGCGTCATGAATCTCGATTCGCGCGTGACCGTCACCGCCCGGATGGGCGCCGACGGCATGGCCCATGTCTCGCCCTGAAGGATGTCGCCGATGACCCGCTTCTTGTCTCCGCTCGCTGCCCTGATCGCACTGGCCGCCTGTTCCTCGACCCCGGTGGGCCGTCCGCCGGCCTTCACCTCGCCGGCGCCCTCGCCGGAAACCCAGGCGATGCTGGCCCCCACCCCGCGCGAGCCTGCTCCCCCGCCTGCCCAGCTCGCCCGGGCGGCCTCTGCGGCCTCGCTCTGGGCGGTGGGGGGGAAGGCGCTCTGCTGGGGGATGACCGGGCCATGCCCGGGGCGACCTGCTGACCGTGGTCATTTCCATTGATGATCGGGCCGCGATCTCCAACCGCACGGCCCGCTCTCGCCAGGCCTCGCAGGAGATGAGCGTGGGGGCCCTGTTCGGTCTGCCCGAATCGGTTGATCTGCCGGGGGGCGCGGGCTGGTCCCCGGCTGTCGAATTCGGGGGGGACTCGCAGTTTGCGGGCGACGGATCGGTGCGGCGCTCTGAGACGATTGCCCTGCGCATCGCCGCAACCGTGACCGATGTGCTGCCCAACGGGCTGCTTGCCATCGCCGGCTCTCAGGAAGTGCGCGTCAACAACGAGCTGCGCGAGCTGATGGTCACGGGCTATGTGCGCCCCTCCGACATCAACCGCCGCAACGAGGTGAGCTATGACCGCATTGCCCAGGCACGCATTTCCTATGGCGGACGCGGGCAGATCACCGACATGCAGCAGCCGCGCTGGGGCAACCAGATGCTCGAGGCGGCCCTGCCGTTCTGAGAGGGCAGCGCGATGAAGGCTCTGTTGCTGCCGATCGGGCTTCTGGCGCTCGGCACCGCGGGGGGGGTCGGGGCGGGCTATCTGCTCGCCCCTTCGGCCGATCCGGCCGGGGAGCATGCGCCGGAGGCGGTCTGCCCGTCACCGGGACAGCCCGTCGCGGCGGCGGCGCCCCCACCCCCCGCGCCGGAGGGGCATGGAGCGGCGCCCGGGGCGCGCGACTATGTGCGTCTGGCGAACCAGTTCGTCGTTCCTGTCGTCCATGAGGGGCGGGTGGCCGCGCTCGTGCTGCTGTCTCTGTCGGTCGAGACAGCCGCCGGGCAGGAGGAGGCCGTGCGCGCCATCGAGCCCCGGTTGCGGGACGGGCTGTTGCAGGTGCTGTTCGACCACGCGAACGCCGGGGGCTTCGAGGGCGTGTTCACCGCTGCTTCGGCGATGCGCAGCCTGCGTGCGGCGCTGCTGGCCGCCGCGCGGGAGCAGAGCGGGGGCCTCGTGACGGATGTGCTAGTCACGGATCTCGTGCGGCAGGATGTCTGATCCCTGCGGCGGGTCCGGCAATGTCGGGTTGCCGGTTCCCCTCCGCTCTTCTGGACCTGTCGGCCGGTCTGCCCCCCTGCGGGGGGATGGGGCGGCCCTGTTTCACGTGAAACAGAGAGGCCTTACCATCCCCGCTCTTGCTGTCGCTCGCGCCGGCGGATCCGTCCGAGGCGTTCCTCGCGTGCCAGGGCCTCTGCCGCCTGTGCCCGGCCCCAGGCGCGGGCCAGCGCGTCGCGGGCGATCTCGATCTCGACCAGGCAGCGGGCCAGATCGCTGCGCAAGGCCGCCGCCCGCGCCTCGACCCAGCCTTCCCACCGCAGATCGGCCCCGGCCAGAAGCGCCGGATCGTCCGCCCGGGCCCGCGCGGCCCGATCACGCCGCGCCGTCTCGAGCGCGGCCAGACGTGCCCGCAGATCCTGCTCCCGACGGCGCAAGGCCGCGCAGCGCGCCTCGGCCGCCGCGGAGGCGAGGGCCGCCACATGCGCGAGCGTCCCGGCCCCCTTCATGGCCCCTTTCCTTTCGCCCTGTTGCGCACACGCTCGGCAAAGCGGATCGCTGCGGCGACGGCCCGCCATTCGGGTCGAGCCACGGCTTCGCCCAGATCGACAGTGGCAAAGATCGCTCGCGCGGTGGGCGGATCGCGGCGGATCGGCACCCCCGCGGCAACCGCCCGTTCGCGGATGCGGGCCGCCATCTCATCCACCCCCTTGGCGACGCAGATCGGCGCGCCCCCTGCCGCCGGATCCCAGCGGAGCGCAACAGCATAATGGGTGGGATTGACGATGACGACCGTGGCCGTGGGCACCGCGTCGAGCATCCGGTTCATGGCGATGCTGCGGCCGCGGCTGCGCCGTTCCTGACGCATGTGCGGATCGCCCTCGCTCTCCTTCATCTCTTCGGTCATCTCGCGCCGGGTCATCATCAGCCGCCGGCGCTGACGCAGGCGCTGCCAGACGAGATCCGCGATCCCCAGCACACAGGCCACGAGAACCACCTTGGCCAGCAGATCCGTCAGCAGCGTCAGCATCCCCGTCATCGCCACCCGCGCGTCCTGGGCAGCCCCGCCGATCAGGCGGGGCGTGGCCGCGGCCAGGCTGTGGCCGAGGACCGTCGCATAGGCGGTGAGCTTCAGAAGAGCCTTGAGGAACTCTGCCAGACCTTCCGGGCCGAAGCGCTGCCGGGCCTGGGCCAGGGGCGACAGGCGCGATCCCCTGGGGCGCAGCCGTTCGGGCGCCACCACCAGCGCCCCCTGCGCCAGGAGCGTGAGCAGCGCCGCAATCGCCGGTAAGGCAAGCCAGGGGCCCAGCGCGCCGGCCACCCGCCCGAGCACTGCCCCCCCAAGCGGCTTTCCCGAAGCCCCGAAGGCCGCCTCCGAGAGGGGCCCCGCCTGGGCCAGCAGCGTCGTGAGAAGCCCGCCCAGCGTGACGAGCGATCCGGCCCCGAAGGCCAGAACAGCGAGGAGAAAGCCGCCATAGGCCGCCGCCGTGACAAGATCCGGGGACTGGGCCACATCGCCGCGGCGACGGGCCTCCTCGAGTCGCTTCTGCGTGGGCTCGAAACTCTTTTCGCCCTGATCGTTGCCGTCGCTCATGGCAGATCCCCACCGGGCAGGGCGAGTGCGGCCTCAAGCGCCGCGCCCCAGACATCGAGCAGGACCGGCAGGGCGATCGCCATCAGGACAAGGCCCCCGAAGGTCAGCGCCGGCGCCCCGACAAAGGTCACCATGAGCTGCGGCATCGCCCGGTTGATGACGCCCAGCACGACATTGTAGAGCAGGGCCGCCGCCACGAAGGGCACGGCCAGCGACACGGCAAGGGTGAAAGCCCGGGTCACCCCCCCCCAGACCGGCTTCGAGCATGAGCCCGGGGTCGAGAACCGCCCCCGCCGGAATCAGCGCATAGCCATCCACCATCCAGAGGGCGAGGCGGATATGCAGCCCCATCGCCGCGGCCAGCGCGAGCCCCCCCATGACCAGCAGATGCCCCATCGCCGGCGAAGGCTCTCCGCCCGGCCCTGCGCCGAAGAGCTGCGAAAGGGAGGTCGCCTGCCCTGCGATCGCCCCTGCCGTCTGGAGCGCGATCACCAGAAGCCGCAGCAGAAGCCCCAGGGCCAGACCTGCCGCGGCCTCGCCCAGCAGGAGGGCCAGGAACCGCCCCGGCCCGCCCGGATCAGGCAGTGAGGCGGCCACGGCCGGGGCGACGACCAGCGTGAAGGCAAATGCCAGGGCAAGACGGATGCGGACCGGCACCGCCTGTTCCCCGAAGAGCGGCAGCAGCGCCATCATCGTCCCCAGCCGCAGGAACACCACGAAACCGGCCCAGAACATGTCCTGTACCGGCGCCAGCAGCGGGGCCAGAGCGGAGGCGAGATCGACGCTCATGCCGGCACCAGACCGACCAGGGCGGGACGTGCATCCAGCCCGATCTCCTCGAAGGACAGGACCGGATTGGGGATGCCCCGCGCGGCCAGCACCGTCCGCAGGAAGCGGCGGCGGCGCATCGGGCAGACCAGGGCGGCCTGCGTGCCCCCTTCGGCCGCTTGCGCGACCTTGGCCGCCACAGCCTGAGCCAGGCGGTTGAATTCGTCCGGCGGCAGGGCAACATCGACCGGACCGGGGCCCGTGCCGATCTGATGGGCGGCAAAGATCTCCTCCCATTCGGGGGCAAGCTGGATCAGGGGCAGCGTGCCGTCAGGGCGGCGCAGCTCGGCCACGAGCTGAAATCCCAGACGCTGGCGGACATGTTCGGCGATCGCCTCGGGTGTGGGATGGACCGGGCGCGCCTCAGCGATCGATTCGAGGATCAGGGGCAGGTTCCGGATCGAGACCCGCTCCTCCAGCAGCAGGCGCAGAACGGCCAGCAGCAGATCCACCGGCACCCGGTCGGGGATCAGCTCGTCGAGCATGCGCCGGTTGGCCTCGGCCCGCGCGCTGTCGGACAGGGCCGTCATTTCGTCCAGCAGCCGGCGCAGCGCCCGCAGCGTCATCAGCCGCGGCAGGTTGCGCTTGATCACCTCAAGCAGATGGGTGGCCAGAACCTCGGCCGGCCAGACCGTCGTCAGACCGGCGAGCGCGGCCTCCTCCTGCGCGGCAGGAGAGAGCCAGCGGGCCGGGGCGCCATAGACGGGTTCGCGCACATCCTCGCCCGGCGGTGCCTCGACCCCGGCCGGAAGCAGCACGAGACAGTGACCCGGCCGCAGGCGGTCGCGCGCCTGTTCCACCCCCTGGATGAGGATGCGGTAATGGCCGGGCGGCAGGGCAGGGGCATCGGTCAGGCGGATCTCCGGCAGGATCATGCCAAAGCCCTGGGCGACATGCCGGCGCATGCTGCCGATGCGGGCATCGAGCCCGGTGCCGGGATCGAGCACCATCTCCACCAGGTCCGGGGCGAATTCGACATGGATTTCGTCGAGATCCAGCAGATCGCCCATGGAGGGGGCGCGTGCGGCCGGGGTGCTGCCGGCCGGGGCCGCATCCTCGGCCGGGACCGGGGCCCGGATCCCGCGCCAGGCCAGAAAGCCCAGGACCGCGGCGCCGGCCATGAACGGCAGGAACGGCATCCCCGGCACGAGCGCGAGCAGCGCCATCAGCCCGCCCACGGTGGCGAGCGCGGCCGGATGGCGGCCGAGCTGAGAGAGAACCGCCGCATCGGTGCGCTGGGTCGATCCGCCCCGCGACAGCAGGAGTGCCGTCGCCACCGCGATGATGACGGCCGGGATCTGGCTGACCAGCCCATCGCCCACGGTGAGGATCGCATAGGTCTCGAACGCCTTGCCGACCGGCATCCCATGGACCAGGATCCCCATCGCCAGGCCCACGACAAGGTTCAGCGCGGTGATCAGCAACCCCGCCACCGCGTCCCCCTTGACGAATTTCGAGGCCCCGTCGAGCGAGCCGAAGAAGGTGGTCTCCTGCCCCTCGCGTTCGCGCCGGGCCTTGGCCTCGGCATGGGTGATGGCCCCGGCGGCCAGATCCGCATCGATGGCCAGCTGCCGCCCCGGCATCGCATCGAGCGCGAAGCGCGCCCCCACCTCGGCCATGCGGGCCGCGCCCTTGTTGATGACCACGAAGCTCACGATCAGCAGCACGAGGAACACGACAAGCCCCACCAGCAGCTGCCCGCCCATGACGAACATGGCGAACCCCTCGATCACATGGCCGGCGGCGGCCGTGCCCGTATGCCCCTGACCGATGATCAGCTTGGTCGAGCTGACATTCAGCGAAAGCCGCAGCATCAGCGCCGCCAGCAGGATCGAGGGGAAGGCCGAGAAATCGAGCGGCCGTTCGATGAACAGCGTGAGCGTGAAGATCAGGATGGCCAAAGCAAAGCTGACCGCGAGCCCGATATCGAGCAGCCAGGCCGGCACGGGCAGGACCATCATCACGATGACTGCCATCAGGGCGAGAGCCAGCAGCACACGCGGCTGGAACAGGACAGAGGCAGACAGCGCAGGCATGGCGGATCAGCCGTCCAGCGGCACGAGCGAGCCGAGGCGTGGCGCGCCGGTGCCCGCCTGCAGCAGCGGATAGCTGTTGACGCGGGGGACGCCGCCGCCGGCCTCTGCCGCCCCGGCCAGGCGCAGCACAGCGCCCTCGCCCCCCAGGGCCGCAAGATGGGCATCGAAGCGGGCGCGGTAGGGCGCCGCCAGATCGGGCGTGCGGGAGTGATAGGCGCCCGCCGCCTCGGACCAGCTGGCCCCATCGGACCGCAGGGAGCGCAGGAAACCGGCAGCATAGCTCGCATTGGCAAGGGGATCGAACATCTGCGCGACGGAGACGAAATTCTCCCCATGCCAGTGCCAGTTGAGCTGGAAACAGCCGATGTCGAAACCTGTCCTCCCCTGGGCGAGGGCCGATTCGGCAAAGGCCTCGGCCTCGGCCCGGGTGGCGAACCAGTGCCCTTCCCCCTCCAGATTGACGGTCCAGGGCCAGGGGCGGGCAGGGCGGCCGCGGCCCGTTTCGGTCAGCGAGAGGGCAAGAAGGACCGTGGCCGGCACGCCGGACAGCCGCGCGGCATCCTGCGCCGCCTGTTCGCAGAGAGCGGCATCATCACCCCGCGCCGGCCCGGCCGGAAGCGCCGCCAGAAGCAGTGCCGCGATGCACAGGCCCCGCCCCGCCGGACGGAACAGGGCAAAAGGAGATGGCAGGGCGATTCTTCCGATCATGGCATGGCGCGTTCTGCTGCGTGCCGGGCCATGATCGCAGGCAAGGGTTGAGAAAAGGTAAATATTGGGATGGCTGCAGGGGGGCGGCGTCCGCGGACGCGAGGCCTGTCGCGATGTCCGGGCTGCGCCGGGCGGGGGGCGGTCGCTCCCCCCCCTGCCAGCGGAAGTGGTCGCTCCACCCCTGCCAGCGGAATCAGCCGTTGCGCTGGGCCAGCAGCGCGAGAGCGCGGGACCGTTCGGCCTCCGCCTCGTCCAGCAGGGCGCGGCGTGCCGCGAGGGGAGAGAGTGCGGGAGCCTCCGCTTCGGGAAGGGATGGCGGCGAAGGCCGTTCTGCGGGTTCGGGCGCCTGCAGGCGCTCTTGCAGCGCTGCGGCATCGGGGCCGACGAGCCCCGCCAGCGCCGCCTCGGCCCCGGCCCGGTCACCCAGGGCGGCCAGCGCCTCGGCCCGCAGCAGGCGTCGCGCGGCGCTTCCTCCTTCGGGGTCCGATCACGGCCAGCGCCTCGGGCGGGAAACCCATGGCGAGCAGACGGCGCGCGACGGCATTGGCGGCGGCCTCCGGCAGGCGCGCGGGCAGTGATTCGAGTGCGAGGGTCAGGAAGACGGGATCCGGGGCATCGCGGACAAGGGCCTGCACCACCTCGCCTGCGGCGGCTGCAAGACCGGGGAAGGGATCGCTCTGCTCCCCCTCGGCCAGACGGGCCAGCGCCTCTGCGTGCCGCCCGGTGGCGGACAGGGCCCGGATCTCGGCCAGCAGCAGTTCGCGCCCGGCGGGGCTGCTGCCGTGCTCGGCCCGCAGGGCGGCAGAGAGCGTCAGCAGATCCTCGGCCAGCGTGCCGCGCAGCTCGGCCGACAGGCGCAGAAGGAGGGCCATGGCCTCGGGCGGAAGGCGGGCATCCGATCGGGCAAGCGCCTCGAGCCGGGCCAGGCCATCCTGCGGATGCGGACCCTGCACGGCGACAAGAGCCTCGGCCAGGGCGGTGCCCGTCCCCCCGCCCCCGCCCCCGCGGCAAGCGGGAGCAGAGCCGCAGCGTCCTCGGCTTCGCCTTCGGCGAGGTGGATCTCGGCCAGGCGCAGGGCCAGGGATCCGCGCAGCGGCGTGGGCAGGGCCCGCAGTGCCACGAGGATGGCGCTGCGCTCCTGCGGACTGGTGCCGGCGACGCTCTGGCGTGCCAGGGCCCGCCAGAGCGCGACCGGGCCGAGACAGCCGGCCTGCCCCTCCAGCGCGTCAGGGTCCACCGCCTCGCCGTCCACGAGGCGGGCCAGCAGGCGCAGCCTGTCGCGCCCGGCAGAAGCCCCCCCATCCGCGGCCAGGGCGACAAGCGCCTCCCGCCCGAGGCCGAAGGCGACATAGGTCCGCGCCAGGGCTTCGGCCCCTTCGGGATCGACCCGGTCGCGGGCATCCGTGAAGGCGGCGAGACGGGGGGCGATCGCCGCCGCGAACCCCTCCTCCCCCGCCCAGGCCGCCAGATCGAAGGCCTCGGGCGGCAGACAGGATTCCCCGGTGGGACCGAGCGCCGGCGGGGCGGCCGGATCGGGGATTTGTGCGGCATCGTGCAGCGCCAGCCCGGGCAGGGCAGGCGGCAGCAGGGCCGGATCCGGATCGGGATCGGGCGGAAGCGCGACCGCCGTCGGGGGGCGACGGACCGGGCCGGGATCGGAGGGCGGGGGCAGACCGGGCACGGGCTCCAGCAGGCCCAGACTGGCCGCACGGGCGATCGCTTCGGCCAGCGTCTGCTCGTTCGGGCCCGCGGCGGGCAGAGCGGGAGCCGGACCGGCGGGAGGAGCCGCACCATCGGCGGCCCCCGCAGAGACCGGATCAGGCCGATCCTCGGCCCCCGCGGTTTCGGGAACGGGTTCGGCCGGCTGGCCGGGACGCAAGGCGCCCTCCGGACCGGGACCGTCATGCAGATCGATCACAAGCCACCTGTCGCGGTGAAGGAAGGTTTCGGCATGGCAGTCGCAGGGCACGGCCAGAGTCAGGACGCCCCCCTCCTCCTCCGTCAGGGCGGTCAGACGGCTGCGCGGGATGCGCGCGAAGACCTCGGACAGATCGAAGGAGACCGGCATGGACAGGCGCAGGGCGAATCCCCCCTCGGCGGGCGCAAATGTCCAGTCCACCCCGTCGGGCAGCGGCAGGACCAGACGGGTGAAATCCCCATGCTCCCCCCCGCGCAGCCTGACCGGTTGCTGGGCCAGGGCCGGCAGCCCGATCAGCACCGCCAGCAGCATGCCGGGACCGCCCCCCCGCAGGACGGCGCGGATCAAGCCAGGAAGAGAACGGCTCATGCGGCTCATGCGGCCTCCTTGGCGGCCTTCAGCGCCTCCTCCACCTCGGCAAAGCTCGGCCGGCGGGGGGCAGGGGTGGCCTGACGGCCGACCTCGATGCAGATGGCGGGGGGATGGGCGTGGAGATTGGCCACCAGGACGGCACGGATCAGCCCGTAGAACTGGGCCTCTTCCTCCAGAACCGCCTTCAGCCGCGCGGCAATCGGCCCGACAAGGCCGTAGGCCAGGAAGACCCCCAGAAAGGTGCCGACCAGCGCGCCGCCGATCATCTTGCCCAGCACCTCGGGCGGCTGATCGATCGAAGCCATCGTCTTGATGACGCCCAGCACCGCGGCGACGATGCCAAGCGCCGGCAGCGCATCGGCCACCGACTGCAGCGCATGGGGGCTGTGCATCGCATGCTGGCGCTGGGCCTCCACCCGCGCGTCGAGAACGGCCTCCACCTGATGGGGGTCGTCGTAGTTCATGCTCCCCGCGCGCAGCGTGTCGCAGATCATCGCGACGGCCTCCCTGTCGGCGCGGATGCGGGGGTAGCGGGCGAAGAGAGAGGATTCCTGCGGCTTCTCGATATGATCCTCGAGCGCGACGGGATTGGACCGGCTCACCCGGATCAGCGCGAAGAGAAGGCACAGCAGATCGCGGTAGTCGGCCGGCTTCCATTTGGGGCCCTTGAACACCTTGGCCATGTCCTTGAGCGCATGCTTCACCCCCGCCCCGTCATTGGCGAGCACGAAGGCCCCCAGCGCCGCCCCGCCGATCATCATGAATTCGAAGGGCAGGGCCTTGAGGATGATCGAAAGCTTGCCCCCGGCCAGGATATAGCCCCCGAAGACCATCGCGAAGATGATGACGATGCCGATGATGCCGATCATGGCCCCCTCCTGCTGCAGCCCCTCTTCGCAGACGCGGGTTAGGATCCGGTAAACGCGATCAGTCGCGAGGCGCGCGGGCGTTGCGCCCGGCAAGGACGGCGCTGATCGCATAGGCCGCGTCCGGCTCGAGCCCCGCCATCACGGCCGCCGCCGCCTCCGGCCGCATGAGACCCAGGAAACCCGCCGCAAAGGCCGGATCCATCGCCGCGAAAAGGGCTGCCGCCTCGCGCGGCTTCATCGCCTCGTAGATGCGGGCGAGACGGGCGAGATCATCCTGTGCCGCCGTCTCCGCCAGGGAGAGCGTCGCGGCCAGGCTCCGCTCGGCCTCTTCCAGCTCGGCGATCCGGGCGGAGAGGGCGGCTTCGGCCTCGGCCAGCGCGGCGGCGCGGGCCTCGATCTCCGCCTCGCGCGAATCGAGCCGCTCCTCGCGCCCCGCGAGGGCCGCCAGGACACTGCCGGGCCCCCCGGCCGGTGCCGCGGCCTGCGCGGCAGGGGGGGGGACGGCGCCCCCTTCGGCCAGCACGGCCCCCGTTCCCCCCGCCAGGCGCAACCCCGCCGAGGCGAAGAGCAGGCCCGCGACAAGAGGGAGGACCCGGCGCGGGCGCAGGGCGCGCGCGCTCATGCCCGCCCCCCGGCGCCGGACGCGCGCATCCGGGGATGCCGGACGAAGACCGGGGGCTGAGGGGCCCCCGCCTCGGCCGACTCCTCCGGCAGATCATGGAGCGAGGCCATCAGCAGTTCGAGCCGGCGCGCCGCAGCCTCGGCCCGGCCGGAGGCCGCCCCCAGCGTCGCGGCCGATTCGCGCGCCGCCCCCTCGGCCCGGGCGAGGGCCTGCGTCAGATCGTCCACCTGGGCCGACAGGACCGCGACGGCCCCGCCCAGACCCCGGTCGAGATCGGTGAAACGCCGCAACCGGCGGCTGAGGACAAGACAGTAGATGCCGGCGGCCACAGCCCCCGCGCCAAGAAGGACATCGCTCAGATCCCCGAGCAGGGTCATGGGGATTCTCCCGGATCAGTTCAGTACGAATTCCATGACGAGAAGGTCCCGCGCCCGCGTGCCCCCCGCCACAACCTGCACCCGCCGCAGCATCTGCGAACGCAGCCGCAGCAGCGCATCGGGCGCCGCCAGCTCCTCGGGCGAGACGGCGCGCAGATAGCCGTTGAGCACGTCCACGATGCGCGGGACGAGCGCGTTCACCGCCTCTGCATCGGCCGGCGCCGTCTCCACCTGGGCCGAAAAGCGCAGGAACCGGTCCGGCCCGCCCCCGGCAGGTTCACGACGATCGGCGGCAGGGGCACGAAAGCCGCCGCCGGCGAGGCCTCCGCGACATGCCCTTCGGAATCGGAGGTTGCATGCGAATCACCTGCAGCATGGCCAGCCCCGCCGATCCATCCCGCGCGCACGGCCAGAAACCCCCCCGCACCCCCTGCAAGAGCCAGCACAAGGCCCAGCACAAGCGGCAGACGCGCGCGGCGCGCAGGGGCCGGACTGGCAGGAGCATCGGCAGCAGTCATGGGGCGTTCTCCCTTCGGTCATGCCCCGTCCATAACGCGGAGATGCTAACCGAATCTTAAGAACGATCTGCGAAGAGGGGGCTGCGGACAGAAGGTCCGTCTCATCGCGGAGGGTTTCCCTTGAACAGTCTCGCGACGGTCTGGCAGCGGCTCGACGGGCGTCGGCGCATCGCGGTGATCGCTGCCACGCTGGCCATGTTCGCGGCCATTGCCCTTCTGGCACGCGGCCCGGGCGGGGAGAGATGGCGCTGCTCTATGCAGGCCTGGATCCGGCCGCCGCGGGAGAGGTCGTCGCCGCCCTGCAGGCCCGCGGCACCCCCTTCGAGGTGCGCGGCGATGCCGTCTGGGTTCCGGCCTCCGCGCGCGATCTCGAACGCGTGGCCCTGGCTGCGGAGGGGCTGCCTGCCCCTTCGGCCAGGGGATACGAGCTGCTCGATTCGCTGTCGGGGTTCGGCACGACGGCCCAGATGTTCGATGCCGCCTACTGGCGCGCGCGAGAGGGAGAGCTGGCCCGCACCATCATGGCGGTGCCGCGCGTGCAGGCGGTGCGGGTGCATATTGCCGCAGGGCCGGCCCGGCCCTTCCGCGATGGGGCGGCGCCCCGTGCGGCGGTGACGGTGACGATGGCGGGCGGACCTCTGGCCCCGGCCCAGGCCCAGGCCCTGCGTCATCTGGTGGCCTCGGCCGTGCCGGGCCTCGATCCCTCCGGCGTGGCGGTCATCGACGCGGCCGCGGGTCTGCTGCCCGATGCCGTGGAGGATGCCGCCATCCCCGATCAGCGGGCCGAGACGCTGCGGGAGAAGGCGCTCCGCCTCGTGGAGGCGCGTGTCGGCCCCGGCAATGCCGTGGTCGAGGTCGCCATCGAGACCGTGACGGAGAGCGAGCGGCTGACCGAGCGGCGGCTCGACCCCGAGAGCCGTGTCGCCATCGCGACCGAGACCGAGGAGAGCGAGCAGTCCTCCACCGGCGCCGGGGGGGCCGTCACCGTCGCCTCGAACCTGCCCGAAGGGGACGCGGCCCAAGGCGGCGGGGGGACGCGCTCGGAGGAGACGACATCGCGCACGCGGACCAATTTCGAACTCTCCGAAACCTCGCGCGAGGTGGTGCGCGGGCCGGGCGCGGTGCGGCGCCTGACGGTCGCGGTCCTTGTCAACGATCTGCCCGGCGAAGGGGGCGGGACGGTGCCGCGCCCGCCGGAGGAGCTTGCCGCGCTGTCCGAACTCGTGGCTTCGGCGGTGGGGCTCGATGTCGAACGGGGCGATGTCATCACCGTGCGATCGATGCCCTTCGAACCTCTGCCCTCTCTTGGGAGCGAGCCAGCCGAACCGACCGGGGCACCGCTCGATCTGGCGGGGCTGATTCGGCCCGTGCTGCTGGCGCTCGTGGCGCTGGGCCTGGGACTGTTCGTGCTGCGCCCGCTTCTGCGCCCTGCCGCGGCGCCCTCCGCCCCGCTGCCGGCGCTGGCCGCATCCGCGGCCGCACCGGCCCTGCCCGCGAACGGGGTGGCTTCGGCCGCGCTGGCGCCGCCGGCTGCCGAGGGCGAGGCGCCCCCCGATCCCGTCCAGCGTCTGCGCCGCCTGATCGAGGCCCGCCAGGCCGAATCGACCCGGCTCCTCCAGTCCTGGATCGAGGGGCCGGCCCGCAGCGAAGGGGTCTGAGATGGCCTTGCTGCTCGAGAGCTTCGATCCCCCGGAACAGACCGAATCGAGCGGTCCTTCGGCCGAATGGCTGGCCGGCCATGCCGCGGGCCTGGCCGAGGGGATCGCGCAGGAGGCCGCCCGCGCCGAGGCCGAAGGGACGCGGATCTCGCAGGAGCTGGCCGCAGCGCTGCAGGATGCCGCCTTCACCTTCGCCGAGGCGCGGGCACAGGTGATCGCTTCGCTCGGTCCGCTGATCGAGGTGATTGTGGCGCGTCTGCTTCCGGCTCTGGCCGCCGAGGCTCTGAGCCCATGGCTGCGCGCCGAAGTGGAACGGGCGGCGCGTGCCGATGCCGCCTGTCCGGTCACGATTCATGTCCACCCCTCGCGCCTGGATGCGGTGCGCGCCTGTCTTCCGCCGGGGGCGGCGCATCGTCTCTCGCCCGATCCGGCACTGGGCCCGCATGGGGCCCGCCTGTCCTGCGGCACGCGCGAGACGGCCCTCGATCTCGATGCCTGCGTCGCGGGGATCCGCGCCGCACTGTCCAACCTTGCCGAAACCCCTGTCCTTTCCGAACCCCAGGACCAGAAGGCCTGCCATGGATGATCCGATCACCGACCACCCGCTTCGTTCGCTGCCCATCGAGATCACGGTCTCGGTCGGCCGCGCCCGCCCCCTGCTGCGCGACCTGCTGGCCATGGGGCCGGGGGCTGTGCTGCCGCTCGATCGCCGGGTGGCCGATCCCGTCGAACTTTGGATCGGTGAACGCCTGATCGCCCGGGGCGAACTACAGGAGGCGGACGAAGAGGGGGGCCTTGCCGTGCGTCTGACCGAGGTGGCCGGCCCGCGGGGGGCCCTGGCATGAGCGCGCGCCGGGCCCTTCGGTCTGCCGCCGCGGCCGGTCAGGGTGACCGGCCGGTCCGGCGGTGCTCGCGCAGGCGGGGCAGGGTGCCCCTGTCCAGCGGCCCTGCCCCATGGCGCCGTCTGGCTCGTCTGGGGGGATGGGCGGCCCTCACGCTTCTCGTTCTGGCGGCTCCGGCTGCCGCGCAGCAGGGGATCCCGCTGGATCCGGGGGGCAGTCTGGCGGCGCGGTCGGTCCAGCTCCTCCTGCTGGTGACGGTTCTCAGCCTGGTGCCGGGCCTGGCGGTGATGGTGACCTGCTTTCCCTTCGTCGTCACCGTGCTGTCGATCCTGCGGCAGGGCCTCGGGCTTCAGCAGGCCCCGCCGAACATGCTGCTGGTCAGCCTCGCGCTGTTCCTGACCTGGTTCATCATGGAGCCGACCTTGTCCGCCGCATGGGAGGCGGGCGTGCGCCCCTTCATCGACGGGACATTGCCTCTCGAGACGGCCTTTGCCCGCGCGGTGGAGCCGTTCCGCGCCTTCATGGCGGCGCGCGTGGACGGGGACAGCCTGGCAGGTCTGGCTGCGCTGCGCCCCGGCCTCGACCCGGCGATCACGCCCGATCAGGCGCCGCTGTCGCTGCTCGTGCCCTCCTTCCTGCTGTCGGAGATGGAAAGAGCCTTTCAGGTGGGATTCCTGATCTTCCTGCCCTTCCTGATCATCGATCTCGTGGTGGCGGCGGTGCTGATGAGCATGGGCATGATGATGGTGCCCCCTGCCATCGTGGCGCTGCCCTTCAAACTGGCCTTCTTCGTGGTTGCCGATGGCTGGACGCTGGTGGCCGAAAGCCTTGTGCGCAGCTACGGGTGAGGGGAGGCCCCGGTCTGCGCCGCTGCCCGGCGGCGCGGATCCGGACCGGCAAGGCTGCGCAGACGGTCAGGCCCGCATGGAGCGGGACGGCCGCCGCAGCCGGGGCCGACGCGGAACCCGGACCCGAGCTCCGCTCCGGGCTGTCGCGGACAGGACCCGACGCAGCGGGGCCGGGAATCATCGGGGGACCACCCCGCCGCTACTGCACCACGAATTCCGCATGCAGCGCCCCGGCGGCACGGATCGACTTGAGGATGTCGATCATGTCCATCGGCGCCACGCCCAGAGCGTTGAGCCCCGCCACCACGTCCGACAGCGTCGTGCCATCCGACAGTTCCACAAGACCGCCACGGTCCTGTTCGATCGCGGCTTCGGAGCGGGGGACGACGACGGTCTCACCGGGGGAGAAGGGATTGGGCTGAACGACAAGGGGGGCTTCCTCGACCCGCAGGGTCAGACCCCCCTGGCTGACCGCGACACGGGAGATGCGCACCCCTTCGCCCATCACGATGGTGCCCGACCGCTGATCCACCACGACACGAGCGCGGGCCTCCGGCTCGATCAGGAGCCCCTCGAGCCGGGCGAGCGCATGGGCGGGCGAGGGCGCCCCCGTCGCCCCGATATCCACCGTGACAGTCCCCGCATCCTGCATCCGGGCCACGCTAGCCCCGAAGGCTGCGTTGACCGTGGCCTCGATCCGGGCCGCGGTGGTGAAATCCGGCTCGCGCAGGGCAAGGCGCACCTGATCCAGCGTGGCGAAGTCGAAATCCACCTCCCGCTCCACGGTGGCGCCGGCAGGGATCGTGCCGGCCGTCGGCACCCCCTGGGTGACGCGCGCCGCCTCGCCCTCGGCGGTCACGCCGCCGGCGATGACACTGCCCTGGGCCACGGCATAGATCGCCCCGTCCGCAGCCCGGAGCGGCGTCATCACCAGCGTGCCGCCGCGCAGCGAGGAGGCATCGCCGATCGCACTGACCGTGACATCCAACGTGCTGCCCGCGCGCGCAAAGGGCGGAAGCTGTGCCGTCACCAGGACCGCGGCGACGTTGCGCGCCCGGATCGCCTCGCCGCCCACGGCGATGCCCAGCCGTTCGAGCACGTCGATCATGATCTCTTCGGTGAAGGGGGAATTGCGCAGCCCATCCCCCGTGCCGTCAAGGCCGACGACAAGGCCATAGCCCAGCAGGTCATTGCTGCGGACGCCGTCGAATTCGACCAGATCCTTGAGGCGGACAGGGGCGGCGGCGGCCGGCAGGGCGGTGGCAAGCAGCAGCGCGGCAAGAAGCGGACGGATCATCGCAGATGGTTCACCAGCGAGAGGGAGGACAGGCGCTGCACCGCCTCGTAATGAGTCTCGAGCCGGGTGCGCAGCGCCTCCAGGGTGGAGGCGCTCTCGTAGGGATCGGCAGCGATCATCTCCTGCCGCAGGATGCCCCAGGCCGAGGCGCGGGCCGCGTGCCGGGCGGTGGCGGCCTCGGCCCGGGCCTCTGATTCGCCGATCCCGGCCCGCAGGCGGGTCAACGCATCGCCGGAGGCCAGCAGGCCATCGCGGGCACGGGTCAGCAGGGCACGCCCCTCCCCCTCGGGCAGGTCGGCGGCCAGCGCGCCCATCGCGGTGGCCTTGAGCAGGGCCCGCAAGGCAGGATCATCCGCACGAGGCAGGATGACGGTCTCTGCATCGTCGATTCCACGCGAGAGCGAGGCCGAGGCCCCGAGATACCCTTCCGTCGCAAAGCCCCCGGACGGACTGTCGAACCAGTCGTCGAGCACGCTGGCCACCCCGGCAGCCGTCGTCTGCCCCGCGATGGCGCTGCGCAGCGCGGCAAGCAGCGTATCGGCCTCGGCGAGGGCGGGCCCATCCGTCGCGGTTCCGGCGAACAGACGCCCCTTCGCCGAGGCGCGCATTCAGCCCCGACAGGATGCTGCGGAAGGCGGTTTCCGCAGCCGGCGCATCGGCGGCGGGATCGGGGCCCGCAGGCCCCGAGGCGAGCAGCCGTCCAAGAAGCCCCTCGCGCGCTTCGGCCGCCTTGTCGAGCGCTGCCCCCATCGCCGCAAGGCGCATCCCGGCCTCGCGTGCGGCAAGCCCCCAGGCCTCTGCCCGTTCGATACGACGGTCGAGATCGGCCAGCGGACCCGTATCGCCGCGCAGGGCCCGTACAGGATCGGCCACCTGCCCGGTGGACAGCTCCTGCGCGGCGAGGGCCAGACGGGCGCGCAGATCCGCATTGTGGCGCTGGCTGGCAAAGAGGGCGGCACGGTCGCCCAAGGCGGCAAGGGTCATGACTCAGATCTCCAGCAGACGGGCCATCATCTCGTCCACGGCGGCAATCAGCCGGGCATTGGCGGCATAGGCCTGCTCGACCCGCAGCAGGAGCTGCAGCTCTGCATCGCTGTCCACGCCGCCCGCCAGTTCGGCTTCCCGCAGGGCAGACCAGCGCGCGGCGGCAAAGCCTTCGGCCTCCTCGGCGGTCAGGCGAGCCCCTGACAGACCTGCGGCCAGATCCGCGGCATGCCCGGCCGCCGAAGCCGGACGCGCCCCGGGGACGAGCGGACGTGGCGCATCAAGCTCAGCGATCCAGGCATCGATCTGATCCGCGGTGCCCGAAGGACCGGGGGCCGCCGCCCCGACCCCGTCCCGCAACCGCCACAGCGCCCCGCCCCGCGCCGGATCCACGGCGGCATGAACCGCCAGCCGCCCCGCGAGGCCGGGTTCACCCGTCGGCCAACCGCCTGCATCCGTCAGCAGACCGGGTTGACCAGGGGGCAGCGTCGAATCAGCCTCGGCAAAACGGGTCAGAAGATCCGTCGCGACCCGGTCCAGGGCGGCCGCCTGTTCCGGCAGGATCCGGTCCCGCAGATCGAACTGGGCGGCCAGACTGCCGCCCGCGAGCGAGCCGGCCCCCTCGCCCAGGGGGCGGCCGTCCAGGGTCAGACCCGAAAGCCGCCCCCCCTCGCGCGTCATCGATGCGGTGATCACGGGCGCAGGGTCGAAGCCGATCCGCGCAGCCCCGGACCCCTCGAGCAGAACGGCCCCCTGCGGTGTCACCAGGGCGATCGCGCCGCCGGGGCGCTCCATCTCGCGCACGGGGACGGCGCGGGCGACGCGATCCACCAGCACCTGCCGGCGGTCGAGCAGCGCGGTCGTATCCTCGCCCCGGCCAAGGGCGCGGGCGATATCGGTGTTGAGGGCGGCCAGGTCGGCAAGCGCGGCGTTCACCTCCCCCACCTCGCGGGCGATTGCGGCATCGGCTTCGGCCCGGCGGCGCTGGACGGCTGCCCCTGCCTCGTTCAGGGAGGACACGACCGCCTCCAGCCGCGTCAGCACCGCACCGAGACGGATGTCGGATCCCGGATCGGCCGAGGCGGAGACCAGCGCCCCCTCCAGCGCGGCGATCCGGTCGGCAAGGCTGTCGCCCGCCACACCCCAGTCTCCCTCCAGCCCCTTGAGAGCCGCCGTCAGGGGCTTGCGGGATTCGAGCAGCGCCTCGGCCCCCCGCCGGTCGGCGAGCAGCGCCAGATCGACCCCCCGCGAGATCCCGTCGATCCGCACCCCCGCCCCGCGTCCGCCGAGGCTGGCCGCGGACAGATCCACCGCGCGGCGGCCATACCCCTCGGTCAGAGCGTTGGCGAGATTGGCCGAGATCACCTCGGCCATGCGCGAGGTCGCGCGCAGGCCGGACAGAGCATTGGACAGCGCAAGACCGAGGGTCATGGACGCATCCTTCCGTCAGCGCTTGAGATTGGTGGTTTCCTGCAACATCTCGTCCACGGTCTGGATGACCTTGGCGTTCGAGGAATAGGCGCGCTGCGTCCGGATGAGCTGGGTCAGCTCCTGCGCGACATCGACGGCGGATTCCTCGCGCGCATAGCCCTGGATGGAGCCGGTCGGGCCATCGCCCGCATCCCACAGGATGAAGCCGCCCGAGGCCTGGGACGGCGCATAGGTCTGGCCGTCGAGCGCCGTCAGGCCGTTGGGATTGGGCACATCCACGACAGGGATCTGATAGAGGCGGCGCGTGTCGCCCGAATCATAGCGGGCGACGACGAAACCGGCGGGATCCACCTCCACCCCCGTCATCGAGGCCGCGGGAAAACCGTCGCTCGTCATCGCAATGGGAGAGAAATCGGCCGCCAGCTGGGTGAAACCGCCAGGCTGGAGCGGACGGCCCAGATCGATCTCGATCGGGCCGGAGGCGGTCGTCACGGCAATGGTGCCGGTGTCGGGATCATAGGCGCCCCCCGACACCGTGGTCACCGCAGCCAGACGGCCCCCATTGGCGGCACTGCTGTCGAATTCCATCTCGTACTCGCCGATCACGGCCCCGTCCTGCGCGCTGTCGGCAATGGTCACGGTCCAGCGGTTCGAGGGCGGATCGCCCGCGGCAGGGACCACAGGGGTGAAGGTGAACAGCAATTGCCGGCCCCGGCCGAGATTGTCGTAATAGGTGACCGACAGTTCCTTCGCATCGCCGGGCGATCCGGCCTCGGTCGCGGTGGCGGGCAGATTGGCCGCCACGCGCATCGTCGTCGTCGGGGCCCCGACGATCTCATTCGCCTGAATGCGCACGGGCACGAGGGCATCCGCCGTCGTCCGCGGGAAACCCGGCGGCTGCCCATCGGGGCCCACCGGCACACCGAGCAGGACCAGCCCGCTGGCCGAGCGCAGATAGCCCGAGGCATCGGGATAGAAGGAGCCCGTCGGCGTCATGTAGAAGGGTCTCTCTCCCCCCGCGGCGACGGCCGAGGCCGTTGTCACGGGCAGCATCCCGCGCCCGGTGATGGCCAGATCGGTGGCGTTCGATGTCGCCGTGAGGGCCCCGCGCGATTCGACAAGGCGCAGATCATGCGCCCGCACGCCCCCCGCCGTGTAACGCCCCGGCCCGGAATCAAGGACCATCGCGGCGAAATCCGTGGTCATGCGCTTGTAGCCGGGGGTCGAGGCATTCGCGATGTTGTCGGAGATGGTGGCGAGATGACTTGCCTGAGCGGCAAGACCGGCGACACCGGCATTCATGGAGGAGGAGATGGACAAGGCGGAACCCCTTTCGGCAGGAGGGAACGGCAGCGCTTGATCCCGTCCTAGCAGGGCAATCCTAAGATCCGGTTAACGCCGCAGCGGAACCTCAGCGTGCGGGAAAGCGGCGCAGCAGGGTGATTTCCACCCGGTCGTTGCGCGGGGCCGAAGGGTCTGCGGTGGCGGGGCTGCGGTCGGCATGGCCGGTGACGCGGGCCATGCGGGAGGCGGCCAACCCCGCCTGTTCGAGCGCCAGGCGGGTCCGCTGGGCCCGCGCGATCGAGCGATCCCAGGGCGCCGTCCCCATCGCCATGACGGGGCGGGCCGGGACATGGGCCGCCACCGCAACGGGATTCGTCACCATCCCGGCCGCATGCGCAATCGCCGCCAGCAGGGTCAGCGTCACGGGGCGCGGCTCGGCCCCTTCGCCTTCCCACAGCGGCGCGCCCGGGCGGGCGAAGATCTCGATGGTCAGGCCTTCGTCGGTCAGGCGGGTGATGACATGGCGCAGCGCCTCCTCCTCGAGCAGCGATTCGCCGCCCCGTCCAAGCAGGACATCCTCGACCTCCATCAAGGCGGCCGTCTCGGCGGCGGCTGCGGGATCGACCGCCCCGTTCTCCTCGGGAAAGCCGGCATCGCCCAGAAGGCCCGGCGCGGCGCTGCGCCCGTCCGCGGCCAGCACATCCCCCGCAATGGGCGAATCGCCCCCGAACATCCCATCCCCCCCGCGGAGACGCGGCTGATCGGCACATCGGGGGCGAAATAGTCCGCCAGCCCCTTCTTCTGCTGTTCGGTGGTGGCATTGAGAAGCCACATGAGCAGGAAGAAGGCCATCATCGCGGTCACGAAATCGGCATAGGCCACCTTCCAGGCGCCGCCGTGATGGGCCCCTTCCCCCCCGCCGCGGCGGCGCTTCACGATCAGCGTGGCGGGTGTCTGCCCCTTCTTCTGTTCGGCCATTGCGCATCCCTCCGGCCCGGTCTGCGGCGGTGATGGCCGGTCAGGGATGAGCAGGGCGTTAATGCCGCCTCATTCGATGGAAAAGTCACGGCGGCGCCATATTTCGTCCGGCCCGCAGAACTCCACGAGCTCATGGCCCGCGGCCTGCATGATCCGGGCGATGGCGGGCGAGCCGCGGTTGTTCTCGATCGCCCAGACGCCGATGCGATGCTGCGCGAAGGGAAAACCGGCCAGAACGGCCTCTTCCCCGCCTCGATGTCGAGCGAGACGAAATGGGGATGAGGAAGGCCCGATTCGGTCAGCAGGCGGGAGAGGCTGCGGGTCTGGACGCGCAAGCGCCGCTCGCGATGGCGGGGATCGGCCCGCACGCGGGCCAGGATCGCCGGGTCATAGGTGGCGACAAGGCCCGACATCTGGGTATAGCCTTCGGCCACCTCGAGGAACTCGGCCTCGCCATCCTCCGCGGCCACCGCATAGGGCAGGCAGGGACAGCGGCGGGCGGCGCGGGCCCTTTCGAGATGGAGGGGAACCGGTTCGACGAGAATCCCGGTCCAGAAGCGGCGCGTTTCGAGAAACAGCGTGTTGGAGCCCGTCACCCCGTCATGGCCGCCGATATCGGCAAAGGTCAGATGCGTGCGTCCGCCGAAGAGACGGTCCACCACCGCATCCTGACCGGCCTGCGAGCTGTAGGCATAGGCCGGGTCGAGCATCCGCGCGATCCCGTGCAGGCGGCGGACCAGCTCGCCCCGCCGCCGGCTGCGATCCTGGGCGAGCTGGGCGAGCAGATCCGCCCGCATGGCGAGCAGTTCGGCCCGCACCCGGGCGAGGCGCGCATCGATGCCATCGCTCATGGGGCACCTGGGGCATCGGGGGGGGCGTAGGCGGTGTAGGACTTCTCCTCCACCAGGGGCGAGCCCGTCGCCTCGTTGATGGCGCGCTTGATCGCCGCCCGGCGGTCGTTCTGCTGATAAACCGACCGGGCGAGCGCCACGAAGCCCGGCCCGAAATCCCCTGCGGCCTCGCAGGCGCGGATGGCATCCTCGATGTCCCAGAGCGATTCGTTGACCGCCCGCAGCGCCTCGAGAAGGGGTTCGAGGGCCGGATCGGGCGGGATCGCTTCGGCGGCCACCTCCTCGAGCGCGGCCAGCTCGCGCCGGACATTGGCAAGGCGGGCGGGATCGGCGATCCGCTCGGCCTGATGCGCAGGATGGCGATCTTGTCGAGAAGCTCGCCGGCAGAGACAGGCACGCGGATCATGGGCGCCGCCCGTCTGTACGTGCCCTCGCCAGCGGCTCGAGCGCGGCGCGGACACGGGCCAGGACGCCCGCCCAGTCGCGCGGCCTGTCCTGCCGCCACAGCCGCATGGAGGGATACCAGGGGGTCGTCTCCCCCTCCTGTCCCCAGAGCCAGAAGGCATCCCAGTGGAGCAGCGTCCAGCAGGGCAGCCCGAGCGAACCGGCCAGATGCGCTGTCACCGTGCAGGTGGTCAGCACGAGGTCCATCCCCTCCATCAGGGCGGCGCAATCGGCGAAATCGCGGTCATGGGAGCCCAGATCGGGGATCAGGGCGGCCGTGCCGTCGGCGCGGAAGCCCTCGATCGCCGGACCCTTGTAGAGCGAGAGCATCTGCAGGCCGGGAATGTCGAGCAGCGCATGCAGGTCGCGATGGGAGAGCGAGCGGAAGGCATTGGCCCGATAGGTGACCGATCCCGTCCAGACGACGCCGACGCGGAAGCGGTCGCGGAAGGGGGCGAGGAGGGCGCGGGCGCGGGCACGGGCATCCTCGGGGATCGTCAGGCGGACCGGCGGCGGGATGGTGCCGCTGCGGGAGAAATGCAGCAGCGGCAGATCCATCATGTCGGCATAGCAGTCGAAGCCGCCGGGCGGGGCGCCGGGGCCGGTCCAGTCTGCCCCTTCGAGGCGCTGCATCAGCCGCGCGAGCGGCGCTTCGGTCAGAAGAGACACATGGGCGGGGGCCGCCGCGCGCAGGGCGGGCAGGAAGCGGGCAAAGCAGAGCGTGTCTCCGAAGCCCTGTTCGGGCAGCACGAGGATCCTGCGGCCGGTCAGATCGCCGCCGTCCCATTTCGGGGCACGCAGCGCGCGCGGCTTCAGCTCTCCTGTCCGCCAGCGGGCCGCATAGTGGCGGAACCCCTGCGCCCAATCGCCGGCCTTGAGCCGCGTCAGGGCCAGCTGGATCTCGAGTTCGGCATCCTCGGGAAAGCGGCGGCGGGCCTGCTCCAGAAGGCGGGTTCCCTCCTCCAGCCGGCCCAGCGCGCGCAGGGCCTTGGCGGCCATGGCGGGCTGGGTCGGGTCGTCCGGCATCTCCCGCATCAGGGCCAGCCGCAGTGCGAGCGACCGCTCATGCGCGCCCAGATCGTTGAGGACATTGGCCAGGTTGTTGCGCACCCCCCGCGACCGCGGATCGAGGGCGAAGGCGCGTTCCTGCGCGGCGAGAGCCAGATCATGCCGCCCCTGCTGGCGCAGCAGGGCCCCGAGATTGGTCCAGACCCCCGCATCCTTCGGCCCCCGGGCGAGAAAGGCGGCATAGCGGCCCAGCGCCTCGTCCAGGCGGCCGGCCCGATGCGCGGCGATTGCGGCCTCGCGCAGGGCGGCGGGACTGGTGAGGGGGGCGCCCTCCGGAGCGGGCAGGATCGTCATTCGGCCGCGCGCGACGTGCGGCGAACCGGCGAGAGGAGGCGTGCCGGCCGCCGCGCCTCTGCCGCCTCGAAGAGGGAGAAGGTCTGGTTGACGTAATTCACCGCGCCCGAGATCAGATCCATGTAATCGCGCAATTCCGGCGTCACCTCGGTCTCGACCATGGCCACGCCGCGATCGGGGGGGACCGTCTCGAACAGGACATAGAACAGGGGATCGCCGCGGTTCAGGCGGATGGGCTTGTCCGGTTCGTGCCATTCGAAGGCCCACATCAGCGGGCGGGGCCAGACATCGATGGGAAAGCGGCCGCCGAAGATCGTGCCCGGCAGGGGATCGGGGCGGTAATGCATGAAGGGGGCGACCTGGCTCATCCTAGACCGGCTCGTCGGCGACGAAGAGATAGGGCAGGGCGAGCTGGATCGTCGGGACGCCGGGATGGCGCCATTCCACCTCGTTCGTGAGATGGAGCTTCTCGCCCAGCTTGGAGGCGCGGATGGCCGAGGCCTCTCCGGCGAGGTTGCGCAGCACCGGCCGGCCCTGCCCGTCGCGGGCGAAGCCGACATGGATGTCGAAGGGGCAGCGGATCAGGAAATGGCGCGATTCGAGATTGATGACCGCCGGACAGCGCGAGGCGGACTTGGCATGGCGGCGGTTGAGATCGGCCGAGCGGACGCGCTCGGGCGGGGCATAGATGATGCCGCCCTTCTGTTCCGTCAGGCACCAGCCGACGGTGACCGGGCCGCGGCCCGAGGCATGATCGGCCAGCGGCGCTTCTCCCCGCTCGAACTCCACGGTGATGCGCATGGGACCCCCCCCGGCGATGGAGCGAAGCTAGCGCAGGGGACAGGTTGGGGGAAGCCGGATTGGCGCCCTACACGGCCATGTCGAGCGAGCGGGCCTCGTCCGAGGCGATCGCGAGGTCGAGGACCTTCTGCAGGGCGGCACCGCGGGCGAAATCCGGCATCACCGGCGTGCCCGAGCGGATGGCCGCAATGAAGCGGGCATAGTTCGTGGGCACGGGGGGCGCATCGAGATCGCACCAGGTTCCGGTCAGGATGTCCTCTCCCAGCGAGCCGCGCAGGGCGCTGTAGTTGTTGCTGCCCCGCACCTCGAGCCCCCCCTTCGTGCCGAAGATCTTGAGCGTCAGGTCGTTGAGATGGCCGGTGGCATAGCGCGTGGCATGCATGACGCCCGTTGCGCCATTGGCAAGCCGCAGATGCATGACGGCCGAATCGTTGGCATCGAGGACATATTCCCCGATCCGTCCGCCGGGCGCCTTGTCGAAGGTGGCGAGCCGACAGGACACATGGGTCGGCATCGAGCCGGCCGCGAAGGTCGCGAAGTCGAGGATATGCACCCCCACATCCCCCAGCACGCCCATCGACCCGTGTCCCTTGGAGAGACGCCACAGCCAGGTGGGCGAGGCGGACCATTCGCCCCAGGCCGGCTGGGTCAGCCAGGACTGGAGATAGGAGGCCTCGAAATGCCGCACCTCGCCGATCGCCCCTTCAGCGACGAGGCGGGCGGCCTCGTTGATGGCGGCGACATTGCGATAGGTGAGGTTGACCATGTTGACCACGCCGGCCAGGGCGGCCGCCTCGGCCATCTCATGGGCATGGGGATAATTAGCGGCAAGCGGCTTTTCGCAGAGCACATGCTTGCCCGCGCGCAGGAAGGGCATCGTGGTGACGTAATGGACGGCATCGGGGGTGATGTTCGTCACCGCATCGAATTCGCCCCAGTCGAGCGCCTGCTGGATCGACGCAAAGCCGCGGGGGATCCCGTGTTCGCGGTTGAAGGCCTCGCGCCGTTCGTCATGGGTGTCCACCGAGGCGACGATCTGTACCCCCTCGACGGCAGCAAAGCCGCGAGCCTGCAGCCCCCCCATGTTGCCGGTGCCTACCATCAGAAGGCGGACGGGGCGGGCCGCGGTGGCGGGGACCGGCAGGCCGGTGGTGACCGGTCTGATCGGCAGGGACGGGGCCTCGGCCCCGGCCGGGATGGCCGGCGCGGCGGCCGGGCGGTCGGTTTCGGTCGTCACCGGAAGCCCTCCTCGCCGGGCTGATGGAGCTTGCCGCCGCGTTCGGTCAGGGGTTCGAGGGCCTCGCCCACAGGTCTGTTCGGCGCGGCGGTCGCATCGGCGATGCGGGGGGCGGGGTTGTGCGCCCAGTGCACCGCATTGCGGAGAACCTGTTGGACAAGCGGATTGTGATAGGTCGGATAGGTCTCGTGGCCGGGGCGGAAATAGAAGATGTTTCCCGCCCCGCGCCGCCAGGTCACGCCCGAGCGGAACACCTCGCCCCCCTGGAACCAGGAGAGGAAGACCGTCTCCATCGGCTCGGGGATGCCGAAGGGTTCGCCATACATCTCCTCCATCTCGATCTCGAAGTGATCGGGCAGGCCGCGGGCGATCGGATGGGCGCGGGAGGCGAGCCAGATGCGCTCACGCTCGCCGGCCTCGCGCCAGGAGAGGTTGCAGGGGGTGCCCATCAGGCGCTTGAAGACCTTGGAGAAATGGCCTGAATGGAGGACGATCAGCCCCATGCCGGCCCAGACCGCCTCGACCACGCGGGCGACCACGGCATCATCCACCTTGTCATGGGCGGCATGCCCCCACCAGAGCAGCACATCCGTCTCCGCCAGGCGCGCGGCGGGCAGGCCGTGTTCGGGCTCCTGCAGCGTGGCGGTCGTGGCAGAGATCCCTGCATCGGCGTTGAGCGCGTCGGCGATGGCGCGGTGCATGCCCCCGGGATAGAGGGCGGCGACCGTCCTGTTGGTCTGCTCGTGGACATTCTCGCCCCAGACGACGGTCCGGATGGGCATGGCGGCTCTCCCCCCCCTGTGGGTATGGGCCGCCTATCGCATGCGTTCGTGGCCGGGGCAACGGGGGGTTCCCTCACAGCCCCGCCAGCCCGTCCCGGATCAGCTTGAGGCCGACAAGGGCCGTCATGGCATAGGTGAAGGCATAGAACAGGTCGGTCCGCATCCGGCGGATGAACGCCGCGCCCAGCGCGGTGAACAGGATCGCCACGGGCAGCATCAGGGCCGAGGCGGCGAGATTGGTCCCGTCGAACTGGCCGAGGGCGAAATAGGGGATCAGCTTGACGTAGTTGACCGCCGCGAAGAAGGCGACCGAGGTGCTGGTGAGGACCGCCGGCGCCAGCCCGAGCGGCAGCGCATAGACCGAGAAGGGGGGACCGCCGGCATGGGCCACGAAGCTCGTGTAGCCGGCGATGGCACCCCAGAGGCCGGCGCGCGGGGGCGATTCCGGGCGGATCGGGGCCGTCCGGCCGCCGCGTCGCTGCCAGAGCCAGCGGGCGACGAAGGCCAGCGCGATGCCGCCGACGATCAGCCGCACCGCGTCGTCGGAGACCTGGGCCGCCGTGAGCCAGCCCACGCCGATCCCCGCCATCGCCCCCGGCAGCATGAGCCGGAGCGTCCGTCGGTGCCACTGACCCCACCAGGCGCGCAGGGCCGCCAGATCCGTGACGCAGAGGACGGGAAGAAGGATGCCCGCGGCCTGTACGGGGGGCAGCACCAGCGCGAGCAGCGGAACGGACGCCACCCCCACTCCCGCCAGGCCGCCCTTGGCCAGGCCCGTGACGGCCGCCGCGATCATCATCACGGCGAGAGTCGAGGGATCGTGGAATGCGGTGTTGTCCAAGGCGGGGGCCCTCCCGGCGTCTTCTGTCGCGCGCGGGCACGGCAGGTGCAAGAGAGAGGCAGGGGGGAGAGGCAGGAACGTTTCACGTGAAACATCCTGCCCGGCTTGCGCCCCTGCGGAGAGGCGGTAGAAGGGGACACCAGCCCAGAGGGAGGCCGCCATGACGAGCAAGCTCGACCAGCTCCGCGCGATGACCGTGGTGGTCGCCGATACCGGCGATCTCGATGCGGTGAGGCGGCTGAAGCCGCAGGACTGCACGACCAACCCTTCGCTGGTTCTCAAGGCTCTTTCCAACCCGGCGATGGAGGATCGCATCGCCCGTGCCGTGGCCGAGGGACGCCAGGCCGAGGATCCCGTCGCGGCCATCGCGCTCGCGCTCACGGTGGGTCTGGGCGTGGAGCTGGCCGGGATCGTGCCGGGCCGCGTCAGCACCGAGGTGGATGCCCGCCTGTCCTTCGACACCGAAGGGTCGATCCGCCGGGCGCGCGCCATCATCGAGGCTTATGGCCGGCAGGGCGTCGGCCCGGACCGCGTGCTGATCAAGCTGGCCTCCACCTGGGAAGGGATCCGCGCCGCCGAGCGGCTCGAACGCGAGGGGATCAACTGCAACCTCACGCTTCTCTTCTCGATGGCGCAGGCGCGGGCCTGCGCGGATGCGGGGGTGTTCCTCATCTCGCCCTTCGTGGGGAGGATCACCGACTGGTGGTCGAAGAAGGAAGGGCGCACCTACACGCCCGACGAGGATCCGGGCGTGCAATCGGTGCGCCGCATCTATGACCACTACAAGCGGCATGGCATCACCACCGTGGTGATGGGGGCCTCCTTCCGCAATACCGGCCAGATCGAGGCGCTGGCCGGCTGCGACCGGCTGACGATCTCGCCCGAGCTGATGGAGAAGCTGGCCGCCGAGGAGGGCGAACTGCCCCGCCGCCTGTCCCCCGGCGCGGCCGAAGGCCGGGCCGAGCCCCTGCCCGAGGCCGAATTCCGCTGGCAGCTCAACGAGGATGCGATGGCGACAGAAAAGCTCGCCGAGGGGATCCGCAACTTCCATGCCGATGCCCTGAAGCTCGAGCAGCTCATCCGCGCCCGTCTGGTGGCCTGAAGCGCGATGGGCGGACGGATGGCGGCCACCGCATGGGGGGCGGTGGCCATCCTGCTGTGGTCGCTGCTGGCGCTGCTGACGGTGCGCACCGCGCCGGTGCCGCCGCTGCTTCTCAATGCGCTCTGCTTCGGCATCGCCACGGTCGTGGGGGCGATCTGGGGGCTGGCCACGGGCACGCTGGCCGATCTGCGGCGCGTGCCGCTGCGCGTGCATGCCTTTGGCATCGCCGGTCTGTTCGGCTATCACCTGCTTTATTTCTCGGCCCTGCGCCTCGCCCCGCCGGCCGAGGCGGGGCTTGTGGCCTATCTCTGGCCGCTTCTGATCGTGCTGTTCTCGGGCCTCCTGCCGGGCGAGCGGCTCCGCGCCGGGCATCTGATCGGGGCGGCGATGGCCTTTGCCGGGGCGGCCCTGATCGTCTCGGGCGGGCTGGGCGAGGCCGAGGCCACGAACCGGCCCCTGGGCCTGCTGCTGGCCTTCGGCTGTGCCCTGACCTGGTCGGTCTATTCGGTGGGCTCGCGCGCGCTCGGGCGCTGGCCCACGGCGGCGGTGACCGTCTATTGCGGGGGATCGGCGCTCCTGTCGCTGCTGGCGCATCTTCTCTTCGAGGATCCGGCCTGGCCCGTGGGCGCCGCCGGCTGGGCGGCGCTGGCCCTGCTTGGCCTGGGGCCCGTGGGCGCGGCCTTCTTCCTCTGGGATCACGGGATGAAGCGGGGCGACATCCAGCTTCTGGGCACCGCGTCCTATGCCGCGCCGATCCTGTCCACGGCGGCCCTGGTGGCCGCGGGGGCAGCCCCGGCCACCGGAAGGCTCGTGCTGGCCGCCGCTCTCGTGGCATGCGGAGCGGCGGTCGCAGCCCTGGCCGGGCGGCGCGTCAGTGCGCCGAAAGCCGGGTGATCTCCTCCTTGAGCTGAAGCTTCTGCTTCTTGAGCCGCGCAATCTCCAGATCGTTCGATCCGGGCCTTCGCTGTTCCGCCTCCACCGCCTCGGACAGGGCCTGATGCTTCCTGCGAAGTTCCTCCAGATGGGCTTGCAGGCTCATGGGTGGCGTCCTCCTGTGCTAGAGCGCGTGGACTCAGTCCATCACAGATGGGGGCTTCTGTCACGCGCCGGAAGAGGGCCGGCAGCGGAAGGCAGCCTCTTGCCGGGCGATGCGCGGGGGACGGCCTGATCCCAGTCCAGCGCGGCCGCATCGCGGAACAGGGCATGAGCCTGCGGCGTGAGGTCCTCGCCATCCTGCGCATGGCGGGGCGCGGCATGCAGGACAAGCGGCGCCAGCAGGCGGAAGGGCGCGCGCCCCCCTTGCGGGCCAGCAGCAGGAGATTGCGCGCCGGCCTCCCCTCGCGCGGGGTCACCGGACGCAGGGCCTCCGGGTGCATCGTCGCCGGCAGCGCCGCCAGCAGCGCGGGGAGCGCCTCGGCCCGGTGGATCGCCACAAGCCAGCCCCCCGGCCGCAGGCGCCGTGCGGCGAGGGCTGCCCAGACCGCGATCGGGGTGGGCTGGCCATGGGCAAGCTCGCGCCCGGCATCGGCCGCCCTTGTGCCGGCCTCGCGGTCGAAGAAGGGGGGGTTCATCATCACATGATCGAAGCTCCGCCCCCGCAGGGCGGCGGGCGGATCGGCGACATCGCCCTCCATCACCTCGAGGGCGATCCCGTTGCGCCGGGCATTGGCGCGCGCCAGGGCCGCATAGGGCGGCTGCAGCTCGAGCCCGGTGAGGCGGAGCCCCCCCACGCGCGCCCCCAGCGCGAGCGCCGCCGCCCCTGTCCCGCAGCCCAGATCGAGGACCGTCTCGCCCGGACGGGCCGGCACCGCCGCGGCCAGGAGCAGGGCATCCATTCCGGCCCGATAGCCGCGCGCGGGCTGCCACAGGCGCAGCCGCCCCCCGAGAAACGCATCATCGGTGAGCGGGCCGGGGCAGGGCTGGGGGCAGGGGTCGGGCAGGATGACGGGGCGGGCCTCAGTATCCACGGTCGATGCCGTTGTCCTCGAGGATGGCGATCGCCGCCGCCGCATCGGCCCGGCGCACCATCAGCCGCCGGGGGAGGATGCCGATCGATCCCTCGAGGACGCTCATGTTGTGGTCGAGGGGGAAGCAGTCTATACCCTCGCCGCGCAGCAGGGCGGTGGCGAAGGCCATCACGGTGGGATCGGTGGTCCGCAGGATCTCGTGCACGCCGCAGAGGGTATCCGCCTTCGCATGCCCTTGTCGAGAACGCGCCGGAGCCCCGCCCGATGAGCCTGGACAACCCCGCTGCCAAGCCGCTCGACCGCCTCGCGCATGCGCTCGGGGGGGATATGGAGCGGGTGGCGGCCCTGATTCGCGAGCGGATGCAATCCGATGCCGCCCCGCGCATCCCGGCCGTGACCGCCCATCTGATCGAGGCCGGCGGCAAGCGGCTGCGGCCGATGCTCGTGCTGGCGGCGGCGCGGTTGCTCGGGGCCGAGGGGGCAGCGCTTCAGAAGGCCGTGCAGCTTGGCGCGGTGGTCGAATTCATCCATACCGCGACGCTGCTGCATGACGATGTGGTGGACGAATCGCGGCAGCGCCGCGGGCGGCCCACGGCCAATCTTCTCTGGGACAATCAGAGTTCGGTTCTGGTGGGGGACTATCTCTTCGCCCGCAGCTTCCAGATCATGGTGGAGGTGGGGTCGCTGCGGGTGCTGGACCTGCTGTCGGCGGCCTCGGCCACGATCGCCGAGGGCGAAGTGCTCCAGCTGGCGGCGGCGCGCGATCTGGGAACGACCGAGGCGACCTATCTGCGCATCGCGCGGGGCAAGACGGCTGCCCTTTTTGCCGCGGCCACGCAGGCGGGTGCCGTCGTCGCCGGGGCGGATGCGGCCCGGGAAGAGGCCCTGCGGCGCTATGGCGATGCGCTGGGCATTGCCTTCCAGATCGCCGATGACCTTCTCGACATCGAAGGAGATGCGGGGATCGGCAAGAACCGCGGCGACGATCTGCGCGAAGGCAAGATGACCCTGCCCGTGATCCGCGCCCTTGCCGCCGCCGACGAGGAGGAGCGCCTCTTCTGGCGCCGGGTCCTCGGACGGGGGGAGCTGGCGGACGGCGATGTGGCGCAGGCCCGCGCCCTGATGGAGCGCCATGGCGCGCTGGCCTCGACCCGGGCCGAGGCCCTCGCCTGGGCCGGGCGTGCCAAGGCCGCGCTGGCCGCGCTGCCGGATCATCCGCTGCGCCGGATCCTGACCGATCTGGCCGATTTCGTGGTGACGCGGACGGCCTGAGGGCCTCTTCAGGCGGCGAGCAGAGGGGCCGGGGCCACCCACCAGCCCTGCCGGGCGATCTGGAGCGCGCGGGCGGCCCGCCGGGCCGTTCCGATGTCGCGCGTGATGCCGACGCAGGTCCCGCCCGAGCCGGACATCGTGGCGGCGAGCACGCCAGGCTGGCGGCGCAGCAGGGCCAGCGCCTCGGTCACCGGCGGGGCAAGCGTCTCGGCCGGGGGTTGCAGGTCGTTGCGGGTCTGTCCGATCCAGGCCGCCAGGCCTTCGGCATCGGGCGCTTCGGGCAGGGGGGGCAGCGGATCGCCTGCGGCCGGGCCGAGCGCGGCAAAGACCGCCGCCGTGGGAACCGGCACCCCGGGATTGACGAGCACGAGCCCGCAGGCGGGCAGCGGGGGGAGGGGCTCGATCGCTTCGCCCCGCCCGCGCATCCGCAGCGGGCGCGGCGCCATCAGGCAGGCCGGCACGTCGGATCCCAGGGCGAGCACCTCGGGATCGTCGGGGGCAAGAGGCTCCACCCCCCAGAAGCTGGCCAGCAGGCGGATGGCGGCGGCCGCATCGGCCGAGGCCGAGCCGATCCCCGCGGCATGCGGCAGCATCTTGGCCAGGCGGATCGTGGCCCCCTTCTCCACCTGTCGAGCCCTGGCGAGCGCGCGGGCCGCCCGCAGCACGAGATTGTCTTCGCCCGCGGGCACGCCCTCTGCGAAGGGCCCCGTGACGCTCAGCGACAGGGTGGTCGCCGGCAGCACCGTGAGCTGGTCACCCGCCCCGGCAAAGACCACGAGACTGTCGAGATCGTGATAGCCGTCCGCGCGTCGCCCGGTGACATGGAGCGCGAGGTTGATCTTGGCTGGTGCGAATCCCCTATCCACCCTGCATGCCCTCCGCGACCGGGGTGGGCGCGCCATCCTGTCCGTCCTCCGTCCCGGCGGCCTCCACCGCATCGAGCCCCTGCTCCAGCTTGCGCCGGATGCGCTCGGCCTCCGTGGGCTCGGGGTCGAAGCTCAGCGCGCGCCGCCACTGGAAACGGGCCTCGCGCAGGCGGCCCACCTTCCAGTAGGCATCGCCCAGATGATCATTGATGACCGGATCGAGAGGCAGAAGTTCGGCCGCGCGTTCGAGTTCCCTCACCGCCTCCGGGTAGCGGCCGAGCTTGAAGAAGGCCCAGCCGAGGCTGTCCACGATGGCGCCGTTGCGCGGCTCGGCCGCGACGGCCTCCTCGATCATGGCCAGCGCCTCCTCGAGCGATTCGCCCCGCTCGACGAGCGAATAGCCCAGATGGTTGAGCAGCTGCGGCTGGCCGGGGCGCAGCTCCAGCGCGCGGCGCAGATCGGCCTCGGCTCCGGCCCAGTTGTCCTGGGCCTGTCGGGCGATGGCGCGGACATAGTGGACGAACCAGAGCGGGCCGTCCTCTTCGGCATGGGCGGCGATGGCGCGGTCATAGGCGGCCTCGGCCTCGGCAAAACGCGACAGCGTGCGCAGCGTGTCGCCCAGCGTCGTCTCCAGTTCGGGTTGGCCGGGATGGGCGCGGGCAAGGCTCTGGAGGATCTCGGCGGCCAGTTCGCCCTGCCCCGAGCGGCGCAGGCTGGCCGCGCGGCTCATCTCGGCGGTCAGGAAGGCCGGATCGGCCGGATCCACCAGGGCATAGGCGGCACGGGCCGCCTCGGGCTGGCCGAGCTGTTCGAGCGCCTGCCCCGCCAGCAGCGCGGCATCGGCATGGGAAGGGCGCAGAACCAGCGCCGCCCGGGCATAGAGCAGCGCAGTCAGCGGATCGCCTTCGGCGGCGATGGCCGCAATGCCGTAGAGCCCTTCGGCAAGGCCGGCCGTGGCGTCCGGGGCCACCGTGAAGGGGATCGCCTCGCCCGCGGCAAGACGGGCGCGCAGATCCGCAAGGGTGGGGTCGAGATCCCGGCCCAGCGTCTCGTCGAGAAGGGTCACGGCCTCGGCCTGACGGCCCAACCCGCCCAGCAGTTCGGCCAGGGCGATCAGGCTGCGGCGGGCGCGAGCCGGACCGCGGCCGTCCAGATCCGACAGCAGCGCAACGGCCCCCTCCCGGTCGCCCGAGGCGGCCATCGCAAGGGCCTTGTGCGTCAGGGCGAAGGCGGCAAGACCGTCCTGCCGGGCCATGGTGTCGAAGGCAGCGAGGGCGGCCGGGAGATCGCCCTGGCCGAGCCGGGCCCAGCCTTGGGCCAGCCCGTCGAGCAGCGGTCCGGCGCCGCGCCCGGCCTCGATCTCGAACAGAAGCCCCTGCCAGTCGCCGTCGCGGACACGCCGCGTCAGGGTGGCAAGGCGGGCGGGCGGGCTGGCGATGCCGGCCTCGGCCAGTGCGGTGGCGGCTTCGGCGGCGGCATCAGGATCGCCGAGTGCGAGGGCGGCGACGACGGCCCCCTCCAGAAGCATGGGATTCGTCGGGTCGGCCTCGAGCGCGCGGGCGATGATCGGCGCGGCCGCGGCGTGGTCATGCGCGGCCAGGGCTGCGCGGGCTGCAAGATAATCCCCCGCCGGCGCCTCGGCGGCCGCGCCGGCAGGCAGCAGGACTGCGGCGATCCGCAGGACTGCCGCAAGGGTGCAGGGACGCCAGCAGGCCGGCATGACGGGCAAGGGATCGGTCCTCTTCTGTCCGTCGGAATCGTTAGGCCTGCTGCGCCGGCGCTGCAACCGCGTGGCGGCCCCGTCCCCCTGCCCGGCGGGATTTCGCAGGACAGGAGGGGCCCGGACGCGGGGGAGGGGCGTCACATGTTGGGATAGTTCGGCCCGTCTCCGCCTTGTGGCACTGTCCAGACGATGTTCTGCGAGGGGTCCTTGATGTCGCAGGTCTTGCAGTGGACGCAGTTCTGGAAGTTGATGCGGAAGCGCGGCTCGCCGGCCTCCTGGACGACCTCGTAGACTCCGGCCGGGCAATAGCGCTGGGCGGGTTCGTCATAGACGGGCAGATTGACCCGGATCGGCACGGTCGGGTCCTTGAGCCGCAGATGGGGGGGCTGGCTCTCCTCGTGATTGGTGCCGGAGAAGGCGACATTGGTCAGCCGGTCGAAGGAGATGACGCCGTCCGGTCTGGGATAGTCGATCTTCGGGTGCCGGGCGGCCGGTTCGGTGCTGGCGGCATCGGTCTTGCCGTGGCGCAGCGTGCCGAAGACCGAGCGGCCGAACAGAGTCTGCGTCCACATGTCGAAGCCCCCCGCCCCGAGCGAGGCCAGAAGCCCGTAGCGCGACCACAGCGGCTTGACATTCGCGACCGGTCGCAGGTCGCGGGCGATGTCGCCGTTGCGCACGGCGGCCTCGTAATCCTCGAGCAGATCGCCTTCGCGTCCTGCGGCGATGGCCGCTGCGGCGGCCTCGGCGGCATGGATGCCCGAGAGCATGGCGTTGTGGTTGCCCTTGATGCGGGGGACATTGACCATGCCTGCCGAGCAGCCCAGCAGCGCCCCGCCCGGAAAGACGAGGCGCGGCAGGGACTGCCACCCCCCTTCATTGATGGCACGCGCGCCATAGGCGATGCGCCGGCCGCCCTCGAGCACCTCGCGGATCAGCGGATGGTGCTTCCAGCGCTGGAACTCCATGTAGGGGTAGAGATGGGGGTTGCGGTAGTTCAGATGGACGACGAAGCCCACATAGACCTGCCGGTCATTCAGGTGATAGACGAAGCCCCCGCCGCCGGCCCCCTTGCCCAGGGGCCAGCCCATGGTGTGCAGCACGCGGCCCGGCGCGTGCATCTCCGGGCGCACCTCCCAGAGCTCCTTCATGCCGAGACCGTATTTCTGCGGTTCCCGCCCTTCGGCGAGGCCGTAGCGGGCGATGACCTGCTGGCTGAGCGAGCCGCGCACCCCTTCGGCGAGCAGGACATACTTGCCGCGCAGCTCCATCCCGGGCTCATAGGCGGGGCCGGGGACGGGGCGGCCGTCCTCGCCCGGCACGAGGCCCATCTCGCCGGCGACGACACCGGCGACGCGATCGCCCTCCATCACCAGCGCGGAACAGGCCATGCCGGGGAAAATCTCGACCCCCAGCTCCTCGGCCTGCCGCGCCAGCCAGCGGCAGACATTGCCCATCGAGACGATGTAGTTGCCGTGATTGTTCATGAGCGGCGGCATGATGCGGTTGGGGATCCGCATCGAGCCGCCCATCCCCAGCAGATGGAAGCGGTCCTCGGTCACCGGCACATCGAGCGGGGCCCCGCGCGCCTTCCAGTCGGGCAGCAGCCGGTCGAGGCCCACCGGATCGAGAACGCCCCCGACAGGATATGCGCGCCGACCTCCGACCCCTTCTCGAGCACGACCACGGACAGATCGGGGGCAACCTGTTTGGCCCGGATCGCCGCAGACAGGCCCGCCGGCCCCGCCCCGACGATCACCAGGTCGTAATCCATGCTCTCGCGCGCGATCTCTGCCATCCCGGTTCCCTCTTGCGCCTTCGCTCTCCGACCTAGAGAGTCGCAAGGCGAAGGGCAATCGCAAGCCGCGCGCCTCCTCTTGACTTCGGGGCTGCGGGTGGGTTTCAACCTGCCTCCGCCGTGCAGGAAACGGAAACAGGACCGATGGAGAAGATCCCGCTCACCCGTCAGGGCTACGAGAAGCTCGAGGAGGAGCTCAAGCGCCTGAAGTCCGTCGATCGGCCCGAGATCATCGCCGCCATCGCCGAGGCGCGCGCCCATGGCGACCTTTCGGAGAACGCCGAATACCATTCGGCCAAGGAAAAGCAGAGCTTCATCGAGGGGCGCATCAAGGAGCTCGAGGGTGTCCTCTCTCTCGCCGAGGTCATCGATCCGGCCAAGCTCTCGGGGCCCATCAAGTTCGGCGCCACCGTGACGCTGGTGGACGAGGACAGCGAGGAGGAACGCACCTACCAGATCGTCGGCGAATACGAGGCCGATATCGAAGGGGGGACTCTCAACATCCGCTCGCCCCTGGCCCGGGCGCTGATCGGCAAGGGGGTGGGCGATTCGGTCGAGGTGCGCACCCCCGGCGGCGAGAAGAGCTACGAGGTGATCGCCGTCCGTTACGGCTGACCGCGGCCGGGCCGCACGGGCCGGCGGGCTGGGGCGGGCCGACGAGGGGGGACGGCGTGGGGCCGGGTCTCTTAGGGCTGTGCCGGGCGGGCTTGCCAGTGCGCTTCGACCTCGTGCGCCATTTGGCAAGGCGCGCAGACGCCCGTTTCTCGATCCTTGCCCGGCCCAGCCGCAGGGATTGCAACGCGAGCCTCGCGGCCAGGTTCTGCCCCTCGACCGTGAGGCTGAGGGTCAGCCGCGTCGTCATCCGCGAAAGCGCGAGGCATTCGGCGCGGAGCCGTCCCCGGAAGCTCTGGCCGCGGAAATGGCCTTCGGCCAGAAGCGGGCTCTCGAGCCGGTCGAGCCGCAGCTCCACCTCCCGTTCGCGGCCGCGGAAGGGAAAGACCGCATGCCAGGTTGAACCGGGGCCCGGATGCGGCATCCGGTCGAGCCGCCGCAGGACGGCCCCGCGGCGCAGCGCCTCCCGTTCGAAGGCGGCGAAATCGGTCGCCTGGGCGAAGACATGGGCCACGGGGGCGGCGATGTCCACGCGTAGGATGAAGTCCATGCGCTGCGTTCCCTGAATGTCCGAGCTATGGGGCCGGAGCGATCCGGCCGGCAAGCCATTCGCGCAGGATCGCCCCTGCGATGGAGCCCGAACGTGGCGCCCGGATCGCAGGATCGCGCCCCATGAATACGGCCATCAGGCGTTCGCGGCTGACCCAGGAGGCCGATTCGATCTCCTCGCGGTCGATGGCGATCTCGGTGGTCAGGGCCTCGGCCCGCATCCCGAGCATCAGGGAGGCTGGAAAGGGCCAGGGCTGGCTGGCGAGATAGCCCACCCGGCCGACCTGCACGCCCGCCTCCTCCTGCACCTCGCGACGCACGGCGGCTTCGACCGTCTCGCCCGGTTCCATGAAGCCTGCCAGCAGCGAATGCATGCCGGGCGGCCAGAGGGGATTGCGGGCCAGAAGCACCGCATTGCCGCGCGTGACCAGCATGATGACAACCGGATCGGTGCGCGGGAAATGCGTCGCCCCGCAGGCGGGGCAATCGCGCCGCCAGCCGGCCTCGGCCATGCGGGTGGGCGCGCCGCAGGCCGCGCAGAAGCCGTGATTCGCATGCCAGCCGAGCAGCGCCCGGGCGGTGGCGGCCGCCTCGGCCTCGGGGGCGGGGAGCTGCGACATGATGCCGCGCAGCCCCGCCCAGACCGTCCCAGCCGGGGCCGGCGTGCCGGCGGCGGCCTCGAGCGCCCACAGCGGACGTCCCCCCTCGAGACCCAGGAACACCGCTCCCTCGGGCCGGCCGGGAACGCGTTCGCGCCAGAGCGTCAGACCCTCTTCCGCCATCAGCGGATCGCCGCCGCAGAAGCGCAGAAGCGTGCCCGGCCCTTGCGCTGCGGCGCCATCCTGCCGGCGCAGATGCGCCGCACGGTCAAGTCCGCCTGCGCCGAAGGCGATGCCGGGAAATGCCACAGTCTGCACGAAAGTCATGCCGTGGCCTTATCTTTTCCGTCTGCCGCGGCAAGATCTCCGCCGGGCCGCCCCCGCAACCGGGGGTTGTGATGGGACAGGGACAGGCATGGCGAACTGGTCAGGGGAAGGGGGCGGGTGCGGCTGCGCCTTCTGGCCACCACGGATCTCCATGGTCATCTGCTGGCCTGGAACTATTACGAGGCCCGGCCTGCACCGGCCACGGGTCTTGCGCAGGCCGGGACGCTGATCCGGCGGCTGCGCGCCGAGGGCGAGGCAGCGGGGGCTGCCGTCCTGCTGCTCGACAATGGCGACATGCTCACGGGGAGCCTGCTGACCGATCCGCTGGCCGAAGGAGCGGAGCCAGAGCCCCATCCCGTCGTCGCGGCGATGGCCGTGCTGGGCCATGATGCGGCAGCCTTGGGCAACCATGACTTCGACCAGGGCCTGGATGTCCTGCGCAGGGCCTTCGCGGGGGCATCCTTTCCGGTGCTCTGTGCCAATCTGTGTGACGGGATGGGCCGGCCCGTTGCTCTGCCTTCAACGATCCTGCCCTGCGAGATGGAGGACCGAGCGGCCAGGCGGCACCGGTTGCGGATCGGCCTTGTGGGTGTCCTGCCCCCCCCAGACGGCTGCCTGGGCCGGGCTGGCCGCCGCAGGGGGCCTGAAGGCCGACGACATGACCGCCGCCGCGCATGCCGAGGCGGCGCGGCTGCGGCGGGACGGGGCGGATCTCGTGATCGGTCTGTGCCATACGGGGATCGGTCCCGACACCGGAGAGCCGGGGGCGGAGGATGCCGCCCTGCCGCTGGCGGCGCGGGCGGGTCTCGATGTGCTGGTGCTGGGGCATTCGCATCGTGTCTTTCCGGGCCCGGGCTGGGAGGGCATGGCCGGGGTCGATGCACAGGCCGGGACGCTGTGGGGGCGCCCCGCCGTCCAGCCGGGTTTTCACGGCAGTCATGTCGGGGTGATCGATCTCGATCTGGTCCGGCAGGCCGAGGGATGGCGCCTTGCGGGTCATGCCGTGCAGGCCGTGCCCGTGCCTCCCGATCTGCCCCCCGATCCGGGGGTGGAGGCCGTGGCCCGGCCTCGTCATCTCCGCCTGCTGGAGCGGCTCGAGCGCGTGGTGGGGCAGGCAGAGCGGCCGCTCTCGAGCCATTTCGCGCTTGTCAGGCCCGATCCTGTCCTCGCCTTCGTGGCCGAGGCGCAGCGCGAGGCGGCGCAGGCGATCCTCGATGGGCGCCCCGAATCGGAACTGCCGCTGCTGTCGGCGGTGGCCCCGTTCCGGACCGGCGGGCGGGGCGGGCCCTTCAACTATGTTGACATCGCCCCCGGCCCGGTGCGCCTGCGCGAGGCGGCCGGCCTCTACATCCATCTCAACACGCTCTGTATCCTCGAAATGTCAGGGGCCGCCCTGCGCGAGCGACTCGAGCAGTCGGCGGCGGTCTTCCATCGTCTCTGCCCCGGCGAGACGGATCAGCCGCTCATCGATCGCCGATGGCCCGCCTGGCAGTTCGAGGTGATCCATGGCCTGTCCTGGCGCATCGACCTCTCCCGCGAGGCGGCGACGGACCCCGAGGGGCGGGCGCGGCCGGGGGGCGGCGGGCGCATCCGCGATCTGCGGCATGCCGGCCGGCCGGTGGGGGATGACGACCGCTTTCTCGTCGCCACCAGTTCCCATCGGGCCGCCACCGCAGGCAAGGGGGGGCGGCTTGTCTGCGCGGCGCCGGCGGCGATCCGCGATCTCGTGATCGCCCGCCTTGGCCGTGTTCCCGCAGGCCGGGAAAGCCGGGCCGACTGGGATTTCGTGCCGATGCCCGGCACGGCGGCCTGGTTCGACAGCGGTCCGGGGGCGCTGGCCCATCTCGGGGCGGGCGCGAAGGCCGAGGGTCAGGCCGGGGAGAGCGGGCGGATCGAGCCGATCGGGCCGGCCCCGGGCGGCTTTCACCGCTTTCGCCTGCGGCTTTGACAGGGCGGACAGGGCCGGCTACCTCCGCCCCGCAGACCGGAGCCCGCCATGACATCCCGTTACGATGCTGTCGTCTTCGACCTCGACGGCACGCTGATCGACACCGAATCGCTGTGCAACGCCGCCGGCGTCGAGGCCTGCGCGGCCCTGGGCCTGCCCGTTTCGGGGGAGTTCTTCGAAAGTCTGGCCGGCATCGACGACCGGACGCGGGTGCAACTGATCGGCGAGCATGTGGGGACGGCCGTCGATCTCTCCGCCTTCCTTGCGGCATGGGACCGTCTCTGCATCGAGCGGTTCGCGCAGGGCATCCCCCTCAAGCCCGGCGCGATCGAGCTTCTGGAGCAGATCGCAGCGGCGGGGATCCCGCTGGCGCTGGCCACCTCCTCGCGCCGTGGTCCGGCAGAGGACAAGCTGCGGATGGCCGGCCTGGCGCGGCATTTCCGCACCGTGGTGACCTTCGATGATGTGGCCGCCCCCAAGCCGGCGCCCGATGCCTATCTGCTGGCGGTCGATCGGCTGGGCGTGCCGCCGGCCCGCGCCCTGGCCTTCGAGGACAGCGAGACCGGCGCCCGCGCGGCCCATGCGGCGGGGCTCACGGTCGTGCAGGTCCCCGATCTGCATCCGACGCAGGGGGCCCATGCCCATCATGTCGCGTCTTCGCTGCTCGAGGGGGCGGCGATGGCCGGGCTGCTGCCGGTCTGAGGCAGGCGGTTCCGGGCGGCAACAGGCCGGCCGACAACAGCAAAAACAGAAAAGACCCCCGGGCTTGCGCCGCGGGGGCCCTGATCGGCCGCGCATCGTCAGGCGGGCTTCAGAGAAGCCCTTCGCGCTGCGCCTTCTTCCGCGCGAGCTTGCGCTGACGGCGAATCGCCTCGGCCTTCTCGCGGGCGCGCTTCTCGGACGGCTTCTCGAAATGCTGCTTCAGCTTCATTTCGCGGAAGATTCCTTCGCGCTGCAACTTCTTCTTGAGCGCGCGGAGCGCCTGATCGACGTTGTTGTCGCGGACGGAGACCTGCATGGGGGTTGTCACCACCTTTCGGGTTCGAGTTTCGCATGTCCATGCGGGAGGTGCCGGCCTATACCAAGGGGGGGCGGCGCTGTCCAGCCGTGCGGAGGAACAGGGATGACCGAAGACGAGGAGTTCCGCGGAGATCCGACACGCCGGGCGCTGCTGCGGGCGATCCTGCCCCATGTCCCCTTTGACGGCTGGTCCGACAAGGCCTTCCGCCAGGCTGCGCGCGACGCAGAGCTGACCCTGGGCGAGGCGCGCGGTGCCTGTCCGGGGGGGGCGGTCGATCTGGCCGCCGACTGGCACCGCGAGGGTGATCGCGCGATGCTCGCCGCGCTGGCGGGGGCGGATCTCTCCGGGATGCGGATGCGCGACCGGATCGCCCATGCCGTCAAGGCCCGCCTGGCCGCGACGGAAGACCGTGAAGTCCTGCGCCGGTCGGTCGCGCTCTTTGCCCTGCCGCAGAATGCCGTCCTGGGGGCGCGCCTGCTGTGGGAGACAGCGGATGCGATCTGGACGGCGCTGGGCGATTCCTCGCGCGATGGCAACTGGTATACCAAGCGGGCGACGCTTTCGGCCGTGCTGGGTTCGGCCGTGCTCTACCGGCTGGGCGATGACAGCCCGGGTCTCGAACACAGCCGGGCCTTCGTGGACCGCCGCATCGACGAGGTGATGGCCTTCGAAAAGTGGAAGGCCGGGGCTTCGGCCAATCCGGCGCTGCGCCCGCTGGCGGCGCCTCTGGGCTGGATCCTGGGGCGCATCCGCGCCCCCCAGCCGCCGCTCGATCTGCCGGGGGGGAACGCGGGAGGGGACGCGGGGAACGTCAGACAGGCAACCGGGACCGCCGGGATCCTCGTCATGAGGGCTGTGGCGATCGCCCGGCCTGGGGGGCCGGATGTGCTGGTCTGCCAGGAGCGGCCCATCCCCGAGCCGGGGCCCGGCGAGCTGCGCCTGCGTCTGGCCTATGCCGGTGTGAACCGGCCCGACCTGCTCCAGCGCGCCGGACTTTATGCGCCCCCGCCCGGCGCCTCGGATCTGCCGGGGCGTCGAGGGGCGGGATATGTGGACGCCCTGGGGCCGGGGGTGGCCGGTTTTGCCCCGGGGGATGCGGTTTGTGCGCTGCTGCCTGGCGGGGGCTATGCCGAACATGCCGTGGTTCCGGCGGCCCATTGCCTGCCCGTTCCGGCCGGGATGACCCTGCGCGAGGCTGCCTGCCTGCCCGAGGCGCTCTTCACCGTGTGGTCCAATGTCTTCCTGCAGGCGGGATTGCGGGGAGGGGAGCGCCTTCTGGTCCATGGCGGGGCCTCCGGTATCGGCACGACCGCGATCCAGCTGGCCCGGGCCTTTGGGGTGCGCGTCTTCGCCACCGCTGCAGGGCCGGAGCGGGTGGCCGCCTGCGAACGGCTCGGCGCCGAGCGCGGGATCGACCGCCATCAGGAGGATTTCGTCGCCATCCTGCGCGAGGCGGGGGGCGCCGATGTCGTGCTGTGCATGGTCGGGGGCGCCTATCTGGGGCGCAATCTGCTGGCCATGGCAGAGGGGGGGCGCCTCGTCCAGATCGCCCATCTTCAGGGCGCACGGGCCGAGTGCGACCTGGGCCTGGTCATGCGCAGGCGTCTGACGATCACGGGCTCGACCCTGCGCCCCCGTTCCGTCGCCGAAAAGGCCGCGATTGCGGCATCGCTGCGCCGGGAGGTGTGGCCGCTGTTGGATCAGGGACGGCTGGCGCCGGTGATCGCGGCAGAGCTACCGCTCGATCAGGCGGCCGAGGCCCATCGACGGCTCGAGGCGGGGGGGGTGATCGGCAAGCTGGTGCTGCGGATCGCCTGAAAGGAAAGGGGCATCGGCGCTCTACGGGGGGCCGACGCGGCGTCGGCACGACAGGGGGTGTCGGTTTTGCCCTGTCGTCCGGCCGCGCGGCGCGTTAACAGGCAGGGCGGAAACGTCATCCCCGAAGGAGCGCGCCGATGAAGGTCCTCGTGCCCGTGAAGCGCGTGATCGACTACAACGTCAAGGTCCGCGTCAGGTCGGACGGGACGGGGGTCGATCTCGCCAATGTCAAGATGTCGATGAACCCCTTTGACGAGATCGCCGTCGAGGAGGCGATCCGCCTTAAGGAGGCGGGTCTGGCCTCGGAGGTGGTGGCGGTGTCCGTCGGCGTCCGTCAGGCGCAGGAGACGCTGCGCACGGCCCTGGCCATGGGGGCGGATCGGGCGATCCTCGTGGTGGCCTCGGAGGATGTCCATCAGGACATCGAGCCCCTGGCGGTGGCCAAGATCCTGGCGGCGATCGCGAAGGAGGAGCAGCCGGGCCTCATCCTCTGCGGCAAGCAGGCGATCGACAACGACATGAATGCCACGGGGCAGATGCTGGCGGCCCTGCTGGGCTGGGGACAGGCGACCTTTGCGTCCGAGATCAAGGTGGAGGGCGAGACGGCCACCGTCGTGCGCGAGGTGGATGGCGGGCTTCAGGCCGTGAGCGTCCGGCTTCCGGCGGTGATCACGGTGGATCTGCGCCTCAACGAGCCGCGCTATGCGTCTCTGCCCAACATCATGAAGGCGAAGAAGAAGCCTCTGGAGGAGAAGACGCCCGCCGATTACGGCGTGGATGTGGCTCCGCGGCTTCGGGTGATCGAGACGCGGGAGCCCCCCAGCCGCAAGGCCGGAGTGATCGCCAAGTCGGTCGATGAGCTTGTGGACATGCTGAAAGGCGCGGGAGTGGTGTGATGGCGGTCCTCCTGATTGCGGATGTGACGAATGACGGGCTGGGCTTCGATGCCACGGCCAAGGCGGTGACGGCCGCCCGTGCGCTGGGCGATGTGACGGTCCTCGTGATGGGGCCCCGGGCGGCGGCCGAAGAGGCGGCGACGATCGAGGGGGTGGCGAAGGTCCTGCTGGCCGAGGATGCTGCCCTGGGGCATCGCCTGGCGGAACCCGCGGCCGATCTGGTGGTGGCGCTTGCGCCGGGGTTCACGCATGTCGTGGCGCCGGCAACGGCGGATGCCAAGAACATCCTGCCGCGGGTGGCGGCGCTTCTGGATGTCATGGTGATCTCGGACGTGACCGCGATCCGGGACGCCGAGACCTTCGAGCGGCCGATCTATGCGGGCAATGCGCTTCAGACCGTGCAATCCTCCGACCGGATCAAGGTGCTGACGATTCGCACAGCTGGTTTCGATGCAGCGCCCCGGGGGGGCAGCGCGCCGATCGAGGCGGCGCCGGGCGTGTCCGATCCCGGTCTTTCGCAATGGGTCGAGGACCGGGTGGCCAAGTCGGGCCGGCCGGAGCTGACCAGCGCGCGCGTCGTCGTGTCGGGCGGGCGCGGCATCGGGTCCAAGGAAGGCTTCCAGATCGTCGAGAAGCTTGCGGACAGGCTGGGTGCGGCGGTCGGCGCCTCCCGCGCGGCGGTGGATGCAGGCTATGCCCCGAATGACTGGCAGGTGGGCCAGACCGGCAAGGTCGTGGCCCCCGATCTCTATGTGGCGCTGGGGATCTCGGGCGCGATCCAGCATCTTGCCGGGATGAAGGATTCCAAGACCATCGTGGCCATCAACAAGGATCCGGAGGCCCCGATCTTCCAGGTGGCGGATTATGGTCTGGTGGCCGATCTCTTCGAGGCCGTGCCGGCGCTGACCGAGAAGCTCTGACCGGGTCCGCGTCAGGGGCGTCGGGGGGGGCTGGGCGATCCCCGGGCTTCCTGACGCTTCCGGTGCCAGAAACGCCCTGATGGAGGCGGCAAGGGCGGCCGCAGCCTCGCGATGGGCGGCTGCGCCCAGCAGACCTGCGGCCGCCCCCCCTGTCCTGCGGGCGGCAGATCAGCCCCTCGCTTCGCCGTTGCAGGGCGCCAGCCAGGGCTGGACCATGATCACCCCCCGCACCAGCGGACGCAGGCTATCCAGCATCCGGCGGGTGACAAACAGCGGCTCGCGCAGGAGGGGCTGGGGATGCTCTTCCCAGGGCAGGTCGGATGGCAGGTGGGGGGAGAACCACAGCAGCAGCGTGCGCGGCCCGATCCGTTCGAGGAAGCTGCGCATGCGGGCCGACCAGGCGGTCTGCAGCTCTTCGCGCAGGATGGGAAAACGTTCGGGCGCCATGGCATGCAGATGGCCGAGCAGATGGCGTGTGAAGCAGATCTCGGCCAGGTCTACCTCGGGGAAGACGGCCCGCATGATCGACGAGGCCCGCAGGAAGCGGTCGTTGCGGCGCGGGTGCACCGTATAGAAGCGGTTGGACAGATTGGCTGCGCCCATCACCTCGACCACGGTGAGGGTAGCTTCGCGGCAGGCCGTGGTGACCGCCGGTTCGGCCAGGAAGGCATCCACCGAGGCATTGACCTGTCCGAAATTCACGCAGATTTCGCCCAGGGCTTCTTCCACCAGGGCGGGGAAGGGTCGGGCAAGGAATCGGCCATAGGTTTCCGCCCCTCCAACAAAGGCGATGTAGCGCCCATCGAGCGGCCGTCGCGGGCCGCGGAACAGCAGTCGCGAGGAGCCGTAGCGGCAGGGCGCATAGCTCAGCCCCTCTTGCGGAATGGTGTCGTGTCGCATGGCCCCCACCGATCATGCCAGGCAAGTGGCAGGATCGGCGACAGATCTTGACAAAGGATGAACATGGCAATTGCAGACGATTTTTCTGCATCTTGCCGGGCGGGCAGCGGGGCCTATGCTGCATCGGCAGCATGAACGGAGGACGCAAGGGGGCACAGATGGCGATCGAGCGGGTGGGTGTGGTCGGCGCCGGGCAGATGGGCAACGGGATTGCCCATGTCTTTGCCCTTGCCGGCTATGAGGTGCTCGTGACCGACACGAATCCCGAGGCCCTGGCCGCCTGCAAAGCGGTGGTGGCCCGGAATCTCGATCGCCAGCTGGCGCGCGGCACGATCGACCGCGCCCAGCGCGAGGCCGCCCTGGCGCGGATCCGCACGACGCCGGATCTGTCGGCCCTGGGGCCCCTCGATCTGGTGGTGGAAGCCGCGACGGAGAACGAAGCCGTCAAGACGACGATCTTCGAGGGGCTGGTGCCGCATTGTGCGCCGCACACGATCCTGGCCACCAACACATCCTCCATCTCCATCACCCGGATGGCCAGTCGCACCGACCGGCCCGACCGCTTCATGGGGCTGCACTTCATGAATCCGGTGCCGGTGATGCAGCTGGTGGAACTGATCCGGGGCATCGCCACCTCGGACGAGACCTATGAGACGCTGAAGGGGGTCGTGGAGCGGCTGGGCAAGACGCCGGCCCTGGCGGCGGATTTCCCGGCCTTCATCGTCAACCGCATCCTGATGCCGATGATCAACGAGGCGGTCTATGCCCTCTATGAAGGGGTGGGCACGGTGACGGCCATCGACAGCTCGCTGAAACTCGGGGCGAATCACCCGATGGGGCCCCTGGAGCTGGCGGATTTCATCGGGCTCGACACCTGTCTGGCCATCATGAACGTGCTGCATGACGGGCTGGCCGACACGAAATACCGCCCCTGTCCGCTGCTGGTGAAATATGTCGAGGCGGGCTGGCTCGGCCGCAAGACGGGGCGCGGCTTCTACGACTATCGCGGAGAGAGGCCGGTACCGACTCGCTGAGACTGTTTCACGTGAAACAGGGCGGCGGGCGGGCGCAGGAAAGGCGGCGCGGGGGAGGGGCGGCTATTCGCCCTCGCCAAAACGATCCTCCACCAGAGCGGCGATCGCATCGGCGAGCTTCTCGGCCTCGGGGCCTTCGGTGGTGACCTCGATCTCGCTGCCGATCCCGGCGGCGAGCATCAGCAGCCCCATGATCGAATCGCCGGAGGCCACCATGCCGTCCTTGGTGACCGTCGCCGTGGCGTCATGGGCCTCGACGACCTCCACGAAACGGGCGGAGGCGCGGGCATGCAGGCCCTTGATGTTGCGGATGCGAAGCCGACGATAGGCCATCGGGTCGGCGGCTCAGGTGCCCGTGGCGCGGCTGAGATCCTCGCCCACGATCTGACAGTCGATGTATTTGCGGCCGGCCTCGAGGGCGGCGGCGACCGCCTCGGGAAGGGATTTGCGGCGCGATTTGGCAAGCTTGATCAGCATCGGCAGATTAGCCCCGTAGAGGATGCGGCGGTTGCAGACGCCGCAGGCGCGCAGGGACAGATTCGATGGCGAGCCGCCGAACATGTCGGTGACGATGATGACCCCGTCGCCTTCGTCCACGGCATCGGCGGCCTCGCAGATCTCGGCCTGCTTGCGGGCGCGGTCGTCATCGGGAAGGATGGTGATGGCGCGCACCCCGTCCTGATGGCCGACGACATGTTCCACCGCGGCGAGGTATTCGCGCGCGAGGCCCCCATGGGCGACGATGACGATCCCGATCATGACAGGCCCCTGCGCAGCATGGCTGGGGCGGCATGGCGCCCGGCCTCCTCCCCTTGCGGACAGGGCCGCAGGCTTCGGGCCGGCAGAATGGCTGTGCCGTTCACGTCCTCATCCCCGATCGGCGGCGCCATCGGCCGCGGCGCGCCGCTCCAGTTCCCGATGCCGTATAGACACCCGCCACCCGGCCTGTGCAAGGGTCTTGCCCAGATGTTCAGCCACAGTGACGGAACGATGTTGCCCGCCTGTGCAGCCCAGCCCGATGGCCAGATGCGACTTCCCCTCCTCGCGATAGGCAGGCAGCAGCGCAAGAAGGAGCGTTTCGAGCCCCGCCAGGAAGGGGGCGTAGCGCGGATCCGCCGCGACGAAGGCGGCCACCGCCGCATCACGCCCGTCGCGGGGGCGCAGGGCTTCATCCCAATGGGGGTTGCGCAGGAAGCGGCAGTCCAGCGCAAGGTCCAGTTCTGGCGGCAGGCCGCTGCGGTAGGAGAAGCTTTCGACAGTGATGGCAAAGGGGCGCCCCTCGGCAGGGGCGAAGCGGCGCTCGATGGCGGCGCGCAGTTCGTGCGGGGTGAGGCTGCTGGTGTCGATGATCACATCCGCCCGGTCGCGTACCGGGACCAGCAAGGCGCGCTCACGGGCGATGCCGGTGGCTGGGGCGCCGTCGGGGGCCAGCGGATGCCGGCGGCGCGTCTCGGAGAAGCGGCGCAGCAGAACATCCTCGCGGCAATCGAGATAGAGCAGTTCACAGCAGGAGCGCCGGGCGATGCGCTCGACGGCAGCCAGAAGGGGTTCGACGCCGAAATCGCGGTTGCGCGGATCGATCCCGAGTGCGAGCGGCCGACCATGCGGCGGTCCTTCGAGCAGGCGGGGCAGCAGGGAGAGCGGCAGATTGTCGATAACCTCGAATTCCAGATCCTCGAGCGCGCGGATGGCGGTGGTGCGGCCCGCGCCGGAGGGGCCGGTAACGAGCACGACCCCAGGGCGCATCCCCTCCGGCCGCGGCGGAGGCGGCGGGATGACGGCAGGGGCGGCAGGGCACGTCATGGAATCCTCGGGGATGCCGGCTCGCGCCGGTGAAATTTCAGATATTGGAGGAGGGCGGGGGCGATAGGGCCGCTCGCGGGCTTGTGAAGACAGGGGAGCGCCACACCAAGCAGCTCCCGCTCGCGCCAGGGGGGCAGGCGGTCCTTCTCGGCCGTCCCCAGATCGAGAAGCACCGCAAGCGGGACCTCCTCCCTGGCCTCCGCCTCCAGCAGGCCGATACCCCGTGCCTCGATCAGACCGCGGATCGGCGGAGGGGCCGAGGCCATCACTTGCCTCCCCTTGCGGCGTAGGATCACGCGGTCATCGGCGACCAGCGTGCAGCCCCAGGCCATCATCTCGAGCGCGAGCGCCGACTTGCCCGATCCGGAGGGACCGAGGATCAGAAGGCCCCGATCCTCCCAGGCGATGCAGGATGCATGGAGGGGTGCGCTGGCCTCCATCCTTCGCCCCCCCCTAGACCGGCAGACCGACCACGAAACGGGCGCCGAGCGGTTCGGAAGCGGGATCGGCATCGGTGGGGCGGATGTTCTCGGCCCAGATGACCCCGCCATGCGCCTCGACGATCTGCTTGGAGATGGCGAGGCCAAGCCCCGAATTGTTGCCGAAATGCTCGGGCGGGCGTTCGCTGTAGAAGCGCTGGAAGATCTTTGTCAGGGCGTTCTCGGGGATGCCGGGGCCGGTATCCTCGACGACCACGAGAACCCTGTTCTCACGCTTGCGCGCCCAGATGCGGATGGCATCGCCTTCCTCGCAGAAGGAGATGGCATTGGTGATGAGGTTGACGAAGACCTGCGCGAGGCGGTTCTCCAGCCCATGGACGATGATGGGCTGTGCCGGCAGATCGGCGATGAACTCGATGCCCTTGGCACGCGCCTCCTCTCCCAGATGTTCGTTCAGGGTGGTGATCAGGCGCAGAAGGTCGAAGGGTTTCTCCTCTTCCTTGACCAGTTCGCTGTCGAGGCGCGAGGCATTGGAGATGTCGCTGACCAGCCGGTCGAGCCGGCGGACATCATGTTCGATGATCTCGAGCAGCTTCTGGCGCTGGTCCTCGCGGCTGGCGAGGCGCAGCGTCCCCACCGCGGAGCGCAGCGAGGCGAGCGGGTTCTTGATCTCATGCGCAACGTCGGCCGCGAACTGTTCGTTGGCCTCGATGCGGTCATAGAGCGCCGCCACCATGCCCCGCAGGGCCGCCGACAGCCGTCCGATCTCGTCCGGACGCCCCGTGAGATCCGGGATACGGATGCGGCCGGGGCTCATGGCCCGGGCGTTGCGATCGCGCCCGAGTTCGGCCGCGGCGGCCAGATCGGAGAGCGGATTGGCGATCGTCGAGGCCAGCATCAGGCTGAGGCCGATCGACACAAGGACGCCCACGATGAACATGCGCAGCATCTGCTCCCGCTCGCGCCGGACAAGCCTGTCGATCTCTCCGGCAGCCGAGCGCACCGCGACCGCCCCCACCGCGCGACCATCCTGCAGAACGGGTGCGGCGACGGCGAAGACCGTGTGCCCGGCATTGTCCGATCGGGTCTCGACCACGGTGCCCTCTTCGAGGGCCCGCAGGCCCAGCGCGCGGGCATCGGCGATGCGATCCGCCCCGGCGGGGGGGATGGCCGAAGGCGCGAGAAGACCCGCCGCCATGTCCCACAGTCTGTTGAGGGCATTCGTCAGAAGGGTGCCGTCCTCGCCCCGTTCGAGCCCCGCAACGGATGCCCCCCCTTCGGATATCGCCTGGGCGACCAGGGATCCCTGCGTGTCGAACAGCAGGGCCTCGGTGCCGCCGCGCAGGTCAAGCCGGGCGAAGGTCTCTGTGGCATCGAGCCCGTCGCCAGCCGCGAGATTGACCGGCACGCCCGTCGGCAGGCGGGCCTCCACCACATCGGCGATCAGCTCGGCCTCTGCCACCAAGGCCGCCGCGCGCTGATAGACGAGATTGTCGCGCGAGGGCGTGAACCACAACATGCCCCCGACAAGCAGGATCAGCCCGAGCAGGTTGAAGGTGATGATCTTGCGCGCCAGCGGGCTGTTCTGGAGCGTGATCAGACCGCGCCGCCGGGGAGAAGGGACCTCGCCCTCGGCGCCGGGGGTCATCCAGTCGTCGCCGAGAATGACCCGGCCGGCGGAAGCCGACCCCTCCGTTCCCCCGGCAGGACCCGTCTGCCCCGCCCCCCGTCTGTCCCCCGAGGGCCCGCACGGCACGGCGCACCGAGGCCAGGCTGCGCACATCCACCGCCGGTGCGGGCCCGGGACGCGCAGTCATGGCGCCCTCACTCCTCGTTGTAGCGGTAGCCGATGCCGTAGAGCGTCTCGATCGCCGAGAAGTTCTCGTCCACGGCACGCATCTTCTTGCGCAGACGCTTGATGTGGCTGTCGATGGTGCGGTCGTCCACATAGACCTGGTCGTCATAGGCCACGTCCATGAGCTGATCGCGCGACTTCACGAAGCCGGGCCGCTGGGCAAGGGCCTGAAGCAGCAGGAACTCGGTCACCGTGAGCGAAACATCCTTGCCCTTCCAGGTCACGGCATGGCGCAGCGGATCCATCGTCAGATGGCCGCGGACCATCACCTTGTGTTCGCCCTCGGGATCGGGGGCCTCGCCCGACAGCACCTGCTGCCGGCGCAGCAGGGCGCGGATGCGCTCCACCAGCAGGCGCTGCGAGAAGGGCTTCTTCACATAGTCGTCCGCGCCCATGCGCAGACCCAGCACCTCGTCGATCTCGTCATCCTTGGATGTCAGGAAGATGACCGGGATCGAGCTGCGCTGGCGCAGCCGCTGAAGCAGGTCCATGCCGTCCATGCGCGGCATCTTGATGTCGAGAACAGCCATGTCCGGCAGACGCTTGCTGAAGGCGTCGAAGGCGGATTGGCCGTCATTGTAGGTCTCCACCTCGAACCCCTCCGCCTCGAGCGTCATGGAGACGGAAGTCAGGATGTTCCGGTCGTCATCGACCAGCGCGATCTTGGACATGGGTCTGCCTCTGCTGCTCTCATGTGTTTTTCGTCCACTGTTCCGTGCACGGCCCCGCGAATCAAGGGAGTGCCGCAAAGGCACCTCCGTTCCGTCACCAATTTGCACCGAAACACCTTAAGGTTGCGTAAACGTCGTGCAGATTCCTGCCGCTGTTCGCGCTAACAGTCCAAGTGCTTGCGCTAACTGGATTTTCTGGCTTTCCGGGCAGGCGCCGGACTGCTAGGGGAAGGCAGCGGGCCGGACGGATCCGGGCCGTCTTCGTGGCAGGAGGATGGCGATGCTGGATCAGACGATGGAGGACAGGGAACAGACGGCCCCGGCCGGGACGCGAATCGGGGAACTTGCGGGCACGACACGGAACCTGCCCGAACCGGCCCTGATGGAGATCGCGCTCGCCGCCGGAGAGGGGCGCCTGGGACAGGGGGGGGTTCTCCTTGTCGAGACGGGGCGTTTCACCGGCCGTTCGCCGAAGGACAAGCACATCGTCCGCCGCGACGGTAGCGCCGGCGATGTCTGGTGGGAGGCCAATGCCGCCATGACCGCCGAGGCCTTCGCCCGGCTGCGCGCCGACATGATCGCGCATCTGCGCGGCCGCAGCCTGCACCGGCAGGATCTCTGGGCGGGTGCGGACCCGGCCCATCGCATCGCCGTGCGGGCCCTCACCGAACGGGCCTGGCATGCTCTCTTCATCCGCCATCTGCTGATCCGGCCGCCGGCCGCGGCGCTGGCCGGTTTCGTGCCCGACTGGACGGTGCTCAACGTCCCGTCCTTCCGGGCCGATCCGGCCCGCCATGGGTGCCGGTCCGAGACCGTGATCGCCATCGATTTCGACACGCGCGAAGTGCTGATCGGCGGCACCGACTATGCCGGCGAGACCAAGAAGGCCGTCTTCACGGTGTTCAACTGGCTCATGCCCGAACGCGGCGTCCTGCCCATGCACGGATCGGCCAATCACGCGCCGGGCGATCCGTCGGATGCCGCCGTGTTCTTCGGCCTGTCCGGCACGGGCAAGACGACGCTCTCGGCCGATCCCGCCCGCGTGCTTCTGGGCGATGACGAACATGGCTGGACGGACGAGGGGATCTTCAACGTCGAAGGCGGCTGCTATGCCAAGACGCTGCACCTCTCGCCCGAGGCGGAACCGGCCATCTTCGCCACCACGCGCCGCTTTGCCACGGTCATCGAGAACATGGGCTGGGACGCCCAGACCCGCGCCCTCGACTTCGCCGATGCCTCCCGCACCGAGAACACGCGCTGCGCCTATCCGCTGGAGGCGATCCCGAATGCCAGCCCGACAGGCCGGGCGGGCCATCCGCGGCATGTCGTCATGCTGACATGCGATGCCTTCGGCGTGCTGCCCCCTGTGGCGCAGCTTTCGCCCGCGCAGGCCGTCTACCACTATCTGTCGGGTTTCACCGCCAAGGTGGCCGGCACTGAAAGGGGGATTTCGGAGCCCGAGCCAACCTTTTCGCCCTGCTTCGGGGCGCCCTTCCTGCCGCGGCCGCCGGCGGTCTACGGGCGGCTGCTGGGCGAGAGGATCGCCCGCCACGGGGCACGCTGCTGGCTTGTCAACACGGGCTGGACGGGCGGTCCGTACGGGGTGGGACGGCGCATGCCGATCGCGGCGACGCGCGCAGTGCTCTCGGCGCTGCTGTCCGGCCTGCTCGACGAGGCGCCGAGCCGCATCGACCCGGTCTTCGGCCTGCGCGTGCCGCTGGCGGTGCCGGGGGTCGATCCGGGGCTGCTCGACCCGCGCGCGGGCTGGGCGGATCCGGCGGCCTATGACGCGCAGGCCGCGCGCCTGTCGGCATGTTCCGGGAGAACTTCCGCCGCTTTGCCGACACGGTGCCCGAGGCCGTGCGCCAGGCCGGCCCGGCCTGAGGCTTCCCGACCTGCCGCCGCAGATGGCGGATGACGGGGCAGAGGCGACGACGCGCCCTGCCCCTTGCCGCAGCCCAGCGGCTGCGCCACCTGTGCGCTATGATCGAATGGCAGGACGAGGGGCTTGTGCTGACCGTGCGCCCGCACGGAGAGACAGGCGCCATCCTTCAGGCCTTCACGCGCCAGCACGGACGCCATGCCGGAATCGTGCCGGGGGGGGCCTCGCGGCGGATGCAGGCCCATCTGCAGCCCGGGGTCCGGCTGGCTCTGGTCTGGCGGGCCCGCAGCGAGGATCACCTCGGCCAGTATCGCGCCGAACCCCTTCACAACCGCGCGGCGCTGGCGATGGATGATCCGCTGGCGCTTGCGGGGATCGCGGCGGTCTGTGCGCTGCTGTCCATCGTCCTGCCCGAACGCGCCCCCATCCCGCCCTGTGGGATCGCACCGAGGCGCTGCTCGATCTGCTCGAGGCCGAGCGCGCTCTGTGGCCGCTGGCCTATCTGCGCTGGGAGCAGGGGCTGCTCGAGGAGATGGGATTCGGGCTCGACCTGTCGGCCTGTGCCGTGACGGGCCGACGCGAGGGACTGGTCCATGTTTCGCCCCGCACGGGCCGGGCCGTGAGCCGGGAGGGGGCGGGGGCCTGGGCGGACCGCCTCCTGCCGCTGCCGCCGGTGCTGCGCGGCGAAGCGCCGGCCGAGCGAGGGGACATCCGGGAGGGACTGAGCGTCACCGGGTATTTCCTGGCCCGCCGCCTGATGCCCGATGGACGCCCCCTGCCTGCGGCACGCGACCGCCTTCTGACGATCATCGGGCGCTGAGGGCGCGAAGCGGCAAGCGCATGTCGCGACCCGGCGCGACGTGGCCGCGCCCCCATGGAGCATGGGACCATTCCCGTTGCCGGTGCCATCCTGCTGTCCGCCGTCCTCCATCCCCGATCCCTGCGCGCCGAGGACTTCGCCGTTCTCTTCGGCTTCGATTCCGCGATCCGCGGCCTTCTGCTCTCGGTCATGCCGCTGGTGATGATCCGCGCCTGGGAAGAGGAGACGATCGTCTCGGGCATCTATCTGGGCGTGGGGCTCGTCTCGCTGGGGGCGGGGCTGCTCGTGCCCTGGGCGTCGCGGCGGGTGTCGCGCGGGCGCCTCGCCTGCGGGGCCTGCCTGCTCTATGCCCTGGGGATGGCCCTGCTGGTCGCGCAGAATGCCTGGGCGGCGACGGCCGCGCTCCTGCTCAACACGGTGGCGACGGCCACGCTCTGGGTCTGCCTGTCGGCTTATGTCCTCGACGACATCCCGCGCGAGGCGCTGGGCCGGGCCGAGACGAAGCGCCTGCTCTATTCGGCGGCGGCCTGGACGGCGGGGCCAGTGACGGGGGTCATGCTCCTCGACTGGTGGTATCCCGCGCCCTTCCTGATGGCGGCGCTCTTTGCGGGACTCATGTTCCTGACGATGCGCCGGCTGCGCCTGGGCGGCGGCAAGCCGGTGGGGGCCGCCGGCCCGCAGGTGCTGGGCTATCTCCTGCGCTTCCTGCATCGCCCGCGTCTTGTGGCGGGTTGGATCTTCGCGATGCTGCGCAGCGCAGGATGGTGGGTCTACATCGTCTATCTACCGCTGTTCTGCCTCGAGGAAGGGTTGGGCCGGTCGATCGGCGGGGCTGCCGTGTCGGGGACAAGCCTGCTGCTCTTTGCGACGCCCTGGCTGCTGCGGCTCGTGCAGCGCTTCTCGGTGCGGGGGGCGGTGCGCGGCAGCTTTGCCTGGTGCGCGCTGCTGTTCGCCCTGGGAGGCCTGCTGTCAGCCCCGGCCCCTTGGGCGAGCGTGGCCTGCCTTGTTCTTGCCTCTTTCGGGCTCGTGATGCTGGATGTCTGCGGATCGCTGCCCTTCCTGATGGCGGTCAAGCCCTCGGAACGCACCGAGATGGCTGCTGTCTATTCCAGCTTCCGGGATGTGTCCGGCATCGTCACGCCGGCGGTGGGGGGGCTGATCCTGCTGGTCGCGCCGCTGGGTGCGGTGTTCGCGGCAACCGGGCTGGCGATGGGGGCGGCCTGGGCGCTGGCGGGAACGGTGCATCCCCGCCTGGGCCGGCCGCGTCCGGGCCCGGCCTCTTCGGCAGCGCCGGGCTGAGGATCCGCGCCGGGGGGCGGGCGCCCGGCCGCGGGGCCGGCCGGGGATCAGCCGTCAGCGGAACGGTGGGCGCCCGGCACCCAGAGCAGGTCGTCGCGCCCTTCGCCATTGGCCATCCGCGAGGCCACGAAGAGCCAGTCCGACAGGCGGTTGAGATAACGCAGCGCGGCAGGGGTCACGGGTTCCTCCTGCGCCAGGCGCACGGCAAGCCTCTCGGCCCGGCGCACCACGGTCCGGGCCAGATGGAGATGCGCCGCCGCCGCCGTGCCCCCGGGCAGGACAAAGCTCCGCAGCGGCTGCAGGCGCGCGGTCATCGCATCCATCGATCGCTCGAGCCGTTCCACCTGGGCATCGGCGACGCGCAACCCGCCTTCCGTTCCCGGGCGGCAGAGATCGGCGCCGAGATCGAACAGGTCGTTCTGGATGCGGCCGATCTCCTCTGCGAGGGGGGCGCGGCATGCAGCCGGGCCAGGCCCAGGGCGGCGTTGGCCTCGTCCACGGTGCCGTAGCATTCCACCCGCAGGGCCGTCTTGGAGACCCGCGTGCCGTCGCCGAGACTGGTGTCTCCGCCGTCGCCGGTGCGGGTGTAGATGCGGTTCAGGACGACCATCGCACGCCTCTTGCGGGGGGGGGACGGGGCGGGGATCATGCTGCGCCCCTGCTGCGCAGCCAGACATAGAGCACGATCAGGGCCACCGCGACCGCCTGGGCATAGATCCGCCAGCGCATCAGGCGGTTGGCGTGGCGGCGGTTGAACTCTCCCCCCTGGCCGAAACCGCCGATGCCGACCAGCAGGATGCCCGCCGTGACAAGGACGGCCGCCACGACGACGTAGAGAAAGGGGTCGGAGAAATCCATGAGGCGATCCTGCGGCAACGGGAAGGAGGTGTAGCAGGCAACCGACGGAAGAAAAGGGTGTCCGGCTGCGCGGCGCTTGATTTTCCGTGGTCCCGCGACTAGACCCGCGCGCGTCGTGAAACCCGGGCCGTTCGTTGCGGTCCCCCAGAGGCATGAGGCCACATCCACCATGGCGAAGGCCAAGTTCGAGCGCACGAAGCCGCATGTGAACATCGGGACCATTGGTCATGTGGACCATGGCAAGACGACGCTGACGGCGGCGATTACGAAGTATTTTGGTGAGTTCAAGGCGTATGATCAGATTGATGCGGCGCCTGAGGAGCGTGCGCGGGGGATTACGATTTCGACGGCGCATGTGGAGTATGAGACGGAGGCGCGGCATTACGCGCATGTGGACTGCCCTGGTCATGCGGACTATGTGAAGAACATGATCACGGGGGCTGCGCAGATGGATGGCGCGATCCTTGTGGTGTCTGCGGCGGATGGTCCGATGCCGCAGACGCGGGAGCACATTCTTCTGGCGCGTCAGGTGGGTGTTCCTGCGCTGGTGGTCTACATGAACAAGGTGGACCAGGTGGACGATCCGGAGCTTCTGGAGCTTGTGGAGATGGAGGTTCGGGAGCTTCTGTCGTCCTACGAGTTTCCGGGGGACGACATTCCGATCGTGAAGGGGTCTGCGCTGGCGGCGATGGAGGGGCGTGATCCGGAGATTGGGGAGAGCTCGATCCGTGCGCTGATGAAGGCTGTGGACGAGTATATTCCGACGCCGGTGCGGGCGATCGATCAGCCGTTCCTGATGCCGATCGAGGATGTGTTCTCGATTTCGGGTCGTGGCACGGTGGTGACGGGTCGCGTGGAGCGCGGGGTTGTCAGCGTGGGCGACGAGCTGGAGATCGTGGGTCTGCGGGACACGCGCAAGACGGTGTGCACGGGTGTGGAGATGTTCCGCAAGCTGCTGGATCGCGGCGAGGCGGGGGACAACATCGGGGCTCTGCTGCGGGGTGTGAACCGGGACGACGTGGAGCGGGGTCAGGTTCTGTGCAAGCCCGGCACGGTGAAGCCGCATACGCGGTTCGAGGCTGAGGCCTATATCCTGACCAAGGAGGAAGGGGGCCGGCACACGCCGTTCTTTGCCAATTACCGTCCGCAGTTCTACTTCCGCACCACGGACGTGACGGGGACGGTGAAGCTGCCGGCGGGGACCGAGATGGTCATGCCCGGCGACAACCTGAAGTTCGAGGTCGAACTGATCGCCCCCATCGCCATGGAAGACGGCCTGCGCTTCGCCATCCGCGAAGGCGGCCGCACCGTCGGCGCAGGCGTCGTCTCCAAAATCCTCGCCTGAGGACCCTGTCGCGGTGCGTCGGCACCGCGATGAGGCTTGACCCGGGATGCGGGGTTCGGTAGGGCCCCGCATCCGAATTTTTCCCCGTCCGATGTGGACGCGGCAATCCCGCGGCGCCCACCTCTCGACGGATGTGACAGGACAGGACCGATGGCCGTTCAGAGCCAGACCATCCGCATCCGCCTCAAGGCGTTCGACCACCGGGTGCTGGATGCCAGCACCCATGAGATCGTGCAGACGGCCAAGCGCACCGGCGCTGCCGTGCGCGGTCCCATCCCGCTGCCCAACAAGATCGAGAAGTTCACCGTCCTGCGCGGCCCGCATATCGACAAGAAGTCGCGCGACCAGTTCGAGATCCGCACCCACAAGCGGCTTCTCGACATCGTGGATCCCACGCCCCAGACGGTGGACGCGCTGATGAAGCTCGATCTTGCCGCCGGCGTGGATGTCGAGATCAAGGTCTGAGGAGGGCGCCAGCATGCTGCGTTCCGGCGTCATCGCCAAGAAGCTGGGCATGACCCGCCTGTTCCTGGAGGACGGGCGGCAGGTGCCCGTGACCGTGCTCCAGCTCGACAATGTGCAGGTCGTCGCCCAGCGCACCCAGGAGAAGGACGGCTATACGGCCGTCCAGCTCGGCGCGGGCACGGCCAAGGCGAAGAATGTGAGCCGCCCGATGCGCGGCCATTTCGCCAAGGCCCAGGTCGAGCCCAAGCGCAAGATCGTCGAATTCCGCGTCTCGCCCGAGAATCTCATCCCGGTGGGCGAGGAGATCATTGCCGCCCACTACTTCCCCGGCCAGTATGTGGATGTCTCGGGGACCTCGATCGGCAAGGGCTTTGCCGGTGCGATGAAGCGGCACAATTTCGGCGGTCTGCGCGCCAGCCATGGCGTGTCGATCAGCCACCGTTCGCATGGCTCCACCGGCCAGTGCCAGGACCCCGGCAAGGTCTTCAAGGGCAAGAAGATGGCCGGCCACATGGGCACGACCCGCGTGACCACCCAGAATCTGCAGGTCGTGCGCATCGACAGCGAGCGCGGCCTGGTGATGGTCAAGGGGGCGGTGCCCGGCAACAAGGGCGGCTGGGTGACCGTCAAGGACGCGGTCAAGAAGCCCCGACCCGAGAATGTGATCCTGCCGGCGGCGCTGCGTTCGGCCGAGCGCGAGGCGAAGCGTCTGGCCGAGGAGGCGGCTGCCCGTGCCGCCGCCGAGGCCGAGGCTGCGGCCCGCGCGGCCGCCGAAGCCGAGGAAGCCGCGATCCGCGCGGCCGAGGAAGCCGCCGCCGCCCAGAGCTCGGGCGGGGAGGACGGAGCCGATGAGGGGAGCGACAAGTAATGCAGGCTGAGGCGATCACGCTCGCCGGCGAGAAGGCCGGCACCATCGAGCTCGACGACGCGATCTTCGGGCTCGAGCCGCGGGCGGACATCCTGCACCGCGTGGTGCGCTGGCAGCGCGCCAAGGCCCAGCAGGGGACGCACTCCACCCTGGGCCGCTCCGAGGTGTCCTATTCGACGAAGAAGATCTATCGCCAGAAGGGGACGGGTGGGGCCCGTCACGGATCCCGCAAGGCGCCGATCTTCCGCAAGGGCGGCATCTACAAGGGCCCGGTTCCGCGCAGCCATGCGCATGACCTGCCCAAGAAGGTGCGCAAGCTCGGCCTGCGTCATGCGCTGTCGGCGAAGGCGCGAGCGGGAGAGCTGGTGATCCTCGAAGAAGCCCGTGTCGCCGAGGCGCGGACGCGGGCGCTGGCGCAGCAGCTCGACCGGCTCGGCTGGAAGCGGGCCCTGGTCATCGATGCCACCGTGGACGAGACCTTTGCCCGTGCCGCGCGGAACATCGAGACGCTCGATGTGCTGCCGGCGATCGGTGCCAACGTCTATGACATCCTGCGCCGCGACACGCTGGTCCTGACCCGCGCCGCGGTCGAAGCCCTGGAGGCGCGACTGAAATGAGCCCGACCCCGGCCCACTATGACATCATCCGCCGTCCGGTCATCACCGAGAAGGCGACGCTGGCCTCGGAGCGGGGTGCCGTCGTCTTCGAGGTGGCGATGGATGCGACCAAGCCTCTCATCCGCGAGGCGGTCGAGGCGCTGTTCGGCGTCAAGGTGAAGGCGGTCAACACCGTCATCACCAAGGGCAAGACCAAGCGGTTCCGCGGCCGCCCCGGCGTCCGCGCTGACGTCAAGAAGGCCTATGTGACCCTCGAGGAGGGGCACAGGATTGACGTCACCACGGGCCTCGCGTAGGAGGCCCGCCTTCGCCGGCCCCGGGCGCTTCCGGGGCCGTGGCGTTCCATCGGGGACCTTCGGGGCCCTTGTACATGACGGAAGACAGGAACCATGGCACTCAAGTCGTACAAGCCGACGACGCCTGGCCAGCGCGGGCTGGTGCTGATCGACCGTTCGGAGCTTTGGAAAGGGCGCCCCGTCAAGACCCTCACGGAAGGTCTGACGAAGAAGGGTGGCCGGAACAATACCGGGCGGATCACGATGCGCCACCAGGGCGGGGGCGCCAAGCGGCTTTATCGCATCGTCGATTTCCGCCGTCGGAAATTCGACATTCCGGCGACGGTGGAGCGGATCGAGTATGATCCCAACCGCACGGCCTTCATCGCCCTGATTCGCTACGAGGACGGCGAGCTGTCCTATATCCTTGCGCCCCAGCGCCTGGCCGTGGGCGACACGGTGGTGGCCGGGGCGAAGGTGGACGTGAAGCCCGGCAATGCGATGCCCTTCAGCGGCATGCCGATCGGCACGATCGTCCACAATGTCGAGATGAAGCCCGGCAAGGGCGGGCAGATCGCGCGCGCCGCCGGCACCTATGCCCAATTCGTCGGCCGCGATGGCGGCTATGCCCAGCTCCGCCTCAGCTCGGGCGAGCTGCGCATGGTCCGGCAGGAGTGCATGGCCACCGTCGGGGCGGTGTCGAACCCCGACAACAGCAACCAGAATCTCGGCAAGGCGGGCCGCAAGCGGCATATGGGCATCCGGCCCACCGTGCGTGGCGTCGCGATGAACCCCATCGATCACCCGCATGGCGGTGGCGAGGGCCGCACCTCGGGCGGGCGTCATCCGGTCACGCCCTGGGGCAAGGGGACCAAGGGGACCCGCACCCGCAATCCGAACAAGGCGTCCGCGAAGCTCATCCTGCGTTCGCGTCACGCGAAGAAGAAGGGACGCTGACACATGGCTCGCTCCGTCTGGAAGGGTCCGTTCGTTGACGCCTATGTCCTGAAGAAGGCCGAGGCGGCGCGTGCGTCGGGCCGCAACGAAGTCATCAAGATCTGGTCGCGCCGGTCCACCATCCTGCCGCAGTTCGTGGGCCTCACCTTCGGGGTCTACAACGGCCGCAAGCATGTCCCGGTTTCCGTGACCGAGGAGATGATCGGCATGAAGTTCGGTGAGTTCTCTCCGACGCGGACCTATTACGGTCACGCCGCGGACAAGAAGGCCAAGAGGAAGTAAGCCATGGGTCAGGAGAAGAATCCGCGCCGCGTGGCGGAGAACGAGGCGCAGGCGATCGCGCGCATGCTGCGCACCTCGCCCCGGAAGCTGAACCTCGTGGCCGCCATGATCCGCGGCAAGAAGGTGGAGAAGGCGCTGGCCGATCTCACCTTCTCCAAGCGCCGCATTGCGGGCGACGTCAAGAAGTGCCTGCAGTCGGCCATCGCCAATGCCGAGAACAACCACAACCTCGATGTCGATAGCCTTGTCGTCGCCGAGGCCTATGTGGGCAAGGCCATCACCATGAAGCGCGGCCGGCCCCGCGCGCGCGGCCGCTATGGCCGCATCATGAAGCCGTTCTCGCAACTGACGATCACCGTGCGCCAGGTCGAGGCGCTGGAAGGGGAGCAGGCCTGATGGGCAACAAGGTCAATCCCGTCGGCATGCGCCTTCAGGTCAACCGGACCTGGGACAGCCGCTGGTTCGCCAATTCGAAGGATTTCGGGGATCTCCTGCTCGAGGACCTGGCCATCAAGGACTTCGTCCGCAAGGAGGCCAAGGCCGCCGGCATCAGCCGTGTCATCATCGAGCGGCCGCACCGGAAGTGCCGCGTGACCATCCATGCCGCGCGTCCGGGCGTGATCATCGGCAAGAAGGGTGCCGATATCGAGGCGCTGCGGCAGAAGCTGGCGACTCTCACGAAGTCGGAGCTGCATCTCAACATCGTCGAGGTGCGCAAGCCCGAGCTCGATGCCGCGCTGGTGGCCGAATCGATCGCGCAGCAGCTCGAGCGGCGGGTCTCGTTCCGCCGGGCGATGAAGCGGGCGGTTCAGAACACGATGCGCATGGGGGCCCTCGGCATCCGGGTGAATGTCTCGGGTCGCCTGGGCGGGGCCGAGATCGCCCGCACCGAATGGTATCGCGAGGGCCGCGTGCCGCTGCACACGCTGCGTGCCGACATCGATTACGCCCTGGCCGAAGCGCATACCCCCTATGGTGTCATCGGGGTCAAGGTCTGGATCTTCCGGGGCGAGATCATGGAGCACGATCCGCAGGCGCGCGATCGCCGTGCGGCCGAGCTTCAGGACGCGCAGCTTCCCCGCGGCGCCCGCCCGGACCGTCGCGAACGTAGGGAGTAAGGGGCCATGCTTCAGCCGAAGCGCACAAAGTTCCGCAAGGCTCACAAGGGCCGCATCCATGGCGAGGCCAAGGGGGGCTCGGACCTCAATTTCGGCTCCTACGGGCTCAAGGCGCTCCAGCCGGAGCGCGTCACCGCCCGGCAGATCGAGGCGGCCCGTCGTGCTCTCACCCGTCACATGAAGCGTCAGGGGCGGGTCTGGATCCGGGTCTTCCCGGATGTGCCGGTGTCCTCCAAGCCGATCGAGGTGCGGATGGGCAAGGGCAAGGGCTCGGTGGACTACTGGGTGGCCCGCGTGAAGCCCGGCCGGATCATGTTCGAGGTGGACGGCGTCAGCGAGGAGGTCGCCCGCGAGGCGCTCCGTCTGGCGGCGATGAAACTGCCGATCAAGACCCGCACGGTGGTCCGCGAGGACTGGTAAGGCTGGTCTGCAGGGCCTGATGGATCCTGGGGGGTGCGTCCCTGTGGCGCACCCCCGCTTCTTGGGGGCGGGGCCGCGCACAGGCGTGTTTCATCGCGCCGACCTGCAAAAGGGGCTTGCGCGGCGGGTTCAACCCGTCTAGTGGGGCCGCTCATTCCTGCGTTCCACCGGAATCGGCGTGACCAGCCGGGCGCCCCGGTGTTGTGGAAAGGACAGACGATGGCGACGACCGCCAAGGATCTTCGGGGGCAGACCCCCGATCAGCTTCGCGAAAGGCTTGCGGCTCTCAAGAAGGAGAGCTTCAACCTGCGCTTCCAGCAGGCCACGGGCCAGCTGGAGAACACCGCCCGCATGCGCGCCGTCCGCCGGGAGACGGCACGGGTTCTGACGGTTCTCAACGAAAAGGCGGCGGCTGCCGCGAAGGAGGTCTGACATGCCCAGACGCATCCTGCAGGGGGTGGTGACCTCGGACAAGAACGACCAGACGGTGACCGTTCTTGTCGAGCGGCGCTTCATGCATCCGCTCCTCAAGAAGACGATCCGCAAGTCGAAGAAGTATCGCGCCCACGATCCGGAGAACCGGTTCAAGACGGGCGATGTCGTGCGCATCCGGGAATGCGCGCCCAAGTCCAAGACCAAGCGCTGGGAGGTCATCACCGCTGCGGCGGAGTGACCCCCGGCTCGATCGAAACCCTGGGGATGAAGGGCGCAAGCCCTCCCCAAAGGTCGGGAGAGACCCATGATCCAGATGCAGACCAATCTGGACGTTGCCGACAATTCCGGCGCGCGGCGCGTTCAGTGCATCAAGGTGCTCGGCGGTTCGCATCGCCGCTATGCCTCGGTGGGCGACATCATCGTCGTTGCCGTGAAGGAGGCGATTCCGCGCGGCCGCGTCAAGAAGGGCGATGTGCGCAAGGCCGTCGTCGTGCGCACCGCCAAGGAGGTCCGTCGCGAGGATGGCACCTCCATCCGCTTCGACCGCAATGCTGCCGTCATCCTGAACAATCAGGGCGAGCCGGTCGGCACGCGCATCTTCGGGCCGGTGGTCCGCGAGCTGCGGGCGAAGAACTTCATGAAGATCATCTCGCTCGCCCCGGAGGTGCTGTGATGGCCGCCCGTATCCGCAAGGGGGACAGGGTCGTCGTCCTCACCGGGCGCGACAAGGGCAAGACCGGCGAGGTGGAGCAGGTCTTTCCCAAGGAGAACCGCGCCATCGTCAGCGGAATCAACATGGCGGTGCGCCATGTCCGTCAGACCCCGCAGAGCCAGGGCGGGCGTCAGCCCAAGGCCCTGCCCATCCATCTGTCGAACCTGGCTCTCATCGACCGCAACGGCAAGCCCACGCGGGTGGGCTTCCGTTTCGACGAGGCGGGCAACAAGGTGCGTTATGCCAAGACCACGGGGGATGTGATCTGATGCTCGACGCGACGCAATACGTCCCCCGCCTCAAGGCGCTCTACCGCGACCGCATCCGTGCCGCCCTGCGCGAGGAGTTCGGCTATCGCAACGAGATGCAGGTGCCGCGTCTGGACAAGATCGTCCTGAATATCGGCGCCGGCGCCGAGGCCGTGCGCGACAGCAAGAAGATCAAGTCGGCGCAGGAAGACCTTTCCATGATCGCCGGCCAGCGCGCCGTGATCACCCGGGCCAAGAAGTCCATCGCCGGCTTCCGCGTGCGCGAGGACATGCCTCTGGGCGTCAAGGTCACGCTGCGCGGCGACCGGATGTACGAGTTCCTGGATCGCCTGATCAATATCGCCCTGCCCCGCATCCGCGACTTCCGCGGGGTGAAGGGGACGGCCTTCGACGGGCGCGGCAACTATGCCCTCGGCATCCGCGAGCACATCGTCTTTCCCGAGATCAATTTCGACAAGGTGGACGAGGTGTGGGGTCTGGATGTCGTGATCTGCACCACGGCCCGGACCGATGCCGAGGCGAAGGCGCTGCTCAAGCACTTCAACATGCCGTTCAACAGCTAAGCCGCAGGACATCAGACCCATGGCGAAGAAATCCATGATCGAGCGCGAGCGGAAGCGGCAGAAGCTGGTGGACCAGTACGCCGCCCGTCGCGCCGAGCTCAAGGCCCGGGCCAAGGACAAGTCGCTTTCCGTCGAGGAGCGCTTCAAGGCGACGCTCAAGCTCGCCGAGCTGCCGCGCAATTCCTCGCCCACGCGGCTGCGCAACCGCTGCCAGCTGACGGGGCGGCCGCGGGCCTATTACCGCAAGCTGAAGATCAGCCGGATCATGCTGCGCCAGCTGGGCAGCAATGGCGAGATTCCCGGCCTCGTGAAGTCGAGCTGGTGAGGGAGGTCAGATCATGAACGATCCCATCGGCGACATGCTGACCCGCATCCGCAACGCGCAGGCGCGCGGCAAGGCGGATGTCGTGACCCCCGCCTCGAAGCTGCGGGCCTGGATCCTCGATGTGCTGCGCGACGAGGGCTATATCCGCGGCTATGAGCAGATCACCGATCGCAACGGCCATCCGGCCCTGCGGATCGAGCTCAAGTATTTCGACGGCGCTCCCGTGATCCGCGAGATCCGCCGCATCTCCAAGCCCGGCCGGCGCGTCTATATGGGCGTGCGTGACATCCCGCAGGTGCGTGGCGGGCTGGGCGTCTCCATCGTCAGCACGCCCAAGGGCGTGATGTCGGATGCGCATGCGCGCGCTGCCAATGTCGGCGGCGAAGTCATCTGCACCGTGTTCTGAGGAGGGGCCCATGTCTCGAATCGGCAAGAAGCCCGTCCCGCTTCCCTCTGGCGTGACGGCGACCATTGACGGACAGACCGTCGCGGTGAAGGGGCCGAAGGGCACGCTGTCCTTCCGCGCCACGGATGATGTGAGCATTGCGCAGGAGAACGGCGCCATCGTCGTCCGCCCCCGCGGCGACAGCAAGCGGGCCCGCCAGCAATGGGGCATGTCGCGCTCCATGATCGAGAACCTGGTCACCGGCGTGACGCAGGGGTTCCGGCGCGAGCTCGACATCACCGGGGTGGGCTACCGCGCCCAGATGCAGGGCAAGACGCTCAAGATGGCGCTGGGCTACAGCCACGACGTCACCTATGAGCCGCCGCCGGGCATCACGATCACCACGCCTTCGGCCAAGAACGATGTCATCGTGGTCGAGGGGATCGATGCGCAGCAGGTGGGTCAGGTCGCGGCCGAGATCCGCGCCTGGCGTGGCCCCGAGCCCTACAAGGGCAAGGGGATCCGCTATCGCAACGAGTTCATCTTCCGCAAGGAAGGCAAGAAGAAGTAAGGACGCGATCCCATGGCCAGCACGAAGCTCGAGCTGTTCCGGAAGCGCCGGCTGCGCGTCCGCAACAAGCTCAAGGCGGTCAATTCCGGCAAGCTCCGCCTGTCGGTCCACCGTTCGAACAAGAACATCTCGGTTCAGCTCATCGACGATGCCCAGGGACGCACCCTGGCCTCGGCCTCGACGCTCGAGAAGGAGTTCGGCCTGGTGGGCAAGAACAACATCGAGGCTGCGGCGGTCATCGGCCGCGCCATCGCCGAGCGCGCGAAGGCGGTCGGCGTGCACGAGGCCTATTTCGATCGTGGCGGCTTCCTGTTCCACGGGAAGATCAAGGCCCTGGCCGATGCCGCGCGCGAGGCAGGGCTGAAGATCTGAGGCGGAGGGCGGCGCGGTTTTCCGCGCCGCCGGCATGAGATGAAGGAGGCCGGGGGCCTCCTCGATGATCGGAGGGCCGGGCTCGGCTCATCGCGATCGGAGTCAACCGGCCATCGGGCCGCAGGAGAAGGATGCCGGACTTGGCAGAGCGTGAACAGCGCCGGGACCGCCGCGAACGCGACGAGACCCCGGAATTCGCCGACCGTCTGGTGGCGATCAACCGTGTCAGCAAGACCGTGAAGGGCGGCAAGCGCTTCGGCTTTGCCGCGCTTGTCGTGGTGGGCGACCAGAAGGGCCGTGTGGGCTTTGGCAAGGGCAAGGCCAAGGAAGTGCCCGAGGCGATCCGCAAGGCGACCGAGCAGGCCAAGCGCAGCATGGTCCGCATTCCGCTGCGCGAGGGGCGCACGCTCCATCACGACATGGAGGGCCGTCATGGCGCCGGCCGTGTGGTGCTGCGTTCGGCGGTGCCGGGGACCGGCATCATCGCCGGCGGCCCGATGCGCGCCGTCTTCGAGATGCTGGGCGTGCAGGACGTGGTGTCCAAGTCGCTCGGCTCCAACAATCCCTATAACATGATCCGCGCCACGATGAATGCTCTTCTCAAGGAGCAGTCTCCCCGCGCGGTCGCCCAGCGCCGCGGCAAGAAGGTGGCGGAGATCCTGCGCCAGCCCGAGGCCGCGCCCCAGCAGGCTGCAGAGGGCTGAGCCATGGCCAAGACCATCATCGTCAAGCAGATCGCTTCGCCCGCCCGCCGTCCGGATGTGCAGCGCCAGACCCTGATCGGCCTGGGGCTGAACCGGATCGGCCGCACGCGCGAGCTTGAGGATACGCCATCCGTCCGTGGCATGGTGAATGCGATTCCCCACCTCGTGAAGATCATCGAGGAGCGGGGCTGACCGTCCCCCGGCGCCGGGATCCGGCCGGCGCCATCCATCCATTGAGGCCGTGTCCGGTCCCGTCGCTCGGGGGCCGCGTCCGGCAAGGAGAGAGCGAGATGAAGCTGCACGAACTGCGCGACAATCCCGGCGCCGTGAAGAAGAAGGTGCGGGTGGGACGCGGCCCCGGCTCGGGCGTCGGCAAGACCGGCGGGCGCGGGATCAAGGGGCAGAAGTCCCGGTCGGGGGTGGCCCTGAACGGCTATGAGGGCGGGCAGATGCCGCTCTACATGCGGCTGCCCAAGCGCGGCTTCAACAAGCCGAACCGCAAGGAATACGCCGTCGTCAATCTCGCCCTGATCCAGAAGTTCATCGATGCGGGCAAGCTCGATCCGGCTCAGACGATCACTGAGGATGCGCTGGTCCAGGCGGGGGTTCTGCGCCGCAAGCGCGACGGGATTCGGGTGCTGGCCACGGGCGAGCTGACCTCGACGATCGCTCTGGAGGTCACGGGGGCGTCGGCCGCGGCGGTCGCTGCCATCGAGGCTCGGGGCGGATCGGTGACGCTGCGCAACCCTGCAGGTGCCGCGGCGGACACTGCGGCGTGACGCCGCCGCGGGCGCCCCTTTTCGTGGCGCGCCCCCTCGGATAGGGTTTCTCTCGCGCCGCCGCCGGACGCCCGGTCGGCGGCGCGGTCTTGACGGAGACAAGCCTCATGGCATCGGCTGCAGAACAGATGGCCTCCAACCTGAGCTGGGCGGCCTTCGGCAAGGCCACCGAGCTCAAGAGCCGCATCCTCTTCACCCTCGGCCTGCTGATCATCTACCGGATCGGCACCTATATCCCCGTCCCCGGCATCGACGGGACAGCTCTGCGCGAATTCATGGATCAGCAGGCCGCCGGGATCGGAGGCATCCTGTCGATGTTCACAGGCGGCGCGCTGAGCCGGATGGGGGTCTTCGCCCTGGGGATCATGCCCTACATCTCGGCCTCGATCATCGTGCAGCTCGTGGCCTCCATGTACGAACCCTGGAAGGCTCTGAAGAAGGAAGGCGAGCTGGGACGAAAGAAGCTCAACCAGTATACGCGCTATCTGACCGTGATCCTGGCGACCTTCCAGGCCTATGGGATGGCGGTGTCGCTGGAGGCCGGGGGCCTCGTGGCCGATCCGGGCGCGTTCTTCCGCGCGGCCTGCGTCATCACGTTGGTGGGCGGCACGATGTTCCTGATGTGGATCGGCGAGCAGATCACCGCGCGCGGCATTGGAAACGGGATCAGCCTGATCATCTTCGTCGGCATCATCGCCGAGGTGCCGCTTGCGCTGTTCCAGTTCCTCGAACAAGGGCGGACTGGCACGGTGAGCCCCCTCGTCATCCTGACCGTCGTGGTCATGGTGGTGGTCGTCTTCGCCTTCGTGGTGTTCATGGAGCGCAGCCTGCGCAAGATCCATATCCAGTATCCGCGCCGGCAGGTGGGGATGAAGATCTATGACGGCGGCTCCTCGCATCTGCCGATCAAGGTGAACCCGGCCGGGGTCATTCCGGCGATCTTCGCCTCGGCGCTGCTGCTGTTGCCGACCACGCTGGCGACCTTCAGCCACAGCACGACTAGCGGCTTCATGTCCTGGTTCCTGGCTTATTTCGGGCCGGGTCAGCCGCTCTATCTGCTGTTCTTCACCGGGATGATCGTCTTCTTCACCTACTTCTACACCCATGAAGTGGCGTTCAAGACCGAGGATGTGGCAGAGAACCTGAAGAATCAGAACGGGTTCATCCCCGGCATCCGTCCCGGCAAGAGGACGGCGGAATATCTCGACTATGTGGTGAACCGCATCCTGGTGCTGGGCTCGGCCTATCTGGCGCTTGTCTGCATGCTGCCCGAGATCCTGCGGGCAGAGCTGGCCGTGCCCTTCTATTTCGGCGGGACATCGGTGCTGATCGTGGTGTCCGTGGGCATGGACACGATCCAGCAGGTGCAGAGCCATCTTCTGGCGCATCAGTATGAGGGGCTGATCGAACGGTCGCAGCTGCGCGGCCGGGGCAAGCCCCGCAGCCCGCGCAGCGGCGGCCCCGCCCGTCGCTGACCGGAGCGCGCCTTGCACCCCGATACCGCAGCACCCGACCTGTCAACCGGAACCACCGAGGCTCTCCTGCCGATGACCGACGTGACCTCTGCCCCCGCCCTCAACATCGTGCTTCTCGGCCCGCCCGCTGCCGGCAAGGGGACGCAGGCCCGGCGGCTCGTGGAGGATTGGGGAATGGTCCAGCTCTCCACGGGCGACATGTTGCGCGCGGCCCGCTCCTCCGGGACCGAAGTCGGCCGGCGTGTGGCCGAGGTGATGGATCGCGGGCATCTGGTGACGGACGGGATCGTGATCGATCTGATCCGCGAGCGTCTGGGCCAGGGCGGTGCACGGGGTGGTTTCATCTTCGACGGCTTTCCCCGCACCCTGGCCCAGGCGGATGCGCTGGAGGAGGCGCTGAGGGAGATGGGGATGCGGCTTGATGCCGCAGTCGAGTTCCGGGTGGATGACGAGGCGCTGGTGGAGCGGATCTCCGGGCGGGTCACCTGCGCGGCATGCGGCGAGGTCTATCATGACCGCACCCGCCCCATCCCGGCCGATGGCCGCTGCGTCCGCTGCGGAGGCACGGAATTCACGCGGCGCGCCGACGACAATGCCGAATCGCTGCGCACGCGTCTCTTTGCCTATTACAAGCAGACGGCGCCGCTCATCGGCTATTATCACTGCAAGGGCATCCTGCGGCCTGTGGACGGCATGGGCGGGGTCGAGGATGTCGCCCGGGCCGTGGCGGCCACACTGCGCCTGCCTGCTGCGGCAGGGGCTTGACGGCGCCGGGACACTCTCCTAGGACGCCCCATCCCAGCCGGGAATCGCCGGTCGTGGGCCTGTCGCTTGTGGCGGTGCCCCGGCCAGACCACCTCCGTGTGCCGCTTCCCGTCCGGGGGGGCGGCGGTTGTGAAAAAAGGCTCCGGGATTACGGAGCCGCAACAGAAGGACCACCCACGTGGCACGTATCGCCGGGGTCAACATCCCGACCAAGAAGAGGGTTCCGATCGCCCTCACCTACATCCACGGCATCGGACCGGCCTCTGCCCGGGAGATCTGCGAGAAGGTCGGTATCGAGCCGTCCCGCCGCGTGGACGCGCTGACCGATGCAGAGATCCTCGCGATCCGCGAGCATATCGACGCCAACTACATCGTCGAGGGCGATCTGCGCCGCGAGACGACGATGAACATCAAGCGGCTGATGGATCTGGGCTGCTATCGCGGCCTGCGCCACCGCCGCAACCTGCCGGTCCGCGGACAGCGCACCCATACCAATGCCCGCACCCGCAAGGGCCCCGCGAAGCCGATCGCCGGCAAGAAGAAGTGAGGCTGACCCATGGCTCGTGAAACCCGCCGCGGCGGCAAGAAGAAGGTCTCGAAGAACATCGCTGCCGGCGTGGCGCATGTGAACTCGTCCTTCAACAACACCAAGATCCTGATTTCGGACGTGCAGGGCAACGCCATCGCCTGGTCGAGCGCGGGCACGATGGGCTTCAAGGGCTCGCGCAAGTCCACCCCTTATGCCGCGCAGATGGCTGCCGAGGATGCCGGTCGCAAGGCGCAGGAGCACGGCGTCAAGACCCTCGAGGTCGAGGTCCAGGGCCCTGGCTCGGGCCGCGAATCGGCGCTGCGGGCGCTGGCTGCGGTCGGCTTTACCATCACCTCGATTCGCGACGTGACGCCGATCGCGCATAACGGCTGCCGTCCGCCGAAGCGCCGCCGCGTCTGAGGCTGTTCCGTCATCCGGGCGGGGCTGCGCATCCGCGCGGCCCCGCTTCGCCGTCATCTAGCTCAACCTCGGGAGTGGAGCCTTGTTGGACATGAAGGGCACCGCGCGAATGGAGGGACGCATGATCCACAAGAACTGGTCCGACCTGATCAAGCCCCAGCAGCTTGAGGTTCGGCCCGGCGACGACCCCAGGCGGCAGGCGACGCTGATCGCCGAGCCGCTCGAGCGCGGCTTCGGCCTCACGCTTGGCAATGCGTTGCGCCGGGTGCTGCTCTCCTCGCTTCAGGGTGCGGCGATCACGGCCGTCCAGATCGATGGTGTCCTGCACGAATTCTCCTCGGTCGCCGGTGTGCGCGAGGACGTGACCGATATCGTCCTGAACCTCAAGGGCGTGGCTCTCCGCATGGATGTGGAGGGGCCGAAGCGTCTGACGGTGCAGGCCAAGGGGCCGGGCGTGGTGACCGCTGGCGATATCAGCGAAACCGCGGGGATCGAGATCCTCAACAAGGATCATGTGATCTGCCATCTCGACGAGGGGGCGCAGCTCTACATGGAGCTGACGGTGCGGACCGGGAAGGGCTATGTCCCCGCCGACCGCAACAAGCCCGAGGATGCGCCGATCGGCCTCATCGCCATCGACGCCATCTATTCGCCGGTCAAGAAGGTCAGCTATGACGTCCAGCCCACCCGCGAAGGGCAGGTGCTCGACTATGACAAGCTGACCATGAAGATCGAGACCGACGGATCGGTCACGCCCGATGATGCGGTCGCCTATGCCGCCCGCATCCTGCAGGATCAGCTCTCGATCTTCCTCAATTTCGAAGAGCCCGAGACGACTTCGGCCGGCTCGCTCGAGGATGGTCTGGAGTTCAATCCGCTTCTGCTCAAGAAGGTGGACGAGCTGGAGCTCTCGGTCCGTTCGGCCAACTGCCTCAAGAACGACAACATCGTCTATATCGGCGATCTCATCCAGAAGACCGAGGCGGAGATGCTCCGCACGCCCAATTTCGGGCGCAAGTCGCTCAACGAGATCAAGGAAGTCCTCTCCAGCATGGGGCTCCATCTGGGCATGGAGGTCGAGAACTGGCCGCCGGACAACATCGAGGAACTGGCCAAGAAGTTCGAGGACCAGTTCTGAGGCTCAGGCCGCCCTGCGCGGCCTGAGGGCCCGGGCGCGGCTTTCGGCCTCGCCCCAAGGTGAGCCGGCCCACAGAGGCCGGCCGGACAAAGCACAAAGGAGATCCGGATGAACCACGGCAATGGCTATCGCAAGCTGAACCGCACCCATGAGCATCGCCAGGCGATGCTGGCCAACATGGCCGGTGCGCTCATCGAGCATGAACAGATCAAGACGACGCTGCCCAAGGCCAAGGAGCTGAAGCGCGTCATCGACAAGCTCATCACCCTGGGCAAGCGCGGCGATCTGCATGCCCGCCGTCTTGCGGCGGCGCAGCTCAAGGAGCCCCGTCATGTGTCCAAGCTCTTTGCCGTGCTGGGGCCCCGCTACCAGGAACGGCAGGGCGGCTACTGCCGGGTGCTGAAGGCCGGTTTCCGCTATGGCGACATGGCCCCCATGGCGATCATCGAGCTTGTGGACCGTGATCCGGAGGCCAAGGGGAAGGCCGACCGCGAAAGGCTGGCGGCGCAGGAGGCGGCTGCCTCCTGATCGGGCCATCGGCCCACCTCGCAAGAGCGGCAGCGACAGACAGGCCCCGCCCGCAAGGAGGCGGGGCCTTCTTCTTTCCCTTGGGGCAGGAAAACTGTCCCAAAAGGCAGGTTGACACATTCCTGCAACGCTTCGGGATTTGGCATGATTCCGCCTCAATCCTGCCGCAATCCTGCGTTGACCGCGCCGCCCGCGTTGCGCGAGATGGAGCCATGTCGCTCCAGTCCCACATCGACCTGCATACCCGCAAGCTCGCCAGGCTGGCGCCGGGCGGCTTCTTCTTCGCGCTGCATATCCGCTTTGCGCTGCCGCTCATCAATATCGTGACCTACCCCCAGGGCTGGACGGACCGTTATACCGAACAGGCCTATGCCCTGCGCGACCCCATCATCGCCTGGGGCTTTTCCACGACCGGCACGACGCGCTGGAGCGAGATCGCCATCCCCGACCCCTTCGGCATCCTCCGGCAGGCGCAGGAGTACGGCATGGTCTACGGGCTGGCCGTCTCCTGCGGGCCGATCAAGTCCCGCACCATCGCTTCGGCGGCCCGCGACGACAGGGAATTCACGGATGCCGAGATCGCTGCCTTTGCCGAAGTGATCGAGGATCTGCACCGCATCACCGATCCGCCCGATTCGCTGACCCCGGCCCAGATCGAGGCGCTGCGCCTGATCGCCCAGGGCGACCGTTATGCCGCCGCGGCGGCCAAGCTCGGCATTTCCGAAAGCGCGCTCAAGGCCCGTCTGGCCTCGGCCCGGGCCGCGCTGCTTGCCCGGACCACGACAGAGGCCATCCAGCGGGCGCGGGACTACCGGCTGATCTGAGTTCCCCGGACCGGGGGGGTCCGGGCTTTTCCAGGAGTGACGACCCCATGCAGAGCACGACGCTGTCCTTCGCCAACATGCACAACCATGGCGAGTTGCTTGCGAATATCCTTCGCGCCCGGCGGGAAAGCTTCATCCTCCGCAACCGCTGGGACCTGCCCGAGACCATGGGCATGGAATTCGATCAGTACGACACGCCCCAGTCGCGCTGGCTGGCGGTTCATGACGGCGCCGGCTCGGTCCTGGCGGGGGTCCGCCTGACCCCCACCACGGCGCGCTGCGGGATCTATTCCTACATGATCCGCGATGCGCAGAGGGGGCTGCTGGCCTCGATCCCCGCGGATCTCCTCTTCGAGGAAGCGCCTGTGGCCGAGGGCGTGTGGGAGGTCACGCGCGGATTCGTCTCGGCCCATGTCCCCGCCGCGATTCGTCACAAGGTGCGCCTGCGGCTGGTCCTGCAGATGCAGCGCACCGCGCGGGAAGAGGGAATCCGTCGGATGCTGGCGCTGCTGCCCGTGGGATGGCACCGCTGGGCCCGGCGCTGCGCCCTCGAGATGACGGCGGCCGGGCGCGAGATGGACATGGGCGGCATCCTGTATCAGGCGGTGTGGATCGACTTCTCGAGCCAGATGCACTGATCTTCCGCGGCGCATCGCGGCAGGATAGGGTCGGCCCATGGCCGACCTCTTCGATCTTGCCGCCCCGATGCCCGATCCGGCGCCGCGTCCGCTGGCGGACCGGCTGCGGCCGGTGCGCCTGTCGGAGGTCGTGGGGCAGGATCATCTGCTCGGTCCCGATGGTCCGGTGGGGGCGATGCTGCGGGCCGGGCGGCTGTCCTCGCTGATCCTCTGGGGGCCGCCGGGCGTCGGCAAGACCACGATCGCGCGTCTGCTCGCCCAGGAGACCGATCTGCGCTTCGAGCAGATCAGCGCGATCTTCACCGGCGTGCCCGAGCTGCGGAAGGTCTTCGATGCGGCCCGTCTGGCCCGCCGGCAGGGGCAGGGAACCCTGCTTTTCGTGGACGAGATCCACCGCTTCAACAAGGCGCAGCAGGACGGGTTCCTGCCCGTCATGGAGGATGGCACCATCATCCTGGTGGGGGCCACGACCGAGAACCCCTCCTTCGAGCTCAATGCCGCCCTGCTGTCGCGCGCGCAGGTGGTCACGCTGCGGCGGCTCGATCCGGCCGATCTCGAACGGCTCGCCCAGCGGGCGGAGAAGGCGCTGGGTCACCCCCTGCCGCTGCAGCCCGAAGCGCGCGAGGCGCTGATCGCCATGGCCGACGGAGACGGGCGGGCGCTGCTGAACCTGATCGAGCAGATCGACGGCTGGCAGGCGAAACAGCCGCTCGATGCGGCGGCGCTCTCGGCCCGGCTCCGCCGTCGGGCCGCGCTCTATGACAAGAGCGGGGACGGGCATTACAACCTCATCTCCGCGCTGCACAAGTCCGTGCGGGGATCGGATCCCGATGCGGCGCTCTACTGGTTCGCCCGCATGCTCGAGGGGGGCGAGGATCCCCGCTATCTCGCCCGCCGCATCACCCGCATGGCGGTCGAGGATATCGGCCTTGCCGATCCGCAGGCGCAGGGGATCTGCCTGGCTGCCTGGGAGACCTATGAGCGGCTCGGAAGCCCCGAAGGGGAGCTGGCCCTCGCCCAGGCGGTGGTCCATCTCGCCCTCGCGCCCAAGTCCAATGCGACCTATGTCGCCTACAAGGCCGCGCGCGAAGCGGCGCGGCGCACCGGCTCGCTCCCCCCGCCGGCCCATATCCTGAATGCGCCCACGCGGCTGATGAAGGAACAGGGCTATGGCGCGGGTTATGAATACGACCACGATGCCGAAGATGCCTTCTCCGGACAGGACTACTTCCCCGAGGGGATGAAGCGGGGGGTCTATTATGTTCCGGTGGACCGGGGCTTCGAGCGGGAGCTGCGCAAGCGCGTCGAGTTCTTTGCGGGACTGCGCGCGAAACGCCGCAGGGAGCGTGAGGCCGGCGGCAGGGGCGGCCGAGGTTGACAGCGCGCGCCGGGGCGCCAAGAAGCATCGCATGATCCAGTCTCTTTCCCCCTGTCGCCTTGGGCAGCGCGGTCTGTGCGCCGCTGCGCCGGATCCTGCCGCGGCCCTGCCCGATGGGCGGGGATCGGCCTGGCTGTCGCCGGCATCCTGCGGGTCGGGGCCGTGGCTGGGGAGGGGCGTGGCATGAGCGGGGTGCAGCATCGGGTCATCGCCGCGGGCAGGGGGGGCAGCGGCTCGACCGCTGGCTGAGACGGCAGTTCCCGCATCTGACCCAGGGCGCCATCGAGCGGATGTGCCGCAAGGGGGAACTGCGCCTGGACGGGGCACGCGTCGCGCCCTCGGCCCGCGTGGAGGAGGGGCAGGATGTCCGCATTCCCCCGCTGCCGGAGGCAGACAGGCCAGCCCCCCCGCCGGACCGGCCTGGCCGCGACGATGCCGCCATGATCCAGGCCGCCGTGATCTGGAAGGACGAGCACATCATCGCCCTCAACAAGCCCGCCGGTCTGCCATCCCAGGGGGGGTCGGGACAGGGCGGGCGCCATGTGGACGGCCTCGCCCCGGCGCTGATGTTCGGCTACAAGGACCCGCCGAAGCTGGTCCACCGCCTCGACAAGGACACCTCGGGGGTGCTTCTGCTGGCCCGCACGGACCGGGTGGCGAGAAGCCTGTCCGAGGCCTTGCGGCACCGCGCCGTACGCAAGATCTACTGGGCCGCAGTTGCCGGTGTCCCCTCTCCTCGCGCCGGCACGATCCGCTATGGTCTTGTCAAGATGCCGGGCGGGCCGCGGGGCGAGGAGAAGATGCGCTGTGTCCATCCCGCGCAGATCGAGGCGACGCCAGGCGCCAAGCGGGCCGTGACCGACTATGTCACTCTCGAGAAGGCGGGCGGGCGGCTGGCCTGGGTTGCCCTGCGGCCCGTCACGGGGCGCACGCATCAGCTCCGCGCGCATCTGGCCGAGCTGGGACACCCGATCCTGGGCGATGGCAAATACGGCGGTCATGCGCAGGACAACCCCGGCGATGGCTGGGGCGCAGGGACAGGCGGCGCGCTGAGCCGCAAGCTGCACCTGCATGCCCGGACCCTGGTCTTCGAACATCCGGTGACAAAGGCCATGCTGACCCTGACCGCGCCGCTGCCCCCGCACATGGCCCAGAGCTGGGCCTTTCTCGGCTGGGATGAGCGGGAGGCCCCGGCCGACCCCTTCGAGGACCGGGGATGATCAGGGCGACGGGCAGTCCGGGCGGCTGGGCGCCGCGCCGCTTCTGGACGCATGCCGCCGTGCAGCCTCAGGGCGGGGGGTTTGCCATCCTTCTGGACGGGCGGCCGCTCCGCACCCCGGGGCGGGCCCTGCTGCTTGTCCCGACAGAGGCCTTTGCCGAGGCCGTGGCTGCCGAATGGAACGCGCAGGGCGAGGTGCTGGATCCCCGCAGCATGCCGGCCACGCGTCTGGCCAACACCGCCATCGACCGCGTGGCGCATCACCATGACGCCGTCGTGGAGACGGTCGCCGCCTATGGGGGGACCGATCTGCTGTGCTACCGCGCCGAGCGCCCCTCACTGGTGGCGCGACAGCGCGAGGGATGGGATCCCGTTCTCGCCTGGGCGGCCCGCCGCTTCGGCGCCGAGCTGCGGCTGGCCGAAGGGGTGATGCCGGTGAGCCAGCCGGCCGCCTCGCTCGGGCGGCTGCGCGCCCGTGTCGCCGCGATGGATCCCTTTGCCCTCTCGGCCTTCCATGATCTGGTGACGCTCACCGGATCGCTGATCCTGGCGCTGGCAGTGGCGGAAGGACATCTGGCGCCCGAGGAAGGCTGGCGGCTGTCGCGGCTCGACGAGGAGTTCCAGGCCGAGGAATGGGGGCGCGTCGAAGAGGCCATCGAGATGGCAGGGCTGCGCGAACGTGCCTATCTTGACGCCGCGCGGCTGTGGACGCTGCTGCGCCAGGCCTGACGCAGCGGCGCAGGAGGCACTCAAGGCTTGACCGGCGCGGCAGAATCCGCCGACAGTCCCTCTTACAGAAGCCCGGACCCCGCCCGTGCATCCTGCCGGACGGGGATCGCGGCATAACAGGAAGCCTCCCCCACGGGGCGGCGCCGAAACAGGAGGGAGACGCATGAAGGCAACGATCTGGGGCGCCGTGGCGCTTCTGGGGTTGGCAGGGGCCGCACAGGCTGCCGTTCTCGATGACGTGCGGGCGCGCGGGGTGCTCAACTGCGGCGTCAATCCCGGCCTCACCGGCTTTGCCGCGCCCGACGCCAACGGCGTCTGGCAGGGCTTCGATGTGGGTCTGTGCCGCGCCGTCGCCGCGGCGATCTTCGGCGATCCGAACGCCGTCAACTTCACGCCCCTGTCCGGCGAGACCCGCTTTACCGCGCTGGCCGCGGGCGAAGTGGACATGCTCGCGCGGAACTCGACCTGGACCTTCTCGCGCGATACCGATCTCAACCTCGATTTCGTGGCGGTCAACTATTATGACGGGCAGGGCTTCCTGGCGCCCCGCTCGCTCGGGGTCAGCTCGGCCAAGGAACTCGATGGCGCCACGGTCTGCATCCAGACCGGAACCACGACAGAGCTGAACCTCGCGGACTTCTTCCGCATCAACAACATCACCTATACGCCGGTGCCCATCGCCAATGATGCCGAGGGACGCCAGCAATATCTTGCCGGAGCCTGCGACGTCTACACGACCGATGCCTCGGGCCTGGCGGCGGCACGCGCCACCTTCGAAAATCCCGAAGAGCACGTGATCCTGCCGGAGATCATCTCCAAGGAGCCGCTGGGACCGGCTGTTCGCGAGGGCGATCAGGACTGGGCCGATCTCGTCCGCTGGGTATTCTACGCCCTCGTGACTGCCGAGGAACTGGGCATCACCTCCGCCAATGTGGCCGAGATGGCTGCCGCCCCCACCAACAATCCGGAGATCAACCGCCTGCTTGGCACCGAGGATCAGTATGGCGCGATGATCGGCCTCGATCCGCAATGGGCCGTCAACGTCATCCGGGCCGTGGGGAACTATGGCGAGATCTTCGAGCGGCATCTGGGCCAGGGCACGCCGATCGGCCTTGCACGCGGACTCAATGCCCTGTGGACCGAAGGGGGGCTGATGTACGCCCCGCCCTTCCGCTGATCCTCTGACCGGAGGCGCCCCGGCGGGCGCCTCCGCCTTCACAGCAAGATGGGCAGGACGGGGCCAGGACACATGACCCTCGAGATCCGGGAGCCCAGACGGCAGCGCCTTGCGGCCAGCCAGCTCCTCTACGACACCCGCTATCGCCGCATCACGATCCAGGTCATCGCCCTGGCCTTGCTGGCCGCCGGCATCTGGTGGCTGGGGGCGCAACCTCTCGACCAACATGTCGGCGCTGGGGGCGGGACTTCGACTTCTCCTTCCTCTGGCGGCGCGCCGGCTATGACATCAGCCAGCGCCTCATCCCCCTATACCAGCGACGATACCCATGCCCGCGCCGCGCTGGTCGGCATCCTCAACACGCTGCTCGTCTCGGGCCTCGGCATCGTGCTGGCCACGATCATCGGCGTGCTCGCCGGGGTGCTGCGCCTGTCGAAGAACTGGCTTGTGGCGCGGCTGATGACCGCCTTCGTCGAGGCCTTCCGCAACATCCCCCTGCTGCTGTGGATCGTCCTCGTCTACGCGATCCTGAGCGAATCCACCCCAGCCCCTGCAGCCTTTCGGCCCGGGCCGGATGGCACGGAACCCCAGGCGGAGATGCTGTTCGGCCTGATCGCCTTCACCAACCGCGGCACCTACATCCCCTGGCCGGTCTGGGGCGAAGGCGCGGAATGGCTCGGTCTTGTGGTGCTGCTGTCGATCGGCGCCGTCTTTGCCTACCGCGCCTGGGCGCGGCGCCGGCAGGCCGAGACGGGACAGCCCCCAGCCGATCCTGTGGGTCTCTCTCGCGATCCTGCTGGGGCCAGCCCTTCTGGCCTTCGTCCTGCTGGGCCGGCCGCTGTCCTTCGATGTCCCCGCCGTGCGCGAAACCGGCATCGCCCGCTTCGAAGGCGGGATCAATGTGCTCAACTCGCTCGTGGCGCTGTGGCTCGCCCTCGCGCTCTACACCGGGGCCTTCATCGCCGAGATCGTGCGCGCCGGCATCCTGGCCGTGTCGAAGGGGCAGACCGAAGCCGCCTATGCGCTGGGCCTGCGACCGGGGCGGACCATGCGCCTGGTCATCCCTGCCGCAGGCGCTGCGCGTCATCGTGCCGCCGCTGATCTCCCAGTATCTGAACCTGATCAAGAATTCCTCCCTGGCCGTCGCCGTCGGCTATGCCGATGTGCGGGCCACGCTGGGCGGCGTGACCATGAACCAGACGGGACGCGAGCTCGAATCCCTCCTGCTGCTGGGGCTGTTCTACCTGATCGTGAGCCTCGCCGTCTCGGCCGTCATGAATGTCTACAACCGGCGTGTCAGACTGAAGGAGCGCTAGATGTCCGATCTGCACTCCCAGACCGTCGCCTACACGCGCGACACGATGCTTCCCCCCGCCCCGCCGCCCGTGCGCGAGAGGGGCGCGATCAAATGGCTGCGCGAGAATCTCTTCTCCGGGCCGTTCAACATCGCCCTCACGCTGATTACGCTGTGGCTGCTTTGGCTCGCGCTGAGCGAGGTCCTGCCCTGGATGTGGCGAGGCATCTGGGACGCCGGCAGCGTGACCGAATGCCGCGCCAGACCGGGATGCGCTCTACGGGCCGGGGGTGCCGGCCGCCTGCTGGGCCGTCATCCCGGATCGCTGGCGCCAGCTCGTCTTCGGCTTCTACCCAGACGGAGAACTGTGGCGCCCGCCGCTGGCGCTTGCGGTCTTCCTCATCGCCATCATGCCGGTCCTCTTCACCGGCCTGCCTCGGCGCCTGCTGGGGTTCACGGCCGCCGCCCCCTTCCTGATCGTCTGGCTGATCTGGGCGGAGCCATCTGGGGCCCGGCCATGGTGGCCCTGGGCTTCGTCCTGGGCTGGGCGGTCTGGCGCCTGCTCCTGCCGCGCAGCAACCCTGGCCTTGCCTTCACGGGGGGCGTGCTGGCCGCACTGCTGTGGTGGCTGTTCCTCACCGGCCCGGTCGCGGGGATGCTGGCCAGGCTGATCCCCATCGCCCTGAACCCCGTGCCATCGGACCGGATCGGGGGGTTCACCCTCTCGCTCCTCATCGGGCTGTCGGGCATCACGCTGTCGCTGCCCCTGGGGATCCTGCTGGCGCTGGCACGACGATCGGATCTGTGGATCGTCTCCAAGGCGGCGGTGATCTACATCGAGGTCATCCGCGGTGTGCCGCTGATCGTCTGGCTGCTGGTTGCGCAGATCCTGCTCAACTACTTCCTGCCCAGCCGCTGGAGCATCGACATCCTGGTGCGCGTCATCGTCATGGTGACGCTCTTCGCGGCGGCCTACATCGCAGAGGTGATCCGCGGCGGCCTGGCAGCCATCCCCCGCGGACAGTTCGAGGCAGCCGATTCGCTCGGCCTCGGCTACTGGGAGACGATGCGCCTGATCGTCCTGCCGCAGGCCCTCACGATCTCCATCCCCGGGATCGTCAACAGCTTCATCGGCCTGCTGAAGGACACCACGCTCGTCTCCATCATCTCGCTCTTCGATCCGAAGCGCATGACGGATACCATCCGCGCCACCACCGAATGGGGTGGCATCTACTGGGAGCTCTACATCTTCGTGGGCACGGTGTTCTTCGTCTTCTGCTTTGCCATGTCCCGCTACTCCATCTGGCTCGAGCAGCGGCTCGAGCGCAGCCATCGCTGAGAGGCCGCCATGACCGATGCCGCCCCCGCCGCGTCGCCCGCCGCCCCCGCCACCTCGGACGAGGTGGCGATCGAGATCCGGCGCATGAACAAGTGGTACGGCCAGTTCCACGTCCTGCGCGACATCGACCTGACCGTGATGCGCGGCGAGCGCATCGTCATCTGCGGCCCCTCGGGATCGGGCAAGTCCACCCTGATCCGCTGCATCAACCGCCTGGAGGAGCACCAGACCGGCACGATCATCGTCGATGGGACCGAGCTCAACTCCTCCTTGCGCAACATCGACAAGGTGCGCAGCGAAGTGGGCATGGTCTTCCAGCACTTCAACCTGTTCCCCCATCTGACCGTGCTGGAGAACTGCACCCTGGCGCCGATCTGGGTGCGCAAGATCCCCCGGCGCGAGGCCGAGGAGACGGCCATGCATTTCCTGCGCAAGGTCCGGATCCCCGAACAGGCGGACAAGTATCCCGGCCAGCTCTCGGGTGGGCAGCAGCAGCGTGTGGCCATCGCCCGCAGCCTCTGCATGCGGCCGCGGATCATGCTGTTCGACGAGCCGACCTCCGCCCTCGACCCCGAGATGATCAAGGAAGTCCTCGATACCATGATCGAGCTGGCCGAAGAGGGGATGACCATGCTCGTGGTCACGCATGAGATGGGCTTTGCCCAGGCCGTCGCCAACCGCGTCATCTTCATGGATCAGGGCCAGATCGTCGAACAGAACGAACCGGGCGAGTTCTTCCGCAATCCGCGGAGCGAACGCACCAAGCTGTTCCTGAGCCAGATCCTGGGGCATTGACGGCACATGATCCTGACAGGGCCGGCACAAGGGATGCCGGACGATGGACGACAAGGGCAGAGCGGGCGGGCGATTCGGGCAGCGGAGCGCCCTCATCCCCCTCTTCGTAGCAGGGAAAGGTTAAGATCCGGTTAAGGCCGGGCGAGGCGGGCCCAGTCAGGCCAGATCGGCGGGAACGGCAAAGGCCTCGAGCCGTCCCGTGCCTTCGCGGATTGCGAACCAGTCGGGGGCATCGAAGGACAGGGCGGCGACGGCACAGGTCGGCACATCGCCCCAGCGGGGATGCGCCGGGGCCTGCCGGGCAAGACGCGCCATCAGCTGTCCGATCCCCGGATTATGCCCGATCAGGGCCACGCGCGAAGCAGAGGCGCCTTCCAGAACCGCCAGCATCGCCTCGGGTGTCGCGTGATAGAGGGCGCGATGATAGCTCACCTCCGGCGGCGGGGCCCACAGCGGCAGCATGAGCGCGAGCGTCTGGCGCGTGCGCAGGGCGTCCGAACAGAGCACCTCCTGCGGGGCATATCCCTGTGCGGCGATCCAGGCCCCCATGCGGGGGGCATCGCGCCGGCCGCGCGGGTTGAGGGGGCGCTCATGATCCGGCAGGCGCGGATCGCTCCAGTCGGATTTGGCATGCCGGATCAGCAGCAGATGCAGGCTCATGCGTGGAAGGCCCTCATGTGGAAGGCGGACTGGTCCGGCATGCGGCGCGATGCCCCCACCGGGCAGGCCGCGCGGACGCGGCAGCCCTGCGTCATGCAGGCCTGGCCGGGGGGGCTGTCGAGAAAGGCGTGGCAGGCCGGCAGATCATAGCCGGAAGCCGTCAGTGCACGGGGCGGGCAGGCCGCGAGGCAGGGCGCGGGGCAGCCGTCGCAGGGCCGCCTGGCGGCCACGGGCGGGGCTTCCGTCCCGAGCAGGATGCCCCCGCGAAAACTGATCCAGAGCCCGGCCGTCTCGTGCACGAGAAGCGTTGCCGGCGAGGACCAGCAGCGGCCCGAGCGCAGCGCCCAGGCCAGAAAGGGCCGGTAGGGCGGGCCGCCGAAGGGAAAGACGGCCTTCAGACCCAGCGCGCAGGCGATCCGCCCGATCACCCGGCGTGACCAGCGGTCGAGCGGGTCCGGCTGGCCGTCCTGCGCCTCGGGGCTGGCGCGAAACAGCGGCCAGAAGTCCGGCTCCTGCGGGGAAAGGAGGGCGACGGAGCGAAAACGGGGGGGCATGCCGTCCTCTGGCCGGAGCGGGGCGATGCCGGAAAGGAAGAGCCCCGCCCGGGCCGCACGGTCGGCGAGGGCGGGCAGCGGGTCCATGCCGGGCCTCAGCGACGGCGCGGGCGAGCGGCCGAGGCCGCGCCGCGCACGATGGTGCCCGCCCCCGCATCGGTAAAGAGCTCGATCAGCGGGGCATTGGGCAGCCGGCCATCCAGGATGACGACAGCCCGCACCCCGGCCTCGATGGCATAGAGGACCGTTTCGGCCTTGGGGATCATCCCGCCCGAGATCGTCCCGTCGGCGATCATGGCGCGGATCTCGGCCGGGGTCGTCTCGCGGATCACCTCGCCGCGGGCATCCTTGATGCCGGGCACATCGGTCAGCAGCAGGAGCCGGTCGGCATTCAGGGCCCCGGCGATGGCGCCTGCGGCGGTATCGCCATTGACGTTGAAGGTCTCGTTGTCGGCCATGCCGGTGCCGACGGGGGCGACCACGGGGATGATGCCGGCCGCCGTCAGATCGCGCAGGACCTGGACATTCATCTCGACCGGGCGGCCGACGAAGCCGAGCTCGGGATCGTCGGCCTCGCAGACCATCAGATCGTCGTCCTTGCCGGAGATGCCTACCGCGCGGCCGCCTGCATCATTGATCGCCTGGACGATGCGCTTGTTGACAAGACCGGAGAGGATCATCTCCACCACCTCGACGGTGGCCTTGTCCGTGACGCGCTTGCCGCGGACGAAGGACGATTCGATCCCGAGCTTGTCGAGCATGGCGTTGATCATCGGCCCCCCGCCATGGACCACCACGGGGGCGATGCCGACCTGGCGCATCAGGACCATGTCGCGGGCGAACTGGGCCATTGCCGCATCGTCGCCCATCGCATTGCCGCCGAATTTCACCACCACGGTCGCGCCGGAATAGCGCTGCAGATAGGGCAGCGCCTCGGAAAGGGTGCGGGCGGTGGCGATCCAGTCGCGGTTCATGGGCCGTCTCCTCGGAACGGTCTCAGTCGAGATGGGCGATGATGGCGCGGAGCGTGGCGATTCCCTCGCCGCGTTCGGACGAGGTGACGACAAGTTCGGGGCAGGCGGCCGGATGGCGCTGGAGGGCTTCGCGGACCTGCTCCAGCACCCGTTCGCGGGCGGCCGGGCCGATCTTGTCGGCCTTGGTCAGCACCGTCTGGAAGGCCACGGCAGACCGATCGAGCAGCGCGAGGATCTCCGCATCCACGGGCTTGATGCCATGGCGGGCGTCGATCAGGACGAAGGCGCGGCGCAGGCTCGGCCGGCCGGCCAGATAGGCCCGCAGGAGGCGCTGCCAGCGCTCCACGACGGCCTTCGGCGCTTCGGCAAAGCCATAGCCGGGCAGATCCACGAGATAGTGCCGGTCCCCCAGGGCGAAATAGTTGATTTCCTGCGTGCGGCCGGGGGTACCGGAGGCGCGCGCCAATCCCTTGCGCCCTGTCAGCGCATTGATGAGGCTGGACTTCCCGACATTGGAGCGGCCGGCAAAGCAGATCTCTGTCCGGTCGGGGGGCGGCAGGGCTTCCAGCGCCGTCACGCCCTTGAGGAAGGTCACCGGGCCGGCGAAGAGACGCCGGCCGGTCTCTGCGGCCTCGGGGTCCGGATCGGGGGCAAGGGGAAAGGGCAGGGTCACTTGCGTCTGGGGGGGCGCCGGGGTGTTGGCCGCATCCGGCCTGTTGCGCCGCCAGCCGGCACGGATGTTCCCGAAGATGTCGGGCTTGGCGCCGTGGCTGCGCATGATCAGATACTGCTGGACAAAGGTGATGAGGTTGTTCGCGATCCAGTAGAGCACCAGACCCGATGCGAAGGTGCCCAGCATGAACATGAAGATCCAGGGCATCCAGGCAAAGATCATCCGCTGGGTCGGATCCGGGGGCACCGGGTTGAGCTTCTGCTGAAGCCACATCGAGATGCCGAGGCAGATGGGCAGCACGCCGATCGAGAAGATGTGGAAGAAGCTGCCAACCTCTGGCGTGCCCCAGGGCAGCAGTCCGAAGAGGTTGAGGATCGAGGTCGGATCCGGTGCGGACAGATCGCGGATCCAGAGGATCCAGGGGGCATGGCGCAGCTCGATGGTGACGAAGATCACCTTGTAGAGGGCAAAGAAGATCGGGATCTGCACGAGGATCGGCAGACAGCCCGAGGCCGGGTTCACCTTGTTGTCCCGGTAGAGCTTCATGATGCCCTGCTGGAGGGCCATGCGGTCATCGCCGACCTTCTCGCGCAGCGCCTCCATCTGGGGCTGGAGCTCGCGCATGCGCGCCATGGAGCTGTAGGATTTCCAGGCCAGCGGAAGGACCAGCGCCTTGATCACGAGGGTCAGCGCGATGATCGCCCAGCCCATGTTCCCGATCATCTGATGGAGATGATGCAGGAGCCAGAACATCGGCTTGGTCAGGAACCAGAACCAGCCCCAGTCGATCGAATCGAGGAAGCGGTCGATCCCCAGGACATTCTGGTAGTTGCGGATCGTCTCCCATTCCTTGGCACCGGCAAAGACCAGCGTGCGGTATTCCACCGCCGCACCGGGAGCGATGGTCTCGGCCGGGCGGCGCGCCAGCGTCTGGAGCGTGCCGGTCTGCGGAATGTAACGTGCGACCGAACGGAAGGCGCTGCCCGGCTCGGGGATCAGCGTGGTCATCCAGTACTTGTCGGTGAAGCCGATCCAGCCGTCCTGCGCGACCTCGATCACCTCCTGCCGCGAGCCGTCCTCGGCCGCAGGCAGATCGGGCAGATCGGGATAGTCGATCTCCTGCAGCGTGCCATCCGACATGCGCACCACGCCTTCGTGCAGGATGAAGTTGGCGTAGGAGTCCTCTCGCCCCTCGCGGGCGATGAAGCCATAGGGCGAGAGGGTGACGGCCTCGCCGGTCATGTTCTCCACCCGCTCGGTGATGGTGAACATGAATTCGTCATCCACCGAGATCACGCGCGTGAAGCGCAGGCCCCGGCCATTCTCCCAGGTCAGCGTCACCGGGCTGGACGGCGTGAGCGTGGCGACGATCTCGGCCCCTTGCAGGGGATCGCCGCCCAGGGCCGCCGGCGTGGGGGGAAGGGCGGCCCCCGCATCGGGATCGGCGGCCGCTCCGGCCTCGGGCGGGGGGGCGCCTTCGGCGAGCGTCCACACCGTGTCCGGGCCCGGCACGGCATCCGCAGCCAGGCCTTCGCCCGCGCTCCAGCCATGGACCACGTAATAGGGATAGGGAGAGCCCGCCGGCGTCAGCAGACGCACCAGTTCGGGATTGTCGAGCGTGACGCGATAGCCCTTGAGCGCGAGATCATCGAGCCGCGCCCCCCGCAGGCTGAGCGACCCGGTCAGCGAGGGCGTGTCGATGGCGATGCGCGGCGCGGGCGTCAGGGTGCCCGAGACCTCCTCGGCCGTGACGGCACCGGGTTCGCCCGGTTCGGGTGCGGCCACGGCGGCAGCGGCCGTCTCGGAGGCGAGGGATCCCGGTTCGGGCGAGGGGGCCTGTTCGGGCGGCGGGAACAGCCAGAACCAGACGAGGATGACGAGGAAGCTCAGCCCCGTCGCAAGGATCAGGTTCTTGGTCTGATTCGGGTCGTTCATCGGAGATCCGTCCGGGCGCTTGGCTGGGCCGCGACAGGGCGCGCGGCGAGTCGAGTGCTTCAAGACCCGGCAGGCCGGACAGTCAAGCGGTTTTGCCGGTGGGCGCGGCAAGGACCGGCCGATCCGCGGGCGTCAGGCCTCACATCTTGTTGTGCGCCCTGTCCCGTTCGCCCTGGCACAGGCTCTCTGTCCGCACCGGTCCCGCACCGATCCCGGGGCGGCCCTTGTGTCAGGCGGGGTGTCAGGCGGGGTGTCAGGCGGCGGGCAGGGGGGCTGAGCCCATGCCCCGCTGCATGGCCCCGCATCCGGGCGAGGCCGCAGACCGCATCGGGGGCGCCTCAGGGGCCGTCAGACCACCCGGAGCCTTGTCCCGCCGTCGCGGCGCGCCTCCCAGGCCCGGAGCCAGCCGGCCGTCTCGCCGAAGGGCATGGGGCGGGCGATGCCGAACCCCTGCACATGACCGCAGCCGAGACGGGCGAGCACAGCCTGCTCGCCCGCGGTCTCTACCCCTTCGGCCAGCGTGTCGAGGCCCAGCCGGTCCGCCATCGTCAGGATCGCCGAGACCATCCGCGCCTGTTCGGGATCCTCGTCGATGCGGGTGACAAAACTGCGGTCGATCTTGATGCGCTCGATGGAAAAGCGCCGGATCGAGGTGATGGAGGCATGACCGGTGCCGAAGTCATCCAGATCGAGGCAGCAGCCGAGACGGGCCAGACTGGCCAGATTGCGGATCACCAGATCCTCGGACTGGGAGGCCACGACGGATTCGAGCACCTCCACCACGAGCCGGTCAGGCGTCAGCCCGAAGCGGTCGAGCTCCCATCCGATTCGGTCCACGAGACGGGGATCGCACAGTTCGACCGAGGAGAAGTTGACCCCCACACGCGGCACTGCAAGCCCCAACGCATCCCATTCCCGCAGCGCCGTCAGCGCATCGCGGATCATCTTCTGGCCCAGACGCGGCATGAGGCCGGCCTCTGCCACCGCAGGCAGGAATTCGGCCGGGGGAATCAACCCGCGCGAGGGATGCTGCCAGCGGGCCAGCGCCTCGAAGCCGGTGACCGCGCCGGTGGTGGTGCTGATCTGGGGCTGGAAATAGGCCTGGATCTCACCCCGCTCGAGCGCGGCGGCCACCTCCCCCGCAAGGGCGCCACGGCTGTTGATGCGGGCATGCATCGCCTCGGAATAGGAGCGGATGGCCCCCGGCCCGTTGCGCTGAGCCTCGATCAGGGCGAGCATGGCTGCCTGAAGCAGTGTCTCGCCCGTGGGAGAGCGGAGCCGGGCCGGCAGGGCGAAGCCGACCGAGACGGTCAGATGGACGCTCATCCCGCCCAGGGCGATCGGCTCGGACAGGGCGCGCTGGAGACGGCCGGCAAGCTGGATCGCCCCCTCCAGATCAAGACGGCGGACCGGCGACAGCGCGACCGCGAACATGGGCCCCTCGAGCCGGGCGGCATGATCGGTTTCGCGCAGATGATCGCGCAGACGTTGGGCCGTGACGGTGAGGATCCGTTCCACCGCGGCATGATCATGCCGTTCTTCCAGAAGGCGAAAGCGGTCGATCTCGATCACGAGGACGGCCGTGGATGGCCCATCCGGCCGTGCAGCGGCAAGGATGCGGTCCAGTGCGGAGACCAGGCCGTTTCGCGTGCCCAGACCGGTGAGCGCATCGCCCGGAGCCGGCGGCGCGCCGCGCGCCAGAGCCAGCCCGAGTGCCATGGCCGCCGGCACGGCGAGCGCCAGGGCCGCCTGCTCATCCCCCTCCTGCAGTGCAAGCGCCAGGGCGGCCGACAGGACCGCCAGGGCCAGAAGAACCCGCCCTGACGGGACCGCGAGGCCGCGCATGCGGCGGAACCGGGCTGTGTTGCGGATCATCGAGCGCCCCTTCGCTGCGGCCGGGGATCGGCCCGGCCCTTGCACGCTTAGGGCGAAAATCCAAACAGCACGTTAACGCGGAAGATGAATTTCCGTCGAATTGTCCTGATCTGTCGCCGCCGGCCGCGGTGCCAGCGCCAGGAAATCCTGCAGCGCCGGATCGAGCAGATGCGAGGGCCGCACCGTCTGGAGCGCGCGGAACATGAGCGCCCGGCGACCGGGCGTGCGGCGCTCCCATTCGTCGAGCAGTGCCTTGACCTGCGCCCTCTGGAGCCCTTCCTGCGAGCCGCACAGGTCGCAGGGGATGATCGGATAGCCCATGGCGCGGGCGAATCGGTCGCAATCGGCCTCGGCGACATGGGCAAGGGGGCGCAGCACCAGCAGATCGCCCTCGTCATTCAGCAGCTTGGGCGGCATCGCGGCGAGGCGGGCCCCGAAGAACAGATTGAGGAAGAAGGTTTCCAGGATGTCGTCGCGATGATGGCCGAGAACGACGGCCTGGCACCCTTCCTCGCGCGCGATGCGATAGAGATGGCCCCGCCGCAGTCGCGAGCAGAGCGAACAGTAGGTCCGCCCCTGCGGGATCTTCGCGGTGACGACGCTGTAGGTATCCTGATACTCGATCCGGTGGGGCACCCCCATGCGGGCGAGGAACTCGGGCAGGACGGTCGCGGGAAAGCCCGGCTGGCCCTGATCGAGATTGCAGGCAAGCAGATCGACAGGCAGCAGGCCGCGCCATCTGAGCTCGTGCAGGATGGCGAGCAACGTGTAGCTGTCCTTGCCGCCCGACAGGCAGACAAGCCAGCGATGCCCCGGTGTCACCATGCCGTAGCGCTCGATCGCCTCGCGCACGTCCTGCACGAGGCGCTTGCGCAGCTTGCGGAACTCCGTGGTGCGGGGGGCGCCGTGAAAGAGGGGATGGATATCGTCGGGGGCGTCGGTCGTGTCGCGCAGTCGGGGGGGGGCCTCCGGCGGCTCCTCTGTCAGATGGGCACATAGCCCCGGCCGGGCGGGAACGGAACCCCCGGGCCGGGATCACTCCGGCACGTCACTCCGGCACGTCACTCCGGCACGTCACTCCGGCACGTCGTCCACGCCCATTCCGCCCCAGGGGTGACAGCGTGCCAGGCGGCGCAGAGCGAGCCAGCCCCCGCGAAGGGCGCCATGGCGCGACAGGGCCTCCAGCGCATAGGCCGAACAGGTGGGGGTGTAGCGGCAATGATGGCCCACCCAGGGCGAGAGCAACAGCCGATAGGCCCGGACAGGCAGCGCGAGCATCCAAGCCGCGGGGGTCATCGTCCCCCCTCCGCGGCGGTTCCCGGGACGGCGCCGGCAGCGGCGCTGGCGGCGGTCTCTTCCGTTGCGGCCCCGGGCGGCGGGCGGTGGATGCGGGCGAGCGCGCGGCGCAGATCCTCGCGCAGGCGGTCGAAGGGAAGATCGGCCGTCGTGCCGGGACGGCCGACCAGGACATAGTCCCAACCGGGCCGCCCCTGTTCGACCAGAACCTCGCGCGCGAGGGCGCGCAGCCGGCGCTTGGCGCGGTTGCGGGCCACCGCATGGCCGACCTTGCGCGAACAAGTGAAGCCGACGCGCGGCGGACCGTCATCCCCCCGCGCGCGGGCCTGGAGCGAGAAGCCGGGCATGCCGGCGCGCAGGGCCTGCGAGGCGGCGACGAAATCCGCACGCCGCTTCAGGACGGCAATCGGCCCTGCCGTCCCCACCTCAGGCGGAGAGAACCTTGCGGCCGCGGGCGCGGCGACGGCTCAGAACGGCACGGCCGCCCTTGGTCGCCATGCGCGCGCGAAAGCCGTGGCGGGCCTTGCGCACGCGGTTGGAAGGCTGGAAGGTGCGCTTCATCGCGGAACACTCCGTCAGGGGCGCGCGAGGGCATCCCCCGGCGCTGTCATCCGAAGCCTGTCCCTTAGGCGAGCCGTCACGCCCTGTCAACGCAAGGGGGGATGGGCTGCGGGCGGCCCCGGCGGGTCTGCGCGCCGCCTGGCGAAGCCCACAACGCATGCAGGGCAGACAAGCCGATACACAAGCGTGCGAGGCCGCCCTACATAGGGTCGGGGCCCTGACGGCCCCTTCGGGAGGCCCGATGTTCCGCACGCTTTCGGGGCGGTTCCTGATCCTCACCGCGGCCTTCGCCCTTCTGGCGGAGGTGCTGATCGTCGTGCCCACGGTGGCGCGGTCGCGGCTCGACTATATCGAGGCGCGGCTCGAGGCGGCGCAGATCGCCTCGCTGGCCGCAGCGGCCGCCGATGCCCCGCTGGACGAGGCCCTGGAGGCAGAGCTGCTGCGCAATGCCGGCGTCTACAATGTCGCGCTGCGCCGGGATGCGATGCGGCAGCTGGCGCTGTCCTCGCCCATCCCCGAGCCGATCCATGCCACCTACGACCTGCGCGAAGCCGGCGCCTGGTCGCTGATCCGCGATGCGCTGGTCACCCTGGCCGATCCCGGGCGGCGGATCATCCGCATCATCGGACAACCCGTGCAGGATGGGGGGGTGCTGATCGAGATCACCATGGAGCAGGGGCCGCTGCGCCGCGCGATGATCGAGGACGGGTTGCGTGTCCTTGGCCTTTCGGCGCTGCTGATCCTGCTGGTGGCGGCGCTTCTGGTGCTGGCGGTGCAGGTGCTGCTGGTGCGGCCCATCCGCGGCGTGGTGGATGCGATGCGCGCCTATGCCGCCGAGCCGGAGGATGCGCGCCGCATCCTCACGCCGACCGCCACCGTGATCGAGCTGCGCGAGGCGGAGGAGGCTCTGCGGTCGATGCAGCTCCAGCTCACCGGGGCGCTGCGGCAGAAGGAGCGGCTGGCCCAGCTGGGTGCGGCGGTCGCCAAGATCAGCCATGACCTGCGCAACATCCTGGCTTCGGCGCAGCTCTTCACCGACCGCCTGGAGGAGACCGACGACCCGCTGGCCCGGCGCCTTGCGCCCAAGATTGTGGCCGCGCTGAACCGGGCGATCTCGCTGTGCGAATCGACGCTGGCCTTCGGCCGGGTGGAGGAACCCCCCCCGCGCCTTGCCCGTGTCAACCTGGCCTCCATCGTGGCCGAGGTCATCGATGGCGAGCGCCTCGCCGCAGGAGATCAGGACATCTCCTTCTCCGAGGACATCCCCAGGGGGCTGATGCTGCGCGCGGATGGAGAGCAGATCCATCGGGTGCTGCTCAATCTGGTGCGCAATGCCCGGCAGGCGATCGCGGCCACGGGCGAGGCAGGGGAGATCGGCCTGCGCGCCTGGGAGGACGACGAAGCCTGGTGGATCAGCATTGCCGATACGGGGCCCGGCCTGCCGCCCAAGGCGCGCGAGCATCTCTTCCAGCCCTTTCAGGGGCGGGCCAGCAAGGGGGGGACGGGGCTCGGCCTGGCCATCGCGGCCGAGCTGATACGCGGACATGGCGGGCGGCTCGAGCTGCGCCGCAGCGACGAGACGGGCACGGAATTCGTCATCCGCCTGCCCAAGGAGGACAGCGCCCTGTCCCCCGTCGCCGACCGTCCGCCCCTGCCGCCCGAGGCCGCGGAATAGGCGGCCATCGATCCGTCCGCCCCCTCTTGCCATCCGCGGCGGCTGCGGCTACATGGCGCCCACTCTGTCGCGCGCTGGTAGCTCAGTTGGATAGAGTACTTGACTACGAATCAAGGGGTCGGGGGTTCGAATCCTCCCCAGCGCGCCAGAATCTCTTCCTCCGAAGCAGGCCGATGCAGGGTCCGCCGCGGCGGACCGGGCCGGACGCATCCGATGTGTTGGCGGATGCTCCGGGGACTTGCCCGGAAGCCGCCCGGATTCATGGTAGCGCCACCTCCGTTGCAACTTCGCGCAGGCGGCGCTAAGCGGGGTCAGGGGACCAGACCGGCGGGGCAACCGCCGCGGCAACAGGGAGAGAACAGGGGTGAAGGAACCCGCCTCCGATGAGGCCTTTGTGGCCTTTGAGCGCGTCCAGAAAAGCTATGACGGCGTCACGCTTGTCGTGAAGGATCTCAACCTGTCGATCGCGAAGGGCGAGTTCCTGACGATGCTCGGCCCGTCCGGTTCCGGCAAGACGACCTGTCTCATGATGCTGGCCGGCTTCGAGACGGCGACGCATGGGCAGATCCGTCTGGCAGGCCGGGACATCAACGACGTGCCCCCTCACAAGCGGGGCATCGGCATGGTGTTCCAGAATTATGCGCTGTTTCCCCACATGTCGGTGGCCGAGAACCTGGCCTTCCCCCTCGAGGTGCGGGGAATCGGCAAGGCCGAGCGCGAGGCCAAGATCGCCCGCGCCCTCGACATGGTGAAGATGGGCGCCTTCGCCGGCCGCCGTCCCGCCCAGCTTTCGGGCGGCCAGCAGCAGCGCATCGCCCTGGCCCGCGCCCTCGTCTTCGAGCCCGAGCTCGTGCTGATGGACGAGCCGCTCGGCGCGCTCGACAAGCAGTTGCGCGAGCACATGCAGTTCGAGATCAAGCATCTGGCGGACAATCTCGGCATCACGGTGGTCTATGTGACCCACGACCAGACCGAGGCGCTGACCATGTCGGACCGCGTCGCGGTCTTCAATGACGGCGTCGTCCAGCAGCTCGCCCCGCCCGACGAGCTCTATGAGCGGCCCATGAACAGCTTCGTCGCCCGCTTCATCGGCGAGAACAATGCCCTTGAGGGGACCGTCGAGCAGATCGCCGGGGGGCGCTGCACGGTGCGTCTGCCGGATGGGTCCGTGATCGATGCGGTGCCCGTCAACGTCTCGCGTCCGGGAGAGCGCACAAGGGTCTCCATCCGCCCCGAACGGGTGGAGTTTCGTCCCGAACGGCTGCAGGCGGATGCCCACACGCTCGAGGCCGAGGTGCTCGAATTCACCTATATGGGCGAAAGCTTCCGGGCCCGGCTGCGCGTCGCGGGGACGGACGAATTCGTGATGAAATACCGCAACGCTGCCGATCAGCGCCGGCTTCGGCCGGGCGAGCGGCTGCGCATCGGCTGGCTGCCCGAGGATTGCCGCGCGCTCGATGCGGCGTGAAGAAACGACTACAGGGAGAACGACAATGCGGATCGCGACTTGGATGGGATCGGCGGCACTGGCGCTGCTGCCGATGACGGGCGCTGCCCTCGCGCAGGAGGGCGAGACGCTGCCCCCTTGCGAGAACTGTGCCGACAGCATGGTGATCATGTCCTGGGGTGGGGCCTATCAGAACAGCCAGCTCAAGGCCTATGTGGAGCCCTATGTCGCCCAGACGGGCATCACCGTGACCTGGGACGAGTCCTCCAACGAGGCCGTGGCCAAGCTGCGCGCCGCGCAGGAGGCGGGCAACATGCCCTTCGACCTCGTGGATGTGGAAGGGCCCGACGCCCAGCGTGCCTGCGACGAGGGTCTGGCCGTCGAGATCGACCATGACGAGGCCCTGGCCCCCGCGCCCGATGGCACCCCGGCCAGCGAGGATTTCGGCGAAGCCATCGTCAACGAGTGCTTCGTCCCGCAGATCGTCTTCTCCACGACCTTCGGCTATCGCACGGACGTGGCCGAGTGGAACGGCCAGACGCCCGACGACATCTGCGATGTCTTCGACCTCGAGACCTTCCCCGGCATGCGCTCTCTCCAGCGCAGCCCGAAGAAGAACCTCGAATGGGCGCTGGTCTGCGACGGCGTGCCCGCCGAAGAGGTCTATGACGTGCTCTCCACGCCGGAAGGCATCGACCGCGCCCTGGCCAAGCTCGACACCATCCGCGACAGCGTGATCTGGTGGACCGCCGGGGCCGAGACGCCGCAGCTTCTGGCCGACAAGGAAGTGGTCATGGGCTCCACCTACAACGGGCGGCTGTTCTCGGTCATCGCCGAACAGGGCCAGCCGGTCGCGATGCTGTGGGACCATCAGGTCTTCGACTATGACGGCTGGATCGTGCCCGCCGGCCTGTCCGAGGAGCGGATGAACCGGGTGATGCATTTCCTGCGCTTCGCCACGGATACCCAGCGCCTGGCCGATCAGGCGAAATACATCGCCTACGGGCCGGCCCGGGCTTCCTCGCAGCCGCTGGTGAGCACGCATGTCGATCTCGGCATCGAGATGGCGCCTCACATGCCCACCAACCCGGAGAACATGACCCATTACATCGTCAACTCCATCGACTGGTGGGCCGACAATCAGGACGAGGCCGAGGCCCGGTTCCAGAACTGGCTGGCCCAGTAAGGAAAAACCGGCAGGAATGGACCAGGCGGGGGCGGCGCTGCGGCGGCGTCCCCGCGCGGCAGGGGGCAGGGACATGGCCGACATGACGGTGGACAGGCTGCCGGACGGGCGCGCCGCGCCGGAGGGGACGACGATGCTGGCAGCCGATGGCACACCCCTGCGGGTGAGCCTCCAGCGCAGCCTGCGGCGCCAGAAAAGACGGGCCTTCCTTCTGGTGGCGCCGCTTCTGGCCTTCATCCTGGTGTTCTTCGCCCTGCCGATCGCGGACATGCTGTTCCGCTCGGTGGACAATCACATCGTCCCCGAGACGCTGCCCCGCACCGTGGAGGCGCTGGCCGAGGATCCCGATCCCGTCCCGGGCGAGCCGGTCTTTGTCGCCCTCTACGAGGATCTGGTCGTCGCCGAGGCCTACAAGCGGCACACCCAGCTCGGCACGCGGCTCAACTATGAAATGGGGGGGGCCTCGTCGCTCCTGCGCGGGACGGGACGGGCGATCGGGCGCATCGGGACGGATGTCTATGCCGATCAGTTCGTGGCCGCCGATCCCGCCTTCGCCGATCCGGCCCGCTGGGCCGCCTGGATGGTCGATCCCGCCATCCGGGCCGCGCTGCCCGAGACGACGGATGCCTATGACGCCTGGGCGCGCTTCACCATCGAGGCCGACAACGACGACCCGGCCGAGGAACAGCCGGGCGACATGGTCTATGCCGCGCTCTGGCGCGACCTCGCGGCCGGTGCGCAGCCGCCGGGCCTGCCGGCCGTCGATGTCTCGGGCTGGGAGACCCCCTCGATCCGCGAGCTGATGATCGAGGCCGAATCGGGCTGGGGCGATCCCGGGATCTGGTCCACGCTGCGCACCTTCTCTGCCCCCTATACGGCCGGGTATTATCTGGCAGCCCTCGATCTGCGGCTGAGCGAGGACGGCATCGCCCCCCGCCCGGCCAGCGAACGCATCTACAATGCCCTCTTCCTGCGCACCTTCGTGATGTCGCTTCTCATCACGGGGCTGTGCATCCTTCTGGGCTATCCGGTGGCCTTCCTGCTCTCCACGCTGCCCGCCCGGACCGCGAACCTGCTGATGATCCTTGTGCTGCTGCCCTTCTGGACCTCGCTGCTGGTGCGGACATCGGCCTGGAAGGTGCTGCTCCAGCAGCAGGGGGTGATCAATGACATCCTCGTCTGGGCGGGGCTGGTGGCCGACAATGCCCGCCTGGTGATGATCAACAACCAGACGGGCACCATCATCGCCATGACGCATATCCTGCTGCCCTTCATGATCCTGCCGATGTATTCGGTCATGAAGGGCATCCCGCCCGCCTACATGCGCGCGGCGCGCAGTCTGGGCGCGAATGACTGGACCGCCTTCTGGCGGGTCTATTTCCCGCAGTCCATTCCCGGCATCGGGGCAGGATCGATCCTCGTCTTCATCCTGGCCATCGGCTACTACATCACTCCCGAGCTCGTGGGCGGCACGCGGGGCGTCTTCATCTCCAACCGGATCGCCTACCACATCTCCTCGAGCCTCAACTGGGGACTGGCCGCCGCGCTGGGGACGATCCTGCTCGTCGCGGTGCTGATCCTCTACTGGATCTATGACCGGCTCGTGGGCATCGACAACGTGAAGCTGGGAGGCTGAGACCATGGCCCTGCCACGCTATGCAACCCCCGCCCAGCGGGCCTGGCATTACGGCCTGCGGGTCATCGTCGGCCTCGTGCTGTTCTACCTTGTCGCGCCGATCATCGTCATCATCCCGCTCTCCTTCAACGCACGGGACTTCTTCACCTTCACGCCGGAGATGCTGGCGCTCGACCCGGCGGGCTACTCCCTCAAGCACTACCGCGACTTCTTCACCAATATCGACTGGCAGCTGCCGCTCTGGAACTCGCTCAAGATCGCGCCGATGGCGACGCTGATCGCGGTGACGCTTGGCACGCTGGCCGCGGTGGGACTGTCGCAGGCCCACATGCCCTGGAAACGTGCGATCATGGCGATCCTGATCTCGCCGATGATCGTGCCGCTGATCATCTCGGCTGCCGGGATGTATTTCTTCTACAGCCGGATCGGGCTCCAGGGGACCTACTGGGGGGTGGTGCTGGCCCATGCGGCGCTGGGCGTGCCCTTCGTCATCATCACGGTGACGGCGACGCTCGTCGGCTTCGACCGGTCGCTGACGCGGGCGGCGGCGTCGCTCGGCGCGGGGCCGGTGCGGACCTTCCTCAAGGTGCAGATGCCCCTCATCATGCCCGGCGTCGTGGCGGGGGGCCTGTTCGCCTTCATCACCTCCTTCGACGAGGTGGTGGTCGTCATGTTCATGGGCGCGGCCGGGCAGAAGACCCTGCCCTGGCAGATGTTCACCGGCCTGCGCGAGCAGATCAGCCCCACCATCCTGGCCGCGGCGACGGTGCTGGTCACGGTGTCGATCCTGCTGCTCATCGCGCTCGAGCTGCTGCGGCGCCGCAACGAGAGGCTGCGCGGCCTGTCGCCGTCCTGATCGCCGCCCGTTGCGGCGGAGGCGCCTCCCGCCGGGCACGGACGGGGCGGATCAGCGCAGCAGCCAGAGCCAGAAGGTGCCGGTCAGGAGGCTGAGCGCGGTGCCCAGCAGGACGGCCGAGGCCGCGACACGCATGCCCCGGCCATACATCGCCGCAAAGAGATAGGCATTGACCCCCGGCGCCATCGCCGCCGTGACGACCGCCGATCGCAGCGGCCCGAGATCCAGACCGACCCATGTCCCGAGGCCGTAGGCCAGGGCAGGCTGGAGCAGCAGCGACAGCGCGACGATGAACAGGATCGTGGGCCCGTCACCCTCGGGCCGGTATCGCGTGAGCACCCCGCCCAGCCCGAACGGCGCCGCCGGAATGCCGGCGCGGGCGATGAAATCTACCGCCTCCCGGAGGGTTGCGGGCAGGGGCAGGCCGGTCACGTTGACGGCAAGGCCCAGCAGGATGCCGAGGACGAGAGGATTGCGCGCCATCGCGCCAGCGACCTGGCGGGGCACGGTCAGGACCGAGTGTCCTGCGCCGCCCGAGCGGACGAATTCCATCACCGTGATACCAACAAGATAGCAGAAGGGCGAATGGAAGGCGATGATCGCCAGATTGGGGGCGATGGCGTCGGGGCCGAAGGCGCGCTCGGTGATCGGCAGGCCAAGCAGCAGCGAGTTGGAAAAGAAGGTCGCGAAACCGATGGCGACGGCATCCTCGGGCGGGCGGCCGAAGATCCGGCGCGCCCCCGCCATGCCGATCACGAAACAGGCGCCGGCGGCACTGTAGAAGGTGCCGATCAGGGCCGGATCGAAGGCCGTGCCGAGATCCATCCGCGCCAGCCCCCCGAACAGCAGGCAGGGTAGGGCGATGCCCTGGGCAAAGCGCATCAGCCCGTCGATATGGGCGGCCTCCAGCAGGCCCGCGCGCGCGCTCGCATAGCCCGCGCCGATCACGAGAAAGACGGGCAGGATGACGGAGAGGAGCAGGCTCATGGCGCGAAGGGGATCGCCAGGCCGTCATGCGCCGGGATCACCCCCGGCGGCAGGCGGGCGGCCAGTTCGGCGTAATCCAGATCCACATGCATGTTGGTGATCACGGCATGCGGAACGCCGGATCGCGCGATCCATTCGAGCGCCAGATCAAGATGGGCGTGCGTCGGGTGCGGGGTGTAGCGCAGGGCGTCGATGACAAGGCAGTTCAGGCCCTCGAGCAGCGGCCAGACCGATTCGGGAATCGCCGAGACATCGGGCAGATAGGCCAGATCGCCGATGCGAAAGCCGAGAGCGGGGATCCTGCCGTGCTCGACGGCGAAGGGGATGAAGCAGAGCGGCCCGCCCTCTCCCTCCACCGTCACGGGCCCCTCGATCAGCCGCAGGTCGCAGATCGGCGGATAGGCCGATCCGGGCGGGGTCTCGAAGGCATAGCCGAAACGGGCGCGCAATTCGCGCGCGGTGCGCTCGTCGGCCCAGACGGGCAGGCGCGAGCGCATGTTGTGGACGACAAGGCGCAGATCGTCGATGCCATGCACATGGTCGGCATGGGGATGGGTGTAGAGCACGGCATCGAGCAGCCCGACGCGGGCATCCAGAAGCTGAAGCCGCAGATCCGGCGAGGTGTCGATGAGCACGCGCGTCGCCCCCCGCGGGCCCCTGCGCATCGCCAGCGCCGAGCAGCGCCGCCGCCGGTTGCGCGGATCCGCCGGATCGCAGGCGCCCCAGTGCGGCTCTCCGTCCGGGCCGATCCGCGGCACGCCGCCCGAGGAACCGCAACCGAGGATCGTGAAGGTCGCGCTCACGGCCGGGCCTTCGCGAAGAGACGGTCGAAATTCGCCGTGGTGGCCTTGGCGAAGGCCTCGGGCGTCAGGCCCCAGAGCGGGGCCAGGGCCCGGGCCGTATGCGCGACATAGGCCGGTTCGTTGCGCTCCCGCACGGGGGGCGGCGCGAGATAGGGGGCATCCGTCTCGAGCAGGATGCGGTCGAGCGGCGCGGCGGCAAAGATGGCGCGCAGGGATTCGCTGCGGGGGAAGGCGGCAATGCCCGAGGCGGAGAGGTAGAAGCCCATCTCGATCGCGGCCCGGGCCAGCCTCTCGCCCGAGGAGAAGCAGTGCATGACGCAGGCAAAGGGTCTGCGGGCATGGGCTTCGGACAGAAGGCGCTCCACATCCGCGTCGGCCTCGCGGGCATGGACGATCAGCGGCAGGCCGGTTTCCTGCGCGGCCTCGATATGGATGCGGAAGGAGCGGCGCTGGGTCTCGGCCGAAGCCGGGCTGTAATGATAGTCGAGCCCGGATTCGCCGATGCCGACGCAGCGGGGATGGGCCGCGAGGGCGACCAGATCCTCCACGGTCGCCATCGGTTCCTCGGCGGCGCTCAGGGGATGGGTGCCGACGGCATGGAAGACACCCGCATGCGCCTCGGCGATGGCGCGCACGGGCGGTTCATGGCGCAGGCGGGTGCAGATGGTGACCATGCGCTCCACCCCGGCGGCGCGGGCCCGGGCCAGAACGGCATCGAGATCCGCCGCAAAGTCGGGGAAATCGAGGTGACAGTGGCTGTCCACCAGGGGTGCGAGGGGAGGGATCGTGTCGGCTTCGGTCATGACTGGGCGGCGGTGTCAGGCTGCGGCGGCCTGTCGCGCCGTCTGCTCGATGGACAGGAGCATATCGAGGATCAGCGCCGCAGGGTCAAGATTGACCGACCGGGCCTGACGGATCCGTGCCGACAGGTTGGCCTGACGCTCGGCCCAGAGGCGGGCGGCCCGGTCATGGGGAGAGAGGCGGGCGAACAGGGCGGCTTCGCCCGGCGCCGCCTCGGGGAGGGGGCCGCAGAGACCTGCCCGGGCCAGGCGGGTCAGCAGCAGATCGGCCAGGTCGATCGCCAGGGCGAAACGAGCGTCCTGCATCCGGCCGGCCAGCGATTCGGCCAGACGGATCGCGGCAGCCCGGTCGAGCCGCGGAAGCGGGGCGAGCAGCGACACGAGATCGGCATAGAGATCGAGCCCGCCTTCGTTCACGAGGCGGACGGCGCGGCCGGGCGAGCCCTGCGCCAGTTCCGTCAGCGCCAGGGGCCGGTCCGTCGCAAGGCCGATGGCGTCCATGGCGGCGGCCAGATCGGTCGGGGTCAGGGGCGACAGCCGCAGGACGCGGCAGCGCGACCGGATCGTCGTCAGCAGGCGGGCCGGCTGATGGCAGACCAGCAGCAGCGTGACAAGCGGCGGGGGCTCTTCCAGAAGCTTGAGGATGGCATTGGCGGCATTGGGGTTCAGATCGTCTGCGGCATCGATGATCACCACGCGCCGCCCGCCATCCGCGGCGGACAGGGCGAGGAAATCGCGCAGGGCCCGCGCGTCCTCCACGGTAATGACGGTGCGCAGGTTGCCCCGATCATCCGTCCCGCGGCGCAGGACGAACAGGCGCGGATGCGAGCCGGCCCGCACAAGCCGCATGTCCGCATCGCCGGGCGGCGGCTCCAGGGTCTGCGGAGGCGAGGCGCCGGGCCGCCAGCGGAGCAGGGCCCCCGCGATCCGGTAGGCCAGGGTGGCCTTGCCGACCCCGTCCGGCCCCGTCAGGAGCCAGCCCGAATGCACGCGGCCGGCCCGCAGCGCGGCGAGGATGCCCTCCTCGGCGGCCTGCTGGCCGAACAGGGCCGGTGCTTCGCGCGGATGGGGGGCGCCCGGACGGCGGTCGGGCTCGGGACCGGAGTCCTGTTCGGGGGCGGACGGGCGTGCCATCAGTCAGACAGCCGGGCCAGGACAAGGGCCGTGGCCTCTCGGGCGATCGCTTCGGGCGGGCGGTCGCCGTCGAGGATACGGATGCGGTCAGGGTCTTCGGCGGCGAGGGCGGCATAGCCGGTGCGCAGACGCTCCTGAAAGGCAAGGCCCATGTCCTCGAAGCGGTCCTCGCCAGAGCGGCGGGCCAGGCCGCGGGCCAGAGCGCGGCGCGGATCCATGTCGATGACAAGGGTCAGATCCGGGTCCTGCCCGATCATGAGGGCATGAAGGCGGTCCACGGTGGCGCGCAGATCGGCCCGGGCGGCCCCCTGATAGACGCGGGTGGAATCGGCGAAGCGGTCGGTGATCACCACCGCGCCCCGCGCCAGGGCCGGGCGGATCGTGCGTTCCAGATGGTCGCGGCGGGCGGCGGTGAAGAGCAGGATCTCGGTTTCCGGCGACCAGCGGTCGGGTCCGCCGGTCAGGAGCAGGCGGCGGATCTCCTCGGCGCCGGGGCTGCCGCCCGGCTCCCGCGTGAGCACGACCTCGCGGCCGGTCGCCCGCAGGGCTTCGGTCAGGAGCCGCGCCTGGGTGGATTTGCCCGAGCCGTCGATCCCCTCGAAGCTGACGAACAGACCGTCACGCCCCATCGCCGCCTGCCGCTGCGGGATCGGTGCCGGTCTGCGGCGCGGCGGCGGGGGGGATGGCCAGGCCGGAGAGGGGGGCAAGTCCGGCCTTGCCCATCAGCACCCCCAGCGCGGTCTGCAGGCGTGGTCCGAAGCCCCCCGCCGGCACGGCCGTTTCGGCCACGAGCGGCAGGCGCATGTCCGGCAGCCCTTCGCGGCGCAGGACCAGCTGGGCAATCTCCTGCCCCTGCGCGATCGGCGCGGCGATCGGCCCCTGATAGGCGACGCTCGCTTCCACCCCGTTGCCAAGGGTGGGGACAAGGATGGCCAGGTCCTTCGGCAGGACAAGGCCCACGGTCGGCTGGGCGCCCATCCAGACCTCGGCTTCGGCGAGGCGGGTGCCGGCCTTGGCCACCTCGCGCAGGGCGAACTGGCGGAAGGCCCAGTTGACGATGCGTTCGGCCTCGGTCCGGCGGGCCTGTTCGGAGGGCAGCCCCGTGATGACGAAGATCACGCGACGATTGCCCTGCACGGCCGAGCCGACAAGCCCATAGCCCGCTTCGGAGGTATGGCCTGTCTTGAGCCCGTCGGCGCCGGGCACGAGGCCCAGGATCGGGTTGCGGTTGTGCCGGTTGGCAGGCACGCGTTCGTCGAAGGCGAATTCCTCCTCGGCAAAGAGGGGATAGAATTCGGGAAAGTCCTCGATCAGATGCTCGGCCAGGCGCCCCAGGTCATGCATCGACATCACCTGCCCTTCGGCCGGCCAGCCGTTGGAATTGACGAAATGGGAATCGTTCAGGCCCAGTTCGCGGGCCTTGGCATTCATCAGCGTGGCAAAGCCCGCTTCCGTCCCGTCGGGGGACAGCGCCTCGGCGATCACCACGGTGGCGTCGTTGCCCGACAGCACCACGATCCCGCGCAGCAGATCCTCCACCCTCGGACGGTCGAGCGTGTTGAGGAACATCGAGGATCCCCCATAGCTCATGGCATGTTCCGAGACGGGCAGACGGGTGTCGAGTGTCAGATGCCCGTTCCGGACCGCCTCGAAGGCCATGTAGAGCGTCATCAGCTTGGACATGGAGGCGGGGGGGAGCGGCACATGCGCGTTCTTCTCCAGAAGAACGGTGCCCGTGGTCTGGTCATAGACCCAGGCCGCGGTGGCTGCGGTCTCGAACTGTTGCGCGCGCAGCGGCAGCGCGAGGAGACAGAAGAGGATCGCGGCAAGCAGGCGGGTCATCGGCACCTCCCGGTCTCTGGGGATCAGTTCCGCACGGCATAGGCGTCGGCAAAGCCTTCTGCCTTCACACGGTCGAGGAATTGCTGGCGTTCGCTCTCGGTTCCGGCGGGGCCGACGAGCACGCGCCAGAAGGCCTGGCCCTGTGTCTGGCTGGCGACGACGCGCGCCGGCAGCCCCTTTGCCGTCATCTCCCGGGCCAGGCTCTGGGCATTGGCCTCCACGCTGAAGATGCCGAGCTGGATGAAGGGCCGTTCGAGCGGCGATGTCGCCAGGGCCGGGGCGGCGACCGGCGCGGCGGGCGAACCGCCGAGGATGGCGGATGTCGCCGCCGCAACGGCGGCTGCGGCGGCCGGATCGCCGTTGGGGGCCGTCCCCGGTGCCGCCACGACGGCCCCGTCCGGCAGCGCCGTCGTCGTCACCGCATTCCCTGCCGGTGCGGCGGCAGCGGCCGGCCCGTCATCGGGGACGGCCACGGGCGATGTCGCCTCGGTCGGGGTCGGTGCGGTGGCCTCCTGCCGGCGCAGGGCGGTGATGTTGAGCATCGCCGGGGCGCCGGCCAGCATCCCCAGAGCCTCGGCCGCATCCGAGGAGACCTGGATCTCCGGGCCCGGATTGAGCCGCTCGCGGCGGAAGAGGGCGCCGATGACGAAATTCCCGTTGTCCTGGTTGCGCACGATCACCCGTTCGGGGTCGCGCACATCGGGATGGGCCACCCAGACCCCGCCGAGCGAGGGCCGCCCGTCCCAGAGCCCCTGGGCCGTCACATGGAAGACTTCCGGGGCTTCGATATCGGTCTCGACAAGCTGTGTGGTCTGCGTGGCGGCCCCGCCGCGGCCCGCCGTTCCATCTGTCGCGCCGGCGCAGGCGCCCAGAAGCACCAGCAGCGCAAGGGCCGGCACCCCGCGCCTCCATGTCGATCCGGACAGCCCGCCCATCCATCCTTCATGGCCTGCCCCTCAGTTCGTGTCGGCCCCTCTGCCGCGTGGAACCGTTGACCGGTCCCCTTCGATGATCCTTCCCGACAGGGCCGGGCAGAAGGCCATCCCTGCACCCCCCCGGCCCGCTGCTGCGGGACCATAGCGATGGGGCGGCAGGATGAAAAGGCAAGGCGGGCGATCGGGGACGGTCGCCCACGCCGGCGTGATGCGCCGGCCGGCTTCCCTCCGCGCAGCAGCTGTCCTATCGAGAGCATGCCGGAGGAGTGGCAGAGCGGTCGATTGCTGCGGTCTTGAAAACCGCCGGGGGCGAAAGCCTCCCGTGGGTTCGAATCCCACCTCCTCCGCCACTTGCCCTCGCGAAAGCGTTCTCCCGATCCGGCTCCGGCCGGATTTTTCCGTTGTTTTCGAGGGTTATGCGGGCGGGGCTGAGCACTGCCCCTGCTGACAGGTGGCCCGAAAGCGGTCTCTCAGGGCCGATATTCTCCCGACCTCATGACTGCGCCATTTTGGTGAATTTCTCATAAGCCCCTGTAGATATGTGAGAAATTCAAGTCTTTGAAATTGCTTGGATTGGAGTCGCGTTTGGGGCTGCCGCGACCGGGTTCGGAAGTTCTCAGGCCATGGCCCGTTCCAGTCTCTGCTTCCGGCGCTCCCAGTCGGGCATCACCTTGTCGAGGAGATCGAAGAAGGCTGCCCCGTGATGGGGTTCGGCCACGTGGCAGAGTTCGTGGGTGATCACGTAGTCGATAGCATCGACCGGCGCCTGCACGAGGCGGCGGTTCAGCAGCAGGCGTCCGGCCGGTGACATGGATCCCCATCGCTGCCGGGTCTGGCGCACGATGAGACCCTTCGGACGGAATGCCTCGGGATCCGGGAACAGACCGAGACAGAGTTCGATCCGTTCCGGAAACTTGATGTGAGCCCGATCGCGATACCATGCCTCGACCAGTTCGCGTGTCACCTCTGGCCTCGTTGGCCGGTGAGTCTGCACGACGATGAAGCCGCGGATCAGCTTCACGCTTTCCTGGACATGCGGGACGACCTTCAGCCGGTACTGGCGCCCCAGGTAAAGATGCGTTTCTCCGGCGACGAACCGGCGCTCCGGCGTCCGCGGTAGGAACTGGGAAAAATACCTCTGCTGCCGCGTCACCCAAGCGGCGCGCTTCCGCAACTTGGCTTCGATCGCGTCGAGCGTTGCATCCTCCGGGGCCGCGATCACCACCGACGCATCCGGCTCGACGGCGATCTCCAGTGTCTTCCTCGGGCGGCGGACGATTTCGTATTGGATCTCCCGCTCTCCGTACTGCAGGCGATGCAATTCCCGCGTCATGCTGCGAACCGGGCCCGGGCAAGGTCCATGATCTTCAGTTCGAGATCGTCGAGCACCTCCACAGGGAGGTCGATGCCCTTCTCGTCGCGAAGGACGTCAAAGAAGTAGTCATCGATGGCATTGCGCAGATTGTTCTGAGCCACCTCGTTCGACCAGATGTCCACGATCAGGTGGGACTTGATGATGTCGATGATCTGTTGAGCGATCGCTGCGGCATCGTCGCCGGCTACCAGCTCATCGCCTTCGGTCTTCAGCTGACCGTCCAGGATCCCGAAGAACGCCTGCGCATCCTCATCGCCCCGGATGCTTTCCGGAACATCGCGGCCGCGATCCTTGCGTGCAACTTTGCTCGCGAGGTCCACGACGCTGTTCAGGTATTCGCGCTCGGACAGCCGCTTCTCGCGGTAGGCGCGGATGGTCTCTTCCAGCAGCTCGGAGAACTGTTTGTAGAACGTCGGGTCCTCATCCATCTTCTCGGTGATCGCCCGCCGGGTCGCGCTGGCGATGCGATCGGCCCTCGAGGCCTCGGAGACCCCCGTCTCTTCGACGACGGCCTTCAGCGCGTCGGGATCGTTGATGTTTACCACCTCGATGATGGTCTCCGCCGGCATTGCCACGACGTGGTCATCAAGGAGCTTCTGAATCTTCGGCTCGAATTCGCGGACATCGACCGCCTCCTGGTAGCGGAGCTGGACCGAGCGCTTGAGTTCGGAGAACTGCTTCCAGTCGCGTTTCAGGGCATCGATCTTGGCTTCGTCGAAGACATCGAACAGCTTGTCGGATGAGAGCGAGATGTGCAGGCAGCGGCTGAATGCCTTGAGGCGCGCATAGAACTCGTGGCGCAGCGCCTCGTCAGCGAGGTGCTGCTCGAACTGCTCCATGTCCTTCTTGTTGCGGACCGGTTTGAAGAGGTCCCAGAGCTGATCGTGCAGCTGGGGCAGCTTGCGGATCTCCTCCCGGACATCGTGCACCGTCCCTGCGAGGTCCGCGGCCTCGTAACCTTCGAAGGCGCTATAGGTCGTCAGGGCGCTGTCCAATTCGCCCAGAAGCCCCTCGTAATCGACGATGAAACCGAACTGCTTTTCCGTGCCGCCGTCCTCGTAGAGACGGTTCACGCGCGCAATCGCCTGGAGGAGATTGTGTTCCTTCAGGGACTTGCAGACGTAGAGCACCGTGTTCCGGGGGGCGTCGAAGCCGGTGAGAAGCTTGGAGACGACGATCAGGATCTCAGGATCGCCGGAGCCCTTGAATGCATCGATGATCTGGCGGTTGTACTCCTCCTCGGTCTTGTACTTTGCCATCATCTGCGACCAGAAGCGGCGCACGAGGTCCTTGGATTCCTGGTCGACCTCCTCGTTGCCTTCGTTCTCGTCCGGAGGCGAGATGACGATCGCACTCGAGACGTGGCCGATCTCGTCGAGAACTTCCTTGAAGCGGACGGCTGCGGCCTTCGAGGGGGCAACAAGCTGCGCCTTGAAGCCGGTCCCCTGCCAGTGCTGGCGATAGTGCTCGGAGATGTCGAAGGCCTTGGCTCGGATGGCCTGGTCGGTCTTGGCCAGAGCGTCCATCCGGGAGAACTTCCGCTTCAGATCACGCTTCTGGTCCTCGGTGAGCCCTTCGCTGATCTTCTCGAACCAGCGGTCGATCACGGTGCCCGAGACCTGCTGCTCCACAAGTCGTCCCTCGTAGAGCAGCGGCACGACGGCGCCGTCGGCGACCGCCTCGTCGATGGCGTAGCGGTGGATCAGCCGCCCGAAGGTCGAAAGCGTGTTCTTCTCCTTCTTCAGCAGGGGCGTGCCTGTGAAGCCGAGGTAGCAGGCCTTGGGCAGGAGGCGCCGCATCTTGGCGGCGAATTGGCTGTGGCCGCCATAGCGCCCTGTCTGCGTCCTGTGACTCTCGTCGACCAGTACGAAGATGTTCGGGTCGTCGTCCGCCAGCTTGCTGTTCCTCAGCGCCGTGTCGAACTTGTTGATGATCGTGGTGATCAGCGGAGCCTTGTTCTGGACCAGCTCCAGAAGGTGAGCCCCGCTCGTCGCACGGACCGGCTCTAGGTCGCAGGACTTGAAGGTGTCCTTGATCTGCTTGTCGAGATCGTCGCGGTCCGTGACGATGATGATCCGCGGGTTCTCGATGCTGCGCTCGAGAGCGAGCGAGCGCCCAAGCATCACCATCGTCAATGATTTGCCCGAACCCTGCGTATGCCAGATCACGCCGCCCTTCCTGGCGCCGTTCAGGTCGTGCTGCTTGACCGTTTCGACCGCGCGCCGGATCCCGAAGAACTGCTGATGGCGCGCGACCTTGCGGACGCCGCCGTCGAACACGGTGAAGCGGCGGATGAGATCGAGCAACCGCTCGGGGCGGCACAGCGCGTACACCGTCCGGTCCTGAACCGTGACCGCACGCTCGCCCTCAGCGGCCAGTGCGTCGAAATAGGCGCGCGCGCCCGCGAAATCACCGGAGAAGATGGCGTCCTTCTCCGCCGCGGTGAGCACGCGGTTGGCAAAGGGCGCGATGGCCTCGTCGGTGTCTTCCTCGTCGCGCCAGGTCTGCCAGAACTTCCGCGGCGTGCCCACGGTCGCATAACGCGCCTCGTTCCGGTTCATCACCATCAGAAGCTGCGCGAAGTGGAAGAGCTGCGGGATGTTGTCCTCGTTCTGGTAGCCGATCAGCTGGCTGTCCGCCTTGTTGAGGCTCTCGGTCGGCCGCTTGTTCTCGATCACCAGAACGGGGATGCCGTTCACGAACGCGACGATGTCGCAGCGCTTGGTCTGGCTCGACGCAGTCCTCTCGACCGAGAACTCTGCGGTGACGTGGAAGACATTGTTCTCCGGCCGCTCCCAATCGATGTAGCGGAACGAATAGCTCTTCGAGTCGCCGTCGATGGCCTTGGTGATCGTCGTGCCGAGGACGAGCGTGTCGTAGATGTCCTGGTTGGTGCCGCGCAGGCCCTTCAGCCGGTCTGGCGTGGGCTTGAGCCGCCGCATCGCCTCGTGCGCGTCCTCGAGGTCGAAGGCGTACTCGCGGCCGCGATGCGTGAAGCGGTTGATGCGCATGAGCTGCTCGGCGAGCACGTCATCCAACACCACGTTCCGCAGCCGCCCGCTGCGCAGGCGAAGCGCCTCCTCCTGCGAGAGCGGGATGAACCCGAGCGCCACCAGCAGCTGCAGCGCCGGGACCTGGGACTGATGTTTCTCGGCGGCGTTGAAGGTCATGGCGAGCCTCCCGGATAGCCCGGGCGTAGGCGAGACCGGTTCGGGCCGTTAGGGAAAACTTGACATCCCGAGGGTAGCGTGCACATATCTCGCTTGAGTTCACTGCCTATCGGCCGTGAATCTGTCGAGGCCTTGGACGCTGAGCCAGCATAGCGAATCAGCGTCCCACTACCTTCATCGCAGTGCATTGAGACAGTCCTCCAGCGTCCAGAACGGGGCGTTGGCCAGTTTGGTCTGTGTCCTGGCGTCAGCCGGATAGCAGGTCACGAACTGAGCGCGCAGTTGCCCGTCGTTCCCCAATCGCAGTGCGATGATCACGAGAAAACCGTCGATGAATACGGTCACGCGCCGCGTTGGGTCGTGCCGTTGCTCCTTCTTCAACCACCCTTGCAGCCGCCGCGCATGCGGATCGGCAAGTGCAGGTGCGATCCAGTCCATGCGCATCGCGCGCTCAAGGGAAAACACATCGTTTTCTCCACGCCGCCCTGAACTTTCGAAGAAGGCGTGGTCGAACTCCTGCTTTCGGAAGAAGACGCGGATACCGTCGTGCGTGACGATCCCGCCGCGGCAGAGCGTCTGCTCGTAATGGGCACGGTAGGCGACCTGGTCGGCCAGCTTCAGCAGCGGGATCGTCACCAGCCACCTCCCAGCCGGATCTTGAAGATGTTGAACTTCTCTTCCGACTTATGGGTAGGGCCGAGGCGGGGACGGTTCAGCCGCCGTTCCAGGTGGGCGATGACACCTTCCTTCGCCGCACCAAGATCGGTCCGCTCATTGATCCGGGCGGAGACCGCCCCGAGAAGCACATCGCAGAGTTGCAGTAGGACGACTTCGGGCGAAGGCAGCGACTGCACATCCCGGATGATCGAGGTGCGATTGGCGTTGTTCAGGACGCGCCGGAGCGTGTGAAGGCGTGTGCGGTCGCGGTTGCGCTTCAGGTCACAGAAGACCGTGTATTCATTCTGGTCCAGTATCCAGTGGTGCAGGACCTGATAGTAGAACTTGTAGAAGCCGAGTTCGGCGTCTCCATTGTGCAGGTCAAGGTTCATGGCCTGGCGGTCCACCGCAATGCAGCGGAACCGGAGATCGAGACCGAAGCTCATGAACAGATCCACGAGATCGGTGTAGAAGGCCACCTTCGACGGCGAGACCTTCCGCCACTTCATCTCTCCATGAACATCGTGGCGCCGGCGCAGATCGGAGATCCGCGCCTTGACGTCCTCGCGCAGGTCGGCGGGCAGCCACAGGCTGCCGATCATCAGGTATCGGCCCTGTGGCTTTCCGGAGGTGAACAGATCCGGCAGCGTCTCGTCGCAGTAGACCTCGAACTTCAAGGGCTGACCCTCCATTCGCCCGTCAGTAGCTTCTGCATCAACCCGCGTTTCTGGCGGGTCAGGGCTTCGACCTCGTCATCAATCAAGGCCAATTCCTGTTTTGCGGCCGTCAGGGCCCGCGCGATTTTCCGTTGCTCGTCGATCGGCGGTATCGGCACACGGCAGCTGTAGAAATCTTCGGAATAGAGGTTGAGCAGACCGTCATTCCGGACGCCCGAGTTGATCAGGCGCGAGAGCTGGTGGTTCAGCGCGCCGGCGGAAAAGAGATGCTCATAGAACTCGGGATCGAGACCCGGCTTCAGGGCGAAGCAGAAGTAGACGAAGGGAACCAGTGCAGTCGGCCGGTCGAGGCGGAAGACACAGCCGTAGGGGGCGGTCTTGGAGTTGCCCTTGTTGTAGGCAAACTCGCCCTCGTGCAGCAGGGTGTAGCGTTCGACGCTCTGGCCCGCCATGTCGCGTGCGAACTTGTCGGACTGCATGAGGAAGCCGGACTTCGCCGAGATCGTCATGACGGGATGGTTGTCGCCTGCGCTCGTCCGCCGGATCGGAGAGGCAACCGCAGACAGTGGCTTGAGTGGCCACCGATCAGGGAACACCCCGCCGCGCCCCATGATCTGCTGCGTCAGGCCCGTGAAACGATCCTTCTTTGCCGCGCGGAGGGCGGTGAGCTTTTTGAGCGCCTCGTCCCAGGTCCGCAGGATCTCGGCGATCTTGCGCTGTTCGGAAAGTGGGGGGAGCGCCACCATGAAGTCCCGGACGGCGTGGATCGAAAACTCGAGGCGCGTCGAGCCCACTACGAGGTTGTCTATACGTCTCTGGGTCTGTGGTGCTTGGATTTGCAGTGAGAGGAACTGCGCGTCGCAGCAAGGCTTTGGGCGAATCCGCGCGATCTCGCGTGCGATGTTCCCTTCGAAGCCGTCAGGTACGACACCAACCTCGCCGATCGTGCCCTTGACCGACAGCAGGACATCGCCGCCTTGGACGCGGCTGCCCTTGTATTGGCCTTCGATCTTTGGCGACGCACGATGGAGTACGACGTCTCCGATGCGCCGAATGTGCTTGATCGGCACGATGGGAACTCCACCCGGCATGTCTGGCCCGATCTGCACGACACCGTAGCGAATTGGCGCACTGGGCTCGGTGATCTGCTCCAAGCTCACGACGTCCCAGCCCGTCGGGAGGAGGCCGATCTTGGTTTCTTTGTATCCCCCTCGCTCGGGCGAGCATTCTTCTGCTGCCTTAAGCATCGACGCCCAGCTCCTTCAGATACCCGGCCATCTTTGCCCGCACCTCGGCCAGCTCGGCCTCGATCCGCAGGATGTCCTTCTGCACGGCGGCGACGTCGATCTCTTCCTCGGGCTCGAAGGTGTCGACGTAGCGGGGGATGTTGAGGTTGTAGCCGTTTTCGGCGATCTCTTCCGGGCTTGCCCGGTGCGAATAGCGCACGACCTCGGCGCGGCTGCGGTAGGTCTCCAGCACCTTGGCGACATGCGCCTCGTCCATCACGTTCTGGGTCTTGCCGGGGCTGAACTCGCGGCTCGCGTCGATGAACAGCACGTCGCGCCGATCCGCGTTCGCGCCGCCTTCCTCGCGCGAGCGGTCGAAGATCAGGATGGCGACCGGGATCCCCGTGGTGGTGAACAGGCCCGCAGGCAGGCCGATGACGGCATCGAGCAGGTTTTCCTCGATGAGCTTCTGCCGGATGCGTCCCTCGGCGCCGCCCCGGAACAGCACGCCATGCGGCACGATCACCGCCACCCGGCCGGACTGGCGCCTGGCGATCTCGATCATGTGGGTGATGAAGGCATAATCGCCCTTGGACCGGGGCGGCACGCCGCGCCAGAAGCGGCCCCAGGGGTCGGTTGCGGCATTCTCGGCCCCCCATTTGTCTAGGCTGAAGGGCGGGTTGGCCAGCACCACGTCGAAGCGCATCAGGTGGTCGCCTTCGACCAGCGCCGGGCTGTTGAGCGTGTCGCACCATTCGATGCGGGCGGCGTCCCTGGCGTGCAGGAACATGTTCATGCGGGCCAGCGCCCAGGTCGCCCCGTTCACCTCCTGCCCGTAGAGGGCGAAGTTCTCGGATCCCACCTCCTGCGCGGCCTGGATCAGCAGAGAGCCGGAGCCGCAGGCGGGGTCGCAGATCGTGTTGCCGGGCTGCGGCGCCGCCAGTTTGGCGAGCAGGCGCGAGACGGCCGCGGGCGTGTAGAACTCACCCGCCTTCTTCCCGGCGTCGGAGGCAAAGCGCGAGATCAGATAGATGTAGCACTCGCCGATGATGTCCTCGGTCACCCGCGACGGTGCCAGGTCGAGCGCAGGCTTGGCGAAGTCCTCGAGAAGGTTCTTCAGGCGGCGGTTGCGATCCTTCGGGCGGCCGAGATTGGCCTCGGAGTTGAAGTCGATGTTGCGGAAGACGCCCTCGAGCTTGGCGCGGTTCGCGTCCTCGATCTTCTCCAGCGCGATGTTGATCAGCTCGCCGATGTTGGCCTCGTTTCGCTGGGCGTAGAGGTCGTAGAAGCTGGCGCCCTCGGGCAGGATGAAACGTTCGCGCTCGAGGCGGCGGCGAATGCGGGCTTCGTCGTCGCCATACTGCTTGCGGTAGGTCTCGAGATGGTCGTTCCAGAGGTCCGAAATGTACTTCAGGAACAACATCACGAGGATGTAGTCCTTGTATTGAGCAGGATCGACGGCGCCCCGGAAGGTGTCGCAGGCAGCCCAAGCTGCGTTATTGACCTCGCTTTGAGTGATTTTGTCGTTCATCAGGCAATTTCCTTCTGGTCGGCAGCATTTGCAGCTTCGCCGAGAATGGCGCTTACGAGTTGTCCCCGGAGTGCGGCGAGGCGACGGAGCAGTTGGCCCTCCTGCCGTGAGAGGGCGTCGAGTTCGACGATACGTCTCTGCGTCTGCAGGTCGGGCACGGCAATCTCGAGGTTCTCGAGGACCGCCATCGGGATCATCCTGAGGCTTGTGCCCTGCGCTTCGGCGCCAAGCCTGCGCTGCGCGTCGGGCTGGTTGATGGCCCACGCCAAGTATTCGGGGTGAACTCGATCCCTGTCGGGACGAATGATCACCAACGGGACGATGACCACGACGGGCTCCGGCAGCGGATCCGGAATGGCCGCCGCGGCGTTCGGCTCCCCGCGCGAGCGAAAGACGACCTCGCCGCCACGGACGAAGTATCGGTCGGAGAGCTTGTCGAGGTCGTACCTCTGGAAGTCCGGGCCTGGCGCTTCGCCGATTGTTCCGACGTCACGCAGCTGCAAGGCCGGCACACCACCCTCCGACAGCGGATCGAGCCTTCCGCGCGCCGTGTAGCCGGAGTGAATGTCAGAAAGCTCCGCGAGTCGCATGAATGAATTCTCTGTAAGACGATTTACAGAGGTCTAGGCGAGCCCGTCCCTCGAGTCAATCCTCCGAAGTGCAGTTTTCGACCTACAGAGAAAAATGCAGCGCCTGATGCTGCCATGTGAGCGGGAACGGCTCCAGCACCTGCGCCAGAGTCACCTCCGGCCCCTGCTTCCCGTCCAGGATCGCCTCAACAATGTCAGGCGCGAGCAGCGTGAGCCGCAGGACGCGGGTCATGTAGGAAGGCGCGATGCCCTCCCGTTCGGCCAGTTCGGCGATGGTAGCGAACTCACCCGACTCCAGCATCCGTTTCCAGCGGAACGCGCGCGCCAGCGCCTTGACCAGCGTGTTGTCGGTCCGTGGCGAGTGCGCCGCGCCTTCTGGCAACTGCATCTCTTTCCGTCCGCCCCGCTTCACGATGCGGAACGGGACGTGGAGAGTCATGGTCTCCGGAATCGGAGCCCCGCGGGTCATGCGGCAGCCTCGATGCCACCGGCCAGCATCTCGCGGGCGAGGCCGCCGAGCCCGTCGACACGCAGGGCGACGTTGAGCCCATCGGTGCCGATGTCGACGCGCTCGACCAGAAGTGCCACGATGCGTGCCTGCTCGGCAGGGAAGAGCTCGTCCCACAGCGGGTCAAGTTGTTGGAGGGCCGCGCGGGCGTCGGCCTCGGTGATGTCGTCGGCATGGGCGCGTGCCGCCTTCCATGTCCCCGCCACAATCTCGGGCTGGCGGAACACGGCACGAAGCTGGTCGATGACGGCAGCCTCGATCTCGCCTGCCGGAATGCGGCCGATGGGGCACGACCCGGCGCCATGCTTCAAAACCGTCTGGCTGACATAGTAGCGGTAGAGCTTGCCGCCTTTCCGGGTGTGGCTGGGCGAGAACGCCGCGCCATCGGGGCCGTAAAGCAGCCCTTTCAATAATGCCGGCGTCTCGGCGCGGGTGCGGGCGGCACGTTTGCGCGGGCTTTCTTTCAGGATCGCATGGACGCGGTCCCATGTCTCGCGGTCGATGATTGCTTTGTGCTCGCCGGGGTAGCTCTGCCCCTTGTGGACCGCCTCGCCGACATAGGCGCGGTTGTTCAGCATTCGGTAGAGATACTTCTTGTCGATCCGGTTGCCCTTGGGCGTGCGGATGCCGCGCTTGGCGACCTCGCGCGCCAGTTCCGTGCCCGAGCCGATCTCGAGGAAGCGGGTAAAGATCCAGCGGACATGCCCGGCGCGTTCCTCGTCGACCACGAGCTTGCGGTTCTCGACGCGGTAGCCGTAGGGCGGCACCCCGCCCATCCACATGCCCTTCTTGCGAGAGGCCGCGACCTTGTCGCGGATGCGCTCGGCCGTCACCTCGCGCTCGAACTGGGCGAAAGAGAGCAGGATGTTCAGCGTCAGCCGCCCCATCGACGTGGTCGTGTTGAAGCTTTGCGTCACCGAGACGAACGTCACGCCGTTCCGGTCGAACACCTCGACAAGCTTGGCGAAGTCGGCCAGCGAGCGGCTGAGGCGGTCGATCTTGTACACGACCACCACGTCCACCAGACCGTCGTCGATGTCGGCCATCAGCCGTTTCAGTCCGGGGCGCTCCAACGTGCCGCCGGAGATCCCCCCGTCGTCGTACTGATCGCGGACCAGCACCCAGCCCTCGGACCGCTGGCTGGCGATGTACGCCTCGCAGGCCTCCCGCTGGGCGTGGAGCGAGTTGAATTCCTGCTCCAGCCCTTCCTCGGAGGATTTCCGGGTGTAGACCGCACAGCGTAGCTTGCGGACGAACTTCGATTTCTCCGGCGGCTTGGTCATGTCCGCGCCCTCCGGCTGCGCAAGCCGAAGAAGACCCACCCGTTCCAGCGCGTGCCGGTGATGGCCCGCGCGATGGCCGAGAGCGACTTGTAGGGCCGACCCTGCCATTCGAAGCCGTCCGCGGTGACGGTGACGACGTGCTCGACGCCCTGCCACTCGCGGATCAGCCGCGTGCCGGTGATGGGCATGGTGTCGGCGCGGATGCGGCTTTTCTTCCGGTCGCCACCGTCCAGTTCCTCGCCCAGCCGTTCCAGCCGCCGGATGGTTTCCGGCTTCAGCCCGCCAAGGCTGAGTTCCTGGATGCGGTAGGCCAGGCGGGATTCAAGGTAGCGCCGGTTGAACGGCGGCGGTTCGCTGTCGAACAACTCGCGCCACTGCTTCTTCAGGTCGGGCGTCGGCGTAGTCTTCAGCGCGGCCAGGCGCGCGGGGATGAGGTCGTGAGTCGTCATGCGGTCTCCGTTGGGTTCGGGGTTGCATGACGGCATCGGTCGCTGGACAAGTGTAGGCAACGTTCTCCGGTGTCTTCAGATACTTCGCCCTCATCACGCATCCGCAACCGAAAAAGCCCGAGCGCCAGCAGGCCGCACAGCTCAGTGCGGCGTTCGGCGGGCGTCATCAAGTCGGGCGGCAGCGGATTGGGGCGTTTCATGTCTCGGTGGCTATGCTCGGTGGTGTCGTTACCGATCAAAAGCCACCCAGCCGTCCGAGGTGGGACATCTCAGCGGAACGGGATGCGGAAATGCGAACAGGGAGAGAACATCAGGGCTTGCCGATCACGGATTTGTCCATGATTATCGCAGGTTGAATCAATCGAGAGCAGTAGTTCATTGAGGTGAGTTCATGGCGCGCAAAGCATCCCCGATCGGTCCGCATGTTCTGGCGCTGATCGAGGATGCGCGCGTCGACCTCGCCCGAGCTGCCCTTGCCGTGCGCGAGGGCGACAATGAGCCGGAATTCAAGCTGCCCGAGGACGTTCCCGACCTCGCCGACGAAGAAGCGGTCGAGGCGTTTCGGCAAGCACTAGTCGAGACGCTGTCGGATTTCGACCGCGATGACCTGCGACCTGCGGAGCAGCGATCACGAAGGATCCGGGCCCTCGCCGAGAAAAAGGGCGTCACCTCGCTCACCACCATTGTCGAGCAACAACTCGATGTGACACGGTCGCAGGAGTTTCACCGGCAGCCAGATGAGCTCTGCAGAAGCATCTGGGCATATCTCCATGAACGCGAAGCCTTCGAGGATGCGGAGAGCTTTCACTTCGCCCGACAGTTCCGCGACCACGGCAAGCTCTACGACGCCTTCGAGGTCGAACTGGAGAACCAGGTAGCCCTCGACGCGGCGGCCATCGACGAAAAGGCGCTGGCGTCCAAGATAAAGGGCATGCTCGAGCTGAAGCCCGAGATATCCTGCACGGTCAAGGCGCTCGATCTGCCTGCCACCGATACGCACCCTGCGTCCATCATGCTGATCGTCCGGCATGGTGGCCCGCTTTCGAGCGTCTACGATCACCGGCAAGACGGACGGCGGGGAACCATCTACTACCGCCCGCCGAACGAGGCGACGCTGATCTACACGCCCTCGATGCGGCAGATCGAGGTTTGCGCGGACAGCCCCGTGGTGCGCCAGACGGTTAGCGACTCCTTCGCCGAAGTTGCGCTCGGTCACGACATCTCCCAGAAGCCGCTGACCTGGAAGCGCTATAATCTCTCGCGCTTCCGCTCTTCGCTTCTCCTGCAGCCCCCTGAGATCGAAGGGTATGCGTTCGAGTTCGCGCGCGTCATCGAAGCCGAGATCCGGCTGGGAACCTGGCGCCGCAAGCTTCAGCTCAAGGTGACAGTCGACGATGACATCCAGGAGGTTGCCGACCGATATCTCGGGGCGCGGAACATCTTTCGGCGCGCCGAAGCGTTCAGCCGGATCACCATCGCGGTGGCCTACAACTTGATCGGCGATGAGAAGCAGCGGACGCTCAATATCACGATTGCGGGCACGAAGAGCTGCAACCTGCAGAGCAAGCCCGATCCGGAGGAACGCAGCCTCGGCTTCGCGCTGCTCAAGGAATGGGGAATCCTGAGCGCGTTCAGGCAAATCGCGCATGATGACCTTCGCGCGATATTCCCCCAGCTTGTTCAACTCCACGACCGTATCGAGGACGAGGTCAGCGGAAGTTTTCTGCTGGAACTCGGGCTTGACCCGAAGCGTCTGATCGAAGGCGGCCTGCTCGAGCGCCGCGACCGTCAGGATGTGGTTCTCATCGAGGACGACGACGTCGACGGGGAAGGCGCCGTCAAGCCGTCGGCGACCGAGGGCATGGTCCAGGCTGTCGGCCCTTTCGGCGAAGACGTCGGCAAGCGCCCCGCGTCGGATGTCGAGATGTTCGCTGTCAACGCTCAGTGGCTTCACGAGACGCTCATGCGCCTGATGAAGCCGCTGCTGAGCAAGCGGGCGGCCCAGATCCTGGACCCGGACCTGACCCTTGTCGGCGCGATCCAGATCGATGAGGCAGATGTGCCCGTCTATTTCGCCCGGCGGCTCAATGATCCGAAAGCGGCGCAGAGACTGGATCTGATGTTGCGCGCGCGGGACACCGCTGGGGTGGGCATCATCTTCGCCGCGAGCGAGGAGATGCCGTCACATCTTGGGCCCAACATCGTCATGCCGCTGCTGTCCCATCTCGCGTCGGCGGGCGAGGAAATGCTGTTCGCGCGCGACGGAATAGAACTCGCGTACCGAGACGGTCTTTCACTCGCACGCGGGGGCGTGTCGCCGCGGGTGGTTCGGACAGGCAAGCAGTCCGGCACGCTGTTCATTCCTGGCAGGGAGCCGCTTCACCTCGCTGGGAACGATCAACTTACAATCTTCGAGCGCCTGGTGGTCGCAGCCGCGAAAGGCAGTCCCGACGTTCAGGTAAAGGCGCTGATGGAAGGCTTCGAGTCCAGAAGCCCCCAGCAGGCGTTCCGGAAGGAGACCTGGGACAGCATCCGGGACGTCTATATCGGCAAGGGTGCGAAGAACGGATATTGGCGACTGCTACTCACTGAGCAGCCAACCGAAGCCGTGGCCGAGCCAACCGAGGAAGCGACCGTCTAACAGCGGTCTAACATGCGGCGGGAGACGGTCTAACAAACCGCTGATTACTGGAAGGGCTCCACATAGAGGAGCACTTCCATGCCGACTCCCTTCCCCCCGCGCCAGGCAGCCCAGACGAGCTGGTCCGGCGCCGCGAAGACCAAGCCCACCACCCACAACTCGGAATGGCGCTGCACGCGCTGTGACAAGCTGCTCGGCGTCTGCCGGGACGGCCGCATGCACCTGCGCTTCGCGCGGGGGCACGAGTATCTCGTGGGCTTCCCGATTCAGGCCACCTGCCGCGGCTGCGGCACGCTGAACCACGCGACCGCACCCGCGCGCTGACGCGCGCATTCACCAACCCCCTGAAATCGCAGAGACGCGCGACGTCCTGACCTGGCCACGAGAAGGCGCCGGACGCCTGGCCGCAAGGCAGGCGTCCAATGTCCTTCGCGTGGCACGAGATCCGTGATCACCTCATGCATTCATCCTCCAACCTTCACTTCCAGCGCAGTTTCGACGCCGTCCGGCGTGAACAGGCCGCCCTTGCAGCGTTCCGGGATCCGGCGGCCCTGCTGGACGGGCTGCACCGCACCCCCGGCGATCAGGGCCAGAAGAACCTGATCCTCGCCGCTCTCGTCAGGGCAGCGCAGGGCGACGGGCCCACGTCCGACAGCGCCCTGACAATGCTGTTGCTGGCGCTCTGGCCCGGCCTCGACGCCATCCGGCGCCGGTCGCTCTGGCGCAGGCTCGGCACCGCTGACGAGGTCGCGTCCGACGTGCTGGCGCGCACTACTGAGGCGATCCGCGGCCTCGACCTCGGGCGCGTCAACTGGATCGCGGCCACGGTGCTCCGCAACGTAGAGCGCGACATGGTCCGCGTGCGCCAGCGCGACACGGCGCGCGAACATCTAGCCAGCGGCGCCGACCCCGACGAGGTGGCGGACAGCGGCGACAGCGGAATCGGCGCGGATGGGTACGCCCGGCTGAACGGCGCCGTGCGGAAGCTGCTCGGCGACGACGCCGTGCTGGTGATCCGCGTGGCGATCGAGGGTTTTTCCCAAGCCGAGGCGGGAGCTGAACTGGGGCTGACCGAGGCCGCCGCCCGCAAGCGGTACCAGCGCGCGATGCGCCGGCTGCACGACGCCCTCGAGGAAATCCCCTGAGCCGATGTCCCGATCCGGTCCCGCCGGTGGCTTTTCCCATCCGAGCGCCCCGAGCGCCTTCCCTCCAACCGAAAGCAGACACGCATGAACCGCACTGCCGATCTGTCGCTCGAGGATTTCAGGCGTCTTCCGGGGCTCTATCGCCGCTGGGAGCTGACCGAGGTCTGCGAGCCCAACCGCAACTATCAGATCGAGGACGCCGGCGCCCATGCCGACGGGACGCCGCTCTTGGCGATCTACGTCGCCGAGCCCGCGCCCGACGTCCGCGAGGCCGCGTGATGCGCCTTCTCGATCACCTCATCCCACGGAGAACCGCCATGCCGTACCAGCCGGACGACATCACCCGTCTTCGCAAGGCGAGCTACGCGCTCGAAGACCTCCCCGAAACCATCGCCTTCCCGCAGCGCGCGGGTGACGAGCCGCGCGAGCCGCTGCCGGTCGTCGAGGCGACCGTCGACGAGATCGCCTTCGCGATCGTGGAGGCTGAGCGCGAGAGCACGACCGCCTACCGCCGCGCCGATGCGCTGAAGCGGCTCTACAAGCTCGCCCGCGAGGCGGGGTGCATCGGCGCCGATTGCGCCGCCACGGCGGTGATGAAGAAGGAGGGCCAGTGATGGCCCTTCCCATCATCGGCGCCGACGAACGGCTCGCACAGCGCAAGGGCATCAAGGGCGTCATCTTCGGCCGGTCCGGCATCGGCAAGACCAGCCTGCTCTGGACGCTGAACGCCTCGACCACGCTCTTCCTCGATCTCGAGGCCGGGGATCTGGCGGTCGAGGGGCTGGAGATCGACACGCTCCGGCCCCGCACCTGGAAGGAATGCCGCGATTTCGCGGTGTTCATCGGCGGGCCGAACCCGGCGCTGCGCGAGGACCAGCCCTACAGTCAGGCGCATTTCGACGAGGTCTGCGGGCGCTACGGCGATCCGGCGGTGATCGGGAGATACGAGACCGTCTTCATCGACAGCATCACCGTGGCTGGGCGGCTCTGCTTCCAATGGTGCCGCGGCCAGCCCGAGGCGTTCTCCGAGAAGACCGGCAAGCCCGACATCCGCGGCGCCTACGGGCTGCATGGCCGCGAGATGATCGCGTGGCTGACCCACCTGCAGCACACGCGCGGCAAGCATGTCTGGTTCGTGGGCATCCTCGACGAGCGGCTCGACGACTTCAATCGGAAGGTCTTCCAGCCGCAGATCGACGGCTCGAAGACCGGGCTCGAGCTGCCCGGGATCGTGGATCAGGTCATCACCATGGCCGATATCCCGGACCCCGGCGGCCAGCCGCAGCGTGCCTTCGTCTGCCAGACGCTGAACCCTTGGGGCTTTCCGGCAAAGGACCGCTCGGGCCGCCTCGACAGGGTCGAGGCCCCGCATCTCGGCCGGCTGATGGAGAAGATCCAGCGCCCCGCGGCGCCTGCCTCCGAACGCCTGACTTGGCCGCCCGTGACCCCGGCCGATCCCGCCCCCGCTGAGGAGCCCGGCCATGGCTGAGCGCCTCTCGCCATGCCCGGTGTCCCGATCCGGTCGCCGGGGTGGCTTTCCCCTTCTGACGCCGCTGCGCGTCCCATCCTCCAACTGAAAGGAGCCGCGCAATGTCCGGACCCTGGAACGACTTCAACTCCGCGCAATCCAACACCAAAGTGATCCCGAAAGGCACCCTCGCCAAGGTGCGCCTGACGCTCCGCCCGGGCGGTTTCGACGACGCCTCGCAGGGCTGGACCGGTGGCTGGGCGCGCCGCGCCGCCACGGGCGCTGTCTATCTCGACGCCGAATACACGGTGCTCGAGGGGCCCTATGCCCGGCGCAAGGTCTGGTCGCTGATCGGCCTCTACAGCCCGAAGGGCCCGGACTGGGCGAACATGGGGCGTGGCCTGATACGCGGCATCCTCAACTCGGCGCGCGGCGTGTCCGACAAGGACAACTCGCCCGAGGCGCAGGCCCGCCGCCGCATCAACGGGTTCGGCGATCTCGACGGCGTCGAGTTCATCGCCCGTATCGACATCGGCACCGACACCAACGGCGAGGACAAGAACGAGATCCGCGCCGCGGTCACCCCCGATCATCGCGATTACGCCGCGCTGATGGGCGCGGTCGCGCCGCAGTTCACCGCCGCCCCGGCGCAGGGCCACGCCCCGCAGCAGCCCAACACGACCACTCAGCCCAGCCCGCCCGCGTCCGCCCCCGGCGCCGCCGGTCGGCCGAGCTGGGCGCAGTAAGGGGGGGATCGGCCATGCGCCTGCGCCCCCGCCAGAAGACCTTCGTCGAGCGCAGCGTGGCTGCGCTCGCTTCCCGCGGCAACACGCTGGGCGTGGCGCCCACCGGTGCGGGCAAGACCATCATGCTCTCGGCGGTCACCGGCGAGATGATCGGCGACGGCGCGAAGGCCTGCGTGCTCGCCCACCGTGACGAGCTGACGGCGCAGAACCGCGCCAAGTTCCAGCGCGTGGTGCCGGGCGTCGCCACCTCGGTCATCGACTCGACGGAGAAGTCCTGGAACGGCCAGGTCGCCTTCGCGATGGTGCCGACGCTGGCGCGGGCCTCGAACCTCGCTGACATGCCGCGCCTCGACCTGCTGGTCGTCGACGAGGCGCATCACGCCGTCGCCGACAGCTACCGCCGCATCATCGACCGGGTGCGCGAGGCCAATCCCGACGCCCGGATCTTCGGGGTCACGGCGACGCCGAACCGGGGCGACAGGAAGGGCCTGCGCGAGGTCTTCGACAATGTCGCCGATCAGGTGCGGCTGGGCGAGCTGATCGCCTCGGGCCATCTCGTGCCGCCGCACACCTTTGTCATCGATGTCGGTGTCCAGGACGAGCTGCGTTCTGTCCGCAAGACCATGTCGGATTTCGACATGGCGGAAGTGGCGGGCATCATGGACCGCGCCCCCGTCACCGACGAGGTGATCCGCCACTGGAAGGAGAAGGCAGGCGACCGCCAGACCGTGGTGTTCTGCTCCACCGTCGCGCACGCCGAGCATGTCACCGACGCCTTCAGGGCAGCTGGCGTTCCCGCCGCGCTGATCCACGGCGATCTGGCGGCCGAGACCCGCAAGGCGATCCTCGCCGACTACGCGGCGGGCGGCATCCGCGTCGTGGTCAACGTGGCGGTGCTGACCGAGGGCTGGGACCACCCGCCTACCTCCTGCGTCGTGCTGCTGCGGCCCAGTTCCTACAAGTCCACGATGATCCAGATGGTCGGGCGCGGCCTGCGCACCGTCGATCCCGAGGAACACCCCGGCATCGTGAAGACCGACTGCATTGTCCTCGACTTCGGCACCTCGAGCCTCATCCACGGCACATTGGAGCAGGATGTCGATCTGGACGGCAAGACCGAGGCTGGAGAAGCCCCAACGAAATCCTGCCCCGGCTGCGGCGCCGATATTCCGCTGGCCGCCACCGAATGCCCGCTCTGCGGCGAGGTTTTCCCGCGGGAGGACGAAGAGGCCGGTGAAGGCGGCGGTGCCGCGCCGCTCTCGGGCTTCATGATGACGGAGATCGACCTGCTGAAGCGGTCCAGCTTCGCGTGGGTCGACCTCTACGGCACGGACGACGCGCTGATAGCCACGGGCTTCGCAGCCTGGGGCGGCATCTTCTGGCTGGACGGGGTCTGGTATGCCATCGGCGGGGCGAAGGGCGAGCGCCCCCACCTGTTGGGCGTCGGCGAGCGCACCGTCTGCCTCGCGCAGGCTGATGACTGGCTGAACACGCACGAGACCGACGAAAGCGCCTTCAAGACCCGCTCCTGGCTGCGCCAGCCGCCGACCGAAAAGCAGCTGCAATACCTGCCGGCCGAGTGCCGCTATGACTTCGGCCTGACGCGGTACCGCGCCTCCGCGCTGATGACCTTCGGCTTCAACAAGCGGGCCATCCGCCAGCTGATCGACGCAGCCGCCCGGCCCGAACGGAGGGCGGCATGACCCATGGCACCCTCAACCCCCATCACGGCCGAAGACCGGCGGCGACTCTGGCATCCGCGTGGGACGCTTTGTTCTGTCTGCCGGCAACCCACCCGTGGTTTTGGCTGGTTCGATCCGCACCGGTCGAAGCGGCCCCGGCCATCGGTCTGGTTCTGCTCGATGCCCTGCCAGTCCTTCTGGACGCGCTTGGCGCGGGAGCGTTTCACCATGGTTGACCTGACCGAGGAAGAGCGCGCCGCGATCACCGCCACCATGAAGCGCGTGGCGCTGCTGATGGAGGAGATCGGCTGGGCCACCCCGCTTTCCGATCTGACCGAGGCGCAGGTGCGCGCGCTGATCGAGGAAGCCGTCGAGGGCTTCCGCGAGGCCATGTCCGACATCGCCCGGGCGCAGACGCCGGAGGTTCCGTTTTGACCCTCGATTACAATCACCGGCCGAGTTTCGCAGAGCGGGTCAACGCCGCGGTCGATCGGGCGCTGACCGCCGATCAGGCGATGCGGCCGCCCCGCGACTATCTCGGCGGCTCGCGCCTCGGCCATGCCTGCGAGCGGGCGCTGCAGTTCGAGTTCACGGCGACGCCGAAGGACGAGGGCCAGGACTTCAGCGGCCAGTCGCTGCGCATCTTCGCCATCGGTCACGCGCTCGAGGATCTGGCCGTCGCCTGGCTGCGCGGCGCGGGCTTCGACCTCTACACCCGCAAGGGCAACCGGCCAGATGGCGGCCAGTTCGGCTTCTCCGTCGCGGGCGGACGCATCCGCGGTCATGTCGACGGCATCGTCGCGGCCGGGCCCGAAGGCTTCGGTCTGGCCGTTCCCGCACTGTGGGAATGCAAGACGATGAACGCCAAGAACTGGCGCGCCTGCGTCAAGGACGGTGTGACCAAATCGAAGCCGGTCTATGCCGCCCAGATCGCGGTCTACCAGGCCTACATGGAGGGGACGGTCCCCGGCATCTCGGCCGCGCCCGCCGTGTTCACCGCGATCAACAAGGACACGGCCGAGATGCACCATGAACTGGTGCCTTTCGACGCCGATCTCGCGCAGCGCATGTCCGACCGGGGCGTGCGGATCCTGAAGGCGACCGATGCGGGCGAGCTTCTGCCGCGCGTCGCCACCACGCCCGACTTCTTCGAATGCCGCTTCTGCCCGTGGTCCGCGCGCTGCTGGAGGCTGCCGGCATGAGCGATGACGGCATCCTGCATTTCAACCCGTGGATGGACTTCAACGACGGGCCGCCGTCCGAGAACCCCTTCGGCTGCGACCCCGACCCCGAGCAGATCGTCCTCTTTCTCGACACGGTGTTCAGCTGGTGCGAGGGGCTGATCCCGCTGCGCGGCTTCGTCGACAAGGGTCAGGGCCGGGACGGCAAGCCCCACAACATCTGGATCCCGGCCGACGAGACCGCGACCGAGAAGCTCGCGACCTTCGCCGCGTGGGCGAACCGCGAGGGCGCCGCCGTCTATGTCATCCCCGGCACGGTCGCCGAGCAGGGGCAGGCCCGCGCCGCCGATGTGCTGCAGATGCAGGCCATCGTCGTCGATCTCGATGCGGGCGACATCCCGGCCAAGCTGGACCATGTCACCCGCCACCTCGGCGCGCCCACGCTCATCATCGAAAGCGGCGGGCGCACGCCGGAGGGCGCCGCGAAGCTCCATGTCTGGTGGCAACTGACCGAACCCGCCGAGGGCGAGGATCTGGCCACCCTCTGCCGCTTGCGCGGCGAGATTGCCCTGAAGGTCGGCGGCGACACGCATTTTCGGTCGGCGCACCAGCCGATCCGGGTGCCTGGCACCGTCTATCACAAGCACGGTCATCAACGCCTCGTGCAGATCCGCGAACATCGCGACGTCGAGGTGGACCTTACGGATTTCGCTGAACGGGTCGCCGAGATGCCGCCGCTGCCCGGCGTGGGCTTCGCCAGCGATCATGCCGCGCCATCCGCAAAGCCCGGCATCGACGCGGTGCTCACCACGCCGGTGCGCGAAGGCGCGGTTGACGACTGGTCCCGGTTCCAGGGGGCCAGCGCCGCGATCGGCCACTACGTCCGCCTTGTACACGAGGGACGCCTTGACCCGTTCGCGGGCTGGGAAGCGATCTGCGGCTACAACGCCGCCATGCTGCGCCCGTCCTGGCCGCTTGATCGGCTGATGGCCGAGTCCGAACGCCTCTGGGCGCTGCATGTAAAGCGCAACGGTCCGCCGCTCCTGCGCGCAGCCCACGTCGATGCCCCGGCCAGCCCGCTGCCGACCTTCAGCCTCGGCGCGCTGCTCGACGACACGAGCCCCATGCCCGAGGACATCATCGGCCCCCGCGTGCTGACGCCGGGCGGTCTCCTGGTGCTGGGCGGTGCGCCCAAGGTCGGCAAGAGCGACTTCCTGATCTCCTGGCTCGTACACATGGCCGCTGGCGAGCCGTTCCTCGGCTTCACGCCGCCCCGGCCGCTGCGCGTGTTCTATCTGCAGGCCGAGATCCAGTATCACTACCTGCGCGAGCGCATGCAGCAGATCGCGCTGCCCGCCGCCGTGATCGCCGCCGCGCGCGACACCTTCGTGGCCACCCCGAAACTGAAGCTGCTGCTCGACGCGGAGGGCGTCGCTCGTGTGGCCGAGGCGATCCGGGCCGCATTCCCCGACGAGCCGCCCGACATCATCGTCATCGACCCGATCCGGAACCTTTTCGATGGCGGACCCGAGGGCGGCGGCGAGAACGACAACACCGCCATGATGTTCTTCCTGAAGGACCGCGTGGAGCTCCTGCGCGAGGCGGTCAATCCGGACGCGGGCGTCATCCTCGCCCACCACACCCGCAAGGCCAGCAAGCACCAGGTCAAGGACGACCCATTCCTCGCGCTCTCCGGCGCCAGCGCGCTGCGCGGCTTCTACACCTCGGGGCTGCTCATGCACCGGCCCGACGAGGACAGCACCGTCCGCAAGCTGGAGATCGAACTGAGGAACGGCCCCGCGCTGCCAGGGAAGCTGATCGACAAGGTGAAGGGCGAATGGGTCGAGTTGAACCCGCTGAACGAGCGCCTGGTGCGCAAGGAGGTCGGCGCCAAACTCGATGCCGAGCGGCTGCGCAAGCACGACGTCATTCTCGGCATGCTGCTGGATGAGGCGGCGAGCGAGCGCCTCTACACCGCCATGCAGTTCGCCGAGACCTTCGAGAACCGGGGCGGTCTGGGCAGCAAGCACACGATCCGCGAGCGCCTCAGCGTGCTGGCGACCAAGGGGTTCGTGAAGTTCCTGCGCGACCCCTCGGGGTTCGGCTTCCCCGTCACCAGGTCGCGGTTCGGCTACCTCTGCGTCGAGGGCATGCAGTTCGGCGCGCCTGTCGAGGAGGTCGATCCGGACACCGGCGAGGTCACCACAACCGCCCGTCCGGTCCTGCCCAGCCACTTCAAGTGCCCCCAATCCGGGCTCTGCCTGCAGGTCGAAAACCCCGCCGTCTGGGTCTATCCGGAGGGGCTGGAGGACGACCTCACTCATATGAGTGAGGCCTGACTCATATGACAGCGCCAACTGTGCACTCAATGAAATCAACGGGTTACGGGAAAATAAGAGTCAGGTCCCTGACTCATGCCCGAAGACTTCATGAAGTCTTATTCCGCAATGATTTCAGCCACTTGTCCTCCCCGGAACAGTTAGGTGTCAAACCCCCATACTACGTATGGGAGGGCCACCCCACAGGGTTGGCCACTCCTCCCATACGTCCGGGCCAGCCGCGCGCGCCGCCGTGACGGCCTGTTGTGCTTCCCGATCCGACGACGGCGGCCCCGTACCGCCAAGCACCAGACCGCCGTCGTCTTCCACCACCACAGGCCACCGGCAAAGGAAACCCATCATGGCTCAGCCGACTCTGATCCCGAATTGCGACGGCGCAAGGCTTGAATCGCTGCCGCTCGACACCCCCCGCAACCGCTGCATCCTCGCGCTCGACCTCGGCACCTCGACCGGCTGGGCGATCCGCGGCCATGACGGTCTGATCACCAGCGGCACCGTCTCGTTGCGTCCCGGCCGCTTCGACGGTGGCGGCATGCGCTACCTGCGCTTCACCAACTGGCTGACCGAGATCGACCGGCTGTCGGGGCCCGTCGCCGCGATCTGGTTCGAAGAGGTCCGCCGCCACGCGGGCACCGACGCGAGCCACATCTACGGCGGGCTCATGGCCACGCTGACCGCATGGGCCGAGCTGCGCGGCGTTCCCTACGAGGGCGTTCCGGTCGGCACGATCAAGCGTCACGCCGCGGGCAAGGGCAACGCCGACAAGGCCGCCATGGTCGCCGCCGTCCGCGCCCGCGGCTTCAGCCCCGCCGATGACAATGAGGCCGACGCCATTGCGCTCCTGCTCTGGGCGATCGAGACGAATGGGGGTGTCGCATGAGATGGCATCCCCATGGCTACGGCGGCCGGCGCCGGGATCCCGAACAGGTCAAGCGCGAGGGCTGGCGGGAACAGGGCGTCCTCGCGGTCTCGGCCGATGACGACCGCCTCACCTGGCCCGAGCGGGAACTGGTCCGCCAGCTGGGCGAGAAGCTCTACGGCCCGCGCCCTTCCGAGAGGGAGGCGCGTCATGGCTGATCGTGAATGGACCGCCGACTGCGTCGCCGATCATTTCGAGGAGGCGTTCCGCACCCTGCGCAAGCTGCCGCCGGTGAAGGCGCAGGGCTACTTCAACACCTGGCCCGACATCGTGCGGACCAGCCGCGAGATCGCGGCGATGGAGCCGCAGCCGATGCGCGTGTGGCCCTCGGCCGCCGCGATCACCCGGCTCGAGCAGACCTCAGACTGGGTGCTCTGGATCAGCGTGGAGGAGCGCAAGCTGGTCTGGTCGCGCGCAGCCCGTGTGCCGTGGAAGCAGATCAGCGGGGAGCTGGGCTGCGACCGCACCACCGCGTGGCGTCGCTGGCAACTGGCGCTGACCAAGATAGCTGCGCGGCTGAATGCGCAGTGACTCCAATGTGTTGCAACACTTTTTCCTTCGACATCTGCAACATGATCGTGCTATCCAAAGGACAAGATGGGGGAGAGTGCGCCGAAGGGTTCACTCTCCCCTTTGCTTTTGGGCGGATGCGGCTGGATTTCGGGTTGGCTTCCGGGGTCCAGCCGGGGTCCACCGCGAGGGAGTTTCCGGTTCCTTCCGGGCCGAAATCGTATGCTGGCGGGCGAAGCGCGGGACATCGCCAGCGACAGGGCCGGGTTTTTGGGAAGCCACCCTGAAGCCGGAGCCACGCGCACCCCGCGCAAACACCAATGAACGCTGGCCTTCCGACCGGACACCGCTGGTAGCCGCTGGACCCCGCTTGGAGTCCGGCGCGGCATCCGGAGTCCGGAAGCCACCGGCATCCACCCGACCGAGGAACCTTGCCCACCATGACGCTGAGCTTCGCCCCGGACGCGATCGAGACGTGGCCGCTGGCCAAGCTCCAGCCCTACGCGAAGAACGCGAAGGCGCACGGGCCGGACCAGGTCGCGAAGATCGCCGCCAGCATGGCCGAGTTCGGCTGGACGGTGCCCTGTCTCGTGGCCGAGGACGGTGAACTGATCGCGGGGCACGGGCGCGTGCTGGCCGCGACGCAGCTCGGGCTGACCGAAGCGCCGGTCATCGTGCTCGGGCACCTGACCGAAGCACAGCGCCGGGCCTACCGGATCGCGGACAACAAGCTGACCGAACTCGGCACCTGGGACGAGGCGCTGCTGTCGGCCGAACTGAACGACCTGCTGGCCGAGGATTTCGACCTGTCGCTGGTCGGCTTCTCCGACGGCGAGTTGGACAAGCTGCTGGCCTACGTCGCGGAAGACGACGGTGAAGAAGGTGGCTCCGGGGGCTCCGTGCCGCCGGTGACCATCCCCGAACCGCCCCGCAATCCGGCGTCGCGCACCGGCGATCTGTGGATCCTCGGTGACCACCGCCTCCTCTGCGGCGACAGCACCAGCGCTGCCGATGTGCGCCGCCTGATGAATGGCGAGCGTGCGATCCTGTTCGCGACCGATCCGCCGTATCTCGTCGACTACGACGGCTCCAACCACCCGACGCGAAACAAGGACTGGTCGGCATCCTACGGCACCACTTGGGACGACAGTTCGCAGGGGGCGGAACTCTACGACGGCTTCATTGCCGCCGCCGTGGCGGAAGCCATCACTGACGATGCTGCCTGGTACTGCTGGCACGCCTCGCGCCGCCAGGCGATGCTGGAGGCCTGCTGGGAAAAGGCAGGTGCCTTCGTCCACCAGCAGATCATCTGGGTGAAGGACCGCGGGGTTCTGACCCGGTCGCATTACCTCTGGAAGCACGAGCCCTGCTTCATGGGCTGGCGCCGCCCGAACCGTCCTCCGAAAGTGGCCGAGGAAACGCTGCCGTCCACATGGGCGCTGCCCAGCTTTGCCAAAGACGACCGGCCCGACCACCCGACGCCGAAACCGCTCGACGCCTTCGGCATCCCGATGCGCCAGCATGTGGCGCGCGGCGGGCTTTGCTACGAGCCGTTCTCGGGTTCAGGGTCGCAGATCATGGCGGGCGAGGCCAACGGCCGCCGCGTTTTCGCGTTGGAAATCAGCCCGGCCTATGTCGATGTCGCCGTGGAACGCTGGCAGGCCGAGACCGGTCGTGACGCGATCCTAGAGGGTGATAGCCGGACCTTTGCGCAGGTACGAACCGAGCGGCTGGGGGATGCCCCGGCCGCGTCTGAAACCGAACCCGAAATCGCCGCGTGACATGCATGACCTGGCTTTACCTTCCTCCGGAGACGCTTCCGGGGCCGGAGACGCATGCCTCTTCGGCCTCTCCCTCTGCTCCGGCGCGGGCGGTCTCGACCTCGGGCTCGCCATCGCCATCCCCGGATATCGTGCTGTGGGCCATGTCGAACGGGAAACCTACGCCGCAGCCACTCTCGTGGCGCGGATGGAAGACGCGTCCCTGGATCAGGCTGTTGTCTGGGACGATGTTGGAACCTTCGACGGCCGCCCGTGGCGCGGCGCGGTGGACATCGTCACTGCAGGCTATCCGTGCCAGCCTTTCTCCGTCGCGGGCAAACGCCGGGGCGCGGACGACCCGCGCCACCTCTGGCCGCATGTCGCCCGGATCGTCGGCGAGATCGAGCCGCCCTTCGTCTTCCTCGAGAACGTCGCCCATCATCTCCGCCTCGGCTTCCCCGAAGTCGCCAGCGGACTGGTCGGCATGGGCTACCGCCTTGCGGCAGGCCTCTTCACGGCGGCGGAAGTCGGCGCGCCTCACAAGCGCGAACGTCTCTTCATCCTCGGCATTCGCGAGGGGGACGAGCTGGCCGACCCCGCGCGCCTGCTCTGGCACCCGATCGAGTGGCGGGAACCGGACGGAACTGCTGCGCCTCTGGCCGACGCCGAGGGCCAGCGCCAACGAGAACCGGCAAACGAAGCCGACGCCTTCGCAGGAAGCAGGCCAGCACGGCATGAACCTGGCGACCACGGCCGCGCTCTGGCCGACGCCGCAGACCGACAGCTTTCGCAGCAGGGGTGGCGCGCGGAAGGACGAGAAGGGTCTGGACCAGCTGGCGAGGGACTGGCCGACGCCGATGGCGAACGACGGCTGCAAGCCGAGTGCCGGCAATCGGAAGACAGCCGAACTGACCCATGCCAGTCAGATGTGGATGACGCCGACGGCACGCGATCACAAGGACGGGGCGACGAGCCTTGCGAACACGCCTGTGAACGGCCTGCTTGGCCGCCAGGTCCTGGTGACGCCGATGGCTGGGCGCGATACCTCCGAGCCGCGCCGGACCTTGAACCCGCTGTTCGTCGAGGCGCTGATGGGCTGGCCCATCGGGTGGACCGGCTTCGGCTCTGTGGTAACGGAGTGGTCCCGCTGGTCGCGGCGCATGCGCTCCGAACTCTCGCAGCTGAACTGCTGGCCGATGGATGAGGGGGCGCGATGAAACAAAGCCGGGCCATGTCGCTGGTCGAGGCCATCGCCAACGTGGCGGTGGGCTACGGCGTCGCCGTCGTGACGCAGATCCTGATCTTCCCGGTATTCGGGCTGCACACGACGCTGGCGCAGAATCTCAAGATGGGCGCGGTGTTCACGGTGGTGAGCATCGCGCGCTCCTTCGCCCTGCGGCGGCTGTTCGAGGCGATCCGGGTGCGCGGAGCACGATGAGATACCGCCGCCCCATGTGGGACGGCGGCGTTGGGACCGTCGTTGTGTGCGGTGTCAGTCGCTCGGCAGGCTGTAGACCCGACCGCGGCCCTCGACCTTCTCCGAGGTGACTTCGAGCCCGAGCTTCTTCTTGAGCGCGCCGGCGAAGGCGCCTCGGACCGTGTGCGGCTGCCATCCGGTTTCGGTGACGATCTCCTCGATGGTCGCGCCGCCGTCGGCGCGGAGCATCTCGATCAGCTTCGCCTGCTTCGTGCCCGTGCGCGGTGTGCGCGCCTTGGGCGCAGCGTCGGCCTCGGCGGGAGCGCCCTTCGGGGCCTCCGAACTCGGCGCCTCTTCGGCGCCTGTGGGCGCGCTGTCGCCGCTCTCCGGCTCGACGCCGATGGCGGCAAGGCCCGCGTCCGTGATGCGCAGGAGGATGGCGTTGCCGTCCTCGTCGTTGCGCCAGATCCGGTTGAGGGCGGCGTCGGCGCGGATGCGGCTGTCGGTCGTGGTCTCTGCGATCAGCCCGCGGGAGAGCAGCGCGCCCACCACCTTGGCGGCAGCGCCGCCGCGGAGGGAGCCGGGCAGCGGCAGGACGTTGCGGTCCTCGTGCTGCGCCGCGGCGCCGAGGATCAGGGCCTGAATGTCGGAAAGCTTGGTCATGGGGTCGTCTCCGGCTTCGGCCCGCGCGGGATGCGGGGGCTTCTACGACCCCAGGCCGCGCCTCGGCGCGGCGGGAGTTCCGGCAGTGCCGGATGTCAGCGGGCGTGTTCGCCTTCCTTGAAGGCGCTGTCGGTGATCTCGCGCAGCTTGGCGCGGTAGTGGTTCAGGGTGCCGACATGGCCCCAGTCGATCTCGTCGGGGTGGGTGTCGAAATGGTCGGCGCTGAGGGCGGCGAGCCGCTCCAGCATCGCGTCGATCTCGAACTTGGCGGCGACGAAGGCGTCGAGGGCTTCTGAATTGTCGACGGTGCGGCGGGGCATGGCGGGCCTCCTTCTCGGAGTGGTGGGGATCAGGCGTCTTCGAGCGCGCTCTCGAGCTCGCTCGGCTCGCCCTCGAGCAGGCAGGCGGCCTCGAGGATCGCGTCGAGGAGGAGGCGCTGCGCTTCGGCCTCTTCCTCGCTCTGCAGCCAGCCTTCGCTGATCCGGGCGAGGTCCTGGATCTCCAGGGTGTCGCGGCGGATCAGGGCATGTGCGGCGGCGCGGATGAGGTCGGTGAGGGTGGCAGGGGCGGTCATGGTCGGGGCTCCCGAGGTGAGTTGCATCGTCCTTGTGGAACCCGTGTTCGCTCTGTCCGCGCCACCCATCAAGCGAATAAGCATCTGACCAGGAACGATTTTCGGAGCCGCCGATGCAGGGCATGAGCGAGCGGCAATACGCCGCGCATGCGGGGCTCTCGCGCGGGGCGATCCAGAAGGCGAAGGCGGCGGGGCGCCTCGTGCTCTTGCCAGACGGCTCCATCGACGCGGCCGCCAGCGACGCGCGGCGGGCGGAGACGACCGACCCGTCCAAGACCCGCAAGCCGTCCGGCCCGAAGCTGAAGCCCGTGCCCGAGGCGGCCGTCGCCGCTGTGGGGGAGACGCTCCGCGAGCAGGGCCTGGCGGCGCCCGCGGTCGGCGGCGGCACCACGTTCCTGCAGGCCAAGACCGCCAACGAGGTGATGAAGGCGCAGGAGCGGCGCATCCGGCTGCAGAAGCTGAAGGGCGAGCTGGTGGACCGGGCGCGGGCCGAGACGCTGATGTTCCGGCTCGCGCGCGAGGAGCGCGATGCCTGGATCACCTGGCCCGCGCGCGTCGCTGCGCTGATGGCGGCGGAGCTGACGGCGGCGCTGGGGGCGGGGCGCAAGTGGAGGCGGCGCTGATGCAGAAGGTTCTGGAAGCCCATGTCCGCGCCCAGCTCGACAGCCTCGCCGAGGTCCGCACCGGGCTTGCCGGATGACCTGATCGACTTTGACGGCGCGACCGATCTCCTACGCGCCTGGTCGCGTGGGATCCGCCCCGACCCGGACCTGACGGTCTCGGAATGGGCCGACCGGCATCGCTGGCTCTCGTCACGTGCTTCGGCCGAGCCAGGGCGGTACCGCACCGCGCGCACGCCTTACATGCGCGAGATCATGGATAGGCTCAGCCCCGGCGATCCCACGCAGCGAGTGGTGTTCATGAAGGCCGCGCAGGTGGGCGCCACGGAAGCGGGGAACTGCTTCATCGGGTTTGTCATGCACCATGCGCCCGGTCCGATGCTGGCGGTCCAGCCGACGGTGGAGCTCGCCAAGCGCAACTCGCGGCAGCGGATCGACCCGCTGATCGAGGAAAGCCCGGAGCTGCGCGAGCGGGTGAAGCCTGCCCGGTCCCGCGACGCGGGCAATACCATGCTGTCGAAGGAGTTCGCCGGCGGCATCCTGATCATGACCGGGGCCAACTCGGCGGTCGGGCTGCGGTCCACCCCGGCGCGCTACATCTTCCTCGACGAGGTCGACGCCTATCCGGCCTCGGCCGACGAGGAAGGCGATCCCGTCACGCTGGCCGAAGCGCGCTCGCTGACCTTCGCGCACCGGCGCAAGGTGTTCCTGGTCTCGACGCCGACGATCCGGGGGCTGAGCCGGATCGAGCGCGAGTTCGAGGCCTCCGACCAGCGGCGCTACTTCGTGCCCTGTCCCCATTGCGGGCACAGGCAATGGCTGAAGTTCGAGCGGCTGCGCTGGGAGAAGGGCCGGCCGGAGACGGCGGCCTATCACTGCGAAAGCTGCGAGGCGCCCATCGCCGAGCACCAGAAGACCGCGATGCTGGCGGCGGGGGAGTGGCGCCCCACCGCCACGGCCACCGACCCGCTGACGGTGGGCTACCACCTTTCGGCGCTCTACTCGCCGGTGGGGTGGCTCAGTTGGGCGCGGATCGCGCGGGCGCATGAGGCGGCACGGCGCAGCGACGAAGCCATGCGGGCGTTCCGGAACACCATCCTCGGCGAGACCTGGATGGAAACCGGCGAGGCGCCCGACTGGCAGCGGCTGGCCGACCGCCGCGAGGCATGGGCGCCAGGCACCGTCCCCGCGGGTGGGCTGTTCCTGACCGCCGGGGCGGACGTGCAGAAGGACCGGATCGAGGTCGATGTCTGGGCCTGGGGCCGCGGGCTCGAAAGCTGGCTGGTCGATCACATCGTCATCGAGGGCGGGCCGGGCGACCCCGCCTGCTGGCAGAAGCTCACCGAGCTGCTGGGGCGCACATGGGCACACGCGAACGGCCAGCACCTGACCATCGCGCGGCTCGCCATCGACACGGGTTTCGAGACCAGCGCGGTCTATGGCTGGGCCCGGGCCGTCGGCTTCGCGCAGGTGGCGCCGGTCAAGGGCGTCGAGGGCTTCAACCGCGCGAGCCCGGTGACGGGCCCGACCTATGTGGACGCGACCGTGGCGGGCAAACGCTTGCGCCGCGGCGCCCGGCTCTGGACGGTCGCCACCGCGACATTCAAGGCCGAGAGCTATCGCTTCCTGCGCCAGGAGCGCCCGACCGCGGAGGAGATCGCGGCCGGTGCATCGTTCCCGGCCGGAACGGTGCATCTGCCGGACTGGGCGGACGGCGAGTGGCTCAAGCAGCTCACCGCCGAGCAGCTGGTGACGGTGAAGACCCGGCGCGGCTTCACGAAGCTCGAATGGCAGAAGCTGCGCGAGCGCAACGAGGCGCTGGACTGCCGGGTCTATGCGCGCGCCGCCGCCTGGATCGCCGGCGCCGACCGCTGGCCCGAGGCGCGATGGGCCGATCTCGAGGCGCAGCTGGGGGTAACGGCGGGCGAGAAGCCCGAGGGAGCCACGCCGACCACGGCGCCGACCGCTCCGCGCATTGCATCTCGCCGGCGCATGGTGCGCTCGAGCTACATGAGGTGATCCGATGGCCACGGCCGCAGACCTCCGCGCCCGCCGCGAGGCGCTTCTGGCGCAGCGCTCCTCGGGCGTGGCCCGCGTGAGCTACGACGGCAAGACCGTGGAGTACCGTAGCCTGGCCGAGATCGACCGGGCGATCGAGGCGCTGGAGCGGGAGATCGCGGCGGCCGAGGGGCGGCGGATCGTGCGGCAGGTCCGTGTGACGACCGGCAAGGGGCTCTGATCGATGGGGCTGTTCGACAGGTTCCGCCGCCGGGCGACCGGCGGCCCCCGCGTCCTCCGGGCTTACGCGGCTCCCCCGGAGCCACGGTCCCTCCGGACTGCGCGCCCGCCTCGAGGGGGCCATGGCGCGACGCCGGCTGCGGGGCTGGAACCCGCCCTTGGAGAACATCAACGCGCTGGTGGCCTCGGGCGGGCCGCGACTGCTGGCGCGGGCGCGCGAGCTCGTGGTCACCAACGGCTATGCGGCGAACGCCTGCGAGGCCTTCGCCGCGAACCTCGTCGGCGACGGGATCAAGCCCTCGTCGCTGATCGAGGATGCGGCCCTGCGGGATCGCGTCCAGCGGCTCTGGCTGGCCTGGACCGACGAGGCGGATGCGGACGGGCTGACCGACTTCTACGGCCTGCAGGCCATGGTGGCGCGGGAGATGTTCGTGGCCGGCGAGTGCTTCGTCCGGCTGCGGCCCCGCCGGGCCGAGGACGAGCTGACGGTCCCACTGCAGATGCAGCTCCTGCAATCGGAGATGCTGCCCTTCGAGAAGACCGGCACCGCGGCGAACGGGAACCGGCTGCGCTGCGGGATCGAGTTCGACGCGATCGGCCGGCGCGTGGCCTATCACTTCCGCCGCCGCCATCCGGGCGACAGCACCGATCAGGGCGCGGTCATCCCCGAGACGGTACGGGTGCCGGCCGGGGACGTGCTGCACATCTATCGCCCCATCGATGCGGGCCAGATCCGCGGCCTGCCGCATGTGGCGCCGGCCATGGTGCGGCTGTTCCTGCTCGACCAGTACGACGACGCCGAGCTCGACCGAAAGAAGACCGCAGCGATGTTCGCGGGCTTCATCACCAAGACCGCGCCCGAAGAGCCCCTGATGGGAGAGGCCGAGGCGGATCTGGACGGCGCGACCATTGCGAGCCTCGAGCCCGGCACGATGCAGGTGCTGCTGCCGGGCGAGGACGTGAAGTTCTCGTCGCCGGCCGATGTCGGCGGCGGCTACGAGGCGTTCCAGTACCGGACGCTGCTCGCCGTCTCGGCCTCGCTGGGGCTGCCCTACCACCTCGTCACCGGCGACGTCCGGCAGGCGAACTATTCCAGCCTGCGGGCCGAGCTCGTGGAGTTCCGCCGCCGCGTGCAGCAGCTCCAGCACGGGGTGCTGGCGCATCAGCTCTGCCGTCCGATCTGGGCGCGCTGGATGGAGACGGCGGTGCTGGCGGGTGCGCTCGACCTGCCGGGGTATGCGGCAGCGCCAGGGCGGTTCCGCGCGGTGCAGTGGATCCCGCCGCGCTGGGACTGGGTCGATCCGCTGAAGGACATCCAGGCGCAGGTGCTGGCGATGGAGGCGGGCATCACCTCGCGGCGCAAGGTGGTCGAGGCGACCGGATACGACGTCGAGGAGGTCGACCGCGAGAACGCCGCTGATGCCGCGCGCGCGACGGCTCTCGGCCTGCGCTACCGCACCAGCCCCGGCGAGACGCAGGGCGCCCGCGCGACGCCGGCGACCCGGGCGAGCCCGGTGATGGCGCCGGCAACGACACGGACGACGGCGCCGACGCGACCGGTCCGGCCACCGAACAGGAGTGACGACATGGCAAGCTGGTATGCGATCCGCGCCCGCGACGGCGGCGCGGAAGTGGCGATCCATGACGAGATCGGGGCGCAGGGCGTCTCGGCGAAGGGCTTCCTCGCGGAACTCGGCGCGATCCCGGACGGGGCGCCGATCCTTGTGCGGATCAACAGCCCCGGCGGATCGGTCTTCGACGCGGTCGCGATCCACAACGCCCTGAAGCGCCACGCAGGCACCGTCACCGTCTGGATCGACGGGATCGCCGCCTCGGCCGCCTCCTATGTGGCGATGGCCGGCGACGAGATCGTCATGCCCGAGAACGCCTTCCTGATGATCCACGATCCGGCGGGGCTGGTCATGGGCACGGCCGCCGACATGCGGGCGATGGCCGAGACGCTCGACAAGATCGCCGCCACCATGGTCCGCGGCTATGCTGCCCGCGCGGGCCGCCCCGAGGACGAAATCGCCGCGCTGATGGCGGCCGAGACCTGGTTCGACGCCGGGGAGGCGCTGGCCGCGGGCCTCGCCACGCGGATCGCCGAGCCCGTGCGCATCGCCGCCCGCTTCGACATCGCCCGCTTCCGCAACGCGCCCCCGGCGCTGGTCGAGGCGGTCGCGGCCGGTGCGGACCCCGTCGAAACCGTTCCGGACGGGAACGGTTCGGAGGGGCCCGCGGCCGAGGGCGGAGCGGTGGACGAGGATGCCGGTGCCGCCGATCCGGCGCCGCAGCCGGGCAGCGCCGGCGCGGGTGTCTCGGAAGGCAACAGCCTTCCGGCCACGAATGATGCAGCCCCCGACGCCGATGTCATCCGCGCCGAGGCCATGGCCCATGCCCGCGCCGTGGTCGATCTCTGCTGCCTCGCCGGTCTGCCGCAGATGGCGTCCCGCTTCCTCGCCGAGGGCGCAAGCCTAGAGGAGGTCCGTGCAGCCCTACTGGCCGCCCGCGCCGAGGCCGAGCCCGAGATCGCGCCCCATCACCCGCAGCCCGGCCGCTCCTCGGCCGCGCGCCCCTGGGGCGAGATCGTCGCCCGCACCTTCAAGCTGAAAGGATAAGCGCATGACCACCCTCGTCGAAGGCCCCCATCCGGGCGGCTTCCTCGTCTGGGAAGTCCTCCGCGACTACACCCGCGAGACCGTCACCCTTGCCTCCGGGGCAGGCAAGCTCGCCCCCGGCACGGTGCTCGGGAAGATCACCACGGGCGGAAAATACACCGTGCTGACGCCGGGGGCCTCCAACGGCAGCCAGAACGCCGCTGGTATTCTCTGGGGTCAGGCCGATGCCACCGATGCCGATGCGCCGGGGGTCGTGCTCGTCCGCGGCCCGGCCATCGTCAACCGCCACGAGATCCTTTGGCCCGACGGCATCACCGAACCCCAGACCGCCACCGCCATCGCCGCGCTCGCGGCGCTCGGCATCCTCCTGCGCTGAGCGCGCCCGGGAAAGGACATCCTCATGGCCACCATGGACATCTTCGAAGGCGATGCCTTCAGCATCGTCGAGCTCACGCGCGCGCTCGAGAACATCCCCTACAAGCCCGCGCTGCTCTCGGGCTCGGCCCTCTTCAGCCCGCGCGGCGTGCGCTCCCGCACCGTCGTGATCGAGAGCCGCGACGGCACGCTGTCGCTCATTCCGTTCTCCGAGCGCGGCTCGGCCTACGAACAGCAGGTGCCCGAGCGACGCGAGATGCGCGCCTTCGTCTGCCGCCAGTTCAAGAAGCAGGACGTGCTCTGGGCCTCCGAGATCCAGTCCGTCCGCGACTTCGGCTCGGAGAGCGCCACCCAGCAGGTGCAGACCGAGGTCGCGTATCGGCTGCGCAAGCTCCGCCAGGACGCCGAGACGACCTTCGAGTACCACCTCCTGAACGGCATCCAGGGGCTGGTGAAGGACCCGAAGGACCACGCCACGGTGGTGAACTACTTCACCGAGTTCGGCATCTCTCCGGCGGCCGAGATCGACTTTGACCTCGACAACGCAAGCCCGGCCTCGGGGGCGCTCCGCAAGCGCTGCCAGGCGCTGATCGAGAGCGTCGAGGACTCGATGGGCGGGCTCTCGGCCGGCGCCGTGCAGATCCGCGCCGAATGCGGCTCGGCCTTCTTCGCCGATCTTGTGGCCCACAAGGAGGTGCGCGAGACCTATCTCAACACCGCCGCCGCGGCCGACCTGCGCGGGCGCGTCGCCGACGAGGTCAGCTTCGGTGGCATCACCTTCCGCCGCTACCGGGGTGGGGCGGGCTTCGGCGTGCCGACCGACAAGGCCTTCTTCTATCCCGAGGGTGTCGAGGGGCTCTTCGAGATCTGTTACGCGCCTGCCGACACCTTCGAGACGGTCAACACGCTGGGGCTGCCGCTCTACGCCCGCACCATCCCCGACCGCGACCGCGACGAATGGGTGCGCCTCGAGATCGAGAGCAATCCCCTCCCCATCTGCACCCGCCCGCAGGTGCTGCGCAGCGCGCGGCGGACGTGATGACTGCCGTCTCCGCGGCGCTGGATGCGCTCTTCGCGGACGCCAATATCGCCCGCGACGCGGTCTACATCGCCGAGGGCGGCAGTCCTCGGCTTGTCCGCGTGGTCGCGCGCCGCGCGGATGATGTCGCCAGCTTCGGCGAGGCCAGGCTCTGGTCCGAGACCGCGCGGATCGACCTGCGCGTGGCCGAGGTTCCCGAGCCGAGGCCGGGGGACCGGATCGAACTCGACGGCGAGGCCTTCCTCGTCCAGGGCGAGCCCGTGCGCGACCGCGAGCGGCTGGTCTGGACCGTCGACTTGCGCCCCGCGTGACCCCGATGAAACTGAAGCTCGACATCGCACCGGACATCGTCGCGATGATGGCGGCCGAAGTCGCGGCGGGCGAGCGTGCCGTCTCGGCCGCCATCCGCGAGGCCGGGGGCGGGCTGAAGTCGGCCTGGCGCGGGCAGATCACCGGCGCGGGTCTGGGTCAGCGGCTGGCCAACACCATCCGGGCGGAGCAGTTCCCCAAGGGCAAGCCCAGCCTCAGCGCCGCCGCCCTCGTCTGGTCCAAGGCGCCGGTGATCGTCGGCGCGCACGACACCGGCCCGCTGATCCGCTCGAAGAACGGGTTCTGGCTGGCGATCCCCACACCAGCAGCGGGCAAATCCACGCGCGGCGGTCGGATGACGCCAGGCGAATGGGAACGCCGTACCGGTCTGCGCCTGCGGTTCATCTACCGCCGCCGTGGCCCGAGCTTGCTGGTGGCCGAGGGGCGGCTGAACACGAAGGGCCGTGCAGTGGCGTCACGGTCGAAGACTGGCCGGGGCCTCGTGACTGCCCCGATCTTCCTGCTGGTTCCGCAGGTGAAGCTGCCAAAACGGCTGGATCTGGCGCGGGATGCGGAGCGGGCGCATGACTCGCTGCCGGGGCTCATCGTGGCGAACTGGGTGGAAGGGCGAACCGGATGATCACGCGCGCGCGGCGGCACGCCCATCGTCGCGCGCCGCTCGACGGCGGCGGCGCGGCTCCTCGGTCTCCCCCAGCCCCTCGATGGCCACCGGCGCCTTGCCGGGAAACTCGACCATCAGCTTGAGCGAGCCGCCCATCGCGCGGACATAGCTCGACAGGGTCGAAAGGAGCAGATCGCTCTGGCGCTCGTATTTCGCGACGGTCGCCTGCTGGATGCCGAGGGTTTCGGCCAGCTGGACCTGCGTCAGATCCTTGGCTTTCCGCAGTTCCTGTAGGGTCAGGTATTCGGTGTGGAGGCGGTCGGCCTCGGCCTCGATGCCCGCGCGACGGGCTGCATCGAGCGTGGCCAGCTTGTCCTTCAGGGTCCGTGCCATTGTCCTCATCCTTTCCGTTTGGCCAGATGGCGGTCGAACCGCTCATCGGCCCGCGCGATCAGCTGCTTGTAGAAGCGCTTCTCGCTCACGCCCGACTTGTCCCCGCCGCCGAGCAGGATCGCCTGCCGGTCGGGATCGAATGCGAAGGCGATGCGCCATACGCCATCGGCGGCGTTGCAGCGCAGTTCCTTCATGTTCGCATGCTTCGACCCGGTCAGGGTGTCGGCATGCGGTCGTCCGAGTGTCGGCCCCTCGCGTTCCAGAAGAAGCGCTCGGGCCAGGATCGCGTCCTGAACCTCCGGTGGGAGTGCGTCGAACTCCGGTTCGAACTCCTCGGCAAACGCAACGGTCCAAGGCATGCGATCCTCATGTCTTGGAAGCTATATAGCCTCCAGGCATTAATTTCGCAAGAACGGCCCGAGTACAGCGATGCCCACCCCACGCGAAACCATCCTCACCGCGCTGCACGCGCGGCTTTCGGCGTTGCCCGCCACCGCCCTGCGCGGCGAGGTTCTGCCCGAGCGGGTGCCGGCGGCGGGGCTCGTGATCCTGCGCGATGGCGAACCGGGGGAGCCGGAGGTGACGCTCTCGCCGCTCGAATACCATTGGCGGCACCGGGCGGAGATCGAAGCGGTCGTGCAGGGCGCCGACCGTGACGCCGTCTTCGACACGCTCTGCGCCAGCGTGGGCGCGGCGCTCGCTGCCGACCGCACGCTGGGCGGGCTCTGCGACTGGGTCGAGGCGGAGGCACCACGGCCGGTCGATCTGCCGGTCGAGGGCGCGGCCTGCCTGAAGGCCGCCGTGATCCCGGTGGTGCTGCACTATTCCACGGCCGACCCGCTGGCCTGACCTCACTCACACAGGAGAACACCATGGCACGAGCCCAGGGGGCGCGGGCGCTGATGGCGCTTGCGTTCGAGACGACCTATGGAACGCCGCCCGCCAGCGGCTTCACCCGCATGCCCTTCGCCAGCACCTCGCTCGGCGCGGAGCAGCCGCTGCTGAACTCGGAGCTTCTGGGTTACGGCCGCGATCCGCTGGCACCGATCAAGGACGCGGTGACGGCCGATGGCGATGTCGTCGTGCCGCTCGACGCCGAGGCCTTCGGCTTCTGGCTGAAGGCCGCGTTCGGGACACCCACGACCAGTGGCGCGGAGGCCCCGTACAGCCACGAGTTCCAGTCGGGGTCCTGGACGCTGCCCAGCATGTCGATCGAGACCGGCATGCCCGAGGTGCCCCGCTATGCGATGTACTCGGGCTGCGTGCTCGACCAGCTCAGCTGGCAGATGCAGCGCTCCGGGCTCCTGACCGCCACGGCGCGGCTGGTGGCGCAGGGCGAGACGGTCGGCACGACCACCAGCGCCGGGACGCCCGCCGCGCTGGAACTGAAGCGGTTCGGTCATTTCAACGGGGCAATCACCCGCAACGGCACGGCGCTCGGCAACGTGGTCTCCGCCGAGATCACCTATGCCAACAACCTCGACCGGATCGAGACGATCCGGGCGGACGGCCGCATCGACGGCGCGGACCCATCCATCGCGGCGCTCACCGGCCGGATCGAGGTCCGCTTCGCCGACCAGACGCTGGTGACACAGGCGATCAACGGCGAGGCCTGCGAGATGGAATTCGGCTACGCGCTGCCCTCGGGCGAGAGCTTCACCTTCACGGTGCACGCCGTCTACCTGCCGCGCCCCCGGATCGAGATTTCCGGGCCACAGGGCGTTCAGGCCACTATCGACTGGCAGGCGGCGCGCGACAGCTTGGTCGGCCGGATGTGCACGGCAACCCTGATCAACGACATCGAGGTGTATTGAGGATGCTGACGCTCGACCTGACGAACGCGCCACGCTGGCATGAGCTCGCTCCCGGCGTCCGGGTGCAACTGCGTCCGCTGACCACGGCCCTGATGGTGGCGACGCGCAGTGATCCCGCCGTCGAGACGGTGCCCGAGGAGGCCTCGGACGAGGAACGCGCGGTCGCCTTCGCCAAGGCGCTGGCGCGGCGGGCGGTGCTCGCCTGGGAGGGCATCGGCGACGCCGACGGCAAACCCAACGACCCGAGCCCCGAGGCCATCGACGCGCTGCTCGACGTCTGGCCGATCTTCGAGGCTTTCCAGCTGACCTACGTCTCCAAGGGTCTGCTGCTGGAACAGGAAAAAAACGCCTCCGCGCTCTCGCCGAATGGTCCTTCGGCGGGGGCGAGCGCTACTGCCAAGCCTGCGCACCCTACGAGGGCCGCGAGCAAGCCTGCCCGGACTGCCCGGCGCGGCTGAACCGTCCGGAAACGCCGGAGGGTTGGCAGGTCTGGGACCTGGTCGGCCGCCTCGGCGGCCAACTGCGCGTCCTGCCCGGCGCTGTGATCGGCTGGGACATGTCGGCAGCGCTGGCGCTTGGTGACGCGCTTGGCGTGCCGCCGCTCGCCATGGCCGAACTGCTGCCCGTCATCGAAGCGGTGATGGTCCGGAAGCTGAACGAGGAGCTGAGCGCGAATGGCGGTGCGGGGGTCAGGCCTTGATCTTCTCGATCAGCGTGACGCCGGGCAGTCCCTCGAAATGTGCGTCGCAGGTCAGGAGCGTCGCACCCTGCGTGCGGGCAGTTGCGAAGATGATCGCGTCGGCAGTCGCGAGCTTGTGCTCCCGGCACGACTCCGCCGCCGCCAGCGCGATCTCGGTGTCGAGCGGCACCACATGGCAGACCTGCGTGAAGGCGATGACCTGATCCGCCTTGTCCTCGCCGACTTCGCGCGTCAACCATTTTGCCAGCTCGAGCTGGACCATGGTCGGTACGAGCCACTCGGCCTGTTCGGGCAGATGTTCGGACAGCTTCTCGCCGGTCGGCGAGCCGATGAGCCACTCGATCCACGCCGACGTGTCGATGAGGATCATCAGAACCGATCCGTCCGGTCGCGATAATCGGTGGCGGACGCGCCGCGCGCGAGCCCCTTCAGCGCCTCCCGCTTGGGCACTGGCACAAGCAGGACGCCCGTGCCCTTCGGGATGAAGGCAAAGGTCAGCCCGGCCTCCCAGTGCTGGGCGGCCCGGATCGCCTTGGGAATCGAGATCTGGAACTTTGAGGACAGGGTCGCGGTCTCGGTCATGGTCATACCTACACTTGATCGATGGCATAAACGTAAGACGCCTATACGGCGAAGGCAAGGAGTCTGACCGATGGCCGAGAAACGCGTCAGCGTCCGCCTCGCGGCCGTGGGCGGGCGACAGGTGCGGGCCGAGCTGGAAGGTGTCGGCGAAGCCGGATCGCGCGGCTTTGGACGGCTGAGCCGGGAGATGGAAGCGGCGAACGCACGGCTCGCGGCCTTCTCGCGGCGGGTGCGGGTTGCGGCGGCCGCCGCCGTGGCAGCTGCCGCCGCCGCGGGCGTGGCGATGATCCGCTCCGGGCTGCAGACCGTCGATGCGCAGGCCAAGCTGGCGCAGTCCCTCGGCACCACCGTCGCCTCGATCCAGACGCTGGAGCGTGCGGGCGAACTGGCGGGCGTGTCGATGTCCGGCATCGAGCAGGCCACCAAGGATCTGACGCGCCGTCTGAGCCAGGCGGCCGCCGGGACCGGCCCCGTCGCCGATGCGCTGGACCGGCTGGGCCTTTCCGCCACCGACCTGATCGCTCTGCCGCTGGACCAGCGCGTGGGTGCGATCAACGCCGCCATCGAGAACTTCGTGCCCGCTGCCGAGCGCGCGGCGGTGGCGGGGCAGCTCTTCGGCGAGGAAGGCTCCATCGCCATGTCGCGGATCGACACGGCGACGCTGCGCCAGGCGACGGAGGACGTGCTCGCCTTCGGCGTTGTCGTGTCGGAGCAGGACGCCGACCAGATCGAGCGCACGAACGATGCCATCTCTCGGCTCGGCCTCATCTGGCGTGGGCTATCGAACCAGCTGGCGGTCGCTGCAGCCCCCGCGCTGGAAGCGGTCGCCAACGCCATGGCGGCGGTCGCCAGCCGCACCGGGCCGCTCGGCATCGCGATCCGCGGTCTCTTCGACAACATCGGCCGCCTGACGACCTACGCTGCCACCTTCGCGGCCTTCCTCGCGGGCCGCTGGGTCGCCGGCATGGCCGCCGCGGCGCTCTCGGTCCGTGGCCTCGCCAATGCGCTCGTCGTCCTGCGCGGCGCGCTGATCCGCACCGGCATCGGGGCGCTGATCGTCGGCGCGGGCGAACTCGTCTACCAGTTCACCCGCCTCGTCTCCGGCGCGGGCGGTTTCGGCGAGGCGATGTCGCTCCTGAAGGACCTCGCGGTCGAGGTCTGGGAACGCATCAGGATGGGCGCCGCAGCGGCGGGCGCGGCCGCCACGGCGATGTTCTTCGACCTGAAGGCCGATGCGGCGTCGGGCATGCAGAGCGCCATCGAGAGTGTTGTCGGATTCGGGAACACGGCGGCGAATACGTTCGAAGGCGCCTACGAGGCGATCAAGGCGATCTGGGGCCTGCTGCCCGCCGCCATCGGCGATCTCGCGTTCCAGGCGGCGAACAGCCTCGTCGACGGTGTCGAGGCTATGCTGAACGGTGTGGTCTCGCGCATCAACGGCTTCATCGGCGGCATCAACCAGGGGCTGGAAGCGCTCGGCTCCGAGCGCCGTATCTCGCTGGTGCCCGACCTCGACCTCGGCGAGATCGAGAACCGCTTCGAGGGCGCGGCCAGTGCCGCCACCACGGCAGCGCAGGCGGCCTTCGATCGGGCCTTCGAGGACAACCCGTTGACCGCGCCCGATCTCGGGCTCACAGACGCAGCCGCCCGCGCACTCGAGTCCGCGAACCTGTATCGCGGGGCCGCGCGAGATCTGGCCGAGGGAGCCCGTGCACCCCTCGAAAGCTGGCAGGCCCTACGCGATGCCGTGCGCGGCACCGACGAGGCCAGTGCCGATGCGCTGACCGAGGCCACCGGCGCAGCCCAACGGTTGGAGACGGCGCTCGGCGATGCCGGACGCGCCGCGACGGGTGCAGGCGCGGCGGCCGGAGCTGCTGCTGCGGTAGCGGAGCCCGCGACCGAGGCCGCCGTCACCGGGTGGCAGGCGGTCACGGCGGCGCTGTCGGAGTACGCCAGCAAGGCCCGCGACATCGGTGGCGACATCGGCCAGAGCCTCGTCGGCGCTTCCAGTCGGCCGAGAACGCGGTGGGCCAGTTCGTGAAGACCGGCAAGCTGAACTTCCGCGACCTCGTCACCTCGCTGCTGGCCGATCTCGCCCAGCTCGCGGCGCGACGGTTCATCCTCGGGCCGATCGCCAATGCGCTCTCCGGCGTGTTCTCCGGGGCGGGCGGCATCTTCGCCAACGTCCTGCATGCGGGCGGGATGGTCGGATCGGCCGGACCTTCGCGGATGGTCCCGGCCATGGCCTTCGCCGCCGCGCCCCGGATGCATTCCGGCGGGATGGCCGGGCTTCGGCATGATGAGGTGCCCGCAATCCTGCAGCGCGGCGAGCGGGTGCTGTCGCGGCGCGAGGCGCAGAGCTACGGCGCGGGCGGCGGCGTCAACGTCACGATCATGGCCCGCGACGCCGAAAGCTTTCGGCAGTCCCGCACGCAGGTCGCGGCGGATATCGCCCGCGCCGTGTCGCTCGGGCGGAGGGGCATGTGATGGCGTTTCACGAGGTCCGTTTTCCCGACAACATCAGCCGCGGCGCGCGGGGCGGCCCGGAGCGGCGCACCCAGATCGTCGAGCTCGCCTCGGGCGACGAGGAACGCAACGCCAGCTGGGCCAACTCGCGCCGCCGCTACGATGTCGCTTACGGCATCCGCCGCGCCGACGATCTGGCGACGGTCGTCGCATTCTTCGAGGCGCGCAACGGTCGGCTGCACGGCTTCCGCTTCAAGGACTGGGCCGACCACAAGTCCTGCCTGCCCTCGCGCACGCCGTCGCCCACCGACCAGGCGATCGGCACCGGGGATGGCACGACCACCGCCTTCCAGCTGGTCAAGCGCTATACCTCGGGCGCGCAATCCTGGTCGCGCGCCATTGCCAAACCAGTGACCGGAACCGTGCGCATCGCGCTGTCGGGCGTCGAGCAGCCCTCCGGCTGGTCCGTCGACACGACAACCGGCGTCGTCACCTTCAGCGGCGCGCCGGGCGCTGGCGTTGCGATTGCCGCGGGCTTCGAGTTCGACGTGCCCGTCCGTTTCGACACCGACGTGCTCGACGTGACGCTCGACCTCGAACGTCTCGGCTCGATCACCTCCATCCCGCTTCTGGAACTGCGCCGATGAACGATGAATCCCGCTTCATAGCTGCGGTTCTGAAAGAACTCGCCACGTCCACCGCAGTGATCCTCGCCGCCTGGGGCGCGCTCGGCGGCGCCACGAACGCGCTGACCACGAAGATGCGGCTGCGCGATGCGCTCCGGCACATCCTGCTCGGCGGGCTGATCGCAGCCGGGATGGGCAGCCTCTCCATGGCCGTGATCACCGCCTGGCTCAGCCTTCCGCCCGAGGCGATCCCTGCGGGAGGCGCTGCCGGGTCGGCCGCCTATCTCGTGGGCGTCTTCGGGCCGGCCTTCATCGAGATGCTGCTCGTCCGACTGCGCCGCGCCAACGAAGGCAGCGGCGATGAATGACCTTCTCCGCCTCGCACGCTCCCTCCGCTGCGACCCCGCCGACTCCCGGCAGGCCTTCGTCCATCGCCTACGCATCGGCCTCGCCGTCGCGGCGCTGATCCTGATCCTCTCGCTTCTCCGGTAATCCCATGCACATGACCGACCGGGGCCTGTTGGCCCTCGTCCGGCACGAAGGACTCGTGCCCGGACCCTATCTCGATGTGAAACAGGTCTGGACCTTCGGCATCGGCCACACGGCCGCGGCCGGGCCACCCGACCCCGCCACGATGCCGCGCGGCATGCCCGCCGATCTCGACGCCGGGATCCGCGAGGCGTTCCGGGTCTTCCGCGCCGACCTCGCACAATATGAGGCTGCCGTCCTGCGCGCCGTGAAGGTGCCATTGGCGCCGCACGAGTTCGATGCGCTGGTCAGCTTTCACTACAACACCGGCGGCATCGCGAAGGCCGCGCTGACCCGACATCTCAATGTCGGCAATCGCGTCGCAGCCGCCGACGCGTTTCTGAACTGGCGGCGTCCTGCCTCGATCATTCCGCGCCGGGAGGCAGAGCGCGACCTGTTCCGCCACGGCCGTTATCCCGGAGGCACAATCCCGGTCTGGTCCGTGGATCGCACGGGCCGCGTGGACTTCTCGCGGCCGATCCGTCGCCTGACCGAGGATGAGGCTCTGGCCTTGGCTCGCGGGCCGTCGCCGCTGCCGAGGCCACCGGTCCTCGATCCTGCGCCCCAAGCGCCGACCGGCTGGCTCGTTCGGCTGTCCGCCTTCTTCTCCATGCTGATCCGGAGGGCCTGACCCATGCGCTACGTTCGTCCCAACTCGATGACCTGGTGGGCGGGACTGCTCGCCATGCTCACCGGCATCGCCTCCCTCGCACTGCCCGCGACCGGGCCGCTCGGGGAACTGTCCCGCCTCGTCGCGCTGCTCGCCGGCAGCGGCGACGCCTCGCCGGCCGGGCTGATGTTCCTCGGCTTGGGCCTGATCGGCCTGCGCGACCGGATCGAGCGCGGGTTCCGCGGCGATGCTTGAGTTCCTCGCCGGTCTGGTCGTGGGCGGCTTCCTCGGCGTCTTCGTCGCAGCCCTGTGCGTCGCCGCCGCGGGGGGAGCGGGACGATGGCTGATCTCCTGATCTGGCTGGTCGCGGCCTTGGGCGCGGTCGGGGGCGTCGTCCTCGCCCGGGTCTGGGGGCGTGTGGAAGGCAAACGCGCGGGCAAACGGGAGGCGGAACGCGATGCGATGGACGACACGGTGGAGAAGGTCGAACGCGGGCGCGACGCGGTTCGTGACGGCCGCGGTGCCGGCGATCCTGCTGACCGTTCGGCGGGGCGCGCTCCACTGGAGCCCCGCCTGATCCGCCTCACCGCCGCAACGATGGGCGCTGGTGACGCCGGCTGCACCTCCTATGCCGAGGCGCGGCTCGCCCGACCACCCGCCGAAACCGTCGTCAACGTTCCGCCTGACTGGGCGGACTGGATCGCCGATCTCGATGACCGCATGACGGGAACCTGCCGATGAAATCCCTCTCGCCCGCCCTGCAGGCCCATCTCGACGAGGGCACGACGACGCTCGCCTGGTGCTGGCGGATTACGCGCGCCGACGGCACGAGTCTAGGCTTCACCGATCACGACCGGACGCTGAGTTTCGACGGGACAGACTTCGAGCCTGAGAGCGGGCTGACCGCCTCCGAGGTGCGGTCGGGCTCGGACCTGTCAGTCGATGCGCAGGACGCGGAAGGCGTGCTGACCTCGGACCGGATCACCGAGACCGACATCCTCGACGGCCGCTGGGACAACGCCGAGGTCGAGCTCTGGCGGGCGAACTGGGCCGATACCGGGCAGCGCGTGTTGATGCGGCGCGGCGCCATCGGCCAGATCCGGCGCGGGCGGCTGGCCTTCGTGGCCGAGGTGCGCTCGCTCGCCCATGTGCTGGGCCAGACGGTGGGGCGTACGTTCCAGGCGACCTGCGACGCCGCGCTCGGCGATGCGCGCTGCGGCGTCGATCTGGAGAACCCCGCCTACAAGGGCACAGGCGCGGTGATCGATCTCCTGCGCGACCGGGCCTTCACCGCCTCGGGGCTGGGCACATTCACGTCTGGCTGGTTCACCTTCGGCACGCTCGAATGGACCAGCGGCGCAAACGCGGGGCGGCGCACCGAAGTACTGGGCC
>NZ_KE557323.1:0-81391 GCF_000442315.1 Rubellimicrobium thermophilum DSM 16684
CAGGTCTGCCGGGAATGGGGCAATCCTGTCCATCACCCGATTTGATTTGCACAACAGAGCTGTTCCAAGCTCGTGCGGGGCCGGGCTGGAGCCCGCGAACAGGCCTCGGAACGCCGTCGTGTCGCCCGGGAACCGGCGGCGCGAGATGCCGGCCTCGATCCGGCGCAGGGCACCCGATGGCCGGAATCTGTGGGAGCGGACGGAAAAGCCCGACGCGTTCTGCCATCGGGTCAAGCGAAGAGAGGTGGCGAACCGATGGCCGTCATCCGCCCCTTCCGTCAGGGTCCGGTCAGAAGTCTGACGGCAAGGCCCCACATCACCAGCGCGATGAGCGCCTCGAGAAGGCGCCAGGCCTTCGGGTTCTCGAACACGGGGCGCAGCCGGGCGGCGCCGAAGCCCAGCGACAGGAAGAACACGAAGGATCCGAGGATCGCGCCCAGCGCGAAGACCGGCCGATCATCCCCGAACCGGGTCGAGACAGTGCCCAGCAGGACCACCGTGTCCAGATATACATGCGGGTTCAGCCAGGTGATGGCGAGGCAGGCGAACAGCGTGCGGCGCAGACCGGTCGTCGCCAGCGAGACATCAGCCGCCAGCGCCTCCTCCGAGCGCAGCGCCGAGCGGAGGCTCTTCAGGCCATAGCCGATGAGGAAGGCGGCGCCGGCAAGGCGCATGACCGGCTCGAGCCAGGGCATCCATGACGCAACAGTATGAAAGCTGGTCACGCCGATGGTGATGAGGATCGCGTCCGAGATCGCGCAGGCCAGGCAGACGGCAAGGACATGTTCCCCGCGCAGGCCCTGACGCAACACGAAGGCGTTCTGCGCCCCGATGACCATGATGAGGCTGAGGCTCGTCATCATTCCGGTGAGAAGGACGGCGAGATTCATGGGGCAGAAGCTCCATCCGGCAGGGTTCGCCTTGAGCTAAGGCTCCGGGTGGGATTAGACAAATTAAGGTTTCTGATCCTGATGAAGAAAGACTAAGGCATGATCGACTATGCGGCCCTGCGCGCCGTTGCCGAGGTGGTCCGCACCGGAAGTTTCGAGCAGGCCGCAGTCGCGCTTCATGTGACGCCATCCGCCGTCTCGCAACGCGTCAGGCGCCTCGAGGAGCGCCTCGGTACGGTGCTGATCGAACGGGGCGCCCCCTGCACGGCAACCGAGACAGGTCTGGCACTCTGCCGTCACATGGACCGCGTCGGCCTGCTCGAGCAGGCTCTCATGGAGCAGCTGCCCCAGCTTGCGCTCTTCGGCGAATCCGTCGGGCAGGTGACCGTCAACCTGGCCACGAATGCAGACAGTCTTGGAACATGGTTCCTCGAAGCCATCGCCACCTTTGCCAGGACCACCGGCCATCTCGTGAATGTGGCGATCGACGATGAGGATCATACGGCCGACTGGCTCCGCCGCGGGCAGGTCCTCGCTGCGGTGACCGCCCTGGAACAACCCGTGCAGGGATGCCGGGTCACGCCCCTCGGATCGCTTGACTATGTGGCGACAGCCAGTCCCGATTTCGTTGCCCGCCATTTCCCGCATGGCCTCACGGAGGAGGCCTTCCGGCATGCGCCCGCGCTGACCTTCAGCCAGAAGGACCGGCTTCAGAAGGCTTGGGTGCGAGACATCTTTGGGCATGACGTCTCCTTCCCGACCCACTGGCTTCCCTCGACGCAGGGCTTTCTCGAGGGCAGTCTCGCCGGCATGGGATGGGCGCTCAATCCGGTCCCGCTGGCGAGGCCCCATCTGGAGCGCGGCAATCTGGTCGAGCTGGTGCCCGGCCAGATCCTGCAGCGGCGGCTGTTCTGGCAGATCAACCGCCTGGCTGCCGAACCGCTTCGGGAGCTGTCCCGTGCCGTTCTCTCCGCCGCGCGGCGCGTCCTGCGACAGCAGAGCGTGATCATCCGGCAAACCAGGGGGGCATGACGGGCGATGGGGCGACAGCCCCCGCCATGGGCGGCGCGAATCCGTCATGACTGGAGGCCCTGCCGCCGTCTGCCTTCCCCCGGAACGAAGGGGATGGCCGAAACCATCACGGCCATGTCGGGAATCCTGCAACTGCCGCTTTCCTGAACCCTTATCGTCGCCCTGTCGAAGGGGAGCAGGGCATGCGTTACTCGGGTTTTCGCGTCATTGCCGAGGCATTGACCGGCCACCGGGGCTGGAAGCCGGTCTGGCGCGATCCCGCCCCGCAGGCGGAGTATGACTACGTCATCGTGGGCGGCGGCGGGCATGGGCTGGCCACGGCCTATTATCTCGCCAAGGAATTTCGCCAGTCGCGCATCGCGGTGCTGGAGAAGGGCTGGCTCGGCGGCGGCAACGTGGGCCGCAATACCACGATCATCCGGTCGAACTACCTGCTCGACGGCAACGAGCCGTTCTACGAATTCAGCCTGAAGCTCTGGGAGGGGCTGGAGCAGGAGCTCAACTACAACGCGATGGTCAGCCAGCGGGGGATCATCAACCTGATCCACACGGATGCGCAGCGCGACGCCTTCACCCGGCGCGGCAATGCCATGATCCTGCACGGGGCGGACGCGCGGCTGCTGAGCCGCGACGAGGTCCGCCGGATGTATCCCTGGCTCAACTTCGACAATGCCCGCTTCCCGATCAAGGGCGCGCTGATGCAGCCGCGCGGCGGCACGGTGCGGCATGATGCGGTGGCCTGGGGCTATGCGCGGGCGGCCGATCAGCGTGGCGTGGACCTGATCCAGAACTGCGAAGTCACCGGGATGCGGATCGAGCAGGGGCGCATCCGGGGGGTCGAAACCACCCGTGGCTTCATCGGCGCGAGGAAGGTCGGCGTGGCCGTCGCGGGGTCTTCCTCGAAGGTCATGGCCCATGCCGGAATGCGCCTGCCGATCGAAAGCCATGTGCTGCAGGCCTTCGTCACCGAGGGGCTCAAACCCTTCATCGATGGCGTCATCACCTTCGGTGCCGGGCATTTCTACATCAGCCAGTCCGACAAGGGCGGCCTCGTCTTCGGCGGCGACATCGACGGCTACAACTCCTATGCCCAGCGCGGCAACCTGCCGGTGATCGAGGATGTGGCCGAGGGCGGCATGGCACTGATGCCGGCGATCGGGCGGGTGCGCCTCTTGCGCATCTGGGGAGGGATCATGGACATGTCGATGGACGGCTCGCCGATCATCGACCGGACCCCCATCGAGGGCCTCTATTTCAACGGCGGCTGGTGCTACGGCGGGTTCAAAGCCACCCCGGCCTCGGGCTGGTGCTTCGCCCATCTCCTCGCCCGCGACGAACCGCATCCGACCGCCAGGGCCTACCGCTTCGACCGGTTCCTCAAGGGCCTGATGATCGACGAAAAGGGCCAGGGCGCGACCCCGAACCTGCATTGAAGGCGAAGACGAATGATCATTCCCCATCCGATCCTCGGGCCGCGCGACGCGCAGGAATTCGTCTATCTGGGCGATGCCTCCCTCATCGACCGGCCCGACGGCATGACCGCAGGCATCGAGGAATTCCATGACTACCTCTACCAGCGGACCAATCCGGCGGGAGAGCATCAGGAACTCTGGTATCACGAACAGGGCGACCGGTCCTGGCTGGTGGTGACCCGCAACACCGTCACCCACGAGATCCTGAAGGTCGAACTCGCCCGCGATGTGGCCCGGGCCCGGGGGCGGACGAAATGACCCAGCCGAACCGCATCGCCGGCGGCCAGATCGACCGCACGCGGACGCTCCGCTTCACCTTCGACGGCATCCCCTATACGGGCCATCCGGGCGACACGCTCGCCTCGGCGCTTCTGGCCAACGGCGTCCGCCTGATGGGCCGCAGCTTCAAGTATCACCGCCCGCGCGGGCCGATCTCGGCGGGGTCGGAAGAGCCGAACGCGCTGGTCGAGCTCCGCAGCGGCGCGCGGCAGGAGCCGAACACGCGCGCCACAGTGGCCGAGCTCTTCGACGGGCTCGAGGCCAAAAGCCAGAACCGTTGGCCCAGCCTGCGCCTGGACGCGATGGCGATCAACGACCGCCTGAACGCCTTTTTCACGGCGGGGTTCTACTACAAGACCTTCATGTGGCCCCGCTCCTTCTGGGAAAGGGTCTACGAGCCGATGATCCGCCGCGCGGCGGGCCTCGGCTCGGTCAGCCGCGAGGAGGACCCGGACGCCTACGACAAGGGCTTTCTGCATTGCGATCTGCTGGTGATCGGCGCGGGGCCCGCCGGCCTGATGGCCGCGCTGACGGCGGGGCGGGCGGGCAGGCGCGTGATCCTTGCCGACGAGGATTTCCGCATGGGCGGGCGGCTCAATGCCGAGACCTTCGCCATCGGCAATACGGCTGGCGCCGACTGGGCGGCGGCGACGGTGGCCGAACTGGCCTCGATGCCCCATGTCCGCCTGATGACCCGCACCGCGGTCATCGGCGCCTTCGACCACGGCATCTACGGCGCGGTCGAGCGGGTGAGCGATCACCTGGCGGTCCCTCCGCCGGGCAAACCGCGCCAGATCCTGTGGCGGATCTACAGCCAGCGCGCAATCCTCGCCGGAGGGGCCACCGAACGCCCCATCGCCTTTGCGAACAACGACCGCCCCGGCATCATGCTGGCCGGTGCCCTGCGGGCCTATGCGAACCGCTGGGGCGTTGCCGCGGGGCAGCGGGTCGCGGTCTTCACCAACAATGATGACGGTTTGCGCACGGCCGCCGACCTGAAGGCCAAGGGCGTCGAGGTCGTGGCGGTGATCGACAGCCGCAAGGGCGAGGTGGTCATCGACACGCGGGGCCGGCTGGGCCTGAAGGCGATCACGATCCGCGACGGCGCGGGCCGCACGCGCAGCTTCTCCGTCGAGGCGCTGGGAGTCTCGGGCGGCTGGAACCCGAATGTGAACATCCATTCCCATCACCGTGCGCGGCCGGTCTGGGATGCCGCCATCGCTGCTTTCGTCCCCGGCCCGGAAGGCCCGCCCGGCCTTCTGGTCGCGGGGGCGGCGGCGGGGGTTCTCTCGACCCACGGCGCACTGCGCACGGGCTGCGATGCCGCCAGGGCCGCTCTCGACCTGACCGGTGCCGCCCCCGATCTGCCGCAGGCCGAGGACGCGCCCGTCCGCATCTCGCCGCTCTGGCACGTCGATCACGGCAGGGGCCGCGCCTGGATCGACCAGCAGAACGATGTCACCGTCAAGGACGTAAAGCTGGCGAAGCAGGAGAACTTCACCAGCGTCGAACACCTCAAGCGCTACACCACGCTGGGCATGGCGACCGACCAGGGCAAGACCGGGAACGTGATCGGTCTTGCCATCATGGCCGAACTCACCGGCCGGTCGATCCCTGAAACCGGCACCACGATCTACCGCCCGCCCTACACGCCGGTTGCGCTCGGCACCCTCGCCGGACGGTCACGCGGCAAGGAATTCAAACCCTACCGCCTGACCCCCAGCCACTACTGGGCACAGGAACAGGGCGCGGTCTTCGTCGAGGTCGGCATGTGGCTCCGCACCCAATGGATCCCGAAGGCGGGCGAAACCGAGTGGCGCCAGTCGGTGGACCGCGAGGTCCTGGCGACCCGCAAGTCGGTGGGCATCTGCGACGTCACCACGCTGGGCAAGATCGACATCCAGGGCACCGATGCGGGCGCCTTCCTCGACCGGGTCTATGCGAACACGTTCAGCACCCTGCCCGTCGGCAAATGCCGCTATGGCCTGATGCTGCGCGAGGACGGGATCGTCTTCGACGACGGCACCACGGCGCGGCTGGGTGAACATGAATATGTGATGACCACCACCACGGCCAACGCGGTCGCGGTCTTCCGGCATCTGGAATTCTGCCGCCAGTGCCTCTGGCCCGAGATGGACGTGCAGCTCATCTCGACCACCGAGGCCTGGGCGCAGTTCTCGGTCGCGGGCCCCAACGCGCGGAAGCTGCTGGAGAAGGTCGTCGATCAGGACATCTCGGACGCGGCCTTCCCCTACATGGCCGCGGGCAACATCACCGTCTGCGGGGGTCTCAGGGCGCGGCTCTTCCGCATCAGTTTCTCGGGCGAACTGGCCTACGAGATCGCGGTGCCCACGCGCTATGGCGACGCGCTTCTGCGCGAGATGCTGGCGCGGGGGGCCGAATTCGACCCTATCGTCTATGGCACAGAGGCGCTGGGCGTGATGCGCGTCGAGAAGGGCCATGTCGCAGGCGGGGAACTCAACGGACAATCCACCGCGCTCAACATGGGGCTGGGCAGGATGGTGTCAAAGAAGAAGGACTCCATCGGCATGGTCCTCAGCCAGCGCGAGGGGCTGACCGACCCGGAGGGCTACCGCCTGGTGGGCGTGAAGCCGGTTGACCGGAACGGCAAGCTGACCGCCGGCAGCCATTTCCTGGAAAAGGGTGCCGCCCCGGTGGCGGCGAACGATCTGGGCTGGCTGACATCAAAGGTCTACAGCCCCCATCTCGGCCACGACATCGCGCTGGGTTATCTCAAGGCCGGCGACCGCCGGATCGGCCAGCGCATGCGCGCGGTGAACCTGCTTTCCGGGCAGGATACCGAAGTCGAGATCCTCTCGCCCCACATGTTCGACCCCGAAGGAGAGCGTCTCCGTGGCTAGTCTCCAGCCCCTCACCGCCCTCGGCAGGCGCGAGCCCGTCACCGTCACGCACGGACCGTTGACCATCGCCGAACGGACCGATGTCGCGTTGGCCTCGGTCGCCGCCCGCAAGGGGCGGATGGCCGATCTTGCGGCCGCGGCACGGGCGGCCGGGGTGCCCCTTCCGGCGCCTGCGGCCCACCAGAGCGGGACGCCCTACAGCGCCTTCTGGATCGCGCCCGAGATGTGGTTCGTCGAGGCGCCCTTCGCCAGCCACGAACTGATCGCCGAGATGCTGAAATCCGCCCTCGGCGAGGCCGCCAGCATCACCGAACAGACCGATGCCTGGGTCGCCTTCGACCTCGCCGCGCCTGACCTCGCGCCGCTGTTGGAACGGCTGTGCAATGTGGATTTCCCGGTCGTCCCGGCCGGGTATGCCACCCGCACGGTGATGGAGCATCTGGGTGTCTACCTGATCAAGCACGGAGCGGGCGCGGTGCGCCTCTACGGTCCCCGCTCCAGCGCGCAAAGCCTGCTGCATGCGCTTGAAACGGCGGCCCGTTCCGTCTTCTAGGACTTCTGCTTGATGCAGGCCATGTTTCCTGTTAGTGAAATTCTCAGGTATCGGTTTCATCGGGACGGTTTCTCATGTCCGACGGCCCTGCCCGGCCCGTTCTTCCCCGCGGCAAGCCCGCATTCGATCAGGATCCCCACCGCGTCCGCGAGATCGCCGAGCGCAACCTGGAGGCTGCCATCGGGCGCGAGGTGCGCAATTTCCGCCGCCAGCAGGGGATGACCGTGGCCGATCTGGCCAATGTGACCGGCCTGTCGATCGGCATGCTGTCGAAGATCGAGAACGGCAACACCTCGCCCTCGCTGACGACCCTCCAGATCCTCAGCCATGCCTTTTCCGTTCCCCTCACCGCCTTCTTCCGCAGCTACGAGGAACGGCGCGAGGCACAGCATGTGAAGGCCGGAGAGCATCTCGAGATCGAACGTCGCGGCACGCGCGCAGGGCACCAGTATCACCTGCTGGGTCACATCGGGTCGAACAGCTCGGGTGTGGTGGTCGAGCCCTATCTGATCACCCTCACCACCGAGAGCGACACCTTCCCCACCTTCCAGCATGACGGGCTGGAGCTTCTCTACATGCTGGAGGGCGAGGTGGATTACCGCCATGGCGACCGGGTCTATCCGCTGAAGCCCGGCGACAGCCTGTTCTTCGATGCCGATGCGCCGCATGGGCCGGAGGTGCTGGTCAGGCTTCCGGCGCGCTATCTGTCGGTGATCGCCTATCCCCAACGATGAGCGGCTTGCTTCAGGCCCCGCGCGCTCATCTCGGGGCCGGGGCTGCCTGCGCCCTCTCCCAGATGGCGCGGCGGATGCGGGCAACCCTGTAGGCGTCGAGCAGGGCCATGGCCCAGACGAAGAGCCCGCCCGAGACCTTGCCGACGAAGGACACCTCCGGCGCCGCCGTCTTCAGCGTGAAACCGCCCAGAAGCAGGGCGAAGCATGCGAAGATCAGCCCGCGCACCGGCTGGCGGTTCAGCACCTGACCCATCCCGGGCAGGATCGCCGCGATGGCCAGGACAAGATGGGGGTTCAGGGGCCTTGTCATCGGGGATCCCCCCATGCCGTCACATCCTGACGGAGCGCGGCCAGCCTGTCGAGCAGCGGTTCCAGCCGCGACGGGGGCAGGGGCATCCGGCCCATCTCGGCCTCGCGGAAGATCAGGTAGCGGCCACGGTCGGCTTCCTCGGCCAGGATGACGATGCGCAGCCCCCTGGGCGAGAGGACGAGTTCCTTCACGCGGGGGTCATGGAACAGGTCGGCATGGGCGGCGATCAGGTCAGGCGGCGGGATGCGGGTGGTGTCGTCGGTGCGGATCGCCACATCGCGCGGCAGTTCGGGCGGGGTTGGCAGAGACTGCGGCAGGGCGGCGAAGCGGGTGAAGGGTTCGTTGCCCGAGGGGCGGGCCATCAGGTCCAGCGTGGCGTGAAGGGGCAGGGGTTCCGGCAGGGTGACGAGGACCCAGAGCGCAGGCAGCTTGCGGAAGGTCAGCGTGTCGGGGATCGCCTGAAGGTCGAAGGCCAGGCCGCCGCGGCGCCCGGTCATCCGGGGAAAGCCGGTGGGTTGCAGCCGGTTCTCCGCGCTCTGGAACAGGGGCCGGACCGCATCGAAATAGGCGGCGCGGGCGATGGTCCGGGCATGGCTTTCACGGGCCAGCCGCAGGGCCAGCCAGAGCCACAGGAGTGCAAGGGCAAGGCCGGGAGGGACAAGCGGGGACATGGGGAAGATGCCCGCCCCTTCCGGGGCGGGCCATGTGGCTCAGTAGCCCCGGGGTTTCGGCCAGGGCATGGTGAACTGCGCCCCCCGGTTCACGAAGCGGTAGCGCCAGAAGTGGAACCAGAGTGACACCACGATATAGAAGCCGATCATCGCCACCAGCTGTGTCCCATAGCCCAGGAAGACCGCGAAGAAGGTGATCCCGCACAGGGTCAGCAGCGTGATCGCGGGGATCGGGTGGAACGGGTGTTCATAGCCCCGCTTGATCGTCTCGAGCGGCCATTTGCGGCGGAACAGGATGATGTTCAGCGGCATGAAAGTATAGCCCAGAAGGCCCGACAGGATCGAGAAGGTGATGACCTGATCCAAGGGGGCGCCAAGGGCGAAGATCAGCGCGATCGGCACCAGGAAGATGATGGCCCGGTAAGGCGTGCGATGGCGCGGGTGAACCGCCCCGAACCACCCGGGCAGATACTTGTCGCGGCCCATGGCGAAACAGGCGCGGCTGGCGTCGTTGATGCAGCCATTGGCGCTGGCCAGCGTGGCGAAGAGGGTTCCGAACCCCAGGAGCCAGACCAGGCCCGTGGACCCGGACAGTCGCGCGGCATCGAAGAGCGGCGCCACGGCTCCGTCCACGCCGTCGCCCAGATATTCCCAGGGCAGGATGCCCGAGCAGACATACCAGGTGAGGGTCGCCGCGATCAGCAGTGTCATGATTCCGGCGAGCGTGCCGAAGGGCAGTGCGCGAGCCGGGGAGCGGACTTCCTCGGCCGCCTGCGTGGTGCCCTCGATGCCGAGGTAGTACCAGAGGCCGAAATGCATGGCCGCGAGGACGCCGATCCAGCCATAGGGCAGCTCGTGCCCCTCGAACAGGGCGGCATGGTCCATGATTCCGCCGCCCAGGATTCCCGATGTGGACAGGAACAGGATGATGATGGCGCCGAAGGCAATGGCGGTGATGACCAGGTTGAAGGTCAGCGTCGCGAGCACGCCGCGATAGTTCAGCCAGGCCAGGAACATGATGACCAGGATGATGAAGGGCCGCTGGTCGAGTTCGGCCGCATGCCCGGTCATCGAGGCCACGACCGAGAACAGGTAGCCCGCGGTGATCGCGTTGGCGGCCTCGAGCATCGTGTAGGCGAAGACGAGGTAGAGGCCGACATTGAAGGCCATCAGCGGCCCGATGATGTGCTTGGCCTGGGTGTATTGCCCGCCTGCCGAGGCGACGGTCGAGGTGACCTCGCTGTCGATCATGGCGACGCAGGTGTAGAGGAGACCGGCGAACCAGCAGGCGATCAGCGCGGCATAGGCGCCGCCCTTGCCGACGGCGAAGTTCCAGCCCATGTATTCGCCGACCAGCACGATCCCGACACCCAGCGCCCAGACATGGGCCGGACCAAGGACCCGCAGGAGGCCGACCCGGGTGCCATGCGGCCCCATGCCGTCCATGGTCTGCGAGGTGATGTCCACGTCAGCCATGATGCGCCTCCCGTGCCTTGTGCTGTTCGGCCAGGGCCTCGATCTCGCCTTCGCGGGACGAGGTCAGGACATCCTCGGGATAGGTGCTGTCGGTTCGCAGCCAGTCCACCAGCATGTACAGCGCCAGCAGTGCCGAAAGTCCCCAGGCGCCGTATTCGAGCCAGTTCCACAGGTCCATCGCGGCTTACTCCCCGAATTTCTCTGCGATGACGTCGCGGTATTCCGCCTCGGAGAACCGCAGGAGCAGGAAATAGTAGAGCAGGATGACCGCGATCATCGTCACCAGCGCACCGACCGGGAAGCTGTAGTCGAAGCGGGCCAGGATCAGGTCATGAGCGGTCTGGGGCGTATGGCCCAGGGCTTCGTATTTTGCCGCCTGTGCAGGCGTCTGGCCCAGAGCCTCCCATGTCGGGTTCTCGATCGGTTGCGCCACCGACTTCGCGGCCCCGGCCATGTTCAGCCACAAGGGCACGAACAGCGCGCCGATGGTCAGGACCACCAGCACGATCACGTCGATCAACTGGCTGATCTTGCCCTGTTGCGGGGGGCGGTAATGAGCCCTCATCACACCCTCCGCCTGCGGGCTTCGTCAAGGAACCTGATGTCGAGGCCGTACATGAAGTCGCGGTCCTCACGGTAATGCCGCAGCATCGCCCGGATGGCTGCCGTGTTGAAGATCAGCACGATCGCCCCGCCGCACAGCAGCAGGGCCCGGGCCTGCATGTTCGGTGCCAGGCTCCAGGTGGCCGCGGCCACGAAGATCACGGCGAACCAGAGGCCGATCACGAATGCCCATGCGACACGAACGTCGCGTCGGTGCATCGCCTCAATCCTTCGACCAAGGTCTCCCACGAGTCTCCTCCCTTGGGCTGATGTCTGGCCGTTCCGGCGCAGCCCGGACGCCTTTTCTCTGAACGGCAAATTTTTTTCCTGAGGGAAATACAGTTTGCCCCATCTGTCAAGAACAAGCGCGTCTGCGGACCGGGTGGCGCCGCTTTTCCTCTAAGGTGAAAAATGTTTCTTGCCAGTTGATGGGTCCGGAGAGCGGTGCTAGCTTCGGGACGCCAACCGGAGGAGAGGAATCCATGTGCGGCATCGTCGGGCTTTTCCTGAAGGATCGGACGCTGGAGCCGCAGCTCGGCGCCCTTCTTTCGGATATGCTGATCACCATGACCGACCGCGGTCCGGACTCGGCTGGCATCGCGATCTATGGCGGGGCGAAGGACGGTCTGGGCAAGATCACCGTCCAGTCGGCACAGCCCCAGAGCGATTTCCGGAATCTCGACGCCGATCTGCGCGCCGCCATCGGCCAGCCGGTCGCCATGCTGGTGAAATCCACCCACGCCGTTCTCGAGGTTCCGCTGGGGCAGATGGAGGCCGCGCGTTCAGCCCTGGCGCAGCTGCGCCCCGGCGTGAAGGTGATGAGCGTGGGCGATGCCATCGAGATCTTCAAGGAGGTGGGCCTGCCCAGGGATGTGGCCGCCCGGTTCGAGCTGTCGAAGATGAAGGGCACCCACGGCATCGGCCATACCCGCATGGCGACCGAATCGGCCGTGACCACGCTCGGGGCGCATCCCTTCTCCACCGGCCCCGACCAGTGCCTGGTGCATAACGGGTCCCTGTCGAACCACAACAATGTCCGCCGCGATCTCATCCATGCCGGCCTGCGCTTCGAGACGGAGAACGATACCGAGGTGGCCGCGGCCTTCCTCGCCCATCGCCTCCGGCGCGGCGAAAGCCTCGGGCAGGCCCTGGAAGCGACGCTGGAGGAGCTTGACGGCTTCTACACCTTCGTCGTCGGCACCCGGAACGGCTTTGGCGTGGTGCGCGACCCGATCGCCTGCAAGCCCGCCGTGATGGCGGAAACCGATGCCTATGTGGCCTTCGGATCGGAATACCGGGCGCTGGTCGGCCTGCCGGGGATCGAGAGCGCCCGCATCTGGGAACCGGAGCCCGCGACCGTCTATTTCTGGGAGCACTGAGGGGAATGCCAAGCTACGACCTTGCCACGGGCAGTCTGCGTGAACTGAACCAGGCGCTGCACGACCTCAGGGGGCAGTCCAACATGACCGACTGGGAGATCCTCAATCCCAGGGGGGCCCATGCGATCGCCGCGGGGGTGGATGCGCCGGTGGACATCGCCGTGCTGGGCTCCACAGGATACTACTGCGCGGGGATGAACAAGCAGGCGACCATCCGCATCAAGGGCTCGGCCGGGCCGGGCGTCGCCGAGAACATGATGTCGGGCACGGTGATCGTGGAGGGCGATGCCAGCCAGTATGCGGGGGCCACCGGGCGTGGGGGGCTGCTGGTCATCAAGGGCAATGCCTCGAGCCGCTGCGGCATCTCGATGAAAGGCATCGACATCGTGGTGCATGGCAATATCGGCCACATGTCGGCGTTCATGGCGCAGTCGGGCAACCTCGTGGTGCTGGGCGATGCCGGCGAGGCGCTGGGCGACAGCCTCTACGAGGCGCGGATCTTCGTGCGCGGCAAGGTGAAATCACTGGGCGCCGACTGCATCGAGAAGGAGATGCGGGATGAGCATTACGCCCTTCTCGAAGATCTGCTCCGCCGGGGAGAGGCGGAGCACAAGGCCCGGCCCGAGGAGTTCCGGCGCTACGGCTCGGCCCGCAGGCTCTACAACTTCAACATCGACAATGCGTCGGCCTACTGAGGCACGGACATGACCGAATTCCCCCGAACGCCGCCCCGCTTCTCGGCCACGTTCACGCCGGCGGTGAATGCGGAAATCCGCCGGGCGGCCGCCTCCGGCATCTATGACATCCGCGGCGGCGGCGCCAAGCGGCACCTGCCGCATTTCGACGACCTGCTGTTTCTCGGTGCCTCGATCAGCCGCTATCCGCTGGAAGGCTACCGCGAGAAATGCGCCACCGATGTCTGGCTCGGCACCCGCCATGCGAAGAAGCCGATTCATCTGGAGATCCCGATCACCATTGCGGGCATGAGCTTCGGGGCTCTCTCCGGCCCGGCCAAGGAGGCGCTGGGCCGCGGGGCGACAGCGGCGGGCACATCGACCACCACGGGCGATGGCGGCATGACCGAGGAGGAGCGAAGCCACTCCAGGACGCTGGTCTACCAGGTTCTTCCCAGCCGCTATGGCATGAATCCCGATGACCTGCGCCGGGCGGATGCGATCGAGATCGTTGTCGGGCAGGGGGCAAAGCCGGGCGGCGGGGGAATGCTGCTGGGCCAGAAGATCTCGGATCGCGTGGCGCAGATGCGCAACCTTCCCAAGGGCATCGACCAGCGCTCGGCCTGCCGCCACCCGGACTGGACGGGCCCCGACGACCTCGAGATCAAGATCCTCGAGCTGCGCGAGATCACCGACTGGGAGAAGCCGATCTATGTGAAGGTCGGCGGGGCGCGGCCCTATTACGACACGGCGCTGGCGGTGAAGGCCGGCGCGGATGTCGTGGTGGTGGACGGCATGCAGGGCGGCACGGCGGCGACGCAGGAGGTGTTCATCGAACATGTCGGCATGCCGATCCTCGCCTGCATTCCACAGGCGGTAAAGGCGCTGCAGGATCTGGGGATGCACCGCAAGGTGCAGCTCATCGTCTCGGGCGGGATCCGCTCGGGCGCGGATGTGGCCAAGGCTCTGGCGCTGGGGGCCGATGCGGTGGCCATCGGCACCGCGGCGCTGATCGCGATCGGCGACAACGATCCGAGATGGGAAGAGGAATACCGCAAGCTCGGCACCACGGCGGATGCCTATGACGACTGGCACGAAGGCCGCGATCCGGCCGGCATCACCACCCAGGATCCCGAGCTCTCCAAGCGGGCTCGACCCGATCCTGGGGGGGCGGCGGCTGAAGAACTACCTCAAGGTGATGACGCTCGAGGCGCAGACCATCGCGCGGGCCTGCGGCAAGAGCCATCTGCACAATCTGGAGCCGGAGGATCTGGTTGCCCTGACCATCGAGGCAGCGGCGATGGCCGGGGTTCCCCTGGCGGGCACCAACTGGATCCCGGGGCGGAGCGGCGGCTGGTAGGGCCCCCTCCCCGCCGCATCACAACAAGAAGGTCAACAGGGAGCGACGACGATGGTGAAGGACCTTGCCAAATGGGCCAAGGACCGGGGCGTCAGGTATTTCATGATCTCCTACACCGACCTGTTCGGTGCACAGCGGGCCAAGCTCGTGCCGGCGCAGGCGATCGGCGACATGGCCGTGGAAGGCGCGGGCTTTGCCGGCTTTGCCACCTGGCTCGACCTGACGCCCGCGCATCCTGACCTGATGGCCGTTCCCGATCCGGATTCGGTCATCCAGCTGCCGTGGAAGAAGGAGGTCGCCTGGGTTGCGGCGCGGGCGACGATGGAGGGCCGTCTTGTCGATCAGGCCCCGCGCAATGTCCTCGAACATGTCATCGCCGAGGCTTCCCGCGACGGCCTGCGCGTGAGGACCGGCGTGGAGCCCGAGTTCTTCATCCTGTCGGCCGACGGCGGCGCGGTGTCGGATCCCTACGACACCGCCGAGAAACCCTGCTATGATCAGCAGGCCATCATGCGCCGCTATGATGTCATCTCCGAGATCTGCGACTACATGCTGGAAATGGGCTGGGAGCCCTACCAGAACGACCACGAGGACGCGACCGGCCAGTTCGAGATCAACTGGAAATACGACGACGCCCTGGCCACGGCCGACAAGCATTCCTTCTTCAAGTTCATGGTCAAGTCGGTGGCCGAAAAACACGGCTTCCGCGCCACCTTCATGCCCAAGCCCTTCAGGGGGCTGACCGGATCGGGCTGTCATGCCCATATCTCGGTCTGGTCGCCGGATGGAGAGAGGAATGTCTTTGCCGATCCGCAGGCCGAACTCGGTCTTTCCGAGCAGGGACGCCACTTCCTGGGCGGGATCATGCGCCATGCCCCGGCCCTGGCCGCCATCACCAACCCCACGGTGAACAGCTACAAGCGCATCAATGCGCCACGAACCACATCCGGCGCGACCTGGGCGCCGAACACGGTGACCTGGACGGGCAACAACCGCACCCACATGGTCCGTGTGCCGGGGCCGGGCCGGTTCGAGCTGCGCCTGCCGGACGGGGCAGCCAACCCCTATCTCCTTCAGGCAGCCATCATCGCCGCCGGCCTCGACGGGCTGCGCACCAAGGCCGATCCCGGAAGGCGCTACGACATCGACATGTATGCCGAGGGCTGGAAGGTGAAGGGGGCGCCCAGACTGCCGCTCAACCTGCTCGATGCCCTGCGCGCCTTCGATCGCGACCGGACGCTGAAATCCCTGCTCGGAGAAGCATTCTCCGCAGCCTACATCAAGCTGAAGCAACAGGAATGGGACAGCTACGCCTCGCACTTCTCGCGCTGGGAGATGGAGCACACGCTCGACATCTAGGGGGACACAGGGCGGGTGCGCGGCGATGACGGAGGAACGGTCCGGCTGGTCCGGCTCTGCCAGAGCCTGTCGAGAGGGGTTGACCCTCGGCTTCCTGCTCTTTCCCGGCTTTCCGATGGCCTGCCTGACTTCGGCCATCGAGCCCCTGCGCGCGGCCAACGAGATCTGCGGCCGCAGGGAGTTCCGCTGGATCCTGCTGGCCGAGACGGCAAGGCCTGTCCGCGCCTCGGCCGAGCTGCGCTTCGAGCCGGACATGCCGCTCGCCGAATGCCGGGGGGTCGATCAGCTCTATCTGCTGTCTCCGCCGACAGGCCGCTTTGCGGACCCCCGCCACAGCCCGGCGCGGCTGCGCTGGCTGGACAGGACCGGGGTTGTCCTCGGGGCCTTCTCGGGCGGGATCTTCCCGCTGGCACGGGCGGGCCTGATGGAGGGGCGAGGTTGTTCGGTCCACTGGTGCTACGAGGCGGCCTTCCGGGCCGAATTCCCGGATGTCCGGGCCAGTGAGCAGGTGATCGTGAAGGATGGGCGGCGGATCACCGCATCGGGCGCCGGGGCGGTCTTCGACCTGATGCTGCGCCTCGTGGAGGAACGGCTCGGCCGGGAATGCATGACCGAGGTGGCCTGCTGGTTCCAGCATCCCTGCCTGCACGGCGAGGATGCCCGCCAGCGGGTTCCGGTGGCACGGTCGGCCAGCACCGATGACGCCCTCTCGCCGGTTGTCCGGGAGGCGATCCGGCTCTTCGAGACGCATCTGGAGGATCCGTTGCGCATTGGCGACATCGCCGCAGCCCTCGGCCTGTCCGGACGGCATTTCGAACGGGTCTTCAAGCGCGAAACGGGGCAGAGCCCGCTGCGTTACTATCGCCTGATGCGCCTGTCGAAGGCTCGCCAACGGGTCCTGTACACGAATGCGCCGTTGCCCGAGATCGCAAGCTCCGTGGGCTATACGCGGGCCGGTCCGATGGTGCGGCATTATGCCGAGGTCTTTGGCGTGCGGCCTCAGGATGAACGCAGGCCCGGTCAGGTCTGGGCGAACCGGGACCGGCTGGGATCCGGTCAGCAGAGCGGGAGACTGCTGCGCGCCTGCCGCGACGGGCTCTGACCCGTCGATCCGATGTCAGCCGCCGCCCGGCCTGCGCGCTGCACCGGCTGATCCGGCGGCGGTGGCGATGGCGGCAGGCGAAGAAGGCCACAGGGGGGACGGCCTCAGAGACCACCGGCAGGCATGGCCGCTGCTTCGGCCCGGACCACCGCCGCCATTCCCTGTTTCAGCATTCCGGACAGGCTGTCTTCGACAGCCTGCTGCCAGCCGGCATCCTGCGCCAGTCGTGCCGGGAACAGGCCCGGCAGGGCGGACAGGCCGCGGACGATGGCCCGCGCATCGCCCCCTGCACCCCGTGTCGCGGCGGCGATGGCTTCGGCGCGCGGGTCCTGCAGGTCATGGTGCGTGCCGTCGTCGCGCCGGCCGAGGCAGTAGCGCATCCAGGCCGCGACCGCGAAGGCGAAGGGCCGCAGAGGCTGGCCATGCGTCAGCGCATGCAGCGCCGGTTCGAGGATCCGCTGGGGCAGTTTCTCGGTGCCGTCCATGGCGATCTGGGCGAGTTCATGGGCGATGGCCGGATTGGCGAAACGCCGCATCAGGGCATCGGCATAGTGGCCGAGGTCGATCCCCACCGCCGGATCCAGCGTCGTCGCCGCCGCCGCCAGATGGCGGCGCACCAGACCGGCCAGCGCCGCATCGCGCATCGCGTCGCGCACATGCCTGTGCCCGCACAGGAGTCCTGCATAGGCCATCAGCGAATGGCTGCCGTTGAGCATCCGCAGCTTCATGGCCTCGAACGGCCTCACATCAGCGGTGAAGATGACGCCGGCCTGTTCCCAGGCGGGTCGGCCGGAGGGGAAGCGATCCTCGATCACCCATTGCGCGAAGGGTTCCGTTTCGACCGCTGCCAGATCGACAAGCCCGGTGAGCGTCTGTGCCAGGGCACGGGTTTCCCCGGTCGGTGCGGGGGTGATGCGATCGACCATCGTGGAGGGACAGGCGACCTCCGCCTCGATCCAGGCGGAGAGGGCGCGATCAAGCCGGGCCGCGAAATCCGTCAGGCCGAGGCGCAGCAGGCCGCCATTGTCCGGCAGGTTGTCACAGCACAGAACGGTGAAGGGCGGCAGGCCCCGCTCCCGGCGCAGCCGCAGCCCCTCGCACAGCAGGCCGAGCACGCCCTTCGGTCTGTGCGGTCTGGACAGATCGGCGGCGACGGCGGGATGGTTCGGGTCAACGCAGCCGCGCGCCCTGTCGATCCCATAGGCCTTCTCGGTCACGGTCAGGCTGACGATGCGGGTTTCGGGCGCGCTCAGGGCTGCCAGGGTGGCATCCGGGTCGCGCGCCGCCGCGATCACCCGGCGGATGCTGCCGATGATCCGCGCCGCGGCCCCATCCTCGCCGCGTTCGATGAGCGTATAGAGCCCCTCCTGCGGGTTCAGCTCATCGGCGATGCGCGGGCTCCGCAGGGCGATGCCGTCGATCCGCCAGTCTCCGCCGGCTGCGGCCAGGGCGGCATCGGTATAGACTGCCTGATGCGCCCTGTGAAAGGCACCGACACCCAGGTGGACGATGCCCGCACCATGACGCGCCGGAACATGGCGGGGCCGCGCCACGCTGGCGGGCAGTTGCGCAAGACTGGCTGGGGAAAGTCTGTCGCTCATGCCCGGATTCCGTGTTGCGGATGAGACAGCGCCGTCATGATGCCGCGCAGCTCGGCCAGGCCTTTCAGACGGCCGATTGCCGGATAGCCCGGCTGTGCATGGCGTTTCAGATCGTCAAGGATGTCCTGCCCATGATCAGGGCGCATGGGGATCGAATGATCCGCCCGTCCGCCTGCACGGCGGCGGGCCTCCTCGCGCAGCACCTCGGCGATCAGGGCCACCATGTCGGTGCCCCCGCGCAGATGCTCATCCTCGAAGAATGACGACATGATTCCATCGCCCTCGCGCGTGACATTGCGAAGATGCAGGAAATGCACGCGGCTTCCCAGCCGGCGCATCATGCCGGGCAGATCATTGTCCGGTCTGGCCCCCAGCGAGCCCGAACACAGCGTGATGCCGTTGGCCGGCGAATCCACCGCTGTCATGACTGCGGCGTAATCCGCTTCGGTGGACATGATCCGCGGCAGCCCCAGCAGCGGAAAGGGCGGATCGTCGGGATGGCAGCAAAGCCTGATGCCGACCTCCTCGGCCACCGGAACCACCTCTTCCAGGAAGGCCACGAGATGCCTGCGCAGCCTTTCGGGGGACAGAGTGCCATAGGCCTCGAGATGTGCCCGCAGTCCATCCAGCGTCAGCTGCTCTGCCGCGCCGGGCAACCCGCAGACGATGTTACGCACCAGGTTGCGCTGACGCGCTGAATCCATGACCGCGAAACGCTCCCCGGCGGCCTCGACCACCTCGGGCGGGAAATCCGCCGCCGCGCCGCCGCGCTTCAGGATATGAATGTCGAAGACAGCAAAATCGACCAGATCGAAGCGCATGCAGGTGCCGCCATGGGGAAGGCGCCAGGCAAGATCGGTTCGCGTCCAGTCGAGTACCGGCATGAAATTGTAGCAGACCACCTGGATGCCCGCAGCGGCCAGGTTGCGCAGGCTGGTCCTGTAATTCGCGACATGCTCGCGCCAATCGCCGGTCTGGCGCTTGATATCCTCGGAAACAGGCAGGCTTTCTACCACTTCCCAAGCCAGTCCCGAGGGCGAACCGTCGCCTCGTGTTGCCACCTCGCGCTGGCGACAGGCGATAGCTTCGGGCGTCCAGGCCGCGCCGGTCGGCACATGATGCAGGGCCGTCACGACAGCTTCCGCCCCCGCCTGCCGGATGTCATCCAACGAGACCCGGTCCCCCGGTCCGAACCAGCGCCATGTCTGCCGCATCGCTTCCCCCAGCATGTTCTCTCGTCTGACCATTGAAGCCGGCGGCGGCGGCGGCCGACGGCTGCCCGCCGGCAACCGGTCTGGCAGCGATGCCGATAGCAGAGCAGTTTTATGTTGACTAGTATGGAAGTGTGGAGAAAGAGATTCCATGGGAGGAGCGCAACCGATGCCAGCGGAGCTGCGCGCAGATTGGAGGCTTGAGCAGGGGGCGCCTATCGGGCCGCAGCTCTACCGCATCCTGCGCGAACGAATCATTGCTGCAGACCTGCCGCCCGGGAGCCGCCTGTCGGAGGGCGAGATCGCTTCCGCTTATGGCATCAGCCGCCAGCCGGTGCGCGAAGCCTTCATCAAGCTGGCCGAGGCCGGTCTGGTGGAGATCCGGCCTCAACGCGGCACGCTGGTCCGCAGGATCGCGCCCGCAGCTGTGATGGATGCGCGCTTCGTCCGCGAGGCGATCGAGGCCGATATCGTCAGGCTGGTCGCCCGTTCTGCTGATGAGGCCCTGACGAAGGAGCTGAACGCGCAGATCGCGCGTCAGCGTGCCGTGGCGGACAGCAACGCCCGAGATTTTCTGACACTTGACGAATTGTTCCATCGCACTCTGGCCGAGGCTGCCGGCAAGACCTACGCCTGGAAGGTGATCGAGGACGTCAAGGCACAGATGGACCGGGTGCGTTATCTGACTGCCCTGCACTTTCCCAAGCAAGCGCTCATCGCCCAGCATGCGGAAATCGTCGAGGCGATTGCCCGGCGGGATGAACAGGCTGCCGAGAAGGCCATGCGCGGGCATTTGCGCAGGATTCTGGCCGATCTTCCCGAGATCACTGCGGCACGCCCGGAATTCTTCGAAACCGTCCACGCAAGTGGACAAGCCGGCAAAGGGGAAACGGAATGAATGCATTGTCCAGGGTTGCCGCGCTGATGCTGGCCGGTGTTCTGCTGGCCGGGCCAGCCGTGGCGCAGGAGGTGACGCTGAAGCTTGGTCATCTCGCCAATGAAGAGAGCACCTGGCACAAGGCCGCTGTGCGATTCGGAGAGGAGCTTGCCGCGCTGACCGACGGGCGCATCGCCGTCGAGGTCTATCCCAACGAATCCTTGGGCAAGGAGATGGACCTGATCAATGGCATGCAGCTTGGAACGGTCGATATGACCATCACCGGGGAAACCCTTCAGAACTGGGCGCCGATGGCCGCCCTTCTGGCAGTGCCCTATGCCTATGAAAGGCTTGAGGATATGGATGCCGTGGCCGGCGGCGAAATCGGCGACCGGATTGAGCAGCAGATCGTCGAAATGGCGCGGGTCCGTCCCATTGCCTATTTCGCGCGCGGACCGCGCAACCTGACGTCGAACCGGCCGATCACCAGTCCCGACGATCTGGCCGGGTTGAAGTTGCGTGTACCCAACGTGCCGCTATTCGTGGATGTCTGGAGCGCGCTGGGTGCACAGCCGGTTCCGATGGCTTTCTCCGAGGTGTTCACGGCCCTGCAGAATGGAACCATCGATGCACAGGAAAATCCGTTGGCACTGATTCATTCGGCCAACTTCAACGAAGTGCAAAGTCATGTGAATCTGACCGAGCACGTGCGGTCCTGGATCTATCTCACGATCTCTGATCTGACCTGGTCCAGGTTGTCCGAGGCGGACCGCGAGGCAGTGCTGGAAGCGGCCCGTCGTGCCCAGGCCTATGAGCGCGAGCTGTTCCTGGCCGATGAGGAACGTCTGGCAGCCCTTCTGCAGGAAAGGGGTATGACTTTTGTCGATGTCGACAAGGCCGCCTTTGCGGCAAGGGCTCGGGATGCCGTTCTGGCCAATGTGAACGATGAGATCAGACCGATCGTGGAGCAGCTGTTCGCGGACTAGCGGCCCGTTCGACATGCAGGAGGTGGCGGCCTGATTGTATCGGCTGCGCCTCCGCGGGGCAGAGGAGGCTGCTCCGCACCGGAATTGCCGGTCACGGTTATGCGCCCTCCGTTCCGTCCCGGCCTGAGTCGCCGGCCCCGTCCAAGGATCACGAGCCGAGTTCGCGCATGGCCTTGCACCTCTACAAAGCTCTTCTCTTCCTGTGCCGATTGGCTGCCGGCCTGTCTTTCACAGTCCTCATCCTGGCCGTCCTGGTGCAGGTCATGGGTCGCTCGGTCTTTGCGAGTGCCCCCGTCTGGACCGAGGAACTGACGCGCTTTGCCCTCCTCTATCTGGCTGCCTTTGCAGCGGGACTGTCCTATCTCTCGGGAGACCTCGTCAATGTTGATGTCATTTGTGAATCTCTTCCGGGGCGATTGCCTCTGATCCTGCGATTCGTTTCAGCGCTGGCCACGAGCACCCTGTGTGCAGCGTTACTTTTGCCGGCGTGGCGCTTCACCGTCATCGGCAGCCTGCAGACATCGCCCGCACTCGGCTGGCGGATGCATTACATCCACGCCAGCGTCCTGGTCATGCTGTTCTCGATCCTGGTCTTCGCCCTCGCCCGGGTCGTTGCCATGGTGGTCGGGACGAACGACGGACGTCCCCTTGCCGATGGGGAGACATCGCAATGAATCTGGCAATCCTCATCGGCGTCTTCATCGGCGGACTGGCGGCGGGAATCCCTGTGGCGGTGACGCTGGGGCTGGCCTCGATGTGCTATCTCCTTGCTGCAGGCATTCCGCTGGTTGTCATGCCGCAGAAGATGTATGCGGGCATTGATGTCTTCGTGCTGCTGTCAATCCCTGGCTTCATCCTGGCTGGCAACCTGATGAACCATGGGGGCATCACAGGACGCATTATCCGCTTGGCCAATGCCCTGGTGGGCTGGATGCGCGGCGGGCTCGGCCTGTCGAATGTAGCCGGCTCGATGCTGTTCGGCGGCATCTCGGGCACGGCGGTCGCCGATGCCGCCTCGATCGGTGGCGTGATGATTCCGGGCATGAAACAGGCTGGCTATCCGGCCGACTTCTCGGCCGCGGTCACTGCTGCATCCTCTACCGTCGGGCCGATCATTCCGCCTAGCGTGCCGATGATCATCGTGGGGTCTCTCTCCGGTATCTCGGTAGGGCAGATGTTCATCGCAGGGGCGGTTCCCGGCATCCTTCTGGGCCTGTCGATGATGATGACGGCCTATATCATCGCCGTGCGCCGGAACTTTCCGCGGCAGCCCTGGCAGGGCATGGGCGAGCTGCTTCGCGCCTTTCTGGGGGGCTTCTGGGCATTGGCGATGACGGCGCTGATTGTCGGCGGGCTGCTTTCGGGGATGATGACCCCGACCGAGACGGCAATTGTGGCCAGTCTCTATGCCTTCATCGTTGGGGCCTTCATCTATCGTGACCTGCCTTTGAGAGCCGTTCCGAAGGTTCTGGTCGACAGTGCCGTCTCTTCGGCGGCCATTCTGGTGCTGGTCGGTTTCGCCAATGTCTTCGGGTGGATTCTTGTCTCCGAACGCATTCCGCAGATGATTGCCGGCGCCGTTCTCTCGCTGACCGAGAACAAGTATCTCGTGATCCTGTTGATCAATCTTTTCCTGCTGTTCATCGGTATGTTCATGGAGACGATCGCCGCGCTGATCGTCCTGTTCGTGCCGCTGCTGACACTTGCCCAGAGTGTTGGCATCGACCCACTGCATTTCGCCACCTTCGCGGTGCTCAACCTGATGATCGGCCTGACCACGCCGCCGGTGGGGGTCTGCCTGTTCATCTGCGCGGGGATTGCCCGGCTGCCGCTGGCCCGTGTGGTGCGAGCCATCGTGCCCTTCCTGCTGACGAATATTCTTGTCCTGTTCCTGGTTTCCTATTTTCCACCCCTGGCAACCTGGCTGCCGGGACTGCTGTTCAATTGAGGACCCGCCATGCGCACGCGCGTCTGCCGTCTTTATGGTCCCCATGACCTTCGTATCGAGCATGAAGAGGTGCAGGATCCCTCGGCGGGCCAGGTGCTGCTGCGGATCGGTGCGGGCGGGATCTGTGGCTCCGATCTGCACTATTACCATGACGGCGGCTTCGGCCCGATCAGGCTGCGGGAACCCATCATTCTGGGCCATGAGCTCTCCGGCACAGTCGAGGCGGTGGGCCCGGGGGTCCATGGCATTGCCCCCGGCGATAAGGTCGCGGTCAATCCGAGCCGTCCTTGTGGCGAATGCCGCTACTGCTGCAACAATCTGCGGCAGCACTGCCTGTCGATGCGGTTCTACGGTTCGGCGCTTCGGTTCCCTCATGAACAAGGGGGCTTTCGCGACCTGATGGTGGTACAGGCTGCACAGTGTGAGCGGATCGGGCCGACCACCAGCCTGGCGGAAGCGGCAGTTGCAGAGCCGCTGGCTGTATGCTTGCACGCGCTCAATCAGGCAGGGCCGCTTTCAGGTCGGCGGGTGCTGGTCTGCGGCGCCGGGCCCATCGGCGCCCTCATGGTTGCCGTCTCCGCGTATGCGGGCGCAGCCGAGATCATAGCCACCGATCTGCACGAAGTGCCCTTGGCGGTGGCTTCCGCCATGGGCGCGACCACGGTGCTGAATGTCGCAGAGGCCCCACAGGCGCTCGACCCCTACTGCACGGACAAGGGCTGCTTCGATGTCGCCTTTGAATGTTCTGCCGCCGCGCCGGCGCTGCGGACCGCTATCGCGGCCGTGCGACCTCAGGGTACCATCGTGCAGGTCGGCGTGACCGGCGATCTGCCGCTGCCGGTCAATCTGCTGGTCGGCAAGGAGATCCGCCTTGTCGGCACGCATCGCTTCGATGCCGAGTTCGTCCAGGCCGTCCGTCTGATCGATGACCATGTGATCGACGTGCGGCCGCTCATCACCGCATCCTTTCCGCTGCAGGACGCGCAGGCGGCCTTCGCCCGGGCTGCCGATCGTAGCCGCGCGGTGAAGGTCCAGATCCAATTCGCGGATATCTGACCCGGCCTTCGGAAACGCCGTCGCTCGGCGTCGTCCGGCTGTCGATTGCGCGGCCCCTTGTGCCGATTCCGTCGGGCTGCCGCCGAACAAGACGATCTTCTGATCAGCCTGCCCTGACGGAGTTCCCCGGCAGGGAAGCAGCGAGGATGAGGCAAGGCTGGCTGGGGCGCCAGGATTCGAACCTGGGAATGGCGGTACCAAAAACCGCTGCCTTACCGCTTGGCGACGCCCCAGCAGCGGGGCTCATCTAGCCCGGCCCCCGGGCGGGCGCAAGCCCCCTCAGACATGCAGGGGATCGGCCTTGGCCAGCCGGTCGAAGGCCATGAGCGAGGTCACCAGCGCCTCCATGCGGTCAAGGGGAATCATGTTCGGCCCGTCCGATGGGGCATGGTCGGGGTCCTCATGCGTCTCCAGGAAGACTGCCGCGATGCCGATCGACACGGCTGCACGTGCAAGCACCGGGGCGAATTCGCGCTGCCCGCCCGATGCCCCCCCCCAGTCCCCCCGGTTGCTGCACCGCATGCGTCGCATCCATCACCACCGGCCAGCCCGTCCGCGCCATGATCGGCAAGGCGCGCATGTCGGCGATCAGGGTGTTGTAGCCGAAGCTCACGCCCCTCTCGGTCAGAAGGATGCGGCTGTTGCCGGTGCTGGCCACCTTGTCCGCGACATGGGCCATGTCCCAGGGGGCCAGGAACTGGCCCTTCTTGATGTTGATCGCCGCGCCCGTCCGACCGGCCGCAAGCAGGAGATCCGTCTGCCGGCACAGGAAGGCGGGAATCTGCAGGATGTCCACGGCTTCGGCGGCGGGGGGACACTGGTCGGGGGCATGCACATCGGTCAGCACCGGGCAACCCACGGCCGCGCGCACATCCGAGAGGATGCGCAGGCCCTCTTCCATGCCCGGTCCGCGCCGGCCTGCCAGCGAGGTGCGGTTGGCCTTGTCGTAGCTGGACTTGAAGACATAGGCCGCCCCCGCTCTGGCGCAGACCGCGGCCATGTGCTCGGCGATGCGCAGGGCGTGATCGCGGGTCTCGATCTGGCAGGGGCCGGCGATCACCACAAGGGGATGGTCGTTGCCGAACAGGACATCGCCCACGCGCACCTCGCGCGCGGGGGTGGGAGCTTGGGTCATCGGGGCACCTCCTGTCCTGTCCCTCTAGCGCCTGCGCCAGGCCGCGTCACCCCGCCCCGAAGGAGTCCAGACCCCGCGCGCGCCGGAAGCCCGGCCGGATCAGCCGAGCCGGGCCGTGCGCCTGCGCAGCACCGGCCGCAGAGCCAGATAGAGCAGCACCCACAGCAGGCACCAGCCGGCATAACCCCAGGCCTGGCGATCCAGATCCGGGCCGAGATCGATCAGCAGCCCTGCCAGCCCCGGCCCGAGCGCCGAGGCCGCCACCAGCGCTGCCGTGACAAGCGCCCGGATCGCCCCCAGATGGGCCGTGCCGTAGAGTTCCGCCCAGAGCGCGCCGGTCACCGGATTGACGAGGCCGGTGGACAGACCGAGGCAGGCCAGAAGCAGCGGGATGGCCCAGACCGGCTGAAGCAGGGCCGCGGTCAGGCAGGCCGCCGTCAGCGGCATCAGCACGAAGGGCAGCAGACGCCAGGCCCCGAACCGGTCTACCAGAGCCCCCGCCCCGAGCGAGGCCGTGACCACGGCGGCCGAAAGGACGGGGTAGAAGGTGGTGAAGGTGGTCAGATCCCAGCCCTTCAGCGCCGCCAGATGGGCCTGATGGAAGATCAGCAGCGTGCCGATCGCCGGCGGCCCCATGATACCGGGCAGCAGCCCCCAGAACAGCGGATCGCGCAGCACCTGCGGGCGTGTCCAGCCGGCGCCCGTTGCCTGATCTGCCGGCAGCGCATCGGGATTGACATGTCCTGCCGCACGCGCCCGCCGGCCGTCCGGCGCATCGCGCAGCAGCAGCAGGAGAAGCGGGAGCACCGCCACAACCAGCACCAGACCCGTCCCGGCCCAGACACTGCGCCAGCCCCAGGCGCCGATCGCCAGCGTCAGGCCGAGCGGCAGCATCGCTTCGCCGAGGGTGAAGCCCAGCCCGGCCAGCGACAGCGCACGCCCCCGGAAGCGGTTGAACCAGCGCGCCATCGCCGTCAGCGCCACATGCGAGAGCATGCCCTGTCCGAAGAAGCGCAGCGCTGCCAGCGCCAGGATCAGCAGCGGGATATTGCCCACCTGTGCCATCAGCAGGGTCGTGGCCGCCAGGCCGAGCAGACAGGCCACCGACAGACGGCGCAGGGGCAGGCGATCCGCGAGGCTTCCCGCAAAGACGAGGCCAGAGGCGCTCAGCAGTGTCGCCAGCGTGTAGAGCCCGCCGAATTCCCCGTGCGAGAGGCCGAATTCCCCCCTCAGGGCGGTGTTGAACTGGGCGATAAAGACCGTCTGCCCGGGCATCGTCGCCATCGTCATCAAGGCGCCGCCCAGGATCCAGGCGATCTGCCGGCCGGTCAGCGCGGACAGGGGCGGGGCAGGGGAAACCGTGGCAAGGGGCATGGTGCAGTCCGATCAGCTCAGCGGGCACAGCCGACGCAGCGCGTCAGGACAGGGTCGATGGCCAGGCGCCGCTCCGGGATGGGGGCGGCGCAGGATTCGCAGAAACCGTATTCCCCTGCCGCTATCCGCCGCAGCGCGGCCTCGATGGCGCGGATCCGCGCAAGGCGTCGCGCCTCCTGGGCCGCCGCCATCGCCTGCATCTGCAGGGCATCCTGACGGGACAGGCGGCCGATGCTCTGCTGATCGAGTGCGACGGGCACGCGATCGGCGGCCGTCCCGGCCGAGGCGGCGCGCAGTTCCTCGAGCTCGGCCCGCAGGCGGGGCGCGAAGAGGGAGGCAGCATCCTGGGTCATGGCGTCTCCGAAGGCAGGGACGATCCGCCCCCGGCCCGGTCCGGGGGCAGAAGCCCCGCGACAAGCCGGTTCCGTCCTGCGGAGGCGGTATCCTCAGAAACCAGACGACAGCAGCAGGGGCCGGAACGGGCCCGAACCGCCGCCGCGAGAGCTTTGAGAGAAAAAGGCTGGCTGCGCAAGGGCCCCTTTCTCACGACGGGCCTGCATCCGCGCATCCATGACCGTCGTCGGGGCCGCCGGATCCTTTGCGGAACGGTCCTGCCGCCGTCAGGGATCGCAGCGCCTGCCGCAGCGGGCCGAGCGGCGGCGGGGCGCACAGGGCCGTGGGATGCAGCCGCTCTGACGGATCCGAACCGGGACGGCGGCGGCGGCGCGACAGGAAGAGCTTGCCCCAGCCGCGCCAGGTGCCGACAGGCGGGGCAGAGGGATCGCAGGGAAAACGCGCCTGCCAGCCCGGGGGCAACGGCAGACCGCAGCTCTCGAGCCGCTCCAGCATCCAGACCAGCGGGATGTTGGAGAGCGGGCGGCTGGCCGGATGGATGCCGACCTGCCCCCCGACATCGCCATGAGCGCCGCGGAACCAGACCTGTTCCACCGCCCCTTCGCGGCCCGGTGGCGTCTGCCACAGGACAGGGGCGAAGGCGGCGCGCGTCTCGTGCAGGGAGAGGGCATGGAAGGCCCGGGCGACATGAGGGCCGATGGCATGATTGTGGAAGGCATGGCGGGCCTCGGCCCAGCGCCAGAGGACAGGCAGGCGCAGGCCCAGGGCCTTGACCGTGTCGAAACAGCCGATCGCCGCGATCTCCACATGCTCATGGCAATGATGGCGGCGAAAGGCTTCCGTCGCGGGGCCGGCGAGGCCGCGGCGGTAGTGGCGCCAGGCCGTGCGCACATGGCGCGCCGTGGCCGATTCGGCCCGCAGAAGCCCCACCCGGTCGATGACGCCGGCCAGGCTGCGCACCGCATAGGCGCCCCGCGAATAGCCGATCAGGATGATCCGGTCGCCGGGGCGGTAGCGGCTGGCCAGCCAGCCATAGGCGCGCTCGATCTGATGGCTGATTCCCTTGCCCAGGATCACCTCATGGCAGGAGCGCCAGTCGCGCCACTGGATCCCGGCCTCGTAATACAGCGACAGATTGGCGCGCAGACCCTGTTCGCGCAGCAGCTTGTAGATCAGGCCCGCATTCGATTCCCAGCCCGGCGCGAGCGAGGACATCGTCCCGTCGAGGATGATCACATGCATCGCGGGCCCGCGGTGACGGGCGGGGCGTTCCTTGTGGCGGGGCCGGCGGTCGAACAGGCCGAACAGACGGTCCAGCGCCTCGCCCCCCGCAGGGGGGGAGGAGGGGGGTCTGCGCGATGCGGCGCGGTTCATCTGCGATGCCTTTCCCCACGCGGGTCTGCCCGACCAGTGTCGCATGATCCGGTTGACAGAAGGTCAAAGAATTGGCGCACGCTCGGGTTCCCCGATGAGAACGCTCCGTTCGTGCCCCGGACTTCCCGTCGCGCGCGCCTTCCGCTATCCCGCGCAGGCCAGGAGTAAGGAGTCGCGCGATGGGCATGGACAAGACGTTCGCGGCGGCCGAGGCCGAGGCCCGGATTCGTGCGCTGTGGGAGGAGGCGGGCGCCTTCCGCGCCGGTGTCAATGCCCGGCCGGGGGCCGAGGCCTTCTCCGTCGTCCTGCCCCCGCCCAATGTCACCGGCAGCCTGCATATGGGCCATGCCTTCAACGCCACGCTTCAGGACATCCTGGTGCGCTGGCACCGCATGAAGGGGCACGATGTCCTCTGGCAGCCGGGCACCGATCATGCCGGCATCGCCACGCAGATGGTCGTCGAACGCGAGCTGGCGAAGCAGGGACGGCGGCGCACCGATTTCACGCGCGAGGCCTTTGTCGATCTCGTCTGGCAGCAGAAGGCCCGTTCGGGCGGCGCGATCCGTGCCCAGCTCGACCGGCTCGGCGCCTCCTGCGACTGGTCGCGCGAGGCCTTCACCATGGACCCCTCCTTTCAGGAGGCGGTGCTCGAGGTCTTTGTCCGCTGGTATGAAGAGGGGTTGATCTTCCGCGGTCAGCGCCTCGTGAACTGGGATCCGCATTTCGAGACTGCGATCTCCGATCTGGAGGTCGAGAACCGCGAGATCCAGGGCCACATGTGGCATTTCAGGTATCCGCTCGCGGGGGGGGAGACCTATCTCCATGTCGAACGCGATGCGGAGGGCCGCATCCTCCTCGAGGAGGAACGCGACTGGATCGCCATCGCCACGACGCGGCCCGAGACGATGCTGGGCGACGGGGCGGTGGCGGTGCACCCGTCGGATGCGCGCTATGCCCCGATCATCGGCAAGCTCTGCGAGATTCCGGTGGGCCCCAAGGGGCAGCGTCGCCTGATCCCCATCATTGCCGACGACTATCCCGACCCTGCCTTCGGATCGGGCGCAGTCAAGATCACCGGCGCCCATGACTTCAACGACTACAAGGTGGCCCAGCGCCACGGCCTTCCCCTTTATCGCCTGATGGACACGAAGGGCCGGATGCGGAGCGATGGCCTGCCTTATGAGGACTCCGTCGCCATCGCCGTGGCCATCGCCCGGGGCGAGCGGCCGGCGGGGGATGTCTCGCAGGTCAATCTCGTCCCCGAGGAGATGCGGGGGCTCGACCGGTTCGAGGCGCGCCGCCTCATCGTCAGCCAGATCGAGGCAGAAGGCCTGTCGGTGATGACCGACAGCGCCGATGGGCCGGTGCCGCTGGTCGAATCGAAGGTCATCATGCAGCCCTTCGGTGACCGGTCCGGCGTCGTGATCGAACCCATGCTGACCGATCAGTGGTTCGTGGACACGGCCCGCATCGTCCGGCCCGCCATCGACGCCGTGCGCGAGGGACGCACCGCCATCCTGCCCGAGCGCGATGCGAAGGTCTATTTCAACTGGCTGGAGAACATCGAGCCTTGGTGCATCTCGCGCCAGCTCTGGTGGGGGCACCGCATTCCGGTCTGGTATGGCTTCGACCTTTCGCCCGGTGCCTTCCGCGACGAACAGGGGGACGATGCGCTCGACGAGATCGAGATCATGGATCTGCTGCTCGACCGCGATTTCGTGGCCGAAACGCCGGTGCACCGCTGCGGACGCTCCTTCGAGGCGGTGGCCGAATCCTTCCTCTCCGAGATCGCCGATCTGCCGGCGCCCCTCAATCACGCGCGGGTGATCGAGGTCGAGGATCGCCATGCCGCGGCCGAGGCCTTTGCCCGCGCGCTCGCCGATTACAATCTCTCGCAGGATCCCACGCGCCTCGTCTATCCGGTCTGGCGCGATCCGGATGTGCTCGATACCTGGTTCTCCTCCGGCATCTGGCCGATCGGCACGTTGGGCTGGCCTGCGGACACCCCCGCGCTGCGCCGCTACTATCCCACATCCGTCCTCGTGACGGGGTTCGACATCATCTTCTTCTGGGTCGCCCGGATGATGATGATGCAGCTTGCGCTGGTGGGCGAGGTGCCGTTCCGCACCGTCTATGTCCATGCCCTCGTGCGGGACGAGAAGGGGCGGAAGATGTCCAAGTCGGTGGGCAATGTCATCGACCCCATCGAGCTGATCGATGAATACGGGGCTGATGCGGTGCGCTTCACCCTGGCCGCGATGGCGGCGATGGGGCGCGACCTGCGCCTGTCCAAGGATCGTGTGGCCGGCTACCGCAATTTCGGCACCAAGCTGTGGAACGCCCATCGCTTCGCCGAGATGAACGGGGTCTTCGAGATTCCGCGCCGTGCCGCTCCGCCGGCTGCGACCGCCCCTGTCAACCGCTGGATCCTGGGCGAGACCGCCCGCGCCGCCGAGGCTGTCGAGGCGGCTTTGGGCGCCTTCCGTTTCGACGAGGCGGCGCGCGCTCTCCATGCCTTCGTCTGGGGGGTTGTCTGCGACTGGTATGTCGAATTCTCCAAGCCGCTTCTGGGCGGCGGAGATGCCGCCCTGAAGGCGGAGACGCAGGCCGTGATGGGCTGGGTCCTCGACCGCTGCCTGATCCTGATGCACCCTTTCATGCCGTTCGTGACCGAGACGCTCTGGCAGCAGACCGGCCCGCGCGAGGGCCTCCTGGCGCATGCGGAATGGCCGGATCTGCGCGCGGTCGACCTTGTCGATCCGGCGGCCGAGGCCGAGATGCGCTGGACCGTCGCCCTGATCGAGGGGATCCGCTCCGTCCGGGCGCAGATGAACGTGCCTGCCGGGCTCACCGTGCCGGTGGTCATGGCCGAGGCGGACGCCGCCGCCCGGACGGCGCTGGCCCGCAACGGCGCGCTGATCCGGCGGCTCGCGCGGATCGAGGAGCCGGTCGAGGGGGCGGTGCCGCGCGGGTCGGTCACGGTGCCCGTGCCGGGCGCGGTCTTTGCCCTGCCGCTGCAGGGGCTGATCGACATCGCCGCCGAGACAGCCCGCATGCAGAAGGCGCTCCGGAAGGCCGAGACGGAAGCTGCGGCCCTGCGTGGCCGCCTCGGCAATCCCGGCTTCCTCGCTTCGGCTCCCGAAGAGGTGGTGGAGGAGACGCGGGGCAGCCTGGCCGCGCGGGAGGCCGAGATCGAACAGATCCGCAGCGCTCTCGCCCGCCTTGCGGAAGCGGGGGGGATGAGGCCGGTCGGCCCTGCCGCCGTCCACGCAGATTTGCAGTCGCCGCGCAGGGGGGATAGAAAGCCTGCCCTGGGGGAAGGCCGGGCCCGAGCTACGCGTCCGGTCACGGGGGCAGAAGGCGGACCGCTCATGGACCAGATCACCGATATCCGGGCAGAGCTCGGCCGCCATTACGACCTGGCGCCCAGCCTGACCCTGGCCGAGGAGACCCGGCCCCTCTACGAACGGATGAAGCGCGTCGTGCCCTTCGCGGACTGGGCGATGCATGCGCCCTATGTCGTCGCCATCAACCGCCTCAAGCGCGAGAGGAATGCCGTCATCCTCGCGCATAACTACATGACGCCCCAGATCTATCATGGGATCGCCGATGTCGTCGGCGACAGCCTGCAGCTGGCTGTCCGGGCGGCCGAGACCGAGGCGGATGTCATCGTCCAGTGCGGCGTCCATTTCATGGCCGAGACATCCAAGATCCTCAGCCCGGACAAGACCGTCCTGATTCCCGACAGGGATGCAGGCTGCTCTCTGGCCGAGAGCATCACTCCCGAGGGCGTAGAGGCGCTGCGGCTGCGCCATCCGGGCGCGCCGGTGGTGAGCTATGTCAATACCAGCGCCGCGGTGAAGGCCGTCTCCGACATCTGCTGCACCTCGGCCAATGCGCTGCAGATCGTCGAGGCGCTGGAGGCCGATACCGTCATCATGACGCCGGACCGCTATCTGGCCCAGAACGTCGCCCGGCAGAGCCGCAAGCGGATCGTCTACTGGCCGGGTTCCTGCATGGTGCACGAACTCTACACCGCCGAGGAGCTGCGCGCCTACCGCCAGGATCAGCCGGATCTGACGATCATCGCCCATCCCGAATGCCCGCCCGAGGTGGTCGCCGAGGCGGATTTCACCGGATCGACGGCCGGGATCATCCGCTGGGTCCGGGATCGCCGCCCGGCCAGGGCCCTGCTCGTCACCGAATGTTCGATGGCCGCCAACATCGCCGACGAGCTGCCCGAGGTGGAATTCGCCCGCCCCTGCCATCTCTGCCCGCACATGAAGCGGATCACGCTGGAAAAGGTCCTGTGGTCGCTGCACAGCATGACCGGCACTGTCGAGGTGCCGCCCGAGATCGCCGCCCCGGCGCGCCAGGCGGTGCAGCGCATGATCGATCTGAGCCGCCGGCTCGGGCTGTGACGGGACGCGGCTGAGGGCATGGGCGGGGCTGCCACGGATCGGGTCGTCATCGTCGGGGCCGGCCTGGCCGCGCTCTCGGCGGCTCTCGCACTGGCCCCCTTTCCGGTGCTTGTGCTGTCTCCCGAACCGCTGGGCGAGGGGGCCAGTTCCGCCTGGGCCCAGGGCGGTGTGGCCGCGGCGCTGAAGGCGCCGGACAGTCCTGCGATCCACGCCGCCGACACGATCCGGGCCGGGGCCGGGCTGGTCGATGCCGTCGTCGCCCATCGCGTCGTGCAGGAGGCGGGCGAGCATGTTCGTATCCTGGCCGATCTCGGGACCCCCTTCGACCGCAGCGCGGAGGGCGGCTATGTCCTCTCGCGCGAGGCGGCACACAGCTTTGCCCGCGTCGTGCGGGTGCGGGGCGATCAAGCCGGGGCCGCCATCATGCGGCATCTGGCGGCAGCGGTGCGCGCAACGCCCTCCGTGCAGGTGCTCGAAGGGGTGCGGGCCGTGGCACTCGAGACCGCGGGCGGAGAGGTCTGCGGCCTTCGCCTCGAGAGTGCGGCCCCAGGCGGATCGGAGGCTGTCGTCCTCCGGGCTCCGGCTGTCCTGCTGGCGGGTGGCGGATCGGGAGGGCTCTATGCCCTGACGACGAATCCGCGCCGCATCCGGGGCGAGGCGATCGGCCTGGCCGCCCGGGCCGGCGCCGTGATCGCCGATGCGGAATTCGTCCAGTTCCACCCGACCGCGATCGACATCGGCGAGGATCCTGCCCCGCTGGCGACCGAGGCGCTGCGCGGCGAAGGGGCCGTGCTGCGCAACCGGGACGGGGAACGCTTCATGTTCTCTGTCCATCCCGATGCCGAGCTGGCCCCCCGCGATGTGGTGGCCCGGGCGATCTTCCTCCAGAGCCGCGCCGGCCTGCGCCCGGTTCTTGATGCCACATCCCTCGGCCCGCGCCTGCGAGAGCAGTTCCCGGCGCTGGTCGCGGCCTGCGCGAGGGCGGGCATCGATCCGGTGCAGGAGCCGGTGCCGGTGGCCGCGGCCGCCCATTACCACATGGGCGGCATCGCCACCGATGAGCGGGGCCGGACAAGCCTGCGCGGTCTCTGGGCCTGTGGGGAATGTGCCTCGACCGGCCTGCACGGGGCGAATCGTCTGGCCTCGAACGGTCTGCTGGAGGCGCTCGTCTTCGCCCGTGCCTGTGCCGGCGACATCCGGGATGCGATCGGCCCTGCGGGTTGCCTCGGTGCCCCCCCGCTGCGACTGCCCGCATTGCGGCCCCTGCCGCAGGGCCATGCCCTGGCCGCGCAGGAGGATGCTCGCCTGCGGGCGCTGCGGCGCATGATGACCGATCATGTCGGCGTGGTGCGCGATGGTTCGGGCCTGCGCCGGGCCCTGGCCGCCATCGCCGGGCTCGAGGCTGCGGCGCCGCCGCCGTCCGAGGCCTTTCGCAACATCTGTGCCACGGCGACGCTGATCGCGGCGGCCGCCCTTCTGCGGGAGGAAAGCCGCGGCGCGCATTTCCGCAGCGATTTTCCCGCCCCCCGGGGCGAGATCGGTCAGCGCAGCCGCCTGACCCTGGACGAGGCCCTGGCCCTGCGCCGCCAGTGCGAGAGGGAGATGACATGACCCTTCACCCCCCCTTGCCGGATCTGCTGATCGAACCATTGCTGCGGGCGGCGCTGCTCGAGGATCTGGGGGCAGGTGGGGATGTCACGAGCCGCGCCGTGATTCCCCCCGGAACCGTTGCCACGGCCTGTCTGAATGCCCGCGAAGGGGGGGTCGTCTCCGGCATGCAGGTGGCAGCGCTGGCCTTCCGGCTGGTCGATCCGGCACTGCGCGTCACCATCCACAGGCCCGATGGCTCGGCCTGCGGTCCGGGGGATCGGCTTCTCGAGGTCAGCGGCGATGCCGCCTCGATCCTGGCTGCCGAACGGGTGGCACTGAATTTCGCCGGCCGTCTGTCAGGCATCGCGACGCTGACCGCTCGCTGCGTGGCCGAAGCGCAGGGAACCCGCGCCCGTATCACCTGCACCCGCAAGACAACGCCCGGCCTGCGCCTTCTGGAGAAGCAGGCTGTCCTGCATGGCGGGGGATACAACCACCGCGCTTCGCTCTCGGACATGGTCCTGATCAAGGACAACCACATCGCCGCCGCGGGCGGCATCCGGCCCGTGCTCATGGCGGTGAGCGCCCGCCTGTCCCATGCGCTGCGCGTCGAGATCGAGGTGGACAGCCTCGCTCAGCTCGAGGAGGTGCTGGCTGTCGGGGGTGCCGATGCGGTGTTGCTCGACAACATGGACGAAGCCATGCTGCGCGAGGCGGTGCGGATGGTGGCCGGCCGGATGACGACCGAAGCCTCGGGCAACATGCGTCCCGGGCGCATCGCAGCGGTCGCCGCAACGGGTGTGGATTACATCTCGGTCGGGGCGTTGACCCATTCAGCAGGCACGCTGGATCTCGGCCTCGATATCCTGACGGGCTGAAACGGCCCGGTGAAGGCCGCCCCCCGGCAGGCCGGCCCGTCAGGCCACCGCCTGAAGCCGCACGCGCGGGCGCAGGCCGAGCGCAAGGCAGATGTCGCGCGTCAGATCCGGCCGGTTGAGCGTGTAGAAGTGGAGGTGCTCCACCCCCCCCGCAATCAGCCTTTCGCAGAGCGAGGTGGCCGTGGCCAGCGCCAGAAGCCGCGTCGTCCCGTCGCGTTCGGCATTCTCGAAAGCCTGGGCGGTGGCGGGGGGAATCGCCGTGCCGCAGCGTTCGGCAAACCGGCGGGCGCCGGCCCAGCTCTGGACGGGCAGGATGCCGGGCACGATCCGTTCGGCCGGCAGGCCTGCTGCAGCACAGGCATCGCGGAAGCGGAAGAAGGTCTCGGGCCGGAAGAAGAACTGGGTGATAGCCGACGAAGCCCCCGCATCGAACTTGCGCCGCAGCCAGTCGATCCCGGCCTGTGCATCAGGCGCCTCCGGGTGGGTTTCGGGGTAGGCCCCCACATGGATGCGGAAGCGCCCCGTTGCGGCCAGGGCCTCGATCAGCTCCACCGAGGAGGCGAAACCCTCCGGATGCGGCACGAAGCGTGCCTCACCCCCGGGCGGGTCGCCGCGCAGCGCAACGATGTCCTTCACCCCAGCCGCCGCATAGGATTCGGCGATGGCCAGCGTCTCCTCCCGCGTCTGCTCCACGCAGGTCAGATGCGCGGCCACCGGCAGGCCGGTGGTCTGACGGATGGTCGTCACGGCCTCATGCGTCAGCGTCCGGGTCGTCCCCCCCGCCCCATAGGTGACCGAGACGAAGGCAGGCTCGAAGGGGGCCAGCGCCTGAAGCGTGTCCCACAGGCGGAAGGACGCGGCCAGATCGCGGGGAGGAAAGAATTCGTAACTGACGGCGACGGACATCGGCGAACTCCTGTGACGGGCTGCTTGTCCCATATCCTCTCCCATGAGACAAATTCATAATTCTCACGATCTTCATGAGGCGAATTTGCATATCGAGTTCCGCCATCTCCGAACGATCCAGGCCATCCACGAAACCGGCAGTTTGGCTGCGGCGGCCGAGCGGCTGGGTCTGACGCAATCCGCGCTGTCCCATCAGGTGCGGGCGATCGAGGAGCAGGCGGGCACGCCGCTCTTCCTGCGCGGGACCAAGCCGCTGCGCCTGTCGCCTGCGGGGCGGCGGTTGCTGGCAGCGGCCGAGGTGATCCTGCCGCAGATCGCCGCTCTCGAAGCCGAGTTCTCGGGACTGGCGCAGGGGCGGGCAGGTCGGATGCATGTTGCCATCGAATGCCATGCCTGTTTCGAATGGCTGCTGCCCGTGCTCGACCGGTTTCGCCGGGCCTGGCCGGAGGTGGATATCGACATCCGCCCCGGCCTGGCCTTCGATGCGCTGCCGGCGCTGCGGCGGGGCGATGTGGATCTCGTGGTGTCCTCAGACCCGGAGGATCTGCCGGGTGTGACCTTCCTGCCGCTCTTCGACTATCAGCCCGTCCTGGTCTGCGCCGAAACCCATCCGCTGGCTGCCAAGGACTGGGTCGAGGCGGCGGATTTCCGAGGGCAGGCCCTGCTGACCTATCCGGTGGAGCGTTCGCGGCTCGATCTGTTCACCGAACTTCTGTCACCTGCAGGGGTCGAGCCGGCCTCGGTGCGGAAGGTGGAACTGACGGCGATGATCCTGCTTCTGGTCGCGGCTGGGCGGGGGGTGACGGTGCTGCCGGACTGGGTGATGCGCGCGGCCCGAACCGGCGGCACGGCGGGCGGTCTGGCGGTGCGGCCGCTGCGGCGCGACGGCGGCCGGTGATTCGGCGCCTTCATGCTGCGGTGCGCAGCGAGGAGGCCAGTCTGCCCTATGTGGCCCATCTGATCCGTCTGGCCCGGGAGGAGGGAGTGCGGATCGGCCATGGCTGAGGCGCTTGCAGGGGACGGCCGCGCCCCCTATAGCCCCCCCCTGACCCGACAGGAGGCCCCCGGATGCCCAGCGCCAATCTCAATGTCATGGTCCGGGCCGCCCGCAAGGCAGGCCGCCAGCTTCTGAAGGATTTCGCCGAGGTCGAGCAGCTTCAGGTCTCGATCAAGGGGCCGGGCGATTTCGTCAGCCGCGCTGACCGGCAGGCCGAACAGACCCTGCGCCAGATGCTGACCGAGGCACGCCCCACCTACGGCTTTCTCGGCGAGGAGGGCGGCGGGACGGCCGGCGAGGATCCCACGCGGCGCTGGATCGTCGACCCGCTGGACGGGACGACGAATTTCCTTCACGGCCTGCCGCACTGGGCCGTTTCCATCGCTCTCGAGCACAAAGGGCAGATCGTGGCCGGGGTGATCCACGATCCCGTCAAGGACGAGACCTTCTGGGCCGAGAAGGGTGAGGGGGCCTGGCTCAACGAAAGCCGCATCCGGGTGAGTGCGCGCACACGCCTGTCCGAGGCGCTGTTCGCTACCGGCATCCCCTTCGGCCCGCGCAACACCCTGCCTGCGACGCTGCAGGATCTGGCGCGGCTGATGCCCGAATGCGCGGGGGTGCGGCGGCTGGGATCGGCGGCGCTCGACCTCGCCTATGTCGCCGCGGGACGCTACGATGGCTTCTGGGAACGGGGCCTGAACCCCTGGGACATGGCGGCGGGTCTGCTGATCGTGCAGGAGGCGGGGGGGCCTTGTCGGGGCTATCCGCGACGGCCACAGACCGCTGGAGCATGGCGATGTCATCGCCGCCAATGCCGGCATCTTCGAGAAGTTCGCCGCCATCATCCGGGCACGGGGCTGACAGCAGGCAAAGGGGGCAGCGGGCAGGGGCCGCCCGACCCCTCCTCAGCGCCGCCGACGGACCCGCGGCACCCGTGTCGGGCTGAGCGCTCCATAGGCCGCATCGGGATGGGGCGGGTGGCCATGGGTGCGCTCCCAGAAGGCCGGACCGCCCCGCGCGAGCCAGATCGGCAGGATCAGCCCGAGCCCCACGACGAATCCCCCCGCATGGGCCCAGTAGGCCACACCGCCGGCCTCCGGATCGGCCCCCACGCCGCCCAGAAGCTGCAGCCCGAACCACAGCGCCAGCATCAGCCAGGCCGGGACCGGGACGATGCGGATCAGGATGACGATGAAGATCAGCACATCCACCCGGGCGCGCGGGAACAGCAGCAGATAGCCCCCCATCACTCCGGCGATGGCCCCGGAGGCGCCGATCGTCGGCACCCAGGAGAAGGGCGCCGCCCACCAGTGCACGAGCCCCGCCCCCACGCCGGATGCGAGATAGAAGGCCAGAAAGCCCGCATGGCCCAGCACGTCCTCGAGATTGTCACCGAAGACGAACAGGAACAGCATGTTCCCGATCAGATGCATCCAGCCCCCATGAAGGAAGGTGGAGGTCAGGAGCGTCCCCCAGCCATCCCCTGCGCTGAGCCGCGCCGGCACGAGGGCATAGGCGTCATAGAGGGCCCAGAGTTCGCGCGGGGTCTGGAGACTCGACACGACCCAGAGATGGATGCCCACATTGAGCACGATCAACGCCCAGGTCACGAAGGGTGTGCCGGCAGAGGGATTGTGATCGCGGATGGGAAACATGGAAGGCCTCGGGCGGGGATGCCTTCAGCCTAGCGCCTGTCAGACAGATGCCAAGCGCTCCGGATCGGCGGAGCGGCAGGCGGCCGCTGGTCGGAGATGAAAGGGGACAGTATGGAGCCTGTCGATCTCTACTGCGAACGGACGGGCCGGAATTCTGGGCCGAGCCGGTCAATGCCCTGTCGAATGCGGCGTTTCTTCTCGCCGCGTTCCTCGCTTGGCGCCGCTGGGGGAAGGACCCGCTCTGCGCGGCGCTGGCCATGGTCCTGGGTGTGATCGGCATCGGCAGCTTCCTGTTCCACACCCTCGCCACATCCTGGGCGGCGGCGGCGGATGTCCTGCCGATCCTCGGTTTCATCCTGCTCTATGTCTGGGCCGCGCAGCGCCGCTTCTGGGGGCAGGGGCGGCTTGTCTCGGGGCTTTTGACGGCGGCGACCCTGCCCTGGATCGCGGCCCTGGCGCCGGTTTTCGCGGCTCTTCCGGGATTTCGCATCTCGGCGGTCTACTGGCCGGTGCCCTTGCTGATCCTGATCCATGCCGGGCTTCTGTATCGCCGGCGGCCGGCGCTCGCGCAGGGGCTGGCGGCGGGGGCAGGAATCCTGTGCCTCTCTCTGGTCTTCCGCTCGCTCGATGGGGTGTTGTGCGGGGCGGTTCCGATGGGGACGCATGTCCTGTGGCATCTTCTCAATGCGCTGATGCTGGGCTGGATGATCGAGCTGCTGGGCCGACACGGGGTTGCCGCCCCCGCAAGCCGGCGCTAAGCGGGCGCGACATGCCCGCCCCCGCAGGGAGCCGCAGCCCGATGGCCATCGACACCGACACCGCTCGCAAGATCGCCCGCCTGGCCCGCATCCGCGTCGAGGAGGACCGCCTTCCGGCACTGGCCCGCGAGTTCGACGCCATCCTGGGTTTTGTCGCCCAGCTCGAGGAAGTCGATGTGGAAGGCGTGGAGCCGATGACATCGGTCACGCCCATGCGCCTCAAGCGGCGACCCGATGTCGTCACCGATGGCAACCGGCAGGCCGAGGTCCTGCTCAACGCTCCTGATGCCCGCGAGGGTTTCTTTGCCGTCCCGAAGGTGGTGGAATGACCGATCTGACCGCTCTCACCATCGCCGAAGCGCGCGATGCGCTCCGCAACCGGTCGATTACGGCGCCCGATCTGACCGAAGCCCTGATCGCCGCCATCGAGGCCGGGCGTCCTCTCAACGCCTTCGTGCACGAGACCTTCGACCTTGCTCGGCAGCAGGCCGAGGCCGCGCAGCGGCGGCTGGATGCAGGCATGGCCCCCGATCTGTGCGGCATCCCGATCGGCATCAAGGACCTGTTCTGCATGGAGGGCGTGCCGACACAGGCCGCCTCGCGCATTCTCGAGGGGTTCCGCCCCCCCTACGAATCGACCGTGACACAGCAGTTGCGCAAGGCCGGCGCGGTGACCATGGGCAAGCTCAACATGGACGAGTTCGCCATGGGGAGCAGCAACGAGACCTCTGTCTACGGCCCGGCGGTCAATCCCTGGCGGCGGCGGGGTGACGACACCCCGCTGACGCCCGGCGGCTCCTCGGGCGGGTCGGCGGCGGCAGTGGCGGCGGGGCTGTGCCTGGCGGCGACGGGGACGGATACCGGCGGATCGATCCGCCAACCGGCGGCCTTTACCGGGATCGTCGGGCTCAAGCCCACCTATGGGCGCGTCTCGCGCTGGGGGATCGTGGCCTTCGCCTCCTCGCTCGATCAGGCCGGGCCGATGACCCGCACCGTGCGCGATGCGGCCATCCTGCTGTCGGCGATGGCCGGGCATGACCCCCTGGATTCGACATCGGCCGACCTGCCCGTGCCCGACTACGAGGCGATGCTCACGGGGGACATCCGCGGCAAGGTCATCGGCATCCCGCGCGAATACCGCATGGACGGCATGCCGGAGGCCATCGAGGCCCTCTGGGCGCGCGGGCGCGAGATGCTGGCCGATGCGGGGGCCACGATCCGCGACATCTCGTTGCCGCATACGAAGTATGCGCTGCCGGCCTATTACGTGATCGCGCCGGCCGAGGCGTCGTCCAATCTCGCGCGTTATGACGGGGTGCGCTACGGGCGCCGCGCGCGCCTCGCCCAGGGTGACGGCATCATCGAGATGTACGAGAAGACCCGCGCCGAAGGCTTTGGCCCCGAGGTGCAGCGCCGGGTGATGATCGGCACCTATGTCCTGTCGGCCGGTTTCTACGACGCCTATTACAACCGGGCACGCCGCGTCCGCACCCTCATCCGGCGGGATTTCGAACAGGCCTTTGCCAGCGGCGTCGATGCGATCCTGACCCCGGCACCCCCTCGGCCGCTTCCCCCTCGGGCAGCGCTTCGAGGATCCGGTGCAGATGTATCTCAACGACGTGTTCACGGTGACCGTCAATCTCGCCGGTCTGCCGGGGATCAGCGTGCCGGCGGGGCTGGATGCCGAGGGGCTGCCGCTCGGTCTCCAGCTCATCGGGCGTCCCTGGGAGGAGGGGGATCTGCTGAACATCGCCCAGGCGATCGAAGCCCGGGCAGGGTTCTTGGCAAGGCCGGCGAAGTGGTGGTAGGCAGCCCTGTCCAGGGGGCGGGACGCTGACACGACGGAACGGGGGATACCATGCGTGCGATCCTCGCAATCGGGCTCTCTGGCGGGGTGCTCCTCTCTGCCTGCGCCCAGCCCATCCCCGACAGCGGGGCGGGCGTCGGCTTCGGTGACTATGCGCAATACGAGCTCGAGCGTGCGCGGCGCGAAGCGGCGCTGACCGGTGCACCCGCCGGGGGACTGGCGCCCCTGTCCATGCCGGCGGCCACCTATCCAGTGACGGCCGGCCCCGCAGCCTACGGCCCGGCCTACAATCCGGCCCCGGTCGGGGCGTCGGGCAGCTTCGGGATGGCCACGGGCAGCGGATCGGTCACCTCGGCCGATCTGGCAGCGGCCGGAATCGGCACGGGCGGGGCCGTTCTGCCCGCCACATCCCCCGCCATCCCTGCTGCGGGCTGGCCTGCCGCATCGGCCCCTGCCGTGACGACGGCCTCTGCCCCCGCGGCGGCGCCGACGACCGAACCGGCCTGGAACCCCCAGGCGGACCCGCTGCGCGACAGCGGGCTCGAGGCGCGCCCCTCCAATGCGGCGCCGGTGATCGTGCCCGGCGCGGCCGCCACCGCGCCGGCCGTGCCCACCGGGCCGAACATCGTCGAATACGCGCTTTCGACCACCAATCAGCGCGGCGAGCCGCTCTATTCGCGCTTCATCTTCTCGACCCAGGCCCGGATGCAGCGCAACTGCGCCGATTACGCCAGCGCCGATGACGCCCAGCGGGACTTCCTTGCCCGCGGGGGGCCCCGGCGTGATCCCCGCGGTCTCGATCCGGACGGGGACGGGTTCGCCTGCGCATGGGATCCCGCCCCCTTCCGCGCGGCGGTTCGCGGCTGAGCCTCTCGCCCAATCACGGTGAGCGGCGCGGGGGCGCGCGTCCGGACCTTGTCGTGATCCATTACACGGCGATGGAATCGGCTGCGCTCTCGCTGGCCCGGCTCTGCGATCCGGCGGCCCAGGTCTCGGCCCATTGGCTGATCGACACGGACGGCACCGTCACGGCCCTGGTCCCCGAGGAGCGCCGGGCCTGGCATGCCGGATCCGGCCGCTGGGGAGAGGTGACGGATGTGAACTCCCGCTCGATCGGAATCGAGCTGCAGAACCGTGGCGATCATCCTTTCGCGGCCGCGCAGATGACAGCGCTCGAAAGGCTTCTGGAGGGGATCCTCGACCGCTGGGCCATCCCGCCCGAGCGGGTCATCGGCCACAGCGACATGGCCCCCGCGCGCAAGGCCGATCCCGGCCCCCGCTTCGACTGGCGGCGCCTGGCACGGGCGGGGCTCTCGGTCTGGCCCGAGGAGGGCGCCAAGGCCGATCCGGCGCAGTTTCTCCCCGCGCTTCATGCCTTTGGCTATGATCCTGCGCAGCCGCCGGCGGTGCTGTTGAGGGCCTTCCGCCTGCGATTCCGGCCCTGGGGCGAAGGGGCGCCGGACCCGCTCGATGCGGGCATGGCCTGCGATCTGGCCCGCCGCTTTCCGGTTGACCCTGCCCGCCCCGGCCCCTAGATCGGGAACGCGCGGATGGCCGGATGACCGCGGGCAGCGCTGCCCGAGGAAAGTCCGGACTCCACAAGGCACGGTGCCGGGTAACGCCCGGCCGGGGTAACCCGAGGGAAAGCGCCACAGAGAACAGACCGCCTGCCGGACGCCCCTGACAGGGGCCGGCGGCAAGGGTGAAACGGTGGGGCAAGAGCCCACCGCGGGACGGGTAACCGGACCGGCACGGCAAGCCCCACCGGGAGCAATGCCGAATAGGGGTTCCGCGTCGGCCGCCCCGAAGGGGGTGGTCGGCAGGGTCGCCTGAGCCCGAGGAACCCGGGTAGGCAGCACGAGCCCGCCGGCAACGACGGGCCCAGAGGAATGGTCATCCAGGGGGGGCAACCCCCCGGACAGAATCCGGCTTACAGGCCGTCCGCGCCTTGTCTTTCCGTCCGTTGGCCCGACACGGCTTGCGCCTTGCAGGGCGATGGGATCATGCTCCACACGCCGCAGGACGGAAAGGACCATGTCATCATGCCGCAGGCCGATGCCGCTCTTGCTCATGGAACCGGTCTGTCCCTTGCCCATGATCTGGGCTTTGTCGCCGGCATTCCCGGCGGAGCGGCAGGCGGGGTGGGGCTGGCCGTCTCGCTGCTCTCGGCGCTGCCCGATTGCGTCAAGCTTCTGGACCTTGACGGACGGCTCATCGCGATGAGCCATGCCGGCCTCTGCCTGATGGAGATCGACGATTTCGGGGCGATCCGGGGATGCGACTGGTGGACGCTCTGGCCGTCCGAGGCCGAGGACCAGCTGCGCCGCGCCGTTGCCCGCGCCAGGGCAGGAGAGACGGCGCGCTTCACGGCCTTCTGCCCGACAGCGAAGGGCACGCCCAAATGGTGGGAGGTGACGGTTGCGCCCATCCGTCAAGGCAAGATCGCCGAGGGCGCCGATGGCGTCACGGCCCTGTTGTCCGTCTCGCGCGATGTGACGGCCCAGATGGAGGCCCTGCAGGAGATCGAGACCCGCCGCGCCGAGGCCGAGGTTGCGCTCGCGCAGAGCCGGCTCCTGCTGCGCGAGATCGATCATCGCGTCAAGAACAGCCTGATGCTGATCGTCGGGCTGCTGCGGATGCAGGCCCGCCAGAGCGCGGGCGAGGCCGAGGCCTGCCTGTCGGAGGCGGCACAGCGCGTGCTGACCGTGGCCGCAGTCCATGACCAGCTCTACCGCGCCGAGATGCCCGATGCGGTCCTGCTCGACGACTATCTGGGCCATCTCTGCACGGATCTCGCCGCCGCCCTGCGCAATGGGGATGGTGCACGGATCGAGACGACGCTCGCCCCCCTGTCCGTCACGCCCGATCGCGCGGTGGCACTGGGGCTGATCCTGGCCGAGGTCGTGGCCAACGCCTTCCGGCATGCCCGGCTGGGGCCTGACAACGCCGTGCATGTCCGCCTCGCTGCCGAAGGGCCCGGTCGCGCACAGCTTGTGGTCGAAGATGACGGTTGCGGCATGCCCGAGAGGACGGGGCAATCAGGCCTCGGGACGAGGGTTGTCCTGTCAAAGGCCGGCGAGATCGGGGGCGAGGCGCGCTGGTCGCCGCGCCAGGGCGGCGGCACGGTGTTCACGCTCGACTTTCCGCTGGCCTGATGTGCAGCAGGGCGGTTGACAGTTCCGGCATGGCGGATAGAAGGCGGGCTTCACGGAAAGTCACGCAGGCCGGTGGCCCGCGACGGAGATCAGCATGGCCAAGCCGACCACGATCAAGATCCGCCTCAATTCCTCGGCCGGGACCGGGCATTTCTACGTCACCAAGAAGAATGCCCGCACCATGACCGAAAAGATGACCGTGCGGAAATACGATCCTGTCGTGCGTAAGCACGTCGAATACAAGGAAGGCAAGATCAAGTAGGGTCTTCGGTCCCCCCGCGGCCGGGGCCCCTTGCCTCCTGGAGGGCCGTGCGGTGATCGCGCGGCCCGTTTCATGTCCGGCCTTCGCCGGTGGCGGCCATGGCCGCATGGGATGCGGCCCCATCGCCGAGGGCTTCCTGTCCCCGGTCACCCGGCATCGGTGAGGCTGTGCCCATCGCGCCCCCTCGGACCGGCAACCCGTCGGACTGGCAAGGGATGGTGCAGTGCGCTGCCCCCTGATGGTGGCCGGGCCGCAGCCGTCGCCCGCAATCCGGACCGGGACCCTTGACAGGGCCGTGTGCTCTGATGCCTCGGGCATGAGCTCCGCCGGGCAGGGCAGATCGGCGGCCTCGATCACAGGGGCCGTCGTGACATCCGCCATGGCAGCAGGATGACAGGGCGGAATCCACGACCTGCGGCTTGTGCAGCGCGCGTGGGGGCGTCGCAGCAAAGGGAGACAGACATGGAGCGGCGGCAAGGCGACCCGGTCGAGGGCTGGCGTGTTCCGCCGAGGCCGGGACCGGAGACGATGGAGGGGGCCTGGGCGCGCCTCGAACGGCTGGATCCCGCACGCCATGCCCCCGAAATCCACGCGGCCAATCGCGAATCGGACAGGATCTGGGACTGGCTTCCCTATGGCCCCTTCGACGACGAGGCCGGCTGGCGCGCCTGGGCCGACAGCGTCGCCGGGGGGGAGGACCCCTTCTTCTATGCGATCCGCGATCGGCAGACAGGGCGTGCGGGGGGCGTGGCGAGCTTTCTGCGGATCGTGCCGGATCATGGCACGATCGAGATCGGGCATATCAACCTCTCGCCCGCGCTTCAGCAGACCCGTGCCGCCACCGAAGCCCTGTGTCTGATGATGCGATGGGCCTTCGAGGCCGGCTATCGCCGGATCGAGTGGAAATGCGATGCCCTCAACCTGCCTTCGCGCCGGGCGGCGCAGCGTCTGGGGCTGAGTTACGAAGGCACCTTCCGCCAGCATCTGATCGTCAAGGGGCGAAACCGCGACACGGCCTGGTTCGCGGCCACGGACCGGGACTGGCCAGGGCTGCGATCCGCCTTCGAGGCCTGGCTGGCCCCTGCGAATTTCGATGCCGACGGGCGGCAGCGGCAGGCGCTGTCCACCCTCACGGCGCCCCTGCTGGTTGCCCGCGATCCCGCCCTCTCCTGATCCGGTCCTAGAAGGCAGGCACGGCATCGAGACGCCCTTCGATCATGCGGGTGAGGCGGACAAGGGCCGCGCGATCCCCGGGATGGGTGGCAAGATCCTCGGCCGCATCGGACAGGGGGATGTCCCCTGCCGTGCGGGCAACGCCGCGCAGGAAGGCGGCGACATAGGCCTGCCGCCCGGCCCGGTGGATCAGGGCCTGCGCCATGGCCAGATCGTCATGCAGAGCCGCAGGGTCCGGCCTCACGCAGTCGGAGGAGAGAGGGACAGGCGGGTCGGCCGGCAGATGGCCCAGCAATGCCCTCTGGAACTGGGACAGCGACAGGACAGGCTTGGTCAGGAAGGTGTCGGCGCCGGCATCGCGCGCGGCCGCTTCGAGGGCGGGATCGCCGCTGATGGCGACGATCGCGGGAATGCGGGGTCTGACAGCGGCCAGGCGGGCCAGCAGATCGAGGCCCGAGCCATCCGGCAGATGCAGATCGACAAGAGCGGCAGAGGGGCGCCAGGCGCGCAGATGGCGTTCCGCACTGGCCAGCGAATCGGCCCGCCGCAGACGGGCGCCCGAACGCGTGGCAAGCAGGCGGACCCCCTCGCTTGCCAGGCGGCTGTCCTCCACCAGAAGAAGGGTGAGGCCAAGCAGAGGCTGACCTGCGCAGGCGTGCCGCGGGGGGAGAGGATCAGAACCGGTCATGGCGCGAATCCCTGTCTGACGGATGGTTGCGGGGACAGGATCGCAGGGAAAGGTTGATGCGCGGTTAACGACGATCTGGACAGGCTGACGCCGCAGGGCGAGAAGGGAAGCATGATCGGCCGTCTCAACCATGTCGCCATCGCCGTCCCCGATCTGGCCGCCGCCGCGGCCCGCTATCGCGATGCCCTTGGCGCCTCGGTGGGCGAAGCCCAGGCTCTGCCCGCCCACGGAGTGAGGGTCGCCTTCGTGGATCTGCCCAACAGCCGGGTCGAACTGATGGAGCCGCTGGGCGAGGACAGTCCGATCGCCGCCTTCCTGAGCCGCAATCCGGCGGGCGGCCTCCATCATCTCTGCTATGAGGTTGAGGACATCCGCGCCGCGCGCGACCATCTGCTGGCCGCTGGGGCCCGTGTTCTGGGCGACGGAGAGCCGAAGACCGGGGCCCATGGCCGGCCGGTCCTGTTCCTGCACCCGAAGGACTTCCTCGGAACGCTGATCGAGCTGGAGGAGGTCTGACGGCTGCGGCATTGCCGCCCCTTTCGCCGCGGGGATGAGGGCGCTAGAGCCGCTTCTGTCCCGTTCCGGAGACCCCCGTCATGACGATCACATCCGCCCTTGTCCTCTTTGCGGTCATCTGGTTCATGACCTTCTTCGTGGTGCTGCCGATCCGGATCGTCACGCAGGGCGAGGCTGGCGAGGTGGTGCCCGGCACGCATGAGGGCGCCCCCCATGTCACCCATCTGAAGAGGAAGGCCTGGATCACGACGGCCATCGCCGTGGTGCTGTGGGTCGTCATCGCGTCGCTGGTGGTCTGGGGGCCCTGGGGGGGTGCGCGATCTCGACTGGTTCGGGCGCATGTCGCCCCCCTCCGGCTGAGGCCGGCGCGGTCAGTCGGCGGCGACAAGGCGGTGATGGAGATGCGTGAAGGCCGCCGCCGCCAGCACCGGCACGAACAGGTTCACCACGGGGACGGCCAGCGGCAGGGCCGTCAGGGCTCCCAGCGCCCAGATCAGGCCCCGGTGGCGGCGGGCCAGCGCCCCGGCCCCGGCCGGATCCGTGCGGCGCAAGGCGGCGCTGCGGAACCCCTCCTGTCCCAGCAGCCAGCCGTTGAGCAGGATCCAGATCAGCGGGGCCAGCGGGGCCAGCAGCAGATAGGCCGCCAGCGCGACCAGATTGGCCCCGATCACCACCCCGAAGGAGCGGATGGCATCGCGCACCGATTCGGCCCAGCCCTGATGACGGGCCGGGGGGAGATGGGGATAATGTCGTGCCTCGACGGCGGCGGCCACCTCGTCGAGAAAGAGCGAGGTCATGGCCGCGGCGAGGGGCAGCATCAGCAGCGCCGCCAGGAGGATCAGGACCGGCAGGGCCACCCACAGGCCCGCCTCGTCGATCCAGCCCAGTTCGCCCAGCCAGGGCAGCGAGACCGTCTCGGGCAGCCGATGGGCGAGGAGCCACAGAAGCCCGGCGCCCGAGAGGACAAGCAGCAGCGCCGCAAGCCCCGCGCCCTTCCACAGAACCCGGCGAAAGGCGGGATCGCCCATCTGGGACAGGGCGAGGATGAGGCTGTGCCCGATCACGACCAGGTGACCAGGCGGTCCAGATCGGGGCGGGGACGGTCCGGCGTGTCCGTCCGGGGCGTGCCGATATGGATGAGGCCCACAACCCGTTCGCCTTCGGCCAGACCCAGCCCGTCGCGCCGGAAGATCTCGTCCTCGACCGGCCAGCCGGTCAGCCAGTTCGCGCCCCAGCCGGCGGCTGTCGCGGCATTGTGAAGCTGCATGCAGACCGCTCCGCAGGAGAGGGTCTGCTCGAGACGCGGAATCCGGTCGGTGGGGCGCGGAACCTGGATCACCGCCACGGCGAGATCGGCCTGTGCATATTGGGAGGCCGCCTTGGCGATCGCCTCGGGCGCGAGGCCCAGCGCCGCCCCCCGCTCCTCGACCAGACGGGCCAGGGCATCCGTGCGCGGACGTGTCAACACCAGGAAACGCCAGGGCTCGAGCTTGCCGTGGTCGGGGACGCGGACCGCCGCCGTGAGCAGCGTCACAAGCTCCTCGCGAGAGGGGACGGGCAGGGTCAGCGTGCGCGCCGGTCGCGAGCGGCGCGACAGGAGGAAGTCGAGGGCGGCAGGATTGGCAGGCATGAGGGTCATGAGCTCCGTGATCGCGCCCGGGTTAGGCCTTTGCAGAGGCAGAGGGAAGGGCCGATGCCGTCGGCCCATCGGAGAGGCTGGCCGAAGCCCGCCAAGAGCGACATGGAGGGTCGCTTCCCTGCATACCTGGCCCCTGCCGGAGCGTTAGATCTGCGCCTATGGACGGGGACTGGGACTATATCATCGTGGGGGCAGGATCGGCCGGCTGCGCGCTGGCCTGGCGCCTGTCGGAGGATCCGTCCTGCCGGGTCCTCGTGATCGAGGCCGGGGGCAGCGACCGGCGGCTCTTCGTGCAGATGCCGCTCGGCTATGGCAAGCTGTTCTACGATCCGCGCGTGAACTGGAACTACCGGGCCGAGCCCGATCCGGGCCTGGCCGGGACCGCCGATCACTGGCCCCGCGGCCGGCTGCTCGGGGGCTCCTCCTCCATCAACGCCATGGTCTGGATCCGCGGCCATCCCGGCGACTATGACGACTGGGGGCGGTTGGCGGGGCCGGGATGGTCCTGGGCGGATGTGCTGCCCGATTTCCGGGCCATGGAGGACTACGAAGGCGGTGCGGACGCCTGGCGCGGCACGGGCGGACCGCTCTTCGTCTCCACCGGGGCACGGGATCCCCATCCCCTGGTGCTGCGGGCATTGAAGGCGGCAGAGATGGCCGGTCTGCCCTTCAACCCGGATTTCAACGGCGCGACGCAGGACGGGGTGGGCTTCTACCAGATGACGATCCGTGGAGGGCGACGCAACAGCGCAGCGCGCGCCTTCCTGCGGCCCGCGATGCGGCGTGGACAGGTCGCGGTGATGACCCATGCCCAGGCCCTGCGTCTGATCTGGGAGGGGCGGCGCTGCGTGGGAGTCGAGGTGATGCGCGCGGGCGCCCGGCTGTCGCTGCGGACGCGGCGCGAGGTGATCCTGTCGGCCGGGGCGGTGGGAACGCCCCAGCTCCTGATGCTTTCCGGGATCGGAGATGGCGAGGCGCTGCGCGCCCTGGGCCTGCCGGTCCTGCATCACAACCCGAATGTCGGGCGTCATCTGAGCGACCATCAGGGCCTGAACTACACATGGCGGATGCGGGAACCCACCTACAATGATGTGCTCCGCCCCTGGTGGGGCAAGCTGTGGGTCGGGGCGCAATGGCTTCTCCTCGGGCGGGGGCCGCTGGCAATGTCGATCAATCACGGCGGTGGGTTCTTCCGCACCGATCCCGGCCGCGAGCGGCCGAACATGCAGCTCTATATCCAGGCCTTTTCCACCCTCATCCCGCGCGAGGGAGAACGCCCCGTCCTCTCGCCCGATCCCTTCCCCGGCCTGTCGCTGGGGCTGTCCAACTGCCGCCCGACCAGCCGGGGACGGATCGATCTGCGCAGTCCCGATCCGCTGGTCCATCCGCGCATCACGGTCAATGCCTACGGCACCGAAGACGACATCCGCGAGATGCTGGAGGGGGTGAAGATGCTGCGGCGCATCGCCGCCCAGCCCCCCTTTGCCGAGGTCGCGGCCGAGGAACTGCGCCCCGGTCCCGCCGTGCAGGACGACGCGGCCCTGATCGCCGATATCCGCGCCCGGTCCGGCACGGTCTATCATCCGTCCTGCACGGCGCGGATGGGACGGGATCCGGCGGAGTCGGTTCTCGACGGGCGGCTGCGGGTGAGGGGGGTCGAGGGGCTCCGCGTCGCCGATGCCTCGGCCTTTCCGACGCTGCCGGGCGGCAACACCAATGCCCCGGCAATGCTGATCGGCTGGAAGGCCGGCGGTTTCCTGCAGGCCGGGGAATGAGGAATCCCTCTCTGGGGCGCGATTCCCGGGGGGCGTGGCTCCGGAAGGACAGCGCAGGGCCGCAGGGGTCCGGCTCTCTCCCCCTCTCCGCCTGCCTGTCAGGGCAACCGCGTCCTGTAGGCCCCCTCGGGCAGATCGAGCGCCGCGCGCAGGTCGCGCAGCATCGTCGGCGTGAGGGTGACCGTCACGACCTCGTCGAAATGGGGATCGAACTGTTCGACCGTCACGCGGTCCTCATAGGCGCGGATGACGACATCCTCCGCCAGCGGGGCCGCCCCTTCGTCGATCAGCGTGATGACGGTGGCGTCGAAGTCATGTTCGATGGTGACCATGCGGATCAGGGTAGGCGGTGGGCCGGGGGACGTCCAGACGGGCCGCCCGGAAACGGCTGCCGGGTGCCGATTGCGTGAGCATCAGGGCAGGCGGCTGGCCGCCGCCCGGCGGGGCGGGTAGGCTTCTGTCCGTCAGACGGGATCGCGAGGAGACGGAAGGGACCATGCACGCAAGGGGTCTGGCGGCGGGAATCGCGGCGGCGCTGGCTCTGGCCCTGGCCGGCTGCGCCGCGCCCCCTGCTCCGGTGCCGGGTCGGATCCAGATGCCCCCCGCGCCGGCGGTCGCGCCGGTGCCCGACAGCGTCGTCGCGCAGGCCCGCAGCTTTGTCTCCGTGATGGAGCGACTGGAGCCGGTGGCCGAGGCCGAGTGCATCGCCCGCAATCCCCGCGCCAACTGCGATTTCCTGATCGTGGTGGACGACCGTCCCGGCATGCCGCCCAATGCCTTCCAGACGCTGGGCCGTGACGGGCGCCCGATCCTGGCCATCACGGTTGCCCTGCTGTCCGAGATCGCCAACGAAGACGAGCTCGCCTTCGTCATGGCGCATGAGGCGAGCCACCACATCGCCGGTCATCTGGCACGGCAGGACGAGAATGCGATTCTCGGCGCCACGGTGTTCGGGCATCTTGCGGCACAGCGGGCCGGGGCGACAGAGTCCTCCATCCGCCAGGCCCAGCGTCTGGGGGCCGAGCTGGGCGCGCGCAGCTATTCCAAGGAATTCGAGCTCGAGGCCGATGCCCTCGGGACTCTGATCGCGGCGCGGGCGGGATTCGATCCGCTGCGGGGGGCGGAGTTCTTCCTGCGCATCCCCGATCCCGGCAACCGGTTCCTGGGAACCCACCCCTCGAATGCCGAGCGGATCGCCACGGTGCGGCGGGCGGCCGCGGCGATCGGCCTGCTGCCCTGAGCGGACCCTGCCATCAGGACAGGCGTTGCGATTCGGCCAGCGGCGCGGCCAGTTCGCGCGCGGTGCGGGCGGGCTCGGCTGCGCTCGCGCGGGGATCGCGCTCGATCATGCGGCGCACTTCCGGCGGCCAGGGACCGCGATGCAAGGCGCGGATCCGGTCGTAGACGGCGGCATCCTCGCGCGTCTGGCGATTGTTGAGGCGCACATAGTCCGCCCAGGTGGCGACATCATAGCGTTCCACCCAGAGCGTGGGATCCCCCAGATCGCGCAGCAGCGACCAGTGATGCGCACCATCGCGTCGGCGGATCCGTCGGCGTTCGGCCATCGCGGCGAGAAAGGCTTCGGTCTCCGAAGGGTCGATCCGCCATTCGATGGACACGGCGACCGGACCGGTCCGCCCATCCACGGGCACGGCCGTTTCGGGCGCCGTCCAGCGGCGCAGGGGGCCGAGATCGCGTCCCTCGGATTCGGCCAGGGGCAGCTGCAGCCCCATCGCGGCACAGAGCGCAAGCACCGCCGCTGCGGTCAGAAGGGCCGTTCCGAGCCCCGCTCCTTCGGCCAGAAGGCCCCAGACCGCGCTGCCCCCTGCCATGCCGCCGAAGGTTGCCATCTGGTAGAGGGAGAGCGCCCGCGCCACGACCCAGCGCGGCGTGGCCATCTGCACCGAGACGTTGAAGCTCGAGAGCGCGAGCACCCAGCCGGTTCCCGCGACCAGGAGCGCCGCCGCCAGTGCTGCCGGATGAGAGACAAGTGCCATTACCGCCAGCGAGGCGGCGAAGGCCAGCGCAGACAGCCGCACCAGGCCTTCGGTCGAGAGGCGGGCACGCAGGCGGGTGCTGACGAGCGCGCCGCCCACCGCCCCGATCCCGAAGGCGCCGAGCAGCAGCCCGTAGGTCAGCGGCCCCCCGCCCACAGGCCCGCGCGCGATCAGCGGCAGCAGAGACTGCACGGCGACCGCTCCGAAGCCGAAGATCGCCCCCCGCGCCAGCACCCGCAGCACGGCCGGCGAGAGCAGCACATAGCGCACGCCTGTCAGCATCGCCGGGCCGAGCGATTCGCGCGGCAGCGCGTCGTCGGGCCGCTCGGGCCGCCAGCGCAGCAGGACGACGATCAGGGCCAGATAGCTCAGGGCATTGACAGCAAAGGCGGCTGCCGCGCCAGCCAGGGCCACGACCGCACCGCCCAGCGCCGGGCCGAGACTGCGCGCCAGGTTGAATCCCATGCTGTTGAGCGCCACCGCCTGCGGCAGGGTCGGGCGCGGCACCATATCCCCCACCGAGGCCTGCCAGGCTGGCAGGTTCAGCGCTGCCCCGCAGCCGAGCAGGAAGGTGAAGAGCAGCAGCAGCCAGGGTGTCGCCAGTCCGGCCCAAGTCACAAGAGCCAGCGTCAAGGACACCGCGAACATGACGGTCTGGGCCGTCAGCATCACGATGCGCCGGTCGTGGCTGTCGGCCAGCGCTCCGGCCACCAGGGAGAGCAGCATCACCGGCAGCGCGACGGCTGACTGCACCAGCGCCACCATGTCGGCCGATCCCGCAATCGCCGTCATGAGCCAGGCCGCGCCGACCGCCTGGATCTGGCTGCCGAAATTCGACAGCAGGCTGGCGATCCAGACATTCCGGAACAAGGGCAGGCGCAGGGGCGCCAGGGACGAGTGATCGGCAGCAGCGGTCATGCGGCTTTCGGTCCGCCCCCCTTCCGGCCGCCCTGTCTCAGGCCAGTGTGCCCAGCGCGATGGCCGCAAAGAAGCAGCCCGAGGCAGCCAGGACGAAGCCGTGCCAGATGGCGGTCGCGAATCGGAGCGACTCCCGGATGAAGAAGAAGGTGCCCAGGGTATAGAGCAGCCCTCCCGCGAGGACGAGGGCCAGTGCCCCCCATGGCAGGAGCGGCAGCCCGGGAAGAAGGATCAGCACGCCAAGCCAGCCGAGGCCCAGATAGACCGCGGTGCTTCTGGCCGAGGGATCGCGCCAGCGGACCAGCTTGGCCGCCGCCCCTCCGAGGGCAAGCGCCCAGAGCAGACCCAGGGCACCCCAGGCGAAAGCTCCCCCCGCGAGGGCCGCGAAGGGCGTCGCCGTGCCGGCGATCTTGAGATAGATCGCCGCATGATCGAGCCGGCGCAAGGCCGGACGCAGCCCGTCCCATGGCGCCAGATGATACAGCGCCGAGACCAGGAAGGTTGCCGTCAGCGCGACGGCATAGACCGAGAGGGCGGCGATGCGCGCCCCATCGGCCGTCTGCCACCCCGCCATCAGCAGAAGCAGGGCCCCGATCAGCGCGAAGGTCACGCCAAGCGCATGGACCACCGCATCGGCGATCCGTTCGGACCGCACCGGCACGGGGTAAGGCGAGGGTGGGAGGGGTTGGCTCATCCGCGGGAACCCTGAAGCAATCCTGCCTGTCAACGCAGCCAGGCAGGCCTTGGTTGCGGCCTTCACAGAACGGCGGACAGGCGTCATGCTGTCGCGTCGGGACAGGGAGGACGAGGGCCGATGATCCGCCGCCAATGGGAGCGTCTGCGCCTCCGCGCCGTCTGGTCCTGGGAGGGCTGGAGGCATGTCTGGCGCACCGAAGGGAGCCTGCATCAGTGGATCTGGGCGAATCTGGCTTCGGCCGCGCTCGCGCTGATGCTGCCGCTGACGCCGGGCGAACGGGCCGCGATCCTGATGGGTGGCATCATGGTGCTGGCCTTCGAATGCCTGAACACCGCGATCGAACGCGTCGTGGACGACATCTCCGAGACGCGAAGGCCCCGCGCCAAGCAGGCCAAGGATGCCGGCAGCGCCGCCGTGGCCGTGGCGGGGCTTGCCGTCGGCGCCGCCTGGGCCGCGGCACTGCTGCGAATCGCATGGGGATGATCCCCGCCCCCTCGCCGGCCCGGCCGGCTTCGGTTCCGAGCCGGTCCTTATGCCCCGCCCCTCAGGCGGCTCCGGCGGCGACCGAGACCATGTTGCGCCCCCCGTTCTTGGCCGCATAGAGCGCCATGTCGGCACGGTCCTGAAGCCCGCGATCGGTGAGCCCGCTTGCCAGATCCGCCGGCGTGGCTGTGGCCACGCCGATCGACAGGGTCACACGCACCTGCCGCGGGGCCGGCTCGCCCTCCGGCCCGATCCAGCCCCCGCCGCGCCGCGCCGCAACCGGCGTATCATCAAGCAGGAACGGACAGTCTTCGACGGCGCGGCGCAACCCTTCGGCTACGGCACGGGCCTGGGCGGCATCGGTTCCCGGAAGGGCCACCAGGAACTCCTCCCCCCCCATCCGGGCGAGCAGGTCGCCGGGCCGCAGCCGGCTGCGCAGGCGGCGTGCCACTTCGGCCAGCACGCGGTCCCCCGCGGCATGACCATGACGGTCATTGACCCCCTTGAAATGGTCGATGTCCACCAGCATGAGCGCCAGCGGCCGGCCCGTGCGCCGTCCCTCGGCCATCAGACGGCGCAGTTCGGGTTCGGCATGACGGCGATTGTGCAGACCCGTCAGCGGATCGCGCAGCGCCGCCTCCAGCTGGGAGCGCAGACCCCTGCGGAGCCGGTCGGCCTGCGCCTTGCGGCGCAGCAGCGCCCGGGCGCGCAGGATCACCTCGTCCCGGGCGACGCAGGCCGTGACCACATCGTCGGCCCCCAGATCGAGCGCGAGCGCAGCCGTCTGCACGGCCTCCTCGGGCAGAAGGACCAGTGTCGCGGCATGGCGCCCGCCGCCCGCGCGCGCAGTGCCGCGAGATGCTCGAGCACCTGCGCCCCTTCCTCGAGATCGCCCCGGATGGCATGCGCATCGAGCACGGCCAGATCCGGCCCGCTGTCGCGATCATCTGTCGCCTCCATGCAGCCGAGCCGCGCGGCAAGGTCGGGCAGGGCGGCATGGGGCGCCATGGCCGAAGACGAAGCGGCGATCACGGCGATCCGCCCGGTCGGCGCCGCCTCGAAGGGAGAGGCGCCCTCGGCCAGGCCGGTCACGGCCGGGGCGAGATCGAACTGCGCCTCCCGCGCGCGCAGGAGGCTGCGCAGCCGGGCCTGAAGAAGGCGTTCGCGCGGCTCGCGCGGCATCACATCCTCGGCCCCGCGGGCCAGCGCGGCCAGGCGCAGCGCCCCCTCTCCCGCCGGGACGAGGACGATCGCCGGAACATTGGCAGGCCGGGCCTCGAGCAGAGAGAGATTCTCCCCCCCCTCGCCCGCGTCGAGCAGCAGCAGTGCCGCCCCCCCGCCCGCAGCCGTGCCGGGGCCCGGGCCGGATCCGCACAGACCTCCAGCGGCAGATGCGCGCGACGGACCGCCTCCTGCAGCCGTGCGCGGCGGGGCGGGTCGCCCTCGACAATCAGGATGTGGCCCGACATGATTCGGTTCTCCGCACTGGCCGCATCGGTTTCATGATCGGCAGCATGGCAGCAAATCGTTAAGAAACCGTTTAGATGACGGTAAGCATGTTTCGATGACTCAGGATCGCGCAGAAACGCTTGCCCTGCAGGCCCTCGCCTGGATGGCGGCCGAAGAGGAAATGGCCACCCGCTTTGCCGGGGCCACGGGGGCCAGTCTGGCCGATGCCCGCGATCGCCTGCAAGATCCTGTTTTCCTTGCATCCGTGCTGGAGTTCCTGCTGCAGGAGGATCGCTGGGTGATGGCCTTCTGCGATGCGCATGGCCTGCCCTATGAGGCGCCGATGCAGGCGCTCATGGCGCTGCCGGGCGGACGGCGCCACGAATGGCCCTGAAAGCAGGCTAACTTTTGTATAGAACCGGTTAAGGAGATCGGCAGGATGCCGCGCATCGCCGGAGTGATCTTCGACAAGGACGGCACGCTGTTCGACTTCCAGTCCACCTGGGGCCTGTGGTCCCGCCGCCTGATCGAGGTCGAATCACGCGGGGATCCTGCCCTGGCGGCGCAACTGGCCGAGGTGCTGGGTTACGACCTGGCCACGGGCCGCTTCCGCCCCGACAGCCTGGCCATCGCCCATACCACGGAGACCGTGGCCGCGGCGATGCTGCCGCTCCTGCCCTGGACGGATGGCGAATCACTTCGCGCGCGGATGGATGCGCTGGCCGCACAGGTGCCGCAGGTCGAGGCCGCCCCCCTGCGCGAGGTGTTGGGCCGGCTGAAGGCGATGGGGCTGACCCTGGGCCTCGCCACCAATGACAGCGAGGGCCCGGCGCGGGTGCATCTCGCCGGGGCGGGGTGGACGATCTGTTCGGCTTTGTCGCCGGCTATGACAGCGGCTGGGGCGGCAAGCCCGGGCCGGGTCAGCTCCTCGCCTTTGCCGAATCCGCGGGCCTCGATCCGGCGGACTGCGCCATGGTCGGTGACAGCCTGCATGATCTGGCTGCCGCCCGGGCGGCCGGGATGCGGGGGATCGGCGTCCTGACCGGCGTCGCCGGGCGCGAGACGCTGGCCCCGGCGGCAGAGGTGGTGCTGGAAAGCATCGCGACACTGCCGGACTGGATTGCCACCTGCTCATGATCCGTCCGCGACGACACATGTCGCGTTCCGGTCGGCCCGGCAGCCCGGGGGCGCGTTAGGCTTGCCCTGCAACAGGGGGAGGCGCGCATGGCGAATGATCTGACAGAGGCCGCGAACCCGAAGGCCCGGCGCCGCGGCGGCGGGCGCGCCGGCAACGCCCAGCGGCGGGGCAGTGCCGCCCATGAGCAGATGTCCTGGCGCATCCCCGTCAACCACGACCGCCCGACCGAACCCCTGACCGAAGAAGGCGTGCAGGCGATCCATGACGGCGCCATGCGTGTGCTCGAGGAGATCGGCATCGAATTCCTGAACGAGGAAGCGCTGGCCCTCTTCCGCCAGGCCGGCTGCACGGTCGAGGGCACGAATGTCCGCATGGGCCGCGACTGGGTCATGGAGATGGTCGCCCGTGCCCCCCGCGAATTCTCCATCACCCCGCGCAACCCGGAAAGGACGCTGCCCATCGGCGGACGGTATCTCCTGTTCGGCAATGTCTCGTCCCCGCCCAACTACTGGGATCTGGAAATCGGACGGAAGGTGCCGGGCACGCGGGCCCATTGCGCGAACCTGTTCCGGCTCACCCAGCATTTCAACTGTATCCATTTCGCGGGCGGCTATCCGGTGGAGCCGGTGGATGTGCATCCCTCGGTGCGCCATCTCGATGTCCTGTTCGACAAGCTGACCCTGACGGACAAGGTCTGCCACGCCTATTCGCTGGGCCGGGAACGCATCGAGGATGCGATGGAGATGGTGCGCATCGCCGGGGGCTATACGGAAGAGGAGTTCCGCGCGACGCCCCGGATGTATACCAACATCAACTCCACCTCGCCGCTCAAGCACGACCAGCCGATGATCGATGGCTGCCTGCGCATGATCCGGCGGGGTCAGGCGGTGATCGTCACGCCCTTCACTCTGGCCGGTGCCATGGCTCCGGTGACGATGGCCGGCGCCGTGACGCTGTCGATCGCCGAGGCGCTGTCGGCCATCGCGCTGTTCCAGTGGGTGCAGCCGGGCTGCCCCTGCGTGATCGGCACCTTCACCTCGAATGTGGACATGCGCAGCGGCGCCCCCGCCTTCGGCACCCCGGAATACATGCGCGCGACCCAGATGACCGGCCAGATGGCCCGCTTCTACGGCTTGCCATTGCGCGCCAGCGGCACCTGCACGGCCAATGTCCCCGATGCCCAGGCCATGTGGGAGACCTGCAATTCGCTCTGGTCGGCGGTCCAGTCGGGAACCAACATGGTCTATCACGCCGCCGGCTGGCTCGAGGGGGGGCTGATCGCCAGCCCCGAGAAGTTCGTCATGGATTGCGAGATGCTCCAGATGATCCAGCGCTACATGGAGCCCGCCATCTGGGATACCACACCCGATTCGATCGCCCTCGACGCCATCCGCGAGGTGGGATCCGCGGGGCATTATTTCGGCATCGCCCATACCCAGGCCCGCTACGAGACGGCCTTCTATGCCCCCTTCGTCAGCGACTGGCGCAACTGGGAGGCCTTCGATGCCGCCGGCGCCGTCTGGACGGCCGAACGCGCCCATCGGCTCTACAAGGAGATCCTGCATCATTTCGAGGAGCCGCCGATGGACCCGGCCATCCGGCAGGAGCTCACGGAATTCGTCGAGCGGCGCAAGCGCGAGGGTGGGGCCCCCACCGATTTCTGAAGGCCCGAGGCCTGCCGGGCGGGGAACACGATTCCGTGATCGCCGACGAAAGGCGAAACTCCGGCCATCGCCCCGCGTGACTGCCCATCGGAGCCGGACCGGACCGGCCGGACAGAAATCCGATGGGAGACGACCGATGAAGACCCTTCTTGCTGCCTCCGTCCTGACGCTCGCCGCCTCGGCCGCCCTGGCCGAAATGCATGGCGAGAACCCGATGGTCGGCGGGGCTCCCATGTTCCCCGAACGCAACATCGTGGAGAATGCGGTCAATTCGGCCGATCACACGACCCTGGTGGCCGCGGTGCAGGCCGCGGGCCTTGTGGAGACGCTGGCCGGCCCCGGCCCCTTCACCGTCTTCGCCCCCACCAACGAGGCCTTTGCCGCGCTGCCCGCAGGGACGGTCGAGACGCTGCTGATGCCCGAGAACATCGAGCAGCTCCGCAAGATCCTGACCTGCCATGTCGTCGCCGACGAGCTGTTCTCGGCCGAATTCGCCGAACTGCTCGCCAATGGGGGTGTGGCCAAGGTGACCACGGTGGGGGGCTGCGTGATCGAGGCCCGCATGACCGATGATGGCCTTCAGCTCACCGACGAGCAGGGGGGGCACCGCGATGGTGACCATCGCCGATGTGGATCAGTCGAATGGCGTCATCCACGTCATCGACAAGGTGCTGCTGCCCGCGTCGTGACCTCCCGACCACGCGGACAGGAAAGGGGCCGCCGGGCATCCGCCCTGGCGGCCCTGTCGCGTCAGCCGCCGAGGCAGTCCTCCAGGGCTGCGGCGAGCCCTTCGATCAGGGCCGGATAGAGATCCGGGCCGGGTTCCAGGAATACCCCTTCCGGATCGGCCATGGCGGTGCGCAGATCCGCCCCCTCGCCCAAGGTCGTGGCCCAGGCCGGATCGGTTTCCGAATCGAGCAGAAGGCAGGAGGCGCCCCCGGAAAGGGCCGTATCGCGCAAGGCCGCGATGGTGGCGGGGGAGGGCGGCGCGCCCGTGAAATCGGCCACCGATCCGGCCGAGGACAGGCCGCTGGCCCGTTCGAAATAGGCATAGGCATCATGGCCGGCCAGGAACCGGCGATCCCCGAGCGGGGCCATCCGGGCCCGCAGATCGGCAGCCAGTTCCGTCAGGCGGGCCTGTGCGGCCTCGGCATTGCTCCGGTAGGTCTCGGCATGCGCGGGGTCGAGATCCGACAGGGCCCCCGCAATGGCCCCGACCCAGACGGCGGCCACCGCCGGATCGAGCCAGGCATGGGGGTCGATCTCGCCGGGCACGCCATGAGCATGGTCGTGATGGCCGTCATGGCCATGGTCGTCCCCCTCATGGTCATGGCTGCCGGCATGGGCGTGATCGTCGTGATCCTCGTGATCCTCATGTTCGCCGTGATCATCGTGATCGTCGTGATCCTCGTGATCATGATCGGCCAGATCGGCACGGGCGCCGAGGATCAGCGGCTCCCATCCCTCTGTCTCGAGGAGGGTGAGGATCCTGGCCTCCGGCGCCAGGCTTCCGATGGCGGTGTCCAGCCAGGGCAGCATGACCGGCCCGGTCCAGACGATCAGATCCGCCTCGGTCAGGGCGGCCGCATCGGAGGGACGCAGCGCCATGTCATGCGGCGAGGTGCCGGGCGGCACGACGAGCGAGGGTTCGCCCACCCCCTCCATGACCATGGCGACAAGGCTGTGAACCGGCCCGATATCCGCCAGGACACGCGGCGCGTTCTCCGCCATGGCAGGGGTGGCCAGAAGGGCAAGGACGGACAGATGCAGTCGCATGGGACCTCCGTGTCGATTCGGCCGGTTCCTATCGGGGATGTTATGGTATAACAAGACGTCTTGTTACGATGTAACGGAACCCTTGCGGTGGCCCCGGACCGGCTGATAGGAGTTCCCCGCCCCATGACCCGAGCCTTCGACAGCCATGATCATGCCACCTGCCGGCGCGAGGCCCTTGCCGCCGCCGAGGCCGCCTGCGCAGAACGCGGCGAGCGGCTGACCCCCGTGCGGCGGCGGACGCTCGAGATCCTGCTCGAATCGCATCGGGCACTGGGCGCCTATGACGTCCTGGAACGCCTGCGCGAGGATGGTTTCGGCAGCCAGCCGCCCGTGGCCTATCGCGCGCTGTCCTTCCTCGTCGAACAGGGCCTCGTGCACAGGATCGAGGCGCTGCAGGCCTTTGTCGCCTGCGCCCGGCCCGGCAAGACCCATGAAGCGGCCTTTCTCGTCTGCCGCCGTTGCCGCCGCGTCGCCGAGGAGCCCCTGCCGGATCAGACCCCCACCACCCCGGGATTTGCCGTGGAACGCCGCGTCGTCGAGATGCAGGGACTCTGCCCCGATTGCCGGAACGGGAAGGCATGACCCTGGTCGCGGCCGAGGGAATCGCGGTGCGGCAGGGGCGCCTGCGCGTCCTTCAGGATGTGACGCTGCACATCCGGCCCGGCGAGATCGTCACCATCGTCGGGCCCAACGGCTCCGGCAAGTCCACGCTGCTGCGCGCCCTGATCGGCGCCGTCCCGCTCGCGGCAGGCCGCGTGATGCGCAGACCCGGCCTGCGCATCGGCTATGTGCCCCAGAAGCTCCATATCGATCCGACCCTGCCCATCACGGTGCGCCGCTTCCTCGATCTGCCCCATCCGGTGGAGGACACACACGCCTGCGCCGCGCTGGAGGAGGCCGGGGCCTCCGGACTGGAAGGACGGCAGATGGCGGCCCTTTCGGGCGGACAGTTCCAGCGCGTGCTGCTGGCCCGCGCGATCCTGCCCGAGCCGGATCTGCTGATCCTCGACGAGCCGACGCAGGGCCTCGATCAGCCGGGAGCCTCGGCCTTCTACCGGCGCCTGGAGGCGATCCGCGACCGGCTGGGTTGCGCGGTGCTGATGGTCTCGCACGATCTCCATGTGGTCATGAGCGCGTCCGACCGCGTGATCTGTCTCAACGGCCATATCTGCTGCGAAGGCACACCGGCCGTCGTCTCGGCCGCGCCCGCCTGGCGCGAGCTGTTCGGCACCGGAACGCAGGGCGCGCTGGCGCTCTACCGGCATCGTCACGACCACACGGACCACGCCGCCCATCACCATTCGCCGCTTTCCGAGGGCGCCTGATGCTCGACGATTTCCTGATGAGGGCGGCGCTGGGGGCGCTGGGGGTGGCGCTGGCCTCGGGGATTCTGGGCTGTTTCGTGGTCTGGCGACGCATGGCCTATTTCGGCGATGCCACCGCCCATGCCTCGATCCTGGGCGTGGCCTTGTCGCTGGGGCTCGGGCTGCCTCCTGTCTCCGGCATCCTGGCCACGGCCGGAGCGACGGCCCTGCTGGTCTGGCTGCTGGCCGAACGGGGGATCGGCGCCGATGCGGTGCTGGGCGTGATCGCCCATGGGGCGCTCGGGCTCGGCCTCTTCGCAGCCGCCATCCTGCCGGGGCCGCGGATCAGTCTCGAAGCCTGGCTGTTCGGCGACATCCTGACGGTCGGGCGCGGCGACCTGCTGATGATCTGGGCGGGTGCCGGGCTGGTGGCAGGGCTGGTGCGCTGGCACTGGGGGCTGCTGCTGACATCGACCCTGTCGCCGGACCTGGCCCGGGCGGCGGGAATGGATCCGCGACGGGGCAGCCTGCTGCTGTCGCTGCTGCTGGCCGTGGTCGTCGCCGCAGCCATCCGCATCGTGGGGGCGCTGCTCGTCATCGCCCTGCTCATCATCCCGGCCGCCGCCGCCCGGGGCCTGGCCTGCACGCCCGAAGGCATGGCCTGGGGCTTCCTGCGGGGATCGGCGCGGGGGCGGCACTGGGCGGGCTGGGGCTGGCCGTGCTCGCGGATGCCGCGGTGGGGCCCTCCATTGTCGCGGTGGCCGTCGGTATCTTTGCCATTGTGACCGTCGCAACACGTCTGCACAGGGGTTGACGCCGATCGAGATTGACTCGGCATCCCGAATGTGCTCGTTTTGTTCTGATCTCTCCCTCCCCCCCCCGACGGACCGAATCCATGCCCCTCGACGCGACCGACTCACCGGCCATCTGCGCGCGCGGGCTGGTCAAACGCTTCGGCAGGCTGACGGCCGTGGACGGCATCGATCTCGATGTGCCCCGCGGCACGATCTTTGCCGTTCTCGGCCCGAATGGCGCCGGCAAGACGACGCTGCTGCGGATGCTGGCCACATTGCTGCGCCCCGATGCGGGCTCGGCCACGATCATGGGTCATGACCTGATCGGCGATCCCGACGGGGTGCGCGGTGTCATCAGCATGACCGGGCAGTTCGCCTCGCTCGATGAGGATCTCACGGGACGGGAGAATCTGGTGCTGCTGGCCCGCCTCTGGGGCTTTGGCCGCCGCGCGGCAGGGGAGCGGGCCGATGAGCTGCTCCAGGCCTTCGACCTGACGGAGGCCGCCGGCAAACAGGTCAAGAGCTATTCGGGCGGGATGCGCCGCCGTCTCGATATCGCGGCCTCGCTTGTCGTGACGCCGGGACTGCTGTTCCTCGACGAGCCGACGACCGGCCTCGACCCTTCGGCGCGCGCAGGGGTCTGGTCGCTCATCCGGGATCTTGCGGCAACGGGCGTCACGATCCTGCTGACGCCCCAGTATCTCGAGGAGGCGGACCAGCTTGCCGGCCGGATCGCCGTCATCGACCATGGCCGCAAGATCGCCGAGGGCACCAGCCGGCAGCTCAAGCTGCAGACCGGTTCGGGCGTGCTTCATGTGACACCGCTCGCCGATCCGGACCGGGCGGTAGCGGCGCTGACGCGTGCGACGGGCCAGCCGGTGCAGCGATCCGCCGAAGGGGCCGAGCTGTCCGTTCCCGTCCCCCGATGCCGCCCGCGCCCATGCCGTGCTGGCCGTCCTGCTGGCCGAAGGGATCGGGATCGCGGATTTCCGCATGGGCCAGCCCACGCTGGACGAGGTGTTCTTCGCCCTCACGGGCAAGCCGGAGGGACGGAGATGAAGGATCTCACGGAACCGCCGCGGATCGGCTCTGTCGCACTGCGCCATGTCGGGCGTCCCCCGCGTCCCTCGCCCCTGACCCATGCGCTGACTTTCGGCTGGCGGGCGGTGTTGAAGTTCAGACATGTGCCCGAGCAGCTCTTCGACCTCGTGATGACGCCCATCATGTTCACGTTGCTGTTCACCTTCGTGTTCGGCGGCGCGCTCGCGGGAAGTCCACGGGACTATCTGCAGTTCTTCCTCCCCGGCATTTTGGTGCAGACGGTGATCTTCAATTCCGTCTATTCGGGGGTCGGTCTGTGCACCGACCGCCAGAAGGGGCTGTTCGACCGCTTCCGCAGCCTGCCGATCTGGTCGCTGGCCCCCTTTGCCGGGCTGATGGTGGGCGATATCCTGCGCCACCTGATTGCAGGGGGGATCATCCTGGGGATCGGCCTGCTTCTGGGCTATCGCTCGCCGGCCGGCCTGATCGGCACGGCCGGGGCCTTCCTGCTGCTGCTCGCCGTGGGCTTCGGCACCGGCTGGATCTTTCTGGTCATCGGCCTTCTGGTGCGGACGCCCATGACGGTGATGACCTTCGGCTTCACCTTCGTCTTTCCGCTGGTCTTCGCCTCCAATATCATGGTCGCGCCCGAGACAATGCCGGGCTGGCTGCGCAGCTTCGTCGAGCACAATCCGGTGTCGCATGTCGCAACAGCCCTGCGCGGGCTGTTCGACGGGACGGCAACGCCGGGCGGGATCGGGCTCGCGCTGATGGCACCCGCCCTGCTGACGGTGCTGCTGGCCCCTGTGGTGGTGGTGCTCTACCGGCGAAGCTGACGGCCCCCCTGCGCGGCCGGCCGGTCACAGCCGGGCGAGCCGCTCGGTCAGAAGATCGAAGAACCCCTCGGCATCCACCTCGCGCAGCCAGGTGGCATTGCGCGGCCGGTCCGTGACGCCCCACCAGTCGGCGACGGTCATGCCGCGGGTCAGGGGACTGCGGGTCTCGACCTCGACATTGATCAGACGCCCGCGGAACAGATCGGGCCGCAGCAGCCAGGCGATCACGCAGGGATCGTGCAGGGGGCCCCCTTCGGAGCCGTATTTCTCCACGTCAAAACGCTCGAAGAAGTCCAGCCAGGCGGCGACGGCCTCGCCCACGCGGGTTCCCATCGCGCGGAAGCGGTCAATGCGCGCCCGTGATGTCAGCGCCTGGTGGGTGCAGTCGAGAGGGAGGACGGTGAGCGGACGGCCAGAGCGGAAGACGATGTCGGCCGCCTCGGGATCCACATAGATGTTGAATTCGGCCGCCGGGGTGACATTGCCCCCCTCGAACAGGCCGCCGCCCATCAGCACAATCTGCTGCACCCGCCCCACGATGTCCGGGGCGCGGCGGAAGGCCGTGGCAATGTTGGTGAGCGGCCCCAGCGGGCAGAGGGTGACGGTGCCGGCGGGCTCCTGCCGCAGCGTCTCGATCAGGAAATCGACGGCATGGCGGGGATCGAGCGGCAGCGCCGGCTCCGGCAGATCGATGCCGTCGAGGCCGGTCTTGCCATGGACATATTCGGCGGTGACCAGATCCCGCGCCAGCGGGCGGTCACAGCCGGCCATGACGGGAACCCTGCGCCCCGACAGCTCCACCACCTTGCGGGCATTGAGCGCCGTCAGCGGCAGCGGCACATTCCCCGCAACCGTCGTGATGCCCAGAACCTCCAGCTCGGGCGAGGCGAGGGCCAGCAGGATCGCCACCGCGTCATCCTGGCCGGGGTCCGTGTCGATGATGATCCTGCGCGGTGTCATGGGGTCTTCCTTCTGCCATCGCGGGCCAATCAGCAGTTCGGCACGTTGACGGCAAGCCCGCCGAGCGAGGTTTCCTTGTATTTTTCATGCATGTCCTGGCCAGTCTGGCGCATCGTCTCGATGGCGGCATCGAGAGGAACGAAATGCGTGCCATCCCCCCGCAGCGCAAGGGAAGCCGCAGAGACGGCCTTGATCGCCCCGAGGCCGTTCCGCTCGATGCAGGGCACCTGCACGAGGCCCTTCACCGGGTCGCAGGTCATGCCAAGATGATGCTCGAGCGCGATCTCGGCGGCATTCTCCACCTGCATGGGCGTGCCCCCCATGACCGCGCAAAGCCCGGCCGCGGCCATGGCGGAGGCCGATCCGACCTCGGCCTGGCAGCCGCATTCGGCCCCGGAGATGGAGGCGTTGTACTTGATCAGACCGCCGATCGCGGCCGCCGTCAGCAGGAATTCCCCCACCCGCGAGGCCGTGGCGCCGGGAACATGATCGAGCCAGTAGCGGATCACGGCGGGCACCACGCCGGCGGCGCCATTGGTCGGCGCGGTGACGACCTGCCCGCCGCTGGCGTTCTCCTCGTTGACGGCCATCGCATAGGCCGACATCCAGTCGTTGATCGTGTGGGGCGCGGTCAGGTTCAGGCCCCGTTCGGCCAGCAGGGAACGGTGGATCGCCGCGGCGCGGCGCCTCACCTTCAGGCCGCCGGGCAGGATTCCCTCGGTCGAGAGGCCGCGTTCGATGCAGGCATTCATCACCTCCCAGATGCGGGCAAGGCCCCGGTCGAGGCTGGCCGCATCCCGGCGGGTCAGTTCGTTGGCGCGCTTCATCTGCGCGATCGAGAGGCCTGATTCGCGCGCCATCCGCAGCATGCTTTCTGCACTGTCGAAGGGATAGGGAACGGGGGGCCCCTCATCGGCTGAGCGGCCCCGGGCCAGTTCGGCCGCGGTGAGGACAAAGCCGCCGCCGATCGAATAATAGGTCTCCTCGACAAGGACATCGCCCTGGGCATCGGTGGCCCGCAGGATCAGCCCGTTGGCATGGCCGGGCAGGGCGGGGCCGTAGTCGAAGCGGAGATCGGTCGCCGGATCGAAGCGCAGCGGCGGCAGTCCTGCGGGACGGACCAGCCGTTCCTCGCGGATGCGGGTCAGCGCGGCCTCGGCCGCGTCGGCATCGTAGGATTCGGGCAGGAACCCCTCGAGCCCGAGAATCACCGCGCGATCCGTGGCATGGCCGACGCCGGTGAAGGCCAGAGAGCCGTGCAGCGAGGCGCGCAGCCCGGCCACGCGGAACGGTTGCGCGCGCAGCAGATCCAGAAAGCGGCCGGCAGCAACCATCGGCCCCATCGTGTGCGAGGAGGACGGACCGATGCCGATCTTGAACATGTCGAAGACGGACAGGAACATCGCCACAGACTCCGGAGGGGATCGGGTGCATCATAGGCACGGTCACCGGGAAACGGCGCATGCCCGCGTCCCCTTGGCCTGCAAAAGCGGCATCGCCCCCTGCGGGACTCGCCCCCGGCGGGAAGCTGGCCTATAGCCTTGGGCTGTCCCCCGACCGGAGGCCCGCGATGACCCTGACCCCTCTCGACCGTGCCAAGTGCGCCGCAGCCTGCCGTGCCGCCGATTTCGTGGAAGGAGGCATGAAGGTCGGGCTCGGGACCGGCTCCACAGCCGCCTTCCTGATCCGCCGCCTGGGCGAGCGATGGCGCGAGGAGGGATTGCGCTTCCGGGGCGTGCCGACCTCGACGCGCACGGCGGATCTGGCCCGCGAGGAAGGAATCGAGGTGATCTCCCTCGAGGAGGCCCGCTGGCTCGACCTGACCATCGACGGGGCCGACGAGGTGGATGGCTCGCTCAACCTGATCAAGGGCGGCGGCGGGGCGCTCCTGCAGGAAAAGATCGTCGCCACGGCCTCGGACCGCATGGTGGTCATCGCCGATGCAGGCAAGCGCGTGGAGACGCTGGGCGCCTTCCCGCTGCCCGTGGAGGTGGTGCCCTTCGGATGGACAGCCACGCGTGCCCTGATCGAGGAAGTGCTGGTCGGGATGGATGTGCTGGGACGGACGACCAGCCTGCGCATGAATGGCGACATGCCCTTCGTCACCGACGAAGGGCACTACATCATCGACCTGCATCTGAACCGGATCGGCAACGCCCGTCAGCTCTCGCTGGTGCTGAACCAGATCCCCGGCGTGGTGGAGAACGGGCTGTTCCTCGATATCTGCGACACGCTTGTGATGGGACATGGCGACGGGCGCGTGGAGGTGCATGACCTCGCCTCCGGCGGGACCGAGGAAACACGCGTGGACCTCGCCGAGGGCGACAACGTCTTCACCGACATTGCGGATTGACGGCCATGGCCTTCGACCTCGATCTCTTCGTGATCGGCGGCGGCTCGGGCGGGGTGCGCGCCGCGCGCATGGCGGCGCAGACCGGCGCGCGCGTCGCCCTGGCCGAATCGAGCCGCCTGGGCGGTACCTGCGTCATCCGCGGCTGCGTGCCCAAGAAGCTGATGGTCTTCGCCTCCCAGTTCGAGGAGATGCTGGATCTTGCGCCTGAATACGGCTGGGCGCTCGAGGGGGAACCGCGCTTTGACTGGGCACGCTTCCGCGACCGCCTCCAGCGCGAGCTGGACCGCCTCGAGGGGGTCTATGGACGCCTCCTCGAGACGGCGGGCGTGACCGTCCATCACCAGAGGGCGGCCATCGAGGACCCCCATACGGTGCAGCTCGCGGATGGCACGAGGCTGAGTGCGCGCCACATCCTTGTCGCGACAGGCGGAAGGCCCGCACGGCCGGCACTGCGGGGGGCCGCGCTCGGCCTCGTCTCGGACGACATGTTCGGCCTCGAGACATTGCCGCGGTCGTTGCTCATCGTCGGCGGCGGCTACATCGCCTGCGAGATGGCCGCCATCTTCAACGGCATGGGCGTGGCCGTGACGCAGTTCTACCGCGGCGCCCAGATCCTGCGCGGCTTCGACGACGAAGCCCGGGGCCTTGTCGCCGAGGCGCTGAAGGCACGCGGGATCGACCTGCATGTGGGGACGGATCTGATCTGCCTCGGCCATCCCGAGGAGGATTTCGACCTGCCGGCAGGCGAGATCTCTCCCGAACCTGCCTCCCGCCCCCGGGGCCCCGTCAAGGTCAAGGCGACCAACGGCACCGAACGGGTCTTCGACGCGGTGCTCTTCGCCACCGGACGGTCACCGAATACCGAGGGGCTGGGTCTCGAACGCCTCGGCGTGAAGCTGGGACGGCGCGGACATGTCGAGGTGGATGCCTATTCGCAGACGGCCGTGCCCTCGATCTATGCCCTCGGCGATGTGACGGACCGGCCCCAGCTTACTCCGGTGGCGATCCGCGACGCCATGGCCTTTGTCGAGACGGTGTTCCGTGGCAATCCGACGCCGGTGGACCATGCCCTCGTGCCCTCGGCTGTCTTCACCCAGCCCGAACTGGGGACGCTGGGTCTGACCGAGGAGCAGGCCCGCGAACAGGAACCGATCGACGTCTATGCGACATCCTTCCGTCCCATGCGCACGGCCTTTGCCGGACGGCCCGACCGCGTGCTCATGAAGCTTGTGGTCAGCCGCCGGACGCGCAGGGTGCTGGGCATCCATATCGTGGCCCCGGAGGCAGGAGAGATGATCCAGCTTGCCGCCATCGCCATGGGCATGGGCGCCACCAAGGAGGACTTCGACCGCACGCTGGCTGTCCACCCGACCATGGCGGAGGAGATCGTCCTGCTGCGCGAGCCCGTGCGGAGAAGCTGAGCCGTTTCAGGCCGCATCGAACAGGTCGAGATCCTTCAGCCGCAGGCGCGGCAGTTCGACCTCGCCGAAATCGGTAAGCGTCAGTCGGCCGGGAAAACAGGACAGATAGAGATCCAGCAGATCGCCCCGGAGCGGGGTGGCATGGGCCGGACCGGGATGGAAGCTCTCCACCTCGACGCCATTGGCGAGCAGACGTTCCTGCCGCTCGAGGCCAAGATGGAAGACCTGAACGGGTGCCGGTGGCGTGATGACGACAATCCCGTCGTCATCGACGAAGTCGGCCGCAGGAATGGCGGCCATCTCGCGCCCGGTCAGCATGCGGATGCCGGGATGGCGGTGAACCAGACGGGCATGCGGGCCGAGCACGAGATCCTGTTCGGGCCGCGCCACGCCCAGCGCATCGGCCGCGATGCGGATGAGGCGGGTCATCGCCGGATCCTGCCCAGGCCCCTGGGGGACGATCATCGTCGCGCCCCGCCAGACCAGACGCCGCATCGTCCCGTCTGCGGTTCGCAGCATGTCCCCCGGCCAGAGATCCTCCACCGCGACGGGGCCCCGCGCCGTCGGAATCAGCGTGCCGCGGGCAAAGGCGGCAAAGGCTTCGTCAAAGGGGGGAATGGCCGGAACCAGCCGGACCGTCTCCTCCGGGTTGCCGCCCGGTGCAAGCCAGGCAATCTCGACCCGGCGCAGGGGAGGGGCGGGTCGGCGCGGGGGCACTGCGATCGGGGCATGCAGCGCGACGGCGGGGTCGTGTCGGGTCATGGCTGCACCAGATCGGGTCTGCGAGGCCAGGGCACCTCAGGAGGCGCGGCGGATCGGGACGGGGACGAGGGCCGGCTCCGGCATGGCGGAGAGGGACAGCGGACCTGCCTGCGTGGCGGCGCGTCTGGCGATCATGGCGGCGCGGCGCAGGCCCCGTTCCCAGGGCAGACGGATGCGGCACAGCGCGGCAGCCTCGAGGGCCGAGCGGATCCAGCGGGGGGGATGGCGCATGATCTCGTCCTTCTGTGACGGATCCGACTCGCACGGATCCAGCCCCCCCACAGTGAAGGCCGATCGCGTCGGCATTCTGACGCCAAAGGGATGAAGATGGGATTTCCGCGGCCCCCTGCTGCCGCAATCAGAGCCGGATCGCGGCAATCAGGCGGCCGTAATCGGCCTCGCGCCCCTGAACGGAGCGGCGATAGCTGTAGAAGCGCGCGGGATCGGAATAGGTGCAGTGGCGCGTCCATTCGGCCTCGGCCACGCCGGCACGACGCAGCCGCCACAGGCCGTAACCCGGCAGATCGAACTGGAGACGGTCGCCTGCCCCCTGGGCGAAGAATCGCGCCGCCCCCGCCTCATCGGCCAGGACCTCGTCCATCAGTTCGGGGCCGACCTCATAGGCACGCTGGCTGATCGTGGGGCCGATCACGGCACGGATCCGCCCGCGAACGGCCCCCTGGGATTCCATGGCCTCGATCGTCGCCTCGAGGATGCCGGCCAGCGTGCCGCGCCAGCCGGCATGGGCCGCCCCGATCACGCCGGCCTCATGATCGGCCAAAAGGACCGGCTGGCAGTCGGCGGTCAGCACCGTGAGCACGAGACCCGGCACCCGCGTGACAAGGGCATCGGCGCGGGGACGGGGGAGAGAGGGCAGGCCATCCACGACGATCACATCCGCGGAATGGACCTGATGCACCCCGACCAGCGCTTCGGGCGCCACATCCATCGCCTGTGCCACGCGGGCGCGGTTGATGCCCACGGCCTCGGCCTGATCGGTGGAGCCGGGCCCGCAGTTGAGCCCTGCGAACACACCGGAAGAGGCTCCGCCCCCCCGGCCGAAGAAGCCGTGCCGGAGCGGTTCGAGAAGGGGGGAGGTGATGATGTCGAGCATCACGGGACAAGACCGGGTGGCGGAGGAGCAGAGACAGGGTGAAGGCCCATGACCTTGAACAGCGTTCCCATTTCCTCGGGCGCGGTCAAGCGGTGGAGGGCGGCCTGATGGCTCTCGAGCGCCGGGCCCGAAAGGCGGCGGGCCAGGACGGCGGCGCGCTGGAGGATTCCCAGGCGTTGCAGGACCACCCCCTGCGGCACCGGTCCGGTGGCACAGGCCGGGGCGGCCGCCTCGGCCACGGCGGCAAAGTCCACATGCGCGGTCAGATCCGCCTCGCCCGGCGTGGCAAGCGGATCGACCCTTCTGTGCCGCGCGACCGCCTGAAGCGTGTCGCCCAAGGGGCGGCTGTCGCCATAGTCCACGATCAGGGCCGCACCCCCATGCGCCGCGATCCGTCGGCCGATCTCGGCCACGATGCCGGGCAGGGCGGGGCAGAGCTCCACCATGTCGCCGTCCTCCGTGTCGGCAAGACGCGCTGCCAGGGCAGGGACCGGGACGGGCGGCATCAGCCCCCAGGTCAGCCGGCCATCCTGCAGGCCGACGACCCGTTCGGCCCAGCCCCCTCCCTTGCGGACGAACTGGCGGATCGGCAGGGCATCGAGGAATTCGTTCGCCAGCAGCAGCAGGGGCCCTTCGGGCAGATCCTCCAGGCGGTCATGCCATCGGGCCTGCGGAACGCGGCGGGCCTGCAGCGCGCGCAGCACCGGCGAGGCCTCGACCAGATGGACCGAGAGCGCGGCATGCAGGCCGGGGACATGCGCGGTGGCGCGCAGCACATCGGCCATCAGCGTGCCCCGGCCCGGCCCCAGTTCGGCCAGGATCACCGGGGCCGGCGCCCCCTGATCGAGCCAGGCCTGCGCCAGGGCCAGCCCCAGCAGCTCGCCGAACATCTGGCTGATCTCGGGGGCGGTGGTGAAATCGCCGCCCGCCCCCAGCGGATCGCGCGTGACGTAATAGCCATGGCGCGGATGCAGCAGGCATTCGGCCATGTAGTCGGCGACGGTCAGGGGGCCGCCTTCGGCGATGCGCGCCGCGATCAGACCGGCGAGCGGCGTCACGCCGGTGCGACCCGGCCGCTGCGGCGCACCCGCAGCACAAGGATGAGCCCCGCTGCGATCAGCGGCAGCGTCAGCACCTGCCCCATCGTCAGGCCCCAGCCGTTCCAGTGCAGCGCCAGACCCAGCGGATTGCCGGGTGAGACGAACTGCGCATCCGGCTGGCGGACGAATTCGACAAGAAAGCGCGAGACTCCGTAGCCGAGCAGGAAAGTGCCGCAGAGCAGCCAGCGATGCCGCAGGGCCCCCCAGCGGAAGGCCATGAGGATCAGCAGCAGCCCCAGCAGCAGTCCTTCGAGTCCCGCTTCGTAGAGCTGGGAGGGATGGCGGAAGCAGATCCCCTCGATTCCGGGGCAGTTTTGCGCGGCCTCTCCGGGAAAGGCCACGCCCCAGGGCAGTGTCGTGGGCCGGCCCCAGAGCTCGGCATTGACGAAGTTGGCGATGCGCCCCAGCAGGATCGCCGGCGGAGAGGCAAGCGCGATCGTGTCCGCCACCCCGCCGAGAGGCAGGCCATGATGGCGCGCAAAGAGCAGGATCGCGAGGCAGACGCCGAGAAAGCCGCCATGAAAGGACATCCCCCCCTGCCAGATGGCGGGGATCTCCCAGGGATGATCCAGATAGTAACCGGGCTGATAGAACAGCACATAGCCGAGCCGCCCCCCGGCGATGATGCCGAGGATGATCCAGGTCAGCAGCGCCTCGAGCTGGGCCGGCGTCATGGCCGGGCTGCCACGCCAGAGGGCGGGGCGCCGCAGCGCGGCCACAGACAGCCGCCAGCCCAGCAGGATCCCGACGATATAGGCCAGCGCATACCAGCGCAGCGCGATATGGACCCCGAACAGGTCGAAGGCGAAGGCTTCGGGAGAGATGTCGGGAAAGGGCAGGCCGGTCATGGTGCTTCCCTGCCGGGGCTGCCGAGGGGTGTCAACCTTGTCCCCGTCCCCTCCGTCCCCCATATGCCCCCGCACAGATGCCGGAGATGGGCCCATGCACAGCCGCAACAAGATCCTCGACGACCTCGCGCAGCTCATGACCAATGCCATGGGCGTGGCACAAGGCGCGCGGGAGGAGGCGCAGAATGCGCTCAAGGGCCTTGTGGATCGCCTGCTGGCCGATCGCGATCTCGTGACGCGCGAGGAATTCGAGGCCGTGCGCGCCATGGCGCAGAAGGCCCGCGAGGAGAATGACGCGCTGGCGGTCCGTCTTGCGGCGCTGGAAGGCCGGATCGCCGCCGCTGGCCAGCCGGGGGACGGAGGGCAGTCCGCCATCGGGGGCGCAGGACCGGGGGATGCCGGCCCGGAGGCAGAGAGCCGGACCGGCGGAGCGTGACCGCCGCTCCCTGTGCCGCGAGGACGCGACAGCCTCCGCAAGAATCCGCTTTAACTTGCCCTCTTCAGGGGGCACCATGTCCTCGGGAGCGGCCGGAACCCGGCCCTCCCTGCGAGCAGGCGACGTGCCCGGGGGGCCGGCGCGGCCCCCCGTGGCGCCAACAAGGGGCCCGTGCCATGACGAACAGCGAGATCTTCCTCGATGACGGCGACATCCACCCCATCGACGTGGTGGAAACGGTCGCCACCCACTATGAGTGGGAGTTCGACCGCGTGGCCGACAACCAGATCACCATGACGCTCGAGGGGATCTGGCGTCCCTATGCGCTGACGCTGGCCTGGAACCCGTCGGACGAGACGCTGCGCCTGATCGCCACCTGCGAGCTCGACCCGCCGGCCGACCGGATGGCCGTGTTTTACGATCTGCTGAACCGGATGAACGACCTGTGCTGGGCCGGCGGCTTTACCTGGTGGGAAGAGGAGAAGCTGCTGGTGTTCCGCTACGGGCTCGTGCTCGCAGGGGATCAGGTTGCCGTGCCGGAACAGATCGACACCATGATCCGGGCCGCCATGTTGTCCTTCGACCGCTTCTATCCGGCGGTGCAGCTTGCCGTCCATGGCGGCAGGGGTGCGAAGGACGCGATGGAGGTGGCCATCGCCGAGGCCTATGGCCGCGCCTGACCGGATCGCTTGAAGCCTCGATCCCGTCCTCTTAGGGTCTTCCGGCAGCGGAGAACGGGGGACGGGATGGAGCTGGACGATGTGGCGGCAAGGGGGCTGGTGCTCCTCGGCTGCGGCAGGATGGGCACGGCGCTGCTGCGGGGCTGGCTTGCGGGTGGGCTGCCGGCGACGGCCGTCCATGTCCTGGAGCCGCGCCCCTCGGACTGGCTGTCGGGATGCGGCGTGGCGGTGAACGCCCCGATGCCGGAGGCGCCCGCCGTCGCCGTCATCGCGGTCAAGCCCCAGGTCATGGACGAGGCCCTGCCCACCCTGTCGCGCCTTGGCGGAGGGCGCACGCTGATCCTGTCCATCGCGGCCGGCACGCCGCTGGCCTCCTTCGAGGCCAGGCTGGGGACAGGCACGCCCGTCATCCGCGCGATGCCCAACACGCCCGCCGCCGTGGGCTGCGGAATCAGCGCCCTCATCGGCAATGCCGCTGCAACGGACCGCCATCTCGCCCTCGCCGAAAGGCTGATGGCCGCGGTGGGCGAGGTCGTCCGCCTCGGATCCGAGGCACAGATGGATGCGGTGACCGCGGTGTCCGGCTCCGGACCGGCCTATGTCTTCCACCTCATCGAGGCGCTGGCTGCTGCCGCAGAGGCAGAAGGGCTGCCGCCGGATCTCGCCCTCCGGCTGGCGCGGGCCACGGTGGCGGGGGCGGGGACGCTTGCCCGGCAGACGGGTGAGGACCCGGCCCGGCTGCGTCGTGACGTCACCTCGCCGGGTGGCACCACACAGGCAGGGTTGGAGGTGCTGATGGCAGAGCTGCCGGATCTGATGCGCCGCACGGTCGCCGCTGCGGCGGCCCGCAGCCGGGAGCTGGGACGCGCATGACCATCGCCTTCGACGACTTCCTCAAGGTCGATATCCGCGTGGGCCGCGTGATCCGCGCCGAACCCTATCCGGAGGCCCGCAAGCCCGCCATCAAGCTGTGGATCGACTTCGGCCCGGAGATCGGGGAGAGGCAGTCCTCCGCCCAGCTCACGGTCCATTACCGGCCCGAGGAGCTGATCGGGCGCCAGGTCCTCGCCGTGGTCAACTTTCCGCCCCGCCAGATCGGCCGCTTCCGCTCCGAGGTGCTGGTTCTGGGCGTGCCGGATGCCGATGGCGCGGTCGTCCTGATCGCCCCGGACCGCGACGTGCCCGAAGGGGGAAGACTGCATTGAGGCTGCTTGTCACCCGCCGGCTGCCCGAGGCGAACCGCGCCTTCGCCGCAAGCCGGTTCGAGACGGTCTTCCGCGATGGCGCCTCGGGCCTCAGCCCCGGGGAGGCCGCGCAGGCGCTGCATGACTATGACGCGATCCTGCCGACGCTGGGCGACGCCTTCCCCGCGAGCGTCTTTGCCGGGGGACCGTTCCGCTGCCGCATCCTGGCCAATTTCGGGGTCGGCGTGAACCATATCGACGTGGCGGCGGCGCGGGCGGCCGGGATCGCGGTGACCAACACACCGGGTGCCGTCACGGACGCAACCGCCGACATCGCCATCGCCCTGATCCTGATGACGGCCCGGCGCCTGGGCGAGGGAGAGCGGCTGCTGCGCGCCGGGCGCTGGACCGGCTGGGAGCCGACCCAGATGCTCGGCACCCAGTGTCACGGGCATGACGCTCGGCATCGTCGGCATGGGACGGATCGGGCAGGCCGTCGCCCGGCGGGGGCATTTCGGCTTCGGGATGAAGGTGCTCTATTACAACCGCTCGCCCCGGGCGGTGGATCTGCCCGCGCGACCGGTGGACCGGCTGTGCGATCTGATGGCGGCGGCCGATGCCGTGGTGCTCTGCGTGCCGGGAGGGGCAGGAACGCAGGGGCTGATCGGGGCCGCCGAACTGGCCGCCATGAAGCCCACGGCCTTTCTCATCAATGTCGCCCGCGGCGATGTGGTGGACGAAGAGGCCCTGATCGCCGCCCTGGAAGCGGGACGGATCGCGGGGGCGGGCCTCGATGTCCATCCGCGCGAACCCGAGGTATCGCCCCGGCTCTGCGCGATGGAGAATGTCGTCCTGCTGCCGCATCTGGGCACGGCGACGCACAGCGTGCGCGAGGCGATGGGGCGGATGGCGCTCGACAACCTGGTCGCCTTTGCCGAGGGGCGGGCGCTGCCCAATCCGGTCTGAGCCCGGCTAGCGGTCGCCCATGGCCTCGCGCCAGTGGCGGCGGCAGAGCGATTCGTAGCGCTCGTTGCCGCCGATCTCCACCTGGGCCCCCTCGCGCAGGACGGCGCCTGTGGCATCGCGCCGCACGACCATCGTCGCCTTGCGCCCGCAATGACAGATCGTGCGCACCTCGCGCATCTCGTCGGCGAGGGCCAGCAGGGCCGCCGATCCGGGAAACAGCTCGCCCCGGAAATCCACCCGCAGGCCGAAGGCCATGACCGGCACGCCCAGATCGTCCACCACCCGGGCAAGCTGCCACACCTGGGCGGGGCTGAGGAACTGCGCCTCGTCCACGAAGACGCAGGCACAGGGCCCGCGGGCCAGACGGTCGCGGATGCGAACAAACAGATCGTCACCCGCATCATAGGTGTCCGCAGGCGCATCGATCCCGATCCGCGAATGGATCCTGCCCTCGCCCGCCCGCGTGTCGAGCCGCGCCGTCAGCAGATAGGTCTGCATCCCGCGCTCGTTGTAGTTGTAGGATGCCTGCAGAAGCACGGTGCTCTTGCCGGCATTCATGGTCGAATACATGAAATGGAGCTTGGCCATGCCGAGGGGGTAGAGGCCCTGGAAGGGCGGTGCAACGGGTCTGCTGTCCTGTCTTCCTGTTCTCTCTGTCCTTCTCCTGGGGATCGTTCCCTGCCGGATTCCCCCACCCGGACGGAGCGGGTGCGGATGGATCCCGGATGGTTCTGGTTGTGCGGTTCGGGGTCTCCTTCTCGCGGGTTGCGGCTGTGACGGGGTCCGTTCTCGCAGGAAAAGGTTAACAGATGGTTCGCGCAACGCGCGCTCTTCCCCCGATTCGCGCAACACCCCCGGGGGGAGCCGGCCCCGGCGGCCCCGGTCGCCGCCCGCCCTGTCAGCCGCCCGCCCTGTCAGAGGACATCCTCCAGCACGCCATCGGCGCACATCTGCGCATAGAGAAGCCCCTCTCGCAGGCCGCGATCGGCGACCGAGAGCCGGTCCGTCGGCCACAGCCGCATGAGGGCCTGAAGGATGGCGGCGCCGGACATGATCAGCTCGTGACGGTCCTTGCCGATGCGCGGATCCTTGCGCCGTCCTTCCGGGCCGAGGGCGAGATAATCCTTCACGACGGCGTCGATCTGATCCGACGTCATGCGCAGCCCGTCCACCTTGGAACGGTCGTAGCGCCGCAGGCCGAGATGGGATGCGGCGACCGTGGTCACAGTCCCCGACGTGCCGATGATCTGGAACCCCTCGCGCGACTGTTCGATGCCGAAGGGGCGAAGCTGGCAAGATTTTCCTCGAAATACCAGGACATGAGGGCATAGCGTGCGGCATCGTCGGCGACGTCCGCGAACTGGTCGCGCAGCGTGGCCACGCCGAGCGGCACGCTGATCCAGTCCACCACGCGTGCCACCGGAAAGGGGCCGGGATCCTGCCGGAAGCCCGCATGCAGGCGCATGATCGCGCGTGGGCGATCGCGCCGCGGCACGGCGGTCAGGTCGATCCAGACAAGCTCGGTGCTGCCCCCGCCGATATCCACCACGAGCAGCTGTTCGGTCCGCGTGCTGACCAGCGGCGCGCAGGAGATGACGGCCAGGCGGGCCTCCTCCTCGGGCTGGATGATCTCGAGGGCAAGGCCCGTTTCGCGGCGGATCTGATCGAGGAACTGCGCCCCGTTGCGCGCGCGGCGGCAGGCTTCGGTCGCCACCAGACGCATCCGCCGCACATCGTGGCGCTGAAGCTTCTGACGGCAGATGCGCATCGCGGCAATGGTGCGATCCATGGCGGCACGCGACAGCCGCCCCGTCGCCTCGAGCCCCTGCCCGAGCTGGACGGATTTGGAAAAACTGTCCACGACGTGAAAGCCCGAACCCTTCGGCTGGGCGATCAGCATCCGGCAGCTGTTCGTCCCCAGATCCAGTGCCGCATAGAGCGACGCCGGATCGGGGGCCTTCGGCGCGGGCGACTCGACCGGGACCGGGAATGCGCCCGCGCGGGTGGGACGCCTGGGCGCCATCCGTCGCGCCCTCCGATCTGAACTTGCCCCCAGCCTAGCCCTTCGGCGGTTTCTCGCGCAAGGGTGACGCGATGGATGCGAAGGACGGTCGCTCCCTGTTCGCGTCATGTCGGAATGCGTCCTTGCATGCGTCGCATTCCGGCGTAGAACCCGCTGCGACAAGCCGCAGGATCCGCCCCCATGCCCGAGGTGACCATCGTCTACTGGCGCGACATTCCCGCCCAGGTCATCGTCGGATCGGGGCGGCGCGGGCACAAGGTTCCGCTCTCCGAGCGCTTCGAGCAGGCGATCGACCGCGCTGCCATGAAGGCGGGAGCCCGCGATACCGACAGCTATCTGGCAGAATGGCGCAAGGCCCCGCCCTATGTCGTCGAGGGCGAGCCCGAAGCCGTGGCCCGCGCCGAAGCCGCGCGGATCGAATCGGAATACGATGCCGCGCGCCTGAAGGCGCTGATCGACAACCAGGGCAGGGCCTGAACCCTGTCCGTCCACCGCCATATCCGGGAGGCCCTGATGTCGCTGCTGCCCTTCCTGCGCCGCAAGTCCGAGAGCGCCGCCGCACCGGGCGGGGCCGTTCCCGCCTTCCTGTCGGGCTGGTCGATCGAGGTCATGCCGCGCACCGCCGAGAAGGTGGAGGATTTCCGCGCCATCCTCCCCCCCGGCACCCGCGTCTACATCGCTCATATCGACGGGACCGAGACCGAGGACATGGTGCGCACCGCCGCGCGCATCGCCCGCGAAGGTTTTCCGGTGATGCCGCATGTCCCCGCCCGCTCCATCCCCTCGCGCGAGGCGCTGTTCGATCTCGTGGCGCGCTACCGGGGCGAGGCAGGGGTGGATCAGGCCCTTCTGCTGGCCGGGGGGCGGCGCGAGCCGCTGGGGGATTTCCACTCCTCCATGCAGCTTCTGGAGAGCGGGGCCTTTGACGGGTTCCGCCGTCTCCATGTCGCCGGCCATCCCGAAGGCAATCGCGACATCGATCCCGACGGATCGGACCGCATGGTGATGGAGGCGCTGCGCTGGAAGGCCGCCTTTGCCGAACGCACGGATGCTGCCATGGCCATCACCACGCAGTTCGCCTTCGAGGCCGCACCGGTCATCGCCTGGGCCGAGCGGCTGAAGCGCGAGGGCGTCGGCCTGCCCATCCATCTGGGCATCGCGGGGCCGGCCAAGCTCCAGACCCTGATCAAGTATGCCATCGCCTGCGGCGTGGGGCCGTCGCTCCAGGTGCTTCAGAAGCGGGCCATGGATGTGACCAAGCTCCTGCTGCCCTACGAACCCGACGAGATCGTCGAGGCGGTGGCCGCGCACAAGGCCGCCAACCCCGACTTCGGTATCGCACAGCTCCACATCTTCCCGCTGGGTGGCATCAAGGCCGCCGCCGACTGGGCCAACAAGCGGACGGGCACCACGCTCGCCCCCGCCATCAACGGATGAGAGAATGACCCGCACCATCGTCGAAAGCGCCACGAAGACCGTCATCATCGGCTTCGATCAGCCGTTCTGCGTCATCGGCGAGCGCATCAATCCCACCGGACGCAAGAAGCTTGCCGCCGAGCTGGAGGCCGGGGATTTCTCCACCGTCGAGGCCGATGCCCTGGCCCAGGTCGCCTGCGGGGCCTCGATGCTCGATGTCAATGCCGGGGTGGTCTACAATTCCAACCCCAATCCCAACGAAACCGAACCGCCCCTGATGCGGAAGATGATCGAGCTCGTCCAGAGCCTCGTGGATGTGCCGCTGTGCATCGATTCCTCGGTGCCGGCTGCGCTCGAGGCGGGATTGCAGGTCTGCAAGGGGCGGCCGCTGCTCAATTCCGTCACCGGTGAGGAAGAGCGGCTCGAATTCGTCCTGCCGCTGGCCAAGAAGTACAACGTCCCGGTGGTGGCGATCTCCAACGACGATACCGGGATCAGCGAGGATCCGGATGTGCGCTTCGCCGTCGCCAAGAAGATCGTCGAGCGCGCCGCCGACCACGGCATTCCGGCCCATGACATCGTCGTGGACCCCCTCGTGATGCCGGTGGGGGCTATGGCGACCGCCGGCTTGCAGGTCTTCTCCCTCGTGCGCAGGCTGCGCGAGGAGCTGGGCGTCAACACCACCTGCGGCGCCTCCAACATCAGCTTCGGCCTGCCCAACCGGCACGGGATCAACAACGCCTTCCTGCCGATGGCGATCGCCTCCGGCATGACATCGGCCATCATGAACCCCGTCGCCCTGCCCGTGACGCAGAAGGCCATCGCCGAGAAGCGCGCCGAGGTGGAAGCGGCCGGTGTCATCCTTCCCGAGGGCATGGATGACGAAACCTTCGTGCGCCTGTTCGGCCTGGGCAGCACCCGCCCCGCCCCGGCGGCGAGATGCAGGCCATCCGCGCCGCGAATTTCCTCATGAACAACGATCCCTCGGGCGCCGAATGGATCCGCTTCAACCGTCCCGCGCAGGCCGAAGGCGAGGGCCGCCAGCGCCGCGCCGGCGGACGGCGCCGCGCCTGACCGGAACGGAGATCGCCACGCCCCGCCACGGGCCGCAGCAGGGCG
>NZ_KE557323.1:81491-83339 GCF_000442315.1 Rubellimicrobium thermophilum DSM 16684
CCGGACCCCCCGAGGATATTTGAAGTCGGATGAGAGGGACTGCTTCCTCATCCGACCTCAAATATCCCGGGGTCCGGGGCAGAGCCCCGGTCGCGCCCGGATGCCGGATCCCGCCTTGCCCCTGCCGGGCGCCGGCCCCATAGCTGAGACCGCAGGACAGCAAGGGAGAAGGGCATGATGCGCCATGGCGGGCGGATCCTGGCGGACCAGTTGGCGCGGCGAGCTGTGCCGCGGGTCTTCTCGGTGCCGGGGGAATCGTTCCTGGCTGCCCTCGACGGGTTGCTCGATGCCGGCATCCCCAACATCGTCTGTCGCCACGAAGGCGGGGCGGCGATGATGGCCGAGGCCACGGGCAAGCTGACCGGGCAGCCCGGCATCTGCCTGGTCACGCGCGGACCCGGTGCCACCAATGCCGCGGCCGGCGTCCATGTCGCGCGGCAGGACAGCACGCCGATGATCCTCTTTATCGGCGACATCGAGCGTGGCCATCGCGACCGCGAGGCCTTTCAGGAGGTCGATTTCCGGTCGATGTTCGCCCCCCTGGCCAAATGGACGGCCGAGATCGGACAGACCGAGCGCATCCCCGAATATGTCGCACGGGCCTTCCATGTCGCGACATCGGGGCGGCCCGGTCCGGTCGTGCTGTCGCTGCCCGAGGACATGCTCTCGGCCAGCGCCGATGTGCCCGACACTCCCCCCCGAAGGCCCGCAGGCCGCGCCGGACTGGAGCGCCGCCGCCGCGGAAGTCCTGGCGATTCTGGCCCGTGCCGAGCGGCCGCTTGTCGTCGTCGGCGGCTCGCACTGGTCGCAGGAGGCGGCGGACGACCTCGGACGGTTCGCCGCGGCGCAGGGGCTGCCGGTCGCGGCAGGGTTCCGGCGCCAGGACATGCTGGACAACCGCCACCCCTGCTATGCCGGCGATTTCAACGTCACCTCGGCGCCGGGTCTGGCGCGCCGCCTGCGCGAGGCGGATGCGCTGCTGCTGCTCGGGCTGCGGATGGGCGACATCGAGACGGGAGGCTACCGCCTTCTCGATCCCGCCGCGCCCGGCAAGCGGATCATCCATGTCCATCCGGACCCGGACGAGCCGGGGCGTGTCTGGCGGCCCGATCTGTGGGTGAGCGCGGATGCCCCCTCCTTCCTGCGCGCGCTGGCCGCCCTGCCCCCGGCACGCAGCCGCGACGACGGTCCTGCCGCCCATGCCGAATGGGAGGACTGGCGCCGCCCGCGCGAGACCCCGGGCGCGGTGAAGCAGGAACAGCTCGTGCGGTGGCTGTCGGACCATCTGCCCGAGGATGCCATCCTCACCAACGGGGCCGGCAATTTCGCCGCCTTCCTGCACCGCTACTTCGCCTGGAAGCGCTGGGGGACGCAGCTCGCCCCCGGATCGGGCAGCATGGGCTACGGCTTTCCGGCCGCCATCGCGGCCAGCCTGCATCATCCGGGGCGGACGGTCGTCTGCTGGGCCGGGGATGGCGATATCCAGATGACGCTGACCGAGATGAGCACCGCGCGCCAGCACGGGGCCACCCCCATCGTCGTGGTGATGAACAATGGCGTCTACGGCACCATCCGCATGCATCAGGAGCGGGAATATCCCGCGCGCGTCTCGGGAACCGCGCTGTGGAACCCGGACTATGCCGCGCTGGCCCGTGCCTATGGCGCCCATGGCGAGCGCGTCGAGCGGACGGAGGAATTCGCCGCCGCCTTCGGGCGGGCCCGGGCGAGCGGCCTGCCGGCCATCATCGAATGCCGGCTGGATGTGGAGGCGCTCACCCCCGGCCGCACCCTCAGCGAGATCCGCGCCGGCTAGAGCATCACCTGAGCTGAATGCATCGCTGGGGATTC
>NZ_KE557323.1:83439-117227 GCF_000442315.1 Rubellimicrobium thermophilum DSM 16684
TCCGCCGCCGCCGGATACGATGCAACGTGATCGCATTGCGCTCTAGGCTGACGCCTTGTCAGTCTCTGGGTCAGTCTCTGGGAAAGGCGTGAACCGTCTCCGCTGCCCATCGGATCCAGAGCCGGTCGCCCCGTGTCAGGCGTCCCGAGAGCGGATGCATGAAGCCCAGCCGCACCGTGACAGGGGCATTCCACGCCGTCAGAGCGACGACATCCGTGATGTTGCCAAGAAAGGTCACGTCCTGGACGAGGACGGGAAGGCTTGCGCCATCCGGCCCGGGGTCCGGCGAAAGCTCGATCCGTTCGGGCCGGAGCATCAGTTCCGCCCGCTGCCCCGGCCGTCCGGGCGCATGGAGAGGAATGCGGCGCGCGAGAGTCCCGTCCCCGAGGCGCAGATCGGCGCAGCGCCCTTCGACGGCCGCGATCGTTCCGTCGAGGAAGCTGCTGTCGCCGATGAAGTCGGCCACGAAATGCGTGGCCGGGCTGGTATAGAGTTCGGCCCCGGTCCCCACCTGCTCGATGCGACCGGCGTTGAAGATGGCGATGCGGTCGGAAAGCCGCAGGGCCTCCTCCTGGTCGTGGGTCACGTAGAGGATCGTGACGCCGGTCTCGCGATGGATGCGGCGGATCTCGTACTGGATCTCCTCGCGCAGCTTCTTGTCGAGCGCCGAGAGCGGCTCGTCCATCAGCAGGACGGGCGGGTCATAGACCAGAGCCCGGGCGAGCGCGACGCGCTGCTGCTGCCCGCCCGAGAGGCTCGCAGGCTTGCGCTCCTCGAAGCCGCCGAGCCGCACAAGTTCGAGCGCGCGGCGCACCTTCCGGGTGATCTCGGCCTGCGGCAGGCGACGGACGCGAAGCGGAAAGGCCACGTTTTCTCCCACCGACAGGTGAGGAAAAAGCGTGTAGCGCTGGAACACCATGCCGATGTTGCGCTTGTGAGAGGGCACGCCCAGGATCGACCGGCCCCGCAGCCGGATGTCGCCGGTATCGGGATCCTGGAAACCCGCAAGGATGTAGAGGGTCGTGCTCTTGCCCGAGCCGGAGGGCCCGAGGAAGGTCATGAATTCCCCTTCCTTGATGGACAGCTCGACATGTTCGGTCGCCACGACCGGGCCATAGGTCTTGCGCAGGCCGTTGATGTGCAGAAAGGGAGGGATCATGCGGATCTCCGTCTGCCGAGCCGGTTGGCGAGGATCATCAGGACAAGGGTCAGTCCCACGAGCAACGTGGAGGCGGCGGCAATGACGGGCGTCAGGTCCTGCCGCAACGTGGTGTAGACCTTCACCGGAAGGGTCTGCAGCATCGGGCTTGCCATGAAGATGGCCAGGACGACCTCATCCCAGGATGCCAGGAAGGAGAAGATCGCCGCGGCGAAAAGCCCGTGGGAGATGGCCGGAAAGGTGACGCGCCAGCGTGCCTCCCAGGGCGAGGCGCCGCAGAGGATGGCCGCCTGTTCGATGGCGGGATCGAAACCTTCGAGCGCGTTGGTGATGGCGATGATCGAGAAGGGCAGTGCGATCACCAGATGGGCGATCACGAAGCCTGCAAAGCTCCCGTCAAGACCCAGCCGCAGAAAGAGGATGTAGAGCGCGACCGCCAGGATCACGACCGGCAGGATCATCGGCATGAGGAAGATGGCACGCAGAAGCTCGCGCCCCCGGAAGCGTCCCCGGACAAGGGCAATGGAGGCCAGAAGGCCCAGCACGACCGACAGGACGGTCACGGACAGGGCAATCCTGGCCGAGGTCCAGGCCGCCTCGAACCAGCGGGGATCGGCGAAGAGATCCCGGTACCAGTCCAGTGTCCATCCCGGCGGGGGGAAGATCAGCCAGCGCGAGTCACCGAAGGAGAGGGCGACGATGAACAGGATGGGCAGGATGAGGAACAGCGCCACCAGGATGCAGAGGGTGATCAGCACCCATTTCAGGATCCCGAGCTTTCCGAAGTCCAGGAGCATCAGCGCATCCCCTCGGGCCGGCCGAGCAGGCGGATCTGCATGGCGTAGAGCAGCAGCGTGACGGCAAGCAGCACGAAGGCGGCGGCAGCGCCGAGGCCCCAGTTGGTCAGGCTCTGGACCTGCTGCGCGACCAGTTGGCCCATCATCATGTTGGAGGTTCCGCCCAGCAGGGCAGGGGTGACGAAGTAACCGAGCGACATCACGAAGACCATGAGCCCGCCCGCGGCGAGGCCCGGCGCCGCGAGCGGCAACAGGATGCGGCGAAACGCCTGCCCCCTGGTGGCCCCGCAGAGGGAGGCGGCCTGGAGGATCATGGGGTCGATCTTCCGGATCACTCCGGTCAGGGGCAGGATCATGAAGGGCAGCATGATGTAGACCATGCCGATGGTGACGCCCACAAGGTTGTTCACGAGGCGCAGCGGCTCGTCGATGATCCCCAGCGCCTGGAGCATCCGGTTGATGACGCCTGTCTGCTGAAGAAGCACCATCCACGCATAGGTCCGCGCGAGGAGATTGGTCCACATCGAGAGGACGATGATCCCGAAGAGCAGGGCCGACCATCGGGGTGGCATGATGGCCAGCGCCCAGGCGACCGGGAAGGCGAGGAGGGCCGTGACAGCGGTCACGACCCCTCCCACGATGAAGGTGTTCAGGAGAATGCGGAGATAGGTCGGCCCTCCGAACAGCGCGGCATAGTTCTGGAATCCCGGCTGCGGCTCGGTGACCGATCGGGCCAGGAAGAGCACAACCGGAAGGGCGAAGAAGGCCAGGAGCAGCACCAGCGCCGGCAGAGCGAGAGCGAGCCCGCTCGGCCGGCGCCGGAGCGCCGGGACAGTCGCCGATCCGGCATGCCCGGCGGCGGGCCCGACCCCCCCGGATGCCGCGTGGACCGGGGATTCCGTCGTCACTCGGCTTGCCATGCGTACCAGCGCGCTGCGATCTCGTCGCGGTGCTCGCCCCAATAGGCCAGGTCCGCATTGATCTGCATGGCGGTCTGCATGTCGGGCAGGGTTGCCCGGATGGCCGGGTCCATCAGATCGGGCGAGCGGAGGTTGATGGGGGCATAGCCGGTGAGAGCGGCAAATTCGGCTTGCGCTTCAGGGCTTGTGGCATGGGCGATGAACTGCATCGCCGCCTCCCTGTTGGGGGCCCCCTTCGGCACCACGAGGGCGTCGGCAGCGGTGATGTTCTGCTCCCAGACGATGCCCACATCCAGTCCGTCGGCCTGGATGGCCGCAAGCCGCCCGTTCCAGAAGAGGCCGATCGGTGCCTCGCCTGACGCGAGGAGCTGCTGCGACTGCGCGCCGCCGGACCACCAGATGATCTCGTCCTTGATGGTGTCCAGCTTGGCGAAGGCGCGATCAAGGTCGAGCGGATAGAGATCGTCGGGTGCAACCCCGTCGGCCAGGAGAGCCGCCTCGATCACGCCGGGCGCAGCCCACTGGTAGAAGGTGCGCTTGCCGGGAAACCGTTCCGTGTCGAAGAGATCGGCCAGAGATGCGGGCCGTGCATCCGGGAAATTGGCCGGATTGTAGCCCAGCACGAAGGAAAAGTAGAAGCTGCCGACCGCGCAGTCGGAGACGAAGCGGGGATCCAGATCCCTGCGGTCGATCACGGAGAAGTCGAGCGGCTCCAGAAGGCCCTGGCCACAGGCCTGCAGGGCGTAATCATATTCGACATCGACCACGTCCCAGGTCACGCGGCCAGCCTCGACCATCGCCCTGAGCTTGCCGTAGTCGGTCGGGCCATCCTGGACGACCGCGATCCCGGTCGCCTCCGTGAAGGGCGTGGCCCAGGCTTTGGTCTGGGCATCCTGTGTGGTGCCCCCCCAGCTGGTGAACACCATCCCCTGAGCGCCTGCTCCGGTGGCAACCAGCGCCAGAGCGACGGCGGCCGTCAAACCGTACCCTTTCATGTGTGGCCCCTCCTTGTTGTCTCTCATCGCGTCCTGGGTCAGCGCATCACGAACGGATCCGGGATGGGATCGTCCGAGATGCGCAGCCAGACCGTCTTGATGGTGGTGTAGTCGAGCGCCGCCGCGAGCCCGCCTTCCCGTCCATGGCCGGACAGGCCATGTCCGCCGAAGGGGGCAATGGGCGAAATGGCGCGATAGGTGTTCACCCAGACCACGCCCGCGCGCAGCCGCCGCACCAAGCGATGCGCACGGGTCAGGTTCGTGGTGAAGATTCCGGCGGCGAAGCCGTAGGGGGAGCCATTGGCGAGATGGACCGCGTGATCCTCGTCGTCGAAGGCCTGAACGGACAGGACGGGTCCGAAGATCTCGGTCCCGAGGCATGGCGCCTGCGGGGCCTCGGTGCAGTCGAGGATGGTCGGCTGCACGAAGAAGCCCGGTCCCTCCCATGTCCCGCCGCCGGTCACGAGGCGGGCTCCTGCCGCAACGGAGGCTCTGATCACATCCACCATGCGGTCGCGCTGCCGGCGTGTACAGAGCGGGCCCATCTCGGTGGACATCTCGTGCGGCGCCCCCACGCGGATCGCCTCGGCCTTCAGCCGCAGCTTGTCGAGGAACGCATCCCGGACCCTGCGCTCCACGAGCAGGCGCGAGCCCGCGACGCAGCTTTGTCCCGTGGCCGCGAAGATGCCCGAAACCTGGGCGTTGGCCGCGCTGTCCAGATCGGCGTCGGCGAAGACCAGAAAGGGCGACTTGCCGCCGAGCTCGAGCGAGGTGCTGGCCAGGTTTTCGGCCGAGTTCCGCACCACCGCCCGTGCGGTTTCGGGCCCGCCGGTGAAGGCGACATGATTGACAAGCGGATGCGTGGTCAGGGCCACTCCGCAGGTCGGGCCAAAGCCCGTCAGGATGTTGACAACCCCCGGAGGGAAGCCCGCCTCATGGACCAGGCGCGCGAACGCCAGAAGTGGCGCGGGCCCGTCCTCGGAGGCCTTGAGCACCACCGTGCAGCCAGCCGCCAGCGCCGGACCAAGCTTGACTGCCGAGAGGAAGAGCTGGCTGTTCCAGGGCACGATGGCCGCTACCACGCCCACCGGCTCGCGCCGCAGCCAGACCTCCATGTCCGGCTTGTCGATGGGGAGGTGAGCCCCCTCGATCTTGTCGGCAAGGCCCGCGTAGTAGCGGTAGTATTCCGCGACATAGGCGATCTGGGCCGAGGTCTCGCGGATGATCTTGCCGGTATCCCGCGTCTCGAGCTGCGCCAGCCGGGGCGCCGCTGTCTGGACGAGGTCCGCCAGCCGCAGGAGCAGCCTGCCCCGCGCAGTGGCCGTCAATCCCGCCCATTCGGATGCGTGAAAGGCCCGGTGGGCGGCGCGGACGGCGCGATCCACGTCTTCCGCGCGCGCTTCGGGCATCAGCGCCCAAGGCTCTCCGGTCGCGGGGTCGAGGCTCTCGAAGCTGGCGGAGCCGTCCTCGAAACGCCCGTCGATATAGTGCTGGAACCGCTCCATCTGTCAGGCGAAGGCCGGCATGACATCATCGAGGAAACGCCGGAGCGAATCCCGCTTACGCTCGAAGCTCATCCCGCTGTCGATCCAGAGGGAGAACTCGTCGTAGCCCATGGCCTCGTAGGCCTTGATGCGCTCGATGACCTCGGGTGCTTCTCCCACGATGTTGTTCTTCCGCATGGCGGCGGGACTGTAGAAGGGGTGCGCCGCGATCTCCTCCTCGGTCAGCTCCTGGATGAGACCTTGCCGGATGGGGCGCTCATTCCTGAACCAGGCGCCGAAATAGTTGTAGAATCTGTTCAGTTCCTCCGCGCCCCGGTCTGCGTCGGCCTCGCTTTCGGCGACGTAGGTGTGGCGCAGGACCATGATCCTGGGACGGGGCTTCTCGGGAAACTTGGCGCAGGCGGCGTTGAAGCGGGCCATCAGGCTCTCGACCTCCTCGTCGCCCAGATGCAGCGGCGTCACCTGCACGTTGCATCCCTGGGAGACCGCGAATTCATGGCTGTTGGGATCGCGGGCCGCCACCCAGATCGGCGGGTGCGGCGTCTGAAGCGGCTGGGGGGCGGAGGTCGTGGCGGGAAACTTCCAGTATTCCCCATCATGGGCATAGTCCCCGGCCCAGAGCGCCTTCACGGCCGGGATGAGCTCACGCATCCTCTGGCCGGCCGTCCAGGCGTCGAGGCCAGGGCAGAGCCGTTCATACTCGAAGGAATAGGCCCCGCGCGCGATGCCCAGCTCCAGCCGTCCCCCCGTGATGATATCGGTCATGGCCGCCTCGCCGGCCAGGCGGATGGGGTGCCAGAACGGGGCGATCACCGTGCCGGTGCCGAGGCGAACGTTCTTCGTGCGCCGTGCCAGGTCCACGAGGTTCAGGAACGGGTTCGGCGCGATGGTGAAGTTCATGCCGTGATGCTCGCCCGTCCAGATGGCATGCATCCCGCCCCGGTCGGCCATTTCGCAGAGTTCGATCATCTCGTCGTAGAGCCGCTTCTGCGGCACATCGGCGGAGACGCGCTCCATGTGGATGAAGAGCGAGAACTTCATGGCCTGCTTCCCTTGGTGAGGCGATAGACTTCGCCCGCGTCCTGGTTTCCGGAGTAGATGCCGTGGTTGCCGAGACGGTTTTCCTCCGAAAGCCGCTCGAGCATGGACCGCATGGCGGGATCGCTCACATCGGCGAGGCCGGCGGGTGAGAGGTCCACGAAGCCTGCCCCGCGGACAGGCTGGCCACAGGTGGCCGGGCAGAGATAGGCGAGATGCTGGAGCCCGCGCCGAACGTCCTCGTAGACGGCGTAGATGAGACCAGGCTCTGCCGCGATACCGGTCGAGGCGATGAGCGTGCGCAGCGTGGCACTGGCCCCTTCGGGGCCTACGCGGGACGACGGCAGGACCAGGCCGCCCTGCCCGTCGTCCACCAGAAGCACCTGCCCCGCCTTCTCGATGATCGCGATCACCAGGACAGCCGGACCCGTGCCGATGGCATCCGCGGTGCGCACGGGGGTGAAATAACCGCCCCGATAGTAGCCGAGGCCGGGCAGACTTCCTGCCTCGAAGGCCTCGACATGACCCAGCAGGATGGCATGGTCGCCCGCCTCGATGACTTGGTGCATCCTGCAGTCGAACCAGGCCGAAACCCCCTCCAGCACGGGGAACCCATGCGGGCCGAGCCGCCACGACACCGTGGCGAAGCGATCCGGGACAGGGCGGGCGAAGGTGTTGGAGACCTCCTTCTGGCCTTCGGACAGCACATTCACGGCAAAGCCGCGGGCGTCGTGGAACGCGTCATAGTTCCGCGAGGATCGGGCGATGGAGACCAGAAGGAGCGGCGGCTCAAGCGATACCGAAGAGAAGGAGTTGGCGGTGAAACCCAGGGGGTTCCCCTGGGTGTCCAGTGTCGTGACGACCGTGACACCGGTCATGAAGGTTCCGAAGGCGTCCCGCAGGAGGCGGCGCTGATCGATCATTCGGCCCGGTCCTTCTGCAGGGCGACGCTCACGGGCGTCGCCAGCCAGTCCTGCATCGCCTCGGTCACGGCGTCGGGGGCCGTCAGGTTGACCATGTGCCGATGCCCTCGATGAGGCGAAGCCGCGCATGCGGCGCGGCCCCGGCCATGGCCCGCGCCATGGCGGGCGTGGAGTTCGGGTCCAGGGCGCCCGTCAGCACGAGCACCGGCACGGCGATTCCGCACCAGCGGTCGGCATAGATGGCGTCGCCCTCCGCAAAGGCGCGGTAGGCTGTCGCATAGGCCCCCACATCCATGCCGCCGAGCCAGCCGGCGACCTTGGCGCGCGCTTCGGCTTCGGTGGCGCTGCTGTCGAACCAGCGCGACAGCGGACCCTCGATGTCCAGCCGCCCGCCCGCAATCTCCTCGGCCCTTGCACGCACGGCGGCGCGGGCGTCGGGAGACCGCCGGAAGACTGCGTTCATCACGGCGAGCCGGCGGACGAGAGCGGGGTGCTCCACCGCGACGCCGGCCGCCACCAGGGCGCCCATGGAATGCCCCGCGAGGTTGACGGGGCCGCAGTCCAGGGCCCGCAGGACGGAGGCCATCCAGGCCACGAAATCGGGCAGCCGTGAATCCGGCGCGATCGGGCTCGATCCGCCATGGCCGGGCATGTCCACGGCCAGGACCCGGTGAGTCCGTGACAGGGCGGCGATCTGCGGTGCCCAGGCCTCTGCGCGCAGTCCCACGCCGTGGATCAGGACCACCGGCTCGCCTTGCCCGGCATCGATAAGACAGACGCGGGCGCCTTCAGACAGCGGCAGGATTCGCGGCGTCATGCCCGAGTTCCTTCAGGTCCTCATAGCGGTCGCCGATGCGATGATGCGGCCGTCCTCCGATCGAGGCTCCGAGCGCCACGACGATCTCGTCCGCCGCGGGCGCGTCGGGGATCGCGAACTGGATGGTGAGGTAATGCGAGCGCCGTCCCTCATCGTTCTTGTCCATGAGCGGGATCATGATCGGCGCGTTGGCCGGCCCACGCGTGTTGCAGAAGGCCAGGTAGGACTTGGCCCCGACCGCCTTCCGGTAATGGTTGCCGAAGCGCAGCGTGTGGATGAGCGCCGATGCGTGTTCCACCTCGCCGCCGAGCCCGACCACAGCCGATTTTCCGTAGCCCTCGACCGCCGCACCCGAGCCGGCGCGCTCGATGATCATTCCTGTCAGCAGCGCTCCCAGTTCGGGGGCGATGGCGTGGATTTCGGGACGAAGATCCTCGACGAAGCCCCGATCCGCCCAGGGGTTGCGGAGAACCGCCGCCGCCGCGATCAGCACCAGGGGTCTGGGCGCCGGACGCCCGCCTTCGATCAGTGTTGTCTCGACATGCAGAAGGGTCTTGCGGATCGCGGCTGGCATCGTGAGTCGGGTCTCCCTGGCTGCCTTACTATGGTATACCATATTACAGTATGTCAACATGACATTGTCGCGCCGGTCCGCCGGTGCTAGGGATGCGAGCATGGAGCCGATGCCGCTTGACGACCTCCGAATCGACAAGCCCCCGCAAACCCTGCGGGAAATCATTGCTGCGCGTCTTCGGGGTGCGATCATCGCCGGCCGCTTCCAATCCGGCGACCGCCTGGTGGAACGCTCGCTCTGCGACCAGCTCGGCGTGAGCCGCACGGTGGTGCGCGAGGTGCTGCGGACCCTGGAGGCCGAGGGGCTGGTCGAGACCCTGGCCAACAAGGGCCCCATCGTGGCGCGGCTTGACTGGCCCACGGCGCGGCAGATCTACGAAATCCGCCTTCTCCTGGAGCAGGGGGCGGCCGCGGCCTGCGCCCGCCGCGCGGACCCGGAGGTCAAGGCAGATCTCAAGCAGGCGTTCGCCGCCATCGAGAACGCTTCTGCCACAGGGGATCGTGCCGCGCTCCTGTCGGCCACCACGGGCTTCTACGAGATCATCTTCCGGACCGCCGGGCACGAGATCGCCTGGGACATCGTGCAGCGTCTCAATGGCCGGATCAGTCGGCTGCGCGCCCTGACGCTGGCCACGCGTGAGCGCCAGGTCTCGGGACCCGCGCGCATCGCCCGGATCTGTGAGGCCATTCTTGTGAATGACCCGGAGGCTGCCGCCACCGCCGTGCGGGAGCATCTGACCGAGGCGGCCGAGATCGCGCGCCGCCTGCTCGATGCCGAGGCATAGTGCGCCGGATGCGCGCTCGCCGGACTGTCCGGGGAATCGTCATGGACATTTCCGGGCCAGACGCCGGAGGCGGGAACGGCCGTTCACGGGCCCGGATCCCGGAACCAGCAGGCCCGCGGCACGCGCAGCGCCCGGAAGGTCTGGCCCTCATGGGCGCCTTCGGGGGCGGGCCAGGCCTCGATCAGCGTCCAGCCGGGCGCCCCCTCCCGGCAGGCGGGGTCGGCGCTGCTGTCGGTGAGATAGAGCACATCCGACCCGTCCCCCGGTGTCAGGGCATGGCGCTGGGCATAGTAATGGGCAGGCGGACCGGGCAGCGGTTCGGCCGCGATCGCGAAGGGCGCCCCGCGCAGCGTGTGGAACAGATCCGCCAGCAGGTCGCGCCGGGCGGCGACGATCGTCCCGAGGCCCTGGGCCTGCGCTACCTCCGCCGCATGGAGGCTGACCGCGGAACGGCCCATCCAGCGGGCGAGCAGCAGATCGCCCGAAGGGGTGCGGAGACGGTCGGCCAGGGCCGCGGCGAGGGGGAGTGCCAGGCAGAGCCCGATGTTGATCCCGAGCGCCGCCCTCCGCCAGAGGGGGCGATGGACGAGCGCGGCGGCGCCCAGAAGCGCCACGCCCGGATAGGCTGCGGCTGCCCAGTTGGCATTGGCCCCCGCCCACAGCGCCTGGCCGGAGACGATCAGCAGGACCGGGGCCGACAGCAACGCCGCATAGGCCCCCGGAAAGCGCCGCGCCCGCGGCAGAGCCAGCGCCCAGGCCGCGAACAGGACAGGGCCCCCGGCGGCGAACTGGGCCCCCAGAAAGCCCGTCAGATCGGCCCAGCGCAGGCCCCCCGCCTGACCCCAGTCGGCATTGTAGGCGGTATGCGTCAGCGTGACGAAGCCGTTCTGCGCATTCCACCACAGATTCGGCGCCAGAACGGCCAGCGCGGCAATCCCCCCCAGCGCGGCATCGCGCGGACGCAGCCGCGCCTGCGGCAGCAGGACCGCGGCGAGAGCCAGGCCGGGGAGAACGAACAGCATCGCGTATTTCGCGAGCATCCCCGCCCCGATCGCCGCCCCCCACAACAGCGCCCTCACCGCCGAGGGCCGCGCGGCGAGGCGCAGCTGGAGCAGCGCAGCGAGCGCGACGAAGAACAGCAGCGGCGTGTCGGCCGAGGCAAGCAGGCTGCCCACGCCGACAAGGGGCAGGCTGGCATACAGCACCCCCGCGAGCGCGCCTGTCCGCGCATCCCACAGCCGCGCGCCGAGCGCCATGACGACGAGCGCTGTCCCCGCATGCAGGAGCGGCAGCGGCAGCCGCACCCAGAAGGCCCCGTCACCGCCGAGGGCGGTCGAGAGGCCGATCAGCCAGCCGATGAGGGGCGGCTTGGAATAGTAGCCCCAGGCCGGCTCCTGCCCCCAGAGCCAGTATTGCGCGTCGTCCACGAACAGGTCGCGCGCATCCAGGGGCAGCCACAGCACCCGCCAGAGCGTGAGCGCGAGGATCGCGCCGAGGGCAAGGCGGACGGGGCGGAAGACGGGGCGGGAGGAAAGGGGAGGCGCCATCCCCGGTCCCTTAGGGCCGTGCCGCCCGCCCGGCAAGCGCCCTATTCGAACACCGCCGGATCGGGACCGCAGCGTTCCCCGGTTCCGAGCGCGGTGATGGCGGCGATCTCCTCGGCCGTCAGCGGGGCGGCCTGCAGCACGGCCAGATTGGCGGCGATCCGGCCGGGATCCTGCGACCGCGGGATCACCGACAGGCCCCGGTCGAGATGCCAGCGCAGGATCACCTGGGCCGGGGTCAGGCCGGTGCGGGCGGCGATCGCCCGGATGGGCGGGGCGTCGAAGCTGCGCCCCTCGCCCAGGGGGGGTCCAGCTCTGGGTGACGATGCCGCGGGCCGTCATCGCCGCATGCAGGGCCGTCTGGGGCAGGCGGGGATTGATCTCGATCTGGTTGAGGACCGGCCGCACGCCGGTCTCGGCCTCGAGCCGGTCGATCTGGGCGGCGTCGAAGTTCGAGACGCCGATGGACAGCGCCCGCCCCTCCTCGCGCAGGCGGATCATCGCCCGCCAGGTCTCCACATAGAGATCCTTCGCCGGGCAGGGCCAGTGGATCAGCAGCAGATCCACATGATCGAGCCCGAGCCGCGCCAGGCTGGCCTCGGCCGCGCGCAGGGTGCGGTCATGGCCCTGTTCGCTGTTCCAGATCTTGGTCGTGACGAAAAGCTCCTCGCGCGGGATGCCGCTGTCGCGCAGGCCGCGGCCGAGCCCCGCCTCGTTGCCGTAGATCGCCGCGCCGTCGAACAGCCGGTAGCCGGCGCGCGCGGCCGTCGCGACCACCTCGGCGGCACGGTCCTCGGGGATCTGCCACAGGCCGAAGCCGAATTGCGGGATCGACCGGCCGTCATGGAAGGAAAGACGCGGCTGGATCATGGATATCCTTTCCTGTTCGGAAGGGAGCGGCGCGGCAGGCTCTCTCAGAGCCGCAGGCCGGTCCCGGGATCAAAGAAATGGGCCTGGGTCATGTCGAGAGGAACGCTGGCCGGCTGTCCGACCGCGGCGGGAAAGCGCGGATCGACCTGGGCCGTCACCTTCTGCCCCTCGGCGGTGCCGAGCAGCAGCGTATGCGCGCCCAGCGGCTCGATGGCCTCGGGGATCAGCGTCAGCGTCGCCTGATGGGCCGAGCTGCGCATGTGTTCGGGCCGGATGCCGAAGACGACGGCCGGGCGGTTGCCGAGGCGGCGCGCCTCGTCCGGGGGCAGGGGCAGGGTCTGGGACCCGAGGACGACGGCCCCCCCAGCCAGGCTCGCCTCGAAGAAGTTCATCGCCGGCGAGCCGATGAAATTGGCCACGAAACGGTTGGCTGGCCTCTCGTAGAGGGTGATCGGGTCGGCGGCCTGCTCGATCCGGCCGGCGCGCATCACCACGACGCGATCGGCCATGGTCATGGCCTCGACCTGGTCATGGGTGACATAGACGGTCGTGGTGCCGAGCCGGCGCTGGAGCAGCTTGATCTCGGTCCGCATCTCCACCCGCAGCTTGGCGTCGAGATTGGACAGCGGCTCGTCGAAGAGGAAGACCTGCGGCTGGCGCACCAGCGCCCGGCCGATGGCGACGCGCTGGCGCTGGCCGCCCGAAAGGGCGCGCGGCTTGCGGTCCAGATAGGGCTCGAGGGCGAGCAGGCGCGCCGCCTCGGCCACGCGGGATTCGATCTCGGCCTGGGGGGTGCCGTGAACCTTCATCGCATAGCCGATGTTCTGCCGCACCGTCATGTGCGGATAGAGGGCATAGTTCTGGAACACCATGGCGATGTCGCGCGCGCCGGGGCGCAGATCGGTCACGTCGCGCCCGCCGATGCGCACGCGGCCCGAACTGGCCGTCTCGAGCCCGGCAAGGATGCGCAGCGTCGTCGTCTTGCCGCAGCCCGAGGGACCGACCAGCACCACGAATTCCCCCTTTTCGATGGACAGCGACAGGGGCGGCAGGACTTCCACCGCGCCGAAGGATTTCGTGATGGCGTCGAATTCGACATGGGGCATGGCGGCGGTCATCCCTGGAACGGCGCCCCCCGGCACGGCGGCCGGGGGGGCGGATGGACGGGGGCGGTTTCCCCCCCCTTGCGGATCATTCGAGCGGCGGCAGCCCGACCGAGGCCCGATAGGCGGCAAGCTGGCTTTCGCGACCGAATTCGTCGGTCAGACGGTTCCATTCCGCCGCGATCGTGTCGAGGGCCTGCTGCGGCTCCACCTCGCCGGCGAGGGCCTTGGACAGTTCGATCTCCAGCACCTCGGTATAGGAGAAGAAGCCCGGCAGACGCAGGTCGAGCGCCACATTGGGCGCATCGAGCGAGGCGCGCTGGGCCCCCAGATAGGAGGCGGCCTCTTCCTCGGTGAAGATGGAGGACCAGGCCTCCAGATTGTCGTAATGGCTGAAGCGGTAGGGGTTGACCCCCGAATTCGCCGTCACGATGGCCTTGCCCGAAACCTCGGGGCTGATCACCGTGGCGACGAAATCCCAGGCTGCCTCCTGGTTACGGCTGTCGGCGGGCACGCCGAGCTGCCAGCCGCCGAAGGCGAGGAAGGGCGAATGCACCACCTCGGGGAAGCTGTCCCACTGACCGGTGACATGGTTCCAGATCTCGGTCGATCCGGGCAGCATGGCGGTGCGGACGGTGCCTTCGGCGGCCTCGCCGCCCTCGGTCGCGCGCAGCACGCCCGAATCGGCCCAGTCCACATTCATCGCCACCGTGCCGCCGGCATAGAGCGGGCGCACATCGCCCGATCCGTTGTTGAGCGCGCCGGGCGGGTTGAACTGGAGCAGGTCCTTGTATTCCTCGAGCGCGCGCAGCCAGCCCGGATTGTTGATCTGGGCATCCATCGTCTCGGGATCGAAGAACATGGAGCCGGGATTGTCCGGATGATTGGTGTAGCTGGCGGCGTGGCTGAAGAAATACCAGAACTGCTGGCCGCCGCGGCGATAGGCCTCGGCCGTGCCGTACAGTCCTTCTTCGGGCCGGGTGAAGAATTCGGCCTGGTCGCGATATTCGGCCCAGGTCCGCGGCGGGGCGAGCGGATAGCCGTAGCGCGCCTCGAAGGCGGCCTGCTCCTCGGGGTCCTCGAGCAGATCGGCCCGCAGGTTGAGCATGTGCATGTCGCCGTCCATGGTGGCGGACTTCACCTCGCCATCCCAGACCATCAGGCGCTCGCGGTAGGTCGGGTGGATATCCTCCCAGTCGAGGCCCTCCTGCATCGCGGCGGGCATGGTGGACAGGAAGGGCGCGAAGTCCGGCAGCCAGGCGGGCACGAAGCCGATGACATCGAAATCGCCCGTCTGCTGGGACATGGCGGTGAGGAACTTGGGATAGAGCTCGCCGAAGGGGAACTCGATGACGTTCACCTGGCCGCAGGTGCGGGCTTCCCAGACCTCGGCCGCGGCGGCCAGCGCCGAGGCGATGGCCGGGCCGTTCTGGGTGGACACATTCAGCGTCACGCCCGAATAGTCGGGCGAGCACTGGGCGGCGGCCATGCCGCCCAGAGGCAGCAGCGCCGCGCTCAGCAGAAGTCTTCTCATGATCTCCTCCCTTGTCGGATCACTTGATCGAGCCGGACAGCAGGCCGGAGCGCATCATCCGGCCCAGGATCGTCGCCACCACCACCATCGGCAGGATGGCGATCAGCGCCGCCACCGAGATGGCCCACCATTCGTCGCCGCGGCTCGAATTCTGGCCGGCGATGAGGATCGGCAGGGTCTGCCATTTTCCGGTGGTCAGCAGCAGCGCGAACAGGAATTCGTTCCAGACGAAGGCCAGCACGATCATCGAGGTTGCGATCAGGCCGGGCCGGGCCATCGGCAGCACGATCTGGAAGAAGATGCGCATCCGCCCGATATCGTCCACGAGGGCGGCCTCCTCGACCTCGAGCGGGACGGTCGAGAGGAAGTCGCGCATCAGCCAGACGGCGAAGGGCAGGCCGAAGGCCGTGTAGACCAGGACCATGCCGGTGAAGCTGTCGAGCAGCGGCAGGCCGAGGCGGCCGATCTCGGGCATAGAGCAGGTAGATCGCGAAGGCCGAGACGATCGGCGGGAAGATGCGCTGCGAGACGAACCAGAAGGTCACGTCGTCATTGCCCAGGACCGGGCCGGGCAGGGGCAGGCGGTTGAGCCAGACCGATAGGGCCAGCGCCAGGACCAGGACGATCAGCAGGGCATGGGGCGGGCGCAGTGCCGTGAAGACATCGAGCAGGATGAAGCCTCCGATCGCGGCGACCGCGAAGGCGACCCCTGCCAGAAGCCGCACCCGGAAGCGGAACCGCACCAGCGCATAGGCCGCCATCGTGCCGAGAAACACCGACAGGGCCGTGGCGGTCAGCGAGATGAGGATCGAGCTGACCACCGGTGCCCGGAAATCCCCCCGCAGTCCCGCAAAGGCATCCCGGAAGGCCTGGAGCGTCGGCTCGAAATCGACGAAGGGCAGATAGGTCGGCCCCTGCGAGACCGCCAGCGGCGGCTTGAAGGCCGTGATCACCACCCAGTAGAGCGGAAAGGCCGCAACGAACAGCCAGATCAGGCAGAAGGCCAGACCGGCCAGGCGGAGGCCGCGATTCTCGGTCATGCGACCCTCCGCACGATGCGGTTCGCCAGCGCCAGATAGAGCGTGCCGAAGACGATCACCACGAAGAGAAAGAGGAAGGAGAGGGCCGAGGTGAGGCCCAGATTGAACTTCTTGAACCCCTCGTTGTAGGCGAAGAGGGTGAGCGTCTCGGTCGCGGTGCCGGGGCCGCCGCCGGTCAGCACGAAGACCGTGTCGATGATCTTGAACCCCTCGATCAGGCGGATGAACACCACCGCCACCGACAAGGGCAGCAGCATCGGGAAGGTGATCCCCCAGAACCGCCGCCACGGGCCGATATCGTCGACGCGCGCGGCCTCGAACACCTCCTGCGGCAGACCCTGGAGGCCGGCCAGCATCAGTAGCGTCACGAAGGGCGTCCACTGCCAGATGTCGATCACGGCCAGCACCATCAGGGCCGGCCATTTCTCGGTCAGGAAGGGCACGAAGGCAAAGCCCATCGCCCCCAGCGCATCATTCACCGGACCGAGATAGGGGTGAAAGATCATCCGCGCGATCAGCGCCACACCGACCGGCGCCAGGAACATCGGCAGCAGGAAGACGATGCGGTAGAGCGCCGTGCCGGGCAGGTTCTGATGCAGCGCCAGCGCCAGCAGGAAACCCAGGACATACTGGAAGGCCACCGAGACGAAGGTGATCAGCGCCGTCGTCCAGATCGCCCCCCAGAAGCGCGCCGAGGAGGCGATCTGCACATAGTTGTCCAGGCCCACGAAACGCGGCGGCGTCGGCGGCACGATCCGCACCGTCTGGAAGCTGACCGTCAGGGCATAGATCAGCGGAAAGAGCGAGACCGCCAGCACGACCAGGAAGGCCGGCCAGATGAACAGATGCTTGATGCCGTCCGAACGCCCCGGCGACGTCTCCATCCTCTCCCCCCCCCGGATCCGTCGGTTGCAGACAGGATGACGGCAGTTCTTGCCTCAGGCAAGCAGAAAATGTAGCCTGACTACATGAAATCCATCATCGCCAGCAGGGATTCCCAAGAGACCTCAAGAATTTCTCGGGATTCTCTCATGAAAAGCGACATATGGTGGCGGAATTTTCCACTTTTGCCTGACATGTGAGTAGTCTGACTACATGAAGGGCCGGTGCAGACGATCGATCCCGGGCCGAAGGCGAGCCCGGGCCGACAGGGCAGCAGGGGGGGCAGGATGATCCTCGCACGCAGGCAGGCAGCCGCCTGGGACAGTCCGGGCCGCGCCGGGCTGACCTGGCTCGGGCAGGCCGGATTCTGGATCGACACGGGGCATCACCGCCTCCTGATCGACCCCTATCTGTCCGACAGCCTGGCCCGCAAATATGCCGGACGGCGGCATGACCACCGGCGGATGATGCCTCCGCCCATCACCCCCGAGGCCCTGCCGCGGCCCGATCTCGTGCTCGTCACCCATGCCCATACCGATCACATGGATCCCGACACGCTCGGCCCCCTGGCGGCGCGCTGTCCCGATCTGCCCTTCGTGGTGCCGGCCGCCTGCGAGGCGATCGCGCGGGAGCGGATCGGGGCCGGGGCACGGCTCGTCCTCGTGGATGCGGGCGAGCGGATCGAGCCGTTGCCGGGGTTGCGTCTGACCGTCCTGCCCGCCGCCCATGAGACGCGCGATACCGATGCGCAGGGCCGGCACCTGTTCCTGGGCTATGCCGTCGGCTTCGCGGACACGATCCTCTATCATTCCGGCGACTGCGTGCCCTTCGCGGGGCTGGAGGGACTGCTGTGCGATCTGTCGCCCGGAATCGTGCTGCTGCCCGTCAACGGCCGCGATGCAGCCCGGCGGGAGGCAGGCATTCCCGGCAACTTCACACTGGAGGAGGCCGTCGCCCTGGCGCAGAAGGCCGGTGCGGCCGTCCTCGTGCCGCATCACTTCGGTCTGTTCGCCTTCAATACCTGCGAGCCGGCGGCCATCGACAGGCTGGCGGCGGTCACGGACCGGCCTGCGATCCTGCGGCCCCGGCCGGGCGAGACCCTGCACCCCCGGCAGGAGCCGGACGCCGCGGGCATGCCCCTCCTTCCCGGCCGCTGACGGCTTCAGAACAGGGTGTTCTTGCGCATCTGGCTCAGATAGCGCTTCATCCGCACGAGGCGCTGGATATGCGCCGCGCCCAGACGGCGGGCGACCAGCGTCGAGAGGATGTCCCCCGCCACCAGCGCCGCAATGCGCGAGGTCGTCGGCGTGAACAGCTCCGTGTTGTCGAGCGTCTCGATCTTGATGACGACATCGGCATAATCGAAGAGCGGCGTCTCGACCGAACCGGTCATCGCGATGACCTTTGCCCCCTGTTCGCGGGCCAGCCGGGCCAGTTCGATGATCGACAGGGTCTGGCCGGTGTTCGAGATCGCCACCGCCACGGCGCCGGGCTTCATCATCGAGGCGGCCATCAGCTGCTGATGGCTGTCCATCGTCGCATTGCAGGGGATCCCGAAGAGGGGAAATTTCTGCTGAAGATCCTGCGCGACGATCGCCGAGGCGCCGAAGCCGAAGAATTCCACATGGGTGGCATTCAGGATCAGATCGACCGCCGCATTCATCTGCCCCATGTCGAGCGCATGACGCGCCCAGTCGAGCGAGGTCAGCGTATAGTCGAAGATCTTGGACGCCACCGCCTCGGGGCTGTCGTCGTCGCTGATCGCCGAATGCGTGGCCGGCGTGCCGAGCGCGAGGCTCTGGGCCAGACGGATCTTGAGATCCTGGAACCCCTCGCAGCCGATGGCGACGCAGAAGCGGATCACGGTCGGCTGGCTGACCTCGGCGATCCGGGCCGTCTCTGCCACGGTGGCATTGAGGATGCGCTGGGGCTGTTCCAGAACCACCCTGGCGACCTTCCGGTCGGACTTGCGCAGATGGGGCTGCATGGTCCGGATCACTTCGAGGATGTTCCGGCTGCTCGGGATCTCCGTATCGTCCGGCGCCATGTCGTCCCCCCCCGATCTGGTCCGGATCCGCGGGTGATCCGCCGATCCGGCGCGGATTGTCCGGCCCTTCCTGCGCCATCCGGGCCGAAGGAAAGCCGCTTGCGGGGGGGCGGCCGTCAGGATCGTCCCGCCGGACGGGGCGAGCGCGGCCAGAAGCTGGGCCACCGCCTCCTGCGTGGCACGGCGGACGCTGCCATCGGTCAGCGCGCCGACATGGCTTGTGCCGATCACCCGTGGATGCGCAGCCAGCGAGCGGTCGCACGGGGGCTCCTCGGCGAAGACATCGGTGGCATAGGCCGCAACATGCCCGGCATCGAGCGCGCGGAGCAGGGCGGCCTCCTCCACCAGCCCCGCCCGGGCGGTGTTGACGAGGATGCATCCTTCCGGGAGCCGTGCGATCCGGCGGGCATCGAGCAGCGGTTTCCCATCCGCCGTCATCGGGCAATGCAGGGTGAGGATCCCGGCCCGGCTCAGCGCCTCGTCCAGCGGGACATAGGCGACGGACGGATCCCCGGGGCCGGGGGGCGGTTCGAGCGGATCATGGGCCAGCAGCCGGGCGTCCATGGCGGCCAGGATCCGCGCGACACGCCGCCCGATGGCGCCCATGCCGATGATGGCCACGCGGCTGCCGGCGATCTCGCGCCCCGGCAGGCGTGGCCAGCCGCCGGCGCGCAGGCCGGCGACCGTCTCGGGCAGATGGCGGCAGGCCGCCAGCATGAGCGCCACGGTCAGTTCGGCGACCCCCGGGGCATTGGCCCCGGCGGCGCGCGTCACGCGGATGCCCCGGCGCGCGCAGGCCTCGAGGGGAAGGTTGTCCGTGCCGCTGCCGTTGCGGGCGATGATCCGCAGGGAGGGCGCGGCATCGAGCAGCGCAGGGGGCACCGGCTCCACCCCCGCGAGCCAGCCCGTGCAGCCAGGCAGCAGACGGCGCAGATCCTCTGCGTCCGGCAGGCGTCCGGCGGGGCCGAAGACGAGCTCGAACCCCGCCTGGCGGAGCGGATCGAGCTCGGGCGGGGGGGCCGCGGTCAGCGAGCGTGGGGTCACGAGGATGCGCGTCATGCCCCGCCCCCTGCCGCGCGCCGGGCGATGGCGGTGAGGGCGGCAAGGCTTTCGGCCCCCGGGTCGATGGGAATGGCAAAGACCTCGGCGATCACCTGGGTCCAGCCATGGATGAAATAGGTCCAGCCGTCATGGGCCGTCACGCCGCGCGAGGCGGCCTGCGCCCTGGCCTGGTCGAGGAAGATCAGATCGCCGCGGTAGTTGAGATCCCAGGCGATGGCCCCTTCGGGAAAGGACGCGCGGTCGGTCAGGGGCGATCCGGGTGCGTCCTTGCCCAGCCCCGTCGCATTGACGACCAGCGATCCGGGGCGCAGCCCGGCCAGCAGGGCATCGTTGTCCGCCGGATCGGTGACAAGGTGATAGTCCACCGGCAGGGGGCTTCCGATCCGGGCATGGATGTGCCGGATCTCCTTCAGCCGGGCTTCGGAGCGGTCCGAGACGACAAGGCGGGCCGGCCGGTCCGGGGCGCGTTCGGGCCGCATCAGATGCCAGGTCAGCGCGATGGCCGACCCCCCGGCGCCGATCACGAAGGCTTCGGCCCCCCCGCTGCGCGCCCAGTAGCCCGATCCCAGCAGGCCATCCACGGCCAGACCCGCGGTGAGCGGATCCTTGGCCTGGGCGATCAGGCGGCCGTCGCGTTTGGACAGGCAGCTCACCTCCTGCATCAGGGCCGCGAAGGAATCGATCTCGTCGAACAGGTCCCGGCAGGCGGCGAAGAGGTCGATCTTGTGCGTCGTCACCAGCGCCCCGAGCGAGAGCGGATCGTTGCGGATGAAGGTCACGGCCTCGCGATAGGCGGCCGGATCGGCATGCAGGGGAAAGTCGATGCCGTGGATTCCGGCATCCCCCAGGCCGAGATGCCGCGCCCAGGCGGGAAAGACGCGCATGATGGAGCTTTGCGCGGTCGAGACGCCGATGAAGTGCAGCGTCGGTCGGGTGCAGGGCTGCCAGGTCATCCGCAGCCCTCCCCGATGCGGTTCCCGGTCCGGACGGGCGGAACCGGCCGGTCCGTTCCGGCCCCATGCGCGGGAGTCCCGATCATGCTGCGGCCTCCGGCCCGGCATGGATCCGGGCGATCTCCGCGGCGCTGCGGGGGCGCCAGTGCGGGTTCGGCTCCTGCGTCCATCCGCCGCGTCCATCCGCCATGATGCGCACACGCATGCCGCCGGAGCGTTCGATGATGCCGTAGTCCTGCCCCGAATCGGCCGGATAGGCGAAGAGCATCACCAGATCCGTATCGCCGATATTGACCGATCGGTGGATCCAGAAGGGCGGCACATAGCAGAGGCTGCCGGGTCCGATCTTGGCGATGCGGATCTCGCCGGCGGGGCTTTCCATCAGCATCAGGCCGTGGCCGGACTGGCCGTGATAGATCTCCGGCCGGTCGGCCCGTGCATGGATATGGCCGCGGGTCATGAAGAACTCCCGCCCGACCCGGCCCGGCACCATGCGCGTGACGCCGACAATCAGGTCGTTGACGCGGTCGCCGGGGACATAGGCTGTGACCTCATAGGCGATCTCGTCCCGCCGGCTGGCCAGGAGGGCTTCGAAGGCCGTCCGATCGGCATAGAGCCCTGCAAGATCGCCGAAGCTCTTGGCATAGCGCTGCTCCGCGCCAAGGAGCCGGCCACGCTCCGGATCGACGGCAAGGGACATGGGTTCGGGTGGCGTCACGGGAGTTCTTTGACAATTTTGTATCAACACTACAAGATTATCATGTTTCATCTTCATGTCTAACGGAAAATTGTCAGAACATGCTGAAATTCTGGCGGTATCGACAGTATTCCTGTATCAGGCTCACATGATCATGTATTCATGCTCCTTGACGGGCATGCGGGGGCGGGCGCAGCCACAGGATCCGCCATCCGCGGCCTCGCCATCCGGCCGCCCGGCAGGGCTGGCGGATGGCTCCGGCCTGCCTGCATGATCGGGATCCGGGCGGCCATGCCCGTCCGGCGGGCCGCGCGGCCGTTCGGAGGAGGGAGGGACGAATGACGCACTGCGTCGTGGCGCTCGATATCGGCACCGGATCGACCCGGGCCGCCGCCCTGTCGCCGGAGGGGCGCATCCTGCGGATCGAGGCGCGGGAATACGACCAGATCGTGCCGGCCCATGGCTGGTCCGAGCAGCGCCCGGAAGAGGACTGGTGGCAGGCCGCCCGTTCCGCCCTCTCGGCCATTGCCGCCTGGGCGGCAGAAGAGGGGATGCACATCGAGGCGGTCGCCGCCTGCGGCCAGATGCATGGCACGGTGCTGGTGGATGCCGATGGCCGGCCGACGCGCGCGACGGTGCCGCTGTGGAACGACAAGCGGACGCTCGGCCATGTCCGCGCCTTCGAGGCGCGCGAGGATGTGACGGCCTGGCTGCCGCGGACGGCCAATCCGCCCACCCCGCCTGGCCGGCCTTCAAGCTGCAATGGCTGCGCGACCATGACCCCCGAGGCCTGGTCCCGCACCGCCACCGTTCTGATGCCCAAGGACTATGTCAATCTGCGCCTGACCGGCGAACGGGCGATCGACTGGACCGATGCGGCCTGTTCCTTCCTGATCGATCCGGCGACCGGGGACTGGAGCCCCGGGATCTTTGCCGCGCTCGGGCTCGATGCCGGGCGGATGCCCGCCATCCGCAGGCCTGCGGAGATCCTCGGGGCCGTCACGGCGGCGGCGGCGGCCGAGACCGGTCTGGCCGCAGGCACGCCGGTGGTGGTGGGCGGGGCCGACTATCCGGTGGCGCTCCTGGGCTCCGGCGTCTGCCGGCCGGGTCTCGCCTCGGAGGTGGCGGGAACCTCCTGCATCGTCACCCTGGTCGCGGAACGGCCGATCCTGCACCCCGAGATCTGCAATGTCGGCACGCCCGAAGGCCATTGGGGCGGATTCGTGCTGCTCGAGGCGGGGGGGGATGCCGCCCGATGGGCCCGGCGTGTCTTCCATGACCGGGCCCTGAGCTATGCCGACATCCTCGCCATGGCCGAGGGGGTGGAGCCGGGATCGGAGGCGCTGCTGTTCCTTCCCTATCTGATGGGCGAAAGACTGGGGGCGCATCGCAACTCGCGGGCGCAGTTCTTCGGTCTGACCGCCCGGCACGGCCTGCCGCAGATGCATCGCGCGGTGCTCGAGGGCGTGGGCTTTGCGGTCAACCGGCATCTGGCCGTGATGGAGGCGGCCACCGGCCTGCGCCCGGAGGTGCTCATCGCCTCGGGTGGGGGGGCCAAGGCCGATCTCTGGCTGCGGATCAAGGCGGCCATCTACAACCGCCCCATCCTGATTCCCGAAGAGGCCGAATGCGGGCTCGTGGGCTGTGCGATCCTGGCCGCCGTCGCCACCGGGGCGGCGCGCGATCCGGCCGAGGCGGCGGCCCGGATGGTCCGCCATGCCCGCGAGATCCGGCCCGATCCTGCCTGGGTCGATCGCTATGCGCAGATGCAGCCGCTGTTCGATGCGCTCTGCGAGCAGGCCCGTCAGCACTACGACCTGCTCGATGCTCTTTCGCCCCCCTCGCCGGGGATCGGATCGGGCTGATCAGAACTCCACCCCCGGCTGCGCCTTCACGCCCGAGCGGAAGGGGTGCTTGAGCAGCTCCATCTCGGTGGCGAGGTCGGCCATCTCGATCAGGCGCTCATGGGCATTGCGGCCGGTCAGGACGACATGGGTGGCAGGGGGTTTCTCCTCGCGCAGGAAGGTCAGCACGGCCTCGAGATCGAGATAGCCATAGCGCAGGGCGATGTTGATCTCGTCGAGCAGGACCATGCGGTGGCGGGGATCGCGGATGAGTGTCTTGGCCTTGTCCCAGGCCGCGGTGGCGGCGGCGATGTCGCGGTCGCGGTCCTGCGTCTCCCAGGTGAAGCCCTCGCCCATGCTGTGAAATTCGCAGAGATCGGCGAAATGGCGCTGGATGAGGTCGCGCTCGCCCGCCGCGCGGGCCCCCTTGATGAACTGCACGACGGCGCAGGGCATCCCATGGGCGATGCAGCGGAAGATCATGCCGAAGGCGGCGGACGACTTGCCCTTGCCCTTGCCCGTATGGACGATGATCAGGCCCCGTTCCTCGGTCTTGGTGGCCATGATGCGGTCGCGCGCGGCCTTCTTCTTGGCCATCTTTTCGGCATGGCGGGCGGCGGCGTCATCCTCGATGGGGTCGGTCATGCGCTTCTCGAACCAGACAGAGGTGGGGCGGGCATAGCCGGGATGGGTTTCCCGATGGGTCTCATGGAACCCTTCGGAACGGAAGAGCGCGTGATTGCCCGTCAGCTCCACCCGGCAGCCGAGCGTGACGCGGGCAAGGCCCCGGGCGCGGGCGCGGACGCAGGCCTGGCGCAGCAGCGCGCGGGCCAGGCCCTGACGTCGAGCCTCGGGCGCCACGGCCAGCCGGCCGAGATAGAGCGCATCCCCCTTCGGTGTCAGCAGCGCGCAGGCAAGCGGCGGGGCGCCGATGGCCCAGAGCTCGCCCGCGGCGGCACCGGCGCGCAGATCCTCCACCGTCATGCGTTCGACCGAGGACGGCGGATCGATGAAGGGGGCGATGTCGGCAAAGGCCCGACGGATCAAGGCGAAGGCCGCTGGCAGATCCGGATCCGAGGGGGACAGGCGGCGCAGGACAGGCTCAGGCATGGGCGATCCGGATCCGGAAGGCGAAGGCGGCATGGAACGGCGCGACATCGGCGAGGCCCGCGGCGCGGGCGGGATCCTCTCCCCTCGGGGAGGGCATGGTCGGCCGACCCTCCATGGTGGAATGGCGGAGGGCGATCATCGGCTGCTCTCCTGCAGGGCGGCGATGCGGTCACGGGCCGAGTTGGAGCGCGGCGTCCACAGGCCGCGCGCGATGGCCTCGGCCAGGCGGTCGGCGATCTCGCGCAGGGCGGGGGGGTTGTGGGTGGCGATGAAGTTCCGGACGGCGTCATCCCCCAGGATCGCCGCCTCCAGGGCGTCGAAGTGATGGCCCTTCACGGCATCGGTCGTGGCGGCGAAGGCAAACAGATAGTCCACCGTGGCGGCGATCTCGAAGGCGCCCTTGTAGCCATGGCGCATGACGCCGGCGATCCATTTGGGATTGAGCACGCGCGCGCGCATGACGCGGGCGACTTCTTCGGCCAGAGAGCGGATGACGGGTCGTTCGGGCCGGGAATGGTCGCCATGCCAGACCGGGACGGGTTCGCCCCGCAGCCATTCGATGGCCGCCGCCGCCCCTCCCTCGAACTGGTAGTAGTCGTCCGAATCGAGCAGGTCATGCTCGCGGTTGTCCTGGTTCTGGACGACGGCGTCGGCCCGGCGCAGCCGTTCGGCAAAGCCGTCCCGGTCGGGGCGGCCTTCGGCATGGGCGGTATAGGCATAGCCGCCCCAGTCCAGATAGGCGCGTCCCAGATCGGCGCGGCTGTTCCAGATCCTCTCGTCGATCAGGGCCTGCAGGCCGGCCCCATAGGCGCCGGGTTTCGACCCGTAGACGCGGGGGCCGGGGCTGCGGGCGGCGGCGTTCATGTCGGCGGGTTCGTCGAGGGCCTGGATGGCGCGGGCCGCGCTGTCGAAGAGGGCGACAAGCTGCGGAAAGGCGTCGCGGAAGAAGCCGGAGATGCGCAGCGTGACATCCACGCGCGGCCGGCCGAGCTGGGAGAGAGGGATCACCTCGATCCCCGTGACGCGGCCCGACATCGCCTCCCACACGGGCCGCACGCCCATGAGCGCGAGGCCCTGGGCGATGTCGTCCCCCCCCGTGCGCATGCAGGAGGTGCCCCAAGCCGTGAGCAGCAGGGCGCGGGGCCAGTCGCCCTGCTCCTGCATGTGGCGCTCGACCAGGAGCTCGGCCGAGGCGCGGCCCAGCGTCCAGGCGGCGCGGGTGGGCAGCGCGCGGGCGTCCACCGAATAGAAGTTGCGCCCCGTGGGCAGGACGTCGGGCCGCCCGCGCGTGGGGGCGCCGGAGGGGCCGGGGGCGATTGCCCGGCCATCGAGCGCCCTGAGGAAAGCCTCGCCCTCGGCGGGGCCACAGGCGGCGACAAGGGGGCGGAGAGTCGTCGCGATCTCCTCCAGCACCTCGGCCGAGGCGGGGCCGGGCGGGGCGGCATGGCCGTCGAGCAGCGCGATGGCAAGACGTTCGAGCCGCTCGACCGTGTCGCCTTCGGTGCGCCAGGGATCGTCGGTGAGGGCGGCTAGCAGCGCGGGGCGGGGGCCGCTCCAGGGGGCGGCCATCGCGGCGGCCAGGGGATCGAAGGGCAGCCCCAGATCGGCCGCCATCGCGCGCAGCAGCGAGGGCCTTTCGCCGCGCGGCACCCGGGCGAGGGCGATGACCAGATCGCGGGCCTGCGCGCCTTCGGGCGAGCGGCCGAAGATGTGGAGCCCGTCGCGGATCTGCGCCTCCTTGAGGTCGCAGAGCCAGGCATCGAGCTTCTGCAGGTCCAGCCCGTCCGCGAGGCCGGCATCGGCGGCGATGCCGGTGCTTTCGGCCAGGGTGACGATCTCGCGCCGCAGATGGGTGGCACGGCGGGGGTCGGTGGCCTGCGCGGCGGACAGCTCGTCGAGCAGCACCTCGAGATCGCGCAGGGGTCCGTAGGTCTCGGCGCGCGTCAGGGGCGGTGTCAGATGGTCGATGATGACGGCCTGGGCGCGGCGCTTGGCCTGGGTGCCCTCGCCGGGATCGTTGACGATGAAAGGATAGATGTGGGGCAGGGGGCCGAGCGCGATCTCGGGCCAGCAGGTCGCAGAGAGCGCCACGCCCTTGCCCGGCAGCCATTCGAGATTGCCGTGCTTGCCCATATGGACCACGGCCTGCGCGCCGAAGACTTCGCGCAGCCACAGATAGGTGGCCAGATAGGTATGGGGCGGCACGAGATCGGGGGCATGATAGGTGGCCTTGGGGTCGATCCCGTAGCCCCGGGCGGGCTGGATCGCCACGCAGACATGGCCAAGGCGGTGGATGGCCAGGGCAAAGGCCCCCTCGGCCACGGCCGGGTCGGCTTCGGGCGGGCCCCAGCGGTCGAGAATCGGCGACTTCGCCTCCCAAGGGAGGGCATCGAACCAGCGCCGGTAGGCCGCCAGAGGCAGGCGCTCGCCCCCCGGGCGGTGCGGATCGGCATTGGTGGGACCCGATAACAGCCGGGCCATGAGGGCTGCGGCATCGGCCGGGACATCCTCCACGCGGTAGCCCGCCCCTGCCATCAGGCGCAGCGCCTCTACCGTCGAGGCCGGGGTGTCGAGGCCCACGCCATTGGCCAGCCGCCCGTCGCGGTCCGGATAGTTGGCCAGGATCAGGGCGACCCGGCGTTCGGCCGCGGGGGTGGCGCGGAGGCGCGCCCAGGCGCCCGCGAGATCGGCCGCAAAGCCGATGCGGTCCGTGCGCGGCAGCGAGGTGACGATGGGGCACTGGGTGGCGGCGTCGAAATGCGCCTCGGCCTTGAAGGCTACGGCGCGCGACAGGATGCGCCCGTCGAGTTCGGGCAGGGCCACGTTCATGGCGATGTCCGTGGCGGCGAGGCCGCGCGTGCCTTCGGCCCATTGCGCCTCGGTCGAGGCGGCCAGGACGGCCTGCAGGACGGGGGCACAGGCGGCCTCGGGTGCGCGCAGGGGATCGTCATCCCCGGCGGCGAAGGCCGTGGTGTTGAGGATGACGGCCGGGGGGGCTTCGCGCAGCAGGTTGCGCAGCGTCTCGCCCGAGAGGGGATCCTTCAGCGAGGCGACGAAGACGGGCAGCGGATTGAGCCCCCGCCGCAGGAGGGCGCGTGTCAGATGGGCGATGGGCGCGGTCTGACCGGACTGGACGAGCGCGCGGTAGAACAGAACGGGCACGACCGGCGCGCCGGGGTGCCAATGCGTGCGGATCGTCGCAAGCGTCGCCCCTTCCACGCCCGGCCACCAGGGCCCGGCACGCAGAAGGGGACGCGCGGGCGGCGGACGCTCTCCCCCTTCGATCATGGCCCGGGCGTGGCGCAGGAAGCCGATGGCATTGTCGAGCCCGCCTTCGACGAGAAAGGCCCAGAGCGCATCGTGATCGGCCTGCGGCACGGTCGAGAGGGCGCGCAGCCCCTCGTCGGGTTTGTCGTCGCCGGGCAGGGGGACGAAGGGCACGCCCGCCTCGTGCAGGCGCGCGGAATACTGGGCGAGGCCGTGCCGCCAGTAGGCCTCGCCGCCCAGGATGCGTGCAACGACAAGGCGCGAGCGCGTGGCGCAGGCCTCGAGATGGAGATCGACCGAGAGGGGATGGGCGAGGTTCTTCAGGCTCCAGAGCCGGAGCGAGGGCGCCTCGTCCCCCAGTGCCTCGCGCGCGGCGGAAAGCAGCGCCAGTTCGCTGTCGGCCGCCGACAGCAGCACGAGATCGGCGGGGGTCTGGCCGGGATCGACGGGCTGTGCCCCGTCATCGAGCGCGCCGGGCTGGGCGGCGATCAGATGCATCGGCCCGGACCCTTGCGGGCGGGCAGCCCGGACGGAACCGACGGGGAGGGGGTCCCCGCGGGGGGGCTGCCTGCGCGGCCCGTCACAGGCGCTTCTCCATGAACACGGAATGCGGCCCCTCGCGGTAGGTTCCGAAGGGGCCGCAGATCGCAAAGCCGCATCGCGCATAGAGGCGGTGGGCGGCCTCGAGCGTGTCGCCGGTCTCGAGCCGGAGCCAGGGCAGACCCTGCGCCCGGGCCTCGGTCTCGAGAGCGGCCATCAACGCCTCGCCCAGGCCGCGGCCGCGGGCCGCAGGCTCGACCCAGAGCGACTTGACCTCGCCATAGCCATCCGAGCGGGCGAGGGCGACACAGCCGAGGGCCTCGCCCGCCGCGCCGGCGATCCAGAAGGCAATGTGGGGCGCGGCAAGCTCCTCGACAGAGAGGTAGTTATTGTGCGTCGGGGGGGGTAGAGCGAGGCCAGATAGGCCTGCGAGGCGCCGATCAGCGCGCGCCCCTCCGGAGAGCGGGGGTCGGCCCGGCGGATCGGGATCATGGGCGCAGTGCCGCCTCGATGGCCGTGCGATCGAGCCCCGCCTCGCCGATGACGACAAGGCGCGTGCGGCGCGGCATGTCGCCCCAGGGGCGGTCGTAATAGGTCTCCACCCGCGGTCCTGCGGCCTGCACGGCCAGGCGCAGCGGCTTGCCGGCGATGGCGGCGAACCCCTTGAGCCGCAGGATGCCATGTGCGGCGATGGCCTGTCCGATGCGCGCCTGAAGCGCGCGGGGATCCGTCTCCTCGGGCAGATCGACGACGAAACTTTCGAATTCGTCGTGATCATGATCCTCGTCCTCGGCATCGTGGTGAGGGGCACGGCGGTCTTCCGTCTCGGCCGCGGCGCCGATGCCCAGCAGCACCTCGGGCGGCAGCGTGCCGCGCGTGGCCGGCAGGGCGCGCACGCCGGGGCGGGCCTGTCCGCACAGCCGCCGGGCGAGCGTTTCGGCCTCCCCAGTGGTCAGCAGATCGGCCTTGTTGAGGACGATGAGATCGGCGCAGGCGAGCTGGTCCTCGAACAGCTCCTGCAGCGGCGAGTCGTGGTCGCCTTCGAGGCCCGCGCGCGCGCGGGCGACTGCGGCCTCGTCCTCGGCGAAGCGCCCCTCGGCCAGTGCCTTGCCGTCCACGACCGTCACGACGCCATCCACGGTGACGCGGGTCGCCACGCCCGGCCAGGCGAAGGCGCGCAGGAGCGGCTGGGGCAGCGCGAGGCCCGAGGTCTCGATGACGATGTGATCGGGCGGATCGGCCCGGTCGAGGAGCCGTTCCATGGCGGGGAGGAAGTCGTCGGCCACGGTGCAGCAGATGCAGCCGTTGGACAGTTCGATCATGTCCTCTTCGCGGCAGAGGGCATCGCCGCAGCCGCGCAGGAGATCCCCATCCACGCCGAGATCGCCGAATTCGTTGATGATGAGGGCGATACGGCGCCCCTTCGCGTTCTCGAGCAGGTGGCGGATCATCGTCGTCTTGCCCGAGCCGAGAAAGCCGGTGACGACGGTGGCAGGAATCTTGGGCATGGGGTGCTCCAATGGGCATGACGGCCCCCGGCAGGGGACCGCCACAGGCCCGATGAGGGATGATGGGGTTCAGGCGGCGCGGTGCAGGCGGTCGGCGACGAGGGCGGACCCCTCGAGCCCGCGCAGGCGCCGGGCGCCCCAGAGCAGGGCGAGGTCCACGACCGGCTCGATCAGCACGACAATCAGATAGGCCGCGCCGAAGGCAAGGGCGCCGGGCAGCATCGCCGCGCCCTGACCCCAGAAGGCCCAGAAGGCCACCCATGCGACCACCCCGCCCTGATAGGCGAAGGACATCTTCAGGACCTGTGCATAGGACAGATCCACATAGGCCGTGCCGGGCGCGACGATCCGCCGGGCCAGCCAGGCCAGCCCGAAGAGCGGGGCAAGGAGGGTCGTGACGTTCATCCCGTATTGCGGCAGATCGAAGGGGGCGAACAGCAGGCCCTGGAGCAGGAGGCCCGTCGCCAGCCCGATCGCCGCCGGCGCGAGGCCGAGGATGAGGAACAGCGAGGATCCGAGGATCAGATGCACTTCGGAAATGCCGACCGGGTGATGGGGCAGCACCTCGAACATCACGAGGGTGGCCGCGGTGGCCATCGCGCTGCGCGCCAGCAGCGAGAGCAGGCCGCGGGCATTCAGATCATCCCATGAGGCCTTGAGCGCAGCGGTCGCGGCCCCCGCTGCCGTCACGGCACCCAGTGCCATCTTGGCGCCGTTCACGAGTCCCGGTTCGATATGCATCGGTCGTCTCCCTGGCCGTCACACCCGACGGCGTTGGCTATGTCCATGCATGGCAGGTCTCCTGGCTCGCGGGTCGCTGCAACCGGCCGCCTTCCCGGGGTCAGATCCCAGTGGCCTGAGGGCCGGCCGCTCGCCGCTGACAGTCGCGGGGGCGGCTGCGGGCGGGGGCCCCCGGAGTGGGTCGGCCCCTTCCGCATTCCCTTTTGATCCCCGGCCGCCTTCCGGACGGCCACGGGAACCATGCGACCCCGTTCTGCGCGGGCGCAGGCCGGGGCGTCAAGCCGGAAGACGACCGCCGGCATGCGCCGGGCGACGCGAGCGGCCCCGCCGGCACAGGACGCCACGAAGCGACGCCCTCGGCGTTGACAGGGCCGCATCGCGGTTCTGAATGGGGTCACGGAAAAATGACAGAGAAAGCCGGGACAATGTGGGTCGGACTGCTCGACGCGATGCTGCGCAGGCTGTTGCGCCAGGGCGCGCTCGTGGTGACGATGCCGGATGGACGGACAAGGCGCTATGGTGATCCCGCGGCCCCTGCGACGGTGGTGCGCCTGCGCGACGAAGCGACCGTGAAGCGGCTGGTGCTCAACCCGGAGTTGGCCCTGGGAGAGGCCTACATGGACGAAGGCCTGACCGTGGAGGGCGACGATCTCCACGGTCTGCTGGAGGTGCTGGTGCGCAACACCGCCTGGGACGGCAACCCCGTCTGGCTTGCGGCGCGCCGCTCCGTGGCCACGGCGCTGCGCCATCTGGACCAGATCAACCGCCGTGCCGCCTCGCGCCGCAACGTGGCGCATCACTACGACATCTCTCCGGCGGTCTATGCGATGTTCCTCGATGCGGACCGCCAGTATTCCTGCGCCTACTGGCGCGATCCGGTCGCCACGCTCGAACAGGCCCAGCTCGACAAGAAGCGCCACATCGCCCGCAAGCTGATGATCGAGCCGGGGATGCGGGTCCTCGACATCGGCTGCGGCTGGGGGGGGATGGCGCTGACGCTCGCGCAGGAGTTCGGCGCGCGCGTCACCGGTATCACCCTCTCGCGCGAGCAGCTGACCGTGGCGCAGGCCCGTGCGGCCGAGGCCGGCCTGACCGGGCAGGTCGAGTTCCGCCTTCAGGACTATCGCGACGTGACCGAGACCTTCGACCGCATCGTCTCGGTCGGCATGTTCGAACATGTGGGCCTGCCCAATTTCGGGACCTATTTCCGCACCGTGCGCGACCGGCTGACGCCGGACGGCGTGGCCCTGATCCACACGATCGGCCATACCGGCCGGCCCGGTGCCACCAATCCCTGGATCGCCCGATACATCTTCCCCGGCGGCTATATCCCGACGCTGTCCGAACTCGCCCCGCCGGTGGAGCGGTCCGGCCTCTGGCTCGCCGATCTGGAGGTCTGGCGCCTGCATTACGCCTTGACCCTGCGCCAGTGGCACGACCGCTTCATGGCCCATCGGGAGGAGGTGGCCCGTCTCCTGGACGAGCGCTTCGTGCGGATGTGGAAATTCTACCTCGTCGCCTCGGAGCAGAGCTTCCGCCACGGGCGGCTGGCGGTGTTCCAGCTCCAGCTCGCCCGGAAGGTGGACGCGGTGCCGATCACCCGCGACTATCTCTATCGCTGATGCGTCTCACGCGCCTGCGGCTCCACGGCTTCAAGAGTTTCGCCGATCCGACGGAGCTGCGGATCGAGCCGGGACTGACGGGAATCGTCGGGCCGAACGGCTGCGGCAAGTCGAACCTGCTCGAGGCCCTGCGCTGGGTCATGGGAGAGACGCGCCCCTCGCAGATGCGCGGCGAGGGGATGGCCGACGTGATCTTCGCCGGCACGCGGAGCCGGCCGCCCCGGACACGGGCCGAGGTCGCCCTGACCTTCGAACGGGACGGGACGGAGACGGAACTCGTCCGGCGCATCGCGCGGGACGGCGGATCGAGTTTCCGCCTGAACGGGCGCGAGGCCCGCCTGCGCGATATCCAGGCGATGTTCGCCGATGCCGCCTCCGGGGCCCAGTCCCCCTCGCTCGTGCGGCAGGGTCAGATCGGCGAGCTGATCGCGGCCCGGCCCGCCGCGCGGCGCCGCGTGATCGAGGAGGCCGCAGGGGTCGCCGGACTTCAGGTCCGGCGGGCCGAGGCCGCCCAGCGCCTGGCCGCGGCAGAGGCCAATCTGGCCCGGCTTGCCGAATTGCGCGAGGGGCTGGAAGAGCGGTTGCGCGGTCTCGAACGGCAGGCACGGGCTGCACGGCGCTGGCGCGAGCTGTCGGCCGAGCTGCGCGAGGCCGAAGGGGCCCTGCTGTGGCGTCTCTGGGCTGCCGCCGAGGAGAGCGCCCGCTCGGCCGAGGGCGAGGCGCGCCTGCGCGAAGGGCTGGCACAGCGCGCCGAGGAGGCAGCTGCGCGGGCGGCTGCCGCGCGCGAGGAGGCCGAGGCGGCCCTGCCCCCCCTGCGCGCCCGTGCCGCCGGCACGGGAGAGGCCCTGGCGGGATTACGGGCCGAGGCCGAGGCCCTGTCGGCGGCCATGCGGGCCGCCGGGGCCCGTGCAGCAGAGGCGCGTGCCATGCTCGAGGAGATCGCGCGCGACGAGGCGCGCGAAGCCGCGCTCGACCGGGATGCCGAAGCCCAGCTCGAACGGCTGGCTGCCGAGATGAGGCAGATCGATCGTGCCGGCGAGGGCGAGGAGGAGCGGATCGCCGCGGCCCTGCGCGAGGCCACCGCCGCCGAGCAGGCCGCCGAAGCGGCCGAGGCCGGGCATCTGCGTCTGGCCGAGGCGGCAGCACGGGCCGGTGCCGAGGTCGCAGCGGCCCGCGCCCGCGTGCAGGACGCGCAGCGCATGCGCGACCGCGCCGGGGGAGAGGCCGCACGGGCTGCCTCCGCACGGGCCGAGGCCGAGGCGGTGATCGAACGGGCGCGGCGACAGCGGGCTGCAGCGGCACAGGCCGCGGCCGAGGCCGAGGCGGGCCGGGCTGCGGCCGAAACCGCCCTGGCGGAGGCGGAGTCCGCCTTGCCGATCCTGCGCGAGGCCGATTCGGCAGCCCGTAATGCCGCAGCAGAGGCGCAGGCGGTGGCCGCCGGTCTCGAGGCCGAGTGCCGCGCCCTCGCCCGTGCGGTGGAGGCGGATGGCCCGCGCGAGGGGATCGGGGCTGCCCTGCAGGTGCCCGCGGGGCTCGAGGGGGCGGCGGTCGCCGCGCTGGGCGATGGGTTCGGGCTGGGCCCGGCAGCAGGGCCGGATGGCGGGGGATGGCATCGTCTTCCCGATCTGCCCGCCCCCGCCTGGCCGTCCGGTGTGCAACCGCTGGCCGATCTGGTGAGCGGCCCGCCGGAGGTGGCGCGGCGGCTGGCCCATGCCGGTCTGGTTCGCGATCCTGCCGAGGCCGCCCGCCTCTGGCCGTCTCTGTCCGCCGGTCAGCGTCTCGTGACCGCCGAAGGGGCGCTGTGGCGGTGGGATGGGGTGCATTTGCCGCCGGCCAGCGCGGCCGGCGAGGCGGCCGAGGCGCTGCGCCGGGCCGCTCGTCTGCCCCTGCTGCAGGAGGAGGCCGGGCAGGC
>NZ_KE557323.1:117327-141196 GCF_000442315.1 Rubellimicrobium thermophilum DSM 16684
CGAGGCCGCCCGCGCGGCCGCCGCCGAACGTCTGGCCTCCGCCCTGCTGGCGCTGACCGAAGGCACCGGCGAGGGGCCGGCGGCGCTGCTCGACCGGCTGGGAGGGCGGCCCGAGGCCCTGCCGCGGGAAGAGGATCTGCGCGCGCGCATCGAGACGCTGCGGCGCAGGCGCGACAGCATCGGGGCCGTCAATCTGCGCGCCGAGGAGGATGCGCGGGCCCTTGCGGAAGAGGCGGAAACCCTGCAGCGCGAGGGCGCGGATCTGTCCGCGGCCGTGGCCGAGCTGCGGCGCGCCCTCCAGACCCTTAATCGCGAGGGACGCGAACGGATGCTTGCGGCCTTCGATCGGGTCAATGCCGAGTTCGGCCGCCTGTTCCGTCTTCTCTTTGGCGGGGGCGAGGCACGGATCGCCTTTGTCGAGGGGGACGATCCCCTCGAGGCCGGGGTGGAGATCATGGCACAGCCCCCCGGCAAGATGCTGGGGACGCTGTCGCTGCTGGTCGGGGGGGGAACAGACGCTGACGGCTCTTGCGCTCATCTTCGCGGTGTTCCTGGTCGCCCCGGCCCCGGTCTGCGTCCTCGATGAGGTGGATGCCCCGCTCGACGATGCGAATGTGGGCCGTTTCTGCGACCTTCTCGATGCCATGGCGCGGGACACGCAGACGCGCTTTCTCGTCATCACGCATCACGCGGTGACGATGGCCCGGATGGACCGCCTCTACGGGGTGACGATGGCCGAACGCGGGGTGAGCCAGCTGGTCAGCGTGGATCTGCGCGCGGCCGAAGCCATGGTGGCCTGAACGGGACAGGCCTGTCCGGCCGGCTCGCTGCCGGCCCCTGTCACTGCGGCCGCGTTGCTGCCAGGCTCGGCCTGTCGCGCAGCCGGGCCTCCCAGGCGGCAAGCCCCGGGCGGCCCTCGCGCCAGCAGCGCGCGTCATGGCGGAAGTCCAGATAGCCCAGGGCACAGGCCAGCGCGATCTGGGCCATGTCGAATGGCGCAGCGAGGTGGGACTGCCAGCGGCCCTCGATGCTGTCGAGGGCGCGGGCGATTTTCGACCACTGCGCCTCGATCCAGTCGGGAAAGCGGCGTTCCTCGGGGCGAAGGCGGATCTCGTAGGCCATCAGCAGGGCCGAATCGAGGATGCCCTCGGCCAGGGCCTCGAGCGTCAGGACCTCCCACAGGCGGGGCTCGGGATAGAGGCCCAGCGACCAGCGCGCATCGAGAAAGCGGCAGATCACGCGGCTGTCGAACAGGGCCGGCCCGTCCGGGCGGACCAGAACGGGGATACGCCCCGTCGGGTTGTAAGGCGGGATCGTCGGATCGGTGGCAAGGGCGCTGGTCTGCACGGCCAGCTCCTCGACCTCGGCCTCGCGTCCCGCCTCGCGGATCAGGACGCGCACCTTGCGCGCATAGGGAGAGAGGGGGGACATCAGCAGCTTCATCAGGCCGGCCTCGCTTCGTGCCATGGGGGCAGGGCCCATGCACCCACCCGACCGACCATTCCATGCAGCGGCGGGGGGTGTGAAGCCCCGATCCACCCTGCGGCTGCCCCCGTCCCGTGCTCCGCCCTCGTGAGAGTCAGGCGGCCAGAAGCCGTCCCCCCTCGATCCCGGCAATCCGCGCCTCGATCAGGGCGCCGGCGGGCTGATCGGCGGGCAGGATCACCTCGGCGAACTGTTCGGTGCGGCCGGTGCGCGGGGTCTCCATGAGGATCCGGAGGGTCTGTCCGATCCGGGATTCGAGATGGCGGCGGGCGGCCTGCTCTCCGGCCTCACGCAGGCGGGCGGCGCGTTCGCGGATGACGGGGGCCGGGACGGGGGGCATCCTGGCGGCGGGCGTGCCCTTGCGGGGGCTGAAGGGAAAGACATGGAGCCAGGTCAGCCCGCAGTCGTCGATCAGGTCCAGCGTGCCCTGGAACATGGTTTCTGTCTCGGTCGGAAAGCCGGCGATCAGATCGGCGCCGAAGACGATGTCGGGACGCAGGCGCCGGGCCTCCTCGCAGAAGCGGATGGCATCCTCCCGCAGATGGCGGCGTTTCATGCGCTTGAGCGTGAGATCATGCCCGGCTGCAGCGACAGATGCAGATGAGGCATCAGCCGCGGCTCGGTGGCCAGGGCTTCCATCAGCTTCGGGTCGGCCTCGATCGAATCGATCGAGGACAGGCGCAGGCGGGCGAGAGAGGGAACATGGCGCAGCACCTTGAGAACCAGATCCCCCAGGCGCGGCGTGCCCGGCAGATCGGCGCCCCAGCTGGTCAGGTCCACACCCGACAGGACGACCTCGGCAAAGCCGCGGTCGGCCAGACGGGCGACCTGATCGACCACGGCGCCGGCCGGGACGGAACGCGAATTGCCGCGCCCGAAGGGGATGATGCAGAAGGTGCAGCGATGGTCGCAACCGTTCTGGACCTGCACATAGGCGCGCGATCGTGTGCCGAAGCCATCGATGAGGTGGCTGGCGGTTTCGCGCACGGACATGATGTCGTCCACGATGACGCGTTCTGTCCGGCCGATGAAGTCGGGGGCCAGGCGGGCCCAGGCTTCGGGCCGCATCTTGTCCGCATTGCCGAGCACCAGCGACACTTCGGGCATCGCGGCAAAGGTCTCGGGTTCGGTCTGGGCGGCGCAGCCGGTCACCACGATCCGGGCGCCGGGATGCTCGCGCGCGAGGCGGCGGATCTCCTGTCGCGCCTTGCGCACGGCCTCGGCGGTCACCGCGCAGGTGTTGACCACCACGGCATCCCGCACGCCCGCCTGCGCGGCGAGCGTCTTCATCGCCTCGGTCTCCCAGAGGTTCAGGCGGCAGCCGAGCGTGGCGAAGACAGGTGCGCCGGGGCCGGGGGATGACGTCATGGGAACACCCCCGAATAGACATGGGCCGCAGGCCCCGAAAGCCAGATCCCGTCCTCTTCCCAGGAGGCGTGCAGTTCGCCGCCGTCGAGCACCAGCGTGGCCCGGCGTCCTGCAAGCCCCCGGCGATGGGCGGCCGCGAGCGCCGCACAGGACGAGGTGCCCGAGGCCGGCGTGATCCCGGCTCCGCGCTCCCAGACCCGCACACGCAGCCTGTCCAGGGCCAGGACCTGCACGAGCTGCACATTGGTCCTCTCGGGGAACAGGGGGTGATGCTCCGTCTGGGGGCCGAGGACGGACAGGTCCGGCGCTTCGGCGTCTGCGACCAGGAAGGTGCAGTGCGGGTTGCCCATCGAACAGGCGACGGGTTCGCCCGGCAGCGGCAGGCACAGGGTGTCCGCCTCGCGCGAGAGGGGGATCTCCTGCCAGCCGGTGCGGGGGTGACCCATGTTGACCGCTGTCCGGCCATCCTCGTCGCGCGCCTGCAGCAGGCCGCCCCCGGTGGCGATGGTCAGCCGATCGCGGCCTGTCCGGTCCATTTCGGCGCGGGCGATGCAGCGTGTGGCATTGCCGCAGGCGCCCGAGGTCGAACCATCGGCGTTCCAGAACAGGAGGCGGAAATCGGCCTGGTCGTCGTGCTCGATCACGGCCAGCTGGTCAAAGCCGACGCCCCGGCGGCGGTCCGCCCAGGCGCGCACCGATTCGGGCGCGGGCAGGACAGGACGCTCGCCGGGGGCATCCCGGGCGTCGATGACCATGAAATCGTTGCCGAGCCCGTGCATCTTCGCAAAGCGCAGGCCGGAGGGGAACAGGGTCCGGGACATCGCGCGCCGGACATAGCGCCGGACGGGTTCCGCTTCCAGTGCCCCCTTGACCCCGCCGCGCGACGGGCCTAGGTGGCCGGGCAGGGGGCCGTTAGCTCAGCTGGTAGAGCAACTGACTCTTAATCAGTAGGTCGCAGGTTCGAGACCTGCACGGCCCACCATCTTCACCCCCAGCATCACCCCATCGCGGGCCTCGCCCATCGCCGGCCTTGCCGAGGCCTTGTGCCCCCGCATCGGGACTCTGGAACCGCCCCGGGCGGCTCTTGGGGGCGGCCTCCATCGGGGAGCGGCCCTGTCGCATGCGCCGGACGATGTCGCCCTCCATGCCCCGGGAGGCCGTCGGATGGCGCCGGCAGGATGGGCCGTTTCCCCCCCGTATGGCCCTGGACGAGGGAGGGTCTGCCGCGATGCCTGACCGCGTGGCGGGATGGAACGATGGCAGGGGGTTCGGGGGCAGGGGGTTCGGGTGGTAGCGGAGGAGGGACTTGAACCCCCGACACGCGGATTATGATTCCGCTGCTCTACCAACTGAGCTACTCCGCCACGGGCCCGCACTTAAGGCCGCTCTCGGGCGGCGTCAACTGGGGGGCTTCCAGCTGCTGCCGATCCGGGGCAGGAGGAACGCGCGATGCGGCCTGCGCGGCAGCAGCAGCAGGGATCGGGGAAGATCAGGGAAGGCGTGGGGCAATGGCGGTTCTGGACGAGATCGCAGCGGTCGTGGGGGCGGGAAACCTGCTGGCCGGGCAGGATGCGGCCCCCTGGGCCGTGGACTGGACCGGGGCCTATCGGGGCGAGCCTCTCGCCGTCGCGCGGCCCGGTTCGACCGCCGAGGTGGCAGGGATCCTGTCGATCGCCCATCGTGCAGGCTTGCGCGTCGTTCCCGCGGGCGGGCGGACCGGGCTGACAGGGGCGACCCATGCGCCCGGCGCGCTTGTGCTCTCGCTCGACCGCATGGCTCGCATCCGTGCGATCCGGCCGGAGGCGCGCCTGGCCGTGGCAGAGGCAGGGGTTGTCCTCGCCACCCTGCATGCGGCAGCGGAAGAGGTGAACCTGCGCTTTCCGATGACCTTCGGTGCCCGGGGATCGGCCATGCTGGGCGGGGCGCTTTCGACCAATGCCGGGGGGTCGAACGTCCTGCGCTTCGGTCAGGCGCGCGATCTGGTGCTGGGGCTCGAGGTCGTGCTGGCCGATGGGCGGATCCTCGACCTGATGTCAGAGCTGCGCAAGGACAACACCGGCTATGCCCTGCGTCATCTGTTCATGGGCGCCGAAGGGACGCTGGGCGTCATCACCGCGGCAGCGGTGAAGCTTGTCCCCCGGCCGCGCGCCTTTGCCACCGCGATGGTCGCGGTTCCTTCGCTCCCGGCGGCGCTGACGCTCCTGCGGCGGCTCGATGAGGAGACGGGCGGCGGGGTCGAGGCCTTCGAATACATGCCCCGCCATTATGTGCAGACCCATCTGGCCCGCATCCCCGGCGCGCGCGAGCCCTTTGCCAGGGCCTATGAACACAATGTGATGATCGAGGCCGCCACGACCGTGGCGCGCGAGGCCGAGCCGGGACCGGACGGCACGATCCCCTTCGTCGAGGCGGTGGAGGCTGTCCTGGCCGGTGCAATGGAAGAGGGTCTCGTCCTCGATGCCGCAGTGGCGCGGTCCGAGGCCCAGCGGCGCGAGATCTGGGCGCGGCGCGAGGCCGCGGCCGAGATCACGCATGGCCGCCATCCCTTTGTCGATACGGATGTGGCGCTTCCGCTCGACCGGGTGGAGGATTTCCTGCGCGAGGTGCGGGCCGGCCTGAAGGCCCTGGATCCGGCGGCCGAGGATTTCGTCGTCGCCCATCTGGGCGACGGCAATGTGCATTATTCCGTCTATCCCACGCGCGATGACGAAGGGTTGATGGAGGCCATCCGGGCGATGGTGGATCGGACGGCGGTCGCCCTTGGCGGGTCCTTCTCGGCCGAACACGGGATCGGCCTGGCGAAGCGGTCCTCGATGGCGGCCCTCAAGGATCCGGTCGCCCTGGATGTCATGCGGGCGGTCAAGGCGGCGCTCGATCCTGCGGGCCTCTTGAACCCCGGCAAGGTGCTGCCCCCCGCCTGATGGCGCCCGCTCGACGGGGCCCGGCCGGCGGCCCTCAGCCGGCGGCCTCAGTCGAAGAAGCGGGGGCCGGCCTCGCGCAGCAGGCGGCAGGCCATGACGCGCCCCAGATCGGCGCCGTCATCGGCCGGTGCCGTGGCGTCGTCGGCCAGCACCAGACTGCCATCGGGGCGCAGGATCTCGCCGCGCAGGCGGATCCGGTCGCCGTCGAGCTCTGCCAGTCCGGCGATCGGGGTCTGGCAGGATCCGTCCAGGGCGGCGAGGAAGGCCCGTTCGGCCGCCAGCCGCAGGCCGGTCTCCCGGTCGTGGATCAGGGCCAGCATCTCGGCGGTCCGGCCGTCCCCGGTGCGGCGCTCCACGCCGATGGCGCCCTGAGCGATGGCCGGCAGCATCGATTCGGGCGGGATCGGCCGGGCCGGCACCCTGTCCGCAAGACCCAGCCGGCGCAGGCCGGCCAGCGCGAGGAAGGTGGCCTCGGCGACGCCCGCAGTCAGCTTGGACAGCCGTGTCTGCACATTGCCGCGGAAGTCCACGACGGTGAGATCGGGCCGACGGGCCAGAAGCTGGGCCCGGCGGCGCAGCGAGGATGTCCCCACGGTCGCGCCTTCGGGCAGATCGGCGGGACCGGCATGGCCGGTCAGGGTCACGAAGGCGTCGCGGGGATCCTCGCGCGGCAGGAGGCAGTCGATCACGAGGCCTTCGGGCTGGAGGACCGGCATGTCCTTCATCGAATGGACGGCGATGTCCACGGTTCCGGCCAGCAGGGCTTCCTCGATTTCCCTGGTGAACAGGCCCTTGCCGCCGATCTGGGACAGCGGGCGGTCCTGCACCGCATCGCCGGTGACGCGGATGACGACGATCTCGAACGCCTCCGGCGGCCAGCCGGTCGCCGCCATCAGGCGGTCGCGCACCTCATGGGCCTGCGCAAGGGCCAGAGGGGAACCGCGGGTGCCGATACGAAGGGTCTGCATGAGTGACCCTGTAGGCGGCGACAGGCCGTCCGGCAACGGGACAATGACCGGATCGTTAACACGGCCCTGGCGGGTCTTGCCGCGCTCCCCGCCCCTGTCCTCCCCGCCCCGTCATGGCGGCGTGATGCCGGCAGTCTTGACCCGCAGGGGGGGGTTGCGTATGCCCCCCCTCGCCCGGCCGGACCCTGCAGACCGGCCCCTGCGCAGGAGGCGCCCTCATGGCCGTCAATCCCATCGAGTTCATCCAGCAGACTCGGGCCGAGATCGCCAAGGTCGTCTGGCCCACCCGGCGCGAGGTCACGCTGACCACGGCGATGGTGCTGCTGCTTGCGGCGCTGGCGGCGGTGTTCTTCAGCCTGGTCGATCTGGCGATTCGCTGGGGCCTGACAGGGATCCTGTCCATCTTCGGCTCCTGATCGGCGTCCTCAGGGCTCTTGCATCCCCGCCCCCGGGGGGGTAAGGAACCGGGCTTTACGGGGACGGACGAGGGCGCGGCGATTCGCGGCCCCTGGTCCGTATTCTTGTCGCAGCAGGCGGGGGCGGCATCCCCGTGACGATGGGTGTGGGCGGACATGGCGAAGCGCTGGTATTCGGTCTCGGTCCTCTCGAATTTCGAGAAGAAGATCGCCGAGCAGATCCGCCAGAAGGCCAGGGAGCAGGGGCTCGAGGATCGGATCGACGAAGTCGTCGTGCCGACCGAGGAAGTCATCGAGATGCGCCGCGGCAAGAAGGTCACCAGCGAGCGCCGCTTCATGCCCGGCTATGTGCTGGTCCATATGGAGCTGACGAACGAGACGCAGCATCTCGTGACGTCGATCAACCGGGTGACCGGCTTTCTGGGGCCGCAGGGGCGGCCGGTGCCGATGCGCGACGAGGAGGTGAACGGGATCCTGCGTCGTGTCGCCGAGGGGCAGGAGGCGCCGCGCAACCTGATCCGCTTCGAGATCGGCGAGAAGGTGAAGGTCAATGACGGCCCGTTCGAGGATTTCGACGGCATCGTCGAGGGGGTGGATGACGAGCATCAGCGCCTCAAGGTGTCGGTGTCGATCTTCGGCCGGGCGACGCCGGTCGATCTGGAATTCTCTCAGGTGACAAAGCTCTCCTGAGGATCCCTGCGGGAGGGGAGGGGGCCGCGGTCCCTGACCCGTACCGCGCCACGAAAGGCCCCGGCGGCGCGCCGTGCGGGGAGATGGTCCGGGGCCCTGGGCCCCACAGACAAGGAAACGGCTCATGGCCAAGAAAGTCATCGGGTCGCTGAAGCTGCAGGTGAAGGCGCAGCAGGCGAATCCCTCTCCGCCGGTGGGTCCCGCGCTGGGTCAGCGCGGCATCAACATCATGGCCTTCGTCAAGGAGTTCAACGCGCGCACGGCCGACATCGAGGCCGGCTCGCCGGTGCCGGTGATCATCACCTATTACGCCGACAAGAGCTTCTCCCTCGAGCTCAAGACGCCGCCTGCCTCCTATCTGCTCAAGAAGGCGGCTGGGCTCAAGCCGGTGGGCAAGCGGAACCGTCCGAAGGGGTCGAGCAAGCCCGGCAAGGAGGTGGCGGGGACCGTCACCCTCGCCCAGGTGCGGCAGATCGCCGAGATGAAGATGAAGGATCTCAACGCGATCGATGTCGAGGCGGCGATGCGGACCATCCTGGGCTCGGCGAAGTCCATCGGGATCGAGGTGAAGGGCTGAGCGATGGCAAAGGTCGGCAAGAGAATCCGTGCAGCCCGCGCTGCCTTCGCCGGGAAGGAGAACCTTCCCCTGGAACAGGCGGTCGAGCTCGTGAAGGCGAATGCCTCGGCGAAGTTCGACGAGACGGTCGAGGTGGCCGTCAATCTCGGTGTGGATCCGCGCCATGCGGACCAGATGGTGCGCGGTAGCGTCACCCTTCCGAACGGCACCGGCAAGACGGTCCGCGTGGCCGTCTTCGCCCGTGGCGAGAAGGCCGATCAGGCCAGGGAGGCCGGGGCCGACATCGTGGGGGCCGAGGATCTCATGCAGGAGGTGATGGGTGGGCGGATCGATTTCGACCGCTGCATCGCCACGCCCGACATGATGCCGATCGTCGGCCGGCTGGGCAAGATCCTCGGGCCGCGCAACCTGATGCCGAATCCCAAGCTCGGCACCGTGACGACCGATGTGGCCGAGGCGGTGCGGGCGGCCAAGGGCGGTCAGGTGCAGTTCAAGGTCGAGAAGGCCGGGATCGTGCATGCGGGTGTCGGCAAGGTGAGCTTTGCCGCCGACAAGCTGGCCGAGAACATCCGGGCCTTTGTCGAGGCGGTCCAGCGGGCCAAGCCTGCGGGCGCCAAGGGCACCTATCTGAAGAAGGTTTCCATTGCCTCGACGATGGGGCCGGGCGTTTCCGTGGATGTGGCTTCGGCCACCGGCAACGCCTGAACCGAAATCCCCGCGGCGCGAGCGGCGGGGTGTGGCGGGGGGGGATTCCCTCCCGTCCTGTCCGAGACGGAGGGCAGGGGGCAACCCCGTTAAGTCCTTCCCGAGACGGGGCACGAGACCTGACTTTCCGAAAGGGGTTCCGCCCCTTCGGGCGATGGCTCGGGTTCCCGTAAGGACCCGAACGCGGGGCCCTTCCAGGGCCCTGCAGACTGAGCCGGGGGAAACCCCCAACTTGGAGAGGAACCGTGGATAGAGCCAAGAAGGAGAAGGTGGTCGAGGAACTCGGCCGGATCTTCGAAAGCTCTGGCGTCGTGGTGGTCGCCCGCTACGAAGGCATGACGGTTGCCCAGATGCAGGAGCTGCGCGCGCGTCTGCGCGAGGCGGGCGGCTCCCTGCGTGTGGCCAAGAACCGGCTCGCCAAGATCGCCCTGGAGGGGAAGCCGAGCGGCAGCATCGCCGGCCTCCTCTCGGGGATGACCGTGCTGGCCTATTCCGAAGACCCCGTGGCTGCGGCCAAGGTGGTCGATGCCTATGCCAAGACCAACGACAAGTTCGTGGTCCTGGGGGGGTGCGATGGGCGGCACGGCTCTCGACCCGGCCGGTGTCAAGGCCGTGGCAGGGATGCCGTCGCGCGAGGAGCTCATCGCTTCGGTCGTGGCGTGCATCGGTGCCCCGGCGGCGAATCTGGCGGGCGCGATCGGCGGGCCGGGCGCGGCCATCGCGGGCATCCTCAAGGCCCTCGAGGAGAAGGCGGCCGCCTGAGCGGCGGATGGCCCCGGGCCATGCGGGCCCGGGCTCTGGAACCCAACCTGAACGGAAAGACGGACCACAATGGCTGATCTCAACCAGCTGGCCGAGCAGATCGTCGGCCTCACGCTCCTCGAAGCCCAGGAGCTCAAGACCATCCTCAAGGAGAAGTATGGCATCGAACCGGCTGCCGGCGGCGCGGTGATGGTGGCGGCGGCTCCGGGTGCGGGCGCTGCGGCAGCCCCCGCCGAGGAGGAGAAGACCGAGTTCGACGTCGTCCTGAAGGACGCGGGCGCGAACAAGATCAACGTGATCAAGGAAGTGCGCGCGATCACGGGCCTTGGCCTCAAGGAGGCGAAGGATCTCGTGGAGGCGGGCGGCAAGGTCAAGGAGGGTGTCTCCAAGGCCGATGCCGAGGCCATCAAGAAGAAGCTCGAGGAAGCCGGCGCGAAGGTCGAGCTGGCCTGATCTTCGGCAGCGCCCCTTCGCGGGGCGGGGACATGGGGCTGGGGTTGCTGCAGGAGGGATCCTGCGCGGCCCCGGCCCGGCCGTTCCTGACGGGCACCCCTGCGGGGGTGTCCTTCCGGATCGGCCGGATGGATCGAGGGGCGGCCCGTGGGACGGCCGTCGCGGATGGATCCCCGGCGATTCCCCTGTGAGCGGACCTCCCGCCGCGGCCCCGGCGGCCGGGAGGACGCAGGCACATGAAGGGTGATGCGCCTCATGCCCCAGTCCGTTCTCGGCCAGAAGCGACTCCGCCGCAACTACGGCAAGATCCGGGAAGTCCTGGAGATGCCGAACCTCATCGAGGTCCAGAAGTCGTCCTACGACCTGTTCCTGCGCTCGGGCGATGGCGATACGCCCCGCGACGGCGAGGGCCTTCAGGGCGTCTTCCAGTCGGTCTTCCCGATCGAGGATTTCAACGGGACCGCGCGGCTCGAATTCGTCCGCTACGAGCTCGAGAAGCCCAAATACGACGTCGAGGAATGCCAGCGGCGCGACATGACCTATGCGGCGCCGCTGAAGGTCACGCTGCGCCTGATCGTCTTCGAGGTGGACGAGGTCACCGGCGCCCGGACCATCAAGAACTACAAGGACCAGGAGGTCTACATGGGCGACATGCCCCTGATGACCCCCACCGGCACCTTCATCATCAATGGCACCGAGCGCGTCATCGTCTCGCAGATGCACCGCTCGCCCGGCGTGTTCTTCGACCACGACAAGGGCAAGACGCATTCCAGCGGCAAGCTTCTCTTTGCCTGCCGGATCATTCCGTATCGCGGCTCCTGGCTCGATTTCGAGTTCGACGCCAAGGATCTGGTCTATGCCCGCATCGACCGGCGCCGGAAGATTCCGGTGACGACCCTGCTTTATGCGCTGGGTCTCGATCAGGAAGGGATCATGTCCGCCTTCTACGACAAGGTGGACTTCCGGCTCGAGCCGCGGACGCGGCAATGGGTGACGCGCTTCTTCCCCGAACGCGTGCGCGGCACCCGGCCGCCGCATGACCTCATCGATGCCGCCACCGGCGAGGTGATCGTCAAGGCCGGCGACAAGGTCACGCCGCGCATGGTCAAGAAGTTCATCGATGAAGGCAAGGTGACGGAGCTGCTCGTCCCCTTCCAGTCGATCCAGGGGCGCTATGTCGCCGAGGACATCATCGACGAGGAGACGGGGGCGATCTTCGTCGAGGCCGGGGACGAGCTGACCATGGAGCTCGACCGCGATGGCGAGCTGGTGGGCGGCACCGTCAAGCTGCTGCTCGATCAGGGGATCACGACGATCCCGGTGCTCGACATCGACAATGTCAATGTCGGTCCCTACATCCGCAACACCATGGCCGCGGACAAGACCATGAACCGCGAGACCGCGCTCATGGAGATCTACCGCGTCATGCGTCCCGGCGAGCCTCCGACCGTGGAGGCGGCCAGCGCGCTCTTCGACACCCTGTTCTTCGACAAGGAGCGCTATGACCTGTCCGCCGTCGGCCGGGTCAAGATGAACATGCGTCTGGCGCTGGACAAGCCCGACACGCAGCGCACGCTCGACCGCGAGGACATCGTGGCCTGCGTCAAGGCCCTGGTGGAGCTGCGCGACGGCAAGGGCGAGATCGACGACATCGACCATCTGGGCAATCGCCGGGTGCGGTCGGTCGGCGAGCTGATGGAGAACCAGTATCGCATCGGCCTCTTGCGCATGGAGCGGGCCATCAAGGAGCGGATGTCCTCGGTGGACATCGATACCGAGATGCCGCAGGCGCTCATCAACGCCAAGCCGGCAGCGGCGGCGGTGCGGGAGTTCTTCGGCTCCAGCCAGCTCAGCCAGTTCATGGACCAGACCAACCCGCTGTCGGAGATCACCAACAAGCGGCGTCTGTCGGCGCTGGGGCCCGGCGGTCTGACGCGCGAGCGGGCGGGCTTCGAGGTGCGCGACGTGCACCCCACCCATTACGGCCGCATGTGCCCGATCGAGACCCCGGAAGGCCCGAATATCGGGCTCATCAACAGCCTCGCAACTTACGCGCGGGTCAACAAGTACGGCTTCATCGAGACGCCCTACCGGCGGGTGCGCAACGGCAAGGTCACCGACGAGGTGGTCTACATGTCCGCCACCGAGGAGATGCGCCACACCATCGCGCAGGCCAATGCCGAGCTGACCGAGGACGGGATGCTGGCCAACGAGCTGGTCAATGCCCGGCAGGGCGGGGAATATCTTCTGGCCCCGCGCGAGCAGGTGGACCTGATCGATGTGAGCCCCAAGCAGCTTGTGTCGGTCGCGGCGGCGCTCATTCCCTTCCTCGAGAATGACGACGCCAACCGCGCGCTCATGGGTTCGAACATGCAGCGTCAGGCGGTGCCGCTGCTCCAGGCCGAGGCCCCGCTTGTGGGCACCGGCATGGAGGCGAAGGTCGCGCTCGATTCCGGGGCGGCGATCGTGGCGCGGCGTGCCGGCGTCATCGACCAGGTGGATGCCCAGCGCATCGTCGTCCGGGCGACCGAGGATTTGGCCGTGGGCGATCCGGGCGTTGATATCTACCGTCTGCGCAAGTTCCAGCGCTCCAATCAGAACACCTGCATCAACCAGCGGCCGCTGGTGAAGGTGGGCGATGTCGTGAAGAAGGGTGAGGTCATCGCCGACGGTCCCTCGACCGACCGGGGCGAGCTCGCCCTCGGCAAGAATGTGATCGTCGCCTTCATGCCGTGGAACGGCTACAACTACGAGGACTCGATCCTCATCAGCGAGCGGATCGTCCGCGACGACGTCTTCACCTCGATCCATATCGAGGAGTTCGAGGTGGCCGCGCGCGACACCAAGCTCGGTCCCGAGGAGATCACCCGCGACATCCCGAATGTCGGCGAGGAGGCGCTGCGCAACCTCGACGAGGCGGGGATCGTCTATATCGGTGCGGAGGTCGGCCCCGGCGACATCCTGGTGGGCAAGATCACCCCCAAGGGCGAATCCCCCATGACGCCGGAGGAGAAGCTGCTGCGCGCGATCTTCGGCGAGAAGGCCTCGGATGTGCGCGACACCTCGCTGCGGCTGCCGCCGGGCGACTACGGCACCGTGGTCGAGGTGCGGGTCTTCAACCGGCATGGCGTGGAGAAGGACGAACGCGCGCTCCAGATCGAGCGCGAGGAGGTCGAACGCCTCGCCCGCGACCGCGATGACGAGCTCGCGATCCTCGAGCGCAACATCTATGCGCGGCTGAGGGCGTTGCTGCTCGGCAAGACGGCGGTCAAGGGGCCCAAGGGCTTCAAGGCCAATTCCACCATCACCGAGGAGACGCTGAACCAGATCGGCCGCGGGGCCTGGTGGCAGTTCGCCCTGGCCGAGGAGGAGGATGCCCGCATCCTCGAGGCGCTGCACGAACAGTACGAGGTGCAGAAGCGTACGCTCGAGGCGCGCTTCGAGGACAAGGTGGAGAAGGTCCGCCGCGGGGATGACCTGCCGCCGGGCGTGATGAAGATGGTCAAGGTCTTCGTGGCGGTGAAGCGCAAGATCCAGCCCGGCGACAAGATGGCGGGCCGGCATGGCAACAAGGGCGTCATCTCCCGCGTCGTGCCGATCGAGGACATGCCCTTCCTGGCCGATGGCACCCCGGTGGATTTCTGCCTCAACCCGCTCGGCGTGCCCTCGCGCATGAATGTCGGTCAGATCCTCGAGACCCATATGGGTTGGGCGGCGCATGGCCTTGGCCTGAAGATCGACGAAGCGCTGGCCGAATACCGCCGCTCGGGCGACCTGACGCCGGTGCGCGAGGCGGTGCGCCTCGCCTATGGCGAGGAGGCCTATCAGGAGGCCTTCGCCGCCATGGAGGAGGGCGAGCTGATCGAGCGCGCCGAGATGGTCACCCGCGGGGTGCCGATCGCGACGCCCGTCTTCGACGGCGCCAAGGAGGCGGATGTCAATGATGCGCTGATCCGCGCCGGCTTTGACGTGTCGGGGCAGACCTGGCTCTATGACGGGCGCACGGGCGAACGTTTCGCCCGGCCCGTCACCGTGGGCGTCAAGTATCTGCTCAAGCTCCATCACCTCGTGGACGACAAGATCCACGCCCGTTCGACCGGCCCCTACTCCCTCGTCACCCAGCAGCCGCTGGGCGGCAAGGCGCAGTTCGGCGGCCAGCGCTTCGGCGAGATGGAGGTCTGGGCGCTGGAGGCCTATGGCGCGGCCTACACGCTGCAGGAGATGCTGACCGTCAAGTCGGACGACGTGGCCGGCCGCACCAAGGTCTACGAAGCCATCGTCAAGGGCGAGGACAACTTCGAGGCGGGCGTCCCCGAATCCTTCAACGTGCTCGTCAAGGAAGTGCGCGGCCTTGGCCTCAACATGGAGCTCCTGGACGCGGAGGCGGAGGACTAACCCCCCGCCCGCCCTCCGGGACGGCCCCCCGCCGGGGCCGTCCGTGTCCCCCCATTTCCCCCGAAAGGGAACGCGATGAACCAGGAACTGACCAACAACCCGTTCAACCCGCTGACGCCGGCCAAGGCCTTTGACGAGATCCGCATCTCGCTGGCCAGTCCGGAGCGGATCCTCAGCTGGTCCTACGGCGAAATCAAGAAGCCCGAGACGATCAACTACCGCACCTTCAAGCCGGAGCGGGACGGGCTGTTCTGCGCGCGCATCTTCGGTCCGATCAAGGACTACGAATGCCTGTGCGGCAAGTACAAGCGCATGAAGTATCGCGGCGTCGTCTGCGAGAAATGCGGCGTGGAGGTGACGCTCCAGAAGGTGCGGCGCGAGCGGATGGGCCATATCGAGCTGGCCGCCCCCGTCGCCCATATCTGGTTCCTCAAGTCGCTGCCCTCGCGCATCGGGCTGATGCTCGACATGACGCTGCGCGACCTCGAACGCATCCTCTACTTCGAGAACTATGTCGTCACCGAACCGGGGCTGACCGATCTGCGCTACGGGCAGCTCCTGACCGAGGAAGAGTATCTCGACGCACAGGATCAGTACGGCGCGGATGCCTTCCAGGCCAATATCGGGGCCGAGGCCATCCGCGAGATGCTGGCGGCGATCGACCTCGAGGCCGAGGCCGAACGGCTGCGCGCCGAGCTCAAGGAAGCCACGGGCGAGCTCAAGCCCAAGAAGATCATCAAGCGCCTGAAGATCGTCGAGCATTTCATCGAATCCGGCAACCGCCCGGAATGGATGGTGATGACGGTCATCCCCGTCATCCCGCCCGAGCTGCGCCCGCTGGTGCCGCTCGACGGAGGGCGCTTTGCCACCTCGGATCTCAACGACCTCTACCGCCGGGTCATCAACCGCAACAACCGCCTCAAGCGGCTGATCGAGCTGCGCGCGCCCGACATCATCGTGCGCAACGAGAAGCGGATGCTCCAGGAATCGGTCGATGCGCTGTTCGACAACGGCCGCCGCGGCCGGGTCATCACCGGGGCCAACAAGCGGCCGCTCAAGTCGCTTTCGGACATGCTCAAGGGCAAGCAGGGCCGGTTCCGTCAGAACCTGCTCGGCAAGCGGGTGGACTTCTCGGGCCGGTCGGTGATCGTGACGGGCCCCGAACTCAAGCTCCACCAGTGCGGCCTGCCCAAGAAGATGGCGCTCGAGCTCTTCAAGCCCTTCATCTACAGCCGCCTCGAGGCGAAGGGCCTGTCCTCGACCGTCAAGCAGGCCAAGAAGCTGGTGGAGAAGGAGCGGCCGGAGGTCTGGGACATCCTCGACGAGGTGATCCGCGAGCATCCCATCCTGCTCAACCGCGCGCCGACGCTGCACCGCCTCGGCATCCAGGCCTTCGAGCCGATCCTGATCGAGGGCAAGGCGATCCAGCTCCATCCGCTGGTCTGCGCGGCCTTCAACGCCGATTTCGACGGCGACCAGATGGCCGTGCATGTCCCGCTCTCGCTCGAGGCGCAGCTCGAGGCGCGGGTGCTGATGATGAGCACCAACAACGTGCTGTCCCCTGCCAATGGCAGCCCGATCATCGTGCCGTCGCAGGACATGGTGCTCGGCCTCTACTACACGACCATCGAGCGCGAGGGCATGCCCGGCGAGGGGATGGTGTTCCGCGACATCGACGAGGTCGAACAGGCGCTGGCCGCCGGCGTGGTGCATCTGCATGCCAAGATCACCGCGCGCATCAAGCAGATCGACGAGGACGGGCAGGAAGTCTGGCAGCGGGTGCAGACCACGCCGGGCCGGCTGCGGCTGGGCGCGCTCCTGCCGCTCAATGCCAAGGCGCCCTTCAGCCTTGTCAACCGCCTCCTGCGCAAGAAGGAGGTGCAGCAGGTCATCGATACGGTCTACCGCTACTGCGGGCAGAAGGAATCGGTGATCTTCTGCGACCAGATCATGGCGGCCGGCTTCCGCGAGGCCTTCAAGGCCGGGATCAGCTTCGGCAAGGACGACATGGTGGTGCCCGAGGCCAAGTGGCGGCTCGTGGAGGAGACCCGCGAGCAGGTCAAGGACTTCGAGCAGCAGTACATGGACGGCCTGATCACCCAGGGCGAGAAGTACAACAAGGTCGTGGACGCCTGGTCGAAGTGCAACGACAAGGTCACCGCCGCCATGATGGAGGCGATCGCCGCGACCGGCCGCGACGAGAACGGGGCCGAACGCGAGCCGAACTCGATCTACATGATGGCCCATTCGGGTGCCCGCGGCTCCACCACGCAGATGAAGCAGCTGGGCGGCATGCGCGGGCTGATGTCCAAGCCCTCGGGCGAGATCATCGAGACGCCGATCATCTCGAACTTCAAGGAAGGCCTCACGGTGCTCGAGTACTTCAACTCGACCCACGGGGCGCGCAAGGGCCTGTCGGACACGGCGCTCAAGACCGCCAATTCGGGTTACCTCACCCGGCGTCTGGTGGATGTGGCGCAGGACTGCATCATCCGCATCCAGGACTGCGGCACCGACCGGGCGATCACCGCGACGGCGGCCGTCAATGACGGCGAGGTGGTGTCCTCCCTTGCCGAGCGGGTCCTGGGCCGCGTCGCGGCCGAGGATGTGCTGCGCCCCGGCAGCGACGAGCTGCTGGTCGCCGCGGGCGAGCTGATCGACGAGCGCAAGGCCGACCTGATCGAGAGCGCCGGCATCTCGCGCATGCGGATCCGCAGCCCGCTGACCTGCGAGGCCGAGGATGGCGTCTGTGCCATGTGCTATGGGCGCGACCTGGCGCGCGGCACGCTGGTCAATATCGGCGAGGCGGTGGGCATCATCGCCGCCCAGTCGATCGGCGAGCCGGGCACCCAGCTCACCATGCGCACCTTCCACATCGGCGGCGTGGCCCAGGGCGGGCAGCAGAGCTTCCTCGATGCCTCGCAGCCGGGGATCATCCAGTTCCGCAACGCCAATCTGCTGACCAATGCGGCGGGCGAACAGATCGTCATGGGCCGCAACATGGTCCTGGCGATCCTGGACGAGCAGGGGCAGGAACGCGCGCAGCACAAGGTGGGCTACGGCTCCAAGGTCTTCGTCCGCGAGGGCGAACGCGTGGAGCGGGGGACCAAGCTCTTCGAATGGGACCCCTACACCCTGCCCATCATCGCCGAGAAGAGCGGCATCGTCCGCTTTGCCGACCTGATCGCGGGCATCTCCGTCAAGGAGGAGACCGACGACGCCACGGGCATGAGCCAGCGCATCGTCACCGACTGGCGCTCCGTGCCCAAGGGGGGCGATCTCAAGCCCGAGATCCTGATCCTGGGCGAGGATGGCGAGCCGCTGCGCAACGAGGCGGGCAATCTGGTCAGCTATCCGATGTCGGTGGACGCGATCCTGTCGGTCGAGGACGGCCAGCGGATCGAGGCCGGCGATGTGGTCGCGCGCATCCCGCGCGAGGGCGCCAAGACCAAGGACATCACCGGCGGTCTGCCGCGGGTGGCCGAATTGTTCGAAGCCCGCCGGCCCAAGGACCATGCCATCATCGCCGAGATCGACGGCTATGTCCGCTTCGGCAAGGACTACAAGAACAAGCGCCGGATCACCATCGAGCCGCTGGATGAAACCCAGGAGAAGCGCGAATACCTGATCCCCAAGGGCAAGCATATCCCCGTGCAGGAGGGCGACCTCGTCCGCAAGGGGGACTACCTGATGGACGGCAACCCGGCGCCGCACGACATCCTGGCGATCCTGGGGGTCGAGGCTCTGGCCGACTACATGGTCAACGAGGTGCAGGAGGTCTACCGCCTCCAGGGCGTGAAGATCAACGACAAGCACATCGAGGTCATCGTCCGCCAGATGCTCCAGAAATGGGAGATCCAGGATTCGGGCGACACGACCCTGCTCAAGGGCGAGACCGTCGACAAGATCGAGTTCGACGAGGCCAATGCCAAGGCCATCGCGCGGGGCGGCCGGCCGGCGACGGGCGAGCCGATCCTTCTGGGTATCACCAAGGCCAGCCTGCAGACACGCAGCTTCATCTCGGCCGCGTCCTTCCAGGAAACGACCCGGGTGCTGACCGAAGCCGCCGTGCAGGGCAAGCGCGACAAGCTTCTGGGCCTGAAGGAGAACGTCATCGTCGGCCGTCTGATTCCGGCCGGCACGGGCGGGGCCATCGCCCGCATCCGCAAGATTGCGGCCGAGCGGGACGACAAGCTCATCGAGCAGCGGCGCGAGGATGCCAGCGCCGCCGCCGCCCTGGCGGCGCCGGCGGCCCGGGATCAGGCGACCGGCAGCCCCGGCGGGGTCATCCTGGCCGAAGAGCCCGACAGCCGCGACTGACGGCGGCCGCGGCGCAGGCGGCCCGACCAGGCCCGCTTCCAGGCCATGCGGGGGGCCCCCGGCAGCGGGGGCCCCTTTGCATGGGGCGGGATGGATGGGGGCACAGGGCATGGGCGGCTTCCGGTCTCGGGTCGTGACGGGGGCAGCCTGCCTCAGGGGGGTTAACAAATGGTTCGCGCAACGCGCGCCGGGTGTTGCGCGAATAAACCTCTGATTGAACTGAAGAATCAGTGGGCCGGTTAACAAATCGTAAAGGCAACGGGCTTCTGCAGGGCCGCATCCGGGGGGCGGATCCGTGCCTGACAAGTCCGATCCGGAGCGCTAGGGGGCGGCGCGGTCGGCCTCGGCCCGGTGATGCTGCCAGCGGGGATCCGCGGCGGGGTTGCGCCCCTGATGGCGGCAGAGACGCTCGACGTAATCGAGGCAGCACAGATGATGCAGGTGTCGCACGCCGGGCAGGGCCATGGCCGCCTGCCAGACGGGATCGAATCGCCCGGCGAAGGCGAGGGCCGTGCGGTCTGTCACGTCGTTGCGGTTGCGCATCCGGTAGTAGTGATCGGTATAGCGGTCCTTGAGGGCAGAGGCCGATGGCGTGCCGCGCTTGAGGGCAAAGCTCTCATCCTCGCGGATGGCATAGTGATGGAGACGGGCGCCCTCATGGCGGATGTCCTCGGGTTCGGTGAAGCGGATCGGGGGCGGGTCGGTCACGAATCGGGCGATGGGGCGCAGGGACCCGTCCACCATGGCGCCGGGGCGCGTCTCGGCCCCGCTGCGGGCATCGGTCGCGTCGAAGCCGTGGGGGGCATGGTCCGACAGATGCCGCCAGCGGGCCGGATCGCGGAAGAGTGTCTTGAAAAGACGTTGATCCTGCGGCCGGGAAGGCCGCGCGTGACGAAGCGCCGATGCGTCAGCCCGTCCTTCCAGAACCGCGCGCCACCATTGCCGAAGCACAGCCAGTGCACGCAGATGCCCAGCACCTCCGCCGGCACATCGGCGAGAAACCCTGCCAGCGTGCCGTCGCCGCGGAGGGGCAGGAGGAACTCGTCCACATCGCAGATGAACATCCATTCGGCCCAGGCCAGGGCGGGGTGGCCCCGGATGGCGCGATAGGCCGATGTCTTGGGCGGCTGGGCGGGGCGGGGCGGTGTTCCACCGTTTCGCACCAGCCGGCCCGCTCCAGGGCGGCGAGCAGGGCGGGCGAATGGTCGGTGCAGTCGTTGTGGGCGATCAGGATGCGTCCGAAGCCCAGCATCCGCTGCCAGGCGATCCATTCGACAAGGAAGGGGCCTTCGTCGCGGATGGCAGCGAAGCAGAGGCTGCGGAGGGCGGGAGCGGACATGGCCCGGCCATCCCTGCACGGGCGGGGGCCTGCCGTCCAGTGGCCGGCGCGCGCGGCGAGCTGTCGGCGAGGTGTCGGCGGCGGGGTGCTGTTGACACATCCCGGGGATTCCCCTATGTCGCGCGCACTCCGGGGGGAGGGGTGCGTCCTGCGCGCTGCGCCCGTCGGGGTGCCGAAGGGATGCGTGGTCACGATCCGGGCCGGCAAGGCCCCGATCCTCTGGGACCCACCGCATCGTTCCGCAGGTGGCGGGAACGATGCGGGTTTTTTGTGCTTCCGCGGGTGCCGCGGGGCAAGGAGATGCGGACCCCCTTCAGGGGCCCGCGGCACAGTAGGTAGGAACGGGAACATAGGCTCATGCCGACGATCCAGCAGCTGATCCGGAAGCCCCGGCAGCCTCAAGTCAAGCGGTCGAAGTCGCAGCACCTCGAGGGCTGCCCGCAGAAGCGCGGCGTCTGCACCCGCGTCTACACGACCACGCCGAAGAAGCCGAACTCGGCCATGCGGAAGGTCGCCAAGGTCCGGCTGACCAACAGCTACGAGGTCATCAGCTACATCCCCGGCGAGAGCCACAACCTCCAGGAGCATTCGGTCGTGCTGATCCGCGGGGGCCGCGTCAAGGACCTTCCGGGCGTGCGCTACCACATCCTGCGCGGCGTGCTCGACACGCAGGGGGTCAAGAACCGCAAGCAGCGCCGCTCCAAGTACGGCGCGAAGCGTCCGAAGTGAGGATTGGATAGATGTCCCGCCGTCACGCCGCCGAAAAGCGCGAGATCCTGCCCGACGCCAAGTATGGCGACCGGGTGGTGAGCAAGTTCATGAACAACCTGATGGTGGACGGCAAGAAGTCCGTCGCCGAGCGCATCGTCTATTCCGCCTTCGACCGCATCCGTGCCCGTCTGCGCCGGGAGCCGGTCGAGGCCTTCCACGAGGCGCTGGACAATGTGAAGCCGGCTGTCGAGGTCCGCTCGCGCCGGGTGGGTGGTGCCACCTATCAGGTGCCTGTCGAGGTCCGTCCCGAGCGCCGTGAGGCGCTGGCGATCCGCTGGCTCATCGATGCGGCCCGCAAGCGCAACGAGCACACCATGGAAGAGCGCCTGGCGGCCGAGCTGCTCGATGCTGTCAACGGCCGCGGCGCCGCCGTGAAGAAGCGCGAGGATACCCACAAGATGGCCGACGCCAACAAGGCGTTCAGCCACTACCGCTGGTGAGGATCGGACGATGGCCCGCGAATATCCGCTGAACCTCTACCGCAATTTCGGCATCATGGCCCACATCGATGCCGGCAAGACGACGACGACCGAGCGTATCCTCTACTACACCGGCAAGTCCCACAAGATCGGCGAGGTGCATGACGGCGCCGCGACGATGGACTGGATGGAGCAGGAGCAGGAGCGGGGCATCACCATCACCTCGGCTGCCACCACGACCTTCTGGACCCGTTCCAACGATCCCGGCAAGGGCGAGGGGGAGCGTCACCGCTTCAACATCATCGACACGCCCGGCCACGTCGATTTCACCATCGAGGTGGAGCGCAGCCTGGCCGTGCTCGACGGGGCCGTGGCGCTTCTGGATGCCAATGCCGGCGTCGAGCCCCAGACCGAGACGGTCTGGCGTCAGGCCGACCGCTACAAGGTGCCGCGCATCGTCTTTGTCAACAAGATGGACAAGATCGGCGCCGATTTCTTCAACTGCGTGCGGATGATCAAGGACCGCACCGGTGCCACCCCTGCGCCCATCGCTCTGCCCATCGGGGCCGAGGACAAGTTCGAGGGCATCGTCGATCTCGTGACGATGGAGGAGTGGACCTGGACGGGTGAGGATCTGGGCGCCTCCTGGACGCGTCAGCCGATCCGCGAGGAGCTGCAGTCCCTGGCGGCCGAATGGCGCGGCAAGCTCATCGAGCTGGCCGTGGAGCAGGACGATGCGGCGATGGAGGCCTATCTGGAGGGCAACGAGCCCGATGTGGCGACGCTGCGCAAGCTGATCCGCAAGGGCTGCCTGAGCATGGCCTTCGTGCCCGTCACCGCCGGGTCGGCCTTCAAGAACAAGGGCGTCCAGCCGCTGCTCAATGCCGTCATCGACTATCTGCCGAGCCCGCTCGACGTGCCGGCCTATGTCGGATTCGCCCCCGGCGACGAGACGGAGACGCGCAACATCGAGCGCCATCCGTCGGATGACGAGCCGTTCTCGGCGCTGGCCTTCAAGATCATGAACGACCCCTTCGTGGGTTCGCTCACCTTCACGCGCATCTATTCGGGCACGCTCAAGAAGGGCGATGCCATGCTCAACTCGACCAAGGGCAAGCGCGAGCGCGTGGGCCGCATGATGATGATGCATGCGATCCAGCGCGAGGAGATCGAGGAGGCCTTCGCCGGCGACATCATCGCCCTGGCCGGTCTCAAGGAGACGACCACGGGCGACACGCTCTGCGATCCCAACAAGCCGGTCGTTCTCGAGACGATGACCTTCCCCGAGCCGGTGATCGAGATCGCGGTGGAGCCGAAGACCAAGGCCGACCAGGAGAAGATGGCCGCGGCCCTGGCGCGTCTGGCTGCCGAGGATCCCTCCTTCCGCGTCGAGACGGATCTCGAATCCGGTCAGACGATCATGAAGGGCATGGGCGAGCTGCATCTCGACATCCTGGTCGACCGCATGCGCCGGGAATTCAAGGTCGAGGCGAATATCGGCGCGCCGCAGGTGGCCTATCGCGAGACCATCACCATGCCGGTCACGCACACCTACACCCACAAGAAGCAGACCGGCGGATCGGGCCAGTTCGCCGAGGTGAAGCTCGAGATCGAGCCGACCCAGCCCGGCGAGGGCTTCTCCTTCGAGAGCCGCATCGTCGGCGGTGCGGTGCCCAAGGAATACATCCCCGGCGTCGAGAAGGGCATCAAGTCGGTGATGGATTCGGGGCCGCTGGCCGGATTCCCGGTGATCGACATCAAAGTGGCGCTGGTGGACGGCAAGTTCCACGATGTGGACTCGAGCGTCCTGGCCTTCGAGATCGCGGCGCGGATGTGCATGCGCGAAGGCCTCAAGAAGGCGGGGGCCCGGCTGCTCGAGCCGATCATGAAGGTCGAGGTGGTGACGCCCGAGGAATACACGGGCGGCATCATCGGCGACCTGACGAGCCGCCGGGGCATGGTGCAGGGGCAGGACACGCGCGGCAACGCGAATGTCATCAACGCCTTCGTGCCGCTGGCTAACATGTTCGGCTACATCAACACGCTGCGGTCGATGTCCTCGGGCCGGGCGCAGTTCACGATGCAGTTCAACCATTACGAGCCGGTGCCCGAGAACATCTCTCAGGAGATCCAGAAGAAATACGCCTGACGCGGCGGGGCGGGGGTGACCCCGCCCGGCCTCCTACCGGACGGGCGGGTTTCCCGCCGCCATCCACGACTCGAGAGGAACACGGAAATGGCGAAGGCCAAGTTCGAGCGCACGAAGCCGCATGTGAACAT
>NZ_KE557324.1:0-92500 GCF_000442315.1 Rubellimicrobium thermophilum DSM 16684
CCGGGGCCCCCGGAGCCGCTGCCGCCCGCCGTGGTGGCGGCGCTGCCGCCGGGTGTTCCGGCTTCGGTGGTGCTGCAGAATACCGATGGCTGTTACCTCTATTCGGTCGAGGTGACGGATCCGCCTTCGGGCTATCCGCTTCGCGACGCTTCGGGGGCGCCGATCTGCGAAGGGGATGCAGCGGCCGTTGTGGGGGCTGCGCCGCCGGGCTGAGGGGAACAGGAAGAAGGGGGAAGCTCATGCCGAGCACCGTCATCAGGGGGGGCACCGTCGTCACCCACGACCTCACCTATCGGGCCGATATCCGCATCGAGAACGGGCGCATCGCGGAGATTGGGCCGGATCTGAAGGGCGAGGAGACGCTCGACGCCACGGGCTGCTATGTGATGCCCGGCGGCATCGATCCGCATACCCATCTCGAGATGCCCTTCATGGGCACCTATTCCTCGGACGACTTCGAATCGGGCACGCGCGCTGCGCTGGCCGGCGGCACCACGATGGTGGTGGACTTCGTCCTGCCGGGGCAGGAGCAGGGATTGCTCGATGCCATGAAGGTCTGGCACAACAAGTCGGGCCGGGCGCATTGCGACTACTCCTACCATATGGCGGTGACATGGTGGGGGGAGCGGGTCTGGGACGAGATGCCCCTCGTGATCGGGGAGGGGATCACCACCTTCAAGCATTTCATGGCCTACAAGGGCGCCCTGATGGTGAATGACGACGAGATGTTCGCGTCCTTCACTCGTCTGGGCGAGCTTGGCGCCACAGCCCTTGTCCATGCCGAGAACGGCGACGTGGTGGCAGAGCTGCAGCGCAAGCTGCTTGCCGAAGGCAATACGGGGCCCGAGGCCCATGCCTATTCGCGCCCGCCCCAGGTGGAGGGCGAGGCCACCAACCGCGCCATCATGATTGCCGACATGGCAGGGGTGCCGCTCTATGTGGTCCATGTCAGCTGCGAGGAGGCCCATGAGGCGATCCGGCGCGCCCGCGCACAGGGCAAGCGTGTCTGGGGCGAGCCGCTGATCCAGCATCTGATCCTCGACGAATCCGAATACCGCCACCCCGACTGGGACCATGCCGCCCGCCGCGTCATGTCCCCCCCTTTCCGGGACAAGCGCCATCAGGATTCGCTCTGGGCGGGCTTGCAGTCCGGTTCGCTCTCGGTCGTGGCGACCGATCATTGCGCCTTCACGACCGAGCAGAAGCGCTTTGGCCGCGGCGATTTCACCAAGATCCCGAACGGCACGGGGGGACTGGAGGACCGGATGCCGCTGCTCTGGACGCATGGGGTGAATACCGGCCGCCTCACGCCCAACGAATTCGTCGCCGTCACCTCTGCCAATGTCGCCAAGATCCTCGGCTGCTATCCGCGCAAGGGGGCGATCGCGGTGGGGGCGGATGCCGACCTGGTGGTGTGGGATCCCGAACGCCGCAAGACGATCAGCGCCGCCACTCAGCAGAGCGCCATCGACTACAACGTCTTCGAGGGGCAGGAGGTCACAGGCCTGCCGCGCTTCGTGCTGACGCGGGGGCGCCTCGCCGTCCGGGAGGGCGAGATGCGCCCGCAGGAAGGCTGGGGCGAGTTCGTGCGGCGCGAGGCACGGGGGCCGGTCTCGCGGGCCCTGACCCGGTGGAAGGACCTGACGGCGCCGCGGCCGGTGGAGCGCTCGGGGATCCCGGCGAGCGGGGTGTGAGGATGGGCCCCTCGGCCTCGGCGGAGGAGTCGGGATCATGACAACGCGTGTGGCCCTCCTCACGGCCGCCGGGTCCGGCATCGGGGCCGCTGCCGCGCGGGAGCTGGCCGCGCGGGGATGGCGTGTGGCCCTGCTCTCTCCCTCGGGCCGGGCCGAGAGGCTGGCGGCGGAACTGGGCGGGATCGGCATCACCGGTTCCTACGAATCGGGCGAGGATGTCGTCCGCCTGCGCGATGCCGCCCTCTCCGGCTGGGGGCGGATCGATGCTCTGGTCTGTTCGGCCGGGCATGGGCCGCGTGGCGGGGTGCTGGATCTGCCGGATGCGGACTGGCACCGGGCCCTGGAGGTCTATTTCCTGTCCGCGATGCGGCCCATCCGCCTTGTGGCGCCGCAGATGGGCGAAGGCGGCAGCATCGTCGCGGTGACCAGCTATGCCGCGCAGCAGCCCGCTGCCCTTTATCCGACATCCTCGGCCATGCGGGCGGGGCTCCATGCGGCGCTGAAGCTGGTGGCAGACGAACTCGGCCCCCGGGGCATCCGCGTCAATGCGGTGCTGCCCGGTTTCATCGATTCGATCCCTCAGCCGCCCGAGCGCTATGCCGGGGCGGCACTGGGGCGCCAGGGGCGGGTGGAGGAGGCGGCAAGGGCGATCGCCTTCCTCTGTTCGGAGGATGCGTCCTATGTCACCGGGACCACGCTGCGCGTGGACGGCGGTCTGGCGAGGATGCCATGAGACCGCGTTCAGCCCCGCCCCGCCGTGACCCGGAGCGCGAAGGTCAGATGGCCCGTCGCCGGATCCCAGTCATGGGCGACGCGGCCCCGGCCCCCAGGGCGGGGATCTCCTGCCACAGCCGTTCGGCAGGCGCGCGGGGCGCCAGAAGCCGTTCGGCGAGATGGCGGGCGGTTTCGCCCGAGAGACGGACCAGGACAGGCCCATCGCGATGGGTGTTCGGCATGGTTTCCCCCCGGATCGGCGCCGCCCTCCGGATCGGGTGCGGCCGGATCGGACACGGATGGCCGTCCGCGCCGAATCGATCATGGCAGGAAAGGATGACGATTCGGTTAATGCCGGATCAGGATATCAGCGATTCGAGATCGGGCAGGAGGACGACGCTTTCCTGTTCGTGAGGGTCGATCCGGGCGATGACCGCGATGCAGGGTTCGGGGCCGGGATTCCAGGGCAGATGCGGCATGTCGGCGGGGAGGTGGAGCATCTCGCCCGCCGTGACCTCCATGCGATGTTCCAGCCGTTCGCCCCAGGCCATCACGGCGCTGCCCGACAGGACATCAATCGCTGTCCCATGGGCGAGATGCTTGTGCGCGCGGGCGCGCCCGCCGGGCGGAATCGTCAGCAGATGCATGCAGATCGCGCGGGCACCCACGCTCTCGCGAGAGAGGCCTTCGAGACAGGACAGGCCCTGCCGGCGGGGATATCCGGTCGCGCCGGGGGCGGATCTTCTGGCAGGACGGGGTTGAAGTCATGGACATGTCTCCCGGAGGGGGCGCGATGAGGGCCACAGCTACCACCCTGCCAGAGAGGGACAGCCCCGTCATCGCGGCGAAGGATGTCAGCCTTGTGTTCGGGACGGCGGACGGGCCGGTGCAGGCGCTGCGGGATGTCACGCTGTCGGTGGGGGCCGGAGAATTCGTGAGTTTCATCGGCCCTTCGGGCTGCGGCAAGACGACCTTCCTGCGCTGCGTAGCGGCCCTCGAGACGCCGACATCCGGCACCCTGACGGTCAACGGCATGGACCCGGATGCCGCCCGCCGGGCCCGCGCCTATGGCTATGTCTTCCAGGCGGCAGGCCTCTATCCCTGGCGCACCATCGAAGGCAATGTGCGATTGCCGCTCGAGATCATGAACTATCCCAAGGCCGAGCAGGCCGAGCGCGTGGCGCGTGTGCTCGAGATGGTGGAGCTGTCCGGCTTTGCGCGCAAATATCCCTGGCAGCTCTCGGGGGGGATGCAGCAGCGTGCCTCCATCGCCCGGGCACTGGCCTTCGATGCGCCCATCCTCCTGATGGACGAGCCTTTCGGCGCCCTCGATGAGATCGTGCGCGACAGGCTCAACGAGGAGCTGCTGCGGCTCTGGGCGCGGACGGGAAAGACGACGCTGTTCGTGACGCATTCCATCCCCGAGGCGGTCTATCTCTCCACCCGGATCGTCGTGATGTCGCCGCGGCCGGGGCGCATCACCGACATCATCGAAAGCCCCCTGCCGCGCGAACGCCCGCTGGAGATCCGCGACACGCCCGAGTTCCTCGCCATTGCCCATCGCGTGCGCGAAGGGCTTCGCGCCGGCCATGTGGAGGTCTGACGCGATGACCCTGACCTCGCTTCTGTGGCTGACGGGGGCGATGGCGGTCTTCGTTCTCGCCAATGCCGGCCTGCGCGTCTATGTGGCCAGCCCGCATCTGCCGGTGCTGGTGGGGGCGCTGCTGCTCTTCACCTGCGGCAACCTGATGATGGTGAGGATCATGCGAGAGCAGGGGCTGGCCCTTGCCATTGCGGTCTCCTCGGTGCTCCAGCTCCTGCTGATCACGGCCGTCGCCGTGCTGTGGTTCGGCGAGAGACCAGGGGGAACGCAGCTTCTCGGCCTGATCTTCGGGCTCGTCGCGGTGATCCTGATCGCCTGGCCGCAGGGGGGACGCGCATGAGGGAGAAGGTCCTGCCGGTTCTGACGGTGGTGCTGGGGATCCTGGCCTTGTGGTATCTGGCTGCGATCCCGATGAATGTGCGCGAGGCGCTGACAGCGGCCGAACGGGCCGGCGCCGTGGTGGAGGGCGGCAGCGCGACCGAGCGGCAGCAGCTTCCGGCGCTGCGGCTCGTGCTCCTGAACCCGGCCCTTGCCCTGGAGGGCGCCTGGACGCAGGACCGTCCGCGCCTGCCTGCGCCCCATCAGGTCGCGGCCGAGCTGTGGTCCTCGGTCGCGGGCCAGCCTCCCGGATCGAACCGCTCGCTCCTGCGTCATGCGGGGATCACCCTGGGGGCGACGCTGGCCGGTTTTGCCATCGGTTCGCTGGCCGGGATCCTGCTGGCGGTGGGGATCGTCCACAACCGGGCCATGGACCTGTCGGTGATGCCCTGGGCGATCATCAGCCAGACCATCCCCATCGTCGCACTGGCCCCGATGATCGTGGTGGTCCTGAACTCGGTGGGGGTGCAGGGGCTGCTGCCCAAGGCGGTGATCTCGGCCTATCTGTCCTTCTTTCCGGTGGCCGTCGGCATGGTGAAAGGGCTGCGCACGCCGGATCCGATGCAGATCGACCTCATGCGGACCTGGAATGCCAGCCGGGCGCAGATCTTCTGGCTGCTGCGGCTGCCTGCCTCGGTGCCCTATCTCTTTGCCTCGCTCAAGGTGGCGGTGGCAGCCGCGCTGGTGGGCACCATCGTGGGCGAGCTGCCGATCCAGCGCGGCGGCCTGGGGGCGCGGATGCTGGCGGGAAGCTATTACGGCCAGACCACGCAGATCTGGGCCGCGCTGGTGATGGCGGCGGTGCTGGCGGCGGCCCTCGTGTGGTTTATGGGATTTCTCGAACGGCGGACCTTGCGGGCGATGGGGGTGCCGGCATGACCCTCGTCATCCTGGCGCTCGTTCTGTGGCTGGCGGCCTGGGGCCTCAATGGCTGGCTCACGCGGGGGGGGAGGGACCGGTCCTCCCTGGTGCGCGCTCTCGTGCCGCTGATCTTCGGCACAACCGTTCTCGCCGTCTGGGAACTGCTGGTGCGCGGCCTTGCCGTGCCGCCCGCGATCCTGCCCGCCCCGTCCCGCATCGCCCAGACCTTTGTCGCCTCGACAGGGCTGCTCTGGGGGGATTTCGTGCAGACGATCCTCAAGGGGGCGCTGTCGGGCCTGGCCATCGGCGTGGCTGCAGCGCTCATCGCGGCGATCCTCGTGGACCGTTTCGACTTCCTGCGCCGCGGGCTCCTGCCGGTGGGACACTTCATGGCGGCATTGCCCATCGTCGGCATCGCGCCGATCATGGTCATGTGGTTCGGCTTCGGCTGGCAGTCCAAGGCAGCGGTGGTCGTCCTGATGGTCTTCTTCCCGATGCTGGTGAACGCGGTCGCGGGGCTTCAGGACACGACGGCCCAGCAGCGCGACCTGATGCGCACCTATGGGGCGAGCTACTGGCAGACGCTGCGGATGCTGCGGGTTCCGGCCGCCCTGCCCTTTCTCTTCAACGGGCTCAAGATCGCATCCACGCTTGCCATGATCGGCGCCATCGTTGCCGAATTCTTCGGCAGCCCGACACAGGGCGTCGGCTTTCGCATCGCATCGGCCAATGGCGCGCTCCGGCTCGACATGGTCTGGTCGGCGATCCTTGTCGGCGCTCTTGCAGGCAGCACGGTTTACGGGATCATCACGCTGGCGGAGCGCGCGGTGACCTTCTGGCATCCGTCGCAGCGAACCTGAAGGACCAACAAGGGAGACCAAGCATGAAACGCTATCTGTTCGCTTCCGTCCTTGCGGTGGCCGCGCCCGCAGCCTGGGCGCAGGATGCGGTGACGCTCCAGCTCAAATGGGTCACGCAGGCCCAGTTCGCGGGCTACTATGTCGCGCTCGACCAGGGCTTCTACGCGGAAGAGGGCCTCGATGTCACGATCCTGCCCGGCGGGCCGGACATCGCGCCGACGCAGGTCATCGCGGGGGGCGGGGCCGATGTCATCGTCGAGTGGATGCCGGCCGCCCTGGCCGCGCGCGAACAGGGGGTGCCTCTCGTCAACATCGCCCAGCCCTTCGAGAATTCGGGCATGCAGCTGACCTGCTGGGCGGATACCGGTATCCAGACGCCCCAGGACCTGGCCAACCGCACGCTGGGCGTCTGGTTCTCGGGCAATGAATATCCGTTCCTGAGCTGGATGAGCCAGCTTGGCCTCTCGACCGACGGCAAGTCGGAAACGGGGGTGGAGGTGCTGAAGCAGGGCTTCAATGTCGATCCCCTTCTGCAGCGGCAGGCCGACTGCATCTCGACGATGACCTACAACGAATACTGGCAGGTCATCGATGCCGGCGTGACCCCCGAGGAACTGGTCAATTTCCGCTATGAGGATCAGGGCGTTGCCACGCTCGAGGACGGGCTCTATGTCCTTGAGCAGAACCTGCAGGATCCGGCCTTCGTGGACAGGATGGCCCGCTTCGTGCGCGCCTCGATGCGCGGCTGGGACTGGGCGCAGGAGAACCCGGAACAGGCGGCCGAGATCGTCCTCGAATATGATGAGACGGGGGCGCAGACCCTCGAGCATCAGGTGCGGATGATGGGCGAGATCGCCAAGCTGATCGGCGATTCGACCGGGGTGCTCGACGAGGCGGCGGCCCAGCGCACGGTGGATACGCTGCTGGCCGGCGGTTCGGATCCGGTCATCACGAAGGCGCCCGAAGGGTATTTCACCCATGTCGTGACCGACGCGGCCTTCGCCCAGCAGTGATACGCTGACAACCGGGAACGGGCGCCGGGGTCGGCGCCCGTTCGCATGCAGGGAGCCCTCCCATGGCCATCCTCCTCGGCGTCGATACCGGGGGCACCTACACCGATGCCGTGCTTCTTGACGAGGCGGCTGGCTGCGTCCTGGCCAAGGCCAAGGCGCTCACGACGCGGCCGGATCCGGCAGGCGGGGTGAGCGCCGCCATCGATGCGGTGCTGGCGGCGGGGCGGATCGATCCGGCGGCCGTCGCCATGGTCTCGCTCTCCACGACGCTTGCGACCAATGCCCTGGTCGAGGGGCAGGGGGGACGCGCGGGGCTGATCGCGATCGGCTTCGAAGAGACGGACCTGTCCCGCGACGGGCTGCCGGCCGCTCTGGGACGCGATCCGCTGATCCGCATCGCAGGCGGGCATGATCATGCCGGGCAGGCGGTCGCGCCCCTCGACGAGGAGGGCCTGGGCAAGGCCCTGTCGGACCTGCCCGAGGGGCTGACCGGCTTGGCCGTTGCCGCCCGCTTTGCCACGCGCAACCCGGCCCATGAGATCCGCGCCCGCGAGATCGCCCGCGCCGTCACCGGCTTGCCTGTCACCTGTTCGCATGAGCTGTCCGCCTCGCTCGGGGGGCCGCGTCGCGCCCTCACCGCCTTGCTCAATGCCCGGCTGATCGGGCTGATCGAGCGGCTGCTGCGCGCCTGCGAGGCGCATATGATCCGGGCCGGCATCCGGGCCCCTCTCATGGTCGTGCGGGGGGATGGCGCGCTGATGGCCGCCGCCATGGCTCATGAGAAGCCGATCGAGACGATCCTGTCGGGGCCAGCGGCCTCGGCGGCGGGGGCGGCCTGGCTTGCCCGCAAGCGTTTCGCCCTGGTCTCCGATATCGGGGGGACGACGACCGATATCTGTCTGCTGCGCGATGGCCGGCCGGCCCTTGATCCCGATGGCGCGCGGGTGGGCCCCTGGCGGACGATGGTGGAGGCCGTGGCCATGCGCACCCATGGTCTGGGGGGCGATTCGGAAATCCATGTGCGACCGGATCTGCGGGAGGGGCTGCGGCTCGGGCCGCGGCGCGTCATGCCCGTTGCGCTGCTGGCGCAGGCCCATCCGGGCCTGGTCCATCGCGCGCTCGATGCCGCGCTGTCGCAGCCCGCAGCAGGGGAGGGCAGCGGCCGCTTCGTCCTGCCGCTCTGGAGCGGGGCGTTGCCGGCGGGGCTCGATCCGCGGGAGGCCGCGGTGGCGGAGCGGCTCACCGGCGGGCCGGTGACCCTTGCCGAGGCCGTGCGCGCCCGGACCGAGGCGCCAGCCCTGGCCCGGCTCGTGGCGCGGGGCCTGGCCCTCGAGGCGGGGGCAACCCCGACCGATGCGGCCCATGTCCTCGGCCTTCAGGCCGATTTCGACAGGGAGGCCGCGCACAAGGCCCTTGCCCTGCTGGCCCGGCGACGCGACGGGGCTGGCGAGCCCCTGGCCGACGGAGCCGAAGGCATGGCCCGGCGGATCCTGGACCGGCTTACGGCGCAGAGCGTCGAGGCGCTGCTGGAGGCTGCCTTTGCCGAAGACGGATGGGAAGACCCCGCGATGTTGGCCCGCCATCCCCTGGTGGCGGCAGGGCTGCGCCGGGACGTCTCCGGCCGCGCCCTGGTGCGGACTGCGCTGTCGCTCGATGTGCCGGTCGTGGCGCTCGGGGCTTCGGCCGCGACGCATTACCCCGCGATCGGGGCCCGTCTCGGCACCTGCGCGATCGTGCCTGAGCACGCAGAGGTGGCCAATGCGGTGGGCGCGGTGGTGGGGCGGGTGGCCGCCCATGCCGAAGGCACGGTGACCAGCCCGGCGCCGGGCCTCTTCCTCGCCCATCTGCCAGGCGGCCCGGCCCGCTTCGGCGAGGTTGCAGAGGCGATCGGAGCCCTCCGCAGGGCCTTGGGAGAGGAAGCGGAGGCCCGCGCAAGGGCCGCGGGGGCAGAGACCGTGGAGCTGCGCGAGGAGATGGAGAGGCGTGAGGCGGTCGTCGAGGGGCAGGCCATGCTGGTGGAGGCGCGCCTGCGCGTCACGGCGCAGGGCCGGCCGCGTCTGGCCGCGGGCTGAAGGGCGAGGGATGCGCAGCGGGGACCGCGATGTCCCGGCGAGGGGGGGAGGACGGGCATGCGGGTCGTGGTCACGGGTGGGGCAGGCTATATCGGCAGCCATACCCTGGTGGAGCTTCTGGAGCAGGGCCATGACGCCCTGGTCGTTGACGATTTCCGCAATGCCAGCCCCCGCGCGCTCGACCGGGTTCGGGAACTGACCGGCCGTCCCTTCGCTGTCGAGACTCTCGATGTCCGCGACACGGCCCGTCTGGCCACAGCCCTGTGCCGGTGGCGGCCGGAGGCCGCGATCCATTTCGCCGGGCTCAAGTCGGTCGGTCAGGGAGAGCGCCAGCCCCTCGATTACTGGGATGTGAATGTGGGCGGCACGGTGGCGCTGCTGCATGCGCTCGATGCGGCGGGGGGCATGCGCGTCGTCTTCTCGTCCTCGGCCACCGTCTATGGAGAGCCGCGCTATCTGCCCTTCGACGAGGCGCATCCCCTTGCGCCTGCGAATGTCTACGGGCGCACCAAGGCCGCGGCCGAGCGGGTGCTCGCGGACTGGGGTCGGGGCGGGGGCGGGGCGTGCGGCGATCGCGCTGCGCTATTTCAACCCCGTGGGCGCCCATGCCTCGGCCCGGTTGGGCGAGGATCCGCGTGGCGTGCCGGAGAACCTGATGCCCTTCATGGCGCAGGTGGCAACGGGTCGGCGACCCGTCCTGCGGATCTTCGGCGACGACTGGCCGACACCCGACGGAACCGGAATCCGCGACTACATTCATGTTGCCGATCTGGCCCGGGCCCATGTGGCGGCTCTTGACCGTCTCGGGGTCATGACGGGGTTCGAGGTCTACAATATCGGCACCGGCCGGGGCGTCTCGGTGCGTCAGATGCTGGCCGCCTTCGAACGCGCCGCGGGGCGCCCGATCCCGCACGAGATCGCGCCGCGCCGCCCCGGCGACATTGCCGAATCGCGGGCCGACTGCACCCTGGCGGAACGCGTCCTCGGCTGGCGCGCGCGGCATGGGCTCGAGGAGATGGTGCAGAGCCTCTGGGCCTGGCAGAGCGCGAACCCGCAGGGCTATGACGGGGACTAGTCCGCGATGTCCTCTGCCGGCGGGGGGCGACGGGCGGCCTTGACCGCCCCGCGCCGGGCCTTCTCGGCCAGACGTCGCTTCACGCTGCCGGCCGTGGGCCGGGTGGGCAGGCGGGGCCTTGGCGCGACAAGGGCACGACGGATCAGATCAGCCAGTCTCTCCCGGGCGATCTCGCGGTTGCGGGCCTGACTGCGCGTATCCTCGACACGGATCAGCACCGCACCCGATCCTGCCTCGCCGACCCAGCGGCTCCCGGCAAGACGGCGCAGCCGGGCCTTGGCCTGGACAGGCAGCGAGGGGGAACGCTCCGCTTCGAAGCGCAGCTCGACGGCGCTGCTGACCTTGTTGACATTCTGCCCCGCCCGGCCCCTGGGAGCGGGTGAACTGCTCGGTCAGCTCCCAGTCGCGGATCGTGACCGTCTCGCTGATCCTGAGCATGCCGTCCTCGCCTTGACTCCGTCCTCTGCCCCGCCCCATCTGGCCGCAGGATGATCGCCCCGTCCAGACGATATGGCATGCTGTGCGCCGCCGTCCTGTCCGGCCTCGGCTGGCTGGCGGGGCAGGCGCCGGGCTTCGGTCTCCTGCCGGCGCTGATCCTCCTGCCGCTGGTCGCCTGGCCCTGCTGGCTTGGCCTCGCCTATCGCGCGGCGGTGCGCAGGGTGCTGGCGCGGGCCGTGCTGAGGGAGGACCGCTCGCCCTGGTGGGCGCCGCTCCTCGGCGGGGCGCTCTGGCGGCAGATCCTGGCCGTGCCGGTGGCGCTGCTGGCGGCCTGGACTGTCGCCTGGACGCTGATCGTCGGAGGCTGGCAGGGCTGGGCAGGGATCGCCGTCACGGCGATGCTCCTCTGGCCCGTGGCCTGGCTGATCCGGTCCCAGATGGGGGCGCTGCGGCCGCATGCCCGGCTGCGGGCCGTCCTGGCCGTTGCCCCTGTGGCGGTGGCCGGGGTCATGACGATGGCGGGCCTGGCCATGACAGCGCTGCCGGCACCGGGGCGCCTGGCCGATCAGGTGGCTACCCAGGGCCGCTATGAAGGGCCATCCGCGCTGCTGGCCTGGGCAACGGATGCGACAGCCCTGCTCCAGGGGGCGCGGCTCTGGGGCCTCGGCCTTGTCGCAGAGCAGGCCTGGCCGGTTGCGATGCTGTGGCAGGGGGCATGACCTTCGGACAGGCCTGGCTGGTTGCCACGGTCTTTGCGGGGTTGCTTCTGCCGGCGGGCGAGGCCCGGCGCATCCTGCGCCCCAGCGATGCCCCTGTCGTGCCGCCCGTTGCGTCGGGCCGTGCGGCGCTGGCGGCAGCCGTGCTCACGGTGATGGGCCTGGCCTTCGTCTCCGCCCTGGCGCAGGCCGAGTCCTGGGCCGCGGCCCGGTCCGGGCCGCCCCCGGCACAGGCTCCCGAGGGGCCCGCAGCCCCCGGAATCGGGGGGGTGGGGCCGTATCCGGCCATGCTGCAGGCTCCTCCGACCCCGTCCCGCCAGGCCCCCGGCCTGCCCGACCCCAGCAGCCTGCGGCGAAGCGTCGAGGCCGAGCAGATCGGCGCGCTGCTCTGTCCCGAGGGCACGATGCACGCACTGGCGAGCCTCGACCGCGAGGCCGCCGCCCTGCAGCAGGCCCGCCGGCATGCGGCCGAAAGGGCCGTGCGGGAAGCCTTTGCCGCCATGCGGGCGCGGGTTCCTGCCTTTCTCGATGCCTATTACAGCCTGTCGGCCGAATATCTGCGCACCTTGAACTGGCTTGCCGGAGATGCGCAGCGCTATCTCGAACGGCAGATGTCCGAGGCTCTGGCCATGGAGGACAGCGCGGCCTCGATCGCTCCGGCGCTGACGAGGCTGGCCGAAGGCGTGCCGCGCGATCTGCTCCGGCAGAGGGAGCGTCTGCTGGACCGCTGCCGGATCCTGCCTTCGGATGGCGAGGCCGCGCAGGTGGTGGCCATGGCGCCTGCCGCCCTTCTCGATGTCCCCGAAGCCCTTGCCGGCATCCCGCTCGAGACGCGTCTGGGCGCGGCGGGTCTGGGGACGATGGCGGGAGGCATCGCAGGGGCCCTGGCCGGCAAGCTGGTGGCCAAGATCGCCGCCAAGGAGGTCTTCGCGCTGGCCACGGAGGCGCTGGCCAAGCTCGCCCTCGGCAAGGCGGCGGGGGGGCTGGGCGGTGCGGCGGCCGGCGCGGCGGCCGGGGCGGCTGTCGGCAGCATCGTGCCGGGCTTTGGCACCACGATCGGGGCCATCGCCGGTGGCATTGCAGGGGGGCTTGCGATCGGCGTGGCGACGGACTGGGCCCTTCTTCGCCTTGACGAGATGATCTCGCGCGAGGCCTTCGAGGCCGAGATCCTGAGCGCCATCGACGAGGCCGAGCGCGAGCTGCTGGCCGCCATCGGCGTGCTGCCTGACGCGGCCCCGCGGCCGCAGAACCCCTGATGCAAAAGGGCCGACCCGTTTCCGGATCGGCCCTCCGAAAGTTCAGGAGGTGGGGCCGGTTAGACCGGTAAAGTCCACTCGGCGGCCCGTTCGGCCAAGGGCTGCCTCAGCCGCGGGTCCCCCGCGCTGTCCCGACACCTCTCTCCAGCACCTTTCTCGACACTGGATCACCTCCTTTCCGAATGGCTGCGCCTGTCCGTCAGGATGGTCCGTCGGGCGCACAAGTCAAACGAAATGTGGTTCGGCTTTTCATGACCGGGCCGAGCGGGGCGTCAGGGCCATGACGAGCGCCCGGTAGGGCAGCAGGGCCAGCAGCGCGAGCGTCACCTTCACCCCCCAGTCGGCCACAGCGAGCGAGGCCCAGAGCGGCAGCGCGGGCCCGAGGCCGAGGAAGGGGACAGCCTCCTGCGCCCAGGCGACGACGGCATTCGCCCCGCCGGGGAAGAGCAGCCCGGCCGAGGCCGAGAAGGCGATTCCGAAGAACAGCAGGGTATCGAGCACCGAGGCCGTCAGCGAGGACAGGAGCGGCGCATGCCACCAGCGGCCGGTTCCGCGCAACCGCTGGAAGATCGCGACATCGAGGAGCTGCGCCGCCAGGAAGGCCGCGCCGGAGGCGACCGCCACCCGCAGCGGCACCGCCGGCCCCGTCTCGAGCATCACCTGGCTGCCGATGAGCGAGCACAGGACCCCTGTCGCAAAACCCCACAGAACGACCCTTCGCGCGGCAGCCGCACCGAGCAGGCGATTGGCCAGATCGGTGACGAGGAAGGCAAAGGGATAGGTGAAGGCACCCCAGGTCAGGAACCCTCCTGCGATGACGAACTGCACGAGGATGTTGGAGGCCAGCACGACGCCGGCCATGGCAAGGATGAAGGGAAGCAGGGGCATCGGTCTTGATCCGTTTTGGCAAGGTGCGGCACTTGGCCCCCGCGCGAATCGCGGCGGCGCGCCCGCCTACGCCTGCGCGCCTGTGGCGTCAATCCGGAAGGCGGTAGTCCACGAATTCGGTGCGCTGGAAGAAGCGCTGATTGTCGTCGGAGATCAGCGTGGCGCGCAGCCCCCCGCCCCAGCGGCCGGCCGTGTCCTGCCAGACCGCGATCCCTTCGAGATTGTCATGCGTCCCGGTCGCGGTGGTCAGCAGCACCTCCTCGCCCGAGCCATCCAGATCCACCCGGCGGATGCGTGAACGGAAGCCGTAGAGACGGAAGCTCCGCTCGAGGATGTAGAGCCGTCCGTCGGGGCCGATATCCGCACCGGCGGCATCGAAGCCGTCGCGCACGGAAAGATGGAAGGCGATGTCCCAGGCCTTGCCATCGAAGCGATAGACGGGAAGGCGATCCGATCCGTCGAAAGGTGTCTCGGGCAGGGTCCAGAGATGCCCCCCGGCATCCACGGCCAGCGCCTCGAGCGCGGCATTGGGCCCCATCTTCGCAAAGTCCGGATGGGCAGGGAGGAGTTCGGGCGGGGCGCCGTCGCGTCCTTCGCGGCGGACGCGGGCCCGGCCCTCGAAGCTGATCCACATGGTCCCGTCCGGGGCGATGGCCAGTCCCTCGCTGTCGGCGCGCAGGCCGCGCAGGGGCTGGCCATGGATGTCGAGCAGCGGCTCGGGCGAAGCGGCCTCCACCCCCGCGACCGCGCCGGCCGCATCGCGCCAAAGCCTGCCGCGCACGAGCATGATCCGGTCGCTCAGCGCCGTGAAGCCCAGGCCGTCCGGGTCGATCTCGAGCGCCGAGAAGCCGCCGAAGCCGGGCCAGTCCTCCTGCCAGAGGAAGCGGCCGAGATAGTCGGCCGCGCCTGTGGAGCCCTGTGCCCCGAAGGGCCGGCCGAGGCCGAGCCCGAGCGTGGCAGCGCCGAGCGCTGCAAGGACCGTGCGGCGGCGCATCTTCTCAGGGGGCCTGCAGCACGTGGGCGCACTGTCCGGGCAGATCGGCCATGGTCAGATCGCGGCGCGGTTCGGGGGGCGGGGCCGTCGGGTCGGCAGGCGGCGGGTTGAGGATGTTGCGCTGCCATTCCAGGGCCTCGGCACAGCCGTCGCCGGGCGGGACGGGGGCCTGTGCCTCGCAGCCGGAGGCACCCGGCGGGCAGCGCAGACGGATGTGGAAATGGGTGTTGTGCCCCCAGTAGGGGCGCACCTTGGCCAGCCAGGACCGGTCGCCCGTCGCGTTCTCGCACATAGCCACCTTGGCCCCGGCGAAGATGAAGATGCGTTCCACCCGCGGATCCATCGCCGCGGCGCGGATCAGAGCTTCATGCGCGGGGGTCCAGCGGTCGTTGACATAGGCCCCGCCGGCGCGCTGCATGTCGATGGAGGAGATCGTCTCGCGCTCCTGCACCGAGAGATCCAGCCGGTCGGCGGGGCGCAGCCAGACATCGATGTCCAGACCCGTCTGATGGCTGGCATGGCCCGATGTCATGGGGCCTCCGCGCGGCTGGCTCATGTCGCCGACATAGAGGCCGCGCCAGCCCGGCAGCGTGGCCGCGAAGCGCGACAGGTCCTGGATGAAGGCCACGGTGTCGGGCTGGGCCCAGTTGCGGTTCCGCGACAGGCGCATGGCCTGCCATGTCGGGCCCGTCTCGGGGAGCTGGACAGCCCCTGCCTGGCAGCCGCGCGAATAGAAGCCGATCGGTTGGGCCGCACCGGCCGAGGCGGTGGCCGCTGCACCGAACAGATGCTTGGCCACGCGTCTGTCGGCGGGATCGCCCGGTTCCTGCTGCGCCGAGAGACGGGTCAGCGGGGTGGCCGCGCAGGCCGCAAGCAGCAGGGTCAGGGCCAGGGCCAGGCGTCTCATGGGGCGCGGTCTCCCTCCGGTCGGGTGAAGCCTAGCAGCCACAGGGCGGCGAGGAAAAGGAGGATGACCGGAAAGAACCCCCATTGTACCGAACCCGTGAACGCGGTCGCTGCGGCGATCAGCGCCGGGGCCAGGAAGGCCGTGGCCCGGCCTGTCAGGGCGAACAGGCCGAAGGCCTCGCCTGCCCGCTCGGGCTCCGAATGCCGGGCCATCAGCGTGCGCGAGGCGGCATACATCGCCCCGCCCGCCCCGCCGATCAGCCCGCCGCAGACGAAGAAAGCGATGTCGGGCAGGCGCGAGCCCGGCGGCAGAGGCCATCCGTAGAAGGACTCGCGCGAGACGCCAATGACCACGGTGCAGACGAGGATGAGCGCCCAGCAGGCTGCCACGATCACGGGCTTGGGGCCCCAGCGCTGATCGGCCAGCCCCCCGGCCCAGGTGATGACCGCCGCGGCGATGGCCGCCGTGACGCCGAAGGCGCCAACGAGCGTGATCCCCCATCCCAGGACCAGCGTCGCATAGATCGCCCCGAAGCTGTAGAGAGCGCCCAGCCCATCGCGGTAGAGCATCGACGACAGCAGGAAGCTTGCCAGCGACGGCCGGCGCAGCACATCGCGCAGTGTTCCGCCCAGGGAGCGCAACACGGCGCCCGGGCGGGGGGCGCGGCCAGGCGGGGGGGACGGATCGCGGACCCACAGGAAGAACGGAATCGCGGCGAGCACGAACCACAGGGCGATGAAGGGGCCGGTGGCGCGCGTCCCCTCGCGCGCGGTGGCATCCAGAAGGCCGAAGCCCGGCGGAAGGCCTGCAAGGGTCAGCCCGTCGGGTCGCTCCACGAGGAAGACGAGGGCCAGTGCCAGCGCGATGACGCCCCCCCAGTAGCCCATGGCCGCCCCGCCCCCCGAGATCCGTCCGAGCCGCCCTGGCGGGGCGAGTGCGGGAAGCTGGGCATTGTTGAGGTTGAGAGCCGATTCGCCGGCGACAAAGCCGATCCAGAACAGCGTCAGCACCGCGAGCAGATGCGTTCCGTCCGGCCGCAGGAACCACAGCCCCCAGGCACAGAGCACGAAGGGCACCGAGAAGGCCGCGATCCAGCGCTGCCGGCGGCCCGAGGCATCGGCAAAGGCGCCCAGAAACGGGGCTGACAGCGCGATGACGATCCCCGCAAGGGTGTTGGCGGTGCCCCACAGCGTCTGGGCCCTGGCCCCTGCCTCGGCCGCCGTGGCGCCCTGCGCGGCGAAGACGCCCCGGGCGGTTTCGATGAAATAGGGGTTGAAGACGAAGGTCAGGCCCAGCGTCGCATAGGGCTGCTGGGCCAGGTCGAAGGCCATCCAGCCCCAGATCCGCCGCCGTTCGGAGGCGGTGGCGGTGGGGGGGGGATGATGCGGACAGGGCGGGGGGGGTGGCCGGGCGGCTGCGGATCATGCGGGCGCCCTCAGTCCGGGGCCAGCCGATAGCCCGCCCCCCGCACCGTCTGGAGATAGCGCGGCTGGCGGGGGTCGGGTTCGATCTTGCGCCGCAGGCGGGTGATCTGGACGTCGATGGCGCGCTCCTGGGCGGGAGAGGGGGAGACATCCTCGATCAGGCGGGCGCGGCTGACCGTGGCGCCGGGCACGGCGGCGAGGCGGCGCAGAAGCTGGGCCTCGGTCTGGGTCAGGCGCGGCGCCTCTCCGCCTTCGCGCAGGAGCATGCCACGCGCCATGTCGAAGGTGATGTCGCCCAGGCGCAGCAGGCGCGGCGCCGCGGTCGGGGGGCGGGCCGGCTCGCCGGTCGGCGAGCGGCGCAGGATGGCCCCGACCCGCAGCAGCAGCTCGCGCGGTTCGAAGGGTTTGGGCAGATAGTCGTCCGCTCCGGCCTCCAGCCCGAGGATGCGGTCCCCCGTCTCTCCCCGTGCGGTGAGCAGGAGCACCGGCATACCCGATCCCGCGCGGATGGCGCGGCAGAGCGAAAAGCCGTCCTCGCCCGGCATCATCACGTCGAGGATGACGAGATCGAAGGCGAGGCCGGCCATCAGGCGCCGCGCCTGGGCGGCGTCACGCGCCGCGGTGACAAGATACCCCGCCTTGCGCAGGAAACGGGCAAGCAGCAGGCGGATGCGTTCGTCATCATCCACCACGAGCAGATGGGCAGGGCTGTCTGCGGGCATCTCAGCGTCTCTTGCGGCCATCGGACTCATCCCCGCCCTCGAACAACTGGCGCAGTTCGGGATCCATCATCGCCTCGAGCACCTGGCGGAAGCCCTGGACGGCCTGGGGACCGGCGGCGCGATAGGCGGCGCGCATCCGTTCGCGCTGGGCATCCGACAGGGCCCGTTCGAGCGCCCGGCCCGACTCGGTCAGGTGCAGATGGCGTTCGCGCCGGTCCTCTCGCCCGACCCGCACCTCCACGAGGCCGTCCTCCGTCAGGCGGCGCAGCACGCGGTTGAGCGACTGCTTGGTGACGCCGAGCAGCGTCAGGAGCCGGCCCACGGTTGTCCCCGGGGCGCGACCGATGAAATGCAGCGCGCGATGATGTGCCCGCCCCATGCCCCGTTCCGCCAGGATCCGATCCGGATCGGCGGTGAAACCGCGATAGGCGAAGAACATCGCCTCGATCCCGCGGCGGAGCTGTTCGTCGGTGAGATGGAGCAGGGCCTGCCCGCCCTGCGCGGCCGCCATCCTGCCCTCTCCGCGATGCGCCCGTTCGGCCATGGACCCTCCACCCGGTTGTCCCGCGGCAGGATATGTCAGTGACGTTGACATTCCAAGGGACGGCTGATAGCCGGGGCCAGGGCGTGCAAGATCATGGCGCGCAGGCCGCGCCGGGCGCAATGCCGGCGGGATGCACGGGACGCAGGAGGGCAGGACATGGCCGGCAGCTACGAGGACCGGGACGGCTGGATCTGGATGGACGGCCGGCTGGTGCCCTGGCGTGAGGCGACCGTGCATCTTCTCACCCATGCGATGCATTATGCCTCTTCCGTCTTCGAGGGAGAGCGCTGCTATGGCGGCCGCATCTTCAAGGGGCATGAACACAGTCTGCGCCTGATCCGCTCGGCCCAGCTTCTCGACATGGAGATCCCCTACAGCGCCGAGGAGATCGACGCGGCCAAGGACGCCATGCTCAAGGCCAATGGCTGGAGCGATGCCTATGTGCGGGCCATCGCCTGGCGCGGGGCCGGGCCGGACATGGGCGTGAGCGCGCGGCGCAACCCCGTGCGTCTGGCCGTCGCCGGCTGGGAATGGGGCAACTACTACGGCGATGCCAAGATGAAGGGGGCCAGGCTCGACATCGCGAAATGGAAGCGCCCCAGCCCCGAGACCATCCCGAGCGAGGCCAAGGCCGCCGGCCTCTACATGATCTGCACCATGAGCAAGCATGCCGCGGAGGCGAAGGGCTGCTCGGACGCGATGATGCTCGACTATCGCGGCTATGTCGCCGAGGCGACCGGGGCCAACATCTTCTTCGTCAAGGACGGAGAGGTGCATACCCCCAAGCCCGACTGCTTCCTGAACGGCATCACGCGCCAGACCGTCATCGGCCTGCTGCAGGAACGCCAGATCCGCGTCCATGAACGCCATATCGAGCCGGCCGAGCTCGAGGGCTTCGAGCAGTGCTGGCTGACGGGCACCGCGGCGGAGGTCACCCCGGTGGGGCAGATCGGCGACTGGCGGTTCGAGGTCGGCCCCCTCGTGCGCGGGATCGCCGAGGCCTACGAAAGGCTGGTGCGGAGCTGAGGGGCACGGGGCAAAGGGCATGAGCGGGTCCTGGGGCGGGGGTCTGATCGGCCCCAACCTGCCAGCAAAAGGTTAACGATTTCCTGCCGCAACGCGCGTTCCGGGGGCGATTCGCGCAACACCCCGAAAGGGGAAGGGCAGTTCGCGGCAAGGGGCGAATCAGCCCTCTCCCGCCTTGGCGGCGCGTTCCCGCGCACGTTCGAGGCCCAGCCGGCGCTCGCGCCAGATGATCAGGATGCCCGCCGCGATCACCAGCGCCGCCCCCAGAAGCGTCTGTCGCGTAGGCAGTTCGGCGAAGGCGAACCAGCCGATCGCCACCGCAAGCAGCATCGAGGCATAGTCGAAGGGGGCGACCAGACCCGCCTCGGCATGGCGATAGGCGGAGGTGAGGAAGATCTGCCCCAGCCCGCCGAGAAGACCCGCCGCCACGAGAAAGGCCGCATCGCGCGGACCGGGCAGAACCCAGCCGAAGGGCAGCGTCAGCAGCGCGAAGAGCGAGGCGATCACCGAGAACCACCAGACGATCGCGGCCGTCTCCTCGGTCAGGGTCAGGCGGCGCACGAAGACCTGGGCCAGCGCGGCGAAGACCGCCCCGCCCAGGGTGACCACGGCGCCCAGCGTCTCACCCGGGGTGGTGGCGCCGCTCCCGACCGTCAGGCGCGGCGCCAGCACGATCAGCACGCCCGCCAGGCCGAGGGCCACAGCCATCAGACGGAAGACGCGAATCCGCTCGCCCAGGAACATCGCCCCGAAGATCACGACAAGGATGGGCGCAGCATAGTTGAGCGCTGTCACCTCGGGAAAGGGCAGGAGGCCCAGCCCCCAGAAGCCCAGCGTCATCGACAGGACGCCCGCAAAGCCCCGCCAGACATGGCCGAGCGGATCCCGAGTGGCCAGCGCGGCGGGAAAATCCCCCCGCCAGAGGAGCCAGACCAGGATCACGGGAATGGCAAAGAAGGAGCGGAAGAACACGGCCTCGCCCGGGGGGACCTGCGGGGCTGTTGCCTTGATGAGGGAGGCCATGGCCGTGAAGAGCGCGACCGAGCCGAGCTTGAACGCGATCCCCCGGAGGGGGCGGCCTTCGGGCGGTCAGGCAAAGGGGGATGGGCGGGGGACGTCATGACGCCCCCTGCATCGCCTGCCGCGCGGGGCGACGCAAGAAGCCCCCGGTTGCAGGGGCCGGAGGAGGGCAGGGCGGCGGGGGCGGCGCCGGGGGAGAAGGCCCGATCGGCCCCCGATCAGGGGCCGATCAGGGATCAGGCCCCGATCAGGCCTCGTGGCCGCGGAGGATGCGCAGCACCGGCTTCAGGCGCGTCTCGGCCGGAGGCGAGGGCCGGCGCGCATGCAGCGCCCGCGCGATGGGATGCGGCAACCGTTCGCGTTCGAGGCGCAGGAAATGCCGCAGGCGGAGGGAGGCATCTTCGGGGCTTGGATGATCAGCGAGGTGACGCATGGCACTCTCTCCCTTCTGCTGGACCCTTCGAACCGATCCTATCCTGATCGGACGTTGGGATCACTCCTTTTTCCTGTTGTCTTTCCTGTTGTCCCGTGATGGGGCGCCCTCCGCCCCGGCCTCCGGCCCCTGGATGTCCGCAAGGGACATCCGCCGGAGAGCGAGGGGAGCGCTCTCCGGCGGGGAAAGGCCGCGTCAGGGAAACCGCGGCCGGGGAGGAACGGCCCCGCCGTCCGGGACAGGAATGGCGTCTGGCGCCGTTCCGATGCGGGAACGCAGGCACGGCTGACGGGTTCCATCCCGCCGGGGATTTTCCGGATGCCGTCCGGGCCCCGACCCGAACTGCCCGGAACCGGGATTTCCGCGGCATCCTGCCGCGCCTGGCAGGGAGCCGGATCCGCCGGCGGGCGCTGGACAGGCCGATGGGCGCGTCTATGCTTCGCCTGCCGTTCCGGGGGGCGACTGCGCCCGCCCGGCCATCCGCAAGCAAGGATGCCCAGCATGTCTGCCAGGACAAGGATCTCAGGGATGAAGCCCCGCCTCTTTGCCACGGCCATCGTCGCGTCGCTGCTGCCGGGGGCTCTGATGTCCCAGGATGCATCGGCGCCCGAGGCCGGCGGCGCCCCCGTGGACCTTGCCGCCTTCAGCGGCGATGCCGCCGCCGGCGAGCAGCAGTTCGCCCGCCAGTGCGTCTCCTGCCATGTCGTGCAGAACGAGGCGGGCGAGGTTCTGGCCGGGCGCAATGCGCGGACGGGCCCCAATCTGTGGCAGGCGGTCGGCAACCGTCCCGCGCATGTCGAAGGCTTCGCCTATTCGCCTGCGATGAAGGCTTATGGCGAAAGCGGGGTGCTCTGGGCGGAGGACAATCTTGTCCATTATCTGCTCGATCCGACCACCCATCTGCGCGAGGCGCTGGGCGACTCCTCGGCCCGCAGCAAGATGGCCTACAAGGTCCGCGACGAAGGGCAGGCGCGGGACATCGCGGCCTATCTGGCCACCTTCGGTCTGCCGGCCGGCGAACAGCCCGGCACGGGCGGCTGAGCCCCGGCCATCAGATCACCGTCAGATCAGGGGCGGGGGGGCAGGCCGGCCTCCTCCTGTGCCGCAGGTCCCGGACCGTCAGGCATCGGCTTGGCTTCGCCGGCCTCGAGCGCGGCGTTGAGACAGCCGCCCAGAAGCACCACGAAGGCCGAGAGGTAGAACCACATCAGCAGGGCCACGGCCGCCCCCAGCGAGCCGTAGACCTCGTTGTAATGGGCGAAGTTGGCCACATAGATCGAGAAGGCGATCGAGACCAGCATCCACAGCACGGTCGCCATGATCGAACCGGGGGTGATCCAGCCGGGCCGGTTGCCGCGGCGATTGGGGCCGTAGCGGTAGACGACCCCCAGCGTCAGCATGATCGCCGCCACGGCCACGATCCAGCGCCCCAGCTCGGCGATCAGGGTGGCCGCCGGGCCGAGCGGCAGCAGGCGGATCAGCACCGGCGCCACCACCGCGGCGGCGATGGTGACGAAGGCCAGCCCGCACAGCGCAAGCGTCACCCCGATATCGGCCATGTAGCGACGCAGAATGCTGGGGCGGTGGCCGATGTCGTAGGCGGCATTGAGCCCGCGCACCAGCGCCGAGACCCCGGCCCGGGCCGACCACAGTGCCACCAGCAGCGAAAGCAGCGTCGCCCAGCCCAGAGAGGGCCGCGAGCCTGCATTCATGACGCCGGTGAGCTGGGTGCCGATGGTGTCGTGCACTTCCGGCGGGACGATTTCTTCGGCCAGCTCGAGCAATGTGCCGATCTGACCGGGATCGGCGAACCAGCTCCACAGCAGCACGATGACGGCCAGCGCGGGGAACAGCGACAGCATCGCGAAGAAGCCCACCCCGGCCGCGATCAGGCTGAGATTGAGCCGGTCCATCACGTCCCAGATGTACCAGAAGGCCGAGAGCGCCCGTTTCATGACGCCCTCCGTCCGGTCCGGCTTGGCCCTCCGGCGGTCAGGGGGCGTGACGGATGCTGCGCGGACCCGCGGCCAGCCAGGCCAGGAAGCCGAGGATCGGCAGGATCACGATGGCCAGCACCCAGCCGACCTTGGCGCCGGTCGAGGCGTTCGAGCCCACCACCGAGATGATGGCCCAGAGATCGAGAATCAGGATGACGAGCCCGAACAGCCCGCCGTAACCGGTGAAGTTCATGATGCCTCCGCAGATGGGGGGGGCGGATGGCGCCGCCCCTTGCCCCGCCAACGCGGGCAGGCCGGAGGGGTTCCGCCGTCATGGTCTCTCCTCCCCCCCGGGCAGGGGAAGGGAAGCCCCGTCCATGCCTCGGCGCGGGGGCACGAAGACCGTCCGCGTGGTGGCCGCGATCTCGATGCCGCGGGCGTCCATCTCTGTCTTCAGCAATTCCGAATAGCGCCGCCCGATCTCCCAGTGGCGGCCTGCCCGCGTGCGGATGCGCGCGCGCAGGACCATGCCGGTCTCGCGCAGTTCCACCACGCCCTGCAGGTCGAGCGGGCCGTCGATGTCCCGGTCCATGACGGGATCGGCGCGCAGGCGGGCAAAGGCTTCGGTCATCGCCTCCTTCACCGCTTCGACCGATTCGTCATAGCCCACGGTGATTTCGGCGACGTGATAGCCGAAGTCGCGCGTCAGGTTCGTCACCGTGTCCACGGCCGAGAAGGGGATGACATGCGTCGCCCCGTCGAGGGTGCGCAGACGCACCGAACGGATGGTGAGACGCTCCACCGCGCCGGTGATGCCGGCCACCCCCACCACATCGCCCACATCCATCGCATTCTCGAGCTGGATGAAGATGCCGTTGATGATGTCCTGCACGAGCTTCTGCGAGCCGAAGCCCACGGCGAGGCCCACGACCCCCGCCCCGGCCAGGAGCGGTGCGATGTCGATCCCCATCTGCGACAGCGAGACCATCACCGCGATCACCGCGACGGCGATCCCGAAGGCGTTGCGGAACAGGGCCAGAAGCGTGCGCGTGCGCGCCGGGCGCCCCTCCGGATCCGCCGAGAGGCGGGCATCGATCCAGGAGGCGACGATGGCCCAGACAATCGCAGAAAGCAGCAGCACCAGCAGCGCCGAGACCAGCCGCCACAGGGCGGTCTGGAGCCATCCCGGGCCAGCAGCGCTCCGGTGTCGAGCCAGCCCCAGCCCGGCCGCAAGCAGCAGCGCCCCGATCAGCGCGCCGACCGCGCCCACGGCGACGATGGCGCGCAGGATGCGGGTCATCCGTCCGGGCAGCGTCGGCATCTGGCGGGCGATGTGGTCGGGCAGCGGCGCCTGCAGGGTGGGAACCCGGCGCAACAGGCTCAGCGCCCCGAGCAGCACCGCCAGAGCCACCGCCGTCAGGGCCGTGCCGCCCAGGACAATCTCCTCCATCATGGCCGGGCGCGTCACCGCCACCCACCAGGCATAGAGCACATAGAGGACCGCGAGCGGCGGCCAGATCCGGCGCCAGGCCGTTCCCAGCCCGCGGGCCAGCATCGGGGCGGAGGATTCGGCAGGCAGGGGAGACGCCGGATCGGCCCCATCCGCGGCCAGGGCACGGGGAGGCATGGACGGCAGGACGGATCCCGTCGCCGTTCCGGGCGCGGCGTCCGATGCGCCGGTCGGCGAGGCCGCGCGGTCGAGGGCGCGGAGCATGGCGCGGATCGCCCAGAGCGCCGTCAGGGCGGCGAGCGTGGCCACGAGCGTGCGTGCCGGCCGGGCCAGCGCGAAGCCCCCCCAGAGCTGCACCAGCGGCACGACGAAGAGAAAGCCCTGCACCACCACACCGGCCACGGCGCGCAGGGGCCGGAACAGGGCAGCCTGGGTGTGGGGATCGAGCAGGGAGAAGGCCGGTTCGCGGCCGGCCTCCGGGTTGGCGAAGGCACGCAGCAGCAGACGCAGGAGTCCGAAGACGGCAAAGGCATTGAGGTAGAGCGCCTGCGCCTGCGAAGGCCAGCCGTCCGGCGCAAAGGCGGCGGCCAGCAGCCAGCCGCCCCCCCAGGCGAGGGCCAGTCCCCCCAGCCGGACAAGGAGGGCGAGCCCGGCCCGCCAGATCCGCAGGAGGGTTCCCGCATCGCCGGGGGGCAGCAGATGGCGATTGAGGCGTCCCGCCGCGGCCTTCATCAGCAGCGCGACGGCAATCGTGCACAGGATCGTGGCCAGAAGCGGAAGGATCTCTGCCCGATGGCTGTCCAGGGCTTCGCCGGTCAGCGCTGTCAGGCGGCCGATGCGCTGGAGCTCGGCCCCGGCCTGCCTCAGGGCGGCCAGCGCCTCGCCCGCTGCCGCCAGCGTGGCATCGGCAAGATCGCGGGCCAGATTCGGCGGCTCGGCGGTCTGCCCGGCCGGGGCTTCGTCCGCAGCGCCGCCGGATGCGGCCTGGGACGCGGCGGCGGGCGCGGGCCTCGAGCGCCTCCAGAAGGGCGTTGCGCGCGGTCTCATCGCGCAGCACCTCGATCAGGCGTGCGAGGGCCGCTTCGCCCGTCAACGCGGTGGTCAGAGCAGCCGTCTCCTCCGGGGATCCGGCCGGAGCGGCCTGCTGCGCCGTGGCGCTGCCGGTCCACAGAAGAAGAAGCGTCAGCAGGGCCGCCACGGCCTGCTGCATGCGGCAGAGGATTGCCATCATCCCTGTCGATCATTCCCTTCTGTCAGCATCAGGCCGACCCTGCCAGCAGAGAAGGCCTGCGTCCAGCCGCCGGGCCTCTGACAGGGCGACAGGGGCGCGGGCGGCGACAGGGGGGCGTCACGGATGTCGCAAGGGGCATCCCGGGGGATGGTCCCGTCATGACAGGGGGGCCGCGATGCGACCCCCCTTCCATCCGGCGGGATGGTGCCTACTGGACGGCTTCGTAGCGTTCCATGGCGTCGAGTTCCTCGCGCGTCTGGGGCAGATAGACGCGCAGCTCGTCTCCGCCATCGGCGCGCAGGATGGCGACCTGCGACAGGTCGAGCGCAACGGGCTTGGCCCCGATCCCCAGGAAACCGCCCACATCCACGACGACATGAGTGACCTGGCCGCTGTCATCGAGGATGAGATCGGCGACGGTCCCCACCCGTTCGTCATTGATGTCATAGGCCGTCACCCCCGTCAGCCGTTCGGAGGTCAGATCCTCGGACATGGCGGGCACGAAGCCGTCGCGTTCGAAGGCCATGGGAGCGGGCGCCCCGGCGGGATCGGTCGTCATGCTGTCCGCGCCGGCGGCCTCGGCGGATTCCTCGGCGGCATCCATGGCCTGATCCTGCGCCTCGGCCATGTTCTCCTGATGATCGGTCATGCCGAGCTGGTTGACCTCCTCGGCCACTTCCTCGCCGGCATCCTGCAGCGTGTCGGCCATCTCGGCGCCGGCCGCGGCAACGCTGGTCGCGGCGGTTTCGGCGCCCTGCGCGATCGCCTCGCCCGTGGCGGCGGCCGCGGCTTCGGCGCTCATGCCGGCATCATAATCCGGCGCCCCTTCCAGCGCCTCGCGCGTGGTGTTCACGACCAGGAAGAAGTCGTCGAGATCCTCGGCCGTCGCGCTGTCGGCGACAAAGCGGAGCTGATCCATGTTGATGGCGACCCGGCGCTCTCCGATGCCGAGGAAGCCGCCGATGTCCACCAGAACGGCCTGCACGGTTCCATCGCGCGACAGGATCACATCGGCGACCTCGCCGATGTCATCCCAGCCCTCCTGGATGCCGGGGAATTCGTCCGCATCGAGAGCCGCCTCGCTGGCATAGACCCGCATGCCCATGAATTCGGAGGCCCGGATCTCCATCGGGTCCATCTGGGTGCGGAACAGGGTCTGGGCGAGGGCCGGCATCGCCAGCGCGCCGAACAGGGCAGTCGAGAGCAGAAGCCTCTTCACGGGTGATCTCCTTATCCGGATTGTGCGGAACGGGGGACGGTGGGTCCGCGGCCCGTTTCCGCATTCGGAGCTTCAACGCCGTTCTGCCGGGCCGGTTCCCGAAGATGGTTCGCGCAAGAGGCTGCCCCCCGTGGATCGGCGGTCGGCCGCCGACGGGTCAGCCGCCGATGGGAATCCCGCCATTCACATGGCCATTCCCATTCACATGGCCATTCACATGGATTGTCTGGCCGGTGACATAGGCTCCGTCCTCGGAGGCGAGGAAGAGATAGGCAGGTGCCACCGCGTTCACGCGGGTGCCCCTTTCGGCGAGCTGGGCGGCAAGGCTGCGCAGCAGCGCCAGTTCCGCCCCCTTGCCCATCGCATAGTCCACGAGCGTCGGGTTGCCGCGATAGGCCACGACCGAGGAGGTGCCGATGATCGCGCCCCCCTCGCCCATCGCGGGCAGCGCGGCCTGGATCGTCCAGAGATAGCCCAGCGCATTGACGAACAGGGTCTTGCTCGCCTTCTCCTCGGGGATCGCCAGCACATCGGACTGCTCGAGCTGCATCGAGGCGTTGCAGACCAGCACGTCGAGCCGCCCGCCGAGCCACTCGATCGCCTTGCGCGTGGCGGCCTTGTTGGAGGCGGCGTCGCCTGCGTCCATCTGCACCCTGAAGCCGTCCTGCCCGGAGAGATCGCGCATCCGGGCCAGCGTCTCCTCGGCATCGTCGGGATCGGAATGACAGGCGATGGCGACCCTTGCCCCTTCGCGCGCGAAGAGCAGCGCCACCGCCCGCCCGATTCCCGAGGAGGCCCCCGTGATGAAGGCGGTCCGTCCCTTCAGCTTGTCCGAGCCGCGGCCGCGGGGGGCCTCGTCGAAGGGTTTCGAGAGCTCCGGCATGGCATCCTCCTGCATGCTGCATCGCTGCATCGGCATCCGGTCTGTCCAACGCACCGGCAGGGGATTTGTTCGCAAGGTTCGCATCCGCGGCGGAACCGCGCCCGCTTCCCACCGTTCGCTGGGTGACACCCGAGAGGATCAGATGCGATGCCCGAGATCAGCCGATCCGACGCCCGTTCTCCGGCCCCCCTGGCCCGGCGCCCGCGCCGATGGGGCGCCGATCCGGCCGGCGGGGGATGCTGGCGCTTTGCCCTCTGGGCGCCCGGAGCGGAGTCGGTCGCGCTCGATCTGGGGGGCCTCCGCCATGGCCTCGAACGGGACGAGGACGGCTTCTGGTGGGGCGAGGCGGCCGCGCAGGCGGGCGACCCTTACGCCTTTGTCGTGGACGGTCGGCGCCTGCCGGACCCGATGGCCCGCGCGCAGGCGGGCCCGGACCCGATGGGCCCCTCGCGTCTCGTGGATCCGGCGGCCTACGCCTGGCGCCGCTCCTGGCCGGGCCGCCCCTGGGAGGACGCCGTCCTCTACGAGCTGCATATCGGCACCTTCACGCCCGAAGGCACCTTCGCCGCTGCCCGGCGGCGGCTGCCGAGGCTGGCCGATCTGGGCATCACCGCTCTCGAACTCATGCCGGTGGCGCATTTCCCTGGCCGGCGCGGCTGGGGCTATGACGGCACGCTCCTCTTCGCCCCCCATCCCGCCTATGGCCGCCCCGACGACCTGCGTGCCTTCGTCGAGGCCGCGCAGGAGCAGGGGATCATGGTGATCCTCGATGTCGTGCTCAATCATTTCGGGCCCGAAGGATCGGCCATGCAGCACATCGCCCCCGCCTTCTTCGACCCCGAGGAGCATTCCCCCTGGGGCGCGGCCATCGCCTTCGGAGAGCCGGCGGTGCGCGCCTTTGCGCTCGATCTCTGCCTCGGGCTCATCGGCGAATACCGCCTCGACGGGCTGCGCCTCGATGCCGTGCACGAGATCCGCGACCCCCGTTCGCAGACCCCTGTCCTGGCCGAACTGGGTCGCGCCGTCGCCGCCGAGGACTGGGGCCGGCCCATCCACCTGATCTACGAGGACGCGCGCAACAACCCCGTGGAAATCCGCGACGGCCAGGCCCGCGCGCAATGGGCCGACGACTTCCACCACGCCCTGCATCCGATCCTGACGGGCGAGAACCGGGGCTGGCTTGCCCCCTTCGCCGAGAACCCCCATGAGAAGCTGCGCCGCGTCCTGGGCGAAGGCTTTGCCGAACCCGGCAAGGGGGCGCCCGAGCCGCAGGAGGGTCTGCCCCCCTACGGGCTGCCCTGGACGGCCTTCGTCTGCCACAACCAGAACCATGACCAGGTCGGCAACCGGCCCGACGGGGCGCGGCTGATCACGCTTGCAGGCGACGACCGGGCCGTCGAGGTGGTCCATGCGCTCCTGCTGTGCTCGCCCTTCGTGCCGATGCTCTGGATGGGCGAGGAGGTGGGCGAGCGCGGGCCCTTCCACTACTTCTGCGATGTCTCCGAGGCGCTGGCCGAAGCCATCCGCAAGGGGCGCCGTGAGGCCTTCGGCGCGATGTTCCCCGAGGCGGGCGACTTTCCGGACCCCAACGACCCCGCGACCTTCGAAGCGTCGCGCCCCTTCGGGGCCGAGGACGGGGAGGAGGCGCGCCACTGGCGCGCGCTGACGCAGCGGCTGCTGGCGTTGCGGCATCGGCGGATCGTGCCGCTGCTGAAGTCGGGACGCACAGGGCCGGCACGGGTGGAACGGCAGGGGCCGGGGGGAATCGATGCCCTCTGGCCCTTCCGGAAGGGCAGGCTGCGCCTGTGGGTCAATCTCGGCGGCGGGCGCGAGACCCTGCCGCCGGAGGGGCCGAAAGACCTTGTCCTGGGCGATCTTGCCCATGACCGCTTTGCGATCGCCGTTTCCGTGGAGGCCGCATGAGTGCCTGGCGCGCGACCTATCGTCTGCAACTGCGCGAGGGGATGACCTTCGACCGGGCCGCCGCCCTGCTGCCACGGCTGAAGGCGCTCGGTATCAGCCATCTCTATCTCTCGCCCATCTTCACTGCCGTGACCGGGTCCACGCATGGCTATGACGTGACCGACCCCACCGCGATCGACCCGGCCCTGGGCGGGCGCGAGGGGCTGGAGCGGCTGGCCGCGGCGGCGCGCGCGCAGGGCATCGGTCTGCTGCTCGACATCGTGCCGAACCACATGGCCTTTCATCTCGACAATCCGTGGCTGCGCGACGTGCTGCGCCATGGCGAGCGATCCCGCTGGGCCCGGCATTTCGACATCGACTGGACGAAGGGCCGCCTTGTCCTGCCCTTCCTGCCCGATCCCTTCGAGACGATGCTCGAGGCCGGCGCGATCCGGGCGGCGGACGGGGAAGACGGGCCGGAGCTGCGGGCCGGCGATCTCGCCGTGCCGCTGACGCCCCATCCCCTGACCGAGGCGGAGCGCGCGGGCGATCCGGAGGCGATCCGCGCCCTGCATGCCCGTCAGCCCTGGCGCCTCGCGCATTGGGAGCTGGAGCGCGACGGCATCACCCATCGGCGCTTCTTCAACATCACCGGCCTGATCGGGATGCGCGTGGAGGAGGAGCAGGTCTTCGAGGATACCCATGCGCTGATCCTCGATCTCGTGGAGAAGGGGATCGTGCAGGGGCTGCGCGTGGACCATGTGGACGGGCTGGCCGATCCCGGTGCCTATCTGGCCCGGCTTGCCCGGCGCGCGCCGGGCTGTCCGGTCTGGGTCGAGAAGATCCTCGTGGGCGATGAGGCCCTGCCGCCCTGGCCCGTGGAGGGGACCACCGGCTACGAGGCGGGGGCGGCCATCGTCCGCGCGCTGACCGACGGCCCCGGCCTCGCGCGGCTCGACGCGCTCTGGCGCGACGCCACGGGCGAGGACCGCCCCTGGGAGGCGGTTCTGGCCGAGGCCAAGGGGCAGGTCATCCGGCAGGTCCTGTCGGCCGAGCTGGCGCAGCTCAAGGATCTCGCGCTCGCCGCCGCCGCCGCCTCGGGCGAGGTCGAGGCGGGCGAGGAAGCCCTGCGCGAGGCGGTTCTGGCCCTCCTGATCGAGATTCCGCGCTACCGGACCTATCTGGAGGCGCCCGAGGGGCCCCGCCGGGCGGAGGACCGGGCGTTGCTGGAGGCCGCCGCCGAGCGTGCGGCCGAAGGGCTCGTCTCCGACCGCGCGCTGCGCTGGCTGGTGCGGGCGATGATCGAGGTCGGGACGGAGGCGGCGCGCGCGCTGGCGATCCGGTTCCAGCAGGTCTCGGGTGCGCTGATGGCCAAGTCGCAGGAGGACACGGCCTTCTACCGCTTCACCCGCTGTCTTGCCCATTGCGAGGTGGGCGCCGAACCGTCCGACTGTGCCTGGACGCCGGCACGGCTGGCGGAATGGGCCGCCTCGCGCACGGGCCGCGACCTCCTGCTGACCTCCTCGCATGATACCAAGCGCGCCGAGGATGCGCGGATGCGCCTGGTGGCGATGACCCATCTGCCGGAGGTCTTTGCCGCCCTCTGGGAGGCGGCCTCGGATCTGCCGGGGGCCGGGGAGGTGGACCCTGCCCAGCGATGGTATGTCCTGCAATCCTGGCTGGCCATCCACGAGGACGGGCGCGGGGACATCGGCGATCGCCTTGCCGCCCATATGGAGAAGGCCCTGCGCGAGGCCAGGGAGGTGACGAGCTGGACCCACCCGCGCGAGGCGGCCGAACAGCCCGCGCAGGCCTTTGCCCGCACCCTTGCCGCGGCCTGGCACGAGCCGCCCGACACGGCCCGCACCCTGATCGAACGGGGCGATCAGCTTTCGCTGGCGCAGCTTGCGCTCAAGATCCTGCTGCCCGGCATCCCCGATTTCTATCAGGGTGCCGAAGGGCCCCTGCACCATCTGACGGATCCCGACAACCGCCTGCCCGTGGACTTCGAGGCCCTCGACGCCCCCCCTGAAGGAGGGCTCGCGGCGGCCAAGCTCAGGCTCACCCGCGCGCTGCTGCGCCTGCGGTCCGAGGCGCCGGGCCTGTTCGGGGCGCCGCTGCGCATCGAGGCGATGCCGGGCGGCTGGCGCGCCCTGCGCGAGGGGCCGGAGGGGCGTCTGATGCTCACCCTCTCCTGGGAGGGCGGCGGCACGGCGGGATCGCTCTGGCCGCCCGAGGGCAAGGGGCCGGTCGCGATCGACTGGCAGGCGGCCTGAGGCGCGGGTCGGAACCGGGGGGCCTTGCGCGCGTTGGGGGCGCCGAGGGGAACATCCTGTCGCCGGGGGGCGCCCCGGCCATCCGCAGGGAACCGCGTCATGCCCGAGTCGATCTCGTCTCCCGCCCCGGCGGCCGTCCTGCTTGCGCAGGGGGGCAGCGAAGGTTTGCAGGACCTGGCCGGAGGCGAACCCCCCGCCGCGCTCCCCTTCGCCGGGCGCCGCCTGTGCGACCTGGCCATCGCCTGCGCGCAGCGCGCGGGGATCCGGCGTCTCGTCGTCGTGACGGACGGCCATGACCGGATATTGCGGCGCCACATCCCCGAACGCTGGGGCGGGGCGATGGAGATCGCCTTTGCCTCGGCCCTGCCCAGCGGCCCGCTCCTGCTGCTCTCGGGCCGGCATGCCCTGTCGCTCGACCTCTCCTCGCTCCTCGCCGCACCCCGCCGCGGGGGTGCGGCGGTGGCCGTGGGCGCGGACGGAGAGCCCGCCGGTGCGGTCCTGCTCGAGGCCGGGGCGGCAGCGACCCCGGATCCGTCTGGACCCGCGCCCTGGCCGAGGGAACGGCCTGCCCGTTCCCGGCTGGTCGCGCTGCCTGGACACCCTCGACGCCTTCCGCATGGCCTGGCTCGAGGCCGAACGCGGGGCGGTGGACGCCCTGCCCCCGACCGATCCGGTGCTGCGGCCAGCGGGGGATACCCGCCTGCTGACCTTCGAGGCCGGGGGGCTTCACCTCTCGGCTCCGCGCTTTGCCGCCCACCGTCCCGAACGCTGGACCGTGATCGAGGACAGCGTGCTGATGCCCGGTGCCCGCGTGGCCCCCGGTGCGCGTCTGTCGCGGGCCATCATCGGCCCTGGTGCCGTGGTCCCGGCGGGGCTCTGCCTGGGTCGTGATCCCGAAGAGGATGCCCGCTGGTTTCGCGTGACGCCCGGCGGCACCACCCTTGTGACGGCTGCCATGCTGGCCCGCCGCGCCGTCGCGCGGATGCCCCCTCACCTGTCCCCTCATCCCATGGGAAGCCGCTGACATGTCCAGACGCCCCGGCGATGCCGGTTCCGGCCGCCTTGCCTTCGACCCGGCTTCGGCCCGATCCGACAATCTTGGCGCCGAATTCGACGGGGAAGGAACGAATTTCGCCCTCTTCTCCGAAAACGCCACGCGCGTGGAACTCTGCCTCTTCGACGAGGAGGGCCGTGCGGAGATCCATCGCCTCGAGCTGCCCGAGATGGAGGGCGGCATCTGGCACGGTTATCTGCCCGGCATCGGGCCGGGACAGGTCTATGGCTACCGCGTCCACGGCCCCTATGCGCCGGCCGAGGGGCACCGCTTCAATCCGAACAAGCTCCTGCTCGATCCCTATGCGCGCGAGCTGCGGGGGCAGATCGCATGGGACAATGCCCTGCACGGCTATGTCCTGGAGGAGGGCGATGACGATACGCCCGATCCGCGCGACAGCGCCCCCTTCATGCCCAAGGCCGTCGTCGCCGATCCCGACTTCGACTGGGAAGCCGACCGCGCGATCCGTCGCCGCTGGCAGGAGACGGTGATCTACGAAGCCCATGTGAAGGGCCTGACCATCCGCCATCCCGGCGTGCCCGAGGAGGACCGCGGCACGTTCCGGGGCCTCGCCGCGCCGGCCGTCATCGACCATCTGAAGACCCTCGGCATCACCGCCGTGGAGCTGCTGCCCATCCACGCCTTTGCCAATGACCGCTTCCTGGTCGAGAAGGGGTTGTCGAACTACTGGGGCTACAACACGCTGTCCTTCTTCGCCCCCCACGCCCCCTACCTGCGCACGGGCCGCATCCGCGAGGTCAAGGAGGCGATCCGGCGGCTGCACAAGGCGGGGATCGAGGTGATCCTTGATGTCGTCTACAACCATACCTGCGAAGGCAACGAGAAGGGCCCGACGCTGAGCTTCCGCGGCATCGACAATGCCGCCTACTACCTGCTCTCGCCCGACAATCCGCGCCACAGTTTCGATACCACGGGCACGGGCAACACGCTCAACATCGCCCATCCCATGGTGCTGCGCATGGTGCTCGATTCCCTGCGCTACTGGGTCCAGACGATGCATGTGGACGGGTTCCGCTTCGATCTGGCCTCCACGCTCGGCCGCGAGAGCACGGGCTTCGAGCGCGAAGGCGCCTTCTTCGCGGCGATCCGGCAGGATCCGGTCCTGTCCACCGTCAAGCTGATCGCCGAGCCCTGGGATGTGGGCGAGGGCGGCTATCAGGTCGGCGGCTTTCCTTGGCCCTTCCGCGAATGGAACGACAAGTTCCGCGACGATACCCGCGCCTTCTGGCGCAAGGACGGGGGCCTTCGTGGGGCCGATGAGCGAGCGGCTCCTGGGCAGTCCCGTGCAGTTCAACCACTCGCGCCGCCCCGCGACATCGAGCGTCAACTTCCTGGCTGCCCATGACGGCTTCACGCTGTGGGACACGCTGTCCTACAACGACAAGCACAACGAGGCCAATGGCGAGGACAACCGCGACGGCCACAGCCACAACCTTTCGGACAACATGGGGGTGGAGGGGCCGACCGACGATCCCGCCGTGAACGCCGCGCGCGAAAGGCGGGCACGGGCGATGCTGGCCACGCTGTTCCTCAGTCAGGGGGTGCCGATGCTGCTGGCCGGCGACGAGATGGGCCAGACGCAGGGCGGCAACAACAACGCCTACTGCCAGGACAACGAGATCGCCTGGATCGACTGGTCTGCCCCGCGCGAATCGCTCCTGGCCTGCGTCCGCGCGCTCACGGCTTTGCGGGCGGAGACAGGGCTTGCCCAGCTGCGTTTCGCCCGGGGGGAGGAGGGCGATCCCCGCGCGCCCGTCGCGCGCTGGCTCCATCCCGCGGGGCGGGCGATGGAGGAGGGCGACTGGGCCGACGAGGGGCTGCGCCTGTTCGCGCTCGACCTCGCCCTGCCCGACGGGCCACGCCTCCTGATCCTGCTCAATGCCGGGGACGAGGCGGGCTTCACCCTGCCCGAGGGGGCCTGGCGCCTCCGCCTCGATACCGCGCGCGAGCAGCCGGCCTGCGACGAGGAGGCCTCAGGCGAGATCGCGATCGGCTGGCAGAGTGTGCAGCTCTATCATCTGAGCTGAGGCTCAGCCCCCCGGAACGGGCGGGGGCGGATGGGCCAGGGGACCGGCAGAGGCTCCCTGCCTGGCCGCCGATGCGGATGCGGCAGGCAGGGTCACCTCCTCGCAGGTGACCGCGAAATGCGACAGGGTGGAGGCCCCGAAGGTCGTCAGGAAGGGCACATCCGCCGCATCCCGTCCCCGCGCCATGACGATGCGGCCGATGCGCGGCGCGTTGTAGCGCGCATCGAAGGGATACCAGCGCCCGCCCAGATAGAGTTCCGTCCAGGCGCAGAAATCGCCGGGCCCCTGATCGGGCCAGTCGATGTCGCCAAGCCAGCCGGTGACATAGCGCGCGGGAATCGTCAGGGCGCGCGCATAGGCCAGCACGAGATGGGCATAGTCCCGGCAGACTCCGGCCCCCTTCCGCGGGAGCTGGCCGCGCTGCGCCCCGGCGAGGCGGCCTTGTAGTCGAAGCGGATGGCCTGGTGGACATGGTCGCAGATCGCCTGCGCCCGGGCCCAGCCGCCCCGGACGGCCCCGAACCGCTCCCAGGCTTCCGCAGCCAGAAGATCGCTTTCGCAGTAGCGCGAGGGCATCAGATAGGGCAGCACCTCGTCCGGGAGATCCTCGACAGGGTGCTGGACCGCATCGGGGACGACCGGGTCGGGCTGGCGGTCGTCCGTGGCAAGGCCTTCCCAGCGCAGGCGCGTCTCGCCCTCCGGAAAGACCAGACGGCCCCGGATATTGCCATGCAGATCGCGGTGCAGCGCGATCGGCACGGCCGGATCGGCACGGAGGGCGGGGCCGGCGATGCGGTGTGCCTCGTCCGGATGGGGCCAGAGGGCGAGCAGGCCGGGCACGGGGCCCTGCACCGTGACGGCGATGTCGAAACCGATGCGGATCTGCATGGGGGTGTCCTGTGACGGCGGATCGAGGGCAGGATGATCTGGGGAGCAACTGGGACGGATGAGGCGGGAGGGACGGGGCCGGGGGGACGAGGATCCGGACGGCGGTCCGTCCTTCTGCGGTCCTCCTGCGGGCGGCGGTCCCGTGGCAGGCAACGCTGACCGGGGGAAAGGGTTCCCCGGCAACCGGCGGAACCGGGCGTGGAACGGGGAGAAGCGCGGGGACGCCGCGTGTGGAACCGGGCAGGTCCAGATGCGTTAGGCCCCCGTCACGACCCCGCCGATGCCTCTGAGGGCAGGTCTGCTGCCGCCGGCGCAGGCGGGGGCGTCGCCGCCCCCCCGCGGCCCCCTTCAGGAGACCGATGCATGACCCAGGACGACATGACCGCCGGCGGCTCTGCCGCCGGAAGCTCCTCCTTGGCCGAAACCGGCCGGGAGACCTATGAGGAGGTGAAGACGAAGGCCAGCCACATGGCTGCGCGCACCCTCGAGGCCGCCAGGGACGAGGCCCTGTCGCGCAGCGAGGCGGCCAAGGACAGCCTCGCGGAGGTTGCGACGCGGCTGGCCGATGCGCTGCGCGGGGCCGCCGAGGACGGCCCCCATGCGGGCGTGCAGGCACGGCTGATGACGGCTGCGGCCGATGCGATCGAGGATCTTTCGGAATCCGTTCGCGGCCGGCCGCTGGGCGAGCTTCTGGGCGAGGCCGATGCCTTTGCCCGCCGCAATCCGGGGGCCTTTGTCGCCGCCGCCGCCTTGGCCGGATTCGCCATCGCCCGCTTCGCCCGCGCCTCGGCCCCGGACGAGGGCGCCGCCGTCCGGTCTGCCGGATCCTTCGCCGGCCGAAAGTCCGGACAGACAGGTCATCAGGCCATGTCCGAAGGCGCTTCGTCCCGCGGCGGCCCGTCGCGCGGTGGGGCCCGCACGACTGGACTGAACACCCATGACGACGAGGATGGGGCCCGGCCATGAGCCAGGACGACGATCCCCGCCCGATGGGCGCCCTGCTTGGCGATGCCATCAATCAGGTCACCCGCCTTGTCAGGGGAGAGATCGCCCTCGCCCGGGCCGAGCTGGCCCAGAATGTCCGGCAGGCCGGCATGGGGGTGGCGATGCTCGCCATCGCGGGTCTTCTCGCCCTGGTGGCCCTGCATGTCCTGGCGGCCGCCCTGGTGGCGGCCCTGGCCCCCGCCATGGGGCCGGGCTGGGCTGCGCTCCTTGTGGGGGGCGCAACCCTCGTTCTGGCCGGCCTGCTGCTGCTGCGCGGGCTGGCCATCCTCAGACCCGAGAACCTGACGCCGACCCGCACGATCCGCAACGTGCAGGCCGATGCCCAGACGATCAAGGAGACCGTCGCCCATGACCATCACCAGCACTGACCCCCGCAAGATCGAGGCCGATCTGGAGCGCGAACGCGCGCGCCTGGCCTCGACCCTGGACGCCCTTTCGGAGCGTGTCTCGGTGGACCATCTGGCACGCGAGGCACTCGGCTATATCCGCGAAGGCGCCGGCACGGCGACCCAGGCCGTGGATCGCGCGATCCGCGCCAATCCGCTGGGCATCGCCCTCATCGGCGCGGGCGTGGCCTGGATGCTGATCGGGCCCCGTCTGCGCGGCCCTGCCGCATCCCGCGACAACGGGCGGTCCGACTGGTCGCGCTCGCCCGCACCGGTTCATGTTCATGGGGTTCATGGGGCCAGCGGCGCGACCTCCCGCAACCCCGCCGGCCCCGCCCCGGACAGCGCCCCGGACAGCGCCCCGGACAGCGCTCCGGACAGCGCTCCGGGCGGTGCCCGCGGCGCCTTTGGAACCTATCCCGCACCGACAGCCGCCCTGGCATCCACGGCGACGGCCGATACCGGATCCTGGGGTGAGGATCACGCCTGGGCGAAAGAGGCCCACGGCCTGCGCGAACGGGCGGCCGCGGCGCTGCACCGGCTGGAGGAGGAGGCCCGGTCCCATCTCGGCGAGGCCCGCGACTTTGCCGCCGAACGCGCTGCCGTCATCGCTCAGTTTGCCTCCGATCTGAAGGAGCGGCTGGCCTCCGGGCTCGAGGATCTGTCGGAGGAGGCACGCGAACGGATCATCGCCGCGCGGGAACGCGCCTATGGCGCCATGCTGAAGGCCGAACGGATGGGCGCGCAGGCCATCCGCCATCCCGGCCGGGTTCTGGAAGATCATCCCTTTGTCGTCGGCGCGGCGGCCTTTGCGGCCGGGGCGGCGCTCGGGGCGCTGCTGCCGCGCACGGAAGCGGAGAACCGGGCCTTCGGTGCCGAGCGGGACCGACTTCTCGATGAGGCGTCGCAGCTGTTCCGGGCCGAGAAAGCCCGTGTGACCCGGGTTGCCGGTTCTCTGGCCGGAGAGATCCGGGAGACCGCCGCCGAAGCGGTCGGTGACATCAGGACCAGGGCCGGCGAGGCGGTCAGCGACGCCGTCCATGACGTCGCCGATACGGCCGCCCGGAAGGCCGAGGAGGCGGTGCGGCGGATTGCCGGGCGTGCCGAAGAGGCCGCGGAGCGCAGCGCGAATGCCAGGGCCGGGGAGACCGATACCGATTCGGCTTCTGCGGGCTCGGGCGGCGGCGGTCCGGTCGTCGGCTGATCGCCCCCGCCCGGATCCCGCCCCCCCGGATCCCTGCCGCGGTGGACAGCCTGCGGGCTGTCCACCGCCTGTTGCAGGGCGTGCGTGTTTCCCCGCCCCCCGGCAGCGGCCTTCGGCGAAGACTCAGGCCGCCCGATCAGGGGCGCTGCGCGCATCCCGTCGCTGGCGCTCCCGTACGGGCAGCAGCGCGAAACGCACTCTCAGGGTATGCCGATCCGGCCCGGCCTCCTCGGCGACCGTGCCGCCGAGTTGCGCCGCGAAGGCCGCGATCAGCTGCCGCCCGAGACCGGGAACCTCGGCATCCGGGGCGGTTTCTTCGGTTCCGGCCGCGGCGCTGTTGGCGATTTCCAGCTCGGCCTCGCCGCTGCCGCCGCCCTCCCGAAAGACGAGCCGGAGCCAGGGGGTGCCCCCGGCATCCGGCGCAGCATGCTTGATGGCATTCGTCATCGCCTCTGTATGCAGCAGGGCGAGCGGCACCGCCTGTTCCGGCACCAGATGGACAGGCGCGAACTCCGTCTCCACGCGGAAACTGCGTCCCGGTCCCGCGGCCATGGCCAGGATCTGGCGCGTGATGTCGCCCAGAAGCTCGTCGGCGCGCACATCGGTCTGTCCGGAGGTCTGGTAGAGCTCCTTGTGCACCGTGGCGAGGCTCATCACCCGTTCCTGCAGGCCCTGCATCAGGATCCGGGTCTCGGGGCTGCGGGCGCGGCGCATCTGCATGTTCATGATCGAGGCGATGAGCTGCAGGTTGTTCTTCACCCGATGATGGACCTCGCGCAGCAGGACTTCCTTCTGATGCAGCGTGTTCTCGAGCTCGGCCTCGTCGTGCAGGATCGTGTCGGTCATCCGCCGGAAGGCGCGGGCCACCTCCACGATCTCGCGCGGGGCGCCCTCCATCTCGAGGGGGGCGACCGAGCGATGGCCCGAGGCGAATTCCCCGATCGCGCGGACGAGCGTCCGCATGTGGCGTGTCACCAGCCGTTCGGCGGCCCACCAGGCCACCACCAGGCTGCCGGCCCACATCAGCGCCGCCAGGACCCAGGGGGGCACTGACCGTCAGCAACCCCCCGAAGGAGAGGGCCGCCTGCGTCGGGACCGAGCCCAGCGCATAGAGCTCTCCCGGCAGGAGGGGGGCCACGGCATAGAGCCGCTCCTCGCCCGAAGCGGTGCGCCCCGAAAAGGTCGTTCCCGGGCCGCGATCCACGATGGCGCCCAGATCGATCCCCACGGGCAGCAGATCGGCCGCCCGCGCCTCCCCTGTCAGCACCTCTCCGGCGCGGTTGAAGGTCAGCAGATCCGGGCGCAGCGCCTGGGGCGCCGTGGCAGGGGGAATGCTGACCACGGCATCATGCGGCAATGCGAGCGCGACATAGCCGCGATAGATCGCCTCCGAGCCGGGACCGGGAAGGAAGACGGGATGGACCACAAGCAGGATCGAGGTGCCGGAGAGCGGGGCATCGGCCACGACATGGATGGCCGGGCAGCGGATCGGCAGCAATCTTCTCCACGAGAGGGCTGCCGCTGTAATCGTAGCTGGCCCCGCCGGCGGCGCAGGTCATCCGGCCATCGGCCGCGACGAAGCCCACGACAGAATACTGGGGCGACTGGGCCGCGATCCGCGACAGGGCCGCATCGCAGGCGGCCTCATTCGCGGTCAGGGGCGCAACGGCAAGCGCGAGCGCCTGGGCCGCGCCCTGGGCCTCGCGCAGGAGGCCGACCTCGGTCGCGGCGGCGCGCAGCGTCGCCCCCTCGAGCAGGGCGGCGCGGCTCGCGCGGGCGGCCTCGAGCCAGGCATCGGCCTGCAGCAGGGAGACGACGCCAAGCGGCAGCAGCGCCACGGCGATCAGCGAAGCCAGCCGCAGCCCGAGAGGCCCGGCCCGTTTCCGCCCCGATCCCCCGGCCGGAGAGCCCGGCCCGATCCCCGGCGGTGTGCCGGAAGCGCCCGGAGCGGGCGCGCCCCTCATGCTGCGCGCACCCCCGAGCGACCCAGCACGGCCAGGGTTGCGGCATCCGCACTGCTGAGCAGTTCCTCGCCCTCCTCGAGGCCGAGCATCTCGGCCAGGCGGGCCCGGGCACGGTTGGCCCGGCTCTTCACGGTTCCCACGGCGACCCCCATCATCTCGGCCGCCTCTTCATAGGCAAAGCCCGACGCGCCGACCAGAATGAGCACCTCGCGGTGTTCGGGGGACAGCTGGTCGAAGGCACGGCGGAAATCGGCAAGGGCGAGACGCCCGTCATGGGAGGGTTTCTCGCACAGCGTGGCGGCATGGACACCTTCGGGATCGGCCACCTCGCGGCGCATCTTGCGCCTGTCGGAATAGAAGGTGTTGCGCAGGATCGTGAAGAGCCAGGCCCGCAGGTTGGAGCCGGGCTGGAACTTGTCGATATGGGTCCAGGCCTTGACGATGGTGTCCTGCACCAGGTCATCGGCTGCCGAGACATTGCGCGTGAGCGAGATGGCAAAGGCGCGCAGGGCCCCCAGATGATCGGCGATCTCCTCGCGCGGGTCCCGGGGCGTCGTCGGGATTTCGGCCCCCGTGGCCGGGGCCATGGTCACGAACGCTTCTCCCTTTCGGTTTCACGGGCCTTGAGCTGGGCGATGAGATCCCTGAAGCGATCGGGGACCTCCTCGTTCAGCAGATCCTCGTAGACCCGTCGGAGATTCTCGTCGATCTGCTGGTGAAGCCGACTCTTTCCCTTTGCGTCGCTCATGTCCATATACATGCCCAGACCTGTCCCCCAGGTATTTCCCTTCGGAACCGAACGCGCAACGGCGGCGTTCGGTTCCGCTGAACGGCTCATGTCATGCAACAACACGGGAAGGGGACATCCACCATGCCGCAGACCTTTGCCGACGCGGTCGCCGCGAGCCTGCCGCATCTGCGCCGTTATGCAAGGGCACTCACCGGCGAGCAAAGGACCGGCGATGCCATCGCGGCACGGACCCTTGAGGGGCTCATCGCCGATCCGTCCGTGCTGGAAAGGGATCTCGAGCCGCGGCTGATGCTGTTTCGTGCCTTTCACCGCACCTGGCGGCGCGAGGGGGCCCCGGTGGGCGAGGCCGACAGCCACCTCGCGCAGCGGGCGCAATCCCATCTGGCCCGCCTGACACCCAACACGCGCGAGGCCCTGCTGCTCCATGCCATCGAGGGCTTCACGGCGCAGGAGATCGGTGCGGTGATGGAGGTCCCGCCCGAGACGGCCGCCGACTTCATCGACACCGCCCTGCGCGAGATGGCGGAATCCGTCGCCGGCCGCGTCATGATCATCGAGGACGAAGCCATCATCGCCATGGACATCGCCGCCATCGTCCGCGAGATGGGACACCGCGTCACCGGCATCGCCCGTACCCGGTTCGAGGCCGTCAGGCTTGCCCGCGAGGAACGGCCGGATCTCATCCTCGCCGATATCCAGCTGGCGGACAATTCGTCCGGCATCGATGCCGTCAACGAGATCCTGGCCGAGTTCGCCGACCTGCCGGTGATCTTCATCACGGCTTTCCCCGAACGGCTGCTGACCGGGGAGAGGCCCGAGCCGGCCTTCCTGATCACCAAGCCCTACCGGGAGGAGCAGGTGCGCTCGGCCGTCAGCCAGGCGATGTTCTTCGCCTCGACCGAGACCCTTGCCGCCTGAGGCCGGAAAGAGGGAAGGCCTAGGTGCGGCGCAGACGGGCCAGCAGCGCATGCACGTCTCGGGTGCGGAAGGGACGGGCCAGAACGGGAAAACCTTCGGGCGCCTGTTCGGCCTGCTCTCCCATCAGCACCGCCCGACCGTCGCGCGCCGCGATCATCGCCTCGAGGGCCGAGCCGCGGAAGGCCGCCGGTGCGGCGGCGACAAAGGCCACCGCAAGGCGCGAAACCCCCCCCGATCCGGGCCAGGGCCTCCTGCGCATCGCGGGCCAGAAGGATCCGTCCGCCCAGCGCCGCGGCCGGATCCCATTCGGCGATGGCCTGCGCGATGTCCTGTGCCACAAGAACATGATGCAGCACGACAAGATAGGCAGGCTGCGGCGGAGGGCTCATGGCAGGGGTCTCCCGGTCGGTCGGCCGCCCCCCTATGGAACCGGATCGCCTCTTCCGCATTAAACTGCGACATAGGCAAGCCCTCATGCTGACCATTCCCTGCCGTCTCTGTCCGCTGCGACGCCATGCCCTCTTCGTCCCCTTCACCGACGAGGAACTGGCCTTCATGGAACGCTTCAAGCAGGGCGAGCTGGTCGCCGCTGCCGGCAGCACGATCCTTCTCGAGGGGTCCTCCTCTCCCCAGCTCTTCACCGTCCTGAGCGGGCAGGGCGTGCGTTCCAAGACATTGCCGGACGGGCGGCGGCAGGTGCTCAACTTCCTCTTTCCGGGGGATTTCGTCGGCCTTCAGGCTGGGCTTCTGGGAGAGATGAAGCATTCGGTCGAGGCGCGCACGCCGATGATGCTCTGCGTCTTCGACCGCTCTTCGCTGTGGCGCCTCTTCCGGGCCTCGCCGGCGCGGGCCTATGATCTCACCTGGATTGCTGCGGTCGAAGAGCATTTCCTGGGAGAGACCGTGGCCAGCCTCGGCCAGCGCGATGCGACCGAACGCGTGGCCTGGGCGCTGCTGCGGATCTGGACAAGGCTGCGGGCCATCGGCCTGTCCGAGGATGGCGGTGCGGTGCCCTTTCCCTTCCGGCAGCAGGACCTGGCGGATGCGCTCGGCCTGTCGCTGGTGCATACCAACAAGACGCTGGCGCGTCTGCGCGCGCTCGGACTTGTCCGGTGGTCCGAGGGGCGTCTGCATGTCTCTGATCCCCGGCGCCTGGCCGAGATGGGCCACACCGATCTCGAAAGACCCGAGCGGCGCCCCCTGATGTAGCCCCCCGCCGCAAGGGGAGGAAGAAGGGGGCGTCCGGCTGGCCCGGTCCTGCCCCGGTCTGTCCGGTTTCTCAGCCGGGAGTCACCCGCAGGATGCCGCCCCGGGGGTCGTCGATCAGCAGAAGCAGCGCGCCATCCTCCAGCACCTCCACATCGCGCAGGCGGCCGATCTCGCCCAGAAGCCGTTCCTCGCCCGTGATCCGTCCGTCCTCGCCCTGACGCAGACGCACAAGGCCGCCGGGGTTGAGCGAGCCGATGAGGAGATCGCCCGACCATCCGTCGAACATGCTGCCCTCGTAGAAGGCCAGACCCGAAGGTGCGATCACGGGATCCCAGTAATAGACCGGCTCCTCGAACCCTTCGCCGCGCGGCTCTCCCGATCCGATGGGGGCGCCGGAATACTCCACGCCATAGCTGACCACGGGCCAGCCGTAATTGGCCCCCCGCCGGATGAGGTTCAGCTCGTCGCCGCCGCGCGCCCCATGTTCGACGATCCAGAGCTGTCCCCGGGCATCGAGCGCCGCCCCCTGTGGATTGCGATGGCCGAGGGTCCAGACCGCGGGATGACCGGCCCTGTCCTCTGCATGGGGGTTGTCCGGGGGGATCGAGCCATCGGGATTGATGCGGATCACCTTGCCCCAGGTGGCCTGCGGATCCTGAGCCCGCTCCCGCTCGGGGGCCCGGGAATGCTCTCCCGTGGTGATGGCGAGGGTGCCATCGGGCAAGAAGAGGATGCGGGAGCCGTAATGCATCGGACTGTCCGAGGGCGGCTCCTGCACGAAGATGTCCTGCACCTCGGACAGGCTGCGGCCATCCTCTGCCAGCACCCCCGGGCTGCGGCGGTGGCGGTCAGGCCCCCGCCCAAGGGCTTGCTGTAGGTCCAGAAGATCGTGCGGTCCGTGGCGAAATCCGGGGAGATCGTGACATCCAGCAGCCCGCCCTGCCGCCGGGCATCGACCTCGGGCAGGCCCTCGACGGGCTCCGACAGGGTGCCGTCCGCCGCCACGATCCGCAGCCGCCCCGGCCGCTCGGTGACGAGGAAGCGGCCGTCCGGCAGCGGCGCGATGCCCCAGGGATGCTCGAGCGGGCCGGCAAAGGGTTCGGCCCGGACAGGCGTGGGATCGAGCGCCGGGGCGCGGGTCTGGCCGTCCCAGGCCGGTTCGAAGGCGGCGTTGGGGGGGGCCTGTTCGACCTGGGCCCGGGCGGGTGCAGCGGCAAGGGCAAGGCAGGCCGTCAGGCCAAGACAGGCGCCGGACGACATCATGGGGCGGTCCTCCTTCTGTGGCATGCGCCTCAGCTAGCGCGCGTCCTGCCGGCGTCTTCTCACATGGCCTTGTGCAGGCGGGAGAGTGCCCAGGCCGCTGCATCCGCCACGACCGGATCGGCCGCATCCCGATGCGCGGCGGCCGCCGGGATCAGGGCGGGATCGCCGGAATTGCCGATGGCATAAAGGACATTGCGCAAGAAGCGGGCATGGCCGATCCGCTTCACCGGCGTGCCGGCAAAGCGGGCGCGGAAGCCGGCCTCGTCCAGGGCCGCCAGCTCGGCAAGCGGGGGCGCGGGTGCATCGGGCCGATAGCGCAGTTCGCGCGCGGCCACGGCGAACTTGTTCCACGGGCAGACGGCCAGACAGTCATCGCAACCGAAGATGCGGTTGCCGGTCGCCAGGCGGAATTCCTCGGGCCAGGCGCCGCGATGTTCGATGGTCAGATAGCTGAGGCAGCGCCGGGCATCGAGCCGGAAGGGCGCCGGGAAGGCCCGGGTCGGGCAGGAGTCGAGGCAGCGCGTGCAGGAGCCGCAATGGTCCCGCTCCGGCCTGTCGGGGGGGAGCTCCAGCGTGGTCATGATGGCGCCGAGGAAGACCCAGTTGCCGAAGCCCCGGCCCAGAAGATTCGTGTGCTTGCCCTGCCAGCCAAGGCCCGCCGCCTGCGCCAGCGGCTTTTCCATTACCGGGGCGGTGTCCACGAAGACCTTCCCCTCGGCCCCCGGCGCCTGCGCCAGCAGCCAGCGCAGGAGGCGCTTGAGCCGCGGCTTGACGCTGTCGTGATAATCGCGCCCCTTGGCATAGACGCTGATGGCCGCATGGTCCCGGCGGGCCAGCACGGCCAGCGGATCGGTGCGGGGGGCATAGCTGTCGGCCAGCATCACCACCGAGCGCGCCGCCGGCCAGAGCGCGGCGGGGCTGGCGCGCCAGGACGCCCGATCGGCCATCCACCCCATCGTCCCGTGCATCCCGGCCTCGAGAAAGACCCGGAGCCTTTCGCCCGCCTGGGGGATCGCATCGGGCCGACAGACCCCCATCGCGGCAAAGCCGGCGGCTTCGGCCTCGGCCCGCAGTCCGGCCTTCAGGGCCTCGGCCTCAGAAGTCGAGATCCGCATAATGCCGCGCCGGCCGGAAGCCCGGCACCTGATCGGCCAGGATGGAGCGGAAGGCGGGGCGCGACTTGACCTTGGCATACCAGTCCTTGACCGTCTCGAACTGGTGCCAGGGCACGTCCGAGACATAGTCGAGCACCGAAAGCTGAGCGGCGGCCGCGAAATCGGCCAGCGTCAGATCGTTCCCCGCGAGCCAGCGCCGGATCTCCAGAAGCTGGGTCATGTAGGCGAGATGGGTCTTGATGTCGCGCGCGCCGGCCTTGACGGCGGCCGAATCCGGCGGGGCCCCGCCGCCCATCAGCTTCTTGAAGACCCGCTCGCCCATCAGCTTGCGGGTGACCTCGGCATGGAACTTGCCGTCGAACCAGGCACAGAGGCGCCGCACCTCGTAGCGGGCATCCGGATCCCGCGGCATCAGGGGAGGCTGGGGAAACACCTCGTCCAGATACTCGCAGATCGCCTGGCTGTCGGCGAGCATCCGCCCGCCGATGCGCAGGACCGGCACCTGTCCCGCCGGATTGCGGCGCAGGAATTCCGGATCCTTCTCCCAGTAGCGTTCCTCGACCAGTTCCACCTCGATGCGCTTCTCGCCCAGCGTGAGGCGCACCTTCCGGCAGAAGGGCGACAGGGGATAATGATAGAGGCGCGTTGCAGCCGAAGCGGGGGGAACGGACGGCGTCATCAGGCAGGCGGCTCCCTCTCGGTGGGTTCAGGGCCATGCCGCAACAGCCTTGCGGCTGCAAGGGGGGAACCGGTCTGTCCATCGCTGCACGGTCCCCTGATCCCGGCAGGATGCCCCCTGCGAGGGCGCCCTTCCGGACAGGCGAAGGCCGATGCGTCATTTGCTTGTGTCGGGGTGGCCGACCAGCTGCTGATCCGTGACGGCACGTGATGACAATGTCGTGACGGCCGTCTTCGGCGGTCGGGCACGGATCAGAGGGCCGCAGGGTCACGGGCGAGCGGCGGACGTGCCGAGGGGGCGGCCCCGTGATCGGCGCCGGCAAAGGTCGCCCAGTCATGTCCGGTGCCGCTGGGCGGCGGATCCCCGGTCCGGGGGGGAGGCGGGGATCGGGATCCCGGGCGGCACGTCTGCGGTGCAGATAGGCCTTGGCAATCAGATTCGCCGAGATGGGCGCGGTCAGGAACAGGAACAGCGTGATGAGCAGTTCGTGCCCCGACCAGTCCCCGCGCGAGGTCGGCGCCTGGATCATCGAGGCGATCAGCATGCCTCCCACGCCCAGTGTCGTGGCCTTGGTCGGGCCATGCAGCCGCGTCATCAGCGAGGGCAGCCGCACCAGCCCCCAGGAGCCGATCAGGGCGAAGAGCCCGCCGGCCACGATGAAGAGGCTCATGAGGATTTCGAGGGCGAGGGGCATGGTGCTCATGGACGTCACTCCACGATGTCGCCGCGCAGCAGGAACTTGCAGTAGGCCACCGTGCCCACGAAACCCACCATGGCAAGAAGCAGCGCGGCCTCGAAGTAGAGGGCGGTATCACGGGCGATGCAGAACAGCACGATCAGCGCGATGGCGTTGATCGTCAGCGTGTCGAGCGCAAGGATGCGGTCTGCCGCCGTCGGCCCGCGCAGCAGCCGCCAGAGAGTGAGGAGCACGGCCAGCCCCATGCAGACAAAGCCGAAGGCAAGGGCGATCGGGAGAATCATCCGAGGATCTCCTTGAGCGGGGCCTCGTAGCGGGCCTTGATGCGGGCGACGGCCGCTGCGGGATCGGACACGTCGAGGGCATGGACAAGCAGGGCACGGCCGCAGGCGGACAGGTCGGTGGAGACAGTGCCGGGGGTCAGGCTGATCGTACCGGCCAGTGCGGTGATCGCTTCGGGCGTGCGGACCTCGAGCGGGACGACGAGCCAGGCCGGGCGCAGGCGGTCCGAGGGGCGGGTGAGGATGATCCAGGCGACCTCGATATTGGCCACGAGGATGTCCCACAGAAAGACCGCTCCATAGCGCAGCATCGCCAGGCCGAGGCGCAGGCGGGGCCGGTTCGGCCAGTAGGGCGCGGTCAGCAGCGGCACCGCAAGGCCGATGACAAGCCCGAGGACCACGACCCCCGCCGTCACATCGTTGACAAGCAGGATCCAGACCAGCATCACGGTCAGCGACAGGATGGGGTGGGGCAGGATGCGTCGGAGCATGGCGTCACCTCCGGGATCCGAGCACGGCCTCGACATAGGCCGTGGGTTGGGCCATCTGCTCGGCGGCGGCTTGCGCGTAGCCCGTTGCGGGGCCGGCAAGCAGCGCAAGCAGCGTGAGAGCCGTCACCATCAGGGCCGCAGGGGCAGCCACACGGGCGAGCGGTTCCAGCCTGCGCACCGCTGCCCCCTCGCGGATGTTCCAGAACAGGACGCTGCCCGAGCGGGCGAGGGCAAGCACCCCGATCAGCGTCGTGGCGAGGATGATCCCCCAGATCCAGGGCCAGGCGGGATGCAGGCGCACCGCATCGAGGATCAGCAGCTTGCCCACGAAACCTGCCAGTGGCGGCAGGCCTGCGGCGGCGATGGCGGCGATCAGGAACAGCAGGCCGGCCGCCCCCATGCCGGGAAAAGCCGGCCCCGGCGCCAGCGCATCCCCCCAGCCGCGGCGGCGGCGCGCGATCACGTCGGCCAGCAGGAACAGCGCTGCGGTCGAGAGTGTGGAATGCGGCAGGTAATAGAGCGTTGCCGCAAGCGGGAGCGGAGAGAAGAGCGAGCCGGCAGCCAGCAGCGTGCCGGTGGATCCCAGCACGGCATAGGCGGCCTGTTCGCGCAGCCGGTGCGAGGCCAGCATCCCGACGAAACCCACGATGGCCGTCAGAAGCGCTGCCGGCAGCATCCAGGCAGTCGGGGACCAGGGAAGGCCGATTCCCTCGGCGGGGAAGATCAGCGTGCCCGTGCGCAGGATCGCATAGACACCGACCTTGCTGAGGATGGCGAAGAGGGCGGCCGCGGCGGCCGAGGTGCTCGAATAGGTGACCGGCAGCCACAGATGCAGCGGAAGCATCGCTGCCTTGAGCGCGAAGACCGCGAACAGCAGGGCCGCTCCGGCGGCGATCAGCCTGTGCTGCTCGGGCGCGGCGGCTGCCACCCGGCCGGCCATGTCGGCCATGTTGAGCGTCCCCGTGGCCCCATAGAGCAGACCCAGGGCGATGAGGAACAGCGTCGATCCCACGAGATTGACGATGACATAATGCACCCCTGCCTTGAGCCGTGCCGGGCCCTGTCCATGCAGCATCAGCCCGTAGGAGGCGATCAGCAACACCTCGAAGAAGACGAAGAGGTTGAAGAGGTCGCCCGTCAGGAAGGCGCCGTTCAGACCGAGGAGCTGGAACTGGAACAGCGGATGGAAATGCCAGCCGCGCCGGTCCAGACCCGTGGCGATGACATGCCACAGCACGAGAAGCGCGAGCAGGGCCGTCAGAACAAGCATCAGCGCGCTCAGCCGGTCCAGCACGAGCACGATGCCGAAGGGCGGTGGCCAGTTGCCGAGGCGGTAGGCCTGCACCTCGCCGGTGGCTGCTTCGGCGCCCAGCATCAGGGCGGCGACAAGCAGCACCCCGCAGCTCAGCAGCGCCGCAAGACGCGATGCGCGCAGATGAAAGCGCAGCCACAGCAGCAGCACCGGTGCCATCACGGCCGGCAGCAGGAGGGGCACGATCAGCAGGTGATTCATGCCTGCCTCCCCTGTTCGTCCTCTGCGGTCATGTCCGCGGGGCTGCGGCGACCGTCCACCTGATCGGTGCCGGTTTCCAGATAGCTGCGCAGCGCAAGCACCACCACGAAGGCTGTCATCCCGAAGGAGATGACGATGGCGGTGAGGACCAGCGCCTGCGGCAGGGCATCGGTGTAGCCGGTGGCGGCCTTGTCATAGATCGGCGGCAGATCGACCACGAGCCGGCCCGTGGCGAACAGGAACAGGTTGACCGCATAAGAGAGCATCGCCAGGCCGAGCACCACCGGGAAGGTCCGCGCCCGCAGCGCGAGATAGAGCCCGGCGGCGGTCAGGACGGCCACCGCACTCGCAACAAGGAATTCGAGGCTCATCGGGCGCCCTCCGGGTCGCGGCTCGGATCGATGTCCATGGGCGATCTGTCGGCTGGCAGGGTCTCGGCGCGCTGGGCGACACGAGCGAGCTGGGACAGCGCCATCATTACGGCGCCGACGACGGTCAGCGACACGCCGATGTCGAAGAGCATGGCAGTGGCCAGTTCGAATTCTCCCACCACGGGCAGGGTGAAGTAGTCGTAGCCGGAGGTCAGGAAGGGCAGGCCGAGCAGGATTGCCCCCAGACCCGTGAAGGCGGCGGCGAGCACGCCCGCGGCGACCAGGGCGTGCTCGGGGATGCGCTGGCGCTGCTGCGCCCAGTCCCAGCCGGAGGCCATGTATTGCACGAGCAGCGCGATCGAGAAGACGAGGCCGGCGATGAATCCCCCGCCGGGCATGTTGTGACCGCGCAGGAAGATGAAGAGGCCCGTCACCACCGCAAGGGGCAGGATCACCCGCGAGGCGACCACCAGCATCAGCGGGTGACGCTCGGGCGAGCGGGGTGTTCCCTCGCCTCCCGCGGCGGCCCGGCGTGCGAGCCGCCGTCCTGCGGCGCCGCGCGCGGTGGTGTCGAGCAGCGCATAGATGCCGAGCGCGGCAATGCCGAGCACGATGATCTCGCCGAAGGTATCGAAGCCGCGGAAGTCCACGAGGATGACGTTGACGACATTGGTCCCGCCGCCGCCCGGATAGGCATTGGCCCAGAACCAGTCGGGCAGTGTCCGGTCGGGGATGCGCGTCATCACCGCCCAGGCGCCGAGGCCCACGGCCAGGCCCCCCGCACAGGCCAGCAGCCCGTCGCGCAGCCGCCGCATGGGGGCATCGAGGGGGGGCGAGTCCTTGGGCAGCAGGTTGAGGGCCAGCAGCATCAGCAGGATCGTGACGATCTCCACCGAGATCTGCGTGAGCGCGAGGTCGGGGGCCGAGAGATGGACGAAGGCCAGCGACACGCCCAGTCCGATCACGCTGATGAGGACGAGGGCGAGGAAACGTCGGCGATGCAGGACCACCACGGCTCCTGTTGCCGCCAGGATGCCGAACCAGACGATGATGGCCACGGGCGAGGCCGGCAGGCGCGGCCGGTCGCCTGTCAGAGGCAGTCCCCATCCGGCGAGACCGGCAAGGGCGAGAGAGGTCGCGAACAGCACCGCGAGCGTGCGCTGGAGCGAGGGTTCGTGCAGCGCATGGGTGAAGACCCGGCTGCCGCGCACGGCTGCCGCGACGAGGGCATCGAAGATCCGCGGCGCCTGCGGCATCGGCGGGCGGGTGCGCTCGAGAGGGCCATGGGCGCCGAGCAGCATCAGCCCCACCCCCACCGCGAGGATGCTGAGCAGCAGCGCCGGGGTGACGCCGTGCCAAAGCTTGAGCGACAGGGGATCGGCCAGCCCCCCCGTGACGGCATCCGCGACCGGCGTCACGATCCAGCCCAGCGTCGTCTGGGGCGCGATCCCTGCCAGCACGGCGATGACGACAAGGATCGCGGAGGGGAGCCAGAGGCCTGCGGGCGGGTCATGCGGGGCCTTGGGGGTGGGCATGCGCGGGCCGAGATAGACATGGCCCACATAGCGCAGCGAATAGGCGACCGAGAAGGCGGCGGCGACCGTTGCCAGCGCCGGCACGATCCAGTCATTGGCCCCCCAGGCGGTGTGGAGCGCCTCCTCGAGCATCAGTTCCTTGGAGATGAAGCCGCCGAAGGGCGGCAGCCCCGCCATCGAGGCCGCGGCAAGCAGCGCAAGCGTGCCGGCAATCGGCATGACCGCGTAGAGGCCGCCCAGGGCCCTGATATCGCGCGAGCCGGTCTCGTGGTCCACGATGCCCGCATTCATGAAGAGCGCGGCCTTGAAGGCGGCGTGGTTGACGATGTGCAGCACCGCCACGGCCGCTGCGGCCGGCGTGCCGAAGCCCAGGAGCATCACCAGAAGGCCCAGATGGCTCACGGTGGAATAGGCCAGGAGCCCCTTCAGGTCGTTCTGGAACAGCGCTACCGCCGCGCCGACCAGCATGGTCGCCAGACCGATCGGGGCAACGATGGTCGACCAGGCCTCGGTCCCCGCGAGCACGGGCCAGAGCCGGGCCAGCAGGAACACGCCCGCCTTCACCATCGTGGCCGAATGCAGATAGGCCGAAACGGGCGTCGGCGCGGCCATCGCCTGCGGCAGCCAGAAATGGAAGGGGAACTGGGCCGACTTGGTGAAGCAGCCGCCGAGGATCAGCAGGAGGGCGGGCAGGTAGAGGGGCGAGGCCTGGATCGCCTCGCGTCGGGTGAGGATGACGGAGAGCTCGAAGGAGCCGGCGATGCCGCCGAGCAGCAAGAGCCCCGCGAGAAGCAGCAGGCCCCCGCTTCCCGTGACGACGAGAGCCATGCGCGCGCCGCGCCGGCTTTCGGGGCGGTCGTTCCAGTAGCCGATGAGCAGGAAGGAGGTGAGGCTGGTCAGCTCCCAGAACACCACGAGCAGCAGGACATTGTCCGCCAGCACGATGCCGAGCATCGCGCCCTGGAACAGCAGCAGCACCACGAAGAACCGGCCCCAGGCCTCCTCCGCATGGAGATAGGCGCGGGCATAGAGCAGCACGAGCAGACCGATGCCGAGAATGAGCCCGGCGAAGAGCAGGCCCAGCGGGTCGAGGAAGAGGCTCGCGTTCAGACCCAGCGCGGGCAGCCAGGGCACGGAGACGCGCGGCACCTGGCCGGCGAGGACGCCGGGGGCCAGCCCGAGGAGCAGGACGAGCGCCGCCGCGGTGCCGGCAAGGGCGGTGGCAACGCCTGCGGGGCGGCCGAGGCGGAAGGCAGGGCCGGCCAGCAAGGCAGCCAGAAACGGAAGTGCAGCAAGGACGGTCAGGGGCAGGGGGATGCTCCCGCGGTTATGTGAAGTTGGTCTGTGATGGCGCGGACCCTAGTGCCCGTTCCGCTGCGCGACAAGGGAAACCGGATGCGGGGCGTGCATCAATGGCAGGTCGTTGTGGCGGTGACCGGCGTCAGGGTCCAGACGGTGGCCACCAGGGCCGACACGGCCAGCATTGTCGTGATCCGTCGGATCAGCGGGGAGGGGGCTGCCAGGCGGGACCGGCGCAGGGCAAGCAGCAGTGCGATCTGAAGCCCGATCGCCAGACCGGCCGCCAGGAGCAGCACGGGGCGGCCGGTCTCCGGCCCCAGGCCTGCCTGGGCCCAGCGGGGCGAGCAGACAAGACCGTGCAGGCCGTAGACGGCGCTGAAAGCCGCGAGCCATGTCGTGAGCGGCAGTGCCAGGCGGAGGATGTCCGTCATGCGATCCCCCCTGCCGAAATGCCGGGAAGCCAGGCCGCCCCGAGGGCGAGCAGCGCGGTGACGGCCGCGTAATCGGTCCAGAGCCGCAGGATGCGTGCCTCGCCGATCCGCTCGGCCGTGACGAAGCCCGCTGCCATCCGGGCGGCGACATGGAGCGTCATCAGCCCGGCCACGCCCGCGTGCAGGATCACATAGCCCGCGAGCGCCCAGAGAGTCGCGTCATAGGCATGCGCGGTGGGGTTGCTCGCGCGCATCACCGTGACGGCGGCGAGGAGAAGGGCGACCATGCCGGCGGCCGTCAGCAGGAGCCCGATCCAGGGCCCGCCTTTCCGGCGCAGGCCGCGCTCGGCGAGGCGGATCCCGGCGGGGGCCAGCAGTGCTCCGGCTGCGAGGAGGAGCGGCCCCCACAGGCCGGGCGCGACCCAGGCGGGGGGCGGCCAGTTGGGCGCCACCGTCCACAGGAAGGCATAGCCGAACAGGAGCGAGCCGAACAGCACCGCATCGGCAAGCAGCAGGAACAGCGAGCCCCACCAGCCCGGCGGTTCTGCCACCTCGGAGGCGAGCGGCAGCCGCAGCCCTTGGCCCACCTCCACCGGGCCTTCGCTGCGGGTGGAGCCGAGGCTCCAGGCCCATCGCATCGCCCCTGCGGCGACGCCTGCCGCGGCGAGCGGCACCAGCCAGTAGACCTTGAGAAGCATGCCGAGGACGATGCCGCTCGTGACAAGGGCCAGCAGGGGCGGAAGCGCGCTGTTGCCGGGGAACACCACCACCTGTGAGGGCCGGCCCGAGCCGGTCTCGACGATCAGCGTTTCGCGCCGGTTGCGCGCGGGATCGCCCAGATAGCCTTCGCCGCGAGCGATGCGAAGGGGCAGCGCGGGGTCGTCATGGACGGGGTCGCGGCTGCCGATCTCCGGCAGGGAGGCGAAGTTATAGGCGCGGGGGGCATCGGCATCGCCCATTCGAGCGTGCCCGCCCCCCAGGGGTTGCGCGGCCCGCGCACGGCCACGGCAGCATTGACCGCCACATCCAGCAGGATGAGCGCAAAGCCGATGGCCGAGACGAAGCCGCCGATCGAGGCGATGAGGTTGATGACCTCCCATCCGTCCCCCCCGTCATAGGTATGGATGCGGCGGCGCTGGCCCAGCAGCCCCACCCAGTGGACGGCCAGGAAGGTCAGGTGGAAGCCCAGCGTGACGAGCCAGAAGGCCGTCTCGCCCAGGCGGAAGAAGCGCCGCCGCCCGGTGAGGTGAGGCATCCAGTAGTAAAGGGCGGCGAGCATCGGGAAGACGAAGCCGCCGATCAGCACGTAGTGGAGATGGGCAACGATGAAATGGGTATCGTGCACCTGCCAGTCGAAGGGCACGACCGCGACCATGACCCCGGTCAGTCCGCCGATGACGAAGGTCACGAAGAAGGCGAGGATCCACAGCATCGGCAGGCGCAGCTGCGGCTCTCCCTTCCACAGCGTACCGATCCAGGCGAAGATCTGCACCCCCGTGGGCACGGCCACCAGCGTCGAGGCGGCCGAGAAGAAGGCGAGCCCCATATGCGGGATGCCCGTGGTGAACATGTGGTGCACCCAGAGGCCGAAGCTCAGCACCCCGAGGGCGATCGCCGCAGCGACGACCCAAGCGTAGCCGAGCAGCGTCGTGCGCGAGAGCACCGGCAGGATCGTGGAGATGATGCCCGCCGCAGGCAGGAAGATGATGTAGACCTCCGGATGGCCGAAGAGCCAGAACAGATGCTGCCACAGCAGCGCATCGCCGCCCGCCTCGGGCCGGAAGAAGGGAAGGCCGAAGGCGCGTTCGAGCTCGAGCAGCACCGAGCCGAGGATCAGCGGCGGGAATCCCGTCAGGATCATCACCGCGACGACGAGCATGTACCAGGCGAAGACCGGCATCCGCGCAAGCGACATGCCCGGTGCGCGGTAGCGCAGGATGGTGACCGTGATCTCCACCGCCGCGGCCATGGCCGAGATCTCGACGAAGGTGATGCCGAGCAGCCAGAAGTCCGAATTGGGGCCGGGACTGAAGGCCGAGGAGGACAGCGGCGGATACATGAACCATCCGCTGTCGGGCGCGATCCCGAGCAGCAGCGAGACGATCAGCATCGAGCCGCCCAGGGCATAGCACCAGAAGCCGTAGGCGGTGAGCCGCGGAAAGGCGAGATCGCGCGATCCCAGCATCTTGGGCAGCAGGTAGATCGCGATCCCTTCGATCAGGGGGATCGCGAACAGGAACATCATGATCGTCCCGTGCATGGTGAAGACCTGGGCATAGGTCTCCGGCCCCATGAAGGCCGAACGGGGCGAGGCGAGCTGGGCGCGGATCAGCATCGCCAGGAGGCCGCCCGCGGCGAAGAAGACCATCGAGGCGACGATGAACATCCGTCCCAGATCGGTGTGGTTCACGGTGGTGAACCACCCCTTCCAGCCGGGATCCGAGGCCCAGATTCGGGTCAGCGCGCGATGGCGGCGCAGAGCTGTGAGCGGGCCGGGGGAGGGCGTCATGGCGTCTCCTCCGCGAGGAAGGCTTCCCATCCGGCCGCGTCATGGGCGCGGACGGTGAAACGGTGGCCGGCATAGCCCGGCCCGTTGAACTCGGCGCCGAGGCCGGCATAGTCGCCGGGTTCCCAGGCCTCGATGCGCAGGATGTTGACATGGCCGGGGACGGCGTCGAGCTTGCCCGCCAGCCGCGGCACCCAGAAGCTTTGGATCACGTCGGCGCTGGTGATCGCCACGTCCACGGGCCGGCCCGCCGGGGATGTGGCAGGATGCCCTCCGGTCGCCCGTCCGGGGGCATCGGCATAGGTGAAGGTCCAGGCCCATTGCCGCCCCTCGGCGCCCACCGTGACGACATCGGGCCCCGGCCGCGGCAGCAGCCGTTCGCCCACCACCAGGCCATAGGCGGTCAGTGCGGCCAGCGTGGCGAGCGGGAAGGCCAGGCCCAGCCCCTTGATCCAGATGCGTTCGTCGCGCTCCTCGGCTGCGGGGCCGCCTTTCCTGACTGCGGGGCCGCGGCGGAAGGCCAGCCACAGAAGAACCATGACAAGGACAAGGATCGCACTGGCCCCGGCGAACATCACCCACCACAATGTGGCAATGGTCCGGGCCGCAGGACCTGCGGGATGGACGGCGGAGAGGCGATCCGCGCAACCGGCAAGCGCGAAGGACGTTAGGATGGCAGGACCCCAGCGAAGGGAGTGCAGCGCATGACGCAGAAGATGGTGCAGGAGAGCGACCGGTTCCAGGACCCGATCGAGCAGCATCCGGGTTATGCCGAGACCGAGTCGAAGATCGCCATCTGGGGCCATCCGCTCCATGCGATGAGCGTCGCCTTTCCCGTCGCGCTGACCTTCTGCGCCTTCGGCGCGGATGCCCTCTACTGGCTCTCGGGCGAACCGTTCTGGGCACAGGCCGCGCTCTGGGCGGCGGGCACGGCCTTCCTCTTCGGCCTTGCTGCCGGGGCGACGGGGACGATGGAGCTGCTGATGGTTCCGGGCATCCGCATCCGCGCGCCTGCCTGGACGCATTTCGTCATCGCGGTGCTGCTCCTGTCTCTGCTCGGGGCCAATTGGGGCTATCGGCTGACAGGCTACGAAGCGGCGGTGCTGCCCTACGGCATCCTGTTGTCGGGCTTCAACGTGATCGTGGTGATCGCGACAGGCTGGCATGGCGGCAAGCTGGTTTTCGATTATCGCCTGGGAACCTCGAAGGGGAGCTGAACTCCGCGCGGTTCCTGCATCCACCCGGGCAGGGGGATGGCCCCGAGATCCGGCTTGGCCAGCACCAGCGCGAGGATCGCCACCACCGGCACGGTCAGCACGGCCAGCGGCCAGTGCGGCTCGGGCGGCTCGTGCGTGCCTTCGGTTTCGGCCACGCGGACGATGGTGTGACCGACCCAGGCATGAAAGGCCACGAGAAGGGCGACAAAGAACAGCTTCGCGAACATCCACAGGACGAAGACCTCGCGCAGGAAGATCAGGAGAGTGCCCGAGGCGATGGCCAGCACGGCCGCGGGCGTGATGACGAAGGTATAGCCGTAATGCGTGGCCTGGCGGATGCGCGCATAATCCGCTCGGCTCACGGCCGGGTCATGGCGGGCCAGCATCACGGGCAGGGCGAACAGCCCGGCGCACCACAGCGCGAGCATCGCGACATGCAGGGCTTTCAGATGCGGGATCGCCGCAGCCAGCCCTGCCGTCATGCCGCATGCCCCCGCAGATCTGCCCAGTCGCGCCGCGCTGCCCAGGCCGCCAACAGCAGATAGGGCAGACCGGCCGGAACCCACATCAGCAGACCGCCGAGCTGCTGGTCGGTCAGGGGCGACAGACCCCAGGCCAGCGGGGCGGCGGCATGGGCGGCATAGAGGGGCTCGGGCGCGAAGGTGAGCAGCGCGCCGAGTAGCGCCATCTGCATCCACCCCCCGAGGATTGCGAGCAGGGCCGGGCCTGTCCCTTGCGCCGGATGCAGGGTGGCGCGCCAGAACAGCACCGCCGAGCCGAGCAGCGTTGCCTGCATGAGCCAGTAGGCCGGCACGAAGGACAGCGCGAGGTCATAGGCCGCCGGCCAGTGCCAGACCCACAGGACCAGTGCGGCGACAAGGAGGGGCAGGGTGGGCGAGGCCGCTGTGCGCGCCGGCCGCGCCAGCGCGAGAAGAGGGGCCGCCACCGCAACAAGAAGGACATGATGGACGACCCGTGCCGAGAACAGCGCCGCCGACAGCGCGCAGAGCGGCGAGACGAAGGCCACCGCCATCACGGCCACGCCGGCCAGCCCGGCACGCGAATGCCGCAGAAGCAGCGCCATCGCGGCCAGGGCGATCAGCAGCAGGGGGTCGAGATTCCAGCGCCATCCGATGTCCGCCGGCAGGGGTGCCGGCCCGCAATAGAGGCGAAACCATGTCTCCGGAACCATCGCTGTCATCCCCCCTCTGCGCTGGCGCCTGCCTTTCGTGGCCTGCCTTCACGCCCCCTGCCGCTCGCATGGGGGCTGCGAGGCCGCGTCTGGCTGCTCCGTCGGATCCTGAACAGACCTCTCTACCGGTCCGAACGTCCCCGGGGTGGCATCGGTTCCCCGGTGAAACGGCCTTCCCCGGCTCTTTCGAAGGGGGAGATTGCCGGGCCCGTCCGTCGGGCCCAGGATGGGATGGACCGACCCGACGCGAACTGCGCTGTGTGGAGAGGAGCCGGCGATGGAGGACGAAGCATTCCTGGCCACGGTGCCCCCATGGTCCGGGCGGCCGGATTCCGAACGCGCCCTGATCGCCCCCCTGTTCGAGAGGCGTGCGATGCGCGCAGGCGACACGCTCTTTGCCCCCGGTGACAGACTGGACGGGCTCTATGTGGTCCGATCGGGCCTCGTGCGGGTCAGCGATCCGGACGGCACGCCGCTGGCGCTTGTGGGACCGGGGGGCAGCTTCGGGGAACGCGGCCTGCTGGCCGATGGCTATGCGCCGACGCGGGCCACCGCGGTCGAGGATGGCGCCGTGCTCGTCCTGCCTGCGGGCCGCTTCCTCGCTCTGGTGGAATCCGATGCGGATCTGCGCGCGCATTTCGAAGGGGCGGCCGCCGGCTGGCGCCGCCGCGCGGCACGGCCCCGCAGCCTGGCCGAGACGCCCGTGTCCGAGCTGATGAGCCGCGATCCCCTCGCCATCGGCCCCGCTGCCCCGATCGCCGAGGCGGCACGCCTCATGGGGGAACGGGGATCGGTTCGCTGCTCGTGGCCGAAGAGGGGCGGCTGCTGGGCATCGTGACGCTGCGGGATCTGGCCCGGCGCGTGCTGGCCGGCGGTCTGGACCCGCAGGGTCCGGTGGCGCTGGCGATGACGCCCGATCCGGTGACCCTGCCCCCCGATGCCATCGGGTCGGATGTCCTGCATCTCATGGTCGAACGCGGCATCGGGCATCTGCCGATCCTCGGCCCGAAGGGCCTCGAGGGAATCGTGACCCGGACCGATCTCACGCGGTTCCACGCCGAAAGTTCTGCCGATCTGGAGGGGGATGCCGCGCGGGCGCCGGATGCGGAGGCGCTGGCCGCCGTGACGGCGCGGCTGCCGGCCATGCTGGCGCGGCTCGCCGGGGCAGGCGACCGGCATGACGTGGTGACGCGCCTTCTCACCGATGTGGCCGATGCGGTGACACGCCGTCTTCTGGTCCTGGCCCGGGCCGAGCTGGGGCCGCCCCCCGTCCCCTTCCTGTGGCTTGCCTGCGGCAGCCAGGGCCGGCGCGAGCAGACCGGCATTTCAGACCAGGACAACTGTCTGATCATCGATGATGCGGCGCAGCCGGACCATGAGGCCTATTTCGCGGCGCTGGCCCGCTTCGTCTGCACGGGGTTGGATCGCTGCGGCTATGTCTTCTGCCCCGGCGGGATGATGGCCACCAATCCGCGCTGGCGTCAGCCGCTGCGGGTCTGGCGGCGCTACTTCCGGACCTGGATCGAACGCCCCGACCCCGAGGCGCAGATGCTTGCCTCGGTGATGTTCGACCTGCGCCCCATCGGCGGAGAGCTGTCGCTTCATGAAGGGCTTCAGGCCGAGACCCTCGAGGCGGCATCGCGCAACTCGATCTTCGTGGCGCATATGGTCGCCAATGCGCTCAAGCACAGCCCGCCCCTGGGGCTGCTGCGCGGGCTGGTTACCCTGCGGACGGGCGAGCATCGCAACACCATCGACATGAAGCTGAGCGGGGTGATCCCTGTCGTGGATCTGGGCCGCGTCTATGCCTTGCAGGGGCGGATTGCGACGGTCAACACACGCGCGCGCCTTGCCGCGGCGATGGCGGCGGGCGTGATCAGCGAAGCAGGCGGGCGCGACCTGATCGATGCCTACGACACCATCGCCGATGCACGGCTGGCCCATCAGGCGCGGCAGCTCCGCGAAGGGACGCGCCCTGACAATTTCCTCGATCCCGCGACGCTTTCCGAGTTCGAGCGCAATCATCTGCGGGAAGCCTTCCTCATCGTCCGCCGGATGCAGGGCGCCGTGGCGCAGGGAAGGCGCCTGCCGTGAAAAGCCGGGGAAGAAGGCCATGACCGCTCCATCCCCCGATCCGGCGCCGGGCCGGCCCCCGTCCCGCCACGCCCTGCGCCTGCGCCTGCTCGGGCCGCTCCTGCTGCTCGCCGCGGGCGGAGCCGCGAGCGCCGTGGCAGGTCTGTGGATCGCTGCCGCCCGGCGGCCCGAGGGGATGCCTCTCGAGCCGCTCGTCATCGTCGCGGCCGTGGCCGGTTTCGGCACCCTGGCCCTGGGTGCGATCCTGGCCCTGCGGTTCGAGGATCGCGTGGTGCGCCCGCTGGTTCTGCTTGCGGCCGAGATGCGCGCGCGGGCGCATGGGACGGTGGACACACCGCTCGATCCGGGGCAGGGCGAAGGGCTGGGCGAGATCGGCCCCGCGGCGGCGGCGCTCTGCGCGCGCCTTGCGGCGGCGCGGGACGAGGCCGGACGGATCGCGGAGGAGGCTACGGCACGCCTGACCGAGGAACGTGCGCAGCTCTCGGCGATCCTGTCGGCGATTCCGGTGGGGATCATGGCCCTGGGCCCGGACGGGCGCGTGCTGCTCTATGACCGCCAGAGCGTGGACCTCCTCGGCGACGTCGCGCCGCTGGGCCTCGGTCGGCCCGTGACCGACTACTTCGCCGGCCCCGCCATCGAGGCGGCGCGGCGGGTGCTGGCGGCGGGGTCGCGCTTCACCGATGCCGAGCTGCCCACGGCGGACGGGCGGCGGCGCCTGCGGACGCGGCTGCGGCCCATCGGCCGCGAGGGGGGGCTTCTGCTCGCGATGGAGACCGACGGGGAGACCGTGTCAGAGCGCCCGCTGGTCTTCGACTTCGATCTGCTGCGCGAGGAAGAGATGGCGCAGGACATCGCGGCCATGCCGCTGGCCCGTCTTCCTTGCGTCGTCTTCGACACCGAGACGACGGGCCTGTCCCCCGAGAGCGACGAGATCGTGCAGATCGGCGCCGTGCGCATCATCAACGGGCGGCGCGTCGAGGGCGAACGGTTCGAGACGCTGGTCGATCCGGGCCGCCCGATCCCGCCCGCCTCGACCCGCATCCACGGGATCGACGATGCGGCGGTCGCGGGCGCGCCCGACCCGCAGGAGGCGGTGCGGGACTTCTGCCGCTTTGCCGAAGGGGCCGTCCTGGTGGCGCATAACGCGCCCTTCGACCTCGCCTTCCTGCGCCGCCACGCGCGGGCGGCCGGTCTGGAACTCGGCCATGGCGTGCTCGACACGGTGCTGCTGTCGGCAGCGGTCTATGGCCCCGGTGTCCCGCATACGCTCGACGCGATCGCCGAAAGGCTGGGCGTGCCGATCGATCCGGCGCTGCGGCACAGGGCCCTGGGCGATGCCATGGTGACGGCCGAGGTGCTGCTGCGGCTGCTGCCGATCCTCGAGGCCGCAGGCATCACCACCTTCGGCCAGGCGGTGGAGGCGATGCGGCGCCACCAGGGCCTGCTGCCCGACATGAACCGCTGAGCCGGCCTTCAGTCGAGCGCGACACAGGCCGCGCGCAGCACGTCGTCGTCGGGGGGGACCGCCTCCCAGGGGATCGGCTCGGCGAAGGGATCGGGGCCGAGCAGCGGGGCCTGTCGGGCGCTGTCGCAGTCGAACAAAACGGGCACCGCGCTGCGGGGTTGCCAGCGGGCGATCAGGAGCACCGTCGCCAGCACCTGCCCTGGCGCCTCGGGATTGGTGCGCGCCGTGCGCAGGTCCACGGCCGAGAAGCGCGTCACGATGGGATGCCAATAGGTCCAAGGGCGCCAGAGGGCGCTCTCCTCCACCGTGCGGGCGACGGTGACACCGGGGGGCAGCGCGGCCGCCGTGCGCGGAAACCACGTGTATTCGTTCCAGATGGCGAAGGCGAGCATGCCGGCCCCTGCCGCTGCCGGGACAAGCCAGCCGGGCAGGCGCCCGCGCAGCAGCCATCGGGCGATCATCACGAGCCCGGCAAGCCCCAGCCCGGCCGAGACGGTGGCGACAAAGTCCAGGAGCATGGCCTGTTCCCTCTCGCAACAGGGAAGCGGCGCGCCGCGCGGGCGCGCCGCCGAAGGGGATCGCCGGGGCGATCAGTGCATCGGCGCGGCGGCCTGTGCCCCGCGGGGGATGCGGATGCTCTCCACCATGTCCTGCACATCCGCAGGGGGCGCCTTGGTGACGGCCGAGACCCCATAGGCCACGGCGAAGTTCAGCAAGGCCCCGACCGAGCCGATCGCTGTCGGCGCAATGCCGAAGATGTGGTTCTCGGGGGTGTTTTCCAGCCAGTTGGTGCCGGGGATGAAGAACCAGCCCAGATAGGTGAAGATATAGAGGCAGGTGAAGACGAGGCCCGCCAGCATCCCGGCGATCGCCCCCTCGCTGGTGATCCGCTTGGAGAAGATCCCCATCATCAGCGCCGGGAACAGCGTGGCCGCTGCCAGTCCGAAGGCCAGCGCGACCACCTGCGCGGCAAAGCCGGGCGGATTGATGCCGAGCCATGTCGCCACGATGATCGCCAATGCCATCGCGATCCGGGCGGCGAGCAGTTCGCCCTTCTCGGAAATGCCGGGGTTGATCGTGCGCTTGATCAGGTCATGGCTGATCGCCGAGGAGATGGCGAGCAGCAGGCCCGCGGCGGTGGACAGCGCCGCGGCGAGGCCGCCGGCGGCGATCAGGGCGACCACCCAGCCCGGCAGATTGGCGATCTCCGGATTGGCGAGCACGATGATGTCGTTGTTCACCGTGAGTTCGTTGCCGTTCCAGCCGCGTTCGGCGGCCGTTTCGGCGAAGGCGGCGTTGCGGTCGTTGTAGAGCTGGATGCGTCCGTCGCCGTTCTTGTCTTCCCAACTCAGCAGACCGGTGGCTTCCCATGTCCGCATCCAGTTGGGCCGCTCCTCATGGAGCAGCGCTGCCGCCTGCGGTCCTTCGGGATAGATGGTCGAGAGCAGGTTGAGCCGCGCCATGGCGCCCACGGCCGGGGCCGTGAGGTAGAGCAGGGCGATGAAGACCAGCGCCCAGCCCGCCGAAAGGCGCGCGTCCGACACCTTGGGCACGGTGAAGAAGCGGATGATGACATGCGGCAGGCCCGCCGTACCGATCATCAGCGAGAGCGTGAAGAGCACCATGTTGAGCGTGGAACCCGACATGCCCGTATAGGCGCCGAAGCCGAGATCCGTCACCACCTGGTCGAGCCGGTCGAGCAGCGGCTGCCCCGAGGCCGTGTGTTCGGAGAACAGGCCGAGCGGGGGGACCGGATTGCCGGTGAGCTGGAGCGAGATGAAGATCGCCGGGATCGTATAGGCGACGATCAGCGCGATGTACTGCGCCACCTGCGTGTAGGTGATCCCCTTCATGCCGCCGAGCACGGCATAGACGAACACCACCGCCGCGCCGATCAGCAGGCCTGTGGTGACATCCACCTCGAGGAAGCGCGAGAAGGCGACGCCTGCACCGGTCATCTGTCCGATCACATAGGTGACCGAGATGATGATGAGGCACAGCACTGCCACGAGCCGCGCGCCCGAGGAGTAGAACCGGTCGCCGATGAAATCGGGGACCGTGTATTTGCCAAACTTGCGCAGATAGGGCGCAAGCAGCAGCGCGAGCAGCACATAGCCGCCTGTCCACCCCATCAGGTAGGAGGAGTTGACGTAGCCTACCGTGGCGATCAGGCCCGCCATGGAGATGAAGGAGGCCGCCGACATCCAGTCCGCCGCGGTGGCCATGCCGTTCATGACCGGGCTCACGCCGCGATTGGCGGCATAGAACTCCGATGTGGAGCCGGCGCGTGCCCAGAGGGCGATACCGATATAGAGGGCAAAGCTTGCGCCGACGACAAGAAGGTTCAGGGCATATTGGGACATCGGATCAGCTCTGCTCCTCGTCCACGCCGAATTCACGGTCCAGACGGTTCATCCGCCAGGCATAGAAGAAGATCAGCGCCACGAAGGTGATGATCGATCCCTGCTGGGCGAACCAGAAGCCCAGATCGGTGCCGCCCACGGCAATGCCCGCCAGCAACGGCCGCAGCAGGATGCCGAAGCCGAAGGACACCAGCGCCCAGATGGCCAGGCAGATGCCGATGATGCGCAGATTCGCGCTCCAGTATTCTTGTGCCGGTCGGGCCGTGATCGGGCGCGCCGGCGATGTGCTGCTTGGATGTGACATGTCCTCCTCCCACTGTCGCCACTCGGTCGGGGCGGATCCCGTGGTCGGACGGGCCCGCCCTGCCGGAAAGGGACGCCCGGAACCGTTCCTGGGCCTCTCCTTTCCTTGCGCCGCACCCCGGGGCGGTCCTCCTTCTGCCCGGGATGTGCGGGGCCGACCCGCATCCGGCCCCGGCCCCCATCGCCCTGCGGCCTGCCGACCCTCAGCCGCCGGTCCTGCGGTTGGCGATGAGATCCTCGACCACCGACGGATCGGCGAGCGTCGAGGTATCCCCCAGGCTGCCGAAATCGTTCTCGGCAATCTTGCGCAGGATGCGGCGCATGATCTTGCCCGACCGGGTCTTGGGCAGGCCCGGTGCGAACTGGATCATGTCGGGACGGGCGATCGGCCCGATCTGCTGGCGGACCCATTCGCTCAGCTCGGCCGAGAGCGCCTCGCTGGGTTCCACCCCTTTCATCAGCGTGACATAGGCATAGATGCCCTGTCCCTTGATCGGATGGGGGTAGCCCACGACCGCGGCTTCGGCCACGCTTTCATGGGCCACCAGCGCGCTCTCGATCTCGGCCGTGCCGAGGCGATGGCCCGAGACATTGAGCACATCGTCCACGCGCCCGGTGATCCAGTAATAGCCGTCTTCGTCACGCCGGCAGCCGTCGCCGGTGAAATACAGACCCGGATACTGCGAGAAATAGGTGTCCTCGAAGCGCTTGTGATTGCCCCAGACGGTGCGCATCTGGCCCGGCCAGCTGTCAGCGATGCACAGGACCCCCTCGCCCGGGCCCTCGACCGGCTGGCCGGTCGTGGCGTCGAGCATCACCGGGCGCACACCCCAGAAGGGCAGCGTGGCCGAACCGGGCTTGAGCGGCTGGGCTCCGGGCAGCGGGCAGATCAGATGGCCGCCTGTTTCGGTCTGCCAATAGGCATCGATCACCGGCAGCCGTCCCTTGCCGACGGTCTGGCTGTACCAGTTCCAGGCCTCGGGATTGATCGGCTCGCCCACGGTGCCGAGGCATCGGAGGCTGGACAGGTCATGCTTCTCCACCCATTCCCTGCCCTGGGCCATCAGGGCGCGGATCGCGGTCGGCGCGGTATGGAAATGCGTGACCCTGTGCTTCTCGACCACGGCCCAGAAGCGGCCCGGATCGGGCCATGTCGGGATGCCCTCGAACATCAGGACGGTGGAGCCGTTGGCCAGCGGCCCATAGACGATGTAGCTGTGCCCGGTGATCCAGCCCACATCGGCCGTGCACCACCAGATGTCTCCGGGCCGGCAGTCGAAGCAGACCTCATGCGTGAGCGAGGCATAGACGAGATAGCCCCCGGAGGTATGGACCACCCCCTTGGGCTTGCCGGTGGATCCCGAGGTGTAGAGGATGAAGAGCGGATCCTCGGCCCCCATCTCGGCATAGAGGCAATAGGGGGGGCTGCTGTTCCATCTCGGCCAGAAGGTCGATGTCGCGCCCCTGCGTCCAGGGAACCGGGTCGCCTGTGCGGCGCACCACCATGACCTTCATGTCCTGCGTGATCTGCGCCAGCGCCGCATCCACATTCTGCTTGAGCGGGGTCTTCCGGCCTCCGCGCGGCCCGGTATCGGCGGTGATGACGACCCGGGCGTCGCAGTCCGTGATGCGGTTGGCCAGCGCATCGGGCGAGAAGCCGCCGAAGACGACGGAATGGATGGCGCCGATCCGGGCGCAGGCCAGCATGGCATAGGCCGCTTCCGGGATCATCGGCATGTAGATGACGACGCGGTCTCCCTTTCCGACTCCGTGCTGCCGAAGCACCCCGGCCATGCGGCAGACCTGCTCGAGCAGCTCGGCATAGCTGATGCGGCGGACCGGCTCGGCCGGATCGTCCGGCTCCCAGATGATGGCGGTGCGTTCGCCATGGCGGGCGGCATGGCGGTCGATGCAGTTGGCCGCGACATTCAGCGTACCGTCCTCGAACCAGCGGATCGAGATGTGGCCTGGCGCGAAGGACGTGTTCTTGATGCGCGTCGGGCGGCGCACCCAGTCGATGCGGTGGCTCTGCTCGCGCCAGAAGGCATCGGGATCGGCGAGTGATGCCTCATAGGCGCGCCGATGCGCTGCAGCGTCGATGCGCGGCATCCGCTCCGCTACCCCCTGCCCGTTCTTGGCGCGGTCCTGCTCCCGGTCGAGCATGATTTCTCCTCCTCCCAACCAGCGCCTCTTGCGGGCGCAGGTCTTCCTGCGGATGTCGGGGCCGGTTTGTCCAGCCATCCCCGCGCAGGGACCGTCGTTCCGGTCAGCATAGAGGGATGGGCCGGCGGACGAAGGGCGGCCGGGAGGCGGGGGCGGATTTGAGTCAAGGAATTGACAGACGATTCAGAGAATCGGTCAATTTCTTGTCATCGCCCCCTGTCCGTCTCAGCGGAGCGCGGCCTCGATGTTGCCGCCGTCCACGGTCATGACATGCCCCGTCGTCCGTTCGGACAGGGCCAGCGCGACAAAAGCCTCGGCGACATGATGGGCCTCCACCTCCCGTTCCAGGAGATTGCCGGCCATGTAGCGATCGGGTGTCGTGCCGCGCGCCCGGGCGCGGTCGGCGATGAGCGCCTCATCAAGCAGGCCCGAACGGATCCGGTCGGCATTGACACCGTTGACGCGGATCCCTTCCTGCCCCAGCTCGAGTGCGAGCTGCCGCAGAAGGAAGAAGCTTGCTGCCTTGGGCAGGCCATAGGGGCCAAAGCCGCGGCCGGGATTGACCGCCTGCTTGGAGAGGTTGAAGAGGATCTGAGGGGCGCTGCGCGCGCCGCGTCCGGCTGCCTCGGCGCGGAACAGCGCGATGGCCGCCTGTGCCAGGGCCTGATGGGCAAAGAAATTGAGTTCGAAACTTTCGCGCAGCGTGGCCTCGGGCAAGGTCGCCATGTCGCCCTGCCAGGCCGCCCCGGCATTCGAAAGCAGGATGTCGAGCCCTCCGAAGCGGCATGCGCAAGCCTGCAGGATGCGGGCTGCGGACCCCGGTGCGGTCAGATCGCAGGCAAGGGCTCCATGATCGTGGCCGATCTCGGCAAGGGCCGCCTCAAGGGCGCCGGCATCGCGATCGGTCAGGAACAGGGCGGCGCCCCGCGCCGCGAAGGCCCGCGCGCAGGCCCGTCCGATGGCGCCTCCCGCCCCGGTGATCAGGACGATGCGCCCCTGCAGGGGCGGCCTTGTCCCCTTGCCCAGCTTGGCCTGCTCGAGCGACCAGTATTCCATGTCGAACAGGTCGGCCTCGCCGATGGGACGGAAGCCGCCGGCCGCCTCGCCATCGGCCATGACGCGCAGCGTCTGTTCGCCCAGATCGGCGGCGATGCGGGCGGCCGCGGCGGTGGCCCCCACCCCGACGAGCCCCAGCCCCTCGGCCCAGACGAGACCGGGCATCGGGCTCAGCATGGTTCGCGGCCCGGCGGCGCGCGGGGCCTGACGGGCGAAATAGGCCCGGTAGTCGGCGGCGAAGGCCTCCACGGCCGCACGCAGACGCTCTGGTCCGGCCGACAGCGTGGCCCGATCGAGATGCAGCGGATGCGCCTTGGTGCGGATCACGTGATCGGGGGTTGCCACGCCGCGCCGGTCCAGATCAGCCGCATCCGCCCGTTCGAGCGCGGCGCGCGTGCCTTCGCTGTCGCGCAGGGCGAGGACGGGGCCGGCAGCCCCCTCCGGCAGGACAGAGGCGAGCGCACCGCGCAGCCCTGCCAGCAGCGGCGCAGCCTCCGGCGACGCCATGCGGGGGGGCGGCGGGGGGGCGCGGTGCAGGACGCCGCCGCGCAAGCCAGGCCTCGACGGCATTCGTCTGCGCGATCAGACGATCATAGGACTCCTTCGGCGTCGCGCCCCAGGTGAAATGGCCATGGTTGAGCAGCAACAGCCCCTCGGCCTCGGGATGGGCGTCGCGGACCGAAGCAGCCGCCTTGGCCAGCGCGAAGCCCGGCATGATGTAGGGCACCACGGCAAGGCGCGGGCCGAAGATCTCGTGGCAGATCTCCGCGGCATCGGGAAGGTTGGCCAGCACCAGGAAGGGTGTCGCATGGGTATGGTCCACCACGGCATCGGGCAGCCAGGCATGAAGGAGCGTCTCGACCGACGGGTTCGGCGCGGCGCTGTCGAGCAGGCTGGAGCGCTGGACATTCACCATGTCTTCGTCCGACAGCGCGGGCAGGGCCCGAAGCCGGCGCAGGGGGTCGAGACGGACGGCAGGCAGGCCCGCCGGCGTGATGGTCGCCAGATCGGCCCCCGACCCCTTGACATGAAGCACCTCGACCATCTCGCCGAAGACGTCGCGGGCGCGCAGCTTGATCGAGCTGTTGCCTCCCCCGTGCATCACGAGGTCGGGGATCCGCCCGATCAGGCGCGCCGAGTAGACCCGCAGGGCCAGGGCCCGGGCGTCCGGATCGGGGCCGGCAGCCTCGGCCAAGGCGCGGGCCTCGTCCTCTTGCCACAGATTTGCGAACATGGAAGGGCCTTTCGTCGCGTGAGCCATTTGACCTGATGGTGATCTTCGACAAAAGTCAATAACGTCTGACAAATGACAGGACGGGTGTCATGGCGATGGGGCGGCGGGCCGGCGGACGGGGAGCGGGCGATCTCACCCTGGAGGTGGCCTGGCTCTATTATCATGACGGCCTGAACCAGCAGGCCATCGCCGACCGGCTGGGGCTGTCGCGGGCCACCGTGGTGAATCATCTGCAGGAAGCGCGCGCCCGTGGCCTGATCCGCGTGAGCCTGGACGAGGCTGCCTTCCGGGATCATGCGCTGGCCATCGCCCTTTGCGAGCGATTCGGGCTCGAGGCCGCCTGGGTCGTCCCCGACGAGGGCCTGGAAGAGGAGGAACGCTTCCGCCGCGTGGTCCGGGGGGTGCGGACTGGTTGCCTTCGCTGCTCGGGCCGGGCGACCGGCTGGGTGTGGCCTGGGGGCGCACGGTCCATGATCTGGCCGAGGCACTCGAGCCCCATCGCATCGAGGATCTCACGGTGCTCCAGCTCATGGGGTCCATGGCTACGCCCTACGGCTTCACGGCCGAGGCCTGTTCGACACTGCTGGCCCAGCAGCTGGGGGCCCGATGCATCAACCTTCATGCGCCGGCGATCCTGAGCCGGGCCGATCTGGCTGCGGCGCTGCGGGAGGAGCCCATCCTGCGCGCCCAGCTCGATCAGCTGGGGTCGGTCAACAAGCTGCTGTTCTCGGTGGGCACGGTGCGTCCGGACAGCCATGTGGTGCTTTCGGGCCTGGCCACGCGGGAGGATCTGGCCCGGATGACGGCGCGGGGGGCGGTCGGGGTGATCTGCGGGCGCTTCGTGGATGCGGCCGGCCAGCCGATCCACGACCCCGTGGAGAACCGGATGATCGGCATTCCGCTGGAACGGCTGGTGGGGTTGGAGATGGGCATCCTCGTGACGCCCGGGCATGACAAGGTCGCGGCCACGCATGCGGCGATCCGCGGCGGCTATGTCACCCATCTGGTGACCGGCGCCAGCATCGCCGCGGCGCTCCTGTCCTCCTGACAGGCGGATCAGGGCAGAGCCGGCAGATCGCGCCGCCGATACCCCTCGACCAGCCGCCGCAGGGGTTCGGGCTCCAGCACCTCGACCGCGTCGCCCCATTGGTAGAGGTGCCAGGCCATTTCCAGCCAGCCGCCGGCGGTGAAACGGACGGTCAGCGACCCGTCCGCTTCGTCGGTCGTCTGCTGATGGGGATGGAAGAGGAACTCGCGCGCTGTCTCCGCCGCCTCCGGGGCGAAGCGCCAGACCACGGGGCCGTATTCGGCCGGGTCGTGCCAGGAGCCGAAGGCGCGGGCGGCGTGCTCCTCGATCCGGAAGGCGGGGTCGCGGACAAAGCGCTCGGCCTCGATCCGGGCCTCCTCGATCCGGTCCAGCCGGAAATGCCGCAGCCGCCCGTCTCGGGCCGCCGTATCGCGGGCCACGAGATAGCGGCGGACGCCGAAGAGCACGCCATGGGGCTCGATGCGCCTGATGCGGGGCTGGGCATCATCGGGGGTGCGGTAGCGGATGGTCATGACATGGGGGGCCTTCAGCGCCTCGGCGATCAGGGGCAGAAGGCCGGGGTCATGACGGGCCACCGGACCGGGGCGGCAGGCCCAGCCTTGCGCCTCGAGCAGGGCTTCGGCATCGGCCTCGGCCCGGCGGGCAGCGGGGGCGGGCATCGTCCCCAGCAGACGGTCCCGCAGGCTGGAGAGGGCCGCAACATCATGAGTCGCCCCGTCGCGCCCGGCGCGCTGGATGGCCATCTCCAGCGCCGCCAGCTCGCTGTCGCGCAGGACATGCCGGTGCAGAAGCCGCGAATCGGTGCGCAACCGCCAGCGGCGGCGGCGGTCCTCGTCCGTCAGGATCTCGATGTCCGGAAAGACGGTTTCGAGCGCCCTTGTCATCCGCTGGGCCGTGCGCCGGTTCACGCCGAATTCGGCTTCGATCTCGGGCAGGGACACGCCCATGTGCCGTGCGGCCGCCATGTTGGCGAGACGCAACAGATCAAGCGCCTTGGCAAAGGGCATCGGCAATCCCTGACAGGATCTGACGTCCCGAAGGGTTAGAACGAAGGATGCGGCCTGTCGATTCCCCCGCCCGTCCGGGTGATCGGGATCCCGTTTGACGAGTGTGCGGTTTCCGCGGGGGCCGACAGGCCGCGCCGGTGGCGGGTCAGCGCTGGCTGGCGCCGGCCCGCTCCGGGAACATCGCGGCCAGGGCTTCGGCACTGGCCGCGCAGATGCCGCGTTCGGTGATGAGGCCGGTCACGAGATGGGCCGGCGTGACATCGAAGGCCGGGTTGCGTGCCCCCGTGCCGTCCGGGGAGATCTGGACGGTCACGATCCGTCCTTCGGCATCGCGGCCCTGCACATGCGTGACCTCTGCGGCCGGGCGTTCCTCGATGGGGATCTCCTTCAACCCGTCCCGAACCGTCCAGTCGATCGTGGGAGAGGGAAGGGCGACGTAGAAGGGCACATTGTTGGCGCGGGCGGCCAGCGCCTTGAGATAGGTGCCGATCTTGTTGCAGACATCGCCGTTGGCGGTGGTGCGGTCCGTGCCGACGATCACGATGTCCACTAGCCCATGCTGCATCAGATGCCCGCCGGCATTGTCCACGATGAGATCATGGGGGATCCCGTGGCTGTTCAGCTCCCATGCGGTGAGCTGGGCCCCCTGATTGCGGGGGCGCGTCTCATCCACGAAGACATGGACGGGGATGCCGGCCTCGACGGCCTGGTAGATGGGGGCGGTGGCCGTGCCCCAGTCCACGGTTGCCGGCCAGCCGGCATTGCAATGGGTCAGGATCCGCACCGGCTCGCCCGGGGGCTTGCGCGCGGCGATCTCGCGGATCAGGCGCAGGCCGTGCTCGCCGATGCGGCGGTTGATCTCCACATCCTCCTCGCAGATGGCGTCGGCGCGCGCATAGGCCGCGGCGGCGCGTTCCGCCTCCGGCAGGGGGCGCAGGCGGTCGCGCAGATCATCCAGGGCCCAGCGCAGGTTGATCGCCGTGGGACGGGTGGCGTGCAGCAGCTCCCAAGTCTCGTCGAGCGAGGCATCGGAGGGATCCTCGGCCATCTGCACGGCCATCCCGTAGGCGGCCGTCGCGCCGATCAGGGGGGCGCCGCGCACCCACATGTCGCGGATCGCCGTGGCGAAGGTCGCGCGGTCGCGCAGGGCCTCGATGCGCAGCTCATGCGGCAGCCAGCGCTGGTCGATGACCTTGACGAGGCCCCAGCGCGAGCCGTCCGCCTCGCGCCAGATGGAGCGGTAGGGCTTGCCCCCGATCTTCATAGCCAGTCCCTTTCGGCAATGTCCCTGGCGAGGTCGATGAGCGCATCGATCCCCGCGATGTCGTCCTGTCCCAGCAGCAGCGTCCGCCCGAGCACGAGGGCCTTCGCTTCGCAGGCGGCGCGCAGCCCCTCGTCCGCGATGCTCTCGAAGTCGGCGTTGTGGGCCAGGCCCAGGATCCGGCGATGGCATTCCAGACCGGCAAAGCCCAGCGTATCCCGCCAGACCTGCCCGAGCCATCCTGAACAGGCCGCATCCGCCGCCCAGCTCTGGCCCTGATCCTCGAACAGCGTGCGGGGGAAGAGCATCCCCGTCCGCTCCGTGCGCCAGAGGCGGGCGAATTCAGCGGCAAAGCTCGTCCAGATGGCGCGGATGACAGAGAGGATCCACGCCTGGTAATCGGCGCGGTCCCGGCCATGGCCGGGTTGGGCGCAATGGGCCATCAGGAAATTGGCAATCAGCATGCCGATGTCGAAGCCCATCGGACCGTAGACCGCGAATTCGGGGTCGATGATGCGGACTTGATCCCCGCGCACCATGACGGATCCGGTATGCAGATCGCCATGCAGCAGCGTCTCGGCCCGGGCGGCAAAGGCGGTCTTGAGCCGCTGCGCCGCAAGCTTGAGGGCGGCATCGGCGCGCAGCTCGGCCGCGATCGGATCCAGCCCCGGCGTGTGACGGTTCATCGGGGCCGCGAAATAGGGTTCGGTGAAGACCAGCGCCTCGGTGATCGCGCAAAGATCGACATTGCCCGCGAACAGCGCCAGATCCGCCTTGCGTTCGGCCGCCGGCAGATGGAGATCCGAGCCGCGGAACAGCGTGCGCGCGCAGAACAGCCCGAGCCGCTCTCCCAAGCCGGCATGGCGCGTGCCCGCAATCAGGGCGCGGCGCAGGATGATGTGACCGTCGAGATATTCCATGACGACCAGGGCCTGACCTTCGTCGAAATGAAGGACATCCGGCACCGATCCGGGGTCGCGCGCCTGCTGACGCCTGAGGGCGTGATACTCGAAGAAGGAGCGCCGCAGCGGCAGTGGCCAGCTTTCCCCCACGAGGCGGACATAGGGAAGTGCCTGCTTGACCACCAGTCCGCCCCGATCCCCCTCGACGATGAAGACGAGATTGAGGTTGCCATCGCCCACCTCGCGCACGCGCCAGCCCGCCGGGTCGCCGATCCGGTCGCGCAGCGCCGGCAGATCCCCGAGCCGCCGCGCCAGCGTCTCCACCGTCAGGGCCTCATAGGGCCTCTCTTCCATCCCTCCCCTCCCTTTTCCGGCGCGGCCCGAAGAGGAACCGCGGCGGGATCATCCGGTCAAACTCGACTTTTGTCAAAGTGCATTGACTTTTGGCGAGCAATCGGGTGCCCTGCCGCTGGAGAGGGAGGATCCGGTGGACGGAGCGGCGATCCGCATCAGCGGGCTCAGGAAGGCCTTCGGCCCCAATCAGGTCCTGCGCGGCATCGATCTCGATCTGCCGGCCGGGGCCGTCACCGTGCTGATGGGGGCGAACGGGGCGGGCAAGTCCACGCTCGTCAAGGTGCTCTGCGGGGTCCATGAGGCGGATGCGGGGACGGTGACGCTGGGGGGGCGGATCTTCGCCCCCGCGTCCCCGCGTGAAGCGCTGCGCGCCGGTGTGGTGACCGTCCATCAGACCATCGACGACGGCGTCGTGCCCGATCTCGACGTGGCGGCCAATCTGCTTCTTGACCGCATTGCCGATGGCACGGTCAGCGTCGTCTCGCGGCGGCGCATGCGCGCCGAGGCAGCTGGGATCGCACAGGCCGTCGGGCTCGATGTGGATCTTGCGCGCCCTGTGGCGGATCTGTCGCTTGCCGACCGTCAGCTGGTTGCCATCGCCCGCGCCATGGCCCATGCGCCGCGCCTGCTGATCCTCGACGAGCCGACGTCCTCCCTTTCGGCGGCCGAGGCCGAGCGGCTCTTCGCCCTGATCGACAGGCTGCGCGAGCGGGGGGTGGCCCTGCTCTACATCTCGCACCGCATGTCCGACATCCGCCGCATCGCCGACCGCATCGCGGCGATGCGCGACGGGGGTCATCACCGGCCTGTTCGAGGATCGTCCACTCGACACGACGGGGGCCGTGCGCGCGATGCTGGGGCACGACCTCGCCGAAGCGGCCCTGAGGATCCCCGCACCGGGCGCACCCATCCTGTCCCTGCGCGGCATCGCGCTGCGGCCGGGTGCGCGGCCCTTCGATCTCGATCTGCGTGCGGGCGAGGTGGTGGCGGTGACGGGTCTCGTGGGGGCGGGCAAGGGCGCGCTGGCGGCCGTGCTGTTCGGGCTTGCGCGTCCTGCCTCCGGCCGCATGACGCTCGACGGGCGGCCCTATGCGCCCTTCTCCCCGCGCGAGGCCATGGGGCAGGGGGTGTTCCTGGTCCCCCGCGACCGGCGGGCGAATGTGATCGTTCCGGCCTTCGACATTGCACGCAATCTCTCGCTGCCCTTCCTGCGGCGCCATTCCCGCGGCCCCTTCGTCAGCCGCCGCTCCGAGGCCGGCATGGCCGCGCGCATGGTGCGCGAGATGGGGATCGTCTGCCGGGGGGTCCGCGACTCCGTCCTGACCCTCTCGGGCGGCAATCAGCAGAAGGTGGCCGTGGGCCGCTGGATGGCCGAGGCCGCGCGCGTGCTCGTCCTCGACGAACCGTTCCAGGGCGTGGACATCCAGGCCCGCCGCGATATCGGCGCGCGCATCCGGGCGACAACCCGTGACCGCGCCACCCTCGTCCTCGTGGCCGAAATCGACGAGGCCGTGGAGGTTGCCGACCGCATCCTGGTGCTGAGCGATCATGCCCTGACGGGCGAACATCGGAACGAGAATCTCGATCTCGGCCTGGTGATGCGCCAGGTGACCGGGATCCAGCAGGGGCATCCCGCATGACCGTTCGTGAGCTTGCCATCCGTTACGGCTTTCTGGTCCTGATGGCCGGTCTGGTGGTGGTCTTCGGCCTCATGGCGCCGAATTTCCTTTCGACCGCGAGCGCCGTGTTCATCCTCCAGTCGGTGGCGATCACCGGCATCCTGGCGCTCGGCGTGACCTGCACGCTGGTCGTGGGCGGTTTCGACCTGTCGATCGGGGCGGTCGCCACCTCGGCCCTGATGCTGTCGGCCTATGTCATGGTGGTCTGGGAGATGGGGGCGGTCGCGGCCGTGCTGCTCTGCCTGCTGATGGGGCCGGGGTCGGTCTGCTGAACGGCTTCCTGATCGTGCGGATGCGCGTGCCGGACCTGCTCGCCACGCTGGGGATGATGTTCGTTCTCGTCGGCCTCCAGCGCATCCCGACCGAGGGCAACTCCATCGCCACCGGAATGGCGCTGCCGGGCGGCGGCACGGCGCAGGGCACCTTCTCGGCCGCCTTCCTCGCCCTCGGGCGGCACCGGCTGTGGGACCTCGTGCCCCTCTCGGTGGTGTTCCTCGTGGCCATCGCGGTCCTCGTCTGGGTCTTCCTCGAGCTGACACGCCACGGGCGGTTGATGTATGCGACCGGATCCAACGCGCAGGCGGCCGCCCTGGCGGGGGTCGATGTCGACCGCTACCGGGTGCTGGCCTATGTCCTGTCGGGTGTCCTGGCCTCGGTCGGGGGGATCCTGCTCGCCGCCAGACTGGGGCGTGGCGATGTGGCCTCCGGTAACAACCTGCTGCTGGATTCGGTTGCCGCGGCTCTGATTGGCTATGCGGTGCTTGGCGCCTCGCGGCCCAATGCCTTCGGGACTGCCATCGGCGCCCTCTTCGTCGGCATCCTCCTCCAGGGGCTGACGATGCTGAACGCCCCCTATTACACGCAGGACTTCGTCAAGGGCGCGGTGCTGGTCGTGGCCCTTGTCTTCACCTTCGCGCTCACCGGCCGCAGGGCCGGGGCGCGCGCCTGACGGATGCCGATCATCACAAGGGAGGACACGCGATGATCACCAGACGAAGCCTTGCCGCGCTGCTGGCCGGCGCGGCGCTGTGGCCGGGCCTTGCCGCCGCGCAGGACCGCCCCGCGCCCTTCGACAATCCCGCCGATGTCGAGATTGCCCTGGTGCGCTACCTGTCCACCGGCGATTTCTTCCAGGCCTATCTGGCAGGGGTGGAGCGGCAGGCGGCAGCACTCGGCATCGGGCTGCGCGTCTTCGACAGCCGGCAGGATGCCGCGCTCCAGGCGGACATGGTGGACCAGGCCATCGCGCTGGGCGTGGACGGGATCATCATCCAGCACGGCCTGACCGAATCGATGCAGGAGGCCGCCCAGCGCGCGGTGGACGCCGGCATCCCGGTCGTCGCCTTCGACGTCGATGTGCAGAACGAGGCGATCCCGCAGATCGAACAGTCCGACCGCGACCTCGCCCGTCTCGCGCTCGAGCAGGCGATCGCCGACAACGGCGAGTCCTGGACCGCCGCCTATGTCTATGTGCCCGGCATCGCCCCGCTCGATCGCCGCAACGAGACCTGGGAAGAGTTCAAGGCCCGCTATCCGGGCATCGAGGAGGTCGCCGTCTTCGGCACGCTCGACAACCCCATCGCCAACTCGGTCGCCAACCAGGCCCGCTCGGTCCTTTCGGCCAATCCCGGCATCCAGGTCGTCTTCGCCCCCTATGACGAATTCGCCAAGGGCGTGAAGATCGCCGTGGACGAAGCGGGGCTGTCCGGTCAGGTCTCGATCTATTCGGCCGACATCTCCACCGCCGACATCGCCGCGATGCGTGAGCCCGGTTCGGCCTGGAAGGCCACCGCCGCGACCAATCCGGCCGTGGTGGGCGAGGTTTCGGTGCGGGCGCTTGCCATGCTGATGGCGGGCGAGGATCCGGGCCATCAGGTGATCGTGCCCCCGACGCTGATCACCCAGGCGATGCTGAACGAGCAGGACATCACCAACATGGAGGAGCTGGCCGAACGCGTGCCCGCCTTCGCCCATGCCGATGTCGCCGCGCCGGACTGGATGCCGCTGCCTTCGGCGCCCCAGTGACGAAGATCGGGGCGGGGGCGGCGGGCGGTGCCTCCCCCGTCCTTTCCCCGACGGAGGGACCATGCGAAACGAGAAATCGACCGAGGAGATCGCGCGCGGCATCCGCCGACGGGTGTTCGAACATTCCATCCGCAACAATGGCGGCTATCTGAGCCAGGCCTGTTCGGCGGCCGAGCAGTTCGCCTTCCTCTACAACGAGGCGCTGACGCTCGGCCCCTCCACGCGGCCGATGGTGCCGCCGCCCTTTGCGGGGGTGCCCTCGGCGGCGAATCCGGACTATGTGACGGGGGCCGGCTACAACGGTCCCGCCGCGCCCGAATATGACCGGCTCTTCATCGCGCCGGCCCATTATGCCCTCGTGGCCTATGCCTGCCTGATCGAGACGGGCCGCATGGCGCCCGAGGGACTGGAACAGTTCAACAAGGACGGCTCCTCGGTCGAGATGATCGGCGCGGAACATTCGCCAGGCATGGAGGTTCACAACGGCACGCTGGGCATCGGCCTGTCCACGGCCGCCGGGCTGGCCTGGGGACGCAAGCGCAAGGGCGAGACGGGCCGCGTCTGCGTCTTCATGTCGGACGGCGAGGTGCAAGAAGGCCAGATCTGGGAGGCCGTGCAGGCCGCGGTCCATCACCGCATCGACAATCTCTGGGCGCTGATGGACGTCAACCGCCAGCAATGCGACGGGGCCATGGACGATGTCATGGCCGTGGGCGATATCGCGGCCAAGCTGCGCGCCTTCGGGGCTGTCGTGGCCGAATGCGATGCCCATGACATCCCGGCCCTGCGCGAGGCCGCCGCCACCCCGCATGAGGGACGCCCCCTGATCGTGCTGGCCCATTCCTCGCCCACGCAGGGCATGGAGTTCCTGCGTCGCCGCTTTCCGCGCCTCCACTATGTCCGCTTCAGATCGCCCGAGGAGCGGCAGGAGATGAACGAGGCCATCGCCGCCGAACTGGGCATTCCGCCCGTCGATCTGGGGGAACACTGACATGGAGATGGTCGATCGTCCCTATGCCGCGGCCTTCGAGGCCCATGCGCTCCGCCATCCCGAGGTGCTGTGCCTGTCCGCCGACCTGACCTCGAGCTGCGAGATCGACGGCTTCCGCGACCGCCACCCCGACCGCTTCCTGTCGCTGGGGATGGCAGAGCAGAACATGATGAGCTTTGCCGGCGGGCTCGGGCTTGCGGGGTTCAGGCCCTTCCTGCACTCCTTCGGGGTTTTCCTCTACCGTCGGCCCTATGACCAGCTTGTGGCCTCGGTCGCCTATCCGCGCCGGCGGGTGCGGCTGATGGGCTTTCTGCCGGGCATCACGACCCCCGGCGGCATGACCCATCAGGCGATCGAGGATGTCGCCGTGATGCGCACCCTGCCCAACATGACCGTGCTGGAGGCCGGCGACGCCACCGAGGTGGAAAGCATCGTCGCTGCGGCCGATTCCGTGGACGGACCCGTCTATTGCCGCATCCTGCGCGGTTCGGTCCCGCGTCTCTTCGAGACCCCCCTCCGGGTCGGCGAGATGCGCGAACTGGCGCTGGGGACGGATGTGCTGGTCGTCACGGCCGGCATCGCCACCGAGGAGGCCCTGCGAGCCCGCGCCGCGCTCGACCGGGCCGGGGTCTCGGTCCGCCACCTGCACCTGACAACCCACAAGCCCTTCGACGCGGCCCGCATCGTCGATCACGCTGCCAGCGTGCGCCACGGGGTCGTGACGCTCGAGAACCACCTGATTGCCGGGGGGCTGGGCAGCCAGGTGGCCGAGGCGCTGGCCGAAGCGGGACTGGCACGGCGCCTTGTCCGGCTCGGATTGCAGGACACCTATGCCCATGGCGGATCCCGCCCCTATCTGATGCGGTATTACGGGCTCGATGCCCTTGCTCTGGTGCGCGCGGTGGAGCGGCTGACGGGGCAGGAGACGGGAATCGGAGAGGAGGATCTGAGCGCCGTGCGCCTCGAGGCCGTCCACTCCGCAGTGAAGGCAGAGGCCCTGTGACCCGATTTCATGTGACCTATCGCCTGGTTGCGGCCGACCGGGCCGAGGCGCGCGCCCGCGCCGAAGGCATTGCCTACGAACAGACGGTCGAGGTGCCCCCGGATGTCGTGCCTCCCGGGCGCATCGCCCAGGAGATCGTCGGGCGCATCGAGACGCTGGAGCCCGCGGGCGAGGGGGTCTTCCGCACGACGATCTCCTACAGCCCGGACAGCGCCGGCCGCGATGTCGTCCAGTTCCTCAATGTCGTCTTCGGCAATTCCTCGATCCAGACCGGCATCCGGGTCGAGGCGGTCGATCCGGGGCCCGAGATGACCCGCCGCCTGACGGGGGCGCGCTTCGGGGTCGAGGGGATCCGCCGCCTTTGCGGTCGTCCACGGGGTGGGCTGATCGCGCCCGTGCTCAAGCCGCAGGGCCTCGATGCCGCCTCGCTGGCCGCCATCGCACGGCGCTGCGCGCTGGGCGGGGCCGACATCGTGAAGGAGGATCACGGCCTCGGCGATCTGCCGTCCGCCCCGTTTCGCGCCCGGGTCGAGGCGGTGACGGCGGCCCTGGCCGCGGTGCAGGCCGAAACCGGGCGGCGCCCGCTCTATTTCGCCGTCCTTCCCGGCCAGCGGACGGAGGAGGCCATCGCCTTCGCGAAGGCGGCGGGTGTGGACGGGCTTCTGGTCATGCCAGGCCTGCATGGCTGGGGCCTCATGGCCCGGATCGCAGGCGACGATACGCTGGAGATGCCGGTGATGGCGCATCCGGCCTTCACCGGCGCCTTCGTCCAGTCGCCCGCGGCGGGGATCGCCCATGGCGTGCTCTATGGCACGCTCCAGCGCCTGGCGGGGGCCGACATCTCGGTCTTTCCGAATGTCGGGGGACGTTTCGGCTTCTCGGAGGAAGACTGCCGGGCCATTGCCCGGTCCTGCCTCGATCCCACAGGCCCCGGCCGGCCCATCCTGCCCAGTCCCGGCGGCGGCATGAGCGTGGACCGCGCAGCAGGGATGCGCGCCATGTTCGGCGAGGATGTCTGCTACCTGATCGGGGGCAGCCTGCTGCGCCATGGCGAACGCATCGGTGAAGAAATCGCACGCATGCGCCGTGCACTCGATGAGGAGATCGCCTGACGGCCCATCCCGCCGATGGTCCGGAACGGGCGGCCGATCCTGTCCCTTCCTCGGGGAGGGCGAGAGCCGCCCGAACGGTGCCGGGACGGCCGCAGGATCACCCGAGGGGGTGCGTCCAGCCTTCAGAGCACGACGATGCCGGCATGCTTGGCCTTGTCTTCGGGCTCGACATGGATGGCGATATGGGCGGGCTCGACGGTCTCGCGGATCTTGCGCTCCAGGCGGTCGCAGATGTCATGCGCCTCCGAGACGCTCATGCCGCCGGGCACGACGAGATGGAACTCGACGAAGGTCATCGGGCCGGCATGGCGCGTGCGCAGGTCATGCGCCTCGATCGCGCCCTCGGCATTGGCGGCGATGACCTCGCGGATGCGTGCGAGGAGGGGATCCGGCACGGCGACATCCATCAGCCCCCCCACCGAGTCGCGGATGAGCTGCCAGCCGGACCAGAGGATGACAAGGGCCACCAGGGCCGCAAGGGCCGGATCGAGCAGCGTCCATCCCGTTGCGGCGGCCAGCAGGACGCCTGCCAGCACGCCGGCCGAGGACAGGATGTCGGTCAGCAGATGCCTTCCGTCGGCGATCAGGGCCGGAGAGCGCAACCGCCGTCCCTGCCGGATCAGGATCGTGCACCAGATTCCGTTCAGGACCGCAGCCAGCGCATTGGCCAGAAGCCCCAGCGGGTCGGCCTCGAAGGGACGGGGGGCGCGGAAGGCGGCCCAGGCCTCGCCCAGGATCAGCAGTGCGGCGACGACGATCAGCACGCCCACCGCCACCGCCGAGAAATATTCCACCTTGCCGTGGCCCCAGGGATGGCCGGCATCGGCAGGCTTGGCCGAACCGCGCACCGCCAGCAGCGCCACCGCCGCCGTCACCACATTGACCACGCTCTCGAGGGCGTCGGAATACAGGGCGACCGACCCCGTCAGCCACCAGGCCAGGAATTTCAGACCGAGGACGATCAGGCCCAGGAGGATGCTCAGGGCGGCGATCGACTGCACGCGGTCGATGGGCATGGGCGGGTCCTCCGCGGGCTTTGCAGACGCGGCATAGCGGCCGCGCCGCGCCAAGGCGAGGGTGCGGTTCAGACGTCGTCGGGACGGGCGATCGACTGCCGCAGGCCTGCCACGCCCGGCGCGCGCCAGAGTGTCGCCGGCGGTCCGGCGCGGCCCTCCTGCCCGAGTGCAGCCAGCATCTCCCCGGCGCGCATGCCCGGCAGCCCGAGCAGCGCATCGAACAGCGCCTCGGCCCCGGCGGCGGTGACCGGCACGGCCAGCTCGCGCCCCTCCCGGTCCAGCAGGCACCAGACGGCCCGTCCCTCCCGGCTTTCGAGATCGACCCGGGCGAGATCGCCCAGATCCAGGAAGCCGCCGCCGAAAGGCCCCCAGAATTCGACCCGCCCTTCGTCCACCCGCACCACGCCCGGCCCCGCGCCAGCCGCCGCCCGGCGCGCCCGCAGCCGCCAGCGCTGCGCCCCCGTCCAGACCAGCACCGCCCCAAGCGCAACCCCCGGCCCGGCAAACCAGCGCAGGACCCCGGAACTGCCGTGCCAGAGCCGGAGCGACAGACCCATCAGCGCCAGACCCGCCAGAGTCTCCCGACCCTGCATCAGTGTGGCGCGCACCGCAGGGCGCAGGAATGGCGAAGGCTCAGACATGGCTGGCCGCACCGCATATTCGCCGCGTCGGGGGACGGCCGTCCGGGCGTGCGGTCATCCTCATCTCCAGTCCCCCTCGATCATCTGCCACAGCGTGAGTGCGGCGACCGCGGCCGTGTCGGCCCGCAGGATGCGGGGGCCAAGCCGGATAGCCCGCGCAAAGGGCAGGGCGCGCAGCCGCGTCCGTTCGGCCTCGGAAAACCCCCCCTCCGGCCCGATCAGGACTGCACCGGGTTGCCCGGTCCGCGCCGGGGGGACAGAAGCCTGCTCTGCAAGAGTCTCGTCGCAGAACCACAGAAGGCGCCCCTCCTCCCATTCCGCCAGCAGCGTGGCCAGCGGGCTCATCTCCGCCACCTCGGGGACGAAGACGCCACCGCATTGTTCGGCCGCCTCGACGGCATGCAGGCGTAACCGGTCGGCCCGGACACGCTCGCTGTTGGTGAAGTCGGTCCGCACGGGCAGGATGCGGCGGCAGCCCATCTCGGTGGCCTTCTCGACGATGAAGTCCGTCCGCGCCTTCTTGATGGGGGCGAACAGAAGCCACAGATCGGGCGGCCATGCCATCGGTTGCGTCTGCGCCCGCACCCGCAGGCTGCCGCGCCGGCCCGTCTGCAGGACTTCCGCCTCCCATTCCCCCGTCTGCCCGTCGAACAGCCTCAGGGACTCCCCCTCTCCGAGCCGCATGACCGCAAAGAGGTAATGGGCCTGTTCCGGGGCAAGCGGCACGGTCTGCCCTTCGGCGAGAGGGTGATCTATGTAGAGTCGGATACGGGGCATGGAGTGACAGGCTATGGCGGGGGCTGGCCGGATTCCAGAGGCAGGCATGACCGGGACGGCCGACCGGCCGGTCGCCGACACCGCCGGCAACTGGGTCGATCGCCATGCGCCCGCAGCCTGGCGGCCCTATCTGCGCCTGTCGCGGCTCGACCGCCCGATCGGCACCTGGCTTCTGCTGCTGCCCTGCTGGTGGGGACTGGCGCTCGCGCTTGTGGCGACAGGCCGCGCACCGGTCTGGCATGATCTGTGGATCGCGCTGGTCTGTGCGGGGGGGGCGGGTTCTTGCCCGCGGGGCAGGCTGCACCTGGAACGACCTGGCGGATCGGGACTTCGATGCCCGGGTCGAGCGCACGCGAAACCGCCCCCTGCCAGCAGGCCAGGTCACGCCCCGGCAGGCTCTGACCTGGATGGGGATGCAGGGCCTTCTCGCCCTTGCCCTGTTGCTGACGCTGCCGGCGCCGGCGATCCTGCTCGGCCTGCTGGCGCTGGTGCCGGCGGGGCTCTATCCCTTCGCCAAGCGCGTCACCTGGTGGCCGCAGGCCGTGCTGGGCATCGCCTTCAACTGGGGTGTTCTGCTGGCCTATGCGGCCCATGCGGGCCGCGTCGAGGCTCCGGCGGTGCTCCTGTGGCTTGCCGGGATCGCCTGGACGCTCTTCTACGACACGATCTATGCCCATCAGGACGCCGAGGACGATGCGCTGATCGGGGTGCGCTCGACCGCGCGCCTGTTCGGCGCGTCCTCGCGGCTCTGGCTGCGGGGATTCCTCGTGGCGGCCGTGCTGACGATGGGGGCGGCGGTGATTCTGGCCGGCCTTGACGGCTCGCCGCTTGCCCTGGCCCTCGCGCTTGGCGCCCCCTGGGTGCTGGGCTGGCATCTGGCCTGGCAGCTGGGCCGTTCGATCCGGAGGACGGGCCGGGTCTGCTGCGCCTGTTCCGCTCCAACCGCGATGCGGGGCTGGCCGTGGCCGTCCTTCTGGCCCTCGCCGCGCTGGTCTGAGCGGCCTGAGCGGCCTGAGCGGCCTGCGGCGCGCGGCCTTCCGCCGCATCGGGCAGGGCAGAACCCCGTGATGTTGCGTTGGCCGGCCGCAGATCCTAGGACAGCGCGGCTGTCCGGAAGGCCCGATCCACCTCCATGTCTTTGTCCCCCCGCCTTCTTGTCGCTGCTGCCTTCGTCCTGGCCGGGGGCGGCGCGAGTCTTGCAGCACGCGCACTGGTGAGCGAGCTCGAGACCCGTTCAGCCGCCGCCGTCGCGGCCGAACTGGAGGCCGAGGGGTATTCCTGGGCCGAGGTCATCCCCGATGGTCTCCAGGTCGTCCTCGAGGGGGAGGCCCCTGACGAGGCGGCCCGCTTCCGGGCTATCTCTGTGGCGGGGCGTGCGGTGGACGGGGCGCGCGTGATCGACAATCTCCGCGTTGCCCCGCGCGAGGCGCTGGCTGCGCCCGATTTCGCCGTGGAGATCCTGCGCAACGATTCGGGCGTCTCGCTGATCGGCCTGATCCCCGAGGCCACCGACCGCAGCCATCTGCGCGAGGAACTGGCCGAAGCCGCCTCCGGGGCCCCCCTCAGCGATCTCCTCCAGACCGCCGCCTACCCGGCTCCCGAAGGCTGGGAGGCGACACTGGCCTTTGCGGCCGAGACGCTGGCCTTGCTGCCGCGCGCCAAGCTGTCGGTCCGGCCGGGCCATGTCGTGGTGGAGGCCGTGGCCGATTCGCCCGGCGGGCAGCGTCGGCTCGAATCGCTCCTCCTCTCCCGGGCGCGGCCCGAGGGCGTCTCCATCGAGGTGACGATCCATGCCCCCCCGCCGGTCATCGCGCCCTTTGCCCTGCGCTTCCGGATCGACGCGGAGGGAGCACGACTGGAGGCCTGCGCTGCCGAAGGCGAAGCGGCGCGCGAGGCGATCCTGGCCGCGGCCGCTGCCGCCGGCGCGAAGGACGCCGATTGCCGGCTCGGCCTCGGGGCCCCCTCGCCCGATTGGCCGCAGGCCGCCGCGCAGGGGATCGCGGCCGTCGCCGCCCTGGGCGGCGGCACGCTGGCCATGACCGATGCCGACATCCTGCTGCTCGCCCCTCCGGGCACAGCGGCGGATCTCTTCGAGCGGACCACCGAGGATCTGCGCGCCGGCCTGCCCCCCGGCTTCGCCTTCCGTGCCGAACGGCCGGAGGCGGAAAGCACCACCGCCACGCCGATCGAGTTCCGGGCCACCCTGTCGGCCGACGGGCGGGTGCGTCTTTCGGGACCCCTGGCCGATGCCCGGATGACAGCTCTCGCCCGGAGCCTGGCCCAGGCCCGTTTCGGGGCAGCCCAGGTCACACTGGCCACGCGCACGGATCCCGAGGGCCTCCCCGAGGGCTGGTCGCTGCGCGTCCTGACCGGCATCGATGCACTGGCGCAGCTTGCGCGGGGTTCGGTCCTCGTCACCCCGGACCGGATCACGGTGCAGGGGGCCACCGGCAACCCCACCGCGCGCGAGACGATCGCCGCCGCCCTGGCCGAGGCTCTCGGGGCCGGCGCACAGGTCACGCTCGATGTCACCTATGACGAATCGCTGGATCCGCTAGCCGCGCTGCCCTCGCCCGAGGAATGCCTCGCCGAGATCGTCAAGGTCACGGCCGACATCAAGATTACCTTCGATCCCGGTTCGGCGACCCTTTCGCCCGCCGCCCGTCCGGCGATCGACCGGATCGCCGACATCCTGCGCAATTGCGGTGATCTGAGGCTGCGCATCGCCGGCTACACTGACAGCCAGGGGCGCGAGGAGACCAATCTGCGCCTGTCCCAGGCCCGTGCCGAGGCGGTTCTCGATGCGCTGCGTGCGGCCCGCGTTCCGGTCATGGGTTTCGAGGCCGTCGGCTATGGCGAGGCAGATCCCATCGCGCCCAACGACACCGAGGAAGGGCGCGAGGCCAATCGGCGCATCGAATTCAGCCTGATCGGGGCGCCGGCCCCCGAGGGCGCAGCCGCCCCGGCCGTTTATGGCCCGCCGCCCCCGCCCCCCGCCCAAGCGCCGCCCCGGATCATCGAAGGCCCCCCGCCGACGGTGCCGCCCACCCGGGCGGCTGTGCCCGACGGCCCTGCCGAGGACGCCGCCCCGTGAACCGCACCGAGCTGATCGTCGCCACTGCCCTGATCCTGTTCGGAACCTTTGCCCTCGGCTGGTTCGCGGGCTGGCTGATCCACCGCTTCACCCGGGTCACCCGTGCCGAGGTGGGCGAGCTCGACCGCATGGCCCAGGCGCTGCACGAGGCCGAGGAGACGCGCGATCAGGCCCTGGCCTATCTCGCCGTGCGCGAGGCCGAGCTGCAGAACCGGATCACCCAGCTCGAGGCCGAGCTGGGGGCTGCGATGGACGGCCTGCGCGACGCCCGGGCCGAGCTCGAATCGCTGCGTGGCTGGATCGAGCGCAGCGAGCGCGCCTAGGGGCGCGGCGCCGCCGCCCGCCGCAACCGGTCGTTGATCGCCCGGCCCAGTCCATGATCCGGCACCGGCGCCACGGCGATGCGCTCGGCCCCTTCGGCATCGAGCCGGTGAAGGGCGGCAAAGAGATTCGCCGCCGCTTCACGCAGATCACCCGATGGCGACAGGGACAGATCCCCGGCCACCGCTCCGAAGCCGAGCAGGATCTCGCCCGGCTCGGCTGCCATCGCTCCGAGCCGCAGACGGCCCCGCGGCGCGTAATGCGATTCCATCTGCCCCGGAGCGACGATGCGCGCCGGATCCGTGTCGGCGATCAGCGGGCGCCCCAGAACCGCCTCGATCGTCTCTGCCGGAAGCCCCCCCGCACGCAGCAGCCGCATCCCATCTGCCCCGTCGGGGGCCACGATGGTGCTCTCGACCCCTACGGGACAGGGGCCGCCATCGAGCACCGCTTCGATCCGCCCCCCGAGTCCGGCCAGCACATGGGACGGCGCGGTGGGCGAGACCCGGCCCGAGGGGTTGGCCGAAGGGGCCGCAAGCGGCCCGGCCGCCGCGATCAGGGCCTGCGCCAGCGGATGGGCCGGCGCGCGCAGGGCGACCGTGGGAAGCCCCGCCGTCACGAGATCAGCCACCGGCGCCCCGGCCCGCAGCGGCAGCACGAGCGCGAGCGGCCCCGGCCAGAAGGCCTCCATCAGCGCCCGCGCCTCCGGGCCCGTTTCGGCCAGCGCCTCGGCCTCCCCGGGATCTGCGACATGGACGATCAGCGGGTTGAAGCTGGGCCGGCCCTTGGCCTCGAAGATGCGAGCAACCGCATGCCCATCCGCCGCCCGGGCACCCAGACCATAGACCGTTTCGGTCGGGAAGGCGACGAGCCCCCCCCCACGCAGGAGGCGCGCGGCCTCGGCCACGCCTTCGGATGTGGCGGGCAGGAGACGGGTCCGGGGCGAATCGATGCGGTCCATGGTGACGCGGCGTTCCGGTTTGAGGCACGCGAGGCTGCCGCTAGCCTGTCGGCAGCGCGTTCACCCCTAGACCCGTGCGCGCGCCCTGCCAAGCGCCGGAGGCCTGCCTGATGCCCTATCGTTCGCCCCTTGCCGAACTGCGCTTCCATCTCGATCACGTCGCCGGCTATGCGCAGGTCACGGCCACCGATCGCTTCGCCGAGGCGGCGGGCGAGATCTCCGGGGCCGTGCTGGCCGAGGCGGCGCGCCTCTGTGACGATCTCGCCCCGCTCAACCGTGTCGGGGATCTCCATCCTGCCCGTCTCGAGAACGGGGCCGTCATCACGCCCCCCGGTTACGGCGACGCCTACCGCCGGATCGCCGAGGGCGGCTGGATCGGGCTTGCCGCCCCGCCCGAATGGGGCGGACAGGGGCTGCCCCAGACGCTTGCGGTGGCCTTCCACGACATGCTGGCGGGGGCCTGCCTGGCGCTCGAGCTCAACCCGCTCATGACGCAGGGCGCCATCGAGGCGATCGACCGCCATGCCCCGCCCGATCTCCGGGCTCTCGTCCTGCCGCGCCTTGTCTCGGGCGAATGGTGCGGAACGATGAACCTGACCGAGGCTCAGGCCGGATCGGATGTGGGGGCCCTGCGCAGCCGGGCCGAGCCGCTGGGCGATGGCCGCTATGCCATCACCGGCGAGAAGATCTTCATCACCTGGGCCGACAACGACTTTGCAGGAAATGTCTGCCATCTCGTGCTGGCGCGCCTGCCGGACGGGGGGCCGGGAAGCAAGGGGGTCTCGCTGTTCCTGGTGCCGAAATTCCTGCCCAACCCCGATGGCAGCCTCGGTGCCCGCAATGCCCTGCGCCCGCTCAAGCTCGAGCACAAGCTGGGGCTGCATGGCTCGCCCACGGCGGTGATGGCCTATGAGGGGGCGACGGGCTGGCTGGTCGGGCCCCCGCATGGGGGCATGGCGGCGGTGTTCACGATGATGAACAATGCCCGTCTCGGGGTGGGCATCCAGGCCATCGGCGCGGGCGAGGCGGCTCTCCAGCAGGCGGTGGAATGGGCGATGACGCGCAGGCAGGGCCGCACATCCGGCCCCACCGGCACCATCATCGAACATGCCGATGTGCGCCGGATGCTGGCCGAGGCCCGCGCCACCCTGTTCGCGGCCCGTGCCATCGCGCTCGACTGTGCGGTGGCCATCGATATGGCCGCCGCTACCGGCGAGCCGGCATGGGGCGCGCGCGCGGCCTTCCTGACCCCGATTGCCAAGGCCTTCGGCACCGATGCCGGTCATGCCGTCGCCGATCTCGCGCTCCAGGTCCAGGGGGGCATGGGCTATATCGAGGAGACGGGTGCCGCCCAGTTCGTCCGCGACCTGCGCGTCACCCGCATCTACGAAGGCACCAACGGCATCCAGGCTCTCGACCTCGTGGGGCGCAAGCTTGCCGATGGCGGCGAGGCGGCCATGCGGCTCATCGATGAAGCCGCCGAGACGGCACGCACCGCACGCACTGTCCTGCCCGATCTGGCCGGGCCCCTCTGGCAGGCGGCGGAAGCCCTGCGCGAGGGGACCGACTGGATGCTGTCCCATCCCGGCGACCGCGGAGCGGGGGCGGTCCCCTTCCTGCGGGCCTTCGCCCTGGTGCTGGGGGCGCGGGCGCATCTTGTCGCGGCGCTGGCCGATCCGGCCCGCATCCCGCTGGCCGCCGTCCATATCCGCCGTCTTTTGCCGGCCCATACCGGGTTGCTGGCGGCCGCGCGCGAGGGCGGAGACGGCCTCATGGCCGTGACGCCCGAGAGCCTCGCCCCCTGACCGCCGGCGACCAGGGGGCGTGACAGGCTCCATCCGATCCGCTATCCCGCCTCCGACGCATCACCCGGAAGGACCGCCGCGCATGGCCCAGACCACGCAGAGCGAAGGCGCCCACGCGACCGAGGCCCTCGCCCACGCCACGAAGATCCAGGACACCCACCCGCGAAAGGCCGGCACGATGGACATCACCGCCCAGGAACGCACCTTTGCCGCCTTCCTGCGCGCCGTCACGCGCATGTCGATCGTGATCCTCGTCCTGCTGATCCTTCTGGCGCTGGTCAACGCGTAAGGGGCGGCGCGTGAGGGCGACCCGTCGCACCGTCCTTCTGGGGCTGGCTTCCCTGCCCCTGTCCGGTTGCGGCACCAATGCCGAGGCTGTCTGGGCCTCCGACGAGGCGGTGGAGCTTGCCCGCTATCGTGCGCCGGAGGCGCCGCTTCTCGCCCTGGTCACCGTGCGCAACGAGGGGACGGGCAAGGGCGCCCATAGCGCGCTCCTCATCAATGCGAGCGAGCGGGTGCTGTTCGATCCCTTCGGGCGCTGGACCGACCCGGCCGTGCCCGAGCGCAACGATGTCCTCTACGGTTTTTCGCCGGAGGTCGAGGCGCGTTACCTCGCCTATCAGGCGGGGGGCGGCTACTATTATACTCGCCAGGAGAAACCCGTCCTGCCCGAGGTGGCCGAACAGGCGCTGACGCTTGCCAAGGCGCGCGGCCCCGTGGGAATGGCCATGTGCACGGTCGCCTGTGCCGATGTGCTCCGCCCGCTGCCCGGGTTTTCCTCGATCGGCCGTCCCTGGTTCCCCGAGCAGCTCTCTGCCCGCTTCGCGAAGCTTCCCGGCGTGACGACCGTCGAACGCCGCGCCGGAGCGATCTGAGAATCGCCCCCCTTTCCCCCGACCTTGAAGTGGGGACTGCGGCACCCCATCCTTCCGCCCATGAGCGAGCCGCGCCTGAAGATCGTGAACCCCGACGACCCCCCCGAGCCTCTGGACGAGACCGGGCGGGCCACCATTGCCGCCCTGGCGGCGCGGCAGGCCCGGGGCGGGGGGGCTGCTGATGCGCGCCGTGAACCTTGTCGGCGGTTCGGTCGAGGACGGGCTGAAGCGCCTGCCCGGACCTCTGCGCGCCCGGCTCGACCATGCCGCGCAGACGGCGCTCCTGCACTGCTATCACGCTGCCGAACGCTCGCGCGAGGATGGATGGGACAGACGCTTCGGGCAGCTCGGCCCTCTGGCCGCCCGCCTGAAGGGGGATCGCGCGCACAAGATGCTGGCTGCCGCCTCGGGTGCCGTGGGGGGCTTGGGCGGCCTGCCCACTGCGGTGATCGAGCTGCCCCTTGCTGTGACCATCATCTTCCGGGCCGTCCAGGAGGTGGCTGCCGCCCATGGCGAAGATCCCTCGAGTGCCGAGACGCGCGCCGAATGCCTGCGTGTCTTCGGGGCGGGGGGGCAGGGGGCCGGGGATGACGGGGTGAACACCTCCTTTCTCGGCGCGCGGCTGTCGCTGACCGGCCCGGCCATCAACCGCCTCGTGGCGCGCATCGCCCCCCGTTTCGCCGCCGTCTTCGGCCAGAAGCTGGCCTCCGGTGCGGTGCCGCTCATCGGGGCGGCGGCCGGGGCGGGGACCAACTGGGCCTTCATCGACTATTACGTGGAAATGGCCCATGTCCATTTCGGGCTACGCCGCCTTGCACGCCGCCATGGCGAGGACGCGGTGCGCGACGAGTTTCTCCGCGCGACGCTCGCCCTCATGCCGCCGCCGGTCGGTCGGGCGGGCGCCTGAAGCAGGTCTGCGGCACCCGTCATCGGTCGGGCCGGATCGATCCTTCAGACATGCCGGGCCAGCCAGGCGTCGAACGCAGGCCGCAGTGTCTCGTCCCCGCGCGCCAACCCCTCCTCGATCAGGGCTCGTCCCTCATCGAGGCGCACCCGCCGGATCAGCGACTTGACGGGTCCGATCGAGGCCGGCCGCATCGACAGCGACCGGAAGCCCAGCGCCGCGAGCGCGACCGCCTCGACCGGCCGTCCCGCATCCTCGCCGCAGAAGGTCAGCGGCGTGCCGGCCGCTTCGCAGCGGGCCACAAGATTGCGCAGGAAGGTCAGGAAACTGCTCTCGAAGAGGTCGTAGCGACGGCGCACCCGTTCGTTCTCGCGGTCGGCAGCGAAGAAGAACTGCTTGAGATCATTGCCGCCCACCGACAGGAAATCCACCTCGCGGAAGAAGGAATCCGGGGCGAAGGCCAGAGAGGGCGTCTCGATCATCGCCCCGACCTCGAGCCGCTCGGGCAGCGGATGGCCGAGGATGCGCTCGCGCTCCACGGCCTTGTCGAGCTCGGCACGCGCGGCGCGGTATTCGGCCGGGGTGGCCACGAAGGGGAACATCACCGTCAGCGGACGCCCGGCCGCCGCGCGCAGCAGCGCCTGGAGCTGCATGCGCAGCACGCCCGGCTTGTCCAGCCCCAGACGGATCGCCCGCCAGCCCATCGCTGGGTTCGGCTCGTCCTGGGGCTTCATGTAGGCCAGCACCTTGTCCGAGCCGATGTCGAGGGTGCGGAAGGCGACCCGCTTGCCCCGGGCGGCGTCCATGACCCGGGCATAGAGCGCCGACAGCTCGGCCCGTTTGGGCATCTGGTTGCGCACGAGGAATTGCAGTTCCGTGCGGAACAGCCCCACACCTTCGGCGCCGGATGAGATCAGCGAGGGCAGATCCGCCATGAGACCGGCATTCATGTGCAGGCTTACGGTCGTGCCGCAGAGGGCGGTTGCCGGCAGATCGCGCAGACCGGCATAGCGCTCTTGCGCGCGCGCCAGCATCGCCACCTTGTCGGCGAAGGCGCGCCGCACGGTCTCGTCAGGGCGCAGATGCACGAGGCCCTGATCCCCGTCCACGAGGATCGTGTCGCCATTGAGGGCCTCGCCCGTGATTCCCTCGGCGCGGATGACAAGGGGAATCGCCCAGGCCCGAGCCACGATCGCCGCATGGCTGCCCACCGATCCTTCCTCGAGCACGACCGCCTTCAGCGTTCCCTTGCCATAGTCCAGCAGCTCGCCGGGTCCGATGTTGCGCGCCACGAGCACCGGATCCTCGGGCATGGCTGCGCCCGTATCGGTGCCCTGCCCGGTCAGGATGCGCAGCAGGCGATTCGAGATGTCGTCGAGATCATGGAGCCGGTCGCGCAGATAGGGATCGGTGGCCTGCCCCATCCGCGTGCGGGCGAGCGATTGTTCCTTCTCGACCGCGGCCTCGGCCGACAGGCCGGAACGGATGTCGTCCTCCATGCGCCGGATCCAGCTCTTGGAGTTGGCGATCATCCGATAGGCCTCGAGCACCGCGACCTCCTCGGCATCGACCGTGGTCGCGGTGGCGAGCATGGCATCCACCTGCTCGCGCAAGCTGTCGATGGCGGCGCAGAAGCGCGCCAGCTCGCGCTCGGGATCGTCGCTGATGGGGTTGGTGACGACGACGCGCGGTTCGTGCAGCCAGACGCGCCCCATCGCGGCCCCCTCCTGGCCCTGGAGGCCGCGAAAGGTCACGGGGCGCTGGTGACGGGGGGGACAAGGCCCCGCCATCCCCCCCGGTGAAGGCGCCGAGCTCGGTCATTTCGGCCAGCACCATGGCCACGATCTCGAGCGCATAGACTTCGTCGGGGGTGAATTCGCGCGCGGCGCGGCTCTGGACGACCAGCACGCCCAGGACCTCGCCCAGACGCTGGATCGGAACCCCGCAGAAACTGGAATACCGCTCCTCCCCGGTCTCGGGCATGTAGCGGAAGCCCTTTTCGGCGGGGGCATTGGCGGTGTTGACCACCTGGCGCGTGCGTGCCGTGCGACCCACCAGCCCTTCGCCCAGTCGCAACCGCGTCTTGTGGACGGCTTCGGGGCGCAGCCCCTCGGTCGCGCAGAGTTCGAGCGTCTCGGTATCGCGGAACAGATAGATCGAGCAGACCTCGGTCCCCATCGAATCGGCGATCAGCCGCACGATGCGGTCGAGACGCGCCTGCCCCTGGGCGGCATCGGCCATGACCGTGCGCAGACGCCCGAGCAGCTTGCGGCTCTCGCTCTCGATCCGTTCCACCATCCCCGGACCCACCGGGCCGCCGCCCCGGCGCCCCGTGCAAGGGGTTAGCGCATGGGCGCGCGGAATGCCACGGCCTTCGTGGGCATCCGGGGTTCGCCGGCAGGGGACGGCGGATGGCAGAGGCGGCGATTCTGGCGCCACCTGCGCATCGGCGCCGGCTCCGCCTGGCGACACGCGGGGGGGCGGCAGGCGCGGA
>NZ_KE557324.1:95000-267462 GCF_000442315.1 Rubellimicrobium thermophilum DSM 16684
GGCCCGAAGCGGATCTGTATCCAAGTCTAGTACACTAACCGCGCATTTGCGGGCTGTCCCTGTTGGGATGGCTGCGGATGCGAGTGATGTATGACTTTCCGCCCAGGGCCGTGCGAGCTGGAGAGCCGCGCGGGGGGCAGGGACGGATGGGCTGGTCTTTTTGGGCTGGCGGCATCCTGTGTCTGTCTGTCTCTGGGTCGGATCAAGCGCGAGAAGGGCGTTTGGTGGATGCCTTGGCAGCAAGAGGCGATGAAGGACGTGATACCCTGCGATAAGCCATGGGGAGCCGGGAATGGGCTTTGATCCATGGATTTCCGAATGGGGAAACCCACCTGACAGTTGATTATGGTTGCTCTTCGGGGCGATCCATAATCGGCTGAGACAGGGACTTGGAACCTGAACACATAGGGTTTCAAGGGCGAACCCGGGGAACTGAAACATCTCAGTACCCGGAGGAAAGGACATCAACAGAGACTCCGTCAGTAGTGGCGAGCGAACGCGGACCAGCCGAGCCGTGAGAACGACCAGAATGGCCTGGAAAGGCCAGCCGGAGCGGGTGACAGCCCCGTATGGGAAGTTCGATCGGACGCATCAAGTAGGGCGGGACACGTGGAATCCTGTCCGAAGATCGGGGGACCACCCTCGAAGGCTAAGTACTCCTTGCTGACCGATAGCGAACCAGTACCGTGAGGGAAAGGTGAAAAGCACCCCGACGAGGGGAGTGAAACAGTACCTGAAACCGGACGCCTACAATCAGTCGGAGCCTCCATGAGAGGTGACGGCGTACCTTTTGTATAATGGGTCACCGACTTGGTCTCACGAGCGAGCTTAAGCCGATAGGCGGAGGCGGAGCGAAAGCGAGTCTGAACAGGGCGTTCAGTTCGTGGGATCAGACCCGAAACCGAGTGATCTAGCCATGGCCAGGCTGAAGGCTGGGTAGCACCAGCTGGAGGGCCGAACCCACACCTGTTGAAAAAGGTCGGGATGAGCTGTGGCTAGGGGTGAAAGGCCAATCAAACTCGGAAATAGCTGGTTCTCCGCGAAATCTATTTAGGTAGAGCGTCGGGTGAATGCCTTCGGGGGTAGAGCACTGGATGGGTGATGGGGGCCCACAGCCTTACTGAGCCTAACCAAACTCCGAATACCGAAGAGCACTGCCCGGCAGACAGACGGCGGGTGCTAACGTCCGTCGTCGAGAGGGAAACAACCCTGACCTCCAGCTAAGGCCCCCAATTCACGGCTAAGTGGGAAAGCAGGTGGGACGACCAAAACAACCAGGAGGTTGGCTTAGAAGCAGCCATCCTTTAAAGATAGCGTAACAGCTCACTGGTCTAGACAAGTTGTCCTGCGGCGAAGATGTAACGGGGCTCAAGCCGTGAGCCGAAGCTGAGGATGCACCATTGGGTGCATGGTAGCGGAGCGTGGCGTGACATGGGTCCGCGTCTGTGATGCCGTCGAGGCGGATATGCGGGATGGGGCAGCCCATCGCGCCGACATCGCCACAGGCGGCAGCGCAGACGGAGGACTCTTCGATGAAGCCGGGGCGTGAGCCATCCGGTGGAGAGATCGCCAGCGAGAATGGTGACATGAGTAGCGACAAAGGGGGTGAGAGACCCCCTCGCCGAAAGTCCAAGGGTTCCTGCTTAAAGCTAATCTGAGCAGGGTGAGCCGGCCCCTAAGGCGAGGCCGAGAGGCGTAGTCGATGGGAACCAGGTGAATAGTCCTGGGCCAGTGGGATGTGACGGATCGCAGATGTTGTCCGGTCTTATCGGATTGACCGGGCAGCTGAGCGGTCCCTGGAAATAGCCCCACATCAGACCGTACCCGAAACCGACACAGGTGGACTGGTAGAGCATACCAAGGCGCTTGAGAGAACGACGTCGAAGGAACTCGGCAAAATGCCTCCGTAAGTTCGCGAGAAGGAGGCCCCGTTCCCGGGCAACCGGGGGCGGGGGGCACAAAAGAGGGGGTGGCGACTGTTTACTAAAAACACAGGGCTGTGCGAAGCCGCAAGGCGCCGTATACAGTCTGACGCCTGCCCGGTGCCGGAAGGTTAAAGGGAGGGGTGCAAGCCCCGAACTGAAGCCCCGGTAAACGGCGGCCGTAACTATAACGGTCCTAAGGTAGCGAAATTCCTTGTCGGGTAAGTTCCGACCTGCACGAATGGCGTAACGACTTCCCCGCTGTCTCCGACGTCGACTCAGCGAAATTGAACTGCCCGTGAAGATGCGGGCTCCCCGCGGTTAGACGGAAAGACCCCATGAACCTTTACTCTAGCTTCGCACTGGCACCAGGATTGCGATGTGCAGGATAGGTGGTAGGCCTTGAAGCGGAGGCGCCAGCCTCCGTGGAGCCGCCCTTGAGATACCACCCTTCGTGCTCTTGGTGTCTAACCGCGGCCCGTCATCCGGGTCCGGGACCCTGCGTGGTGGGGAGTTTGACTGGGGCGGTCGCCTCCCAAACAGTAACGGAGGCGCGCGATGGTGGGCTCAGGGCGGTCGGAAATCGCCCGTTGAGTGCAATGGCAGAAGCCCGCCTGACTGCGAGACCGACAGGTCGAGCAGAGTCGAAAGACGGCCATAGTGATCCGGTGGTCCCGCGTGGAAGGGCCATCGCTCAACGAATAAAAGGTACTCTGGGGATAACAGGCTGATACTGCCCAAGAGTCCATATCGACGGCAGTGTTTGGCACCTCGATGTCGGCTCATCTCATCCTGGGGCTGGAGCAGGTCCCAAGGGTATGGCTGTTCGCCATTTAAAGAGGTACGTGAGCTGGGTTTAGAACGTCGTGAGACAGTTCGGTCCCTATCTTCCGTGGGTGCAGGAGACTTGAGAGGACTTGCCCCTAGTACGAGAGGACCGGGGTGAACGTTCCACTGGTGGACCGGTTGTCGCGCCAGCGGCAGTGCCGGGTAGCCATGAACGGACAGGATAACCGCTGAAAGCATCTAAGCGGGAAGCCCCCCTCAAAACCAGGTCTCCCCATAAGGACCGTGGTAGACCACCACGTCGATAGGCCGGACGTGCAAGCGCGGTAACGCGCTCAGCGAACCGGTACTAATCGTCCAACAGGCTTGACCCGACCCAGTGACAGGCAAACACAGCCCTCACTGCAAAACAGGAAAACCATCCATCACTCAAACCCAACCAGGATACAGAAAAAAAACTCCGATGCACCACGCCCCAACCCACGGGGCACACAGGGTCCTGATCCGGTCTGGTGGCCATAGCCTGAGCGAAACACCCGATCCCATCCCGAACTCGGCCGTTAAGCGCCCAGACGCCAATGGTACTGCGCCTCAAGACGCGGGAGAGTAGGTCACCGCCAGACCTGATCAGAACCCCCTCTCTCAACACACTCCACACCGCGGGGTGGAGCAGCCCGGTAGCTCGTCAGGCTCATAACCTGAAGGCCGCAGGTTCAAATCCTGCCCCCGCAACCAAAAATTACGCGCCTCCAAACTCTTGCGCACCGCCCGCTGGCGGTGCGGTGACGCTGCCGGTCGCGCTGCTGTGGGTCCTGTTCGCAGGATGGGCGGCCTGGATGGATTTCCGCATCGGCCCGATTGCCCATGCCGGGCTCGGGCTGACCTCGCTCTATCTGCTGTGCGCGGGGGCCGCCCAGCAGCTGATCTACGGGCGGGAGGGCTGAACCCGCCGCCGGCTGATGGGTATTCAGTTCCGGCATCTGGTGGATTGGATTGACGATGAATCTGTCTGGCTCTGCAGACCAGGCCTTGCAGATGTATTCGCATGGCGTGCGGCCGCCGAGAGCCCCGAGCCTGTGGCGAAGTTTCAGGCAGCAATGAAACCCGCGAGGTGGGTGCGAACCCGATCGTGGGTATCGTCGTGGAAGCGTTTAACGGTGGCCTTCCTGATCGTCCGGTTCATCCGCTCGATCCGGCCGTTGGTCCACGGATGTTTGGGTTTGGTCAGCCGGTTCTCGACCCGTTGCCTTCGCAGATCATGTCGAAGCGCATCGGCCGGGAGATGATCGTGTTCCGGTTCTCGGCTGTTCTGCGAACTGAATGCCGGTGTCGGTCAGGATCGTGTGGATTCGGGAGGGAACGGCCTCGAGCGCGCGCTCCGGAAACTGCCAGGCGGTGCGCCTGTCCGCTTTGTCGACGCGTTGGGTCAAGGCGAATCGGCTCGTTCGGTCGATGCCGAGGAACAGGGTCTCGTTCAGCAGCTCGTCACGCATCCGGCCGTTGAAGGCTTCGCAGTTCCCATTCTGCATGGGCTTGCCGGGCGCGATGTAATGCCATTTCACCTTCATCTTCTCCGCCCATTCCAGGATCGCGTTCGAGGTGAACTCGGTGCCGTTGTCGGAGACGATCACTCCAGGCTTTGCCCGCCGTTCGATCAAGGCTGTGAGTTCCCGGGCAACCCGTCGGCCTGAAATCGAGGTGTCGACCACGGCTGCCAAGCTCTTCTTGGTGACATCGTCGATCCCGTTCAGGGTGAGGGCGGAGCCGCCACCGGTTCAAGGCCCGCCCGAACGAAGCGGCGACCATCGGCAAACCGATCCTGGACGAACCGAAGGTCCGCGCAGCGAAATCGACCGACCAGCGGGCGTTCGCCATGGCTTCCGTCCTCAGCGGCGCCCGCGTGCCCGTGGACCGTTTGCAGCCGCGCCGGCGATGGACGGACAGCCCTTCCTCGCGATAGAGGCGCTGGGTCTTCTTCCGGTTCAGGCCATGGCCTTCGCCGCGCAGCAGCACGTGCAGGCGTCGATAGCCGAAACGGCGTTGCTCGGCTGCCCGTTGGCGCAACCGCTCACGCAAGCCCTCATCGCGTGGCCGTCGTGATCGGTAGCGGACCATCTTGCGGTCCGCTCGAATGACCTGGCACGCCCGCCGCTCGCTCATCTCGTCGGTCGCAGTGAGATGGGCGACTGCTTCACGCCTTCCGGCGGGCGTCACCACTTTTTTGAGAGCAGGTCCTTCAAGGCTGTGTTGTCGAGCATCGCCTCGGCGAGCAGGCGCTTCAGCTTGGCGTTCTCGTCCTCAAGCGCCTTCAGACGCTTCGCCTCCGACACATCCATGCCGCCGAACTTCGCCTTCCAGGCGTAGAACATGGAACTGCTGATCTCGTGCTTCCGGCAGACATCAGCCGTTGAAACGCCCGCCTCCTGCTCACGCAGCACGGCGATGATCTGCTCTTCGCCGAACCTCGATCGCTTCATGGTCCGGTCCTTCCTTCGGTCCGGACTCTAGCCTCATCTGGACGACGTCGCAGGGGTCACAGCACCAGGCAGAGATCAGCTTGCGCCGGCCTTCTCGGGGACAGGTCGCAGCGGCCGCCGGCTGCGCATCATCCCCTGTGACGTGTCAGGTGCCGTCCCGGCCTTGTCGAGGGGCCAGCGGGTTTCCGACGTCCGGGCCGGCGGGACCCTTTGGCGCATCCGGGATGCGGGCGGCCTGCGGAAACATCCCCCTACAAGGCCGGACCCTCGCGCCTGCGGGCCACCTCGCGGCAGATCTGCACCAGGAGCTCGAGCCGTGACGCTTCGGGGCCGGCCTGCCGGCGCGTGATCCCCACTGCACCCGACAGAAAGCGCATGCCTGTCGGCAGTTCGACCAGCACGCTCCGCTCCAGTTCCTCGGCCACTACCCCGCGGGAGATGAACCAGACCGCATCCGATCCGGCGAGGATTCCGCGGCCGACCGCCAGGGCCACGGTTTCGAAGGCCGGGCGCAGGGTGGCCAGACCCAGGCTGGCCAGATAGTCGTCCACAGCCCGACGGATCAGCGCCCCTTCGGGCGGCAGGATCACGGGAACTGCGGCCAGCACTGTCGGAATGGGCACATCGATCAGGGGGTGCTCGCTGCGCGCGACCAGAACGATGTCTTCCTCATACAGATGTTCGAAGGTCAGGCCGGCCATCTCGGCCGGCACCGGCATGCGGCCGATCATCAGATCGATGCGGCCTTCATGCAGAAGGCCCAGCAGATGGGAATGCGGTCCGGTTTCGATCTTCAGAACCGTTTCGGGGGCGACCTCGCGAAAGCGCAGCGCCACGCGGGGAAACAGCCGCGTCGCCGCGGTCGGCAGGATGCCCACCCGGATGGCCCCGCCCCCGGCCCCCGGTCGCAGGGCTGCCGCCCCTGCCTCCAAGGCCTGGAGGCCCAGGCTTGCCTGACGCCGGAAGGTAACACCGGCTTCGGTCAGGATCAGGCGACGCTTCTCGCGCCGGAAGAGGGGCGCGCCCAGGAGATCCTCCAGTTCGGCCAGAGTGCGCGAGAGGGCGGGCTGGGTGATGCCCTGCCGACGCGCCACGCCCGACAGGCTGCCTTCGGCGGCGATGTCCAGGAAGGCCCGGATATGGCGCAGCTTGATCGCCGGATGCATGATCAGACAGTCATGGATTATGATCGCTTTTGCATTACCACAACAGTTTCTTTGTCAATATGTTATGGAAAGGAGGACAAGGAATGCAAGCTTTGCCCCGCCCCTTCGGCGCGCTGCATGTCCGGGTCGATGGGCCCGAAGATGCCCCTGCCGTGGTCCTTGCCAATTCGCTGGGCACCGATCTGCGGCTCTGGGATCGCGTGTTGCCCCTGCTGCCCCGGAATCTGCGCCTCATCCGCTATGACAAGCGCGGCCACGGTCTGTCCGCCTGCAGCGGCGGCACGACGATCACGGATCATGCCGAGGACGCGATCGCTGTCATCGAGCAGATGGCGCGCGGGCCGGTCGTCTTCGTCGGCCTGTCGATCGGCGGGCTGATCGCACAGACCGTGGCCGCGCAGCGCCCCGATCTGCTGCGCGCGCTGGTGCTGTCGAACACCGCTGCGCGGCTGGGCACGGCCGAGACCTGGCAGGCACGGATCGACGCCATCAGGGCCGGGGGGCTGGACGCCATCGCCGATGCCGTGATGGAGCGCTGGTTCACCCCTGCCTTCCGCGCCTCGGCCGAATGCGCGCTCTGGCGCGCGATGCTGACGCGCACGCCGGTGCAGGGTTACGTCGCCGCCTGCATGGCCCTGGCGCATGCCGATCAGCGTGCGGCAAGCGCGCGGCTGACCCTGCCCACGCTGGTCCTTGCGGGATCCGAGGACGGCTCCACACCCCCGGCCGTGGTGCAGGAGACGGCCGCCCTCATCACCGGTGCGGTCTATCACGAAATCCCCAGCACCGGACATCTGCCGCCGGTGGAAGCGCCGGCTGCATGGGCTGCCCTGGTGTCCCCCTTCCTCGAGGCTCATGCGTATGACTGACATCACGGCCAGAGGCGTTGCCACCCGCCGCAGGGTTCTGGGCGATGCCCATGTGGACCGCGCCGAGGCCGCCACGACGGATTTCGATGCGCCCTTCCAGGCGCTCATCACCGATGCGGCCTGGGGGCATGTCTGGGCGCGCAACACGATCCCGCTGCGCGAACGCTCGATGCTGACGATCGCGCTTCTGGCGGGGCTCGGCAACGATCACGAGCTGGCCATGCATATCCGCGCCACCCGCAACACCGGCGCCAGCGAAGCGGATGTGATGGAGGCGCTGCTGCACGTCGCCATCTACGCCGGCATCCCGCGCGCCAATCACGCCATCAGGATCGCCAGGGAGACCTTCGCCGCCATGGCAACCGAGGAGGAGAGATGAAGCCCGCCGAGTTCTACCCGCGCGACCGCCTCTGGCACCCCCCCGCCCTGACCCCCGATTACAAGACCTCCGTCGCGCGCAGTCCGCGCTGGGCGATGCTCTCGCTGCAAGGGTCGCTGTCCGAGATCACCGGGCCGGTCTTCGGCCATGGCGACATCGGCCCGCTCGACAACGATCTCATCCGCAACTTTGCCACGACCGGCGATCCGGTGGGCGAACGGATCATCGTCCATGGCCGCGTGCTGGACGAAAACGGCCGCCCCGTGCCGAACACTCTGGTCGAGATCTGGCAGGCCAATGCCGGCGGGCGCTACCGGCACAAGAAGGACACCTACCTCGCGCCCATCGACCCGAACTTCGGCGGCTGCGGCCGGACGCTGACCGACGAATCCGGCTACTACTTCTTCCGCACGATCAAGCCCGGCGCCTATCCCTGGCGCAACTGGGTGAACAACTGGCGGCCGGCGCATATCCATGTCTCGGTCTTCGGCACGGCCTTCAGCCAGCGCCTGATCACTCAGATGTATTTCGAGGGCGATCCGCTGATCCACCAATGCCCGATCGTGAACACGATCCCCGACCCGCGCGCCATCGACCAGCTCATCGCGCCCTTGGACATGAACGCGGCGATCCCGCTCGACTGTCTGGCCTACAAGTTCGACATCGTGCTGCGCGGGCGTCGGTCCACCCTTTTCGAGAACCGGCTGGAGGGAAACTGACGATGCCGCAGCCGCTGAACTATCTCAAGGAATCGCCGTCGCAGACCGCCGGACCTTACGTCCATATCGGGCTGGCGCCGGGGGCGGCGGGCTTTGCCATCTTCCGCCAGGAACTGGGGCGGGAAATCGCCGCCCCCGATGTCCCCGGAGAGCGCATCCGCGTCGAAGGCATCGTGTTCGACGGCACCGGCTCCCCGGTGACGGATGTGCTGATCGAGGTCTGGCAGGCCGATGCGGCCGGCATCTATCCCCATCCCGAGGATCCGCGCCATGCGGACTGCGCGAAGGGCTTCCGCGGCTGGGGACGCATCGTCCCGGATTTCGAGACCGGGCTCTGGGCCTTCGAGACGATCAAGCCGGGTGCCGTGCCAGGGCGGAGCGGCCGGATGATGGCGCCGCACATCTCCTTCTGGCTGGTGGCGCGGGGCATCAATATCGGGCTTTCCACCCGGATGTATTTCGAGGACGAGGACAATGCCGCCGATCCGGTGCTGAACCTGATCGAACAGCCCCCCCGGCGCGAGACGCTCATCGCGCGCCGCACGGGCCCGGGCCGCTACCGCTTCGACATCCGCCTTCAGGGCGAGGACGAAACCGTGTTCCTGGATGTCTGACCATGGCCGAGCCCTGCATCATCTGCGTCGCGATCACCGGATCCCTGCCGACCAAGGAGAACAACCCGGCCGTCCCGATCACCATCTCCGAACAGGTGGAAAGCACGCATGAGGCCTTCGAGGCGGGTGCCGCCATCGTCCATTGCCACGTGCGCGATGACGAAGGCCGCCCGACCAGCGACCCCGAACGCTTCGCCCGGCTGATGGAGGGGCTGCGCCGCCATTGCCCCGGCATGATCATCCAGCTCTCGACCGGGGGCCGGTCTGGTGCCGGGCGGGAACGCGGCGGGATGCTGCCTCTCGCCCCCGACATGGCCTCGCTGGCCGTGGGCTCGAACAATTTCCCCACCCGCGTCTACGAGAACCCGCCCGATCTGGTGGACTGGCTGGCGGCCGAAATGCTGCGCTACGGCGTCAAGCCCGAGATCGAGGCCTTCGATCTCAGCCATATCTTCAAGGCAAAGGAGATGTGGGACCGGGGTCAGATCGCCGGCCGGCCCTATGTGCAGTTCGTGATGGGCGTGAAGAACGCCATGCCCGCCGACCGCGATGTCTTCGACTATTACATCCACACGGTGAAACGCCTTTTCGGCGAGGACACCCCGTGGTGCGCGGCCGGGATCGGGCCGAACCAGATCGTGCTCAACGAATGGGCGGTGGCGGCGGGGGGGCATGCGCGGACCGGGCTTGAGGACAATGTGCGGCTCGACCGCGAGCGGCTCGCGCCGTCGAACGCGGCGCTGGTGCGGCGGGTGGTGGAGATCTGCGACCGTTACGAGCGGCCGGTGGCAACCTGGCAGCAGGCGCGCGCCATCCTCGGCCTGAAGCAACCCGCCTGCTGAGCTGCCGATGCCCGCCCATCCCGCCGACAGCGCCATCTACCGCGAGCTTCTGGGCGATGCGGAGGTGGCGCGGCTCTTTTTCCGACGGCGCCGAGATCGCCGCCATGCTGCGGGTCGAAGAGGCCCTGGCAAGGGTGCAGGGGGCGCTCGGTCTGATCCCGGCCGAGGCCGCCGCCGCGATCGAACGGGCGGCGCGGGAGGTGGCGATCGACCCCGCGGCGCTTGCGGCCGAAACGGCCCGTCATGGTGTGCCGGTGCCGGGGCTGCTGGCCGCCTTCCGCGCTGCCGCGCACGCGCCCGAGGCGATGCAGTATCTGCACTGGGGCGCCACCAGCCAGGATATCATGGACACCGCGCTCGCGTTGCGCCTGCGTGAGGTCCTGGATCTCTGGCAGGCCCGCCTCGACGGGCTGGTGGAACGGCTCGGGGCGCTGGCTGCGGCCCATGCCGATCTGCCGATGGCGGCGCGCACCTATGGGCAGGCGGCGACGCCGACGAGCTTCGGCGCGGTGGTGGCCGGCTGGGGCTGGCCGCTTCTCGACTGGCGAGACGGGCTCGCGCCCCTACGGGGAGAGGTGCTCCGGGTCTCGCTTTCCGGGGCGGCAGGGACGCTTTCTGCCATGGACACACGCGGGCCAGCGGTGCGCACGGCGCTGGCACGCGAGCTCGGCCTGGCCGATCCCGGTCGCGACTGGCACGCGGACCGCTCCGGGATGGCACGCCTGGCCGCCTTTGCCGCGGGGCTTGCGGGAAGCCTCGGCAAGATGGGCGAGGATCTGATCCTGCTTGCGCAGTCCGGTCTGGCGGAAGTGTCCTTGGGAGGGGGCGGCGGGTCCTCGACCATGCCGCAGAAGCAGAACCCGGTCGCGCCCTCGGCGTTGGTTGCCCTGGCGCGCCACGTGATCGGGCTTGCCGGCACGCTTCACGGCGCGGGCCTGCACCGGCAGCAGCGCGACGGCGCGGCCTGGTTCACCGAATGGCTGACCTTGCCGCAGATGTGCATCGCGACGGGCCGGATGCTGTTGCTGTCGCAGGAGATCCTCTCCGGCCTTGCCCCCGATCCGGCGGCGATGGCGCGCAGTCTGGAGGCGGATGGCGGTCTGGTCCATGCCGAGGCCCTGACCTTTGTGCTTGCCGAACGGATGCCGCGGCCCGAGGCGCAGGCCGCGGTCGCGGCGCTCTGCCGCGAGGTGCGCAAGACCGGCCTCCCTCTTCTGCGGCTCCTGGAGCAGCATTTCCCCGGAACCGACTGGGACGCGCATGCCCGGGCCAGGGGACTTGGCCAGGCGCCAGCCGAAGCCCGCGCCTTTGCCGCGCGCGCAGGCCGGAGCCGGCCCTGAACCGGGTCCCCCTAAAGGCGCGGCATGCCGGCGGGCCGGGTGCTGCGCTTCTGGGCGGCGATGCGGAAGGGCGCGTTTGCGGCTCCGTAACCCTGATAGTTGCCCTGACGCTGGACGATCTCGATGAAGAAGCCGCCCGGGCGGGATTCGGAATAGAGCTGGAAGAACTGGCCGCCGGCGTCTTCGTCATAGAGCACATTGGCCGCCTGCATCCGGGCCACCAGCGCCGGGGCCAGACCAAAGCGCGCAGCCACGTCGTCATAATAGTTCGCGCCGATCCGAAGCGCCGGGAAACCACGTTCTGCCAAGGCCTTCGCCGTGGCAAAGATATCGGCCGTGGCAAAGGCGAGATGCTGGACCGCCGCGCCGAATGTATCCTCGACAAAACGCCCGGCCAAGGTGCGCCGGGCTTCCGATCCGTTCAGCGTCACCCGCAGCCCGCCCGATTGCACCGCCTGACTGCGCACGAGCCCGTCGGGATCGGCCACATCGACCATCGGCGCCTTCCGCCCCCCGAAGATCGAGGTATAGAACAGGGCCCAGCTGAGCATTTCGTCATAGGGCATGGTCTGGCCCAGGTGATCCACGGCGATCAGACCGACCCCCGCCTGCGCCGGCTCGGCGCGGAAATCGACATCCCAGATGCGGGCCGGATCGGTATTGCAATCCAGCAGGCGGATCAGGCTGCCGCCGACGCCGCGGATCGCCGGGATCGACAGTTCGCCCTTGCGGATCGGCTGGTCATGATTCTGTGCCAGCAGCGCCAGCGCCCGCGCATGGGCGGCCCGGGCATCGGGCACGGGCCAGCGCCACCTCTGCGACGGTGGTGCCATGGGCGGCATAGGAACGGCGTGCAAACCCCTCCTGATCGGTGTTGACCAGGATATTCACGCCGCCCTGACGCCACAGCGCGACGGGCTTGGACACATGCGCCCCCGCGCGGGCAAAGCCGGCCGCCTGCAGAAAGGCCTCGAGAGCGGAGGCCTCCTGCGGCGAGGTGGCGAATTCCACGAATTCGACATGGCTGACCGGCGCCGGCGGCGGAAAGGGGGGCAGATTCACGGCCAGCGTGGGTTCCTGCCGGCGGGCGCGATCCAGGGCCGCGATCAGGCTGCGCCGGCCGTCCAGCGCCACCAGGCGCGGCAGGCCCGCCCGGAACTGGTCGTTGAAGATCTCGAGGCTCAGCGGCCCGGCATAACCCGTGGCCAGAACCGCACGCAGGAACGCCGTCACGTCGAGGTCGCCCTCGCCCGGCATGTTGCGGAAATGCCGCGACCAGTAGAGCGGATCCATCTCGATCGCCGGCGCATCGGCGAGCTGGACGAAGAAGATGCGGTCGCCGGGAATGCGGCGGATCGTGTCCGGGTCGATCCGGCGGGCCAGGGTGTGAAAGCTGTCGAGGATCAGTCCGACATTCGGGTGGTCGGCGCGGCGCACCACCTCCCATGCGTCGCGATGGTCGTTCACGTGGCGCCCCCAGGCCAGCGCCTCGAACCCCACCCGGACCCCGTGGCTGCGGGCCAGTTCGCCAAGCTCGGCGAAATCCGCGGCCATCCGGTCGATTCCGCCCATCGCCGCCGGGTGGACCGAGGAGCAGACCAGCATCAGATCGGTGCCGAGCTGGTTCATCAGATCGAACTTGCGCGCCGCCCGGGCAAAGGCGCGAGAGCGGTGCGGCTCGGGCAGGCCCTCGAAATCGCGGAAGGGCTGGAACAGGGTGATCTCCAGCCCCGCATCACGGACCATCCGGCCGACTTCCTCGGGGCGGAAGTCCGAAGCGATGAAATCCTGCTCGAAGATCTCGATCCCGTCGAAGCCGGCGGCCGCGATGGCTTCCAGCTTCTCGGCGAAGGTGCCGGAGATCGACACCGTCGCGATCGACGTCTTCATGGTGCGTCCCTCCCTTCCGCGAGGTCGCGGCGCAGCCGCGCCTCGTCGAGCGGCAGCCCGGTGAAGATCGCCCAGGCATCGATCCCCTGACCCACGAAGAGCTCATAGCCCGAGATGATCTCGAGCCCCTCGGCCGCGGCATCCTGCAGGAACTGCGTTTCGACGGGAGTATAGACGGCATCGAAGGCCCAGGCCGCGCCGGCGAGGGCCGGACGGGGCAGGGGGGTCCCTTCATGGCCCACCATGCCCACCGGGGTGCAGTTGACGAGGCCCGCCGCGCCGGGGGCCAGGTCTGCGGCATCGGCTCCGGTCCGGGTGACGAGCCCCGGCCGCGCCTGCGCAAGCGCCTGGGCCAGCGCCCCAGCCCTGGCCGGATCACGGTCTGCGATGCGGATCTCCGCAAGGCCGAGCGCCACCAGGCCGAAGGCCACGGCCCGGCCCACACCGCCGGCACCGATCATCAGCACCGGGCCGGGCGGCGCCGCGCCCCGCACCCGGCGATAGGCGGCGATGAAGCCGGAATGGTCGGTGTTGAAGCCGTGCGGCCCTCCGGCATCGAAGAGGACCGTGTTCACCGCGCCGATCGCCCTGACGAGCGGATCCTCCACCACGACCCTCGCTGCTGCGCGCTCCTTGTAGGGGTAGGTGACGTTGACCCCCCGATAGCCGGACGCCGCGGCATGGGCGAAGACTTCGTCGAAGGTCATTCCCATCGTGGGTGGCACCAGGCTGTCATAGACCACGCGCCGCCCGTTCTGCGCCCCGGCCAGGCGGTGCAGCCGCGGCGACTGCGAGGCGGCGATGTTGTCGCCGATGAGGCCGAGGCGGATGATCTCGCTCATGTCTGTTTCCGGCGGAAGATCAGACCCCAGAGGGGAGTCTTGGAGAGGAAGATCAGGAGGATGAAGGCGAAGAGCGCCAGCGAGAGCGGGCTTGTGAGGATGCCCTGCATCAGGCGGACCGGGCTTTCGAGATCGGAAATGATCGCGCGGCGCCAGTTGTCGTCCAGAAGCCGCGACAGGATCACGCCCAGGATCACCGGGCCGAGCGGATAGCCATAGAGCTTCATGAAGTATCCGAAGACGCCGAAGCCCAGCATCCAGTAGACATCGGTCAGGCTGTTGTTCACCGCATAGGCGCCGACGACGGACAGAAGCAGGATGGCCGGCAGCAGCACGGCTCGCGGCAGTTCCACGATCTTCACGAAGAAGCGGATGCCCGTCAGCCCGAAGATCAGGATGAAGATGTTGGCCAGCACCAGCGACGAGACGATGAACCAGAACATGTCGGGCTGGCTGGTCATCAGCAGAGGCCCGGGATTGAGCCCGTGGATGAAGAGCGCACCGATGATGATCGCGGTCACCGCATCGCCGGGAATGCCCAGCGTGAGCATCGGGATGAAGGCCCCGCCGACGGCGGCGTTGTTGGCGGTCTCGGGCGCCACCAGGCCCTCGACCGCGCCCTGTCCGAAGGGCACCTCGGGGTTGCGGGTCACGCGCTTGGCGTGGTCATAGGCAATGAGCGCCGCGATGTCGCCGCCCGTGCCCGGCAGCGCGCCGATCACCGTGCCGATGGTCGATGTCTGGAGCCCGAGCGGCAGGTGCCGGCGCACCTGCGCCCAGGACGGGATGATCCGTCCGATCTTCTGCTTCACGGCGGGCGTGTTCACCGTGTGCAGCTGCATCAGCCCCTCCGAGATGCCGAACATCCCGATCATCACGGCGATGAAGGAGACCCCCCCGCGCAGCCCGTCGATCCCGAAGGTGAAGCGTTCGGTGAAGGTGAGCGGATCCATGCCCACCGCGCCGATCCCGATCCCCAGCGCGCCGGCGAAGATACCCTTGACCAGGCTCTCGCCCGAGAGCGACCCGACGAGCAGGATGCCGAGAACCCCGAGCATGAAGTAGTCGCGCGGCTGGAAGCGCAGGGCGAAGTCCGACAGCGTCGGGGCGAAGGCGGCCAGCGCGAAGATGCCGATGAACCCGCCGATGAAGGATACCACGGTGGCGATGCCGATGGCCTCGCCGGCAAGGCCCTTCTTCGCCATGGGAAAGCCGTCGAGCGCGGTGGCGATGGCGGCCGGCGCGCCGGGGATGTTCAGGAGGATCGCGGTGCGCGATCCGCCATAGACGCCGCCCATGTAGATGCCGATCATCAGCGCGAGTGCGGGATAGACCTCCCAGGAGAAGGTGAAGGAGATCAGGATCGACACGGCCATCGTGACCGAAAGGCCGGGAATGGCGCCGACATAGATTCCGGCGAAGGTGCCGATCGCGATCAGCCCCAGCAGCCTGGGCTCGAGCAGGGGGATGAGGAAGGCCTGGATGGCGTCCATCATCTCAGCCGCCCTCCCCGCGGAACAGGCGCTTCACCCAGGCGATGATCTCGGCCTCGGGGACGAGGCCTTCGGGCATGAGCACGGTGAAGACGATGCGGAAGACGAGGTAGATGATGATCAGGATCAGCAGGGCCAGAAGGGCCGAGCGCGCCAGGCTGTAACGGGCAAGATAGCGGATCATCCCCGTGAGGAACAGGAAGGATGTGGGCAGGAAGCCCAGGGGTTTGAGCGCCAGGGCATAGGCGCCGATGGCCGCGATGGTGACGATCACGGGGACCGGCAGGATGTGCTGCCGCAGCGTCTCGGTGGTCGTGCCGCTCTTGCGCAGGGTCTCCCGAAGGATCAGCACAGCGCAGATCAGCATGGTTGCGGTGGTGACCATCGGCACCGTGCCCGGGGCCGACAGCGCCTCGAACCCCGAGATCCCATAGGCTGACCAGAGAAGGAACAGGCTGGCCAGCACCATGGCCAGGTTGAACAGCAGTTCGCCCGGCCGTCTTGGTCGATTCGTCTGCATCCTGCCCTCCTCCCCGAGGCAATGCGAAATGGGCACCCTTTCCCGCCCTGAGGCAGGGCATCGCACCGCCCCGGCTGTCAGAGGGGGCGGTGCACACCCTGGCGGGGGATCAGGGACGCGGAATGTCGAACTCTTCGGGCGAGGCCTGCGTCAGACCAGCCTCATGCATCAGCCAGGCGGTTGTCGATTGCCAGTCGGCGAGGAAGGCTTCGGCCTCGGCTCCGGAGAGGGACAGCATCTTGAAGCCGCGGTTGTTGATCAGATCCACGAAGTCCGGCTGCTGGGCGGCCTCGGCATAGGCGGCGACAAGTTCCGCGACGATCTCGTCGGGCGTGCCCTTCTTCACGAAGACGCCGAAGAACGGCCCCCAGGGCAGCATCTCGGCGAATTCGGGGTTGGTCGAAACGATCGTGGGCACATCCGGCAGCTGCGGGGACGGTTCGACATCGAACAGGGCGATGGGCTTCATCGTGCCGCCCCGGATCCCCTCGATCGCGGCGCCCAGAACGGCCGGCATGACATCGATCGCACCACCCTGCAGCGCCGTCAGCGCCGGACCGTCGCCGTCATAGGGCACGAAGGTCACGTCGAGGGGCGTCACGGAGTTGATCATGGCGGTGACGACCGAAGGCAGGCCGCCGGGCCCGGTGGAGCCGAACTTCACCATCCGCGGATTGTCCCGCACATAGTCCACCAGTTCGGGGAAGGTGTCGAAGGGCGCATCGGGCCGCGCCACCAAGATCGGCACGCCGCGGGCGATGATGTTGATCGGGACGAAATCGCCATAGTCCTTTTCGCCCAGGCCCATCACCTTGTAGAGCAGGGGATTTTCGGCCCCGAAGAGAAGCGTGTAGCCATCGGCTTCGGCTTCGGCGACGCGGTTCAGGGCGATGGCGCCCACTCCGCCGGTAATGTTCTGCATCACGACGGTCCCGCCAAGAACCGCCTCGGCATGGGGGGTGATTGCCCGTGCCACCGTGTCGGTGGAACCGCCGGCCCCCCACTGGATGATCCCCTGGATTTCCCTTTCGGGGTATTCGGCCAGTGCGGGGATTGCCCCCAGGCACAATGCGAGCGCAGCCCCGAAGACGGACCTCATCAGCATGTCGGTCTCCTCCCTGACATCAGGACGGGCCTGTCCTCCCAGACCCGGTTGGGGCAGTCTGGCAAAAGATCATCTTAACGGCAAATACCGATAATTTCATGATGCTAACATGATGTTAATTTCGCCGCGGCGGATCCCAGTCCTTCCGCATCGTGGCCTCGGCAAGTTCGTGCCGGAACCGCTCGATCGCGAATTCTGCAAAGCTGGACAGGTGGCGGCCGCGCTTGCGCACCACCCAGGCGGTGATGGTGGCCTTTTCGCGCAAGGGGCGGCGGACCAGACCGGGCATGTAGACCTCGGCCACGGAGAATTCGTCGATCAGCGCAACACCCAGGCCATGCCGGACGAGGCTGACGACGGTCTGGGCGAACCGGCCGCGCATGATGTGGCGCGGTTCGATCCCGGCATCGTGGAAGGGCTGGGCCAGGCTTGCGCCATAGGGATCGTCCGGATGCACGCCGACGAACGGAAAGCGGATCATGTCGTGGATGGAGATGCTGGCCTGTGCCGCCAGCTCGTGCCCTTCGGGCACGATGGCGACGATGCGTCCCTGCACGAGCGGTTGCGATTCGACGGCCGGATTCTCGACCGGCGAGGACATGAAGACGACCTCGCCGCGTTCAAGCAGGAGGTAATCCAGAGTCTCCTCGATCTTCAGGATGTTGAGGTCGATCATGAGATCGGGAAAGCGGGCCCTGATGGCCCGGATGGCTCGGGCTGCGATGAATTGAGCGATCGAGGGCGCGGCGGCGAAGGACAGGACGAACTCGCCCCCCTTCTTGACCGAGCTGATGGCCATGTTCAGGTTCTCGACCTGCCGATAGACCTGATTGAGCATCTCGAAGATGGCATGGGCCTCGGGCGCGGGGACAAAGACCCCGGCCCGCCGGTCGAACAGACGGATCCCCAGGCCGTCCTCGGTATGCCGGATCAGGCGGCTGATGCCGGGGGCCGAGACATTCAGCAGTTTCGCCGCCCCCTGGATCGAGCCGGCGATCATGACCGCGCGCACCACTTCGACTTGTCGCAGCGTGAGTTCCTTCATGCCGGCCATGCTAGCAGACCACAGCGGGGCGCATAGCGGCCGATTGCCGGCATGATGACCGGCAGGGCCGCCTTTGCGACGGCCATGCCGGTCCCTTGCGCGACCGAACAGGGGCGGGTTGATGTCCGCCCCGCTGCCGCGTGCCCCTAGCGCTCGAGCGAGGCCAGGAAGGCCTCGAACTCCGCCTCCGGCATGGGCACGTTGTGTCGCGGCTCTGGGTAGCCGCCGCTCTGCACATCGGCGGCGAACTCCCTGAAGGCGTTGATGCGTTCCTGCTGCAGGCGGGCATATTCGGCGGCGAAGTCGCGATAGACCTTGGCATGCCGCGGCCGGTGACCCGAGGTGCAGCCCAGGACGTCCTCGGCAAAGAGGTATTGCGCATCCGCCCCCGGGCCTGCGCCCATGCCCAGCATGATCAGGCTGGTATTCCGGCTGATGAACTCGCCCAGGCGGTCGGGAACGACTTCCAGCTCGGCCCCGAAGCAGCCGATGGCCTCGAGCCGCTTGACATGATCCCAGACGGCGCGGGCTTCGGCTGCGGTCTTGCCGACGGCGCGCCAGCCGGTCCAGGTGATGGTGGAGGGGATCAGCCCGACATGCCCGACCACGGGGATGTGGTTGTCGCAGAGCACCTTCTGGATCTCGAGGCTGGCCGCGCAGTAGAAGCTGTCGCCCCCCATGGCCATGAAATGATAAGCCGCGCGCAGATAGTCTTCGGCCGTGGCCAGATGCGCGCCGTTGAACCGGCCCCAGCCGCCATAGGGAAGGCCCACCTGCACGAAGCAGCGGCCCGCCGCTTCGCGCATCTCCGGGCTGAAGAAGCGGCCCTCGATCGACAGCATGTCGATGCCCGCGGCATCGGCTGCGGCCGCCTCTTCGGGCGTCGTGACATAGAGCATGGTGATCTTCTGCCCGCGTGCCTTCATCGCGCGGATGTCGTGGACGGTGGGGCGGTTCGACTTGTGGACCATGGGATCAGACCGTGAATGTGCAGCGAAAGGTCTCGAGGGCCGTTTCCGGATCGCCCCTGGCGAAGGCCTCGAGCCCGACGGGACCTTCATAGCCCATCTCCGTCAGGGTCAACGCGATGCCACGATAGTTGATCTCGCCTGTGCCCGGCTCGCAGCGGCCGGGATTGTCGGCCACCTGCACCTCGCCGATCCAGGGCAGGCAGGCCCGACACCAGCGGATCAGGTCGCCCTCGCCGATCTGGGTATGGTAGAGGTCGAGGTTGATCCGAAGCTGCGGGCGGTTGACCGCACTGACGAGGCCCAGAACCGCCGCCGTCGAGCCGAAGGGACAGCCGGGGTGATCGATGGGGTTGAGGTTCTCGAGCGTGAAGGTCACGCCTTCGGCCTCGGCCAGATCGCAGAGGCGGTGCAGCGTGTCGCGGGCGCGGATCTCCATGCCGGGGGCGAAGGCGCCGATCTGCGGGATCGGGATGCCCTGCGGCCCAAGCCCCGTGCCGTGCAGGTTCAACCGCTGCACGCCGAGCCGCTTGCCGACCTCAACCGCCTCGCGGGCCGAGGCGAGCAGCATCGCGCAGCCCTCCTCGTCGGTCAGGCGCCCCTGAAGATAGCCGTTCATGATGGTGAAGGTCGCGCCGGTCTTCTCCAGCGCGGGGATGTCCCAGCCAGGCCAGTTCCAGAGACCGACGCCAAGGCCCATCTCCTTCAGGCGGGAAACCCGCCAGGCGAGGGGCCGGTCGCGCCAGAGCATCTCGGCACAGGCGGAAAGCTGGAAGGCCATCTCAGATCTCCACCAGGACGCGGCCGTTCTCGATGCGGGTGCGGTAGGTGCGCAGGTTCTCGCAGGCGGGCGGTGTCTCGACCTCGCCGGTGGTGATGTCGAAGATCGAGGAATGCTTGGGGCATTCGATGGTGTTCTCCACCACCATCCCGTCGGCAAGGTGCACATCCTCATGGGTGCAGAGCCCATCGGTGCAGAAATACTCGTCGCGATGGTTGCGGACGATGATGAATGTGCGTCCGCCGTGATCGAAGCGGATCACGTCCTCGGCGGCGATGTCGTCGGTGGCGCAGGCATCGATCCATGCCGGCATGGGGGTCTCCTCAGATCGGTTGCGGTCTGTAGTCGGGCGGGGCCACGGGCATCACGCCCCTGAGCAGGGCGACAGAGCGCTCGAGTCCTTCCCGGGCGTTCAGCAGCACGTCCTCGTGCTCGATCGACAGCCAGCCATCATAGCCGGCCATCCGCAGGCGGTAGCAGAACTGCCGCCACCATTCCTCGCCATGACCGAAGCCGAGGGTGATGTAGCTCCAGCTTCTCGCGGCGATGTCCGTGAGAGGGCCGGTCTCCAGAAGCGAGGTCGTGGCCTGCACGGGGGCGTTGAGCAGCGTGTCCTTGGCATGGACATGGAACAGCGCCTCGCCCAGCGCAGCGGCGGCAGCGAGCGGATCGGCCCCCATCCAGAAGAGATGCGAGGGGTCGAGGTTCGCGCCCAACTCGGGGCCGACCGCCGCACGCAACCGCAACAGGGTGGGAATGTTGTAGACGCATTGGTTGCCGTGCAGCTCGAGAGCGAGGCGCGACACCCCGTTCTCGCGGGCGAACGCCACGGTCCGCGTCCAGAAGGGGATCAGCACCTCCTCCCACTGATAGCGCAGGATCGTCTGCGTCTCGGGCGGCCAGGAGGCGACGACCCAGTTCGGCATCCGGTCCGTCGCCGACCCCGCCGGCAGGCCCGACATCGTGCAGACGGTGCCGACCCCCAGCTCGCCGGCAAGGCGGATCGTGTCGTTCAGCCCCTCCGCCTGTGCCGGATCGGCGGGATGCAGCGGGTTGCCATTGGCGTTGAGTGCGACGATCTCGAGCCCTCGTGCCTCGAAGGCCGCGCGGAAGGCGCGGCGGCGCTCGGCGCTGGCCAGCAGCGCCTTCAGGTCGAGATGCGGCGCGGTGGACCAGCCGCAGGCGTTCATCTCCACCCCCGAGACCCCGAGCCGCATCGCCTCGTCGAGCATCGCCTCGAACGAGAGGCCCGCGAGGCTGTCGGATACGATGGCAAGCTTCATGTGTAGAGCTCCGGCCGCGCGATCATCTCGACCGGAACGCGCCGGCCCTCGGCCAGCGCGCGCACGCCCACCTCGGCTGCCGCGGCGGCGGCGTAGCCGTCCCAGGCCGAGGCAGCGGCCTCGGGGAAGGCGCCGGTGGCGGCGAAGCGCAGGAAGGCGCGCATCTGGCGGCGGTAGGCCTCGGCATAGCGCGGGCGCCAGTCGGCATCGTAGCGCAGGCACGCGGCGCCGCCCGCGTCGGTCCGCGTATGGGAGAGGTGGTTTGTGGCGATCCCGCCCGCCTCACCCACAAGCTCCGCCCGCACGTCGTAGCCGTAGGCGGCGTTGTTGTTGACCTCGATCGTGACGATCCTGGCCATCGGTCGTCTCGAGCACCATCACCACGGGCGCCACCCGGTCGTCGGAGCGTCGCGGTTGCCAGGCCGAGACGGCCGCATATTCTGTCCCGAGCACGTGGCGCACGATGTCGAATTCGTGCGGGGCCGAATTGGTGATCGCCATCGCGCCGGTGAAATCGGCGGCGGGAGTCTCGACGTTGCGGTGGAGGTTGTGCATCACGAGCGCCCGGCCGATGCGCCCCGCGGCCAGCGCCGCCCGCATCTCGGCATAGGCCTGGTCGAAGCGGCGCATGAAGCCGACCATCACGAACCGCGTCCCGGCGGCCTGTTCGGCCGCCATGACCTCGAGGCACCCGGCCGGTGTCTGCGACAGGGGCTTCTCGCAGAGCACGCGCTTGCCCGCGCGGATGCAGGCCAGCGACAGCGGCGCATGGGTGGCGTCGGGGGCTGGCGACCACCACCGCATCCACATCCGCCCGGGCGATCACCGCCTCGGGGTCGGAGGCCACGTCGGCTGCGCCGAGCGCGTCGGCGACGGCGCGTGCGCGGGCGGCGTCGCGGTCGCAGACGACCCGGAGCTGTGCACCCTGCACCTCCTCGGTCAGGATCCGCGCATGCTCGGCCCCCATGAGGCCAGCCCCGATGAGGGCGATTCCGATGGCCATGTCACTCTCCGGGTCGGGCGGCGGCCCGGTCGCGGTGCCGCTGCATCAGCGAAGCCGTCAGTCTCTGCTGACACCGTTCTGCAACCGATGCCCTGTCATGTGTCGGCATGGGCCCCCTCGATCGCGGCTTCGATATGGGCCATGATCTCGCCGCCGGCCATCAGGTCGGTGATCTCCTCTCGCGTCCTCTCGCCCTTGCGGAAGTCGGCGGCGATGGCGCCGCGGATCAGCACCGCGAAATGATCGCCGACAGCCATGGCATGCGTCACCTGATGCGTGATGAAGATCACCGCGAGCCCGCGCCGCTTGGCCTCGTTGATGATGCGCAGCACATGGGCCGCCTGCTTGACGCCGAGCGCGGCTGTCGGTTCGTCGAGGATCAGGACGCGCGCCCCGAAATGGACGGCGCGGGCGATGGCGAGCGATTGCCTCTCGCCCCCCGAAAGGCCGCCGACCAGGCGGTCGCCGTCGTCGATGCGGGTGATGCCGAAGTCGCGGACGGCCTGGACCGCGATCGTATTGGCGCGTTTGCGGTCGAAGACCCTGAACGGCCCCCAGCCCTTCGTCGGCTCGACGCCCACGAAGAAGCTCCGGCCGATCGACATCAGCGGGAAGGTGCCTCCGAATTGGTGCACGGTCGCGATGCCGCAGGTCTGGGCATCCTTCGGGCTGGCAAAGGCCACCGGCCGTCCGTCGAGCAGGATCTCTCCTGCGGAGGGTCTGTGAACGCCGGAGAGGATCTTGATGAGGGTGGACTTGCCCGCGCCATTATCGCCAAGAAGGCACAGCACCTCGCCCGCATGGACCTTGAGCGAGATGTCCTGCAGGACGTCGATCGGCCCGAAGGACTTGCTGATGTGGCGCAGTTCGATGAGGGGGGCGGCGGCGGTCATGGCGGGCCTCATGTCCTCTTCGGGCTGTAGTTCAGCGCCATCCGGCGGAAGACGTTGTTCATCAGGACTGCGGCAAGCAGCATCACCCCGATGATCAGGGAGGACCAGTTGCGGTCGAAATCGGTGAAGTAGATCCCCTGGTTGACGATCGCGAAGGTCAGCGTGCCGAAGACGATCCCGATCACCGATCCGAAACCGCCGGTCAGCAGCACCCCCCCGACGACGACCGCGATGATGGCGTTGAAGATGTAGCTCATCCCGGCCGAAACCTGGGCGGAGTTGAACAGGATCGCCTGGCAGAGCCCGACAAAGGCCGCGCTGGTCGCAGACAGGATGTAGAGGAGCACCATCATCCGCCGCGTCGGGATGCCGGCGTTGCGCGCGCTCTCGCGGTCGCCGCCCATGGCGAAGATCCAGTTTCCCCATGGGGAGAAGTGGACATAGAAGACATAGAGCGCCGTCAGAAGGATCCACCAGACGATCACCACCTGAAAGGCGCCGCCGATGAACTGGCCGAAGAGGAACTTGGCGACGGGGCCGGACTCCTCGGGCGGCAGCGCGACACTGACCGTCCCGGTGAACAGGACCGACAGGCCCAGCACGACGCCCTGCATGGCAAAGAGGGTTCCCATCGTCACGATCAGTGACGGCACCCCGGTCACATTGACGAGGGTTCCGTTGATCCAGCCGACCACCACGCCGAGGGCGAGTGCGGCCGCGATGGCCAGCCAGATCGACTGATCCCCGTGGCCGGCGATGATGGCGACCGTCATCGATCCGGCCGGGATCATCGCCCCGATCGAGATGTCGAGCTCGCCCGCGATCATCAGCAGCCCCACGGGGATCGCGACGATCCCGAGACTGGCCGCGACATTGAGCCAGCTCGCGACGCCGGCCGGCTGAAGGAAGCCGGTGCCGCCGAAGACCAGGAAGAAGAGGGTGACGGCCAGAAGGCCGAGAAGGGCCCCGGCCTCGGGGCGGCGCAGATGGCTTCCGGGCGAGAAGGCGCGGCCGGCAGAGCGGCGGGCGAGTGCGGGAGAGGCGGCGGCGGTCCGGTCGGTCATGGGGTCTCCTCTCGGGGCGGGCCGGACGGGCGGGCTGCGATGAGGGGGCTGTCCGGCCCCTGGGAGAAGGCCGGACAGCAGCTAGGGCTGCGCTCAGCGCGCGCCCTTGGCGACTCCGGCGAGGGTGGCCTCGATGTTGGAGGAATCAACGATTCCCGGGCCGGTGGCGATGGGGGCCACGGGGAGGTTGTTGCCGAACTCGATATAGGCGTTGAGCAGCGAGGTGGCGAGGAAGCCCTGGAGATAGGGCTGCTGGTCGACCGCGAAGCCCTGCTGCCCGGCCTGGATGCGCTGAAGGCCGGCTTCGTTGAAGTCGAAGGATCCCAGCATCACCTCGCCCGTCTTGCCCGCCTGCTGGATGCCGATGGCGGCGCTGTCGGCATCGCCGGCCGAGATGGTGATCAGCCCCCGGATCTCCTCATTGCCCAGAAGGGTGGACTTGATGGCCTCGGCCACGGCGGTCGGATCGCCGAAGGAGGTGGCCGGCAGCGGCAGCTGTTCGGCGGTGCCGCCCTTTTCGGCCAGACCGTCGGCCACGCCCTGGCATCGCGCCTCGAGATTGGCGGCGCCGGGCACCGTGTTGACGCAGATCACGTTCATCACGCCCTGGTCGCCGAAATAGCGCCCTGCGGCGAGACCGGCCTGATATTCGTCATTGCCGACATAGTTGATTGCGCCCAGTTCGCGCGCCTTATCGATGTTGCCGGCATTCATCAGCATCACGGTGATGCCGGCGTCGATCGCGGCCCGGATGGCATCATCCTCGGCCTCGGGCACCCAGTTGGGAACCACGATCCCGTCCACGCCCTGGCTGATCGCGGTGCGGACAAGCTGGGCCGCGTCGGGGCCAAGATTGTCATAGGTCTGGAGCTGGAGATAGGTCACCGAACCGCCGTCGCGTTCGATGGCCATCGCGGCATCCTCCAGACCCTTCTTGATCTTGGCCCAGAAGGGATCGTCGGTCTTGCCGCCGATCACGGCGATGTCGGCGGCGGTGGCGGCCGTGGCCGCCAGGGCCAGGACCGAAACGGCCAGCAGTCGCGTCACTGTCATGATGGAAGATCCTCCCTTGCTTCCTGTCCGGGTGCTGGGGCCGCAGGGGCCCGGGATCGGCGCCGCCCCTCCTCCCGGGTCGGCGCGTCCTGTCCTGGGGCGGTGCGGGCCGCCTCATTCCGCGGGGGTGTCGGCGGGGCTGCGGGAGCGCTGGCGCGCTTTCTTGCGGCGGAAGCGCTCCTTCATACGTTCGTCGGCTTCCTTCGAACCGTCGTGCCAGGTGCCGAAGAGGATATCGAGGGGCACCAGGCCGTCGCCGCCGTAATTCACCTCGAAATACTTGTGGTGCAGGTAGTGGACATAGGCATGGCTATCGAGCAGCCGCTCGCCGGGCATCTCGAACTTTTCGAAGCCCAGATGGCCGTTGATCGCTCCGAATCCCACCGAATGCAGCGTGAAATAGGCGCAGACGGGATTGGAGGGGATGAGCAGATGGAGCCAGGCCTCGGCCATGTAGAAGAACCCCTCCACCGGATGCATCGACAGGCTCGACCAGGGGCTCGGATTGATCGAGTTGTGATGCACCGAATGCACCCACCTGTAGAGGAAGGGGGTGTGGATCAGCCGGTGCAGGAAGAAGAAGTAGATCTCGTGCACGAAGGGCACGGCCAGGGTCACCGCCGACAGCCAGAGCCAGTGCGTGCCCCAGGGCAGCCAGACCGCCCAGCTATTGGCATAGGCCCACAGCATCACGATTTCGACGACCGTCCAGAGCGGGACCGTGACGAAGATCGTGCGCAGGAAGTTGTCGAGGTTCTGGCTCTTGAACCAGAACACGTCCGAGGGGGCCTCGGAGGGGAATTTCGGATTGTACTTGAAGCGCCGTCCCTGGACCCGCCGGACATAGTAGACCAGCTCGAACCCCCCGAAGAAGAGGAGGATGCCGGCCGCATTCAGACCGTAGAGCCACAGCCAGTTGCGCAGCGACAGGGTTTGCAGGCTGGTCCAGTCGGGGATCAGGACATGCACCCACAGAAGTGCCGTGGCCAGATGGAAGGCATTCCACGGCCAGAGGAATTCCGGAATCCAGGCGATCACCCTGCGCAGGCTGAAGGGGCGCTGCCAGAGGGGGGCAGGCTGAGCGGGCTGCAGGGGATGGAAATGGCCGCGCTTGTCGCGCGTGCCAAAGCGCAGATCGTCCATGACGGGCCTCCTCCGCAGATGCGGTTGCCTTCCGGGCACCGGCATCCTTGGCATGGTGCTTGTCCGATGGCACTTAATGCGTCAATAATTGATCAAGATATCCAGAAGATTTCGTCTCATCCTCTCATGAGGACGTCAGTCTGTGATACGAATTGAAACGTCAATGACACTTTCATGAAACGACCAACCCTTCCCGATCTGGCGCGGGCTGCCGGCGTCTCCCTCTCGACGGTCAACCGCGTGCTGCACGATCCCGCCGCCGTGCGCCCGGTCACGCGCGAACGCGTCCTCGCCGCGGCCGAGGCCATCGGCTTCTATGGCCTCGGCACAATCCGCCACGGTATGCAGGCGGCGCAGCCGCATTACAGGCTCGGCATCCTGCTGTTGCAGAACCGGCGCCGCTTCTATCGCCGGCTGGGCGAGGCCCTGACCGCCGAGGCCGCCCGCTGGCGCGAGGCGCGGATCGATCTCGATCTGGTCTTCCTCGAGGATCTCACCCCCGAACATGTCGCCGAGCGGCTGAGGGAGCTCGCCTGTCGTTGCGAATCCATCGCCCTGGTGTCCGCGCAGCATCCCGTCATTGCCCAGGCCATTGACGACGTCGGCGCCCGGGACGTGCCGGTGACCGGCCTCATCACACCGCTCACGGCGACGGCCGCGGTCAGCTTTGTCGGCCTGGACAACTGGAAGGTGGGGCGTACCGCGGCCTGGGCCTTCCACCACATGCTGCCCCGCCCGGGCAAGATCGGGATCCTGCTGGGCAGCCACCGCTACCGCAACCAGGAGCTCAACGAAGCCGGCTTCCGGTCCTATTTCCGCGAACATGATCCGCGCTTTGTCCTTCTCGATCCGCTCTCCACCTATGAGGAGGCCGCCGTAGCGCGCGAGCATGTCGAAACCCTGCTGCGTACCCATCCCGATCTGTCCGGACTGTTCCTGTCGGGCGGCGGGATCACGGGGGCGCTTGCGGCGCTGGCGGCCATCCCCCGGCGCGAGGGCTTCGTCGTCGTCGGCTACGAGCTGTTCGACGACACCCGCGCCGCCCTGCTGGACGGACGGCTGACCATGGTCCTGTCCCATCCGGTCGAGGCGATGGCCCGCGAAACCCTCGCGACGCTGATCCGGACCCGGCTGGCCGGTCCGGGGGCGGGGGCGCAGTCGGTCACGCTGAACTTCGACATCCATACTGCCGAGAACATCTGAGACCCCGGGCAGCCGGGCATTTCATCCCGGATCCCGTCCTTCCTGTCGCCCGATCGCCATCCGGACCTGGCTTCCGCCCTGAGCCGAGCCCCGACCTTGCGAGATCAGCCGTGGAGACCCGTTTCGGCTCTGGCCCCCGCTGACCGTCCTGTGCCATCTGGGGGGGGCGTGCTCTGCCCGCGCTGGCTGTTCCTCGCAGCGGCGGAGCATCATGATCGCCCTCTATGACGGAGCCGCATGACACCCTCCGACCTCTACCGGCAGCGCCTCGACAGGGGGCGCCTGACCCCCGATCCCGCGCAGCAGGCCGTGCTGCCGATCCTCGACCGCCTGGCGGCGACCCTTCTCGATCCGCCACGCAAGGGGCTGCTGCGCCGGCCGCAAAGGGTGAAGGGCCTCTATCTCTGGGGAAGCGTGGGTACGGGCAAGTCCATGCTCATGGATCTCCTGCTCGAGGCGCTGGGCGTGCGCATCCCCGTCCGGCGCGAGCATTTCCACGCCTTCATGCAATGGGTGCAGGCGGCGCTGGGTCGGGCGCGCAAGGCGGGACGGCGGACGCCATCCTGCCTGTGGCCGACGAGATCGCGGCCTCGGCTCGCCTCCTTGCGCTCGACGAGATGCAGGTCACGGACATCGCCGACGCGATGATCCTGGGCCGACTGTTCGAACGGCTCTGGGCACAGGGGGTCACGCTGGTGACCACCTCCAACCGCCCCCCCGGCGATCTCTACAAGGACGGGCTGAACCGGCATCTGTTCCTGCCCTTCATCGCCATGATCGAGGCGGAATGCGAGACGGTCGAACTGTCATCGGGCACCGATCACCGCCGTGGGCGACTGATGGGGGCGCGGCGCTATTTCTGCCCCGTGGACGCAGCCGCGCGCGCGGCGATGGCAGCGGTCTGGGACGATATCGCCGGCGGAGAGTCCCGCCCGCTTGTGCTGCGCGTCATGGGGCGGGAACTGGACCTGCCCGCCTTCCACAACGGTGCGGCACGCGCCAGCTTCTATGATCTCTGCGGCCGTCCGCTCGGGCCGGCGGACTATCTCGCGCTTGCCGCCGCGGTGCGGGTGCTGCTCATCGACGAGATCCCGCAACTGGGCAGCGAGAACTTCAACCAGGCCCGCCGCTTCGTGACGCTGATCGACGCGCTCTACGAAGCGCGGGTGACCCTCTTCGCTTCGGCCGCAGCGCCGCCCGACCGGCTCTATGTCGAAGGCGAGGGCGCCTTCGAATTCGCGCGCACCGCCTCGCGCCTGATGGAGATGCAGGCCGCGGACTGGCCCGAAGGTCGTCGCCCCCGCTCTGGCGGGGCAGGCCCCGCCCATGCCATAAGGCAGCCCGGAACCGGAGGGGAGCCCCATGCAGAACGCCGAAATCGCCGAGCGCCGCAAGACCGCCATCGCACGGGGCGTCGGCATGCAGACGCAGATCTATGTCGAACGTGCCGAAAATGCCGAGGTCTGGGATGTCGAAGGGCGGCGCTACATCGATTTTGCCGCCGGCATCGCCGTGATCAACACCGGCCACCGCCACCCCAAGGTGATGGCCGCCGTCGCAGCCCAGCTCGAGCGGTTCACCCATACCTGCCATCAGGTGCTGCCCTACGAGAGCTACATCGCCCTGGGCGAACGGCTCAATGCCCTGGTGCCGGGCGATTTCGAGAAACGCACCGTCTTTGTCACCACCGGGGCCGAGGCCGTCGAGAATGCGGTCAAGATCGCCCGCATCGCCACCGGACGCAGCGCCGTCATCGCCTTTGGCGGCGCCTTCCACGGCCGCACCTTCATGGGCATGGCACTGACCGGCAAGGTCCAGCCCTACAAGGCCGGCTTCGGCCCCATGATGCCGGATGTCTACCACGTCCCCTTCCCGATCGGCCTGCACGGGACATCGACCGCCGATGCCCTGACGGGGATCCAGAAGCTCTTCAAGGCCGATCTCGACCCGGCACGCGTGGCCGCGATCATCATCGAGCCGGTGCAGGGCGAGGGGGGCTTCTACCAGGCCCCCGCCGAGCTGATGCGCGGCCTGCGGACGCTGTGCGACGAACACGGGATCGTCCTCATCGCCGATGAAGTGCAGACCGGCTTTGCCCGCACCGGCAAGCTCTTTGCCATGGAGCATTACGACGTGGTGCCCGACCTCACCTGCATGGCCAAGGGCCTGGGCGGCGGGCTCCCCATCGCCGCCGTCACGGGGCGCGCCTCGATCATGGATGCAGCCCATCCCGGCGGCCTCGGCGGCACCTACGGGGGCAACCCCCTCGGCATCGCCGCCGCCCATGCCGTGCTGGACGTGATCGAGGAGGAAGGCCTCTGCGACAGGGCCAACGCCCTGGGCAGCCGGCTGCGCCAGCGGCTCGAGGCGATGCGCGAGCGTGTGCCCGAGATCGCCGAAGTGCGCGGTCCCGGCTTCATGGTCGCCGTGGAGTTCAACCGCCCCGGCGAAGGAGCCCCCCATCCCGACTTTGCCAACCGCGTCAAGGCCGAGGCGCAGGCGCGCGGCCTGATCCTGCTGACCTGCGGCGTCCATGGGAATGTGATCCGCTTCCTCGCGCCGATCACCATCCCCGATGCGGTCTTTGCCGAGGCGCTCGACATCCTCGAGGAGGCGATGCTGGCCGCCCGGAGCTGATCCGCCCGCGCCCGGCAGAGCCCGCCGACAGGGGGAAGGGCGGCAGGGATCAGGGCGGCGGGGATCAGGGCGGCGGGGCGTGGTCATTCGGCCCCCTCCTCAGCCGCCCCCTCTGCCGCAAGGGCATCAGCCACCGCCTGGGCAAAGGCACGGCTATCCACAGCCAGCGTGCCCCCCGCAAAGGCGCCGCCCTTGGTTTCGGGGTCGAAGAACTGACTCTCCACGGCGATAATGGCCCATCCCGCATCTGTCTGGAGCAGGAGCGGAGAGCCCGAATCGCCCCGCGTCGTGTCGCATTCGTGCAGGATCGAGTGGTCCGGGCGCACCATCGTCACGCGGCAGGCACGATGCCCGGACAGGTTTTCGCCCGTGTCCCAGGAATAGCCCGCCTGATCCACCACAAGCCCCGTGCGGCGGACCTGGGCAATCTCCTCGGCGGTGAGGACATGGACGGGCAACGCCCCGAGTACGACACCCAGATCACGGTCGATCGTGACCAGCGCCCAGTCGAATCCTTCCTCCCCTTCGGACTTGAGGTAATCGGGCGGGAAGGTCGCGGCGACGACCCGGGCCTTGCCCTGGCGCCGGCCCTGTTGCAGCCCGGCCTCGAAGATCTGCGGCAGGGCAAGATGGCCCTCTTCGTCCAGCACGCAATGGGCGGCCGTCAGCACCGTGCGACGGCCCACCAGCGTGCCGGTGCAGCCGCCCCCGTCGGCCAGGGTCAGCAGCCCCACCGCCCGGAAGGGCAGCACGGTCGTATCCACGAGATAGCGGTCGTCGCGGCCGAAGAAGTGATCCATCGCCTCGGCCGGGCGCAGGCGGCCCATGCAGTCGGCGGTATCGGTCAGCGCCTCGCAGCGGCCATCGCCCTGGAACTCGGCCGAGGAGGGCTCGTTGCAGACCCCGTCAAAGGCCGTGATGCAGCTGTTGTCGCGATGGCGCAGCCAGGCGACAGGGGCGCAATCCGTCGTGTCGGTGCCGTCGGCGCAGACGCCGGTGCCGATCCCCGGCTCGTCGCAGGCGCGATCCGAGGCCCAGCGACAGGAATCGTCGCCCCCGCGCAAAGCCCCGGCAATCGGTTGCATCCGTCCCGGCCGGGCAGGCCCCGGTGCCGCCGAAGGCCGCATCATCGCATTCCAGATCATTCGCCCATTCGCAGCTGTCCGTCCCCAGACGGGCCCGCACATCGGCAGGCAGAAGGGCGAACAGCGCCTCGAGCGCCTCGGCCCGGGTGGGGACGCCACGGCAATCCGTCGTGTCCGTGCCGTCGCGGCAGGCGGAGGAGACGCCGTCAAGGCGAGGTTCGTCGCATTCCCCGTCCAGTGCCCATTCGCAGGAATCGTCGAAGGCCCCGGAGGCGAGAATCGCGCAATCGAAACTGTCCGTTCCGTCGGCGCAGGCGCCGGTGCCGCCGAAGCGAGCCTCATCGCATTCGTTGTCGCGGGCGTATTCGCAGGAATCGGGGCCATCCTGTGCCGCCACCGGCATGGCGGACAGGGCCATCATGAACACCGACAGCAGGGCAGGGCCGAGACGCAGAAGCGCAGGCAGGACAGGGCAGGCAGACATGAGGACACTCCCGCACGCCGCAACGGCGCGACGCAGCGGCAGGATGCCGGCGCGGGGCGCGTCTGTCACGGGGGTGGGGAGGGTCACGGCATGGTTCCTTCTGCGATTCGAGCGATGGAAGAAGGATACCGCGGAAAGGTTAAGATTCCGTTTACGCGAACGCCGCCCCCCAAGGATCAGCCGATGTCCGACACCTCGCGCCGCCGGGTGATCTGGGAGATCGTCACGGCCAGGATGAGCGCTGCGCCGTTGAAGACATTCGTGACCCAGAGCGGAATGCCCATCATGGTCAGGCCGGTGATGCCGGTGGCCAGGAAATAGACCGCAACCAGCGCCCCCCAGGGATTGAAGCGGCCGGGAATGATCGCGGTTGCCCCCAGGAAGGCGGCGGCAAAGGCCGGCAGCAGGAAGTTGAGGCCCGAATAGGGATCGGCCGAACCCAGCACACCGGCATAGAGGATCCCCGCCGCGGCTGAGAGAAGCCCGGAGACCACCAGCGCCCCGGCCCGCACCCGGTCCACGGCGATGCCGTTGAGGCGCGCCACCTCGCGCCCGCGGCCGACGAAGAGGAGGCGCCGTCCCAGTGGCGTGAAGTCGAAGACATAGGCCATCACCAGCGCCGCCACGAGCGCATAGTAGAAGGCCAGCGGCACCCCCAGCAGGCGCGTGCCCACCACCGCCTGCACCAGCGAGGGGGCACGCCGCTGATGCTCGAGGAATTGGTCATCCACTGGACCAGACCGGAGATGAGCGAGGTCGTCCCCAGCGTGACCACCAGCGAGGGCACGCGGAAGACCAGGATGAAGAGGGCATTCACGAGCCCCACCGCCATCCCCGACAGCAGCGCCATGACCAGAACCACCCCGATCGGCCAGCCATGCCAGACATTCAGCACCCCGATCAGGCAGGAGGAGAGCGTCAGCGACGCCCCCACCGACAGGTCGTAGTCGCCCGCCGTCAGCGGCACGATGATCGCCATCGCCAGCAGCAGCGCCGGCGCGTAGGAGGCCAGCATGATCGAGAAATTGCCCCATCGCAGGAAGGACTGCGGCATCAGGGCTCCGAAGAAGACGATCAGCATCCCCCAGGCGAGAAGGAGGGCTGTGCGCTCGAACATCCGTCGGTAGTTCATGATGGGTCTTGCCTGTCTGTCCGTGATGGGGCGACCTCAGGCGCGAAGGCGGGCAGGGGCGCTGGCAGGCCGGGATGGGGCGGGGCGGTCCGGGTCGAGCCGGGCCGAGGCATAGCACGCCTCGGCAATTCCCGATCGGGTCAGGCGGCTGCCCGTGATCTCGGTGCAGATGCGGCCGCGGGCGAAGACAAGGACGCGGTCGCAGATCTCGGCCAGCTGTTCGGCATCGGAGCTGGCGCAGAGCACGGTCATGCCTTCGGCTGCCGCGCGGCGCAGGGCCTCGAAGATCAGCGCCCGCGTGCCCACATCGACCCCCTGGGTCGGCTCGTCGAGCAGCAGCAGGCGCGGCGTCCGGTTCATCCAGCGGGCGAGCATCACCTTCTGGGCATTGCCCCCCGACAGGGCGGCGAGCGGCAGATCGGGATCGTTGGGGCGCAGTTCGAAGCGGGTTCCCAGATCCCGCGCCTCCTGCCGCATGCGGGCCCGGCGCAGGATGCCCCGGCGCATGAAGCGATCCAGATCGGAAAGGAACATGTTCTCGGCCACGGGAAGGCTGCCGATCCCCCCCGCCCTGTTGCGGTCGCCCGGCAGCAGCGCCAGACCCTGCTCGAGCGCCCGTGCCGGCGTCATGGCCACGAGAGGCTGTTCCGCCCCGCCGTCCAGACGCAGATGCCCCCCCTTCGCCCGCCGCGCCCCGAAGAGCAGATAGGGCACCTCCTCATAGCCCGAGCCGATCAGTCCGGTCAGGCCGAGGATCTCTCCCCGGCCGATGGACAGATCGCAGGGCGGCAGCCGCGGGCCTTCGGCACCCCGGATCTCGGCCAGGGGTGGGAACCGGCGGGGTGTGCCCTGACGGGGGCCTTCGCGCCGGGCCAGCCGCCGCCCCACGATCAGTTCGACGAAATCGTCATGCCCGGCATCGCGCGTCACCAGGTGACCAGCCACCACGCCGTCGCGCAGGACGGTGGCGCGGTCGGTGATCTCGCGCACCTCGTCGATATCGTGAGAGATGAAGACGACGCTCGATCCCGTCCGGACGATACCGCGCACCAGATCGAAGAGGCGGGCCACCCCCTCCTGCGGGAGGAAGGGCGTCGGTTCGTCCAGGATCAGCAGACCGGGCCGCCCGGTCGTGTCGCAGGCTGTGCGGATCTCCTCGAAGGCGCGGACGATGGCCAGAAGGGCGCGATCGACGGCCGACAGGCGATCCACCCGGTCCTGCGGATCGAGGGCGAGGCCGAAGCGCCCGAGCGCCTCCTGTGCGAGGCGGGTTTCCCGGCGCCAGTCGATGAAGGCCCCCCGCGCCGCGATCAGATCCGCAAGGCGGAGATTCTCGAGCACGGTCAGGCTCGGCACGAGGCCCAGGTCCTGATGCACGAAGCTCATCCCCAGCCGCCGGAAATCGCCGGGGCGCAGCGGCATCGCCACCTCTTCGCCGTTGAAGCGCATGCGTCCGCCCGGATCGGGCGCATGGAACCCGGCCAGGATCCTGACCAGCGTGGACTTGCCCGATCCGTTCTTGCCCAGCAGGCCATGCACCTCGCCGGGGGCGACAGAGAGGGCGACGCGGTCGAGGGCGCGCGCCCCCCGAAGCTCTTGCTCAGGCCGGAGAGTTCGAGCACCGGGGGCGCCCCGGCCGGGGCAGGCGTCTCGCCGCGGAGGGGCGCGGAAGCGGCCATCAGCCGTCCAGGCCCCACAGCGCATGGAAGCCGGCGATGTAGGCATCGCCATAGCCGGTATCGAACTGGGCGGGAACGCCCGCCGTTTCGACATTGCTGCTGTCGAAGATGTAGAAGGGCACATTCAGCGCTGTGGGCGTCTCGAGACCGCACAGATCGCGCAGATGGCCGTCCACGGTCGCATAGGCGATCCAGTCGAGGCTTTCGCCGATATCCATCGACACGACCCCTTCGCGGATGAAGTCCAGCACGAAGGGGGTGCCGTTGAAGGTCGGCACCTTGATCGTTCCTGCCGTCCCGGTCAGGCGCAGGGCCGGGACGACGAATTGCGACATCGAATCGTAGATCGGGATGACGACGTTCACATCCGGATTGGCCTGGATCGCCGACTGAACCGCGGGCTGGATCTTGGTCCCCCATTCGGTGACGCCGACATTGATCTCCTCGACGATCTCGCAGGTCGGGCAGTTGGCGGCCAGCGTGTCCTTGATGCCGGCCACGAGCGGATGCGTGGGGGGCACCTCGTTGGAGACGATCAGGACGATCCTCGCCTCTCCCCCGGTGTTCACGATCGACCAGTTGGCGAGGATCTGACCCACCTCGTTGAAATCGATGGTCAGCGAGGAGGAAACCAGTGGATGCTGTTCCATCGAGGGGTCGTAGAAATGCGAGGTCATGACCTTGACCCCGGCCTCGGTCGCGGCGCGCACCTGCGGATCCACCGTCGCCGGATCGATCCCCGAGATCAGGTCGATGATGTCGAAGCCTTCGCGGATCGCATATTCGAAGCCCTGCACCCACTGGCTGGGCTGGCCCTGGTTCTCCCACTCCACGACCTCGAGGCCGACCAGCGCCCCGGCCTCCTTCATGCGGTCGATGATCCCCTTGAGGAAGGGATTGGCCGAATTGTTGGGGATGGACAGCATCCGCCGGCCTTCGGCGCAGGCGCGCGCATCGAAGGGTTCGCCCGGTGCCTCGAAGACGGGGAGCGACTGATAGGGCGCCAGGGCTTCGGCCGCGCGTTGCAGTCCGGCCTGATCCACCTCCTGGGCGGAGGCGGGGATGGCCAGGGCCGTCAGGGCACAGGACAGAAGCAGGGCGGCGCAGGACGGACGTGTCATCGGTGATCCCCTGTTGGTGTTGGCGGATCCGGTTCCGACCCCCGGCCGGATCCTGTTTTTGAATACGCTTTCATTACTGGGGACGGGGCTCTTCTGTCAATCGGTTTTGCCGCATCGGGGCCGTGGCATGGCGACTGGACGGAAGGCGGCTTTCGCGCATTTATGCAGCAGGAACCATCGGCTGTGTCGCCGCGGCATGGCAGGACGATGGCAGTCCAGTGTGGAGAGCGATCATGAACCGGGTCCGGATCACCTCGCGCGATGTGGCGGCGCTTGCAGGGGTCTCGCAGGCGGCGGTCTCGCGCGCCTTCACGCCCGGATCGAGCCTGGCCGAGGACAAGCGGCAGCGCATCCTCGAGGCGGCGCGCAAGCTCAACTATGTGCCCAATTCGATCGCCAGCAGCCTGACCACGCGGCGCACCAACATGGTTGCCGTCATTCTCGGCACGCTCGACAATCCCTTCTATGTCCAGGTCCTGCGCATCCTCATGGAGCGGCTTCAGGCGCAGGGGCGGCACATCCTCACCTTCTCGGTCGAGAACGGGGGCGACAGCGATGCCGCGCTGATGCGCGTGCTGCGCTATCAGGTGGACGGGATCATCCTGACCGCGGCCCAGATCTCGACCCGGATGACCAGCCTCTGCCACGACCGCGGCATCCCCATCGTGCTGTTCAACCGCTATATCCCCGGCAGCGATGCCTCGGGCGTGCGCTGCGACAACGAGAAGGGGGGCCAGATGATGGCCGAAGCCTTTCTCGATGCCGGGCCGCAGCTTTGCCGTCATCAAGGGCGATCCCCGGGGCACCACGAGCCAGGACCGCCTCAGGGGGTTCACGCTGCGCCTGCTCGAAGCGGGGATCCCGCGGAGCCGCATCCTCGAGCTCGAGGGCGGATCGCTCTATGCCGGGGCCCATGCCGCCGTCCTGCGAGCCTTCCGCGAGGAGGGCCATCCCGTCCCCGATGCCATCTTCGGCATCAACGACATCATGGCCATGGGCGCGATGGACGCGCTGCGGGGCGAGATGGGCCTGCGCGTGCCGCGCGATGTCATGGTCGGCGGCTTCGACGACATCGCCGAAAGCGCGCGCTGGCCCTATCGCCTGACCACCGTGCGCCAGCCGATCGAGCAGATGGCGGAAGACGCGCTGGCAATCCTCCATCTGGACGATCCCGACCGGCCCATCGAGCCCGGCATCGATCGCCGCATCCCCCCCGTCTTCGTCTGGCGCGAGACGGTGCCGCGGCAGGTCGGCCCCTGAGGCCCCGGCCTGCCGCGCCCCGGCCGCCCGGGCCGCCCGGGCCGCGCGCGGGCAGGGATGCCCGGCGTCAGGGCTCGTCCCCCATCTCCTGCAGGCGGCGCGCGGCCAGGATGCGGCGATCGCGCCACGCCTGCCAGAGGGGAAGGGCCTCGACCGGCATGCGACGGCAGAGTTCGGCATGGATCGCAGCGGCCTGCTGCTCGGTCCAGGGATAGGTGGTGCGGGCCTCGGCCCCCATCCGCCGCATCATCGGCCCGAGCCGCGCGACGAACCCCGCAAAGCCGTCGGCGGCATTCAGATGCGCCGTCGCGAAGGGCCCCACGGACAACCAGCGCAGAGCCAGACCCTGCGTCATCACGATGTCGATCTCCTCGGCCGTGCAGTATCCTTCGCCGACAAGATGCATCGCCTCGGCCACCAGCGTGTATTGCAGGCGGTTGAGCAGGAAACCGGCGATCTCCCGCCGCAGCACGACCGGCCGCATGCCGAGCGATTCCATGAAGGCCCGTGTCCGTTCGACCGTATCGGCCGCGGTCTGGTCCGTCCCGCAGATTTCCACCAGCGGGATCAGGGCCGGCGGATTGACCGGATGGACGACAAGCGCCCGCTCCGGCCCTTCGATATCGCCCAGGAAGCTGCTGCCGGGCAGCGCGGAGGTGGAGGAGGCCAGGACCGCGTCCGCCGGCGCATGACGGGCGATCCCGGCAAGGACCTGACGCTTGACCGCGACAGTCCTCGCGCACGCTTTCCTGGACATGGGCGGCCCCTTCGACCGCCGCGGCCAGCGAAGGAGCGGTGTGGATGCGCGTCATGACCGCCGCCGCCCCCTCGGCCAGATGGCCCGCGGCCCCCAGATCGTCCAGCATCCGGCGGATGGCCGTCAGGGCCCTTGCGGCCTGGGCGGGCTCGCTGTCGAAGAGCATCACCTCGTGGCCGGCGCGGGCGAAGACGACGGCCCAGGCGCTGCCGACCATGCCGGTGCCGATACAGGCGATGCGTGCCATTTCCGTCCTCTCCCTTCAGGTGCCGTCGGTCCTCGCCCAGCGGCGTTCGAATTCCCACACCGCCGGAAAGCCGATCAGGCGGTTGAATTCGGCAAAGGAGAACAGGGGCAGGCGCGGCGAATCGGAGGTGCCCTCCTCCTTCAGCACGGTCAGGGCATTCTCGATCGCCCGGGCGGCGGCCAGTCCCGTGATCGAAGGATAGATGGCCATGGCATAGCCCATGGCCTGCAGTTCGGTCGCACTGCGGATCGGTGTGCGGCCGCCATCGGCCATGTTGGCCATCATCGGCCGGGGGATGCGGCGGCAGGCTTCGCGCATTTCCTGCTCGCTCTCGAGCGCCTCGAGAAAGACGATGTCGGCCCCCGCTTCGGCATAGGCCAGGCCGCGCCGGACGGCGCCCTCGAAGCCTTCGGCCTGGCGCGCATCGGTGCGGGCGATGATCAGCGTGTCCGGGTTGCGGCGCGCCTCGCAGGCGACCTGCACCTTCTCGACCATGTCGCGCAGGGCGATCAGCCGCTTGAAGGGCGTGTGCCCGCATTTCTTGGGAAAGTCCTGATCCTCGATCTGGATCGCGACGGCGCCGGCGGCCTCGTAGCCCTGCACGGTATGATGGACATTCAGCAGCCCGCCATAGCCGGTATCGGCATCGGCGATCACCCCCGCCTCGACGGTCCGCGCCAGCGTCGCCACGCGGTCCAGCATCTGGGTATAGGTCGCAAGGCCCGCATCGGGCAGACCATGGGCGGAGGCCGTGGTCCAGTAGCCGGAGGCATAGACGAAATCGAAGCCGACGCGATTGGCGATGACGGCCGCGATCATGTCGTGCAGGCCGGGGGCGGCGACGAAGCGGCCGGCCTCGAGGGCGGCGCGAAGGCTCTTTCTGGCCAAGGGATCAGTCCTTCAGGGATTGGAAATAGGCGAGGGTTTCGGCCTCGGAGACGACGTCGCCGTATTTGGCGTCCATGTCGAAGAGATTGGCTTCGTGCGGGGCGGGGTGGCGGTCGCCCACGGCCTCGCGCGGGATGATCGGGATGAAGCCATGGGCATTCGCATCCACGCAGGAGGCGCGGATGCAGCCCGAGGTGCTCACCCCCGTCAGGATCACCGTGTCCACGCCCCAGCAGGTCAGCGTGGCCGCCAGCGAAGTGCCGAAGAAGGCGCTGGCATGCTGCTTGGCGACGACGAGTTCGTCTTCGGCGGGCCGCAGGCCGGGGGCCCAGTCGCCCATCGGATTGCCGCGCAGGAAATGGCGCAGGGGCAGGGCCTTCTGGAAGAAGCGCCCGCCATCCAGCGCATGGGGGTGGTAGACGACATGGGTATGGACCACCGGCACGCCGGCCTGACGCGCCGCCGCGCGCAGGCGCAGGGCAGAGGCCAGGGCCTCTTCGCAGCCGGCATAGAGATCGCAGGCGGGATCAAAATAGGCGCGGACCAGATCGATCAGCAGCAGGGCCGGCCTGCGGCCGAAGCCCAGGCGTCCCCCATAGGCGCGGCGGTAGTTCTCCTGGAGGTCATCCATTGGCCGGGGTCTCCGTCAGATCGTCGAAATGGGAGAGCTGTTCGCGGGTCAGGAACAGCCAGGGGCGCTGCGCGCGCTGGCGCGCCTCGAAGGCGCCGATGGCGTCCGCGTCCTCGCGCAGCAGCAGGGCGATCTCGTCGAGGCCCTCCAGCAGGGCCTGCCGGCGATGGGGCTCGATGGCAAAGCCGATCCGTTCCCCGCCGGCCAGGCGGATCGTCTGGGCGGGCAGGTCCACGACCAGGGGGCGGGCGGCCTCGGCCTCGGCCAGGATGCGGGCATGATCGGCCGGAGGCAGGGTCACGGGCAGCAGCCCGTTTCGGAAGCAGTTGGCGTGGAAGATCTCGCCGAAGCTCGGGGCGATGATGCAGCGGATGCCGAAATCCGCCAGGGCCCAGACGGCCTGTTCGCGGCTTGATCCGATGCCGAAATCCGGCCCCGTGACGAGGATGCGTGCCCGGTCATGGGGCGGACGGTCGAGCACGAAGGGCGGGCTGCCCGGGGGGCGGGCATGGCGGCGTTCATGAAAGAGGTGCCGGCCCAGCCCCGCCCTGTCCAGCAGCAGCAGGAAGCGCGCGGGAAAGATGACATCCGTATCGATTCCGGCCTCGGGCAGGGGGGCGGCGACCGATTCGAGCGTGACGAAGGGTTCCATGGGTCAGGCCCAGTCCCGCACATCGGTCAGCCGCCCGGCGAGGGCGGCGGCCGCGGCCATTTCCGGGCTCATCAGATGGGTGCGTCCGCCCTTGCCCTGGCGTCCCTCGAAATTGCGGTTGGAGGTGGAGGCGCAGCGTTCCCCTTCGGCCAGACGGTCGTCATTCATGGCCACGCACATCGAGCAGCCCGAATCGCGCCATTCGAAGCCGGCCTCGCGGAAGACATGGTCGATCCCCTCGGCCTCGGCGGCGAGGCGGACCGCCGCCGAACCGGGGACGACGATGGCGCGCACATGGGGGGCGGCGCGGCGCCCGCGGACCACCTGTGCGGCCCGGCGCAGGTCCTCGAGCCGGGCATTGGTGCAGGAGCCGATGAAGACCCGGTCGATGCGGATGTCCCGAAGGGGGGTGCCGGGGACAAGGCCCATATAGGCCAGGCTCTGCTCCATCCGCCGGCGGCGGACGGGATCGCTGACGGCAGCCGGATCGGGGACATGGCCGGTGACGGGGGCGCAGTCCTCTGGCGTGGTGCCCCAGCTCACCTGCGGGGCGAGGTCGGAGATGTCCATGTCCACCTCGCGGTCGAAGGCGGCATCGGGATCGCTGCGCAGGCGGCGCCAGTCGGCGACGGCAGCCGCCCACCGGTCGCCCTGCGGGGCGAGGGGGCGGCCGCGCAGCCAGTCGAGCGTGCGTTCGTCCGGCGCGATCAGCGCCACGCGGCTGCCGGCCTCGATGGCCATGTTGCAGAGCGTCATGCGTCCCTCCATCGAGAGCGCCTCGACCGCCGGGCCGGCATATTCGATGGTATGGCCGGCGCCGCCGGCGATGCCGATGCGCGCGATCAGGGCCAGCACGACATCCTTCACCGTCACCCCGCGCGGCAGGCTGCCCGTCAGGCGGATACGCATCCGCTTCTGCCGGCGCTGACGCAGGGTCTGGGTGGCGAATACGCTTTCACATTCGCTGGCCCCGATGCCGAAGGCGAGGGCCCCGAAGGCGCCATGGGTGCAGGTATGGCTGTCGCCGCAGACCAGCGTGGCACCGGGCAGGGTAAAGCCCAGTTCGGGGCCGATGACATGGACGATCCCATGCCGGCGGTCGTGCATGGGGATGTAGGGAATGCCGAAATGCCGGGCATTCTGCTGCAGCCGGGCGACCTGCCGGGCGGCGAGCCCCTCGCGCAGGGGGCGGTCGCGGTGCAATGTGGGCACGGCATGATCGGCCACTGCCAGATGCGCATCGGGCCGGCGCAGCGGCAGGCCGCGAGCCTGAAGGCCGGCGAAGGCCTGCGGGCTGGACACCTCCTGCACGAGATGCCGGTCGATATAGAGCAGATCGGTGCCGTCCGCATAGGACCGGACCACATGGCTGTCCCAGATCTTGTCGTACAGCGTCCCTGCGCCCTGACCCATGGCAAGTTCCGTCTGCATTCGGGTTCCGGCCGGCCGCGCGGCATCCGGGACATCCGTCTGCCCCGCCCCCTGCGACCGGCTGCGGAAAGGTCTTGCGACCTGCCGCAACGGCAGACTAGTGTGTATTGAATACGCATTCAAGTGGCGTCGAGGAACGGACGCCGTCCGGCAGGAGAGGGAGCATGAGGCTGGGAGTCGATGTCGGTGGCACCTTCACCGATCTTCTGATGCATGATTCGAGGACAGGGCGCGTCTACCAGGCCAAGACCCCCTCCACCCCGGAGGACCAGTCGATCGGTGTCGCGAACGGGGTCCGCCTGATCTGCGAGAAGGCCGGCATCCGGCCGGAGGACATCGATCTGGTGCTGCACGGCACCACGGTGGCCACCAATGCCGTGCTCGAGGGCAAGGGGGCACGGGTCGGCCTCCTCGTCACGCAGGGATTCGAATACACCCTGCATCTGGCCAAGTCCTGGACGCCCGGGCCGCTGTTCGGCTGGATCGTCATGGACAAGCCCGAACCCTTGGCCTCGCTGGCCGATACCCGGGGCATCCCCGAACGGATCGATGCCCGGGGGCGCATCCTGCGCCCTCTCGATGAGGAGGAGGCCACCCGCCTCATCGACGATCTCTGCGGATCGGGGATCGAGGCCCTGACCATCTCGCTCATGCATTCCTACGCCAATCCGGTCCATGAGCAGCGCCTGCGCGCCATCGTGCAGCAGCGCCATCCCCATGTGCCGGTCTCGCTCTCCTCGGAGATCCTGCCCGAGTTCCGTGAATATGACCGCGCCATCACCACGGTCATGAACGATTACGGGCGGCCGATCATGACCCGCTATCTGAGCCGCATCGAGGACCGCCTGGCGGCCGAACGGGTGCGGGCGCGGCTGCACATCGTCCGCTCGGATGGCGGGCTGATGAGCGCGCGCGCCGCCGCCGACCGCCCCGTGCATACGGTGCTGTCCGGCCCGGCAGGCGGCGTCACATCGACGGTGATGCTGGCCCGGCGGACGGGCCTTGGGAATCTGCTGGCCTTCGACATGGGGGGGACAGATCCACCGATGTCTCGGTGATCCTGGACGGCCGGCCGACCATCTCGCGTTCGACGGAGGTCGGCTATTTCCCCGCAAAGGTCCCGACGCTCGATGTGCGGTCGGTCGGGGCGGGGGGCGGGTCCATCGCCGAGGTCTCGGACCTGACGAAGTCGCTTCGCGTGGGGCCGCGCAGCGCCGGGGCCCGCCCCGGGCGCTATGCCCGCGGCGGCACGGAACCGACCGTCTCGGACGCCAATGCCGTCCTGGGTTATCTGCCGCCGGTCCTGCTGGGCGGGGACATGACGCTGGATGTGGAGGCCGCCCGAGGGGCGGTGGCGGCCATCGGCGAAAAGCTCGGCCTTTCCGCGGAGGCAGCGGCGCGCGGCATCCTTCAGATCGCCAATGAGGTCATGCTGGGCGCCCTGCGGGTCATCACCGTGCAGCGCGGCCTCGATCCGCGGGATTTCGGCCTTGTGGCCTTCGGCGGCGCGGGGCCGCTGCATGCCAACGCCCTGGCCGAGCTGCTCGGCTGCTATCCGGTGGTGGTCCCGGCCAATCCCGGGGTCCTCTCGGCGCTGGGCTTTCTCGAGGCGGAGTTCAAGAACGAATTCGTGCGCAGTTTCATCCGCACCGCCCGCGGAATCGAACCCGAGGCCGTCTGGGCCGCCCTGCGGGATCTGGCCGGACAGGCCCGTGCCTGGCTGGACGAACAGGATGTCGCCGAAGCCGACCGCCGCCTGACCTTCTCGCTCGACCTGCGCTATGAACAGCAGGGCTTCGAAGTGACGGTCGATCTGCCCGATCCTGGCGCCATCGAACGGGGCGGGCCGCTCGATCCCGTCTTCGAGGCCTTCCATGCCCTGCATGAACGGCTCTACGGGGTGCGCTTCGATGTCCCGGTCGAGCTGGTCGCGCTGCGCGTGGTGGCCCATGGCGCCACCGAACCGGTGGACGAGATCCCCGTCCTGGCCGAGGCCACCGACCCGGCCGATGCCCTCATCGAGACACGACCGGCCTTCTTTGATGGCGGATGGGTGCAGACCCCCCATTACGACCGCACGAAGCTCGGCATCGGGACCCGCATCGAGGGGCCCGCCATCATCCGCCAGTATGACACCACGACCGTCCTGCTGCCCCGTCACGCCGCCGAGGTGGATCGCCACGGCAACCTTCTCATCCGTCCCCTCGCCAAGGGAGCCTGACCATGCCCGCGACCGTCGATCCCATCACGCTCGACATCATCGAGAACGCGCTCAAGAACGCCCGCTTCGAGATGGACAATGTCGTCGTGCGCATCGCCCTCTCGCCCGTGATCCGCGAACAGCACGACGAATTCCCCATGATCTGCAACGAACGCGGGCAGATGGTGGTGGGACAGTTCGGGTCCTACATCCCCGCCATCGTCGAGAAGTTCCGCGGCGACATCCATGACGGCGACGTGTTCGTCTGGAACGATCCCTATGCCTGCAAGGGATCCATCTCGCACAACAACGACTGGTGCGTGATGATGCCGATCTTCCATGACGGCGTGCTTGTGGGGTTCAGCTCCATCTTCGGCCACATGGTGGATGTGGGCGGCAAGGTGCCGGGCTCCATGCCGGTGGATGCCCACACGATCTGGGAGGAGGGGCTGCGCATTCCCCCGGTGCGCATCTACGAACGCGGCGTCCTCAACCGCGGCGTGCTCGACATCATGCTCAACAACACCCGCACGCCGGACATGAACCGCGCCGATCTGATGGCCCTGATCGCCGGCTGCCGGACGGCCGCGACACGGGTGCGCGAACTGTGCGACCGCTTTGGCCGCGAAACCTACATGGCCGCCTGCGACCTGCTGCTGGAGCGCACGCATGCCGCCATGAAGACCCTGATCGAGACCTATATCCCCGAGGAACCCGTCACCTTCGAGGACTGGGTGGATGACGACGGTCTGGGCAATGGCCCCTTCCGCATGCGCCTGTCCATCTACCGCAAGGGCGAAAAGGCCGTCTTCGACTGGACCGGCACCGATGACCAGGCCCCGGGGCCGATCAACTTCCACATCCATGAAGGGCTGTGCAAGCTGTTCTTCGGCGTCTACATGATCATGGCCTTCGACCCCTCGATCATGTTCAACGAAGGCTTCTACGACCTCTTCGAGATCGTCCTGCCGGAGGGATCGCTGCTCAATCCCCGATTCCCGGCGGCGCTGTCGAACCGGCTCAACACGCATACCCGCTTCTTCGACTGTCAGGCCGGGGCGCTGGGGCAGCGGGCCCCGCATCTGTCGATGGCCGCCGGCTATGGGACCAGCCCGCATTTCATCTTCACCGGCCATGACAGGGACGGGCGCTATTTCCAGCTGATGGAGCTGCTCTTCGGCGGCGTGCCGGGGCGGCCGCGGGGCGACGGGCTCGACGGGCACGCCTGGTGGCCGCTCTTCTCGGCCACGCCCATCGAATACATCGAGAACTATTATCCCGTCCTCGTGGAAAGCTACCGCCCGACGCGCGATTCGGGCGGGGCGGGCCTCCACCGGGGCGGATGCGGCATCGAGAAGGTCTACCGGCTTCTGGAAGACGGCCGCGTCTCCATCCAGGACGACCGCGAGATCGTCCCGCCCTGGGGCATCAATGGCGGCCTCTATGGCGGCACCTCGAGCAAGTGGATCATCCGCGCCGGATCGGGCGAACGCGAACGCCTGCCGTCCAAGAAGGACAATCTGGCGGTGAAGGCCGGCGACACGATCATCTTCATCACCGCCGGGGCCGGGGGCTGGGGCGATCCGCTTGATCGCGATCCGGCGCTGGTGGCGCGCGATGTGCGCCATGACCTCGTCTCGCCCGGGAAGGCGCGCAGCGACTATGGCGTGGTGCTGAAGGAAGACGGCAGCGTGGACGATGCCGCGACCGAGGCCCTGCGCGCCGCCATGCGGGCCGAGCGTGGAGAACCCGCGCCCTTCAGTTTCGGCTTTACCCCGCCCGAGCGCATCGCCGCACAGTAGGGACGGCCAGCCGGGATCCCGGATCAGGCGGGATCCCGGCAACGGGTCATGCCGGCCGGCCATGGAGCGGGCTCACCAGGCGGCTTCGTAGATCGCCAGGGCATCCCCTTCGGTCACGGGCCGGGGATTGTTCACAAGGAGACGGGTCTGCTGCATGGCGGCCCGCGCCATCCGGGGCAGGGCCTCGCGAGGGATGTCCAGATCGCGCAGGCGGGCAGGCAGGCCGAGGTCGCGGCACAGGCCCGCGAGGCGGTCGGCAAAGGCCAGGGCGCGGCGCTCCTCGGGCGCGATGGCCGCCAGATCGGGGAAGGCATCGGGGGCGATCCGGGCATAGGCGGCTGCCGCCGCCGGCGCATTGAAGCGCAGGACATGGGGCAGGACCAGGGCATTGGACAGCCCATGCGCCAGATGGAACATCCCTCCCAGGGGATAGGCCAGCGCATGGACCGCCGCGACCGGCGCATTGGCGAAGGCCTGCCCGGCGAGCATCGCCCCCAGCAGCATCGCCCCGCGCGCGGCCCTGTCCGATCCATCGGCCATGACCTGCCGGATATGACCGCCCAGCAGGCGCAGCGCCTCGCGCGCGAGGGCGCGGGAGAGCGGGTTGTTGTTCGGACTGGCCGAGGCATAGGCCTCGATGGCATGGACCATCGCGTCGATGCCGGTGGCGGCGGTGACGGGACCGGGCAGACCCAGCGTCAGCAGCGGATCGAGAAGCGCCAGATCGGGCAGCAGAAGGGGGCTGGAAACGCCGCGCTTCTCCTCTCCGCCGACGGTCAGGATGGCGACAGGCGTCACCTCGGAACCGGTGCCCGCCGTGGTGGGGATCAGGACGAGGGGCAGACGCGGTCCGCGGGCCCGGCCCACACCCCAGGCTTCGTCCAGCGGTTCGCCCGAACCGAGCAGCAGCGCGGCAAGCTTGGCCACGTCGAGGGAGGAGCCCCCTCCGAGGCCCACGACCCCGGTCACGGCGGCCTGCCGGCCGGCCGCCACGGCCCGGTGCAGCGTGGCTTCGGCCGGATCGGGTTCGACGGCGTCGAAGATCGTGACATGGCTGCCGGCCGTCTCGAGCTGGCGGCGGGCGGGATCGATCAGTCCGAGCCGTCGCAGCCCCGGATCCGTCACCAGCAGGATCCGCGGGCCGAGCCGTGCCGCAGCAAGGCGTGCGAGGTCCTCGACGGCGCCTTCGGCGAAACGGATTGCAGGAACGGTATGAAACTGGAAGGCCTGCATGATTCGCTCTCCGCTGCAAGGTTTTGAATACGGTTGCACAGAGAGCGCAGGGAAGAAAGTCCACGCCTTTGTCCCGACGCGGGCAAGGCCGGGCCGGGCTGAGGTCTGCAGTCCGAAGGGGAAGGCGATCCGGCGCCCCCTGGCCGGGGACGCCGGGCGTTGGAGAGCTGACGCGGGACGGGGGTCAGGCCACCCGCTTCAGGGCTGCCTCCACCGCCGCGACGATCTGATCCAGATCATCCTCGGTCGCGATCAGCGCGGGGGCAAAGAGAAGCGTGTTGTTGAAGCCCGGCATGGAGCGGTTGGAGGCGCCGATGATCACGCCCTGCTTCGCACAATCGGCCACCACGGCCTGGACCTTGGCCTCGGCCAGCGGCTCCCGCGTCTGGCGGTCGGCCACCAGTTCGGCGCCCTGGAAGAGGCCCATGCCGCGCACCTCGCCGATCAGGGGCTGGCGCTCCATCAGGGCCGAGAGCTTCTCGTGCAGCTTTGCGCCCATGCGGGCGGAATTGCCGAGCAGATCCTCCTCCTCGACGATGGCGAGGTTCTCGAGCGCCGCCGCCGGCCCGCCCGTGCAGCCGCCGAAGGTAGAGATGTCGCGGAAATAGCCAAGCCGGTCCGTGTCGTCCTTGAACATCTCGAAGACGCGTTCGGTGGTCACGGTGCAGGAGATGGCGGCATAGCCGGAGGCCACGCCCTTGGCCATCGTGACGATGTCGGGCTGGATGCCGAACTGCTGATAGCCGAACCAGGTGCCGGTCCGGCCGATGCCGCAGACGACCTCGTCGATATGCAGGAGGATGTCGTATTTGCGGCAGATGTCCTGCACGCGCTCCCAGTAGCCCTTCGGCGGGACGATGATGCCGCCGCCGGCGGTGATGGGCTCGAGACAAAGCGCACCCACCGTATCGGGGCCTTCGCGCAGGATGACCTCCTCGATGGCGTCGGCGGCCCGTTCGCCATAGCCTTCGCCGGCGAGCTCTCCCGCGCGGTATTCAAGACAGTGGGGCACCTGGACGAAGCCGGGGACGAAGGGGCCGTAGAGGGCGTTGCGCTCCTGCTGGCCGCCGGCGCTCAGACAGGCGATGGTCGTGCCGTGATAGTCGCGGTCCCGGTAGAGGATCTTCCACTTCTTTCCGCCATGCACCTTGTGGGCGATCTGGCGGACCATCTTGAAGGCCTTCTCGTTGGCCTCGGACCCGGAATTGGAGAAATAGACGCGGGACATGCCCGGCATCTTCGCGATGAGCGTCTCGGCGAACAGCGCGCCCGGAATGGTTCCGTTGGCCCCGGCCCAGAAATTGAGCTTCAGGACCGCATCGCGCAGGGCATTGGCGATGCGTTCGCGTCCATAGCCCACATTGACCGTCCAGACCCCGCCCGAGACGGCATCCACATATTCCTTGCCGGTAATGTCCCAGACGCGCAGGCCGCGCCCCTCGACCATGATGCGGGGGTCGATCTGGTTGGGACCCGGGGCGAAGGGCTTGTGCTGGATCAGATGGTGCCAGACATGGGCGCGGTCGGCCTCGATGACGGCACGAGGATCATTGGCGCGGTCGTAGAGGGTGTCCATCTGGGCCTCGGCTGCGGGGGATGCGTTTCCGGGCAGATTGCCGCCGGCGCAGGCGCCGTTCAAGCCCGTCTCGGGGCATCAGGCCCCGTCCGGAGCGGGGGCAGATCCCGTGGCAGGGCCGGGGCTGACGATCTGGGCACGCACCAGCGCCCGGATGCGATCCGCCGCCGGGGTCAGCCGGGCCCCCCCGTGGCGTCAGAAGGCCGTAGGTCGGCACCACGATGCCGAGGTCGAAGGGCAGGGTCACCATCCCTGTCTCCGGCCCTTCGGCAAAGCGCCGCGCGACGGCACGGGCGATGGGGGCGATGGCGTTCGATTCGCGCAGCATGGCCAGGGTGAGCAGGAAGGACGCGGTGGCAAGCCGCCCCTTCGGCGCCGGCAATCCGAGCGCGGCGAGCCGCTCGAGCACGGTGCGCCGCAGCAGCGCCCCCTGGGGGGGCAGCACCCAGTCGTAATCCAGCAGCGCTTCGGGGGCGATCCGGGGCTGGCGCGTCAGCGCATGGCCGCGCCGCACCACGAGGGCCACCGGCTCTTCCTCCAGCGGTTCGTGATCGAAGAGCGCCTCGCGGCCTTCGGGCGGCCGCGCGAGGGCAAAGTCGAGCCGCCCTTCGAGCAGGAGCGCGGCGAGCGGATCGGACGGGGCCACCTCCACCTCGCAGGTGATGCCGGGATGGGCGAGACGGGCGGCCCGCAGCGCCGGCAGCACACGGTCGAGCGCCGGCCCGGTGACGGAGCCGATGCGGACATGGCCGGCCACGCCTGCCCCCATCTCCGCGATCTCGCGCGAGGCGGCGGCGATCTCGGCAAGGGCGCGGGCGGCGCGGCGGGCCAGAGCCTCGCCCTCGGGCGTGAGGCGAAGGCCCCGTCCCTCGCGCCGGTGGAGGGGGGTGCCGGCCAGCCGTTCGATTTCGGCAAGGAGGCGCGAGGCCGCCGGCTGGGTCAGGCCTTCGCGGGCCGCGGCGATGCCGAGCGCGCCGGTCTCGAGCAGGGCGGCCATCAGGCGCAGATGGGCGAGGCGCAGGCCACGACGGAGAAGACGGTCCATGACATGACGATTCCGATATGTATCATGTCCGTATCCGTCTTTGACGATGAGGAGAAGCGTCGGCATGGTGCAGCCCTGCCCGACGGCGGAAACCCGTCGCGGGTGCATCGCAGGGCCGCGCGTGTTGCGCGCAACCCAGGGAGGACACTTTTCATGACGACCCGTCGCGCGGCGCTTGCCGCGATTTCCTTCGCCGCGCTTGTCGCCGGCGTCCCGGCCCTTGCCCAGGACAAGGGCACCATCGGCATCTCCATGCCGACGCAATCCTCGTCCCGCTGGATTTCGGACGGCAACTCGATGGTCGAGCAGTTCCAGGCTGCGGGCTACAACACCATCCTGCAATATGCCGAGGATGACATCCCGACCCAGCTCAGCCAGGTCGAGAACATGATCGCGCAGGGGGTGGATGCCCTCGTGATCGCGGCCATCGACGGCACGACGCTGTCCGGGGCGCTTGAGAATGCGGCGGCGGCCGGCATTCCCGTGATCGCCTATGACCGTCTCATCCGCGACAGCGAGAATGTGGACTATTATGCCACCTTCGACAACTTCCAGGTCGGCGTGCTGCAGGCCAACAGCCTCGTGCAGTGCCTGCAGGAGCGCTTCCCCGACCAGAAGCCCTGGAATGTCGAGCTGTTCGGCGGCAGCCCCGACGACAACAACGCCTATTTCTTCTATGATGGCGCGATGTCGGTCCTGCAGCCGATGATCGATGCGGGTGACATCGTCATCCCGTCGGGGCAGATGGGGATGGATGTCGTCGGCACGCTGCGCTGGGACGGCGCCACGGCGCAGGCCCGGATGGACAATATCCTGTCGGCGAATTACGGCGACAAGGTCGTCCATGGCGTCCTGTCGCCCTATGACGGGCTGTCCATCGGCATCCTGTCCTCGCTGCGCGGCGTGGGCTATGGTTCGGGCGATCTCGCCTGGCCCTGCGTGACCGGGCAGGATGCGGAGATTCCCTCCGTCAAGTCCATCATCGCCGGCGAGCAGTACTCCACCGTCTTCAAGGATACCCGCGAGCTGGCGCGCGTCACCGTGGGCATGGTGGATGCCCTGCTCCAGGGTGGCGAGCCCGAGATCAATGACACCGAGACCTACGACAACGGCGTGAAGGTCGTGCCGTCCTATCTGCTGGTGCCGGTCCCGGTCGATGCCTCGAACTGGGAGGAAGTGCTGATCGGTTCGGGCTACTACACCGCCGAACAGCTTCAGTGAGGACCGGGCCCGGGGAGGCATGTCTCCCCGGGCTCTGATGCGGGAGGACCAGCATGGCCGCACTCCTCGAGATGCAGGGGATCACCAAGACCTTCCCCGGTGTGCGGGCGCTCGATCGCGTGTCGCTCAGCGTGGAAGAGGGCGAGATCCATGCCCTTGTGGGCGAGAACGGAGCCGGCAAGTCCACGCTCATGAAGGTGCTGTCGGGGGTCTATCCCCATGGCAGCTACGAGGGGACGATCCGCTTTGCCGGACAGGAGGCGCGGTTCCGCGGGATCCCGGATTCGGAAGCGGCGGGCATCGTGATCATCCATCAGGAACTGGCGCTGGTGCCGCTGCTGTCGATTGCCGAGAATGTCTTTCTGGGCAACGAGCGGGCGCGGGGCGGCGTCATCGACTGGCGCGAGACCAACCGCCGCACGGCCGAGCTTCTGGCGAAGGTCGGCCTGCGCGAGGCGCCGACCACGCCGGTGGGCGATCTGGGCGTGGGCAAGCAGCAGCTTGTGGAGATCGCCAAGGCCCTGGCCAAGAAGGTGCGCCTGCTGATCCTCGACGAACCCACGGCCGCGCTGCAGGAGAATGACAGTCAGGCGCTGCTCGACCTGCTGCTCGATCTCAAGCGGCAGGGGGTGACCTCGATCATCATCTCGCACAAGCTGAACGAGGTGCGGCGCGTGGCCGACCGGGTGACGGTGCTGCGCGACGGGGCGGCGGTGGCGACCCTCCCGCGCGAGGGGCTGTCGGAAGAGCGCATCATCCGCGACATGGTCGGCCGCGACATGGCCCATCGCTATCCCGAGCGCGACCGCCGCCCCGGCGCCGTGCTGATGGAGGTCGAGGACTGGCGTGCGCGCCATCCCGATCATCCCGACGCGATTTCCTGAAGGGCATCTCCTTCCAGGTGCGCGAGGGCGAGATCCTCGGCATCGCCGGGCTCATGGGATCGGGGCGGACGGAACTGGCCATGTCGATCTTCGGCCGCTCCTGGGGGCGGGATATCCGCGGGCGCGTGCGCATCGGCGGACGGGAGATCGATGTCTCCACGGTGGAGAAGGCGCTGGCCTCGGGGCTGGCCTATGTCACCGAGGACCGCAAGGCGCTGGGCCTCGTGCTCGAGGAGCCGATCGTCACCAACATCACCCTGGCCAATCTCGCCGGCGTGTCGCGGCGCGGCGTGCTCGATCCGCAGGCGGAGCAGGGGGTGGCCGAGCGCTTCCGTCAGGCGCTGGGCATCCGCACGCCGGGCGTGTTCCAGCGCGTCGTCAACCTGTCGGGGGGCAACCAGCAGAAGGTGCTGCTCTCCAAGCTCCTGTTCACCGAACCGCGCGTCCTGATCCTCGACGAGCCGACGCGCGGCATCGATGTGGGGGCCAAGTTCGAAATCTATGGCATCATGAACCGTCTCGTGGCCGAGGGACGGGGCGTGGTGATGATTCTCCTCGGAGATGCCCGAGCTTCTGGGCATGTGCGACCGCATCGCCGTGATGGGCGAGGGGCGCATCCTGGCGGTGCTCGAGGCCGGGGAGGCAAGTCAGGAACGCATCATGTCCATCATCCTGCAGGGCCACCAGAGGGAGGAGGCCGTCCATGGCTGAAATGAACGACCCCGCCGCGCGGATCGGATCAGGGGACAGGACGGTGGCCGGCCTGCGCGAAGGCGCCGCCGCCATCGCCGAAGGCCGGGGTTACCTGCGCGAGAACCTGCGCGAGAACGGCATGATCTTCGCGCTGATCGCGATCGTCGCCTTCTTTGTCGTGATCCTGCGCGTCGTGCCGGCCAATCCGGTCGATTTCCTGTCGCCGACCAACATCACCAACCTGTTCCTCCAGAACAGCCATGTCATCATCATGGCCCTGGGGATGCTGCTCGTGATCGTGGCGGGGCATATCGATCTCTCGGTGGGATCGGTGGCCGCCTTCACGGGGGCCTGCGCGGCGGTCATGACCGTCAAATGGGGCTGGCCCGTCTGGGCGGTGGTGCCGGCGGGGCTGGCCATCGGCGCGCTGATCGGGGCGGCGCAGGGCTACTGGATCGCCTATTGGCGCATTCCGTCCTTCATCGTCACGCTGGCGGGGATGCTGGTCTTCCGCGGGCTGACGCTCTGGACCCTCGGGGGGCAGAACATCGGTCCCTTCGATCGCGAGTTCCAGTCGCTCTCTACCGGCTATGTTCCCGATTTCGTGGGCCTCGCCCTGCCCGAGTTCGAGGCCTTCGCGCGCCAGCCGAACTGGACCGCGCTCGCCGTGGCGCTGATCGCCGCGGGTGCCATCCTCTGGATGGGCGCGCGGGCACGGGCCCGCAACATCGCCCATGGGATCGCGGTCGAACCGCAGGGGTTCTTCTGGCTGCGCAACCTCGTGATCGCCGCCGCGATCATCTTCGTGGGCTGGAAGCTGGCCGGCTTCCGCGGGATCCCCAATGTCGCCGTGTCGATGGCGGTGCTGACGATCCTGTATGCCTTCCTGACCCAGAGCACGGTCATCGGCCGGCGCATCTATGCCATCGGCGGCAATCTCAAGGCCGCGCGGCTGTCGGGGATCAATGCCGACCGCCTCACCTTTCTGTGCTTCGTCAACATGGGGGCACTGGCGGCGCTGGCCGGCATGGTCGTCACGGCGCGTCTCAATTCGGCCACGCCCAAGGCGGGCACGGGCTTCGAGCTTGACGTGATCGCCGCCGTCTTCATCGGCGGGGCGTCGATGTCGGGCGGCTCGGGCAAGATCGTCGGCGCGGTCGTCGGCGCCCTCATCATGGGGGTGATGAACAACGGCATGTCGATGCTGGGCATCGGCGTGGATTATCAGCAGGTTATCAAGGGCCTCGTTCTGCTGGCCGCCGTGATCTTCGACGTCTACAACAAGAGCAAGTGATGCATCTGAGCCAGATCAGGACGGCCGGGGGCGGGATTGCCGTCGTCGCCCGCGAGGGAACGGAGGCAGCCGTGGTGCGCGGAGCCTCATCTGTGCGAGAACTGGCGCTCGAGGCGCTGGAGGCGGGGCAGAGCCTCGCGCAGGCGGTTGCGGCGCGGGGTCTGGGCGAGGCGGTGGACCTCGCGCGGCTGCTGGAGGACGGGCGCGTGCTGTCCCCGATCCATCATCCCGATCCCGCGCATCTGCATGTCACCGGCACGGGGCTGACGCATCTGGGCAGTGCCGCCACCCGCGATGCCATGCATCAGAAGGCCCGGGCCGAGGATGCGACGGATTCGCTGCGCATGTTCCGCATGGGGCTCGAGGGCGGCAAGCCCGAGCGTCTGCCCGGCGTCCAGCCCGAATGGTTCTACAAGGGCGACGGAAGCATGATCGTCGCGCCGGGGGCGCCCCTGCTGTCCCCCGCCTTTGCCGAGGATGCGGGCGAGGAGCCGGAGATCGCCGGCATCTATGTGATCGCCCCGGACGGCACCCCCGCGCGGGTGGGCTGGGCCCTGGGCAACGAGTTCTCGGATCATGCGACCGAACGGGTCAATTATCTCTGGCTGGCCCATTCCAAGCTGCGCCCGGCGAGCTTCGGCCCCGAGATCCTGGTGGGCGATCTGCCGGCCCATGTCGAGGGCATCTCGCGCATCCGCCGCGGGGGAGAGGTGATCTGGGAAAGGCCCTTCCTCTCTGGCGAGGCGAATATGAGCCATTCCCTTGCCAATCTGGAACATCATCATTTCAAATATGCTCTCCACCGCCGCCCGGGGGATGTGCATGTGCATTTCCTCGGTACCGCGACGCTGAGCTGGGCCGATGGCCTGCGCACCGCACCGGGCGATGTCTTCGAGATCGAGGCTGCGCCGTTCGGTCTGCCGCTGCGCAATCCGCTTGCTGTCGAGGCCGATCGTGGCCCGGCCACCGTCCGCCCCCTCTGAAGGAAGCCCGATGCCGTTCACACCCAAGCCCTGGCCCCGCCGCCTGCGTTCGCAGGAATGGTATGCGGGAATGACCAAGGATGCGATCTATCACCGCGCCTGGATGAAGAATCAGGGATTCCCGGCCGATCTCTTCGATGGCCGCCCGATCATCGGCGTGTTGAACACCTGGTCGCAGCTCAACCCCTGCAATGCCCATCTCGACCAGCTGGCCGAGAAGGTGAAGGCCGGGATCTGGGAGGCGGGAGGATTCCCCGTCGAGGTGCCGGTCTTCTCCGTCTCCGAAAGCGCCTTCCGCCCCACCGCGATGATGTTCCGCAACCTGGCGGCGATGGCGGTGGAGGAGACGATCCGCGGCCAGCCGATCGATGGCTGCGTGCTGCTGGTGGGCTGCGACAAGACCACGCCCTCGCTGCTGATGGGGGCGGCGTCCTGCGACCTGCCCTCCATCGTCGTCTCGGGCGGGCCGATGCTGAACGGCTACTGGCGCAACGAGACAGTGGGATCGGGGACGCATCTGTGGCGCTTCTCCGAGGCGGTGCGGGCTGGGACAATGAAGCCCGAGGAGTTCGTCGAGGCCGAGGCCTCGATGTCGCGCTCGGCAGGCTCCTGCAACACGATGGGCACGGCCTCGACCATGGCCTCGATGGCCGAGGCGCTGGGCATGGCGCTGTCCGGCAATGCGGCGATCCCGGCGGTGGATTCGCGCCGGCGCGTGATCGCCCAGCTCTCGGGTCGGCGGATTGTCCAGATGGTGAAGGACGATCTCAAGCCGTCCGACATCCTGACGCGCGAGGCCTTCGAGAACGCGATCCGCGTCAATGCCGCCATCGGCGGCAGCACCAATGCGGTGATCCATCTGCTGGCCATCGCCGGACGGGTGGGGGTGGATCTGACCCTGGACGATTGGGACCGGCTGGGACGCGATGTGCCGACCATCGTCAACCTGATGCCCTCGGGGCAATATCTGATGGAGGAGTTCTACTATGCCGGCGGGCTGCCGCCGGTGATCCGCCAGCTCTGCGAGATGGGCCTTCTGCATCGCGATGCGCTGACCGTCTCGGGCCGCAGCCAGTGGGAGGAGGTGCGCGAGGCGCGCAACTGGAACCCCGATGTGATCCGTCCGCCCGAACGGGCGCTCGCGGCGTCCGGGGGGATCGTGGTTCTGAAGGGCAATCTTGCGCCCAACGGGGCGGTGCTCAAGCCTTCGGCTGCGACGCCGGCGCTGATGGTCCATCGGGGGCGCGCCGTCGTGTTCGAGGATATCGACGACTACAAGGCCCGCATCGAGGACGAATCGCTCGACGTGGACGAGACCTGCGTCCTGGTGCTCAAGAACTGCGGGCCGAAGGGGTATCCGGGGATGGCCGAGGTGGGCAACATGGGGCTTCCGCCCAAGGTGCTGCGCAAGGGCATCACCGACATGGTGCGCATTTCGGATGCACGCATGTCGGGCACTGCCTATGGGACGGTCGTGCTGCATACCAGCCCCGAGGCGGCGGCGGGTGGCCCCCTCGCCATCGTGCGCGATGGCGACTGGATCGAGCTCGACGTGCCCAACCGGCGGCTCCATCTGGATGTTCCGGAGGAGGAGATCGCCCGGCGTCTGGCGGCATGGAAGCCCACCGTCCCGGTCCCCGAGGGGGGGTATGCACGGCTCTTCCACCTGCATGTGGAAGGCGCGGACAAGGGGGCGGATCTCGACTTTCTCAAGGGCTGCCGCGGCGCCCCGGTGGGGAGGGAATCGCATTGAGAGCGCCGATTGCCCTGGTGGGGATCGGCAAGATCGCCCGCGATCAGCATGTTCCCGCCCTCGCGGCCTCGCCGGACTGGGCATTGGCGGCGACCGTCTCGCGCCATGGCCGGGTGGAGGGCGTGGACGCCTTTGAGAGGATGGTGGCCTTCCTGGCCGCGCGGCCGGATGTGGGGGCGGTGTCTCTCGCCCTGCCGCCCCAGCCGCGCTTTGCCCATGCCGAGGCGGCCCTGAAGGCCGGCCGCCATGTCATGCTGGAAAAACCCCCCGGCCAGACCCTGGCCGAGGTCCATGCGCTCGAGAGGTTGGCGCGGGAGAGGGGCCTGACGCTGTATGCCACATGGCATTCCCGGATGGGCAAGGGGGTCGCGGCAGCGCGGGACTGGCTGGCCGGGCGGGCGATCCGGGGCGGGCGCATCACCTGGATGGAGGATGTGCGCCACTGGCATCCCGGACAGGACTGGGTGTTCGAGCCCGGCGGCATGGGGGTCTTCGATCCCGGCATCAACGCACTGTCGGTGCTGACCGCGATCCTGCCCGAACCCGTGCATCTGATCGAGGCCGATCTCGACGTGCCGGCGAACCGCCAGACCCCGATCGCGGCGCGGCTTCTCTTCACCGGCGGCATCGCGATGGAACTCGACTGGCTGTTCCCCGGCGAGCCGCTCTGGGACATCGAGATCGAGACTGATGGCGGCACGCTCCTGCTGCGCGAGGGGGGGAACCGGCTGTTCGTGAACGGCGAGGAGCAGGAGGGCAGCGCCGAGGGCGAGTATCCCGCGCTCTATCGCCGCTTTGCCGAACTGGTGCGCGCAGGCGAATGCGAGGTGGACCTGTCGCCGATGGTGCATGTGGCCGATGCGCTGACGCTGGGGCGGCGGCGGGTGGTGGATCGCTTCGATTTCTGACCCGTTCCCTTGTGATCACGTCTCAGGGGCGCCGCAACCGGCGCCCCTTTTGTGTCGGCCGGCGGCGATCGGGGGCGCTCGGGCGATCAGGGGCAATCACTCCGCAGCGTGATCGCAAGCGACTGGGCAGTGATCACAAGAGGCGATTTTTGCGATCCAGAGCCGTCATCCGGCCGTCCAACCCCGTGACAGACCGGGTCAAACCGGGCAAAGGAGTCCCGGACCCGGATCAGGAGGGGGAGCCCATGCCCGACATCCCGCGTGGCAACCGCCCATTGTCGCCCTTCATGCTGGGATCGGCCTACCGCTTCCAGTGGACATCCTTTTCGTCGATCCTGAACCGGATCACCGGGCTGGGCCTTGCGCTGGGGGCTGTGCTGGTCGTCTGGTGGCTGATCGCGGCGGCCACGGGGCCGCGCGCCTTTGCCGTGGCGGACGGGTTCCTGCGCTCGCCCCTCGGCGAGCTGATCCTTCTGGGGAGCCTCTGGGCCCTGTGGTATCACATGCTGGCGGGGATCCGCCATCTGGTCTGGGCCACGGGGCGCCTGCTCGAGATCCGCAACGCCGTCCGGTTCGGGCAGGCGATCTTCGCCCTGTCCTTCGTCCTGACGGGGCTGACCGTCCTCATCCTGTGGATCTGACTCCATGGAGGCGCGCATGATCCGCTTCGTCACCGTCCGCAAGCGTGCAGAGGCGCTTGGCGCCTCGGGTGGGGGCACCGAGCATTTCTGGCTGATGATCGTCAATTCGATCGCGCTGCTGGTTCTCGTGCCGCTGTTCGTGTTCACCTTCGGCTCGCTTCTCGGCCGGCCCCATGAGGAGGTCGTTGCCACCCTCGGCCGGCCCTTTCCCGCCCTGGTGATCGGGCTGACGCTGCTTGTCGGGCTCTACCACTTCCGGCAGGGCGCCCAGGTCGTGATCGAGGACTATGTCCAGGGGCTGGCGCGCCGGCTCCTGATCGCCGCCATGGTGATTGCGACCTATGGCGTTCTTGCCGTCGGCCTTTTTGCCGTCGCGCGTCTTGCCTTCTGAGCACCGTCGAGAGGGGATGCCCATGCCCGCCTATCCCGTCGAAACCCACCGTTACGATGCGATTGTCGTCGGCGCCGGGGGATCGGGCCTGCGCGCGACGCTGGGTCTGGCGGAGCGGGGCCTGCGCACCGCCTGCATCACCAAGGTCTTTCCCACCCGCTCGCACACCGTGGCGGCGCAGGGGGGAATCGCTGCCTCGCTGGGCAACATGGGGCCGGATCACTGGCACTGGCACCTCTATGACACCGTGAAGGGGTCGGACTGGCTGGGCGATGTCGATGCGATGGAATATCTCGCGCGGGAGGCGCCCAAGGCGGTCTACGAGCTCGAACATTACGGGGTGCCCTTCTCGCGCACGGAAGACGGGCGCATCTATCAGCGCCCCTTCGGCGGCCACACCACCGAGTTCGGCGAAGGCCCCCCCGTCCAGCGCACCTGTGCCGCCGCCGACCGCACGGGGCACGCGATCCTGCACACGCTCTATGGCCGTTCTCTCAAGGAGAAGGCCGAATTCTACATCGAGTATTTCGCCATCGACCTGCTGATGGGTCCCGAAGGTGACTGCCGGGGCGTGCTGGCCTGGAAGCTGGACGACGGCACCCTGCATGCCTTCAGCGCCAAGATGACGGTGCTGGCGACAGGGGGCTATGGGCGGGCCTATTTCTCGGCCACCTCGGCCCATACCTGCACGGGCGACGGCAACGGCATGGTCGCCCGCGCCGGTCTGCCGCTTCAGGACATGGAATTCGTCCAGTTCCATCCCACCGGCATCTACGGGGCGGGGTGCCTGATCACCGAAGGCGCGCGGGGCGAGGGGGGCTATCTCACCAACAGCGAGGGCGAGCGCTTCATGGAGCGCTATGCCCCCACCTACAAGGATCTGGCCAGCCGCGATGTCGTCAGCCGCTGCATGACCCTCGAAATCCGCGAGGGGCGGGGCGTCGGCAAGCTCAAGGATCACATCCATCTCCATCTGAGCCATCTGCCGCCCGAGGTGCTGCATGAGCGCCTGCCGGGCATCTCTGAAAGCGCACGGATCTTTGCCGGCGTGGATGTGACGCGCGAGCCGATTCCCGTCCTGCCCACGGTCCATTACAACATGGGGGGCATCCCCACGAACTACTGGGGCGAGGTCCTCTCCCCCACGCCCGAGGACCCGGATCGCGTGACGCCCGGCCTGATGGCGGTGGGCGAGGCTGCCTGTGCCAGCGTTCACGGGGCGAACCGGCTCGGCTCCAATTCGCTCATCGATCTCGTCGTGTTCGGCCGCGCCGCGGCGATCCGTGCGGCCGAGGTGGTGGATCCGCGTTCGGCCGTGCCGGATGTGCCGAAGGCTTCGCTCGATGCGGCACTCGCCCGCTTCGATGCGCTGCGCCATGCGAAGGGCGGCACGCCCACGGCCCGGCTCCGGCGCGAGATGCAGCGGACGATGCAGGAGGATGCCGCCGTCTTCCGCAATTCCGAGACGCTGGCCCAGGGCGTGCGGCGGATGACCGCCGTGGCCGAGAAGATGGCCGATCTGCATGTCAGCGACCGCGGGCTGATCTGGAACACCGATCTGGTGGAGACGCTGGAGCTCGCCAATCTGATTCCCAACGCGCTGGCGACCGTCGTTTCCGCCGAGGCGCGCAAGGAGAGCCGCGGCGCCCATGCCCATGAGGACTATCCCGAGCGCGACGACGTGAATTGGCGTGTCCATACGCTCGCCTATGTTGACGGAAGCCGGGTGCGCCTGGCCTACCGACCCGTCCATACCGATCCGCTGACCCCGCCCGAAGCGGGAGGGATCGACCCCAGGCGGATCGCCCCCAAGGCGAGAGTCTATTGATGCTGCGTCCCGCTTTCCTGTCAGCCCTTGCCGCGGTCCTCGTCGCCGGCGTTGCCGGCTGCACGCCCCAACCGATGGACCCGGCCCGTGCCGCCCGCCTCTGCGAGGAGAGGGCCCAGCGGGCGCAGGGACCGACCGGCAATGTCACCATCGGCGCGAATTCGCGCGAAGGGCCCTTCTTCGGTGCGGCCATCGGCCTGTCGTCGGACTATCTGTCGGGCCGCGATCCGGTCGCGGTCTACGAGGAATGCGTCTATCAGAGGACCGGTGCGCTGCCGATTCGTCCGCCGCGTCTGTGAGGAAAGGACTTCCATGAAGCGAATCGCCCTCTGTGCCCTGCTGGCGGCCCTTGCCGGCCCCGCTCTCGCGCAGTTCTCCGACGAACAGAACCGCGCCTATGGCGTGATCCTGCCGATGCTGGAGGAGCTGACCCCCGATGCGCCGGTGCTCTCGGCCTGCGTCGTGACCGTTGCCGCCCCGCAGGAGATCGCCGCGCTGGCCGCTTCGGGCGGCCCTTCGATGGAGGCGGGACAGCTCGTTTCAGCCGTGCTGGCCAGGCCCGAGACGCTGAGCTGCATCCAGAACACCATGGCGCAGCGCTGAGCGGCATGGGGGTTCGGGCGGGCAAGGCGCGGCGATGGGGCACGGTCGATGCCGTGATTGCCCGGTTCGCCGCGGCCGCCCGCGGCCGTGTTCCGCGTCTGTGCCCCTGTTGCGGACATGAAGGCCTGTTCACGGCTTTCGGCGATCCGCCCCGTTACGATGCCCGCTGCCCGCGCTGCGGCTCGCTCGAGAGGCATCGGCTGATCCGGCTCTGGATGGACCGGGAACGCCCCTTCGGACCTTCGCATCGCGTCCTCCATGTGGCGCCCGAACCGCAGCTCGGCCCCGCCATCCGCGCCCTTGTCGCCCGCTACGAGACGGCCGACATCTCTCCCCGCCGCGCGCCCGATCATCTTCTGGATATCTGCGATACCGGCCTGCCGGATGGCCAGTACGACCGGATCGTCTGCAACCATGTCCTCGAGCATGTGGACGACATTCGCGCCCTGGCCGAGATGTTCCGCCTTCTGGCCCCCGGCGGCCTGGTCCTGTTGACCACCCCGATCATCGAAGGCTGGGCCACCACCTACGAGAATTCCGCGATCACCGCACCCGAGGAGCGCCGCCTGCATTTCGGACAGGCCGACCATCTCAGGATCTATGGTCGCGATCTGCGCGACCGCATCCGGCAGGCGGGATTCCGCCTGTCCGAGTTTCCGGCCATGGAGCCCGACGTGCACCGCCATGGCCTCATCCGGGGCGAAACCCTGTTCCTTGCCCGAAAGCCAGACCCATCGTCCGAAGAGGCCGCCTGATGGTCCAGTTCCGCCTTCCCAAGAACAGCCGCATGTCCGTGGGCAAGACCTGGCCCGCCCCTGCCGGGGCCACCCGCACCAAGACGTTCCGCATCTACCGCTGGGATCCGGAGGACGGCGCCAATCCCCGCATCGACACCTATGTGGTCGATCTCGACGATTGCGGGCCGATGGTCCTTGATGCGCTCATCAAGATCAAGGAGGAGATCGACCCCACGCTCGCCTTTCGCCGGTCCTGCCGCGAAGGGATCTGCGGGTCCTGCGCGATGAACATCGACGGGGCGAACGGGCTGGCCTGCACCACGGCCATCGATTCGGTGAAGGGCGATATCCGCATCTATCCTTTGCCGCACATGCCCGTGATGAAGGACCTTGTCCCCGATCTCAGCCATTTCTTCGCCCAGCATGCGAGCGTGCGTCCCTGGCTCGAGACCGTCACCCCCGCGCCCGAACGCGAATGGCGTCAGTCGGTCGAGGACCGCCGCAAGCTCGATGGCCTCTATGAATGCATCCTCTGCGCCTGCTGTTCGACCGCCTGTCCGAGCTACTGGTGGAACGGGGACCGCTATCTCGGGCCGGCCGCGCTTCTGCATGCCTATCGCTGGATCATCGATTCGCGCGACGAGACGACGGGAGAGCGGCTCGACGATCTCGAGGATCCCTTCAAGCTCTATCGCTGCCACACCATCATGAACTGTGCGCGCACCTGTCCCAAGGGGCTGAACCCGGCCAAGGCCATTATGGAGATCCGGCGGCTGATGCTCGAACGGGTGGTGTGAAGACGCAGCAGGTTTTGCCCCCGGGTTCGGCCCGGTTCCGGCCCCAACCGGATCCGGGAGGTCTGCCTGCGAAAGGCTTGCAGTCGCTCCTGCGCTTTCACAGAACTGTTACACAAGCGTAATCTCTCTGTCATAGAACGCCCCTAAGGAGGCGGCGGCAACTCCGGCTAGAGAGGACATCCTGCCATGACCAGACTGCTGCTCGCCTCGGCTTCCGCTGCTGCGTTCGTCGCCTTCGGAGGACCGGCGGCTGCTCAGGCCACTGTCACCGTTGACGGTTCTTCCACGGTTTTTCCGATTTCGGAGGCCTTTGCTGAGGAATTCCAGGCGCAGACCGGCAATCGCGTGACCGTCGGTCTGTCGGGCACCGGTGGCGGCTTCGAGAAGTTCTGCCGCGGCGAGCTCGACGTGACAGGCGCCTCGCGCCCGATCCGCACGGGCGAGATGGAGGCCTGCGCGGCCAACGGCATCGAATACATCGAACTGCCCGTCGCGATGGACGGCCTCGCCGTTGTCGTGCACCCTGAGAACACCTGGGCCGAGTGCATGAGCGTGGCCGAGCTGAAGACGATCTGGGAGCCGGCCGCGCAGGGCGTCATCACCAACTGGAACCAGGTGCGCGAAGGCTTTCCCGATGCGCCGCTGCGCCTGTTCGGCGCCGGCACGGACTCGGGCACCTATGACTATTTCACCTTCGCGATCAACGGCGTCGAGCACGAATCGCGCGGCGACTACACCGCGACCGAGGACGACAACGTGACCGTCCAGGGTGTGTCCTCTGACGTGAATGCGCTGGGCTTCCTCGGCCTGGCCTATTACGAGGAGAACGCCGACAAGCTGAAGACCGTCGCAATCCAGCAAGAGGACGGCAGCTGCGTTTCGCCTTCGGTGGAAACGGCCGGCAATGGCACCTATCAGCCCCTTTCCCGCCCGCTCTTCGTCTACATCAACGCGGCGAGCCTCGATCGTCCCGAGGTGCAGGCCTATGTGGACTTCATGATGACGCCCGAAAATGGTGTCACGCTGGTGCAGGAAGTGGGCTATGTGCCCTTGCCCGCCGAAGCCTTCGATCTCGGCCGCGCCAAGGTCGCGGAGCGCCGGACCGGCACCTATTTCGAGGGCGGATCGAAGGTCGGCGTCAGCATCGAGGATCTGCTGGCCTCGGAACAGTGAGGCCCGTAATCTGCCATGGTCAGGGGCGGCAACGCCCCTGACTGCTTTCCGAAGGACTGGACAGGATGCCATCGCCGATTCCCACCGCCGATGACCTCATCAGAAACGGCTATATCCGCCGCCGCAGGGCCATCGGCACAATGATGGCCCTGATCATGTTCGCCTGCGCCGCCCTTTCCGTCTTCGTGACCACCGCCATCGTGGTGATCCTCGTCGAGGAAAGCTGGATGTTCTTCCGCGAGGTGCCGATCCTCGACTTCCTCACGGGCACGATGTGGACGCCGGTGTTCACGGATGCGCAGTTCGGCGTGCTGCCGCTTCTGGTCTCCACGCTGCAGGTGGCGTTCCTGGCGCTGCTGATCGCGATTCCGATGGGAACGGTCATGGCGATCTATCTGTCCGAGTATGCCTCGACAGCGGTGCGCGAGACGATCAAGCCGGCGCTGGAGCTGCTCGAGGCGGTGCCGACCGTGGTCTACGGCTATTTCGCCTTGATCGTGATGACACCGTTCCTGCAGAAGTTCATTCCCGGTCTGGCGGGGATCAACCTGCTGGTTCCGTCGATCATCCTCGGCATCATGATCCTGCCCTATGTGGTCTCGGTCTCCGAAGATGCGATGCGCGCCGTCCCGAACGGGCTGCGGGAGGGGGCCTATGCCCTCGGCATGTCGCGCTGGCAGGTGGCCTTTCGCGTGGTGCTGCCGGGGGCGATGTCGGGCGTGACGGCGGCCTACATCCTCGGCATGTCCCGCGCCGTGGGCGAGACGATGGTGGTGGCGATCGCCGCGGGCCAGAATCCGAACCTGACCTTCGACCCGCGCGAGGGCGCCGCCACGATCACGGCCTACATCGTGCAGATGAGCCTCGGCGATCTGCCACGCGGGACCCTGGCCTATTCAACCATCTTCTCGACGGGCCTGCTGCTGTTCGTCATCACGCTGATGTTCAACATTGCCGGCTTCTACCTGCGCAAGCGGTTCCGCGAGGTCTACTGAAATGGCTGTCATGACCGAGGGCAATCTGTCCGGGGCAGCGGCCACTGCCGCGGCCGTTGGGGCGATCACCCGCGCCAAGCGGATCGACATCGTCGTGGCCGCCTGCGGGGTCGTGATCATGGTGATGGCCATGGGTCTGCTGCTGACCCTCATCGGCGATCTGGCGATCCGTGGCCTGGGCCGGATCGACTATCAGTTCCTGACCTCGTTCCCGTCGCGGCGGCCCGAGAATGCGGGCATCCTGTCGGCCTGGGTCGGGTCGATCCTGGTGATGCTGACAACCGCGGTCCTCGCCATTCCGATCGGCGTGCTGGCGGGGCTCTACCTCGAGGAATATGCGCGGAAGAACTGGATCTCGAACCTCATCGAGATCAATGTCGCCAACCTGGCCGGCGTGCCGTCGATCATCTACGGCCTGCTGGCGCTCGGGCTCTTCGTCTACGGGCTGAACCTCGGCAAGACGATCCTTGTCGCGGGGATGACGCTGGGTCTGCTGATCCTGCCCATCGTCATCGTCTCCACGCGCGAGGCGATCCGCTCCATCCCCCTGATCGTGAAGGAGGCGGCCTATGGCCTAGGTGCGGACAAGTGGCAGGTGATGTGGCACTACATCATCCCGGCGGCGCGTCCCGGCATCCTGACCGGGGCCATCGTCGGGCTGTCGCGCGCCATCGGAGAGACGGCGCCGATCATCACCATCGGCGCCCTGACCTTCATCGCCTTCCTGCCCCCGCCACCGATCACCGACAGCTTTCCCTTCATCAGCTTCGCCTGGCTGCACGACCAGTTCACGGTCCTGCCTATCCAGATGTTCAACTGGGTCTCGCGGCCGCAGGAAGGCTTTCACATCAATGCCGCGGCAACCGGCGTGGTCCTGATGGTGCTCACGCTCGCGCTCAATGGCATGGCCATCTATATCCGCTACCGCCTGCGTCGGTCCGTCCGCAACTGAGGAACCCAACCGTGCCGAACACAATCGCCGCAGACAGACCGTCCGACACGCTGCCTCCGCCCCTCAGGCCGGAGCCGGAATCCGCCCCGCTGCGGGCGACCATCGAGAACTTCAACTTCTACTATGCCGACGGATTCCATGCGATCAGAAACGTCTCCATGCCGATCCTCGATCGGCAGGTGACGGCGCTGATCGGGCCTTCGGGCTGTGGCAAGTCCACGCTCCTGCGGGCGCTGAACCGGATGCATGACCTCTATCCCGGCAACCGCTACGAAGGCCGCATCACCCTGCTGCCCGAAGGGACCAATCTGATCGGCAGGGAGATGGACCCCGTCATGGTGCGTCTGCGCATCGGCATGGTGTTCCAGAAACCCAACCCCTTTCCCAAGTCGATCTACGAGAATGTGGCAGCCGGTCTGCGCGTGCGGGGGATCTCGGACAGGCGGGTGATCGATGAGGCGGTCGAGATCGCCCTGCGCCGTGCCGCGATCTGGGACGAGACGAAGGACCGTCTGCACAAGTCGGCCTATGAACTGTCCGGCGGCCAGCAGCAGCGCCTCTGCATTGCCAGGGCCCTTGCCCCGAACCCCGAGATCCTGCTTCTGGACGAGCCGACCTCTGCGCTCGATCCGATCGCGACGGCCAAGATCGAGGAGCTGATCGACGAGATCGGCAAGGAAACGACCGTCGTGATCGTCACGCACAACATGCAGCAGGCATCCCGCATTTCCGCCCGGACGGCCTTCATGTATCTGGGCGAGCTGATCGAGTTTGGCGAAACCTCGCAGATCTTCACCAATCCCCGCCACCCCCGGACCGAGCATTACATCACCGGCCGTTACGGTTGAGGGCCGAGGCCGGGCCGGAGCGGAGTCCGGGCTGCCCGGCCCTTTGCGCGCGTTATCGTGCCACCCTGATGCCTGACCGGGGGTCCGATCCGGCGATCTGGTCATCGGGACGGGCCAGGAGAGCGGATGCCCGCCCACCCTTCCGGCGGGATGGCGAGTGCGGCGGAGGGAGCGTCGCAAACGGTCGATCCCGCCTGGCACAGACATGGCTTCCTTGTCGCGCAAGGTGCCGCTGGCGACAGCGGAGAATTGGGAAGCCGGTGCAAGGCCGGCGCTGCCCCCGCAACGGTAAGGGGAGAGGGTGCGGCATGGGCCACTGGGGGGATAGCCCCTTGGGAAGGCGTCGCATCCGGGCCGGAAGGCCGCTCCCTCAGCCCGGAAACCAGCCTTGCGATGAGACGTCGAGCTGCGGTGGGCAGCGGGGCGATGCGTTGCTTCGGGCCGCCGTGCCGAGGCGCGCATTCCCCTCTGTCTGGCTGCGTGTCAGGAAACAACCCCTGCGGGACGGCAGGGATCAGCGAGGGTGACGATGCTGAGCCAATCCGAAATTGCCGCCGAACTGGCCGCACGGCGCAAGAATTTCTCCCTGTCTCGAGAGCTCTACGCCGATCCGGGCGTCTATCGGGCGGATCTCGAGCAGATCTGGTATCGCGAATGGCTCTTCGCACTGCCCTCGGCCGCGCTGCAGAAGGCGGGCGATTATCAGACCCTGCAGTCGGCGCCTATCCGGTGATCGTGATCAAGGGGGCCGACGGACGCATCCGCGCCTTCCACAATGTCTGCCGCCACCGGGGCCAGCGTCTGTGTGCCAAAATCGGCGGCCATGCACCCAAACTCGTCTGCCCCTATCACCAGTGGACCTACGAACTGGATGGCAGGCTGATCTGGGCCCGTGACATGGGCGAGGATTTCGATGCCGCGAAATTCGGGCTGAAGCGGGTGCACTGCGTCGATCTGGGCGGCGTCGTCTATATCTGCCTTGCCGATGTGCCGCCGCCGATTGCCGATCTGGCGAAGACTGCGGCCCTGTATCTTGCGCCTTCGGGGCTGGCTGATGCGAAGGTGGCCTTCACCTCGACCATCATCGAGAAGGGCAACTGGAAGCTGGTGATCGAGAACAACCGGGAATGCTATCACTGCAGCGGATCGCATCCCTCCCTCTGCCGGACCTTCTCGGACAATCCCAAGATCGGCGCGATGGACGGGCCGCACTCGGCCAGCCCCGAGATCTTGGCCCATTGGGAGCGCTGCGAGGCCGCAGGCCTGCCCTCGCGCTTTGTCCATGCCCCCGATTTCCAGTGGCGGCTCGCGCGTGTTCCCCTTCTGAACAATGCCGAAAGCTACACGATGAGCACGAAGGCGGCCGTGTCGCGCCGCATGGGCCGGATGCCCTTCAATGATGCGGGCAGCCTTCTGATGTATCATTATCCCAATACCTGGAATCATTTCCTGGCCGATCACGCCATCACCTTCCGTGTCCTGCCCGTCAGCCCGACGGAAACCGAAGTCACGACGACCTGGCTTGTGCACAGGGATGCGGTTGAGGGCGTGGATTATGATCTGAAGACCCTGACCGAAGTGTGGCTCGCCACCAATGACGAGGATCGTCAGGTCGTCGAGGAAAACCAGAAGGGCATCCTGTCGCCCGCCTATGAGCCCGGCCCCTATTCGACCATTCAGGAAGAAGGCGTGATCCAGTTCGTCGACTGGTATTGCGGCGTGATGAGCGCCCGTCTGGCGCCACAGCCCGCTCTGGCGGCGGAGTAGGGCGATGGGCCAGATGAACTGGACGGCCCGTCCCTGGACGGATGACGAGCCGCTGGAATGCGCCATGGTGGTGCCGGAAACACCCGACACCGCGACCTTCACCTTCCGCGCGCCATCGGGGGCCTGGTTCGACTATCAGCCGGGCCAGTTCCTGACATTCGATCTTCCCGTGCCCGGAGGCAACCTGCAGCGGACCTACACGATCAGCTCCAGCCCCTCGCGCCCGCTGTCGATCAGCGTGACCGTCAAGGCGCAGAAGAACAGCATCGGCACGCGCTGGATGCTGGACCATCTGCGGCCGGGGATGCGGATCAAGGCCTGGGGGCCTGCGGGCATCTTCTCCTTCCTGCGGCATCCGGCGAAGAAATACCTGTTCATCTCGGCCGGGTCCGGCATCACGCCGATGATGTCGATGACGACCTGGGCCTGGGATTCGGGCGAGATGCCGGACATCATCTTTGTCCATGCCGCCCGCCGCCCGTCCGAGATCATCTTCCGCCAGCGGCTGGAGCAGTTCGCCAATCGCGTGCCGGGCCTGCAGCTGCGCTTCGTCGTCAAGGAGCCCGATCCCTTCCGGGCCTGGCCGGGCTATACGGGGCGGCTGAGCCAGATCATGCTGGGCCTGATGGCCCCCGATTATCTGGAGCGGGAAGTCTTCTGCTGCGGGCCCGAGTCCTTCATGCAGGCCGTGCGCGACATGCTCGCCTCGCTCGGCTATGACATGGCACATTATCATCAGGAAAGCTTCGCCACGCCCGTGCGGACCGAAGCCGAAGCCCCCGTGATCGCCGATGTGATGCCCGATGCAAACTCGGGTGCCGAGATCGCCTTTACCGCCAGCGGCATCACCGCCCCCTGCGCGCAGACCGATACGGTGCTGGCGGTGGCAAAGCGTGCGGGGCTCAACATCCCGTCGGGTTGCACCTTCGGACTGTGCGGTACCTGCAAGGTGAAGAAGACCGCAGGCGAGGTGCACATGGTCCATAACGGCGGGATCAGCGATGACGACATCGCCGCCGGTTATATCCTGGCCTGCTGCGCGAACCCGATCGGGCGGATCGCCGTCGAGCTGTAAGACGCTTCTGCTGCGGTCGGTCCCACCCGACCGGCCGCATGCCATCACGTCCCGGCCGGTTGCCCTGTCACCGGCTCGGCGTCAGGCAGAACCCCCGCCCGAAACGGATATTCGCGCCGTCATCGATCGGGCAGGGGCAGTCGCAATGCGTTCCGCCCGAAGAACAGGGATCAGCCCGCGCGCAGATCCTCCAGGGTCAGGCCCTTGGCTTCGGCCTCCCGGACCCAGCGGGGGCGGCGGCCGCGCCCGGACCAGGTCTGCGAAGGATTGTCGGGAGTTGCGGTAACGGGGGGTGGCCTGCCCCGCGGGATTCACGGCGGCGGCCCCGCCCCCCCGGCCTGCGTCGGCGCATCGTGCCTGCGCTTTCCAGAAGCTCCTCCAGCGCATAGCCGTATTCGCGTGCAGCGGCCTCTGCCGCCTTGAGGGCATTGCGCCTATCCCGTTCGGCGACCGCGGCAATGGCACGATCGATCCGCGCGCGCAGTTCCAGCAATTCCCTTCGGGACATGTTTTCGTAGTCGGTCATTTCGACGATCCTGTCGGCTTGCTGTCAGATTTTATCGGTCACGCTGCCGCGATGATTACGATTCCGGATTTTTGCAATTCCAGCATCCGCAATTCGGTGATCGACAGGATCTATGACAAGGGAATGAAAGATGCAATCGACTTTCATCCTGTCATTCCTGCAAGGGATACGGTAACGTCACCGTGACCTTTCGGTGGGCATGGACGTGATCGGCCGCGCCTGCCAAGTGTCGCCCCATGACACGGACCGTCGAACTGCCCCTCTGGCTGCTTGTGCTGATCCTGCTCTTTGCAGGGGTCACCTTCGCGTCCCATTTCCTGGTGCCGTCGGTGCGCTGGTTCTTTCGCCGCCGGATGGAGCGCGTCGTGGCCCGCCTCAATACCCGTCTCAGCCGGCCCATCGCGCCCTTCAAGCTCGCCCGGCGGCACGACATGATCGAGCGCCTGGTCTATGACCCCGAAGTGGTCAAGGCCGTCGCCGAGGATGCGCATGCCCGGGGCATTCCCGAAAGCGTCGCCTGGGAGGAAGCCCGGCGTCATGCGCGCGAGATCGTGCCCGCCTTTTCGGCCACGCTCTATTTCGGCTGGGGGGCGCGGCTGGCCCGCTGGATCAGCCGCGGCCTCTATCGGGTGAGGCTGTCCGAAAACGATCTCGCCGCGATCGACGCGCTGCCGCAGGACGCCTCGGTGGTGTTCGTGATGAACCACCGCTCCAACATGGATTACGTCCTGGTCACCTGGCTCGTGTCCGAACGGGCCGCCCTGTCCTATGCGGTGGGTGAATGGGCGCGGGTCTGGCCGCTCTCGTCGCTGATCCGCATGATGGGGGCCTATTTCATCCGCCGTCAGAACCGTTCGGCGCTTTATCGCCGCGTTCTGGCCCGCTATGTCCAGATGGCGACGGACGGGGGGGTGACGCAGGCGATCTTCCCCGAAGGTCGTCTGAGTCTCGATGGACGGATGGGGCCCCCGCGGCTTGGCCTGCTGAGCTACATTGCAGAGGACGGCCTGGCCCGGCGCCGCGACGTGATTTTCGTGCCGGTGGCCCTGAACTATGACCGGGTGATCGAGGATCGTTTCCTGATCCGGGCCCATGTGACCGGCATCCGCCGATTCCGCCCCACGCCCGGCGAGGTGCTGAAGGGGCTTGCCGCGCATCTGTGGGACTGGCTGCGGGGCCGCTTTCGTGGCTTTGGTACGGTTCGGGCCAGTTTCGGGCCGCCCCTCTCGCTCAAGGCCTTCCTTGCCGAAGGGCCGGAGCGGCCGGCCGAGGCACTGGGGGCCGAACTCATGGCACGCATCGCTTGCGCCATGCCGGCCCTGCCGGTCCCCCTCGTGGCGCGTGCGCTGCTTCTGGAACGGGACCGGCCCCTGTCCCGCGAAAGGGTCGAAGCCCGGGTGCGCGCGGATATCGCCTGGCTTGCCGCGCGGGGAGGAGTCGTGCCCCGTCGCGGGGTGGGCCTCGTGGTCGGCGAGGCGCTGTCGCTTCTGGCCGCACGCGGGATCCTGACCGAGGATGCGGACGGACGCATCCGGCTGCGCGATGGCGAGGAGACGCTGCTCGCCTATTACGCCGGCTCCATCGCCCATCTGTTCGGCGAGGAACCCCAGACCGGGGCGCAGGGCGCAGCGATCCGAGCCGGCAGGCCCGGGGACCCGCATTTTACCAGTTGGTAAAATCCTGGAGCTGTGGCAGCATCCCTTCAGATCCTCACAGGGAGGGGAAGCATGAACAGCCCGCAGACGCCCGGTGTCGTCCCGCATCGTCTGGACCCCGAGCGTATCGCCAGCAACTTTGCCGATATCGCGCCGCCCCTGACCGGGCATGAAGCCAAGGTGGCGGCGGATCGCTGCTATTTCTGTTACGACGCGCCCTGCATCCAGGCCTGTCCGACGGCGATCGACATCCCCCTGTTCATCCGCCAGATCCAGGCCGGACGGCCAGTCGAGGCGGCGATGACGATCTGGTCGCAGAACATCTTCGGGGGCGCCTGTGCCCGTGTCTGCCCCACGGAGCAGCTCTGCGAAGGGGCCTGCGTCCGCGAGGCCGCCGAAGGCAAGCCGGTCGAGATCGGCCGGTTGCAGCGCTTTGCTACCGATGCCGGCATGGCCCGCAACAGTCATCCCTTCACACGGGCCCCCTCGACCGGCAAGCGCGTGGCGGTCGTCGGTGCGGGGCCGGCCGGGCTGGCCTGTGCCCATCGCCTGGCCATGCATGGCCATGACGTCGTCGTCTTCGAGAAGCGTGCCAAGCCCGGCGGCCTCAACGAATACGGCATTGCCGCCTACAAGGTGCCGGGCGGCTTCGCTCAGGAGGAGGTGAGCTGGCTTCTGGGTATCGGCGGCATCGAGATCCGCTGCGGCGTGGAAATGGGCCGGGATGTGACGCTCGACCAGCTGAGGGCCGAGTTCGACGCCGTCTTCCTCGGCATCGGGCTGCAGGACACCAACGACCTGCGCATTCCCGGCGAAGACCGGGCCGGGGTCGAGGATGCGGTGGACTTCATCGAGCGGCTGCGGCAGGCGCCGGACAAGGGCGCGTTGCCCGTCGGCCGCAGCGTGGTCGTGATCGGCGGCGGCATGACGGCCGTGGACGCGGCCGTGCAGTCCCGCGCCCTGGGCGCAGAGACCGTGACCATCGTCTACCGCCGCGGGCAGGAGCAGATGAGCGCCAGCCGCCACGAGCAGGAGCATGCCGCCACCGCCGGGGTCCGCATCATCCATGAGGCCGCCCCGGTGGAGATCCGCGGCAATGGCGCCGTCACGGAGGTGCAGTTCGCCTATACCGAAAGCGGTCCCGAAGGGCTCCGCCTGCGCGAGGAGGGATTCCGCCTCGAGGCCGATCAGGTGTTCAAGGCGATCGGCCAGCGGCTTGGCCCGCTGCCCGAGGGCGTCGCGACCGCAGGCGGCAAGATCGATCCGGCCCGCCTGCCGGCAGGTGTCTGGGCCGGGGGCGACTGTGCGCCCGGCGGACAGGATCTGACCGTGACCGCCGTCGCGCAGGGCCGCGATGCGGCCGAAGCGATCCACCGCGCGCTCATGGGCTGAGGGGAGGAGATCATGGCCAGCCTTGCAACCGACTTCATCGGCATCCGCAGCCCGAACCCCTTCTGGCTTGCCTCGGCGCCGCCCACGGACAAGGAATACAACGTGCGCCGTGCCTTTCAGGCCGGCTGGGGCGGGGTCGTCTGGAAGACGCTGGGGGCCGAAGGCCCGCCCGTCGTCAATGTCAATGGCCCGCGCTACGGCGTGATCCACGGACCCGACCGGCGTGTGATGGGGCTCAACAACATCGAGCTGATCACCGACCGCCCCCTTGAGGTCAACCTGCGCGAGATCAAGGCCGTCAAGCGCGACTTTCCCGACCGGGCGCTTGTCGTCTCGCTCATGGTGCCCTGCGACGAGGAGAGCTGGAAGGCGATCCTCGCCCGCGTGGAGGAAACCGACTGCGACGGCGTGGAGCTGAACTTCGGCTGCCCCCACGGGATGAGCGAACGCGGCATGGGATCGGCCGTCGGGCAGGTGCCCGAATACATCGAGATGGTGACGCGCTGGGTCAAGCAGCATTCGCGCATGCCCTGCATCGTCAAGCTCACCCCCAACATCACCGATATCCGCAAGCCGGCCGAGGCGGCGAAGCGGGGCGGGGCCGATGCGGTCTCCCTCATCAACACGATCAACTCGATCACCAGCGTCAACCTGGATACCTTCAGCCCCGAACCCTCCATCGACGGGAAGGGCGCGCATGGCGGCTATTGCGGCCCGGCGGTCAAGCCCATCGCGCTCAACATGGTGGCCGAGATCGCCCGCAACCCCGCCACGCGGGATCTGCCCATCAGCGGTATCGGCGGCATCACCACCTGGCGCGATGCGGCCGAGTTCCTCGCCCTCGGCGCAGGCAGCGTGCAGGTCTGCACCGCCGCCATGACCTACGGTTTCGGCATCATCCGCGAGATGACCGCCGGCCTGTCCGCCTGGATGGACGAGAAGGGCTTCACCGCCGTGGACCAGATCGTGGGCCGCGCCGTGCCCAATGTGACCGACTGGCAATACCTCAACCTCAACTACGTCACCAAGGCGCGGATCAATCAGGACCTGTGCATCAAGTGCGGCCGCTGCTACGCCGCCTGCGAGGACACCAGCCATCAGGCCATCGCCATGGGGCCCGGCCGTGTCTTCACCGTCAAGGACGAGGAATGCGTGGCCTGCAACCTCTGCGTCGATGTCTGCCCGGTGGAGAACTGCATCACCATGGTCGAGCTGCCCAAGGGCAGCGTGGACCCGCGCACGGGGATCGTCGTCGGCGATTACGCCAACTGGACCACGCATCCCAACAACCCCATGGCGCGGGCGGCGGAGTAGACAGGACAAGCGGCCTGCAAGGAGGCAGCGGATCATCGGTGCCTCCTTTCGGGGCATGAGAGTTTGAACGACAGGGCGACGGGGCAGGCGATTCGGGATCGCCTGCCCCTTCATCGCATGAAAAGGTTAAGAAAGCGTTGACGCCGACGTTGACGCCGACAGGGGAGGGCCGGATGGGCGATAATCCGGGTGACTGGCTGGAGATCTGGATCAGGCAGATCGGTCTGTCGGCGCCGGGACAGGCCGCGATCTTCGTCATCCTGGCCCTGGCCTTCCTGCCGATGCCGGATATCGATCTGCTGGCGATCCGGCTGCTGCATCACCGGTCGATCCTGACGCATTCGCTGTTGGTCCCCTTTCTTCTGTGGTGGTTCATGCCCTCGCTCGGGCCGGCGGCCGCGGCCGGAGCCTTTCTCGGCGTAGCGGTGCATCTGTCGGCGGATGTGCTCTCGCCGTCGCGGGGCTATGGGCTGGTCTGGTGGCCCGAACCGTTCCAGACCAGCCTCGGGCGGTGGAGCCGGCTGTGGCTCCTCCTCAACGCGATCGGGGGGGCTGGATGGCGGCGGCGGTCCTGCCGCAGGGCACAGGCTGGCGGCGCCTCGCCCTGGGCCTGGGTCTTGCCGTTGCGCTGGGCTATGGCATCTGGAACGAAAGATCGGTCCTGGCGGTGATCATGGCGGTGCTGATCGTGGGCGGCACCATGGGCCTGCGCTGGCGCCTTCTGGGCGGTTAGGCGGCGCGGCCATAGAAACCCCGCTGCTCGTCCGGAGTCATGCGCACCCCCGGGCGGTCGAAATAGGAGAACACCGCCACAAGGCGCGGCCGGTCCCCTTCGACCGGTGTCACCCGATGCGCCGTGTCGCGTCCACGGAAGATGTTGAGCGCCCCCGGCTCGAGCCGGATACGGCGCAGTTCGGGATCCTCGCCGCGCAGCAGTCGGGCGACGCCTTCGTGATTGGGGTCCTCCGGGCTGCGCAGATCGCGACGATATTCGAAGAGCCCCCCCGCCTCGGGCGCCTGAAGCAGGATGGTGGTGGTGAACTCGGAGCGGTCGAAATGCCAGTTGAGCGCCTCGCCCCGGCGGTATTCCATGACATTCACCCGGGCGAGAGGGTCGTCCATCGCATGCAGGGCGGGCTTGCCCATCGCCGCGGCGAGGAAGGCCGCAAAGGCCGGCCATTCGTAGAGCGTCAGCAGATCCCCCTCCAGACGGTCGCCGGCCAGGGTGCGGCTGCGCGTCTCGACCTCGGCCAGGGCAGGGTGGTCCGGGGGCAGGCCCGGGATCTCCTTGCGGAAGTAGATGTTGTGCCGGCGGGCATGGACAAAGCCCTCTGTCTCGAAGCGGGGGCGAGGGCGGCGACCATCCGCGCGCGTGCCTGCGGCCGCAGGAAGCCGGGCAGATCGGCCATGCCCTCGGCGGCAAGTGCGGCGCGGGTCCGTGCGACGAGCGCATCCCAGTCGGCGCTGCCGGGACGGTCAAGGGGGTAACGTTCGCAATCGACGATGGCGTGCAGGGGATGCATGGGGGGCCTCCGGTCGGGTGGATGCCGGGAAGGGTTGCGCCCCGCGGGTGGCCTTGCAACGGGCCGGCTTCTTGGCAAGCCTCAGGAAATCTTTCGCTGAAAGGCACCCGCGATGACCGTCGATTCCCTGCCGCCGTTGCGCGCGCTGCGCGCCTTCGATGCGGCAGCCCGTTGCGGCAGTTTCGTGCGTGCGGGCGAGGAGCTGGGGGTCAGTGCCGCCGCCGTGAGCCAGCAGGTGCGGCTGCTGGAAGAGCATCTGGGCAAGCAGCTCTTCCTGCGGCGGGGCAACCGTGTCGTGCTGACCGATGCCGGGCGGCGCGCCGCCGGCCCCCTGGCGCGGGCGATGGCCGAGCTGCGGGCGGTGGGGCTTCTGCTGCGCGAGGAGGGAAGGGGACCGCGGGTTGTCCTGTCGGTCCTGCCCTCGCTGGCAGAAGGATGGGTGATTCCGGTGCTGGCGCGGTTGCCGGAACGGGCTGGCGTGCGGCTGCGGGTGGAGCCGGGACCGGTCCGCTTTGGACAGGAAGGGCCCGATCTGCGCCTGACCTGGGGGTCGGAGGCCGAGCCCGGTCAGCGCATCCGGCCTCTGGCCGCGGCGCGGGTGCGCGCCTGGGGGGCGCCGGGTCTGCTGCCTGCCGGCGCGGGGGCTGACGCGCTGGCCGCGCTGCCCGACACCGCTTTCGTTCATACCGACTGGGGCCCGGACTATGGTTCCGGTCCGTCCTGGCGCGACTGGTTCGCGGCCGCCGGGCTGCCGCGGCGACCCGATCCGGGGGCGGGGCTGCAGGTGGATGCCACGCGCCTGGCCCTCGGGGCGGCAGAGGCGGGGGCAGGGGTGGCCCTGGCTCCGGATCTTCTGGCCGCGGCCGCTGTCCGGGCGGGGCGGCTCGTGGCACTCGGGGGGCCGGCCCTGCCGATGATGGGGGATTATGTGGCCATCCTGCCCGAAGCCCCCGCCCGCCCCCGGGCCAGCACGCGGCTGCTGGACGCCCTGCTGGCCGCGGCGGGGCAGCAGGACGGAGCGGGTGACGGCGATGCCCATGCGCCCTACATGGAAGGGGCTTCCCGATCCCAGCCGCGGAAAGGCATCCCATGAAGCTCTCTGTCCTGGATCTCTGTCCCATCGTCGAAGGGGGCGATGCCGCACGCGCCTTCGAGGAGACCGTCCGCTCCGCGCAGGAGGCGGAACGCCTCGGCTATCATCGCTACTGGCTGGCCGAACATCACAACATGCCCGGGATCGCCTCGGCCGCGACGCCGCTGGTCATCCAGCATGTCGCCGCGAACACGTCGCGCATCCGCGTGGGGGCAGGGGGGATCATGCTGCCCAATCACGCCCCCCTGGTGGTGGCCGAGCAGTTCGGCACGCTGGCCACGCTGTTTCCCGGGCGGATCGATCTGGGGCTCGGGCGGGCGCCGGGAACGGACATGGCCACCGCGCAGGCCCTGCGCCGGGCCATGACGGGGGGTGATGCGGGGGACCGCTTCCCGCAGGATGTGGTGGAGCTTCTGGGCTATTTGTCGCCAGAGGGTGAAGGGGCGCGGGTGCAGGCCATTCCCGGCGTCGGCACGCAGGTGCCCGTGTTCATTCTGGGATCCTCGCTCTTCGGGGCGCAGCTGGCGGCCTATCTGGGGCTGCCTTACGCCTTTGCCAGCCATTTCGCTCCGGCCCTGCTCGAGGAGGCGGCCGAGACCTACCGCACGACCTTCCGCCCCTCGCGCTGGGGGCGGGAACCCTATCTCATCGTGGCGATGGGGGCCTGCGCGGCGGCGACGGATGCCGAGGCCGAATGGCTGCGCAGTTCGCAGCTGCGGGCCTTTGCCCGGCTGCGGACGGGGCGGCCGGGCCGGCTGCCGCCGCCGGGGCCGCTGGACGATCTGCCGCCCGAGGCGCTGGCCGGGGCACAAGCGGCGCTGGGCTTTGCCGCCATCGGCAGCCCGGAGACCGTGGCCCGTCGCCTGCGCGAGGTGGAGGCACGGCTGAAGCCCGACGAGGTGATCCTGGCGGGGATGATCCATGACATCGCGGCGCGCCTGACCTCGCTGCGGCTGATCGCGCAGGCGGCCGAAGGCCTGCGGCAGGCGGCCTGAGGTCCGGGGCGGTCCCCGGCGCATCTTCCCCCCCGGCGCGGAGGACAGGCAGCGCCCCTCAGCGCAGCTCCATCTGTGTGTAGCGGGCCCGCATCTGCTGGGGCGGCATGCCGAAGGCCGCGCGGAACTGGGCATAGAACTGGCTGAGCGAGGAAAAGCCGCACTGCTCGGCCACCTGGGCGATGGCCGTCGAACTTTCGAGAAGCAGCGCCCGCGCCCGCAGCAGGCGCATGCGGATCACGAAGCGCTTCATGGGCATGCGCATCGTCCGGGTGAAGAGGGCCAGCGCATAGTTGCTGTGCAGGCCGGTCACGGCCGCGACATCGGCATTGGTCAGCGGGCGATGCAGGTTTTCCATGATGAAGCGCACCATCCCCACGACATGCCGGATATGCGCCGATGACAGGAGCCGGCCTTCGGGACTCTCGGTCAGCGGCCTGCGCAGGTAATCGAGCGGCTGGAGCAGGGCGCGCCGCATCAGCGCGTTGATCTCCATCTTCATCACCTCGGTTCGTTCCACATCGCCCGAGCGGTAATCCGCATACCACCGGGCGATCTGATCGGCCGAGCAGAGCGCAGCCGGCAGGCAGGCGAAACCCCCGCCCAGAAGCGCCACCTGCAGCGGCGCGATATGCGGCAGGAACAGGAACTGATCGAGCGACAGATAGATGTTCGCCAGACGCGGCGCCCCGTCCGCGCGTGGGGTCACGGCGACCCAGACGATGGGGCTGGCCGGCCCAGAACAGCACCATGCGGGCTTCGGGCACCTCGATCAGCTCGCCCTCGACCTCATAGGTCATGGTCGCGCCGGTGAGGAAATTCGCCTCGATATGGCCGTGCCAATGGGGTGCCGGCATGAGCGTCGGGGTGAAGATGCGCATCCCGAAGCGCCCGATCGCCTTGGTGCGGGCATAGAAATGCCGCTCATGCGGGGGGGTGGCGCCCTCGCCCTCGCCCGAGACGATCACCGGCGGGGATCGGCGGACCCGCCCCTTCGGGCGCGCGGCAGAAACGGGCAAATCGGGCATGAATCTTCAAAAACCGGAAAACAACCTCTCTTTCCAGCATTGAAGCAGGGGGATCCTTTCCGCAAGCTGAAAACGGTCCGACGGGTGCCGATGGCCTTCACCCGGAGCGGATCACCAGAAGACCCGAGGAGGACAGCCGGTCCGCTGGGCCTGGCTCATGGGAGGACGCATCCGATGCGCTTGCAATCCTGCGCCGCAGCCGCGGCGCTGTTTTCTGGCATTCTGCCAGGAGCCCTGGCGGCTCAGTTCGTGGAGCCGACGACACCGCCCGAACCGCCTGCCTTCGAGGCCCAGGGCGAACCGGTCTTCGTCAATCGCGACGAGGTCTATGTCTATCGCGCTCTTGACAGCTACAACGAACCGGAATTCGTGAGGGCCTTTGTCGAGGCCGGTCTGCTGCCGCCCATCGAGGAACGCCTGCCGAAGGAGCCGCTCGTCTATCTGGCCGGCAACATGCCCGACGGGATCGGGGTCTATGGCGACGGTCTGCGCCATGTCATCGGCGGCCGGCCCGAAGGGTGGAACTTCTGGGCCGGACAGGCCTATGGCTGGGGCGGGATCGATATCGGCATGGTCGAATGCCTGACCCGCACCGGCCCGCTGTTCATGGTCAATCCCGAGGATCTCCAGCCCTTCCCGAACCTCGCCCGGTCCTGGGAATGGTCCGAGGACGGGATGAGCCTGACGGTCAACCTGATCGAGGGGGCCCGCTGGTCGGATGGGGATCCCTTCGATACCGAGGACATCGATTTCTACTGGAACCATATCGTCATGGATCCCGAGGTGACGCCGCTGATGGGCGCCTCGCAGGAGACCTATGGCGCGGGGACCACGCTCGAGATCACGGGGCCCTACAGCTTCGTGATGCATTTCACGACGCCCTTCCCCGAACAGGTCCTTTATGCGCTGGCCTATGGCAATTTCTGCCCCGGCCCGAGCCATGTCCTCAAGCCGCACCACCCCGCCTTCGGCGGCGAAAGCTACGAGGCCTTCCGTCAGGCCTTTCCGCCCGACTACATGAATTTCCCCGTCATGGGGGCCTGGGTGGTCGTGGAGCACCGGCCGGACGACATCGTCGTGCTGCGGCGCAATCCCTATTACTGGAAGGTGGACGAGGCGGGCAATCAGCTCCCCTATCTCAACGAGGTGCATTATCGCCTCTCGACCTGGGCGGACCGCGACGTGCAGGCCGTGGCCGGGACCGGGGATTTCTCCAATCTCGAACAGGCGGAATCCTATGTCGAGGCGCTGCGCCGTTCGGCCGAGCCTGACGCCCCCGCCCGCCTCGCCTTCGGACCGCGGACCATCGGCTATTCGCTCTACATGAACTTCTCGGCCAATGGCTGGGGGGAACCCGATGCCCGCGCCCAGGCCATCCGGGAACTGAACCGCAATCCCCATTTCCGCATGGGGGTGACCCAGGCGATCGACCGGCAAAGGCTGGGCGAATCCCTGGTCCGGGGGCCCTTCACCTATCCCTATCCGGGCGGGCTCTATGCCGGGACATCCTTCTACGATGCGCAGTCCACGGTCTTCTACCCCTACAGCCCGGAAAGCGCTCGCGCCCATTTCGAGGCCGCCGGCCTGTCGGATACCGACGGCAACGGATTCCTCAACCACCCGGCCGATGTGCTGGGCGGGGCGGATGTGCAGATCACGCTTCTGGCCAATACCGACTATGCCACCGACCGCAACCTGGCCGAAGGGGTGGTGGCGATGATGGAGGCGGCGGGAATCCGCGTCTCTCTCAACCTCCTGTCGGGCAATGACCGCGATGCCGTCCATGCCGCCGGGCAATGGGACTGGATGGTGTTCCGCAACGCGCCCGAGCTCATCACCGTGGTCCAGAACACGCCCCAGCTTGCCCCCACGGGGCCGCGGATCGCGCTCAACCACCGGGCCAATGCGGCCGGGGAACTCGACCTGATGCCTTTCGAGCAGGAGATGGTCGATGTGGTGAACGCCTTCATCGCCAGCCGCGATCCCCAGGAGCGCGTCGAGCTGATGAAGACCTATCAGCGGCTCTATACCGAGAACCTCTACGCCATCGGCCTGACCGCCTATCCCGGCGCGCTGATCATCAACAAGCGCTTTGCCAATGTGCCGCCGGGGGCCCCGATCTTCATGTACAACTGGGCCGAGGACAACATCATCCGCGAACGGCTCTGGGTGCCCGAGGAGGCCCAGATCGACATGGAGCTGCACCCGAACACCCTGCCGGGGGCGCCGGGGTCGCCCGGTCCCGTCGCGCTCGACTGATCCGCCCTCCCTGTCCGGGGCCGGCCGGCCCGGCCCCGGATCCACCCGGCCGCGGTCTTCTCCGCGCGCCCCCTTCATCCGAGGCGCAGGGCTGCCATGCTGCGATTTGTCGGCCTCCGCATCCTTCAGGCGATTCCCGTCCTGTTCGTGATGTCGGTCATCACCTTCATCATCATCCAGGCCCCCCCCGGCGATTATGCGGATTTCATCCGCAACAACATGATCACCCAGGGCAATGCGCCGATCGCCACCGCCGATGCCGCCGCCGAGGCCTACCGCGAGGCACATGGGCTGAACGATCCGCTGGTGATCCAGTATTTCCGCTGGATCGGCGGAATCCTCTTCCGCGGCGATTTCGGCCATTCGATGTTCTACAACCGTCCGGTGGCCGATGTGATCGCCGACCGATTGCCGATGACGCTGGCCATCGCGCTGACCTGCCATGTGCTGGCGACGCTGATCGGAGTGGCCTTCGGGATCCTGGCCGCGACGCGGCAATACAGCTGGGTCGATACGGTCCTGTCCTTCATCGCCTTTCTCGGCATGACGATCCCGCGCTTCCTGCTGGCGCTGATCCTGCTCTACATCCTGGCCTTCCGCCTGAACGTGCAGGAGCTGGGCAGCTTCTATTCGAGCCGCTACGGCGGGCAGGACTGGTGGCTCGGCCCCTTCGACTTCAACTGGGCCAAGCTCTGGAACCTGATCCAGCACATCTGGCCCGTGATCGCCATCGCCACCTTCGGCGGGCTGGCCTACAACATGCGGGTGATGCGGGCCAATCTGCTGGATACGCTCAACCAGCAGTATATCGAGACGGCCCGCGCCAAGGGCCTTCCCGAACGCGCCGTCATCCTGCGCCATGCGGTGCCGAATGCCCTCCATCCGCTCGTCGCCTATCAGGGGGTGGTGCTGCCCTACATGCTGACGGGTGAGATCGAGGTGGCGATCGTCTTCGCCCTGGCCACCATCGGCCCCGCCATCGTCGCCTCCATGTCGATCGGGGATGTCTATGTGACGGCCACGCTGCTCCTGGTTCTTGGGGCGGTGCTGATCCTGGGCAACCTGATCGCCGATCTCCTCCTTGCGGTTCTCGATCCGCGCATCCGGGTGGGCAGCTGACATGAGCATTCCGAACGATCCTTCGGTCCAGCCGTCCTTCGAGATCCCCCCTGAAGAGGAAGGCGAGGATCTGCGCATCTCGACCGTCTCCACCACATCGCAAAGCTACACGGCCCTGGTCTGGCGGCGCTTCCGCCGGTCGGTGCCGGGGATGATCGGCCTCGTGCTCGTCCTGATGCTGCTTGTCATGTCGGTCTTCGCCCCCTTCTTCGCCCCTGTCGATCCCCGGGCGGCGCATGTCGCCTTCGCCCCGCCCGACAGGATTTCCTGGCATGTGCCCGGCGACGGGCCCGAGGCCGGCTGGCGCCTGCTGCCGGTGGCCTTTCCCATCGTGGAGACGGGCGATTTCGATCCCGTCACCTTCCAGCCCGTGATGGGGCCGGACTACGCCAATCCCCGCCCGCTCGTCCTGTTTGCGAAGGGATGGGAATACACGCTGTTCGGTATCCCCATGAACCGCCACTTCCTGGGGACCGTCGACGGCTCGCCCGTCCATGTCCTGGGGACGGACCGTCTGGGCCGCGACATCCTGTCCCGCGGGATCGTGGGAAGCCGCATCTCTCTGGCTGTCGCCCTGGTGTCGGTGTCGCTCATCACCGTGATCGGCACCCTGTTCGGGATCACCTCGGGCTATGTCGGCGGACGCTTCGACAGCTGGTTCCAGCGCTTCGTGGAGATCATCCTCGCCTTCCCGCAGCTTCCGCTCTATCTGGCGCTGGCGGCGCTGATCCCGGCGACGGCGCCATCGGGGCTGTTCCTGACCTTCGTGGTGGCGGTGATCGTCGGCCTCGGCTGGGCGCAGCTGTCGCGCGAGGTGCGGTCCAAGACCCTGGCCCTGCGGCAGGTGGACTATGTGCGCGCCGCCATGGCCGTGGGGGCATCGGATGCACGCATCATCACGCGCCACATCCTGCCCAATGTGATGAGCCATGTCATCGTCGCCATCACCATGGGCATTCCGGCGATTGTCCTGCTCGAAAGCTTTCTCGGCTTTCTCGGTCTTGCCGTGAAGCCGCCGATGATCTCCTGGGGGCTGATGCTTCAGGATGCCGGCACCTTCAGCGTGATCGGCTCCTATCCCTGGATCCTGTCGCCGGTGGGATTCGTCCTGCTCACCGTCTTTGCCTTCAACGCGCTGGGCGACGGCCTGCGCGATGCCATCGATCCCTATTGAGGTCCGCCATGTCCGGTCTCGAACCCCAGCCCCTGATCGATGCGCGCGAGGTCGGTGTCCGCTTCCGGGTGGAGGGCGGTCATGTCGAGGCCGTGCGCAATGTCTCCTTCCTGCTGATGCCCGGCGAGACGACCGCCCTGGTCGGCGAATCCGGTTCGGGCAAGTCGGTGACGGCGCGCGCGGTCATGCGGCTTCTGTCGCGCCGCGCCGAGATTGCCGACAGGACACGTATCTTCTTCAAGGGACAGGACATGGCGCATCTGTCCGAAGCCGAGATGCGCAAGCTGCGGGGCAACCGCATCTCGATGATCTTCCAGGAGCCGATGTCCTCGCTCAATCCCGTCTACAAGGTGGGAACCCAGATCGCCGAGATCCTGATGCTGCATCAGCGCCTGACCCGGAAGCAGGCCTGGGACCGGGCGGTGGAGCTGCTGGAGGAGGTGCGCATTCCCGATCCCGCCGCGCGGGTGAACCAGTATCCCCATCAGCTTTCGGGGGGGCAGAGGCAGCGCGTGATGATTGCCATGGCGCTGGCCAACCGTCCGGATGTCCTCATCGCCGACGAGCCCACGACCGCCCTCGATGTCACCGTGCAGGCCGAGATCCTGCATCTGATCGACGATCTGAAAGCGAAGTTCGGCATGGGGGTGATCCTGATCACCCATGACCTGACCGTGGTCCGGCAATTCGCCGACCGTGTCTATGTCATGCAGCACGGAGAGGTGCGAGAAAGCGGCCCCACGGCCGATATCTTCGCGAACCCCCGCCATCCCTACACACGCCGGCTGCTGTCCTCCGAACCGAAGGGATCGGCCAACCCCATCGACGCCCAGGCCGAAAGCCTGCTTGTCGGGCGGGATGTGCGGGTGGAGTTCACGCTGCGCCGCGGCGGCTTCTTCAAGGGCAGCTATCAGACTCTTGTGGCCTGCGATTCGCTCTCGCTCGATCTGCGTCGGGGCGAGACGGTCGGCCTCGTGGGCGAGTCGGGCTCTGGCAAGACGACTTTCGGCATGGCGCTGATGCGGATCGGCAAGCTCGATGGGGGAGAGATCCTCTTCGACGGCCGGCGCATCGACAGCCTTGATCGCAAGGGGATGAAGCCCTTCCGTTCCCGGATGCAGATTGTCTTCCAGGATCCGTTCTCCTCGATGAATCCGCGCCTGAGCGTGCGGCAGATCATCGAGGAGGGCCTGATCGTGAACGGGATCGGCCGCACCGCTGCCGAACGCTTCGCGCGCGTGCAGAAGGCGCTGCGCGATGCCGGTCTGCCCGACACGATCAGCCACCGCTTTCCGCACGAATTCTCCGGCGGGCAGAAGCAGCGGATCGCCATCGCGCGGGCCATCGCGCTCGATCCCGAATTCATCCTGCTCGACGAACCGACATCCGCGCTCGATCTCTCGGTGCAGGCGCAGATCATCGAGCTGCTGCGCCGGCTCCAGCGCGAAAGGGGGCTCTCCTATCTGTTCATCAGCCACGACCTGAAGGTGGTGCGCGCGCTCTGTCACCGGGTGATCGTGATGCAGCATGGCCGCATCGTCGAGCAGGGCCCGGTGGAACAGGTTCTGGTGAACCCCGCCACGGACTATACCCGGCGCCTGGTCCGCGCCGCCTTCGAGATTGCGGCCTGAGGCCCGCGCCCGGCCGTTTCCCCTTCCCTCCCTCTCCCAGCCAAGGATCCTTCGGATGCCCAATCCCGTGATTACCTTCATCGGAGCCGGTTCCACCGTCTTCACCAAGAACATCGCCGGCGACATCCTGCAGCGCCCCGCGCTGGCAGATGCCACCATCCGCCTGATGGACATCGACCCCCGCCGGCTCGAGGAATCGGAGATCGTGGTCGGCAAGCTGATCCGCAGCCTTGGCAGCAGGGCGCGGGTCGAGACCCATACCGATCAGCGCCGGGCCATCGCCGGGGCGGATTTCGTCGTCGTCAGCTTCCAGATCGGCGGTTACGACCCCTGCACCATCACCGATTTCGAGGTGCCGAAGAAGTTCGGCCTGCGCCAGACGATTGCCGACACGCTGGGTGTCGGCGGCATCATGCGCGGCCTGCGCACGGTGCCCCATCTGTGGAAGGTGGCCGAGGACATGGCCGAGACGGCCGGCGATGCCCTCATGCTCCAGTATGTCAACCCGATGGCGATCAACACCTGGGCCATCGGGGCGCGATATCCGCAGGTGAAGCAGGTGGGCCTGTGCCATTCCGTTCAGGGCACGGCCTGGGAGCTGGCGCGCGATCTCGACATCCCGCTGGAACAGATCCGCTACCGGGCCGGCGGAATCAACCACATGGCCTTCTTCCTGAACTTCGAGCAGCGCCAGCCCGACGGCAGCTATCGCGACCTCTATCCGCTTCTGCGGCAGGGCTATCGCGAAGGCCGCCTGCCCAAGCCCAGCCACTGGAACCCGCGCTGCCCCAACAAGGTGCGCTACGAGATGATGATGCGGCTCGGCTATTTCGTGACCGAGTCCTCCGAGCATTTCGCCGAATACACGCCCTGGTTCATCAAGCGCGACCGCCCCGACCTGATCGAGCGCTTCGGCATTCCCCTCGACGAATATCCCAAGCGCTGCGTCGAACAGATCGCGCGCTGGGAAAAGCAGGCGCAGGAATACCGCGAGGCCCGCACGATCACCGTGGAGCCGAGCCACGAATATGCCTCGACGATCATGAACGCGATCGTGACCGGGGAACCCGCCGTCATCTACGGCAACCTGCCGAATGCCGGCTATATCCCCCAACTTCCCGAAGGCTGCGCGGTGGAGGTGCCGACGCTGGTGGATGACAACGGGCTTCAGCCCACGGTGGTGCGGGACATCCCGCCCCAGCTCATCGCCCTGATGCGGACCAACATCAATGTGCAGGATCTGACGGTGCAGGCGCTGCTGACCGGCAACCGCGAGCACATCTATCATGCGGCGATGCTCGATCCCCATACGGGGGCCGAGCTCGATCTCGATCAGATCTGGGCACTGGTGGACGATCTGCTGAGGGCGCATGATGCCTGGCTGCCCGACTTTGCCCGCATCGCGCCGGGCAGGGCGGCATGACGGATCGCGGCTTCCGCCCCTGGCCCGGGCATGTCGTGATCGTCGGCGGCGGCACGGCAGGCTGGCTCGCGGCGATGATGCTGTCGGATGTCGCCCGGCGGCGGCAGACGGGCACCCGTGTCACGGTGATCGAAAGCTCGAGGATCGGCGTGATCGGCGTCGGCGAGGGGTCCACCGCCGTCTTCCGGCAGATGCTGCGGCATTTCGGTCTCGACGAGGGGGAATTCCTTGCCGAGACCGGGGCGACGATCAAATACGGCATCCGCCACCGCGACTGGCGCCGCAAGGGCCATTCCTATGACGGCCCCATCGACGATCCGCATCTGGTGACGGGGCGGGTGCGGCTGGATGCCTATGCGGTGGCGGCCGGCCGGTCCGTGACAGAGGCGCATCTCTTCCAGCACCTGCTGAACGGGCAGAAGGCCCCGGTGGCCGAACGGGAGGGACGGCAGATCCCGGTCGGCCCCTTCGACCATGCCTATCACTTCGATCAGGCCTTGGTCGGCCGATGGCTGCGGCGCAAGGCCCGGGGCATTGCCCTGATCGACGATCAGGTGACCGGGATCGAGACAGGCGAGGCCGGCATCGCCGCACTCCGCCTCGAAGCGGGGGGCGGGTGAGGGGGACTTCTTCCTCGACTGCACCGGCTTCCGCCGGGCGCTGGTCGGACGGCTCGGGGCGGACTGGATCAGCTATCGCGATGTCCTGCCCGTCAATCGCGCCATGCCCTTCTGGGTAGACCTGAAGGAGGGCGAGGAAATCGCCCCCTGCACGCTCGCCTGGGCACAGGGCTCAGGGTGGCTCTGGTGGATCCCGACGCAGGGCCGCTACGGCGCGGGTTATGTCTATTCCGATGCCCATATCTCGCCCGAGGCCGCCAAGGCCGAGATCGAGGCCGCGCTCGGCTATCCCATCGAGCCGCGGAACGACATCCGCATCGACGCCGGCCGCCTGCGCGAGGCCTGGATCGGCAACTGCGTGGCGCTTGGCCTCTCGTCCTCCTTTCTCGAGCCGCTCGAGGCGACCTCGATCCATGGCACCATCGTCCAGATCATGATGCTGGCCGAATGGCTGGGCCTGCCCGACGGGCGCGCCCGCTACAATGCCGCCGTGGCCCGGCAGGTGGACGATTTCCGGGACTTCATCCGCCTGCATTATGTCAGCGAACGGCGCGACACCCCCTTCTGGCGCGACGTGGCCGAAAGCCATCCCAGCATCGTGAAGGACCGCCTGGCGCTCTGGCAGACCAAGGTTCCGGGGCCGGAAGACTTCGACCCCTTCCCGCCGGGGCTCGAGCGGCTGGGCCTCGCCCATGTGCAGGAGCAGCTCTATCTGCCGGTGCTGGATGGTCTGGGCCTGCTCAACCGCGAGGCAGCCCGGGCCGAGATGGCGAAGGATCCCCGCGCCCGCGCCCGCGCGCGGGAGATTCATGCCGGCCTTGTCGCCGAATATCGCCGCGCGGCGGCCCAGGCCCTGCCGCATCGGGCCTGGCTGCGCTCGCTCGCGGGCCGGCATGCGGACCCGTCCCGGCCTCCGGTGCCGACCGTCATGCAGGAGCCATCCTGACGGAGCGGCACCGGACGGGTCAGCGCCAGATCGGGATTGGACCAGGCCCGGCGGCCGGCGCGGTCGATGACGGTCACGCGTATCCAGGGACTGTCGGCAAAGCGATCCAGCGGCATCTCGGCCCGCGTCATGGACTGGCCATGAATCCCCTTCGAGGCCGTGCCTCGGCCCGAGACGATCACCGAAGCAGCGGCCGAGCAGTCCACGCGCAGCCTGTCGCCGTCCAGTTCGATGCTGCGGATCTCGGGCCCCTGCGAGGAGTAGAAATGCCCGGCCTTCAGGGCCGCCAGCAGGGCCTCGGGTTCGTTGGCCTCGGCACGGACCATCGTCCAGCCGCCGAAATGATCGGGTTCGGAGAAATGGGCATCATCCGTGGCCACGAGATTGAGCCGGAACCCCTCGGTCAGCAGCAGGTCCAGGATGTGAAAGCCGTCGGGCCGGTCGCAGCCCATGGCGCAGCCGTGATTGTAGGCCTCCACCGCATGGGCGATGGGGGCGAGTGCGCGCGCATCCTCCATCGTCAGGCCGGACCACTGGGGATGGGCGATGGCGACAAAGGCGCCGGCCTCGACGGCGCGGCGGGCAATCTCGGGGCCGGTTTCCTGGCCCTCCACGGGGCGGAACTCGGGTGTATGGCTGGGCGCGAAATCGGAGGGCAGACCGACGGCGAGGATATGCCACAGCTCGCCGTTGGCCATGGCGCCCGAATGCAGCTCGGCCCCGAGAATCGTGGTGAAGCTGTTGGTGCGGTAGGGGCGCGTATCCGCGATGGGATAGCCGCAGGCCCCCACGAAGTGATCGGTCAGGGCCAGGAAGTCATAGCCCTCATCGCGGTAGCGGCGGCAGACCTCTTCGGGGGACAGGATGCCGTCGGACAGGGTGGAATGGGTATGCAGGTTGCCGCGCCAGAAGCGCCCTGTCCCGTGCCAGGTGGCTTCCCAGCCGCTCATGCCGCCTCTCCGATCACGATGATGTCACGGGCCGAGAAGCTGATCTCGATCGTCTCGCCCGGGGCCGGGGGCGGGGCATCGGGGCGGTTGAAGGTGTCGAGCAGGATGGTGAGGCCCTGCGCCTCGGCGCGGATGCGGATGACGGACCCCAGGAACTCGACCGCGCGGGCCGTGGCCTGCAGGACAATCTCGCGCCCCTCGGCCCGGCCGGGCTGGATCGCCTCGGGGCGCAGGGCGAGGGTCACGCTGTCGCCGGCCCGGCGCCGCAGCGGCCGGCCGAGCGTCAGGGGTCTGGCCGGCGGCGGCGACCTGCCCCGCGCCGGGATCGAGCACCCGGGCATCGAAGGGCGTCAGCGTGCCCACGAAGCTGGCGACGAAGGGGGTGGCCGGGTGATTGTAGATCTCGAACGGGGTGCCGACCTGCTCGGCGATGCCGCCGTTCATGACGACGATCCGGTCCGAGATCGACAGCGCCTCTTCCTGATCATGGGTGACAAAGATCGTGGTGATGCCGAGCCGGCGCTGGATCTCGCGGATTTCGCTGCGCAGCCGCACCCGCACCTTGGCATCGAGCGCCGAGAGCGGTTCGTCCAGCAGGAGCACCTGCGGCCGCGGGGCCAGGGCGCGGGCCAGGGCCACGCGCTGCTGCTGTCCGCCCGAGAGCTGGAAGGGATAGCGATCGCCGTATTCGCTCAGGGGCAGACCGATGAGATCCAGCATCTCGGCCACGCGCGTCTGGGCCTCGGGCCGGGGGACACCCGCGCCCCTGAGCCCGAAGCCCACATTCTGCGCCACGGTCAGGTTGGGGAACAGCGCATAGGCCTGGAACACCATGCCGATCTGGCGCTGATTGGGGCGCAGGGGCACCAGATCGCGGCCCTCCAGACGGATCGAGCCGGCATTGGGGGTCTCGAAGCCGGCGATCATGCGCAGGACGGTCGTCTTGCCGCAGCCCGAAGGGCCGAGCAGGGAGATGAACTCGCCCCGGTCGATGGGAAGCGTGAAGTCCTTCACGACGCGATGGGCGCCGAAGGATTTCTCCAGGTTCAGGATGTCGAGATAGGCCATCAGGAAGCGGCTCTGAGATGTTTCTGCGTGCGGGTGACGAGCGAGATCAGACCCATGCAGGCCCAGGTGATCGCAAAGGCGATGACGGCCAGGGCCACGGGCTCGTAAGCCCGATCCTGCCCGAGGCGTTGCATGAACGGCCCGAAGGCAGGCCGGTCGAGAAGGGCGGCCATGGTGAATTCGCCGACGACGATCGCGAAGGTCAGGAAGGCGCCCGAAAGAACTCCGGCCAGCACATTGGGCAGGATGATCCGCCAGAGGATCGTTCCCCAGCCCGCGCCGAGCGACTGCGCCGCCTCGGTCAGCGTGGTCACGTCGATGCTGCGCAGCGCGGTGTCTACCGCCCGGTACATGTAGGGCAGGGCCAGCACGGTATAGCCCATCGCCAGCAGGATATTGGTGCCCATGGCCGTTCCGGTCAGCGGCAGCCAGGAGGAGGTGTTGTAGAGCCGGATATAGCCGAACACGATCACGATGGCCGGGATCACGAGCGGCAGGAGGGTGAGGAACTCGATCAGCGGCCGCAGACCGGGCATGCGCAGGCGCACCCAGAAGGCGGTCGGCACGACGATCAGGACCCCCACGACGATGGTCACCAGTGCCATTGTCACCGAGAAGGCGAAGGTGCGCTGGAACTCGGCATTGGCGAGGATCGAGGCATAGGCGTCGAGGGAATATTCCCCCCGCCGCATGCGCAGCGAGAATTCGGTCATTCCCCACAGCGGCAGGACGAAATAGAGGCAGCCGAGGAGGAAGATCGCCCAGGCGAGGATGCGGGTCACTTGAGCCACCTCTCGGACCGGGCGCGCAGCCAGATGTAGAGGCTGTTGGCCGCTGCGGTGATCACGATCATGCCAAGCGCGAGCGCATAGCCGAGATTGGGGTTGCCCAGCACATCGCCCCGGATCTGGGCATAGAGCAGGATCGGCGCGATGTTGAGCGCGGGGCCGGTCAGCGCGATGGCGGTGGCGACTGCCCCGAAGGCATTGGCGAAGAGCAGGGCCATGCAGCCCAGGATCGACGGGAACAGGATCGGCAAGGCGACCATCCGCCAGTATTGCAGGCTGCTCGCACCCAGGACCGCCGCGGCCTCGCGCCATTCGCGCCGCAGCCCGTCAAGCGCCGGCGTGATGATGAGGATCATGAGGGGAATCTGGAAGAACAGATAGGTGACGATCAGCCCCTTCGAGGACAGCAGGTTCCATCCCCAGGCCCGCAGATTGATGCCGAATTCGGTCCGCAGATAGAGCGTGATCAGTCCCGCCGGGCCCAGTGTGGCGATGAAGGCGAAGGCCAGCGGCACCCCGGCGAAGTTCGACGCAACCCCCGAGAAGGTGAGAAGCGGGTTGCGCAGGCGGCGATCGACACCCCAGAGCACGACCGAGGCCGCCATTGCAAAGCCGATCACGCAGCCCAAGAGCGCCGACCAGAAGCTGACCTTGATCGACACCCAGTAGGCATTGATGATCGACTGCTGCCGCAGGTTGAGGATGTTGTCGAAGGTCCAGCCGCCGCCGGTCTGCCGGAAGGCCCCGACAACGATGTAGAGCGTTGGCAGGATCAGGAACAAGATCACGAAGACAAAGAAGGGCAATACGCCGAGCCAGCGGGCCATTCCTGCGCCGGCTTTCCATCGGCTGGCCCGCAGGCGGAGGCTGTCGGATATCGCGGCCATGGTCCTGTCTGTCTTGAAGGGATGCATCGGCCCGGCGCTGCACGCGCCGGGCCGGGTTCGGGTCCGGGTTTACTCGACGACGTCCGCGCCGACGACGCTGTCCCAGCCGTTCACCACCGCATCGCGGTTGGCGTTCACCTGTTCGATGGTGGGGAAGACCGCGCGCTCATAGGCCTCGGCCGGCGGGAGCGCATCCAGCAGCTCCTGCGGGACCACGCCGCGTTCCACCAGATCGTTGTAGCGGATCGGATGGCAGTAGCCACGCAGCCATTCGATCTGGCCCTCGTCGGAATAGAGATGCTCCATCCAGAGCTTCGCCGCATTCGGATGGGGCGCATAGGCCGAGATCGCCTGGACATAGACGCCCGCCAGCGTCACGTCAGAGGGCACCACGACCTCGACCGGCGGATTGCCGTTGAGCGTGTCGCGGGTAGCCAGGGCGTTGTAGTCCCACTGGATGACGATCGGCGTCGTCCCCTGGGCCAGCGTGCCCGAACCGGCGATCACCGGGACGAAATTGCCCATGTCGTTCAGCTCCTTGAAGAACTGAAGACCGGCTTCGCCTGCGGCCTGCCCCGGTTCGGCGCCCCGCGCCATGCCGGCGGCCATCACCGCCAGAATCGCCTGGTTGGATGCGCGCGGATCCCCGGCAAGGGCGACCATGCCGGCATATTGCGGATCGAGAAGATCCGCAAAGGACTGCGGCACATCCTCCACCAGATCGGTGTTCACGGCAAAGGACATCACGCCGTAATAATCACCGTACCAGTAGCCTTCGGGATCCTTGGCCTCCTCGGGAATCGAATCCCAGGTGGAGACCATGTAGGGCTGGATCAGGCCCTCGTCCTTCGCCTGCGGTCCGAAGGCGAGCCCCACATCGATCACGTCGGGCGCCTGGGGCCCGGTATTGTTCATGTTGGCCCGGATCGCCTCCAGCTCTTCGGCCGAAGACGCATTGGGGTTCAGTTCGTTGAGTGTGATGTTGGGATACTTCTCCTGGAAGGTGCGGAAGACGCCTTCATAATTGCACCAGTCGCGCGGCAGCGCGATCGTCGTCAGCATGCCTTCGGCCTCGGCTGCGGCCGCCAGTTCGTCCAGCGACTGTGCCATCGCTGTCCCGGCTTGCAGCATGATCGCAGCGCTCACCGTGGCCGTCAGCCATCCCGAAATCCTCATCGTGGTCTCCCCTGTTCAAGGCCGGACCTTTTTCATCCGCCCGGCTTGCGGCGCCTAGCTAACGACTGAAACGGAAATGTGACAATCCAGTTTGTTGTGCGGCCGGTCCTCCGGCAGGATGCGTGGCCCCGGACACGGACGGACGGCCACGCCCCCCTGTCTGGGCATCAGGCGGGGTCCGGCGCATCGAGAAAGGCGCGCAGGGCGGCCTCCGTCTCGCGCGGGCGATCGGCATGAAGCCAGTGACCGGCCCCCCGGATGCGGGCGAAGCGGGCGGCGGGGAACAGGCGGCGGATCGTTGCCCTGTGCTCGGGCTGCACGTAATCGCTGTCCTCTCCGGACAGGAACAGGCTTGGCCCCCCGAACTGTCCCTGCATCGCGGGAAAGCCCATGATGGCCTGCATGTTCCCTGCCAGCGCATCGAGATCCAGGCGCCAGCGCCGCCCCTTCAGGTCGAGGCTCTGGATCAGGAAGGCGGCCGTCGCCGGATCGTCGAGGCCCATGGCCGCCTGGGCCTCCACGCGCGAGGCGACCTGCCCGGGATCCACGCGCCGCATCGCCTCGATCTCGGCCATGCGGTCGCGCGGATAGGCGACCGGCGCGATGTCGAGAACCACCAGACGGCGGACCAGATCGGGCCGCGTCAGGGCCAGCGTCATCGCCGCCTTGCCGCCCATCGAATGGCCGGCCACATCCATCGGTCCCCCCTCGGCCTCGATCAGCGCGGCCAGATCGGCGGCCAGGGCGGGATAGTCGTGCCGGGGGTCCCGGGGGCTTTCCCCGTGATTGCGCAGATCGGGCACGAGCACCGGACGATCCTGCCCGAGATGCCGGGCGATGCTGCCCCAGTTGCGGGCCGATCCGAACAGACCATGCACGATCAGCAGCGGCGGCCGCAGGGGATCCGCCGCTGTCCCGCCATGGCGAAGGACCCGCAGCGCAAGGGCGGTGGGGGCATCCGCGGCGCCGCTGCGAGGCGCCATCCTCACAGGTCCGGATAGATCGGGAAGCGCTCGCAGAGCGCCGTCACCTCGGCCCGCACGCGCGCCTCGATGGCGGGATCGCCTTCGCCGCCGGTCGCACGCAGCCCGTCCACGACCTCGACGATCCAGCGGCCGATCTGCCGGAATTCCGCCTCCCCGAAGCCGCGCGTCGTGGCCGCCGGAGAGCCGAGGCGCACGCCGCTCGTCACCGTGGGCTTCTCGGGGTCGAAGGGCACACCGTTCTTGTTGCAGGTGATGTGGGCGCGGCCCAGCGCCTGTTCGGTCGCGTTGCCCTTCACCCCCTTCGGCCGCAGGTCCACGAGCATCAGATGGGTGTCGGTGCCCCCCGTCACGATGTCGAGGCCGCCCTGCATCAGTTCGTCCGCAAGCGCCTGGGCATTGCGGACCACCTGCTGCTGATAGACGCGGAAGGACGGATCGAGTGCCTCACCGAAGGCGACGGCCTTGGCGGCGATGACATGCATCAGGGGGCCCCCCTGAAGGCCGGGGAAGACGGCGGCATTGACCTTCTTCGCGATCTCCTCGTCATTGGTGAGGATCATGCCGCCCCGCGGGCCGCGCAGGGTCTTGTGCGTGGTGGTGGTCACGACATGGGCATGCGGGAAGGGCGAGGGATAGAGCCCTGCCGCCACGAGACCCGCGAAATGGGCCATGTCCACGATCAGCCAGGCGCCCACCGCGTCGGCGATGGCCCGCATCCGGGGAAAGTCGATGATCCGCGGGATTGCCGAACCGCCGGCGATGATCGCGCGGGGGCGGTGTTCATGGGCCAGGCTCTCGATCTGGTCGTAATCGATCAGGCAGTCCTGCCGGCGCACGCCATACTGGATGGCGTTGAACCACTTGCCGGACTGGTTGGGCCGGGCGCCATGCGTCAGATGCCCGCCGGCATCGAGGCTCATGCCCAGGATCGTGTCGCCGGGCGACAGAAGCGCCATGAAGGCCCCCTGATTGGCCTGGCTGCCCGAATTGGGCTGGACATTCGCGAAGGCGCAGCCGAACAGCCGCTTGGCGCGTTCGATGGCCAGCGTCTCGGCGATGTCCACGAACTGGCAGCCGCCGTAGTAGCGCTTGCCCGGATAGCCTTCGGCATATTTGTTCGTCATCACCGAGCCCTGCGCCTCGAGCACCGCGCGGGAGACGATGTTCTCCGACGCGATCAGCTCGATCTCGTGGCGCTGGCGCCCCAGCTCCCGGGCGATGGCCTCGGCGATCTCGGGGTCGCGGGCGGCGAGCGTGGTGGCGAAGAAGCTCTGGTCCAGCATGGGATCTCCTGCGGCGGCAGACGGTGCGGGCGGATCGGCGTCGCCATAGCCGGTTCGCCGCTGCAACGCGAGAGCAAAGGCGACGCCCCGGGCTTCGTCGGCGGCGCTTGCGTTTCCGATCCGCAGCGCGGAGAACCGGCGGGAGGAATCGGATTCCGCGCTGGACGGGGGGGAAAGCCGATGGCCGCAGTCCGCGGCGGGTTCCGGTGACGGTCCCGCGCCTGCATTTCACCGCCTCCGACTCGCCGCTTGCCGCGGAGGCGCGGGCACGCCTGGCCGCACGCTACGGGCAGGTGCCCCTGGAGTCGGCGGAGATCGTCGTGGCGCTGGGCGGCGACGGCTTCATGCTCCAGACGCTGCATGCCGTGCAGGGGCGAGAGATCCCGGTCTACGGCATGAATCGCGGCACGGTCGGCTTCCTCATGAATGCCTATGGAGAAGACGACCTGCTGGCCCGGCTTGCCGCCGCCGAACGGGCCATCATCAATCCGCTGCGGATGCGGGCCAGGACGGTGGCCGGGCCGCTGCGCGAGGCCCTGGCCATCAACGAGGTCTCGCTGCTGCGCGCCGGCCCGCAGGCGGCAAAGCTGCGCGTCACCGTAGACGGCCGCCTGCGGATGGAAGAGCTGGTCTGCGATGGCTGTCTCGTGGCCACGCCGGCGGGTTCGACTGCCTACAACTACTCGGCGCATGGTCCGATCCTGCCCATCGGGGCCGAGGTCCTGGCCATGACCGCTATCGCCCCCTTCCGCCCCCGCCGGTGGCGCGGGGCCCTGGTGCCCAAGGGGGCCCTGGTGCGCTTCGACGTGCTCGAGGCCGACAAGCGGCCGGTGCGGGCGGATGCGGATTCCGTCTCGGTCGGCGAGGTGGAGTGGGCCGAGATCCGCTCCGAGCCCGCGATCCGCCATCACCTGCTGTTCGACCCCGGCCATGGGCTCGAGGAACGGCTGCTGCGCGAACAGTTCGCCTGAGACGCGGCCTGCGCAGGCGCCGCTAGCCGATAGCGCCGCCGCCGCGCCGTCTGAAAACCCCTGACAGCGGGGCGTTCTTGCCTTGATCGGCGGGGCGCTCCCCCTTGCGGCACATCGGCTCGCTGCCGCGGCCCTGTCCCGGCACGGCGGGCCGGATCACACCGAACGGGAGAGACCGCCATGACCATCAGGAGCTTCGCCGTCGTGCTGGCGATCGGCCTTGCGACCGGGCTTGCCGCCCTGCCTGCCGCTGCCGACGGGGGCAGCAACATCGTCCGCCTCGACCAATGGGGCGGCGGCAACGGCGTGGGCCTGTCCCAGGGAGGACAGCACAACCGCCTGACCGTCACGCAGGAGGGCTGGCGCAACACCATCATCGCCACCCAGGACGGGGCGCGCAACCGGACCGTGGTCGGCCAGACCGGCTGGCGCAACGCGGTCACGGCCTCGCAGGGGGGGCGCTGCAACCTGCTGGGCGTGGCCCAGTTCGGCCGCGCCAACGAGGCGGAGGTGGAGCAGTCCGGCCGCTGCAACGCCCTCGGCGTGATCCAGAGCGGCAATGGCGGGCATGTCACCGCCCGGCAGGGCGGGCGCGGCAACGTGGCCGTCATCCTTCAGGACTGATCCCCGCCTCACCGAGGGGGGCGCGGGGACTGACCGCCCCCCGATCCGCCCCCCCCCCGATCCGCCAAGGGAGAATCCCCCATGACCCTGTCCCCCACGACCATCCGCTCTCCCATGACGCTGGTCCTGGCCGCGCTGGTGCTGACAGCCTGCGCGATGGCCTTTGGTGCATCGCCGGCAGGCCTCTCCGGCGTCGCGTCCGGCGGCGCGCTGGCCTCGGGTCCCCTCTACGGGCCGGTGCAATGCGTGCTGGAGCTCGGACGCTCCGGCAACGGGCTTGTGCTGGCCGGGCAGGTAACGGCCCGACGGAACCTGTCCGGCGAATACAGCCTGCATGTGCAGGGGCGCGGGATCGTCATCGACCAGGGCGGACCCTTCTCGCTGAGCGCGGGCGAACGCGCAACGCTCGGCCGCGCGAACCTGCCCGGCCGAGCCGAGGATTACACCCTGCGCCTGATCGTCGAGGCTGCAGGGCGCCGCGTCGCCTGCCCCGTCGAGACGGACTGATCCCTTCCCGGTCGCGAAGGACCGCCGCCATGCTCCGCGCCCTCGCCATCACGATGCTCCTGGCCTCGCCCGTGTCGGCAGGGCAGGTCGAATGGGTCTGGTCCCCCCGGACCGGTGACGAAGCGGCCGCCCTGCGCGCGGCTTTCGCGCTTCAGGCCCTCCGCGAGCAGATGCGCAGCGGCGGCACCCTGCGCCAGCGGGGCCGCGACAATGCCGCCGCGCTGCTCCAGTGGGGGGGCGGCAACCGGGCCGCGATCATCCAGCGCGGCGACGGCCACGCCGCACGGCTGACGCAGGAGGGCGGCGGAAATATCGGAGCCGTGGTCCAGATCGGGCGCGGCGCCCGCGCCGATGTCACGCAGCGCGGCGGCGAGACTGGGGTGACCGTGCAGATCGGCTGGTAGGCCTCAGCCATATTGCGCCACCGGCGTTCCGGCGATCGCGCTCATGTTCAGCAGGCCCCGTGCGGTGATCGAGGGCGTAACGATATGGGCGCGGTTGCCCATGCCCATCAGGATCGGCCCCACCTCGAGCCCCCGCGCCTTCATCTTGAGGATGTTGCGCACGCCCGAGGCGGCGTCGGTATTGGCGAAGACAAGGATGTTGGCCGCCCCCTCGAGCCGGCTGCCGGGGAACAGCCTCTCGCGGATCTCGGGGTCGAGTGCCGCATCGACATGCATCTCGCCCTCATAGGCGAAGTTGGGTTCCAGCCGGTCGAGGATCTCGAGGGCGGCGCGCATCTTCTGGCCCGACGGCGTGTCGAGATTGCCGAACTGGCTGTGGGAACAGAGCGCGACCTTGGGCGTGATCCCGAAGCGCCGGGCATGGCGGGCAGCCGCCACGACCGTTTCGGCCACCTGTTCGGGCGAGGGGTCGTGATGGACCTGCGTATCGGCGATGAACAGCGGCCCGTCGTCGAGGATCATGAGCGACAGGGCCCCCACCGGCCGCAGCCCCCCCCGGGCGAGGACCTGGCGGATATAGTTGAGGTGCCAGAGATACTGGCCATAGGTGCCGCAGATCAGGCTGTCGGCCTCGCCGCGATGCACCATCACCGCGCCGATGGCCGTGGTGTTCGTGCGCATGACCGCCCGGGCCAGATCCGGCGTCACCCCACGCCGCGCCATCAGCTCGTGATAGGTGCTCCAGTAGTCGCGGTAGCGCGGGTCGTCCTCGGGATTGACCAGCTCGAAATCCTGCCCCGGCCTGATCTTCAGGCCGATGCGCCGGCAGCGCACATCGACCACCTCGGGACGGCCGATGAGGATGGGCTTGGCATCGCTTTCCTCCAGCATCGCCGCAGCGGTGCGCAGCACGCGCTCATCCTCGCCTTCGGCAAAGACGATGCGCCGGCCGGCATGGCGAGAGGCCTCGAACACGGGCCGCATGATGAGGGCCGAGCGGAACACCGATCCGTCCAGCGCCTCGCGATAGGCCTTCAGATCCGCGATCGGGCGGGTGGCGACGCCCGATTCCATCGCTGCACGGGCGACGGCGGTGGCCACCACACCCATCAGGCGCGGATCGAAGGGCTTGGGGATCAGGTAGTCGGGGCCGAAGGCCATCGACTCGCCCTGATAGGCGGCGGCGGCCTCGGCACTGGTGGTCTGCCGGGCGAGATCGGCGATGGCCTCGATGCAGGCGATCTTCATCGCCTCGTTGATCTGGGTCGCCCCCACATCCAGCGCCCCGCGGAAGATGAACGGAAAGCACAGGACATTGTTGACCTGATTGGGAAAGTCGGATCGCCCCGTGGCGATGATGACATCGGGGACGGCGGCGCGCGCGACATCGGGCATGATCTCGGGCACCGGATTGGCAAGCGCAAAGACGATGGGCCGGGGCGCCATCCGGCGGACCATGTCCGGGGTCAGCACATCGGGCCCCGACAGGCCGAGAAAGAGATCTGCCCCCTCGATCACCTCTGCAAGCGTGCGCGGCTCCCGGCCCTGGGCATAGGCGGCTTTCTGCGGGGTCATGTCGGCCTCGCGCCCGTGATGGACAAGGCCGTGCAGATCGCACAGCCAGATGTTCTCGCGCCGAACGCCCAGCGTGACCAGCATGTCGAGACAGGCGATCCCGGCCGCGCCGCCGCCGGTGGAGACCACCTTGATGTCCTCCCAGCGCTTGCCTGCAACCAGCAGCGCATTGGTTGCGGCGGCGCCGACGACGATGGCGGTGCCGTGCTGGTCGTCGTGGAAGACGGGGATCTTCATCCGCTCGCGGCAGAGTCGTTCGACGACGAAACAGTCGGGGGCCTTGATGTCCTCCAGATTGATGGCGCCGAAGGTCGGCTCCAGGGCGCAGATGATCTCGGCCAGCTTCTGCGGATCGCGCTCGTCGATCTCGATGTCGAAGCAGTCGATATTGGCGAATTTCTTGAAGAGGACGGCCTTGCCCTCCATCACCGGCTTGGAGGCCAGTGCCCCGATGGCCCCCAGCCCGAGCACCGCCGTGCCGTTCGACACCACCGCGACGAGATTGCCCCGCGTCGTGTAGTCGCGGGCGGCGGCGGGATCGGCCCTGATCTCGAGGCAGGCCTCGGCCACGCCGGGGGAATAGGCGCGGGACAGGTCGCGCCCGTTGGCCAGCGGCTTGGTCGCCCGGATCTCGAGCTTGCCCGGTCGGGGCAGGCGGTGATAGTCGAGTGCCGCCCTGCGCAGCGTGTCCTTGCCTTCGTCCGCCATCGCGCCGTCCCTCCCCTGCCCGGAGGTTCCTCATAAGCAGGGCCTGCGTCCCTGCCAAGGCAGACCGGGGCGATGGCCGCTAGCGCAGCAGCTTCCGCAGGCGCCCCCACGCCACCCGGCCGGCCGCGAAGGTCTCGCCCGAAGCGGCCGTGACAAGGACGCGCGCCGGCGCGAAGAGGCCCGGGTCGATGGCGCCCAGGACGGCCGCCCGCCGCGGCCAGCAGCTCGGCCAGGGGCCGTTCCCGGTCGGGCGAGGTGGAGGAGGGCAGCGCCTCGGCCAGATCCCGGGCTTCGCCGGCCGGCAGGGTCACGGTCAGATGCGCCACCGCACCGTGGATGATGGCCTCATTGGCCCGGGCCATCGCGGTGGGGCCGTCCGGATGCGGTGCGCCCAGCGGGGCCAGGGCCGTCCCTTCCGTGACGCAGGCGGGATCGAAGCCCAGCACCCGCAGCTTCTGCATCGCGCATTCGAGCGCGCGGGCCGCGATCTGTGCCATGCCTGCCGCGCTGCCGGTGGGGGCGTGCAGCAGCGTCACTTGGGCGGGCCTCACGCCGCAGGCCGCCGCGACCTCTTCCGAAAGGGTCTCGGATGGCGGCTCCGGCCCCTCGAGGGCCAGCACCGCGACAGAGGCATGCTCCTCATGCCGGATGGCGGTGGCCACCTCGTCCGCCCGTGCCAGCAGACGCGCCGGGCCGGAGCCGAGCAGCACCGCGCCGCCGGGGCTCCTGAAGGTCCAGCCGGCATACTGGCTGCCCAGACAGGCGAGCGCCGGATGCGCCGTGCGTACCGAGACCGCCCAGGGCAGCGGCCGGGAGGGGTGCAGCGCGACCGTGGCCAGCCCGCCAAGCGTGACCCGCGCCAGCGCCAGACCCGCCTCGAGCGAGCCGCGCGCCTCATGTCCGCAATCGAGCCGCAAGGCCCCCGCCGCATCCCGCCGCACGCCGATGCCCCACACGCCGCCATCGCGTGCCATGGCGCGGGCGATGGCGGCAGCACGGGCATTGAGCGAGAGAGGCCGATCCATGCCCGGGCAAGTGCGCAGCCGGTCTTCCGGTTCCCTCCGGCTGTGCGGTCGGCTGTCTCAGCCTTCGTGGACCAGGGCGGCTGGCAGATCGATGAGCGTCGGTCCCCCCCGCCGGGCCGCCGCCTGAAGACGGCCGGGCAGATCGGCCAGCGCCGTGATCCGCTCGGCGGCAATCCCCCAGGCGCGGGCGACGGCGACAAAATCCGGCGGTGTCGGTCGCACGCCCAGCGGTTCGGCTCCGGCGGCGCGCATCGCCATCTCGATCTCCCGATAGCCCGCATTGTTCCAGACCAGCAGGATCACCGGGGCCTGCTCATCGGCCAGGGTGCCGAGTTCGGACAGGGTGAACTGGAGTCCCCCGTCCCCCGCAAGGGCGATCACCGGGCGCGCGGGATCGGCCAGAGCCGCGCCGATGGCCGCGGGCAGTGCCCAGCCCAGGGTGCCGAACCCCGTGGCGCTGTTGGCCCAGCCGCCCGGCTGCCCGGCCTCGAAGAACAGGTTTCCCGCATAGACGGGTTCGGTCGAATCGCCCATCACGACGGCCTCCGGCAGCGCCTCTCGGATCGTCTCGAGCACCGCGAGGCAGCGCGCCGGCCCGGGCAGGAGCGCAGCCCGCGCCGCCTCGCGTGTGCGGGCCGCCCGTGTTGCCCCCTCGCCGCCCTGTCGGAGGGGCAGCCGGGCTGCCAGGGCCGCTGCCGCCTCTGCGGCATCGGCCAGGATTCCCAGACCCGCCGGTCCCGATGCCAGCCGCTGCGCATCGCGATCCACCCGCACGAGCCCCGCCAGATCCGGAAAACCGCCGTCCAGATCCATGTCGAGATCCGTCGGCCCCATTTCGCTGCCCAGCACGAGCACGGCATCCGCTTCGGCCAGCAGGCCGCGCACGGGGCCGAGGCTGGGCGAGGCCGGCACGGCCAGCGGATGCCCCCGCATCAGTCCGCGGGCATTCACCGTCTGGACAACCGGCGCATCCAGCGCCTCGGCCAGCGCCGTCAGCGGTGCTTCGGCCCATCTTGCGCCCCCGCCTGCCAGAATGACGGGCCGTCGTGCCGCCCCCAGCCGTGCCGCCGCCTCGCGCAATGCGCTGTCTGCGGCCGCAGGGGCAGAGGGAAGCGGGCGGGGGGGCGGCAGGGGTCCGCAGGGCAGACCGAGCACATCGAGAGGCACGTCCAGATGCGCCGGCCCCGCTGCGCGGCGGCCCAGGCGCGGTCGAGCGCTTCGGCCAGGTTGGCCGGATCGAACAGGGTCTGCGTGTCCACGGCCACCGTTGCCAGGGTCGCCCGCTGGTCGGGCAACTCGTGCAGGGCGCCCCGCCCACGCCCGAGGTCGCGCCGCGCCAGGGTCGAGGACACGACCAGCATGGGGATGCTGTCGCCCCGCGCCTGCGCCATGGGGGTGAGGATGTTGGTCAGCCCCGGCCCGGTGATCACGAAGGCCACACCCGGCCGTCCCGTCGCGCGGGCATACCCGTCGGCCATGAAGCCCGCGCCCTGCTCGTGGCGCGGTGTGACATGGTGAATGCCGGATCCGGCAAGACCTCGGTAGAGCGCGATCGTATGGACACCCGGGATGCCGAACACCCGGTCCACCCCCCGCGCCCGCAGCCCCGCAACCAGCGCCTCGCCGACCGTCATCCCTCTGGGCGTCGTCATCCGGCTTTCTCCGTCGCCTGTGATCAACATTTTCTTAACCCTCTGATGCTAGGGTGAACAGGCAGGGGACGAATCGCCCTGCCGTGCCGGGTTCCGGTGCGCAGAAGAGTAGAAGACAGGTCAGGGGGTGACATGGGCGATCTGCCGGCGCGGGCGCGCGTCGTCATCATCGGCGGCGGGGTGGTGGGCGTCTCGGCGCTCTATCATCTTGCGTTGGCGGGCTGGACGGATTGCGTGCTGATCGAGCGCAACGAACTGACCGCCGGGTCCACCTGGCATGCGGCGGGCAATGTGCCCACCTTCTCCGCCACCTGGTCCATCATGGCCATGCAGCGCTATTCGGCTGAACTCTACCGCGGTCTGGCCGAGCGTGTCGGCTATCCGATGAACTACCATGTCACCGGATCGCTGCGGCTTGCGCATAGCGCAGAGCGGATGCAGGAATTCGCCCGCGTCGTCGGCATGGGCCGGCATCAGGGCATGCCGCTCAGGCTGCTCTCTCCCGCAGAGATCAGGGAGGCCCATCCCTTTGTCGAGACGCATGACATCCGGGGTGCCCTCTACGATCCCCATGACGGCGACATCGATCCCGCCCAGCTCACCCAGGCGCTGGCCAAGGGCGCGCGGGATCTGGGCGCGGTCATCATCCGCTTCTGCAGGGCCATCGGCGCGCGGCGCGACGGCGGGGCATGGATCATCGAGACCGAGCAGGGCGAGATCCGCTGCGACAAGGTCGTGAACGCGGCCGGCTATCGGGCGGCCGAGGTCGGGCGCTGGTTCGGGCGCGAGGTGCCGATGATGACCATGAGTCATCAGTATCTCGTCTTCGACACGGTCCCGGCGGTGGAGGCCTGGAGCCGGCAGAACGGCCGCAAGCTGCCGCTGCTGCGCGATGTGGACGTGTCCTACTATCTCCGCCAGGAGAAGTTCGGCTTCAATCTCGGCCCCTATGAGCCGGACTGCCGCGCCCATTGGGTCACACCCGACGACCCGATGCCCGAGGATTTCTCCTTCCAGCTCTTCCCGGACGATCTCGACCGCATCGCCCCCATCGTCGAGGACGCCATGGAGCGGGTGCCCGTGCTCAAGGAGGCTGGCCTTCTGCGCGTCATCAACGGCCCCATTCCCTATGCCCCGGACGGCAATCCGCTGCTGGGTCCCATGCCCGGTGTGCCGGATGCCTACGAGGCCTGCGCCTTCACCTTCGGCATCTGTCAGGCGGGCGGGGCGGGCAAGGTGCTGGCCGAATGGGTCACGAAGGGCCGGACGGAATGGGACATGTGGTCCTGCGATCCGCGCCGCTACACCGATTTCACCGATCCCGATCATGTGGTGGCCAAGGGGATGGAGACCTACGGCCACGAATACGCCATCCACTTTCCCCGCCATGCCTGGCCCGCCGGCCGCCCGCGCAAGGTCAGTGCGATCCATGACCGCATCGCGGCGCTGGGCGCCCAGTTCGGTGCCACCGCCGGCTGGGAGCGGGCGCTGTGGTATGCCCGGCCCGGCGACGACATCTCGGAGGCCGCGACCCGGACCTGGCGCCGCGACGGGCCCTGGCAGATCCGGGTGCAGGAGGAATGCGAGGCCGTGCGCGATGCCGCCGGCATCCTCGATCTGCCCGGCTTCTCCCGCTTCGAGCTGGAGGGCGAGGGCGCGCGGGCCTGGCTCGCCGAGCAGATCACCGGCCGCGTGCCGGGGACGGGCCGCATGGGGCTGGCCTATTTCGCCGATGAGGATGGACGCCTCGTCACCGAGATGTCCGTGCTGTCGCTGGCCGAGGATCGCTTCCTCCTGATCACCGCGGCCGCAGCCCAGTGGCATGACCGCGACTGGCTGCTGGGCCATCTCGCACCGGGGCTGGTCCTGCGGGACGTGACGCGGGACTGGTCCTGCCAGATCCTGACAGGCCCTGCCTCGCGCGCGATCCTTCAAGGGATCGCGGAGGCCGATCTCGCTCTGCCCTGGCTGTCCCATCAGGAGGCGACGGTGGCGGGCCGCCCCGTCCGCCTCGTCCGCGTGTCCTTCGCCGGCGAACTGGGCTGGGAACTGCACACGCGCCTGGCCGACACACCGGCCGTCTTCGATGCCGTGATGGAGGCGGGGGCGGCCCATGGCCTGCGTCCCTTCGGGATGTTCGCGCTCGATTCGTTGCGGATCGAGAAGGGCTATCGCGCCTGGAAGCAGGATCTCTCGACGGATTACACCGTTCTGGAGGCCGGTCTCGACCGCTTCGTGGACTGGTCCAAACCGGCCTTCCGCGGCAAGGCGGCGCTGGAGCGGCAACGGCAGGCCGGGGTGGGCCGGCGCCTTGCCGTCCTGCGGATCGACCCCCGTCCCTGGGACGCCCCCGGCATGAGCCCGATCTGGCAGAACGACCGCATCGTGGGCGAGACGACCTCGGCCGCCTGGGGCTACCGGGTGGGGGGGCTGGTCGCTTTGGGCATGCTGCGGGCGGATCTCGCGGCGGCCGGCACGCGCCTCGAGGTCGAGATGTTCGGCGAGCGCGTCCCGGCGATCGTCGCGGGCGATGGCCCGCTCTGGGATCCCGCCAATGAACGCCTGCGCGCCTGAGGGAGGCCATTCATGAGCCATCCGACCGAAGATCCTGTCTGCGCCCCGGCCCGGGCCCGGCGTGCGGGCGGGCGGGCCGCCCGGCAGGCCGAGCGCGCGGCTCCGCTGCCCGACTCGCTCCGCCCCGTCCGGCCCGGTCTCGAAGGGGGGCGCTACAGCCCCCTGACCGAGGAGGGGGTCCTGCGCATCCATCGTGCCGCTCTCGATGCGCTCGAACAGATCGGGCTGGCCCGGGCGCCCGCTTCGGGCGTGGAGATCCTGACCGGGGCGGGCGCGGTGCTGGGCGCGGACGGCCGCATCCGCTTTCCCCGCTCGCTGGTCGAGGACATGCTGGCCGTGGCCGCGCGCGGCATCACGCTGCATGGCCGTGATCCCCGGCACGACCTGCATCTGGGCGGCAGCCGGGTCCATTTCGGCACCGCTGGGGCGGCCGTCCATGTCGTGGATGTGGAACGGCGCGAATACCGCGATTCGACCGCACGGGATCTCTTCGATGCCGCCCGGCTGGCCCAGGGGCTCGACAACATCCATTTCTTCCAGCGGGTGATGGTCTGCCGGGACATCCCCGACAATCTGGAGATGGACCTGAACACCCTCTATGCCTGCTGCGCGGGCACCACCAAGCATGTGGGGACCAGCTTTTCCGACCCCGCCCATGTCGCCCCTGCGCTCGAGATGCTCCATCTGATCGCCGGCGGAGAGGCGCGCTGGCGCGAGCGGCCCTTTGTGTCCAATTCCAACTGCTTCGTCGTCCCCCGATGACCTTTGCCGAGGAATCCTGCCGCACGATGGAGGCCTGCATCCGCGGCGGCATGCCGGTTCTCCTGCTCTCGGCCGGGCAGGCGGGGGCCACGGCGCCCGCCTCGATCGCCGCGGCCATCGTCCAGGCGGTGGCCGAATGTCTGGCCGGTGTCGTGTATGTGAACGCGATCAGCCCCGGTTTCCGGCGATCTTCGGCACCTGGCCCTTCGTGTCGGACCTGCGCACGGGTGCGATGTCCGGCGGTTCGGGCGAGCAGGCGCTGCTGACGGCGGGTTGCGCCCAGATGCATCGCTTCTACGGCCTGCCCGGCGGGGCGGCGGCCGGAATCGCCGACAGCAAGCTGCCCGACATGCAGGCGGGCTGGGAACAGGCGATCTCCAACACGCTGGCGGGGCTTGCCGGCCTCAACATGGTCTATGAGGCGGTGGGCATGCATGCCTCGCTCCTCGGCTTCTGCCCCGAGAGCATGGTTCTGGGCGATGACCTTCTCGGTCAGGTGCTGCGCTGCGTGCGCGGGATCGAGGTGACGGAGGAGACCGTCTCGGTGGAGGTGATTCGCCAGGCCTGTCTGGGCGGGCCGGGTCATTATCTCGGCTCCGAACAGACGCTGAAGCTCATGCAGAGCGATTATGTCTATCCGGCCGTGGCCGACCGGACGAGCCCCAAGGAATGGAACGAGCTGGGGCGCCCCGATCTGCTGGAGCGCGCCATCGCCCGCAAGAACCGGCTGCTCGAAAGCTGGCGCCCGGTCATCGACCCGGTCACCGACCGCGCCGTGCGCGAACGGTTCCGCATCCATTTCTGACCCGGTTCCGGCCCGCCCCCGTGCCGGGTCAGCGCCCCTTCCAGACCGGATCGCGCTTCTCCGCGAAGGCGCGGAAGCCTTCCTTCAGATCCTCCGAACCGTAAAGCCGGTCCACCGTGGGAAGCTGGCGCTTGGTGATGCGGTTCAGGGCGTCCTGGAACTTGGAGTCCTCGGCGTCGCGGACGATCTCCTTGATCGCGGCCATCACGAGGGGGGGGCCCGAGGCGATGTGTCGGGCCATCGCGCGGGCCTCCTCCATCAGCCGGTCGGCAGGGTGGATGCGGTTCACAAGGCCCCAGCGATGCGCCTCCTGCGCGTCGATCCAGCGGCCTGTCAGCAGCATCTCCATGGCGATGTGATAGGGAATGCGCTTGGGCAGCTTGATGCTGGCGGCATCGGCCACCGTGCCCGAGCGGATCTCGGGCAGGGCAAAGGTCGCATGTTCGGCCGCCAGGATGATGTCGCAGGACAGCGCCAGCTCCAGACCGCCGCCGCAGCAGATGCCGTTGACGGCAGCGATGACGGGCTTGTTCAGCCCTGGCAGCTCCTGCAGGCCGCCGAAGCCGCCCACGCCGTAATCGCCATCCACCGCATCGCCCGCCGCCGCAGCCTTCAGATCCCAGCCGGGGCAGAAGAATTTCGGCCCGGCGCCGGTGACGATGGCCACCCGCAGATCCGGGTCGTCGCGGAAGGCCCTGAAGACCTCGCCCATGAGGCGGCTGGTGGCAAGGTCGATGGCATTCGCCTTCGGCCGGTCGAGTGTCACTTCGAGGACATGGCCCTCGCGGCGGGTTCTGACAGGCCCGTTCTGGGGGGTGTCGGTCATGGCTCCTCCAGTCGGATCAGGGCATCCACCGCCACCGCCCCCGATGGCGAGACGATGAGCGGGTTCACGTCGAGTTCCACCAGACGGGCGGCCTCGGCGACCGCGAAGCGGGTGATGGCCTCGACGGCGTCGAGCAGGGCCCCGCGGTCTGCGGGGGGCGCGCCGCGCCAGCCCTCGAGCAGGGGCGCAAGGCGCAAGGATCGCAACGCCGCGTCGATGGTCTCGCGCCCGGCGGGCAGGATCAGCGTGACGCTGTCGCGCAGCAGCTCGGCCAGCACGCCGCCCGCGCCCAGCGTCAGCGCAAGAAGGCCCGTCGCATCCCGCGTGAGGCCGATCAGGAGTTCGACTCCGGCCGGGGCCATCTCCTCGGCCATCAGCCCCGAGCCCAGAGGGGCGGAGTCGCTGCGCGGCTGCGCGCAGCGCCGCCTCGTCGGCAAGGTTCACGGCGACGGCCCCGGCCTCGGTCTTGTGCGCGAGGCCCAGCGCCTTCAGGGCGAGGGGATAGCGCAGCCCGCGCGCCGCGGCGACGATGTCTTCGGCATCCGCTGCGGTCACCGAAGGGGGGACGCGCAGACCATGGGCGGCAAGCGCCGCCTTGGCCTCGGCCTCCGACAGGGTGCGGATGGCCCCGCCCGGTGCCCGACCCAGCAGGGCCGGGCGGCCCTCCGGCCGGAGGCGGCCGGCGCGGATCGCGGCGTCGATGGCGGCGATGCCGGCCTCCATCCCGTGCAGGACGGCGACGCGCCCCCTTCGAATTCGGCCGTGAGATCCTCATCGATCGTCTCGGGAAGGGAGGACAGCACGGCGGCCCTTCCGCCCGTGCGCCGTTTCGCGCCCAGGATCGCCTCGACGGCACAGCGATAGGCGGCGGGATCGCAGCGGTCCGGGCGGGGCAGGTCGAGAACGAAGGCCGACAGGTCGAAGCCCCCCGCCATGACGGCGGCGAAGGTCTCGGTCATCCGCGCCGTGTCGCCCCAGATGAAGGTGTGGTAGTCGAGCGGGTTCGCCACCGTCACCAGGGGGCCGAGGATGTCCCGCAGCTGCGCCGCCGTGGCGGGGGGGAAGGGCGCCCAGCGGATCGCCGTCCCTTCGGCGGCGTCGGCCATCAGCGACGCCTCGCCCCCCGAGCAGGAGACGGAGACCACCTGCGGCCCCCTGAGCGGCCCGCCATGATGCAGCAGCTTCAGCGTCTCCAGAAAGGGGCCGAGTCCCGCAACCTCCACACAGCCTGTCCGTTGCAGGAAGGCAGAGGCCACCGCCGGCCCCCCTGCGAGCGAGGCGCTGTGCGAGAGCGTGGCGGCCTGCGCGGCAGGGGAACGCCCGGCCTTGAGGACGACCACGGGCTTGCCCAGGGCCTGGGCCTCGGCGGCCATGGCCTCGAAGGCGCGGATATCGCCGAAGCCCTCGACATGAAGGCCGAGGGCCGTCACGCGCGGATCGCGCAGGGCCGCCGTTGCCAGGTCGGCAATCCCCGTCTGCGCCTGGTTGCCGGCCATCAGCACATAGGCGATGGGCAGGCCGCGCCGCTGCATCGTCAGGTTGATGGCGACATTCGAGGACTGGCCGACGATGGCGACGCCGCGCGTCACCGGCACGAGGCCGTGCTGATCCGGCCAGAGCGCCACCCCGTCGAGTGCGTTCAGAAGGCCATAGCAGTTGGGCCCCAGGATCGGCATCGGTCCTGCGGCCGCAACCAGACGGGCCTGCAGCGCATCCGCCCCCGCCTCCCTGAAGCCGCTGGCAAAGCAGACCGCGCCGCCCGCCCCCATGGCGGACAGGGCGGCCACGACATCCACCGTCGCCTCGCGGTTGACGCCGACAAAGGCAGCGTCGGGGGGGGCCGGCAGATCCGCCAGAGAGCGCAGGCAGGGCACGCCGGCGATGGCCTCGCGCCGGGGATGGATGGGCCAGATCGGGCCGGAAAAGCCGGCCTTGCGAAGCTGGATCACCACATTCTCGGCCCAGCCACCCCCCAGAACGACGACCGAGGCCGGCCGGATCAGGCGGGAGAGGTCGGGGGCAGGGGCCGGCATCGTCAGGCCCCGAAGGGACGCAGAAGCGCCCGGCTGATGATGTGGCGCTGGATCTCGCTTGTCCCTTCCCAGATGCGCTCCACGCGGGCATCGCGCCAGATGCGTTCCAGGGGTAGCTCCTCCATCAGGCCCATCCCGCCATGGATCTGGATGGCCTCGTCGGCAACCATGGCGAGCATCTCGGTCGCCTTGAGCTTGGCTGCGGCCATGTCGGCATCGGTCGCGGTGCCCTGATCGTATTTCCAGCCCGCCTCGAGGATCATCAGCTCGGCGGCCTTCATCTCCACCGCCATGTCGGCCAGCTTGAAGCCGATGCCCTGGAAGCGGCCGATGGGTTGTCCGAACTGCTGGCGCGTGGCGGCCCATTCCACGGCATGGGCAAAGGCCCGTTCTGCCCGGCCGAGACAGGTTGCGCCGACCTGCAGGCGGGTGGCCCCCAGCCAGCGATTGGCCACCTCGAAGCCCCTGTGGGGTTCGCCCAGGACCTGTTCGGCCGGCAGGCGCACATCGTCGAATTCGATGATGCTGTTGGTATAGCCGCGATGCGAGACATTGCGGTAGCCGTCACGGATGGTCAGGCCCGGCGTGCCGCGATCCACGAAGAAGGCGGTGATGCGCTTGCGGGGGCCGCGGGGCGTGTCGTCCTCTCCCGAGGCCATGAAGGCGATCACGAAACCCGCGATATCGGCATGGGAGATGAAATGCTTGGTGCCGTTGAGCACCCAGCCCCCCCTTTTTCCCTGCCGGGCGGTGGCCTTCATCCCCCGCAGGTCGCTGCCGGCGCCGGGCTCGGTCATGGCGAGACAGTCCCAGGTCTCGCCCCGGACGCAGGGTTTGAGATAGCGTTCGATCTGATCCGGCGTGCCGGCGCAGAGGATGTTGGAGGGGCGCGCCACGCAGGTCCAGTGAAGGGCATAGTTGGCCCGCCCCAGCTCCTTCTCGTAGAGCAGCCAGGTCAGGGTATCGAGCCCCGCCCCGCCATGTTCGGCGGGGATGTTGGCGGCATAGAGGCCCGCGGCGATGGCCTTGGCCTTCACCTCCTCGACGATCTCGCGCCGCAGATGGCCACTGCGCTCCACCTCGGCCTCATGGGGGTAGAGCTCCTTCTCGACAAAGCTGCGGGTGGTCTCGACGACGAGACGCTGTTCCTCGGTCAGCCCGAAATCCATGGCCTATCCCTTTGGCTGGCCGACATGGCGGCCGATCCCTTCCGGCCGGGGCAGACGGGCATGAAGGGCGGCGACATGGTCGATCCGCCGGCGGACGGCGGGCGGAGGATCGGCGCTGGCGCGGCGTCTGAGGTCCATGTGGATCAGCAGATGTTCCGCCGTGGCGAGCAGGCGTTCGCCGGCCCGCATGGCATGCCACAGATGGACCTTGCGCCCCTGCGCGGCGATGACCTGCGTCGTGACGGCGATGTCCTCCTCGCGCGAGACTTCGGCCAGATGGCGGATATGGGTCTCGGCGGTGAACAGCGAATGGCCTGCGGCGATCGCCTCCGCATCGAGACCGACCATCCGCATGAAGCCGTCGGTGGCCAGGGCAAAGGCCTCCAGATAGCGGCTTTCGGTCATGTGGCCGTTGTAGTCGAGCCAGTGGGCGGGAACGCGGATGGCGAAGGTGGGCAGCGGCCCTGTCCAGTCCGGTTCGGGGGCTTCGGCGGCCAGCCGCGTCTCGTGTTCGGCCAGAAGCGCGCCCGCCCCCCAGCCCGTGCCCTGAAGCGCCTTCTGGATCGCGATCAGGTTGTCGTCGCGGATGCGCTCCAGTTGCCGGATGGGGATATGGCCGCTCTGGGCGTCGCTCTGCCCGGCGATGAGATCGACAAGGGCGTCGTCGAATTCGGGCACATCCGTGAGCCTTGTCCAGGGCCATTTCAGGCAGGGGCCGAACTGGGCCATGAAATGGCGCATCCCGGCCTCTCCTCCGGCGACGCGATAGGTGTCGAAGACCCCCATCTGCGCCCAGCGCAGGCCGAAGCCGTAGCGCACGATGTCATCGAGCTCCTGCGTGGTGCAGATCCCGTCCCGGATGAGCCACAGCGCCTCGCGCCAGAGAGCCTCGAGCAGGCGATCGGCGACGAAGGCCTCGATCTCCCGGCGGATGCGGACGGGCTTCATGCCGAGCGTGGGATAGAAGGCCATCGCGCGGGCAATCGCCTCTTCGGAGGTCCTCTTGCCCCCCACGATCTCCACCACCGGGAGAAGATAGACGGGGTTGAAGGGATGGGCGACCAGAAGCCGTTCGGGATGGCGCAGCGGGGCCTGCAGGTCGCTGGGCCGGATGCCGGAGGTGGAGGAGGCGATCAGGGCATCCGGGGCGGCGCTGTCCTCGGCTTCGGCATAGACGCGGTGCTTGATCCCGATCCGTTCGGGCACGGCCTCGACGATGAGATCCGCGCCGGCACAGGCCTCGGCCACGGAGCCTGCCATGCGGACCTGCCCCTTTGGGCGGCGCGGTGCCGTGTAGAGCTTGGCATAGGCCGCATCGGCATTGGCCAGCGCCGCTTCGAGCCGCCTCTGCGCATCGGGGGCGGGGTCGAAGACGGCGACATCATGGCCGTTCTCGATCAGCCGCGCCACCCAGCCGGCGCCGATCACGCCGCCGCCCAGGACGGCCGTGTTGCGGATCGTCATGGTCAGCCCCACCGCTTTGTCAGCTTCAGCCTTTCGCGCACCTCGGCAGGGCCGAGCAGGCGCGCGCCCATCCCCTCGGCGACGCGGCGCGCCTGCGTCACCAGGGCCCCGTTGGTGGCCGGCACGCCGCGGGACAGCCAGAGATTGTCCTCGAGCCCGACGCGGACATGGCACCCCCCGGCGATGGCGAGGCCGACATAGGGCAACTGGTTGCGTCCGATGGAGAAGGCCGAGACGGTCCAGCCGTCCGGCACCGCCTGCCGCATGGCGAGGAAGGTAGCCAGATCGTCCGGGCCCCCCAGGGGATGCCCATGCAGAGCTGGATCATCGCCGGTTCGTCGATGGCGCCCTGCGCATGCAGCCATTTCGCCAGCAGGATGTGTCCGGTGTCGAAGGCCTCGATCTCCGGCCGCACGCCGAGGCTCTGGATGCCCCTGGCCATGGCCAGCAGCATGGAGGGCGTGTTGACCATGATGTAGTCGCCTTCGCCGAAATTCATCGTGCCGCAGTCGAGCGTGCAGATCTCCGGCCGGATGGCGGCGACATGGGCCAGACGTTCGGTTGCGCCGGCCATGTCGGTACCCTGCTCTGCCGGCGGCAGGGGGTTTCGGGATCGCCCAGCGTCAGATCCCCGCCCATCCCGGCCGTCAGGTTCAGGACCATGTCCTGTCCCGATTCGCGGATGTGCCGGACGACCTCTTCGTAAAGGTCCACACGACGCGCCGCCTTGCCCGTGTCCGGGTCACGGACATGGATGTGGACGATGGCCGCCCCCGCCTCGGCCGCCTCGAGACAGGCCTCGGCGATCTGGCGGGGGGTGACGGGCACCTTGTCGGAGCGGCCCGTCGTGTCCCCCGCGCCGGTGACGGCACAGGTGATGAAAACCTCGCGGGAGGGGGCAAGCGGCATGGGACCTCTGGAATCGCGTGGAATCGCGTTGTGCCGCCATCATGCCGCAGAAAGGTCGGGAGCCGGTTGACGGCAGACGATGGCTCTTTGACATTTTGCGCAATGTCCCATCGCTTCGCATCCGGCCCGGTCGCGTCCCCCCTTGCCGTCACCATCCTGGTCCTGCCCGGCAGTTCGCTGATGTCCCTCGCCGCCACGGTCGAACCCTGGCGCGCGCTCAACCGCCTCTCCCCAGAGCTGCGGGCGGACTGGCGCCTGGTCAGCCTCGATGGCGGGCCGGTGCTGCTCTCCTCGGGGATGCCCTTCGCGGTGCAGGGGCCTCTCGGGCCGGATCTGTCGGGCGATCTGCTGGCCATCATCGGCGGCATCGACGCGCTGGAACATGCCCGGCCTGCGCTGGGGATGCTGCGGGGGCTCGTGCGGCGCTTTGCGCGCGTGGCCGGGATCGAATCGGGGGCCTGGGTGCTGGGGGGGCTCGGCCTGCTCGAGGGGCGGCGCGCGACGGCGCATTGGGAGGACCACGAGGAGTTCCTCCTGCGGCATCCGGGGGTGGATGTGCGGCCCGATCGCTGGGTGGCGGACGGGCCCGTGCTGACGGCGGGGGGGGGCCTCGCCCGCCCTCGACCTGATGCTGCATCTGATCCGCGAGCGCTGGGGACCGGCGGCGGCTCTCGCGGTGGCCAGCGTCTTTGTCTATGACGAGACGCGCGCCGCCTCCGAGCCCCAGCCTGCCGTGAGCATGGGGCGGCTGGCCCTGCGCGAACCGCGGGTGGCGGCCGCCGTGCGGGCGATGGAGCAGGCCCTCGACCGGCCCCTGCCGGCCGAGGCCCTCGCCCGGCGTGCCGGAGTGAGCCTGCGGCGGCTCGAGATGCTGTTTCGCGAGCATCTGGGCGCCTCGCCCGGGGCCTATTACCTGTCGCTGCGGCTCAGCGCGGCGCGGCGGCTCGTGACGGATACGGCCCTGCCCCTGGCCGAGGTGGCCGAACGGACGGGCTTTGCCTCGCTCTCGGCCTTCAGCCGCGCCTTTCGGCGCCATGCGGGCATGACGGCGCGCAAGGCGCGGGCGATGGCGCGGGCAGGGCGGGCATCGCCCTCCGGCCGGGAGGGAGGGCACTGAGGCCAGGCAGGAGAAGGGGGGACAGGGGGCCATCGTGACCCCGACCCGAATGCGTCGCTTTTGCACGGCAAAGCGTCGCTGGAGCGGGGCGGGCTGCGGCAGAGCACGTCAGGATGACCCCCAGGGACATGCCCGGATCCTCTTCGGCGGTTGCGCGCCCGGCGCGGCTGGGGGATGATCCGGGCCAAGAACGGGACAACCAAGGTCCGACAGGGGAGTGGACGATGACCAGACTGACAGGGCCGGTGCGGGCCGGCATTTCGCGCCGGGGGATCCTCAAGGGCAGTGCGGCGGTGGGTGCGGCGGCGCTGGTGACGCCCTGGGGCACCCCGCTTCGCGCGCAGGAGCCGAAGCAGGGCGGCACGCTGCGCATCGGCATCGCCGCGGGCAACACCAATGACACGGTCGATCCGGCCGTGGCCGAGCATGTCTTCACCCACATGCTCCTGCATGCCTTCAATGCCTATCTGTTCGAGGTCCTGCCCGATGGCAGCCTGGTCGGCGAACTGGCCGATTCCTGGGAGGCCACGCCCGATGCCGCGACCTGGACCATCCGTCTGAAGGACGGGTTGCGCTTCCATGACGACCGGCCGATCACGGCGGCCGATGTCGTGGCCTCGCTCGACTATCACCGCGGAGAGGGCTCGACCTCGGCGGCCAAGTCGCTGCTTGATCCGGTGACAGAGCTGCGGGCCGATGGCGACAGCACCGTCGTCATCGTGCTGAATGCCGGGAATGCGGATTTCCCCTATCTGCTGTCCGACTACCATCTGCCGGTGAAGCCGGCGACGGACGGGGCCATCGATCCGCTCGGGACCGTCGGTGCGGGGCCCTTCATCCTCGAGAGCTTCGAGCCCGGCGTGCGGGCGACCTTCACCCGCAACCCCGGCTACTTCAAGCCGGGCCGGCCCTATTTCGACGGGCTGGAGCTGATCTCCATCGTCGATGCGGCGGCGCGGCAGAATGCGCTGATCTCCGGCCAGGTGGATCTCATCGACCGCGTGGACCTGCCTACCGTCCATCTGCTCGAACGGGCACCCGGCATCCGCATCATCAGCCTCAACGGCGGAGAGCATTACGGCTTTCCGATGGACACGCGGGTGGCACCCTTCAGCGACAATCATGTCCGCATGGCGCTCAAGCTGGCCATCGACCGGCAGGAGCTGGTGGACAAGATCCTCAACGGCTATGGCTCGGTCGGCAACGACAACCCGATCAACCCGTCGATGCCCTTCTTCGATGCCTCGATCCCGCAGCGGGAATACGATCCCGAACAGGCGAAATGGCATCTCCAGCAGGCGGGGATGGACAGCCTGACGGTGGATCTGCACCTGGCCAACTCGACCTTCGAGAACGCCATCGATGCCGGCCTCCTCTATGCCGAGAAGGCGCAGGCCGCCGGCATCACCATCAATGTCGTGCGCGAACCCGATGACGGCTACTGGTCCAATGTCTGGATGGTGAAGCCCTTTGTCGGCACCTACTGGGGCGGACGGCCGGTGCCGGACTGGATGTATACCACGGCCTATGCCGCCGGCGCCGCCTGGAACGAGACCTTCTGGGATCATCCGCGCTTCAACGAGCTGCTGCTGGCCGCGCGGGTGGAGCTCGACCCCGCGCTGCGCCAGGAGATGTATTCGGAGATGCAGCTGATCGTGCGCGACGAAGGCGGCATCGTCATCCCGATGTTCGCCAATTACACGATGGCCTACAGCGACCGGCTTGCCCATCCCGAACAGGTCGGCGCGAACTGGATCCTGGACGGCTTCCGCGCCCCCGAACGCTGGTGGTTCGCCTGATGCCGGCATACAGGCCCCGGCAGGTCCGGGGCCGCTCCCCTGCCGGGGGGCGGGCATGACCGTGATCCTGCGCATGATCGCCCGGCGGGTGGCGCTGGGCGTGCTGGTGCTCTTTGCGGTGACGCTGCTGATCTTCGGCTCGATCGAGCTGCTGGGCAGCGACATTGCCGAAGCGCGGCTCGGCCAGGCCGCCACGGAGGAGACGGTGGCCGCCATGCGCGAAAGGCTGGGCCTCGACCGGCCCGCCCCGGTGCGCTACTGGGAATGGATCTCGGGGGCGGTCAGGGGCGATCTGGGCACCTCGCTCACGGATGGGCGGCCGATCGCGGCCATGGTGGGGCCGCGGCTCGGCAACACGCTGTTCCTTGCAGCCTATGCCGCGGTGATCGCGGTGCCGCTGTCGATCCTCCTCGGGATGCTGGCGGCGCTGTGGCGCAATTCCTGGTTCGACCGGGGCGCCAACATCGCCACGCTGACAGCCATCGCCTTTCCCGAATTCTTCGTCGCCTACATCCTGATCTATCTCTTTGCGCAGACGGGCCTGTTCCCGACCATGGCGGCGGTGCGGCCGGGCATGGGCCTGGCCGACCGGCTGCACATGACCTTCCTGCCGGCGCTGACGCTCGCGCTCGTGGTCACGGCGCACATGATGCGGATGACACGGGCGGCGATCATCAACCTGCTGGCCTCGCCCTATATCGAGATGGCCCGCCTCAAGGGCCTGTCCCCGCCCGCATCATCGGACGGCATGCGCTGCCCAATGCCGCCTCGCCCATCATCAACGTGGTGGCGCTGAACCTGGCCTATCTCATCACCGGCGTGGTGGTGGTGGAGGTGGTGTTCGTCTATCCCGGCCTCGGGCAGCTGATGGTCGATGCCGTGACCTATCGTAACGTGCCGGTGGTCCAGTCCACGGCGCTGATCTTCGCGGCCGCCTATGTCCTGCTCAACCTGCTGGCTGACGTGCTCGCGACCATGGCGAATCCGCGCCTTCTGCACAGGAGATAGCCGCGGATGGCCCTGCTTGTTCCTCTGGGATGGATCGCGGCGGTGCTGGCGGGCGGCGCGGCCCTGGGCTGGCTGTTCCGCCGCCTCGCCATGACGGCGGCCCATGGCACGCGGGCGGCGCGGGCCGTGCGCAGCATGCCGCTGACGGCCGCCTTCGGCCTGGCGGTGATCCTGATCTATGCCCTGGTCGGCCTGTTCGCCCCGCTCATCGCCCCCTTCAGCGAACGCGAGGTCGTCGGCGCGCAATACCTGCCCTGGTCGTCGGAGCACTGGCTGGGCACCGATCATCTGGGGCGCGACATGTTCAGCCGGATGGTCTATGGTGCCCGCAACACGGTGGGCATCGCGCTGGCCACCACGGCGCTGGCCTTCGGGATCGGCACGGTGCTCGGGCTGATCGCGGCGGCCGTGGGAGGGTGGGTCGATCAGGTCCTGAGCCGCATCGTGGACGCCTTCATGGCGATCCCGGCGCTGATCTTCGCCATGCTGCTGCTGACGCTGCTCGGCCCCTCGATCCCCAACATGATTCTCGTCATCGCCGTCATCGATGCGACACGTGTCTTCCGCCTTGCCCGCGCGGTGGCGATGGACATCGTGGTGATGGATTATGTGGAGGCCGCGCGCCTGCGGGGTGAAGGACTGGCCCGCATCATCGCGCGCGAGATCCTGCCCAACGCCATGGCGCCGCTGGTGGCCGAGTTCGGCCTGCGCTTCTGCTTTGTCTTCCTGTCGATCTCGGCGCTGTCCTTCCTCGGCCTCGGCATCCAGCCGCCCACGGCGGACTGGGGCAGCATGGTGCGCGACACGGCCACGCTGATCACCTTCGGGGACATCACGCCGCTGCTGCCGGCCGGGGCCATCGCCCTGCTGACCGTGGCCGTCAACTTCGTGGTGGACTGGCAGCTCCACCGCGCTTCGGGGCTCAAGGACTGATGGCGCCGCTTCTGGATATCCGCGATCTCACCATCGAGGGCCGTTCGGGCGACGACTGGATGCCCCTTGTCAGGGGGGTGTCGCTGACCCTGAACCGGGGCGAGGTGCTGGGCCTGATCGGCGAATCCGGGGCGGGCAAGTCCACGCTGGGCCTGGCCGCGATGGGCTATGTGCGCGACGGATGCCGGATCGCCGGGGGGTCCATCCTCTTCGACGGCATCGACCTTGTCCGCGCGCCCGAGGACCAGCGCCGCCGGTTGCGGGGTCGGCGCATCGCCTATGTCGCCCAGTCCGCCGCGGCCAGCTTCAACCCCGCCCACCGCCTGATCGACCAGACGGTGGAAGCGCCCGTGGTCCACGGCGTCATGCCTCGCGCCCAGGCCGGACGCGAGGCCGTCGCGCTCTATCGCCGGATGCAGCTTCCCGATCCGGACGGCATCGGTCTGCGCTATCCGCATCAGGTCTCGGGCGGACAGCTCCAGCGGGCGATGACGGCAATGGCGATGGCCTCGCGCCCCGATCTCATCATCTTCGACGAACCGACGACCGCTCTCGATGTGACGACGCAGATCGAGGTTCTCTCCGCGATTCGCGACATCGTGCGCGATTCCGGGACGGCGGCGATCTACATCACCCACGATCTGGCCGTCGTCGCGCAGATGGCCGACCGCATCAAGGTGCTGCTGCGCGGACAGGAGGTGGAGGAGGCCGACACGCGGTCCATGCTGTCCGCCCCGCGCGAGGCCTACACGAAGTCGCTCTGGGCCGTGCGCAGCCATCAGCGCCCCGAGCGCCCGCCTCCCGTGGGCGAACCCGTGCTGGCGGTGCGTCATGTCAGTGCTGCCTATGGGATGATGCAGGTCCTGCATGGCATCAATCTCGATCTGCATGTCGGACGCACGACGGCCGTGGTGGGGGAATCGGGATCGGGCAAGTCCACGCTGGCGCGGGTCATCGCCGGACTGCTGCCGCCCGCAAGGGGAGAGCTGCGCCTGGCCGGCCGGCGGCTTGCCCCCTCCTACCGTATGCGGCCCAGAGAGGATCTGCGCGCGGTGCAGATGATCTATCAGTCCGCCGATACCGCGCTGAACCCGAAGATGCGCCTGCGCGAGATCATCGGTCGGCCGGTGCAATTCCATGCCGGGCTGTCCGGGGCCGCGCTCGAAAGGCGCCTGCACGAGCTGATGGAGATGATCGAGCTCGACCCCGCAACCTTCCTCGACCGCCTGCCCTCGGAGCTGTCGGGCGGGCAAAGGCAGCGTGTCGGCATCGCCCGGGCGCTGGCGGCCGAACCGCGTGTGCTGCTCTGCGACGAGGTGACGAGCGCGCTCGACCAGATCGTGGCCGAGGGGATCCTGAAGCTGCTCGATCGCCTGCAGGAGGAGCTGGGCCTGGCGATCCTGTTCATCACCCATGACATTGCCACGGTCCGGGCCATTGCCGACGATGTGGTGGTGATGAAGGACGGGCGCATCGTGACGCAGGGCACCAAGGCGGACGTCCTGGCCCCGCCGCATGATCCCTATACGGAACTGCTGCTCTCCTCGGTCCCCGAGATGGATCCCGACTGGCTCACCCGGGTTCTGGAACGGCGCGCCGCTCCGTCCGCCCGGGCGGCCGGGCGCTGAGGATCAGAGCGATCCGGCGCTGCGGATCAGTCCGAAGCCCGAGCCGATCAGCGTCATGATCGTCTGGGCCGAGGTCACGGGGCTTTCGGTGGCATAGATCAGATCGCCCGACAGGATGCGGAACTGACCCGCGCTGAACAGCCCGTCGGCCGATGTCAGGTCGATCGTGAACACCACCCGCGTATGGGGCGGGCCGGATCCGTCCGCCCGCACGGCCGAGGACGGATAGCCGCGCAGGATCAGCACGCCCTTGGGGTCTGCCCGCGCCTCCGAGACGCCGCCGATGATGGACAGCGCATCGAGGGCGCTCACGACATCCTTGGGGAAGCGATGCATGGCTTCGGAGCCCGCGGCCCCGAGCGAGAGGAAATAACGGTCGTCGGGCTCGACGATGACGCGGTCCCCCCCGCGCAGCGTGGTGTCGAGGCGGGGGTCGCTGAACAGCCGCTCCACCGAGATGCCGTAGAGCTGCCCCCCCCGCATCAGCGTCACCTGCGGATTGTTGAGCGAACGATCCACCCCGCCCCCCTCCGCCAGCAGGGACAGGATGGTCGCGCTCTGATCCTGCAGCGGATAGGTGCCGGGACGGCCGACCCCGCCCACGAGGCTGACCATGTTGCCCCGAGTCTCGGCGATCTCGAGCTGGACCTGGGCCGATGGCGTGACCTCGACATAGCGGCCCTCGATGACCTCGCGCGCGCGGTCGGGGCTCATCCCGGCGACGCGGATCGTCCCGATATAGGGCATGAACACCGTGCCCGAGGCCGAGACGGTCACGGGATCAAGGGTGATCGACCGCTGGCCGGGCGAGGTGAGCAGCGAGTTGTCCTCGGTGTTCCAGACGGTCACGCGCAACACATCGCCGGCGGCGATGATGCGGTTGGGGGGTTCGGCCGTATGGCCGATCCATTCGAGATGCCGCTCGCCGATGCGGGGCCAGGATTCGAAGCGGGCGAGGCTGGCGCGGGTCACGGGTTCCACGGCAAAATCGGCGGGCACCTCGTCCGAGGTGACGCGCAGCACCTCGGATTCGAGGCCCGCCCCCCGGGGCAGCGCCCCACAGGCGGCAAGGCCAGACGCCAGCATCAGGACCAGAACCCCCCTCGCGGGGCCGGATCCGGCCGCCCCTGTCCGCGACAATGCCCTGCGCATCCGCCTTCGCCCTCATGTTCCGCCCGGCGCGGTCTCTCGTCCGGCGAGCCGGCGGGGCCGCGTCTTCGTGGGTGATCCTTAGCGGGCGCGCAGGGCTTCGCAAAGCCCGAAGGCCGGGCGCCCTAGCGGAAACCTGCCTCCGGGCGCGGATCAGGCAAAGACGAACATGTCTGCGGTGAGGTCGGCGAGCCTGGTCTGCGACAGCACGACCGTCGTCCCCTGATCCGCGAAGTGGACGTCCGCGCCCACCTGCGTCATCCGCGCGAGCGCCTCACCGGCGTGACTGTAGCCGAAGCCGTGGAACTCGAGCCAGTCCCAGGACTGGAGGTCGGCCACGCGATGATGGCCCGCATCGGCGCGCGAGAACACGAAGCTGTCCGCCCCGATACCCCCGTGCAGCACGTCGCTTCCCGGCCCCCCGTTGAGCCGGTCGTCGGGCCCCTGCGCGCGCATCCAGGCCTTCATCTCGGCGGCCGTCTTCGTCTGGAACTCGCGGCTTTCGGCAAAGCCGCGCACGACCTCGGGGCGCGTCATCTGTCCCGAGGCGAGCTGTCCGGTCCAGTGGGCCAACCCGCCCGGATCGGGGGCCCGGTCGAGCACATTGTTGTAAAGCAGGGTGACGAACTGCCGATCGTCGGTCGCCCCGTAGCGCAGCTGGAACTCGCGCGAGGCGGTGAAACCCTGGACCACCGACAGATAGGGCCGCCCCCCTGCCAGCGCCTCCGCCCAATGCGCAAACCCCCCCGCATCCGGCTCACGGTCGAACACCGCACCATAGAGGCGGTAGATCTGCGCGCCCTGCACCTCGGTCGGGCCGCCGGCACGCTCGCCGAAGAGGCGGTCATGGCCTGTCCCACCGCGCAGCACGTCGCGGCCCGGCCCGCCATAAAGTACGTCGTTGCCCGCCGCGCCGTCGATGATGTCGTTGCCGGCCATGCCGTGGATGACGTTGCCCGCCGCGTTGCCGGTGATCCTGTCATCGGCCCGTCCGGCGACATAGTTTTCGATCACCGTGCCGATGGCGATGGCGAGGTTGCCCTTGAGGCCGAACACGTCCGAGATGGCGCCATCGTTCAGGTCCACCCGCTGCGCCTTGGTGTCGTGCGAGAAGTCGATCCTGTCGATCCCCCCCTCCATCGTAGATCGTGGCGGTGGCATTCGACAGGCCCTGCGGCCGGGCGAGCAGGGACCCGAGATAGGTCTTGAGCGTCCCGCCCAGGCCATAGACCGTGTCCCCCGCGGTGGCCCCCCCGCGCGGGGCGCCATAGAGGCTCTGGATGGCCATGACATCGGCCATCATCGGCGTGACGACGCGGGCATAGCTCGCATCGATAAAGGTGTTCTCGTTCTGGTTGAAATAGGACATGACCGACTGCTGCCACGAGTCGGTCAGGAAGCGCGCCTCGCTGAAGGAGGCATTGGCGCGGTAGGTGCCCAGATGCCCAAGGCCGAGCGCGTGGCCGATCTCGTGCAGATAGGTGTGGAAGCTGTAGCTGTCGAGCGTGGTGCCATAGCGGGCGAGCCAGTCGGTGGAGATCACGACCTTGGCCGACAGGATGGTGCCGCCGCGGGTGGCGCTGTGGCTGGTACTGGCGCCGGCTGCGTTGTCGTCGAACAGGATCTTGCCGCCCGACGTCACCTCGCGGAAATCGAGGTCCACGACCGATTTCCACGCCTCCAGTGCCTGCCGGGCAAGCCACTGCCCCTCTGCGGTCAGGCCGGTCAGGTTCACCGTGACGACCTTGTTCGTGGGCGTGACGGCATGCCTGAGCGTGGTGAAGGGAAGACCCTCGGCCCGCCAGTATTCGTGGGTCATGTAATGGGCCAGGGTCTGCGTCGCGGCGGGCATGGCGCTCATCGGGTCACGCTCCCTAGTCGAGTTGATCGGATCGTCGTCCTGTCCGGGTTGCAGGGGGCTTGCGTCGCAGGGTCGGGGACCGATGCGGCCGGAATGGGGCGCCGGGACGGCGCTGATGGGTCATCGGCTGAGGATCCTTCGTACTTGATCGCAGACGGGTTCCTTCTGAGGATCGTGGCTGGAACGGATTGAAACTTTCCTGACGGACGCGACGAAAATTCCCCGCTCTGTCGCGCCGGGACTAGGCTGAGCCCCAGGGAGGAGACAGCGCCATGTTCCGTGCCACGGAGACCTTTGCAACTCATGCGGTGGCCAACCAGCCCGAACCGGCGGATCCCCCCGATCCCTGGGCGGACGATCCGGCCCTGCGCGGGCGTCTGGCCGCGCAGGGGGGCGATGCGCAGACGCCTGCCGCGCTGGGTGCCGCGATCCGCGACGGCGATGCCTGGGCCCTGGGCGAGGCCGCACGCCGCCACCCGCCCGAGCTGCGCCTCTGGGACCGGGCGGGCCGGCGGCTGGACGAGGTCGCGTTCCATCCCGCCTGGCACGCCCTCATGGCGATGGGGCTGGAGGCGGGCTATGCCGCACGGCCCTGGGACGGGCGGCCCGGCGGGCATGTCGCCCATGCGGCCATGGTCTATCTGCTGACCCAGGCCGAACCGGGGGTCTGCTGCCCGATGACGATGACCTATGCCGCCGTTCCGGCACTGCGCGCCGATCCGGCGCTGGCGGCGCTCTGGGTGCCGCGCCTGACGGCCGCGGCCTATGACCCGGCCCTTGCCCCCGTCGCGGAGAAACGCGCCGCGACCATGGGCATGGCCATGACCGAGAAGCAGGGCGGCAGCGATGTCCGCGCCAACACCACCCGCGCCGAACGGGATGGCGAGGACTGGCGCCTCACGGGGCACAAATGGTTCTGCTCGGCCCCCATGTCGGACGGGTTCCTGACGCTCGCGCAGGCGCCCGGCGGGTTGACCTGCTTTGTCGTCCCCCGCTGGCTGCCCGACGGGACGCGCAACGCCATCCGCCTCCAGCGCCTCAAGGACAAATGCGGCAACCGCGCCAATGCCAGCGCCGAGATCGAATACGAACGGGCCTGGGCGCAGCGACTCGGCGAGGAGGGGCAGGGGGTCCGCACGATTCTCGGGATGGTCCATCACACGCGCCTCGATACCGCGATGGCGCCCGCGGGCCTCATGCGCGCCGCCCTGCGCGAGGCGCTGTGGTGGTGCGAGGGGCGCAGGGCCTTTGGGCGGCGCCTGATCGACCAGCCCCTGATGCGTCGCGTGCTGGCCGATCTGTGCCTCGACTGGGAAGGGGCGCTGGCGCTCGGCCTGCGGGTGGCGGCGGCCTTCGACCGGGGCGAACAGGCCTTCGCCCGCATCGGCGTCGCGCTGGCCAAGTTCCTTGCCAACAAGCGCTGCATGACCGTCATGGCCGAGGCGATGGAGGCCTTGGGCGGCATGGGCTATGTCGAGGACACGCCGATGCCCATGCTCTACCGCGAGGCGCCGCTCAACGGCATCTGGGAAGGCTCGGGCAACGTGATCGTGCTCGATGTCCTGCGCACCCTCTCGCGCGTGCCGGAGGCCCGCGAGGCGCTCGAGGCCGAATGGGACGCAGGCGCCGGCGATCCGCCCTATGACGCCGCGCTTGCCGCCTTCCGCGACCGCTGGCCCGGCCCGCCGGATGAGGGGGATGCGCGGCTCTGGGCGGCACAGGCGGCGGCGCTGCTGACGGCCTCGGTCCTGGCCCGCACCGCGCCTGCGCCGGTGGCCGAAGGCTATGCCCGTGCGCGGCTGGCGGATTGTCCGCCCGTCCCCGGCGCCCTGACGGGTCTGGCCGAGGGGGCGATTCTCGCCCGCCTCGGAGGGGCAGGGCCCGCGGGGGAATCGGAATGACAGGCCCGGGGACGCGACCAGGAGCAGACATGGAACTTCACATCACGCCACCCCTTGCGGTGCTGTCCTGTCGCAGACGGCTGCGGTTGCCCGAGATCGGTCTGCACGCCCCCCGGGTCTATGCCGATCTGCATGCCCGGGCGCGTTCGCGCGGATTCGCGGCCGATGGGCCTCCGGTCTTTGTCGCACGTGACATGCCGATGGATGCGCAGACCCTCTTCGACATGGATTTCTGTCTGCCGGTGAAGGGGGACGATCTGCCCCTTCTGCCGCCGCTGCGCTGTGCCAGGGCGATCCATGAGGGGCCGTTGGCCGGGTTGTTCGTCCGGGGCTATCAGCCGCTTCTGCAGGCCATCGCCCTGGCGGGACTGCGCATGAGCGGCGAAAGCCGCGAGGTCTATCACGCCTGGCACGGCCCTGAATCGCCCGACAACCGCATCGAGATCCAGATCGGCCTTGCGGCATGACAGGTGCTCCGCTGCCGGCGCGCCTCTGCCGCCGGGGGAACGATCCCTCGGCCCAGGGCTTTCCGGCAGCCCGGGCTGGCCGCGGCGGCAGGCACCCCGTGCCGATGATCCGTCCCCGATTTCCGGCCTGTTCCGTCAGGCCCTGCCCCCGAGTCCTGCCGACAGGACCGCGCGGCGCCCTATATATGATCCTGCATGCTGGGGGGCAGGACGGCGCGCGGGCGCCGGGGGAGGAGGAGAGCCGCCCATGACGGCGCAGGTCACGCTCGACGACAAATATGCCGCGACCGAGGGGCATGTGTTCCTCACCGGCACGCAGGCGCTGGTGCGCCTGCCCATGACGCAGATGCGCCGCGACCGGGCGGCGGGGCTGAACACGGCGGCCTTCGTCTCGGGCTATCGCGGCTCTCCGCTGGGGGGGCTCGACCAGCAGTTCCTGGCCGCGAAGCGGTTCCTCGATCCGCTCGACATCGTGTTCCAGCCCGGCGTCAACGAGGATCTGGCCGCCACAGCCGTCTGGGGCAGCCAGCAGGTGCCGCTCTGGCCGCAGGCGACGAAGCAGGGCGTGGTCGGCCTGTGGTATGGCAAGGGGCCGGGGGTGGACCGCTCGGGCGACGTGTTCAAGCATGCCAACGCCGCGGGCACCTCGCGCTACGGCGGTGTGCTCGCCATCGCGGGGGACGATCACACGGCCAAGTCCTCCTCGATCCCCCACCAGTCCGATCACGCCTTCATCTCGGCCGTCATTCCGGTCCTCTACCCTTCCTCGGTCCACGAGTTCCTGGAGCTGGGCCTTCTGGGCATCGCCATGAGCCGCTGGTCGGGCTGCTGGGTCGGCTTCAAGGTCATCTCCGAGACGGTGGAAACCACCGCCGTCGTCGATCTGGCGCAGGAGAAGGTGCAGTTCGTCACGCCCGAGGATTTCGAGCTGCCCCCCGGCGGGCTCAACATCCGCTGGCCGGACCCGCCCCTGCTGCAGGACGAACGCCTTCAGGAATGGAAGGGCTATGCCGCGCGCGCCTTTGCCCGCGCCAACCGCGTGGACCGTGTGACCGTCGATCCGCCCGGCGCGCGCTTCGGCATCGTCGCCTCCGGCAAGGCGTGGGAGGATGTCGATCAGGCCCTGCGCGAGCTGGGCCTCGGCCCGGCGGAACTGGCCCGCGCGGGGGTGCGCCTGTGCAAGGTGCGCATGCCCTGGCCGCTGGAGCCCGAAGGAATCCGCGCCTTCTCCGCCGGGCTCGATGAGGTGCTGGTCGTCGAGGAGCGGCGCGAGATCATCGAACATCAGATCAAGCAGCAGCTCTTCAACTGGCGGGCGGATGTGCGCCCGCGCATCGTCGGCAAGTTCGATCACGAGGATCGTCCCTTCCTGTCGCTGTCGAAGGGCCTGACGGTGGGGACGGTCGCCCGCGCCATCGCCGACCGGCTGGAGGCGAACGGCCTGCCGGACGACCTGCACGAGCGGATCGAGGGACGCCTGCGCCGGCTCGAGGCGATCGAGCGCGAGGCCGCCGCGCATGAGGCCCCCGTCCTGCGCCAGCCCTGGTACTGCCCCGGCTGTCCGCACAACACCTCCACGAAGGTGCCCGAGGGCAGCCGCGCCATGGCGGGGATCGGCTGCCACTACATGGTCCAGTGGATGGACCGGAACACCGAGACCTTCACCCAGATGGGGGGCGAGGGCGTGCCCTGGACGGCCATCAGCCGCTTCACGACCGAACGGCACCGCTTCGTCAATCTCGGCGACGGGACCTTCTACCATTCCGGCATCCTTGCCATCCGTCAGGCCGTCGCGGCCGGCACCACGGTCACCTACCGCCTGCTCTACAACGATGCCGTGGCGATGACCGGCGGGCAGGCCGTGGACGGCCCGCTCGACCCCGCGCAGGTCGCGCGGATGCTTGCCGCCGAGGGGGTGGCCGCGATCCGCATCGTGGCCGAAGATCCCGCCGCCGTCACCGGCCCGCTTCCCCCGGCGTGACCGTCGAGGGGCGCGACCGCTTCGATGCGCTCCAGCAGGAGCTGCGCGAGGTGCCGGGCGTGTCGGTCCTGATCTATGTCCAGACCTGCGCGGCCGAGAAGCGCCGGCGGCGCAAGCGCGGCACGCTGGCCGACCCGGATCTGCGCGTCTGGATCGACCCCGAGATCTGCGAGGGCTGCGGCGACTGTTCGGTGCAGTCGAACTGCATCGCCGTGGAACCGCTGGAGACCGAATGGGGCCGCCGCCGCCGCATCAATCAGAGTGCCTGCAACAAGGATCTGAGCTGTCTCAAGGGCTTCTGCCCCTCCTTCGTGACGCTCGCGGGCGCGGTGCCCCGCCGCTCCGCCGCCGCCGCCCCCGATGCCGCGGACCTTCCCGATCCGGTCCTGCCCCAGGTGGGAGAGAGGACCTGGAACATCGCCGTCACCGGCGTCGGCGGGACCGGGGTGCTGACCATCGGCGCGATCCTCGGCATGGCCGCGCATCTCGACGGGCTCTCGCCCATGGTGCTCGACATGGCGGGGCTGGCGCAGAAGGGGGGGCGGTGCTGTCGCATATCCGCATCGGCCGCCCCGAACGCCCGCCCGCCGAACCGCGCATCGTCACCGGCGCGGCCGATGTGCTGCTCGCCGCCGATGCCGTGGTCGCCGTCTCGAAGGAGGCGCTGGTGCTCTGCGATCCCGCCCGCACCACAGGCATCGTCAACACCCATCTCACCCCCGTCGCGGCCTTCGTGCTGAACCGCGACACCGACTTCCGCGAGCGCGAGACGCGCGCGCTGCTCGAGGCCCGCCTCGGCCCGGCCACGCGCTTTGCCGATTTTGCCGCCGCCGGGCTGGCCGTGGCGGGGGATGCCATCGCCGCCAACATGCTGATGCTGGGCTTTGCCTGGCAGGCGGGTCTGCTGCCCGTCACGCGCGAGAGCATCGAGGCCGCGATCCGCCTCAACGGGGTGGCCGTGCAGGCCAATCTCGACGCCTTTGCCTGGGGGCGCATCCTTGCCCATGATCCCGCGCGTCTGCCTGCGCCGGAGGCACCCGCCCGCGCGCTGGCCGACATGACGACGGCCGAGGTCGTGGCCCATCGCCGCGCCCATCTTCTCGCCTATGGCGGAGAGCGCCTCGCCCGCCGCTATGATGCGCTGCTCGCCCGGCTCGAGGCCGCCGCGCGCGCACGCCTCTCCCCGGAGGCCGCCGAGCGCCTCCTGCGCGCCGCGGCCGAAGGCCATGCCCGCGCCCTCGCCCCCAAGGACGAATACGAGGTCGCCCGCCTCCTGACCCGCCCCGGGCGGCAGGCCGCGATCGCGGCCGAGTTCGAGGGCAGGGGCCGGCCGACGCTGCATCTGGCGCCGCCCTTCCTCGGCACCGGCGGCCCCGGGGGGCGGCCGCGAAAGCATGCCTTCGGCCCCTGGATCATGCCTGCGCTGCGTCTGCTCGCGCGGATGCGGGGGCTGCGCGGCACGCCCTTCGATCCCTTCGCCCGCACGGCCGAGCGCCGGGCCGAACGCGCCTTCCTCGCCGCCTTCGAGGCCGATGCAGAGCGGATCGCGGGCTGTCTGTCACCGGCCAATCTCGACGCCGCCATCGCGCTTTTGCGGCTGCCGGTGGAGGTGCGGGGCTTCGGCCCGGTGAAGATGAAGGCCCTGGAGGAGGCCTCTCGCCGGCGCGTGGCGCTTCTGGCCGTGCTCGATCCGGCGCCGGGCCGGGCGATGGCGGCGGAATAGGCGACGGAACAGGAAGAGGGGGCACATGGACTTCGACCTCGGGGACGACATCGCCGCCCTGCGCGAGACGGTGGCGCGCTGGGCGCAGGAAAGGCTGGCCCCCCGCGCGGCCGCCATCGATCGCGACAACCGCTTTCCCCCCGATCTGTGGGAGGAGATGGGGGCGCTGGGCCTGCATGGCCTGACCGTGCCGGAGGAGTTCGGCGGCAGTGCGATGGGCTATCTCGCCCATGTCGTCGCGGTCGAGGAGGTGGCGCGCGCCTCGGCCTCGGTGGCCCTGTCCTATGGCGCGCATTCCAATCTCTGCATCAACCAGATCGTGCTGAACGGCAGCCCGGCGCAGAAGGCGCGTCTCCTGCCCGATCTCGTCGCCGGCCGCAGGGTGGGGGCCCTGGCGATGTCCGAATCCGGGGCGGGGTCCGATGTGGTGGGGATGCGCCTGCGCGCCGAACCGACCGATGACGGGGGCTGGCGGCTCCACGGACACAAGTACTGGATCACCAACGGCCCCGTGGCGGATGTGGTGCTGGTCTATGCCAAGACCGACCCGGAGGCCGGATCGAAGGGCATCACCGCCTTCCTGGTGGAGAAGGGCGCGCCCGGCTTCACCCGGTCGCCCCATTTCGACAAGCTGGGGATGCGCGGATCGGACACGGGCGAGCTGGTCTTCGACGGCACGCCCGTCGGTCCCGATGCGGTGGTGGGAGAGGTCGGGCGCGGCGTGGCGGTGCTGATGTCGGGCCTTGATTATGAACGCGTCGTGCTCTCGGGGATCGGGCTCGGGATCATGGCGGCCTGCCTCGATGCGGTGCTCCCCTATCTGCGCGAACGTCACCAGTTCGGACAGCCCATCGGGCGCTTCCAGCTCATGCAGGCCAAGGTGGCGGACATGCATGTGGCGCTGAACAGTGCGCGCGCCTATGCCTATGCCGCCGCCCGCGCTTGCGATCGCGGGACGATCACGCGGGCGGATGCCGCGGCCTGCGTGCTCTATGCCTCCGAACAGGCGATGGTGCAGGCTCATCAGGCCGTGCAGGCCTTCGGGGGGGCGGGCTTCCTGAACGATTCCCCCGTCAGCCGCCTGTTCCGCGACGCCAAGCTGATGGAGATCGGCGCGGGGACATCCGAGATCCGCCGCATGCTGATCGGGCGGGAGATCCTGGGGCTGTGAGGGCTGTGAGGGCTGTGCGGGCTGTGAGGGCCGTGAGGGCGCGAGGGGAGCATCCGTCAGGGCGCCGCTGTCCCGCGGGCCAGGATCAGCGCCCCTTCGAGCGCCGTCCCCCTTGCTGGGCGGATGGGAAAGCGGCCGGCCAGGCGGGCGGCATGGGCGGGCCCCAGCCCCCCCAGAAAGACCACGGGCAGGTCCTCGTCCCCCGCAGCAGATCGATCGCCGCCGCCACATCCGCGACAGCCTGCGCCATGACGGCCTGCGCGCCCGGATCGTCCGAACCGATGACGCGGGGGGCGAGGGCGGCCCAGTCCGCCGGCCGCGCTTGCAGGGAGAAGGCGACAAGCCCCTCCGGCCCGCCATGCTGCTCGAGCAGCGCCGCCAGAAGCGGTGTCAGGGGCAGGAACCCGTCCCGGGCGCGCAGGGCGCGGGCACAGATCGCCCGCCCGATCCAGGCCCCCGATCCCTCGTCCCCCAGCGTCAGGCCCCAGCCGCCGATCTGCCGGATGACGCTGCCGCGGCGGGCGGCGAAGACCGATCCCGTCCCGATGGCGGCCACCACGCCATTGTCTCCGCCCAGCGCCCCGAGCGCCGCGGCCACGGCATCCGTCTCGATCCGGGCAGAGGCAAAGGGCAGGCGCGGGGCGATGCGGGCCACCGCCCCTGCCGCATTCGCCCCGGCCAGGCCCAGCCCCGCCCGTGTTGCGGCCATGCGTTCCGGGGGCAGACCGGCCGCGGCAAAGGCGGCGCCGACGGCGGCCAGGATGTTCGCCAGCGCCCCCTCGGGGTCCGAGGCGATGTTGGCCGGTCCCGCCTCGCCATGGCCCAGCACGCGCCCATCGGCATCGGTCAGCACCGCGCGGCAGCCCGTCCCCCCGCCATCCACGCCCGCAAGCAGCATCGTCCGGCCCTCGCCATCCTTCCCATCGGGCAGCCTAAGCGGGATGCTCATGCGCCGGGCAACCCCGCCGGTGGCGCGAATCGGCTACCGGGCCGCCGGAGGCCTTGCCCCGCAACACCCTGCTGCGCTGCAGCGCAACAGGGAAAGTCTGTCGGATCAGGGGGTTGCGCGCCTGTTTCCCGATTCTTAACCCCCACCGTTCGGCGCTGTAGGATTCTGTTAACCCTTGCCGGTGCATCCTGCCCCGGACCGCAACCGCCACAGGACTGCCTCATGATTCCCTGCCATTCCGGAGAGAGCCGATGAACCCGCTGCGCGTTCTTGTCGTCGGGCTTGGCACGATGGGGCGGAGCCATGCCCTGGCCTATGCCCGCAATCCGGATTTCGCCATTGCGGGGCTTGTCAACCGCTCGCCGGTCGTGCTGCCGCCGGAACTGGCCGATCATCGGATCGAGACGGACTTCCACGCCGCCCTGGCGCGGCTCCGGCCCGATCTCGTCTGCATCGCCACCCATACGGACAGCCATGCCTCCTATGCGCTGGCCGCGATCGAGGCGGGGGCGCATGTCTTCGTGGAAAAACCCCTGGCCGCGACGGTGGAGGAGGCGCGCCGCGTGGCCGAGGCTGCCCGTCGCGCGGGCCGCAAGGTGGTGGTGGGCTATATCCTGCGCCATCACCCGAGCTGGCAGCGCCTGATCGCCGAGGCGCGTGCGCTGGGCGGCCCTTATGTCTTCCGGCTCAATCTCAACCAGCAGTCCTCCGGGCCGACATGGGCGGTGCACAAGCGGCTGATGGAGACGACATCGCCCATCGTGGACTGCGGGGTGCATTATGTGGATGTGATGTGCCAGATCACCGATGCCCCGCCCGTGGAGGTGCGCGGCATGGGCCTGCGCCTGTCGGACGAGATCGCACCCGACATGTACAATTACGGCCATTTCCAGGTGCTCTTCGCCGATGGGTCGGTCGGCTGGTACGAGGCCGGATGGGGCCCGATGATGTCCGACACCGCCTTCTTCGTGAAGGATGTGATCAGCCCGCGTGGTGCCGTCTCGATCCGCATGCAGGAGGAGGGGGCGAGATCGGACGATCATGCCACGCATACCGCGACCCAGACCCTGCGCCTGCACCGCGTCGGCGCCCCGGACGAGGACATCTCCATGGCGGGGGAGCCGGGTCATCAGGCGCTGTGCGACCGCGAGCAGGCCTTCGTTGCCCGTGCCATCCGCGAGGACATGGACCTCGCGCGACATCTGGAGGATGCGCTGCGCTCGCTGGCCGTCTGCCTCGCCGCCGACGAGAGCGTGCGCAGCGGCCGTCCCGTCCGTCTGCAGGGGCGGGTCTGATGCGCGCCGCCGAATATGACCGCACCGGCCCCGCGGCCGAGGTGCTGCGCCTTGTGGATCTGCCCGTGCCCGATCCCGGCCCCGGCGAGGTGCGCGTGCGCGTCATGGCATCGGCCGTCAATCCGACCGACACCAAGGCGCGGGCGGGCCGCAGCGTGGCGGGCGGCATGGCCTTCCCGGCGGTCACGCCGCACATGGACGGCGCGGGCGTCATCGACGCGGTGGGCAAGGGCGTGGACCCCGCCCGCGTGGGGCAGCGCGTCTGGCTCTGGTTCGCCCAGAGGGGCCGCCCGCGCAGCACCGCCGCCGAATGGTGCACGCTCCCCGCCCATCGCGCCGTGCCCCTGCCCGAAGGGACGAGCTGGGAGGAGGGCGCCTGCCTCGGCATCCCCGCGATGACCGCGCATTACGCGCTTCTGGCCGATGGTTCCATCGAGGGGCGCACGGTGCTGGTGCAGGGGGGTGCGGGGGCGGTGGGCTTCTATGCCGTCCAGATCGCCCGCCTGTCGGGTGCGCGCGTCCTGGCTACCGTGAGCCGCCCCGAACAGGCCGCCCTGGCCGAGGAGGCCGGGGCCCATGCCGTCCTGAACCGCCATCAGGGCGATCTGGCCGGGGCCATCCGCGCCCTGGCTCCCGACGGCGTGCACCGGATCGTCGAGGTCGCGCTGGGCAGCAATCTCGATCCCGATCTGGCGGTGCTCGCGCGCGGGGGGACGATCGCCTTCTATGCCTCCGATGCCGAGCCGCGGCCCCTGCTCGATGCCCGCGCCCTGATGGGGCGCGACGCCCGCCTGCATGGCGTCCTGATCTACGAGGCCCCCGAACCCGCCCTGGCCGCCGCTGTCGAGGGGATCGGCACCCTGCTCGCGGCGGGACGGCTGCGCCATCGCATCGGCCTGCGCCTGCCGCTCTCGCGCATCGTCGAGGCGCATGAGGCGATGGAGGCGGGGCGCGTCATCGGCAAGATCGTGCTGGATCCGTCGTCATGATCGGGGGCGCATGACGCAACGGAACGGTCCCGGGGGGGTGGCGCGGCGGGCGCGCTCCGCATGGACTGGACAGGTGCAGGCCGGACAAGGGAGGATGCCATGAGGGATGCGGTCATCGTCAGCACGGCGCGCACGGCCATCGGCCGGGCGTTCCGCGGGGCGCTCAATGCCACGCCCTCGCCCAGCCTTGCCGCCCATGCGATCCGTGCCGCCCTGGACCGCGCCGGGATCGAGGGGGGCGAGGTCGAGGATGCGATCCTCGGCACCGTGCTGACTGCCGGGACCGCCGGCATGAACGTCGCGCGCAACGCCGTCCTTGCCGCCGGCCTGCCCGAGACGGTGCCGGCCCAGACCGTGGACCGCCAGTGCGCCTCGGGCCTCATGGCCATCGCCGGGGCCGCCCGCCAGATCCGCGACGAGGGGATGCAGATCGTCCTGGCCGGCGGGCAGGACAGCATCTCGCTGGTGCAGGAGCGCTACTTTGCCTGGGTGGCCGAGGCGCGCGATCCTGCCGTCACGGCCGCAAGCCCCCATGCCTACATGCCCATGCTCCAGACCGCCGAGGTGGTCGCCGCCCGCTATGGCATCTCGCGCGAGGCGCAGGATGCCTACGCGCTCGAAAGCCAGCGCCGCACCGCGGCCGCCATGCAGGCGGGCCGGTTCGATGCGGAGATCGTCCCCTTCCGCACCGTGATGCAGGTAAAGGACAAGGCGACCGGCGCCGTGTCCGAGCGCGAGGTCCGGCTCGACCGTGACGAGGGGCCGCGCCCCGACACGACGGCCGAGGGCCTCGCCGCGCTGAAACCCGTGATCGAGGGCGGCACCGTGACGGCGGGCAATGCGAGCCAGCTCTCCGACGGCGCTTCGGCCTGCGTGCTGATGGAGGCGCGGGAGGCCGAGCGGCGGGGCCTCGCCCCCCTCGGGCGCTATGTCGGCATGAGCGTGGCGGGCTGCGCGCCCGACGAGATGGGCATCGGCCCCGTCTTCGCGGTGCCGAAGCTTTTGTCGCGCTTCGGTCTCTCGGTGGACGACATCGATCTGTGGGAGCTGAACGAGGCCTTTGCCGTGCAGGCCCTCTATTGCCGCGACCGGCTCGGGATCGATCCGGCGCGCTTCAACGTCAACGGCGGGGCCATCGCGCTCGGCCATCCCTACGGGATGAGCGGGGCGCGCCTCGCGGGGCATGCCCTGATCGAGGGGCGGCGGCGCGGCGCCCGGCGGGTCGTCGTGACGATGTGCATGGGCGGCGGCATGGGCGCGGCCGCCCTGTTCGAGATCCTCTGACGAGGGGGCACGCCGTGCTGAGCTTCCCCTTCCCCGAACCCCCGCCCCCCGGCGAATGGCACGAGGTCGCGCCCGGTCTGCTCTGGGCGCGCCTGCCGCTGCCTTTCCGGCTCGATCATGTGAATATCTACGCCATCGCCGACGGGGATGGCTGGGTCCTGTTCGATACGGGCATCGCCGACGACACGACGCGCGCCCTGTGGGACCGGCTTCTGCCCGCGCTCGGCCCTGTGCAGGCGCTGATCGTGTCGCACAACGACCCCGATCACATCGGCCTGGCGGGGTGGCTCTGCGACCGCCTCGACGTGCCGCTGTGGACAAGCCGCGCCAGCTTCCTGTCCGCCACCGCCCTTGTCCGGGCTCCGGCGCTGATGGAGGCCGCGGACCATACCCGCTTCTACACCCGCCACGGGCTCGGGCCGGAGGTCGTGGCCCTTCTGGCCGCGCGCGGCCATCGCTACCGGCGCCTGCTGTCGGATCCGCCGCCGCGCTATCGCCGTCTCGCCGCGGGGATGGTCCTGCGCCTCGGCGGGCGCGACTGGACGGTGCTGACGGGCGAAGGGCATGCGCCCGAACAGGTCATGCTCCATGCCCCGGCCGACAGGCTTCTGCTCGCGGCCGATCAGATCCTCGAACAGATCAGCCCGAATGTCTCGGTCAGTGCCCTGGAGCCGGAGGGCGATCCGCTCGGGGACTATCTCGCCTGTCTGAGGGGCTGGCGGCGCGGACGGATGGCGGCACCCTCGTGCTGGCGGGGCACCGGCGCCCCTTCCTCGGGCTGGCCGAACGGGCCGCCGCGCTGCACGCCCATCATGCGGCGCGCTGCGATCTCATCCTCGGGGCCTGTGCAGAGGCGCCGCGCAGCGCAGCCGATCTGCTTCCCGTGCTGTTTCCGCAGGCGCTCGATGCCCATCAGACGGCTTTTGCCGTCGGCGAGACGCTGGCCCATGTCAACCGCCTCGTGGCGGAAGGGCGCCTGAGCCGGGACGAGGGGCCCGACGGCCTGTGCCGCCTGCGCCCGGCCACGGCCGCGCAATGGCCTGTCCTGCGCTGCGCAGCGGGGAGGGCCTGACGCCATGCGCCTTGTCTCTTCCGTCCGCACCGGCAGCGACAGCTTCCGCGCCAATCGCGCCGCCCATCTGGCCGCCCTGGCCGAGGTGGAGGCCGCGGCCGCCCTGGCGCGGGCAGGGGGCGGGGATGCGGCCCTGGCCCGGCATGTCGCGCGCGGCAAGATGCCCCCGCGCGAGAGGGTGGCCAACCTGCTCGACCCCGGCTCTCCCTTTCTCGAAATCGGCGCCACCGCGGCGCATGGGATGCACGGGGGAGAGGCGCCTTGCGCGGGGCTGATCGCGGGCATCGGCCGCGTCATGGGACAGCAGGTGATGGTGGTGGCCAATGATGCCACCGTGAAGGGCGGCACCTATTACCCGACCACCGTCAGGAAACATCTGCGCGCCCAGGAGATCGCCGAGGCCTGCCGCCTGCCCTGCATCTATCTGGTGGATTCGGGCGGGGCGAACCTGCCTCGTCAGGACGAGGTCTTCCCCGACCGCGATCATTTCGGACGCATCTTCTACAATCAGGCGCGGATGAGCGCCGCCGGCATCCCCCAGCTTGCCGCCGTGATGGGGTCCTGCACCGCCGGAGGGGCCTATGTGCCGGCGATGGCCGACCTGTCGGTGATCGTGCGCGGGCAGGGGACGATCTTCCTTGCCGGCCCCCCTCTCGTGCGGGCCGCGACGGGCGAGGTGGTGTCGGCCGAGGATCTGGGCGGGGGCGATGTGCATACCCGTCTGTCGGGCGTCGCGGATTACCTGGCCGAGGACGACGCCCATGCCCTGGCGATCCTGCGCCGGGCCGTGGGGGGGCTGAACCTGCCCCGGCCGGACGGCCCGCGGCGCGAGGCGCCCGAACCCCCCGCCCATGACCCCGAGGAGATCCTCGGCATCGTTCCCGCCGATCTGCGCACGCCCTGGGACATCCGCGAGGCGATCGCCCGCATCGTGGATGGAAGCCGCTTCGACGAATTCAAGGCCCGCTTCGGCGAAACGCTGGTGACCGGCTTTGCCCATCTCGATGGCTGGCCGGTGGGAATCGTCGCCAGCAACGGCGTGCTGTTCTCCGAAAGTGCGCAGAAGGGCGCGCATTTCGTGGAGCTGTGCAGCCAGCGTCGGGTGCCGCTTCTGTTCCTGCAGAACATCACGGGCTTCATGGTGGGGCGCCGCTACGAGGCCGAAGGCATCGCCCGACACGGCGCAAAGATGGTGACAGCGGTGGCGACGACGGCCGTGCCCAAGATCACCGTCATCGTCGGCGCCTCCTATGGTGCGGGCAATTACGGCATGGCGGGGCGGGCCTATGGCCCCCGCTTCCTGTGGACATGGCCGAATGCACGCATCGCGGTGATGGGGGGGGAACAGGCGGCAGGCGTGCTCGCCCAGATCCGGCGCGAGGGGATCGAACGGGCCGGGGGGAGCTGGAGCGCCGCCGAGGAGGCCGCCTTCCGGGCGCCGATCCTCGAGCAGTTCGAGCGCCAGAGCCACCCGCTCTATGCGAGTGCGCGGCTCTGGGACGATGGGATCGTGGATCCGCGGCGCACGCGCGAGGTGCTGGCCCTGTCGCTGGCGGCGGCGCTGAACGCCCCATCGGCGAGACGCGCTTCGGCGTGTTCCGGATGTGAGAGGGAGGGGGGCGACGCATGTTCCGCCGCATCCTGATCGCCAACCGCGGAGAGATCGCCTGCCGGATCATCGCCACAGCCCGGCGGATGGGGTGGAGACGGTCGCCGTGTTCTCGGACGCGGATGCCGGAGGCGCGGCATGTGGCGCTGGCCGACCGGGCGGTGCGGATCGGCCCGCCCCCGTGGGCGAAAGCTATCTGCGCGCCGACCGCATCCTGGCGGCGGCTCTGGACGCAGGGGCCGAGGCGATCCATCCCGGCTACGGATTCCTCAGCGAGAACCCGGATTTCGCCGAGGCGGTCGAGGCGGCAGGGCTGGCCTTCATCGGTCCTCCGGCGGCGGCGATCCGGGCCATGGGGCTGAAGGATGCGGCCAAGCGGCTGATGGCGCAGGCCGGGGTGCCGGTCGTGCCAGGCTGGTCAGGCGAGGACCAGTCGCCCGGCCGGCTTCTGGCCGAGGTAGAGAGGATCGGTTTTCCCCTGCTCATCAAGGCTGTCGCCGGGGGCGGGGGCAAGGGGATGCGCCTCGTGGAGCGCCCGGAGGACTTTGCCGCTGCCCTCGCCGCCGCGCAGGGAGAGGCCCGCACCGCCTTCGGCAACGCCGCGGTGCTGATCGAGAGATACATCCCCTCCCCCCGTCATATCGAGGTGCAGGTCTTCGGCGACGGCACCCGCGCAGTGCATCTGCACGAACGCGACTGTTCGCTCCAGCGGCGTCATCAGAAGGTCATCGAGGAGGCGCCCGCGCCGGGCATGACCGCGGCGATGCGCCAGGCGATGGGCGCCGCGGCGGTGCGCGCGGCCCGAGGCCATCGGCTATCGCGGGCCGGGACGGTCGAGTTCATCGCCGACCCCTCGGACGGCCTGCGCCCCGATCGCTTCTGGTTCATGGAGATGAACACCCGCCTGCAGGTCGAACATCCGGTGACCGAGGCCGTGACGGGGATCGACCTCGTGGAATGGCAGCTCCGCGTGGCAGCGGGCGAGGGGCTCCCGCTCGCCCAGGATGCGATTCCCCTGTCCGGCCATGCCGTCGAGGCCCGGCTCTATGCCGAGGATGTGCCGGCCGGCTTCCTGCCCGCCACCGGACGCATCGCCCATCTGCGCTGGCCCGAAGGCCTGCGGATCGAAACGGGCGTCCGGCAGGGGGATGCCATCTCGCCCTGGTATGATCCGATGATCGCCAAGATCATCGCCCATGGCCCGACGCGCGCCGTGGCGCTCGCGCGGCTCGCCCAGGGGCTGGAGGCCACCGAGGTGGCGGGAACGGTGACCAACATCGCCTTCCTGCGCCGCCTGCTGCGGCACCCCGATGTCCGGCAGGGCAAGGTGGATACAGGGCTGATCGGGCGCGATCTGGCGGCTCTCTGCGCCCGGGCGGCCCCGGATGCCGCGGTCCTGGCCATGGCGGCGCTGGCGGCGGCCGGCTTGCTCGACGGGGAACCGGAGCATGCCGGCTTCGCGCTCTGGGGGCCGCTCAGGCGGACAGTGGCCTTCGGGGACGGCGGATCGGCCTGGATCGAGACGCTGGGGCCGGGGCGGCACCGGATCGGGACAGCGGCGGGCGAGGCGAGGGTCGAGCGGCGCGCCGGACGGTGGTGGGTGGATGACGCACCGGCCCCGCGCGCGGTGCGTCATTCCGGCGGGGTCAGCGTCTGGGCCGGTGATGGCGAATGGCATGTCGTCCTGCCTGACCCGCTCATGCGGGAGGCCGTGGCAGCGGCTGGCGAAGGGGTGCTGCGGGCCCCCATGCCGGGGCTGGTCAAGGCGCTCTCGGTGCGGGCGGGGGCGCGCGTCAGGCGGGGCGATGGGCTGGCGGTGCTCGAGGCGATGAAGATGGAACATCGCCTGACCGCGCCCCGCGACGGCGTCGTGGAAGAGGTGACCGTGGCCGAAGGGGATCAGGTCGAGGCAGGGGCCGCGCTCATGCGGATCGGCGGGGAAGCGGGCGATGGATAGCGTGGAGGTGGTGGAGGTGGGCCCCCGCGACGGCCTCCAGAGCGAGACCCGGGCGATTCCGGCAGCCCGGAAGGTGGCGCTGGTCGATGCCTTGTCGGCCTGCGGCTTCCGGCGGATCGAGGCGGCCTCCTTCGTCTCGCCCCGCCGGGTGCCGCAGATGGCCGATGGGGCCGAGGTGATGGCCCGGATCGCCCGTCCGCGCGGCACCGCCTTCATGGCGCTGGTGCCGAATCTCAGGGGCTATGCGGCGGCGCGTGCGGCGGGGGCAGACTGGGTGGCCGTCTTCGCCGCGGCGACCGAAGGGTTCAGCCGTGCCAATCTCAACGCCTCGGTCGGCGCGGCGCTGGACCGCCTTGCAGAGGTCGTGCAGGCTGCCCGGGCCGATGCCGTGCCGGTGCGAGGCTATGTCTCGGTCGTCACCGATTGTCCCTATGAAGGGCCGGTCGCCCCGCAGGCGGTTGCGGCAGTGGCCGGGCGGCTTCTGGAGATGGGCTGTGCCTAGATCGCGCTGGGCGAGACGCTGGGCCGGGCCACGCCCGACCGGGTGGGGGCGATGCTCGATGCCGTGCTGGAGGTCGTGCCGGCCGGGTGTCTGGCGGGGCATTTCCACGACACGGGCGGCCGGGCCCTGGCGAATGTGGAGGTGGCCCTGTCGCGCGGTCTGCGGGTGTTCGACGGATCGGCTGGCGGGCTTGGGGGGTGCCCCTATGCGCCGAGGGCCCCGGGCAATCCCGCGACGGAGGCGCTGGTGGACCGTCTCGCGGCGCTGGGTCTTGCGACGGGGATCGACCGCAAGGCCCTCGCGCGGGCGGCCGCGATGGCAAGGGAGATGCGGGCATGAGCGAAGAGACGATCCGGCTGACCGTGGATGGGCGAGGGGTCGCGCGCCTGACATTGGCGCGCGGTGTGCGGCACAATGCGCTGAACGCGGCGATGATCGCCCGGATGACCGAGGCCGCGGCACAGCTTGATGCCGATGACAGGGTGCGCGTGGTGGTCCTTGCGGGCGAGGGCAGAAGCTTCTGCGCCGGCGCCGATCTGGCCTGGATGCGCGAACAGATCGAGGCGGATGCGGCGGGGCGCGAGGCCGCGGCGCGGGCCCTGGCCGGGATGCTCGGGGCCTTCTGGCGGCTGGGCAAGCCGCTGGTCGCCCGGGTTCAGGGTGCGGCGTATGGCGGCGGGGTGGGCCTTTTGTGCCTGGCTGATGTGGCGGTGGCGGCCGATGATGCGCGCTTCGCCCTGACCGAGACGCGGCTCGGGCTGATCCCGGCCACGATCGGCCCCTATGTCGTGGCGCGTCTGGGGCCGGCGGCCGGGCGGATGATCCTTTCCGGACGGGCCTTCACGGCGCAAGAGGCGGTCTCGCTCGGCCTGCTGGTCCGCAGCGTGGTGCCCGAGGCGCTCGATCGCGCGGTGGAAGAGGAGGTCGCGCCCTTCCTGCACTGCGCGCCCGGGGCCCTGCGCGAGGCCAAGGCCCTGCTGCGGGCGCTGGGGCCGTCCGTGACCGAAGAGGCGGTTGCCCTCGGCATCGAGGCCCTGATCCGCCGGTGGGAGAGCGCCGAGGCCGCAGAGGGGATCTCCGCCTTCCTGGCTCGCGGCCGACCCTCCTGGCAGGGGGGGCGAACAGGGGGGGAGAGGCGGCCGCGCCGTGAAGACGGGCCTGAGGACATGCCGGATGCAGAGGTCCCGCGGGGGCTCGGGCGGGGCTTGACCTTCCGGGCGGGCTCTGCCGATCCTGCCGCCGGGTCTTGTGGGGGTCGGGCAGGGCCCGGTCCGCCGCCGGTCCGGAGAGATGGCAGGGCGGGGGCCGGTCACCGGTCCGCCAGAAGCGAAGAGGGCACCGGCCGGGGATGGGGTCTGCAGGCGCGGGGCGCAGGACAGGGGATGGCGGCCTTGTGCCCCTGCCGACCGGCATGGCGATCGACGCTCTCATGGCGGTGGCCCCTGCGGGGCTGGCGATCATCGATCGCGATCTGTGCTTTGTGCGGGTCAATGCCCGTCTGGCCGCCATGAACGGCCTGCCGGCAGAGGATCATGCCGGCCGTCCGGTGGCTGCCGTGATCCCGGATCTGGCCGGCCAGGTCGAAGCGGCGATGCGCCGGATCCTTGCGGGCGAGGATCCGGCCGAAACCGTCTTCACGGGCGAAACCCCCGCCAGGCCCGGCGAACAGCACAGCTGGCGCACGAGCTGGCGGCCGCTGCGGGGGGCGGACGGAGAGGTGCTTGGCGCAGTCGTCGCCGTCGAGGAGATCACCGCAGAGAAGGTCGCGCTGCGGCGGCACGACTATCTGCTGAGGCTGGAGGAACGGCTGCGGGGGGCCAGGGGGGCCGATGCGGCGCTCGATGCCGCCTGCGCCATGCTCGGCGAAGAGCTCGGGGCGACCTTTGTCGGCCTCAGCCGGGTCGAGGAGGACGGAATCCACGGCGTGGTGGAGAACGAATGGCGTGCAGGCGACACGCCCTCGCTGCTGCGCCGCCGCCGCCTCGACGAGTTCGGCGCAGGCCGGCTCGGCCCCCTGCTGCGCGGCGAAACGGTGATCGTCGAGGATGTCCTGCAGGATCCGCGCGTGCCGGACCCGTCGGGCTATCTGTCTAACGGCTCGCGGGCCTCGGTGGATGTGCCGCTGCTGCGCGAGGGGCGGATGCGGGCGCTGCTCTTTGCCGCCGATGCCCATCCCCGCCGCTGGACCGCAGCCGAGGTGGCCTTGGTCGAGGAAACGGCCGCACGGGCCTGGGAGACGGCGGAACGCGCCAGGGCCGAGGCCGCCCTGCGCGCCAGCGAGGCGCGCTTCCGCCAGATGGCCGAGGCGGTGCAGGAGGTCTTCTACGTCGTGGCGCTGGAGGATGGACGGCTGTCCTATGTCAGCCCTGCCTATGAGGTGATCTGGGGACGCCCCGTCGCGGCCCTGTTGGCCGATCCGCAGGGTTTCGCGGCCTTTGTCCATCCCGATGACCGCGCCGCCATGGAGGACCGCAGGGCCAGGCTCCAGCGCGGCGAGGCTGTCGAGGGGCGCTATCGCATCATCCGCCCCGATGGGTCGATCCGCGACATCCGCGATCGGGTGGTGGTTGCCGCCGATCCGGTGACAGGCCAGCGGCGGGGGATCGGGCTGGCCACCGATGTCACCGATCAGCGCCTTGCTGAAGAGCGTCTCCAGCTTGCCACCGAGGCCGCCGGAATGGGGATCTTCGACATCGACCTCGTCACCGGGGCGATTTCCTGGGATGCCCGCCTGCGCGCGATGTGGGGCGTGGCGCCGGATGTCCCGATAACGGACGAGATCTTCGTCGCGGGGATCCATCCGGAGGACCGGGTGCTGATGCGCGCCGCCGTGGCGCGGGCGCTCGATCCCAGGGGCGATGGGGGCCTATCGGGCCGAATACCGTCTGCTCGCCCGGGACGACGCGCCGGAACGCTGGATCGCCACCGCCGGCCGGGTCCATTTCCTCGGCGGGCAGGCGGTGCGCCTGGTGGGGATCGTGCGCGACATCACCGCCCGCAAGCGCGCCGAGACGGCCCTGGCCGAGAGCGAGGCCCGCTTCCGCACCCTTGCCAACACGCTGCCCGCCCTGATCTTCCTGACCGGGGCAGGGGGCACTCTGTGGGTCAATGACCGCTTTGCAGACTATACCGGCCTGCCGCCTGCCCGTCTGCTGGGCGAGGGATGGCGCGCCGTGATCCACCCCGAGGAGCGGGACAGTGCCGGACTGCCGCCGCCGGGGGATCCGGTCGATGCCGCGACCGTCGCGGCCGAATGGCGCTTTCGCCGGGCTGACGGGGTCTGGCGCTGGCATCTGGTGCGCAGCAGCCCCGTGCCGGGCCCGGCCGGCGGCACGCTTCAATGGGTCGGGGCGGCGGTGGATATCCAGGATCTCGTCGAGGCGCGCGAGGCCCTGGCCGCGTCGAGCCTCGAGATCGAACGGGCGAATGCGGAACTGGAGCGGCGCGTGGCCGAACGCACCGCCTCGCTGGCCGAGGCCAATGCCCGGCTCGCTGCCGAAATCCGGGAGAAGGAGGCCGCCCAGGCCCAGCTCATCCAGGCGCAGAAGCTCGAGGCACTGGGCAGTCTCACCTCGGGCATCGCCCATGACTTCAACAACATCATCGCGGCCATCGCCGGGGGCTTCCAGGTGGTGGAGCGGCGTGCCCGCGATCCGCGCCTGATCGAGGTGGCGCGCCACGGGGTCCGTGCGGCCGAAAGAGGCGGCCTGCTGGTCAAACAGCTTCTGGCCTTTGCCCGTCAGCAGGTCCTGGCGCCGCGGGCCGTGGATCTGGCCGCCTTGATGGAGGAGGCCGAGCCGCTGCTCGCCCGGTCGCTGGGGCCGGGAGTGGCGCTCTCGGTCGAATGCCCCCCCGGACTGCCGCCGGTGCAGGTGGATCCGGTGCAGCTCGAGACTGCGCTCATCAATCTGGCCGTCAATGCCCGGGATGCGATGGAGGGCCGAGGCCGGGCCACCCTGTCGATCCGCCTCTCGCCGGCAGAGGATCCGCAGCGCCCGCCCGAGATGGAGGACCGCCCGGCCGTTGCCCTCACCTTCGCGGACGAGGGCTGCGGCATCTCTCCCGACCTGCTGGAGCGCGTTCTCGAACCCTTCTTCACCACCAAGGAGCCGGGCCGGGGGACGGGGCTGGGGCTGGCGATGGTGCACGGCTTCGCGCGCCAGTCCGGGGGCGCGCTGCGGATCGAAAGCCGCCAGGGAGAGGGAACGCGCGTCACCCTCTGGCTGCCGCTGGCCGAGGGGCCGGATGCGGCCGCCAAGGCTGACGAGGCCGGGGCCCCCATCCGCTCCTCGCCCGGTCTCTGTGTCCTTCTTGTGGACGATGATGCGGCCGTGCGCGGGGTCACGGCGGCCCAGCTCCAGGATCTCGGCTTCCGCGTGATCGAGGCGGACGGGGCAGAGGCGGCGCTGGCCCGGCTGCGCGCCGAGCCGGCCATCGCGGTCCTGCTGACGGATGTGGTCATGCCGGGGCGCGATGGCGCGATGCTGGCCGCCGAGGCCCGTGCGATGCGGCCCGGCCTGCCGGTCCTCTTCATGACCGGCCATGCCGATCGTCAGCGGCTCGAGGGCGAGATGATCCTCGACAAACCCTTCACCTACGAAGGTCTCGCCCGCGCCCTGGGCGAGGTGCTGGACCGGCACTGAAGGACAGCAGGCGACCGAGGCGGCGGCGCGGTCCTTGTCAGCCGGGCGGGCCCTTCCCATCTGTGTCGCACGGCAATCGATGGGGGCAATCAGGGGTCGTCGGGGTGATGACCGGGGCAGGCTGGGCTGCGCGCCGGCGCCGTTCGGAGGGCCGCTCGAGGCCGAAGAGCTGGTTCTCGCTCGGTCGCAGGGGGTGGTGCTGGCCTATGATGCGGCACAGGCCGGATGGGTTCCGGCCGACTGCCGCGACGATCTGGCGCCCCCGCCGCCCCCGCCGGCCGCGGGCGGGGGTGGCCCGCCGGCTCTGACCTTCCGCGACTGGACCGCCGCCGATGCCCCCCTCTATCGTGCGCTGCTGGATGATCCGGCCGTCTGGCGCTTCCTGCCCGAGGATCACCGCCCCCTGACCGATGAGGATGCCCTTGCCCTGATCGCGCTGGCCGGGGCGCCGCATCATGCCGTCCGTGCCGTGCTGGCCGACGGCGAGCCGGTCGGGCAGGTCCGGCTGCTCTGGGGGCCGGACGAGGGGGAGGCCGAACTGAGCTACTGGCTCGGCCGCCGCCACTGGGGACGGGGGATCGGCTCGGCGCTCGTGAAGCAGGCTGTCGCGTGGGCCTTTGCCGGCCATCCCGCCCTGCGCGTGCTGACGGCCCGCGTCCATGAGGGGCATGCGGCCTCGTTGCGCATCCTGTGCGGGGCGGGCTTTGCCATGATCGGGCGCGAGGGGCCATGGCTCCGCCTTTGCCTCCGTCGCCCCGACCGGGGTTGCCCCGACGCCGCGCCGGCATCGCCCATGGGCGAGATGTCGGGAGGCGGGGAGTCGGGAGGCGGGGCGTCGGGGGGTGGGGTGTTGCGCGAATCGCCCGAGGACCGTTCGGTCCTGTAGGAAAGCCTTAATCTTTGTCTGAGAAACCGCTCGCATGCGTATCCGTCGGGCGGGCGGTTGCGCGTCGTCGAACCCCGCCCTAGAAGCCAGCCAGTCCTGCGGAGGCCCGTTCATGCCCCTGTCCGATCTCGAACCTGTCATCGAAGCCGCCTGGGAGGCGCGCGAATCCCTCTCTTCCGCCACGCGGGGCGAGACGCGCGATGCCGTGGAGGCGGTTCTGGATGCGCTGGATCGCGGGGAGCTGCGCGTTGCCGAACGGCAGCCGGACGGGGTCTGGCGTGTCAACCAGTGGGCCAAGAAGGCGGTCCTGCTCAGCTTCCGCCTGCGGGACATGGAGCCGATGTCCGGCGCGCCCCAGGGTGGCCACTGGTGGGACAAGGTCGACAGCAAGTGGAAGGACTGGGATGCGGCCCGCTGGCGCGAGGCGGGGTTCCGCGCGGTTCCCGGGGCGATCGTCCGCCGTTCGGCCCATATTGCCCGGGGCGTCGTCCTGATGCCGAGCTTTGTCAATCTCGGCGCCTATGTGGGCGAGGGGACGATGGTGGATACCTGGGCCACGGTGGGGTCCTGCGCCCAGATCGGCCGCAATGTGCATCTCTCGGGCGGGGTCGGCATCGGCGGCGTGCTCGAGCCGATGCAGGCGCCCCCACGATCATCGAGGACAACTGCTTCATCGGTGCCCGCTCCGAGGTGGTCGAGGGGGTGATCGTGCGCGAAGGGTCGGTCATCGGCATGGGGGTCTTCCTCGGCCAGAGCACGAAGATCGTGGATCGGGCCACGGGTGAGGTCACCTATGGCGAGGTGCCCCCCCTGGTCGGTGGTGGTGGCGGGGTCGCTGCCCTCGGCGGGCGGGGTCCATCTCAACTGTGCCGTGATCGTCAAGCGCGTGGACGAGAGGACCCGCGCCAAGACCGGCATCAACGAGCTGCTGCGGGACTGAAGGGAGGCCGGGGTTCCTCAGCCCCCCTTCAGGCCTCCAGTGTTCGGGACAGGACGGCCGTCAGGTCCTGTTCCTGGAAGGGTTTCTGAAGGAGCGGGCTGCTTTCGAATCCCGCCGGCAGGCCCGAGGTGCCATAGCCGGTCGCGAAGGCGAAGGGGATGCCGCGTGCGCGCAGCCGTTCGGCCACCGGCGCCGTCGTCGCCCCTGCCAGATTCACGTCGAGCAGGGCGGCGTCGATCGCTTCGCCATCGGCCAGCTCCAGCGCCGTCTCGATCCGTGCCGCCGGCCCCACGACCGCCGCCCCGTGATCCGTCAGGATATCCTCGATGAGCATGGCCACGATCGCTTCGTCCTCGACCACGAGGATCCGCTTGCCCGACAGGCTTGCCCGTTCCGTCATCATCCCTCCACGGTCAGCGCCTGTCGCAGCCCCTGTGCCGGCCGGTCGCTGTCTTCCGGCGGCAGGAGATAGGCTTTTGTGCTGGCGATGCAATCCATGCACTCAGCTGTCCTTGCGTTGTCCGATCCGTGGCTCGGTGCCGGCCCGGAGCCGTGCGATGTTCCCGCGGTGGCGCCAGAACACCACAAGGGCCAGCGCGGCCGCGGCCAGGGTCAGGTCGCCCCGTCCGGTTGTCGCCCAGGCCCATGGCGGCGACAGCCCCGCCGCGACCAGGGCCGCCAGCGAGGAGAAGCGGAACAGCGCCGCCGTGACGGCCCATGTCGCGCAGGCCAAAAGCCCCGCCGGCCAGGCCAGGGCCAGCATCAGGCCCAGGAAGGTCGCCACGCCCTTGCCGCCACGAAAGCCGAGCCAGACCGGAAAGCAGTGCCCCAGAAAGGCCGCGATGCCGGCCGCCAGCGCGGCCTGTTCGCCGGCGATGGTCCGGGCCAGCAGGACGGCTGCCGCGCCCTTGCCGCCGTCGAGCAGCAGCGTGGCCAGGGCGGCGGCCTTGCTTCCGGTGCGCAGGACATTGGTCGCGCCGATATTGCCCGATCCGATGGCGCGGATGTCGCCCAGCCCCATCGCACGGGTGATCAGGATGCCGAAGGGGATGGAGCCGAGCAGATATCCGAATCCGGTCCAGATCAGGATGGCGGTCGTCATGTCAGTCTCCCCAGATGCGGGTTCCGCCGACCCAGGTGCCGATCACGCGCCCCTGCAGCCGTGCACCGTCAAAGGGGGTGTTGCGCGACTTCGATCGCAGCGTGGACCGGTCGAGCACGAAGGGGATGTCCGGGTCGAACAGGACGAGATCGGCGGGCGCCCCGACAGCCAGCCGGCCCGTCGGCTGGTTCAGGCGCCGCGAGGGGTTCAGCGACAGCGCACGGAACAGGGCAGGCAGGGAGATGTGCCCCCCATGGACAAGCCGCAGTGCCGCCGGCAGCAGCGTCTCGAGACCCACCGCGCCGGGGGCTGCCGCTTCGAAGGGCAGGCGCTTGCTCTCCTCGTCCTGCGGGGTGTGCCAGGAGCAGAGCACATCGATGAGGCCCGCGGCCAGGGCCTCGACGCAGGCTGCGCGATCCGCCTCGCTCCGCAGCGGCGGGACCAGCTTGAAGAAGGTGCGGTATTCCCCGATGTCGAGATCGTTGAGCGTGAGGTGATGGACCGAGATTCCGGCCGTCACGTCGAGCCCGGCCTCCTTGGCCCGCCGCAGCGCCGGCAGGGCGGCGGCAGTGGTGACCTGATGGGCGTGGAAGGCGACGCCTGTCATCTCTGCCAGGGCGAGGTCACGCTCAAGGCCGATGCGCTCCGCGATGGGAGAGACGCCCGGCAGCCCCTTGAGCGTGGCGAGCTTGCCGGAGGTGGCCGCGGCGCCCTGCGACAGCCAGGGGTCCTGCGTCTGCGTGGCGACCAGCGCCCCGAGTCCCCGGGCATAGGTCATGGCGCGGGCCAGGACGCGGCTGTCCATCACGACCCGGTCTGCGTCGGTGAAGGCGACGGCGCCCGCATCCCGCAGGAAGCCCATTTCGGCCATCTCGCGCCCCTCGCGGCCCCGGGTCAGGGCTGCCATGGGCAGGACACGCACGGGGCATTCGCTGGCGGCGCGGCGGCGGACGAATTCGAGCGCTTCGGGGCTGTCGAGCGCCGGTTCCGTATCGGGCCGCGTCACGAGGGTGGTCACACCGCCCGCTGCCGCGGCAAGCCCGGCCGAACGCAGGCTTTCCTTGTGGCGCTCGCCCGGTTCTCCCACCTTGACGCCCCAGTCCACGATGCCCGGGGCCAGACAGCACCCCCTGCCATCCACGATGGTGGCAAAGTCGCCCTCCGGGGCTGCGGGAAACAGGCCGGCGATGTGCCCGCCTTCGATCACGAGTGCCCCCGGGGCTTCGGTCCCGGCCTCGGGGTCCACGAGCCGGACATCGCGGATCAGCGTGCGGGTCATGGGCCCTCCCTGCGGTGCGGTTCTCCTCTAGCCGCGCCTCGCGATCCGGGGCAAGGCCTGCGGCATCGGCCGGTCTCAGCCGATCCGCTTGCGGAAGGCGGCCTGCGCCGCGGCCGGAAGCGAGCGATAGACAGCTTCCAGAAGATCCACCAGCGCCCGGTCCCCCTGCCGGACCGCGGCGGGGTCGAGGGGTTCGAGGAAACGGACCCGTGCATTCGGTGCCGCCTTGACCCCCGCCCGGGCGAACAGGGCCCGAAGGCGTCGGTCGTGCTTCTCGGTCCGGCGTGAATCGGCTACGGGGAAGAACCAGGAGGCAAGCGCAGCCTCGGCCCGGCGGCTGTCGAGATGGGGGCTGAGGGCCAGATAGCGTTCGGCCGTCAGCCCCCGGTATCCGGCCCAGAGAGCAAAGGCATAGCGCCAGCCGTCTTCGGTCTTCAGCGCCAGCCAGGCGCGCGGATAGGCAAGCCGCGCCGCCAGTGCCGGCGATTGTCCGAGTTCCGGTTCGAAGGCAAGGATTGCGGCTCGCGCTTCGTCCGGGCTGGCCACGAGCGGTGGAATCTCCATCGGGCGACCTCCCGGCTGAACGCTGCCAGATGCCCTGTCCCGCCGCAACGGGACCGCCCCGATGCTTCGGGCCGAAGCGGGCCGGCGGTGCATTGACTCCGGCCCTGTCGCGCGGCACCTCTGCGCGGCAGTCAAGGCGAGGCGCGCATGTCCATTCCCCAATCCGGCGGCGGCCCGGTCGAGCGTCCCGAGCAGCTTGCGGAATGGCTGGAACGGGGCTGCAAGCCCGCGGCCGAATGGCGGGTCGGCACCGAACACGAGAAGTTCGGCTTCCTGACCGACAGCCGCCTGCCGCTTCCCTATGGAGGTGGGCGCTCGGTACTGACCGTTCTCGAGGGGGTGGCGGCACAGGGCTGGGAGCGGGTGCACGAAGGCGAGGCCCTGATCGGCCTGCGGCGCGGACGCGCCAGCATCTCGCTCGAGCCGGGGGGGCAGCTGGAGCTTTCGGGCGCGCCGCTGCGCCACATCCACGAGACGGCGGCGGAACTCGATGCCCATCTGCGCGAGGTGCACGCCGTGGCCGACCCCCTCGGGATCGGGTTTCTCGGGATCGGGGCGGCACCGGAATGGACCCATGCACAGATGCCGGTGATGCCCAAGGGGCGCTACCGTCTGATGACCGGCTACATGGACCGCGTGGGCACCCACGGCACCCAGATGATGTATCGCACCTGCACGGTGCAGGCGAATCTGGATTTCGCATCCGAGGCGGACATGGTGCAGAAGTTGCGCGTCTGTCTCGCGCTCCAGCCGGTCGCAACGGCGCTCTGGGCCTCGTCCCCGTTCTTCGAGGGGCGACCCAACGGCCACCGGAGCTGGCGCAGCCGCATCTGGCGGGGGCTCGATGATGCGCGGACCGGCATGCTGCCCTTCGTCTTCGAGGAGGGGATGGGCTTCGAGCGCTATGTCCAGTGGGTGCTCGATGTGCCCATGTATTTCGTCTATCGCGACGGGCGCTACATCGATGCCCTGGGGCAGAGCTTTCGCGACTTCCTTGCCGGCCGCCTGCCTGCCCTGCCCGGCGAGGTGCCGACATTGTCCGACTGGGCCGACCACCTGACCACCGTCTTCCCCGAGGCCCGGGTCAAGCAGTTCATCGAGGTGCGCGGCGCCGACAGCGGCGACCGGCCGCATCTTCTGGCGCTGCCGGCCTTCTGGGTGGGGCTGCTGTATCATCAGCCCTCTCTCGATGCGGCCTGGGACCTGGTGAAGGGCCTTGATGCCGGCACGCGCGAAGGGCTGCGGATCGCCGCCTCCGAGAGGGCCCTGCAGGGCGAGGTCGATGGGGTGCGGCTGATCGACCTTGCCCGCGCCGCGCTGGATCTGGCCGAAGAGGGGCTGCGCGCCCGGGCCGCTGCCGGCATCCCCGACGAGCGCCCCTTCCTCGCTCCGCTCCGGGCTTCGGTCGAGACGGGGCGGGTCCAGGCCGACGAGTTGCTGGCCCGCTATCAGGGCGAATGGCAGGGCGACCTGTCCCGCCTCTATGAGGAGTGCCGCCTGTGAGCGACCGTTCCCGCCGCCAGAAGGTCTATACCCTTCTTGTCGAGGCCGGGCGCCGCGAGGGTGACGGATTGCCCGAGGGCACGACGGGGGCGGCGCTGCTATGCTATGCGTCCGGTGTGGACGAGGCGGAAGCGGTGCGGGAGACGGTCGCGGTGCTGAAGGCCGCAGGTCTGAATCCGCTTGATGTCTCGGGCTACGGCACCCTGGAGGAACGTCTGGCCGAAGGGCACGACATCCCCGAGGAGGAACGGGCGCTGATGGACAGGGCGCTGGCCGAAAATGCCGTGATCGTGGCACAGGTCACCCCGTTCCGGGACTGAGACGGGGCAGGGGCAGCGGGATCGGGTCGGGGGGCAATCAGGCAGCCTGTCCCCTTTCCTGCAGCAGGGCCGCCGCCTCGAGCGCCGTGAGCCGTCGGGGCGCGGGGCGCGCGGGGGGCGGGCAGCGGGGGCAGCTGCATGCCCGACAGGGGCGAGAGCGCCTGCGCGACGCGTCCATGAAGGACCGCACGGGCATCCAGTGTCGCCATCGCCGCCCCTGCCACGAGGATGGGCGCCCCGTCCGCCGTGAAGACTCCATGCCAGTATCGGACCGCAGACCCGGCGACCGGGCTGCCGATCAGGCCCGCCGGCACTGCGACACTCTCGGTGCCGAACAGATACTCGACTGCGCTGCCCCGTATGACGAGCGCCTGTTCGGCCCCGACAACCAGGTCCTGGTTCAGGCCGAAGCGGGGTGCGGCAAGGCGCACCGGCGCCAGCCCGCCCAGGGCAGGCCAGTCTGCCCTGCACCGATGCAGGATCGGCACCGGCCGACCATCAGGACCCAGGGCGGCGTCGCCGCGCCGCAGCGAGGCCAGGGGGCGGGGGCCTGCAGGGGTGGCGACGGGGGCATCGCCAGGCAGGAGCGGGGGTGGACCCGCGGGCATCCACCGATCCGTCAGGGCTGCCCAGAGGAGGCCATTCCGGTGATCAGCGTGATCGTCCGATCGGGCATGAGGCGACACGGGCGGAGAGGGGCCAATGGCGGGCACCGCCCGGAAAAGGCCGCGATCCGGCAGCCAGGCGGACAGGGCACCCACCGTCCCGTCCCAGTTGAACGCCATGCGGAGCGTCTCACCCTGACGAAGGGGGGGTAGGGGCAGATGATGAGCAACGGCTTGCCCATCCCGAGACAGGAGGACATCCAGCCCCGCCGGGCACAGCCGCAGGACAAGCCCCGCAGGGACGGGATCGCGCAGCATGTGGCGCAGGAGGGTCGCCATCGGGGCTGCCGGCACCCGGGTCTCCAGAAGGATCGTGCCCAGAGCCATCGGAGCCGGGCCGGACGGCCGCGCATCCGCCCCCTGCCAGGCACCCGCAAGGCCGATCCAGGCCATCCGTCCCCCACAGATCCGCTTGTGGGCCGAGCTATAGAGGCGTCCTGGCGGGGGGGCGAGGCGGCCGGGGATCCGGGCGGATTTTCGGAGGCGACTGTGTCGCTGCTGCTGTATCCGGGACAGTCGCGGTTCTGTTTGATGATAATCTCGGAATACGAAACGATCCGACCGCCGCCTGTCCCGTGCCCCCGGTTGCGCCTGCCGTGCAGGCCGCGCTAGGGCTGTGCCGGCCTGTCCCTGCAAGAGCCCTGCAAGAGGCGTCATGATCCCCGATCCCGTCCGGCTTGCTGCCGATCTCGTGCGATGCCCTTCGGTCACGCCGGAGGAGGGCGGCGCGCTCGCCCTGCTCCGGCATGTTCTCGAGGACGCCGGCTTTGCCTGCGAACGGGTGGATCGGGACGGAACGCCCAACCTGTTTGCCCGTCTCGGGGCCAAGGGCGCGGCGCGGAGCTTCGGGTTCAACGGCCATACCGATGTCGTGCCCCCGGGCGACAGGGCCTTGTGGACACGGGATCCCTTCGGCGGCCTCATCGAGGATGGCTGTCTCTGGGGGCGCGGTGCGGCCGACATGAAGTCGGGCATCGCGGCCTTTGTCACCGCAGCCTGTCGGATGGCCCCGCATCTGCCGCCCGATGGGGCGATCCTGCTGGCCATCACCGGCGACGAGGAGGGGAAGGCGACGGACGGCACGGTGGCCTTGCTCGACTGGATGCAGGAACGGGGCGAGAGGATGAGTGTCTGCCTGGTGGGAGAGCCGACAGCCGCAGAACGGCCCGGCGACGTCATCAAGATCGGGCGGCGCGGATCCCTGACGGCGCATCTGACGGTCGAAGGGCGACAGGGCCATGCCGCCTATCCGGAGCGTGCGCGCAATCCCGTTGCCGCCATGGCACGACTGGTGGACCGACTTGCCTCGCAACCTCTCGATCACGGGACGGAGCATTTCGGCCCCTCCACCCTCGCACCGGTGACGATCGACACGGGCAACGCCGCAACCAACGTGATCCCTGCACGCTGCCGCGCCGCCCTCAACATCCGTTTCAACGATCTCCATACCGGGGCCTCTCTCAAGGTCCGGCTGCGGGAGGAGGCGGGGCGTATCGCGGAGGACTTCGGCGTGTCGGTCGATCTGGCCCTGCATGTCTCTGGCGAGGCCTTCCTGACCCCGCCCGGACCCTTCACCGATCTCGTGGCGCGCGCGGTGGAGGCAGAGACGGGACAGAAGCCCGAGATGTCCACCACGGGCGGAACCTCGGATGCCCGCTTCATCCGGGCGCATTGCCCGGTGCTGGAGCTGGGTCTGCCGGGGCCAACCATGCATCAGGTGGACGAACATGTGAGGGTGGCCGACATCGAGGCGCTGGCCCGGCTCTATGGCCGGATCCTGAAGGATTATTTCGCATGACCCTGACGGTCGGGGAAACAGGCGATCTGGCGGCCTGCCTGGCCCTGCGGCGCAGGGTCTTCATCGAGGAACAGGCCGTGCCCGAAGCCCTCGAGCTGGACGGGCTCGATGACGGTGCGGTGCATCTGCTGGCCCTGCTGGACGGTCGTCCGGTGGGGACGGCGCGGATCCTGATCGGGGGAAATCAGGCCAAGATCGGCCGCGTGGCGGTCCTGCGCGAGATGCGGGGCCGGGGAATCGGCGCCGCCCTGATGGCAGAGGCCGTCGCGGCCCTGCGCCGCCGCGGCCTGCACGAGGCGCATCTGGCGGCGCAGTGTCATGCCCTGCCGTTCTATGAACGGCTGGGCTGGGAAGCCTACGGGCCGGAATTCGACGATGCCGGCATTCCCCACCGTGCGATGCGGATGACGTTCTGACGGCGGGCGTTTCCGCCGCGATGCGGGCGTGCTAGGGGGTATCCATGAAAAACCGCCCTGACCGCCGCGCCATCCTCGACTGGATCGCCGACAACCCCGATGCCGGTCGCCGCGACATCGCCCGGGCCTTCGGGTTGCGGGGCGCGGACAAGAACGACCTCAAGGCGCTTCTGCGCGAGATGGAGCGCGATGGCGAGATCGAGCCGCGCCGCAAGCGGCGGGAGCGCGAGCCTGCGGCGGGGGGCTTGCCGCCGGTGATGGTAATCGAGATCACCGGGATCGACCGGGATGGCGATCTGCTCGCCCGGCCCCTGAACCGGGAGGGAGAGGAACAGGCCCCCTCGATCCGCGTGCAGCCGCGTGCGACGGACCGGGGGCTCGGTCCGGGGGACCGCCTGCTCGCACGGATTGCGCCGACACCGGGAGAGGATACGCCCTATGCCGCGCGACCCATCAAGCGGCTTGCCGCGGCCCCGGCGCGGATGCTCGGCATCTTCCGCAAGGAGGGTGCAGGCGGACGCATCCTGCCGCTCGGCAAGGGGGACGAGCGTGAATGGATCGTGCCGCCCGGCATGGACGGCGGGGCGCAGGATGGCGAGCTCGTGGAAGCCGAGGCTGCCGAGCGCCGCAGCGGCCGCATGGGCCTGCCCCGGGCGCGCATCGTGGAACGGCTGGGCGATCCCACAGCGCCGCGGTCGGTCTCTCTCATCGCCATCCACGAACATGGCATTCCCGATGTCTTTCCCGATTCCGCGATCGCCGAGGCCGAGGCCGCCGAGCCGGCGGGGATGGACGGGCGCGAGGATCTCCGGGACCTGCCCTTTGTCACCATCGACCCGGAGGACGCCCGCGACCGCGACGATGCCGTCTTCGCGATCCCCGACGAGGATCCCGCCAACGAGGGGGGCTTTGTCGTCTGGGTCGCCATCGCCGATGTGGCCTTCTATGTCCGTCCCGGATCCGCCCTGGATGCCGAGGCGCGTCTGCGCGGCAACTCCACCTACTTTCCCGACAGGGTGGTGCCGATGCTGCCCGACCGGCTGTCGGGTGATCTCTGCTCGCTCCATGAAGGCGTGGACCGGGCGGTGATCGCCGTGCGGATGCGCATCGATGCGATGGGGCGGAAGATCGACCACCACTTCGTCCGGGGGATGATCCGCAGCCGGGCCTCGCTCGAATACGGTTCGGTGCAGGCGGCGGTGGACGGGCGGCCTGACGAACGGACAGCCCCGCTGCTCGAGGGGGTCCTGCAACCGCTCTATGCCGCCTATCGGGCGCTGGAACGCGCCAGGAGCGAACGCGAGCCGCTCGAGCTCGACCTGCCCGAACGGCGGACCGTCCTCGACGGGGCCGGCAAGGTCGTCTCTGTCGCGTTCAAGGAACGTCTCGATGCGCATCGCCTCATCGAGGAATTCATGATCCTCGCCAATGTCGCCGCCGCCGAGGAACTGATCCGCCGCCGCCGGCCGCTCCTGTTCCGCGTCCACGAGGAACCGGATCCGCTCAAGCTCGAGGCGCTGCGCGAGGTGGCCGAGGCCTCGGGACTGGTGCTTGCCAAGGGGCAGGTGCTGAAGACGGCGCATCTCAACCGGTTGCTTGCGCAGGCGGCAGGAACCGATCAGGCCGAGCTGATCAACATGGCCACGCTGCGGTCCATGCCCGCGGCCTATTACACACCCGACAACTATGGGCATTTCGGCCTGTCCCTGCGGCATTACGCGCATTTCACCTCGCCCATCCGCCGCTATGCCGACCTGATCGTGCATCGGGCGCTGATCGCTGCCCATGGCTGGGGGCCGGATCCGCAGGCGGACGGGCTTTCGGCGCTCGATGTGGAGCGGCTCGAGGAGACGGGCGAGATGATCTCCGCTGCCGAACGGCGTTCGATGCAGGCCGAGCGGGACACGACCGACCGCTATCTCGCGGCCTTCCTGGCCGATCGCGTGGGGACAGAGATCGGGGGACGGATCAGCGGGGTGCAGCGCTTCGGGCTGTTCGTGAAGCTGGACGGGACAGGGGCCGACGGCCTTGTCCCCGTCCGGTCACTGGGCGAGGAGTTCTGGCGTTTCGATGCGCGCGATCAGACGCTGACGGGGGCCGCATCGGGCGTGACCTTCGCCCCTGGCCTGCGCGTGAGCGTGAAGCTCGCCGAGGTGGCGCCCGTGACGGGCGGGATCCTGCTCGAGCTCTTGTCGGTCGAGGATCAGCCGTTGCCCCGCCGCAAGGGCAGGCGCCCGGGTGCAAGGCGGTCGGCGATCCGGCGGCGGCATTGAGGCGATGGCGTTGCTGATCTTTCGGTGCCGGCGGCGGAGAGCCGCCCCGGATCGCAGGTCGGAGCCCTTTTGACCTTTCGCCATGAGGCCCCGCCGTCTAGCCTGCCGGCAAGAAAGAGGCAGCACGACAGGCAGGAGGGCGACAGCATGGCGACACCGCGGGCCGCAGCAGAAGAAGGCGTGACGCGGCGGGCTCTGATCGCAGGGGTGGGAATGGGGCTGCTGGCGGCCTGCGGGGCGCGCCGGGGCGGGATGGGCCTGCCTCCGGGACAGGCCGCGCAGGCCAATCCATGGATCGCTGTGCCCGATCCGGGCTACGACGTGTGGGTGCGCGCCTTCCTGCCACGTGCCCGTGCCGCAGGCATTCCCGAAGCCACGCTGAACGCGGCCTTTGCACAGGCCGGCTTCATTCCCGAAGTCATTGCACGCGATCGCAACCAGGCCGAGTTCCGCCGCTCGCTTTCCGATTATCTGCTGACGGCGGTTTCGGACGCGCGGGTCGAGATGGGACAGCAGGCGCTGCGCCGTCATGCGGGGACGCTTGCGCGGATCGAGGCGCGATATGGTGTCGAGGCCCCGGTTGTCGCGGCCATCTGGGGTATCGAATCCACCTATGGCACCCGGCGGGGCGATGTGCCCGTGATATCGGCCCTCTCCACGCTGGCCTATGAGGGACGCCGCGCATCGTTCTTCGAGGACCAGCTGATCGCGGCGCTGCGCATCCTTGCCCGAGGCGATGTCAGCCCCGCCGCGATGAAGGGAAGCTGGGCGGGGGCCATGGGCCACACACAGTTCATCCCGACCAGTTTCGAGGCCTATGCGGTGGATTTCGATGGCGATGGCCGGCGAGACATCTGGTCGGACGACCCGACCGACGCGCTGGCCTCCACCGCGGCCTATCTGTCGCGTCATGGCTGGCGCCGGGGCGAGCCATGGGGCCGCTTCGGCACCGGCGGGACGGGCGGGCGCGTGATCCAGCCCGACGGCGCGGGCGGACCGGCCTTCCGCGTGTTCCACAACTTCGATGTCATCAGGCGCTACAACAGCTCCGACAGCTATGCGATCGCCGTGGGTCATCTGAGCGATCGCCTGCAGGGGCGACCCCCGTTGCCGGGCCTCTTTTCCTCTGAACGGCCCCTGACGCTGGCAGAGCGGATCGAGCTGCAGGAAAGGCTGACGGCGCGCGGCTTCGACACGGGGGGGACGGACGGCACCATCGGGCCGCGCACGATCCAGGCGATCCGCGACTTCCAGACCTCGCGCGGGATGGCCCCGACCGGCTTTGCCGAGCCCTCGGTGCTGCAGGCGCTGCGCTAGACAGACGCGAAGATCGGAACGGCGGGAAACACGCGGTCGCGGACCTTGCCTGCGGCACAAGGCAGACCTCCGGCTGACGGGCCGGTCACCGGCAGAAGACCGCCGCTGACAAGGGCGCGAGGTGGCGCCTGCCCGGCCCCGCGCGGCTTGCGCCGGGTTGTGCTTCGTCTATCTCGGGGGGGCGCCCTTCCTTCGTCGGGCGTCAGGAGGATCCCGTTCCATGCCCCCGCCTCACGAGCCGCGCCGCCGCCCTTTTTGCGCTTCTTGTTGCACTTGTCGTCCCCGTCCTGACCCCCGTCCTGCCGGCGGCGCAGGAGGGGGCGGCTTCGGGTGGGGGCATGCCGCCCGCGGCCGAACGGCCCGCGCCAGAGGCCGCCCGGCGCGTCTTCGAGGCCCTGCTGCTGCCCGGCATCATCGACGTCCTCTCGCGCGAGGGAAGCATCCAGGGCGAGGAGATGGCCGGGCAGATCTTCGGGGCCGGTCCGATCCCGCCGGAATGGACGGATCTTGTCGCCCGCATCCACGATCCGGGGGTGATGGAAAGGACCCTGCTGACCGCACTGACGCAGGAACTCGCGGGGCGCGATGCGGCGGCCATGGCGGCCTTCTTCGAGACCGAACCGGGCCGCAGCATCGTCGCGCGGGAACTGGCCGCGCGCGAAGCCATGCTCTCCCCGGACGAGGAGATGGCGGCCAAGGAGGCCGCGGCGGTGGCCATGGCCGCATCCGATCCCCGTCTCGACCTGCTGCGCCGCTACATCGATGCGGCGGATGTCATCGACAGCAATGTTGCCTCGGCCATGAATGCCAATCATGCCTATCTCATGGCCCTTCTGGATGGCGGGGCCTTGGGGGACGGGACGACCGGCAGCGACGTCACGGGGGATGTCTGGGCGCAGGAAGCCCGGATCCGGGCCGAGACCACCGAATGGGTCTATGCCTTCCTTCTGAAGGCCTATGAGGATGTTCCCGACGCCGACATCGAGGCGTTGATCGCCTTCACCGAAAGCCCTGCCGGCCGTGACCTGACGCATGCCCTGAATGCGGCCTTCGATCGCCTCTACATCGAGATTTCCCGCACGCTGGGACTGGCGGCCGCCCACTACATGACGACACGCCAGATCTGAGCCCCGCCAGGCGCTGGCAAGCCGCGTGATCCCCCATCATCCCTGTCGGCGTCGCAGGCAGGCCGATCAGCGACCATACAGGAGGAGAGCCGCAGCCAGTGCGGCGGGGTTGGAGCCGTAGAGGCTGATGTCGCCCTGGAGCTGGAGAATGCGTGCGGCCCGGTCGCCGGGCGGCACGCCGGCGGCATCCATCGCTGCGGTGAGCGAGGGTCCCCCGCCGGCCGCGATCTCGTTCAGGATGCCGGGGAAGGCCGTCTTGACGGCCAGTTCCACGGCACCGCGCCGCTGCGCCTCGGCGGGGTTCATCAGGGCACCGACATTGAGACCGGGCGAAGCCGCACAGGCGGCAAGAAGGAGCGGGAGAGAGAAGAAGACGACGAAACGCGGTGGCATCTGCAGGGCATCCGGACAGGTCGGGACGGGTTGACTCGGCCCGCAGTTGCGCAGATAAGCCACCATCCCGGCAAGGGCACGGCCCCGGCCGGGCACGGCGCGGGCGGTTCCGTGCCGGGGATGGAACGGACGCCCCGAAAGGGGCGCGCTGCCCGAAGGCGGGGCCGTCAGGGTCCTGGAACATCCCGGAAACGGGGGGCCGCAGGGCGCGACAGACGGGAAGGACGATTCATGTTCGCGGTTCTCAGGACCGGCGGCAAGCAATACCGGGTTCAGCCCGGTCAGGTGCTGCGCGTCGAGAAACTCGCCGCCGAGCCGGGCGAGACGATCCAGTTCAACGATGTGCTGATGGTGGGCGACCGGATCGGCACGCCCCTTGTCGCGGGTGCCGGCGTGCAGGCGACGGTGATCGACCAGATCAAGGGCGAGAAGGTCATCCATTTCGTGCGTCGCCGCCGCAAGCATTCCTCGAAGCGGACCAAGGGGCATCGTCAGCAGCTCACCCTTGTGCGCATCACCGAGATCCTGGCCTCGGGTGCCGAAAGTTCGGGCGTGAAGGCCGCCATCGGAGCCGCGTCCCGCCAGACGGCCGAAGCAGGAACCGCGCCCGCCGCAGCGCCCGGGGCGCGGGGCCGCAAGACTGCCGCCAATACCCGGTCCGCAGGACCGGCCGAAGCCTAAGGAGCAGGAACCATGGCACACAAGAAGGCCGGCGGGTCCTCCCGCAACGGGCGCGACAGCGCCGGACGGCGTCTCGGCGTCAAGAAATTCGGGGGTGAGATCGTCATCCCCGGTAACATCATCGTGCGTCAGCGCGGCACGAAGGTCTGGCCCGGCGCCGGTGTCGGCATGGGGGTTGACCACACGCTCTATGCCGTGGCCGAAGGTCGGGTGACCTTCCGCAAGGGTCTGAAAGGGCGAACTTTCGTGTCCGTGGTCCCGGTTGCCGACGCCGCCGAATAGGCCTCACTCCACAGGACATCCCAGACGGGGGTCGGCGGACAGGCCGGCCCCCGTTCGCTTTGATAGGCCTGTGGCGTCCGTGCAGCAGATCCCCCGGGCCGGCGCCGGAGCCTCGATCCTTCAGCAAATCGACACCATTTCCACGCCAGAATCCTGCCCGTCGGAACGGTGATCGGAAAGAAACCATGAGTCGGTTGCCATGAGTGTTGCGTCCGCGTTTCGTCCCGCCTCTCCTCTTCGGACTCAGCCGATGATCGCGGCCGGACGATTCGTCCTGCGGCCGTTGCGCCGGTCGGATGCAGGCCCCATCGCCTGTTTTGCCGGCGATGCCCGGGTTGCCCGCGGGACGCGGTCGATTCCCCATCCCTACCCCCCCGGTGCGGCCGAAGCCCTGGTCGAGAGGGCGCTGAGCCCATCGCGCAGCGAAGACATCTGGGCGCTGGACGGCTCTGCAAGCGGCATGGGCGAGTTTCTGGGCCTCATCCATCTGATGCCCCTCGATCGCGCGCAGGACGAGATCAGCTTCTGGGTCGCGCCGCCCTACTGGAACACCGGCCTCGCGCGCGAGGCGGTCCGTGCCATCGTCGCCGCCAATCCGCATGGCAGCGATGCGATCTTTGCCGAGGTGTTTCAGGATCATCCGGGCGGCGCCCGCGCGCTCACACATGCGGGCTTCGAATATCTGGGCGATGCCGAAGCCTTCTGCGTCGCACGCGGACAGATCGTGCCGACCTGGACCTATGCGCTGCAGATCAGGTCGTGACCGTCAGGCCGTGAGCTGTCAGGCCGTGACAGGGGCCCAGTCTTCCGGGGCTGCCAGATAGGCCGCCACCGCATCGAGCGTTCCGGCATCGAACGCACCGCGGCGGCGCGCCTCTTCCAGCACATCGGCCCAGCGGCACAGCGCATGCAGCGCCACACCGGCTTCGGTCAGCCGCGCCTCCATGGCCGGGAAGATGCCATAGGCGAAGACGACGGCCGTGTGCGCGCAGGTGGCTCCCGTCTCCCGGATGGCCTCGATGAAGGAGAGCTTGGAGCCGCCGTCGGTGGCCAGATCCTCCACCAGCAGGACGCGCGCGCCTTCCGGCATGAGGCCCTCGATGCGCGCGTTGCGGCCATAGCCCTTGGGCTTCTTGCGGACATAGGCCATCGGCAGCGCCAGCCGATCGGCCAGCAGGGCAGCGAAGGGAATACCCGCCGTCTCGCCGCCGGCGATCACGTCAAAGGCCTCTGCCCCGGCCTCGCGCATGACCGTCGCGGCCATGAAGTCCATCAGCACCGAGCGGATGCGCGGGTAGGCGATGAGACGGCGGCAGTCGATATAGGTGGGGGCCCGACGCCCCGACGCGTGGACAAAGGGTTCACGCGCATTGAAGGCGACGCAGCCAGCCTCGAGCAGCATTGCTGCCGAAAGCCGTGCAATCTCTTCGCGCGAAGGAAAGGCGGCAGGGATCATGAAGGACGCTCGACGTGCCAGTGAAGGGGAAAGCCGGGATCGAAGACCGTGACCGGCCCGGCTTCGGTCATGATACGGGCCGGGGGGGACCAGGGCTCGCCACGGACCAGCGTGATGCGATCCTCGGCGGGGGGAACGCCATGGACCTGCGCGCCGTTGAGGGACACGAAGGCCTCCAGACGGTTCAGCCGTCCGGCGGCCTCGAAGACCTCTGCCAGCACGGGCAGCGCCACCGGTGCGGTGTAGATGCCCGCACAGCCGCAGGGAGAGAGCTTGGCCTCATCCGTATGGGGGGCCGAGTCAGTGCCGAGGAAGAATCGCCGATCGCCGGAGATGGCCGCTTCGACAAGGGCCAGGCGATGCTTCTCGCGCTTGGCGACGGGATTGCAGTAGAAATGCGGCCGGATGCCACCCGCCAGCATGGCATTGCGGTTGATGACAAGGTGGTGGACGGTGATCGTCGCGGCGACATGGCGCGGGCTGTCGCGCACGAAGTCCACGGCGTCCTGGGTCGTGACATGCTCCAGAACGATGCGCAGATCGGGAATGCGCCGGTGCAACGGCTTCACGACACGGTCGAGGAACACGGCTTCGCGGTCGAAGATATCGACATCGGGGTCCGTTACCTCGCCATGGATGCAGAGCGGCATGCCGATCTCGGCCATCCGTTCCAGGACCGGTCGGACGGTCTCGATGTCGCGCACGCCGGCATGGGAGTTGGTCGTTGCCCCGGCCGGATAGAGCTTGACCGCATGCGCCGCACCGCTGGCCTGGGCCTGGGCCACCTGGTCGGGGGTCGTGGCCTCGGTCAGGTAGAGGGTCATCAGCGGCTGAAAGCGGCTGCCGGGCGGCAGGGCCGCCAGGATGCGGTCGCGATAGGCGGCGGCTTCGGGGCCCGTGGTCACGGGCGGTGTCAGATTCGGCATGACCAGGGCCCGGCCGAAATCGCGCGCGCTGTCGGGAAGGACGCCACGCAACATGGCCCCATCACGCAGATGCAGATGCCAGTCGTCGGGTCGGCGGAGGATGAGGCGGGTCTGGTCGGGCTGCGGCATGGGGGCCTCCTAGCATGCCGGCTGGTTCGCGGCTAGGCAGACGGACAGCCAGGGGTCATGATGGCGGCAACCCGGCCCGGGAGAGGACCCCATGTTCCGCATCGCCAGTCTCGTGCTCCTTGCCGTCGCTCCGGCGATGGCAGTCTGCCAGTGCCTCGATGCGACGGCTCTCGGACGCGGGGTCGTCATCAGCTTCGACAATGGCGATCTGACGACGATGCAGCGGATGGCCGATGGCACCTTGCGCGTGGTCGAGGAGTTTGCGGATGGCCACCCGACCCTGCAGCTCCGTGCGGCATGGGGCATCTACTATTTCGAGGAGTTCCAGATCGACGAGACAGGAGAGGAGGTGGCGGGCAGCCGGCTCGACATCCTGTTTCCCGTGCCGCTGTCCGATCTGCCGCGTCCGGCGGCCGGGATGGAATGGAGCGGCCAGACGATCAACCGCTTTGCCGACGGGACCGAGAGGCCCGAGATCACGACCATCCGTCTGGCCGCTGGCGGCCGGCCCCTGCGCCTGAGCGGCTGCGATTACGAGACGATCGATATGGTCCTGCGCTATGACTGGGAAGAGGAGGGCGGGCTGACCTTGCATGCGTCCTATCTGCCCGCCATCGGCATCGGGATCGTTGTCTCGAGCCAGTATGACGGCAGTCAGGCGAGTGCCAAGACCCCGGTGGGGATGACACCGGCCCGCAAGTGACCAGCCCGCAAGTAATCATTCGGCGGCATGGGTGGGCGTCTGCCGTGCCGGGGATGTCTCGCCTGTCAGCTCTGCAAGCTTGCGCTCGAACAGGGGGCGGTCGCGTGTGGTGAGGCCGTGGCGGCAGACCCGGATCGCCAGGCCCTTGCGCCCAGCTGCCTCGAGCCGCTTGAGCAGGCCGCGCAGATAGGTCGGATGCGTGCGCCGCGCCCGCCACAGCCGGGCAAAGGACAGCCGGTCGAGGCGGCCCTCCATCGCCAGGGTCACAAGTTCCGGCATCACCGCCATCTGATCGAGGATCGCCTCGATGCGCGTCCCCGCGAGAGGGCAGCGCAGCGCCGTCACATGGGGCTTGTGGAACAGCGCCGCATGCATCGCATCCGGTGCATAGCCGGGATCGTGGAGAATGAAGGCCGCCTTGGCGGCATCCACCATCTCCGGGGCAAAGCCGTAGCGGGTCGTGAAGTCCCGCCGGCGTTCGCGGAGATGACGCCGGTCCCATCCGGCCACGGCCGGATCGAGCGTCGCATAGGGCCGCAGCGCCAGGACCCGCGCTCCGGGAGCGGCAACCGAGAAGGCAGCGGCGGCATAACCGGCAGACCCCGTCCCCGTGAACAGGACGGCATCGAAATCCTCGAAGAAGCCGTCATCGGTCAGCCGGTCGAAGGTGCCCCAGACCGCCGGATCGCGGAACCAGGTCTCCCCCCGCGAGAACAGGGGCCAGAAGCGACCATCCGTTGCGCGTCACATGATCGAACCCGAGTGGTGCCGAACTAGGCGCGCTCCGTGCTGCTTCCATCGTCTCGAAGGCGACCAGAAGCTTCTTGCCGGCGTCGATGAACAGCGCCGCATGCTCCCGCCCCATCCGCTCGAAGAAGCCATGTTCCTCTCCCAGGGCATCGAGGCGGGCAAGCCATTCCTCCTCGGACAGGTCGGACAGGTCGAGATCGAGAAGATCAGGGATGGTGCTGGTCATGGCCGGGTCTCGCTCGGGGCAGAGGGGCGTCTGGAGCTGTTCCGTTACACCCTGACGGCGCTTTGCGGCCAAAGCGGGGAAGCGCCGGGCCATTTTCCGGCCCGGCGCCGGATGCCTAATGGAAGGCCTGAAGACCGGTCTGTGCCCGGCCCAGGATCAGGGCATGGATGTCGTGCGTGCCTTCATAAGTGTTGACGGTCTCGAGATTGATCATGTGGCGCATGACCGGGAAGGCATCCGATATGCCGTTGCCTCCCAGCATGTCCCGCGCCTCGCGCGCGATGGCCAGGGCCTTGCCGCAATTGTTGCGCTTCATCAGGCTGATGGCTTCGGGTGCGGCGCGTCCCCTCTCCATCATCCGCCCGAGCGCAAGCGCCCCCTGCAGGCCCAGGGCGATCTCGGTCTGCATGTCGGCGAGTTTCTTCTGGAAGATCTGGTTCTGTGCCAGCGGGCGGCCGAACTGCCGGCGATCGAGCCCATATTGGCGGGCGGTGTGCCAGCAGGCTTCGGCCGCGCCCATCACGCCCCAGCTGATGCCATAGCGAGCCCTGTTGAGACATCCGAAGGGCCCCTTGAGCCCCTCGACACCCGGCAGCAGCGCCTCCTCCGGCACCACGACGCCTTCCATGACGATCTGACCGGTCACGGAGGCGCGTAGGGACAGCTTGCCGTCGATCCGCGGGGCCGAGAGACCCTTCATGCCTTTCTCGAGCACGAAACCCCGGATGCGCCCCTCGTGAGCCTCGGACCGGGCCCAGACGACAAAGACATCGGCGATGGGGGCATTGGAGATCCAGGTCTTTGTGCCGTCCAGCACATAGCCCCCTGCCACCTTGCGCGCCCTTGTGCGCATGCCCGCGGGATCCGATCCGGCATCGGGTTCCGTCAGACCGAAGCAGCCGATCAGTTCGCCCGCGGCGAGGGCGGGCAGCAGGCGGCGCTTCTGCGCCTCGGAGCCATAGGCATGGATCGGATACATGACCAGCGAGGACTGGACCGACATCATCGAGCGATAGCCGGAATCGATCCGCTCCACCTCGCGCGCGATCAGGCCATAGGCCACATAGCCTGCGCCCAGCCCGCCATAGTCCTCGGGGATTGTCGGGCCCAGCAGACGGCCCCCCCCCATCTCTCGGAAGATGCCGGGATCGGTGTGCTCCTCGCGATAGGCGTCCCGGATGCGCGGGGCGAGGCAGTCGGCGGCGAAGGCGGCGGCGGCATCGCGCAGCATCCGTTCATCCTCGGACAGCTGATCCTCGAGCCGCAGCGGATCCGCCCAGTCGAAGGCGGCGAGTGAGGGACCATGACCGTCATCTGCCGTGACAGGGGGGCTCGCGGGAGTCCGGGCGTCGTCGGGCATGCTCTTCTCCGAATGGATGCCAAAGCCTAGCGCGCCGGACCGGCGGGGGCAACCGTGCCAGCCGGACCCTGTGCCTGTAAGGTTCAGAAAGATTTTGACATCAAATGAGAAATCGAAGCATGCTGACCCTGCGTCCGATGGGTCCGTCGGCTTTGGGGGAGGGTCACATGCCACATCTCGTTTCAGCCGCTGCCGCGGCTCTTGTCCTCTTGGCCGCCAGCTCCGCCCAGGCCTGTCCGAACTGGCAGGCGGCCCCGTCCTTCGGGCAGATCGAACTCTGGGCGGGTTTCACGCCGGATCCCTATGTGCGCAACATCACGGCGGGGGGGCGCTATGACCTTGCCCGTTGTTTCGGATCTGCAGGCTGGGGCGGCTCGGTCGCCGCAAGTCCCGACTTCGATCTCTACTGGCGGGGTAACTCCAGCCAGCTCACCATTGCAGTGCAATCCAGCTGGGATACCGTTCTGCTTGTCAATGCGCCGGACGGGCAGTGGTATTATTCGGACGATGTGCGCGGCACGAACCCCGCGATCACCTTCCAGAACCCTCAGCAGGGCCTCTATGACATCTGGATCGGTGCCTATGGCGGAGGCCGTGGGCTGCCCGGCCAGCTCATCATCACCGAACTGCCCTACTGAGGGCTGTCCGGCCCCCGTGACGCCTCTTTCCCCGATGGCCGCAAGGCTGCAAGCCCGTGGTCAGGGGTTTCGGTGAGGCTGCTATTGCCTAGCGGTCCTCGGGAAACCATGTCCCGGCTCATGCGTTGACGGGCGGGCCTCTCCGGCCCGGCCGACCGGAGGAAGGACATCTGATGACCCTAAGACCATTCCGCACGAGCACCGCGCTTGTCGCCACCCTTTCGCTTCTGCTGCCGCAGGGGGCTCTGGTGCCCGCAGCCCGTGCCCAGGACACCGTGTTGCTCTGCCTCGACCTGAGCGAGCCCCCCTGCCCGGAAGGGGAGCCCGAACAGGGCACACCGCATGTCATGGGGGCCGATGGCGCCATCGTGCCGGTTGCGCCGGAAGATCTGCTTCCCGTGCAGGAGGCGCCTGTCTCCGAGTCTCCGTCTCCCGCGCCCGATGCGGCCGCGTCCGGGGGCGAGGCCGGAACGGGCGGCGTCGAGGCGGCCGGGGAAGTAGCCGGGGAGGCAGCCGGGGATGTGGACGCCCAGGGCGCCGAGGCCGCGGCCGCGGCGGCCGCAGAAGCGGCGGCTGCCGAGGAGGCCGCGCGTCTCCAGGCCGAACAGGAGGCCGCAGCCGCTGCAGAAGCGGCAGAAGCGGCCGCCGCTGCGGAAGCCGAAGCCGCTGCGGAAGCCGAGGCGGAGGTGATGCCCTCCGAGGAGCCGGTGACGGAACCGGTCATGGAGGAGCCTGCGGCGGAACCGGCGACAGAGCCTGCGCCGGAAGAGCCTGCGTCAGATGCGGTCGAGCCGGCCCCGGAGACCCAGACCGATGCCCCGATTCCTGCGGTCGAACAGCCGGTCGCAGAGGAGGGCTTCATGCCTGCCGCGACCGGCGAAGAGACCGTCCCTGCAGACGGAACCGGGGCAGAGGTCGATGCCGCTGTCGATGCGGTCGAGGGCGAGGCGGTCGAAGGCGCCGGCTCCGCGACGGATGGTGCGGAGACAGCCGAGCCGCCCCCTGCCGAAGCCAGCGAAACCGTCGAGGCTTCACCCGGAACGGCCGAGGAGTTCGTGGATCCGACCGTGGCCGAACCCACGCCGGAGCCTGTCGCTGCGACTGCCGAACCCGGCGAAGAGGCAGCGGCCGAACCGGAATCCGTCGAGGTCGTGACCGTGACCGAAGAGGATTTCCGCTCCAGCGAGGAGGACTTCGATACCCCGGTGACGGCCGAGACGACGGCGGCCTCCGAGGCGGGGAACAGAGATCGCGGCCTGAGCGATCTCGAGAAGGCGCTGCTTGTCGGTCTCGGGGCTGTCGCGGTGGGCGCGATCCTCAACAACGGCCAGCAGGTGGTGGCGAATTCCGGCGACCGCGTGGTGACGCGCGATCCCGATGGGGGCCTGGTCGTCTATCGCGACGATGATGCGATCCTGCGTCAGCCCGGCTCCACGGTGCGGACCGAAACCTTCTCGGACGGATCGAGCCGGACCATCCTCGAACGTCCTGACGGCACCCAGGTCGTGACCATCCGTGACGCCACGGGCCGCGTCCTGCGACGCGAACGGGTTCTGGCGGACGGCACGCGCGTGGCGCTGATCGACGATCTGGGCGCTCCGGTGGCCCCCGTGGATGTGCGCAGCCTTGTCGAGGTGGCCCCGCCGCCGGTGGAGGTCTCGGCCTCCGGACTGAGCGAGCAGGCCATCCAGGACGTGCTCTTTGCCCGGCCGACCTATGATGCGGGCCGCACCTTCTCGCTCCGCCAGATCCGCGAGATCGAGGCCGTGCGCAATCTCGCCCCCGCCATCTCCCTCGACGACATCACCTTCGCAACCGGCTCGGCCGCGATTCCCGGCTCGCAGCTGTCGAATCTCGTCCGGGTCGGACTGCTGATGGAGGAAGCGATCCGCCAGAACCCGCGCGAGGTGTTCCTGATCGAAGGGCATACCGATGCCGTGGGGTCGGACGCCTACAACCTGGCCCTGTCGGACCGGCGGGCCGAATCCGTCGCCCTGGCCCTGTCGCAGAACTTCGACATTCCGCCGGAGAACCTTGTCGTGCAGGGCTATGGCGAGCGCTTCCTCAAGGTGCCGACCCAGGCCGCCGAGCAGGCCAACCGTCGCGCCACGGTGCGCCGGATCACGCCGCTGCTGCAGATCGCATCGAACTGATCGGCCGCAAGAGCCGGCCGGACGGGCAGGGGGGCCTTGCGCCCCCCTTTTCCTGTCGGGGCCTTGCGCCTATCTCTCAGGCCCGAGGAGGCTTTGCGATGTTCTCGATCCCCGGCAGGCAGGCTGTTACCCTTACCCCCGCCGCTGTCCGTCAGATCCAGCGGATGATGGAGCGCGAAGGCCGCCACGGCCTGCGGATCGGCGTGCGCAAGGGCGGCTGCGCCGGCATGGAATACACGATGGAATGGGCCGATGCCGCCGAACCCATGGACGAGGTCGTGGAGCAGGATGGGGCGCGCGTGCTGATCGCGCCGATGGCCCAGATGTTCCTGATCGGCACGGAAATCGACTACGAGGTGGGACTGCTGGAGTCCGGCTTTCGGTTCCGCAATCCCAATGTGGTCGAATCCTGCGGCTGCGGCGAATCCGTCAAGTTCGCCGATCCGGCTTCGGCTTCATGAGGCGGACGCTTCCCCGTCGCCCGGCCCGCTGCTAAGCCCCTTTCCGACCGCAAGGGGAGGGATTCCGATGCGCCGCCGGCTTGTTGCAGGGAACTGGAAGATGAACGGCACTGCCGCCAGCCTCGCGGAGGTGGAGGCGCTGATGGCCGCTCATCCCTCGCCGCTGGTCGATCTCGTGATCTGCCCGCCGGCGACGCTGATCGCCCCGATGGCGCAGGCCAAGGGGCATCACGCGCTGGCGATCGGCGGACAGGATTGTCATGCGGCCGATTCGGGCGCTCATACCGGCGATATTGCCGCCGTCCAGCTCCGCGATGCCGGCGCGGCCTATGTCATCCTCGGCCATAGCGAGCGTCGCACCGATCATGGCGAGACGGACGAACAGATCTGTGCCAAGGCCGAAGCCGCCCACCGTGCCGGCCTTGTCGCCATCATCTGCGTCGGTGAGACGCTGGAGGAGCGCAAGGGGGGGCGCACGCTCGAGGTCGTGGGCCATCAGCTCGACACTTCGGTGCCTGAAGGGGCAACCGGCAGCAATACCGTGATCGCCTATGAGCCGGTCTGGGCCATCGGGACGGGTCTGACACCCGATGCGGACCAGATTGCCGAGGTTCACGCCTTCCTGCGCAACCGCCTCTCGGCGCGTATCGGAACCGAAGGGGCTCATGTCCGGCTGCTCTATGGCGGCTCGGTCAAGCCATCGAACGCCGCCGAGATCTTTGCCATTCCCGATGTGGACGGGGCTCTGGTGGGCGGGGCCTCCCTCAGGGCTGCGGATTTCTCCCCCATCGTCAGGGCCCTCGAAGCCGCGGCGAGACAGGGCGGGGGGGACTGATGCGGCGGCTGTCGCAGTCTCCGACCGATCCGGCCTTCGTGCAGGATCCCTATCCCTTCTATGACCGCGCACGGGCCGGGGGGGACCTGTTCTGGTGGGAGGATTACGGCCTGCCCTGTGCCGTGTCCCACCGCGCCGTCTCGGCCCTGCTGCGCGACCGCCGTCTCGGGCGCGAGGCGCCATCCGGCTTCGAGCCCGCCATCCCCCCTCATCTGCGCCCCTTCTACGACATCGAGGCGCATTCCATGCTGGAGCTGGAGCCGCCGCGCCACACGCGTCTGCGCGGTCTGGTGCTGCGCGCCTTCACTTCGCGCCGGATCGCCGCGTTGGGGCCTGAGATCGAGACGCTCTGTGACGATCTGATCGACCGTTTCCCCCGCGGCCCGTTCGACCTGCTGGAGGCCTATGGGCGCGTCATCCCTGTCGTCGTCATCGCCCGGCTGCTGGGTGTGCCGGAGGAGCGTGCCCCGGATCTGCTGCGCTGGTCCAATGCGATGGTCGGCATGTATCAGGCCCGCCGCACACGGGCGATGGAGGATGCGGCCGTTCAGGCCAGCATCGCCTTCCGCGCCTTCGTGGAGGAGACGATCGCCCGGCGCCGCAGACAGCCGGGCGACGATCTTCTCTCTGCCCTGATCGCCGCAGAGGAGGAAGGCCACCGTCTGACCACCGACGAGATGGTGACGACCTGCATCCTGCTGCTCAATGCCGGCCACGAAGCAACCGTTCACAGCCTGGGTAATGGCGCGAAGGCCCTGATGCAGCACGGGATCCGCGAGGTGGATGAAACCGTCGTGGAAGAGATCCTGCGATGGGATCCGCCGCTGCACATGTTCACCCGCTGGGTCTATGAGGACTGCGACCTGTTCGGGTTTCCCTTCCGCCGCGGTGATCGTGTGGCACTGCTGCTGGGGGCGGCGAACCGTGACCCGGAGGCCTATGCAGATCCCGCCGGCTTCGATCCGGCGCGCAAGGGTGCGGCGCATGTCGCCTTCGGGGCGGGGATCCATTTCTGCGTCGGTGCGCCGCTGGCCCGGCTGGAGCTGCTGATCGGCCTGCGCCGCCTTCTTGCCCGCTGCCCGGGCCTGCGCCTTGTGGCGCCGCCGGTCTATGCGGATGTCTACCATTTCCATGGGCTCGAACGGCTCATGGTGGAAGTCTAGGGCCGGGGCGGTCCGGGGGCGCCCCGACCGTCCTGGCCGGCCAGCCGCCTTCGGGCCTTCTGCCCCGGGGGGCTCATGGGCAAGTCCCTCGCGGCAAGGCAGCAGGTAAGCCGGTCCTCGGACATGGCAGGGCAGGGGGCAACAGAGCCGGAGGATCGGCGAAGATGAACCGGCCGAAATGGACGGGCCTGGGGGAGAGACGCTATTCATGGCGCATGGTTCTGCGTCTGTGGTCCATGCTGGTTGTCCTGGCTGCGGTCCTCCTGATCGCGGTGGCGTCCGGCCGCGCTGCGGGGATGAGCGCGGGGATGGACCACGCCTCTCATGCCGACATGATGATCCATGAAGTGGGCGATGCCGACGGCTGCACGGATCGCCATGGCTGCGATGCAATGAGCGCAGCGCTCTGTGTCTATGCCTGCAGCGGCATCCTGGCTGTTGCCGTGATGCCGGATGAGGAGGCCGTTCTGCGCCCGGACCATCCCCGATACCGGTTTCCGGCTGCGGAGGCTGCCGAAGGCCGGTCTCCGGAACTGCCCGAACGTCCACCGAAGCCGCGTCTCCTCTGATCCTGCCCGCGCCGGCGCCTGCGGCGCCCCACACACAGACATGCATGAACGGGACGGGATGTCCCGAGGAGACGACCATGAACAGGATTTCACGACGCGGCTTTCTCGCCGCAAGTGCAACAGCCGTTGCGGTTGCGCACATGCCCCGTCTTGCCCTCGCGCAGGCGGCGGCCCCGATTCGCCTGGCCGTGGCCACGCGCACGCTCGACATCGACGGTCGCGCGGCCACGGTCTTCGGCCTCGCCGGGCCCGGTGGCCGACAGGGGCTGGTGCTCGATCCTGGCCAGCGTTTCCGGGTCGATCTGCGCAACGATCTGGAGGTGGGGACGATCATCCACTGGCATGGGCAGATCCCGCCCAATGCGCAGGACGGCGTGCCCGACATGCCGATGCCCCTGCTCGCGCCGGGCGAGGCGCGGTCCTACGACTTCGAGGCGCGGCCCGGCACGCACTGGATGCACAGCCATGTGCCCTTGCAGGAGATGCAGCTTCTGGCGGCGCCTCTGATCGTGCGTTCGGCCGAGGATCTGGCCGCCGACCGGCAGGAGGTCGTGATGTTCCTGCACGACTTCTCGTTCAAGGCGCCCGAAGAGGTCCTGGCCGAGATCGCCGGCGGGCATGCCGGCGGCGGTCACGCGGGCGGCGGCCATGGCGCGCATGGCGGACACGGCGGCGCGCGGTCCATGCCGGAGACAGCCATGGGCGGTATGGGTCATGGCAGGATGAACGCCATGCCGGGCATGGGCGGCATGATGGGCGGCATGGCCATGGACCTGAACGATTACGACTGGGACGCCTATCTGGCCAATGACCGGACGCTGTCGGATCCCGAGGTGGTGCAGGTCGAACGCGGCGGCCGCATCCGGCTCCGCGTCATCAATGCCGCGGCCGCCACGGTGTTCTGGATCGACACCGGTTCGGCCGGGGCGCGCCTCGTCGCGGCGGACGGTCACGCGGTGCAGCCGCTTCCGGGCAACCGGTTCGGGCTCGCCATGGGACAGCGGCTCGATCTCGAGATCGACCTGCCGAACGAAAACGGAGCCTGGCCGATCCTCGCGCTGCGCGAGGGGGCGAGGGAGCGCACCGGTCTGATCCTCGCCACGCCCGGTGCCGAGGTGCGGCGCCTCGATGCCGTGGCGGAGGCCGAAGCGCCTGCCTTCGACACCGACCTGGCGCAGGAATCCCGGCTGGTCGCGATGGGCGCCCTGCCGGAGCGCCCCGTGGATCGCAGCCAGATGCTGATGCTGGGCGGCTCGATGCAGCCCTATGTCTGGACGATCGATGGCGCCGTCTGGGGGCAGCACCGGCCGATCACCGCGCGCAGCGGGGAACGGGTCGTGCTCTCGTTCCACAACATGTCGATGATGGGCCACCCGATGCATCTGCACGGCCATGTGTTCCAGGTCGTCGGGTTGAACGGACGCCGCGTGGCAGGCGCCTTGCGCGACACGGTCTATGTGCCGCCGATGGCGATGGTGGACGTGGCGCTGGACGCGGGCGAAGCCGCACGCTGGATGCTCCACTGCCACCACATGCCGCATCTGGCGACCGGCATGATGACCGAGTTCGCCGTCTCGGCCTGAGATCCTCTCTGACGGGGCGGCGGGCCTGCGCGCCCCGTGCGCGCCCGCCGCCCCCGGAAGGACCCTCCGATCCCGATGGACAGCCCCGAAAAGGCCGGGATGCGGAAGAGCGGCAGGATCCTCTGCCGGCCGCCGGCATCACGGGACGTGCCTGACCGGCTGGGCCACCCGGGAGGCTGCGCGGCCATCGGAACCCGGCGCCCGGTCGTCTTGGGCGGTTCAGAAAGGACTGTCGAGCAGAAGACGGGGTCACGTCCGTCAAGCTGGTGTAAATTCCTG
>NZ_KE557324.1:267562-285974 GCF_000442315.1 Rubellimicrobium thermophilum DSM 16684
AAATTACACCAGCTCCTCGGACGCTAACGAAGACGGTCAGGCCGGAAGCCGGGCAGCGCATGGTCCTGGCCACGATGCAAAAGAGCCGCATCGCCGCGGCATCCGGCCGGGATCCCGCCGCGATGGGAGTTGGCTGCCCTCTGGAGCCGGCGACACCCGGGCAGGGGCAAGAAGGTTCTGTGGGCTCCCGACGGACACGCCTCTTGTCACGGCCTGGTGGCGGAGGACTCCTGCCCGCATGGAATGACGGGCGATGCGACCCGTCGGTGGGGCTGTCCGCGGGCTGTGGAGGACACCGCGATGGTGCAGGTCTCCCGACCCCCTTGCCATTCGCGGCGCCGCGGGGCACATGGCGCCTACGGAGCGGTGGCCGAGTGGTCGAAGGCGCACGCCTGGAAAGTGTGTAGGCGGGAAACCGTCTCGAGGGTTCGAATCCCTCCCGCTCCGCCACTTGCCCCCTGAGGCGCGTTCTCCCGATCCGGCTGCGGCCGGATTTTTCCGTTGTATTCGAGGGTTATGCGGGAGGGGCTGAGCACTGCCCCTGCTGCCAGGAGGTTCGGAAGCGGTCTCTCGGGGCCGGTATTCTCCGGACCTGTTGACTGGACGTGCAAAGGTTCAGTTCATGCAAGATGTTGAAATGTCATCGTTTCGGTCGATGCAAGGCTGTTGACTTCGACGACAGGGGCTGCCCGTCGAGATGGAACGGAGATCGAACCTTCGCCGATGATGCGATGCGATCGGAAGATCAGCCAGGGTTGCTTTCAGCTCTCCTCCAATCATTCCGTGTCGCGAATGTCGCCTTCGCCGATCTCGATACTGGGCGCGCCAGTTGCCAGCCATGAGACCAGCGCAGCGCAGGTCGCCGTGACCTGGTTCGGCTTGCGCAGCGCGCATTCCCAGATCGTAGCGACGCGCCACCCATCTGCCATCAGAGCCTCGCATGCCGCACGATCGCGCCTGACGTTCGCGGCGAACTTCGCCTGCCAGAACTCGGGCTGGGTGGCGGGCGTGGTCGCATAGCGGCAGCCTTCGTGACGGTGCCAGAAGCAGCCATGCACGAAGATGACGGCCCGGTGTTTCGCGAGGATCATATCCGGCCGACCGGGGACACCCTTTCCATGAAGCCGATACCGGAAGCCGCGTGCGTGAAGCGCGCGCCTCAACACCATTTCCGGCTTCGTGTCCTTGCCCCGTATCCCGGACATCATCCGCGAGCGGGTCTGCCTGTCGACGATATCTGCCATTTGCCTCCTGGCCTCTGCGTCCGGACCTGGTATACAGCCTGAAACCCGAATTCGAGAGGCCCCTGATTTGCCAGCCACTTTCGGCATCGTCGATCTGTTTGCCGGCCCGGGCGGGCTGGGCGAGGGATTTGCGTCCCTCGATGTCGGCGGCCACGCGCCGTTCCGGATCGGCATCTCGGTCGAGAAGGAGGCCTCGGCGCATCGCACGCTGACCTTGCGCGCCTTCCTGCGGGCGTTTCAGGCGCGTCACGGAGCGTTGCCAAAGGCCTTCATCGACTTCCACGCCGGGCTGATCCCGGAGCCCGACTGGAGCGCGGTGGATGCGGCGGCGTGGCGGCATGCGACGACGGAGGCGCAATGCCTCGAACTCGGGACGGAACCGGCTGCCGCCGCCATCGATCACGCCATCGGTGCACTGCGCCGGGAGTTCGACGACACCATCCTGATCGGCGGCCCGCCCTGCCAGGCCTACTCGCTTGTCGGGCGCGCGCGGGCGAAGGGGAAGGTCGGATACGTCCCCGAGGAGGACGAGAGGCACTATCTCTTCCGCGAATACATCCGCGTGCTCGACCGCCTGCGCCCCGCCGCCTTCGTCATGGAGAACGTCAAGGGCATGCTGTCCTCGACGGTCGAGAGCCGCCTCGTCTTCGAGATGCTGATGGAAGACCTCGCCTCGCTCGGCACCGGGCGGGGGCATCACTACGAGATGCGGGCGATCCGGGTGGCGGACGGCAGCGCCAGCCTGCGGGAGGCCGCGCAGCCCTCGGATTTCATCGTCCGCGCCGAGGAATGGGGAGTTCCGCAGCGGCGTCACCGGGTTATCATCGTCGGCACCCGTTCAGATCTTGCGGAGAGGGCTACGGGGACGAGTGTGCCGGTTTCAGGGGTGACACGGACGGTCGATGACGCCATCAGCATGATGCCGAACCTGCGCAGCGGCCTGAGCCGCGGTCGCGATGACCCGGCGAGCTGGCAACGAGAGGTCGTCGAGGCCGCCCGGTTGCTGGCAGGCATCCACCGGGGCAAGGAAGACGGGCCGCTGCGCGACGTCTTCTCCGCCGTTGCAAGGGGCCTGCAGAACGGGCTGCCGGCACCCCGCCAGTCGGCACGTCTCCCAGAGGGCTACGGCACATCGAACGACGAACTCCTCGCCTGGCTGGAGCGCCCTGCGTTGCGCGGTTTCGCCCAGCACGAGACACGCGGGCACATGCCGTCGGACCTCGGGCGATATCTGTTCGCTGCCGTCTTCGGCGCGGTGCGCGGTTACAGCCCGAAGGCTTCCGATTTCCCGCTGTCGCTCAGCCCCGACCATCGCAACTGGCACAGCGGCGTCTTCAACGACCGCTTCCGGGTCCAGCTCGCCGGCGAGCCATCGACGACAGTCACGAGCCACATCTCGAAGGACGGCCACTACTTCATCCACCCCGATCCCATGCAGTGCCGCAGCCTCACCGTGCGCGAGGCGGCGCGCCTGCAGACCTTCCCGGATGACTACCTGTTCCTCGGCAATCGGACCCAGCAGTACGTCCAGGTCGGCAACGCCGTGCCGCCCTACCTCGCCCGCCAGATCGCCCAGCTTCTCCTGCGCGGTCTTTCCGGACCGCTGGCCGACGACTCGGTGGTGGCGAAGTCCGAAGACAATGCTTCTCGCAGCTCCGAGATGTCCTGCGCCAGCAAGCCCGAATCCGAAAGCCTGCCTAGCAGGTAGTCCAGTGCGTTCCGTTCGCTCCGCTCGAGTGCAGCGTGACCTTCAGCGAGATTTTCCAGAGCGGACTGTGACTTTGGAGAGAGCCAGCCGCGCCGTCTGGCTTCCTGCGTCACGTTACGGGCTGCTTCCGCGAAGGACACCTCAGACAGCGGACGCATTGCCTGGTCGACGGGGCCTTCCGGCACGCCGAAAACTCCGTCGAGGAATGTGGCGAGATCGCCCGGCGGCAGGTCCGCAAGGGACCTGATCTCGTTCCGGACCCGGATGCGGAGGATCGCGCGACGCATGATGTCCTCCATGGCCCCCTTGCCATGATGGCGCGCAGCGCGGAGCCAGACCTCTGCGACCGCAAGGGCAAGAACGTGATCGCCCCCGATGCTCGGTCGCTCGGTAATCTGCACGAGGGCATCTTCGGTCAGCGCATCGAGCAATCCCCAGCGCTCGGGATGCCCAGGCCCCCGGTCGAGTGCACGGCCACGCATCCAGAGCCTCTGGAAGGTATTGCGCACACCTCCGGCATAGCGCTCTGTCGAGCTGCCGAAGCGCCAGTAGGTGATGTCCGGGGCCATGACAGCGGCAACAAAAGCCCAGACATCATCCCGGAGGGCCTCGCCGGTAGTGAAGAGGTCGGATCGAGCAAGCCAGGCGGCGGCCTCGGCATCAAAGCCGGCATGGGACTGCCGGGCGCCCTGCTGTCCAAACCCATGTTTCCGGGCAATTGCGACGAGATCCTGCCGCACGGATGCAAGGTACGTCGCAGGGACGGGTGCGCCGCCGGTAGCGGCAAAGCGTACCTGATCAGGAAGATAATCGGGGCGAAAGCCCCCCCAAGCGGACGGGCCATGCTCGAGAAACCTGCGAACGATGACGTCGCAGGCCGGTCCGGGCAGTCTTGGAAGCAGAAACGTCATTCCGGAACTCCCGGCTCTGCGAGCGCAAGCATGGTTGAGCGGAAGGCGCCCGGACGGCTTTCGAGTACGGAACGGATGAAGGAAGCGTCCTTGCCAGGCCACGCCTTGCGCAGCCACGTTGCGGCCTGAGCACCGAGCGACCCTGGCTCCGCCGCATCCATCATCGTCTCGGCTTCGGGGTCGGCAAGAAACCGCTCGCAGATCTGACTCATGACATCGCCAAGAAGGAACTGGATCGTGACCGGGTCCTCGTCCTCGATCCGCTGAAGGGTCTCGCCGGACTTCGCGTTGAGGTAAAGACGAACCGCTCCGTGGAAATCGCGCGTCCAGTCCCCCGGCGACCAGTGCAGGTGCCACGGCGCAGCACCCGCTATTCCGCCACCGAGCATCTGCGCGAGGTCCACCGTCTCGATCGGGAAGCGTGGCTCCTCGCCCTCGAGCCTGACCCGAATATTCTCCGACCAGAGCCGGTCACCGGGATGGACGGGCGACAGCGCCGAGGCCTCTGAGGGGGCATTCGCCAGAAGGAACTCCGTCTGCAGGTCGAGGACCATCGAAAGCTGGCGGCCCTCGATGGTCTTCTCGAACTCCCAGGAGGTGTCCCCCGAACGAAGTTCCCGACGCGTGCGGGAAAGGACCTGGCGGGGTAGCCTGCCCTGACCCGTCCCGATCCTCACCGAGGCCACCGCGGCGAGGCGATCGGCCGGGATGCCGAGGTCGGACGCTGCCAGTTCGAGATTCAGTCGCAGCGTCCTTCGAACTCGGATGTCGCTGGCGCTGTCCCAGTGAGGAAGGAACTCGCCCGCGGCGGACCATTCGGCACCGTCCAGAGAAATCTCCCATGCGGAGGCTTCCACGGCCGAGTCGGAAAGCGTGAGGAACGGAAACGCAACCCGACGATTCATGTTCCGGCCTCCGGAATGACGTCAGCATCGGCCGTCACCGCGCAATCTTCCGGCACACGGACACGGATCTCGAACCGTCCTTCCCGGCCGCCAAGGTCGATGGTGTCGCCAACGGTTTCCGCATTTCCGTCCAGCCACCTTACCGACAGGACGTCAGGCCTGCCGACGGTGTCGTCGACTGATCCAAGCGTCGTGCCTTCCACTGCCACGGAGGCCGAAGCAATCAGCTTCGCACCACTTCGCAGCGCGTCCTGCGTCACCTCGGTGAGGAAGACGGCAATCCGTCCGGCATCGCCAGCCTCGAGGCGCTGAAACACGGGACGACTTGCCCGCGCCCTCGAAGGGCGCCCGCCTCCGGATCCGCCGGAACCTCGCCGCCGCCCGGCGCCGTCGCCCCCGACGTTTTCGAGCACAGCCCCAAGGCGCCCGGCAAGGCGCGCAAGCGGTGGACCGGATCCGTCCCCCGGCCTTCGCGAGATCGGCTCCATGCCCATCTCGGAGGCGATTTCCTTCAGGCGCTTCAGCGCTATGTTGACGTAGCGCTTTTCGTTGCCTTTCGGCAGGTTGTCGGGAACCCAGTCATCATGGGCAGGCGGTTCGGAATCCGCAAAGGCCTGCTCTACCTCATCCTCGTCGCTGGCGATGAACACGCCTGCCCATTCCAGCCGCGCGTCGGGGAGCGGATTGCCCTCGAGATACTTCACGACGAGCTCAACGGGCCGCATCAGCGCAATGTGGTGCATCTGCTCGGGGACAAGCCGGACGTCCTCGTCCGCAGTCAGGTAGCGTCTCGGCGACCGCAGGCCCTTCTCGATGGCGAGCGTGCCGAGGATCTTCTGTGGCCTCTGGGACTCGATCCGCCGAACATTGTTTCCCGTGCGGGCCCGCGCCGCGGTCATTGCCTTGCACAACAGATCGAATGGGGCGAATTCCTCTGGCGCCGGAACGAGCAGTTCCCGATCCTCGACCATCACACTGCAGGCAAAGCGGTGCTTCGCCGGGGCGTCGCGCATCATCCGCGGCCAGAAATTCCAGAGCAGCGTCTCGACGATCCGGTTTCCGTTGCCGTCAGATCGTCCTCGTCGGTCTGGAAGCCGAGGATCATGATCGTGGTCCCCGATCTGCCCGGGCCGCGTTCCGGCAGACCGAGTTGACCGGCCAGCGCCGAGGCGGTATCACCCGTTGCCGGATCGGCGATCCCGTCCGCCGGATCCCTGACGCCCCACCAGTGACGGCCTGTGAAGCGCCTCCTCATCCCGTTCTCCGGCTTTTCGAAGGAGCGGCCGACATGGCATGCCATCAGGCGCCGCCCCTCCGGACCAGCTCCGTCGGGCAGCGAGTCCACGATGATCGTACTGCAGGCGCTGGCGCGATACAGGGCGACCTTGCCGAAGCCGTAGGTGCCGCCCCCTTGTTCGGTGTCCCGAGCTGTGCCGATGTTGCGAAGGAAGTCGATGAAGTCGGTCCTTTCGGTTCCCACCGGGATCCGGTCCGAACGTGTAGGGCCGCCAAGGCCGACAGTGCCGAAGTCGCAGATCTCGAGAACGACAGCCCTCTCGGCCTCAAGGAAGGTTGAAATCGCTGTGGACGACCCGGGTTCCTCGGGGATCTCGGCAAGGATGAAGCGGCGAAGGACGTCGCGCTGGGTGTCCGAGAGAGTCCGCATCCTGATCAGGATCTCGGGCCCGACGCCCGGTCGCGCGGCATCAGCAATGTTCTGGACCGCTTCCCGAATGACCGTCTGCAACAGATCGAGCGTTGGCGCGCCGAGCAGACGGCGGAAGTTCTCACCGATGTTTCCGGTCGAACCGTAGGGCTCGGAATGGAGTTCGAGCGGGCTCAAGGTCATCCTGACAGCTCCCTGAGGAGTGAGGCGAATTCCTCCGGCGGGCACTCCGCGTCAGAGACATGACCGAGATCGATCCTGTAGGTCGCATCGACGATACCTGCAGGGATCCTTCCGCCGACAAAGCTCGAAGGGGCGATCCGGGGAAAACCCGGGCCAACACGGTAGAGGCGTTCTGCCTCCGCCCTGAATGCGAAACGGTTCCATCCGGCGTCATGCACATCCGTGCAGCCGACGGCCGCGAGCAGCGCCCGCAGTCCCGCAGGGTCATCGGCGCGCAGCAAGGCCCTGTCTCCGAGAGAAGCCACGGTGAGAAGGCCGCCCTCGACCGCCTCGAGGACCAGATGCGCAAGGTGCAGAGATCCGCCCGCAGGCGGTTCCAGCTGATCGATGCCGTTGATGGTGACCTCGTGGGCCCCGGCGCCGAGCGATGCCTTGACCTCCAGCGAGACGTCTCGGGCCCGGAAGTCGTGCCGGTCGCCGGCCGGCCCGCGCCAGCAGCGCCAGGCCGACGGCGAGATGTCAAGGAGCCGGTTCACCACGACCAGCTCGGCCACGAGGCCGACAACCCGCGATCTGTCAATCTCGCTCCCTGCTGGCGGGACGAGAAGCTCGCGGAAGTCATCGAGCGCACCTGCCACTGCCGCGACCCCGTCCTTCCGGTCGGCCAGACGGCGGACGATGTCATCCACGACCTCGCCGAACACGGCTTCGAGATCCGGCGACATGCAGATGACATCGAGAAACCGGATCGCGCGTTGCCCATGCGTGAGAGTCGTCAAGCCGATCTTCAGGGCATTGCCCATCGCGAGACCACCGATTATCTCGCCCGCGGCAAGCGGCACCAGCAGCCGCGCCTCACCGCCGGAACCGACGGCCAGCCGGACGGGCCCCGCCTTCGTCGTCGCGGGAAGAGGGAGCGAGGGGATACCCAGACCGTCACCGTCGGTGTGCCCTGCCCGAAGGACGTTCCAGCGTCCCTGCGGCGGGCTCTCCTGCTCGAGTCTAGACACCTGCTGCCTCCGTCTGCGCAGCCTCCTCTTCCTCGATCTCGGCAACTTCCTCGGCCGACAGCGGCTGCAGCTCCACCGAGACGAAGTTCCCCCCCTCCGTGACCGATCCGGGGAAGACGATCCCGATGCCGAGCACGTCGTGCACGGCATCGAGCGGCACTCTCGCCTTGCTCTCGCGCTCGGGGCGCGAGTCCCGCGCGATGGGATAGAGCAGGAGCAGCGGAACCTGTCCCACCAATTCAAGCCTCGCCGCCTTCAGTTCATCCCAGCTTCCGTTGGCTTCCACGGTGTCACCGCAGTCGAAAACCACATCGCGTCTCGACATGAGCGCCTTGATGTCCGCGATCCCGTTCGTGTCCTTCAGCCTGGCGCGGTTGACCGTCCTGACGGAGCCGATCGTACCGAGAGGAGCATCGGAATCGCGACCGCGGCCGGACTCGACGATACCGACGTTCCATGATGAAAGGCGCGGATCCGGCCCGTCGATGAACGGTACCAGCATGGCCGGCAGCAGGTCCGCCTGGGAGGACTCGACGGAATAGGCCTCGAGGAATCTGCGGACCGACGACCTCGGCACGTTGCGCCAGAGCTTGCGATCCCCTGCGTCCCGATCGCGCAGTCCAAGCGCCTCGATACGGCTGACAAGTTCGCTGCCTGCTGCCCAGTTCCTTTCGAGCAGTCCGGCGTCGGTGTGAGCGAAACGGAACGTCTGACGATGGGTTCCCCAGTAGCTGACAGCACAGCGCCTTGCGGCGCGCATCTTGTTTGCCGCCGTGATCGCCATGCCGGGGATTGCCCTGATCCGGACCGCCAGGTCCATCGGCGTGAGGTCGCGGAGCCGATACTGCTCGATGTCCTCCCTGATTTCCTGCTCGACGGAGGCAAGCGCCCTGAACCTCAGCTTCAGACCGCGCGGCATCCAGATCCGCGGAAGATCCTCGTAGCCGGGCCGATAGCCGAACCAGCGTCCCATCTGGAGGAGCGTGTCGTACTGGTTTGCCGTTCGCAGGAAGTAACTGACCATGAGGCCTTCGAGGGTCAGCCCCCGGGCGAGGATGGAGCCGCCGACCACGATGTAGGTCTTCGGCCCGCCGGAATAATCGATCCTGTCGTCGCTTGCGCCGTTCTCGACCGGGAACTCGATGCCGTCGAGCACCTCCGGCAGATACCGGAAGACATCTTCCAGTGTGACAGGCTTCGCATCGGTCAGGTCGTCCGGCAGTCTTCCCAGTTCCTCGTCCCAGACTCGACCGAGCCGGGATCCGATGTCGGATGCCGGATCGACAAGATCCTTGCGGTGCACGTCGACCCAGCCCTCGATCAGCGCCGCAACCCGCTCGTGCGCGCGAACGTAGGCTGATGTGTGCACCAGCATCGTCATGTGCTGGTCCCCATGTCCGCGGGCGCGCCGCGCAGCGCAGCACGCGAGGAAGTAGAGGATGGCAGCCTCGAGACTCGGCGTCATGGCAGGCTGGAAGGCGTCACGCTCCCTTCTGCTGCGCGGCTGCAGTCCCGCCTCATCCTCATCAGGCACGTCGCGGATCATGTCGAGCCCTTCCTCGTCGGGCCGCACGTCCTCCGGGTCTACCGGCGTCTTTCCGAACAGACGCTCGGTGCCGAAGTACCGATCTGGTTTCGGCAGTGCCGTGATGAAGTCCCGTGGATAGAGGTCGTCGAGCTCCTGGCCGTCGACACGGTAGGGGTTGATCAGCACATTCGCGAAGGGAGTGGCGGTGTAGCCGACATAGGTAACAGCCGGGAGAAGTCCGAGAAGTTCGCGGATGCGCTGGTTGATGGCCGTCATGTCGAGCTCGCCCCGCGCCGAGTTCACGCTTGCCTGGTCGCATTCGTCGTCGATGACGAGAACCCGGAGCTGCTGCAACACGGCTGGCAATGTCTCCCTGATGGCCTTGCGCAATTCTCCAAGGGGCGAGACGTTCTTCTTTATGACGGCCAGCTGCGCCTTGTCGGAGTGGGAGAGGAAACCGCCCTGAGGCGGTGCCCGGAAATCCCTGTCCACCTCGTTCGACGTGAGCACCTGCCAGTTCAGGGGATTGCGGCGCACGAGGTCGGAATACAACCTGATCTGGGTCTGGTGCCGCAGCTTGTTCGTCAGACCGGCGAGGACGATCACTGTGTCGTAGCCGGCGTCGAGTGCCTTGGCGATGACGGCCGTCATGTTCGCCGTCTTGCCCGACTGGACGTGGCCGACGACCAGTCCGCGGCATGAGAACTGGCTCCTCGACGCATCCCGAGGGTTCTCGAGAAGAGAGACCACCTCGTTCGATGCGTCATCGATGTCGCGCACGTCGTCCTCGTGCCACTTCTTCTCGTTGAGAAGGAAGGACTTCACGGCAGGCCAGTGCAGGTCCGACGGTCTCGGGCCGAAGTACCATTCAGGCCGTTTCCTGATCACCGAGTGGCTGTGGAGTATCTCGATCTGTTCGAACTCGCGGGCAACGATGGCGGCGGCCTCGTCGATTTCGCCGGACAGATTAGCTGCAAGCCCGGGGGAGAGGAGGTCGAGTTCGGCGCGAACGGCTGCAACCGCGCTTTCTATATTGCCATGCCGAGGCAGCGCCTGGCGAATACGTTCAACCAATCCATCAACTTGAGGCCCCGGCACAACGCTCTCCCTACTGAAACACGAGCAATCTCCAGAAGAACTGGATCAAGCCCAAGCAATCACGCGATGATTTCGGGATCAAGTCGAGGATTGGATTGGAAGTGCCGAAAATGTCAGAAAGACTTCCGCTGCACCTCCCACTCCTCCGGGAACCCGTCCATCAGCCTGGCCAAGGTCAGCTCTGGCCCCTGCTTCCCTTCGAGGATCGCCTCGACGATGTCCGGCGCGAGCAACGTCAGGCGCAGGACGCGGGTGAGATAGGAAGGCGCGATCCCCTCGCGCTCGGCCAGTTCGGCGATGGTGGCGAACTCATCCGACTCGAGAATCTGCTTCCAGCGGAACGCGCGCGCAAGGGCCTTGACGAGGGCATCGTCGGGGCGGCGGGGCGCGGACGCGCCGTCGGGGAGTGCGATTGCCTTCCGCCCGCCACGCTTCACGACGCGGAACGGGACGTGGAGCGTCACGGTGTCAGGGATGGATGCGCCGCGTGTCATGCTGCGGCCTCGATGCCGCCGGTCAGCATCTCGCGCGCGAGGCTGCCGAGCCCGTCGACGCGGAGCCGGAGGTTCAGCCCGTTCACGCCGATGTCCACGCGCTCGACCAGCAGCGCCACGATGCGGGCCTGCTCTGCGGGGAAGAGTTCGTCCCACAGTGGATCGAGCTGCTGCAAGGCCGCGCGGGCGTCTGCCTCGGTGATGTTGTCGTCCAGCGTCCGCGCCGCCTTCCACGTCCCTGCCACGATTTCCGGCTGGCGGAAGACGGCGCGCAGCTGGTCGATCACGGCTGCCTCGATCTCCCCCGCAGGCACACGTCCGACTGGGCACGACCCGGCGCCGTGCTTCAGCACGGTCTGGCTGACGTAGTAGCGGTAGAGCCTGGCGCCCTTGCGCGTGTGGGTCGGCGAGAAGGCCGCGCCGTCCGGCCCGAACAGCAGCCCTTTCAGCAGCGCAGGCGTGTCGGCGCGGGTGCGGGCGGCTCGCTTGCGGGGGCTCTCCTGCAGGATGGCATGGACGCGGTCCCACGTCTCGCGGTCGATGATGGGGTCGTGCTCGCCGGGATAGCTCTCGCCCTTGTAGACCGCCTCGCCGATGTAGGCGCGGTTCGAGAGCATCCGGTAGAGGTATTTCTTGTCGATCCGGTTGCCGCGCGGCGTCCGGATGCCGCGCGTTGCCACCTCGCGGGCCAGCACCGTGCAGGACCCGATCTCGAGGAAGCGCGCGAAGATCCAGCGGACGTGCGCCGCGGCGTCCTCGTCCACCACCAGCTTCCGGTTCTCGACGCGGTAGCCGAAGGGCGGCACCCCGCCCATCCACATGCCCTTCTTGCGGCTGGCGGCGACCTTGTCACGGATCCGCTCGGCGGTCACCTCGCGCTCGAACTGGGCGAACGAGAGCAGGATGTTGAGCGTCAGCCGCCCCATCGACGTGGTCGTGTTGAACGACTGCGTCACCGAGACGAAGGTCACCCCGTTGCGATCGAACACCTCCACCAGCTTGGCGAAGTCGGCGAGCGAGCGGCTGAGGCGGTCGATCTTGTAGACCACGACCACGTCGACCAGCCCGTCCTCGATATCCTCCAGCAGCCGCTTCAGGCCGGGGCGTTCCAGCGTGCCGCCGGAGATGCCGCCGTCGTCATACTGATCGCGGACAAGTACCCAGCCCTCGGACCGCTGGCTGGCGATGTACGCCTCACAGGCTTCGCGTTGGGCGTGCAGGCTGTTGAATTCCTGTTCCAGCCCTTCCTCGGAAGATTTCCGGGTGTAGATGGCGCACCGCAGCTTGCGGACGACCTTCGGTTTTTCAGGCGGCTTCGTCACTTCCGCCCCCTGTGGTTCTTGAGCCCGAAGAAGGTCCAACCGTTCCAACGCGTGCCGGTGATGGCGCGGGCGATGGCGGACAGCGACTTGTAGGGCCGCCCCTGCCATTCGAAGCCGTCGGAGGTGACGGTGACGATCTGCTCGACGCCCTGCCATTCTCGCAGCAGCCGCGTGCCGGTGATCGGGCGGTCGCGATCGGCGCGGATGCTGCGCTTCTTGCTGTCGCCGCCGTCCAGTTCCTCGCCCAGCCGCTCAAGGCGCCGGATCGTCTCCGGCTTCAGCCCGCCATAGGCCAGTTCCTGGATGCGATAGGCCAGGCGGGATTCAAGGTAGCGGCGGTTGAACGGCGGCGGTTCGCTGTCGAACAGGTCGCGCCACTGCGCCTTCAGTTCCGGCGTCGAGGTGGTCTTCAGCGCGGCCAAGCGCGCAGGGATGGGATCGGGCTTGTTCATGCATTTCTCCGGTGCGTTGGAGTTGCATGACGGCATTGGTCGGACGGATAGTGTAGGCAACGTTCTCCAGTATCGTCAGATACTTCGCCCACCTCCCGCATCCGCAACCGAACCAGCCCGAGCGCCAGCAGGCCGCACAGCTCGGCCCGCCGCTCGGCGGGCGTCATCAGATGGGGCGGCAGGGGATTGGGGCGTTTCATGCAGGGCGGGTCCGGGAGGTGTCGCCCTTCCTCTACTCACCGCCCGTCCGAACCGTCCCATCGCGGACGATCCGGCGCGAACGACCCGTCGGAGGACTCGACTCCCGGTTGCGCGATCGGCTAGAACATAATTGGAACAAATGTGGCGCTTGCCCAGAGGACGGTGGGGCCGCTTCCTCCGGTCCCCCGAGCGCGATCTGACCGCAAGCCCGGATCGGATCGATGGACAGCGGTCATGTGCCCGGTCGGTTGCGAGCGTTTCGAACCGGAAGGAGCATGCATGACCAGGAGGATCAGGAACTTCGTAGACCGCGCCTTTTCCCGGACGGTGGATCTCGAGCTGCTGCGCCGTTTGCTCGATCCCTACCTTTCGCAGATCGGCCTCGACTGGGACGGTCTGCCGGAAGACGAGACCGAGCGACGCAGGCGGCTCTTCGATCTCTTCGCCCGCGCCGACCGCCGGTTTCCGGCAAGGCTGCAGTTCGCGCTCTACAACATCTCGACGCTCGCCACCGAGGCCGGGGCCCGGATCCTGCAGGAGATCGCCGCCGAGGCGGGTGTCGACCTGCTGGCGGGCCTCCGCCGCGGGGGCGAGACGGACGACCGAAGGTTCACGCCGCGGTTCATCGCGCTTGCCGCGTTTCTCGATCATCGTCCGATCTTCGATCGCGCGCTCGGGGCCGCAGCGTTCCTCGCCCACGCGTCCAAGCTGGAACGCGACGCCGAACGCGCGGACGCAGAGCTCCGCCACGACGATCCGGGGGTGCAGGCGGCCTTCGCGGAGGCCGTCCGGGCCTGGTTCTCGGGCCGCTACGACGGACATTTCTGCGAGGTCCACTGGTTCGACGAGGACGACCTGCTGCGCATCCTGGTGCTGCACGGGACGAAGGCAGAGACGAAGAACGTTGACCGGGACGGGGCCGAGGACACTGTCAAGTTCCGCGAGATCGTGCAATCCACCCTCGAATACGACCGGCGGCGCGGGGCGATCGCGGTGGGCTCGAAATCCGCTCCGGACGCGAAGAAGCTCGCCCGCATCTTCGGCGAGCATGTCCTGGGAGACGCCGAGATCTTCGAGGCCTCGGCGGCGGAAGAGCTTTACAGCCTCGCCCCGCTGCAGGCCGCCGGGGCGCCCTTCGCGTTCCGCCCCGATCCCGAGGGCGACATCACCCATGTGGCGCTGCGCGAGATCCGCATCGACGAGACCGCGCGGACCGCTGCCGGGCGACTGCGCCGCTCGCCTTGGACGATGACGCTGCGGGACACACAGGATGCCATCGCGCGGCTTGCCCGCGTGGCCCCGGAAATCGACATCGCGGAGGTGCGGATCGTCCACGCGAAGATCGACGTGACGATCGAGGTGGACGGCAGCGAGACCGTCGTCCCGGTGACCATCCGGCCGCCCCGGACGCTCTCGATGCGGGATCACTCCCACGAGCGCCCGATCCTCGAGATGCTGGAAGACCATGACGTCCGCAGACGCCGCCCGTCTCGCCGCACTGCTGCTGCAGCTGAGTGACCGGCACCCGATCCCTGCCGTGGCCGGCTCGGACCTCGACGGGGTCGAGCCGCGGTTGCTGCGCTCGCTGCGCGCGCGCGGGATACTGATCGAGCGCGCCGACCTGCGTGATGCGGGCGATACCGTCATCATCGCCGACGGCAGCGGCGGGCTCGTCGAAGTCGATCCCGAAACGGGAGAGGTCGTCCGGATCGACGACCCGCAGTCCGTCCGGCACCACGACATCGATTTCGCGGCGCTCTGCCGCGAGATCCGGAAGCAATCCGGCCTGACGGGCCCCGGCCCCGTCGAGATCGCGGCGCGGATCTGGCGGCTCGGGCGCCATGCCGCCGGGGCTCGCACCGCAGAGGTGTGCCTCGTGCGCGGGCTGCGACCCCATCGGGTGCAGGAGGCCCTGGATCGCATCCGGGGCGCCATCGCAGCCGAAATCCCGGTGGTCCTCGTGTCCCTTTCGGCCTGCGATCTGCCGCCCTCCGCCCTGCGCCAGATCGAGGGAGCACGCGCCGTGCTCGCGCAGGCGCAGACGCTTCTTGCCCACGACCCTGACCGGCCCTTCGCTATGGCGTTCGGGCAGGTGCGCCTTCCGGCACCGAGGGGCGGCCCCGAGGCGCGCTTGCGCATCGACCGGACAGGGCGGCGCGCGCTGTTCGACGGGGCGGAGCTCGCCATCGAGCACCGGGACTTCGGGGCCTTCGTCCTTCTCGCCGAGGAAGCGGCCGATACGGGAGGTTTCGTCTCGAACGACCGCATCGCCGCCGCGCTGAAGGCGGCCACCGGGCACGACAGCAATCCCGAACAGGTCGACCGCTGCGTGCATCGGTTGCGGAACGCCCTCCGCAACCATGCCGGGCCCCGCGACGTCCCGAAGGACGGCTTCATCGAGCGCCGTTCCCGCATCGGCGCCCGGCTGAGATTGCCGGCCGAGGCCATCGGCTTCCTCGACTGAGGGGCAAGGCCGGGGCGGGAGGTTTTCGGGAGGTTTTCGGGAGGAACCCGAGAGATAAGGGATTTCGGCATGTTGCACGGTCGGGTCGTGAACGGAAACGACCAGGACCTTCGACATGCACCCTCCGATCTCCCCTTCCGACCTTGCCACGCTTCTCGACGAGGCCGATCTCGCGGCGCGGCGCCTGCACCGCAGGCTCGCGCTCCCCGAAGCCGATCTCGACGATCTCCGCCAGGACCTTCTGGTCGATCTGATCTGCCGTCTGCCGGGGTTCGATGCGCGCCGCGGCAGCATCGGCGCCTTCGCCGGGCTCGTCCTGCGCAATCAGGCGTCGCGCATCGCGATCCGGCACCACCGCCAGCGCCGGGCTCAGGGCGGCAGCGTGCTGTCCCTCGACGCGCCCGTTGCCGGCAGCGCCGAGCCGCTGGGGTGCCTGCTGGCCGAGGCGGACGGGCTCGCCGCCTGGCAGGGGCAGGACCGCTGCCCCATCGCGGAGGCCGAGCTGCGCCACGATCTCGCCCGCGCGCTCGCCGACCTCGGGCCGGCCGACCGCAGCCTCTGCGCGCGCCTCGGCACCTGCGCTCTGGCCGATCTGGTCGGCCGCGACGGCCTCTCCCGCTCCGCCCTCTACCGCCGCCTCGCGCGCCTGCGGCGCGAGCTCGCCATGCGCGGGCTTGGGGGGCGGTGGGACGGTTTGCGGGCGGCGTGAGTAGAGGGAGGACATGGAGATGCTTGTCATGCCCCCAACCGCCTTCGCCCCGGCGCGGCCGCGACCGCTGACCGATATCGAGTTCTGTGCCTGGGTCGGCCAGGCGCTGCCCGGCGACCGGCTGGAATACCACCGCGGCTTCCTCGGGATCGACAGCGCGCCGGTCGTCTCGACCCTGCCCGAGCCCGACCGCCGCCGGCTCGCCGCGCTCGGCGATGCCGCCTTCCGCGCCTTCGAGGCCGGCCTCGTCCATCTCGCGCAGCTGCGCCTCGGCCCCGACCGCTTCGCCTATCTCGCCATCGCCCGGGGTCGACCGCGCAACGCGCCCGTGCCCTTCGCCCGCCTTCTCGCCGAGGCCGCCTGATGGCCGTCCCGTTCCCCTCCACCGGAGTTCCCGCCATGCCGCATCCCGACAACACCCCGCATTTCAACGATCTCGAACGTCTCGCCCTCGGCGACATCGCGGCGCTGCCGCCCGAGATGCTGCTGGACCTGCAGACGACCGCGCTCGCCGAGACTGCCCGCGTGAAGCGGCTGCGGGACCGGCTCGAGGCCGGGATCGCGCAACGCTACGAGGGCGCCGCCGCGGCCGAGCGGACCGCGCAGGGGAAGACCAGCGGCACCGTGAGGGTCGAGGACGAGGGTGTCGTGGTTGTCGCGGACCTGCCGAAGAAGGTTTCCTGGGATCAGGACCGGCTTGCCGCCATGGCCGAGCGCATCCGCGCCGCGGGCGACGATCCCACCGAGTATCTCGAGATCGCCTATCGCGTTCCCGAGCGGCGCTACGGCGCCTGGCCCGCGGCGATGCGCGAGGGCTTCGCGGACGCGCGCAGCGAGACCACCGGCAAACCCGTCTTCCGGCTCGAGGCTCGAGACCGGTGACGCGCGGCGGCGGGACGCCCGGTCGGCAACGCCGGGCAGGTTCCCCTTCGGCACCCGGTCACCCCCGCCGCCGCGCACCCTGAACACGAACCCCGGAGAACCCCATGGCCTTCCGCATCATCACCGCCGACGAACGGCTCTCGGCCGCCGAGAACAAGACCTCGATGGCCATCTTCGGCCCGCCCGGCGTCGGCAAGACGACGCTCCTGAAGACGCTGCCCGCCGAGGAGACCGTCTGCCTCGATCTCGAGGCCGGCATGAAGTCGGTGCAGGACTGGCGCGGGGACTCGATCCCGGTGCGCAGCTTCACCGATTTCCGCGACCTCGTCGTGCTGATCGGCGGGCACGACCCCGCGCAGCACCCGCAGTCCTGGTACGGCGCCGAGTATCACGCCTGGCTGCAGCAGCAGTATCTCGGCACGGGCATCGAGGACTTCCTCGCCCGCAAGCGGATCGTCTTCGTCGACTCGATCACCGACCTGACGCGTCAGGCCATGGCCTATGCCCGCCAGCAGCCGGAGGCCTTTTCCGAGCGGACCGGGAAGCCCGATGTCCGTGGCGCCTACGGGCTCCTGGGCCGCGAGGTGATCCAGGCGCTGAAGCACCTCCAGCACGCCCGCGGCAAGACGGTGATCTTTGTTGGCGTGCTCGAGAAGGTGACCGACGAGTTCGGCGCGACGACATGGCAGCCGCAGATGGAGGGCACGAAGGCCGGGCGCGAATTGCCGGGCATCGTCGATCAGGTCGTCTCCATGCAGCTCTTCGGCCGCGACGCCAAGGGCGACTGGACCCTCGACGAGACCTCCGCCGAGCGCCGCCTCGTCTGCCGCTCCGGCAACCCCTGGGGCCTTCCCGCCAAGGACCGCTCCGGCCGCCTCGATACCACCGAGCCGCCCGATCTCGGCGCGCTGATCGCGAAGATCGACGGCCGCGCACCCGCCCACTCCGCAAAACCCTCCTGATCCAGACGCAAAGGACAGATCCATGAGCTACGATCTCAATGATGCCCAGCCGCAGATGGCCCCCATCGGCGAGCTGATCCCCGACGGCACCTTCGCCAAGGTCCGCCTGACCGTGCGCCCCGGCGGCGTGGACGGCGCCACGCCGATGGACGCCAGGCTCCTGAAAGCCTCGCAGTCGAGCGACGCGAAGATGCTGGACTGCGAGTTCACCATCCTCGAGGGGCCGCATGCCCGGCGGAAGTTCTGGCAGAGCTTCACCGTGGCGGGCGGCAAGGTCGACGAGAAGGGCCAGTCGATCGGCTGGAAGATCTCGAAATCCACCTTTCGGGCGATGGTCGACAGCGCTCTCGGGCTCGATCCCAGGGACGAGAGCCCCGATACCAAAGCCAAGCGGGTGCTGCCCGGGCTCAAGCATCTCGACGGCATCGTCTTCGCCGCGCGGATCATGGTGGAACCCGCCTCGAACCCGCAATACCGCGACCAGAACCGGATCGCGAACGTCGTTCTGCCCGACGAGCCGCAGCATGCCGCGATCATGCGCGGCGAAACCGTTCCCCCGGAGCCCGTCAACGCCCCGCCGCGCAAGGCCGCGAGCGCGCCGGCGCCGGGCTGGCAGGCGCCCACGCCGGCATGGGGTGCGCAGCCGCAAGCCCCGGCGGCGGCTCCGGCCTGG
>NZ_KE557324.1:286074-323600 GCF_000442315.1 Rubellimicrobium thermophilum DSM 16684
CCGCAGCAACCGCCCGCCCAGCAGCCGCCCGCGTCCTCGCCGTCCGCGCCGGGCGGAGCGCCGGCGACCGGCATGCCCGCCTGGCTCAATGGGTGAGGCGCGGTCGGCAGCACGGCGGCGGAGGTCAAACCGGCCTTCGCCGCGGCCCGAGGCCCGGCGCGATCCTGCCGGGCCGATGACCCCGGATGAGTGGCAGGCGCACGTGACGCGCGAAGCGGCGCTGGAGATCGGACGATGGCTCGAGGCCCGAGGAAGACTGCACGCCCCCATCGCAAGCCTCGGCCTCGGCGACCTCGAAGCCATGGCCAGCAACGCGATCTCCCGCTGGATCGTGCTCCAGTCCGAAAAGCTCCAGAGGGCGGGTTGGCCGCCCGAGGACCCGATCGGGAGCTTCTTGCTCGGGTAGCGCTCTGCGCCGTCTGCGCCCGCGAGGCGCGCGGTTTCGGCTACTGCCACGGCCTCCGCTGGGATCGCCACCCCTACCACCGCTTCTGCTCGCGCCGCTGTCAGGACGTGGGCAGCACCATCGCCCGAAGGAACAACGGCATGATCGACAAGACCGCGCGCGAGGCGCAGGCGATCCGCGATGCGCGGACGCATTTCGCCGAAGCGCTCACCGATCTGGGGCTCATGGAGCCCTTCTTCCATCGCAGCGCCCAAGACATCGACCGCCTGATCGAGGCGGCCGTCACCGGCTACATCGACAGCATGCAGGACCAGGCCGCGCGCAAGGAGCGCACCGGCACGGTCCTGGATGACCCTCTGCCATTCTAGTCGGAGAGCGAAATGACCAACGGTGAAATCTGGAGAACCGTCCCGAGCGCCCCCGACTTGCTAGTGAGCAGCGAGGGGCGCGTGATGCTCGCGCCCTATCGCGGTCCGATGCCCAAGGGCGGCGAACGATCCTACGGGGGCACGCCGACGTTCGGCGTGTGGAACAAGCAGGATGCCCGCTTCATCATCGTGGTGCGCGGAACGACCTACAAGGTCGCGAGGCTCGTCGCGGAGGCGTTCCACGGACCCGCGCCATTCGACCGCGCCGTCGTCATGCATCTCGACGAGAACGCCGCGAACAATCGCGCCGACAACCTCGCGTGGGGGACGCAGCGCGAGAACCTGAACGCGCCCGGTTTCCTCGAATACTGCCGCGGGAGGACCGGAGATCGTCATCCCGTCGCCGTCGGCAAGCGTCGGAGGGCACGGTCATGATCGACCTGAACGAAGACACCGCGTCCTGCAGCTGGAAACCTCTGCTCGAGGCGGCCACCGAGAACGCCGTCACCGATTTCGAGATCGAGTTCTGCGACAGCCTCCGCGAGAAGCTCGCGCGGTTCGGCGACAGCGCCCGGCTGACGGACGCGCAGTTCCACAAGCTGACCTGCATCGCGCAGGCCGGCGGGTTCTGGGAGCGCGAGCGATGATCGACCTCAACCATGGCTCGGGCTTCCTCTACGGCGCCGGCGCGCCGCGTCCGCCCATCGCGCAGGCCGTGTCCGCCGCCATCGACACGGCGCTGTCCGCGCGCAACCGCGCCGAACGCCCGCGCACCTATGTCAGTTCCTCGGGTCTCGGCCGCGACTGCCTGCGCCAGATCCAGTACGACTTCCTCGCGGTGCCCAAGGACGAAGGCCAGGAGTTCGCGCCGCGCACGCTGCGCATCTTCGAGGCGGGCCATCGGGCCGAGGACATCGTCGCAGGCTGGTTCCGGATCGCCGGGTTCGACCTGCGCACCGAGCGCCCCGATGGTCGCCAGTTCGGGTTTGAGGCCCTCGGCGGCCGGTTCAAGGGCCATATCGATGGCTGCTTTGTCTCCGGCTCCGTCTCGATGGACTATCCCGCGCTCTGGGAGAACAAGGCGCTCGGCGCGGCCAGCTGGAAGGATGTGGTCAAGCGCGGCGTCAGCCTCGCCCGGCCGGTCTACGCCGCCCAGATCGCGCTCTACCAGGCCTACATGGACCTGCGGCCCCGGCGCTCTTCACAGCGCTGAACCGGGACACGATGGAGCTGCATGCCGAGCTCGTGCCCTTCGATGCGCATCTCGCGCAGGAGATGTCGGATCGCGCCGTTGCCGTGGTGCGAGCCTCCGAGGCGGGGGAATGGCTGCCGCGCGCCGCGGCTGAGCCCACGGCGGTCCTCTGCCGCGGCGGCATGGCGGCGGGCAAATGGCACGCCCCCTGTGCGTGGGCGAAACGGTGCTGGGGGTGAGCGGCGATGATCCCTGACGCCTATGAGCTCAAGCGGATCGTGCGCGCCCATCGCGACCGATCCTGGTGCTCCGACCTGCTCCGAGCGGCGGAGTTCGCGCCGATCTATTTCTTCGACGATCAGGCCTCTTTCGATGGCGACAGTGTCGACCGCGCGATGACCCGGGTGCTGACCGGCCAGCTTCGGCTGCCGCATCCGTCCGTGATCTTCGAGGTGCGCGAGCAGCGCGCGTCTCCCTCGGGCCTGATCGTCTGCGCTCGCGCCGACGGTGACATCGTCGAGGCCACGTTCCTCATGCGCAAGCGGGCGCCGCGCGGCTGGACGGATTGCCTGGTGCGGATCTGGATGCATCCGGACGGCAAGACGGAGATCGAGGGCAACCCGGCGGAGCAGAGCGACGAGACGGTCCGCGGTCACGGCGAAGTCGCTGCCGGCATCGTCTGGCGCGCCCTGACCATCCTCGGCGCGTCCCCGGACATCCGCGACCGCAAGGTGTCGCTTGCAGAACGGTCCCGCCTGTCCCGCGAGGGCGTGCGCGGATGGGTCTGGCGCCAGGTCGCCATCGATCCGGAGCGCCTGCGCGCGGCGACGCCGCCGCAGGGCGGCAGTCACGCCAGCCCACGCTGGCACATTCGCCGCGGTCACTGGCGGCAGCTCGCCGACGGGCGCCGGGTCTTCGTCCGCCAGTGCGAGGTGGGCGATCCGACCCGCGGCGGGATCGTCAAGGATTACGCAGTGGAGATGCCCCATTCATGACCGAGTTCACCCCATCCGCCACGCAGGCCGCCGCGATCCGCGAGATCAAGGAGTGGTTCGAGACCCGAACCGAGCAGCAGCAGGTGTTCCGCCTCTTCGGCTATGCCGGGTCCGGCAAGAGCACCGTGCTGAAGTTCGCGCTCGAGGAGCTCGGCCTCTCGCCCCACCGCAGCGCGAAGGACGGCCGCTGCGTGCCCGGCGTTGTCACCGCCACCTTCACCGGCAAGGCCGCGCTGGTGCTGACCCGCAAGGGCACGCCGGCGCGCACCATCCACAGCCTGATCTACTCGGTGATCGAGTCCACCGAGGAGGAGATCGAGGAAGCCGCCCGCAAGATCGCGCTGGCCGAACGCGACGCGCTCCGTCTCACCGGGTTCGCGCGCACCACGGCCGACGCCGCGATCGAGGCGATGCGCCAGGGGCTTTCGGCGATGAAGCACCCGCGCTTCGCCCTGAACCCGCAGAGCGACGCGGCCGACGCCCGGCTCATCGTGCTCGACGAGGTGTCGATGGTCGGCGAGGAGATGGCGCGCGACCTGATGAGCTTCGGCAAGCCGATCCTCGTGCTCGGCGATCCCGGCCAGCTGCCGCCGATCCGCGGCGAAGGCGCCTTCACCCGAGACGAGCCGGACGTGATGCTGACCGAGATCCACCGCCAGGCGGCCGAGAGCGCGATCATCCGCCTCGCCACCATGGCGCGGGAGGGTCGGCCCATCGGCTTCGGCGTCTACGACGATCATGTCGCGAAGCTCCGCAAGGGCGACATCACGCCGGAACAGGCGCTGCGCGGCGGCCAACTGATCTGCGGGCTGAACGCCACGCGTCTGCAGATCAACAACGCCATGCGCGCGGCCGCGGGGCTCGGCGGGACCTGGCTGCCCACGGGACCGGCCGAGAAGATCATCTGCCTGAAGAACCAGAACGATCTGGGGCTGATCAACGGGATGTTCGTGACGCTCGAGGACATCGTCGACGAGGGCAGCCTCTACTTCTCCGCCGTCGTCCATGACGAGGACGGGCGCCGCATCGGCGAGCCCTATGAGGACGGGCGTCCGGGCCGGCTGCGCATCTACAAGGGGCATTTCGAGGACCATGTCGCCTACGACGACAAGCGCCACGACCGCGACTACAAGGAGAAGCGCCTGCTGACCGAGGCGACCTTCGGCTGGGCGATCACCGCGCACAAGGCGCAGGGGTCGCAGTGGGAGAACGTGATCGTCTGGGACGACGGGCTGGGCCGCACCGAGATCGACCGGCGCCGCTGGCTCTACACCGCGATCACCCGCGCCGAGCGCGGGCTCGTCCTGCTGGCCTGAGGGGCGCGATGATCGACCTCAACGACATCGCGGTCGCGAAGACCCGGCACGATCTCGCGGCGGTGAAGGAGCGGCTGGCCTGCACGGCCGCCGACTGGCTGCCGGGGCTCTTCCCCGAGGCCCGGCTGGCGCGGGACCGTCGTTCCTTGCGCTGCGCAGACCTCTCCGGGCGCCGGCCGCGCAAGGAGGGCTCCTGCACCATCCATCTCGACGGGCCCTATGCCGGCTGGGGCTTCGACTACGCCACCGGCGAGCGGGCCGGTCCCATCGACCTGATCGCCCAGGCGACCGGCCTCTGCGATGGCGCGCTCTTCGATGAGGCGGCGCGGCTTGCGGGGATGGACTTTCCGGCGCCGCGGACAGCGCCGGCGGCGCCCTTGCGCGCGCGCCCGGATCATTCTTCCGAGATCGCACGTCTCGTCGACGGGGCCGTTCCACTCGCGGGCACGCTGGGCGAGACTTATCTGCGCGCGCGCGGGCTGTCGGATCCCGGATCGCCCGACCTTCTATTCCATCCCGACTTGCCGGACTTCGACAGCTGCCGCGGCTGGCCCGGCCTGATCGCGATCCTGCGGCTGCCGGGCGGGGAGCGCGCGCCGGGTATCCATCGCACGTTCCTGCTCGACGACGGGAGCGCCAAGGCGCCTCCGGGCAAGAAGATGCTTGGCAGCGTGAAGGACGCGGTGGTCCGGCTCTTCCCGATGCCGGAGGACGGACACATCGGCATCGCGGAGGGGATCGAGACGGCGCTCGCCGCCCACGCGCTCTTTGGCACTTCCGTCTGGGCAGCGCTGTCGGCCGACGGTCTGGCGCGGTTCCAGTGGCCCGAGGACACCCGGCGCATCACCATCTACGCCGATGCCGGGGACGCCGGGCGCCAGGCGGCTGCGACGCTCTCGGACCGTCTGAACCGGGCCGACATCCCGAACGAGATCGTCGCGCCGCTGCATGGCGACGACTTCAACGACGATCTGCTGCGCGGGGCCCGCGCCGAGGATTACGCGCGCGGGACAGATGCCGCAGCCGAGCCGCAGACCGAAGATCCGGTCGACGCCGAGACGGCCACCCCCGTTGTCGCCTCCGCCGACGATCCCGCCACCTTGATCGCCGCGGCCGAGGCGTTGACCAACCCGCCCGAGTTCGAAGCGCTGTCCACGCTGCTCGGGCGCATCGCGCTGGCGAAGCTCGACCCGCTGCCCGAGCGGCAGGTCATCGCGCGGATCAAGTCCGCGACCGGGATCGGCATGTCAGTGCTGACCCAGCAGCTGGCCGAGCTTCGCCGCCGCGTGAACGCCACCGGCGATCCGCACGCGCCGATCCCGAAGCCCGCCTGGTTCAGGCGCCTCCGGCTCGACCTCGCGGGCGCGCCCGAGCGCAACGAGGCCAACGTCATCGTGGCGCTGACCTCCGATCCGGCCTTCGCCGGCGTGCTGGCCTTCGACGAGTTCGGGCAGGAGATCGTGGTACGCCAGCCGCTGCCGTGGGACGGCGTCGCCACGTCGCTCCCGCGCCCCTGGGAGGATGCCGACGACATCCGCACCGCCGAGTGGCTGCAACTGCGCGGCATCAACGTGGCGCCGGTCGTCGTCAGCCGCGCCGTCGGCGCCGTCGCCCGCGAGCTGCGCATTCATCCTGTCCGCGACTGGCTCGACACCCTGAAATGGGATGGCACGTCCCGGATCGAGACCTGGACCAGCGCCTATCTCGGCGCGGAACCCACGGCGTTCCATCACACCATCGGTGCGCTCTGGCTGATCTCGGCCGTCGCCCGCATCTATCGCCCCGGCGTCAAGGCCGACCACATGCTGATCCTCGAGGGGCCGCAGGGCGCGCGCAAGTCCACCGCGATCAAGGTGCTGGCCGGCGAGGATTGGTTCACCGACGAACTGCCCGAGCTCGGGTCAAAGGACGCGGCTTTGCACATGCAAGGCGTCTGGATCGTCGAGATCGCCGAACTCGACGCCATCGGCCGCGCCGAGGTCTCGCGCATCAAGGCGTTCCTGACCCGCACCACCGACCGCTTCCGCCCGCCTTACGGTCGCTACACCGTCGAGGTTCCGCGCCAGTGCGTCTTCGCCGGCACCGTGAACCCCGACACCTATCTGCGCGACGAGACCGGCAACCGGCGCTTCTGGCCGCTCCGCTGCGGCGCCATCGACATCGCGGCGCTCGCCCGCGACCGGGACCAGCTCTGGGCCGAGGCCGTCCATCGTTTCCGCGCCGGCGCGATCTGGTGGATCGACGACCCGGCGCTGCTGGCGGAAGCCCGCGAGGAACAGGACCGCCGCTACCAGTCCGACGCCTGGGACGACCTGATCGAACACTGGCTGACGCACGAGATCCGCACCGTCTCGGACGGCTTCCCCGACTACGGCAACTCCCGCACCGAAAGCGTTCCGCGCCCGGAGCCGCTGAAGGACGTGTCGGTCGGCGAGATCCTCGAGGAGGCGATCGGGCTCGAACCTGCCCGCTGGACCCGCGGCGACCAGATGCGCGTCTCGGCTTACCTCAAGGCGAACGGCTGGGAGCGGTACCGGCGGCGCGACGAGGGCGGCCGCGAGGCGCCGCGGGAGTGGCGGTATCGAACAAGGCCGGCAGAATAGGATCTATGTGTTCGCCATCCCCTACTAGCCGAAGACGAGCCCGCCATCCACGATCAGGTTCTGACCGGTGACCGACCGCGCCCATGGCGACGCGAAGAACAGGACCGCATCGGCCAGCTCCTCCGGCGTCGTCACGCGACCGAGTGGGGTCTGCCCGGCGACGATGTCGAATACCGCATCGGGCGTCGCGGCGCTGGCGTCGGTGGTGCGCAGCAATCCGCCCGAGACCATGTTGACCGTGACGCCCAGAGGGCCAAGCTCCTTTGCCGCAGTGCGCGTGAAGGCCAGGAGCGCACCCTTGGCGGCAGTATAGTCGTGATAGGGCACCACCGGGTTCTGCAAAAGGTTCGTGCCGATGGTCACGACACGCCCGAAGCCTCGCGCCTCGAAATGCGGGCGCAGGGCCTGAATGCAGTTGAGCGTGCCCCCGACCGCCGTTTCCGTCTGTCGCACGATCTCGGTCCATGTCAGGTGCTCGAGATGCGCCCGCGCATCGCCGTTGAAGGAGAAGTCGGCGAGTGCGTTGTGCACCAGAACGTCAGGCGGGCCGAGCCTCTCGACGATCTCGTCGACCATCCGGGCGACCGCCTGCACATCGGTCACGTCGGCGGCAAACGCTGCGGCGCACGGGCCGAGATCGGACGCGAGCGCGTCGGCCGCCGCCTTGCTCCTTCGGTAGTTGATCGCGACCTTCGCCCCCTCTCGCGCAAAGGCACGCGCGATTGCGGCGCCGAGGCCGCGGCCTCCGCCGGTGATGAGAACGGTGAGGTCGGAAACCGGACGGCTCATGCGGTTTGTCCTTTCTGGAAAGCGTGGAAATGGTGCGTCGGCCCATGGCCTTGCCCGACCGTCAGCGCATCAGCCTGAGCGATGGCGGCGGCGACGTAAGCCTTGGCCTCTGCTGCCGCGCGACCCAGGGGCAGGCCATGTGCGAGGAACGTCGCGAGCGATGACGACAGGGTGCATCCCGTGCCATGCGTCTTGTGCGTGGCGTGGCGCAAGCCGGGCAGCCAGGTCAGATCCGTGGCCTCGACCAGCAGATCGGGGCTGTCGTCGCCGCCGAGGTGCCCGCCTTTCAGAAGCACCGCCTTGGGGCCGAGGCCGAGGAGCGCACGCGCCTGCGCCGCCATGCCTTCCCGCGTCGTCGCCTCGTCGGTTCCCAGCAGATCGGCGGCCTCGGGCAGGTTCGGCGTGATGACCGTAGCTCGGGGCAGCGCATCGCGCAGGGCGGCCACCGCCTCGGCCTCGAGCAGGCGGTCGCCGCTCTTGGCCACCATCACCGGGTCGAGCACCACCGGCGCATCAAGGCCATCAAGCGCAGCGGCGACCGCCGCGACCGTCGCGGCGCGCCCAGCATGCCGATCTTGACCGCGTCGATCCGGATATCCGCCCGGATCGCGGCGATCTGGGCGGCGACGAAATCCGGGGCCACCATCCGCACTCCGCTCACGCCGCAGGTGTTCTGCGCCGTCAGCGCCGTGATCGCGGCCATCCCGTAGCCGCCGCAGGCCGAGATCGCCTTGATATCGGCCTGGATCCCGGCTCCGCCCGAGGGATCGGAGCCCGCGATGGACAGCACGTTGGGGATCATGCCTGCCTCCATTCCTGCACGAGGGCGCGGGTCGCCACTTCAGGGTCGGGCACGCGCACCACGGCCGAAACGACGGCGAGCCCCGCCGCCCCTGCGCGCCGCACCGGTTGCGCGTCGCCGAGGCCGAGGCCCCCGATCGCCACCGCCGGAACCCGCGACCGGGCGGCGATACGCGCGAGGCCATCGAAGCCTATGGGGGCGGCATGATCCGGCTTGGTTGCCGTGGCACGGATCGGCCCGGCACCGATGTAGTCGACACCGGACGGGATCGCGGCACATTGCTCGGCCGTCTCGACCGACAGTCCGAGGATCTTTCCCGCGCCAAGACGGGCACGCGCCGCGCCCGGATCGCCATCGCCTTGGCCGATATGCAGCCCGTCCGCGCCGGAGGCCAACGCGACCTCCAGCCGGTCATTGACGATCAGCTTGACGCCGAGCGGCGCAAGCTCGGCCATCAGAATGCGGGCGAGCGCCACCAGATCGGCATCCGACGCAGTCTTGTCGCGCAGCTGCACGGCCCAGGCCCCGCCGCGCGCCGCCGCGCGCGCCTGGTCGGCGACCGCGTACGGGGCGTCCGGATCGGTGATGACGTAGACGGCGCCGATCATGCCGGGCTCACCCTAGCGCCAGCGTCGAGCGCCTCGGGTGTGAGCGCCGCCAGCGCGTCCAGGAACGCCGGCTGGAAGCTGCCCGGCCCCTGCGCCGTCTCGGCCGCCGCTTCCCCGGCCACACCGTAACAGGCGAGCGCCGCCGCGGTCGCCTCGAGCACCGGTTGACCCACGCAGAAGGCCGCGATCACGCCGTTGAGCGAGCAGCCCATCACCGTGACACGCGCCATGAGCGGATGCCCGTTGGCCACCCGATACCCCTTCGACCCGTCGGTAACGTAATCGACCGGGCCGGAAACGGCGACGACGCCACCCGTGCTTTGCGCCAGCCTCCGCGCCGCCTCCATCGCCGCCTCGACACTGTCGCCCGCATCGACCCCGCGCGCCGCGCCTGACAGCCCCGCCAGCGTCAGGATCTCGGAGGCGTTGCCGCGGATGACGCTCGGCCCGAGGTCGATGAGCCTTTGCGACAAGTCACTACGGAAGCGTGTCGCCGCCACGCCGACCGGATCGAACACCCAGGGCCTTGCGGCGCCGTTCATCACGACGGCGGCCTCCTCCATCGCGGCGCCCCAGTCGGGGTCGGCTGTGCCGATATTGACCGTGAGCGCCTGCGCAAGTCCTGCGAACTCCGCGGCCTCTTCGCGCGCATGCACCATCGCCGGGGAAGCGCCCGCGGCAAGCAGCACGTTGGCCATGAAATTCATTGCCACGAAATTGGTGATGTTGTGCACGAGCGGCGCGGTGTCGCGCATGCGTGCAAGGTGATGTCCCGGTGCGTCCATGTTTCTCCCCGTCTCGGCGCGGGGACACGCGATACGGGGAACGGATGAGCACTTGGCCCTGTTCGTCGCACCGCGGACTTCCTACGCCAGCATGATCTGGTTCAGGTTCGAAGGGTGCTTCTCAGACCGCGCCAAATGCGCGGACGCCCCTGTCCGTGGGGCAAGATAGACGACGTGGTCATGTCCGTCAAGCTGGTGTAAATTCCCGGATGGCCTGAGGGCATGATCAGGCGGCCTTCGTGGTTATGCTGAGAATGGGGTCGATCTCCTCCTTGTCGATCTGGGCGAAGGCTTCGACCATCATGTAGCGGCTCGAGGTCTGCCATTCATCGTTCTGCTCGAACAGCACGGCGCCGATGAGCCGCATGATGGAGGCCTCGTTGGGGAAGATGCCGACGACATCGGCGCGGCGCTTCACCTCCTTGTTCAGGCGTTCGATCGGGTTTGTGGAATGCAGCTTGGTCCGGTGTTGGCGGGGGAAGGACATGTAGGCCAGCACGTCGTGCTCGCTGGCGTCCATGAGGTCGGCCAGCTTGGGCCAACGCGGGCGCAACTGCTCGGCCACCTTGCGCCAGGTCTCGCCGGCATGGGCGCGGTCCGGCTGGTCGAAGGCCTGCCGGATCGCGGCGGCGACGACGGTGTGCTGGCCGCGCGAGACGTGCGCGAGGGCGTTCCTGATCCAGTGAACGCGGCACCGCTGCCACGTGGCTTCGAAGACCCGGGCGATGGCCGCCTTGAGCCCTGTGTGCGCGTCGCTGATGACCAGCCTGACCCCGCCGAGGCCGCGGGCGCGGAGAGACCGCAGGAACTCGGTCCAGAACGTCTCGGCTTCCGAAGGGCCAATACCCAGGCCGATGATTTCTCTCCGGCCTTCCGTGTTCGCGGCGACGGCGATTATCGCGGCGACCGGCACGATGCGACCGCCCTGGCGCACCTTGAGGTAGGTGGCGTCGAGCCAGACATAGGGCCAGTCGCCGGTCAGCGGACGGTTCAGGAACTCGCCCACCCGCTCGTCGATGTCCTTGCAGAGCTTCGACACCGTGCTCTTCGAGATTCCGTTCAGGCCCATCGCCTGCACCAGCTCGTCCACTCGACGGGTCGAGACGCCGCCGATCCACGCCTCCTGGATGACGGCCACCAGCGCCTGTTCCGAGGTCTTGCGGGCATCGAGGAAGCCCGGGAAATAGCTGCCCTGCCGCAGCTTCGGCACCCGCAGGTTCAAGGTGCCCAAACGGGTATCGAGAGCGCGCTCTCGATACCCGTTGCGCCACGTCGTGCGCTCACCGCTGCGTTCATGCCGACCGGCGCCGATGATGCCTTCCACATCGGTCTCCATGATCAGCTGCAGAACGGCCTCGGCAATGCCGCGCAGGAAGTCTCCCTGATCGTGCTTGGCCAGAAGTTCGGAAAGGTCCATGTTCGTCTTGGTCATCGGGGTCTCCGTATGGTTCGTGGTTGAAGCGTCGAAACTCCACCTCGATCCTACACCTCGATGGCCACCAAGGATCACACCGCCAGCGGCGATGAAATTACACCAGCTCCTCGGACACTAACGACGACGTCGGCCGAGACATGTCAATGGCATCGCTTTCCGTACTTGACCGTAGTGGGGAAATTCCGTCGTCAGCCTGTCCTAACCCCCCCGTGGTCCCAACCCTGTCCCAACCTCCCGAGGGGGTTGGGGACACGAAAAGCCGTTCAAAAACAAAGGTGTCCCCAACCTCACCCTGTGGTCCCAACCTTTTGCTACTCATTCATGTGGGAGAACGGAAAAGGTCGGGAACATGTTTTTCTATACGAAAAGAGAAGGACCCCCGTTGGGGACACCGAGGTTGGGACCACATCTGGTCAAGCCATTGGAGTAAAACGATAAAAGGCTGTCCCAACCTCCTCGAAGATTGGGACCACGCGTTCTGAGGTTGGGACCGGGGCGGATCGAACGTCGATCACCGCCCGCCGCAGCGTCCCTGGTCGTTTTCGCTTTGGCCGAGGACCGCCGGATGCTACATCTGGTGGTGACCGAAGCCGAAGGCCCACAACTTGTGAGCCTTCACGATGAACACTCCGATCCCCGCGCAGGACGTCCGCCCCGAATCGGGCGCGATCAGCCGGTCCTGCATCCTCGCCCTCGATCTCGGCACCACGACCGGCTGGGCGCTCCGTAGCCATGACGGACTGATCACCAGCGGCACGGTCAGCTTTCGCCCCCGACGCTTCGACGGCGGCGGCATGCGGTATCTCCGCTTCACCAACTGGCTGACCGAACTCGACCGTCTGTCCGGCCCCATTGCCGCGATTTGGTTCGAAGAGGTCCGCCGCCACGCCGGCACCGACGCGGCGCATGTGTTTGGAGGTCTCCTCGCGACGCTGACGACATGGGCCGAGTTGCGAGGAATTCCGTATAGCGGCGTTCCGGTCGGCACGATCAAGAAGTACGCGACAGGCCGGGGAAATGCACCCAAGCAGGACATGATTGCCGCGGCACGGGCTCGCGGCTTTTCCCCTGCCGATGACAACGAAGCCGATGCAATCGCGATACTGAATTGGGTCATCGACACAAACGGGGGTGTCGCATGATCGACTTGAACCCGGAGTGGCGCTCGATCCCCGGTTGGCCGGAATACGATGTTTCCGAGGATGGACGGGTTCGGCGCGCTGTGGGCGGGAAAGGTGCCCGGGCGGGTCGGATTCTGAGGCAGTGGCGCAATCCCCAAAACCAGTACCTCTATGTTCAGCTGTGGCGCGGAAACCGCCGCACAGGCATCCCGGTCCATCGCCTTGTCGCCATGGCCTTTCTCGGACGTCCGCCCAGCGAACGTCACGTGGTCGCACATGAGGATGGCACGCGGGACGTCAACCACCCATGGAACCTCCGTTGGGCGACACAGCGCGAGAACGTCGGAGACACCGTGCGCCACGGCACGCACAACCGTGGCTCGAGAAACGGCCAGGCGAAGATCGACGAAGTCTGCGCGCTCGCGATCCGGAAGATGCACGCCATGGGGATTCCGAGACGGGAAGCGGCCGTGGGCTTTGGCCTCTCCCGTCAGGCCGTCGACGACATCATCAACGGAAAACGCTGGAGGCATGTCGCATGAAATCGATGCGTTGGCATCCGGCCGGCTATGGCGGCTCGCGCCGCGATCCGGACCAGGTGAAGCGCGATGGCTGGCATGACGAGGGTGTGCTCGCCGTATCCGTCGACGACCATCGCCTGACCTGGCCAGAGCGCGAACTGGTGCGTCAGCTCGGCGAGAAGCTGTATGGACCTCGGGCGAGCGACCGGGAGGCCGCGAATGGCTGAGTGGACGCCCACCATGGTCGAGGACCGGCTCGAGAGCGCGGCCGACGTGTTCCGGTCGCTGCCCGAGGTGAAGCCGCAGGGCTACTTCAACGCCTGGCCCGAGTACTTCCACAGTTTCGCCGACCAGGTCGGTCAGGAGCCTCGGATGCGTCGACCCAAGCCCGGACCGCGCGACATCACGCAGGCCGAGGACGCCTTGCTCTGGCTACGCTGGCTCGATCCCGCCGACGCGCGCCTGCTCTGGCTCCGGGCGAACCGGAAGCCGTGGAAACCGATCTGCTGGGAACTCGGCATCAGCCGTGCCACCGCGAACCGGCGCTGGCAATACGGGATCGCCGTGATCGTCTGGCGGCTGAATGGGAGGCAGGTGCCGAAGAAGCGGTCGATGGATTTCGTGGTCGGGCGTGCGGGATGAGCGCGCCTTACGTCGCCTCGAACGGGTTCAGCACCTCCACGTCCAGCCCGGCCACGTCCGCCCCGTTGCGCGTGACGAGCGTCAGGCCGTTGGTCTTGGCCGTCGCCGCCAGCAGCGCGTCGACGACCGGCACCGGACGGACCGCGTTCATTCGGCCCCATTCCTCCGCCACGGCCGTGTCGACGGGCAGAACCCGGTCACCGAAGCCCGCAATCACGTCCCCGAGCCACGCCTCGAGCGCGGCGGCCTTCGTGGGATCGCGGCGGCGCGCCAGTTCCACGCCCTTGCGGATCTCGCCCAGCACCAGCGCGCTGAGCCACAGGTCGTCCTCGGCGACGCCCGACCACCAGGCCGCCACGGCCGGGTCGCAGCGGTCGCCCTTGCGCACTTCAGAGATGATGTTCGTGTCGATCAGGAAGCTCACAGGGAGACGTCGCGCCCGAAATCGCGGGGACGGTCGAGATCGATCCCTTCGAGCGGCGCCGAGGCGAGCAACGCCTTGAGACCGCCGCTGCGGGGCGTGGCGATCCTCTCGCGCAGGATGGCGCGCGTCTCGCTCTCGCGTTCGGGATCGCCGAGAGCGGTGGCGACGTCCCGGACGAGGGCGGCATCCTCCTTGCGGACCTGCACTTCCACGCGCACGAAGCCCTGCCGCTGACGGCGCTTGCGCCACTGGGTGACGGGGGAAGGATCGGTGCTGGCCATGCTGCCCTCCATTTCCGGAAATACTACCGGAAAGATGGGGGCGCGGCAACGGGCTTCAAGATCGCGCTGTCAAGTCACAACGAACCCGCGAGACATTTTCCCGCGAGACACCGGAAGGCGAGACGCCGAAGCCCAGCCACGCTATCAAATCACTAGACTCGGAGTTGTGCGCTCGGGCGAACCGACGCTCATCCCGAGGTGGACACCGGGGCTGGCTTCCGGGGTCCAGCCGGGGTCCAGGCTGCCAAGCCCTTGTTTTTCGGTTCCTTTCTGGGCCGGAACGTATGCTGGCGGGCTTGGCTCGGCATTTCGCCAGCGTCAGGGCCAGATTTTTGGGAAGCCACCGGAGTCCAGCGTCCACCCGCGACGCCACGAAACCCTCGTGAATTCAAACATCTGACCGGCCGCGCGGGATGGACACCCCGCGGATGCCGGAGTCCAGCCGGAAGCCGGCGGACCCCATCGCGCCGGAGTCCAGCCCGGCGGATGCCGACCTATCATCGACAGGAACCTGCATGACCCTCGCCTTCGCCCCCGAGCGGATCGAGCACTGGCCGCTGGCCAGGCTCCAGCCCTATGCCCGCAATGCAAAGCAGCACGGGGCGGAACAGGTCGCGAAGCTCGCCGCGAGCATGGCCGAGTTCGGCTGGACCGTGCCGTGCCTCGTCGGCGAGGACGGCGAACTGATCGCCGGGCACGGCCGCGTGCTGGCGGCCGAACAGCTCGGTCTGACCGAGGCGCCGGTGATCGTGCTCGGGCACCTGACCGAGGCGCAGCGGCGTGCCTACCGCATCGCCGACAACCGGCTGGCTGAAAGCCCGTGGGACGAGGCGCTGCTCTCGGCCGAGCTGCAGGACCTGCTGGCGGACGACTACGACCTGTCGCTGGTCGGGTTCTCGGACGGCGAGCTCGACAAGCTGCTGGCCTTCGATCCGGACGGGGGCGGTGAAGAAGAGGGTGGCGCCGGGGGCTCCGTGCCTCCGGTGACCATCCCCGAGCCGCCGCGCAACCCGGCATCGCGGACGGGTGACCTGTGGATCCTCGGCGACCACCGGCTGCTCTGCGGCGACAGCACCAGCGCTGCCAATGTGCGTCGCCTGATGAACGGCGAGCGCGCGGTGTTGTTCGCGACCGACCCGCCGTATCTGGTCGACTACGACGGCTCGAACCATCCGACCCGGAACAAGGACTGGAGCCAGTCCTACGGCGTCACCTGGGACGACAGTTCGCAGGGCGCGGAACTCTACGACGGGTTCATCGCGGCGGCCGTCGCCGAGGCGATCACCGACGATGCGGCCTGGTACTGCTGGCACGCCTCCCGCCGCCAGGCGATGCTGGAAGCCTGCTGGGAAAAGGCCGGCGCCTTCGTCCATCAGCAGATCATCTGGGTGAAGGACCGCGGGGTTCTCACCCGGTCGCATTACCTCTGGAAGCATGAGCCCTGCTTCATGGGCTGGCGTCGCCCGAACCGCCCGCCGAAGGTTGCGGAGCAGACGCTGCCCTCGACCTGGGAGATGCCGAGCTTCGCCAAGGACGAGCGGCCCGACCACCCGACGCCGAAGCCGCTCGACGCCTTCGGGATCCCGATGCGCCAGCATGTGGCGCGGGGCGGCCTCTGCTACGAGCCGTTCTCGGGCTCGGGTTCGCAGATCATGGCGGGCGAGGTCAACGGACGCCGCGTCTTTGCGATGGAGATCAGCCCGGCCTATGTCGATGTCGCGGTCGAGCGCTGGCAGGCCGAGACAGGCCGCGACGCGATCCTTGATGGCGATGGCCGAACCTTCGCGCAGGTGAGAGCCGAGCGCTTGGGTGACAAGGCCGAAGCCGCCGCCTGATGGCCGTCTACTACAACGATGCCGATCCCGCGGCCTGCGCCTGGCTGCGGGAACTGATCGCGGCCGGGCTGCTGCCCCATGGCGAGGTGGACGAGCGGTCCATCCTCGACGTCGAGCCCACCGACCTGCGCGGCTTCGCGCAGTGTCATTTCTTCGCCGGAATCGGCGGCTGGCCTCACGCGCTGCGACTCGCGGGCGTAGCGGAGGATCTGTCCGTCTGGACCGGTTCGCCGCCCTGCCAGCCATTCAGCCAGGCCGGGCAGCGCAAGGGACAGGACGATGACCGCCATCTCGCCCCGACCTTCCTGCGGCTCGTCGCAGCCTGCCGCCCGGAGCTCGTCTTCGGCGAGCAGGTCGCCAGCGCGGCAGTGCTCGGACCGGTTGGCGGTGCGGCTGGAACAGCAACTGAGGGCGCGGCTGACTGGGCGTGGTTCGATGCTCTGGCGGCTGACCTGGAAGCGGCATCTTACGCCGTCGCGGCGGCCGATCTGCCGGCTGCGGGCATCGGCGCGCCGCACATCCGCCAGCGCCTGTTCTTCGGCGCCGTCGCCTTGGAAGCAGTCACTCGCGGGTTGGGCGACGGCCTCGGCGCGGGATCACAAGGACGGAACGGAATGCCGGGCGGTGCCGATCAATGCGCTGCTCGGCCGGCAGGTCTGGCTGGCGGGTTGGCCGACGGCCATGGCGGGCTCGCCCGCAACGGACCGATACAATGCAGCCGGCAACACCGATGCGAGCCGCAGGACGGTGAAGCTGGTGGACTGGTCGATGGTGCCGACCCTGCCGGGGCCGATGCGACGGACGGCGTCTGGCGAGATCCGGACTGGCTCCTCTGCCGCGATGACCGCTGGCGGCCCGTTGAGCCCGGAACATTCCCGCTGGCTGATGGGATACCCGGTCGCATGGGGCTGCTGCGGGGCTACGGCAATGCGATCGTTCCGCCGCTCGCGGCGGAGTTCGTGACGGCCTTCATGGAGAGCCTGCGATGAAGCAGAGCCGGACCATGTCGATGGTCGAGGCCGCGGCAAACGTTGTCGTCGGCTACGTTTTGGCAATCGCCACGCAGATCGTTGTGTTCCCGTGGTTCGGGATCGAGACCGGTCTCGCGGAGCATCTGACCATTGGCCTCGCCTTCGTCGGCGTCTCGCTGGCGCGCGGCTATCTGCTGCGCAGGCTGTTCGAGGCGATCCGGATGCGGAGTTCTTGAGGACGCTCGTGATGCAATGTCGGTGTCATGCGGCGCCGCGATGAATTACGCTCGATCCCACACGGAGGAACCGGGCTAGATGGCAGGCGGACAGGAGCACTGGGACGACGTCTACGGTGCGCGGTCGGAAGACGCGCTGACATGGTTCGAAGCAATGCCGGCGATGTCTCTCGACCTGGCGCGCGAACATCTTGAACCGGGCGCGCCGTTCATCGACATCGGGGCCGGTGCGTCCCGGCTCGTCGACGCGTTGCTCGATGAGGGGTTCGGCCCCCTCACGGTGCTGGACCTTTCCGCAGCCGCCCTGGCCGTCAGCCGGCAGCGGCTCGGCCCAAGGGCCGATGCGGTTCAGTGGATCGAGGCGGACATCACGACGTGGCAGCCCGAGCGGGATTACGCGGTCTGGCACGACCGGGCGGTGTTCCACTTCCTGACTGCGGCCGAGGATCGTGCCGGCTATGCACGTGCCCTTACGCACGCCCTGCGCCCCAGCGGAATCGCGATCATTGCGACATTCGCGGATGACGGACCGGAGATGTGCTCGGGTCTGCCCGTCGTGCGCTATGCGCCGGAAGAGCTGGCGCAGGAACTCGACCGACTGCTTCCGGGCCGGTTCGAGACGCTCGACGCCAGACGCCACATGCACGTCACGCCGAAAGGTAATCGACAGAGCTTTCAGTACAGCGTGTTCCGCAAGACCCACCGTTGAGACGAACGCCGCCGCCCTTGTTGGGCGGCGACCTGCAGTTGGCGCGCACGCGCGGCGTCAGTCGCGTATGGCGTAGACGCGCCCCCTTCCGTCGATTTTCTCGGAGGTGATGGTCAGGCCGAGCTTTTTCTTGAGCGCGCCGGCAAGCGCACCCCTCACTGTGTGCGGCCTCCATTCCAAGGCCGCGACGATCTCGTCGATAGTGGCGCCGCCATCGGCGCGGAGCATCTCGATCAGCTTCGCCTGCTTCGTGCCCGTGCGCGGTGTGCGCGTCTTGGGTGCGCGGTCTGCCTCGACGGGGGCGTTCTGCGGGGCTTCCGCGCTCGGCGCCGCGTCGGCGCCCGTGGGCGCGCTGTTGCCGCTGTCCGGCTCGACACCGATGGCGGCGAGGCCCGCGTCCGTGATGTGCAGGAGGATAGCGCGGCCGTCGTCGACGTTGCGCCAGATGCGGTTGAGCGCGGCGTCCGCCTTGGTCTGGCTGTCGGTCGCGGTCTCCGCGATCAGCCCGCGGGAGAGCAGCGCGCCGACCACCTTGGCGGCGGCGCCGCCGCGCAGCGAGCCGGGAAGCGGCAGGACGTTGCGGTCCTCGCGCTGCGCGGCAGCGCTGAGGATCACGAGTTGCGTGTCGGAAAGCTTGGTCATCTGGGGTCTCCGTGTTCGAGGCCCGCGTCATGCGGCGCCTTCTACGACCCCGAGCCGCGCAGGGCGCGCGGCAGGAGTTCCGGCCGCGCCGGAGATCAGCGGGCGTGCTCGCCCTCGCCGAAGGCGCTGTCGGTGATGCGCTTCAAGAGGCTGGCGTAGTGTTCGAGGGTGCCGACCATCGCCCAGCCCGCCTCGTCGGGGGCGCAGTTGAAATGATCGTCGCTCAGCGCCTGCAGTCGGGCGAGCATCTCGTCGATTTCGGCCTTCTTGCCGATGAAGGCCGCGAGCGCGTTCGCCCGGTTCCTCGAACCGGTGGCGGAACCGGGCTCACCCTTGTTCCTGCGCGCCTTCTCGGCGCGGAGTTCGTGGCGCGGGGTGGTGATCGGGTTCAGGCGGGTGGTCATCGTGGTGGCTCCTTGGTGAGTTGCATCGCTTCGTTGAAGTGACGTTCCCTCTGTCCGCCGCGCTTATCAACTCTATAAGCACATGATTTCGAATGATAATCGGAGCCGTCGATGCGGGGCATGAGCGAGCGCCAGTACGCCGCGCATGTCGGGCTGTCGCGGGGCGCGATCCAGAAGGCGAAGACCGCCGGCCGGCTCGTCCTGCACGAAGACGGCAGCATCGACGCCGCAGCCTCCGACAAGCGGCGGGCCGAGACGACGGACCCGTCGAAGAGCAGACCGAAGTCGGCGAGCCGCCCAGCCGGCATGAAGCCGGTCCCGGCGGCGGCCATCGCAGCCGTCGGCGAGACGCTTCGCGAGAACGGCGTCACCGTCCCGGATGTCGGCGACGGCGCAACGTTCATGAAGGCGAAAACCGCCAACGAGGTGATGAAAGCTCAGGAGCGCAAGCTGCGGCTCCAGAAACAGAAGGGCGAGCTCGTCGATCGCAATCGTGCCGAGATGCTCGTGTTCCGCCTCGCGCGCGAGGAACGCGGCGCATGGGTGACCTGGCCTGCGCGCGTAGCCGCGCAGATGGCGTCGGAACTCAATACCGCGCTCGAACACCAGGATACCGCCAAGAGCGGCGCCTCAGAACCGGCGGTGACGACCGCGCTGATCCAGAGACTGCTCGAAACCCATGTCCGCGCCCAGCTCGACAGCCTCGCCGATGTCCGGCCGAGGCTCGGATGAGAGTGCGGTCGACTTCGACGGAGCGGAGGGACTTCTTCGGGCATGGCGCAGCGGCATCCGTCCCGATCCGGACCTGACGGTTTCGCAATGGGCGGACCGGCATCGGCGGCTGGGTTCGCGGGCCTCGGCGGAACCCGGCCGCTATCGCTCTGCGCGCACGCCCTACATGCGGGAGATCATGGACCGGCTGAGCCCGGGCGACCCGGCCCAGCGGGTCGTGTTCATGAAAGCCGCGCAGGTCGGCGCGCCGCTCGCGCTCGACACCCCGGTGCCGACGCCCTTCGGCTGGACGACCATGGGCGAGATCGCCGAGGGCGATCTGCTCTACGACGAGCGCGGGCGCATCTGCCGGGTCACCGGCCTGTCGCCGGTGTTCGGCGATCGGCCCTGCTTCGAGGTGGCATTCGACGACGGGGGAACATATCGTCGCGGACGGCGAGCATCGCTGGCCGGTCTGGGACTTCACGAACGACCGGCCCGCCGCGCGCACGCTCACCACGGCGGAGATGGCCGGGCGGGCGATCATCGGCGCAGGGGCCAGGCGGAGGCGCTATGCCATCGACTGCTGCGATCCGGTCGACATGCCGGACCAGGACCTGATCCTGCACCCCTACGTCCTCGGGCTCTGGCTCGGAGACGGCTCGTCGATCATGAACCACATCTCGCTGCACGAGGAGGACGCCGAGATCGTCGGTCACCTCCGCGCCTGCGGCGTCGAGGCCGAGTTCCGGCTGCCGCACTGGCGCAAGGGCAGGCTTGCCAATGTGGTGATCGACCCGACGTTCCGGATGCGCCGAGAGGACGGCGCCTCGCTCGCGGACTGCTTCCGGTCGCGCTTCGTGACGCGGCTGAGGCAGCTGGACGTGCTCGACAACAAGCACGTGCCGCTCGCCTACATGCGGGCGAGCCGATGGCAGCGGCTCGAACTCGTGCGCGGGCTGATGGACTCCGACGGCACGATCACACCTGACGGCAAGCGCTGCGAGTTCTCGAACGCCGACCGGGGGCTCGTCGATGCGATGGTCGATCTGCTCCGCGGGCTCGGCTACAAGCCCGCGATCTATCATGGGCGGTCGCGCCGGAAGGTCTTCGGGCGGGACGGCCGCGCGACGACGTCCGCCGAGTACTGGCGCGTGTCGTGGACGGCCTATGCCGAGGAGCCGATGTTCCGGCTCTCGCGCAAGCGGGCCCGGATGCGCTCGATCGAGTCCGGGCGGCCGTGGAAAAGCCGTCGCCGGCGCATCGTCGCGATCCGGCCTGTGCCGAGCGTGCCGGTGCGCTGCATCGAAGTGGACTCGCCGAGCCACCTTTTTCTGTGCGGGAAGGGCTGGATCCCGACGCACAACACCGAGGCGGGCAACAACTGGATCGGCTTCGTCATCCACCATGCGCCGGGGCCGATGCTCGCGGTCCAGCCGACGGTGGAACTGGCCAAGCGGAACTCGCGGCAGCGGATCGACCCGCTGATCGACGAGAGCCCGGAGCTGCGGGAGCGCGTCAAACCGGCCCGGTCCCGCGACGCGGGCAACACGATGCTGTCCAAGGAGTTCGCGGGCGGCATCCTGATCATGACGGGGGCCAACTCGGCGGTCGGGCTGCGCTCGACCCCGGCGCGGTACATCTTCCTCGACGAGGTCGACGCCTATCCGGCCTCGGCCGACGAGGAAGGCGACCCGGTCACGCTGGCCGAGGCCCGGTCGTTGACCTTCGCCCATCGGCGCAAGGTCTTCCTGGTCTCGACGCCTACGATCCGGGGGCTCTCCCGGATCGAGCGGGAGTTCGAGGCGTCCGACCAGCGGCGCTACTTCGTGCCGTGCCCGCATTGCGACGCGATGCAGTGGCTGAAGTTCGACCGGCTGCGGTGGCAGACGGGCCGTCCGGAGACGGCCGAGTATCTCTGCGAGGGCTGCGAGCGGCCCATCGCCGAGCACCACAAGACGAGGATGCTCGAGCGCGGCGAGTGGCGCGCGACCGCCACCGCCACCGACCCGCTGACGGTGGGCTACCACCTTTCGGCGCTCTACTCGCCGGTGGGGTGGCTCAGTTGGGCGCGGATCGCGCGGGCGCATGAGGCGGCACGGGGCAGCGACGAAGCCATGCGGGCGTTCCGGAACACCATCCTCGGCGAGACCTGGATGGAGACCGGCGAAGCGCCCGACTGGCAGCGGCTGGCCGACCGGCGCGAGGCATGGACGCCGGGCACGGTCCCGGAGCGCGGCCTGTTCCTGACCGCGGGCGCCGACGTGCAGAAGGACCGGATCGAGGTCGATGTCTGGGCCTGGGGTCGGGGTCTGGAAAGCTGGCTCGTCGATCACCTCGTGCTCGAGGGCGGCCCCGGCGATCCGGCCTGCTGGCAGCAGCTGACGGATCTGCTCGGGCGGACATGGACGCATGCTTCGGGTCAGCGAATGACGCTCGCCCGGCTCGCGATCGATACGGGCTACGAGACCAGCGCAGTCTATGCCTGGTCGCGCCAGGTGGGGTTCGCGCAAGTCGCGCCGGTGAAGGGCGTCGAGGGGTTCTCCCGGACGAGCCCGGTGACCGGGCCGACCTATGTCGACGCGACCGTTGCGGGCAAACGGCTCCGGCGCGGCGCCCGGCTCTGGACCGTGGCCACATCGACCTTCAAGGCCGAGACCTATCGCTTCCTGCGGCAGGACCGGCCGACGCGGGAAGAACAGGCGGCGGGCGCGCTGTGCCCGCCCGGCACGATCCACCTGCCGGACTGGGCGGACGGCGAATGGCTGAAGCAGCTGACCGCCGAGCAGCTGGTGACCGTGCGGACGAAACGCGGCTTCGCGCGGCTCGAATGGCAGAAGCTGCGCGAGCGCAACGAGGCGCTGGACACCCGGGTCTATGCCCGCGCGGCCGCGTGGATCCTCGGGGCGGATCGCTGGCCCGAGGCGCGTGGGCCGATCTGGAAGCGCAGCTCGGGGTGGCGAAGCAGGACGGGTCTGAGCCCGGTCCAGCGACGGCACCATCCGCCCCAACCCGAACGACGCCGCGCCGGCGCACGGTGCGCTCGAGCTACATGAGGTGATCCATGGCCACGGCCGCAGAACTCCGCGCCCGCCGCGACGCGCTGACCGCGCAGCGGTCCTCGGGCGTGGCGCGGGTCAGCTATGACGGCAAGACCGTGGATTATCGCAGCGTCGCCGAGATCGACCGGGCCATCGAGGCGCTGGATCGCGAGATCGCCGCAGCCGAGGGGCGCCGGATCGTCCGGCAGGTGCGGATGACGACGGCGAAGGGGCTCTGACCGCATGGGCCTCTTCGATCGCTTCCGCCGCCGCCCTGCCGGCGGCCCCGCTGCCGTGCGCGCCCGCCTCGAAGGCGCCATGGCGAAGCGTCGGCTGCGCGGCTGGAACCCGCCGCTCGAGAACATCAACGCGCTGGTCGCCTCCGGTGGACCGCGTCTGCTGGCGCGGTCCCGAGAGCTGGTCGTGACCAACGGCTATGCCGCCAACGCCTGCGAGGCCTTCGCCGCGAACCTTGTCGGCGACGGGATCAAGCCCTCGTCGCTGATCGGAAACGCTGACATGCGCGACCGGGTGCAGCGGCTCTGGCTCGCCTGGACCGACGAGGCCGATGCGGACGGGCTGACCGACTTCTACGGCCTGCAGGCCATGGTCGCGCGGGAGATGTTCGTCGCCGGCGAGTGCTTCGTCCGGCTGCGCCCGCGTCGGGTCGAAGACGGGCTACTGGTCCCGCTGCAGCTGCAGCTTCTCCAGTCCGAGATGCTGCCCTTCGAGAAGACCGAGACCGCGGCGAACGGCAACCGCATCCGCTGCGGGATCGAGTTCGATGGGATCGGCCGCCGCGTGGCCTACCACTTCCGCCGCCGCCACCCGGGCGACAGCACCGACCAGGGGGCGGCCATCCCGGAGACGGTGCGCGTGCCGGCGGCGGACGTGCTGCACATCTATCGCCCCATCGACGCGGGCCAGATCCGGGGGCTGCCGCATATCGCGCCGGCGATGGTGCGGCTGTTCCTGCTCGACCAGTACGACGACGCCGAGCTCGACCGAAAGAAGACCGCAGCGATGTTCGCGGGCTTCATCACCAAGACCGCGCCGGAAGAGCCCATGATGGGAGAGGCGGAGGCGGATCTCGACGGGGCGGCCATCGCGAGCCTCGAGCCCGGCACGATGCAGGTGCTGCTGCCCGGCGAAGACGTGAAGTTCTCGTCCCCGGCGGATGTCGGCGGCGGCTACGAGGCGTTCCAGTACCGGACGCTGCTCTCGGTCGCGGCCTCGCTTGGGCTGCCCTATCACCTCGTCACCGGCGATGTCCGGCAAGCGAACTACTCGAGTCTCAGGGCCGAACTCGTCGAGTTCCGTCGCCGCATCGGCCAGCTGCAGCATGGCGTCATCGTGCACCAGCTCTGCCGGGCAGTCTGGCGGCGCTGGCTGGAGACCGCGGTCCTGTCGGGCGCGCTGGAGGCCGATCCGGCAGAGGTGCGACCGGTGCAGTGGATCCCGCCGCGCTGGGACTGGGTCGATCCGCTGAAGGACATCCAGGCGCAGGTGCTGGCGATGGAGGCGGGCATCACCTCGCGGCGCAAGGTGGTCGAGGCGACCGGATACGACGTCGAGGAAGTGGACCGCGAGAACGCCGCCGACGCCGCGCGCGCGACGGGTCTCGGCCTGCGCTACCGCACCAGCCCCGGCGAGACGCAGGGCGCCCGCGCGACGCCGGCGACCCGGGCCGAGCCCGGCGATGGCGCCGGTAACGACACGGACGACGGCGCCGACGCGACCGATCCGGCCACCGAACAGGAGTGACGACATGGCAAACTGGTATGCGATCCGCGCCCGGGGGACGGGTGCGGAAGTGGCGATCTATGACGAGATCGGCGCCTACGGGGTCTCGGCGAAGGGCTTTCTGACCGAACTGGGCGCGCTGCCCGAGGGCACGCCGGTCGATCTGCGGCTCAACAGCCCTGGCGGGTCGGTCTTCGACGCAGTCGCGATCCACAACGCGCTGAAGCGGCACGAGGGTACGGTCACGGTCTGGATCGACGGCATCGCCGCCTCAGCCGCCTCCTACATCGCGATGGCGGGCGACGAGATCGTGATGCCTGAGAACGCCTTCCTGATGATCCACGACCCGGCCGGCCTCGTCATGGGCACGGCCGAGGACATGCGCGCCATGGCCGAGGCGCTCGACAAGGTGAAAGGCAGCCTCGTCTCCGGCTACGCCGCGAAATCCGGCCGGACGCCGGACGACGTCTCCGCGCTCATGGCCGCCGAGACCTGGTTCGACGCGTCGGACGCGGTGGCGCAGGGCTTCGCAGACCGGCTGATCGAGCCCGTCCGGATCGCCGCGCGCTTCGACATCGGCCGCTTTCGCAACGCGCCGCCGGATTTGGTTGAAGCTATCGAAGCCGAGCCGGAGCCCAACGCTGAGTGCGACGGCCGGGAGATCGAAGCGGACGAGGATACCGACGCCGCCGCCGAAGGCGACCCGGTCGAGGGCGCCAAGGACGAGCCGGCCGCCACCTCCGACGACCCGCGGCCGTCGGCCGTGACGCTGCCGCCCAGTGGCGCGCCGCCGGACCCGGACGCGATCCGGGCAGAGGCCATCGGGCATGCGCGGGCCGTCGTCGATCTCTGCCGTCTCGCGGGCCAGCCGCAGATGGCCGGCCGCTTCCTCGAAGAGGACGCCAGCCTCGACGCGGTGCGCGCGGCGCTCCTCGCCGCCAAGGCCGAGGCGGAGCCCGAGATCGCGCCCCATCACCCGCAGCCCGGCCGCTCCTCGGCCGCGCGCCCCTGGGGCGAGATCGTCGCCCGCACCTTCAAGTTGAAAGGATGACATCATGACCACGCTGGTCGAAGGGAAACACCCCGGCGACTTCCTCGTCTGGGAGGCCTTCCGCGACTACACCCGCGAGACGATCACCGTCGCGGCGGGCACGCTCGAGCCCGGCACGGTGCTCGGCAAGATCACCGCCTCGGGCAAGTACGCTGCCCACGACCCGGCCGCCGTCGACGGCACCGAGACCGCCGTCGCGGTTCTCTGGGGCAAGGCGGATGCGAGCGCTGGCGATGCGCCTGCCGTCGCGGTCGTTCGCGGCCCCGCCATCGTCAATCGCCACGACCTCGTCTTCGCCGGCACGCCCAGCGCGGGCGAGATCGCGGCCGCCCACACGGCGCTCCTCGCCGCGGGCATTCTCGTCCGCTGACCCAATCCCGACAGGAGGCATCCTCATGGCCACCATGGACATCTTCGAAGGCGATGCCTTCACCATCGTCGAGCTCACCCGCGCGCTCGAGAACATCCCCTACAAGCCTGCGCTGCTCTCGGGATCGAACCTCTTCAGCCCGCGCGGCGTGCGCTCGCGCACCGTCGTGATCGAGAGCCGCGACGGCACGCTCTCGCTGATCCCGTTCTCCGAGCGCGGCTCAGCCTACGAGCAACAGGTGCCCGACCGGCGCGAGATGCGCGCCTTCGTCTGCCGGCAGTTCAAGAAGCAGGACGTGCTCTGGGCCTCCGAGATCCAGTCCGTCCGCGACTTCGGGTCGGAGAGCGCCACTCAGCAGGTGCAGACCGAGGTGGCTTATCGGCTCAGGAAGCTCCGCCAGGACGCCGAGACCACCTTCGAGTACCACCTGCTGAACGGCATCCAGGGGCTGGTGAAGGACCCGAAGGACCACGCCACGGTCGTGAACTACTTCACCGAGTTCGGCATATCGCCCGCCGCGGAGATCGACTTCGACCTCGACAATGCGAGCCCGGCCTCCGGGGCGCTACGGAAGCGCTGCCAGGCGCTGATCGAGAGCGTCGAAGACTCGATGGGCGGGCTTTCGGCCGGGGCCGTGCAGATCCGTGCCGAATGCGGCTCGGCCTTCTTTGCTGATCTCGTGGCCCACAAGGAGGTGCGGGAGACCTATCTCAACACCGCCGCGGCGGCCGATCTGCGGGGCCGCGTCGCCGACGAGGTCAGCTTCGGCGGCATCACCTTCCGCCGCTACCGGGGCGGCGTCGGCTTCACGGTCCCGACCGACAAGGCGTTCTTCTATCCCGAGGGCATCGAGGGGCTCTTCGAGATCTGTTACGCCCCCGCCGACACCTTCGAGACGGTGAACACCCTTGGCCAGCCGCTCTACGCGCGCACGATCACCGACCGGGATCGCGACGAATGGGTGCGGCTCGAGATCGAGAGCAACCCGCTGCCGATCTGCACTCGCCCGCAGGTGCTGCGCTCGGCAAGGCGGACCTGACGAGTCAGAGCGTTACGCCGTATCGGGCGTGAAGATCGCTGAGATGCCGGACCAGCCAGTCGGCCGGTTCGGTATCCTGCCAGAAGCACCAGAGTTCCGGGTAGCTCATCGCCTCGAACGCCGGCGATGATCCTGCCACGCGCGACCTGAACTCGTCGATCTCGTCTCGATGGGCGGCGAACTCCGGACCGGCGCCCGGGTTCGCAGGCTCCCAGAACAGATAGAACAGCGTCACGGGGCGGTCTGGAAAGGTGCGAGCCAGACCGAAGGCATGCTTGATGAGCTGTGCAGCGTCGAGCCAGGTGTACTGGTCCGGGCGATCCCGGAGGCGGAGCATCTCGCGAAAGTATCCCTGGTCGCGCCGCGCGTCCCTGATCTGCTCCTCGTATGCGGGCGAGAATTCGGCTTGGTGGGCCGACAGGTGTTCGGTCAGCTTGGACTCGATCCCGACCACACCGCCGGGGCCCGAAAGCACGACGTCGAGGTTGGGAGCACGGCCACCGCGGAGTCCGGTGGGGCATTTCCGTTCGAAGCGAAGATCGTCGAAACCGGCACCCATCGGCATGGCGAGGTCGGCGATCCGGCTCCGAAACGGCGCGAAGCAGTTGACCGCCAGCCCTGATGAAGAATGGGCCGCTCGGAACTTGTTCTCCAGTTCGTTGCCGTCCCCCGACGACAGGTCTGCTTCGAAATCCTCCAGCGTGACCTGCGGAAGCAGGGTGTCGTGAAAATCTGCAACGTAGCCCTTCGGGTCGAGGGACGTGTCCGGGTGCTGGCGCATGAACGCCTCTGACAGCGCCTGAACGGCTCGGATCCTCGTCGGGCGCTCAAAATCGATTCCTGTTTCATGGGAGCAGTATAGCCATGACCAGCGCGTTCGCATCCGCCCTTGACGCGCTCTTCGCGGATGCGCATCTCTCGCGCGACATCGTCTTCATCGCCGAGGGCGGCGCGCCTTCGCTGGTCCGCGCGATCCTGCGGCGGCCCGACGACGTGACCGGCTTCGGAGATGCGCGCATCTGGTCGGAGACCACCCGGCTGGATCTGCGCCTCGCCGAGGTGGCGAGCCCGCGTCCCGGCGACCGCATCGAGATCGACGGCGAGCCCTTCCTCATCCAGGGCGAGCCCGTCCGCGACCGCGAGCGGCTCGTCTGGACCGTGGACCTGCGCCCGGCCTGACACCGATGAAGCTGAAGCTCGACATCAGCCCGGACCTCGTCGCCGCCATGGCGGCCGAGGTGAAGGCGGGCGAAAAGGCCGTCACCGCCGCCATGCGCGAGGCCGGAACCGGGCTCAAGACCGCCTGGCGCGGCCAGATCACCGGCGCGGGGCTCGGCCGGCGGCTCGCCAACTCGATCCGGAGCCAGACCTTCCCGAAGGCCGGCGAGAGCCTGAACGCCGCGGCGCTCGTGTGGTCCAAGGCGCCCGCCATCGTCGGCGCTCACGACACCGGGCCGCTGATCCGCTCCAAGGACAGGTTCTGGCTTGCGATCCCGACGCCAGCCGCCGGACGCGGCCTGCGCGGCGGCAGGATCACCCCCGGCGAATGGGAACGCCGTCGCGGGCTTCGCCTTCGCTTCGTCTACCGTCGGCGCGGGCCGAGCCTGCTTGTGGTGGAAGGGCGACTGAACAGCCGAGGGCACGGTGTCGCTTCGCGGTCGAAGACCGGCCGTGGGCGCACGACGGTGCCGATCTTCCTGCTGGTCCCGCAGGTCAAGCTGCCGAAGCGGCTCGACCTGGACCGCGACGCTGAAAGAGCGTTCGACAGCGTGCCGGGTTTGATCGTCGCGAACTGGGTGGAGGGGAGGATCCGATAGCGATCTCGACTGAGTGTGCCACGAGATCAAAGGTCTACGCCCCTGAGTATCGACAGCCAGTCCTCGAACTCGTCCAGACCGTATTTGTTCTTGGCCAGATTGCACGCGAGATGCGTGATCGCGACATTTGCATCGTCGTAGGCGCCGTTGGCGCTGTCTGTTCGATCCGCGGAGGGCTGCAGCATCTTGTTGCCTCCATCGGCGACGAGTGCGCCACCACACAGCGCGCATCGTCCACCTTGTTCGCCCCATTTGCGGACTAGGAGGGCATTGAGATCGGAAAGGTTTGGAGCTGATCGCAGCGGATTGACTTTCACACCGGTCTCACCACCGCGTTTGACGCGCTCGATGATCAGCATCGCCATCCGATAGGCTTCTTTCTTGACCGATGGTTCGATCTCTGCCGACACGCTGCTGCGCAGCTCGAGGTAGTTGGTGACGTCTTCGCGAAGGTTCAGGGTGATGGGCTCGATTTCGAGCGCCATCACGGCCTCTCGCTCGGTGCCGGTCGCTTCGACGACTGCGCCCCTGTTGGCGATCTCGGAAAATGATCGGTATGCAATCGGGATCGTGTCGTGTGCGGCCGGAAAAGGCGGCCCGACCATGTTTGCGGCTGCCAGCACCGCCATCGAGTGGGGCCAGCGATCGCCCCATTGTGCATTCGAGTTCGCCCAGACGTCCGGAGGTACGATCTTGCGCGTCTCGAGGATCTGGTTGGGCTCGATGGTCACTGCCGAAATCAGGCGGCTTCGGTGTTCCGGCAGCCGCGTCATTTCGGTGCTGGTCGTGCCGACGTAAACGAGAACGTCTCGACCTGCCACGAACTCGCGCCTGAGGCGATCGCCGACTGACCGCTTGGTGAAGGACACACAGGGCCACTCGTCGCTGATCTGAGCCCATTCGCTCTTAAGGAAGACTCGCCCGTCGGGTTTCATCATGTCGGATACACGCATGCCCCTGAACCTGATCGGAAATTAGCAACTTGGCAATTCGGCAAGTACGTCTCCAACCTGAGGTCCCGCGGTGCCCACCTCCCGCGAAACCATCCTCGCCGCGCTGCACGCGCGGCTGTCGGCGCTGCCCGCCACTGCCCTCCGCGGCGAGGTGCTGCCCGAGCGCATCCCGGCCGAGGGGCTCCTGATCCTGCGTGATGGCGAGCCGGGGGAACCGGAAGTGACCCTGTCGCCGCTCGCCTACCACTACCAGCATCGGGCCGAGATCGAGGCAGTCGTGCAGGGCGCCGATCGGGACGCCGACTTCGACAGGCTGACCGCCAGCATTGGCGCGGCGCTCGCCGCCGACCGGACGCTGGGCGGGCTCTGCGACTGGGTCGAGGCGGAAGCCCCGCCCCGTAGACCTGCCGGTCGAGGGCGCGGCCAGCCTGAAGGCCGCCGTGATCCCGGTGGTGCTGCACTATTCCACGGCCGACCCGCTGGCCTGATCCAACCGACCACAGGAGAACACCATGGCACGAGCCCAGGGGGCGCGGGCGCAGATGGCGCTTGCGTTCGAGACGACCTATGGAACGCCGCCCGTGGGCGGCTTCACCCGCATGCCTTTCGCCAGCACTTCGCTCGGGGCGGAGCAGCCGCTGCTGAACTCGGAGCTTCTGGGTTACGGCCGCGATCCGCTGGCACCGATCAAGGACGCGGTGACGGCCGATGGCGATGTCGTCGTGCCGCTCGACGCCGAGGCCTTCGGCTTCTGGCTGAAGGCCGCGTTCGGGACACCCACGACCAGTGGCGCGGAGGCCCCGTACAGCCACGAGTTCCAGTCGGGGTCCTGGACGCTGCCCAGCATGTCGATCGAGACCGGCATGCCCGAGGTGCCCCGCTATGCGATGTACTCGGGCTGCGTGCTCGACCAGCTCAGCTGGCAGATGCAGCGCTCCGGGCTCCTGACCGCCACGGCGCGGCTGGTGGCGCAGGGCGAGACGGTCGGCACGACCACCAGCGCCGGGACGCCCGCCGCGCTGGAACTGAAGCGCTTCGGCCATTTCAACGGGGCGATCACCCGGAACGGCACCGCCCTTGGCAACGTGGTCTCGGCCGAGATCACCTACGCCAACAACCTCGACCGGATCGAGACCATCCGCTCGGACGGCCGCATCGACGGGGCGGACCCGTCCATTGCCGCGCTGACCGGTCGGATCGAGGTCCGCTTCGCCGACCAGACGCTGGTGACGCAGGCCATCAACGGCGAGGCCTGCGAGATGGAGTTCGGATATTCGCTGCCCTCGGGCGAGAGCTTCACCTTCACCGTGCACGCCGTCTACCTGCCGCGCCCGCGCATCGAGATTTCGGGGCCGCAGGGCGTCCAGGCGACCTTCGACTGGCAGGCCGCGCGCGACAGCGTCATCGGCCGGATGTGCACCGCAACCCTGATCAATGACATAGAGGTGTATTGAGGATGCTGACGCTCGACCTGACCAACGCGCCGCGCTGGCATGACCTCGCCCCCGGCGTCCGGGTGCAGCTCCGCCCGCTGACCACCGCGCTGATGGTGGCGACCCGCAGCGACCCGGCCGTCGAGGCGGTGCCCGAGGAGGCGTCTGACGAGGAGCGCGCCGTCGCTTTCGCCAAGGCGCTGGCGCGGCGGGCGGTGCTCGCCTGGGAGGGCATCGGCGATGCGGACGGCAAGCCCATCGACCCGAGCCCCGAAGCCATCGACGCATTGCTCGACGTCTGGCCAATCTTCGAAGCTTTCCAGCTGACCTACGTCTCCAAGGGCCTGCTGCTGGAGCAGGAAAAAAACGCCTCCGCGCTCTCGCCGAATGGTCCTTCGGCGGGGGCGAGCGCTACTGCGAAGCCTGCCCGCAAACCTGCCCGGACTGCCCGGCGCGGCTGAACCGGCCGCTGACCCATGAAGGCTGGCAAGTCTGGGACCTTGTCGGCCGTCTCGGCGGACAGCTGCGCGTCCTGCCCGGCGCGGTGATCGGCTGGGACATGTCGGCGGCGCTCGCGCTCGGTGACGCCCTCGCCGTGCCGCCGCTCGCCATGGCCGAACTGCTGCCTGTCATCGAAGCGGTGATGGTCGCGAAGCTCAACGAACAGATGGATCACTCCCATGGCTGAGAAGAGGTTCAGCGTCCGCCTCGCGGCCGTGGGCGGCCGCCAGGTCCGCGCCGAACTGGAAGGTGTCGGCGAGGCCGGGTCGCGCGGCTTCGGACGGCTGAGCCGCGAGATGGAAGCGGCCAACGCCCGGCTTGCGGCGTTTTCTCGCCGTGTAGCTGTGGCTGCCGCCGCCGCCGTCGCCGCCGCAGCGGCCGCTGGCGTGGCGATGATCCGGTCCGGCCTGCAGACGGTCGATGCGCAGGCCAAGCTCGCGCAGTCCCTCGGCACCACGGTCGCCTCGATCCAGACGCTGGAGCGCGCGGGCGAGCTGGCGGGCGTGTCGATGTCCGGCATCGAGCAGGCCACGAAGGATCTGACCCGCCGTCTCAGCCAGGCGGCCACCGGGACCGGTCCCGCCGCCGACGCGCTCGACCGGCTCGGGCTTTCGGCCGAGGAGCTGATCGCCCTGCCGCTGGACCAGCGCGTCGGCGCCATCAACGCAGCCATCGAGAGCTTCGTGCCTGCCGCCGAACGCGCCGCCGTCGCGGGGCAGCTCTTCGGCGAGGAAGGATCCATCGCCATGTCGCGGATCGACACCGCGACGCTGCGGCAGGCGACCGAGGATGTCCTCGCATTCGGGGTCGTCGTTTCCGAACAGGACGCCGACCAGATCGAGCGGACGAACGACGCCATCTCCCGGCTCGGGCTGATCTGGCGCGGCCTCTCGAACCAGCTGGCGGTCGCCGCGGCCCCCGCGCTGGAAGCTGTCGCCGACGCCATGGCGGCGGTCGCCGGCCGCACCGGGCCGCTCGGCATCGCGATCCGCGGCCTCTTCGACAACATCGGCCGCCTGACCACCTATGCCGCCACCTTCGCCGCCTTCCTCGCAGGCCGCTGGGTGGCGGGCATGGCTGCCGCGGCGCTCTCCGTGCGCGGCCTCGCCACGGCGCTGGTCGTCCTGCGCGGGGCGCTCATCCGCACCGGTATCGGCGCGCTGATCGTCGGCGCGGGCGAGCTCGTCTATCAATTCACTCGCCTCGTCTCCGGTGCGGGTGGGTTCGGCGAGGCGATGTCGCTGCTGAAGGACCTCGCGGTCGAGGTCTGGGAGCGGATCCGCATGGGCGCGGCTGCGGCGGGCGCGGCCGCCACGGCGATGTTCTTCGACCTGAAGGCCGACGCCGCCTCGGGCATGCAGAGCGCCATCGAGAGCGTCGTGGCTTTCGGGAACACGGCGGCGAATACGTTCGAGGGCGCCTACGAGGCGATCAAGGCGATCTGGGGCCTGCTGCCCGCCGCCATCGGCGATCTCGCGTTCCAGGCGGCCAACAGCCTCGTCGACGGCGTCGAGGCGATGCTGAACGGCGTGGTCTCGCGCATCAACGTTTTCATTGGCGGGATCAACCAGGGGCTGGAAGCGCTCGGGTCCGAGCGGCGCATCTCGCTGGTACCCGACCTCGACCTCGGCGAGATCGAGAACCGCTTCGAAGGGGCGGCCAGCGCTGCCACGACGGCGGCGCAGGCGGCGTTCGACCGGGCCTTCGAGGACAACCCGCTCACCGCGCCCGATCTCGGTCTGACCGAGGCGGCGAACAGGGCGCTCGAATCCGCGAACCTCTATCGCGGGGCCGCGCGCGATCTGGCCGACGGGGCCCGCGCGCCGCTGGAAAGCTGGCAGGCCCTGCGCGACGCGGTGCGTGGCACCGACGAGGACGGCGCCGACGCTCTGGCCGAGACGACTGCTGCGGCCGAGCGCCTGGAGACGGCGCTTGGTGAAGCCGGACGCGCCGCCACGGGTGCAGGTGCTGCGGCCGGAGCTGCTGCTGCGGTAGCGGAGCCCGCGACCGAGGCCGCCGTCACCGGGTGGCAGGCGGTCACGGCGGCGCTGTCGGATTACGCCAGCAAGGCCCGCGACATCGGCGGTGACATCGGCCAGAGCCTCGTCGGCGCATTCCAGTCGGCCGAGAACGCGGTGGGCCAGTTCGTGAAGACCGGCAAGCTGAACTTCCGCGACCTCGTCACCTCGCTGCTGGCCGATCTCGCCCAGCTCGCGGCGCGACGGTTCATCCTCGGGCCGATCGCCAATGCGCTCTCCGGCGTGTTTGCCGGGGCGGGCGGCATCTTCGCCAACGTCCTGCATGCGGGCGGCATCGTCGGCTCAGCCGGGCCCTCGCGCTTGGTTCCGGCCATGGCCTTCGCCGCCGCGCCCCGGATGCATGGCGGCGGCATGGCCGGCCTCCGCCACGACGAGGTGCCCGCGATCCTGCAGCGCGGCGAGCGGGTGCTGTCGCGGCGGGAGGCGCAGAGCTACGGCGGCGGCGGCGGCGTCAACGTCACCATCATGGCGCGTGACGCCGAGAGCTTCCGGCAGTCCCGCACGCAGGTCGCCGCGGACATCGCCCGCGCCGTGTCGCTCGGGCGGAGGGGCATGTGAGTGCGACCCCGCAAGTGGGAACCGGTTGCGGGGGCCAGAGCACGAACCAAGGAGAAACTTGATGGCGTTTCACGAGGTGCGGTTTCCCGACAACATCAGCCGAGGCGCGCGGGGTGGCCCGGAACGGCGCACACAGATCGTCGAGCTCGCCTCTGGCGACGAGGAGAGGAACGCCAGCTGGGCGAGCTCCCGTCGGCGCTACGATGTCGCCTACGGCATCCGCCGCGCCGACGATCTGGCGGCGGTCGTCGCCTTCTTCGAGGCGCGAAACGGTCGCCTGCACGGCTTCCGCTTCAAGGACTGGGGTGACCACAAGTCCTGCCTGCCCTCGGGCACGGCATCGCCCACCGACCAGACGATCGGCACCGGCGACGGCGCGACGGCCGCCTTCCAGCTGGTGAAGCGCTACGCCTCCGGTGCGCAATCCTGGTGGCGCGCCATCGCCAAGCCTGTGGCGGGCAGCGTGCGCATCGCGCTCGCCGGGGTCGAGCAGCCCTCCGGCTGGTCCGTCGACACCGCCACTGGCGTCGTGACCTTCAGCGCCGCGCCGGGCTCCGGCGTCGCCATCACCGCGGGCTTCGAGTTCGACGTGCCCGTCCGCTTCGACACCGACGTGCTCGACGTGACGCTCGATTTCGAGCGGCTCGGCTCGATCACCTCCATTCCGCTTCTGGAGATCCGGCGATGAACGACACCGGCAGCTTCGTTGCGGCCGTGCTGCGCGAACTTGCGGCCTCGACCGCCGTGATCCTCGCCGCCTGGGGCGCGCTCGGCGGCGCCACGAACGCACTGACCACGAAGATGCGGCTGCGCGACGCGCTGCGGCACATCCTGCTCGGCGGCCTGATCGCGGCCGGGATGGGCAGCCTCTCCATGGCCGTGATCACCGCCTGGCTCGGCCTGCCGCCCGAGGCGATCCCCGCAGGCGGGGCGGCGGGCTCGGCCGCCTATCTCGTCGGGGTCTTCGGCCCGGCCTTCATCGAGATGCTGCTCGCCCGCTTGCGCCGCGCCAACGAAGGCGGCGGCGATGAATGAGCTTTTCCGCCTTGCGCGCTCCCTCCGCTGCGAACCCACCGATCCACGGCAGGCCTTCCGCCACCGCCTGGCGGTAGGGCTCGGCGTCGCGGCGCTGATCCTGATCCTCTCGCTTCTCCGGTAATCCCATGCACATGACCGACCGGGGCCTGCTGGCCCTCGTCCGGCACGAAGGACTCGTGCCCGGGCCCTATCTCGATGTGAAACAGGTCTGGACTTTCGGCATCGGCCACACGGCCGCGGCCGGGCCGCCCGATCCGGCCACCATGCCGCGCGGCATGCCCGCTGATCTGGACGCCGGGATCCGCGAGGCGTTCCGGGTCTTCCGGGCCGACCTGGCTGCTTACGAGGCCGCCGTGATGCGCGCGGTGAAGGTTCCGCTGGCGCCGCACGAGTTCGATGCGCTGGTCAGCTTTCACTACAACACTGGCGGCATCGCCAAGGCTGCGCTGACCCGCCACCTCAATGCCGGCAATCGCGTTGCAGCCGCCGACGCGTTTCTGAACTGGCGGCGACCAGCCTCCATCATCCCCCGCCGGGAGGCCGAGCGCGACCTGTTCCGGCATGGCCACTATCCCGGCGGCACGATCCCGGTCTGGTCCGTGGATCGCACGGGCCGCGTGGACTTCTCGCGGCCGGTCCGTCGCCTGACCGAAGACGAGGCTCTGGCGCTGCTGCGGCCGTCGCCGCTGCCGAAGCCGCCGGTCCTCGATCCTGCTCCCGACGCCCCCACCGGCTGGCTCGTCCGGCTGGCCGCCTTCTTCTCCACCCTGATCCAGAGGGCCTGACCCATGCGCTACGTTCGCCCCAACTCGCTCACCTGGTGGGCGGGACTGCTCGCCATGCTTACCGGCATCGCGTCTCTTTCGCTGCCCGCCACAGGTTCGCTCGGCGAACTGTCCCGTCTCGTCGCGCTGCTTGCCGGCTCGGGCGATGCCTCGCCGGCCGGGCTGATGTTCCTCGGGCTGGGCCTGATCGGCCTGCGCGACCGGATCGAGCGCGGGTTCCGTGGCGATGCTTGAGTTCATCGCCGGTCTGGTCGTGGGCGGCTGTCTCGGGGTCTTCGTCGTCGCCCTCTGCGTCGCCGCCGCGCACGGGGAGCGGGACGGTGGCTGAGTTCCTGATCTGGCTGGTCGCGGCTCTGGGCGCGGTCGGAGGTGTCGTCCTCGGCCGCGTCTGGGGGCGTGCGGAAGGGGAACGCGCGGGCAAACGGGAGGCGGAACGCGATGCGATCGAAGACAAGAACAACCGCGTCGAGCGCGGGCGGGATGCGGTTCGCAATGGCCGCGGCGCTGGCGATCCTGCTGACCGTTCGGCGGGGCGGCGCTCCACTGGAGCCCCGCCTGATCCGCCTCACCGCCGCAACGACGGGCGCTGGTGATGCGGGCTGCGCGTCCTACGCCGAGGCTCGGCTAGGCCGACCTGCTGCCGAGACCGTCGCGGAGGTTCCGCCGGACTGGGCGGACTGGATCGCCGATCTCGACGACCGCATGACGGGAACCTGCCGATGAAGACCCTAGATTCCGCGTTGCAGGCCCATCTGGAAGAGGGCACGACCACCCTTGCCTGGTGCTGGCGGATCGCCCGTGCCGACGGCGTCACCTTCGGCTTCACCGACCATGACCGGACGCTCAGCTTCGATGGCACGGACTTCGAACCCGAGAGCGGGCTGACGGCGTCCGAGGTTCGCTCGGGCTCGGACCTGTCGGTCGATGCGCAGGACGCGGAAGGCGTGCTGACCTCCGACCGCATCACCGAGACCGACATCCTCGATGGCCGCTGGGACAACGCGGCGGTCGAGGTCTGGCGGGTGAACTGGGCCGACACGAGCCAGCGCGTGCTGATGCGGCGCGGCGCCATCGGTCAGATCCGGCGCGGGCGGCTCGCCTTCGTCGCCGAGGTGCGCTCGCTCGCCCATGTGCTGGGCCAGACGGTGGGGCGTACGTTCCAGGCGACCTGCGATGCCGCGCTCGGCGATGCGCGCTGCGGCGTCGATCTGGAGGACCCGGCCTTCAAGGGAACAGGCACCGTCATCGATCTCCTGCGCGACCGGGCTTTCACCGCGTCGGGGCTTGGTGGCTTCGGTTCCGGATGGTTCACCTTCGGCACGCTGGACTGGACCAGCGGCGCAAACGCGGGGCGGCGCACCG
>NZ_KE557324.1:323684-327052 GCF_000442315.1 Rubellimicrobium thermophilum DSM 16684
GCATGCGGATGGGCGGCAACATCATCTGGGCGACGGATTTCCGCGAGGAGACGAAGACCACCACGCAGGGCGGCGGCAAGGGTGGCGGGGGCGGCAAGGTCAAGACCACCGAGTATCTGTACTATGCAAGCTTTGCCGTGGCGCTGTGCGAAGGCTCCGAAGCCGGTCCCGCAGGGACCATTCTCTCCGGTGGAGAGAATGGAGGCGGAGCAGGCCCGGCAGGGCGGGGAATCACCGGGATCGGGCGTATCTGGGCCGACGGCAAGCCGATGGACCTCTCGGGCGTCACCTGGCGCTGGTATCCCGGCGACGAGGCGCAGGCGGCCGATCCGTTCATCGCCGCGAAGATGGGCGCGGCCAACACCCCGGCCTATCGCGGGACCGCCTATGTCGTCTTCGAGGAGCTGCCGCTTGCGACCTACGGCAACCGCCTGCCGCAGCTGTCGTTCGAGGTATTCCGGCCGCTCGCTGACCCGGACACCGCCGAGGGGTTGGTCAAGGCGGTGACGATGATCCCGGCCTCGGGCGAATTCAGCTATGCCACCGCGCCTGTCAAGAAGACCACCGGCGCTGGCGGCGCGACTGTGGCCGAGAACCTGAACGCGATCACCGACACCGCTGACATCGTCGTGGCCCTTGATCGGCTGCAGGCCATGGCCCCGGCTGTCGAAAGCGTCAGCCTCGTCGTGGCCTGGTTTGGCGATGATCTGCGCGCCGGAAACTGCAAGGTGCGGCCGGGCGTCGAGGTTGCGGCCAAGACCACGACACCGTCGGCATGGGTCGTGAACGGCGTCAGCCGTGCTGACGCGTTTCTGGTCAGCCGAGATGCCGAGGATCGTCCGGTCTACGGCGGCACCCCTTCGGATTTCGCGGTGGTGCAGGCGATCCAGGAGATGAAGGCACGCGGGTTGCGGGTGACCTTCTATCCCTTCCTGCTGCTGGACGTCCCACCCGGCAACATGAAGCCCAATCCCTACAGCGCCAATGCCGCGGCCTTGGGCCAGCCGACATTCCCCTGGCGGGGGCGGATCACCTGTTCCCCGGCTGCGGGTTTTGCAGGGTCGGTGGACAAGACCGCCCCCGCTGCCACGCAGGTGTCGGCACTGTTCGGCACGGCGACACCCGCGAACTTCAGCGTGTCAGGCACCAGTATCAACTGGACCGGGCCGGTCGGGGAATGGTCGTTGCGCCGGATGATCCTGCACTACGCGCATCTGTGCAAAGCGGCCGGGGGCGTCGATGCCTTCCTGATCGGTTCCGAAATGCCGGGGCTGACCACCATCCGCTCGGGCGCCAGCAGCTATCCGGCGGTGCAGGCCTATCGGGATCTGGCCACCGATGTCCGGTCCATCCTCGGGGGAGGCACCAAGCTCGGCTACGCCGCCGACTGGTCGGAATATTTCGGGCACCAGCCGGGCGACGGCAGCGGCGACGTGTTCTTCCACCTCGATCCGCTCTGGGCCGATCCGGAGATCGATTTCGTCGGGATCGACAACTACATGCCGCTGTCGGACTGGCGGGACGGGTTCGACCATCTCGACGCCGCCGATGGCTGGCCCGCGATCTACGATCGGGCGTATCTGCAGGCGAACATCGCGGGTGGCGAAGGCTTCGACTGGTTCTACGCCAGCGCCGCCGATCGGTCGGCTCAGGTGCGAACGCCGATCACCGATGGTGCAGCGGGAAAGCCTTGGGTCTTCCGTTACAAGGATCTGCGCGCCTGGTGGTCGAACCCGCATTTCAACCGCCCGGGCGGGGTCGAAAGCGGCACGCCGACGGCATGGGTGCCGCAGTCGAAACCGATATGGTTCACCGAGCTTGGCTGCCCGGCCATCGACCGCGGCACCAACCAGCCCAATGTCTTCTTCAACCCGAAATCGTCCGAGAGCTTCACGCCGCATTTCTCGCGCGGCTGGCGGGACGACGCGATCCAGCGCGCCTATCTGGAAGCCACCTGGCTCTGGTGGGGCGAAGCCGCGAACAACCCGCTGTCTTCGGTCTACGGCGGCCGGATGGTGCATGTCCCCGAATGCGCCGCCTGGACCTGGGACGCGCGGCCTTATCCGTTCTTTCCGGCGCTGACCGACGTCTGGACCGACGGCGCGAACTGGCGGCTCGGGCACTGGCTGACCGGGCGGCTTGGGGCGGTGTCGCTGGCGGCCCTCGTGCGCCACCTCTGCCTGCGCGCTGGGCTTGATGAGGCGTTGATCGACGTCTCTGGCCTCTGGGGCGCGGTCGAGGGCTATGTCATCGGCGCGCTGGAAAGCCCGCGCGCCTCGATTTCCACGCTGGCGCGGCATTTCGGCTTCGACGCGGCGGAGACCGAGGGCGTGATCCGCTTCGTGATGCGCGGCCGGGCCTCCGTCGCCATACTGGCCATCGACAATCTTGTCGCCAGCCGCGAGGGCGAGGCGCTGGAACTGACCCGCGGCCAGGAGACCGAACTGCCGCAAGCCCTGAAGTGGCAGGTCGCCCGCGCCGACGAGGACTACGACGCCGCCCTCGTCGAGGCGCGGCGCATCACGGTCGACACGACGCGCATCGCCTCCGAGAGCTTCCCGATGGCGATCCCGCCCGAGGAGGTCGAACGCCGCTGCCGCCGGGCGCTGATGGAGGCATGGATCGGTCGGGAAAGCGCCACCTTTCGCCTGCCGCCCTCGTGTCTCGCCCTTGATCCCGCCGACGTGATCCGGCTGGCGCATGACGGACGTGAGGTCGAATTCCGCCTCGTCTCGGTCGCCGATGCCGAGGCGCGCGGGATCGAGGCTGTCCGCCAGGACCGCGCCGCCTACGACCTGCCGCCCGGCGATCCCCCCGCGGCCTCGCTGACGCGAGCAGTAGTATTCGGCGCGCCGGAGGCGCTGCTGCTGGACCTGCCGCAGCTCTTCGAGAACCAGCCCGCGCATCGGCCGCTCATCGCCGCCCATGCCGTGCCATGGCCCGGCGAGATGGCGGTGTTCCGCAGCCCCTCGACCGACGGCTTCGAGCTGCTGGCCACGTTCGGCGCGCGCGCCCGGATCGGCACGCTGATCTCGGATTTCTACGCCGGGCCCACCTCGCGCTTCGACCTCGGCAACGCGCTGGTGGTCGACTTGCTGACCGGCACGCTGGAGAGCGTCACGGATCTGGCGCTGTTCGGCGGCGCCAACGCGCTCGCCATCGAGAGCGCACCGAGTGTCTGGGAGATCGTGCAGGCAGGCGCGGCGGACCTGCTCGCGCCCGGCCGGTATCGCCTGACCCGGCTCCTGCGCGGCCAGCGCGGGACCGAGGCCGCCATCGGCAACCCGGCGCCCGCCGGTGCCCGCGTCGTGGTGCTGGACGCCTCGTTGGCACCACTGCCGATCGCCGAGGCCGATCTCGGGCTCCCC
>NZ_KE557324.1:327152-350178 GCF_000442315.1 Rubellimicrobium thermophilum DSM 16684
GCGCAAACGCGGGGCGGCGCACCGAAGTACTGGGCCATGACGTCACGGATGGCGTCGCCGTGCTGACCCTGCTCGAAGCGCCGGTGCGTGCGATCATCGAGAGCGACGCCTTCATCATCCGTGCGGGCTGCGACAAGCGCATGGAGACCTGCGGCGCCAAGTTCGCCAACACCGTCAATTTCCGCGGCTTCCCGCACATCCCCGGCCAAGACTCGGTGCTGCGCTACGCCACCAAGGATGGCGGCCACGAGGGAGGCGTACTGTGACGCAACCCCTCGCATTGGCCGACCCCGCGCGCGTCATCGCCATCGCGCGGGCCTGGCTGGGCACGCCGTACCACGACCAGGCGAGTTTGCGCGGCGTCGGCTGCGACTGCCTCGGGCTCGCCCGCGGCGTCTGGCGCGAGGTCGTCGGCCCCGAGCCGTTTCCGATCCCGGCCTACAGTCGCGACTGGGGCGAGACAGGGCCGCGCGAGGTTCTGGCCGAGGGGGCGCGTCGCATGATGATCGAGGTGGAACCGGCGGCGGCCGGGCCCGGCGCGCTGGTCCTCTTCCGCATGAAGCCACACGCGATCGCCAAGCATGTCGGGATCCTTACCGGACCCGACACCTTCCTCCACGCCTATGAGCGGCTCGGCGTGATCGAGGAACCGCTCACGCCATCCTGGCGGCGACGCATCGCCTTCGCCTTCCTGTTCCCGCAACGCTGAGACCCCGGACATGGCCACCCTCGTTCTCGGTGCCGCTGGCGCCGCCATTGGCGGTTCGATCGGCGGCGCGATCCTCGGCGTCAGCGCCGCGACCATCGGCGGTTTCATCGGCTCCAGCATCGGCTCGGTCGTCGACAGCTGGATCATTTCGTCGCTGGCGCCGACGCAGCGCATCGAGGGCGCGCGGCTCGACACGCTGCGCATCACCTCGGCCACCGAAGGCGCGGTGATCCCGCGGCTCTATGGGCGCATGCGGATGGGCGGCAACATCATCTGGGCGACCGATTTTCGCGAGGAGACGAAGACCACTACCCAAGGCGGCGGCAAGGGCGGCGGGGGCGGCAAGGTCAAGACGACCGAGTATCTCTACTACGCCTCCTTCGCCGTGGCGCTCTGCGAGGGGCCGATCACCGGCATCGGCCGCATCTGGGCCGACGGCAAGCCGATGGACCTCTCCGGCCTCACCTGGCGCTGGTATCCCGGCGACGAGACGCAGACGGCGGACCCGTTCATCGCCGCAAAGATGGGCACAGCCAGCACTCCTGCCTATCGGGGCACGGCCTACGTGGTCTTCGAGGAACTCGCGCTCTCCACCTACGGCAACCGCCTGCCGCAGCTCTCGTTCGAGGTGTTCCGGCCTCTCGCCGATCCCGACACCGCCGAGGGGCTGACCCGCGCCGTCACCATGATTCCGGCCTCGGGCGAGTTCACCTACGCCACGCAGGCCATCCGCAAGACCGATGGCGGCGCGACGGTGCCCGAGAACCTGAACGCGCTGGCCGACTCCACCGACATGGTGGAGGCGCTCGACCGGCTGCAGGCGATGGCGCCTGCGGTCGAGAGCGTCAGCCTCGTCGTCGCCTGGTTCGGCGACGATCTGCGCGCGGGATCCTGCAAGGTGCGGCCGGGCGTCGAGGTGTCGGCCAAGTCGACCACGCCTGCCAGCTGGTCAGTCAATGGCGTGAGCCGCGCGAGCGCCTTCCTCGTGAGCCGCGACGATCAGGATCGCCCGGTCTACGGCGGCACGCCGTCCGACTTCGCCGTGGTGCAGGCGATCCAGGAGATGAAGGCCCGCGGGCTGCGCGTCACCTTCTATCCGTTCATCCTGATGGACGTGCCGCAGGGCAACACGCTGCCGAACCCCTATTCCGACAACGCCGCCGAGGTGGGCCAGCCCGTGTTCCCATGGCGGGGGCGGATCACCTGTTCTCCCGCGGCGGGTTTCACGGGGACCGTAGACAAGACCGCCACGGCCGCAAGCCAAGTCGCGGCGCTGTTTGGCGCGGCGACGCCCGCGAGCTTCAGCGTCTCAGGCGAGAGCGTCAGCTGGACCGGGCCATCCGGCGACTGGGGCCTGCGCCGAATGGTGCTGCACTACGCCCATCTCTGTGCCGCGGCGGGTGGGGTGGACGCGTTCCTGATCGGCACCGAGATGCCGGGGCTGACGACGATCCGCTCGGGCGCCAGCACCTATCCGGCGGTGCAGGCGTATCGGGATCTGCTCGCGGATGTGCGCTCGATCCTCGGGTCCGGCACCAGGATCGGTTATGCTGCGGACTGGTCGGAGTATTTCGGGCACCAGCCGGGCGACGGCAGCGGCGACGTGTTCTTTCACCTCGATCCGCTCTGGGCCGACCCGGAGATCGATTTCGCGGGATCGACAACTACATGCCGCTGTCGGACTGGCGCGACGGCTTCGAGCATGCGGACGCGGCTGAAGGCTGGCCCGCGATCTACGACCGGGCCTACCTGCAGGCGAACATCGTCGGCGGCGAGGGCTTCGACTGGTTCTACGCCAGCGCAGCCGACCGCTCCGCGCAGGTCCGGATGCCCATCACCGACGGTGCGGCGGGCAAGCCGTGGGTCTTCCGCTACAAGGATCTGCGCGCCTGGTGGTCGAACCCGCACTACGACCGCCCCGCTGGCGTGGAGAGCGGGACGCCGACGGCGTGGGCGCCTCAGTCCAAACCGATCTGGTTCACCGAATTGGGCTGTCCCGCCATCGACCGGGGGACCAACCAGCCCAACGTCTTCTTCGACCCGAAGTCCTCCGAGAGCTTCACGCCGCATTTCTCGCGGGGCTGGCGCGATGACGCCATCCAGCGCGCCTATCTCGAGGCGACGTACCTCTGGTGGGGCGAGGCCGCGAACAACCCGGTGTCCTCGGTCTACGGCGGCCGGATGGTGCATGCACCGGAATGCGCCGCCTGGACCTGGGACGCACGGCCCTATCCGTTCTTTCCGGCGCTGACCGACGTCTGGACCGACGGCGCGAACTGGCGGCTCGGGCACTGGCTGACCGGTCGGCTCGGCGCGGTGTCGCTGGCGGCACTGGTCCGGCACCTCTGCCTGCGCGCCGGGCTGCCCGAAGATCGCATCGACGTCACCGGCCTCTGGGGCGCGGTCGAGGGCTACGCCATCACGGCGCTGGAGAGTCCGCGCGCGTCGATCACCACGCTGTCGCGCCACTTCGGCTTCGACGCGGTGGAGACCGAGGGCGTGATCCGTTTCATCATGCGTGGCCGGGCCTCCGTCGCCACCCTCGCGCCCGACGATCTGGTGGCGGCCCGAGAGGGCGACGTGCTGGAACTGACGCGCGGCCAGGAGACCGAACTGCCGCAGGCGCTGAAGTGGCAGGTCGCCCGCGCCGACGAGGATTACGACGCGGCCCTCGTCGAGGCGCGGCGGATCACGGTCGACACGACCCGGATCGCCTCGGAGAGCTTCCCGATGGCGGTGCCGCCCGAGGAAGCCGAGCGCCGCTGCCGCCGCGCGCTGATGGAGGCGTGGGTCGGCCGCGAGACGGCGGCGTTCCGTCTGCCGCCGTCGCACTTGGCGCTCGATCCGACCGATGCGATCCGGCTGGCGCATGACGGGCGGCTGGTCGATCTGCGGCTCGTCTCCATCGCCGACGCCGAGGCGCGCGGGATCGAGGCGGTGTTCCAGGACCGGGCGACCTACGACCTGCCGCCCGGCGATCCCCCCGCGGCCTCGCTGACGCGGGCCGTGGTGTTCGGCGCGCCAGACGCGGTGCTGATGGACCTGCCGCAGCTGACCGAGGACCAGCCCGCGCATCGGCCGCTGGTCGCCGCGCACGCGGTTCCCTGGCCGGGTGAGATGGCGGTGTTCCGCAGCCCCTCGACCGATGGCTTTGAGCTGCTGACCACGTTAGGCAGCCGCGCCCGGATCGGGGCTCTGGTCTCGGACTTTTACGCGGGGCCGACGTCGCGCTTCGACCTCGGCAATGCGCTGGTGGTCGATCTGCTGACCGGAACGCTGGAGAGCGTGACCGACCTGACGCTGTTCGGCGGCGCCAACGCGCTGGCAGTGGAAAGTGCCACTGGCCAGTGGGAGATCGTGCAGGCAGGCGCGGCGGACCTGCTCGCGCCCGGCCGGTATCGCCTGACCCGGCTCCTGCGCGGCCAGCGCGGGACCGAGGCCGCCATCGGCAACCCGGCGCCCGCTGGCGCGCGGGTGGTAGTGCTGGACGCCGCGCTGGCGTTCCTGCCGATCGCCGAGGCCGATCTCGGGCTCCCCTGGAACTGGCGCATCGGCCCGGCGAGCCGCCCGGTCAGCGACGAGACCTATGTGGCGCAGAGCTTCACGCCGACCGGGCGCGGCCTTGTGCCCTTTGCCCCGGTTCATGTCGAACAACCATGGCGCGCGGCGCGCAACCCGGGCGATCTGATCCTCCGCTGGACGCGGCGGTCGCGCGCGCTGGTGGCCGATGCCTGGGAACAGGTCGAGGTGCCGCTGGCTGAGGATTCTGAGAGCTACGACATCCAGATCATCGACGGGGCCTTGGTCAAGAGGACGCTCACCAGCATCACGACCTCCGTCCTCTACACCGCCGCCCAGCAGACCGCCGATTGGGGCACGCCGCTTGGCCCCGGTCAGACGCTGGCGATCCGCATCTACCAGCTCTCGAACCGCCTCGGCCGCGGCACGCCCGCGACTGTGACCCTCTTGTTCTGAAGGGACGACCCATGTCCGACACCACGACCCATCTGGGACTGCCGTATCTGCTGGCGGCTCAGGCGCAGAAGCATGTCACCCACAATGAGGCCCTGCGCCTCTTGGACGCCATGGTGCAGCTGTCGGTGCTCGACCGCACGCGCACCGCGCCGCCAGCGAGCCCCGCCGATGGGGACCGGCATCTGGTGGCCTCGGGAGCCACCGGCCTCTGGGCCGGTTGGGACCTGAACATCGCCTTCTGGATCGATGGCGCGTGGATCCGCCTCGTGTCGCGCCCCGGTTGGATCACTTGGATCGCGGCCGAGGGGCTGTTCCTCGTCTGGACCGGCGCGGCCTGGGAGGTGGTGGGCGAGCCCCGCGACGTGTCCGATGCGGTGTTCAGCCTGGTGAACGATGCGGATCCCACGAAGAAGGCCACCTTCTCGCTGGCAGGGATCAGCGCAGGGACCACCCGCAGCTTCACCCTGCCGAACACCTCCTCGGAGCTGGCGATCCTGGCGGGCACCCAGACCTTCACCGGCAACAAGACCTTCTCGGGCTCACTGACCGCCTCAGGCACGGTCACGGTCGCCGCCGCGACCGCAACCATCGGCACGGCGACGGGCACCGCGACCTATGGGCTGGGCACCGGCGCGACGACGACCGGGGTCACAAAGACCGTGAACATCGGAGTCGGCGGCGCGTCCGGATCGACCACCGTCGTCAACATCGGCTCGGCCACCTCGGGCGCAAACGGTACGACGGTCATCAATACGCCGACCGTGACCTTCGCCAATGCCGTGACGCAGGTCGGCATGCCCCAGGCCAACCTCAGCGCGCAGCTGCTGGGCCTCGGCGGGGCGACGGCCGACAGCTATAACCGGCTGTCCGTGAACACCCCCGCAGTGCTTCTGAACAACGCCGGCGCGGGTATCGAGGCGACAGTGAACAAGGCCGCCCCGGCGAACGACGCCGCCTTCGCCTTCAAGACCGGGTTTTCGGCCCGAGCGTTGATCGGTCTCCTCGGCAATGACGACTTCAGCTTCAAGGTCAGCCCCGATGGCTCGGCCTTCTATGACGCCATCCGCGTCGACCGCAGCAGCGGCCAAGTGGAACTGCCGCAGCCCACGGTCCTGCCCGGCCTCAATGCAGCGCCGACCCCACCTTCCGCAGGCAAGGCGGCGATCTATGCCCGCAACCGGGCCGGAGCGCCGTGGATCGATGTCATGCGTCCGTCCGGCCGCGACTTCGCGCTGCAGCCGCATTTCGGGGTGAACCGGATCGCCAACTGGTCACCCTCGACCGGCACCACGATCAACAGCGAGGGCCTGCCCATCACGTCCGTCGGCACCGTCTCGCACCCGACGCTGGCCGCCACGAACCTCGCCGCCTCGATGCGCCGCTGGCGCCTGACTTCGGCGGCGGTGGTGGATTCGGCCGCCGACCAGCGATCAGCAGGCTGGGCCTGCTGGCGCGGCAATGCGGCGGGGCTGGGCGGCTGGACTTTCGTCACGCGGATTTCGCTCACGACGCTGCAGGCGACCGGCATGGGCTTCTTCGGCCTCTACGGCTCCACCGCCGCGCTGGCGACCACCCTGACGCTGGCCGCCGCCATCAACTGCATCGGCATCGGCTTCCAGCGTGGCACCCACACCCGTTGGCAGCTGGTCGCGAACGACGGCACCGGCGCACCGACACTCACCGACATGGGCGCGTCCTTCTCCATCGCCACGGGCGGGGTACTGACGCTGCTCATCGCGGCACCGCCGAACGGCAGTTCCGTCTGGGTGCGGGTGGTTGACGAGGTGTCCGGCGCTGTGTTCGAGCAGGAGATCACCGCCGACCTGCCTGCAAACACGCAGTTCCTTTCGCCGCGCCTCTTTCTCAATACAGGCACGACAGCCGCCGCGGTCGCCTATGACTGTGCCGGGGTCTATGTCGAGACGGACTTTTGATCTGCAGGCATGAACGCCAGCGTGTGTGAATGCCGGGCCGGGCGGCATCGCATCGGGAAGCGCCAGACGCCTCGACCGGAGCGACACGCCCGGCCCGGATCACAGGTTCACAGATTCAAAGAGCGGCAGGGATTCGCTGCGCCGGAATGGTGGCACGGCAATGCCACATCTGTCCCGTGCGGCGATGGGCACAATTGTGCACCCTGCACCTTCTAGGCTTCACCGATGCCAGCAGTGACAAGTTGTGAACTTGTCGCGCCAAGCAGCTCAGTCAATTGCAGCCGATTCAGCCCCAATACCCACGACCAGACCATTGGATTGCTGCTCGCTGCAGCGGCGGGGCAAGCAGCGCGAGCAGCACCCCGACAGCGTGCAGGGATCTCGGCCGGCGTAGTGCTGGCGCTGCTGACCGGCATCATCATCAAGTTCAAGATCTTCGACGGCGGCCGGGAGTCGCGCTCAGTCCCCGGCCGACGACTGGCGCCGGAGAGATCCCCGGCGCCGATTGCTCAACGGCTCATCCGCCGTAGACGATGCCATTCGGACGATCGCCGACCGGCACCGTGCTCACCACTTCCTGCCTCTCGACGTCGATGATCGACACGCTGTCATCGGCGATGTTGGTCACGAACACCAAGGCACCGTCCGCCGATGCCGAGACGCCATGTGCGCCGCCACCGGTGGTGAGGGTTTTCACCACCTGACCCGTCGCGGTGTCGATCACGGACACGGTGTCGTTCGGCTCCGCGTCGGTGCCCTGGTTGGCCACATAGACATAGGCTCCGTCCGGGGTCGCGAACATCTGGATCGGATTCGGCCCGACATCGATCCTGTCCGTCACCTCGCGGGTAGAGGTGTCGATGACCGCCACACGGTTTTCGTCCCGAAGCGAGACGTAGACCTGAGCGCCCGAAGGCGTGAAGCCGACCTGGACCGGCGCTGCGCCCACCGGAATGCGCGCAACCTCGGAGAGCGCCTGCGTGTCGATGACGGACACGGATCCGTCCTCGACATTGGCCACATAGAGCTCGGTTTCATCCGGGCTAAGCCGCAGGCCGTGCGGATAGTCGCCCGTCGCAATGCGCCCGATGACCTCGGCCTTTTCGAGATCAACCACCGCGATCTCGTCGCCGCCCGACAGCGCGACAAACGCGCGCCCCAGCCGGTCCGCAACAACATGCGCCGGGTGGGAGCCCACGGCGACGGTCGCCTTGGGCACGGCGATGTTCTGCGGATCGAAAATGACCAGCAGACCCTCGGCCGCGCCTTCCGCGCCATGCCCGTGCCCGTCCGCGCCATGATCTCCGCCGGCAGCAGGCTCGCCAACCGCCAACAGCAGCTTGCCATCGGGGGTCAGATCGACGTTGTGAGGAGCGACCGGGATCGAGACGGTGTCGACCGCTCCGGTGCCGAGGTCGATGGCGCTGATCGAGTTGCCGCCTTCATTGGCGGAATAGACGGTTCCACCTGTCTGACCCAAGGGTGCCGACGCCTCGCCGGCATTCGCCGTCAGCCAGGCCTGCATTTCGGCGATCTCGCGCTCCTGCGCCGCGATGATCTGGGCGGCCCATTCTTTCGTTTGCGGATCGTCCCCATATTGCTGGACGATCCTGGCCATGTCGATCGCACCCAGATGATGCGGGATCATGCCCCGGACGAAGGCGACATCCGGATCGTCGGCCATGACGCCGTCCATCATCGGTCCGTGCATCGGCTCTGTTGCACAAAGGGCCTGAGGGGATTCATCTTGCGAATCCAGTATGGTAGCCGGGCGGCATGAGCCGACCGACGCCCCCGACCTACAAGACCCGGAACTGGCCAGCCTACAACGAGGCGCTGAAGCGCCGCGGGTCGCTCACGATCTGGTTCGACCCTGCGATGACCTGGGAGGCCACCCCCACGGGAAAGCGCGGGCGGCAGCCCAGCTACAGTGACGCCGCGATCCAGACCTGCCTGACGATGAAGGTGCTGTTCGGCATGGCGCTCCGGCAGACAACAGGCTTCGTTGAGAGCCTGCTCCGACTGATCGGGCTGGACTGGAAGGTGCCCGACTTCAGCACGTTGTGTCGTCGCCAGAAGGCGTTGAAGGTCAACATCCCCTATCGCGGCTCGCAAGGTCCGTTGCACCTCTTGGTCGACAGCACGGGGATCAAGGTCGCAGGTGAAGGGGAGTGGAACGCGCGCAAGCACGGCGGCCCGAAGCGCCGCATCTGGCGCAAGATCCACATCGGGATCGACGAGCACACATTGGAGGTCCGGGCCATCGAGGTCACCAGCAGCGACGTGGGTGACGCGCCCATGCTGCCCGAGCTGCTGGACCAGATCCCCGCCGATCAGGAGATCGCCAGCGTCACCGCCGATGGGGCCTACGACACCCGCAAGTGCCATGACGCCATCGCCGAGCGCGGGGCCGCTGCCGTCATACCCCCGCGCCGGAATGCCAAGCCGTGGAAAGCCGCTACGGCTGGAGCGGTCGCCCGCAACGAAGCGCTGCGGGCCTCAAGATACCTCGGCCGTGCGCTCTGGCGACGATGGAGCGGCTACCACCGCCGAAGCCGCGCGGAGACCAAGATGAATTGCGTGAAACTCTTGGGCCAGCGCCTCATGGCTCGCGACTTCGATCGCCAGGTCGCCGAGCTCCATGTCCGTGTGGCCGTCCTGAACGGCTACACCGCCCTCGGCACACCCGTCACCGAGGCCGTGGCATAGGGCTGCCCAGGGAAAGGGGAACTCCGGCCATCAGGCCATTTGCGCAACAGAGCCCCGTGCATCGCATCCATGGCCTCGATATTGGCCCGAGTGAAGTCGGGAAGGCTTTCATTCGCCGGAGCCGCCTCGGCGTGCGGCGTGGCCATCATCCCGCCCTGCATCATCTGCTGCATCGCGCCCATGCATTCAGGAGTCATGGCCTGCATAATGGCCCGGCACTGCTCGGGCATCATCCCTTGCATGCCGGTCATGCCCTGCATGTGGGGCATGTGGCCTGTGGGAGGCGTCGGCGCGGGCACCTGCTCCGCCTGTGCGGGCGGGGTTGCCGGGTGGTGGGTGTCATGCTCGGCCTGAGCGAAGGCAGCGCCCGCCAGGCCGGAGAGGATGCTGGCGCAAAGGGCGATTACGGTTCGATTCATTGATTTCATCCTTTGGTTCCGAGAGCCCCGGCCCGGATTCGCGGACGCGGTTCTCCGTTCTGTTCGTCGGTTTCTCGGGTTGGCGCGGGGCGGCCGGAGACATCTCGGGATCTCCCGACAATTCCCGGCGCTCACGCCGCGATCAGACGGGGCGGCTTCAGGATTCCTGCGGGGGATCGCCCGCAGAAGTTACGGCGCAGACAGAGAAAAACCTCACTACTTGCGGATACGCCCAACGCCGGCGGCTCGACGGGAACGGCGGCGATCAGACAGGCTTGGCAGCAGTCCACCAGACTGACGCCGCTGTCAGCACTGACGCAGCCAGCAGTTGAACCAGCGCCATGGTCAACCAGCATGTGATGCTGGGTGCAGTGGCCTGCCGTGGCGGCGCTCTGTTGCTGGTGGATGGCGTGTCCGGCTGGGCCGGCATGTGCCGGCGCCTGCAGAACCAGGGCGCCGATGGCAAGCAGCAGGATGCAGACTGCAACCTGGCGCAATCGGCCATACCCCGCCCGAAAAGCAACTCGTGCACGCTCGCTCATGCGCCACCTGCCTTCTCGGTGCCCCGCGAGACCGATGCGTTGCCGCGTTCCCGCCGCGCGCCACCAGCCGTGACGAGACCGCTCCGCTGACGGAGGCAAGTCGCCTCGGCCAGGTGCTGCTTTCGATCATGCGCAAGCTGGGCGGTCATGTCGGGCCTGCCTGTGTCAGATTTCCCGTGAACCGAGGAAGCGCCCGAAGCTGCGGGTGGTCTGGCCGAACAGGAACGCTTCGTAGGGTTCGGGATCCACGCCCGGAAAATCCATGCCAGGCGAACCGGCGGGCATGCCGGGAACGGCCAGCCCTGTCGCCTCGGGCCGCTCGGACAGAAGGCGGCGGATTGCTTCGGCGGGGACATGGCCCTCGACCACATAGCCGCCCACCTCGGCGGTGTGGCACGATGCCAGATCGGCCGGCACGCCGAGGCGTTGCTTGAGGCTGTCCATGTCGGCGGACTCCACCACCCGCACAGGGAACCCCGCCGCCTCGATATGCGCGACCCAGCCGTCACAGCAGCCGCAGGACGGATCCTTGCTGACGCTCACCAGCGGCAGCGCTTCGGCATGTCCCCGCCCCGGCATCGACATCAGCAAGGGCAGCACTCCGACAGCGGCCAGAATGGTGCGCCGGCTAATGTTGTGATCGTTTCTCATCGTCAAACCTCGTTTCATGGATTGCATTGTCTCGCCGTCACGGTCGGGGCGCGACGCACGAAGGGGTGAGCAGGTACGCATCTGCCGCGGCACGACGTCGGCATGTGCGTGCGCGGGTTCGGCTGTTGATGCCGCACGGCGATCACAGCTTCACCCTCCGCAGCCGGGCGGCATTGGCGATCACGCTGACCGAGGACAGCGCCATGGCGGCAGCGGCGATGATCGGCGACAGCAGGATGCCTAAGAACGGATAGAGCACCCCCGCCGCGACCGGCACGCCAAGCGCGTTGTAGATGAAGGCGAAGAACAGGTTCTGGCGAATGTTGCCCATGACCGCTTCCGACAGCCGGCGGGCGCGGACGATACCGTTGAGATCGCCCTTGAGCAGGGTGACGCCAGCGCTTTCCATCGCCACATCGGTGCCGGTGCCCATGGCGATGCCGACATCGGCGGCAGCCAGCGCCGGCGCGTCGTTGACGCCGTCGCCGGCCATCGCCACCACCTCGCCCGCCGCCTTGTGCCGCGCGACGACCGCGCTTTTCTGATCGGGGAGAACCTCGGCTTCGATTTCGTCGATGCCGAGCCGGCGGGCGACGGCCTTCGCCGTCGTCCAGTTGTCCCCCGTCAGCATGACCACACGGATGCCTTGCGCCTTGAGCGCGGCCAGCGCCTCGGGCGTCGAGGGCTTGACTGGATCGGCGATGGCAAAGATTGCCGCGACGCGACCATCGACGCCCATGAAGATCGCGGTCGCCCCGTCCTCGCGCAGCCGGTCGGCCTCATCGGCCAGCGGCGCGACATCGACCCCATGTTCGGCGAGGAATTTTGCGTTGCCAAGCGCGATGCGCTTGCCCTCGACCGTGCCATAGGCGCCCTTGCCGGTGGGCGAATCGAAATCCGCGACCGGCGCGGCCGCGATCCCGCGTTCGTCCGCCGCGCGAACGATGGCAAGCGCGAGGGGATGCTCGCTCGCGCGTTCGACGCTGGCGGCAAGGCGCAGCGCCTCACCTTCGGTAAAGCCCGCCGCCGGCACGATGGCGGTGACGGCGGGCCGGCCCTCGGTCAAGGTTCCGGTCTTGTCGACGATGATGGTGTTGACCTTCTCCATGTGCTCCAGCGCCTCGGCGTTCTTGATCAGCACCCCCGCCTGCGCGCCGCGCCCGACGCCCACCATGATCGACATCGGCGTCGCCAGCCCCAGCGCGCAGGGGCAGGCAATGATCAGGACCGAGACCGCCGCGATGAGACCGAAGGAGAAGCGCGGCTCCGGCCCCCAGATCGACCAGGCGACGAAGGCGAGGATGGCGACCAGGATCACCGCCGGCACGAACCAGCCGGAGACCTGATCGGCGAGGCGCTGGATCGGTGCGCGGCTTCGCTGCGCCTCGGCGACGAGCTGGACGATCTGCGACAGCATGGTGTCGCGGCCGACCTTCTTCGCCTCGATCACCAGCGCGCCCGACTGGTTCATGGTGCCGCCGATGACCTTGGCGCCGACCTCCTTGGTCACCGGCATCGACTCGCCCGTCACCATCGATTCATCGACGGCGCTGCGGCCCTCCAGCACCTCGCCATCGACGGGCACTTTCTCGCCGGGACGCACCCGCAGGCGGTCGCCGACCTGCACACTGTCGAGCTGAACTTCCTCCTCGGTGCCGTCGTCACGAATGATCCGGGCGGTCTTGGGGGCAAGGTCCAGGAGCGCGCGGATCGCGCCGCTGGTGCTCTCGCGCGCGCGCAGTTCCAGCACCTGCCCGAGCAGGACTAGGACGGTGATGACCGCCGCCGCCTCGAAATAGACCGCGACCGAGCCGTCGTGCTCTCGGAAGGCGTCGGGAAAGATGCCGGGCGCCAGCGTGGCGACGACGCTGTAGATCCACGCCGCCCCGGTGCCCATGGCGATCAGGGTGAACATGTTGAGGCTGCGGTTGACCAGCGACTGCCAGCCGCGCTGGAAGAACGGCCAACCAGCCCATAGCACGACCGGCGTTGCGAGGATCAGTTGCAACCAGTTCGAGGTCAGTTGGCCGATATAGTGAGTCAGGCCAAGAAAATGGCCGCCCATTTCGAGGATCACCACTGGAATCGTCAGCGCCAGCCCGATCCAGAACCGGCGCGTCATGTCGATCAGTTCCTCATTGGGTCCGGCCTCCAGGCTGACCAGCACCGGCTCCAGCGCCATGCCGCAGATCGGGCATGACCCCGGTCCGACCTGGCGGATCTCGGGGTGCATCGGGCAGGTGTAGATCGTCCCCTCCGGAACCGGCTCGGCCTTCTCGGTCGCCGGTTCCGGATCCAGATAGCGGTCCGGGTCTGCCAAGAACTTCGTTCGGCATCCGGCCGAGCAGAAGTAATAGGGCCGGCCGCCATGCTCGGCCTTGTGCGCGGTCGTGTGGGGATCGACCATCATGCCGCAGACCGGGTCCTTGACCTTGTGGGCTGTGTCCGGCGCGGCGGCCGCATGGTCTTGCGCGTGATCGTGCACATGCCCGTGGGTCGAACGAGCGTGCGCATGTTTCTGGTGATCGTGTTCGGTCTTGCTGGTCATTTCCACGCCTCCTCGGCGTTTCATCCTGAGCTTGCGTTTCACCTGTTCTGCGCTTTCCAACCGCTGGAAGGTCAAGAGGCGATCGGGAAGCTTGAAATATTGCCCGTTGCAGGTTCTCCGCCGAGGGGCGCTGACATGCGGCGCCCTCGGCCTTGCGCGGTCATGTGCTGACCGCGAACTCGGTCATCATGCCGCTGGCCAGATGCGGCATGTGGTGGCAGTGCAGCATCCAGCGTGCCGCCTCGCCTGCGTCGAGCGCGATATCGACCATCGACATCGGCGGCACATAAACGGTGTCGCGCCGGGCACCCGCGACGCGCCGTCCGTTCAGGCCGACGACCTGGAACACATGGCCGTGCAGGTGCATCGGGTGCCCCATCATCGACATGTTGTGGAAGGACAGCACCCCCCGCTCGCCCGACTTCGCAGTGACCCGCCTGTGCTCACCCCAGGTGGCGCCGTTGATCGTCCAGACATAGGGCTGCATCTGGCCATCCAGCATCAGTATCTGGCTGCGATCGACCGGACGCTCGGTCAGCGGATCGGCAGCCATCAGCCGCGACTCCTGTGCCAGATCGGTGTCAAAGGCGGGGGTATCGGTGTCGGCGAGGCTCTCGACGCGCCGAACTGCGGCCCCCGGCGTAGCGAGGATCAGGCCGGTGCGTTCGCGTGCGCCTTCCCTCAGCGCCAGAATCGGCCAGGCGCCGCCTTCGGCTGGCAAGTCGATGTCGAGGTCCAGGCGCTGCCCCATGGCAAGACCGAAGCGATTGCCCGCGACGGGCTGCACCGGATGCCCGTCCACGGCGATCAGCCGCGCCCGGGCGGCGCCGGTGTCGATCCAGAACACCGTCGCGGCGGCGGCGTTGATGACGCGCAGCCGTACCCTCCCGCCGCGCTCCACCGCCACCACCTCCGGGTCGGCAAGCGTGCGGTCATTGGCGAGATAGGCGTCCCAGTCGTAATCGTTCAGGTCCATGGCCATGCCGCCTATCGCCATGCCGCCCATGGAGCCGTGGTCCATCCGCTGCATCGCGCCCATGCCCATCATGCCGGACCCCATGGCCTGCATCCCGTCGCCGTGCCCCCCGTGGCTGCCGCCACCGCCGGCGCCGATCTCCACCAGCACCTCCTCGGGGGTCTTGAACGAGAAATCGTGCAGGAACAGCACGACCTCCTGCCGGTCGGCGGTCAGATCCTCGGGAGCGCGCACGATCAGTGGAGCGGCCAGCAGTTGCATTTCCTGCAGCGGAACATGACTGTGCATCCAGAAGGTGCCGGGCAGCGGGGCGAAATCGAAGGACCGCGTCTCACCCGGCGCGATGAGCGGCAGCGGCATGTCGGGCACGCCATCCTGGGCATTGGGCGGGATCTGCCCGTGCCAATGGATTATGGTCGGGACGTCGAGATCATTCTTCAGATCGACCCGGAACCGCTGGCCGGGATCGAGGGTCAGCCCCTGACCGCCGGGGCCGGCAAGGCGAAGACCGTGGCCGCCCGCCCGCCGATGTCGAGCGTCCTGCGGGTTGCGGTCAAGGCGAGTGGGGCCGCCTCGGCATAGGCGGCACGGGGAAGATGGGCGGCTGCCAGCACGGCAGCGCCTGCGGCCAGAAAGCCGCGACGGGTAAGATTGTTCATGTTCGTCTCCTCGGGACTGCCGTCCCGCATGTCAGGTCCGATGGGCCGCCGCGGGCGAGGGCCCGGGGCGAGATCAAAGGAGACGGATCTTGGGAGGTCGTTCGTTCAGGCCCGGACCCTGCCCGGGAGCATCCATGTCAACCGGCAGGGTATGGGCGGCGCGCGGGCGATCCTCGATTGCCGCGTCCGGAACAGACGCGATGACGCCGGGTACACCGGCACAGGCCATGGCACAGGCGGCGGCATCGCTGGTGCCGCAATCCGATCCCGTTCCGCAATCGGCGCTGCCGGTATCTGGCTTCACCATCATGTGGCTGTCATGGGCGGCCGCCATCGTGCCATCCAGCATCGTGCGCGCCGCATGCGCCGCCGTCATCGCCGTGACGACGGCGAAAGACAGGACGACGAGAAGGGCGACGATGCGACCAAACATGCGACGAAGATAGGAAGACCGGTCGCAATTGTCCATTGCCGCCAATGCCGCAGGCTTGCGCCCACATGAACGAAATCGTGATGATCGTGATCCATGACGGAAGATTCGGAGGAGCGATTGCGCGGGATTTCCAGAACACATCTGGTATTTGTGATGGCAGTATCGCTCTCCCTTGCGCTCCTGTTCATCTGGCAATTCGGCAAGAAGCACGCGACAAGCGCTGACTCCACCAGGACGATCGAGGCCGGGCGCGGACTCTATGCCGATCACTGTGCATCGTGCCACGGGGCATCGCTGGAAGGACAGCCGGACTGGCAATCCCCGCTGCCCTCCGGCCGCCTGCCTGCACCACCACACGATGCCAGCGGCCACACCTGGCATCACCCCGACGAACTTCTGTTCCGCATCGTGAAGGAAGGCACCGCCGCTGTCGTCGGGGGCGGCTATGAAAGCGACATGCCCGGGTTTGCCCGTGTGCTGAGCGATGCGGAAATCCGGGCGGTTCTTGCCTTCATCAGGAGCACCTGGCCCGAACGTGAGCGTCGATATCAGAGTGAAGTTTCACGCCGGGACTGAAGGTCCGGGAGCAACGGCCCGGCAATATGGTCAGCGGGCTGACGCACTGATGGTTCCAAATGGAGTCGCTCTGGCGGATGCCCTCGGCGTCAAAGCCGTCAAGCTTTCTGCGGCTCGCTCTCGAACCACGGATCACGCCGCATCGCGCGTGTAGGAGGTAACGATGCCGCCGAGCTGGCGCCGGCAGCAGATCGGCCCGTCACGGGCGGGGCGGAAATCGACCTGAAGCACGTTGTTGCCGATCTCGCGCCCGCGATGCGGGCGCTCGACATTGTAATGGCGCACCCAGGTGCGCAGGATATAGTCGAGCTGCGACCGGCTGAAGCAGACGAAGAAATCCAGGCATTCGCGCTTGATGGTGCCGATGAAGGATTCCGCGAAGGCATTGGCGTTCGGCGCCCGGTGCGGGATCTGGATGACCCGGGCAGCTTCCGACGCCCAGACGGCATCGAAGCTGGCGCTGAACTTGGTGTCGGCGTCGCGGATCAGGAAATCCGGCGTGATCTCTTGGTCCGCGCACCACATCAGCGTATTGCGGGCCTGCTGGGTTACCCATACCGAGTCGGGGGCGTAGGTCGGGGTGCTGCAGAACACGCGGCGGCTGCCGAGATGGATGAAGATCAGCACATAGGCCGTCAGCGGCCCGCGGGCGGTAAGCACAGTCTTGGTGAAGAAGTCGCAGGCCACCATGCTTTCCATATGCGCCCTGACGAAGGTGGTCCACGGCAGGGCCGGCTTCTTCTTCCGCTTCTCGGGGCTGGGGTGGATGCCCGCCTCATCGAGGATGCGCTTGACCGAGTTGGCGCCGGCATAGAGCCCGAGCTTTTTCAGCTCCCCGGCGATCCGCTTGTAGCCCCAGAGGAGATTTTCCGAGCCGATGCGAATGACGACGTCGCGCAGCTCCTGCGTCAGGCGCGGCCTGCCCACGGCCTTGAAGGCGCGCCCATCACGCATCTGGGCAAGCCAGCGCTTGTAGGTCGCGGGCCTGGCCACCTCCATAAGCCCGTCGATATCGTGTCCGCACTCCGCCCCGATGCGCAGCAGCTCGGATTTCTCGGCGGGCGACAGGATGATCCTTTGCGCCGGGATGCGGGCCCGGAGAATATGGATCTGGGCCTTGAGCAGCCGCATCTGCGCGTTGTGCCGCGGCATGAAGAACCGGGCCAGGAAGACCAGAAGGAGGGAAAACGTCGAATTCATCTTGCCGGGCTCCACCACGGCGCTTAAAAAAATTGCCGTCATGTCAATGCGATGAGACGTGCCTACATTTTGGCACCCCTCTCAGGAAGGCCAAAAACGCGCGGGACGGGTGATGGCCGTCGTGAATCCACGGCGCGCCGCAGCGGGCAGGTCAGTCGATCTCTCCATGAAGCCATAATAGCCCCGATCATCCGTTTCGCTGCCAGTCGCGCCTGAACCAGATGACCATTCAAACCATCACCAGCGTCATATAAAACAATGGCTTATATGGCAGAGAAGGTTCGACGTCAGACCCATCCCCTCCGGGACTTGGGGACGGTGCGCGTCACCTCGGCCTCCTTCTTCTGCCCTTCGGGGCTGTCGGCGAGGAGGTAATAGGGATAGCGCGCGCCCATCAGGCGGGAGCGGGCAAGGGCGATGGCAACGCGGCTGGTGTCGATGGTGATCCAGCGCCGCCCCCATTGTTCGGCGACATAGGCCGTGGTGCCAGAGCCGCAGGTGGGATCGAGCACCAGATCGCCTGGGTCGGTGGTCATCAGGATGCAGCGGGCGATAATCTTCTGGTTGGTCTGAACGACATAGATCTTGTCTGCAGTAAATGAACCGGTGCCAACATCAGTCCAGACATTGTTGATCGGCGCGACGTTGAAGTCATCCAGTCGCCTTATATACTGATAGGAGCCGTTCTTTGTCGCGTAGATGCGAGTAGAGTATTTAAGCCTTTGCATCCCGGTCGGATTTGTTTTCCAGCCACCTTTGCCCGGCCCAGACAAGACCCCGCGGTAGTCGACCTTGAAGGTGGCGCTTTCTGGAGAGCTTTGGCTTGTTAGGTTATCAGGGCGGAACAGCCCTGATCCTTCAGGCAATGTTGTATCACCAGTAAGTTCTTCAACGCTCGCAGCTCGGTCTAAACCGCTGAGGTCCATGATCCGCTTGTAAAGAAAAGCGGTCGTCATATTCGATTTCTCGAAATAAAGCTGTCGGTATTTGACCTTTGATTTGTCCCGTGCATACCAAAGAACTGTGTCGTAAACACTTGCAAGGGTCAGCGTCCCGCCGCTCGGGCTTCCCGCGCCACTCGTTGTCTTTAAGACAACTTGGCTAACGAAATTACCCTCCCCAAACACCTCATCCATCAGCGCCCGCACACGGTGGACGTTCTCGTCGCCGATCTGCACGAAGATGCTGCCGCTCTCGGCCAACAGATCGCGCGCCACGGTCAGCCGGTCGCGCAGATAGGTCAGGTAGGAATGGATGCCGTCCTTCCAGGTGTCGCGAAAGGCGCGGACCTGTTCGGGTTCGCGCGTCACATGGGTGCGGTCGCCATCCTTCACATCGCGCGAGGTAGTGGACCACTGGAAGTTGGAGTTGAACCTGATGCCATAGGGCGGGTCGAAATAGATGCACTGCACCTGACCGCGCAGGCCTTCCCGCTCGGCGAGTGACGCCATCACCGACAGGCTGTCGCCCACGATCATCCGGTTCGACCAGTGCTGATCGTGCTGGTAGAACTCGGTCGCGGCCTCGGCATCGGGCAGACCGTTGAAATCGGCGAAGAGGTCGGGCTGCGGCGGCGCCTCGGCCGCGCGGCGGCGGGCGCTGTCGCGCCTCAGGTCGTCGATGATGACCTTGGGGTGGACCTTTTCCTGGATGTAGAGGGGGGGCGCCTGCACGATCAGGTCGGACCAGTCCTGTTCATCCTTGCCGCGCCAGACGAGCTGCGGGTCGAGGTCGCGGTTGCGGCGTTCGTAGGCGAGCTGAATGGGCGTCTTGTCCTGATCGCGCATCAGGCTTTCGAACTCCGCCGTCGGGATGTTCTTGCGCGTGGCGTCGTGGGTGAGGGTTTCGACCTCGATGGGTTTCTTGGCCATCACTCGATATCCTGTTCCTGCTCGACCTGGCCTGCGGCGGCGGTTCCCGGTTTGGCGAAGCCGCTTTGCAGCCCGTCGATATGTTCGAAAAGCTCCGGCGCGACGCTGCGCCACAACGGGTCGAGAATGACCTTCACCCCTTCGCGCCGCGCCAGCTTCGATGCCGGGACAAAGTCACTGTCGCCGGCGACGAGGATGATCGTATCCACTTGCCGCTTGAGCGTCAGCGAGGCGATGTCGGTGCCGATGCGCATGTCCACCGCCTTTTGTCGCAGGCCGGGGGTGAAATCGTCGTCGGCCAGATCGGCGACGGCGATCTCGCCTTTCAGCAGGCGTTTCTGGGCGTCCTCTCGAAGGATCCAGCCGCGTTCGCGCCGCACCTCGCCCAGGCGGACGGCCATATGCGACATGCGCCGCAGCCTGTCATGGAGGGCAAGCCGGAACTTCGCCTCGTCGCTGCGGGCGTAGTCGATGGACTTGCCCGAGACGGGGCGATGCTCTTTCCCGAGATAGGGTTTCGCGTCGTAGAAGAAAGAGCGGTAAAGCAGCGCGCGCTCGTGCGGCAGCTTCTCGATCCGGTTGCGGGATTTCAGGTGCGATGCGATCAGGCGGCGCAGCGCCCAGGCGACCGACTCGGGGTCGCCCGGCTTGGCCTGCTGGAACACGGTCGGCAGGCGCTTGAGGAAATAGCCGCCGTCTATGAGGATCGCCACCTTGCTCATGCGGTGGCCCCCAAAACGACGTAAGCCCCAAGGGGTCGGCTGCGTTCGTGATCGCTAGGAACACAGCGTACTGCCAAGGGGCGGATGCCCTTGTATGTAACTTTTCTTGCGAATCCGTCAACCGCGCAGCGCATCACGCAACCTCCCGAGACGCAAGACCGTCGATCAGCCTGGCGAACTCGGCCTCCATCTCGTAGACAGCCGTGAACTCGGCAAACTCCCAGCGCCCGAACTTGCCGAGGTTGTTGACGCCCGGCACCCAGTAGGCGCGCATGGTGTTCGCCTTGTCCTTCGCATCCTCGCCGCGGAAGCCCTTGATCTCGACGATCAGGTTCAGCGGGTCGGGCTTGCCGTCGTCGATGCGAACGATGAAGTCGGGCAGGTATTTGCGCGGGGTGGAGCCGGAGAGGTAGGGCACCTCGAGGCCAAGCCCCTGGTTCTTGACGTAGGACAGCACGCGGGGGTGGTTTTCGGCGACGCGGGCGAACTCGGCCTCCCAGTCGCTGTCGCAGACGACCCAGTTGACATGGGACTTGTCGGGGCGGGTCTGCCAGCGCAGCGCCTTGGACGTGGTGAAGTTGACGTAGGCGGTCGTGCCGGTGGGATTGTAGGCGTCGAGGATCGCCTTGATCTGGTTCTCGCCCTTCAGCGTTTCGGTGATGGCCGCCTTGATCCGCTCGGCCGCCATGTCGGCGATTTCCTTGTAGACCAGTTGTGCCGGATAGGTGCCGCCGGTGCATTTCAGGTAGCCGCCGTCCAGCCACTGGCGGGTAATGCGCTTCAGTTGGCCAAAAAGGTGCAGCTTCGGTTCTTCTCCGGGATCGCGGTACTTGGTGTAGAGAAGGTGCCGTGCCAGGTGGAACAGGATGGTGGACTGGCGCATGTCCTCCAGATGCTCGAGCGTCAGGTCCACGCCTTCGCCGATGATGCCCTGGTTGGTGGTGATGGAAGGGCCGAGCAGCTGCGGCGTCAGTTCCAGGACATGATCGGGACCGAAGTTGGCCTCGAGCCGTTCATCCGGCAGTTCGACCCGGTAGCCTTCGACGCGGGGGAAGGTGATTTCCAGCGCGTCGCGGTCGGGCTTGACCGCGTGGACGCGGACGGTCTCGCGAGGCGCCGCCGGGGGGGAGATCACCGGTTTCGCGGTGAAGTCGAAGGGGATGCCCAGAACATCGGCATATTCGACGTTGAACAGCCCCTCGTCGTTCAACTCGTAGGATTGGCGGCGCAGCGCGCGGCCGATCACCTGTTCGCAGAGAAGCTGCGTGCCGAAGGCGCGGACTCCAAGCACGTGAGTGACGGTGTTGGCATCCCACCCTTCGGTCAGCATGGAGACCGAGACCACACAGCGGATCTGTTCGCCCAAGCGCCCCTTCTTGCCGACGGTGTTCATGACCTCGCGCAGAAGGGTGGCTTCGTCGATCTTGTCGCCGGCTGTGATGTCGCCCGTCCGCTCGACCAGTTCGCGCTTGAACTGCTCGATTTCGACAGCCGCCATCTCGCGGAAGTCCTTGTCGAGTGCCTCGCCGGATTCCAGCTGCGCGCTGTCGATCAGGATCGTGTTCGGGCGAGCAAGACGATTGCCGAAGTCGTCATAGTTCCGGAAAAGGGCAAGGCGGCCATTCTCAAGGGTGGTCTTGGTGCCGTCGTCGCTGACCCGCTCAAAGCCCGAGATGTATTTGTAGATCAGTTCCGACGTCGCCGTGTTGTTGCAGACGACGATGAACACCGGCGGAACGCCGATCCCCTTGTCCTGCCAAAGCTGGAACGTCTTTTCGTAATGACCGTAAAGGGCTTCCAGAGCGGTCAGAAGCTCGACCGGCAGGCTGAACGGATCGAGCGCCTTGCCTGCCGCACGTCCCTTCTTGGGAAGCTTCTTGCCGATGTGGTCCCAGAGGTTGCGGAACTTGGGCGTGTCGCCGCCTGGCACGTTGTCGGCGATCGGCACGCGCGGCAGTTTCACGATCCCGCATTCAATGGCGTCCATCAGCGAGAAGTCGGACATCGTCCAGGGAAACAGCGTGCCCTCGATATATCCTGAGCCTCGAAGGAAGAATGGCGTGGCCGACAGGTCGTAGACGAGGCTGATGCCGAGCTTCCGCTTGACTGCTTCCAGACCGGAAATCCACAGTCGCGCAGCCTCGTTGTTCTCCTTGGCCTCGCTTTTCTCGTCACCTTTCAGATCGTCCTCGGTCTCGCCGACGGCGTCCTTCACCCTCTCGCGATAGCAGTGATGTGCTTCGTCGTTCAGAACGACGATGTTCTTCTGGCCCATCAGGTCGCCCATGACCCGCTGGATCATCTCGCCTTCGGTCTCCAGCGTCTGGACCTTTTCGCCGCGCCAGCCCTCCAGCGCCTGCCTTGTGCCTTTGGCGATCACCAGTTTCTCGCGCAGCTTGAAAGCGTGATAGTTGGTGATGACGATCTTCGCCGCCTGAATGTCGCGCAGCATGTCGGGCGGCGTGATCTCGCGCGAACGGTAGTAGTTTTCGGGGTCGTTCGGCAGCAGCACACGCAACCGGTCCCGGATGGTGATACCAGGCGAGACGATCAGGAAGCGACTGGAGAACTGCTTGCTGTTCGGGTGACGCACGGCGTTCACCGTCTGCCAGGCGATCAGCATCGCCATGACGGTGGTCTTGCCCGCCCCGGTCGCGAGCTTCAGCGCAATGCGCATCAGTTCGGGATTGGCCTGCTCGTTGGCCCCCTTGATGTGCGCCCAGAACTTGGCGACGCGCGGCCCCATCTTCGGGGCGACCTCGGTCAACCATATCGCGGTTTCAACGGCCTCGATCTGGCAGAAGAAGGGGCGGACGCCCTCGAACTTGTGGTGCCTCCAATGTTGCAGCAGCCGGGCTGTTTCCGGCGTCACCAGCCATTGGTCAGGGTTCGGAAGATTGCGCCACGTTTCGACATAACCCCGGACCTCGTTGATGATCGGGGTGGGGTTGTATTCTTGATCCGCAGTCGACAGATCGTCATCGGTCACGTCCGTCAAGCTGGTGTAAATTCCTGGATGGCCTGAGGGCATGATCAGGCGGCTTTCGTGGTTATGCTGAGAATGGGGTCGATCTCCTCCTTGTCGATCTCGGCGAAGGCCTC
>NZ_KE557324.1:350278-407583 GCF_000442315.1 Rubellimicrobium thermophilum DSM 16684
ATGAAATTACACCAGCTCCTCGGACGCTAACTCGTCATCCGCACCGAGGAGAAGTGCGCCCTGCTTCTGGCTTTTCCGCTGCTTCTTCGTCTTGGGCACCGGCGTGATCAGGTCCGAGCGGCGCCGTGACTCGATGATTCGGTTCGTTGGCTGGCCATCTGCATCCAGTTCCCAATGGCGGCCCGGATATTCGTAGGGGGAATTCAGGATTGGCTTTTCGAAGAACTGCTCAGACATTGGGGGAGTCCTTTGCCGCGTTCCCCTTCACCACCGCCTTCTGTTCATCGATCCACCGATCAATATCGTCGTGCTTGAACCGCCATTGGCCCCGAACCTTGAACGCCGGGATCTGGCCGGTTTGCGCCATCGTGTAGACAGTCTTCTCTGCAACCTTCAACAAAACGGCGACCTCTGGCAAAGTGAGAATGGGGTCCGTCATGGACCTGCTCCCTCTCGAATGTGATGAGGGGGAGGGTGCCAGACTTTGCCAGACATTGCTAGGGCATGATTGCTGCAGGTTGCGCACGGACATCCTGAAATCATTCTTTCGGGAAGCCCTGACGTGGTCGGCGTTGCGTGCTTTGCAGGACAAAGAGCTCGGAGCCTTGGCAAGCGACGCGCCTGCTGTCCCGCGGGTCTATGACGTCAAAGCACGAACCAACGATCCCAAGAGAAACGTTCAAGCGTGATAGCCGATCTCCAACACCAATTATCCCAAGGATTGCCGCAGGTTCTGCGCCACTGCGTCCGCCGCCATCCGCACCGGCTCGACCGCCAGATGGGCGTAGCGCCCCGTGGTCTGGACCTGCGTGTGGCCGAGGAGCTTGCCGATCATCGGCAGGCCCTGACCCGACGCCACGGCTGTGGACGCGAAGGTGTGGCGCAAGTCGTGGATGCGGACGTCCTTTACCCCGGCACGGGCGCGGACGCGCTGCCAGAAGGGTTGCAGATCACTCAGCGGCTTGCCGGGCAGGGTGCCGGTGATCACCCACGGGTTGCCGTCGATGCGCTGGGCATCCCGCAGCAGGTCTACCACTGGCTGGCCGACGTGGACGACCTTCGCCCCTGTCTTGGAATCCGGCAGGCGCAGGGCAGGGACGTCAAGATCGACGTACGCCCACTTCAACGTCATGATCTCGTTCAGCCGACACCCGGTCAGGATGAGGAGACGGGCGGCGAGGATGGCCGAGGGCAGTGCCACCCCTTCCGCCTCCATCTCGCGCAGCACTTCGCCGATGCGGCGGAGTTCGGCCGCGCTGAGGAACCGCTCGCGCTTCTCTTCGGGGTACTTCCGGATGTGCTTTCGCGGATTTGTGCTGTCCGGACGCAGCCCCCACATTTCTGCAAGGCTGAACATCTTCGAGACCACTTCGAGGCAGCGGTTCGCCTGATAGGGGATGTGACGCATGTCGTGATGGAACTTCGCCACGTCCGCCCGGGTGATGCCCGTGACCGTCAGCTGCCCGAGCGCGGGCAGGATGAAGCGTTCGAGGTTCCGGCGATATTCCTTGGCTGTGCTGGCCTTCACGCGGATCGCGATGTGTTCCCTGTCGAACCGCTCGGCCAGTTCCTTGATCGTGATCGCCTTGCGCCCCGCGTCGCGATCGGCGGCGGGGTCCGCGCCGTTGCGCGCGGCGGCGACGATGGAGATGGCGCGGTTGCGCGCCTGCTCGCAGGTCAGCACCGTGCTGGGCCCGAGGCTGATCCGCCGGGACCGGCGTCCGGCGCGGTACTGGACCGCGTAGCCCTTGCGCCCGCTCGGCAGCACCCGAAGTCCGAAGCCTGGGATGTCGCTGTCCCAGACGAAGTATTCGGTGGCGCGGGCTTCCGCGGCGTCGACGAGGCGTTTGGTGATCCTGGGCATGGCACTCTTCGGTGGTTCTTTCGCCGTTCCACAGTGCTGAAGCGCGGGCGACAGTCAACGAACACATTGAAATTGCGAAGAAAAAGGAAATTCCCCGTATTGCCGAGTAGGGGGATTCCACGCTCTGGCGCGGGGAATCGGTGAGCCCATCGAATCACATCGCAGGTTCCGGACCCTGCGACCCGCTGATAAGCTGGCCTGCAAACGATATCGGGGCTCCAATGGCTTCCAAGACTACCCTCAATGCAAAGAACCTCGAGGCGCTGGGTGCGGAGCGCCTGGCGCAACTCCTTATCGAGATCAGCACCGGCAATGCGGCCGCCAAGCGGAAGCTGCGGCTCGCGCTGGCGGGTGCGCAGAGCCCGAGGGAGGCCGCGCGGGAGATCACCAAGCGGCTGACCAGCATTGCCCGCGCCCGCAGCTTCGTTACCTGGAGAACCGCAAGGCATTGGTCGATGACCTCGAAACCCAGCGGCGCGCCATCGTCGAGCGGATTGCTCCCGCGGATCCGCAAGAGGCGCTGACGCTGATGTGGCGGTTCATGGGCGTCGCGACGCCGGTGTTCGAGCGCTGCGACGATTCCAGCGGCACGGTCATCGACATCTTCCACCAGGCCTGCGCCGATCTGGGCGCGCTGGCGAAGGTCGCCCGGCCGGAACCGAAGGCGCTGGCGCGGCAGGTTCTCGACGCGCTGCAGGACAATGGCTATGGCCAGTATGACGATCTGATCGCTCTCCTGGCGCCGGCGCTCGGTCCCGCTGGTCTGGAGTATCTGAAGGAGCTGGTCGAGGAGCTCGGGCGCACGCCGGTGCCCGTGCCACCGAAAGGCGATTGGGAACAGGTGGGCTGGGGCACTGGCGGCCCCCGATATGCCCACGAGATGGCGGAACGCGCGCGGCAGAGCACCGTCTCGATGGCGCTCAAGGACATCGGCGATGCGCTGGGCGACGTCGATGGTTTCATCGCCCAATATGAACCAGAGACGCGCCGGGTTCCGAAGATCGCAGCCGAGATCGCGCAGCGGCTTCTGGGCGCGGGCCGTGCGGAGGATGCGCTCGGCTTCATCGAGCGGGCCGAGTTCGGCAATAACGGCTGGATCCCGAGGGAATGGACCGAGACGCGCCTCGCGGTGCTTGAAGCGCTGGGCCGCTTAGACGAGGCTCAGGCCTTCCGTTGGGAAACCTTCGAGCGGACCCTATCGGTCGAGCATCTGCGCGCCTATCTCAAGCGGCTGCCTGACTTCGATGACATCGAGGCCGAAGAGAGGGCGATGGCGCAGGCCACGGCCCATCCAAGCTTTCTTGCTGCGCTTCAGTTCTTCCTCGACTGGCCGGCGCTGGATCGCGCCGCGGAACTGCTGGTGGCCCGGCATTCGGAGATCGACGGGGATCACTTCGAGTATCTGGTGCCCGCGGCGGAGGCATTGTCAGAGCGTTATCCACTGGCGGCGACGCTGGCGCTGCGCGCGATGATCGACTTCACGTTGACCAAGGCGCGCTCGAAACGATATCGCCATGCCGCCGACCACCTGACCGAGTGCGCCCGGCTCGCGGAGGATATCCAGGACTTCGGCGCATTCGAGACGCACGACGCCTACGTCGCCCGGTTGAAGGAAGAGCACGGCAGAAAGTTCGGCTTCTGGTCGCTGGCCGAAGGCTGATGACACGCGACCGCGTGGGGTCACGCCACGACCGAGCGGCACGCGCCGCTCGAAAGGGGTCATCTGTTATGGCGCTCGCACGGCCAATATCCTAACCTTTGCCCCGAGCCGACAGGAGACGTGATGGCAGCGCGGGGCAAGAAACAGTCAGTCGATGATGGTGCGATCCGGGCGCTCCTCAAGCACTACGCGTGCCCGCTGCCGTATCATCAGGTCCGTGCACGCTTCATGGGCAACATCGCGACGCCGGACGTGAATGCATCGCCCATGCAGGAAATCCACCGTGTCTGGGACGACGAACTTCCCGTCTTCGAGGACAAGGGCGAGGCGGAAGCTTTCTTCGGCACCCTGCTGCAGAGCTTGTGGAACGGCCTCAGCGTGCACCAGAAGCGCAGCGACCCTTTCAAGCTCGCCCGGGTGAAGATCGCACCGGCCAGCCACGCGTATCTCGGGCGCCTCGCCAGGGTTCGGCGCGAGGAACTCGACGGCTTTATCGACGGGCTTTTCGCGGGACAGGACGAGATGGATTTCCCTGAAAGCGCACACAGGGCAATCGGCATTCTGGGAGAGCTGCGCGCATTGTTCGCGGCGACCGAAAACCTTGCGGCCGATGCGCCGGGCTCGACTGACACATCGACCATGGAGGACACCGCAAAGCACCTTCGCGAACTAACCCGGATCGCAGAGACCGAGATCAACACGATCATCCAGGCCTGTCGCAAGGCACGCCAGCAGATGCTCGAAACCTATGTGATCGAGCGGCCGGAAACCCTGCACTGATGGTTTTGTTACCGGAAAATCAAGTCTCGGCCCGTTGGAAGCATCGTGGAAGCACGAGGCCGAAATATGCTGCGCAATTCTCACAGATCGCGCGAAGCGAGGTCGATTTGCCGGGATCGGCAAGTGTCGGAAATTGCGTAAGAACTCGCGGTTCCGAGTGATTGTTCATGGTTCGTTCGGCACGGCTCATAACCTGAAGGCCGCAGGTTCAAATCCTGCCCCCGCAACCAAATCTCTCAAAGAATAAGCCGCTTAAGAGTCTCCCGAACGGGAGACCTTTTGCGTTCCGCGTCCGTGTCAACACCGGGTCAACAAAAACCCCACGGCGCCCGTCAACAAATGACGCCGACTCATGGACGAAGGCCCGTCATGGCGACCATCGCGTCCTCGAAGCGTGCCAGAGCGTTGAGCCCCTTTCCGAGCCAGTAGTCGTGCTTCTCGTTGTGGACGACATGCTCGAAGCCATGCGCAGTCATGAGGTCGGGGGATCCCTGTTCGCGGACGAACACCTTCGAGAAATACCAATGCAATGCCTGCCGGTTCAGGCCGCCAAGCTTCTGGCCGCGGAAATAGACCATCAGCTGCATCCGACCGATCCGACAGTCGTAGTCTGGGTAATGAGCGACCCGCTCGAAGGAAGATGATGCCGTGTCGTGCTGCAGGTCCTTGAGCTCGAGCCGCATCGCCTTGCGCAGCTTGAGGTCGAGGACCGAGAGCGCCTCATCGAGCAGCAGCACCCGCGGCTCGGGCGCCCGCGCGGGCCGACGCCACGCGCTGCTGCTGCTACTGGTCGCCCGAGAGCTGCGCGGGCCTGCGCCCGGCGAAGTCCGACAGCCGAACGAGTTCGCGCAACTCGCCCGCCCGGCGCCGCGCCTGCTGGCGTGATCGCCCCGCATCTCGACTTCGAAGGCGACGTTCTCGAGCACCGTCATGTGCGGGAACAGCGCAGAGTTCTGGACTTGCTGTTGACGGGGTGCCGGTTGGGCGGCAGTCCCGCGATGCGTTCGCCGAAGAGCAGGATCTTGCCCTCGGTGACATCCTCGAAGCCGGCGATCATCCGCAACAGCGTGGTCTTGCCGCAGCCCGAGGGCCCAAGCAGGGTGAAGAATCCGTTGTCCCGGATGGACAGCGAAATCCGCTTGAGTGCGCCATTTCGCCGTAGCGCTTGACCGCATTCCCGACATCCCCGGACATCGATGGCCGCAGCGGGTGATCGGGACAAGCAGGCCTCCTCTCGGCCTGCGCGGAGGGGCGGCCTTTCCAGCAAGCTCACTACGCGGCTGTGCCGGCGAAGAAACGAGTTCCTCAGCGCGTGTTAGGACGAGCCCAAGACAGGCAGAACGCCCGCGCCGGCGTCCGGATCGCCGCCCGAATGGGCGGGGGTCGCGCGGGGGACCGGTCACGGCCAGTCCGGCGTGAGTTCCGTGATCTCGCGCCGGAAGGCGGGCGTGTCGAGCTCGCGCGCGAGCGGTGCCCGGCCTAGGTGGCCCAGGCGATGGGCCCGGGTGCCTCGGCATCGCCGATCAGGCGGACGTTGAGGATGCCCGCATCGGTCAGGTCTCCTGCCGCGCCGCGAGGTCGCGGAAGAGCCGATCTTCGCCCTGGCGCGATGCGACCCTCACCACCGCATCACAGCCATGGGACCCCGTGGTGCCGGTGTAGAGGCAGTTCGACACCGCATGCCCCGCACCGATGGCGGTCACGCCGCGCTTGAGCACGATCTCGACCCCGAGCCCGGCCAGGTGCTGGTGGATGGCTGCCTGTTCGAGCGTGTTGCGCGTCCAGTCGCTGACATGGGCCGCGGGGGTGATCAGGCTGACCTCGCAGCCACGGATCGCCAGCAGCGCGGCCAACACCCCGCCCATATGGTAATGGTTGTCCCCAGCGATCACCACGCCGCCCGTGGGCAGGTTGCCCTCCATGATGTTGTCGGGGATGCACAGTGGCATGCCGGGATCGATGGGGAAGGGGACCACATGCTGGCGGTTGACCCTGTCGCGGCGCCAGCGAGCGCCGGTGGCGATGCAGACATGTTCGAAGCCGAACCCCAGAATGCTGTCGGCATCAAGCCGGCTGTCGAGGTAGATCTCCACATTGGACCGTCGGCGGATCTGGTGTTCGCGGCCGTCAGCCACCCGTCCCCAGGCCGAAAGACCCGGCAGCCTGCGATCGCGCGACACCGCCCGCCGAGCTGGGTGGTCGCCTTGGCCAGCGCCCGTCGTAGCCGCGCAGAGCCGGCGCGCGCGGCCTCGCGCCCCGCCGGCCCCGCGCCCACCACCAGCACGCTACGGCTCTCGCCCTTGGGGTTCATCCGCTCGGAATGCCAGCCCTTGCGCCATTCCTCCATGAAGGGGGGGGTCCGGGTGCAGCGGCTGAGCGACATGGTCATGTCGCCGGTGATGCAGATGTTGCAGCCGATGCATTCGCGGATGTCCTCGATGGGGCCTTTCTCGATCTTCTTCGGCAGGAAGGGGGCGGCGATCGAGGGACAGGCGCACCCGATGAGGAGAATGCCGGCGCGGATCTGGCGTACCATCGCATCGGGAGAGGTGAAGCGCCCCACGCGAAAGGGCGGTCGGTCAGGCCGCGGATGCCGCGCACCAGTGCTTCCTGCGACGCGTCCTCCTGGAAGCGCGATGGCCCCGAGCACTCCTCCCACGTGCCCTGAGCCAGATCCCACAGGTCGGGCAGTTTGCGGTTCAGCGCGATGAAGTCGCGCAGCTCGGCATTGGAAAAGCCGAGCGCGCCGATGCTCTCGTCGAGCAACAGGCACAGCGTGATCGCCATTCGCTCGCCGACCGCCTCGCGCAGGAAGCGCGAGCGGTTCTCGAGGCTGCCGCCGTATTCGTCTCTGCGCTGGTTGGTGGCGCGGCTCAGGAACTGCTGGAAGATGCCGAAGCCGTGCGCGCCGTAGAGGCAGATCAGGTCGAACCTGGCGGTCTGCGCGCGACGGGCGGCCATGACGAACCAGCGGCGCAGGTCGCGGATGTCCTGCCGGTCGAGCGCGCGCGCCTGCACCGGATCGCAGGTGAAGGTCCGGCGGGGCATGGCCGAGACCGCCAGCAGCACCTCGCGGGTGTAGAGGTTGGGCCCGTTGACCCCCGGATAGGCGAGCTGGATGCCGGCCAGCGCGCCATGGCTCTTCATCCGCTCGGCCATGCGGGAAAGCAGGGGGATCTCGCGGCCCTCCCACAGCCTCAGCTCGATGACGGAGGTGATCTCGGAACTGGGGTGGATCTCGCATTGTTCGGTGAAGATCACGCCCCAGCCGCCTTCCGCCTTGATGCCGCGCATCGCCTCCGCCGTCGCAATGGGGCATCGGATAGAAGTGGTTCCTGGCGGTCAGGGGCCGATGCGGATCGGCTCGAAGAGGATGTCGTAGCGGGGATCGCGCATCGTGCGGTCTCCTTGCGGTTGTTCAGTCCGGCCCGGAAGGAACGATAGAAGGCCGCCCGCGCCCAGCAAGGCCGGGCTTGCGGAAGCCGGGATTAGCTTTTCCCTGAGGCGCGGTTCTCGCAGGTGAGGCGAGCCGTCCGGGGCGCATCGGCCGTAGCGGGGAAGCCGCCCAGTCCGGGCACCGCGCCCGCGGCCACGCGTCTGCGGCAATGATCGATGAACAGACGGATGACGGCGAGGCTGCCGGCTTCCTGCGCCATCAGGAGGCCGAGGCGCATCGGGCGCAGATCGCCCGCCATGGGAATGAAGCGCAACTTCCTTCCATCGGGGGCCTCGTCGGTCAGGGGGCGGATGTTGGCGATCGAGAAGCCGTAGCCGTTGGCCACCAGACTGCGCATCACTGCGATGTCCCGGGTGCGCTCGGCGATCCGGGGGCGGGCACCCTCGCGCGGGAACAGCGACAGGAAGTAGTCCGCGCTGAAGGGCAGGTCGAGCAGCACCATGGGATGGTCGCGCAGCTCCTCCACCGACACGGTCGGCCGCTCGGCCAGAGGATGCGTCTCGGCCACCAGCGCGTAGGGGGGCAGCTCGGCCAGGGTGACGAAGCGCAGGTCGGTGGGGATATCGAGGTTGTAGGTCAGGGCGATGTCGATCTCGGCCCGGCGGATGTAGCTGAAGATCTCGGCCTGATCGAGCTCGCGCTGGGTGACGCGGATCCCGGGATGCGCGGTCTCGAAGCTGCGGCGCAGATCGGGCAGGATCATCTGCGCAATGGTCAGGAGGCAGCCCAGCGCCAGGGGCCGGTTCGGCACGCCCGAGATGTCGCCGGCCAGGATGGCCAGCCGCTCGGCCTCGCGCAGCACGTTGCGCGCCTGATCCATCATCGTCTGTCCCGCGGGGGTCAGCGTCAGCCCGTGCGCGTGCTGGCGGATGAACAGGGGCAGGCCGAACTCCTTCTCGAGCTGCGCGATCGCCGCCGAGATCGAGGGCGAAGAGACATGCAGGCGGTCGGAGGCCAGCGCGATCGACCCCGCCTCGCCCACGGCGACAAAATACTCGAGCTGGCGCAATGTATAGCGGATGGCCAAGGCGCCCCCCGGGTCGCGCCGTCACGCCCTGTACTTGGTCCAGACGGTCTTGAGCGCGGTATACTTCTCGAGCGAGGGCAGCGAAAGGTCGCATCCGAAGCCCGACTGCTTCATGCCGCCGAAGGGCGTCTGGGGCGACAGCGCATCGACGGTGTTGACCGAGACCGTGCCGGCCACCAGCTGCGTGGTGGCCTTGCTCCGCTCGATGGAGCCCATGATGCGACGCGTCTGGGCAGGTCGATGGTCGCGGCATCGGTGACCAGCTTCCCCATGTCGAGGCTGTCGAGCAGGGCCAGCTCGTCGCGATGGGCCGGGATGGTCTCGGCGAGCTTCAGGAGCGCCGCCTTGCGCTCGCCCGTCGCAGGCGGCCACGCGCGCCCGCACTTCGCCGGTCGCCGGGTTGATGCTGTCGAAGATCTCGCCCGAGGCTGCATCGACGAAGCGGCCGTTGATGAAGGCCTTGTCGCGGAACGGAATCCATCCAGCCAGCGCGTGCCAGTCGTCGCGGGACAGTTCAGGCATGGGCCCCCCTGTTTCGGGGTTGGTCGGTGGCGGTCGCGGCGCGGCGTCGCTCATTCGTCCCCCGGAACGCCGAAGGACGGGGCCTGCCGGGGGTCGAGCGCCCGCAGCACATAGGCCTCCATCTGCGGCCGGTAGACCTCCCAGGCCCGGGCCAGGGCCGCGACGGGGCAGTCGTCGCTCCAGTCGCAGCGCAGATCGACGAGCGGCCAGGACTGGACATCGACGACCATCAGGCCGGCGGAATGCACCGGGCCCGCCTCGCCTCCAGCGTCGAGACCGGCCCTGAGGGCCGCCAGCAGCCGGTCGCCCAGATGCCCCTCCGCGGTGGCGAAGGCCGCGAGCATCGCCTGCGGCACGGCCGCATCCGCAAGCAGGTTGCCCGCCGCGGCCACATCGCGTGCCTGCGCCTCGGCCCAGAGCCCCCAGGGCCCTGGTGCCGGAGTGGATGGCGCTCGCCCCGCGGGTGTCCACCGCCAGCACCTGCCGGTATTCGGGGAAGGCCGCGCGGCGGGACATCTCGGCCACGGCCTCGGGCGCCGACATCCCGCCCTGCATCAGATCGAGCGTCAGCGGCCCCAGCCGCGGGTCGGTCACGTTCTGCGTGGCTACCGCGCCCACCCGCGCCCGGGCATGTGCGCAGCGCGCCGCCACCGCCGGCGAGGACGAGGCGATGGCCACCCCGAACATCCCCGTCTTGGCACAGCGCGCCACAAGCGAGAAGGTCATCGTCGCGATCCCTCCCTGCCTCCGTGCGGTTCCGCCCGCCGCCGGTCCGCTGCCCGCCCCGACCTCACGCCTCGTCCGGGATCACCGCGATCGCGTCGATCTCCACCAGCCATTCGGGGCGCGCGAGGGCCTGCACCACGAGGCCGGTCGAAACCGGGTGCACGCCCCGGATGTACTGGCCCATGGTGCGGTAGACGGCCTCGCGGTGGCGCACGTCGGTCAGATAGACCACGATCTTGACGAGATGCTCCATGCGCCCGCCGGCCTCCTCGATCAGCTGACGGATGTTCTGCATGACCTTGTGGGTCTGCTCGGCGGGATCGTGGCTCGCGATGTTGGTGCCGTCGTCGAGGTTCTGCGGGCACTGCCCGCGCAGCCAGACCGTGCGGCCGCCGCGCGTGACCACCGCGTGGCAGAGGTCGTTGTCGAGCTTCTGTTCGGGGTAGGTGTCGCGGGTGTTGAACCTGCGGATCCGGGTATGCGCCATCGGCTTCTCCTCAACGGGTTGGCGGTCGTCGGGGCAGGGGTGCCGGGGCCGCGCCGGCGCCGCCCATGCAGGCAGGATCGCACCGCTGGGCAAGGCTGCGAAATTACGCTCTGTCTCATCATTGCTGAGGTCGGGTCTAAGTCCGTGTCGCGTGACCCTGGCCCTGAGGGGCGCAGGCCGGCGCGAGGGAAGGTAGGCGAGGTAGTTGCGCTGGATCTCGATCTGGTCGGCGATGTGTTTCGCATCGTGCCAGACCCCCCACAGGAAGGACGAACCCCGCCGCGACTGCCAGGGCAGGCCGAGGAAATACACCCCCGGTTCGCTCGACACCCCGCGCTGGTGGCGCGGCCGGCCCTGCGCGTCGAAGGCATCCACCTTGAGCCAGCCGAAGTCCTGCCGGAAGCCGGTTGCCCAGATGATCGCGCCTACGCCGGCGCGCTTGAGGTCGAGCGCGGGGATCGGGCGGATCAGGCAGTCGGGATCGGGGAAGGGCTGGCGCGCCTGCGGCTCCTCGGGCAGGTCGAGCCCATAGCGCGCCGCATGGGCGTCGGCCGCATCGAGCAGCCTCAGATAGCTCGCGTCGCCTCGGGCGAGGTTCCGCGCGAGATCGTCTGCGAAGGCGATCACGCCGTCCTCGCAGGCCCGGGCGGACCCCACGAGCGTGATGCCCTCGCCTGCGAGTCTGCGGAAATCGACCGTCCGGCCGCCATAGGCCCCGCTCACCGCGATGGTCACGTGCTCGGCGCCGGGCGTGGGCGCAGCGATGTCCCAGAGCCCCAGCACACCCAGCCACCAGACGAAATCGCGGCCCCGATAGGCACGCGGAGGCCGCTCATGCGGGCCGACGCAGAGATAGACCTTGCGCCCGGCGCGGTTGAGCTCGTCGGCGATCTGCGCCCCGGAGGAGCCCGCACCGACCACCAGGACCGCGCCGTCCGGCAACTGGCCAGGGTTACGGTAGTGGAAGGAATGGATCTGCATCACCGGCACCGCGGCCGGCACGAGCGGTGGAATGACCGGGATCTGGAAGGCTCCGGTGGCCGCCACGATGCGTTGGGTCTCGATCTCGCCTTCGCTGGTCTGCACGCGAAAGCCGCTCTGCCCCGCGATGCGCTCGGCCCGCAGCACCTCGACGCCGGTGCGGATGGGTGCCTTCACCATGCGCGCATAGGCCTCGAGATAGTCCGCCACCGCGTCCTTGGGAACGAAGGCATCCGGGTTGAAGCCCCGGAATTCGAGATGGGGAAAGCGGTCGTGCCAGGCCGGGCCGTTGGCAACGAGCGAATCCCACCGCCCGCTGCGCCAGGCCTCGGCAATACGGGCCTTCTCGAGCACGAGATGCGGAATGCCTTTGGCGCCCAGATGCTCGCTCATCGCGATCCCGGCCTGACCGCCGCCGACCACGAGCGTGTCGATCTTCTCCGCTGCCATGTCACGACCCTCGCTGCGAGCCGCCCCCCCCGTGACGGGGGCTGCCCGCGTCGGCCTCCGCAGGGGCTGCCGCAAGATGTCCGGCGGTCCCGCGCGCCAGGCTCCCACGGCCCCGGCCGCCGCAAAAGAACGCTTTGGCTTACCGTTGCTTCGTCTCTGCCTAACGGGTGGCCGAGTAAGCCGCCGACTGCGTTCCCTCACGCGCCGGGTTGCCTCCGTTGGCGAGGGGGAGAGCCGGGGTCTGGCGGAGGCGGTCCGGCCGTGGGTCAGGCGACGGTCAGCGGCTCGGGCAGCCAGAATTCCTCGAGATTCGCCCCCGGCGGCTCGCCCTCGGGCGCGATGCGATCCACGACTGCGAACAGCCCCGGCTCATGCAGGGGTGTCAGGACCCCGTGCCAGCAGCCGCGGCGCAGATTGACCCCCTGTCCTGGCGCCGCGAGGAAGGCGCGGATGCGGCCCGGCAGGGCCTGCTGTCCTTCGGCGACGATGACGAGGAAGGGATCCGCTGTCATCGGCAGGAAGGCCTGCGATCCGAGCGGATGACGTTCCACCATCTCGAGGCGGTAGGGAAGGCTGCGCGGCCGGGCACGGAAGAGGCTGATCCCCGCCCGGCCGCCTGCGACGAAGTCGAGCTGCGCGCGGTCGTGCCAGCGCCCGCAGAGCCCCCGGTTGATGAGGCGGTCGGGCTCTCCCGTGGCGTCGAGCACCTCGCCGAAGGGGGCAAAGGCCGCGGCCGTCAGGGGCTCGATGCCGATCACGGCGCGCCCCGGAAGGTCAGCGCCGGATGACGGTTCACATCCTTGTAGAGCAGGTAGCGGAAGGGGCCGTCGCCCGTGGCGATGCAGGCCTGCGGGCAGAAGGCGCGCAGCCACATGAAGTCGCCGGGTCCGACCTCGTGCCAGCGGTCGTTGAGCAGATAGCGCGCCGTCCCCTCGAGGACATAGAGGCCGTGTTCCATCACATGCGTCTCGGCAAAGGGGATGCGCCCGCCGGGACGGAAGGTGACGATATTCACATGCATGTCGTGGCGCAGATCCTGCGGATCGACGAAGCGCGTCGTCCCCCATTGTTCCGTTCCCGGCATCCAGTTCACGGGAGTCTGCGCGTCCGAGGTCAGCAGGAACTCCGGCACCGCAAGACCGTCTACCGGAATGTAGCGTCGCCGGATCCAGTGGAGACGAAGCCGGGTCGTGGCGCGGATCGCCCAGGGGCGTCCGGGGGGAAGATAGGCATAGCTGCCGGCGGTCAGCGCGTGATGCCCCCCTGCCGCCCAGAGCCGGCCTTCGCCCTCGGCCACGAACAGCACCCCTTCGGCATGGAAGTCCGGCTCGGGATCTTCCGAGCCGCCACCGGCCTCCACCTCGACGGCAAGCTGCGCGAAGGTCTCGGCAAAGCCGGACAGCGGACGGGCGAGGATCCAGGCCCGCGTCCGTTCCCATCTGGGCAGCAGGCTGGTGACGATGTCGCGCTGCACCGCGGCGGGGATCAGGGCATAGGCCGCGGTGAAGATGGCGCCATTGGCAGCGGGATCGCCGGTCTGATCAGGCAGTCCGCCAGGGGGAAAGGCATAGGTCATGGCAGGATCGTCTTCAGCCGCAGAAGGACGATGCGTTCGACCTGACGGAGGGCCTCGGCCGCCTCGGCGGCGGTCTCCTGGGTCAGCCGCCGCTCGAAGGCAGACAGGATCGAGGCCTTGTCGTGGTCGCGTACCGCGATGATGAAGGGAAAGCCGTGCCGCGCGACATAGGCGGCATTGAGGGCCTCGAAACGCGCCCTCTCGGCATCTGTCAGGGCATCGAGGCCGGCACTGGCCTGCTCGGCGGCCGAATCGGCTGTCAGGCGCCGCGCCTGCGCGAGCCGCCCTGCCAGATCCGGATGGGCACGCAGCACCGAGAGCTGCTCCTCCTCCGATGCGCTCCGGAGCACCCGGGCGAATGCATGAGCCAGGCCCTCGGCGCTGTCATGGGCCGGCCCCAGCTCGAGCATCCAGGCGCGCTCGGCCACCCAGGGGGAATGTTCGACGATGCCGCCGAAGCGTTCGACGAAGCGTTCGCGCGTCATGGCCGAAGGGCGTTCGGAGGGGCGGGGCGGATGGCGGCTGCGCCAATGCGCGGCGATCTGGCCCCGGGTGGCGAACCAGACGCCCCCCTTCTGTGCGGCATGGCGGAGGAATTGCTGCAATCCCGCCGCCTTGCCCGGTCGTCCGGCGAGGCGGCAATGCAGCCCGACCGACATCATCCGTCCCCCTTCGGCATGCAGGACATCGAAGCTGTCGCAGAGATAATCGCCGAAATCCCGTCCCGTGACCCAGCCGGGCGAGACGGCGAAGCGCATGTCGTTGGCCTCGAGCGTGTAGGGAATCACGAGCTGATCGCGTCCGCCCAGATGGATCCAGTGCGGCAGGTCGTCGTCATAGGCGTCCGAGATCCAGTCGAACAGGCCTGTCTCCGCCACGAGACGCACGGTGTTGATGCTGCAGCGTCCCGTATACCAGCCACGGGGCCTCTCTCCCACCACTTCGGCATGAAGGCGGATCGCCTCGGCGATCTGGGTGCGCTCCGTCGCCTCGTCCATGTCGCGGTGTTCGATCCATTTCAGGCCATGCGAGGCGATCTCCCAGCCGGCGGCCTTCATCGCACTGACCTGTTCGGGCGACCGGGCAAGCGCGCTGGCCACCCCGAAGACCGTCACCGGCAGATCCCGCAGCATCCGATGGAGCCGCCAGAACCCCGCCCTCGCACCGTAGTCGTAGATGGACTCCATGTTCCAGTGCCGCATGCCCGGCCAGGGCTGGGCGCCGGCGATGTCGGACAGGAAGGCCTCCGAGGCGGCATCGCCATGGAGCAGGCAGTTCTCGCCGCCCTCCTCGTAATTCAGCACGAGGGAAACGGCCACGCGCGCATCCCCGGGCCAGTCCGCCTCGGGCGGGGTCGGGCCGTGGCCGCGCAGATCTCGAAGATATCGGGGAGCCTCCAGCATGGGTCCGAAGGTGACGCGACATGCAGGGACTTGCAACCCGCCCCGCCTGCCCGGAAACTGTCGTCAGGAGGAACCGGAATGGCAGAGGGCTGGCTGACGACCCATGTGCTCGATACCGCGAGGGGGGTGCCGGCGGCAGGCATGCGGGTTGTCCTCGATCGGCTTGCCGATGGGCGGCGCGAGCGTCTGGCCGAGGCGGTCACCAACGCCGACGGACGCACCGACGCACCGATCCTGCCGAAGGAGCGCTTTGCCCCCGGTCTCTACGAGCTGACCTTCCATGCCGGCGCCTATCTGCGCGCGCAGGGTGCCTGCCTGACCGACCCGCCCTTCCTGGACGAGGTGCCGATCCGTTTCGGCATGCAGGCCGGGCATTACCATGTCCCGCTGCTGCTCTCGCCCTTCGGCTATTCGACCTATCGCGGCTCCTGACCCGGCGTCCACCGTCCCGCCTCTTCCCGCAGGCACCGCCGCCCGCTAGCCTGACCGGAAGAGAAGGGGGACAGGATGTATGATCTCGCAGTGATCGCACATTGGGCCGAGTTTGCCGTGCGCTGGCTTCATGTGATCACGGCCATCGCCTGGATCGGCTCATCCTTCTACTTCATCGCCCTCGACCTCGGCTTGCACCGCGACCGGCAGCTGGCCTCCGGTGCCGATGGGGAGGAATGGCAGGTCCATGGCGGCGGCTTCTATCACATCCAGAAATATCTCGTCGCGCCGGAGCGGATGCCCTCCGACCTCGTCTGGTTCAAATGGGAGAGCTATTCCACCTGGCTTTCGGGTTTCGCCCTGCTGGTTCTTGTCTACTGGATCGGGGGCGAGCTGTTCCTGATCGATCCGCAGGTGGCCGATATCCCGCTCTGGCAGGGCATCGTCCTGTCAGGCGCGAGCCTCGCCTTCGGCTGGCTCGCCTATGACGCGATGTGCCGTTCGCGCTTCGGGAACGAGCCGTTTCGCCTCATGCTCGGCCTCTTCGGGCTGATCGTCCTGATGGCGCTGTTCTACACCTCGGTCTTCTCGGGTCGGGCGGCGCTTCTGCATATGGGCGCCTTCACGGCCACGCTGATGACGGGCAACGTGTTCTTCGTCATCATCCCCAACCAGAAGATCGTCGTGGCCGACTTGATCGCGGGCCGCCGGCCTGACCCGGAATACGGCCGCATCGCCAAGCAGCGCAGCACCCACAACAACTATCTGACGCTGCCTGTCATCTTCCTGATGCTGTCGAATCACTATCCGCTGGCCTTCGGGGGCGATCATGCCTGGGCCATCGCCTGTCTGGTCTTCCTGATGGGGGTGACGATCCGGCACTGGTTCAACACGGTCCATGCCCGCAAGGGGCGCCGCACTGGACCTGGGCGGCAACGGTGGTGATCTTCCTCCTGATCGTCTTTCTGTCCGTCCCCCGTGCCTTCACCTATGACGCGACCGCAGAGGCGATGCCGCCGGCAGCCGCCCGCCATGCCGAAGCCGAGGGCTTTGCGGCGGTGCGCGACGTGGTCCAGAGCCGCTGCGCCATGTGTCACGCGGCCGAACCGGGCTGGGGCAACCTGTACTGGCCGCCGAAGGGGGTCATGCTCGAGACCGATGCCCAGATCGCGGCCCATGCACGGGAGATCTATCTTCAGGCCGGTCTGAGCCGCGCCATGCCCCCGGCCAACATCACCGGCCTGACCGAGGAGGAGCGCGCGCTCATCCGCGCCTGGTATCGGGGAAGCTGAGCCGCCTTGTCCCTGTCCGCTCCGGGCAGGCGGCTTGACGCGGCCCCCTCCGCGGCGCATCTCGGAGCGTCATGGTCGAGAAACCCAGTCCCAACCGCAAGCTCATCGCCGAGAACCGGCGCGCCCGCCACGACTATGCCATCGAGGACGATCTCGAAGCCGGGATCGTGCTGATGGGAAGCGAGGTGAAATCGCTGCGTCACGGCAAGGCGAATATCGCCGAGAGCTATGCCGCCGTCGAGGACGGGGAGCTGTGGCTCGTCAATGCCTATATCGCGCCCTATGAACCGGCCCGGACCTGGGGACATGAGGAGCGCCGCCGTCGCAAGCTCCTGGCCAGCCGTCGCGAGATTGCCCGGCTCTGGTCCGCCACCCGGCGCGAAGGAATGACCATCGTGCCGCTGTCCATGTATTTCAACGACAAGGGTCGCGTGAAGCTCAAGCTCGGTATCGCCAAGGGCAAGAAGCTCCACGACAAGCGCGCGAGCGAGGCTGAACGCGACTGGAACCGCCAGAAGCGCCGTCTGCTCAAGGAAGGGTAGGGGTTTCAGGCGCGCCGGGTGATGCGGTCCATGACGCGGGTCGGCAGGATGCGCCGCAGCACCGAAGCCGCCCTTGCCGGCACCGTGACCGTGTAGCGCGGCCGCGGCCGCGGGCTTTCGAGCGCCCGCACCAGCACCGCACTGACGGCCGCAGGAGACAGTTCCCAGCGATCCTTGCGTGCGGGTGGATCATAGAGACGGTGCAGCAGGCTCTCGTATTCGGCGGCGCGTGCCGAGGCGCGCCAGTCGATCCAGCGTTCGAAATGCGGCACCGCGTTTTCGCGGATGCGGGTGGCGATGGGGCCCGGCTCGATCAGGATCACCTCGATCCCGGTGCCCGCCATCTCGAGCCGCAGCACATCCGTCAGCCCCTCGAGGGCGAATTTCGTCGCCACATAGGCGCCACGCCAGCGCGCGCCCACGAGGCCGAGGACCGACGAGCAGTTGACGATGCGCCCCGCGCCGCGCGCCCGCATGGCCGGAATCACCCGCCGTGTCAGATCGTGCCAGCCGAAGAGATTGGCCTGGAAGATCGCCTCGAGCGCGCCGCGCGGCAGATCCTCCACCGCTCCGGGGCAGGCATGGGCCCCGTTGTTGAACAGCGCATCGAGCCGCCCTTCCGTTCGCTCCAGCGCCTCGGCCGCGCCGCGTTCGACCGAGAGGGGATCGGCGTAATCGAGGGGAAAGCTCTCGAAACCCTCCTGGCGGAGCCGTTCGCAATCCGCTGGCTTGCGGCAGGAAGCGAGGACGCGCCAGCCGCGGCCGCGCAGCGTCCGGGCGGCATCGAGCCCGATGCCCGAGGAACAGCCGGTGATCAGGATGCTGCGCGAAGGCGCGGTCAAGGTCGTCATGGTCCGGGGGCCCCTTTCGCGTCCGTGCCTGACGCGGCAGGAGGACGGGCGCAAGGGGGGGCGTCCTGTCACCCGTCCGGGAGAGGGGCCAGATAGCGGGCCGACATCCACCCTTCGGTTCCGTCTTCGCCGCGCACGCGCAGCCAGTTCCCCTCGGCCCCGAGCACCTCCGTGCGCTGGCCGGCGACAAGCTGTCCCACCACCTCGAAGCCGGTGCCCGGACCGGCCCGCATGTTCACGCGATCACCCGTCACGATGCGGAACCCTCCCGGAATGCCGGACGCATCGCCCGCAGCTGCTGCATCGGCAGCGGTGCCGGTGGCGGTCTGCGGTGCGACAAGGGCGGTGGCAAGGGCCTCCTCGATGCGGCCGGCCAGATCGGGGGCGATGGTGGCCAGCGCGTCTCCGGGGGGCAAGAGGGCTCTCGGGCAGGGGTGCTCGCGTGCCCGCTGCGAGAGCGTCGAGCGCGGCCGGTGCCGTATCGGCGCGCGTGACCTGGGGTGTCGCGGCCCCGGAAGGCAGGCTGACGGGCGCCGCATCGGGATCGGGCGCGGTCACCGTGGCAAGGGGTCCTGTGCCGTTTCTGCCGCCCGCTCCGTCCGCCGGCGCGATGTCCGCTTCCGCGGTGACCGTCCCGGGCACGAAGTCGGCGCCGCCCGACAGTTCCCAGTAGAGCCAGCCGAGGAACAGGAAGGACAGGAGGATGAAGACTCTCATGGCCGCCTCTCGGTCGTTGGTCGTTGCGCGCCCATTTCCAAGGGGCCGATCGGGGCTCTGGCCCCCAACGGCATCCCATATAGCGCAGGAGGCGCGACAGATCAGCGTCCCCGTCGCGCCTTGCGGAGACGACTCCGATGTTCTAGCGAAGTTCCATGACCTCAGCCCCTCCGCCTTCCTCCGGGGACGGCGCTGCCGCCCTCCTGTCCGAGCCGCTGCGCCGCGCCATCGGCGAACGCTATCTGACCTATGCCCTGTCCACGATCATGCATCGCGCGCTGCCCGATGCGCGCGACGGCCTCAAGCCGGTGCACAGGCGCATCCTGTTCGCGATGCGCGAACTCCGGCTGACGCCGGAGGGGGGGTTCCGCAAGTCGGCCAAGATCTCGGGCGATGTGATGGGCAACTATCACCCGCACGGGGATGCCGCGATCTATGATGCGATGGCCCGCCTCGCGCAGGATTTCGCCATGCGCTACCCGCTGGTCGAGGGGCAGGGCAATTTCGGCAATATCGACGGCGACAACCCTGCCGCTGCCCGCTACACCGAGGCGCGCCTCACCCCCCTGGCCATGGCGATGATGGAGGGGCTTGACGAGGATGCGGTGGATCTGCGGCCGAACTATGATGGCACGCTGACCGAACCCGTCGTGCTGCCTGCGGCGGTGCCGCATCTTCTGGCCAACGGGGCCTCGGGCATCGCGGTGGGGATGGCGACCGCGATCCCGCCGCACAATCTCGACGAACTGATCGGCGCCTGCCTCGAGTTGATCCGCAGGCCGGACCTGCCGGATGACGCGCTGCTGACGCATGTGCCGGGGCCGGATTTCCCGACGGGGGGTGTCCTGGTCGAACCGCCCGAATCGATCGCCCAGGCCTACCGCACCGGGCGCGGCTCCTTCCGCCTGCGCGCAAGATGGACCGTGGAGGAGCTGGGCCGCGGGGCACGGCAGATCGTCGTCACCGAGATTCCTTACGGCGTGGCCAAATCCCGCCTGATCGAGAAGCTGGCCGAGATCGTCTCGAGCCGCAAACTTCCTGCCCTGGCCGATATCCGTGACGAGAGCGCGGGCGATGTACGCATCGTGCTTGAACCGAAGTCCCGTTCGGTCGATCCCGAGCAGCTCATGGGGATGCTGTTCCGTCTTTCGGATCTCGAGGTGCGGGTGCCGCTCAACATGAATGTGCTGATCGACGGTGTCACGCCGAAGGTCTGCTCGCTGCGGGAGGTGCTGCAGGCCTTCCTCGCCCACCGGCGCGAGGTATTGCGGCGGCGCTCTACGCATCGGCTCGCGCGGATCGCGCAGCGGCTCGAGGTGCTGGGCGGGCTTCTGCTGGCCTTTCTCAATCTCGACCGCGTGATCGACATCATCCGTTATGACGAGGACCCCAAGGGCGCCCTGATGGCCGAGGACTGGGCCCGGCCGCAGCCCCGCGCCGCTTCGGAGGAAGCCTATCTTTCCCCTCTGGTGCGGCAGGATGCAGCCTCTCCCGGATTGCGCATGACCGAGACGCAGGCCGAGGCGATCCTCAACATGCGGCTGCGCAGCCTGCGGCGGCTCGAGGAGATGGCGCTCGTCTCCGAGCGTGAGACGCTCGAGGCCGAGCAGAGGGAACTGCTGGCCCTGCTGGCCGATGAGGCTCTGCAATGGAAGGCGATCGCCGCCGATCTGCGCGAGATGCGCAAGCGTTTCGGGGCGAAGGCTCCGGGGGGCGCGCGCCGCACCGCCATCGAGGCAGCGCCCGAGGCCCCACCGATCACGCCCGAAGCCATGGTCGAGCGCGAACCCGTCACGGTGGTGCTGTCCGAGATGGGCTGGATCCGGGCACTCAAGGGCCATGGGGCCGGCGCCGAGCTGCGCTACAAGGACGGGGACCGCGGGCGCTTTCTTCTGGATGCCTGGACGACGGACAGGCTGCTGGTGCTGGGGGCGAACGGACGGCTCTATACGCTGGCAGTGGCCAACCTGCCCGGCGGGCGCGGCATGGGCGAACCCTTGCGCCTGATGATCGATCTCGATCTCGATTCGTCGGTCGTGGCAGTTCGGGTGCACCGGCCGGGGGGGATGCTGCTGATCGCCTCGGATGCGGGGTACGGATTCCTGCTATCCGAGGATGAGGCGCTGGCCCAGACGCGGGCAGGGCGCGTGGTGCTCAATCTGCCCGAAGGGGCACGGGCCGCGCATCTGGTGCCTGTCGAGGGCGACCATGTCGCCTGCATCGGACAGAACCGCAAGATGCTGATCTTTCCGATCTCCGAGCTGCCCCGGATGGGACGGGGCAAGGGCGTGCGGCTTCAGAGCTTCCGCGATGGCGGGCTGGCGGATGTCATCACCCTGAACCTGGCCGAGGGGCTGTCCTGGGCGCGTGGAGGGGGGCAAGGTGCGGCGCGAGCCCGACCTGACCGAATGGCTGGGCCGGCGGGGTCAGGCGGGTCGCATGGCGCCGCGCGGCTTTCCCCGCGACAACCGCTTTGCCCCTCTGCCGAAGGGAGAGGGGGCGAAGGGGGAGGGCTGAGATCCTGCGGCCATCCGGCTGGCCTCTGCCCCGTAAAGGCCCGTGAAGGCCCGTGAAGGCAGTCCGATCCCGGACGGCGATCCCGGAGGTGCTGCAGGAGGAGCCACGCCGGCATGGCCGGGCCGGACCGGATCGGGGCGCCGGCCTTTGGCCCGCTCTAGTAGAGCAGGTTCGGCAGGAACAGCACCAGCCCCGGCATGAACACCAGCGCCATCACCACAAGGGCAAGCGCCAGGAACAGCGGTACGGAGGCACGGCTGTATTCTCCGACGGGAACGCGCAGGATCGCACAGACGGCATACATGGCTGCTCCGACCGGGGGGGTGAAGTTGCCGAGGGTGGCCGCGATGATGAAGACCATCCCGAAATGCACCGGGTCGGCCCCCATGCCATGCATGATGGGCAGCACGATGGGCGTGAGCATGATGATGAGGATGGTGGCATCGATGAAGAACCCCGCCGCCAGGACCATCAGCGCGATGAGGAGCATCAGCGCCTCGCGGCTCTCGGTGAGACCGAGCATGGCGCGGGCGATGTCCTCGGGCAGACGTTCGAGGATGATGCCATAGGAAAAGGGCGCGCTGAGCGCGATCAGCAGCATCACCCCGCCGATATCGGCCAGCGAGGTCTCGATCGCCTCGTTCAGGCCGCGTCGGGTCAGTTCCCGGTAGATGACGATTCCGATCACCAGCGCATAGAACACGGCAAAGGCGCCGATCTCGGACGGTGTGAAGAGCCCCGAACGCAGACCGATCAGCAGCACGACGGGGAACAGCATCGCCCAGAAGCCCGCCCCCAGTGCCGAGATCAGCTCGGCCGGGCGGGCGCGGCGCATGCGCTCGGGCGGCCAGCCGCCGCGCCGGGCGATGACCGCGGTGGTCACCGCCAGCGCCAGCCACAGGCACAGTGCGGGCAGGATGCCGGCAGCGAACAGCCGCCCGATCGAGACATTGCCGATCGAGCCGTAGAGGATCATCCCGATCCCCGGGGGGATGATCGGCGTCAGCACGGCCCCGAAGGAGAGGATTCCGGCGACGAAGCCGCGCGACATGCCGCGGGCGATCATCTCCCCGCCGATCATGCGCGCCTGCATGGCCGCATCGGCAATGGCCGAGCCCGACACGCCGCCCATCAGGCCCGACAGGACCAGCGAGGCCTGCGCCAAGCCGCCGCGCAGCCGCCCCGTCAGCAGCGTGGCCAGATCGAGAAGCCGCACGGTGATGCCGCAGCGGTTCATCAGGTTGCCGGCCAGGATGAAGAGCGGAATCGCCAGCAGGGAAAAGTTCTGCGTCTGGGAGATGGCCTGCTGGGCAGGCTGGGTGAAGGGCAGCTCCGGATGCTGCATGAAGAATACCGCCCCCGCCGCCGGCAATGGCAAAGGCGACCGGCAGGCCCATGACCAGAAGCAGCACGAAGACGATGGCCACAAGGATCATAGGCCGGCCCTTTCATCGCTGTGCAGAAGGCGCCGGATCCGCCCGATCGTGGTGACGAGCATCAGTGCCGAACCCACTGGCAGCGCCATTGTCACCCAGGAATACGACACCCCCGGAATGCCCTGAAAGCTGCGCGCCCGGCTGACCCAGGCCAGCCAGCAGCCGGCGATCACCCCATAGATCAGGATCGCGGCGATGATCCCCAGATTGACCAGTGTCAGGATGCGCCGCGCGCGGTCGGGCAGGCGGCTTGAGAACAGGTCGAAGGCGATCAGCCGGTCCTGACGCCAGGCGATGTCGGCGGCCAGGAAGGTGGCCCAGGCGAAGAAGCAGGTTGCCAGGTCGATCGTCAGGTTGAGCGGGCGCCCCACCATGCGCGCCACGCCGCCGGTCAGGATCATCGCCACCATGGCGACAAGAAAGAAGCCCGCCAGACCCAGCTCGGCCCGTTGCAGCCAGGCGATGAGTCGCCCCTTCCGTCCCGTGTCCTCAGGCCGCCTGTCCTCCTCGGTCATGTCCTGATGTCCTGTGCTGCCTGCGGACCGATGCGCGGCACCGGATCGGCCCCGCGCCCCGATCCTGTCCGGCCCGTTCAGCGGCCCATGTCGGCCAGAAGCTGCGCCCGCGCCTCGGTGAGGCCCAGCACCTCATAGGCTCTTTCGCCGGCCGTGCGGAACGCCTCGATGTCCACATCCTCGACGATCGTCATGCCGCGGCGGATGAGTTCGGCCTTGGCCTCTTCCAGCGCGCCGGCAATCCTGGCCGATGTCTCCTGGCCGGCGGCGCGGCACTCCTCGGTCAGGGCGGCCTGCAGCTCGGCGGGCAGGCCGTCGAACCATGCCTCGCTGACGATCTGGAAATTCACGAGCAGGATATGGCCGGTTTCGTTGGCGTGGCTCAGGACCTCGTTGAGATTGGCTGCGGTGATGTTGGTGTAGACAAGTTCGGCGCCGTCCACCGCGCGGCTCTGAAGCCCCGTATAGATGTCGCCGAAGCTCATCGCGACCGGGGTGGCGCCGAGGGCGCGGATCGATTCCTGCCAGATCGGCGCCGGGGGCGTGCGGATACGCAGCCCGTCGAGATCCTCCGGTGTGCGCACGGGGCGGTTGGTGAAGAAGTGGCGCTGCCCCTGCACCCAGTCGAAGCAGACGACGCGGATGCCGTGATCCTCGGCCAACGCCTCGATCCAGCCCTGCATGGTGGGTGAATCGGCCAGTGCGAAGGCCTCTTGCATGTCCGCCACCATGTAGGGGCCGTTGACCACCGCGATCCCCGGCACATAGTTGCCAAGCCGCGCCGCATCCGTGTTCTGGCCGACATTGGCCCCCTGGCGGAGCTGTTCGATGATATCCTCTTCCACGCCCAGTTGCGCGGAGTGATAGACCTCGATCTGCAGCTGCCCGCCGGTGCGTTCGGCGACACGATCGGCCCAGGCCAGAAATCCCTGATGGAAGGGTTCGTTCGGCCCCAGCACATGGTTGAAGCGCAGGACAAAGCTGTCCTGCGCCTGTGCCGAAAGCGCCGCGGCGGCCGTCATGGCCAGCGTGGCGATGCTGATCTTCACGGCGGTCATTGTCAGTCCTCCCTCTGATGGTCTGCCCTTCACGGGTTGCCCGTCACCGCGGTCGGCATCGGGATCGAGGCCGCGGCGGCGATCTCCTCCATGGCGGCGATGGTGGATGGGTCGAGGGGCACGCCCTCCCGCTGGCGGCGGGCGGCTTCCTCCCATTCCCGGTCGCCGGGGGCGAGCACGCGCCCCCCCTCGACCGGGCGGCTGCCACGAAGCAGGGCCAGATACCGGCCCATCCCGTCCAGAAAGGCCTGTGCGCCGGCAAAGGCCGCCGGGTCCAGGGCAAGAACGAAGGCGCCCATGCGCCGCGGCGTGGACCAGTCCGGCCCCTGCATCGGCAGGATCTCGGGGCTGAGATTCATCCCCGTCATGACCGCCGACAGCACCTCGGCCAGTCCGGCCAGTCCGGCGCCCTTGTAGCCCTGTTCGCGCCCCAGCGGTGCGAGCATCGCCACGCCGGCGGGGTCGGTGGTATCGCGCCCCTCGGCATCCGAAGCCGTGCCCTCCGGAAGGGCCTGTTTCAGGGACTGTGCAAGCTTCACCCTGTTGAAGGGAATGGCGCTGGTGGCCATGTCGAACAGCCAGGGATAGCCCGGGGCAGGGGCGGCGGCGGCGATCGGGTTGGTGCCGTGGAACCGCTCGGCCCCGTCATGCAGCCGCACGAAGGCGTCCGAGTTGCACATCACCAGGCCGAACAATCCGGCTCGTGCGATCTCGAGCGCATAGGCCCCAGCCGGCCCGAAATGCGAGCTGCGCACCACCGCCACCGCAGCGGCACCGCTGACGCGGGCGAGCTCCACCGCATGGGTCGCCGCCAGATAGGTGCCGCGTGCGCCATGCCCGTCATCGGCATCGACGATGCCGCTGCCGGGTCGGGTCCTGCGGAATCGCAGCCGCGGCTGGCCATTCACCCGCCCTTCGCGGATGGCGCGGACATAATGCGGCAGCAGGCGGAAGCCGTGGCTGTCGATCCCGTGCAGACTGCCATGCAGCATCGCCCGCGTGGCGTCCTGCGCGCTGGGCCCGTCGGCGCCGGCGGCACGCAACGCCGCCTCGGAGAAGAGGCAGAGCGACTTGGCGGCAAAGCGGGTCACGGTCACAGCGTCTGCCCTCCGTCGACGACGATGACCGATCCGGTCATGAAGGCGGCTTCGTCCGAAGCCATCCAGACCGCTGCCGCCGCCATTTCCTGCGGGGTGCCGAGCCGGCCCATCGGCTGGCGCGCGATGAAGGCACGGCGTGTCGCCTCTGGGTCGGCGCTCGAATGGATGCGTTCCTCGAGCGAGGGCGAGGCCGTGGTGCCCGGGCACAGCGCGTTGCAGCGCACGCCCGCGGCGATGGAGTCGCGCGCGACCGATTTGGTCAGCCCGATCAGCGCCGCCTTGGTGGTGCCATAGGCGCAGCGCCCGGCCACACCACTGATGCTGGAGGCGACAGAGGCCACGTTGACGATGCTGCCCCGCCGACGCGCGATCATCCCCGGCAGGACCAGCCGGATCATCCGCACCGGCCCCATCACGTTGATCGCCCAGCTGCGGGCCCAGTCCTCCTCGCTGTTGTCGAGCAGTGTACCATCCGCCACCCAGCCGGCGCAGTTGACGAGAATGTCGACCTCTTCCTGCCCCAGGCTGGAGCCCAGCGCCTCCACCGACGCCGCATCGCCGACATCCAGAGCGACCGGACGGATGGCCGGATGATGCCCTGGCAGATCGGCCATCTTGTCCGCCGTCCGGCTGGCCGCGATCACCCGGGCCCCCTCGGCCGCGAAGGCCAAGGCGATGGCGCGGCCGATCCCCTGTCCTGCCCCCGTCACCAGAGCGCATCTGCCCTGCAGCCGTCCTGTCATGGCCCCTCCCTGCCGGGCGATTTTTGTATATTGTATACTGTATACGTTATGGCGGGTGCGGTGCAAGACCCGGCCCCCGGCGATCCTTCCGGGCGGCAGGGCAAGCTGGTATGGTGACGCATGGACCAGCGCGCGAGGACATCTGCACCGCAGACCGGGGCGGACAGTTATCTCTACCGGCGCGTGGCGGCCCTTCTGTCCGGAGAGATCGCGCAGGGGCGGATTGCCCGCGGAACCCGCCTGTATGAAAGCCGCGTTGCGGCGCGCTTTGGCATCTCGCGCAGTCCGGCGCGTCAGGCGCTGGAACTGCTGGCGCGCGAGGGTGTGCTTCAGGCCGTGGCCGCGCCGTCACGCGGCTTCGTGGTGGCGGACCGCAACGCCGCGCCGGAGAAAGGGCCAGAGGCGGCGAATCTGCCCGATCTGCCGCTGACCACGCGGCCGGCCTGGGAACGGATCCATGGCGCGGTTGTCGATGCCATCGCCAGCCGGATCGTCCTGTCCTCCTGGTGGATCAACGAAACGGCTCTGGGCGAGCATTTCGGCGTCTCCCGGACTGTGGCGCGCGAGGTCCTGGCCCGGCTTCAGGCGCAGGGCCTGGTGACCGTGGAGGGAAAACGCTGGATCGCCCCGCAGCTGACCGAGCAACGTGTGGACGAGCTCTATGACATGCGTGCGATCCTGGAATGCGCCGCCCTGCGCAAGGCGGCCCCTGGCTTTCCGCGGGCCCGTCTGCTCCAGATGCATGACCGCCTCCAGAAGGCCCTGGTCGGGCACCCCTCGGGCGAGGAGCTCGACCGACTCGAGGCCGATCTTCACGTGGACTTCCTCCAGTCCTGCCCGAACCGGATGCTACAACGTGCCGTCAGCCAGCATCAGGCCCTTCTGCTGGCGCACCGGTTCTTCTACCGCTGGACGGCGCGGATGTTCGATGTCGAACCCTTCCTGGCCGAGCATCTCCGGATTCTGGATCATGTCCTGGAAGGGCGCATCGACAACGCCGCCGAAACCCTGGACGCCCATCTGATGGCGTCCAAGCGCCGCGCCATGATGCGGATCGATCTGGTGCGGGCGATGATGCAGCCCGACGATCCGGGCTATCTGCGCCCGGCCGACTGACCCGGCTGCCTTGCACCATGCCGCACGGGGTTGCAGGGCCGGGATCCTCGCGGATAATGTTATGTTATAACGTAAAGGATATTCCCATGCCCGATACCCGCCTTCCCGTGACCGTGCTGTCCGGCTTTCTCGGCGCCGGCAAGACGACCCTCCTGAACCATGTGCTCAACAACCGGCAGGGCCGCCGTGTGGCCGTGATCGTCAACGACATGTCCGAAATCAACATCGATGCCGACCTCGTGCGCGAGGGAACGGATCTGAGCCGGACCGAAGAACGCCTTGTCGAGATGACCAATGGCTGCATCTGCTGCACCCTGCGCGAGGACCTTCTGACCGAGGTGCGGCGCCTGGCGGCGGAAAGACGCTTCGACCATCTCCTCATCGAAAGCACGGGCATCGCCGAACCCCTGCCGGTTGCCGCGACCTTCGAATTCCGCGACGCAGCAGGCCGCAGCCTGTCGGATGTCGCACGCCTCGACACCATGGTGACCGTGGTGGATGCGGTGAACCTCCTGCGGGATTTCGCAAGCCATGATTTCCTACGCGACAGGGGCGAATCCCTGGGCGAGGGCGATGACCGCACGCTCGTGACCCTGCTCACCGACCAGATCGAGTTTGCCGATGTGATCATCCTCAACAAGGTCACCGATGCCGGTCCCCAACGGGTGGATGCAGCACGCCGGATCATCAGGGCCCTCAATCCCGATGCCCGCCTGATCGAGACCGACCATGCCCGGGTCGATCCGGCCGCGATCCTCGGGACCGGGCTCTTCGACTTCGACAAGGCGCATCAGCATCCGCTCTGGGCCAAGGAACTCTACGGGTTCGCAGACCACACGCCGGAGACAGAGGAATACGGCATCGCCTCCTTCGTCTATCGTGTCCGCCGCCCCTTCGACCCCGCCCGCATCCATGCCGTGCTCAACGGCGATCTGCCGGGCGTGATCCGTGCCAAGGGACATTTCTGGATCGCCACACGCCTGGATTGGGTGGCCGAATTCAGCCTGGCCGGTGCCATCTCCTCGGTCGTGCCGCTCGGCCGCTGGTGGGCAGCGGTCCCCAGACAACGCTGGCCCGGTCATCCCGAAGCTCTGGCCGAGATCCGCAGGCGATGGATCGAACCCTGGGGCGACCGGCGGCAGGAACTGGTGTTCATCGGGGCGGGTCTCGATAGCGCCGCGCTGCAGGCACAGCTCGACGCCGCCCTTGTGCCCGACGAGCGCTTCGCCCCCGAAAGCTGGGCCGACCTGCCCGACCCCTTCCCCCGATGGCAGCAGCGCAGTGCCGCCTGAGAGGACAACGCAGCGCAGTGCCGCATGAGCGTCGGTAGGGCCCCGATGGTGCCCCCGAGGATGGCGCCACCCGAGGGCGCCCATGCCGCGGTTGCGCGTGACAGCGGTCATGCCCCTGACAGCGGCCCGCGCGCCCCTGACGGCCGCAGGCAGGACGCCCCCCCGACGGGCAGGACCCCCTCACGGTGCCCATGACCAAGAGCGGCCGCGACGGCAGCCATGGCGGCCATGACGGCGGCCATGACGGCGGCCTGTGCGGGGGGCCGCCGGGACGGTGGGCCGGAACGGAGGCCCTATCGCTCCTTCGGTGCCGCGACAGCACCCCGGGGGAGTGGCCCGGCCGGATCCCCAGACCGCCCGCAGCCCGCCCGCAGAGAAACCGCAGACAGACCCCAGGCCGCCCGATGCCCGCAGACAGACCGCCGCAGGACCCGAACCAAAGAGCAGACGGACCCAAGACCAGGCCCGCCAGAGCCGACCCCCCGGCCGCCCCCCCGCGGGGCGACCGGCCGGATGAACGGCCCCTGCGAATCACCCTGCCACAAACAGGTTAAAATCCCGTTAACACCGCAGGGAACACCGCAGGGAACACCGCCGCTCGCCCCGCCGGAGCCAAGCCGCAGACAGCGCCCGCCTCAGCCGCGGATCAGCCGCAGACCAGCCCCCCATCGACGATCAGATTCTGCCCCGTGATCGCCCGCGCCCAGGGCGAGGCGAAGAACAGGACGGCATCCGCCATCTCCTCGGGCGTGGTGACGCGGCCCAGCGGAGTCTGGGCGGCGATCAGATCGAAGACCGCGGGGGGGGTGGCGGCGCTGGCATCGGTGACGCGCAAAAGCCCGCCCGACACCATGTTCACCGTGACCCCGAGGGGGCCCAGATCCCGCGCCGCACTGCGGGTGAAGGCCAGAAGCGCCCCCTTGGCCGCGATATAGTCATGATAGGGAACCACCGGATTCTGCATCAGATTGGTGCCGATGGTGATCACCCGGCCAAAGCCCCGCGCGGCGAAATGGGGCCGCAGCGCCTGAAGGCAGCAGAGAGCCCCGCCGACGGCCGTTTCCATCTGGCGCGCCAGATCGGCCCAGGTCAGACGGTCGAGCGGGGTCCGGGCATCTCCGTTGAAGGCGAAGTCGGCCAGGGCATTGTGCACCAGCACATCCGGCGGCCCGAAGCGGTCGGCGATCTGCGCGACCATATGCGCCACCTCCTCAGGCCGGGTGACATCGGCCCCGAAGGCCGCCGTGCGGCTGCCCAGTTCGGCGGCCAGCCCTTCGGCGGCCTGCCGGCTGTTGCGGTAGTTGATCGCCACGCGGGCCCCTTCGCGTGCGAAGGCGCGGGCGATGGCGGCGCCGAGGCCCCGGCCGCCGCCGGTCACGAGCACGGTGAGTTCCGAAAGGGAAGGAGTCATGCGCAGGGTCCTGTCCGAAAGGCGTGGAAATGATGAACAGGCCCGTGCCCCCGGCCCACCGTCAGGGCCTCGGCCCCGGCGATGGCCGCAGAGAGCCAGGCCTTGGCCCGGGCAGCGGCCTCATCGAGCGGCAGCCCCTGCCCGAGGAACGCCGCCAGCGCGGCAGAGAGCGAGCAGCCGGTTCCGTGGCTGTGGCGCGTGGCATGGCGGGGGCCCGGCAGCCAGATGAGCCTGTCGGCCGTGGCCAGCAGGTCCGGGCTGTCCGCTGTGCCGAGATGCCCGCCCTTGAGCAGCACCGCCTGCGGCCCCAGACCGAGAAGCGCGCGTGCCTGGGCCTCCATCTCTGCGCGCGTGCGGGCCTCGGCGGTGCCGAGCAGGTCGGCCGCTTCGGGCAGGTTCGGCGTGATCACCCTGGCCAGGGGGAGCAGGCTGCGCAGGGCCGCGACGGCCTCGGGCACAAGAAGGCGGTCGCCGCTCTTGGCGACCATGACGGGATCGAGCACCACGGGGGCTTCGAGACCCGCCAAGGCCCGGGCCACGGCGGCGATGATCCCGGCGCTGCCCAGCATGCCGATCTTGACCGCGTCGATCCGGATATCGGCGCGGATGGCCGCGATCTGGGCGGCGACGAAATCCGGGTCCACCAGCAGCAGCCCTGTCACGCCGCAGCTGTTCTGGGCTGTCAGGGCGGTGATGACCGCCATGGCATAGCCTCCGCAGGCCGAGATCGCCTTGATGTCGGCCTGGATGCCGGCCCCGCCCGAAGGGTCCGATCCGGCGATGGACAGGATGTTCGGGATCATGCCGCGGCCTCCCATTCCCGCAGAAGGGCGCGGGTGGCAGCCTCGGGATCGCGGGCATGCATCACCGCCGAGACGACTGCCATTCCCGCCGCACCGGCCCGTCGGAGCGCCGACGCATCCCCCGGCCCGAGCCCGTCGATGGCGATGACCGGCACCGGCGAACGCGCCGTGATCCTTGCAAGGCCCGCAAGGCCCAGCGGGGGCGCATGGTCGGGCTTGGTCGCCGTGGCGCGCACCGGCCCTGCGCCGACATAGTCCACCACGCCGGGGGGGATGGCGGCGCATTGGGCCTCGGTCTCGATCGACAGGCCGAGCAGCCGCCCCGGCCCGAGCCGCGCCCGTGCCGCCACGGGATCGCCATCCCCCTGACCCAGATGCAGCCCGTCTGCCTTGGCGGCCAGGGCCACCTCCAGCCGGTCGTTGACGATCAGACGGACGCCGAGGGCGCGCAGCTCGGCCCCCAGGGCGCGGGCCAGCGGCACCAGTTCGGCATCCGTCGCGGTCTTGTCGCGCAGTTGCACCGCCCAGGCGCCACCGCGGGCGGCTGCGCGGGCCTGATCCATGACGGGCAGGGGAGCCAGCGGATCGGTGATCGCGTAGACGGGGCCGATCATGCCGGGGTCACCCTGGCGCCGGCATCGAGCGCCGCCGGCGTCAGCGCTGCCAGGGCATCGAGGAAGGCCGGCTGGAAGCTGCCCGGCCCCGGGCCGATCGGGCCGCGGTTTCGCCGGCAAGCCCGTAGAAGGCCAGCGCGGCCGTCGTCGCCGCGAGCGCCGGCTGACCGACGCAGAAGGCCGCGATGACGCCATTCAGCGCACAGCCCAGCGCCGTGACGCGCGGCATCAGCGGATGGCCGTTCGCCACGCGATAGGCCTCTTTGCCGTCGGTCACGTAATCCACGGGGCCGGAGACGGCGACGATGCCGCCCGTCCGGCACGCCAGCAGGCGGGCGGCTTCGGCCGCGGCCTCGACGCTGTCGCCGGCATCGACCCCGCGCGCTGCGCCTTCGAGCCCCGCCAGAGCCCTGATCTCGGACGCATTGCCCCGGATGACGGTCGGCCGCAGGGCGATCAGCCGCTCCGACAGCGCCTGCCGGAAGCGCGTCGCCCCGACGCCCACCGGGTCGAACACCCAGGGACGGCCGGCCCCGTTCATGACGGCGGCCGCCTCTTCCATCGCGGTGCCCCAGTCCGGATCGGCCGTGCCGATGTTCACGGTGAGCGCATGGGCGAGGGTCGCGAATTCGGCCGCTTCCTCGCGTGCATGGACCATGGCCGGCGAGGCCCCTGCCGCGATCAGGACATTCGCCATCACGGCCATGGCGACGAAATTGGTGATGTTGTGCACCAGTGGCGCGGTCTCGCGCATCCGTGCGAGGCAGGATCCCGGTTCGTCCATCTTTCTCTCCCCCGGCGGGCGCGGGGGGTGGCGATACGGGATCGGGCAAGGGCCGCCCGGGCACGCATCGCGGACTCCCTACGCCAGCATGATCTGGTTCAGGTTCGAAGGGTGCTTCTCAGCCCGCGGTCGCCCGCGGACGCCCCTGTCCGTGCCTGCAGGGAATGTCAGGCCGCCGGGACTGTCAATCCCCCGTCCCGGCCGGATCCGGACCGGACGATCTGATCATCCAGATGTTGTGACCGGGGTTCTTCTCCCAGACCCGCGTCTGCCAGTCCTTGTCCATCCGATCCATGTCGGCCACGAATTCCAGCCGCCCGCCGCAGGGCGCATGCACGAAGCGGTAGACATTGGAGCCCAGCCTGTGCCGTCCGGGGCGGCGGCTTTCCTTCCAGCCGGCCTCGATCATCCGGTTGCCGGCCTCCATCACCGCATCGAAATCCCACAGCTCCACGGCGATGTGGTTGATCCCGGCCCGGTCCGGCCGGAAGCAGAGAAAGAAGTTGTGATGCTCCACATCGCCTTCGGCCTGCAGGAAGGTGCCGGTGTCGAGCACCTTGTCCACGGGCTTGAACCCCAGCGGGCCGCACCAGAAGGCCAAGGCAGCCTCGTTCGCGGCCCGGGGGATGTTGTAGGCGCAATGCACGATGCGCAGGGCAGGGGGGCTGCCATAGGCCGACAGCCTTTCATTCACGCGGCCACGGTGATCGCCCTGGTTTCGCTGGCGCAACCGGACCGGGGCGGCTTCGCGCGCCATCACCCGGAAGCCGAGGGCAAGACCGGTCGGATCGCGGCTGTGCAGGCCCTCGCCCTCGCGACGGGCCGCCGGACCCAGTCGATCGGCCAGGATCGCCAGATCGGCCGCCCTCTCCACCCCCCAGACGAGTTCGCGCAGGGTGGGCCCCGGTTCCACGGCGGGCGGCAGGGCCGGATCGTCGGCCGGGCGCAAGGTGACGATCTGGTTCTCCAGGGTGCGGAAGCGCCGGACCGGCCCCCCATTGGGCCCCCGTCGGGCCCCCCGTCGGGCAGACTCTCGAACCCGGCATCCGCGAAGAAACGTGCCGAGGCCTCCATGTCGTCCACCCCGTAGACGACCTCCTCGATCCGAACGATCCCCATCGCATCCTCCCTTTCCCCTGGCGCTCCACGGCCGCAGCATAAGCCGGATCGCGCGGCCCGCCCCCCCCCCGATTGTCGATCCTGTCATGACTTCGCGTTGCAGGAGTGGGGCAGGCCAGACGGCGGTCGGACGATTATGGTCCCCCCGGGAACGGGAGGACCGGCATGGACGGGTTCGCAAACCTGATCGGCGGAGAATGGATCGCGGGGACCGACTGGACGGAGGATGTCAATCCGTCGGACCTGTCGGACAGGATCGGCCGCTTTCCGCGCGGCACGGCCGCGGATGTGAACGCCGCCGTCGCCGCCGCGCGCCAGGCCCAGCCCCTCTGGGCCGGTGCGACACCGGCCGAGCGCCATGCCGTGCTGTCCCGCATCGCCGCGCGGATCCTGGCCGATGCCGAACGGCTCGGGCGGGAACTGTCGCGCGAGCAGGGCAAGACCCTGGCCGAGGGCCGCGCCGAGGCGATCCGCGCCGGGCAGATCTTCGACTTCCATGCCGGCGAGGCCCTGCGGCAGGAGGGCCTGGCCATCCCCTCGTTGCGCGCAGGCGTCGAGATCGAGGTCACCCGCGTGCCGGTCGGCACGGTGGGGGTGATCACCCCCTGGAACTATCCGCTGGCGATCCCGGCCTGGAAGATCGCCCCGGCCCTGGCCTGGGGCAATGCGGTGATCTTCAAGCCCGCCGATCTGGTGCCGCATTCGGCGGTGCTGCTGGCACGGATCATCGCCGAATCCGGCCTGCCGGCGGGGGTCTTCAACCTGGTCATGGGGCGCGGTTCGGTGGTGGGAGAGGCGATGCTGACCCATCCCCACATCGATGCGATCAGCATCACCGGATCGCAGGCGACGGGGCTGCGCGTCGCACAGGCCGCCGCCGCCCGCTTCCCGCTCAAGAAGGTCCAGCTCGAACTGGGGGGAAAGAACCCCCTGGTGGTGCTGGACGATGCGGATCTGGCGGTGGCGGTGCCGGCGGCGATCAACGGCGCCTTCCACGGCACCGGCCAGCGCTGCACGGCCTCGTCCCGGCTGATCGTCACCGAAGGCATCCATGACCGTTTCGTCGCCGCCCTGACCGAGGCGATGCAGGGGCTGACCGTCGGGCATGCGCTCGACCCCGCGACGGTGGTGGGACCGGTGGTCGATGCCGGACAGTTGCAGCAGAACCTCGACTACATCGCCATCGGCCGCGCCGAGGGTGCGCGTCTGATCGTCGGCGGCGAGCGGCTCGAGCGGCCGACCGAAGGCTTCTACATGGCCCCGGCCCTGTTCACCGAGGCGACGAACGCCATGCGCATCTGCCGCGAGGAGATCTTCGGCCCCATCGCCGCGGTCATCCGGGTGCGCGACTACGAGGAGGCCCTCGCCGTCGCCAACGACACGGAATTCGGCCTGTCTGCGGGCATCTGCACGACCAGCCTGAAGCATGCGCATCATTTCCGGCGGCATGCGGCGGCGGGCCTGGTGATGGTGAACCTGCCGACGGCCGGGGTGGATTTCCATGTCCCCTTCGGCGGGCGGAAGGGCAGCAGCCACGGGCCGCGTGAACAGGGGCGTGCCGCGGTCGAGTTCTACACCACAACCCGGACGGCCTATCTGGCGCCCTGACCGGCCCTTCCTTCACGGATCCCCCGATGAGCCTGACCCTGACCCGCCTGCGCCACGGTCCCCGGTTCCGCCGCCTGATCCTGCAGGGGCGCGAGAGGCTGACACCGGGGATGATGCGGCTGCGCTTCACCTCGCCCGAGATGGCCGGCTTTGCCGCCCCCGGCTTCGACGACCATGTCCGGCTGTTCTTTCCGCCCCCTGGCGCGGAACTGCCGGCACCCCGTCAGGGCGAAGGGCGGCTGGTCTGGCCCGATCCCGTCCCGGCGGCGCGCGATTTCACCCCGCGCCGCCATGATCCGGAGCGGGGCATCCTGACCATCGACTTCGTGCTGCACGAAGGGGGGGTGGCGTCGGACTGGGCCCTGCATGCCCCGCCGGGGGCGGCCATCGGGATGGGCGGGCCGCGCGGATCCGTCCTGATCGAGGGACAGGCCGATCACGAGATCCTTCTGGGCGATGCCACCGCCCTGCCGGCCATCGCCAGACGGCTCGAGACGCTGCCCGGGGGACAGCGGGCGATCGTCCGCATCGAGGTGACCGACCGGCAGGAGGAGCTGCCCCTGCCGATCCCGCCGGGGGTCGATCTGCGCTGGCTCCATTCCGGCAGGGGAGAGACGCTGGCCCGATGGGGCGAAGCGCTGGATCTGCCCCCGGGCGAGGTCTTCGTCTTCTGCGCGGGCGAGGCGGCGACGGTGTCCCGGATCCGCGCCCGTCTCGATGCGCTGGGCCATCCCGAAGGGCTGCGCCGTCTGGCCAATTACTGGCGCGCGGGGACAGCGGGCTGAGATTTGCGCTGACAGAATCAGACAGGGGGGGAGATCCAGGATGACTCAGGAGCCGTCGCCGCAACCGCCGGACAGTCTCGAGGAGGCGATTGCCCGTGCGGGTTCGCCGATGCATCTGCTGTGGAAGCCGGGCGTGCCGCACTGGTCGGTGCCGGTGGTGCCGCCCGAACATGCGGGATGGGCGGCCGAACAGGCGGCCTGGCGCGAGGGCGTGGTGCTCAAGGAGCTGTCCCATCACATGTGGGACCTGTTCATCGAGGGGCCCGATGCGCTGGATCTGCTGCGTCACGTCAGCGCCAATGACTACGAGCATTTCGCGATCGGCCAGGCCAAGCAGTTCATCCCCGTCACCCCGCGCGGCCATATCGTCACCGACGGCATCCTGATGCGCAGCGGCGAACAGTCCTTCATCCTGTCCGGGGTCCCCGCCGCGCAGACATGGGTGCGCTATCATGCCGCCCGCTCCGGGGCGGCGGTGACGCTGGAATCCGACCCCGATTCCTCGGTCCGCCGGGATCGCCCGCCGCGGCTGTTCCGCCTCCAGATCCAGGGGCCGCGGGCGCTCGAGGTGGTGGCCAGGGCCTTCGGGGGGCCCCGTGCCGGCGATGAAGTTCTTCCATTCCGTGGAGGTCGAGCTGGCCGGTCACCGGCTGCGCGCCTTCCGTCACGGCATGGCCGGGCAGGCGGGATACGAGTTCATCGGCGACTGGGCCGGCCATGATGCGGTGGAGCAGGCCCTTCTCATGGCCGGGGAACCCAGCGGCCTGATCCGGGTGGGGGGCAAGGCCTATTTCACCAACGGCATCGAATCGGGCTGGATTCCGACGCCGACGCCCGGCATCTACACCGACCCCGATCTGGCCGATTACCGCCGGTTCATCCCCTTCATGTCCTTCGAGGCCCAGCGCGGCCTTTCAGGCAGCTTCTTCTCTCCTGACATCGAAGCCTATTACTGCACCCCCTGGGAACTGGGCTATGGGCGTTCGATCGCCTTCAATCACGACTTCATCGGGCGCGAGGCGCTGGAGGCCGCGCGGGACCGGACGAGGCGGCAGCGGATGACGCTGGTCTTCGACCCGGAGGATGTCCGGCGCGTCTTCGGGAGTCTCTCTCGGATTACCGGCTGTCCTATCAGCGCCACCGGATCGAGGCCGGGGGCCGGCTTGTCGGCATGACCTTCTACAGCGCCATCATTGCGCCCGTGGGCACGATGCTGTCTCTGGTCCTGATCGATCGCGATCACGCCGAGCCCGGCCGGCAGGTCGAGGTCGTCTGGGGCGATCACCCCGGGCCGGGCACCGATCCGGAGGCCGATCCGGGACTGCCGCGCATCAGGGCAAGGGTCGCCCCCTCGCCCTTCGATGCCTATGCGCGCGAGAAATACCGCGCCGACTGATGCCCGGTGGCGCCTGACGCTGCCGCATGACCGCCGCAGGATACCGGCCGCTGTCACGGCAGCGGCCGGCTTCGCCGAAGCCGGCCCTGCGGCCCTGTCAGTGATCGTGATCCTGACTCATGACATGCAGGGCAAAATGCCGGGCATGGGCGCGCGTGACGAAGGGGCCGAAGACGGTCCTGTCCCCGTCCTCGTCCAGCAGGACATACCAGCCCTCGCGGGGATGATCGGCATCCCCTTCGCGGCCTTCATGATGATAGGGTTCGCCGACGACGGGTTCCGGCATGGACGGGATCCTCATTCCAGACGGTGCGATACGCGCTTGGCATAGAGATAGCTGTGAAGGCCTTCGGGCCCGCCTTCGCGGCCATGGCCGGATTCCTTGACCCCGCCCGAGGGCGCCTCGTGCACCGAACCGCCGGTATGGTTGATCGAGAGGATCCCGGCCTCGAACCCCGCCACGAGCCTTTCGGCCGTCGCCGCCGAGCGCGTGAAGCCATAGGCCGCAAGACCATAGGGTGTGGCATTGGCCTCGGCCATGGCGGCGTCGAGATCCGCAAAGCGCCGCAAGGGGGCGACCGGACCGAAGGGTTCGACCTGCATGATCTCGGCCTCGGGCGGGACATCGGCCAGGACCGTCGGTTCGAAGAAGAAGCCTTCGTTGCCGATCCGCTTGCCCCCGGTCAGGAGGCGGGCCCCCCGCGCCAGGGCATCGGCTACCATCCGCTCCATGGCCTCGATTCGGCGGGGATTGGCCATCGGGCCCATGGTCACCCCATCGGCAAGCCCGTTCCCGACCCGCAGGGCCCGGGCCTCGGCCACGACGGCTTCGGCAAAGCGGTCGAACAACGTCTCATGCACGAGAAAGCGCGATGGCGCGGTGCAGACCTGACCGGCATTCGCGAACTTGCCCGCGGCCGAACGCCGTGCGGCCAGAACCGGATCGGCATCGGCACAGACGATCACCGGCGCATGCCCGCCCAGCTCCATCAGGGAGGGCTTCATCACCTGCGCGGCGAGGCCGGCGATCTGCTTGCCCACCGGAACCGAACCCGTGAAGGCGACCATGCGGATGCGCGGATCGGCGATCAGGGTCTGCGAGATCATCGGCGGATCGCCGAAGACGAGATTGACCACCCCCGGCGGCAGGCCGGCCACCTCCAGCGCGCGGATGATCGCGCAGGCGGTGGCGGGGGTCTCCTCGGAGTATTTGATGACCAGCGTGCAACCGGCGGCGAGGGCGGGCGACAGCTTGCGCAGGGGGCCGCCGGCCGGAAAGTTCCAGGGCACGAAGGCCGCCACCGGCCCCACCGGCGCATGGCGCACCGTCAGCAGGGTGCCGGGATCGCCCGGGATGATCCGCCCATAGGCGCGGCGGGCCTCTTCGGCATAGTAGGACAGGGTGCCGGCGGCACGCATCACCTCGGCCCGTGATTCCGCCACAGGCTTGCCCTGTTCCAGCGTGGCGATGCGGGCGATCTCGGCGGCCCGCTCGCGGATCAGGGCCTCGGCCCGGTGCAGGATCGGCCCGCGCCCGCCCGCACCCAGCGCGGCCCAGGCCGGAAAGGCCCGTGCCGCCGCCGCGACGGCCCTGTCGAGATCCGCCGCCGAGGCATGGGGAACCTCGCCGATCACGCGCCCGGTCGCCGGGTTCAGGACCGGCTGCCGCCGGCCCGATGTGCCATCCGTCCATTCCCCGTCCAGGAAAAGGCGGGGGGCGGGATAATGCTCCGACGGGGTCATGGGGCCAGAAACTCCTGCATGGCCTTGTGCACCTCGGCGTTGAACAGGGCCGGGCGTTCCCAGTACATCGAATGGGGGGCATCGGGAACGATGGACAGGGTCGATCCGGGAAGCCGGGCATGGGCGGCCCGGACCGTCTCGGGGCGGAGCACGGCATCCGCCTCGCCGGCCAGGAAATGCACCCGGATCCCGGCCGCCAGGACCTCGGCCGTGGTCGGCCCGGCGGCCGCGAGATTGCGCAGGTCCTGCATCCGGGCCGCGTTGAAGCCGCCCTGGGCCCGGAACAGCCAGGTCATGTCGGGCGGGCCTGCTGGAACGCCCGTGACATCAGCCGGTCGATCACCGGCAGGGTCTCGGCCCGGGCCCGGTCCGCCGCCACCAGCGCCTTCAGGTCCGGGTCGGACAGGCCGCCGAGCGAATGGGCAAGGATCACCCCGATCACCCGTTCCGGGGCCGTCACCGCGAGCCGCAGACAAGGCGCGGCGCCGATCGACTGACCCAGAAGGACGGCGCGATCCACTGCCGCATGATCCAGAACGGCAAGGAGATCATCCATGAAATCGAGGCTGTCCGGCCCGCCTTCCACCGGATCGGAGAGGCCGAAGCCGCGCAGATCGGGCAGGATGACGGTGAACCATTGCGCGAGATAGGGCACCTGCTGCCACCAGGCGGCATGATGGCCGCCCGAGCCATGGACCAGCATGAGGGCCGGCCCGGCGCCATGCGTTTCGTAGTAGATCCTGACCCCTTTCGATGAGGTGACGGGCATTGCGGCGTTCCTCCCGGACCGACTGTCAGCGGGCAGCGGGCCGGCGGGCCGGCCGCCCTGCCGGAGCGCCATCCGTCGGGGCGATCTCGTCCGGACCATCCACCAGATGTTCCGTGACGCTGCGCGATCCGGCGGTCACGAAATCCTGCAGACCGGATCCACCCGGCCCCCGCATGCCTGCCCGTGCCTCGGCCCGCGCTGCCGCCCGCGCCTCTGCCCGCCGCGACCGTCCTGCCCCGGATTCCGGTCTGTCCATCATTCCGACACCCTCGCTTGCCTGCTGCGCTGCTGGTGCCGAGCCTAGGTCGCCCGGGCCCGCATCAGGTAGGGGGTGCATGGGACCATAACCGTGCGCCATGTGCGACAATCCGGACATGTTTCTGTCGCGCCGGTTGCAACATAGCCGTCCCTTGCGGTGCCTTGCCTGCGGCAGGAGGCAGGGCCATTCTCGGGCCGATCAAAGGCCCAAGGAGGCGCGGATGAAGGCCGAGATGCCGAAGGACTGGCGCGACAAGCCTCACTCCATCCACCATGTCAATTTCCCGACCACCGATCCCGAGCGCACCAAGGAATGGTACGGGCGCGTCTTCGGCCTTGAGCATCAGGATGTCAGCCGCTTTTCCAACACCAAGGTGCTGCTGCTGACGCGGAACAATTTCGACCTGCATTTCACCCCCTGCACCCCCGAACAGATGGTGCGCATGGCGCCCTTCCATTTCGCCATCGAGGTCTATGACTGGGACGGTTTCCTGGCCCATCTGAAGAAATGCGGGGTGCGGCATACCAAGCCGGTCGAACGGCCGCAGAACCGGTCCAAGTTCTGCTATATCCACGATCCCGACGGCACCATGATCGAGCTTGTCTGGCATGGCGACCGCGAGGATGTGCCCGCCTGGCAGCCGGGAGACCGGCCGCCGGCTCCGACCGAACCGCAATAGGATCACCGCCATGCTGACACTGGAGGATGCGCGGGCGCTTGTCGCCGCGGCGCAGGCCGAGGCACGCCGCATCGGCAAGCCCATGACCGTCTGTGTCGTCGATGCCGGCGGATTCGTCCTGGCGCTTGAACGGATGGACGGGGCCCGGCCGCTCACCCCGTCGATCGCCCAGGCCAAGGCCTATACGGCCGCCATCATGCAGCGCCCCGCCTCGATGCTGAAGGGATGGGCCGAAAGCCAGCCCGGCTTCTTCGCGCAGGTGAGTCGGATGGGCCATCAGCCGATCGTCGCGGCCGATGGCGGCCTGACCATCGCACGGGACAGGCGGATCCTCGGGGGGGCTGGGCCTGTCCGGAGGAACCGGGCCCGAGGATGAGGCGGCGGGCCTCGCCGCCCTGACGGCGCTGGGCTACGACACCCGCTTTGCCGAATGGAACACCCTGCGCCCCTCTGCCGAAGGAAAGGATCATGGCTGATACCTTCGTCTATCGCGCCGATCCGCCGGCCCGTCTGGCCGCCTCGGAGGACCTCTCCGCCCTGGCCCGGATGCAGCAGGAGGCCGGCCTGGATGTCGTCACCCCCGGCAGCCCCGTCACGGAGGACGAACTGCGCCGCAGCCCGCATGACGCCATCGCCCGCCTTTCGGCCGAGCTGGGGGCGGTCCGCTCTGCCGTCCCGGCTCCGGTGAAGCTGGCCCTGCCGCTGCCGGGGCTTCTGGGCCTCGATCCGATGCTGCTGCAGGGCCTGATGGGCAACCTGATCGATGAAGGGACGCGGATCCTGCAGCTTCACGCGGCGGCCTATGCCGACCCCGACCGCGATCCGTCCGACGACGGCTTCGTCCTGTCCGGCCTGCCGCGACCCGAGGGCTTCCGCCTGGCCGTCGATCTGGGGGCCCTGGCCGACTGGAGCGCCGACCGGCTGGCGGTGGTGACCGCCGAACTGGGGGCGGACCGCCATGTCCTGGCCATCGGTCCGGATGACGATCTGTCGCGGCTCTCTGCGCTGCCCGGGGACAGCATGGCCGTCCTCGGCCTGATCGACCCCGCCGGGGGCGAGGAGACCGATGCCATCCTGACGCGGATCGATGCGGCCGCCGCAGTCCTGGACGAGGACCGCCTGGCCCTGACGGTGCGCGGCGGTCTGGACGGACAGGCGGCCGACACGCAGGCCCGCGTCCTGCGGCAGCTGGCCGATGTCGCGGTCCGGTTCTGGGGATTTGCGATGTAGCCTGCCCGCCGCGGTGCCCCCGCCCGGACTGCGGGACATCGCGCCTGGCGGGGGCCTGGCGGGGGGCCTGGCGGGGGGGCCTGGCGGGCGCGCTGCTGCCGGATCGCCCGGCGGATCGCGGGGATCACAGGGTGCGGCCGTCCAGATAGCGGAAGGCAAAGACCTCTCCGCGCCGGATGACCGTTCCTGCCACGGGATAGGCGAAGTGGGCGGGCAGCACGATGAGGCCGCTGTCCGCCACCTCCTCCAGAAAGGCGCGGCGCGTCGCCGCGGCGGCAAGCGGATCCTCGCAGAAACAGGTGGACAGGTCCGGCAGCCGCAGCTGCAACGGATTGTGCAGGATGTCGGCCGCGAAGACGACCTGTCCCGCGCCGGTCTCCAGATCGATGCGCACCATGCCGGGGCTGTGGCCGAAGGCGGGACGGAAGCGCAGCCCGGATCCGAAATCGTGGTCTGCCGGGACCCTCTGCGCCACACCCGCCGTCAGCAGGGGGGCGATGCTGTCCATCCAGATGCGCCCGGCCAGATCGTCCCCTGCCAGGGCCCGCCGTTCCCAGAAGGCACAGTCCTCTGCCGGGAACCAGTAGGTGGCATGGGGGAAAGGTCGGCACCCAGGACCCCTTCTGCAGTCGGGTGGCCCAGCCGACATGGTCCACATGCAGATGGGTGCAGATCACATGCGTCACCTGCTCCGGGGTCACCCCGGCGCGCGCCAGCCCGCGCAGCCAGTCGTCCTTGGGATAGCCGAAATGGGGTGGGCGCGCCTTGCCTTCGCCGACGCAGCAGTCGATCAGCCAGACCTCGCCCGGCCGTTTCACGACAAAGGACTGATAGCTGTGCATCAGGCGCCCCGTCGCGGGCGAGAAGACCGTCGGCCCCATCGCGGTCAGGATCGGGTCCCCGACTGACGGATCGTAGCCGGGGAAGAGATCCGCGGGGTGACGCTGGGGCCCTTCCCGTTCGGTGACGGTCCAGATCTCGGCCCCGCCAAGGGACAGCAGGCGCATGGCCTCAGCCCCGATGGGGCAGGGGGGGCAGCCCGGCCTTCGCGGCCAGATCCTCCAGCTCCGTGGCCAGACGCGGCGGCAGGGGAATGCCGGCGGCCCGACGCTCTGCCGCCGTCGCGGCGCCGCGGTCGCCCGGGACGGTCACGGCCCTGCTGCCGCTCAGGCGCGGAAGGCCACGGATCGCCGCCAGCGTCTCGGCCACGGCGGCGGCGAAACGCTCTGCCGGGCCGAAACAGGCCGGATCGAGGATGATCAGGGCGGCATTCTGCCGGTGTCGTTTTGCCCCGGGCGCCCCGCCATGAAGCGGGGCAAGGATCGGATAGCCCCCCAGAACCGATGTCAGCAGCTCGAAGGCCAGCGACAGGCCGGCGCCCTTGATCCCGCCAAGGGGCAGGGGCATCCGGGCCTTTGCCGGATCGGTCGTGGGTTCGCCCTCGGCCGTCACGGCGCAGCCCTCTGGCAGGGGTTCGCCGCGCAATTCGTACTGGCGGATCTGACCCAGTGCGATCATCGCGGTGGCCATGTCGATCAGGAAGGGGGGGGCATCGGCCGCGGGAATGCCGATGGCCAGGGGGCTGGTCGCCACGGCGGCGCCCCGCACACCCGGCCAGGCCATGTTCGGCATGCCGGCCAGCATCACGATCCCGATCAGATCCTGCCGCGCCACGGCCTCGGCATAGGCGCCGATGGCCCCGGCATGCACCATGCCCTTCACCTGCACCCAGGCGACGCCCTGGCCCTGATCCCGCGCGATGCGCGCCCCGACGGCGACCGCCCGTGCCATGGCCACGGCCCCCGGCGCATGGTCGGCCTCGATCAGGGCAACGGCGGGGGCCAGGATCCGCTCCGACATCTGCGGCTCACGGTTGGCCTCGCCCGATGCGAAGAGCTCGAGATACCGCGGCAGGCGGGCGATGCCATGGCTGTCCACCCCGCGCAGGCTGGCCCAGAGCAGGGCTTCCGACAGGCGGGCGGCATGGGCTTCGGGCACGGCATGGGCGGCCAGCAGGGCACGGGCAAAACGGTCGAGATCCTCCGGGGCAACGCGGATGGGGGATGGGGGCATCGGAACTCTCCTCGGTCTCGGCCGAGCCTAGCCCCGGCCGCGCCGCGCCCGTCAGACCCGGTGCGGTGCCGGTAACGTTGCGCGCCGTGCACCAATCCGGCGCCGGAACCCTGCTAGGATCATCCCGACATCAGGGAATCAGGACATGCCGATGCACAGGCCCCCCGAATCATCATCCGGTTCATCCGTTGCCCCCCCGGCCCGCGCGATGGTGATGAAGATCGCGCAGATCCCCGCCATCGCCCGCGGCAGCGGGATCCTGACCTGGCCGCTGGCCACGCATGGCACCGTGCCCTATGCGAACTTCACCACCGGCATCAGCGTCTATCCGGTCGGGCAGGGTGCGCCGATGCACTGGCACAACTGCGACGAACAGGTCACCCTCCTCGAAGGCGAGGGCGAGGTGGAAATCGATGGCGTGGTGACGCCGCTCCGGCCCTATGATTCCACCTATATCGAGGCCGGTCTGGCGCATTGCTTCCGCAACACCGGGGCAGGTCCGATGCGGATCCTGTGGATCTACGACAGCATCCGCGTGACGCGGACCTTCGTGGCGGACGGCATCGAGGTGGAACATCTGTCCGCCCGGGACATGATGGGGCAGACGGACGGTTGAGGCATGGACCATTTCCTGACCATGCGCTCCTTCGTGGAGGTGGTGAAGAAGGGCAGCTACACCAAGGCGGCAACCTTTCTCGGCACCTCGCGGGCCCTGGTCAGTCGCCATATCCTGGATCTGGAGGAGCGGTTGCAGGTGCGTCTGCTCAACCGCACGACGCGATCGATCACCCTGACCGAACAGGGCCGGGACTATTACGAGTTCTGCGAGCGCATCCTGCGGGAGATCGAGGAGACGGAGGCGGCGATCTCCGGCAGCATGCGCGAGGCGCAGGGAAGCCTGGCCATCGTGGCGCCGAAATGGATCGGCAATTACGAGATCGCCGATGCGGTGACGGCCTTTTCTCTCGAATATCCCGAGATCAGCGTGAAGCTGTCCCTCGGCGGCATGGCTCCGAACGCCTATGACTTCATCGAGCGGGGTTTCGATGTCGCCCTGCACACCAGGCGCATTCCGGACAGCCTGATCCGGGCAAAGCTGATCGCGCAGATCGCCTTCGTGCTCTGCGCCGCGCCGGCCTATCTCGAGCAGGCGCCACGGCTCGAGGGGCCGGAGGACCTCGCGCTGCACAAGGGCCTGATCCAGTCGAACGATCCCGTCTGGCGCTTCGAGCGCAACGGCGAGATCTACAAGCCGCGCATCCGGCAGGCCTTTTCGTCCAACACCTATCTTGTCCTGCGCAAGGCGGCCCTGAAGGGCCTGGGGGTGGCGATGCTGCCCCTGCCGCTGGTCCGGGACGACCTGACAGCCGGGACGCTGGTGCAGGTCCTCCCCGATCAGGAGATCGAGGAACGTCCGCTCTTTGCCGCCTTTGCCCCGGGGCCGGTCACGCCGCAGAAGGTGCGGCTCTTCATCGATTTCCTGGCGCAATGGTTCCGTCACCATCCGATCTGAGGACCCATGCGATACGATTTCTGCGTGATCGGGGGGGCATCGTGGGCCTGGCCACGGCACGGGCCATCCTCTCCCGCCGGCCCGGGGCCAGCCTGGTCCTTCTGGAGAAGGAGACCGTGCTCGGCTCGCATCAGACGGGGCACAATTCGGGGGTGATCCATTCCGGCATCTATTACGCGCCGGGGTCGCTCAAGGCGAAGCTCTGCCGCGAAGGATCGGAGCGCACGAAGGACTTCTGCGCCCGGCACGGCATCCCCGTCGAGAACCGGGGCAAGCTCATCGTGGCCACACGGGAAGACGAGCTGCCCCGCCTGGCGGCGCTCGAGGAGCGGGCCGCCCGCAACGGCATTGCGGTGGAACGGCTCGATGCCGCCGGCATCGCCGAGCGCGAGCCCAACATTACCGGCCTGGCCGCCCTCTTCGTGCCGGCCGCCGCGATCGCGAGCTATCGGGCCGTGCTCGAGGCCCTGGCGCGCGATCTGGCGGCAGCCGGGGGCGAGCTGCGGTTCGGCAGCGCCCCGATGGCCATCCGCGAGGAAAGCGGCGGCGTCATCCTGGATCTGTCCGACGGGTCGATCCGGGCCGGCCGTCTGGTGGCCTGTGCGGGATTGCAGTCCGACCGCGTGGCCCGGATGGCCGGATTGCGGATCGCCCATCGCATCGTCCCCTTCAGGGGCGAGTACTGGCGTCTGGCGCCGCGCCGGCAGGGGATCGTCCACGCCATGATCTATCCGGTGCCCGATCCGGCGATGCCCTTCCTCGGGGTCCATCTGACGCCGATGATCGACGGATCGGTGACCGTCGGGCCGAATGCCGTCCTCGGCCTGTCGCGCGAGGGCTACCGGAAGGGATCCGTCTCGCTGCGCGACGTGGCGGACATGGCTGCCTTCCCGGGCTTCTGGCTGGCGCTCCTGCGCAATGTCCGCCACGGCTTGGCCGAGCTGCGCAACTCCCTGTCCAAGAGGGTCTATCTGGAGCTCTGCCGGCGCTACTGCCCCTCGCTTTCCCTCGGGGACCTGCTGCCGATGGAGGCCGGCATCCGGGCGCAGGCCGTCATGCGGGACGGCAGCCTGCAGCATGATTTCCTGTTCGGGCAGACCGACCGGATGCTGCATGTGCTGAATGCCCCCTCTCCGGCGGCAACCTCGGCCCTGCCGATCGGGGACATGGTGGCCGACCGGCTGCTGGGATCGGCGGCATGACCGGATCGCGCGGGGCGCTGGCTGCCGTGGGGGTGGTCGGCATCCCCATCTTCCTGGCCATCGCCAACCAGACCATGATCTCGGTCGCCCTTCCGGCCATGGGGCGGGATCTGGGAGAATTCGCGCGTCTGCCCTGGCTGGTGATCGGCTACATGTTCGCCCTGACGGTTGCCGGCCCGGTCTACGGCCTGCTCGGCGACAGCCATGGCCGGGGCCGGATGCTCCGGCTGGCTCTGGCTGTCTATGCGGCAGGGGCGGTTCTGGCCGCGCTTGCCCCCTCCATCGTGCTGCTGATCCTCGGGCGGATCATGCAGGGTCTTGGCGGCGGCGGTCTGATGTCGCTCAGTCAGGCGCTGATCGCCGATCTGGTGCCGCCCCGGGAAAGGGGCCGGGCCCAGGGCTATGTGGCCAGCATCGGCACGATGGCATCCGCTCTCGGACCGATCCTCGGAGGCCTTGTCGTCGCGGCCTTCGGGTGGCGAACCCTTCTGGCCGGGACCGTTCCGTTGGCAGCCCTGGCCGCGGCAATCCTGTGGCGCGCGGATCTGCGCGAGGAGCCGGGACCGCGCCACCCCTTCGATCTGGCCGGTTTCCTGTGGCTGAATGCCTTCACGGCATCGCTGATCATCGGGATCGAGGCCGCCAGGGGACAGCACCGGACCGCTCTCATGCTGCTGGCCGGTCTGGCGGCGCTGATCAGTCTGACAGCCCTGCGTCGCGCGATGACGCACAGCCCGAACCCCATCCTGCCGCCGGCGCTGTTCGCGCTGCCTGCCATCGCCCGGGCGAATGGCATGGTCGCCTGCCACGGGGCGGCGCTGGTCTCGCTGACGACCATCCTGCCCCTGTGGCAGTCGGTCCTGCGCGGTGATGGGGTCCTCCAGATCAGCATGACCATGCTGGCGCTGACCCTGGCCTTCGGGCTGAGCGGGGTCCTGACCGGCAACCTGATCACCCTGACCGGCCGCACCGCGACCTTCCCGACCCTCGCCCTGCCTCTGGCCGCGGCGGGCATCGCGGTGCTGGCCACGGCCGGGCCGAGCCTCTCGCGCCTTCTGCTGATGGGCCTCTATCTCTGGATCGGGCTGTTCATGGGAACGGTCATGTCGGTGATCCACACGACCGTGCAGGATGCGGCCCCGACGAACTGCGCGGACGGGCGGCAGGCGCCGTGACCTTCTTCCGCTCCATCGGCGCGGTCCTGGGAACGGCGACGGTCTCGCTCGTGCTGTTCGGACTGTCGGCGCCCGGCGCGGATTCCGCTGCGCTGACCGGAGTGGCCTTGTCGGAGAGTGCCCGCGCGGAATGGGCCCAGGCCTTCCGCTGGGCGCTGTTCGTGGTCGTCGGCTTTGTCATGGCCGGATGGAGCCTGGCGGCGACGACGCCGGCGCGTCGGATCGGCTGAGACCGGCCGGAGACGGCCGCTGCCGGCGGTCAGGCCGGCAGCAGCGCCTCGTCACCGTCGGGAAGATCCACGCGGAACGCGTTCAGCGCCAGGGCGACCATGCAGAAATTGCCGATCAGGGCGGTGAACTCGACAGCCCGGCGGGCATCGAACAGGCCGACCAGCGCATTCCAGGACCGATCCGAAACCTGATGATCCCGCAGCAGTTCGCTGGCGAAATCATAGACGATCCGTTCGGCGTCGGAGCGCAGGGGCGGCTCGCGCCTCTCGCGGATGGCATCGATCTGTTCCTGCGTGAGGCCATGCCGGAGCGCGAAGCGGACATGGGCCCGCCACATGTATTGCGAGGTGAAGGCGCGTGCCACCAGCAGCACGGCGATTTCCTTCAGCGCCATCGGAATGTCGGTCTCGAACCGCAGATAGGCACCGAGGCTCTCCACCCTGTCGCAGAGCTCCGGCGAGTGGAGCCAGGCGTTGAACGGCCCCCTGACCCCGCCGCGCCGGGCGGCGATCCGGTCATGCAGCGCCTTCTGTGCGTCATCCATCTGCGCGGGATCGAGCGTGGCAAGCCGGCCCATCCTGTCCCTCCCTTGTTGAAACGGACTGGTCATCCCCTGTCGGAGGGGTCCTGCCCAGACCGGCGGGATGCAACATAGCCGTCATCATGCTGCGACAGCGTCGGTGCCCGATGGCATTGTAAACGCCTGCGTTACGCTATGGTGGTGCCATCCCCACTCCTCGCTGCCGGCCTATCCGTCGCAGTCTCGGGGTGAAGCCCGACCATGACGGTCGGCCGTCCGACCAGGCGAGGGGGAGCGCCGTGACCGAACCCTTCAAGCGCATCGATCATGTCGTCTTCAATGTACGGGATCTCGATGCCGCGATCCGGTTCTATACCGAGGTCGTGGGCATGACGGTGACGCTGCATGCCCCGGAACGGCGCCGGGCCTTCCTGTCCTTCGGCGAGCGTTTTGCGGATCTGCGGCTGTTCGAGCACGATCCGGATGGCCCCGATGCCGACCGCAGATGGCACGGCTTCAATCATGTGGCCTTCATGCCCGAAGGCGGGCGTTCCGTGCTGGAGGCGCTGCACCGGCGGTTGCAGGACCGGGGGGTGCCGGTCGAAACCATCGAGAGCTTTGCCGAGGGCCGCCATGTCGGCCTCTATTTCCGCGATCCCGACAACAACCGGCTCGAGTTCTATCATGAGGATCCCTCCTGGATCCGGGAAAGCCGGAGTCGGATGGCGCAGGCCGTTTCAGGCCGGACCAGGGAGGAGGGAGAGCCGCGGATCGAGCTGTATCTCTGGCCGACGGCCAACGGCCTGAAGGCCTCGATCATGCTGGAACTGACCGGCCTGTCCTATCGCGTCCATCCGGTGCCGCTGGGCCCCGGGGCCGCACGGCCCGACGGCTTTGCCGACATCAGCGCCACCGGCCGCATTCCCGCCATCCTGGACCGGGATACGGACATCCGGCTGTGCGAATCGGGAGCCATCCTGATCTATCTGGCGGAATGCGTCTCCTCGCCCCTGCTGCCCCTGAACGGGAGAAGGCGGGCCGAGGTCCTGCAATGGCTGATGGCCGTGTCCTCGACCTTCAACCCCGCCATGACCGAGGCCCGCTTCTATCTCGATCAGAATCCCGGCCGGGCGCCTCTGGCCGAAGAGCGGGTGAAGGGACAGGTCGCACGGGCCTGGCGCACCATCGAGGCGGTCCTGTCGCGGCGCCCCCATCTGGCCGGCGAGGACCTGTCCATCGCCGATGTCGCCCTCTTTCCCTATTTGGCGCGCGCGGCCTCGCACGGGGTGAGACTGGGGGACTGGCCGGCCACCCGCGCCTGGTACGGGCGGCTTGCCGCGCAGCCGGCCTTCCGCAAGGGATTCGATCCGCTGGGCCGTGGGGAGGTCCCGCCCGATCCCTGACCGACAAACAGAGCAAGACTTCAGAACCGGGGAGGAGACATCGACATGACAGGACTGAAAGCCATTGCGGCCGCCGCCGCCCTTCTGGCCGCTGCCCCCGCCGCGGCACAGACGGAACTGATCTACAACAGCTATCTGCCGCCCTTCAACGAGACCTTTCAGGTCGGCATCCGGGATTTCGCCCGCCGCATCGAGGAGGAATCGGGCGGGACGATCAAGGTGACGATCCCCGATGCCTCGCTGGCGCCATCCGATCGCCAGTACGAGATGGTCCTCGACGGGATCGCCGACATGGCCCTGCTGAATATCAGCAGTGTCAGTCAGTTCGTCACCCTGAACCGGATCGGCGAGCTGCCCGGCCATGCCCCCACCGCCGAGGCGGGGTCCGTGGCTCTGTGGGAAACCTATCAGAGATACTTTGCGCCACTGCACCAGTTCGAGGGGGTGGTTGTGCTGTCCACCCATGTCCTGCCGGGGCGCCAGATCCTGTCCGTGGGATCGCGGGCCCCCAAGCGCGCCGAGGATCTCCAGGGGGCCAAGATCTGGGCGACCTCGCGCCCCCTGATCGCCGCGGCCGAGGACCTGGGCGGGGTGCCCATGGTCATCCAGTTCGGCGAGCTGCAGGAATTCGTCTCCAAGGGCAATCTCGACCTGCTCTTCATCTCGGCGGCATCGGCCGAGGCCGCCGGCGTGCTGCAGGACGTGACGCATGTGACCAAGGTTCCGGGAGGACTCGGGACCATCTCCTTCGTCATCATCATCTCCGAACAGCGCTGGAACGAACTGACCGAAGAGCAGCAGGCCGCCATCCTGCGCGCGGCCGAAGACCTTCCCCGGCGTCTCGGACAGGCCAATGATGCCAGCGAGGCCGAGGTTGCCGATGCCGTGGCCCGGATTCCCACGACCGAGCTCGACCCCGAAACCCGCGGCGGCCTGGGGCCGATCCTGGATCGGCAGATCGATGCGTGGAAGGCCGAGGCGACGACGGCCGGGATCGAAAATCCCGATGAGGTGCTGGCCTTCTACCGCTCTGTCCTCGAGCGGGAGACGGCAGACTGAGATCCTCTCATCCGGGGTTCGCCGCCCCTTTCGGGCGGCGGGCCCCGACCTGCAGGGACGCCCCATCGTGCTTCACCAGATCGACCGGATCCTCCTGGGCCTGAGCCGGATCGTCTCGGCCACGGCCTTCGTCTTCCTGACCGTCATCGCCTTCGTGGACAGCATCGGACGGATGCTGTCGATGCCGCTGCTGGGGGCGAGCGAATATGTGCAGCTCGCGCTGCTCGTGTTCTTCTTCGCCTCGATCGCGCTGGTCGTCGAAGGCGATGCCCATATCCGCGTGGGCCTGTTCGCGGATCTCTACAAAGGGCGTCTTGCGCGACTGGAGCGCTATGTCACCGGGGTTGCGGAATGTCTCGCCATGGGGCTGCTGGCCTGGATGATCTGGGATCAGGCCGACCGGCTGGCCCGCTTCGGCACCCTGTCGGCTTATCTCGGGATCCCCCTTGCGCCCTGGCTGTATGCCGCGGCCGCCCTGTCGGCGGTGGGCATGTGGTTCGCGGTCCGGCGGCTCTGGGCCGTGCATGCCGAGATGCGGCCCCGGCCGCATGCCATTCCCGACAAGGATGCCTGACATGATTGCTGCATTCGTCTTCGGCAGCCTGTTCGCACTGATCGCATTCACGCGCCTGCCGCTGGGATTCGTCATGATGGTCACGGGTGCAGCGGGAATCGCGGCCCTGCACCCCCGGGGCTGGTCGGCCGCCCTGGGCGTCGCCGAACAGCAGATTGTCGGCCTGGCCATGAATTACCAGTTCTCGGTGCTGCCCCTGTTCATCCTGATGGGGGTCTTCGTGGTGCGATCCGGCCTCGCCGAGGAGCTGTTCGACGCTGCCCGTTGCTGGATCGGCCATCTGCGGGGCGGCGTGGGCATGGCTGCGATCCTGGCCTGCGGCGGCTTCTCGGCCATGTCGGCCTCCAGTTCGGCCGCCGCCGCGACCATGGCGAAGATCGCCCTGCCCGAGCTCGAGAAGGCCCGATACGACAACGGCTTTTCGGCCGGCTCGATCGCCGCGGGGGGCACCATGGGGATTCTCATTCCCCCCTCGGGAGCGCTGATCATCTATGGCCTCCTCGTCGAGGAAAATGTGGGTGCCCTGTTCCTGGCCGGCCTCATCCCGGGCCTGATCCAGCTGCTCTTCTATGTGCTGGTCATGCTGGCCGTGGGAATGCTGTTCCCGGACTGGGCCCCGTCGGGCCGGCGGATGGACTGGTCGGCGCGGATGCGCGCCCTCTCCCGGGTCTGGGGGGTGATGCTTCTCTTCGGCCTGATCATGGTCGGTCTGGTCGAGGGCTGGTTCACCGCCACGGAGGCGGGCGGCATCGGCGCCGGCTGCGCATTTCTCTTCGCCCTGGGACGGGGCAGGATGTCCTGGCGCGTCCTGATCGACAGCCTGGGAGAGGCCGCGCGCCTTTCCACGATGATCTTCATCGTCGCCGCCGGGGCCCTGGTCCTGAACCAGTTCATCAACCTGTCCGGGGTGCCGGGCGCGGTGGTGCGCTTCATCGAGGGCCTCGGGCTGCAGCCTTTTGCGGTCCTTCTCCTGCTGATCCTGTTCTATCTGGTCCTGGGCTGTCTCATGGACGGCTTCGCGATGATCTTCCTGACCGTCCCGATCGTCGCCCCGGTGATCGCCGAGATGGGTTACGACCTGATCTGGTGGGGAATCGTGACCGTCATCGTGGTCGAGATCAGCCTGATCACCCCGCCTGTCGGGCTGAACGTCTTCATCCTGAAGGCGATGCTGCCCCGCCTGCCGATCACGCAGATCTTCAAGGGCATCACCCCCTATCTGGTCGCCGATGTGGCCCGTCTGACGCTGCTGCTGCTGTTCCCGGCCCTCGCGCTCTGGCTGCCTCATGCGACCGGCCACTGATGCCGCGCGCAGCGATCGGGATTGTCGCAGAAGGCGAACGGATAGGTCATGAAGCCGACGGCTCGCCCCGCTGCCCGGTTGCGATCAAAAGCCTTGGTATCCCTGAAGCGGAGCTTTCGTCATGCTGATCGCCGATTCCCAGGTCCATATCTGGAAAGAGGAAACACCCGACCGTCCCTGGGTGCCCGGAGCCCGGGAGAGGATGCAGCTGAATGGCCACCGGCTCGAGCCTTTCACATGGGAGGAATGCCTTGAGGAGATGAACGCGGCCGGGGTGGATCGCGTCGTGATCGTTCCGCCCAGCTGGGAAGGGGATCGCATCGATTACGGGCTCGAGGCGGCGGAGAAGCACCCAGACCGTTTCGCCGTCATGGCCCGCGTGGTCCAGAACGACCCCGTGGAAGGCGCCGCCATGATGCGCGACTACAAGACCATGCCGGGCATCAAGGGCATCCGTCTGACCTTCCATCGGCCCATCGACCGCAACTGGATGATCGACGGCACCTGCGACTGGATCTGGCCCCTCGCCGAGGAGCTGGAAATCCCCATCATGGTCCATGCTCCCATCTGGAAGACCGAGCTTGGTGCCATCGCCAGACGCCATCCGGGGCTGAAGATCATCATCGACCATATGGGCATCATGGCCCGCTGCGTGGACGATGCGATCGGATACTGGGTGCAGGAAACCGCCGATCTGCACGTGCACCCCAACATCTTCGTCAAGGTGTCGGCCGTGCCGGGCTATTCCACCCATCCCTATCCCTATGCGAACATCACCCCCTATGTGCGGGACTGCGTGGCCCGGATGGGGGCGAACCGCTGCTTCTGGGGCACCGACCTGACCCGGATCACCCACACCAAGGGCATCACCTATCGCCAGACGGTGGAGCATTTCACCCAGCACATGGGATTCACGGAGGCCGAACTCGATCAGATCATGGGCAAGGCGCTGTGCGACACGATCGGCTGGGCCTACTGATGCCCCGGCCGCCGGCAGCAGGGGCGCAAGGTTCCGGGACGGCCGGCCGTCCGTCGGATCGGCATGGCAGGAAGAGAGGAGGGGCGCCGGCATGACCCGCTATCAGGACGGGGGAGAAGCCCTGCTCGAGGCCTTCCGGGCTCTCGGCGTGGAACATGTGTTCTGTTCGTCGGGCTCCGAATGGGCTCCGGTCTGGGAGGCCTTCACCCGGCAGACCGTGGAAGGGCGCAAGGGTCCCGCCTATCACGACCTGATGCACGAGACCCTGGCCGTGGACATGGCCATCGGCTATGCCCTGGTGACCGGGCGCATGCAGGCGGTTCTGCTGCATGCGGTGCCGGGGCTGTTGCAGGGGGCCTGCGGGTTGCATGGGGCCCTGCTGTCCGAAGTGCCGGTTCTGGTCCTGTCCTCCGAAGCCAACAGCTATGGCGAGCGCCTCGGCCTGGATCCGGGCAGCCAGTGGTACCGGAATCTGAGCATCGTCGGCGGCCCCCATTCCGTGGTGGACCGGATCGCGAAATGGTCCTGCCAGGTGCCGGGGATCGAGACGCTGCATGAATTCGTCAAGCGCGCGGGCGAGATCGCCCGGCGTGTCCCGGCGGGCCCGGTCTATCTCAATGTGCCGGTCGAAGTCCTGCTGCAGCCCTGGTCGCCGCCGGACAGACGGGGACCGGTCGCCCCGCCCGGCCGCCGCATGCCCCCGGAGGAGGAGATCCGCGCCCTTGTCGCGGCGATACGGGCCGCCCGGTCCCCGATCATCGTGACAGAGAGCATCGGACGCCGGCCCGGCGGGCTGGCTGCCCTGCTGCGCTTTGCCGAAGCCTTCGGCCTTCCCGTCTACGAAAGTCAGGCCACGGTCAGCTGCAACTTTCCCCGCTCTCATCCCCTGTTCCAGGGCAGCGCAGTCGAGGCCCAACGCGGCAAGGCGGATCTGGTGCTGCTGGTCTGCGCGCGGGCGCCTTGGTATCCGCCCTCGCAGGGGTTTCCGGGGGCACGGGTGATCGTCATCGACGAGGTGCCGCAGCGGCCCTACATGGTCTATCAGGTGCTGCAGGCGGATGCCTATCTCGAAGGCGATGTGCCGGCCACGCTGCAGGCGGCCGCGGCGATGGCAGCGGCATCGGGCCTGCCGGGGGATGCGGATCCCCTGGCGGTGCGGCAGGCATCAGCCGCAGAGGGGCATCGCCGGCTTGTCGAAGGCTGGGCACGGCTCGAGGCCGAAGCCGCCGGGGAAGAGGGCATCTCTCCCATTCATCTCGCGGCCTGCCTGCGCAAGGCGTTGCCTGCGGGGTCGATGATCCTTGACGAAACCATCACCCATGGCCGGATCGTGCGCGATCATGTCCGCCCGGAGGACGAGGGCAGCTATTCCTATGTGCAGGGAGGGCTGGGACAGGGCCTCGGCGTGGCGCTGGGGGCGAAGCTGGCCGCGCCGGACCGCTTCGTGGTGCTGACCGTGGGCGACGGATCCTTCCTCTACAACCCCATCGTGCAGGCGCTGTCCGCCTCGCGCCAGATGGGCCTGCCGGTGCTGACGGTGGTGTTCAACAACCGGCAGTATCTGTCGATGAAAATGAACCATCTGCGCTTCTACCCGGATGGACAGTCGGTCGAGCACGGCCTCTTCCATGGAGTGGATCTGTCCGACCAGCCGGATCTGGCCACGGTCGCCCGGGCCTGCGGAGTCGAGGGGCTGCGCATCGCGGATCCGGCCGGGTTGCCGGGGGCGATCGGGGACGCCATCGCCCATGTGCGATCGGGGCGGAGCTGCGTCCTTGATGTGCATGTGAACAGGTAGCGCCCTGCGGGGGGGATCAGATCCCCCCCTGTGCGATGGGGTTGGACAGGCACCCGATCCCCGGCGACTCGACCTCGATGCGGTCGCCGGGGCGCAGCCAGAGCGGGGGGGTCTGCCGGCAGCCGATGCCGGCGGGGGTGCCGGTCGCGATCACATCGCCGGGCAGCAGGGGGGGTCATCCGGCTCAGCCATGCGATGGAGGGCCGGAATGCCATGGATCATGCGATCCAGGGTCGCAGTCTGGACCACCCGGCCGTTGAGACGGGTTGTCAGGGCCAGCCGCCGCCAGTCCGGCACCTCCCAGGCCGGGACCAGACCCGGCCCCAGTGCGCCCGTGCCGACGAAGTTCTTCCCCAGTGTCGTCGAGATCTCCTGCCAGTCCCGGATCGAGCCGTCCATGAAGAGCGTGTAACCGGCCACATGGTCCATGGCCCGCTCCTCGGGGACATGTGCTGCCCGGGATCCGATGATCACGGCCAGTTCGCCTTCGTAGTCGAAGCAGTCGGAGACCGCCGGGCGCAGAAGCGGCGCCCCATGTCCGACCAGCGACGATGCGGCCCGCAGGAAGATGCGCGGCACGGTGGGAGAGGAACGGCCCGTCTCTGCCGCATGGGCCGCATAGTTCAGCCCCGCGCAGAAGACATGCGCCGGATCGGGGATGGTCGGCAGAAGGGTGTCGGGCATCGCACGGCATCGTCCCTCCTGCAGGCAGCGGGCGGCGTCGGCGGCGGCCTCGCGCAGCGCGCCGGCCTCCAGCACCGAACGCAGTCCGCGATGCCGACCGCCGAGCAGATCGGCCCCGGCGACGAAGCGGGCCCCGATGGCCACCCCCCAGGACGGTCCGTGACTGTCGGAATGACTGAGGAACATGGGCAGCCTCCGGTTCCGTCAGTCTAGCCGGCCGGCGCGTCTGCCGTCAGGCCGCTTCCCCGAACGGCAGTGTCAAATCCGCTGCGACAGGCTGGGCGTTGCCTGTTCCGGATCATGCCCGGGCGGAGACGGCGACCTGTCGGCCGGAATGCGGGGTCCCGGGGCGCGCATGGGAGGGGGGTTCGCGTCGCGCCATGCCGTGGGCGGAGGCCGGCGGCTCCTTCCGGAGAGGGCCGCGGAGTCGGGCTGGCATGCCGGGCGGTGGCCTGCCGTTCCTACGGGGCGGAAGTGAGGGCGCGAACGCCATCGGCCCCAGAAAGCGCCCGAGCGCGGCCGCCCCACATGCCGCGATGACGGCGTGGATGGCAGCACGCGGTTCGAGGCGCTCTCGGGCGCGAAGGGGTTGCGTCCGGCCCCTCGTTGCGGGGGTCAATCGGCTGTCCTGCCGTCCGCGGGGGCCTGCCCGGCGCCGCCCGCGTCCCCGGCGTCCCCGGCTCTGCTCGAGGTGGCAGTCGTGTCGGCCTTTGCGATCGTCTCGAAGACGATCGTCTGCGCCTCCGGCGACCAGACCACACGCACCCGGTCGCCGTCGCCGATGCGGCCCGAGAGCATCTCGCGCGCGAGCTCGGTCTCGAGCTCCGACCGGATCAGCCGGCGCAGCTCGCGGGCACCGAATTCGGGACGGAAGCCGACCGCGCCGAAGTGATCCACGACGCTTCCGTCGAATTCCAGCTCGACGCCTTGACCCTGGGCGGTCCGCTTCACCCGGTTCAGTTGCAGCTCGACGATCTGACGGATCTCCGACTGGTTCAGCGCATGGAAGACGATGATCTCGTCGATCCGGTTGATGAACTCTGGCCG
>NZ_KE557325.1 GCF_000442315.1 Rubellimicrobium thermophilum DSM 16684
GCGGGGCTCATGGCGGCCGAGACGATCGCCGCTGCCGGTCATCCCGTCCTGCTGGCCGAAGCCATGCCTTCGCCTGCGCGCAAGCTGCTGATGGCGGGCAAGTCCGGCTTGAACCTCACCAAGGCCGAGGAGCCGGAGGCCTTCCGTGCCGCCTATGGCACACCCCTGCCGCCGGCGCTCGAGGCGGCGCTGCGCGCCTTCGGCCCCGGCGAGGCGATGGCCTGGGCCGAGGGGCTGGGTCAGCGGCTTGTCATCGGGTCCACCGGGCGCGTCTTCCCGGAGGCGTGGAAGGCCTCGCCGCTGCTGCGCGCCTGGCTGAAGCGGCTGGCCGCCGGCGGGGTGCGCCTCGTGCTGCGCTGGCGCTGGACGGGCTGGGACGGCGAGGCGCACCGCTTCGAGACGCCCGATGGGCCGCGGCTGGTCGAGGCGGGGGCGGCGGTCCTCGCCCTGGGGGGGGCAAGCTGGCGCCGGCTCGGTTCGGACGGCGCCTGGGCGGCGGCTCTGCCCGGCCTCGTGGCGCCCTTCGCCCCGGCCAATATGGGCCTTGCCGTGAGCTGGTCCGACGCCATGGCCCGCCATGCCGGCGCCCCGGTCAAGGCGGCGGCCTGGTCGGCAGGGGGAATCCTGTCCCGCGGGGAGGTGGTCGTATCGGCCCGGGGGCTGGAGGGGGGCGGCCTCTACCCCCTTTCGCGTCCCTTGCGCGAAGGCGCGGCGCTGAGGCTCGACCTCTTTCCCGACCGCTCCGAGGACTGGCTGCGCAGCCGCCTGGCGGGCGGGGACCGGCGGGAGAGCCTGCCCAACCGGCTGCGCAAGCGGCTGGGCCTTTCGGGCGTGCGCGCGGCGCTGCTGCACGAATGGGGACGGGACGGCCGCGGGCGGCTGCCGGACGACCTCGCCCCGCTGCTCAAGCATCTGCCCGTGCGCCATGACGGGCCGCGCCCGCTCGATGAGGCGATCTCGACCGCGGGCGGGTTGCGCTTTGACGCGCTGACGGACGATCTGATGCTGCGCGACCGGCCCGGCGTCTTTGCCGCCGGCGAGATGCTGGACTGGGAGGCGCCCACGGGTGGCTATCTGCTGACCGCCTGTCTGGCCACGGGGCGCCTGGCCGGGCAAGCCGCGGCGGCCCGGCTCGCAAGGCGGATCTGACGCCGCCCGGCGCATCCGGTCGGCGAAAAGCGACCATCCGCCCCCGCAGCGGCTTTCCTTCCCGGCCGGCTTGGGCTTAGGTGATCTCATCCACGCGCAGGAGAGACCGATGGCCCGTCCCCTTCTCCGCCTTGCCGCCGCCGCAAGCGTGTTCGCGCTGGTCGCGGGCCCGGACCTGCCGGGACCGGCCGTCGCCCAGGACGGGGTGAGCTATACCTTCTACGGCACGCCCGGCCTTCTCGAGATGCCCTCGGCGATCAGCGCCGCAGACGGGGAACTGGCCGGCACCGTCGGCTGGTTCGGCGGCCAGCTCCGCAATTCCTTCACCTTCCAGGTCACGCCGCGCCTGTCCGCCACCTTCCGCTATGCCGGGATCGAGGATTACGAAGGCCCCGACGACATGCTGTGGGACCGCAGCTTCGACCTCCGCTACCGCTTCACGGACGAAGGGGCGATCAGGCCCCAGATCGCCGTGGGGCTGCAGGACTTTCTGGGCACCGGCATCCATTCGGCCGAATATGTGGTGGCCACCAAGACCATCGGCGACGCCTTCCGGGTGACGCTGGGCCTCGGCTGGGGCCGGTTGGGCAGCTATAACGGGTTCACCAACCCCCTCGGCGCGATCGACGAGAGTTTCGAGACCCGCCCCGACCCTTTCGAGCCCGGCGAGACCGGCGGCGTTCCGACAACGGAATCCTGGTTCCGCGGCGATGCGGCAGTCTTCGGGGGGGATCGAATGGGCACCCACCGACCGGCTGATCCTGAAGGCCGAATATTCCTCGGACGACGCCTATGAGACCGCCGCGGGAGAGCCGCTGTTCGATCGCCGCTCGCCCCTCAATTTCGGTCTCGCCTGGACGCCCTTTCCGGGGCTCGATCTCAATCTGGGCTATCTCTACGGCAGCCAGATCGCCCTGGGCGCCACGATCGCCGTGAACCCCAACAACCGCCCCTTCGGGGCGGGGCTCGATCCCGCGCCGCTTCCCGTGGCGGTGCGCGATGCCCGCGCCGCCGCGCAGAGCTGGGACCGCACTGCCCTCCCCGAGGAGACCCTGCGCGAACGGCTGCGCAGCGCGCTGCTGGCCGAAGGGATCGAGCTGATGGCGCTGGGGATCGACGACCATTCCGCAAGGCTGCGCTATACCAATACCCGCTGGCGGTCCGAGGCGCAGGCCATGGGGCGCGTGGCCCGCATCCTCACGCGCGAGCTGCCCCCTTCGGTCGAGCGGCTCACGCTCGAGCCGATGCAGCGCGGCATCCCCCTTTCGGCCGTGACCTTCGCGCGCAGCGATCTGGAGGCGCTCGAGAACGAGGTGGGCGGCACGGCCCAGACGCTCGCCCGCGCGCAGTTCGAGGATGCGGGCCCCTCTGCCGGTCTGACGCCGCTGCCGCCGGCGCGCGATCCCTTCGACTGGGGGATCCGCCCCTATGCCGGTCTGCTGCTGTTCGACGAGGAGAGCCCCCTGCAGCTCAATGCCGGGGTGGAGCTGTCGGCCAGCTGGCGCCTGGCGCCCGATCTCGTGCTCTCGGGGGCGGTGCGGCAGCGCCTGATCGGCAGCGGATCGGCCGGGGAGGAGCCCGAACCGGTCAACGGCGTTCCCGTGGTGCGGCGCAATGCCGGCCAGTATGTGCAGGACTTTCCCGTCCTGACCGATCTCACCCTCGCACATTTCTCGCGCCCCGGCCGCGATCTCTATGGCCGCGTGACGGTCGGCTATCTCGAACGGATGTATGCCGGCGTCTCGGGCGAACTGCTCTGGGCGCCGGTCGCCTCGCGCCTGGCTTTGGGGGCAGAGATCAACTATGCCGTCCAGCGCGATTACGATTCCCCCTTCGGATTGCGTGACTACGAGACCGTCACGGGCCATGCCTCGGTCTATTACGACATGGGCAACGGCTTTCACCTGCAGGTCGATGCCGGACGCTATCTCGCGGGGGACTGGGGGGCGACCTTCGCCCTGGATCGCGAGTTCGAGAACGGCTGGCGCGTGGGCGGCTATTTCACCCTGACCGACATGCCCTTCGAGGATTTCGGCGAAGGGTCCTTCGACAAGGGGATCCGTCTGTCCGTTCCCCTCGACTTTGCCCTGGGCCGGCCCACGCGGCGCGGCATCGACACGACGCTGCGTTCGCTCAACCGCGACGGCGGTGCAAGGCTGTCGGTCGAGGGGCGGCTCTATGACGTGGTGCGCGGCGGCCGCTATGCGGATCTCGAGGATACATGGGGACGGTTCTGGCGATGAGATGCGCGATTCTTGCGGCCATGCTGGGGGCCGGACTGCTGGCAGGATGCGACCGGGGAGGGGCGGCCGGAAACGCCGGCAGGGCGGACCCCGCCGGCGCTCCGGAAGCCGAGGGGCGCGTTCTCGGCGCCGTCAATGCCGCGGCAAACCTGATCTTCGGCAGCGATCCCGAGAGCGCCGGATCCGGGCCGGGCGCCCTCATCCCCGGCGCCTTCACCCCGGAGGCCGTCGCCGCCGATCCCTCCGCCTATCGCATCATCCAGATCAATGCGCTGGGCCTGAACGAGCTGGGTCGCGTCATCCAGGACAATGGCGAGGAGATCACCATCGCCCTCCAGTCCGGTCCGACGGCCGCCTTCGATCAGGGCGTGCTGACCGCGACACGCGGCTTCGGCGACGATCTGCTGACGATCGACGCGCCGGGCCTGCTGCCCATCCTGCGCGCCGGGGGCGGGACGCTGACGCGAACCGTCGAGACGCTCGATTCGCAGGACCGGATTGTCACCAGCCGCTTCACCTGCACCGTCACCCCGGCCGGAACCGAGACGCTCAATCTCGGCCTGCGCGAGGCTAGCCTGCGGCGCCTCGACGAGAACTGCCGCGGCGAACGAATCGTGTTCGACAACATCTACTGGCTCGACACGCGCGGAGAGATCGTGGCATCGAGGCAGTATGTCTCGCCGACTGTTGCATATTTGCGCGCCAGCCGACTTTGATTGCGGCAGAGGCTTGGCACCCCCGTGCATCGCGCTTGTTTACGCGGAACAATGCCACTACACGAAGCTCAACGCTTTGTATCCAAACGGAGTAGGAACATGCGCATCCTGAAGTCCCTCGTCCTTGCTGTCGCCGCGGCCACCGTCGCCGGTCAGGCCATCGCCGGCGGCTTTGCCCCCGCCGTGCCGGAGCCCGCGCCGACCGTCGTCGTCGAGCCCGAGGCGCCCCGCTCCACCTGGGGGGTGGTCCTGCCGATCGTCCTGCTCGGCGGTCTGATCGCCCTCGCCGTCGCGAACGACTCCGACAGCGAAGACGACACGCCGGCCATGTGATCGGCCGGCGGATGCTGCGTCACGGCACATCCCCGTCACAATCGGCAAGACAGGCCTGATGGCCTGTCTTGTTTCATGATGGAAGCTGCGTCATGATGCCCCTGACGGCCCCGGCCGTGCGCCAGACAACAGGAGTGAATTCCATGCGCTTCACGAAGCCCCTCGCCCTCGCTGCCGCTCTTGCGGCTGCTGCGGGCCCTGTCCTTGCCGGTGGCTTCGCCCCGGTCGTGCCGGTCGAGCCCCCGACCGTGGTCGTCGAGCCGCCGCCGGCCCCCCGCTCCACCTGGGGCGTGGTCCTGCCGATCGTCCTGCTCGGCGGTCTGATCGCCCTCGCCGTCGCGAACGACTCCGACAGCGAAGACGATACCCCTGCTGAATAATTCCCCCCTTCGGGAAGGTTCCGGGCCCGTCTGCCCTGTTCCGGGCGGCGGGCCCTTCTCGTCATGGGAGCCCGGGGATCAGCGACCGCGCAGCGCCGCCTGCCTGAGCAGCATCCGCTCCAGCAAGGCCGCCGGCGGCGCCATGGATCCGCCGCGCAGCCCGAGATCGAGATCCACGGTCAGCCGCAGCGCCTCCTCCAGCGCTTCGCGCGGCCAGGCCGCAGCGCGCTGGATCGCCTGACGCCGGATCCCCCCTGCCGGGGGACGCAGGGCGGCAAGCCCGGCCTCGCCGCCGCCTCGCGGCCTTGACCAGCAGCGCCGCCCGCCAATGGCGGGCCAGCGCGATGGCCACCGCCACCGGTGCACCCCCTCGAGCCGAAAGCCGCGCAAGCAGCGTCGGCACCCGGTCCTTCCGCCCTTCCGACAGGGCGAGCAGAAGATCCTCCATCCCGGCCTCGCCTGTGGCGGGGGCCAGCGCGGCAACAGCTTCGGCGGTCAGCGGTTCCGTCCCTGCGGACTGATACAGCGACAGCTTCTCCAGGAGGCCGCGGAATTCGCCGGGGGGCAGGGATTGGGCTGCGGCAAGGATCGCCTCATATGCCTCCGGATCGGGGTGCAGATCCGCCTCGCGCAGCAGGGCCTCGATCTCGGCCGGGTCGGGCGGATCGTCATAAAGCGCGATGACGACCGCATGCCGGGCCGCCTCGAAGAGCCGGCGGAGCGCCCCGCGCGCAGGCAGCCCCGCCCCCGCCACGACCAGATGCGCATCGCCCGCTGACCATCCCTCCAGCGCGGTCTGCAGGGCAGGGGCAAGGCCATCGGTCGCCTCGTCCAGCACCACGACACGGGTGCCGGGAAAGAAGCCGCGTGCCTTCACGGCATCCGGCAGAAGCGCGGGATTGCGACGGATCTCGGCCGCGGCCAGACGGTCGATGCGCATCTCGGCCTCGGCCCCCGGACCGGCCCAGGCCGCCACGAGATCCCCCCGGGCAAGGGCCACCCGCGCGGCGTCCTCTCCCGTGATCAGGGCGGCGGCGATCCCCGGGCGGGGGGCGCGCAGGAAGGCCCGGGCCTCACGCGAGGAGAGCTTCACGCCAGATCCAGGAGCAGAAGGCGCCGGAGAACCGCATCGGCCATGGTCTGCATCAGCCTTTCGCGCGCATCCCGAGCCGCGGCATCGACGGCCACGGTCGATCCGGTGGCGGAATAGCTGGCCGTGCCGCCGGTCTCTCCCTCAGCCAGAAGACGGTCCCCTTCGGACAGGCGCCAGAGGGTGCGGCCTGCCAGGGTATAGCGCGTGATGGCCCCGCTGCGTGTCACGGCGGCCGATTCGGTGGCGATCTCGGGGGTGACGGCCAGGCGCAGCGGCCCCGCCGAAGGGCCCAGACGATCCTCGAGAGCCCGGCGCAGGCGCGTGCCGTCCTCAGTCTGCGGGGCCTCGATCACGACGCGCCCCCGCAGGCGGAGGCCATCCCCGCCCGGCCCGTAGACAGGCGCAAAGCCACAGGCGGCGAGTGCGACGGGCGCCAGCAGGACCGCCCGCCGGCGCATCAGGCCACCACATTCACGATGCGGCCCGGCACGACGATCACCTTGCGCGGCGTCGCGCCATCGAGCGTTCTGGCCACGGCTTCGACTGCGAGACGTTCCAGCTCGGGCGCGGCGATGTCGCGCGGCACGGTGATCTCGCAGCGGCGCTTGCCATTGACCTGGACGGGGAGCGTCATCGTCTCTTCCACCAGCATGGCGGGATCGGCCTCGGGCCAGGGGGCGGCGGCCACGAGCCCTTCGCCATCCAGCATCGCCCAGACCTCTTCGGCCAGATGGGGGGTCATCGGCGCCATGAGCTGGGCGAGCGTGCGCAGCGCGCGGCGCCGTGCCTCGGCCCCGGCCTCGGATTTCTGGATCATGGTGGTGAAGGCATAGAGACGGGCGATGGCGGTGTTGAAGCCGAAGCTCTCGATTCCCAGGGTCACCTCATGGATGGCGCGGTGGCGCGCCTTCTCGAGCGCGGCATCGGCCTCCGGATGGGGGGGAGCATCCGAGGTCGTCGCCTCCTGCGCCAGACGCCAGACGCGGGCGAGATGGCGATGCGCGGCCTCGGCCCCGGCGGCTGTCCATTCGACGTCGCGCTCCGGGGGCGAGTCCGAGAGCACGAACCACCGCGCCGTGTCCGCGCCATAGCGCGCCACGATGGCGTCGGGGTCCACGACGTTCTTCTTCGACTTGGACATCTTGGCCGAGGGGATGATTTCCACCGGCTCGCCCGTGGCTTTGAGGCGGCCATTCTCCACCTCTTCGGGGAAGTGATAGACGGGGCGGCCTTCGGCATCCCGGGTCTGATAGATCTCGTGCGTGACCATGCCCTGGGTAAACAGCGCGTCGAAGGGTTCGCGCGCGCTCTCCGGCAGATGGCCGGTCTTCACCATCGCCCGGGCGAAGAAGCGGCTGTAGAGCAGATGCAGGATCGCATGCTCGATGCCGCCGATATACTGGTCCACATTCATCCAGTAGCGGGCCTCGGCGAGATCCGTGGGTGTCGCCGCATGGGGCGCGGTGAAGCGCGCGAAATACCAGGACGAATCGACGAAGGTATCCATCGTGTCCGTCTCGCGCGTGGCCGGCGCCCCGCAGGCGGGGCAGGGGACATGCTTCCATGTCGGGTGCCGGTCAAGCGGATTGCCGGGCCGGTCGAAGGTCACATCGTCGGGCAGCAGCACGGGAAGCTGATCCCGCGGCACGGGCACGATGCCACAGGCTTCGCAATGGATGACGGGAATCGGGCAGCCCCAGTAGCGCTGGCGCGAGAGCAGCCAGTCACGCAGCCGGTAGCGCGTGACCCCCTTGCCGATTCCCAGACCTTCGCAATGGGCGATGGCGGCCTCGACCGCCTGTTCGCCCGTCTGATGCGCGTCACCGGCGACCGGGCGCAGATAGCGCTGCCGCTCCGATTTCGGCGGGATATGGGCGGGGCCGCCGGCCTCGGGCGCGACATGGCCTGCGGCCTCCTCGGGCTCGAAGACGGAGAGCACGGGCAGGCCGTATTTGCGCGCAAAGTCCAGATCGCGCCCGTCATGCGCCGGACAGCCGAAGATCGCCCCGGTGCCGTAGTCCATGAGGATGAAATTGGCGACCCAGACCGGCAGCTCCCGGCCGGGATCGAGCGGATGACGCACACGCAGGCCGGTGTCGTATCCCAGCTTCTCGGCTGTCTCGATCGCCTCCTCGGTGGTCGCGCCCTTGCGTGCGAGCTCGCAGAAGGCGGCGAGGGCCGGATCCTCTGCAGCCAGCGCGCGGGTCAGCGGGTGATCGGGCGAGATGCCGACGAAGCTGGCCCCCCAGAGGGTGTCCGGCCGGGTCGTGTAGACGCGGATCGCGGCATGGCCATGGACAGGGGCAGTCAGGGGCCAGTCCATCTCGAGCCCGCGCGAGCGGCCGATCCAGTTGGCCTGCATGAGGCGCACCTTGGCGGGCCAGTTCTCGAGCCCGTCGAGCGCATCGAGCAGATCGCCCGCCATGTCGGAGATGCGGAAGAACCATTGGGTCAGCTCGCGGCGCTCCACCTCTGCGCCCGAGCGCCAGCCCCGCCCGTCCACGACCTGTTCGTTGGCGAGCACGGTGTTCTCCACGGGATCCCAGTTCACCACCGCCGCCCGCCGCGTCACGAGGCCTGCCTCGAGCATGTCGAGGAACAGACGCTGCTGCTGACCGTAATAGGCCGGATCGCAGGTGGCGAATTCGCGGCTCCAGTCGATCGAGAAGCCAAGCGGCTTCATCTGCGCCCGCATCTGGGCGATGTTCGCCTGGGTCCAGTCCTTGGGATGCCCGCCCGAGGCCATGGCCGCATTCTCGGCCGGCAGGCCGAAGGCATCCCAGCCCATCGGATGCAGGACCGCATGGCCGGTTGCCCGCTTGTAGCGCGCCACCACATCGCCCATCGTATAGTTGCGCACATGCCCCATATGGATGCGCCCCGAGGGATAGGGGAACATCTCCAGCACATAGCATTTGGGCCGTCCCGGATCGGCCTTGGCGCGGAAGATCTGCGCCTCCTCCCAGGCGGCCTGCCAGCGGGCCTCGATGGTGGCGGGATCGTAGCGGCTTGTCATCGGGACGGGATCCTCCGGTCGCAGGACGGGCGCGCCGGTGATGCCTGCGCCGGCCGGGCTTGTCCAGCGGCACCGGCAAGGGCCATGCGCCGTCTGCCGCCGGGCGCGCATGAAGACGGCGCATGAAGAAAGGGCGGGTCCGAAGACCCGCCCCCTGTTTCGCGATCCCGATGGGGATCAGAAGGTCAGACCGACCATGAACGTGGTGCCCTGACGGAACTCGGTCGGGCCGGCGTCGGTGAACTCCGCATAGGAGGCTTCGACATAGGCGTTGGAGCCGATCCCGATGCGGGCGCCGGCATAGGCCCCGTCGCTGTCGATGTAGCCGACATAGATGTTGGTGTTCTCGTCGTAGGCGTAGCCGGCCTCGATCCCGAAGTCCTCAACGCCGATCTCGCTCTCGTAGTAGACCGAGGCGGTGATGGCGCCGGATTCGTAGTCGGCCCCGACCTTCCAGGAGTCGTCGGTGAAGTCGGGCTCGAAGGTGTAGGAGCCGTAGACCGCAACCGGGCCGACCGGATACCGCACGAGGACGCCGTAGGAGGTGGTGTCCGCGGTGTTGTCGCGGGCGACGGCGAACTTCAGGTCGGCGCCGCCATAGGTGGCCCCCACAGCCGCGGCGAGCAGCTCGTTCGGGTTGAAGTCCTCGTTGTTCGAGTCGTAGACACCCGCGCTCGTGGCGACGGTCTCATCGCCATAGGCGAGGCCGGCACCGATGGAGGACTCTTCCTGATAAGCCAGGTCGATCAGGAAGTTGCCGAAGGAGCCCGAACCGCCGATCGAGATCTGGTCGAGATAGTCACGGCCCGAACCGCCGCTGCCCGAGCGGTCGTTGTCGGCATCGGCGATGATGGCGGACACCGACAGTTCCCAGTCGTTCAGCACGCCGTCGCCGCGCAGGACGGTTTCGTTGTCCTGCTCCGAGAAGCCGTCGGAGGCCATGGCAAAGCCGGCATCCCAGTGCTTCTCGGCGGCGAAGGAGGTGTCGCCGAAATACAGGCCGCCGAAGCCTTCGGAGGCCAGCGACAGGACGTAGTTGTCATCGACACCGATGCTGGTGTTGCCGAGGTTGTCGCTGGCGATCGGCAGGGTGAAGGTCGCGGTGGCGGTCAGCCCGTTGTCGATCGTGGTGGAGAAGGTCACGTCGAGGTCGGCCGAGTAGAAGAATCCGTCTTCTTCTTCGTCGTTGAAGCCGAGCTCGGCGGAGCCGCCGAAGGTGATGCTCTGGGCCATCGCGGCGCCGGCGAAGGCCACGATCGAGGCCGAGGCCAGAAGGATGCTTTTCATGGTTTCCCTCGTGTTGTGCATTCCCGAGAATGCCAGTCCGACTAGCATTGACCCGTCTTTGCGCTTCGAGGGCGGCATATTCAACCGTCCCTTGCGACACAGGGGCGGGCGCCATGAAAATGATGCAGCACGGCCACACAGTCTTGCAACGCTGCCGCGCTCTTGACGAGTCGCCCGCGATGCCGACCCAGATGGCATGGCAGAAGCAGACGGCAAGGCCGTCGTGTGGAGGGGCCTCATGACGGAAGCGGCGGTGAAGGGCAAGGGGGCAGAGGGGGCCGGATCGGGCCTTGAGGCGGTGCGCGCGCGTCTTGCGGCGGCCGAGGCGGCGGCAGGCCGCCCCCCCGGTTCGGTGGCCCTGATCGCCGTTTCCAAGGAACAGCCCGAGGACCGGGTTCGGGCCGTTCTGGAGGCCGGCCATCGCCTGTTCGGCGAGAACCGCGTGCAGGAGGCCCGTGCGCGCTGGGAGCCGCTGACGGCAGCCACGCCCGGAATCATGATCCATCTCGTCGGGCCGCTTCAGACCAACAAGGCACGCGCGGCCATGGCCCTGTTTGCCGCGATCCACAGCCTCGATCGCCCTCGCCTGGCCGAGACGCTGGCGCGGCTGGCCGATGAACGGGGCGCCTGCCCGGACCTTCTGGTGCAGGTCAATACCGGAGAGGAGCCGCAGAAGGCCGGGGTCGCCCCGGGAGAGGCGCGGGCGCTGCTGGCCCTGACGCGCCGGCTGTCCCTGCCGGTGCAGGGGCTGATGTGCATCCCCCCCGAAGGCGCCGACCCCGTCCCGCATTTCCGGCTCCTGCGGGCCATGGCCGAAAGCGAAGGGCTGTCCTGGCTGTCGATGGGCATGAGCGGGGATTTCGAGACAGCCGTGGCCGAAGGCGCGACCCATGTCCGGGTGGGGCGTGCCGTCTTCGGCGCGCGCCGCTGAGCCGGCGAGGACCGCCGCCCGTCCCCGTCCTGTCCCGCCCTGCGGCGCGGCTCAGCGGCCCTCGTCCGTCTCGAGGCAGTGGCGGCGGAAGGCGCGCTTGAGCATGTCGAGCTCGGCGCGCAGGAGGTCGATCTCGGCCCGCAGGTCGCTGGCCAGCGCCTCGCCGGCCAGAAGGGTGACGGCCGCCTGCGTTTCGCCCGTCCCGGCATCGGCGATGATCACGGTCTGCGCGCCATCGGCGATGACATCCGCCGGCAGGGGCAGGCGCACGATCCAGCCCCCCTCTGCCCGCGTGACGGACAGGCCGGGCAGGTCCCTCCCCTCATGGGTGGCGCGCAGGCGCGGCGCCGAGTCCCCCTCCCACAGACCTTCCCAGACCCCGCCCGCGAGGCGCAGGGGAACGAGACGGGAGGGGCGGTCGGGATCTTCCCTCACAGCTCGGCCCTCGGATAGCGGGCGAAGGTGATGTCGCGCAGCGTGATCTGGTTCATCCGGGGCCCCTCGAAGATCAGGTCGAGCCACATCTTTTCCAGCCGCTTCTCGTTGAGCTTCGTATAGGCGAGGTCGAATTCCACCCAGACCTCGCCGCCCTGCGGCGGCAACTGATGGAGCGGCAGCTCGCGCACGAGCTGTTCGGCATTCGGGCCGTGGCGGATGTTGAGCCGGGCGAAGATCTCGATGGGCCGTTCCATCTCCAGCCGGATGTCGAGCCGCACCAGATGCCGCCGCTTCAGCCCCTCGCAGGCGGAGGGGGGCAGGTCGATGGCCAGCGCGAAATAGGATCCGTCGAAGCGGAACACGTCGATGCGCAGACCGAAGGGGGCCAGATCATCCGTTCGGCTGTTGCGGATCTGGCGCAGGGTGATCTCGCCGAGGGGGCAGTCATGGAAGACGGTCGCCTCCTCGCCGATCGGGGTGCGGTTCAAGACCCCTGCCTCACCCTTCCGGGCCAGGGGGCCGCGCCAGAGCCGCGGCCGCCAGGCCCAGTCGGTTCCGGGGGGGCGCGGGAAGGCCTGCGATCCGATTCGCGGCTGCGCAAGCCGGTCGCCCGCGATGGCCATCAGCTCACCCAGGCGCAGGCGCAGCGCCTCTGCCCGGGCGAGGTCGCGGCGCAGGACGGACAGCTCTGCCTGCGGCGCGGCGCGGACAGCCGCCGTCCAGCGGCGGAGCACAGCGCGGTCGAACGCCCCCTGCATCCATGACCCGCGCGCCATCCGTCCCCCCCCCCGCGGCTTTCGCCCCCATCCTCGTGCCAAATCGTTGAGGAAAAGGAAACGGTGCAGCGGGGGCGTGTGTCACTGATCCATGTAGATGTGCGACTCGCCTGCCGCGCCGGGATGGGTCACCGCGCCATACCGGGCCGGGCCGCAGAGTTTTGCGAATTTCCACACGGCGCCCGAGGTGTATTGCGTGGGGCGCGGTCCCGTCCAGGCGGCGCGCCGGGCGGCCAGTTCCTCCTCGGACAGGGCGACCGACAGCTCGCCGCGGATCGCGTCGATGGTGATCATGTCGCCATCGCGGAGCAGCGCGATCGGCCCGCCATGCGCGGCCTCGGGGCCGACATGACCGACACAGAGGCCCCGCGTCGCGCCCGAGAAGCGCCCGTCGGTGATCAGCGCCACCTTCTTGCCCATGCCCTGACCCGACAGCGCCGCCGTGGTCGCCAGCATCTCGCGCATGCCGGGGCCGCCAGCCGGGCCCTCGTTGCGGATGACGATCACCTCGCCCTCCTTGTAGGCGCGTTTCTTCACGGCCTCGAAGGCGTCCTCTTCGCATTCGAAGACGCGCGCCGGGCCGGTGAAGACCTGTTCCTCCGGCGCCATGCCGGCGACCTTCACGATGGCTCCGTCCGGGGCGAGATTGCCCTTCAGCCCGACAACCCCCCCCGTGGGGGCGATGGGGGTGGCCGCGGGATGGATCACCCGGCCATCGGCCTCGCCGCGGATCTCCTCCAGTTCCTCGCCCAGCGTCCGCCCCGAGGCGGTCAGGCAGTCGAGATGCAGAAGCCCCAGCTTGGCCAGCTCCTTCAATCACCACGGGGACCCCACCGACCTCGTGCAGGTCCCTGGCGACATATTTCCCGCCCGGGCGCAGATCCACGAAATAGGGCGTGTCGCGCATGATGTCGGCGACGGCGAAGAGATCGAAATCGATCCCGGCCTCATGGGCGATCGCCGGCAGATGCAGCGCGGCATTGGTGCTGCCCCCGGTGCAGGCGACCACGCGCGCGGCGTTCTCGAGGCTCTTGCGGGTGACGATGTCGCGGGCACGGATGTTCTTCTCGATCAGCTTCATCACCGCCACGCCCGAGGCCTCGCAGAACTGGTCGCGGCTCTCGTAGGGGGCCGGGGCGCCGGAGCTGTTCAGCAGTGCCAGCCCGATCGCCTCGGAGACGCAGGCCATGGTGTTGGCGGTATACTGCGCCCCGCAGGCCCCGGAACTGGGGCAGGCGACACGCTCGAGGATGGCGAGTTCCGCATCGGAGAACTGTCCCGCCTGGTGCCGGCCCACCGCCTCGAACACGTCCTGCACGGTGACATCGCGCCCCTCGTAGCGGCCGGGCAGGATCGATCCGCCATAGATGAACACCGAAGGCACGTTCAGGCGCACCATCGCCATCATCATGCCCGGCAGGCTCTTGTCGCAGCCCGCCAGACCCACCAGCGCGTCATAGCAGTGCCCGCGCATCGTCAGCTCTACCGTGTCGGCGATGGCGTCGCGGCTGGCGAGGCTGGAGCGCATCCCCTCATGCCCCATGGCGATGCCATCGGTCACCGTGATGGTGGTGAATTCGCGCGGGGTGCCTCCGGCCTTCTTGACGCCATGCTTGACGACCTGCGCCTGCCGGTTGAGGGCGATGTTGCAGGGGGCCGCCTCGTTCCAGCAGGTGGCCACGCCCACCCAGGGCTGATGGATCTCCTCCTCGGTGAGTCCCATGGCATAGAAGTAGCTCCGGTGCGGTGCCCGAGCCGGCCCTTCGGTCACATGGCGGCTCGGCAGGCGCGACTTGTCGAAGCGGATGGTCATGGCGGCGGCTCCCTTCCGTGGTCGCGCGGCACCCTAAGTTGCAGGCCGCAGGACGCAAGGGGCCCCGCGACATCCTCCCCCCCCGCTTCCGGCGCCGATTGCATTCCGGCCCCCCCCGTCCTATCTCCGGCCTTCAGGATCGCAGGGGGGGCACCCATGAACTGGATCACCAACTACGTCCGCCCGCGGATCACCTCGATCTTCTCCCGTCGCGAGGTTCCCGAGAATCTCTGGACCAAATGCGACGAATGCGGGCAGATGCTGTTCCACAGGGAGCTGGCCGCCCATCTCAATGTCTGCACCCATTGCGGCCATCACATGCCGATCAAGCCCCGCGACCGCTTCCAGGCGCTGTTCGACGGTGGCGTCTTCACCGAGGTCAAGGTCCCCGAGCCGGTCGCCGACCCGCTCCAGTTCCGGGATCAGAAGCGTTATGTCGATCGCCTCAGGGAGGCGCGCAAGACCACCGGCGAGAAGGAGGCGATGCTGGTCGCCGAGGGCGAAATCCATCGCACCCCGGTCGTCGCCGCGGCCCATGACTTCGCCTTCATGGCCGGATCGATGGGCCTCTATGTCGGCAATGCGGTGGTCGCTGCCGCCGAGCGCGCGGTAGAGCTGAAGCGCCCCCTGATCCTCTTCACCGCCGCAGGGGGCGCGCGGATGCAGGAGGGGATCCTGTCGCTGATGCAGATGCCCCGCACGACTGTCGCCCTGCAGGCGGTCAAGGATGCGGGCCTGCCCTATGTCGTCGTGCTCACCCATCCCACCACGGGGGGGGTGACGGCCTCCTATGCGATGCTGGGCGATGTCCAGATCGCCGAACCCGGCGCACTGATCTGCTTTGCCGGCCCCCGCGTGATCGAACAGACGATTCGCGAGAAGCTTCCCGAAGGGTTCCAGCGCGCCGAATACCTGCTCGATCACGGCATGCTGGACCGGGTGACGCCGCGCGGCCAGCTCAAGGACGAGATCGCCGCCATCCTGCGGCTGCTGCTGCGCCAGCCCCCCGTGTCAGGGGCGATCTGCCGGCGCCGGCCGACAGCGCGCAGACCGAGGCGAAGGCCGCGGAATGACCATGCAGACCCGCCGCTCCGATGCGATCCTGGAGCGGATGACGACGCTCCACCCCAAGATCATCGATCTGACGCTGGGCCGGGTGGAGCGGCTGCTGGCCGCGCTCGGCCATCCGGAGGCCCGCCTGCCCCCCGTGGTCCATGTCGCCGGCACCAATGGCAAGGGCTCGACGCTGGCCATGATCCGCGCCGGGCTCGAGGGGGCCGGCGCGACCTGCCATGCCTACACCTCGCCCCATCTGGCCCGCTTTCACGAACGCATCCGCCTCGCCGGCCGCCTGATCGAGGAGGATGCGCTGACGGCCGTGCTCGACCGCTGTCTTGCCGCCAACGGGCCCGATCCGATCACCTTCTTCGAGATCACCACTGCTGCGGCCTTCCTCGCCTTTGCCGAGACCCCCGCCGACTGGACGCTGCTCGAGGTCGGCCTCGGCGGGCGGCTGGATGCGACCAATGTCGTCGCGCGCCCGCGCCTGTCGGTCATCACCCCGGTGGACATGGACCACGAGCAGTATCTGGGCGACACGCTGGGCAAGATCGCCGGAGAGAAGGCCGGCATCATCAAGCGCGGCGTCCCCGTCGTCGTGGCCCGCCAGCACCCGGAGGCCATGGCCGTGATCGCCGCGAAGGCCGAGGCCGAGCGCGCCCCCCTTCATGCCTGGGGCGAACAATGGGTGGCCGAGGAAAGCGGGGGGAGGCTGATCTATCAGGACGAGCGGGGTCTGCTCGACCTGCCGCTGCCCAATCTTCCGGGCCCCCATCAGATCATCAATGCCGGAACGGCCGTCGCCGCCCTGCGCGTTCTGGGCGCGGGCGATGCGGAGGCCGCCGTTTCGCGCGCGGAATGGCCGGCGCGGATGCAGCGGCTGAAGGGGCGCCTGGCGCAGATGATCCATCCGGCCGAGCTCTGGCTCGACGGGGGGCACAATCCGGCGGCGGGGGCGGCGCTGGCCGCCACGCTGCGCCGCCTGCCGCCGCGCCCCACCCATCTCGTGACGGGGATGCTGAACACCAAGGATGTCGCGGGCTTCATGCGCCCCCTGGCCGCCGTCGCGGACCGTCTCTGGGCCGTCTCCATCCCCGGAGAGGCCAACACGCTGCCCGCTGCGGCGACCGCCGCCCATGCGCGTGCGGCGGGCCTGAGTGCCGCAGAATCCCCTTCGGTCGATGAGGCCGTGCGGGCCGCCGTCGCCGCCGGGGCAGGGCGCGTGCTGATCTGCGGTTCGCTCTATCTTGCAGGCCATGTCCTGCGCGACTTTGAGGAATGATCCGCGCGGCGCTCCTGCTGTCGGTGTTCGCCGCCGGCCCCGCCTCGGCGGCCGTGGTCCATTTCTGCTGGCGCGGGGCCAATGGCTATTCGATGACCGGCGTCATGGAGTTCCCCGATTCCCTTCTCGGGGCCGGGATGATCACCGAATCCGACGTCACCGCCTTCCGCATCACGGGCTACCGGGACGGGGTCCCGATCGGCAGCTGGGATGCCATGACGCGCGAGCCTGACGACACCTGGTATCTGCGCTACTTTCCGCAGAGCTGGCGTTTCCCCACCGATGGCGAGGTGCCCGGCCCCTTCGATCAGGGCTGGAATGCCGATGGCACCGCGACGGACTGCGGCGAGGGGGGGTTCGGCTTCAATGCCGGCAACTATGCCCAGGACTTCTGTCTCTCGGGCGCCTGGATCGAGGAATCGGGTGTTCCGCCGCCCACCCCCTTCATCGCCCAGGCCGAGCCTCCTGCCGATCCCTCCTGCCGGGGCGAGGCGCTGCTGTCCCGCTTTCCGCGTCCCTGACCGCGCCCCTTGCCCGATCCCCCGGGGGTGCGGCCGCGGTCAGGGGACGACACAGGAAAGCAGGGCCTCGCGCGTCACGGCGTGCTTCGGCCTGGACAGGACGACCGTGCCGCGTCTGAGCACGACGAAGTGATCGGCCAGACCGAAGGCAAAGTCGAAATACTGTTCCACCAGCACGATCGCCATCCGCCCTTCCTCCCGCAGGGCGGCGATCACCGCGCCGATCTGCTTGATGATGTTGGGCTGGATGCCCTCCGTCGGCTCATCGAGCAGAAGGACACGCGGCCGCGTGATGAGCGCGCGGGCAATGGCCAGCTGCTGCTGCTGGCCGCCTGACAGATCGCCGCCGCGGCGGCGCCCCATCGCCTTCAGCACCGGAAAGAGGTCGTGGATGCGTTCCGGGATGCGACGCTCGGCCCGCGGCAGGCAGGTCAGTCCCGTCATCAGATTCTCGGTCACGGTGAGAAGCGGAAAGATTTCGCGTCCCTGCGGCACCAGTCCGATTCCGGCCCGTGCCGCAGCCGCGGCGGAATAGCGGCCCAGATCCCGCCCATCGAGTCGGATGCTGCCCGATTCGAAGGGATGCCGGCCGGCGATGGCCTTCAGAAGGCTGGTCTTGCCGACCCCGTTCATCCCCATCACCGCCGTCACCCGGCCCGGTTCGGCATCGAGATCGATCCCGTGCAGGATCCGGCTCTGACCGTATTTCAGCGTAAGTCCGCGCACTGCGAGCATGGTCTAGCGTCCCAGATAGACGTCGATGACCTCCGGATTGGAGGTGACGTGATCAAGACTGCCTTCGGCGAGGACGCGGCCCTCGTGCAGCACCGTGACCCGGCAGTCGAGGCGTCGGACGAACTCCATGTCGTGTTCGACCACGACCACGGCGCGGTGTTCGGCCAGCCGCCGCAGCAGCGCCGTGGTGTGTTCGCGTTCGGCCGGGGTCATGCCGGCGGCCGGTTCGTCCACCAACAGAAGCCGCGGTTCCTGGGCCAGCAGCATCCCGATCTCGAGCCATTGCTTCTGCCCGTGGCTCAGCTCTCCGGCCAGACGGGGCAGCTCCTCCGCCAGGCCGATCTCGGTCGCGATGGCGGCGACGCGCGCCGCGTCCTCGGGGCGTCGGCGCGAGAACAGGACCGCGAAGGGCCCGCGCGGATTGCGCAGGGCCAGATGGAGGTTCTCCTCCACGGTCTGGGCCTCGAACACGGTGGGGCGCTGGAACTTGCGCCCGATTCCCGCACGGGCGATGCGGGCTTCGTCCATTCCCACCAGATCGATGAAGTGCTCGCCCCAGAGGACGCGGCCGCTGTCGGGACGTGTCTTGCCGGTGACGATGTCCATGAAGGTCGTCTTGCCGGCCCCGTTCGGCCCGATGATCGCCCGCAGCTCCCTTTCGCCGATGGCGAGGGAGAGGTCGTTGATGGCGCGGAACCCGTCGAAGCTGACGGAGATGCCGGACACCTCGAGAAGGGCGCTCATTCCGGGACTCCTTCCTCGCGGCGCCGGGCTCCGCGGTCGGGGCCGAAAGCCCCCTGGCGATCGGGCACGGGCCGGCGGGCGGGAATCAGGTCGAACAGGCCGCCGATGCCCTTGGGAAAGAACAGCGTGACCGCGACAAAGCTCAGGCCGAGGACCACGAGCCACCAGTCGGTCCAGTGGATGACATGGAAGCCCAGATCGAGCGGCGGCGCCCCCCCGCCCGTGAACCAGGAGGAGAGGAGCGAGACCAGCGCCGCCCCGATCGCCGCCCCGTAGAGGCGGCCGCGGCCTCCGATCGCCACCCAGACGGCCAGATAGATGGAGGCCATGGGGGCGAGTTCGGCCGGATTGATGATGCCGGCCTGCGGATAATAGAGCGCCCCCGCCAAGCCGCTCACCATGGCCGTGAGGGTGAAGACGAACAGCTTGTAATGCTCCGTCTGATAGCCGAGGAAGCGCAGCCGTGCCTCGTCGTCGCGGATCGCCCGGATGACAGAGCCCATCCTGCCCGAGGTCACGAAGGCAAAGAGGAGATAGCCCCCCCCGAGCGCCAGGGCCGAGGCCCAGAGGAACAGCACCGACAGCAGGTCCTGTCCCAGGTGATCGAGGCCAGGGATGTTCTGAAGCCCCGACAGGCCGTTGTTGCCGCGCAGCCCGCTGTCGTTCTGGAACAGCCAGAGCGATAGTGCCAGCGTCATCGCCTGGGTGAGGATCGACAGATAGACGCCGGTGACTCGCGAGCGGAACGCCAGCCAGCCGAAGATCAGCGCCAGAAGCCCCGGCGCCAGCATCACCATGAGGAGCTGCAGCAGCAGGTTGTCGGCAAAGGCCCAGATCCAGGGGAATTCGGAAGAACCGACGACACCGAAGATCTGCGATCCCACGGCGGCCACGATCTCGGCCTCCGTCGGGGGCAGGGGGGATTGACGCAGGCTTTCGGTGACGATGATCTCGGTCCGGGCATACATCAGCCACTGGCCGATCGCGTAGCCGCCGATCCCGAAGAAGGCCATGTGCCCCAGCGAGAGAATGCCGCAATAGCCCCAGACCACATCCATCGCCACGGCGACGAGGCACAGGCAGAGCGTCTTGCCCAGCGTCTTGACGAAGGAGGTGGAGATCAGGCCAAGGCCCATCTGCGACAGGACCGTGGCGCCGAGCGTGACCAGCGCGAGCGCCAGCAGGAACCAGGTCACCGGAGGGGTTCCGGGCGATGAGGGGCGGGCGCCGCATCCTCAGACTCCCGCCGCCCGGCCGCGCAGGGCGACGATGCCGCGCGGGCGGAACTGGATGAAGATGATGATGAAGAGGATCATGTAGGTCTGCGCAGCCAGGGTGTTGGATGGGTTGAACCATTCGATGAGCTTCTGCAGCCCGCCGATCAGCGTCGCCCCGGCCAGTGTGCCCCAGACATTGCCCACCCCGCCGACAACGACGGCCATGAAGCTCTGCACGATGTAGTTCGCCCCCATTTCGGAGGTGACCTGGGCATAGAGGCCGATGGCCACTCCGGCGATGCCCGCGATGCCCGAGCCGAGACCGAAGGTCAGCATGTTGATGCGGTCGGGGTCGATCCCCATGGAGGCCGCCATGCCGGGATTCTGTGTCACGGCACGGATCTCGAGCCCAAGCCGGCTGCGGCGGAGCACGACGAGCAGAAGCGCGAGGAAGATCAGCGCGAGAACGAAGATCGCGATGCGGATATGGGAGATCGACACCACGTCGTTGAGCGTGAGCGAGCCTGACAGCCAGGACGGCGCGGTGAGCGGTCGGGCCTGCGTGCCGAAGATGTTCTTCGCGATCTGCTGCAGCGCGATGGAGATGCCGAAGGTGGCCAGCAGCGTCTCGAGCGGGCGGCGAGAGAGGCGGCGGATCACCAGCCGCTCCATCGCCACACCGGCTGCGAAGGCGACCGCGAAGGCCAGCGGCAGCGCCACGGCAAGCGAGAGGGTCTGGTCGGGAATGACGCGTTGCACGCAATAGGCCGTATAGGCGCCGATCATGATGAACTCGCCATGGGCCATGTTGATCACACCCATCACCCCGAAGGTGATGGCCAGGCCGATGGCGGCAAGAAAGTAGATCGAGGCCAGGGACAGGGCATCGAGACCGATATCGGCCGTCTGGTAGAGGGCCACCCGTGTCAGGCTCCGGTCGAGGGTCGCGCGCGCCGCCTCGGTCACCGCTGGATCCGGTTCGGCATAGCCGAGCCAGAAGACATGAGCCTCCAGGGCGGCATCGATGGCCTCATCCGTCACCCGGGGTGGAGCGCTCCCCGCGGCCACCAGCCGGTCATAGGCCGCGGCGCGGGCGGCATCACTGTCCAGGGATGAGGGGTCCAGATCCGGCAGGCGCCCCTCGCCGATGGCGGCGACCAGCGCATTGCGGATGTCCTGTGCCGTCGGCACGGGCGGAGCAAGCCCCTCGGCCACGAGCAGGGCATAGGCGGCCTCGCGCGACAGGTCGGCCCCCCCTGGTTCGAGGATGCGCGCGACATTCTCCCCCTCCGGGATCGCGGCCGCCACCTGGGGCGAGGCCGCGAGGATCTGGTTCAGGACGGAGCGCGATTCGAGACCCGTATCATGGCCGAGTGCCGAGATCGCCGCGATCCGTGCGGCGGGATCGGCGTCGAAGCGGGCCGTCAGGATCCGTTCCAGCCGCTCCTTGCGGGCCTTCAGGACCGGATCCGTCTCGGCCGCGATGCTCTCGCGCAGCGGGTCCAGATGGTCGGCCGACGGGTCGCGGGTGATGGCGGTCAGGGCGGCCGCGCGGCGTGCCGGATCGGGATCGGAGAGCTGGAATTCGATCAGCGCCGTCGCGATCGCTCCACGCACCCCGGCATTGGGGATCAGGGCCGATATCTCCCGTCGGCCTGCACCTCCTGCCGGCGCGCCGGTCGAGATGTCGAAGAGGAGATAGCCGTCCTCCGTCTCCTCGGCATAGAAGAACAGCCCGTCCGAGACCCGTCGGTAGACCGCCCGTTCGCGCCAGCGTTCGAGGAACAGGGGAACCTCGGGCAGGTTGGAGGCCAGGATCCGGTCGAGCGTCTCGCCGACGGTGCGGCGCGAGGGTTCGGCAATGGCCTCCGGGTTCTCCTGCAGGATGTCCTGCAGGGTCTGCGCCGCGGCCGGCAGGCTCAGAAGGCCTGCCAGAACGGCAAGCATCAGGCGGATCATGCGGAGCATCCCGGTCCTCCGGCAGGCGCGGGGGGGTGCCCCCCCCGGCCGTTGCGTCAGTAGTTGGACGTGAGCTGCACGCAGGTCTGGGTCTGCGTGTTGTACATGCCGCAGCCCAGCCCCGGCCAATCGGATTCGAGCACCGCCGATTCGGGCAGATAGTCGGTCCAGGCGTCGCCCGGGACTTCCTCCGTCTGGAAGACGATGTCGAACTGGCCGTCGGCACGGATCTCTCCGATCAGCACCGGCTTGGTCAGGTGATGATTGGGCAGCATCACCGCCGTCCCCCCGGTCAGATTGGGGAATTCCTGCCCGTACATCGCCTCGCGCACGGCATCGACATCGGTGGTGCCGGCTTCGGTGACCGCGTTCACCCACATGTTGAAGCCGATGTAATGGGCCTCCATCGGGTCGTTCGTCACGCGCTCCGGATCGCCGATGAACTCGTGCCAGGCGGCGATGAAGGCCTCGTTCTCGGGTGTGTCGGCCGACATGAAGTAGTTCCAGGCCGCAAGATGGCCGACCAGATCGCTGGTATCGAGACCCGAAAGCTCCTCCTCGCCGACCGAGAAGGCGATCACCGGAATCTCGTCGGCCGACACCCCCTGCGCCGCCAGCTCCTTGTAGAAGCCCACATTGGCATCGCCGTTGATCGTCGAGATGACGCCGACCTGTTCTCCGTCGGCCGCGAGGGCGACCACATCGGACACGATCGTGGCCCAGTCGGAATGACCGAAGGGGGTGTAGTTGACGAAGATATTCTCCTCCGGGATGCCGCGTGAGACCAGATAGGACTGCAGGATGTTGTTGGTGGTGCGAGGATAGACGTAATCCGTCCCCAGCAGGGCGAATTTCGTGACCCCGAGTTCGTCGAGGAAGTAGTCCACGGCCGGAATGGCCTGCTGATTGGGCGCAGCGCCCGTGTAGAACACGTTGCGCGAGGATTCCTCGCCCTCATACTGCACCGGATAGAAGAGGAGACCGTTCAGCTCCTCCAGGACCGGCAGCACGGACTTGCGGCTGACGCTTGTCCAGTTGCCGAAGATCACCGCCACATCATGCACGGTCAGAAGCTCGCGCGCCTTTTCGGCGAAGAGCGGCCAGTCCGAGGCGGGATCCACGACGACAGGTTCGATCTCGCAGCCGAGCAGGCCGCCCTTGGCATTCTGCTGCGCGATGAGCATCAGCATGACGTCCTTGAGAGTCGTCTCGGAGATGGCCATGCTGCCCGAAAGGGAATGCAGGATGCCGACCTTGATCGGGCAGGAGACCTGCGCCTGGGCCGCGCCGGCGGTCAGCGCCAGGGCGGAGAGGGTCGAAAGGGCGAAGGTTCGGGTCATGTTCGTCGTCTCTGTCCCCAGCTTGTGCTGCAAGGCCGGGAAACCCCTTGCCACGCCGTCCCGGGCAGGAGCGGAGAGGCTGCCAGGGTCGGGCCTTGCAGCAGATCCTGTTGTGGCCGCGCGGGGATCTCCCTTCGGGGGAACTGCCCCCGTGCGGTGTTTCTCTGATCGGGTCCGGCACCCACGCCGCCCGAGAGCGATCCAAGCAGCTGCACGCTCACTGCCGGAACCCGGCAGCGACATCGGGTTCCGGTGAATCGAGCAGATTGCCGAAACCTTGTGCGGAATGGCGCTTTCTGCCCCCGGAGCAGGCAGTCCGCGTTCCCCTTGGGCCCGGTTTGGAACCCCGCGCAACGGGATCGGGCCCGGTTCCGGATGGCCCGGATACGCCCTGCGACGAAAGACGGGGTGGAAAGAGGCGAGGGGCCTGGGCCGACGGGCAATCCGGCATGGGCTGTTCATGCCTGATGGCAGTTGAGGTGCGGTTGAGTTTGGGCCTCTATCATGGCGGTCATGCGCCGCTTGGTAATCCTCTTCGGGCTGATCGGGATGGCCGCCCTGGCCGCCCTGGCCGAACCCGTGCCGCCGCCCGGGACCTCCCCGCTGACGCCCGAGGCCGCGCTGGCCTGTGCCGCGGCCCGCTACCGGGGCGAGGCCCTCCGGATCGAGGAGCGCCAGAGCGGCAGGGTGCAGGAACTGCGTTGGCGCACGCCGGCGGGCAATGTGCTCGAAATCCGTCTCACCGGCCCCGGCTGCCTGTTCCTCGAGGTGCGCGGCGTGGGCCAGATCGAGGCGCGCATCCTGCCGGAGGAGGATTCATGAAGGTGCTGGTGGTTGAAGATGACGTGGATCTGGCCTCCCAGATCGGTGCGGCACTGGAAGAGGCCGGCTATACCGTCGAGACCGCCCATGACGGCGAGACCGGCGACTTTCTGGGCGCGACCGAGCAGGTCTCGGCCGCGGTGCTCGATCTCGGCTTGCCGGGGATGGACGGGATCGCGGTGCTGAAATCCTGGCGGGCGCAGGGGCTGGGCTTTCCGGTGCTGATCCTGACCGCCCGCGATGCCTTTGCCGACAAGGTGGCGGGCTTCCGCGCCGGGGCGGACGACTATGTGCTCAAGCCCTTCCGCATGGAGGAGGTGGTGCTGCGCCTTGCGGCCCTGCTGCGCCGCGCGGCCGGACATGCCAGCCCCGAGATTGCAGCCGGCTCGCTGGTCTTCGATACGGCCACGGGCCTCGCCACGCTGGACGGCCTGCCGCTGAAACTGACGGCCTTCGAGACGAGGATCCTGCGCCAGCTCATGCTCAATCTCGGCCGCCCCGTCAGCCGGACCGATCTGGCCGAGCAGCTCTATGACGGCGAGACCGATCGCGACTTCCGCTCCATCGAGGTGCTGATCGGGCGGCTCAGGCGCAAGATCGGCGAGGGGCGCATCGAGACGCGGCGCGGCGAGGGCTGGCGGCTTCTGCCCGGCGATCCGGAATGACGCTGCATTCGATCCGTGCGCGGCTGCTGATCGCCGGCGGGGGCTGACGGCACTGGCGCTGGCGGGGGCCTGGTGGCTGCTGAGCCTGCAGCTGGCCGAGTTCGTCGAACGGCGCATCCAGACGGAACTGCGGGCCCAGGCCCTCGGCCTCATGGCGGCGGCGGGATGGGACGAGACGAGCGGCGAATTCCTGGTCGATCCGCCGCCGGCGGATCCGCGCTTCGGCCAGCCGCTGTCAGGCTGGGTCTGGCAGATCGCGGATGGCCGGACAGTGCTGGCCCGCTCTCCTTCGCTGCTGTCGGCCGATCTCGGCCCGCGGGGGACGATGGCGGCGGCCGACGGGCAGGCCCTGATCCTGTATCACGAGACCTTTACCGCGCCAGGTGACGGCCGCCCGCTGATCGTCTCTGTCGGGCTGCCCGCGGCCGAGGCGACGGAGGAGCTGGCCGCGCTGAACCGGCCCCTGGCGCTGACCTTTGCCTTGCTGGCTCTGGCGCTGATGGGGACGCAGATCGTCGCGGTCCGGGCCGGGTTGGTCGACCTCACCCGCTTTGCCCGGGCCGTGGCACGGCTGCGCGAAGGACAGGGCCACGACCTGCCCGAGCCCCGCACGGCCGAACTGGCCCCCCTGGCAGCCGAGCTCGGGCGGCTGATCGCCGCCAACCGCGACCAGATCGCCCGTGCCCGCGCCGAGGCCGCCGACCTGGCCCATGCGCTCAAGACCCCGCTTGCGGTTCTTGCGAACCGCGTCGGGCCTGCGGACCGTGCCGTGCTCGACCGCATGGAGCGCATCCTGCGCTGGCATCTCACGCGGGCCCGCGCGGCCGGCCGGTCTGCCGATCCTGCCGCCCGTGCCCCCGTCTTGCCGGTGCTGGAGGATGTCGCGCTCGTCCTCGCCCCCGAGGCCCGGCGCCGCGGCGTGACCCTGCGCGTCGAGGCCGGGGATGCGCCGGCCTTTCGCGGCGATGCCGAGGATCTGGCCGAGATGATCGGAACCCTGGCCGAGAATGCCGTCAAATGGGCCCGCGGCGCGGTGCGGCTGACCGCCCGTGGCGAGGCGGGGCGGCTGATCCTCGAGATTGCCGATGACGGCCCCGGCATCCCCGAGGTCGAGCGCAGCCGCCTCATGACCCGCGGCGCCCGGCTCGATCAGTCCGGCCATGGCCTGGGCCTTGCCATCGCCGCCGACCGTGCCGAGGCCTGCGGCGGCCGCCTGATTCTGGGAGAGGCGCCCGAAGGCGGCCTGCTCGCCCGCCTCGAGCTGCCCGCCGCCGGGGGATGATCCCCGCCCTAGAGGGGCAGGGCCACGGTGTTCTTGATCTCCTCCATGCTGAGCAGGGCGGTGACGTTATAGATGCGCACCTCCGAGATGAGCGCCTGATAGAAGGCATCATAGGCCCGCGCATTGCGGACCCGGACCTTGAGGATGTAGTCGATATCCCCCGCCAGGCGGTGCGCCTCCATCACTTCGGGGCGCGCCCTCAGGGCCGCCAGGAAGCGGCGCTGCCATTCGGCCTCGTGCTCGCTCGTGCGGATCAGCACGAAGAAGGTCGCCTCGAAGCCCAGCTTTTCGGCATCGAGCAGCACCGTCTGCTGCCCGATGATTCCCGCCTCGCGCAGCTTGCGGATGCGGTTCCAGACCGGCGTCTTGGATGAGCCCACGGCGCGCGCGATCTCCTCGAGCGAGCGGCCTGCATCGCGCTGCAGCTCGATGAGGATTTTCCGGTCCGTCTCGTCCAGACGGAATGTCATCCGCCCCCTCCTCTCGGTTCAGGAAAAATTCCCTGATGAATGAACTTCTGTAAGAATAATTCCTTATTTGTGTGCTGCAATGGCAAATGATCGGAACATTGTCCTATATTGCCGCGGCAAGCAGAGGGTCAGGCGCGATGCGGCATTTCCCGATCTTCATGGCGGTCGCCGGGCGGCGGATCGTCGTTGCGGGCGGTGGCGAGGCCGCCCTGGCCAAGCTGCGCCTTCTGCTGAAGACCGAGGCGCAGATCGATGTCCATGCCGAGGCGCCCCTGCCCGAGATCGAGGCCCTGGCCGCCGAGGGGCGTATCCGCCTCCTCCGCCGGCGGCCGGAGGCGACGGATCTGGCCGGGGCCGTCCTGGCCTACGGGGCCGAGGAGGACGATCTGCTCGATGCGCGTCTGGCCGCCCTGGCAACAGAAGCCGGCGTGCCCCACAACATCGTGGACGATCTCGATCGTTCCGCCTTCATCACCCCGGCCATCGTCGATCGCGATCCGGTCGTCGTGGCGATCGGTACCGAAGGGGCGGCGCCCGTCCTTGCCCGGCGCATCAAGGCCGAGATCGAGGAGCGCCTGCCCTCCGCGCTGGGGATCCTCGCCCGGATCGCCAGAGGGTTCCGCCACGCCGCCGAGGCGCTGCCCTTCGGCCGGCCGCGGCGCGATTTCTGGGGGGCCTTCTATGATCGCGCCGGGCCCGAGGCCCTTTCGCAGGGGGGCGAGGCGGCCGTCCTGCCGGCGCTGCGGCGCCTTCTGGCCGACCATCTGACCGCAGCGCCCGCCGCCGGCCGCGTGGATTTCGTCGGGGCCGGACCCGGCGACCCGGACCTGCTGACCCTGCGGGCGCGTCGCGCGCTCGATGCCGCCGATGTCGTGATCCATGACCGTCTCGTGCCGCCGGCGATCCTCGATCTGGCCCGGCGCGAGGCGACGATCATCGATGCCGGCAAGGAGGGCTTCGGTCCGTCAACCCCGCAGGCGGCCATCAATGCCATGCTGGTCGCCCATGCGGCTCGCGGCCTGCATGTCGTGCGTCTGAAATCCGGGGACCCCACCCTGTTCGGCCGCCTCGACGAGGAGATCGCCGCCGTCGAGGCCGCAGGGATCGACTGGGCCATCGTTCCGGGCATCACGGCCGCCTCCGCCGCCGTGGCGGTCATCGGCCAGTCGCTGACGGCCCGGGGACGCAATTCGGCCGTCCGCTTCCTGACGGGCCATGACATGAAGGGATTTGCCGATCACGACTGGCGGGCCCTGGCGCGAGCGGGCGAGGTCGCGGCGATCTACATGGGCAAGCGGGCCGCCCGCTTCCTGCAGGGGCGCCTGCTGATGCATGGTGCCGATCCGGCGACACCCGTCACCGTCGTGGCCAGCGCGAGCCGCCCCGATCAGCAGATCCTCTCCACCACGCTCAGCGATCTGGAACCGGCGCTGACGCGGGCGGCCTTCGAGGGGCCCGCCCTGATCCTCTTCGGTCTTGTGCCGCGCCGGGCCGAGCCGGCGCTTTCCGCTTCGCTCCAGGAGGCTGCCCGATGAGCCGCCGCTTCACCCCCAAGGTCGTCACGGCCAACCGCCTGATCGAGGGCGATGCCGTCTGGCTGACCGAGGACGACCGCTGGTCCCCCGACATGGCCGAAGCCGAACTGATCGAGGACGAGGCCCATGCCCAGCTTCGCCTGCTGTTCGCGAAGGGGCAGTCGCATCTCGTCGTGGGGCCCGAGCTGGTGGATGCCGCGCCCTCGCCCACCGGTCCGGTGCCCGTCCATTTCCGCGAGGCCTTCCGCACCCGCGGCCCCAGCAACTATCGCCACGGCAAGCAGGCCGAGGGCCTCATCCCCCGTGGCCGTATCCCTGGCGACGAGACGACCCATGTATAGGTACAACGACTTCGACGAAGCCTTCGTGCGGGAGCGTGTCCGCCAGTTCCGCGCCCAGGTGGAACGGCGCATCGACGGTTCGCTCACCGAGGACGAATTCCGCCCGCTGCGGCTGATGAACGGTCTCTATCTGCAGCTTCACGCCTACATGCTGCGCGTGGCCATCCCCTATGGGACGCTGCGGGTGGATCAGATGCGGCGTCTGGCCGACATCGCCGAACGCTGGGACCGGGGCTATGGCCATTTCACCACGCGCCAGAACATCCAGTTCAACTGGCCGCGCCTGAAGGATGTGCCCGACATCCTCGATGCGCTGGCGGATGTGGGGATGCATGCCATCCAGACATCCGGCAACTGCGTGCGCAACGTGACCGCCGACCATTTCGCCGGCGCCGCCGCCGACGAGATCGCCGATCCCCGCCCGGTGGCCGAGCTGCTGCGCCAGTGGTCCACCGATCACCCGGAATTCCAGTTCCTGCCGCGCAAGTTCAAGATCGCCATCACCGGCTCTCCGAATGACCGGGCGGTGACGCGCGCCCATGACATCGGGCTGCGCATGATCCGCAATGCCGCCGGAGAGCCGGGCTATGAGGTGCTGGTCGGCGGCGGCCTCGGGCGGACGCCGATGCTGGGCCAGGTGATCCGGGACTTCCTGCCGGCCGAGGACCTGCTGCCCTATGTCGAGGCCATCCTCGGCGCCTACAACCTCAAGGGCCGGCGCGACAACAAGTACAAGGCCCGCATCAAGATCACCGTCTTCGAGAACGGTCTGGACGCCTTCCGCGCCGAGGTGGAGAAGCGCTTCGCCCGTCTGCGCAGCGAATGGAAGGGGGCCGATCGCGCGCTTCTGGCCGAGATCGAGCGCCATTTCGCCCCCCCGGCCTTTCGCGAGGCGCCCCTTGACGAATACGAGGCCTTCCGCGCCGCCAATCCGGCCTTCCGCGCCTGGACGGATACCAATCTCCATCCGCATCGCGCGCCGGGCTATGCCATCGTCACCATCTCGCTCAAGAAGCCCGGCGCCACCCCCGGCGATGCGACCGCGCATCAGATGCGGGTGATGGCCGATCTGGCCGAGGCCTACGGCCATGGCGAGCTGCGCGTCTCGCACGAACAGAACATCGTCCTGCCGCATGTCCACCGCTCGGATCTGCCCGCGATCTGGCAGCGCCTGCGCGAGGCGGATCTGGCCACGGCGAATGTCGGCCTCGTCTCCGACATCATCGCCTGCCCCGGCATGGACTACTGCGCCCTCGCCACGGCCCGTTCCATCCCCGTCGCGCAGGCGATCGCCCGCCGCTTCGAGGAGCTGGACATCGAGCATGAGGTCGGTCCGCTCAAGATCAAGATCTCGGGCTGCATCAATGCCTGCGGCCATCACCATGTGGGGCATATCGGCATCCTCGGGCTCGACCGCGCGGGCGTGGAGAACTACCAGATCACGCTGGGCGGCGACGGGACGGAGACGGCCTCCCTCGGCGAGAAGATGGGGCCCGGCTTCCCGGCCGAGGAGATCGTCGGCGCCGTCGAACGGCTCGTGCTGGGCTATCTTGCGATCCGGCGGGACGCCGAGGAGACCTTCCTCCAGACGGTCCGCCGCGTCGGCCTCGAACCCTTCAAGGGCTTCCTCTACGGCACGGAGGCGCGCGATGCGGCCTGAGACCGCCCATCGTCCCTCGGGAACGGGTCTGAACCCGGTCGCCGAACGGGCGGCCGCGCTCAATGCGCGCTACCGCCATCATGGCGCCATCGCCGTGCTGCGCCATGCGATGGAGGATCCGGAGGTCGGGCGTCTGGCCCTGGTGTCCTCCTTCGGGGCCGAGTCGGTCGTGCTGCTGCATATGGTCGCGGTGACGGACCGCCATCTGCCGGTCCTGTTCATCGATACCGAGATGCTGTTTGCCGAAACGCTCGCCTATCAGCTCGAACTGACCGAGCGGCTGCGGCTGACCGATGTCCGGGTCATCCGCGCCCGGCAGGAGGACATCACCGCGCGCGACAAGGATGGCCTGCTGCATCGGGTGGACCCGGATGCCTGCTGCACCCTGCGCAAGACCGAACCGCTCCAGCGGGCGCTGCTGGATTTCGATGCCTGGATCACGGGGCGCAAGCGCTATCAGGGCGGGGCGCGCGCGGCGCTCGAGTTCTTCGAGGCCGAAGGCGATCTGCGCATCAAGGTGAATCCGCTCGCGCACTGGACCAGCCGCGACGTGCAGGACTATATCGAGGAGAACCGCCTGCCGCGCCATCCGCTTGTGGCGAAGGGCTATCCGTCCATCGGCTGCGCCCCCTGCACGACCCGGGTGAATGAGGGAGAAGACCCCCGTGCCGGCCGCTGGCGCAACCTCGACAAGACGGAATGCGGCATCCATATCGTGGATGGCCGGATCCTGCGGGGCGGTTCCGTGGCGGCCTGAGGAGGATCCATGACGATCATCGTGACCGATAGGGGTTTCGCGGCCGACGACTTTGCAAGGCCCATCCACCCGCTGGAGGGGGTGGAAGCCCTGAAGGACGGCGAGGGGATCGAGATCGGCCCGGCCGATGACCCCGGTGCCCTCATCCCCCTTCTGGGGCGGATCGGGCTGATCCGCATCCGCTTTCCGGTCTTCGCCGACGGGCGCGGCTTCTCCCATGCGCGCGATCTGCGCCGCTGCGGCTATGCCGGGCGGCTGCGCGCCGCGGGCCATGTGCTGGCCGATCAGTATGCCATGTGCCGCCGCTCCGGCTTCGACGAGGTCGAGATCGACGAGGCCCTGGCCGCCCGTCAGCCGCAGGACCAGTGGCTCGCCCGGGCCAACTGGCGCGATCACTGGTATCAGGCCCGTCTGCGGGCCCCCCTGTGCGCCTGAGACGCATTGTCCGTCCCCCTGGGGACACAGTAGGAGACGCGCCGCAACGAGCGCGCCGCGAGGAGCCATGACCGACCAGACCCCCGTCAAGGAGGCCGCCCCCTCAACCTGCCGGATGCGCAGATCGTGACAGAGGTCCGTCATTATACGGACCGCCTCTTCGCCTTCCGCTGCACGCGGCCGCGCTCCCTGCGCTTCCGCTCGGGCGAATTCGTGATGATCGGCCTACCGGGCGAGAATGGCCGGCCGCTGCTGCGCGCCTATTCTATCGCGTCGCCGGCCTGGGATGACGAGCTCGAATTCTACTCGATCAAGGTGCCGGACGGCCCCCTGACCTCCCGCCTGCAGCATATCCGACCGGGCGATGCGATCATCCTGCGGCCCAAGCCCGTGGGCACGCTGGTCCATGACGCGCTGCTGCCGGGGCGGCGCCTGTGGCTCTTCGCCACGGGGACGGGTTTTGCGCCCTTTGCCTCGCTCCTGCGCGATCCGGAGACCTGGGAGAAATACGAGGAGGTCGTCGTCACCCATACCTGCCGCGAGGTGGCGGAACTGACCTATGGCCGCGAGATCGTCGAATCCCTCCGCGAGGATCCCCTCATCGGCGAGATGGTCGGTGACCGCCTGCGCTATTATCCCACCACCACGCGCGAAGCCTCGGCGAAGATGGGCCGCATCACGACCCTGATCGAATCGGGCGAGATCTTCCGCGATCTGGGGCTGCCCCCGCTCGATCCGGCGGTGGACCGGGCGATGGTCTGCGGCAGCCTGGCCTTCAATCTCGACATCAAGGCGCTTCTGGAAAAGGCCGGTCTGCGGGAAGGGGCCAACAGCGAACCCCGCGAATTCGTTGTCGAAAAGGCCTTCGTCGGCGACGGGGTCTGATCCGGACCGGGTCCCGTACCCGAGGGACGGCCGGTTGCATCGGGAGGACAGCAAGACGCCGCGGAGGGGGACTCCGCGGCGTTTCCCTGTCCGGTGACGGGGAGAAGGCGGGCGCTTATTGCGCGCCCGTCAGGGCCATGCGGATGCGATCGAGCACGGCGGGCAGCAGCGAGGGGCTGTTCGCCGCTTGCGTCAGCGCCTGCACGAGCTGGGTCTTCTGATCCGCGGGCAGGGAAGAGGCCTCGATCGCGGCCGTCACCGCCGCGACATCGAGATTGGCCGGATCGAGAAGCGCATCGAGATCGGCCGGGGCCGCCGCGGGCTGGGCGGTGTCGGCCGTGGTTGCGGCCTCCGTCGCCGTGGCCTCCGTCGCCGTGGCCTCCGTCGCCGTGGCCTCGGTGGCGGCCGGTTCTGTGGCGGTGGCTTCGGGCTGCGCAGTGGCTTCCGTGGCGGCCGGCTCGGTCGCCGCCGGCTCGGTCGCGGGTTCTGCGGCGGGTTCTGCGGCGGGCTCGGCGGCCGGTTCGGTGGCTCCGGCCTCGGTGGCTTCGGGCGCCGCTTCGGGCGCCGGCTCGGTCGCGGGGGCTTCGGTCGGCTCGGCTGCCGCGTCCTCGGTCACGGGTTCGGCCTCCGCCGGTGCGGCTTCCTCGGCTGCGGCGTCAGCGGGCTCCGTCGCGGCCGGCTGGTCGTTCACGACAACATCGTCGCTGCGGCTGTAGAGATAGGCGATCACCGCAGCGGCGATCACCACAACGATGGCGATGATGCGGATCATCGAGATGGTCCTTCCACAATCCCTGCGACCGGCCCCTGCCGGTCCTCGACCTTCTCTATGTCAGATGCGTCCGGGCTTGGAAAGGCTACGGCCCTGCCGACCCGGTCCCGGCTTCCGGTCCCGGATGCCGGCCTCTGTCCCCGGCCCTTGCGGGCTTGAAGCAGAACGGCTCTCCGACTATCTTGGAGGCCTGATTTTCCGGCCACAAGCGAAGGATTACAGCCATAGGACGCAGACCCCACAACGCACCCCCGGTGCGCGAGACCGGCCCCCGCGTGAACGAACGCCTCCTGAGGGGGGGCGATATCCGCGTGATCGGGCCCAAGGGCGAAAATCTCGGCATCATGTCGCCCGACCGGGCGCTTACCCTGGCCGAGGATGCAGGGCTCGATCTCGTGGAGATCTCGCCTACGGCCACGCCCCCCGTCTGCAAGATCATGGACTTCGGCAAGTGGAAATACGAGACCCAGAAGAAGGAAGCCGAAGCGCGCAAGAACCAGAAGGTCATCGAGATCAAGGAGGTCAAGTTCCGCCCCGGCACCGACACGCATGACTATGAGGTCAAGATGCGTTCGGTCCACAAGTTCCTCGAGGAAGGGGACAAGGTGAAGGTCACCCTCCGCTTCCGCGGGCGCGAGATGGCCCATCAGGATCTGGGCAAGGCCCTGCTGGACCGGGTCGCCGAGGATGTGAAGAATCAGGGCCGGATCGAATCCTTCCCGCGGCTCGAAGGCCGTCAGATGGTCATGATGATCGCCCCGGCGAAATAGGGGCAGCCCGGCGCGGAGCTCATCCGCCATTCCCGAGAGACTCGGCCCGGCGCCTTCGGCCCCGGGCCGTTTTTCGCCGGGGCAGAGGGATCAGGGGCTGTCTCCGCTCCACAGCCTCTCGATCCCGTCGGCGACCCTGTCGCGTTCCTGATCCGTGCCTTCGCCATGCACCACCAGCAGGGCATTGACAAAGCTGTCGCGGAAGACCGGGCACATGATGAGCACGTCATTGTCGCCGGGTGCGAAGTCCCAGCCATAGACGATCCACTCCGTGGGATCGAGGATGCCCTGTTCCCCGGTCTGCCGGTTCCAGGCGTTCATGACCTTGGTGGCCCGATGCATGCAGGCGGGACGATCGGCCACCTCGCCCAGATCGTAGATCGCATACCCTTCGGCTGAGGCGATGCCGGCTGCGCCGATCAGGAGGGACGTCAGGACGGGGCGCATGGACAGGCCTCCCTCGGCGGCGCTTGCAGGCCAAGTCTATCACGGGCAGACCCCTGCGCAAAGCGTCATGCGGTGCCCGCCGACCGGCTTGCCGTGCCGCAGCGGCCCTTCCCCGACATGAACTACATGAAGCCGAGTTCCAGCCGGGCCTCGTCGGACATCATGTCCATGCCCCATTGCGGCTCGAAGGTCATCTGCACATCGACCTGCTTCACCCCCGGCACCGCGCTCACCGCATCGGCAACCCATCCCGGCATTTCGCCGGCCACGGGGCAGCCCGGCGCCGTCAGCGTCATGACGATCTCCACGGCGCCTTCCTCGTCGATCCGCACCGTGTAGACGAGGCCGAGATCGAAGATGTTGACCGGGATCTCGGGATCATAGACCGTCCGGCAGGCCTCCACGACCTGCGGATAGAGCGGATGATCGGTCGTCGAAGGGGCGATGAGGGGGGTTCCCTCGATCTTCGGTTCGGGACAGGACATCGTCAGGCTCCCCGGTGATCCCGACTGCTCATATAAGGAATGTCCGGCATCCGTAAAGCGCCCGGCCCGGCGGGGCGGCGTTCCGCCATTTGCCTTCGCCCGGCCGGCGCGATAGGCCGCCGCGGTCGGAACGGACCGGCAGACATCGGATGGGCGGGAGGCAGGGGAGGATGGCCAGCGGGATCATCTTCACGGTCGCGGCGACGGATGGGCGCGCACGGACCGGGGTCCTGAAGACCCCGCGCGGCGAGATCCGCACGCCCGCCTTCATGCCCGTCGGCACGGCGGCGACGGTCAAGGCCATGCTGCCCCAGAGCGTGCGCGCCACCGGGGCGGACATCCTTCTCGGCAATACCTATCATCTCATGCTCCGGCCCGGCGCCGAACGCATCGCGCGTCTTGGCGGGCTGCATCGCTTCATGAACTGGGACGGCCCGATCCTGACCGATTCGGGGGGGTTCCAGGTCATGTCCCTGGCGGCCCTGCGCCGGCTCGACGAGGACGGCGTAACCTTCGCCTCCCATATCGACGGCTCGCGCCACCGCCTGACGCCCGAACGCAGCATGGAGATCCAGCGGCTTCTGGGGTCCGACATCGTCATGGCCTTCGACGAATGCCCGGCGCTGCCCGCCCCGGAAGAGGCCGTGGCGGCCTCCATGCGCCTGTCGATGCGCTGGGCGGCCCGCTCGCGCGAGGCTTTCGGCGATCGCCCCGGCCATGCGCTGTTCGGCATCATGCAGGGCGGCGTCACGCGCGAGCTGCGCGAGGAATCGGCCGCGGCGCTGCGCGCCATCGGCTTTGACGGCTATGCCATCGGCGGGCTTGCGGTGGGCGAGGGACAGGCGGCGATGTTCGAGGTGCTCGACTACGCCCCCGGCCTGCTGCCGCAGGACCGCCCCCGCTATCTGATGGGCGTGGGCAAGCCCGACGACATCGTGGGGGCGGTGGCGCGTGGGGTGGACATGATGGATTGTGTCCTGCCCACCCGGTCGGGCCGCACCGGCCAGGCCTGGACACGCCGCGGCCCGGTGAATCTGCGCAATGCCCGCCATGCCGAGGATCCCCGCCCTCTCGACGAGGCCTGCACCTGCCCCGCCTGTCGGGGCTATTCGCGCGCCTATCTTCACCATGTCGTGCGCGCCGGCGAGATGATCGCAGGGATGCTCCTGACCTGGCACAACCTCCACTATTTCCAGCAACTCATGCAGGAGATGCGCACGGCCATCGCCGCCGGCCGCTTCGCCGCATGGGAGGCGGAGTTCCACAGGCTGCGTGCCGAGGGCGATATCGAGCCGCTCTGAGATCTCCCCAAGAGGATGTGATTCGCCGGGTCCGGACCCCGATCGGGCCGTTGCGCGAAGCACCCCCGGAGCGCGCGGTCCTGCAGGAAATCATTAACCTTCTGCCCGTAGATCTGGCGGCAGAAGGGCGATGATCGCCCGCAGCGGATCGCCGGAAGAGGAAGGCAGGATCATGGAAAACCAACCGGACGGGGCAGCGCCCCCCCTTCATCCGTTCCGTGAGGCGGTTGACACCCCCTCTGCCAACCCCCAACTATCCGTCATCGACCGGGGAGGGCGAGTGCCGCCGACGACCGGGGCCGCCGCCTTCCGCTACTGAGGACTTCCCAATGACCGCATCCCCCGCCTCCAGCTATCCCGTCCTGCCGCTGCGCGACATCGTGGTGTTCCCGCACATGATCGTGCCCCTCTTCGTGGGCCGCGAGAAGTCGGTGCGCGCGCTCGAGGCGGTGATGGCCGAGGACAAGCAGATCCTGCTGTCCTCCCAGATCGATGCCGGGGTGGACGACCCCGGCGAGGATGGCATCTACCGCACCGGCGTGCTCGCCAATGTGCTCCAGCTTCTCAAGCTGCCCGACGGCACCGTGAAGGTGCTGGTGGAGGGGCGCAGCCGCGTGCGCATCACCGGCTTTGTCCCGAATGACCGCCATTTCGAGGCGCGGGTGGATCTGCTCGAGGAGACCCGGGGCGAGGAAGAGGTGATCACGGCGCTGATGCGCTCCGTGGGGCAGGAGTTCGAGCGCTATGCCAAGATCAAGAAGAACATCCCGGAGGAGGCCATCGCCACCGTCGCCGAGACGGTTGATCCGGCCAAACTCTCGGACCTGATTGCCGGCCATCTCGGCATCGATGTGAAGCAGAAGCAGGATCTGCTCGAGACGCTCGTCATCAGCGAGCGGCTGGAGAAGGTGTTCGGCCTCATGCAGGGCGAGATGTCGGTCCTGCAAGTCGAGAAGAAGATCAAGTCGCGCGTCAAGTCCCAGATGGAGAAGACGCAGCGCGAATACTATCTCAACGAGCAGATGAAGGCGATCCAGCGCGAGCTGGGCGAGGGCGAGGATGGCCAGAACGAGGTCGCCGAGCTCGAGAAGCGCATCAAGGAGACGAAGCTCTCCAAGGAGGCACGCGAAAAGGCCGAGGCCGAGCTCAAGAAGCTCCGCTCGATGTCGCCGATGTCGGCCGAAGCGACGGTGGTGCGCAACTATCTCGACTGGCTCCTGGGTGTGCCCTGGGGCGTGAAGTCGCGCGTCAGCAAGGACATCGCCAAGGCCGAGGCGATCCTTGATGCCGATCATTACGGCCTCGAGAAGGTCAAGGAACGGATCGTCGAATATCTGGCCGTGCAGGCCCGCAGCCAGACGCTGAAGGGGCCGATCCTCTGCCTCGTCGGCCCGCCCGGCGTGGGCAAGACGAGCTTGGGCAAGTCCGTCGCCAAGGCCACGGGGCGCGAATTCATCCGCATCAGCCTTGGCGGGGTGCGCGACGAATCCGAGATCCGCGGCCACCGGCGGACCTATATCGGCTCCATGCCGGGCAAGATCATCCAGGCGCTGAAGAAGGCCAAGACCGTCAACCCGCTCATCCTGCTCGATGAGATCGACAAGATGGGCTACGACTTCCGCGGCGATCCGGCGTCGGCCCTGCTCGAGGTCCTCGACCCCGAGCAGAACTCGACCTTCGTGGACCACTATCTCGAGGTGGAATACGACCTCTCCAACGTGATGTTCATCACCACGGCCAATTCCTACAACATGCCGGGGCCGCTGATGGACCGGATGGAGATCATTCCGCTGGCCGGCTACACCGAGGACGAGAAGCGCGAGATCGTCCGTCGTCACCTGCTGCCCAAGGTCCTGAAGAACCACGGGCTCAAACCGGCCGAGCTGGAGATTTCGGACGAGGCGCTCAACGAGATTATCCGCACCTACACGCGCGAGGCGGGGGTGCGGAACCTCGAGCGCGAGGTCGCCAAGATCGCCCGCAAGGCGACGACGCGGATCGTCAAGAAGGAGACGGACAAGGTCGTCGTCACGCCCGAGAACCTCGAGGAGTTCCTGGGCGTCAAGAAGTTCCGTTACGGTCTTGCCGAGAAGGAGGACCAGATCGGCGTCGTGACGGGGCTGGCCTGGACGAGCGTGGGGGGGGACCTGCTCTCGATCGAGGCGCTGCGTCTGCCCGGCAAGGGTCGCATGAAGACGACCGGCAAGCTCGGCGACGTGATGAAGGAATCGATCGAGGCGGCCGCGTCCTATGTGCGGTCCATCGGGCCGCAGATCGGGATCAAGCCGCCCAAGTTCGACCGGATCGACATCCATGTGCATGTCCCCGAAGGGGCGACGCCCAAGGATGGGCCCTCGGCGGGTCTGGCGATGGTGACCTCGATCGTCTCGGTCCTGACGCAGATCCCGGTGCGCAAGGATATCGCCATGACCGGCGAGGTGACGCTGCGGGGCAACGCGCTGGCCATCGGCGGCCTCAAGGAGAAGCTGCTGGCGGCCCTGCGCGGCGGCATCAAGACGGTGCTGATCCCGGAGGAGAACCTGCGCGACCTGCCCGAGATCCCGGACAATGTGAAACAGGGTCTGACGATCATCCCTGTCAAGCATGTCTCCGAGGTGCTCCGGCATGCGCTGGTGCGCCAGCCCGAGCCCATCGAATGGGACGAAGAGGCCGAGGAGGCTGCCGCTGCGGCCCGGGCCAAGGCCGCCGAGGAGGCCGCCGCGGCCATCGCGCACTGAGCCTCGCGCCCGGGGCTCGCGCCCGGGGTCGGGCCGCCGCCTGTCGGTGGCGGCCCGTTTTGCGGGAATGACGGGGCAGGCTGGGGGCGGGTCTGCGGCAAGGCAGGAGAGGATCTGTCGGGAAACCGGCAGCCCATGCCCCAGGATGGCCCGGACGAGGAGGCGGGCAGGGCGGACGGCTCCGCTTGCCTGAACGTCAATCGTGGTCCGGCTCTTGCGGATGCCATCAGGAGAGTCTAGAGCGGCCTCCGCAAGGGCGACTAACTCAGTGGTAGAGTGCTTCCTTCACACGGAAGAAGTCGGGGGTTCGAATCCCTCGTCGCCCACCATCCCCCTTCGCTAATCATCCGGTCCCGGGGGGTCTGCGGCCTGCGGGGGTAAGGATTCGCGTGCCGCTGCAGTGGAGCCGGGCTTCTTGCCTGAGCCTCTGTCTCCTTCGGATCAGCGGTCTGTCCCTCTCCTTCAGCCGCCTTCTTCGGACTTCCGCGGGGGGTATCCAGGGCCCGACCCTCTCGAGGGGCTGTGGCATCCTCCAGAGGGCGGAGATGGCACATGAACGGAGGGGATGGCGGGGTCCTCGCCCTCCGCACGGGGTGCGCGCGCTGGCCGCGCGGGGGCGTCGCTCGGCGTGTGGCGGGAGGCTTTGCGGCCAGCCATCGCCGCCTTGGCAGAGGTGCGGGTTGCAGGACAGGGTCCCCGGATCGGTGGCGGCGATGGCCGATGCCGGAATGGCGCGATGGAGGCGTGGCGAGCTTCCGAGGAACGCTGTCCTTCCTGCACGAGACGAGGCTGCGCACGGCTGTGGATGAGAAGGCGCTGATCAATCAGCCTCGGCTGCCCTCAACGAGAGAGGGTCCGCAGACACGGGGCGATGACCCCCTCGCCCGGATCTTGCGGGGCGACCGAAGCTGGGCCAGACCGGAGCCGCAGGCCTGCGGCGCAGGTTGCCCAAGGGCGAGGGATCACGGGCTTGTCAAGGGAAGCCTTCCTGCACAGCGAAACAACCGGGGTTGAGGCCCACGCTCTGCCTTCCATGACCCTTCCCGAGCATGTCGCCCGTTTCGTCCCTGACCTCATCCTGCTGCGTCATGGCGAGACCGAATGGAATCGCGCCGGGCGTTTTCAGGGACATCGCGATTCGCCGCTGACATCCCTCGGCCGCGCCCAGGCGGCTGCAATGGGGCGTCTGCTGGCCGGGCTCGGCATCGGGACCAGGACCCATCGCGCCCGCACCAGCCCCCAGCCCAGAGCGGTCGAGACCGCCCGGCTTGCCCTGGGCCCACTGGGCATCAGGGCCGAACCCGATCCGCGCCTGATGGAGATCGGCATGGGACGCTGGACAGGGCTCTGCCGTTCCGAGATCGATGCCCGCTGGCCGCCGCCACCCGGAGGAGAGGGGCTTTTCGACTTCTATGCCCGTTGTGAGGGGGGCGAGACGCTGGACGCGGTCGCCGAAAGGGCTGCTGCCCTCCTTCGCTCGCTCTCCGGCCCGACGATCCTTGTGACGCATGGCGTGACGCTGCGGCTGCTCTGCGCCGCAGCCCTGGGACAGGGACGGCGCGAGGCCGGATCCTATCCGTTCCGGCAGGGGCAGGTCGTGCGGATCGCCGGGGGCGGATGACGCTTCTCGAACCCGAAGCCGAAATCCCCTCCGGCCAGCCCTTGCCAGCCGCAAGCCCGGAGTCTAGGCCCCCGCAGGGGGGTGGTTAGCTCAGCCGGTAGAGCACCTCGCTTACACCGAGGATGCCGGGGGTTCGAATCCCTCACCACCCACCATGTCACCTCAACGCCCGATCCGAACCGGAACGGCCAGCGCGCCGGCAGCAGGGGACCTCATCTGACGCCGGGTCGTGCACAGGGACGTTCCGACACCGCTTGACGCCGGCCGCCGACATCCCTAGAAGCCCCCTTGTCCGGTGCATCGGTGCCGGGCGGCAGAAGCGCGGTTGTAGCTCAGTCGGTTAGAGTACCGGCCTGTCACGCCGGGGGTCGCGGGTTCGAGCCCCGTCAACCGCGCCACTGCCCCCCTTCTCCTCTTGTCGAGCTCTTGTCGAGCAGGCTTTCGGCTCAGGCCAAAGGCATGAGGCTCTGTGCGAAGCGCTGCATCCGCCCATGCGAGCGCCATGAGAGCGCGTGCCGCGATCCCCTGTGCCATGACGCCCCGGGGCGATTCACCCGGTTATTATTATCAGTCCGTTCATCCGATCCTCCTTCATCGTCGCGGGGACGATTCCCCCTGCCGGGGTTTCCCTGGCGGGATCCGTCATGGCAGGGCGATTCGCCGCCTTATCCGAAGGGATAGCATGTCGGGGTTAACAAACCCTTAATGCCGGATCCGGGGACGGCACGCGGGATCGCCGATGCCGGTCTGCTTCGGGTCGGCCCGGCGCGATGCGGCCGTCAGACGGCTTCGGCTTTCTCCAGCCGTTCCTGCGCCTCGAACCACAGGGCTTCGGCGCGGCCCAGAGCCTCCATGATCTCGGCATATTTGCGGTTGCAGAGCTCCAGATCGGTGCGCCGCCCCTCCTCATACAGGGCGGGATCGGCCAGCCGCTCGGCCAGCCTGTCGCGCATCTCCTCGATCTTGCGGATGCGCTCCTCGCAGCGCCGCACCTCGGCGCGCAGGGCGAGCAGGGCCTCTCGGGACGGCCGGGCGGGTTTCGGCGGCCCGGATGGCCGGGGCTGCGGGGGGCGTTCGGGCGGGGCCAGCAGCATGGCCCGATAGGCCTCCAGATCCTCATCGTAAGGCTGCACGCCCCCGTCCTTCACAAGCCACAGACGGTCGGCCACCAGCGACAGGAGATGCATGTCGTGGCTGACCAGGATCACGGCTCCGCGATAGATGGTCAGAGCCTCGACCAGTGCCTCGCGCGATTCGATGTCGAGGTGATTTGTGGGTTCGTCGAGAATCAGCAGATGCGGGGCGTGATGCGTGGCCAGCAGCAGGGACAGGCGTGCCTTCTGCCCCCCCGACAGGCGTCCCACGGCGGTTTCGGCCTGCGCCGCCAGAAGCCCGAAGCCGGCCAGGCGCGCGCGGTGACGTGCGGGTGGCTCGGCCGGAAGGGCGCGGCGCAGGTGATCGAGCGGGGTCTCGTCGGCATGCAGCTCGTCCACTGATGCTGGGCGAAATAGCCGATGCGGAGCTTCGGGCTGTGCGTCAGCCGCCCGGACAGCGGCGGCAGCCGGCCGGCCAGCAGCTTGGCCAGTGTGGACTTGCCTTCGCCGTTGCGGCCCAGAAGGGCGATGCGGTCGTCCTGGTCGATTCGCAGATCGAGGCGGGACAGCACGGGATGCCCGTCATAGCCGACCGAGACGCCCTCCGTCGTCAGCAGGGGCGGGGAGAGCGCGTCCGGCTCGGGAAAGGTGAAGACGGTGCGGGCGGCATCCTCGGGCAGGCGGATCGTCTCGAGCCGTTCGAGCATCCTGAGGCGGGATTGGGCCTGCCGGGCCTTGGACGCCTTGTAGCGGAAGCGGTCCACGAAGCTCTGGAGATGGGCGCGCGTCGCCTCCTGCTTCTTCGCGGCCGATTCCAGCAGGGCACGCCGCGCCGCGCGGGCGCGGGCGAAGTCGTCATAGGTGCCGGTCCAGTAGGTGAGCTTGCGTTCGGACAGATGCAGGATGCCGCCGACCGAACGGTTGAGCAGGTCCCGGTCATGGCTGACGATCAGCACCGTATGGGGATAACGGGCGATATAGCCCTCGAGCCAGAGGGTGCCTTCGAGATCGAGATAGTTCGTGGGTTCGTCGAGCAGCAGCAGATCAGGCTGGGAGAACAGGACCGCGGCCAGGGCTACGCGCATCCGCCAGCCCCCCGAGAAGGCGGAGCAGGGCATCCGCAGCTCCTCTTCGGTGAAGCCCAGGCCCCGGAGGATGGCCGCGGCGCGCCCCTCGGCCGACCAGGCGTCGATATCGGCCAGACGGGTCTGGATCTCGGCGATCCGGTGGGGATCGGCCGTCCTCTCGGCCAGAAGGGCGGCTCTCTCGGTATCGGCGGCCAGAACCGTCTCCAGAAGCGTGACGGAGGAGCCCGGCACCTCCTGCGCCACGCCGCCGATGCGGGCGCCTCGGGGCAGCTCGATCTCGCCGGCCTCGAGGGGCAGTTCCCCCCGGATCAGGCGGAAGAGCGTCGTCTTGCCCGTGCCGTTGCGCCCCACAAGGCCGACCTTGTGGCCGGTCGGGATGACGGCGGAGGCCCCTTCGAACAGCGGGCGTCCCTCGACGGAATAGGAGATGTTCTCGATCCGCAGCATGAGGGGGGGAGTGCCGCAGGCGGGTCGGGGCGTCAACGGGCGGCGGGCAGGGGACAGGGCGGCTGCCTCTCGCGCCTCGCCGCATCGGACGGGCGATCGGCCAGGGGCGGCGGGGCTGCGATCCTGCCGCAGCGGCGCCCCGCCGGCGGCGAGGTTGCCCGCACGGCCCCCCCCATGATAGGGGCGCGCCCGAAAGCCGGGGCATGGGGTCCCGGCCGCAAGGAACAGCCCTCATGGCCATCGAACGCACGCTTTCCATCATCAAGCCCGACGCCACCCGCCGCAACCTGACCGGTCGGATCAACGCCAAGTTCGAGGAAGCCGGACTGCGCATCATCGCCCAGAAGCGGATCCGGCTGACGAAGGAGCAGGCCGAACAGTTCTATGCCGTCCACCGCGGGCGTCCCTTCTTCGCCGAGCTGACCGAATTCATGGCCTCGGGCCCTGTGGTCGTCCAGGTTCTCGAAGGGGAGAATGCGATCCTCAAGAACCGCGAGGTGATGGGCGCCACCAACCCCAAGGATGCAGCGCCCGGCACGATCCGCGCCGAGTTCGCCGAATCCGTCGGCGAGAACAGCGTCCATGGCTCTGACGCCCCCGAGACGGCGGCGCAGGAGATCGCCTTCTTCTTCGCCGGCATCGAGCTGGTCGGCTGAAGACCCGTCCGGGCGGCGGACGGTCGCGGTGGCCGCCTCAGCCGCCCCGCCTGCCGCCTGAACCCCGCCTTCCGTATGCCCCGGGACTGAGGCAGGCTCGTCGCGCGGCAAACAGGGGAGAGGCGGATGCGCACCTTCTTCAGCGAGGATCACCGGCTGCATTTCCCGAAGGGCGAGCTGTCGGGCGGCCGCTTCATCACCCCCCATGAGCGCCCCGCGCGGATGGAGTTCATCCTGTCGCGTCTGCGCGAGCGGGGATTTCCCCCCGTCGAAGCGCCGGGCGAGGCCGATCTGACCCCGGCACGGCGCATCCTCGACGAGGGCTTCCTGCACTTCCTCGAGACCGCCTGGGACGAGTGGAAGGCCGCAGGCATGGAGGGCGAGGTGATCGCCGCCGGCATGCCGACGCGCCGGCAGCGCCATGACCGCATCCCGCGTCACATCGATGGCAAGGTCGAATACTATTGTCATGCCAGCGAGACCGCCATCACCCGGGGCACATGGCAGGCCGCGCTGTCCTCGCTCGCCTCGGCGCAGGCGGCGCAGGCCGCCGTGGCCGGCGGCGAACGGGCGGCCTTCGCTCTCTGCCGGCCGCCGGGGCATCACGCGACGCGCGACCAGTATGGCGGCTACTGCTTTCTCAACAATGCCGCCGTAGTCGCCGAGATGTTCCGCATGGGCGGCGCCGCGCGCGTCGCCGTGCTCGACATCGACTTTCACCACGGCAACGGCACGCAGGACATCTTCTACCGCAGGGGCGATGTCCTCTTCGCCTCGATCCATGGCGATCCCCTCGACGCCTATCCCTATTTCGCCGGCTTTGCCGACGAGACGGGCGAGGGCGAGGGCGAAGGCGCCAATCTCAACTGCGTCCTCGGACCGGGGACGGGCTATGGCCCCTGGGCCGAAGCCCTCGATCACTGCATCGCCCGCATCCGCGATTTCGGGGCCGAGGCCCTGGTCGTCTCTCTCGGGGTCGATGCCTACAAGAACGATCCGATCAGCTTCTTCCGCCTCGATTCGCCCGATTTCCTCGATGCCGGACGGCGGATCGGGCGGATCGGCCTGCCCACCGTCCTTGTCATGGAAGGCGGCTATGCCATCGAGCAGATCGGCGTGAACACCGTCAATGTCCTCGAGGGCTTTGCCGATGCGTGACATCACGCTTGCCGCCGTGCAGTTCGCCATGAGCGACAGCCCCGCCGTGAATGCCGACCGCGCCGAAGGCCTGGTGCGCGAGGCCGCCGCCGCCGGGGCACGCCTTGTCCTGCTGCCCGAACTCTTCGAAAGCCGCTACTTCTGCATCACGCAGGATCCGCGTCATCTTGCCCTGGCACGGCCTTTTGAACGCAACCCCCTGATCGCGCGCTTTGCCGATCTGGCGCGCGAGCTCGGCATCGTGCTGCCGATCCCCTTCTTCGAGCGCGCGAACCAGGCCTTCTTCAATGCGGTCGCCATCGCCGATGCCGATGGGCGGGTGCTGGGGCATTACCGCAAGAGCCACATCCCCCAGAACCCCGGCTATGAGGAAAAGTTCTATTTCTCGCCCGGAGACACCGGATTCCGCGTCTGGGACACAGCGATCGGGCGGATCGGCGTCGGCATCTGCTGGGACCAGTGGTTCCCCGAGACAGCCCGGGCCATGGCCCTGATGGGGGCCGAGATCCTGTGCTATCCTTCGGCCATCGGCTCCGAACCGTCCGAGCCGGGCTGGGACAGCCAGCCGCACTGGGAAACGGTGATGCGCGGCCATGCCGGGGCGAATCTGATGCCCCTGCTGGCCTCCAACCGCATCGGGACCGAAAGCCAGGACGGGCGCGACGTCACCTTCTACGGGTCCTCCTTCGTGGCCGATGCCACCGGCCAGCTCCTGGCCCGGGGAAGCCGCGACCGGGAAGAGGTCGTGCTCGCCCGGCTGGACCTCGAGGCCTGCGCCGCCTTGCGGGCCGGATGGGGGCTGTTCCGGGACCGCCGGGTGGATCTCTACGGGCGGATTGCGGCGTTCTGAGCGCCTCCTTCCCCTGGCCTGGGCTCCCGTCCCCGGCTGTCTCTGCTGTCTGCGGGCAGCCGCACCGCCGGCAAGGGCCCGGCATGGGCCCGGCATGGGGCGGGTGCCTCTGGGTTGTCCTGATGATGTGGTCTGTCCGTCTCCTTTCCCCGGTCTGACGATTCGATGGGGCCAGTGTCGCTCTGAAAGGTTAACAGATGGTAGGCGCAACGCGCGCTCCATCCCCGATTCGCGCAGCACCCCCGCATGCCGCCATCGCCCGGGCCGCCCGCACAGCCCCGGCGGACAGGCCGGGGTGCCGATCCCCGCGCGGCGGAGGGTTCTGCCGCGCGGGATGCAGGGTCAGGACCGGCGGCGAGGGTCGGGCTCAGCTCTGCAGCTCGGTCCAGATCTGCGCATAGAGATCCGTGGCCGAGGGCGGGCAGGTGGGCAGGAACACGCCATGGGCGCGATGCTCCTCGGGGATGACGATCTCGGGGGCGTCGCGCATCTCGGGGTCCATGAATTCCTCCGAGCCGGTGATGCCGTTGGCATAGCGCGCATAGTTGGAGATGAGCGCGGCGTTCTCCGGCTCCATGATGAAGTTCAGGAACTCGTAGGCCTCGTCCACATTGCGCGCATCCGACAGCAGGGCGACCGAGTCCATCCAGATCGGATAGCCCTCGACCGGATAGCCATAGGCGACCGGCGGGTTGTTGAGGCGGGCGCGCATCGTCGGGCCGTTCCAGGTGAGGGCGGCCATGATGTCATTGGCCGAAAGCTTGGCTTCGGAATCATAGTCCATCGACAGCCAGTGCGGCTTGGCCGCCAGCAGCATGTCGCGCACCTGGCGCAGCACCTCGAGATCCTCGGTGCAGGGTTCGCCGCCGACATTCATGATCGCCATCGAGATGACATCGGCCATCTCGGGCACGACGTTGATCTTGCCCCGCAGTTCCTCGGGCGGGTCGAAGACGATGTCGGAGGTGTTGATGTCCCCGTCATAGGCCGAGGTGTTCACGGCGATGCCGGTTGTGCCCCATTGCCAGGGAACGGTGTAGCGCCGGCCGGGATCCCAGGCGACATCCACCCATTCGGGCGCGATGTTGACGATGTTCGGCAGGCGGGAATGGTCCAGCTCTTGGATCAGGCCGTGTTCGATCCAGATCGGCACGTAGTTGGCCGAGGGCACGACGAGATCGAAGCCATGCCCCCCCGCCGAGACCTTGGCCAGCGCGGTGTCGTTGCTGTCGTAATCGGTGATCGTGACGCGGATGCCGGTCTCGGCCTCGAATTTCGCGATCAGCTCGGGGCTGGTGTAGTCGCCCCAGTTGTAGAGCTGGAGCTGGCGGTCCTGGGCGGCGGCCTGGCCCGCCACGAGGGCGAGGGTGGCAGCAGCAAGACGAAGCGATCGCATGAGGGTCTCCCTGGTTGGTGGGTGGGCGGCGGTGTCAGCCCCGCCTTCGCGTGATGAGGAAGAAGGCCGTCAGCAGCACGAGGGTCAGCCCCAGGAGCGCCGTGGCAATGGCGTTGACCTCGGGCGTGAGGGTGCGGCGGAACTGCCCCAGCATGTAGGTGGGCAGGGTGTCCTGGCCGGCGGATTTCACGAATTCGGTGATGATGACATCGTCGAGCGAGATGACGAAGGCGAGCATGGCGCCGGCCAGAACCCCCGGCATCAGCAAGGGCAGCGTGATGCGGAGGAAGGCCCTGCGGGGCGAGGCATAGAGATCGGCCGCGGCGAGTTCGAGCAGGCGGTCCATCCGCTCGAGCCGGGCCCGGATCGGCAGATAGGCAAAGGGAATGCAGAAGGCGGTATGCGCCAGGACGAGATAGCCGAGCCCCTGATACCCTGTCCAGGCGCGCACCGTCCCGAACAGGATCAGCAGGGCCACGCCGGTGACGATCTCGGGCACCATCAGGGGCGTGTTGATCGCCCCCCAGATCGCCATCCGTCCGCGGAAGGGGCCCTGCCGCGTGGTGCCGAGTGCGGCCAGCGTCGCCAGGACCGTGGAGGCCAGCGAGGCGATGGTGGCGATCAGCAGGGAGCGGCCGGCTGCCTCCTGCACGGCGCGGTTGGCCCAGGCGGCCTCGTACCAGCGGAGCGAGAAGCCGCCCCAGTCGGACATCGAATTGGCCGCGTTGAAGGAGAAGACCACGAGCGTGGCGATGGGCAGATAGAGCGCGACGAAGACCGTGACGGCAACGGCTGCGAAGCCCGGCAGAGTCGTGGCGGAAAAGGTCCGCCGGCGCACGGGTGGGGGAGGCGGCGTCTCAGCCATCATGTCCCCCCTTGGGCGTCGTGGCGCGCAGGTAGAGCAGCAGCGCCCCCATGACCGCGATCAGAAGCGTCACGGCCAGCGCCGAGCCCAGCGGCCAGTTGCGCCCCTGGCCGAACTGCAGTTCGATGAAGTTGCCGATCATCATGTTGGTCCCGCCGCCGAGGACGCGCGGTGTCACATAGGCGCCCAGCGCGGGGATGAAGACCAGGATGCAGCCTGCCACGATGCCCGGCCGGATCAGCGGCAGGATCACCCGGCGCAGGACGCGCCAGCGATCGGCATAGAGATCGTAGCCGGCCTCGAGCAGGCGGCGGTCGAAGCGGTCGATGGCGGCATAGAGCGGCAGGACCATGAAGGGCAGATAGACATAGGTCATGCCGATCAGCGTGGCCCAGTCGGTGAACAGGATCTGGATCGGCGCGGAGATCAGCCCCAGTCGCATCAGGACGGTGTTGATCAGCCCTTCGTTGCGGATCACCTCCAGGATGGCGAAGGTGCGGATCAGGAGATTGGTCCAGAAGGGGATCGTGATCAGGAACAGCCACAGCGGCCGCGACCGTTCCGGTCGCGTGGCGATGAACCAGGCGGTCGGCAGGCCGAGGACGAAGGTCACGAGCGTCGTCGTCAGCGACAGCCAGATCGACCGCCAGAAGATCGACAGATGATCGGTGTTGAGCGACACCGTGCCGTCGAAGATGTCGCGGCGCAGGAACACGCGGAACCAGCCCTCGAGGCTGAAGGGCAGGCGCACGCCGCCATAGTCCCCCCGCGTGAGGAAGGAATAGAGCAGCACCACGAGGAGCGGTCCCACCGCCCCCACCAGCAGCACGAGCAGCGCGGGCGCCGACAGCAGCCAGCCCGCACGGGCCCGCGACCGCCGGCGCACCGCCCCGCTCCTCATTCGGCCAGGACCTGCACGGCGCCCGGCACGGGCCGCAGGCCGACGAGGCTGCCGGGCGGCGGCGCGGCGTCGGTGCCGGGAACGGAGGGCAGGCGCGCGATGACGGAACTGCCGTCCCGCAGGCGCAGCCGCAGCAGGCTGTCGGTGCCCAGATAGGTGGCCCCCTCCAGCGTCGCGGCGAGCACGCCCTCTTCCTCCGCCGGCACGAGGCGGATCTGCTCGGGCCGGATGGCCACCGTGACCGGACCGGCCAGCGGCGAGGCCGCCACGACCTCGCCGGAGCGCAGCCGCACGAGGCCATCCCCCGCCATGGCAGGAAGGAAATTCGTCTCGCCGATGAAATCGGCGACGAAACGGGTGGCGGGGCGGTCATAGATGTCGCGGGGGGTGCCGACCTGCAGCAGCCGCCCCTCCGCCATGACGCCGACGCGGTCGGACATCGCCAGCGCCTCCTCCTGGTCGTGGGTGACGAAGACGAAGGTGATTCCCGTTTCGGTCTGGAGACGCTTGAGTTCGGACTGCATCTCGCGGCGGAGCTTGCGGTCCAGGGCGGAGAGGGGTTCGTCCAGCAGCAGCACGGCCGGCTGCGGGGCCAGCGCCCGCGCCAGCGCCACACGCTGCTGCTGGCCGCCCGAAAGCGCCTCGGGACGTCGGTCGGCCAGCGCCTCGAGCTGAACGAGGGCCAGCATCCGCGCGACCCTCTCCTGCACCTCGGCACGGGGACGGCCCAGCATCTCGAGCCCGAAGGCGATGTCCGGGCGACGGTCAGATGGGGGAAAGAGGGCATAGGACTGGAACACCGTGTTGACCCGCCGGCGATGGGGCGGATCCTGCGTGATGTCCCGCCCGTCGAGCAGGATCCGCCCGCTGTCCGGCGTCTCGAAACCCGCGATGCAGCGCAGCAGGGTGGTCTTGCCGCAACCCGAGGGGCCAAGAAGCGTGAAGAACTCGCCCCGCCCGATGGCGAGGGTCACGCCATCGAGGGCACGCACGGCCGAGGCCCCTCTCCGAAGGTCCGGAAGACGCCCTGAATCTCGACCGAGCCGTCCATGCCCGTCATGCTGCCCCGGCAGGGGCGCGGCTGTCCAGAAGGGGCGGGCGGCGATGCGCCCAGGGACGGGCCATCTCCAGCTCGCGGCAGAGGGCGATCAGCGTCTCGTCCTCGCCGAAGGGCGCGGCGAGCTGGACCCCGATGGGAAGCCCCTCGGCATTCCAGGACAGGGGCACCGAGGCGGCCGGCTGGCCCGAGGCATTGAAGGCCGTGCAGAAGGGGGAATAGGGCCAGACCCCCTCCGGCCCGAGGCGATAGGCCACATAATCCTCGCGGTCATGCGCGAAGCGGCCGATGAGGGCCGGCGGTTCGGCCATGACAGGGGACAGCAGGATGTCGATGCGCGCGAAGGCGGCCGCCATCTGGCGCCCATAGGCATGGATGCGCTCCAGGGCGGCCAGGTAATCCTCGCCCGAGAGCGTCGCCGCATGGGCCAGCGCCCCGCGCGCGACCGGCTCCACCCAGTCGGCCGGATCGCGCCCCGCCAGCGCCCTGCGGATCGAAAGCGCCGTGCCGCAGGCGACGATATCCACCCAGGCGCGGATCATCCCCTCATGATCGGCTTCGGGGCGGAAGGGTTCGACGGCATGACCCAGATCCTCGAGCAGGCGGGCGGCCTCGCGCGCGGCCCCGGCACAGTCGGGATGGACGGGGTCGCCGGTGAAGGTCGTCTCGCACAGGCCGATGCGCAGGCGACGGGGCGGGCGGGCGATGGCGGCCATGTAGCCGCGCCCGAGCGGCGGGGCCCAGTAGGGCGCGCCGGGATCGGCCCCTTCGGTGGCATCGAGCAGCGCCGCCGTGTCGCGCACCGATCGGGTGAGGAAGCCGTCGATGGCCATGCCCCCCCAGCCCTCGCCCGCATGGGGCCCGTCGGGCAGGCGGGCCCGGGTCGGCTTGAGGCCGAACAGGCCGCAGTTGGAGGCGGGGATGCGCACCGATCCACCCCCGTCCGAGCCATGGGCCGCCGGCACGATCCGGGCCGCGACCGCCGCACCCGCCCCGCCCGAGGACCCCCCCCGGCGTGCGCGACAGATCCCAGGGATTGCGCGTGGGGCCGCCATAGACGGCGGCCTCGGTCGCCGGGCCGATGCCGCATTCGGGCGCGGTCGTGCGGCCGAAGATCACGAGGCCCGCCGCCCGCAGCCGGGCGACGAGGGTGGCATCGGTATCGGCCGTCTCGTTTGCGAACAGGCGCGAACCCGAATGAGACGGAAAGCCGACCGCCTCGGCCCCCAGATCCTTGAGCAGGAAGGGCACGCCGCGGAAGGGCCCGCGCGGCAGGCCGTTGCGGATGGCGCGGCGCGCCTCCCCCTCCTGCAGCAGGACGACGGCATTGAGGGCGGGGTTGCGGGCAGCCACCCGCTCCAGCGCCGCATCGAGCAGATCGTCGGGGCTGACCTCGCCGGATGCGACAAGGGCGGCAAGGCCAAGCGCGTCGTGATCGTCGAAGTCCGTCATGCCCCTTCTCCCCCGTGGCCGGGCGGACAGTAGGCGGGCCCTTGCCGGGATGGAAGGGCCGGGAACATCGGGCGGCCGCCGTCGTTTCCCCCGCAGACGGACGAACCCGGCAAGGAGGACCGGAGGATGGACAATCCTGGCAACACCCCGCGCGCGCCCCGCGGCTTTGCCGCCATGGATCCCGAGAAGCAGCGCGCCATTGCCTCGAAGGGGGGGAAGGGCTTCCGGGGGCAATTTCCGGAACGATCCGGCGCGCGCTGCGGCCGCCGGGCGGAAGGGGGGCGAGGTCTCGGGCGGCAATTTCGCCCATGACCGGCTGCGGGCCGCAGAGGCCGGCCGCAAGGGCGGCCGATCCTGATCGCCTCCTGATCGCCGGTCCTGATCGCCGCTCCAGTCCCCGGTCCGATGGCGGTTTCCGGGGCCGATGCCGGTCATTCCGGTCCGGCAGGGCAGCCGGCCTGGTCCCCCGCCTGCCCCGATGCGCCCTGATCAGCCCTGATCGCCCCGTTCGGCCGGGCTGGTCCCGCCCGGTCTGGCCCGTCGGGGCGGCCCTTGCACCTGCCTGCCCGGAGGCGTAGCCGGGTGTCATCCCGTGGAGGATGTGCGATGACGGCAGCAGCAGGCATCCCCCCCGGCAGGATGACGCCGGCGGGGGCGACGACGACATGGCTGGTGCTGGCCGGCGTATCGGTCTGCCATGGCATCAACGACATCATGCAGTCGCTGGTGACTGCGATCTATCCGCTGCTGCGGGCGGAGTTCGCGCTCGAATACTGGCAGATCGGCTTTCTGTCCTTCGCCTTCATGGTGACGGCTTCGGTGCTCCAGCCGGTGGTGGGGGCGCTGACGGACCGTCGGCCGATGCCGATGATCCTGCCGCTCGGCATGGCCTGCACGCTGCTGGGGGTGATCCTGCTGGGCGAGGCGCCGGCCTATGCGCTGCTGGTCCTCGGGGCGATGGCGGTGGGTCTCGGCTCGGCGGTCTTCCATCCCGAGGGCAGCCGGGTGGCCCGCGCCGCCTCGGGCGGACGCTACGGGACGGCGCAGAGCCTGTTCCAGATGGGGGGCAATTTCGGTCACATGGCCGGGCCCCTGCTGGCAGCCTTCGTGGTGGCCCCCTGGGGGCGGGGCAGCGTCGCCTGGTTCGCGCTGGGGGCCGGCCTCGGCATCCTGATCCTGTGGCGCGTGGCGCTCTGGCACCGGGCCCATCGCGCCGCCCAGGCCGCAAGGCCCCGCGTCGAGCGGCCCGGCCACGGGCTGCCGCGCCGGCGCGTGGGCTGGGCCCTCGTGGTGCTGGCGGTGCTCGTGTTCACGAAGAACATCTACACGGCCACCTTCGGATCCTTCTGGGCCCTGCATGTCATCGAGCGCTTCGACCTGACCCTGCAGCAGTCGCAGCTCATGCTCTTCGCCTTCATGGCCGGAGGAACGCTGGGCGTGCTGGCCGGGGGGCCGATCGGAGACCGGATCGGGCCGCTGGGGGTCATCTGGGTGTCGATCCTCGGCACGCTGCCCTTCTCGATCCTGTTGCCTCATGCGGGGCTGTGGCAGTCGGCGGTGCTGACGGTGATCGTGGGTTTCGTCATCTCCTCGGCCTTTCCGGCCATCGTCGTCTTCGCGCAGGAGCTGGTGCCGGGGCGGGTCGGCATGATCAACGGCGTCTTCTTCGGCCTGGCCTTCGGCATGGGCGGGATCGCCGCGGCGGGGATGGGGCTGCTGGCCGATGCGAAGGGCCTCGATTTCGTCTTCCGCATCGTCGCCTGGCTGCCGGCGCTGGGGCTCTTGACGGTGTTCCTGCCGCGTGGAGTCGTGCGGGGGCAGGGCTGAACGGGGCGGAACAGGGGGCGCGATGAGGATCCTGGTGACGGGCGGGGCCGGATTCATCGGCTCGGCCGTGGTGCGGCGCGCGGTGGCGATGGGCCATGCCGTCGTCAATCTCGATGCGCTGACCTATGCGGCCAATCCCGCGAATCTGGCGGAGGTGGCCGCTTCGCCCCTCTATGCCTTCGAACAGGCCGATATCCGCGACCGCGTCGCGCTCGACCGCATCTTCCGCGACCACCGGCCCGATGCCGTCATGCATCTGGCCGCCGAAAGCCATGTGGACCGCTCCATCGACGGGCCGGCCGCCTTCGTGGAGACGAATGTCACGGGAACCTTCCATCTGCTCGAGGCTGCGCGGGCCCACTGGCTGCGCGAGGGACGCCCCCCGGGCTTCCGCTTCCACCACATCTCCACCGACGAGGTCTTCGGCTCTCTGGGGCCCGAGGGGCGCTTCACCGAGGAGACGCGCTATGACCCGCGCAGCCCCTATTCGGCGAGCAAGGCCGCCTCGGACCATTTGGTGCGGGCCTGGGGCGAGACCTATGGCCTTCCCGTCCTGGTGACGAACTGCTCCAACAACTACGGCCCCTATCACTTTCCCGAGAAGCTGGTGCCGGTGACGATCCTCAACGCGCTGCACGGCCGCCCCATTCCCGTCTACGGAACGGGCGAGAATGTGCGCGACTGGCTCTATGTCGAGGATCACGCCGAGGCGCTGTTGCTGGTCCTCGAACGCGGCGCGGTGGGGCGAACCTATGCCATCGGCGGCGAGAGCGAGGCGCGCAACATCGACCTCGTGCGCATGATCTGCAGCATCATGGACGAGATGCACCCCGCCGGCGCGCCTCATGACCGGCTGATCACCTTCGTGCCCGACCGGCCGGGTCATGACCTGCGCTATGCCATCGATCCCTCCCGCATCCGCGCGGAACTGGGCTGGCGGCCCTCGGTGACGCTCCAGGAGGGGCTGCGGCGCACCGTGCGCTGGTATCTCGACCGCGAGGACTGGTGGCGGCCGCTGCTCGGCCGCGACGGGTGGGGCGGCGGCTGGGGACCGGGGCATGAGGATCCTGGGTCTTCGGCCGGACCGGACAGGTGGCACAGGCGCTGCGCCGCCGCGCGCCGGCCGGGGTGCAGCTGACGGCGCTCGGCCGGGAGGAGGCGGATCTCATGAACCCCGCAGCCTGCGCCCGCCTCGTGGAGCGCAGCGACACCGATGCCGTGATCCTGGCCGCCGCCTGGACGGCCGTGGACCGGGCCGAGACGGAGCCGGACGCGGCGCGCATCGTCAATGGCGAGGCCCCTGCCGCCATCGCCCGGGCCGCCGCGGCGCGGGGCCTGCCGCTGGTCCATCTCTCCACCGATTACGTCTTCCCCGGCACGGGTGGCGGGCCCTGGAGGCCCCAGGATCCGGTGGCGCCCCTCAATGCCTATGGCCGCAGCAAGCGGCTGGGCGAGGAGGGCGTTCTGGCCGCCGGGGGACGGGCCGTCATCCTGCGGACATCCTGGGTCTTCTCCGCACAGGGGACGAATTTCGTGAAGACGATGCTCCGCCTGGGGCGCGAGCGCGAGAGCCTGCGCGTCGTCGCCGACCAGCAGGGCGGGCCGACACCGGCCGACGCCATCGCCGAGGCCTGCCTGGAGATTGCCGCCGCCCTGCGTGAAGGGGCCGATGGCGGCATCCACCATCTGTCGGGCGCCCCGGACACCACCTGGGCCGGATTCGCCGAGGCGATCATGGCAGAGGCCGGGCTGCGGACGCGGATCGAGCCGATCGCGACCGCAGATTACCCCACCCCGGCGCGCCGCCCCCTCGATTCCCGGCTCGACTGCACCTCTCTGGCCGAGGCCTTCGGCATCCGGCGGCCCGATTGGCGCGCCGCCCTGCGGGAGGTGCTGGCCGAACTGCGCTGAGCCGACGGAAATCCTTGCCGAAACGCTTCGGATCACGGCATGATTGCGGAGTTGGAGGAGCCATGGCCACGCTCAGGGATCTCAGCCGGAGGCTGGGCCTGTCGGTGACGCAGGTGAGCCGCGCGCTCAACGGTCATGCCGATGTGGCCGAGGCGACCCGTGCCCGCGTCCTGGCCGAGGCGCGCCGGCTGGGCTATCAGCCCAATGCGGCGGCCCGGAGGCTGGCCACCGGGCGGTCGGGGATGCTGGGGCTCGTGCTGCCGGGGCCGCCGAGGATGGAAGAGGATTCGCTCTTCGTCCAGATCGTGGCCGCGCTGTCGCAGCATCTGGCGCGGCTGGGGCGGCTGTTCGTTCTGCATATCGCCGATCCGGACGAGCCGCAGACCGAGGTCTATCGCCGCCTGATCGGCGGCGGGGCGATCGACGGATTCGTGCTGCTCGAGCCGCAGTTGCGCGACCCCCGGGTGGCCTTCCTGCGGGCCGAAGGCGTGCCCTTCGTGGTCCACGGGCGGATCGAGCCGCCGCATGACTACCCCTTCTACGATATCGACAACCGGGCTGTCGCGCGGCGACTGACCGGGATGCTGATCGCGGCAGGGCACCGGCGTGTGGCCTTTCTCAACGGTCCTGCGCGCAACACCTATGCCGTCTCGCGCCGGGCCGGCTGGCGCGAGGCGCTGGAGGATGCCGGGATCGAGCCGGAGCCTGCGCTGCACCGCTTCGGCGCGATGTCCGCCGGGGCGGGGCTGGTCGCGGCGGTGGATTTCTGGGGGCCGCGGGGGCTGTGGCCGACGGGGGTCGTCTGCGGCAGCACCCGGATCGCCATGGGCCTGCTCGAGGGAATCCGGGCGCTGGGGCTGTCGGTGCCGGAGGATGTGTCGGTCGTGGTGCATGACGACGAATTGCCGGGTCTGCGGCCGGCCCTGTTCGACCCGCCCCTGACGGCCACCCGATCGCCCCTGGCGGATGGCTGGCCCCATCTGGCCCGGCTTCTGGTTGCGGCCGTGGATGGCGAGCCGGCGGAAAGGCTGCAGGTGGAGGGGCATGTCGTGACGGATGAACGGGGCTCCGTCGCTCCGCCCCGTCCCGCCCCGCCCGGGACAGTCTGATCCAGGCCTGATCGCATGAAATGATTGACCGGTTCCGAAGGACCGATACGATGAATCGAAAGGGAGGAGAGGGAGTCGATTGACGGCGGGCTGTGGACGCCGCTAGTATTCCAAAACGTTTCGGATGGGTGGGAAATGCCGTCCGGGACCACGACAATCGGGCGGGCTGCGGCCCGTCATGGGAGGACGAACATGACCAACGGACTGAAGACGGCCGCGCGGCGGTCGTCAGCTCTCGCCATCCTTGTGGCGCTGGGGGCCTCGGCAGCGGCGGCGCAGGGTGTGCAGGTGACGATCGTGTCGGGGGCTGTGGGCAATGCCGTGGCCAATTTCGATGCGCTCGTGGCCCCTTGGGAGGAGCGGACGGGCAATGACGCGGTCCTCGTGCCGATGCCGGCATCGACCACCGACCAGTTCGGTCAGTACCGTCTGTGGCTTGCCGCGCAGAACGGCGACATCGACGTCTACCAGACCGATGTCATCTGGGCGCCCCAGCTTGCCGAGCATTTCGTGGACCTGACCGAGGCTGCCACGGCCGCCGGCCTGATCGAGGCGAATTTCCCCTCGATCATCGAATCGCAGACGGTGGACGGCAAGCTGGTCGCCATCCCGATCTTCACCGATGCTCCCGCGCTCTACTATCGCACGGATCTGCTTGAGAAATATGGCGCCTCCGTGCCCACCACCTGGGAAGAGCTGACCGCCACGGCGCAGATGATCCAGGATGCCGAACGCGAGGCGGGCAACAGCGAGATCTGGGGCTTTGTCTGGCAGGGCAACGCCTACGAGGGGCTGACCTGCGATGCTCTCGAATGGATCAAGTCCTTCGGGGGCGGCCAGATCATCGAGCCGGACGGCACCATCTCGGTCAACAATCCGCAGGCGGCGGCGGCGCTCGAGATGGCGGCGTCCTGGGTGGGGACGATCTCGCCCGAGGGGGTTCTGGCCTATCAGGAGGAAGAAAGCCGCGGCGTCTGGCAGACCGGCAATGCGGTCTTCATGCGCAACTGGCCCTATGCCTATGCCCTGAGCAACTCGCCCGATTCGGCGGTGGCCGGGAAGTTCGACGTGGCGCCGCTGCCGGCCGGTCCTGGCCCTGATGGGCGCTCGGCCGCGACGCTGGGCGGATGGAACGTGGCCGTCTCGCGCTATTCGGACAATCAGGAAGCGGCCATCGACCTGGCCCTGTATCTCGGTTCGGCCGAGGCGCAGAAGCAGCGCGCCATCAACGAAGGTAACCTGCCGACCATCCAGGCCCTCTACGAGGATCCGGACGTCCTGGCGGCCAATCCCTATTTCGCGCGCTGGCAGGAGGTGTTCCTGAATGCCGTGCCGCGGCCCTCGGCCCCGGCCGGCGAGGATTACAACGAAGTCTCCACCGCCTTCTTCACGGCGGTGCACAATGTGCTGTCGGGCAACACCGATGCCGCCTCGGCGCTGGCGGATCTGGAGGTCGATCTCGAGGATATCCTCGAGTGATGACGGCCTGACCGGCGGCCGGCGCGGGAGAGCGCCGGCCATGGCCCCAAGTCGAGCGGGGTGGTTCCGCCGCCCCGCCCCCCGAAGCGACAGCGGGAGGTACCCGGCCATGACCACCACAGTCACCGCCGGATCGATGGCCGGCACGCGATCCGGAGAATCCGGACTCGAACGCCAGCGGGCGAGGGCGGCCTTCTGGTTCCTCGTGCCGATGCTGGCGATGCTGGCCTTCGTCGCCGCCTGGCCGCTTCTGCGGTCGATCATGCTGTCGCTCACCGATGCCGACGCCAACACCATCTTCAGCGGCAGCTATGAATGGGTCGGCTTCGACAACTATCTGCGGGCGCAGGAACGGGCGGACGGCACGATCCGCTGGCGCGGAGTCCTGGTCGATGCGAGCTGGTGGAACGCGGTCTGGAACACCATCCGCTTTGCCGTGATGTCCGTCACGCTGGAGACGATCCTCGGCCTGCTGGTGGCGCTTGTGCTCCATGCCGAGTTCAGGGGGCGCGGCTTGGTGCGCGCGGCGATCCTGATCCCCTGGGCGATCCCGACCATCGTCTCGGCCCGGATGTGGGGCTGGATGTTCAACGACCAGTACGGGATCATCAATCACATGCTCCTGTCGGTGGGGCTGATCGACGCACCCATCGCCTGGACCGCCCGCCCCGATACGGCGATGATCGCCGTCCTCATCGTCGATGTCTGGAAGACCACGCCCTTCATGGCGCTGCTGATCCTCGCCGGGCTCCAGATGATCCCCAAGGAGATGTACGAGGCGGCCAAGCTCGACGGCATTCATCCGGTGCGCGTCTTCTTCCGCGTCACGCTGCCCCTGCTGAAGCCGGCGCTGATGGTCGCCGTGATCTTCCGCCTGCTCGATGCGCTGCGGATCTTCGACCTGATCTATGTGCTGACACCGCGGTCCTCCTCGACGGTGACGATGTCGGTGATCAGCTTCCAGAATATCCGCGAATTCGGCGACTATGCCGAAGGCTCGGCCCAGTCCACGATCCTGTTCCTCATCATCCTGGTCTTCGTAACCCTCTATATCTGGCTGGGCCGCGTGGACCTCTCCGGCGAGAGGAGCCGCTGAGATGGAAACCCTCACCTTCCTGCTGTGGCAGCTCGTCCGCTTCGCCATCTTCCTGGCGGTGGCGCTCGCCGTGACCTTCCCCTTCCTCTATGCCGTGCTGGCCGCCGGCGAACGGGGAGAGGAGGACCGCTCTCCGGCCGGTCTGTTCTGGCGGGGCATGTTCTGGCTGGTCGTCGGGCTCATCGTCCTCGTGGCCGTCTTCCCCTTCTACTATGCCATCCTGTCGAGCCTCGAGACCGGAACAGCCCTGTTCCGCGTCAACTATCTGCCCGAGTCCTTCAACCTCGCCAACTACCGCGATGTGCTGACCCGCCCGGCCTTCGTGCGCGCAGTGGGCAATTCGGTCTTCGTCGCGACGATCACGGTGATCGCCGCCCTGATCCTCGCGGTGACGGCCTCCTACGCGCTGGCGCGGGTGCGCTTTCGCGGGCGGGGCCTGCTGCTGATGACGATCCTGGCGGTCTCCATGTTCCCGCAGATCGCGGTGCTGTCGGGCCTTTACGAGCTGATCAACTGGCTCGGCCTCTACAACACGCCCTGGTCGCTGATCCTGAGCTACACGATCTTCACCCTGCCCTTCACGGTCTGGGTGCTGACCACCTTCATGCGTGACCTGCCCATCGAAATCGAGGAGGCCGCGATCATGGACGGGGCAAGCCCCTGGATCATCATCACCCGCGTCTTCATGCCCCTGCTGTGGCCGGCGCTGGTCACCACCGGGCTTCTGGCCTTCATCGGCGCCTGGAACGAATTCCTCTTCGCCCTCACCTTCACCATCAGCGAGAACCAGCGGACCGTGCCGGTGGCCATCGCGATCTTCACCGGGGCTTCGGTTCAGGAAATCCCGTGGGGCCCGATCATGGCGGCCTCGGTCCTCGTGACGGTTCCGCTGATCGTCCTCGTCCTCGTCTTCCAGCGCAAGATCGTGGCCGGCCTGACCGCCGGCGGCGTCAAGGGGTAGGTCATGGCCAACATCCAGCTTCGCAATGTCGTCAAGGCCTTCGGTGCCGCCAAGGTGATCAAGGGCGTGGATCTGGAGATCCGCCGGGGCGAGTTCATGGTCTTTGTCGGCCCCTCGGGCTGCGGCAAGTCCACCCTCCTGCGGCTGATCGCCGGGCTCGAGACGATCACCTCGGGCGATCTGCTCTTCGACGGAGAGCGGATGAACAGCGTCCTGCCCTCGAAGCGGGGCATCGCCATGGTGTTCCAGAGCTATGCGCTCTACCCGCACATGACGGTCTACGAGAACATGGCCTTCGGCATGAAACTGGCCGGGGCCTCGAAGGAGGAACTCGACGCGCGGGTGCGGCGAGCAGCCAGAATGCTCCAGATCGACCATCTGCTCGAGCGGCTGCCGCGCCAGCTCTCGGGCGGGCAGCGGCAGCGGGTGGCCATCGGGCGGGCCATCACCCGCGATCCCCGCGTGTTCCTCTTCGACGAGCCGCTGTCCAATCTCGATGCCGCGCTGCGGGTTGCCACCCGGCTCGAGATCGCCAAGCTGCATCACGAGATGCGCGACGTGACCATGATCTATGTCACGCATGACCAGGTCGAGGCGATGACCCTGGCCGACCGCATCTGCGTGCTGCGCGATGGCCGCGTCGAGCAGGTGGGCACCCCGGCCGAGCTCTATGACCATCCCGCCAATCTCTTCGTCGCGGGATTCATCGGCAGCCCGCGGATGAATTTCATCGAAGGGCCGATCGCGGCCGAACATGGCTGCGCCACCCTGGGCGTGCGCTCGGAGCATCTCGATCTCGTTTCCGAGGAGGAGGGGACCTGGACGGGCCGCGTCGTCCATGCCGAGGATCTGGGTTCGGACAACTATCTGTTCGTGGACATGGGCCTGTCCGAACCGGTGATCGTGCGCCAGCCCGGCAAGGTTGCCGTGGCCATGGGCGAACAGGTCTGGCTGCGTCCCCAGCCGGGACGGCTCCATCGCTTCGACGGGAACGGCCAGCCGATCCCTGTGCCGATGGCCGCCGAATAGACAGCAGGCGAACCGGCAACAGGCGGGGCGCGCCTCTGCCTGCATCGCTGTGGACGCGGCGGGCCGCCCCGCCCTTGATTCTGCCTGCCGGGAGGCCCAGCTTCCCACGGCATGCGGTTTCGGGCTGCTTCGGGGGTCTGGGCGATGGCGAAGGATGCAGGGGCAGCGCCGGACGATCCGCTGGCCAAGCCCGAATGGGCGCTGTCGCGGCGCGAGCGGCGCGCGGCCGAGCGGGCCCGGCTGGGGCGTCCTCCGGCCCGGCGCAAATGGCCCTGGGTCCTGGCTGGCCTGCTGCTGGTCGCGGGGATCGCGCTCTGGCTGGGGCAGGACCGCCTCGTGGCTTCCGTGCCCCCGCCTTCGGCAGAGGCCGGGACGGCCGGGGCGGCCGCGACGGAACCGGGGGCCGGGCCCGCGCCGCGTCTCACCCAGATCAACCGTGGCGAATGGGCGCGGATCGAGCCGTCAACCCAGCGCCGGACGGTGCGCGTGATCGGCACGCTGGCCCCCGTCCGGCAGGCGACCGTCGCCGCCGAGACCGGGGGGCTGGTGGAGGCCGTTCTGGTGCGCCCGGGCGATGCGGTGGAGGAGGGGCAGATCCTCGTCGAGCTCGATATCGAGCGGGCGCGGATCGACCTTGATCTGGCGCGGAGCAATCTGGCCGCCACGCAGGCGCAGCTTGCCCTGGCCGAAGGGCAGCTCGAGCGGTCCGAGGCGCTCGTGGCGCGCGGCGTGGCGGCCGAGACGACGCTGGCCGAGGTGCGGGCCAATGTCGAAAGCCTGCGGGCCAATCTGGCCGCGCAGCAGGATCAGGTGCGGGCGGCGGAACTGGCGGTGGAGCGCGCGGCGGTCACTGCGCCTTTCGATGGCGTGGTCGCGCAGCGCAGCGTGGATCCGGGAAGCGTCGTCGCCGCCGGCACGCCGCTCATGACGATCGTCGATCTGGATCGGATGGAGCTGCTCGGTCAGGCGCCGGTGCGCGCCGGATCCGCGGTGCGGCCGGGACAGCGCGTCGATCTGACGGTGGAGGGGATCGCGCAGCGGCGCTTCGAGGGCCGTGTGAGCCGCATCGCGCCGGTTGCCGCCGAAGGGACGCGCATGCTGACGGTCTATGTGGAGGTGGACAACTCCGAGGGGCTTCTGCTGGGCGGCATGTTCGCCACGGGTGAGATCGTGCTGGCCGAGGCGGAGGGCGTGCTGGCCGTCCCGCAGGAGGCGTTGCGTCAGGATGCGGAGGGCGATTTCCTCTTCGTCATCGTCGATGGCGTGCTGGAACGCCGTGCGGTCACCCCGGGCGAGGTCTGGTCCGGGGGGCTGATCGGGATCGCGCGGGGGTTGTCCCCGGGAGAGGCAGTCGTGACAGCGCCGCTCGAGGGGATCGAGGCCGGCGAGGCCGTGACCCTCGTGGAGTTCTGACATGTTCCTGACCCGGATCAGTGTGGGTCAGCCGGTCTTTGCGGCGATGGTGATGCTGGCCATCACCATCCTGGGCCTTGTGTCCTATTCCCGCCTACCCATCGAGCAGTTCCCGGATGTGGACTTTCCCGTCGTCGCGGCGGTCGTGTCCTATCCGGGGGCGAGCCCCGAAGCCGTCGAGGAGGATGTGATCCGCCCCATCGAGGAGGCGGTCAGCACCATCGCGGGGATCGACGAGATCCGCTCCACGGCGCAGCAGGGGCAGGGCATCGTGGTGATGATCTTCGACCTCGATGTGCGCTCGGCGGATGCGGCCCAGGATGTGCGCGACCGTTTGGCCTCGGTGAGCGCGGGCTTCCCCGAAGGGGCCGAGGATCCCACCGTGCTGCGCTTCGACCCGGCCGAGCAGCCGGTCATCTCCGTCGCCATCTCGTCCGACCGGATGGCCCGGCGCGATCTGACGGCGCTGGCCGAGGATGTCGTGGCGCGGCGGCTCCTGACGATCCAGGGGGTGGGCCGGGCCTCGGTCGTCGGGGGGGGCGCCGCGGCAGATCGACATCCTTCTCGATCCCGACCGGATGAATGCCTACGGGATCGGGGTCGGGCAGGTGACGGCCGCACTGACCGCCGAGAACCGCGACCGCCCCGCCGGCCAGATCGAAGGCGAATCGCGCGTCCGCTCTGTCACCGTCGAGGGGCGGATCGAACGGATGGAGGATTTCCTGTCGCTGCCCGTGGGGCAATCCGGCGGCCTGCCGGTGCTGCTGGGCGATGTGGCGACGATCCGCGCCGGCGAAGGGGATGTCACCTCTCTGGCGCTGCTTGACGGGCAGGCGGCCATTGCCATCGACGTGGTCAAGCAGCAGGGCGCCAATACCGTCGCCGTGGCCGAGGCGGTGCGCGCCGCCATCGCCGAGCTGCAGGCCACGGCGATGCCCGAGGGCGTGACGCTCGAGATCATCCGCGACAACGCCGTGCCGGTGGAGGAAAGCTTCGAGAGCGTGCAGGCCATGCTGATCGAGGGCGCCGCGCTGGCTGTCGTGATCGTGTTCCTGTTCCTCAACTCGTGGCGGAGCACGGTCATCACGGGGCTGACGCTGCCCATCTCGATCATCGGGACGATGACGGCGCTCCATGCCCTGGGCTTCACGCTCAATCTGATGACCCTGCTGGCGCTGTCGATCGCCATCGGCATGCTGATCGACGATGCCATCGTCGTGCGCGAGAACATCACGCGCCATCTCCAGATGGGAAAGGGGCATGTCCGCGCCGCCCTGGAGGGAACGCAGGAGATCGGCCTGGCCGTGGTGGCGACGACGCTGACCATCGTCGCGGTCTTCCTGCCGGTGGCCTTCATGGAAGGCATTCTCGGGCGCTTCTTCCTCCAGTTCGGTGTCACGGTGTCGGTGGCGGTGCTGATCTCGCTGTTCGTCGCCTTCACGCTGGATCCGATGCTGTCCTCGGTGTGGTATGACCCGGCCTCGGACCCCCGTGCTCCCAAGGGGGTGCTGTGGCGGATGGTGGCCTGGTTCGACCGGGGCTTCTCGGCCCTGGGTCGCGGCTATGCGGGGGTCATCCGCTGGGCCTTGCGGCATCGCATCCTGACCCTGATCATCGCATTGCTGGCCTTTCTGGGGAGCTTCACCCTGCTGCCGCGGGTCGGAGTGGAGTTTGCCCCCTCGGTCGATACGGGCGAATTCGTGGTGGAGATCGAGGCCCCCACGGGATCGGCCCTGGCCTACACGGCCTCCAAGATCCGGCAGGTGGATGCCATCCTGCGGCAGTTCCCGGAGGTCGCACGGACCTATGCCACCGTCAATTCGGGCAGCACCGCTGCGGGGGCCCATGTCGCGACCCTCACCGTGGCCCTGGTTCCCTCTTCCGAGCGGACGCGCAGCCCCCAGGACATGACGGAACCGGTGCGCGAGGCGCTGTCGGTCGTGCCCGGCATCGAGGTCACCGTGGGCGCGGCCGGGGGACTGGGCCGGGTCGAGGCGCCGATCCAGGTGACCATCCAGGGCGACAGTTTCGCGGTTCTCGAAGGCATCGCGGCCGAGCTGTCGCGCCGGCTCGAGGCCATCGACGGGGTGAGGGATGTGACCTCGAGCCTGGCCGATGTGCAGTCCACGCTGGCGGTGCGGATCGACCGGGATGTGGCGGTGGATTTTGGCGTGTCCCCGGCCGAGGTGGGGGATTCGCTCTCGGCCCTTCTGTCGGGGCGGCGGGTCGGCGACTGGACGGCTCCGGACGGGCGGTCCTGGGCGCTGAATGTCCAGCTTCCCGAGGCGGTGCGCAACGATGAGGAGGCCTTGGGCCGCCTTCCCATCGCCACCGCACAGGGGACGCTGGTCCGCCTCGATCAGGTGGCGGAGATCACGCCCTCCACCGCCCCGGCAGAGATCACCCGGTCAGGCCAGTCGCGCACCGTCACCGTGAGCGCCAACCTGTCCGGCGCGACGATGGGCAGCGTCGGCCCGCGCGTGGCGGCGGCGATCGACAGCCTGACCCTGCCGCCGGGATATCGCATCCTGCAGGCGGGCGAGGCCGAACAGCTTGCCGAATCGGCAGCCTCGGCCGGGCAGGCGCTCGTGCTCGCGATTGTCTTCATCTATCTGGTGCTGGCCTCCCAGTTCGGCAGCTTTCTCCAGCCGCTGGCGATCATGGTCTCGCTGCCGCTGTCGCTCATCGGGGTTCTGGGCGGGCTGATCGTCGGAGGATCCACGCTGAACATCTATTCGGCCATCGGCTTCATCATGCTGATGGGCCTTGTGGTGAAGAACGCGATCCTTCTGGTGGACAATGCCAATCAGCGGGTGCGGGAGGGAACGAATCTCTATGATGCGCTCGTTCTGGCCGGCGGGACGCGGTTCCGGCCCATCGTGATGACGACGCTGGCCATGATCTTCGGGATGCTGCCGCTGGCGCTCAACCTGCACGGGGGCAGCGGGCAGAACGCGCCGATGGCCCATGCGGTGATCGGCGGGCTGATCTCCTCCACGCTGCTCACGCTGATCGTGGTGCCGGTGGCCCTGACCTTTCTCGACGGTCTCGGGCGGCGGGTGGCCCGCTGGTTCCCGCCCCCGCCCGACCATGATGCCGCGCCGGCCGAATGAGGCTTTTCTGTCTCCGCCGCCGCTGGCATCAGGAAGGCCCCGGGGGAGGCAGGACATGGAACTGGACAGGGACGGACTTTATCTGGGACGGGTCTGGCGCGAGGGGATCGGCCCCTGTGTCGTGACGCTTCGGGATGGGCGGCTGCGCGATGTCACCTCGCGCGCCTTCCCGACCCTGAGCGCCCTTCTGGCCGCGGAGGACATCCCGGAGGCCTGTGCCGGCGGCGAGGAGATCGGCCCGATCGGGGAATGGGAGGCGATGAGCCTCGAGGCCGCCGCCCGCCGCGATGCAGGGGCATCGCGCCTTCTGGCGCCCTGCGACCTGCAGGTGGTGAAGGCCTGCGGCGTGACCTTTGCCCGTTCCATGATCGAACGGGTGATCGAGGAACGGGCAGGGGGCGATCCGTCGCGGGCCGAGGCCATCCGGGCCCGTGTCGGGGCCGTGGTGGGCGAAAGGCTGCGCGACCTCGTTCCCGGATCCGCGGCGGCGGCGGAGGTCAGGGCCGTGCTGCAGGCCGAGGGGCTGTGGTCGCAATATCTCGAGGTGGGCATCGGGCCGGATGCAGAGGTGTTCACCAAATGCCCGCCGATGGCGGCCGTGGGCTGGGGCGCGGAAGTGGGGCTCCATCCCGTCTCGCGCTGGAACAACCCCGAGCCGGAGGTCGTCCTGGCCGTCGATCCGCGCGGCCGGGTGCGGGGCGCCACGCTGGGCAATGATGTCAATCTGCGCGATGTCGAGGGGCGTTCGGCGCTGCTTCTGGGCAAGGCCAAGGACAACAACGCCTCGGCTGCCATCGGACCCTTCCTGCGTCTGTTCGATCGCAGCTTCGGGATCGAGGATGTGCGCCGGCTCGATCTGACCCTCCTGGTGGAAGGGGAGGGTGGCTACCGGATGGAGGGCCGCTCCTCCATGGCCGAGATCAGCCGCGATCCGCTCGATCTCGTGGCGCAGGCGATGGGGCGGCACCATCAGTATCCTGACGGGATGATGCTCTATCTGGGCACGCTGTTCGCCCCCGTGGAAGATCGCGACGCGCCGGGACAGGGCTTCACGCATCATCCCGGCGACCGGGTGACGATCGCGGCACCGGGACTGGGCACACTCGTCAACCGTGTGGCACTGGCGACCGAGGCGCCGGAATGGACCTTCGGGCTGGGGGCGCTGATGCGCAATCTCGCACAGCGGGGGCTCCTGTGATCCGCTCTCTTGGGGCTGGCCGACGGGATGCCTATCCTTGCAGCGAAACGGACAGGAGACCCCGATGACCCCGACCGCGATCCTTCTGGACCAGGTGACGGACCCGCTCCGCCTGGGTCTTCTTGTTGCCTTCGTCGCGCTGCTGCTGCGCTCGCGCGAGGCGGGGCGGCATCTTCCTCTGCTCGCCCTGTCGGTGGTCGCGGTGGCGCTGCTGCGGCCGCTGTTCCTCCCGATCGAGGGCGTGTCCTACGGGATGCAGGCGGGCCTCGGGCTGATCTCCACGCTGGGACAGCTCGCCGTGGTGCTGTCCATCCGCCATGTCGTGCTGCGCTGGCTGGTCTGAGGGCCGGACAGTGGACATCCCGGCGGCGGGACGCCAGATTGCGCCCCGCAGCAGGACTCGGAGGGCATGAGATGGCAGGACGCGGCACAGGCGGCGAAGCGCAGGGACGGCATCTGATCGCAGGCGAATGGGTGGAGGGCGAAGGGTTTTTCCTCTCTGCCCCCTGGACCGGCGAAGCCCAGGAATTCGCCCTCGGATCCCCCGCGCTGGTGGACCGTGCCTGCCGCGGGGCCGAGGCCGACTTCGGAGCCTATGCTGCCCTTTCGCGCGAAGAGAGAGCCGCCTTCCTCGAACGCATTGCCGAAGAGATCGAGGCCCGCGGTGCCCGCCTGACCGAAGTGGCCCATCGCGAGACCGGCTTGCCCCCGGCACGGCTGGACGCCGAAAGGGGCCGCACCACCGGCCAGCTCCGCCTGTTCGCGGATCATATCCGCAAGGGGGATTACCTCGATCGTCGGCACGACCCCGCCCTGCCGGACCGCAAGCCCCTGCCGCGCCCGGATCTGAAGCTCGTGCAGCGGCCGATCGGGCCGGTGGCGGTCTTCGGGGCGTCGAATTTCCCGTTGGCCTTCTCGGTGGCGGGGGGGGACACGGCGTCGGCCCTGGCGGCGGGTTGCCCGGTTGTGGTCAAGGGGCACACGGCGCATCCGGGCACGGGCGAGGTCGTCGCCGAAGCGATCCGCGCCGCCATCGTCGCACTGGGCGTGCCGCCGGGGGTCTTCTCCTTCATCCAGGGCGGGGATCGCAAGGTGGGCGAGGCCCTTGTCACCCATCCGGTCATCCGGGCGGTGGGCTTCACCGGATCGCTGGCCGGCGGGCGGGCCCTGTTCGATCTCTGTGCCCGCAGGCCCGAACCGATCCCCTTCTTCGGAGAGCTGGGATCGGTCAATCCCGTCTTCCTCCTGCCCGCCGCCCTGGCCGCGCGAGGGGCGCAGATCGCCGAAGGCTGGGCCGCTTCGCTCACGCAGGGGGCAGGGCAGTTCTGCACCAATCCCGGCCTCGCGGTGGCGATGGACGGGCCGTCCGCAGACCGCCTTGCCGAAGCGACGACCGCCGCCCTCGCCAAGGTGGGGCCGCAGGTCATGCTGACCGATGGCATCGCCCAGGCCTATCGCGAAGGGTGCCACCGCGTAGCCAGTGCCGAAGGCGTGCGCGCCCTGCATGAGACCCGCCCCGAAGGCCGCAACGCAACCCCCCTGCTCTATGAGGTGACGGGCGAGCATTTCCTGCGTCAGCCGCATCTGGCCGAGGAAGTCTTCGGCCCGCTGGGCCTGCTCGTGCGGGTGCGCGATGGCGAGGAGATGCTCCGGGTCGCCGAGGCGATGGACGGACAGCTTACGGCGACGCTCCACCTCGAGGACGGCGACATGGATCTGGCGCAGCGCCTTGTGCCGGTTCTCGAACGCAAGGCCGGGCGTCTTCTGGCGAACGGCTTCCCCACCGGGGTCGAGGTCGCCGATGCCATGGTCCATGGCGGACCCTATCCCGCCTCCACCAATTTCGGCGCGACCAGCGTGGGCACGCTGTCCATCCGTCGCTGGCTGCGCCCCGTCTGCTACCAGAACTGGCCCGAGGCGCTGCTGCCCGAGGACCTCAGGCCGGCGGGCTGACGGGGGGCGTCCGGCAGGCGCTGACAGGCGGGCTGACGGCCAACGGCACGGGGGCAGGGGACTGCGGCGGACAGACCGCCAGGCAGACTGCCCCGCAGCCGGCCCCGCAGCCGGCCCCGCCGCAGGACGCGACAGGACAGCCCGGCCGTTTCTGCGGGGTTTCGCAGCGGTGGTGCGGCAGGGGCGCTGCGCGGGGCGGGGGGAGATGGCCCTATGGCTCCTTCGGTGCCGCGACAGCAACCCCGGGGGAGTGGCCCGGCGGGCGCGCACAGCCACGGCGCGTCCGGCCAAAGAGCGGAAGGGGCGGACGCGCGCAAGGATGCCGCAGAATGCGGCATGCCCCTGCGGAGCCCGCAGGCACCCTTCAGCCCGGGCTCCCCCTGCCGGGGCGGGCCGTCCGGTGCCTGCGAATCAGACTGCCACAGAAAGCTTAAGATCCGGTTAACGCCACAGCCGCCAACTGGGACAGACCATGGCGGATCCGGGGCAGGGCCTCAGGCGGCCTTCCGTCCCAGCAGGCGGACGAAGAACAGCCCGCCCACCAGGCCGGTGACGATGCCGATGGGCATGTCCTCGGGCGCCATCAGGGTGCGGGCGGCGATATCGGCCCACAGCAGCAGCAGCGCCCCGATCAGGGCGCCGGCCGGCAGAACGCGGGCATGGTCGCCCCCCAGGATCAGGCGCGCGATATGCGGCACCATCAGGCGGGCCGTCCGGTGCCTGCGAATCAGACTGCCACAGAAAGCTTAAGATCCGGTTAACGCCAGCAGGGCTTCCGGTCGCGCCAAGGCTTCCTGTGCCGCCATGGCGTGGCAGTTCCGACGCCCCCCCCCGCTGCCCACCGGGCATCGCCCGGCCCATCCGCTGCGCCGATGCGGACACGAAAAAGGGGCGCCGGGCGCCCCTTTCCCACAGCATCCCCGGATAGCCTTCAGCCCTGGCTGTCGGCGGGGGGGATCGTGGGCTTGGGCAGGACCTTGGTCGCCGCATTGAGCGGATCGTCCTGCCGCTGGACGGAGCCTTCGAAATGGGCGCCCGATTCGATGGCGATGGTCTTGTGGATGATGTCGCCTTCGACGCGGGCGGTCGCCGTCAGACGGACCTTGAGGCCCCGCACACGCCCGACGATGCGCCCATGGATGACGACGTCATCGGCCATCAGTTCGCCGCGGACAGTGGCCCCTTCGCCGACGGTCAGCAGATGGGCACGGATATCCCCCTCTACCTGGCCGTCGATCTGCAGATCCCCCGTGGTCTTGATGTTGCCCTTGATCTGCAGATCCGAGGAGAGGATCGAGGCAGGGGGCTTCGCCTTGGGGGGCTGGGGCCGGTAGTCGGCGGCGGGGGCAGCGCCCGGCGGCGGGGGCACGGGTTGCGGCGGCTGGGCCGCCGGCCCGGGCTCGTTGATCTTGGACTTAGAAAACATCGTCGCCTGCTCTGATATAGATCATGGGGTTGATGGGCTGGCCTCCCACCCTGATCTCGTAGTGGAGATGGGGCCCGGTGGATCGTCCGGAGTTGCCCATATCACCGATGCGCTCTCCGCGCGAGACCCTTTGGCCGACCTCGACCCGGATCGCATTGAGATGGGCATAGCGCGTCTCGATCCCGAAATCGTGCCGGATGCGAACGAGGCGACCATAGCCCGATTCCCAGCCGGCGAAGACCACCACGCCATCGGCCGTGGCATAGACCGGCGTTCCGACGGGGCCGGCCATGTCGACACCTTCATGCATCCGGCCCCAGCGCGTTCCGAAACCCGATGTCCAGCGGAAACTGTCCTGAAGGGGCAGCGCGAAGGGCACCCGCTCGACGGCGATGCGGTAGAGATTGAGCTGATCGAGCTGATCGAGGATGCGGTTGGCGCGCATCGTGCCGTCATCGATCCCGGCGGGGCCCATGGTGGAATAGGCGATCGGCGTCAGCGGCCCCCCGGTTCCGGAATAGCCGCGGCGCACCTCCTCGATGATGCGGTCGGGATCGAGACCCGCGGTGCGGAACAGATTGTCCAGCGGTTCGACGGAGATCTGCATCGCCTCTTCGAGCTGGCGGAAGATCTCGTCGTTGCGTTCCTCCATCAGGCGCAGTTCGAGGTCGAGATCCCCCGCAAGGCGCGTGGCCTCTTCGGCCATGGAGGCATGGCGGTCGCGATCGGCGGCGGTATCGGCCAGCGCGTCGGTCACGAAATCGAGCGCATCGGCCAGCTCGGAGGTTGCGGCACCGGGTTCATCGGCGGTCATCGCGGCGAGCCTGGTCTGCGCGTCCTCGCGCTCGGCCACGGCGCGGCGCAGCGTGTCCTGGACCACGGCGAGCGAGGTGGACAGCTCGCGCGCCCGCTCTTCGGCGGCGAGCAGTTCGCTCTGCATGGCCGAGACCTGAGCCAGGGCGGCGGCAAAGCGTTCCCGCGCGCTGGCGGCCTCGGCGGCATAGGCATCGCGTTCGGCGGCCATGGCCAGAAGGCGGTCCTCGTAGACGGCCTGGTCGCGTTCGGCCTGGGCGCGGAAATTGCCGGCGCCGATCGAATCCATCAGCACGATGGCCGTGGCGACGATGGTCCAGCCCAGCGTGAGGGCGGACACCGTCCAGAAGGCGATCTGGGTGCCCGGCCGCAGACGGATGAAGCGGGTGTGGTCATCGGACCGGATGAACAGACGCCTCTCGGGGAAGCGACGTTCGAGTGCCGCATGGACGCGCTGCGCCAGTCGTGAGGTCAATGCTCCGCCCCGTTGCTGTCCCAGGCCCTTGCCGGCCTTCCGATGGCAGAAGGGGGTAGCGGGCCGGCCGGCAGGCCGCAACGATTTTAGGGATCCCTGTCAGGGCCGGCGGAGGAGAATTGCCGCCGCTTGGCAGGAATCTGCCGATCAGGACGGCCAGGTGGAACCGGTGCGCGCCGGTCCCGCATCTGTGAGCCGGGACGGCCTTGACCCGGCGCGCCTCTGACGGCGGGGACAGGCATCGGCGGGTCCCGAAGCTGCGGGAGCGAAGCGAGTCGCGGATCGGCGGTCTTGCCGGCGGGGTCGCGTGGCGGAGCGGCGACTCGGGCAGGCGGGTCCGGGGGTGCGGCGCGCGTCGCGCTTGGGCTCCGGCCGGAGCGGGGCGATGATGAAAGCCGCAAGAGGCGTGCGGGCAGGCATGGAACAGACGGGCAGGACAGCCGTAGCGGCAGGACGGGGAGACATGCGCGACCCTGGCGCATTCCCCGCGTCCGGGCCGCCGCCCCGGCAGCGGAAGGCGGGGCGGCGCCTGGCCGCCGCGACGCTCGGGGCGCTGCTGCTGCTGATCCTGCTGCTGCCGGCGCCGCTGTGGCTGATCGGGCGCGAGATCGCCGCCCCCCCTTGGCTGCGCGAGCGGGTGGAACAGGCCGCCGCGGCGAGCCTGGGCGAGGATGCGCTGCGCTTCGGCGCCCTGCGGCTGGAGATCGGCCGCGACCTGCATCCGCGGATCCGCCTCCTTGATGTCAGCCTGAGCGACGGGGCAGGGCGCGTCCTGGCCCGCGTGCCGGAGCTGGCCGTCACGCTGTCGCCCCGCGGCCTGATCCTCGACCGCCGCCTTCTGGTGCAGCAGATCGCGCTGCGCGGGGCGGTCCTGTCGCTCCGGCGCGGGCGGGACGGGCAGCTGGATCTGGCCTTCGGGGGCGATGAGGACAGCGCCCCCGCCTGGACCGGAGCCACGCTTCTGGCGCTGCCCGAACGGTTCGAGGCCCTGTTCGATCGCCCGCCCTCGCGGCGCTGCAAGGGGTGAGGGTCGAGGGCCTCGTGGTCAATTACGAGGATGCGCGGGCCGGGCGGAGCTGGACGCTCGACGGGGGGATGCTGGCGCTCGACCTCACGGGGGGCGAGACAAAGCTGACGGGCGAGGTCGCGCTGCTGTCGGGCCGGGCCTATGCCAGCCGCGCCCGTCTTGTCTATGAAAGCCCGCGCGGCAGCCCTGCGGCGCGCATCGGCCTGACCATGATCGATGTGGCGGCGACGGATGTGGCCAGCCAGTCCCCGGCCCTGGCCTGGCTCGGCGTTGTCGATGCCCCCCTCTCCCTGTCGCTGCGGGCCGAGGTGGACGCGAACGGCGCCCTGGGGCCGGTGGGCCTTGCCCTCAAGATGGCGGCCGGGGCGTTGCGGCCCGATCCGGCCGCCCCGCCCGTGGGCTTCGATCTGGCGCGCGCCTATCTGTCCTGGAACCCGGAGGACCAGACGCTCCGCTTCGACCGGGTGGAGGTCCGCAGCGATTGGGGGTCGGTCAGGGGCGAGGGGCAGGCCGCGCTGCAGGACATCGTCAACGGTCTGCCGCGCAGTCTCATCGGCCAGTTCACCCTGCGCCAGATCGTGATCGACCCGCCGGGCCTTTATCCCGAGCCGCTGCGCTGGGATCAGGCCGGCGCCCAGTTCCGGCTGCGGCTGCAGCCCTTTGCCCTCGAGGTCGCGCAGGCGGATGTCGCGCTCGGCGGGGACGAAGGGCTGACGCTGTCGGGCCGGGTGCGGACGCCGGATGGCGGCTGGGAGGTGGCGCTGGATGCACGCGCCGGCCGTCTTGGGCGCGACCGCATCCTGGCGCTCTGGCCGCAGGGATGGCGCCCCGGCCTGCGCGCCTGGCTGGAGACCAACCTGCTGGAAGGGGCGCTCCGGGGGCTGGCGGCCTCGCTCCGGCTGTCGGAGGGGCAGAGGCCCCAATTCGCCGTCACGTCGCGCTTCGAGGGGACAAGCCTGCGTCCCCTTCCCTCCCATCCGCCGATCGAACAGGCCTCGGGGCTGCTGAGCTGGGACGAGGCAGGCCTTGCGGTCTCGCTCGATGCCGGCACGCTCTGGCCCGCGCAGGGCGGCGCGCTGAGGTTGGACGGTTCCGCCCTGGTGATCCCCCCGCCGGAGCAGACGCCGGCGCCCCGCCGCCGGCGCGGCTGCATCTGCGGGCGGAAGGCGCCATCGAGGCGGCGCTGTCGGTGCTCGACGTGCCGGCCTGGCGCTTCCTCAGCCGGGCCGGTCTGCCCGTGGCGCTGGCCGAGGGGCAGGCAAGGCTGGCCGGCACGGTGGATCTGCGCCTGGGGCGGATGAGGCCGGGCGATCTGCGCTACGACCTGCAGGGTCTGCTGACCGGGGTGCAGAGCGACAGGCTGGTGCCGGGGCGCCGGCTCGAGGCGGAGCATCTGACCCTGGCGGCGACCGAAGCGGGGATCGAGATCGCCGGGACGGCCCGGCTGGATGGTGCCGAGGCCACGGGCACATGGCGGATGGCCCATGCCGATCGCGGCGCCTCGCGCCTTGAGGCCGATGTCGCGGTCAGCCCCCCGACGCTGGCCGCCCTGGGCATCGCCCTGCCCGAGGGCATGCTGCGGGGGGCGGGCAGCGGGCGGCTTCTCCTGGATCTGCGGCCGGGGCAGCCTCCGGCCTTTTCCTTCCGCTCGACGCTCGAGGGGCTTGCGCTGGCCGTGCCGCAGATCGGCTGGTCCAAGGCCGCGGCGCAGAGGGGCACCCTCGTCCTCGAGGGACGGCTGGGTCGCTCCCCCGTGGTGGAGCGTCTCGCCCTCGATGCGCCGGGGCTTTCGGCGCAAGGATCGCTGCGGATCGGCGCCACGGGGGGGCTCGAGCGGCTCGATCTCGACCGGCTGCAGGTGGGGGACTGGCTCGACGCGCCCGTCTCGCTCCTTGGCCCGGGAATGGCGGTCGAGCTGCGGGGGGGGACGCTCGACCTGGCCCATGCGCAGCTGGGCAGCGGCGGCGGCGGGCGCGGCGGCGGCGGGCCGATCACGGGACGGCTCGACCGCGTGCAGGTGACAGGGGGACTGGCGCTGACCGATGTGACGGCGGTGCTGAATACGGCGCAGGGACTGGAGGGCCGCTTTGCCGGGCAGGTGAATGGCGGGCCGGCCGTGACGGGGCGGCTGGCGCCGCAGGGCGGGCGCGTGGGCGCGCGGGTGCAGGGATCGGATGCCGGCGCGGTGCTGCGGGCGGCGGGCTTCTTCGCGGGGGCGGAGGGGGGCACGCTCGATCTGCTGCTTCTGCCGGCGGGATCGCAGGCCTGGAAGGCGGAGCTGTTCCTGCGATCCCTGCGCGTGCGCGAGGCGCCGGCACTGGCGCATCTGCTCAATGCCGTCTCCGTGGTGGGACTGCTGCAGCAGCTCGGCGGTCCCGGCATCCTCTTCGACGAGGTGCAGGGCGAGTTCCGCATCGATCCCGGCCGCGTGACGGTGCAGCGATCAAGCGCCGTGGGCGCGGGGCTGGGGCTTTCCGTGGAAGGAAGCTACGATCTGACGACAGGACGGATGGAGCTGCGGGGTGTGCTTTCGCCCTTCTACCTCGTCAACGGGATCGGTGCGCTGCTGACGCGGCGCGGGGAGGGGCTGTTCGGTTTCGACTTCACGCTCGAGGGGCCGCCAGAGGCCCCCAGCGTGGCGATCAACCCGCTGTCGGCGCTGACACCGGGCTTCCTGCGGGAAATCTTCCGCGCCCCGCCCCCGCCTGAGTGGACGCGCGCATGACGGCAGGATAGCGGAGCTGGCATGAAACTGTCCGATTTCGACTTCGACCTGCCCGACGGGCTGATCGCCACGCGGCCTGCGCGGCCGCGATCCTCGGCGCGGCTTCTCGTGGCAACGCCGGACGAGCTGCTCGACCGGCGGGTCTGGGATCTGCCGGGGCTGCTGCGGCCCGGCGATCTGCTGGTGCTCAATGACACCAAGGTGATCCCGGCGCGGCTGCGCGGGCTGCGGCGGCGGGGAGAGGCGGCGGCGCGGATCGAGGCGACGCTGCTGTCCGACCGCGGCGGGGGGCTGTGGATGGCGCTGGTCAGGCCCCTGCGCAAGCTGCGGGAGGGCGAGGTCATCGATTTCGGCGAAGGGCTGTCGGCGACTTTCGAAGGGGTGGAGGAGGGGCAGGCAAGGCTGCGCTTCGCCCTCTCTCCTGACGCCTTCGCCGAGGCGCTGGCGCGGGCGGGGTCCATGCCTCTGCCCCCCTACATCGAGGCGCTGCGCCCCGCCGACGAGGCGGACCGCGAGGATTACCAGACGGTCTGGGCTGCGCGCGAAGGGGCGGTGGCGGCACCCACGGCCTCGCTCCATTTCGATGCCGATCTGCTGCGGTCGCTCGAGGCGGCGGGTATCGGTTTCGTCCATGTCACGCTGCATGTCGGGGCAGGGACCTTCCTGCCGGTCAAGGTGGACGACATCCGCGATCACCGCATGCATGCCGAATGGGGCGAGGTCACGGAGGCGGCGGCGGCGATCATCCGGGCCGCAAGGGCAGAGGGACGGCGCGTGATCGCGGTGGGCACCACCGCGATGCGCCTGCTCGAGACGGCCGCGCGCGCGGGCCGGGGTGAGGTCGTACCCTGGCAGGGCGAGACCGACATCTTCATCACCCCCGGCTTCGACTTCCGGGCCTGCGACGGGCTGATGACGAATTTCCACCTGCCCAGATCGACGCTGATGATGCTGGTCTCGGCCTTTCTGGGTATCGACCGCATCCGCGAGGTCTATGATCATGCCATCCGGGAGGGGTATCGCTTCTTCTCTTATGGCGATGCCTCGCTGCTGTTGCCGGGAGGGCGCTGAGCGATGCAGCCTGTCGCGGGTGGACGGCCGGTCCCTGAAGGGAGGATGCAGGCTGGACGGACAGGGGGAGGGGGTGGGCGATGATTCAGGTTCTCGGCAGCGCCTGGGCGCTGCTTCTGGGCATCTATCTGCTGATGATCGGCAATGGTCTGCAGGGCACGCTGCTGGGGCTGCGGGCGCAGGCGGAAGGCTTTGCCACGCTCGAGATCAGCGTGGTGATGTCGGCCTATTTCGTCGGTTTCCTCTTCGCCTCGCGGCTGGCGCCGGTCCTCATCCAGCGGGTCGGGCATGTGCGGGTCTTCTCGGCGCTGGGATCGATGATCTCGGCCATCCTGATCCTCTATCCGCTGCTGCCCGAGCCCTGGGCCTGGGCGCTGGGCCGCGTGGTGATCGGCTTCTGCTATTGCGGGGTCTACATCACCGCCGAATCCTGGCTCAACAACGCCGCCTCCAACGAGAACCGCGGCAAGGCGCTGTCGCTCTACATGGTCGTGCAGATGGGCGGGATCGTCACGGCGCAGTGGCTGATCACGCAGGGCGACGTGATGGGCTTTGCCGTGTTCATCATCCCGTCGGTGCTCGTCTCGCTGTCCTTCGCCCCCGTGCTGCTTTCGGTCACGCAGACCGCGCCCGCCTTCGAGAACACCCGCCCGCTGTCGATGCAGCGCCTGCTGCGCGCCTCGCCACTTGCCTGCATGGGCATGTTCCTGCTGGGATCGGTCTTTGCCGCGCAGTTCGGCATGTCGGCCGTCTATGGCACCCGCGCCGGCCTGACCGAGGGGCAGATCGCGCTGATGGTCTCGCTCGCCTACACGGCGGCGATGCTGGCGCAGTATCCCATCGGGTTCCTGTCGGACAGGATGGACCGGCGGCTGCTGATCCTCATCCTGGCCGCCCTGGGAGGCGGGGTGGCGGCCGGGGCCGTGCTGTTTCCCGGATCGGTCTGGGTGGCCCTTCTCGCGGCGGCGGTGGTGGGAGGAACCTCCAATCCGCTCTATGCCCTGCTCATCGCCTATGCCAATGATTATCTCGACAGCAGCGACATGGCCGGGGCCTCGGCCGGGCTGCTGCTGATCAACGGCCTTGGCGCCATTGCCGGGCCGTTCCTGGTGGGGGGCGTGATGGATGCAATCGGCGCCTCGGGCTTCTGGGGGATCATCGGAATCCTGATGATCCTGCTGGCCCTCTATGCCCTGTTGCGGATGCGCGCCGCACCCGACAAGCCCATCGTCGGCGAAAAGACGCAATTCGCCCCCCATCCCCGCCGCCGCCACGCCCGTCGCTGCCACGCCCGACATCCCCACAGCCGAAGGACGACCCGCATGACCCCGGCCCGGACCGGCCCCGACGCTCTCCTGCCCTCGGCGCAGGACATCCTCGACTTCTGGCTGCACGAGGCCGGCGAGGCGAAATGGTATGCGCAGGACGAGGTCCTGGATGCCGCGATCCGGGCACGCTTCGAGCCGCTCTGGACCCATGCGATGGAGGGAGGGCTCGGCCTCTGGCTCACCTCGCCCGAGGAGGCGCTGGCCTATCTGATCCTGACCGATCAGTTCCCCCGCAACATGTTCCGCGGCCATGCCGATGCCTTTGCCTCGGACCCGCTGGCCCGGGCGGCCGCCAAGGCCGCGATCGCCCGCGGCTGGGACCGACGCATCCCGCCGCCCGCGCGCCAGTTCTTCTACCTGCCGCTCATGCACAGCGAGAACCTGAACGATCAGGACCGCTGCGTGCGTCTGGTGATGACGGGCATGCCGGATGGCGGCGGGGACATGCTGCTGCACGCGCTGGCCCATCGCGAGCAGATCCGCCGCTTCGGCCGCTTTCCGGGGCGCAACGCCGCGCTGGGCCGCGCCAGCACGCCGCAGGAGCAGGCCTTCCTTGCCGAAGGGGGGCAATACGGCCTCTACAAGCGCATCCGGGCCGAACGCATCAGCAGCTGATTGCTGGCGCCGGGGCGCATCGCGGGCTATCTCGGAGCTCAGGCTCACGGGAAGGAGAGGCGCATGGCAGCGCAGGACTTCGACATGATCGTGATCGGCGCAGGGCCGGGAGGCTATGTCTGCGCCATCCGGGGGGCGCAGCTCGGCCTGAAGGTCGCGGTGGTGGAACGCGAGCATCTGGGCGGCATCTGCCTCAACTGGGGCTGCATCCCGACCAAGGCGCTGCTGCGTTCGGCCGAGGTCTTCCACCTGATGAAACGGGCAAAGGATTTCGGGCTGAAGGCCGACGCCGTGTCCTTCGACTTCGATGCGGTGGTGAAGCGTTCCCGCGCGGTCGCCCGGCAGCTTGCCGGGGGCGTCGGGCATCTGCTGAAGAAGAACAAGGTCACGGTCGTGATGGGCGAGGCGCGTCTGGCCGGCAAGGGGCGCGTTGCCGTGAAGGGAGAGAAGGGCGAGCAGGAGCTCGCCGCGCCGGCCATCGTCATCGCCACCGGCGCCCGCGCGCGCGAGCTGCCGGGGATGGAGCCCGATGGCGATCTGATCTGGACCTATCGCCATGCCCTTCAGCCGCCGCGGATGCCGAAGGATCTGCTGGTGATCGGTTCGGGCGCCATCGGGATCGAGTTCGCGTCCTTCTTCAATGCGCTGGGGGCGAAGGTGACGGTGGCCGAGGCGGTCGATCGCATCCTGCCCGTGGAGGATGCCGAGATCTCCGCCTTTGCCAGGAAGCAGTTCGCCAGGCAGGGGATGACGCTGATCGAGGGGGCGAAGGTCACGCTGGCCAAGGGCAAGGGCCATGTGACGGCCCGGATCGAGGCCGGCGGCAAGACCGAGGAGAAGGTCTTCGATACCGTCATCTCGGCCGTGGGCATCGTCGGCAATGTCGAGGGGATCGGTCTCGAGGAGGCCGGCGTCCGGGTCGAGCGGACCCATGTCGTCACGGACGCATACTGCCGCACGGGGGGTCGAGGGGCTGTGGGCCATCGGCGATGTGGCGGGGCCGCCCTGGCTGGCCCACAAGGCGAGCCATGAGGGCATCATGGTCGCCGAGATGATCGCCGGGCGCGAGGTCCACCCCCTGAAGCCGGGCAGCATCCCCGGATGCACCTACAGCCATCCGCAGGTGGCCTCGGTCGGCCTGACCGAGGCGCGGGCGAAGGAGCTGGGCCATGAGGTGCGCGTCGGCCGCTTCCCCTTCATCGGCAACGGCAAGGCCATCGCCCTGGGCGAGCCCGAGGGGATGATCAAGACCGTCTTCGATGCGAAGACCGGCGAGCTTCTGGGGGCGCATATGGTGGGCCCCGAGGTCACGGAGATGATCCAGGGCTATGTCGTGGCCCGCACGTTGGAGACGACCGAGGCCGAGCTGATCGAGACCGTCTTTCCCCATCCGACGATCAGCGAGGCCATGCATGAGGCGGTGCTCGACGCCTTCGGACGGGCTATCCATTTCTGAGGGCGGGGCGCGCGGCATGACGCCGCGCGTTCCTGTTCCGTTCGACAATCCGCTTTCCTCCGGCCTGCGTTTCCGCTAGGGAGACTCGTCATCCCGGAGGCGCGGAGAATGCCCGAGCAGAAGGTCATCGAGGTTCGCGGCGCGCGCGAGCACAATCTCAGGAACATCGATCTCGACATCCCGCGCGACAGGCTCGTGGTCATCACCGGCCTGTCCGGTTCGGGCAAGTCGTCGCTGGCCTTCGACACGATCTATGCCGAGGGGCAGCGCCGCTATGTCGAATCGCTGTCGGCCTATGCGCGCCAGTTCCTCGACATGATGGAAAAGCCGGATGTGGACCGGATCACGGGCCTGTCCCCGGCCATCTCCATCGAACAGAAGACGACCTCGAAGAATCCCCGCTCCACCGTCGGCACGGTGACGGAGATCTACGACTATCTGCGTCTGCTCTTCGCGCGGGCGGGCACGGCCTTCAGCCCCGCGACCGGTCTGCCCATCGAGGCCCAGCAGGTGCAGGACATGGTGGACCGCGTGATGGCCCTGCCCGAAGGGACGCGGGGCTATCTGCTGGCCCCCATCGTGCGCGACCGCAAGGGGGAATACCGCAAGGAGCTTCTGGAGCTGCGCAAGCAGGGCTTCCAGCGGGTGCGGATCGACGGCCAGTTCCACGAGATCGAGGAGGCCCCCGCGCTCGACCGGAAGCTGCGGCACGACATCGATGTGGTGGTGGACCGGATCGTGGTGCGGCCCGGACTCGAGACGCGTCTGGCCGACAGTTTCCGCACGGCGCTCGATCTGGCCGACGGGATCGCGGTGCTGGAGACCGCCCCGCCGGAGGGCAAGCCCGAGCGGATCACCTTCAGCGAGAAATTCGCCTGTCCCGTCAGTGGCTTCACGATCCCGGAGATCGAGCCGCGGCTGTTCTCCTTCAATGCGCCCTATGGCGCCTGTCCGGCCTGTGGCGGGCTGGGGGCAGAGATGTTCTTTGACGAACGTCTCATCGTGCCGGATGTGACGCGCAGGCTTTCTCAGGGGGCCATCGCCCCCTGGGCGCGCGCGAAGTCGCCCTATTCGGCCCAGACCATCGAGGCTCTGGCCGCGCATTACGGCTTTGACCCCAATGCCTGCTGGCGCGACCTTCCGGAGGCGGCGCGGGAGGCGCTGATGCACGGCTCGAAGGGCGAGGAGATCCTCTTCCGCTATGACGAGGGCGGGCGGGTCCATCAGGTCCGCCGTCCCTTCGAGGGGGTGATCCCCAATCTGGAACGGCGCTGGAAGGAGACGGACAGCGCCTGGCTGCGCGAGGAGCTCGAGCAGTATCGCAACGAACGGCCCTGCCATGCCTGCGGCGGTCACCGCCTCCGCCCCGAGGCGCTGGCCGTGAAGATCGCCGGGCTGCATATCGGCGAGGTGGTGCAGATGTCGATCCGCGCCGCCCATGACTGGGTGCGGACGGTGCCCGCCGCCCTCTCCGGGCAGAAGAACGAGATCGCCCGTCCCATCCTCAAGGAGATCCGCGAAAGGCTGGGTTTCCTCAACAATGTGGGTCTCGACTATCTGACGCTGGCGCGCAATGCCGGCACTCTCTCGGGGGGAGAGAGCCAGCGCATCCGCCTGGCCTCGCAGATCGGATCGGGGCTGACGGGGGTGCTCTATGTTCTGGACGAGCCCTCGATCGGCCTGCATCAGCGCGACAACGACCGGCTGCTCGAGACGCTGCGCAATCTGCGCGATCAGGGCAACACGGTGATCGTGGTCGAGCATGACGAGGATGCGATCCGCACGGCCGACTACGTCTTCGACATCGGTCCCGGCGCGGGGGTCCATGGCGGACAGGTCGTCGCCCAGGGAACCCCGGCCGAGATCGCGGAGAATCCCGCCTCGCTGACGGGGGATTACCTTTCAGGCCGACGCGCCATTCCCGTCCCGGCCGCGCGGCGCGAGGGCAACGGCAGGACGCTGCGCGTGGTCAATGCGACGGGCAACAACCTCAAGGGGGTCACCGCCGAGTTCCCGCTGGGGCGCTTCATCTGTGTCACGGGCGTGTCGGGCGGCGGCAAGTCCACCCTCACCATCGAGACGCTCTACAAGACTGCGGCGGTGGCGCTGAACGGCGCGCGCGAGACGCCCGCCCCCTGCGACACGATCGAGGGCTTCGAGCATCTCGACAAGGTCATCGACATCGACCAGCGCCCCATCGGCCGCACCCCGCGGTCCAACCCGGCCACCTATGTCGGCGCCTTCACCCCCATCCGCGACTGGTTCGCCGGTCTGCCCGAGGCGCAGGCCCGCGGCTACAAGCCGGGGCGCTTCAGCTTCAACGTCAAGGGGGGGCGCTGCGAGGCCTGCCAGGGCGATGGCGTCATCCGCATCGAGATGCATTTCCTGCCCGATGTCTATGTCACCTGCGAAACCTGCAAGGGCAAGCGCTACAACCGCGAGACGCTCGAGGTGAAGTTCAAGGGCCGGAGCATCGCGGACGTGCTCGACATGACCATCGAGGATGCGCAGGAGTTCTTCCGCGCCGTCCCCGCGATCCGCGAGAAGATGGATGCGCTGATGCGCGTGGGCCTAGGCTATGTGAAGGTCGGCCAGCAGGCCACCACCCTGTCGGGCGGAGAGGCGCAGCGCGTCAAGCTCGCCCGCGAGTTGTCGCGGCGCAGCACCGGGCGCACCCTCTATATCCTCGACGAGCCGACGACGGGCCTGCATTTCGAGGATGTGCGCAAGCTGCTCGAGGTGCTGCACGAGCTGGTGGATCAGGGCAATACCGTTGTGGTCATCGAGCACAACCTCGATGTCGTGAAGACGGCCGACTGGGTGATCGATATCGGCCCCGAGGGCGGCGAGGGGGGCGGGCGGATCGTCGTCGCCGGCACGCCCGAAGAGGTGGCCGCCCATCCCGGAAGCCATACCGGGCGCTATCTGGCCCCGCTGCTCGAGGCGGCGCGGCGGCGGGTGGCCGCGGAATAGGGCCGCGGGGCGCTGGGCCCCTGCCAGGCTCCGGGGAGGGGCGGCCGGGATGGCGGGCAGCGGATCAGTCCGACCCTGCGGCGGCGCCGGAGGGCAGGGGGCGATCGAAGAGCCCGGTGATGTCCACGATCGTCGGCTCTGGGACGGATGCGGCAGCCGGCGGTGGCGGCGGGATCGGCAGGGGCTCGGCATCCGCCGGACCGGTCATGGCCCGGGCCGCTGCCTCGACCCAGGCGGGCCGCGCCGGGATGCGGGCGATGGCGAGGGTCGCCGGCGCAAGGCCGGAGGGCGCCGGATCAGGGGCCGGATCAGGGACGGCGGCGGGTTCGGTCCCGGCTTCCCGGTGCTGCTGAAGCAGGGCCAGGCCCAGCAGCGCACCGATCAGGGCGACGGCCCGTTCGGCCTCGCGCTGCTCCCGTTCCCCCCGCACGAGATGCAGGGTTCCCCTGCCGCTGTCCCCGCCCCTGTCCCGCACAGCCTGCCGTCCGGTCTGCTGTCCCGGCGGCAGGCAGGCCGGATCGTGCCGCGCCAGTCCCGGCGGGCACCCGCCCTGAGCCGCCAGGCGGGCGACGACCGACGGCCCCCCATGGCCATGCCCGGGATGGCCATGCCCGGGCTGGGCCGCCCCCGCGGCCGGGACGACGGCGAGCAGGATCGGCAGGATCGCCGGCAAGCCTTTGCGGAGGCAGGTCATGGCAGGCTCCCTTGATGGGGTGCGGTGCCGGTCAGCTTCGGCATCCGGCTGCGGAACGTCCAGCCGGGGCGGCCTGTTCCCCCGGCAGATGGCGGAGCCCTGCCGGCCCTCTGCCAGTGTTCCGGCGGCCCTCTGCCGGTGGTTCTCCGGCCGGTGCCCATCTTCCCAAGAGGGCGGGCTTGTCCTACAAGGCCCGGAGGCCGGGGCGTAGCGCAGTCTGGTAGCGCATCTGCTTTGGGAGCAGAGGGCCGGGAGTTCGAATCTCTCCGCCCCGACCATCCTTCCCCCTCCTTTTTTCCGTCGCCCTCCCTGCCGCGGCTCTGCCGGTTGCCGGGGCCGGTTCCCTGGTCGCACCGGCGGCGGCCTGCCCGCCTGCGCGGGGGGGCTGGCGCGTCTTCCGCGGGGGGGGCGGGGGGCTCCGGTCCGGCCCTGTCGCGGGGCGATTCGCCTCCGGTCATCCACAGGAGCGGCGGCGCGGACGGGGAAGACGGCGGCAGGGCAGCGATCCGCCGGCCCCCCGCAGGGCGTGCGAGGCAGTGGCTGTGGATCGCTCGGGGGATGAATGACGGGACGAATCCGGGGATCGATCCCCCGCCGGGACGGCGCCGGAATCAACCCGCCCGGGGATTTGTCCACAGAAAACTTTGCGATTGCCTTGGAACCGAAGACCCATCAGACTGTGTTCCTGCAATTGGCAGATACAATATCTGGTGGTCGGTGGCGGCCAGCACCGGGTGGATGGTCCGGCGGATCCTGCCGGCGACCATCCGGTCGGAGAAGGCCCGGCGTCCCATCGCCCCGGATGCGGCAGGGCAAGGAGGATGAGGCATGAAGATCGCGCGCAGGTTCACCAGGGAAGGTCGCGACGCCTATGAGGGCATCCCCTTCCGCACCACCACCTCGGAGATCCGGAACCCCGACGGCACCGTCGTTTTCCGGCTCGATGAGCTCGAGGTGCCCGAATCCTGGTCGCAGGTCGCGGCCGATGTGATCGCGCAGAAATACTTCCGCAAGGCGGGAGTCCCCTCGGCGCGTCAGCGCGTGCCCGAAGAGGGCGTGCCCGAATTCCTGTGGCGTTCCGTGCCGGCCGAGGGCGCGACGATGGGCGGCGAGACCAGCGCGCGGCAGGTCTTTGACCGGCTGGCCGGGGCCTGGGCCTACTGGGGCTGGAAGGGCGGCTATTTCACCGACGAATCCGATGCCCGCGCCTATTATGACGAGATGCGGCACATGCTGGCCCGGCAGATGGGTGCGCCCAACAGCCCGCAATGGTTCAATACCGGCCTGCACTGGGCCTATGGCATCGATGGACCGGCGCAGGGCCACTACTATGTGGATTACCGGACGGGCGAGCTTGTCCGCTCGACCTCGGCCTATGAACATCCCCAGCCGCATGCCTGTTTCATCCAGTCCGTCCAGGACGACCTCGTGAACGAGGGCGGCATCATGGACCTCTGGGTGCGCGAGGCGCGGCTGTTCAAGTACGGCTCGGGCACCGGCACCAACTTCTCCAGCCTGCGCGGCGAGGGAGAGAAGCTGTCGGGCGGGGGGCGTTCCTCCGGCCTGATGGGGTTCCTGCGCATCGGCGACCGGGCGGCCGGCGCGATCAAGTCGGGCGGCACGACGCGGCGGGCGGCCAAGATGGTCATCGTGGATGCCGATCACCCCGACATCGAGGAATTCATCAACTGGAAGGTGGTCGAGGAACAGAAGGTTGCCAGCCTCGTCGCCGGATCGAAGATGCATGAGAAGCGCCTCAATGCCATCTTCAAGGCGATCCGCGACTGGGATGGCGAGGCTGCGGCCGCCCATGACCCGGCCCGCAACGCCGCCCTGAAGGCCGCCATCCGCGAGGCGAAGAGATCCGCCATCCCCGAGACCTATATCAAGCGCGTGCTCGACTATGCGCGGCAGGGATTCACGTCCATCGAGTTTCCCACCTATGACACCGACTGGGATTCGGAGGCCTATGCGACCGTCTCGGGGCAGAATTCCAACAACTCGATCCGTGTCACCGACGCCTTCCTGCGCGCGGTGGAACAGGACGGGGACTGGCATCTGCTCGCCCGCCGCGACGGCCGCGTGACCAAGACGCTGCGGGCGCGGGACCTGTGGAACCAGATCGGCCATGCCGCCTGGGCCTGCGCCGATCCCGGCATCCAGTTCCACGACACCATCAATGCCTGGCATACCTGCCCGGCCGACGGGCCGATCCGGGGATCCAACCCCTGCTCGGAATACATGTTCCTCGACGATACGGCCTGCAACCTCGCCTCGCTGAACCTGCTGCGCTTCTTCGACGGAGACCGGTTCCTCGCCGAGGACTACATCCATGCGGTGCGGCTCTGGACGCTGACGCTCGAGATCAGCGTGCTGATGGCGCAGTTTCCTTCGAAGGAGATCGCGCAGCTTTCGCATGATTTCCGCACGCTGGGCCTGGGTTATGCCAATATCGGCGGGCTGTTGATGAACATGGGCCTGCCCTACGATTCCCCGGAGGGGCGCGCGCTCTGCGGGGCGCTGACCGCCATCATGACCGGCGTCGCCTATGCCACCTCGGCCGAGATGGCCGGCGAGCTCGGCCCCTTTGCCGGTTATGCGCGCAACCGCGAGCACATGCTCCGCGTGATCCGCAACCATCGGCGCGCGGCGCATGGCCAGACCGGGGGCTATGAGGGCCTGGCCATCCTGCCCGTGCCGCTCGACCATGCCCATTGCCCGGATCCGCGCCTGTCCGAGCTGGCCATGCAGGTCTGGGACGAGGCCCTGTCCCAGGGCGAGGCGCATGGCTTTCGCAATGCGCAGGCCACCGTCATCGCCCCGACCGGGACGATTGGCCTGGTCATGGACTGCGACACCACCGGCATCGAGCCCGACTTTGCCCTGGTGAAGTTCAAGAAGCTCGCCGGCGGGGGCTATTTCAAGATCATCAACCAGTCCGTCCCGGCGGCCCTGCGCAAGCTCGGCTACACCGAGGCGCAGATCGAGGAGATCGTCGCCTATGCCGTGGGCCATCGCAGCCTGGCGAATGCGCCGGGGGTCAATCATACGGCGCTGATCGGCCATGGCTTCGGTCCGGCCGAGATCGCCAAGATCGAGGCCGCCCTGCCGCAGGCCTTCGACATCCGCTTCGTCTTCAACCAGTGGACCCTGGGCGAGGATTTCTGCGCCGGCACCCTGGGCATCCCGCGCGAGAAGCTCAACGACCCGGCCTTCGACCTGCTGCGGCATCTGGGCTTTACCAAGGCGCAGATCGAAGCCGCCAACGATCATGTCTGCGGGACCATGACGCTCGAGGGGGCGCCGCATCTGAAGCCCGAGCATCTGCCTGTCTTCGACTGCGCCAATCCCTGCGGGCGCAAGGGGCGGCGCTTCCTGTCGGTCGAGAGCCACATCACCATGATGGCCGCCGCGCAGAGCTTCATCTCGGGCGCGATCTCCAAGACGATCAACATGCCCAATTCGGCCACGATCGAGGACTGCCTGAATGCCTACAAGCTGTCCTGGAGCCTGGGCGTGAAGGCCAATGCCCTCTATCGCGACGGCTCCAAGCTCTCCCAGCCGCTGGCGGCCGCCCTGATCGACGGCGACGAGGAGGCGGAGGAGACGCTGGCTGCCGGCACGCCCCCGGAGAAGGCCGCGGCCCTGGCCGAACGGGTCGTCGAGAAGATCGTGGTGCGCGAGGTCCGCTCGCGCGAGCGCGAACGGATGCCGGCCCGGCGCAAGGGCTATACCCAGAAGGCCATCGTCGGCGGGCACAAGGTCTATCTGCGCACCGGCGAATACGAGGATGGACGCCTGGGCGAGATCTTCATCGACATGCACAAGGAAGGCGCCGGCTTCCGTGCGATGATGAACAACTTTGCCATCGCCGTCTCTGTCGGCCTGCAATACGGCGTGCCGCTGGAAGAGTTCGTGGATGCCTTCACCTTCACCCGCTTCGAGCCCTCCGGGCCGGTGCAGGGCAATGATTCGATCAAGAACGCGACATCCATCCTCGACTACATCTTCCGCGAGCTGGCGATCTCCTACCTCGACCGCACGGATCTCGCGCATGTCGCCCCCAAGGGGCCCAGCTTCGACGAGCTGGGCGGGGGAGAGAGCGAGCGCAATGTCACGGCCTCTGGCGATGTCGCGACCAGCCGCTCCATCGAGGTGCTCAAGCAGATCAGCTCCACCGGCTATCTGCGCAAGCGCCTGCCGCAGGACCTGGCGCTGCTGAATGGCGGCTGGGGCTTGGCCGAGGGAGGCATCGCCCCCCTGCATGGCGGGGCAAGCGCCACCGCCGTCGCCGCAACCCAGATCAGCGCGCGCGACAAGGCCCGCATCCAGGGCTACGAAGGAGACCCCTGCGGCGAATGCGGCAACTACACGCTGGTGCGCAACGGCACCTGCATGAAGTGCAACACCTGCGGCAGCACGACGGGCTGTTCCTGACGGCCCGCCCCCCGGCGGGGCGGACGGATGGCAATGGGGGGCGGCGGGCACGAACCGGACTCCTCTGCGGGCAGTGACGCGCAGAGGATGGCCCGGAGAGGGTTAACACCTCGTTACAGCACCGCGCGCTCCGGGGCCGATTCGCGCAACACCCCCCCCGATGGGTCTGGACGGGTCTGACCCTTCTGACCCTCGTGCGCGAGGGTCAGCCCTCCTCCTCGGGCTCGCGGCCCAGCAGGGCGCGGATGATGTCCGCATCGAAGCCGGCGCGGGCCATCGCGGCCGCCTCGCGCGACCAGAGGCGGGCACGGGCAGCGCGGTCCTCCGGCAGGGGGGCGCCACGCCAGGGGCCGATGCGGCGGCGGCGGGCAAAGGCCTCGGCTGCTTCGGTCTCGGCCGCGCGCAGGGGATCTTCGGCATCGGGGGCGATCTCGCGCGCGGCGGCCTCGATCGCCGCGCGGGCGGTGGCCCCCTCCACCCCCCTGGCGCCCAGATCGCGCAGGATACGCCGCGCCCCGCGCCCCCGCCCCAGCGCCGCGCGCGCCTTCAGCCCGGCAAAGCGCGCATCGGCCACAAGGCCTGCCTGTTCGAGCCGCGCGAGCTCGGCCTCGATCAGCGGCAGGGTGGCGTCGCGCTCGGCCTCGGCCTGATCGGGGGGAAGGGCGGCCAGGCGGCGGCGCAGGCGGCGCAGGAGGGAGGCCCGGAGCATCGCGACGCTGGCTTCGCGTCAGGCGAGATAGTCCTGGGCTGCGGCGCGGATCCGTTCGGCCGTGAGGGGCGGCGGCGGCCGGGAGGCGACAGGGCGGGAGGAGGGGGGCATCGGTGGCCTGCGGGGCGGCCCGGCGGGCCTGGGATCAGATCCGTTCGCGCGCGGCCAGCCCGGTTTCCACCAGAAGGCCGCGGTTGCGGGCCTCGTAGTAGTAGCCGCGGGCATACCAGCGGATGGCCGCATCGAGATCGCCGTTGGCGACGATATAGGCCCCGCGCAGATAGCGGCCGGCATAGAGGAGATTGACTTCGGGATCGAGCAGATCCTCGGGCGCGCCGCGAAAGCCCATGGTGCGGGCGGTCTGGGGATGGATCTGCATGAGCCCGTAATAGGGGCCGTTGCGGGCGGCCGGGTTGTAGCCCGATTCGCGCTGGATGACGCGATGGAGCAGTTCGGGCGGAATGCCGTGGATCGCCGCGTAGCGGTTGATGAGCGCGCGCATCTGCGGGGTTTCGCCCCTGTGGAGGCCGGTGGTCGCAGCGGAAGGCGCCGCATCGGCCCCCGGTCGGCGTCCGCAGGCGGCCAGTCCGCCCAGGATGAGTGCCAGCGCCGCGCGGCGGCCGATGGAGGATGCCGTCATGTCCTGTCCCGTTCCCGATGGTCTCGCGCCGTCGTGGGGCGGAGTTACGCGCGGCCGGGCGCGGGAGGGAAGGGCCTTGTGCGGGGCGGGATGACCCATCGGCAGGCTTCTGCCGGTGGGGTGCAGGCGGCGGAGGGGAAGAGAAGGGAGGCCAGGGGGCGCGGTCGCCGGGGAGAGCGGGGAGCGGGCCCGCCTGGCCTCCGAGTTCGTTCCGGGTTGGCCCGAGGGAGGGCGGGCCATCGAAGGCCCGGAACGTCGAGGGATGCGCGAGGGTCAGATGCTCGCGTAGTCGCTGAAGATGACGCCGCCGCCGGAGGTGCTGAAGGCTGCCGGATGGCCGGGCTGTGCCGTGAGGCGGGGCCGCGGTTCGGCGGCCTCCATCTGTCGGGTCTCGTCGGCCTGGGCCGGCGGCACCGCCCCTGTCTGGGGGGTGGCTGGCGCGGAGGGCTGGGTCATGGTCGGATCTCGGATGCTCGTTGCCGATCGGGGGCTCTTGCCGGGGTGCCTGTTCCCCGGAGGACTGCGCCTAAGGCCGCCTCGACCTGAAGGCAAGCCTGCCATGATTCGCATTTTCGTGCATCGGCCGTGTCTCGGCGCGGTCCCGCGGCCGTGGTGGCGTGGCGCCTCTGTCACAGCCTTCCGGATGGCGTTGCAACGCCGGGGCAAGCCTGCCAGACAGGAGCCGGAATGCGGGGGGAGGAGCGGACGGCATGGGGCGCCTCGAAGGCAAGCACTGTCTGGTGACGGCGGCGGGGGCGGGGATCGGCCGGGCCTCGGCCCTGGCGATGGCGCGCGAGGGGGCGCAGGTCCTGGCCACCGATATCGACGAAGCCGCGCTCGAATCGCTGGCGGCCGAGGCAGGAGGCGCGCTGATGGTGCGTCGGCTTGATGTCCTCGATGCCACGGCGGTGCAGGCGGCGGTGGCGGCGGCGGGGCCGCTGGATGTGCTCGTCTCCTGCGCGGGGATCGTCCATCACGGCACCATTCTCGATTGCGACGAGGCCGCCTGGGAGCGCTCTGTCGCGCTCAACATGACGGCGATGTACCGGCTCTGCCGGGCGGTGCTGCCCGGCATGATCGCCCGCGGGGGCGGGTCGATCATCGCCATCGCCTCGGTCGCCTCCTCTCTCATCGCCGTGCCCAACCGCTTCGTCTATGGCGCGACCAAGGCCGGCGTGATCGGCATGACCAAATCCATCGCGGCCGATTTCGTGGGGCAGGGGATCCGCGCCAATGCGATCTGCCCCGGCACGGTCGAGACGCCCTCGCTGCAGGAACGGATGCGGGCCCTGGGCGATGCCGAGGCCGCGCGGCGCGCCTTCGTGGAGCGCCAGCCGATGAAGCGGCTCGGCCGGCCCGAGGAGATCGCCCATCTGGTGGTCTATCTCGCCTCGGACGAGAGCGCCTTCACCACCGGAACCGAGCATGTCATCGACGGTGGCTGGACCAATATCTGAAGGGATCGACTGGCATGAAGCTTCTGCGCTGGGGCGAAAGGGGGGCCGAACGGCCGGGGATGGTCGATGCCGAAGGGCGGATGCGCGACCTGACCGGCATCGTTCCCGACATCGCGGGCGAGGTGTTGAGCGACGAGGGACTGGCCCGGTTGCGGGCGCTGGATCCCGCCACGCTGCCCCCGGTGCCCGAGGGGGCGCGCCTCGGCCCCTGCGTCGGCGGCATCGGCAAATTCATCTGCATCGGTCTCAACTATGCCGATCACGCCGCCGAATCGGGCCTCAGCGTGCCGCCCGAGCCGGTCATCTTCATGAAGGCCACCTCGGCCGTCTGCGGGCCGAACGACCCGATCCTGATCCCCCGCGGCAGCCAGAAGACCGACTGGGAGGTGGAGCTGGCCGTCATCATCGGCACGCGCGCCAAATATGTCTCCGAGGCCGAGGCGATGGCCCATGTCGCCGGCTATGCGGTGTGCAACGATGTCTCCGAACGGGCCTTCCAGGCCGAACGGCAGGGCCAGTGGACCAAGGGCAAGAGCTGCGACAATTTCGGCCCCCTCGGGCCGTGGCTCGTGACCCGCGACGAGGTGCCCGATCCGCAGGACCTGCGGATGTGGTGCGATGTGAACGGCCAGCGGATGCAGGACGGATCCACCCGCACGATGGTCTATGGCGTGGCCTATCTGGTCAGCTACCTCAGCCAGTTCTTCACGCTCCATCCCGGTGATGTCATCTCCACCGGGACACCGCCCGGCGTGGGCCTTGGCATGAAGCCCCCCCGCTACCTGAAGGCCGGCGAGGTCGTGACGCTCGGCATCGAGGGCCTGGGCGAGCAGCGGCAGATCTGCGAGGACGATGCCTAGACGATGCGGCTTCTCGATACCCATCTGCATCTGATCGACCGGCGCGTGACCGGGCATGCCTGGACGCACCGGGTGCCGGCGCTCCAGCGCGACTTCCCGCTCGAGGAGGCGCTGATGCTCTATGGCGGGCGGGTCGCGGGATCCATCTTCATGGAGGTCGCGGCGACCGACTGGGTCGCCGAATCGCGCTGGATCGCCGGGCTGATCCGCGAGGGGCGGCTTCTCGGCCAGATTGCCAACTGCCGGCCCGAGACGGACGAGGGCTTCGAGGCCTGGCTGGAGGAGGGACCCTCGCTCGGCGTGGTGGGATACCGCCGCATCCTGCATGAGGACGTGGACGAGGACGTGTCGCTGTCCGAGACCTTCCGCGCCAATGTCCGGCGCATCGGGAAGGCCGGATTCCCCTTCGATGTCAATGTCCTGGGGCGGACGCTGTGGCTGGCCCGCGATCTCGCCCGGGCCTGCCCGGAGATGCGCTTCGTCCTCGACCATTGCGGCACGCCCGACATCGCGGGCGGCGCCTTCGCGGAATGGGCACGGGGCCTGCGCGAGGTGGCGGCCTGCGACAATGTCGTGGTCAAGCTGTCCGGCATCACCGCCTATGCCGCACCGGGACAGGCCACGCTCGAAACCCTGCGCCCCTGGATCCATGAGGTGCTGGAGGTCTTCGGCCCCGCGCGCATGGTCTGGGGCAGCGACTGGCCTGTCTGCAATCTGGGCGCCGGCCTGCCGGGCTGGCTTGCCATCACCGAGGCCGTGCTCGCCGAGCTGTCGCCTGACGAACGCGATGCCATCGGCTGGCGCAATGCCGAGGCCGTCTATGGCGTGCGCCTGCCGCCGGTGGTCGGGGGCGCGACGGCCGGGGGCTGAGCCCCGCCGTCCCGCCGTCCCCTGACCCGGCGGCCGGGGGCGGGGTCAGTCCTCGCGCTCGGTCGTGAAGGCCAGGGGATGGCCGGCGGCGCGGCCCCGCGCGGTGGCGGCCAGGGCCTTGCTTTCGGCCACCTCGCGCGTGAAGACCCCCACGACGCAGGCCCCGCGGCGATGCGCCGTCAGCATGACGCCTGTCGCCTCTCCCTCGGTCATGCGGAAGACGGCCCGGAGAACCGTCACGACGAAATCGCGCGGGGTGAAATCGTCATTGAGGAGGATGACCTTCCACAGCCGCGGCCGCTCTGGCCGTGTCTTCGTCTGCGGCAGCAGGAGGAGATCGGCGGATTCGGGCATGAGCGCGGCTCCGGTGGGGAGGAAGGATAAGACCGACGATGTGCTCTGCCAAGACCGTGCTGCCGATTCCCGGTGCGGGGGGTGCGGCCTGTCCCGGCAGGGATCCCCCATGCGGCAGTCTGCCGCCGGGATGGCCCTGCGGCCTTTACAGGAGGGGCAAGAAGTATATAGAAACTGTCGGGTATGGGATCGGCGGACAGGGGGCCTGATCGTGGATCGCTCTGACAGCATGACCGCCGAGGCCATCCTGCAATGCCGGGATGTGGTGGCCGGCTATGGGGCCGAGCCCGTTGTCCGGGGGGTGAGCCTGCAGGCCCCGGCCGGGCGGCTGACGGCGCTGGTGGGGCCGAATGGCTGCGGCAAGTCCACGCTGCTGAAGACCATGGCGCGGGTGATCGCGCCGCGGTCCGGGCGGGTGGAGATCGACGGACAGTCCGTCCATGCCATGCCCACGCGCGCGGTGGCCCGGCGCATCGCGCTTCTGCCGCAGGGGCCGGTGGCGCCCGAGGGACTGACGGTGCGCGAGCTGGTCGCCCAGGGCCGTTATCCGCATCAGTCGCTGCTGCGGCAGTGGTCGCCGGCCGACAGCGCAGCCGTGGACGCCGCGCTCGCCCGGACCGATCTGGGCGATCTGGCCTCCCGTCCCGTCAACAGCCTGTCGGGCGGCCAGCGACAGCGGGCCTGGATCGCCATGGTGCTGGCGCAGGACACCGACATCCTCCTGCTCGACGAACCGACGACCTTCCTCGATCTGAAGGTGCAGGTCGATCTTCTCTCGCTGTTGTCCCGGATCGCCCATGAGGAGGGCCGGACTGTCGTCGTCGTGCTGCACGAGATCAACATGGCGGCGGCCTTTGCCGACCGGATCGCGATGATGGCCGGGGGGCGGATCCTGGCCGAGGGCCCGCCCGAGGCGGTGGTGACCCCGGACAATCTGGGCCGCGTCTTCGCCCTGGCCGCCGATGTCCTGCAGGCCCCGAGGGGCCGCCATCCTGTCTGCGTGCCGCATCGGCCGATGGCGGACGGGATCGCCTGCATCGCCGCGGCCGCGGAATGATCCGCCTTTCCTCCCCGGTTCCCCCGGCAGGGGCGGCAACCCGCTGGGCGGGGCTGGCCCTGGGGCCGGCGCTCCTCCTGGTTCTGGGTCTTGTCTTCCTGGCCCATGTTGCGGTGGGCGCGAAATCCATTCCCCCTGCCACGGTGATCGAGGCCCTGACAGCGCCCGACCGGGACAACTTCGATCATGTGGTGATCCGCGATCTGCGCCTGCCGCGGGCCATCCATGCCGTGGTGGTGGGGGCGGCGCTGGCGGTGGCGGGGGCCCTGATGCAGGGCGTGACGCGCAATCCCCTGGCCGAGCCCGGTCTGCTCGGGCTCATGGAGGGGGCAGCGCTGGCCGTGGTGCTGTGGATCCTCTGGCAGGGGCCGGGGGGAGCAGCGGGGCTGCCCGTCGTGGCAGCGGCCGGCGCCCTGGGCGGAGCGGCCCTGGTCTGGGCTCTGGCGAGCGCCGTTCCCGGCGGGGCACAGCCGCTGTCGCTGATCCTGTCGGGGGCGCGGTCTCGGCCTTTCTGGCGGCCTTTGTCACGCTGGCGCATCTGCTTGACGACCAGGGATTCCAGTCGCTGCGGATCTGGCTCAACGGGACGCTGGCGGGGCGCTCCCAGGAGGTCTTCCTGTGGGGGCTGCCCTGGTTCGCGGGGGGGCTGCTGCTGGCCTTTGCGATCCGGGGGCAGGTGACGGCCCTTGCCATGGGCGAGGAGGTGGCAACCGGCCTGGGCGTGGATGCCGGGCGGATCCGCATCCTCGCGCTGGGCGCCGTGGTGGCCCTGACGGCAGCCTCGGTGGCGCTGGTCGGGCCGCTCGGCTTTGTCGGTCTCGTGATTCCCCATGCCGCGCGGCTTCTGACAGGGGCCGACTACCGGCGCATCATCCCCGTCTCGGCGGGGCTGGGGGCGATCTATCTTCTGGCTGTCGATATCGTGGCGCGTCTCGCCCTCGCGCCGGTCGAGATCGCAACAGGCCTGGTCACGGCCCTGGTGGGAGGGCCGGTCTTCATCTGGCTCGTCCGGGTGCGGCTGTGAGGGGCGGCGTCTGGCGCATCCGCGCGGCCGGCGGCGTGCTGGCGTTCGAGACCCCGCTGCGGCCGCTGATCGTCCTGTCGGCCCTGTGCGCGGGGCTGGCGGCGACGGGCCTGATCAGCCTGCTGACCGGGAGCTATGGCCTGTCCTGGGGCGAGGCCGCGGCCCTGCTCGCCCGGCCCGAGGCCGGCAGCATGGCCTCGACCGTGATCTGGGAACTGCGCTTTCCCCGGATGCTCGTGGCGCTGATGACCGGGGCGATGCTCGCCCTCTCCGGGGCGATCCTGCAGGGGATCACGCGCAATCCCCTGGCCGATCCCTCGCTGGTGGGGGTGAGTCAGGGCGCCGCCCTGGCGGTGGTGGCGCTGATCGTCCTGTGGCCTGAGGCCCTGCCCGGCCTGCGGCCCCTGATCGCCTTCGGGGGGGCGATCATCGTCGCCGCGGCGATCCTGTCGCTGTCGCGCGGCGCAGACAGTGCGGAAAGCGGCGCCACACTGCGCTTCGTCCTCATGGGGATCGGGGTGGCCGCATTCCTGTCGGCGGTCACGGGCGCCATGCTGACCTATGGTCGCATCGAGGCAGCGCAGTCCGCCTTGGGCTGGCTGTCGGGCAGCATCCATGCCGCCGGCTGGGGCGAGGTGCGGGTCCTGGCGCTTGTCCTGCTCGCCCTGACGCCGGCGCTGATCTGGGCGGGCCGACCCATCGGCGCGCTGCAGTTCGGCCCGGCCATCGCGACGGGTCTCGGTGTGGCCGTGCCGCGCACCCGTGCCGTCCTGATCCTGCTGTCCGTCGCCCTGGCGGCGACGGCCGTTTCGGCCGTCGGGCCGCTCGGCTTTGTCGGACTGGTCGCCCCCCATGTCGCCCGCCGCCTGGCGCATGCCGGGCCGGGGCTGCACCTGGCCCTCTCCGCAGCAACCGGAGCCCTGATGGTGGGGCTGGCGGATCTCGTCGGGCGGGCCGCCTTCGCCCCCCTCCAGATCCCCGCCGGCCTGGTGACGGCGATGGTCGGGGCGCCGGCCTTTGCCCTGCTGATCCTGCGCAGTCAGGCGCGCCGCACACTCTGAGACAGCAGGGGCGGGAGCCCTTGCATATCCGACATTATCTGTCAGAAAAGAGGGCGGACCGAGCCAGCCCTCCGCCCGCTCCGTCGCATCGTCCGGGAACCGGATCGGAGACTGTCATGCGCCCTGCTGCCTCGGCCTTGCCTTGCGCCCTGAGCCTTCTTCTGGCCGGCGCACCGGCCTTCGCCCTCGACTGCCCCGAGGGGCAGCGGCCCTTTACCGATGTCCGCGGCGAGATCTGCATCCCGGCCGATCCACAGCGCATCGTCTCGCTCCATGACATGACGGTCACGCTGCCGCTGCTCGAACTCGGCGCGCCGGTCGTGGGATCCATGGGGCGCATCGACGCGGCGGGCAACCGCTACATGCGGTCCGTCGATCTCGTGCTCGGGCTCGATTTCGAATCCGCGGGGCTGGGCTATATCGGTGCCTGGGAGGAGTTCGACTATGAGGCGGTGGCGGCGCTTGCCCCGGATCTGATCATCGGCAGCCGCTGGGATGCCGACTATGCCGAGCGGATGGGGCGGATCGCCCCTGTCGTGTTGGTGCCCGACGATCCGGCCGACGCCATGAGCCTGGCCCGCGGTGTGGCCGATGCGGGCGGCGTGCTCGACCGCTTCGAGGCCGAGATGGCACGTTATGAGGCCAATCTCGCCCGAGTCCGTGCGGCCCTGCCCGAGGCGCAGGGCATGACCTATGCCGAGGTCCAGGCCGATGGTGGAACGCTCTATGTCTTCACCAATTTCGGCGCATCGACCAAGGTGCTGCGCGATCTGGGTCTGGTTCCCAATGCGCTCACCGCGGAGCTTCTGGCGCAGGGTGTTGCCGACTATGCCGAACTGACAGCCGAGGTGCTGCCCCGGCTTGAGGCGGATGTCGTCCTTGACAGTTTCACGCTTGCCTATGGCGACAGCATGCAGTCCCCGCGCGAGCGGATGGCGGAGGTTATCCCCGGCTGGTGCGACCTGCTGCCCGCCTGTTCCGAGGACCGCTATGTCGTGCTGCCCCGGGAGCTGACCGGTATCAGTTTCCGCGAGCTCGACATGATGCTGGTGGCGATCTCCACCAATCTCGCGCGGATCCTGCACCGCCCTTCCGCCCCTTCCGTTCCCCTGGAGTGACCCTGATGTCGAGATCCCTGACGGCTGTCCTGGCCCTTGTGGCGGCAGTGCCTGCCCTGGCGCAGGACTTTCCCCTGACCCTCGAGACGAAGTTCGGTCCGGTGACGATCGAGGAGCGCCCCGAGCGGGTGGCGACGCTCGACTACGGGGGAGCAGACAACCTGCTGGCGCTGGGGATCCAGCCCCTGACGGCACGGAGCTGGTTCGGCCCCTATGAGGACGGCTTCTGGCCCTGGGCGCGGCCCCTGGTGCAGTCCGAGCCGGTGATGATCGGCGATCCGATCGACATCGAGGCCGTCGCGGCGACGGATCCGGACGTCATCCTCGCCTTCCATTCCGGCATCACGCAGGAGGATTTCGATCGCCTCTCGACCATCGCGCCGGTCGTTGCCGCCCCGCCGGGACGGGGCGATTACGAGCTCGACTGGAAGGGCCGGGCCGAGCGGGCCGCCCTGGCCACCGGACGGGAGGCGGAGGCGGCAGAGCGCATCGCCGCAATCGAGGCGCAGATCGCCGCGCTGCGGGCCGCCAATCCCGAATGGGAAGGACGGACCTTCACCATGCTGACCATCTGGGAGGGGTCCATCGGTCTCTATACCGCGAGCGATCCGACCGTGCAGCTCCTCGCCCAGCTGGGCCTGGTGCCGCATCCGAAGGTCGTGGAGCTGTCGCCGCCCGGCGAGTTCTATCAGCAGATCTCCGAAGAGATCCTGCCCGAGCTCGATGCCGATCTCGTCGTCTGGTACGAGGCGCCGGACGACCCCGAGGTGATGGCCCTGGCCGGCCGGCAGGGGATGCGGGCCCCCGCCGAAGGGCGCGAGATCTTCCTGGCCATCGACAACGAGGTGAACGGGGCGCTGTCCTACGGATCCCTCCTGTCGCTGCCCTATGCGCTCGAACGGCTCGCGCCGGTGATCGACGCCGCCATCGACGGCGATCCTGCCACCCCCGTTCCCCTGGAGTGACCCTGATGTTGTCGAGATCCCTGACGGCTGTCCTGGCCCTTGTGGCGGCAGTGCCGGCGCTGGCGCAGGACTTTCCCCTGACCCTCGAGACGAAGTTCGGCCCGGTGACGATCGAGGAGCGCCCCGAGCGGGTGGCGACGCTCGATTTCAACGGGGCGGACAATCTGCTGGCGCTGGGCATCCAGCCTGTCGTCATCCGCCACTGGTATGGCGACTGGCCGGAGACGGTCTGGCCCTGGGCGGAGGAGGCGCTGACGACGCAGCCCGTGGTCATCGGCTCGCCCATCGACATCGAGGCGGTGGCGGCGGCCGACCCGGATGTCATCATCGGCCTCTGGTCCGGCATCACCGAGGAGGAGTTCCGCCAGCTCAGCCTCATCGCGCCCGTCGTCGCCGTGCCGCCGGGGACAGGTGATTATGCCCTGCCCTGGGAGGAACAGGTGCGGATCATGTCCCGCGCTGTCGGGCGGGCCGAAGAGGCCGAAACGCAGATCGCGGACATCGAGGCGCGGATCGCCGGCATCCGCGAACGCCACCCCGACTGGCAGGGGCGCACAGCCACCGTGGCCTTCTTCTGGGGCGATCGGCTGGGCGTCTATGGGCCGCAGGACATCCGCGCCCAGCTTCTCCACCGGCTGGGTCTGGAGACGCCGCAGGCGGTGTCCGAAGCCGTGCCCCCGGATGCCTTCAGTGTCGATGTCTCGGCCGAACGGCCGGACCTGATCGATGCCGATGCGGTGATCTGGTTCACCGATCAGCCGCAGGAGGCCCTTCTGGCGCTGCCGATCCGCGCCGGGATGCGCGCGCCATCCGAAGGGCGCGAGATCATGGCGGACGAGATGATGGCCAGCGCCTTCAGCCATGCCACGCTGCTGTCGCTGCCCTATGCGCTCGAACGGCTCGAGCCGATGATCGCGGCCGCCATCGACGGCGATCCGGCGACGGCCGTGCCGGAGCAGGACCTCTAGCCGGGCCTGTTCCGGGTCGCCGGGACCGGGTGGCTCTATCGCCCGGTCCGCCCTTGCCTGATGCCGACCCTGCCCCGGCCGATCCCTGTCGGCCGATGAGGAGCGCCCGTCAGGACGCGATCCGTTCGGGCGCCGACTGGGCGGCCACCAGACGGGCATAGAGACCGCCGCGGGCCATCAGCTCGGCATGGCGGCCGCGTTCGACGATGCGCCCGCCGTCCAGCACCAGGATCTGGTCGGCCTCGCGGATCGTGGACAGGCGATGCGCGATCATCACCGTCGTCCGCCCCTGCATCAGACGGTCGAGACTGTCCTGGATCGCCCGTTCGGTCTCGCTGTCCACGGCGCTTGTCGCCTCGTCGAGGATGAGAATGGGCGCGTCCTTGAGCATCGCCCGCGCGATCGAAAGGCGCTGCTTCTGGCCCCCCGACAGCCGCACCCCGCGTTCGCCCACGATCGTGTCATAGCCCTGGGGCAGGGACAGGATGAAGTCATGCGCCCTGGCCGCCCGCGCCGCGGCCTCCACCTCGGCATCCGACGCGCCGGGGCGGCCGAAGCGGATATTCTCGCGCACGGTGTCGTTGAAGAGGAAGACATCCTGCAGCACCATCGAGACATTCGCCCGCAGATCGGCCAGACGGATCTGCCGCAGGTCATGCCCGTCAAGCTGGACGACCCCGGCAGTCGGATCATGGAAGCGGGCGATGAGATGGGCCAGCGTGGACTTGCCCGCCCCCGTCGCCCCGACCAGGGCCAGCGAGCGGCCAGCCGGTAGCGTCAGGTCGATCTCGTGCAGGACGCGATCATGACCGGGATAGGAGAAGCTGACACCCCTCAGGGCGATCTCGCCCCTTGCCCGCCCGAGCGCAAGACCCTGCGGCGGATCGGCGACCTCCGGTTCATGGGCCAGCACCTCGCCGATGCGGGCGAGGCTTGCGAGGCTCTTCTGGAAGGATTCCGCCGCCCCCGCGACGCTGTGCAGCGGCAGATAGATGGCCGCGATATAGAGAACGAAGGCCACCAGATCGCCCACTGCGATCTGCCCGGCAAGGGCCATCTGCCCGCCGATCAGCACCACGGCCGCAGTGGACAGGCCGGCGGCCCCCTCCACCAGCGGTTCGAATCCGGCCATCACCTTGCGCGCATGCATCTGGGCCGAGGCCAGATCCTGCGAGGCGGCGGCAAAGCGCCGGGCTTCGGCGGTCTCGCGGTTGAAGATCTGGATCTCGCGCATGCCGGCGACCTGATCCTGGGCAAGGGCTGAGGTGCTCCCGAAGAGCCGGCCTTCGCGGTCGAAGGCCTGCTGCGCCAGACCGCCGAGCCGCCAGACCCCCCACAGCGCGAAGGGCAGGGGCAGGATCGCCAGCACCGCCAGAAGCGGCGAGATCGTCAGCAGGACGATGAAGACGCCCAGTCCGATCAGCGTCGAGACGACGAATCCATAGACCGCATCGGCCAGAAGCGGCTCCATCTCCTCGGTATCTCGCATGATGCGGCTGACGAGATCGCCGCTCGAGCGGGCGGCGAAATAGGCCGGAGAGAAGAGCTGCAGCCGCGCCTGCACCGCATTGCGCATGTCCCGCACGGTGGAGAAGGCGACGACATGGCTCAGATGGAACACCGCCCCCGTTGCCAGACTGCGCAGGAGGGCCACCCCCGCCAGCAGCCCGGCGACACCGGCCAGCCCGCCGGCCGAACCGCCGGCTTCGATCCGGCGGACGATCTCGCCGATCAGCCAGGGGCCGAGAAGGCCGGTGGCCGCCACCGTCAGCACCGCCAGCAGCACGGCCAGGGCGGTGCCGCGATAGGGGCGGACGAACTGCCTCAGCAGGCGGATCCGGCCCATGCGGGCCCTTCGCGGGCGATCGGGGTTCAGCATCGCACCCCCCCGCCGGCCGGACAGGCGAAGGGGACAGGCGCCGTCAGACTGCCGGGCATGGATCCTCCTCCGGACCGGCGGCGGCCGCTGCCGCGCGTTGCCCCTCCTGCCAGTCCTGCCAGCGCCGGATCTGTTCCTCGGGCGCCAGATGGACGCAGGTGGAGCAATAGCCGTTGCCCCCCCATGTATAGGCCCGGCAGCAGCCCCCCCGCGCGCGCCAGATCTCGCGGCTTTCGGGCAGGTTCCGGGCGGGATCGGCCGGCAGGACCAGTTCGACGATGCGCCTTTGCCGGGCGAAGAAGCGGCCGCCCTGGCGGGCCGACAGGGCCTCGGCCTCGGCCGGCAGAAGGGCGGTCCGCCCCAGGGCGCGGGCCGGCTCGATCAGGCCGAGCACGAGCCCGTCCCCCGCCAGCCGCCACAGGGCGGGGCGGGACAGGCCGCTGGCCGCGTGAAGCCCTTCGGTCAGCGGGGCGACCAGCCGGGCAAAGCTGTCCTCGAAGGCCATGCGGAAGGCGGGATCGCCGGGGCATCCGCGTCGCAGGGCCGGGCAGGGCGGCAGGAGGCGGACGGTCCAGGCCCGGCCGATCCCGCTCTGGCCCTCATGGGTCCAGTGGACATCCCGCGGCTCGAGCGCGAGGGCGCCGGGATCCGGATCCACCACCAGACCATGGAGATACAGATGGCCGAGCACGCTGCCCAGCGCCCAGCCGATCGCATCCATGAAATAGGCAGCCCCCACCTTGCGGTCTGCCCCGGGGCAATCGGCCGTCTCGCGCGTGATCTGCCGATCCAGCAGCCCGTCTTCCCCGTTGCACAGACGCAGGAAGGGGAGGGCCTCCCCGCCGGCTGGCCCGAATGCCGCCCGCGGCGACCAGATGTCCGGCGCCGGCAGACGGTCCAGGACGGATGCCAGAAGGGCCGCTTCGGCATCGGCAGCCGGAGGGAGGCAGGGGATGGCTCATGACGGATCCCGGTTCGACGGCGCGGACGCCCCCTCCGAGGATTCGGAGTGGTCCGGGATTTCTGACTTGAATCGTAAACTATGTCAAACCATGCCGGGGCGGGCTGTCCGGTCGGCCAGCCCTGCTCCCTTCAGGCCTGGAGGCTGCGGACCCCGATCTCGCCTTCCTCGCGCGCGCGGATGGCCAGGGCCGCGGCATGCGCCCCGGCGGCGGTGGTGAAATAGGGGATGCGGTCCATGAGGGCGACCGTCCGGATCTCGCGCGAGTCGCTGATGGCCTGGGTGCCGTCGGTGGTGTTCATGACGAGGGCGATCTCGCCGTCCTTGAGACGGTCCACGATGGTGCGGCCGCCCTCATAGACCTTGTTGACCTGTTCGCAGGGAAGGCCATGGGCGGCGAGCCAGGCGGCCGTGCCGCGGGTGGCAACCAGCGTGAAGCCCAGATCGTGCAGGATGCGGCAGGCTTCGTGCATGATCTCGCCCTTGTCCGCATCGCGGATCGAGACGAAGGCCGCCCCCCCTTCGGCAGATGGACGCCGGCGCCCATCTGGGCCTTGAGGAAGGCGCGCGGGAAGCTGCGGTCCCAGCCCATGACCTCTCCGGTCGAGCGCATCTCGGGCCCGAGCAGCGGGTCCACGCCGGGGAAGCGGGCGAAGGGCAGGACCGCCTCCTTGACCGAGAACCAGGGCATCGCCGGATCGGCGAGGGTCATGGGATCGGCATAGGGCAGGGGCGTGTCGTAGGAGACGTTCTCGTAAGGCGGGCGAAGGGGGAAGGCATCCAGCGTCTCGCCGGCCATGAGGCGGGCGGCGATCGAGGCGATGGCGCTGTCGGTCGCCTTGGCCACGAAGGGCACGGTGCGGCTGGCGCGGGGATTGACCTCGAGCAGGTAGATCTCGCCGTCCTTGACGGCGAACTGGACATTCATCAGTCCCACGACACCCAGCGCGAGGGCCAGGGCCTCCGTCTGGCGTTCGATCCCGGCGATGATCGCCGGAGGCAGGGAATGGGGCGGCAGACAGCAGGCGCTGTCGCCGGAATGGACACCGGCCTCCTCGATATGCTGCATGATGCCGGCGACATGGACACGGCGCCCGTCGCAGAGCGCGTCCACGTCCACCTCGGTCGCGCCCGAGAGATAGCTGTCGAGCAGCACCGGGCTGTCGCCCGAGACATGGACAGCCTCGCGGATGTAGCGGTCGAGCTGGGCTTCGTCCCGCACGATCTCCATCGCCCGCCCGCCGAGCACATAGGAGGGGCGGATGACGAGGGGAAAGCCGATCTCTCCGGCGATCCGCAGCGCCTCTTCGGCAGAGCGGGCGATGCCGTTGCGGGGCTGCTTCAGGCCGAGGCGGTTGACGAGGCCCTGGAAGCGCTCGCGGTCCTCGGCGAGGTCGATCGCATCGGGCGAGGTGCCGAGGATGGGGATTCCGGCCTCATGCAGCGCGCCCGCGATCTTGAGCGGCGTCTGGCCGCCGAACTGGACGATGACACCCAGAAGGGTGCCTGCCTCCTGTTCGACGCGCAGGATCTCCATGACATGCTCGAAGGTGACGGGCTCGAAATAGAGACGGTCGGAGGTGTCGTAATCGGTGGAGACCGTCTCGGGGTTGCAGTTGACCATGATGGTCTCGTAGCCCGCGGCCGAGAGCGCGAAGCAGGCGTGGCAGCAGCAGTAATCGAACTCGATCCCCTGACCGATCCGGTTCGGGCCGCCGCCGAGGATCACCACCTTCCTGCGGTCCGACGGGCGCGCCTCGCATTCCGCCTTGCCCATCGCGGGGGATTCGTAGGTGGAATACATGTAGGGGGTCTGGGCCTCGAACTCGGCGGCGCAGGTATCGATGCGCTTGAAGACGGCGGTGACGCCCAGCCTCTGCCGGGCGCGGCGGACCTGCCCCTCGTCCCGGCCGGTGAGCCGGGCCAGGCGCGCATCGGTGAACCCCATCATCTTGAGGGCGCGCAGCCCCTCCTCGGTCACGGGCAGGCCGTCGCGACGGATACGCTCCTCGGTCTCCACGATCTCGCGGATGCGGGCGAGGAACCAGGGGTCATAGGCGGTGGCCTGATGGATCTCCTCGTCCGAAAGGCCGTGACGCATGGCCTGGGCGATGGTGCGCAGACGGTCCGGCGTGGCGCGGCTGAGCGCGGCGATGACGGCGCCCTTCTCCGGCGCACCGGGGATCTGGATCTCGTCGAAGCCGGTCAGACCTGTCTCCAGCGAGGCGAGCGCCTTCTGCACGCTTTCGTGGAAGCTGCGGCCGATGGCCATCGCCTCGCCCACGGACTTCATGGCGGTGGTCAGCTCGGGCTTCGCGCCGGGGAACTTCTCGAAGGCGAAGCGGGGGATCTTGGTCACGACATAGTCGATCGAGGGTTCGAAGGACGCGGGCGTGACGCGGGTGATGTCGTTGTCGAGCTCGTCGAGCGTGTAGCCGACCGCGAGCTTGGCCGCGACCTTGGCGATGGGGAATCCTGTCGCCTTGGAGGCGAGCGCAGAGGACCGCGACACCCGGGGGTTCATCTCGATGACGACCATGCGGCCGTCGGCCGGGTTGATGGCCCACTGGACGTTGGATCCGCCCGTCTCCACTCCGATCTCGCGCAGCACGGCGATGGAGCCGTTGCGCATCTGCTGGTATTCGCGGTCGGTCAGCGTGAGCGCCGGGGCGACGGTGATCGAATCGCCCGTATGCACGCCCATCGGATCCACATTCTCGATGGAGCAGACGATGATGGCGTTGTCCGCCTTGTCGCGGACCACCTCCATCTCGAACTCCTTCCAGCCGAGCAGCGATTCGTCGATCAGGATCTGCCCCACGGGCGAGGCATCCAGACCGGCGCGGCAGAGGGCTTCGTATTCGGCGCGGTTGTAGGCGACGCCCCCCCCGGTGCCACCCAGCGTGAAGGCCGGACGGATGATGGCGGGCAGGCCGACCTTCTCGAGCGCCTCCATGGCCAGGCGCACCCCTTCGCGCAGGTCGCGCCGCCCGTCCACCAGGGGGGCGGTGACGATCTCGGCCCGGGGGTTCTGCAGGCCGATCCGCTCCATCGCCTCGCGGAAGAGCTTGCGGTCCTCGGCCTTTTCGATGGCCTCGCGCCGGGCGCCGATCATCTCCACCCCGAACCGGTCCAGAACGCCCATGTCGGCCAGGGCGAGGGCCGTGTTCAGACCGGTCTGCCCGCCCATCGTCGGCAGCAGGGCGTCGGGTCGCTCCTTCTCGATGATCTTGGCGACGATTTCGGGCGTGATCGGCTCGATGTAGGTGGCATCGGCAAGACCGGGATCGGTCATGATCGTCGCCGGGTTGGAGTTGACAAGGATGACCCGGTAGCCTTCCTCCTTCAGCGCCTTGCAGGCCTGGGCGCCGGAATAGTCGAACTCGCAGGCCTGGCCGATGACGATGGGCCCGGCGCCGATGATGAGGATGCTCTGGATGTCCGTCCGCTTCGGCATCGTTCTTCCCCCGTCCGGCGCAAATTGGCCGCGCTTATAGACGCGGGGGAAACAGGCGCAAGCGGCCGGTGGCGCGGGGCGCGCCGGAGCGGGACGCATGGCACGGGGGCCGCATCCGGGATGCGGCCTTCCTCTCCGGCAGGCGTTGATTCCGGCGCGCACAGCGCATAGCCCCGTCGCACCGGGCCGGCGGTCGCGCCCGGTCGGAGATGCCGGGTCGCCTGCCGTGACGTCCTTCCTCATCGGTCCGCCGTCGCCCCCCTGCGGGCGCCCTGCGCCATGATCCTGCTCGACCACGGGCCCGGCGGGCGCCCTGCCGCTTTCCTCTTCCCGCAGGGGCTGATCCTCGCGCGGGAGCCGGGCGAGGTGGGGCCCGCCCTCGCCCATGCCGACGAGGCCCGCGCGGCAGGGGCATGGGTGGCAGGCTGGATCGCCTATGAGGCCGGCGCCGCCTTCGAGCCGCGCCTGGCCGGGGTGTGGCGGGGGGGCGATGCGCCTCTCCTCGTCCTTGGGCTGTTCGACGGGCCGGTCGCCCCGCCCCCCATCGTGGCCGACCGCGACGGGCATCTGTCGCGGCCCGAGCCGATGATCGCGCGTGCCGATTACGACCGGGCCCTTGCCGCGGCCCTCGGCTATATTGCGGCGGGGGATGTCTATCAGGTGAACCTGACCTTCCCCCTCCGGGCGCGGCTGTCGGGCGATCCGCTGCCGCTCTGGGCGCGGCTGCGGACGGCGGGGGGCCGTGGGCCATGGGGCCTTTGCCGATCTGGGCCAGGGGCCGGTCGTGGCCTCGCTCTCGCCCGAGCTGTTCTTCCGCGTGCAGGGCGGGCGGATCACGGCGCGGCCCATGAAGGGCACCGCCCCGCGCGATCCCGACCCCGCCCGCGACAGCGCCCTGGCCGGAAACCTGCGGCGATCGGCCAAGGCCCGGGCGGAAAACCTGATGATCGTGGACCTGCTGCGCAACGACATCGGCCGGCTGTCGCGGACGGGCAGCGTGCGCGTGCCGGCGCTCTTTGCCATCGAATCCTATGCCACCGTGCATCAGATGACCTCCACGGTGACGGGCGATCTGGCCGAGCCGCCTGCCCTGTCGCGCCTGATGCCCGCCCTGTTCCCCTGCGGATCGGTCACCGGAGCGCCGAAGATCCGGGCGATGCAGGTGATTCGCGAGCTGGAACCCTTTGCGCGGGGGCCCTATTGCGGGGCGGTGGGCTGGATGGCCCCGGGGGGGGATTGCGACTGGTCCGTCGCGATCCGCACCCTGGCGATCGAGGGTGAGGCCGTGACAATCGGCGTCGGCGGCGGAATCGTGGCCGATTCGACCGCGGCCGGCGAATGGGAGGAGGCCCTGTGGAAGGCACGCTTCCTGAATCCCGCCATCCGCTGAGGCCCGCGCCCCTGCGCGACGATGGCGATCCCGGCCTGCGTCTGATCGAGACGCTGGCCTGGGACGGCACGGCCCCGCGGCGCGAGGCACGCCATCTTGCCCGCATGGCCGGGGCCGCTGCCCGGCTCGGCTGGCCCTTCGATCCCGCGGCCGCCGCACGGATCCTGCGCGAGGGGCGCCGCGGACCGGCCCGGTTGCGGCTGACCATGGGGCGCGACGGCTCCTTCCGCGTCGAGGAAGGGCCGCTGCCGGCGCCGGCTGCGCTCTGGCGGGTGCGGCTGCATCCCCGGCGCCTGTGCTCGGCCGATCCCTGGCTGGGCATCAAGTCCAGCCGCCGTGCCCTCTATGACAAAGCCCGCGCGGCGCTCCCCGACGGGGTGGACGAATGGCTGTTCCTCAATGAACGGGGCGAGCTCTGCGAAGGCACCATCACCACCCTGTTCTTCGACCGCGGAGCGGGCTGGCGGACGCCGCCCCTGGCCTGCGGCTGCCTTCCCGGGGTGCTGCGCGCCGAAATGATCGAGACCGGCGCCGCCCGCGAGGAGATCCTGTTGGTCGAAGATCTGCCCCGGACGCGCCTCGCCCTGGGCAACGCCCTGCGCGGCCTCGTGCCGGCGGTCCTCGTCTGAGGGGGAAGGAAAGGCGGGCGGGGCCCCGCACAGCCCCCTCCGGCTTGACTTCGCCTGCCTGTTGCGATGGATCGGCGGGACCGTCCGAAGGAGGCGCCCCATGCACCGCTACCGCAGCCATACCTGCGCCGATCTGCGCCCCGACCATGCGGGACAGGCGGTGCGCCTGTCCGGCTGGGTCCACAGGGTGCGCGACCATGGCGGCATCCTCTTCGTGGATCTGCGCGACCATTACGGCATCACCCAGTGCCTGGCCGACCCGGACTCCCCCGTCTTTGCCGAGGTGGAACGGCTGCGTGCCGAATCCTGCGTGCGCATCGACGGGGTCGTGAAGCGGCGCGACCCCGCCCTTGTCAATCCGAAGATCCCGACCGGCGAGATCGAGGTCTTCATCCGGGCCCTCGAAGTCCTGGGTCCGGCGGGCGACCTGCCCCTTCAGGTCTTCGGGGATCAGGAATACCCCGAGGAGACACGCCTGCGCTACCGCTTTCTCGATCTGCGCCGCGAGGCGATGCAGCGCAAGATGATGCTGCGGTCGGACGTGATCCGGTCCCTGCGGCAGCGGATGTGGGCGCAGGGCTTCCGCGAATACCAGACGCCGATCATCACCGCCTCCTCCCCCGAAGGGGCGCGGGACTTCCTGGTGCCCTCGCGCCTGCATCCGGGCAAGTTCTATGCCCTGCCGCAGGCGCCCCAGCAGTTCAAGCAGCTCCTGATGGTGTCGGGCTTCGACCGCTATTTCCAGATCGCCCCCTGTTTCCGCGACGAGGATCCCCGCGCCGACCGCAGCCCGACCGACTTCTACCAGCTCGACATGGAGATGTCCTTCGTCACGCAGGAGGATGTCTTTGCCGCCATGGAGCCGGTCCTGCGCGGCGTCTTCGAGGAGTTCGGCGGCGGGCGCAAGGTCGATGCCGACTGGCCCCGCATCTCTCATGCCGATGCCGCGCTGTGGTATGGTACCGACAAGCCCGACCTGCGCAATCCGATCCGGATGCAGCGTGTCTCGGATCATTTCCGCGGTTCGGGCTTCCGCGTCTTCGCCGCCCTGCTCGAGCAGGAGGGAACCGAGGTGCGCGCCATTCCCGCCCCCGGCGGGGGCAGCCGTGCCTTCTGCGACCGCATGAATGCCTGGGCCCAGAAGGAAGGTCTGCCGGGGATGGGCTACATCTTCTGGCGGCAGGCCGAAGGCGGCGGGCTCGAAGCCGCCGGCCCCATCGCCAAGGCCCTCGGCCCCGAACGGACCGAGGCCATCCGCCTGCAGCTCGGCCTCGGCGAGGGGGATGCGGCCTTCTTCCTGGGCGGCCGGCCGGCCGTCTTCGAGAAGATCGCCGGACGGGCCCGGGTCCTGATCGGCGAGGAGCTGGGCCTGACCGAGAAGGACCGCTTCGCCTTTGCCTGGATCGTCGATTTCCCGATGTTCGAGCGCGACCCGGAGACGGGACGGATCGACTTCTCCCACAACCCCTTCTCCATGCCGCAGGGGGGGCTGGCCGCGCTCGACGGCGATCCCCTGCAGGTCGTGGCCTATCAGTATGACCTGGCCTGCAACGGCTACGAGCTCGTCTCGGGCGGGATCCGCAACCATACGCCCGAGATCATGTTCCGCGCCTTCGAGATCGCAGGCTATGGCCGGGAGGAGGTGGAGCGGCGCTTCGGCGGAATGGTCAATGCCTTCCGCTACGGGGCGCCGCCGCATGGCGGATGTGCCGCCGGGATCGACCGCATGGTGATGCTGCTCGCCGACGAGCCGAATATCCGCGAAGTCATCCTCTTCCCGATGAACCAGCGGGCCGAGGATCTGCTGATGGGGGCGCCCTCCGATCCCACGCCCCAGCAGCTGCGCGAGCTGGGTCTGCGCATCGTGAAGGAGACGGCGTGACGGCGGAGACGGCGTAAGCCCGCCGACGAGGCCGCCAAAGAGCCATGGAAGGGGCACGGGCCCCCTCCGCCTGGGTCGCGGCCCCCTTATGCTGGGGCCGACGCGAGGGGGGGAAGGGGGGAGGGGGCCGTGACCTTCGATCCGCATCTGGCCGCGATCCGCTTCGGCACCGGCCTGTCGCCGTATCTGCCTCCGCCGTCCTCGATCGAGGCCATGCTGGAGCGGCTCGCCGGTCCCGACGTGGCGGCGCGCGCCATCCCCGCCATGTCCTACACGGAGGCTCTGGCGATCGAGAGGGCCTTCGCGCAGGCCAACAGACAGGCCCGCAACGGCGAGACGGCGGCGATCCGTGCCGCCGCCAGGGCCGAGCGCGACCGCCTGCGCCGCCTTGTCGAGCCCACGCGCCTTGCCCAGTTCCGCACCGTGCTCGCCCGGCAGGTGGCCAGCGAGGACGCCCTGCGCGAACGGCTCCTGCTCTTCTGGGCCAATCACTTCACGGCCCGTCCCAAGACGACCGTCGCCGGCATCCTGATCGCCCCCTATGTGGAAGAGGCGATCCGCCCCCATGTCGCGGGGCGCTTTGCCGACATGCTGACGGCGGTCGCCCTGCACCCGGTGATGGTCGCCTATCTGGATCAGGCGCGGTCCATCGGACCGGGCAGCATCCAGGGCCGGCAGAGCGGGCGGGGCCTCAACGAGAACTACGCGCGCGAGCTGCTGGAGCTGCATACCGTCGGCGTGGGGGGCGGCTACACGCAGGAGGATGTGCGTCAGCTGGCGCTTCTGCTGACCGGCGTGACGGTCGCGGAGGGGCAGACGGTCTATCGCCCGCGCTGGGCCGAGCCGGGGGCAGAGACGGTTCTGGGCCGGACCTATCCGGCAGAGGCCGATCTGGCCACGGTGCAGGCGGTTCTGGCCGATCTTGCCGTCCGGCCCGAGACGGCCCGCCATCTGGCCCGCAAGCTCGCGGTCCATTTCGTCTCGGACGCGCCCGAGGAGAGGCTGGTGGAGGCGCTGGCCGGGGAATGGCTGGCCAGCGGGGGCGATCTGCTCGCCGTGACGGGGGCGCTGCTGCGCCATCCCGCCGCCTGGTCACCCCGGAAGGACAAGGTCAAGCCCCCCGTCGATTTCATCGCCTCTGCCCTGCGGGCGCTGGGGCTGGGGGCGGACTTCCTCCTGCCCCTCGGGTTCCGCGAGACGCGGCGGCTCCTTGCCAACCCCCTCGCCGTGATGGGCCAGCCCTGGCAGGATCCGCCGGGACCCGATGGCTGGCCCGAGGCCCCGGAGGCCTGGATCACGCCCCAGTTCATGGCCGCGCGCATCGACTGGGCCATGAACCGGCCCGAGGAGATGCAGCCCGACCTGCCCGACCCGCGCGATTTCGTGCGCATCGCGCTGGGTCCGGCGGCGCGCGAGGAAGTCATCTTTGCCGCGCATGCCGCCGAGCGGCCCTCCGAGGCGATCGGCGTGATCCTTGCCTCGAGCGATTTCCAGAGGAGATGAGGCATGGCCGTCCTGCTCAACCGCCGGCAGATGATCGGGGGGCTGGCCCTCGGCTGTTCCGCCGCCGCCTCGCCCCTTGTCACCCCCATCGCCTTCGCCCGCGCCCCCTGGGAGGAGCGCCTTGTCGTGCTGATCCTGCGGGGGGCGATGGACGGGCTCGACGCGGTCCGCCCCGTCGGCGATCCGGCCTTCCGGGCGCTGCGACCCACCTTGTCGGAGGGCGGGCTGCCGCTCGACGGCTGGTGGGAGCTGCATCCCGCGCTCGGGCCGCTTCTGCCGCTGTGGCAGGCCGGCGAATTCGGCGCGGCCCATGCGGTGGCCACGCCCTATCGCGACCGGCGCAGCCATTTCGACGGACAGGACATCCTCGAGGCCGGGACGGGCGGGCCAGATCTGATGCGGCTGCGCGATGGCTGGCTCAACCGGGCGCTTGCCCTGCTGCCGGGGGTGGAGGCCGAGACAGCCTTCGCCATCGGGCGCGAACATCTGCTGATCCTGTCGGGACAGGTGCCCGTCAGCCAGTGGTCCCCCGAGGCGCGGCTGCGCCTGTCCCCCCAGGCACGACGGCTCATCGAATCGGTTCAGCATGACGACCCGCTGTTCCGCGATGCCTCGCTCATGGCGATGGAGATCGTGGACGAGCTCGCCGCCGAGGCCGAGGAGGGGGGGCAGGCGATGATGGCCGGCCCCGCCGCCGGCGGCGGCCCCCATGGCCAACTGGCCGACTTCGCCGCCTCGCGCCTGCGCGGAGAGACGCGGATCGCGAGCTTCTCGCTCGGGGGATGGGATACCCATGTGCAGCAGGCGCAGAACCTGACGCGCGCCCTGGGGCGCCTGGCCGAGACGATCCTGGCGCTGAAGGACGGGCTGGGGCCGCTCTGGGACCGCACGGCGGTGCTCTGCCTGACCGAGTTCGGCCGCACCGCGCGCGAGAACGGCTCGGGGGGGACGGATCACGGCACGGGGGGGGCGATGCTGTTCGCAGGCGGGGCGCTGCGCGGGGGGCGGGTGCTGGGGGACTGGCCCGGTCTCGATGAGGCCGATCTCTATCAGGGACGGGACCTCATGCCCACGCGCGATGTCCGCGCCCATGCCGCCTGGGTGCTGCGCGCCTTTGCGGGATTGTCGCGCCCCGATCTCGAAGGGACGGTGTTCCCGGCCCTCGACATGGGATCCGACCCGGGCCTTGTCCTCTAGCCGCCCGTCCGCCCGCCCGGCGGGGGACGGGATCGGCGGGCATCGCGGCCTGCATGGCTGCGCGGGGGGGCGGATGCGAAAAGGGGCCGGCGCGGCCGCCGACCCCCATCCGTCGAAACCATCCCCTTTCGGGACCCGCCCTGCGGCAGGTGCTGCGGCTTACTCGCGATTGCCGAGGAAGCTCAGCAGGAAGGTGAAGATGTTGATGAAGTTGATGTAGAGGCTCAGCGCCCCGAGGATCGCCGACTTGCCCAGCCATTCAACATCGCCATGGGCGGCATGGGCGACATATTCGGACTTGATGCGCTGCGTGTCATAGGCGGTCAGACCGGCAAAGATCAGCAGGCCGATCACCGACACGGCGAAGTGGATCGCGGGCGAGCCGATGAAGATGTTGATGAGCGAGGCCACGATCAGCCCGATCACCCCCATGATGAGGAAGGATCCCCAGCCGGAGATGTCGCGCTTGGTCGTGTAGCCCCAGAGCGAGAGGCCCGCAAAGGCGATCGCGGTGACAAGGAAGGTCTGCGCGATGGACAGGCCGGTGAAGGCGGCGAAGATCCAGGCGAGCGACAGCCCCATCAGCGCCGAGAAGAGGTAGAACAGCCCCTGCAGCCCCGCCGCGGAGACGCGGTTGATCGCCCCGCCGATGACGAAGACGAAGATCAGCGGCGCGAACATCGCGATCCAGCCCAGGATGTTCGGCTGGAGCGTCACGGGATCGCGGAAGATGGACAGCAGCGCCGGCGACGACCCGACCGCCCAGGCCACGCCGGCTGTGACCAGCATGCCCACGGACATCGTGCCGTAGACCTTGTTCATGTGGGCGCGCAGCCCCTCGTCGATCCGCGCGGCGCGGGTGCCGACGGTGGTCCCTGCGCGGAGCGTGTTGAAATCTGCCATCGATCCCCTCCGTTCGTGTCTCCCCAAGGGGCCGCCCATGCGGGCAGCGCCTTTGGGCCAGCATATCGGAAGGGGGGGATGGCATTTCAAGACGCAATCGGCCGCAGCCTCGATCTACCGCAGCCAGTGGGCCGGCACGTCCCAGATGGGCCGCTCCGCCTCCTGCAGGGCCTGATCGCGCGTCAGGCCGATGTCGCGCAGGATGTGATCGTCCAGGTCCGCCAGATGGCGGCGCGAACGGCCGCAGTCGAGACGCCGCAGCAGCCGGCCCCAGGGCGGAAGACGCAGGGCGGCCGGGCGAAGGCGGACAAGGGCAGGGAAGGACAGCGGGCGGTCCATGATGGACTCCGGTTTGCAGGGGATTGGCGATGCAGGATCGTGATGACAGGCGGGGCCGCCATTCCGATGCTTGATGGATCGCATGGAATGCGACATCATGGAAATGAATGTTTGTCGGGCCATCCATCAGGTATCGTGATATGCCGCGCAATCTCGACCTGACCGCCCTGCGGTCCTTCCTGACGGTGGCCGAATCAGGCGGGGTGACGCGGGCGGCGGGTCTGCTGAACCTCACCCAATCCGCGGTTTCGATGCAGATCCGGCGGCTGGAGGAGGGGCTCGGCCTTGATCTGCTGGACCGCTCCGGGCGCGGGGTGGCGCTGACCCCTGCGGGAGAGCAGCTCCTGGCCTATGCGCGCCGTCTGATCGCGCTCAATGACGAGGCGCTGGCGCGGCTGACTGCGCGCGGACAGGAAGGCGAGATCGTGCTTGGCGTGCCCTGCGACATCGTCTTTCCGGCGATTCCGGCGGTGCTGCGCCGCTTTGCCCGGGACTTTCCGCGCATCAAGGTCAATCTCGTCTCCTCCTTCACGCGCATGCTCAAGGACGGGTTCGAGAGGGGCGCGATCGATGTCATCCTCACGACCGAGGATCATGTTCCCCCGGGGGCCGAGACGCTGGCCGTGCTGCCGCTGGTCTGGGTCGGGGCGCGGGGCGGGCGGGCCTGGCGCGAAAGGCCGCTGCGCCTGGCCTTTTCCACGCAATGCATCTTCCGCCAGCCGGTGCAGCGCTGCCTCGACCGGGCCGGCATCCCCTGGGAGATGGCCGTGGAAACGGCTTCAGACGGGTCGGTGCAGGCGACGGTCAGTGCCGATCTGGCTGTGCAGACGCTGCTTGACGGCACCTTCGCGGCCCGCGACGATTCCCTGTTCGAGGTGATCGATCACGGCGGGGCGCTGCCCGAACTCTGGTCGGTGCATATCAATCTCTATGCCCGTTCACCGGCTGTCCTGCCGGCACAGGCCGATCTGCTGGAGCTGATCCGTCAGGAGTATGGGGCAGCCGGAAGCGGGGGCGGGCGCCTGGTCGCGGCCTGAGCGGGCAGCCACCTGTCCAAAAAGCCAAGATGCATTTTGCAACCTATCCGTGTTTGCTCCAGATGCGGCACTCCCGTATGCGGGGATCGCACGTCGGGGGGCGCGGGCCGGGGACGGGCCGGATCCCCTTCGTCCGACTGGTCCGAAGCGCAGACAGTGAAAGGTGAAGGCATGACGAAACACCCGGTCGATGTTCATGTGGGCAAGCGGATCCGACACCGGCGCTGGACGATCGGCGTCACGCAGCAGCAGCTTGCCGATCGCGTGGGAATCAAGTTCCAGCAGATCCAGAAATACGAAACCGGCATGAACCGCGTCAGCGCCTCGCGCCTGTGGGACATCGCGCATGCGCTGGGGGTGCCGGTCGCCTTCTTCTTCGAAGGGCTCGAGAACGGCGCCCAGCCGGATCTGGCTGTCGGCCCGAGCATGCCCGGCGACATCCTCGCCGACCGTGAGGCGCTCGAGCTGCTGCGCAACTACTACGCCATCCCCGAGGCCCAGCGCCGCCGGCTCTTCGATCTCGCCCGCGTCCTCAGCGACGCTGCCTGAGGATCCACGGCCCGGCTTGACCGGCCTGCCTCGGCCGCGCTAGCGCTCCGCCACCCCAAGACGCGGAGCCGGCCTGTGCCAGACGACATGAGAGATGCCCTCTGCCCGCAGACGCGGGCGGCGCTGATTGCCGCTGCCCATGCCGTCGCCGATGCCGCACGGCCCGAGACGCTGCGCCATTTCCGCCGCGGCATCGCCGCCGACGACAAGGGGCCGGAAGGGCGCTATGACCCCGTGACGGAGGGGGACCGCGCCGCCGAACGGGCGATGCGCGACGTTCTGGCCCGGCTGCGTCCGGAGGACGGCATCCTGGGCGAGGAATACGGAAATCGCCCCGGAACCAGCGGGCTGACCTGGGTCCTCGATCCCATCGACGGCACGCGCGGCTATCTGTGCGGCACGCCGACCTGGGGGGTGCTCGTCTCGGTCGCGGATGGCCGGGGTCCGCTCTACGGCCTGATCGACCAGCCCTATACGGGCGAACGTTTCGAGGGGGGGGTTCGGCTTGGCCCGCCTCGTCGGCCCCCATGGCGAGCAGGCGCTGCAGACCGCCGCCCCCCGACCACTGGCCGAGGCGCGGCTGCTGACCACCTTTCCCGAGATCGGCACTCCGGCCGAACGGGCCGCCTTCGGCCGCGTGGCCGAGCGCGTGCGCCTCGTTCGATACGGGATGGATTGCTATGGCTATGCCCTGCTGGCGCTGGGGCAGGTGGATCTGGTGATCGAGGCCGGGCTGCAACCCTATGACGTGCAGGCGCCGATCGCCGTCGTCACGGCCGCCGGCGGCGTCGCGACCGATTGGGAGGGGCGCCCCGCCCATGGGGGCGGGCGGCTTCTGGCGGCCGCCAATCCGGCGATCCATGCCGAGGCGCTGGCCCTGCTGGCCGGGGTCTAGACCAGCCGCGCCGATTCCCTAGACCAGCCGCGCCGATTCCATCGCCGCCTTCACGAATCCCGCAAAGAGCGGATGCGGATCGAAGGGCTTGCTCTTGAGCTCGGGGTGAACTGGACGCCGATGAACCAGGGATGCCCCGACCATTCGACGATCTCGGGCAGGCGGCCATCGGGGCTCAGCCCGGTGAAATGCAACCCCGCCTCCTCCAGCCTCTCGCGATAGGCGATATCCACCTCATAGCGGTGGCGATGGCGCTCCTCGATCTCGGTGGCGCCATAGACCTGGGCCACCAGGCTCCCCGGCTTGAGCAGGGCCGTATAGGCCCCGAGGCGCATCGTCCCGCCCTTGTCATCGGTCGCCTTGCGCTCGATCACGCGGTTGCCCTGCACCCATTCCTTGAGGTGATAGACCACCGGGGTGAAGCGTTTCGCCCCGGCCTCGTGATCGAATTCCTCCGATCCCGCATCGGGCAGCTTCGCGACGTTGCGGCTGGCCTCGATGACGGCCAGCTGCATGCCCAGACAGATGCCGAGATAGGGCACCTTGTGTTCGCGGGCAAAGCGGGCGGCGGCGATCATGCCCTCGGTCCCCCGTTCGCCAAAGCCGCCGGGCACGAGGATGCCGTCAAAGCGTTCGAGGAAGGGGGCGGGATCCTCGCGCTCGAAGATCTCCGAATCGACCCATTCGGGGATCACCCGCACCCGGTTGGCCATGCCGCCATGGGTCAGGGCCTCGGCGATCGACTTGTAGGCATCCTCGAGCTGCGTGTACTTGCCCACCACGGCGATGCGCACCTCGCCCTCGGGATTTTCCAGCCGGTCCATCACATCGATCCATCGGGACAGATTGGGCCGCGGCGCCGGGGCGATGCCGAAGGCGTCGAGCACCGCCTGATCCAGCCCCTCGCGGTGATAGGCCAGCGGCGCCTCGTAGATGGATTTCAGGTCGTAGGCGGCGATCACCGCCTCCTTGCGGACATTGCAGAAGAGGGCGATCTTCTCGCGTTCGCGGTCCGGGATCGGCTGTTCCGAGCGGCAGACCAGGACATCCGGGGTCAGGCCGATGGATTGCAGCTCCTTGACGCTGTGCTGGGTGGGCTTGGTCTTCAGCTCGCCGGAGGCGGACAGATAGGGCAGCAGCGTCAGATGCATCAGGATGCACTGGCCGCGGGGGCGCTCGTGGATGAACTGGCGGATCGCCTCGAAGAAGGGCAGACCCTCGATATCGCCGACCGTGCCGCCGATCTCGCACAGCATGAAATCGGTCTCGTCCTCGCCGATCCGGAGGAAGTCCTTGATCTCGTTGGTGACATGGGGGATCACCTGGATCGTCTTGCCCAGATAGTCGCCGCGCCGCTCCTTCTCGAGGACGTTGGAATAGATGCGCCCGGCCGAGATGGAATCGGTTCGCCGGGCTGCGACCCCCGTGAAGCGTTCGTAATGGCCCAGATCGAGGTCCGTCTCTGCCCCGTCATCGGTCACGAAGACCTCGCCATGTTCGAAGGGCGACATGGTGCCGGGATCGACATTCAGATAGGGGTCCAGCTTGCGCAGTCGCACCGAGAAGCCCCGCGCCTGCAGGAGCGCCCCCAGCGCCGCCGAGGCCAGCCCCTTGCCGAGCGAGGAGACCACGCCGCCGGTGATGAAGACATAGCGTGCCATGACGGTCCCCCGTGGTTCCTTCGAAACGGTCGCTGCGAATCGGTCCGGCGCGCCGGTCGGTCTGCGCCGCCACGGGGCTTCGTCCTAGCCCGGAACGCCCCGTGAACGCAACCGGACTGGCGAGGAGATCCTCAGTCCCCTTCGGGAACGAGAGGCGCCACCGGCGGGGGCAGCAGATCGGCCCCCGATCCCAGATCGGGCACGGCCGGGGCGGCTTCGTCCTCCCCGGCGGAGGCAGGCAGGTCGAGCCCGATCTGATCCACGACCGAGGCCGTCGCTGACCGTTCGGCCGCCAGGATCGTGAGGGCAAGCGAGGCCGCCATGAAGGCGCCGCCCAGCCACCATGTCAGCTTGCCCAGTGCCGTGGCCTGGGCGCGTCCCGTCATCACGCCGCCGACCCCCATGCCGAGTCCTCCGCCCTCGGACCGCTGGATCAGGACGATCCCGATCAGCGCCAGCGCAAGCAGGAGCAGGATGACGAGCAGGACGGTTTCCATGAAGCCTCCGGGGGCGGTGCGGCAGGCGCCGGGACGGTGCAACGCAAGGCTTCTAGTGATCCCTCGTCCCCCCGGCAAGCCCCGGCGGCGTCCTGCCGCGCATGCCCTCCGCGCATGCCCGGCCCGAGACAGCCGGCGTTCACGGTTTGTTAACCTTTTCATGCGATACCGGATCCGTGATGCCCCCGAATCGAAAGGATCCCCATGCAGACTGCCTTTCCCCCTTTCTCCCCTGCGCCTCCGTTTCCCCTTCGCGCGCCGCCTTTCGTGCATCGCCTCGTGCATCGCCGTGCCTCTGGCCATCTCCGGGTCTGACGGGCGTCCTGTCCGGTCTGCCCGGCCTCTCCGGTCCCGGGGTCCGCTGGCCGGCGATGCGGGCCGGGATGCGCGCCCGATCCCCCTGATCCTGCGGGGCTGCCGGCAGGGTGGATGGCAGGCAGGGGGCGCCTTTCGTCCTGCCTCCTTTTCCCCTCGCCCTCGCGCCGTTATAGGGGGCGCGTTTGCCGGCAAGCGGGAGAGGGATCATGGCCAACGTCGCCGTCGTGGGCTGCCAGTGGGGCGACGAGGGGAAGGGAAAGATCGTTGACTGGCTGTCCGAACGCGCCGGCATCGTCGTGCGCTTCCAGGGCGGCCACAATGCGGGCCATACCCTTGTCATCGACGGGACCACCTACAAGCTGTCGCTCCTGCCCTCGGGGGTGGTGCGCGGCAAACCTTCGGTGATCGGCAATGGTGTCGTGCTCGATCCCTGGGCCCTGCTGGACGAGATCGACCGCCTGGCCGCTCAGGGGGTGCGTGTCACGCCCGACACGCTCATGGTGGCCGAGAATGCCCCGCTCATCCTGCCTCTCCATGGCGAGCTGGACCGCGCGCGCGAGGCGCAGGCCGGCGCGGCGCGGATCGGCACCACGGGGCGCGGCATCGGCCCCGCCTATGAGGACAAGGTCGGCCGGCGCACGATCCGCGTGGCGGATCTGGCCGATGCGGCGACGCTCGATCTGCGGCTTGACCGCCTGCTGCTGCATCACGATGCGCTGCGCCGGGGTCTCGGCCTGCCCCCCGTGGACCGCGAAGCCCTGCGTACCGCGCTGCTGGAGGTGGCTCCCCGCCTGCTGCCCTATGCCCGTCCCGTCTGGCGCGTCCTGAACGAGGCGCGCCGCCGGGGCGAACGCATCCTGTTCGAGGGGGCGCAGGGCGCGCTTCTCGACATCGATTTCGGCACCTATCCCTTCGTCACCTCCTCCAACACGCTGGCGGGGATGGCGGCCACGGGGACGGGGCTGGGGCCGACAGCGATCGACTTCGTGCTCGGTATCGTCAAGGCCTACACGACACGGGTGGGGGAGGGACCCTTCCCGACCGAGCTGCACGACGCCGACGGCGAGCGTCTGGGCACGCGCGGGCATGAATTCGGCACCGTCACGGGGCGCAAGCGACGCTGTGGATGGTTCGATGCGGTCCTCGTGCGGCAGACCTGTGCCACCTCGGGGGTCACCGGCATCGCGCTGACCAAGCTCGACGTGCTGGACGGTTTCGAGAGGCTGCGGATCTGCACCGGCTACGAACTCGATGGCGAGAGGCTGGATGCCCTGCCTGCCGCGGCCGACCGCCAGGCCCGCCTGCGCCCGATCTACGAGGAGATGGACGGATGGGCAGAGTCGACCGCCGGGGCGCGGTCCTGGGCCGATCTGCCCGCACAGGCCATCAAGTATGTCCGGCGTATCGAGGAGCTGATCCAGTGTCCGGTCGCCCTCGTCTCCACCTCGCCCGAGCGGGACGACACGATCCTCGTCACCGACCCCTTCGCGGACTGACGCCGATGGCCCTGTCCTACCGCGCCCGCCGGATCTGGTCCCTGGTGGTCCTTCTGATCGGGCTGCCGCTGTGGATCGTGCTGGCGGTGACGGGGGTGGACTGGCTGCGCGAATGGGCGGGGCGCCCCGTGTGGTGGCTGGAGTTCCTGATCTTTGTCGCCCTGGGGATCGTCTGGGCGCTGCCCTTCCGCGGCATCTTCCGCGGCGTGGGGCGCGGGGATCCGGACGCAGGGCCGCAGGAAGGACAGGAATGACAGGGGGGGGGCGAAGCGCCCCGCCCCCCCTTCCGAGATGGGATCGCCGCCGTCAGCCGGCGCGGCGGTCGGGGTGAAAGCGGCTGTCGCCGGCCACCGCGAAACGTCCGCCCCGGACGCGCATGATGCGCCCCGTGCGCAAGAGGATCCCGAAGGAGCGCAGCCCGTCCTCGCGCGAGACGGGATGAGGGCTCGCCTCATGGAGCTTGTCGAGGATCTGGGGCCGCGAGAAATCCTCGGCCCCTTCGACGACGCTGGTATAGACGGCCGCCGCTTCCAGGATGTCGGTCAGCGAGGTGGCCCCCATCTCGGCGGCGAAGGCCGCGAAGGAGCCGGTCGTCCGGGCCGCCGTGGCGGCTCGGGCAGGTGGGGCGGTCCGGGCGGACGGGGCAGAGGATGCCGCCGCCGCGGCCTCGGCGGTGATGCGGTCGAGCATCACCCGGCGCGGCCGCACCGGTTGGACGGGCGCAGGACGGGGCTGACGGGCCGGGGCCGGCTTCGCCTCCTCGGTCAGGTCCACGCGCTGGCTGGCCACGAGCTTGAGCGGCGCCGGGCGGGGCCGTTCCCCCCGCGCGGCCGCAGCGGGCAGGGGGCGCCGCGGGTGCACGACCTGCCGCAGATCGTCGCGGAAGGCGTCCTGGCGGTTCTCGGCCCGGCCGCTGGGATCGGTCTCGCCCAGCCGCCGTGCCGCTTCGGTCGCGGCGACCGCCGCCTTGAGCTGGGCGATGGCCTCCCGCCGACGCTGCGCCTCGGGATCGGCCAGGACGGCGTCGGTGCGCGAGATGATCCGGGACAGCGCGGCTTCGTCCGCCTCGGGGGTCCGGCCCAGGATGGGATGGGCGGAGACAGGCCGCAGGGGAATGGCCTCAGAGGGGGGCTCTGCCTCTGCCCCGGCCGGAGAGGCGGCCGCCGCCGCCCCGGTCGGTTCCCGTGCTTCGGCCTGCGCATCGTCCTGTGGGCCGGGCTGCCCGTCGTTCCCTGCGTCGTCCCGCGCGATCACCGTTCCTTCGATCACCGTATCCGCATCGGCGGCGAACAGGTTCTCCACCGCGCGGGGGCGCCCCCCTTCCTCGGCCATGTCCGGCTCGTCGGTCCACAGCAGCGCCGGATCGTCCCCCCTCTGCTCGGAGGCCGGCACGGCCTCTGCCTCGGGCGGTTCGGAGGCGGAGGCTTCGGGGGCCGAGGATCCGGGATCCACCATGGCCAGCTCGGCCTCGAGGGCCGCCAGTTCCGCCTGAAGCGCGGCCTCGGCCTCGGGCGAGAGCCCGGAAGCCGGCGCCGCCTCGCCCTGCGGGGTGGCGTCGTCGGCCGTCTGGTCTCCGGCGGGGGGTTCTCCGGTCGAGGCGGTCCCGAGCGCCCTGCCGGTCTCATCCCCCGGATCCGGCATCACGCTCGCCGGCACGTCCGTTTCCCTGTCCTCCGGCCTTGCGGCCCCGGCCGTCCCGGCAGCGGCCAGAGCCTGCTCCAGGGCAGCCCGTCGGAGGCGCAGGACACGGGGCCTGTGCGGCTGATCGGCGGCCATGGTCTTCCCGGTCTCTTCGGGCGGCTCTGCGACGGCGGCCGCGGTTCCGCTGCCACCGGCGGCAGGACGGGCATCCCGATCAGGGGACAGGGCAGGGTCCCGGGCCGTCGCGATGGCAGGTTGGGCCGTCGCCCCCTCTCCGTCGTCCCGGCCCGCGCGGCCGACGACAGCCCGGATGCGGTCGAGCCCGGGTGGCCAGGCCGTCTTCTCCGGCGGGCGGTGGCATCGGGGAGGGCGGCACGGCCCCGGCGGCAGGACGGTCTTCGGAAAGGGTGGGACTTCGGGCCGTCGCCCCGGCCGGCGCGGCGGGATCGAGGGGCAGGCCGGCCTCCGCCTGTGGCCGGGGAGGATCGGATTCACCAAGCGGCCCGGCCGCGCGCAGCACCAGCCCCGATGTGCCCATCCGGGCCTCGACCCGACGTGCGATCTCCCGTTCGGCGATGCGCGCCAGCATCTCCGGGTCGGGGGTGGGCGGCGTGGCGCCGAAATAGCGGTCGTCGGCGGCCAGATCCCGGAAATACTCCGCGATGGCCTTCATCGTCCCGAAGGCATCATCGAATCCCTCGAGCGTGCAGGAGAACGTCCCGTAGGAGACGGTGAGAATCTTGTGGGATCCGACCATGATGATGCTCGCTCTACTACCAGTGCAGCCATGAAAGGTTATGTCGGATTGAGCCGAAAGGCAGGGCAAGGGGGGCAGATGCGGGGTTCTTTTCGTGACGGAGTCGGGGCGTCGTCTGCGGCTGGTGGACAATCCGCCGCAGACGGGGTCATCGTTCATGCCCAGGAGGGGGTCACGCTTGCCGGGGGGGCGGCCTTTGACGGCGGGGACCTGCGCGACTCGCTTGCCCTGGCGCCGCGGCTGGTGGCCGCCGATGGCGGCGCGGACCGTCTGCTTGCGCTCGGCGCCCTGCCGGAGGCGGTGATCGGCGACATGGACAGCCTGTCCGCGGCTGCGCGCGTCCGCCTGACAGGGCGCCTCCATCCCGTGCCCGAGCAGGAGACAACCGATTTCGACAAGGCCCTGACGCGCATCCGCGCCCCTCTGGTCATCGGCCTCGGCTTCACGGGCGGACGGATCGATCATGAACTGGCCGCCTTCCACAGCCTCGTGCTGCGGGCGGACCGACCCTGCCTGCTTCTGGGGCAGAGACGCTGGCCCTGCATTGTCCGCCGCGGCTCGATCTCGCCCTGGCGCCGGGGACGCCCGTCTCGCTGTTTCCGCTGGGCGAGGTCATGGTCGGTTCGGCGGGGCTGCGCTGGCCGACGGGGGGGCTGCGCTTCTCTCCGCTGTGCCGCATCGGCACCTCGAACGAGGCCCTGGGGCCGGTGCAGCTCAGGCCGGATCGGCCGGGGATGCTGCTCCTCCTGCCGCGCGAGACCTTGCAGGGGACGGTCCGGGCCCTGACCGCCGCGCCCCGCTGGACCTGACCGTCACGGCCTCCGGTCAGCCTGTCGCATGGCCCGACCCAACCGCTCATGCTAGGCCGCGGGCCATCAGGAACCCCAGGGGATCACAACCGATGCTTCGCACTGCGCTCGCTGCCCTGCTGCTGTCTGCCGCGTCCGGCCCTGGCCGCAGGGGTGGAGGTGCATGAGGCCTATGCCATTTCCGCCATGCCGGGGGCCCGTTCCGGCGCGGCCTTCATGATCATCCACAATCACGGTGGCCCGGATGACCGGCTGCTGGCTGCCCGCTCTCCCGCGGCCGAGCGGGTGGAAATCCACACCCATGTCATGGAGGACGGCATCGCCCGCATGACCAGGGTGGAGGAGCCGCTTCCCCTGCCTGCGGATGGCGAGATCGTCATGGAACGCGGCGGCCTGCATGTGATGTTCCTCGGCCTGACGGAGAGCTGGGAGGACGGGGACATCGTTCCCCTGACGCTCGTCTTCGAGAAGGCGGGCGAGATCACGATCGACGTGCCGGTGGACCTTGATCGCCTGGACGGGGAAGCGCCGGGCGGGGCCTCGGGCATGGATCATGGCGCCGGCCATGGCATGGATCACGGGATGGGGCAGGGCGGCTGATTCCCCTTGCCGGAGCCGGGAGAGCCCCGCCCCGGCGGGGCCCCTTCGGGACGCGGCTCAGGACGCGGCATCGGGGCCCGGATGCCGGTCGGCGCGGGGAGCGAAGCTGCCGTAGCGGCCGCCATGGAACACGAGCGGTTCGGCCTCGCTCCGCATCGCCTCGAAGACGCGGCCCACGAGGATCGCATGATCCCCCCCGTCGAAGACGGCATGGCGCCGGCACAGGAAGCGGGCATGGCAGCCGCCGATCAGGGGCAGTCCCTCCGGACCCGTGAGGAAGGGCATGTCGACCGGATCTGCCCGCACGAAGGCATCGCAGACGGCCTGCTGATCGGCAGCGAGGACATGGATGGCAAAGGCCTCCGCCTCGACGAAGACGCCGAAGCGGCGCGAGGCGCGGGCCGGCGACCACAGCACGAGCGGCGGGTCCAGCGACAGCGAGGCAAAGCTGTTGGCCGTGATGCCGACGGGCCGGCCGTCGCGGCCGCGCGTGGTGACCACGGTCACGCCGGTGGCGAAGGCCCCCAGCGCGCGGCGGAAGGCGCGCGGATCCGCCTCGGGGCGGAAGGCCGGGGGCAGGGCGGGGACGCGGGTCAGGAGACGACCTCCTCGGAATGCGTCACGACCGGGCGGCAGCAAAGAAGGGAGAGACGAGCGCGCGCCAGCGCCCGAAGGCCTCCGAGCCGCGGAAGCCTTCGGTGTGATCCTCGAGCCGCTCCCAGCGGACGAGCAGGCGATAGCGTGCCGGATCCTCGATCACACGGTGGAGCGACAGGCCCAGACAGCCCGGAGAGGCCTGGAAGAGGGGGCGTGCCTCACGGACGGCGGCCTCGAAGGCGGGGCCATCGGTGACGACGAATTCGGCAGTCTCGAGGATCATGGGGCCTCCGGCAGGGATTCGGGACGGCAAGGTGGAACGTCTGTCCCGCGCCGTCCAGTCCCTTCGGCTCCGGCCGCCCCTCCGGCTCAGGCCGTCTCCACCCAGCGGCCTTCGCGGGCCGATTGCAGCACCGCCTCGACAAGGGCCTGGATGCGGGCGCCCGCGGCAAAGCCAAAGGGTTCGGGGGCGCGCCCGGCGAGGGCCTCGAGGAAGCCGGCAATCTCGATCGCCTTGAGATCGTTGAAACCGAGCTGGTGGCCGGGGGCCACGCAGAAACGCCCGTAGGGGGGATGGGCGGGACCGGCCTCGATGCGGCGAAAGCCCTGCCGGCCGGCGGGGTCGTCGGTCAGGTAGAGATGCAGTTCGTTCAGCCGTTCCTGCGTGAACAGCAGCGCTCCCTTCGATCCGTGGATCTCGAAATCATGCTGCATCTTGCGCCCCGTGGCGATCCAGGAGGCCTCGAGGCTGCCCGAGGCGCCGCAGGCAAAGCGCAGATGGGCCCGGGCGATGTCATCGGTCTGCACGGGGCGCATGCCGCCCCGGCCGTCCGGGCGTTCGGCAATCGCGGTGACGGCATCGCCCAGCAGCCGCGTGATGGGCCCCATCAGGAATTCGGCAGTGGCCAGCGCATGGGAGCCCAGATCCGCCATCACGCCCCCGCCCACCGGATCGTTGCGGAAGGAGAAGGGGGTGGCGGCATCGGCCATGTAGTCCTCGGCATGGATGCCGCGATAGCTGCGGATCTCGCCGATCTCGCCCGATTCGATGATCTCGCGGGCCAGCCGCAGCATCGGATTGCACAGGTAGTTGAACCCCACCTGGGTCACCGCGCCTGCCCGCGCGGCCGCCTGGGCCATCTCTCGCGCCTCGGCGGCGGTGGGGGCCAGGGGCTTCTCGCAATGGACAGCCTTGCCCGCCGCCAGCGCGGCCAGGGCCATCTCCCGGTGCAGGGCGTTGGGTGCGGTGACATGCACGACATCCACATCCGGATCGGTCACCAGCGCCCGCCAGTCGCCCGTGCCGCGGGCAAAGCCGAGCTCCTGCGCCGCGCGCGTGGCGGCCTCCGCGGTCGCGTCGGCCAGAACCGTCAGCTCCACCCGGAACGGCAGATCGAACACCTTCTGCGCAATCCCATAGGCAAAGGCATGCGCCCGGCCCATGAACCCCGAACCGATCAGCCCGACACGCAAGAGAGGCTTGCCCGTCATGATGCACCGCAGAAGAAGACAGCAGAAGGCGGGCGGACCTTGCCTTGCCGTCCGGTCCTGTCCAGAGGCCGGGGCCCGGAACCCATCAGGCCTGATGGTTGTTCCTGCTGCCTTCTGATGCGATCTCGTCAGGGATTTGCGGTCCCTGCTTGCCCGCTGCACGCGCTTCGCGCATGGAGGCAGGCATCGCACGCCCCATACCGGAGAGGACGACATGAAGGCCCGTCTCGGCATCGCCCCGATCGCCTGGTGGAACGACGATCTGCCCGAGCTGTCGGACGATGTGAGTCTGGAGGAATGCCTGCGTCAGGCGGCCGAGGCCGGATTCGCCGGCATGGAGACGGGGCGGCGCTTTCCGATGGACTGGTCCGCTCTCGGTCCGGTGCTGGAACGTCACGGGATGCGGGTCTGCGGCGGCTGGTTCTCCGGTCGGCTGCTGGAGGGGGATATCGAGGCCGAAAAGGACCGCATCCGGGCCCAGATGGACCTGTTCATCGCGGCGGGCGCCCCCGTCATCATCTATGGCGAAACGGCGCGCTCCATCCAGGGCGACCGGTCGGCGCCGCTGGCCACCAAGCCCCGGCTCGACGACGACCAGATGCGCAGCTACGGACGCAGGATGACGGCCTTTGCCGAATGGTGCGCCGATCAGGGGATGCCGCTGTCCTACCACCACCACATGGCCGCCGTCGTGGAGACCGAGGAGGAGATCGACCGCTTCATGGCCGCCACCGGCGAGGCGCTGCCGCTGCTGTTCGATGCGGGGCATCTCGCCTTTGCGGGGGGCGATGTGCTGGGGGTGATCGACCGCCATCATGCCCGCATCAATCATGTCCACACCAAGGACGTGCGCCTTGACGTCATCCGCTCGCTCGACCGTTCGCGCGAGAGTTTCCTCGATGCCGTGATCAAGGGCGCCTTCACCGTGCCGGGCGATGGCGATCTGGATTTCGGCGCCATCGTGAAGCGCCTTGCCCATCACGGTTATGAGGGCTGGTTCGTGGTCGAGGCCGAACAGGATCCCCGCAAGGCCCCGCCGGCCGAGATGGCCCGCATCGGTCATCGCGAACTCCTTCGCGTGCTGACCGAAGCCGGCTACGAGATCGCATCCTAAGGGCCGCTTCGGCACGCCGGCCCTCCTGCGGGGGGCTCGGGCAGGCCTCGCCGCAGGACGTTGCGGCCTGCCCTGCGGAAGGTTCTGGAACCGGCCGGCCCGTCATGCGTTAAGGGCCGAAGGTGGTCCGGGGGACGGGGCCTGTCGTGACGGCAGAGGGTAGAAGGGGCAAAGCGCCGGTGCGCCGTGCGCATTCGGTGCGTCAGCATCTCTATCTCCATGCGCTGGGCCTCATGCTGCCGATCCTGCTGCTGGTCGGCATCCTGCTCTGGCAGACGAACGCCGCCGAGCGGGCGCGCGTGGAGAGCGAGGCCCTTGCTACCGCCATGCGCCTTGCCTCTGCCGTGGAGCGCGAACTGACGGCGCTGCATGCGGCCCTCGATGTGCTGTCGCTGTCGGAGCGGTTGCGATCGGGCGATTTCGAGGAATTCCACCAGCAGGCCGTCTCCCTGCGCGAACGGCAGGGCCTGACCGTCTTCCTGCGCCGGCCGGACGGGAGCCAGATCCTGGATGCCCGCCGTCCCTGGGGCAGCCCGCTGCCCGATCTGAGCCTTCCCGTGGATGCCGGGCTGCTCGCCACCGGCCGGTCTGCCGTTTCGGGGCTCTATGTCAGCCCTGTCACGCAGGCCCCGGCCTTTGCCGTCGTGATGCCGGTGCAGGTCGCGGGGGGGCAGGGGGGCACCTATCTGCTGGGGCTGAGCCTCGATGCCGACCGGCTGGCCCCCCTGTTCGAGGAGGCGGGGGTCCCCGAACGCTGGACCGCCGCCATCGTCGATGCCGATGGCACGATCATGGCGCGCAACCGCGATGCGGCCCGCTTCGTTGGCACGCAGGCGACGGCGGATCTGATTGCGGCAACGACCGGCCTGCGTGGCACCTGGCCGGGGACCACGGCGGATGGGGCGCAGGTCTCCGGCGCCTATGCCCGCATTCCCGCAGCCGACTGGCGCGCGGCGATCGGCGTGCGCGCCGGAGAGATGGCCGCGCCCTTGCGCCGCTCGCTCGGGCTCATGCTGGCGCTGGCGGCGGGGCTGATCGGCCTGTCCCTGCTGCTGGCCTGGGTGTTCGAGCGGCGCATCGTCGGCCCCATCCAGGCCATCGGCCGGCAGGCCGAGGCGCTCGGCCGCGGAGAGCCGGTGGCGCCGCTCGAATCAGGCCTGGCCGAGGCCGATCAGGTCAGCCGGGCGCTGGGCGTGGCGACCGCCTCGCTGCACGAACGCAACCAGCTTCTCGATGTCCTCAACCGCCTCGGCCGCGAGATGGCCGGCGAGCTCGACCCCAGCCGCCTGATCGATCGTGTCACCGAAGCGGCCACGCTGCTGACCGGCGCGGCCTATGGCGCCTTCTTCGAGAGGCTGCCCGGTGCGGGCCCGGACGGGGGCGATCTGTGGCGTCTCGGCGCGCTGACCGGCGCGGAACGCGCGGCCTTCGAGCGCTTCGGCCTGCCACGTGCGACGCGCCTCTTCCGGCCTACCTTTGCGGCCGAAGGCCCTGTGCGATCCGACGACGTGCCGGCCGATCCGCGTTATGGCAGCCATGGCGGCCTGCCGGCCGGGCATCTGCCGGTGCGCAGCTATCTGGCCGTTCCCGTGGTCTCGGTCGGAGCAGGCACGCTCGGCGCGCTGCTCTTCGGTCATCCCGAACCGGCCCGCTTCGGCGAACGCGAGGAGCGTCTGGCCGAAGGTCTGGCCGGCCAGGCGGCGGTGGCGCTCGACAATGCCCGCCTGTTCGAGGCCGCCCGGCGCGAGATCGACAGCCGCCGCGCGGCCGAGGCCGCCCTCGCCCGGGCCGGGATGCAGGCCGAGGCGCGCGCCGCCGAACGCGCGGCCATCCTCGGTCAGCTGGCCGAAGGCGTCATCGTCACCGATGCCGAAGGGCGGATCGTCTTCGTCAACGAGGCGGCGGCCCGGCTTCATGGCACGGCCGATCTCGATGTCAGGCCCGAGGACTATGCCGGGCGCTATCATCTTCTGACGATGGACGGCCGACCCTATCCCAGCCATGATCTGCCCCTGGCCCGCGCCGTCCTGCATGGCGAAACCGTTCTGGATGCCCGCTGGCGCATCCGCCGCCCCGACGGGACCGAGGTGGTCGCCGTGGGCAGCGCCCGTCCCGTCTTCGCGCCGGATGGCACGCGGGTCGGTTCCGTCCTGACGCTGCGCGACGACACCCTGCGGGAGGCCGCCGAGCGCGAGCAGCGGCGCCTCAACGAGGCGCTGGCCGAACAGGCCGCCGAACTGGCCGAATCCAACGAGGAGCTGCAGCGCTACGCCTATATCGTCAGCCACGACCTGCGCTCTCCCCTTGTCAATGTCATGGGGTTCACGAGCGAATTGCAGACCCTGCGGGACGAGCTGCTCGCCGCCGGCGCCAGGCCCGGGGACGATCCCCTGCGCGCCCGCACGATCGCCGAATTCGACGAGGCGCTGGGCTTCATCAAGACCGCCACCGCCAAGATGGAGGGGCTGATCGCAGCCATCCTGCGCCTCTCGCGCGAGGGGCGGCGCCTGCTGCGGCCCGAGCCGCTGGCCATGACCCCCCTCATGCAGGGCATCGCCGATTCGATGCGCCATCAGACCGATGCGGCCGGCGCCGTGATCGAGATCGCCCCCGATCTCCCGGATCTGGAGGCCGACCGCCTCGCCGTGGAGCAGGTCTTCGGCAACCTTCTCGACAATGCGGTGAAGTATCTCGATCCGTCCCGCCCCGGCCTGATCCGCGTCAGCGGCGAGGAGAGGGGCCTGCGCGTGGCCTATCGCGTCGTCGACAACGGCCGCGGCATCGCCCCGCGGGACCATGCCCGCGTCTTCGAGCTGTTCCGCCGCGCCGGACCCCAGGATCGCCCCGGCGAAGGGATCGGGCTCGCGCATGTCCGCACCCTGGTGCGGGCGATGGGGGGACGGGTGGAGCTTGACTCCGAGCCCGGACATGGCACGACCTTCACCGTCATCCTCCCCCGCCGTCCGCTGCAGCGGTCCGCCCGGGCCGCAGCCGAATGAAGGAATCCCTCATGCACCCCGTCTGCATCGTCATGATCGAGGATGACGAAGGCCATGCCCGCCTGATCGAGCGGAATATCCGCCGCGCCGGGGTGCTGAACGACATCGTGCCCTGCCGGTCGGGGGGCGAAGCACTGGCCTATCTCTTCGGTCCCGACGGCTCGGGCGAGGTCAGCGCCCAGCGCCATCTGCTGATCCTGCTCGATCTCAACCTGCCGGACATGAGCGGCTTCGACATCCTCGAGCGCCTCAAGTCCAACGATCACACCCGCCGCTCGCCCGTGGTCGTCCTCACCACCACCGACGACCAGCGCGAGATCCAGCGCTGCTATGACCTCGGCTGCAATGTCTACATCACCAAGCCCGTAGACTATGACAACTTTGCCCATGCGATCCGCCAGCTCGGGCTCTTCTTCTCGGTGATCCAGGTTCCCGAGAACCCCTGAGGGAGGCCGGTCATGGAAGGCGAAGGGCCGCGCGTCCTCTACATCGACGACGATCCCGGTCTCGTCCGCCTCGTCGGCCGCACGCTGGCGGCCCGCGGTTATGCGGTCGAACATGCCTCCGATCCCGAACAGGGGCTGGCGCGCATCCGTGCAGGCGGCATCGCGGCGGTCGCCCTCGATCACCACATGCCGGGCCGCACGGGCCTCGATGTGCTGGCGATGATCCGCGCGCTTCCCGATCCGCCCCCCGTCATCTATGTCACCGGTTCGGAGGACAGCCATGTGGCGGTGGCCGCCCTCAAGGGGGGCGCCGCCGATTATGTCTGGAAGGACATCGAGGGGCATTTCCGCGAATTGCTGGCCGAGGCTCTCGGCAATGCGCTCGAACAGGCGCGTCTGCGGCGCGAGGCGGCCCGCGCCCAGGAGGAGGTGGCGCGCCTCAATGCGCTGTTGTCCGCCCAGGTGGACGAACGCACGCGCGAGAGGGACCGGCTCTGGCGCCTCAGCCGCGACCTGTTCGCCGTCATCGGCTTCGATGGCCGCCTGCGCAGCGTCAACCCGGCGGCCGAGGCCATCCTCGCTCGTCCTCTCGGGCAGATCGAGGGCGAGGATTTCCGCCGCTTCGTCCATCCCGACGACCGGCCTGCGGCCGAGGAGACGCATGCCCGCCTCGTGCAGGGACAGGCCATCCTCGGCTTCGAGATGCGTTTCGGCCGCCCGGACGGGAGCTGGCGTCATCTCGCCTGGACCGCCGTCTCCGAGGAAGGGCTGATCTACGGCACCGCCCGCGACGTGACCGACCAGCGCGCCCTCGAGGAGCAGCTCCGCCAGGCCCAGCGGATCGAGGCCCTGGGCCAGCTCACCGGGGGCATCGCCCATGACTTCAACAACCTCCTGCAGGGCGTCTCCGGCAGTCTTGAACTGATCCGCCGCCGTGCCGATGATCCCGCCCGGGTGCGCGCGCTGGCCGAAGCGGGGCTCGAGGCGGCCTCGCGCGGGGCGCGGCTGACGGCGCAGCTCCTCGCCTTCAGCCGCGATCAGCGTCTCGAGGAGCGCGCGGTTGCGCCCGATGCGCTCGTGGAAGGGATGCAGGACCTGCTGGAGCGCACGCTCGGACCGCTGGTGACGGTGCGGATCCGCGTCGGTGCGGCAGGGGTCACCGTGATCTCGGACCCGACCCAGCTCGAGATGGCGATCCTCAATCTCGCCATCAATGCGCGCGACGCCATGCCCGAAGGCGGCGCGATCACCATCGCCACGCGCCTGCTGCAGATCGCGGAGGATCCCGAACTGCCCCCTGGCGACTATGTCGATCTGTCCGTTGCCGACGAGGGCATGGGCATGCCGCCCGAGGTGGCCGCCCGCGCCTTCGAGCCGTTCTTCACCACCAAGGGCCGGGGCGCGGCACGGGGGCTCGGGCTCAGCCAGGTCTTCGGGATCGCGCGGCTCGGCGGCGGGACAGCGCGGATCGAGACGGAGATGGGGCGGGGAACGACCGTGCGGCTCCTGCTGCGGTGCTGCAAAGGAGCTGCGGTCAGCGAGGGGCCGCCCTCCCCGCAGTCCGGGACGCTGGGCCGCTCCGCGACCATTCTTGTCGTGGATGACGATGCCGGGGTCCGCCGCCTCCTGGGCGAGCAGGCCGCCCTTCTGGGCGCGCATTCCGAACTGGCCGCAGATGGCCCCTCCGCACTGGAGGCGCTGCGGCGGGGGCGGCCGGATCTGCTGCTCGTCGATTATGCGATGCCCGGCATGACCGGGGCGGAACTCGTGCGCGAGGCGCGGCGGCTCTGGCCCGGCCTGCCGGTCGTCTTCGCCACCGGCTATGCCGATTCGCAGGCCATCGAGGAGGCGGCGGGGGGCAGCGCGCGCATCCTGCGCAAGCCCTTCCGCCTGTCTGATCTGGCCGAGGCGCTGCGGGCGGCCCTCGAGGAGGCGCCGCCGCAGGGCGCCGCGCAAACCGTTCCCGATCCGCAGAGGCAACCCGGATGACCAATCCCCTGCATGATGCGCTTCTGGCCCCCGCATGAGGGGCGCGGCACGCCCTTCCTGATCCATCCCGACGGCGGCAGCCTGACGCATGCGGCCTTCCTGGATCGCGCCGCGCGGATGGCAGGAGCGCTGGCGTCGGCCGGCTTGCGCCCTGGCGACCGGCTCGCGGCTCTGGCCGGGAAATCCGCCGATTTTCTGGCCCTCTACGCGGCATGCCTGCGCGGAGGATTCGTCTTCGTTCCGGTCAATCCCGCCGCCACCGACGCCGAGGCGCGCTACTTCCTCGAGGACAGCGGGGCGGCCCTGCTCGTCTGCGATCCGGCGCGCGCCGAGGATCTGGCCTCCGCCGCCCCCCGCCTGCTGACGCTCGCCCCCGATGGCAGCGGCACGCTGGCCGATACCGCCGCGCAGGCCGCCCCCCTGCCGCCCGCCGCGCGCGGGCCGGAGGATCTGGCGGCGCTGCTCTATACCTCGGGCACCACGGGGCGGCCCAAGGGGGCGATGCTGACCCAGGACAATCTCCTGTCCAATGCCCGTGCCCTGACCGGACTGTGGCGCTTCACGGCGCAGGACGTCCTGCTGCACGCCCTGCCGGTCTTTCACACCCATGGCCTTTTCGTGGCTGTCAATGTGCCGCTGCTCTCCGGTGCAGCGATCCTGCTGCTGTCCCGATTCGATGCGGCCGAGGTCCTGCGCCTGATGCCGCGGGCGACCGTGCTGATGGGGGTGCCGACCTTCTATGTCCGCCTCCTGGCCGATCCGGGTCTGACGCGCGAGGCCACCGCGCATATGCGCCTGTTCGTCTCGGGCAGCGCGCCGCTCCTGCCCGAAACGCATGCGGCCTTTGCCGCGCGCACCGGGCATCGCATCCTCGAACGCTATGGCATGACCGAGGCGAACATGGTCGCCTCCAATCCCTATGAGGGGGAACGCCGTCCCGGCGCGGTGGGCTTTCCCCTGCCGGGGGTGGAGCTGCGCATCGTCGGCCCGGATGGCGCCCCCGTTCTCCCGGGCGGGATCGGCATGCTCGAGCTGCGCGGGCCGAACCTGTTCCGGGGCTACTGGCGTCAGCCGGAGAAGACCGCCGAATCCTTCCGCCCCGACGGGTTCTTCGTCACCGGCGACCTCGCCCAGTGCGATGCGGACGGTTATCTGCACATCGTCGGGCGGGCGAAGGATGTGATCATTTCCGGGGGCTTCAACCTCTATCCGCGCGAAATCGAGATGGTCCTGGACCGTGTCCCCGGCGTGCGCGAAAGCGCGGTCGTCGGTGTGCCCCATCCCGATCTGGGCGAGGCGGCGATCGCCGTGCTGGCCTGCGACCCCGCCCATTCCCCTGCGGCAGAGGCGATCCGTGCCGCGCTCGATGCTGAACTGGCCCGGTACAAGCATCCCCGCCATGTCGTGACCGTGGAGGAACTGCCGCGCAACGCGATGGGCAAGGTCCAGAAGGCCGCCCTGCGCGAACGCTTTG
>NZ_KE557326.1:0-34326 GCF_000442315.1 Rubellimicrobium thermophilum DSM 16684
TCATCATCGAACCAGACCAGTCACCCAGCCCAGCCCTAGAGGCCATAGATATGCAAGAAACCAACCCGCCAAAACCAACAGGCCAGCCGCCCACATACCCCTTCGATCTGCCAATCCTGTCAAAGAGCCATCAGCGATGGAAACAGCCCCTGAATCCGCCTCTTTCCTAGCGAACCCCGAGGATCATGCTTGCCATTGCTCCGGTCTACCTGTCGGCGCCACATCGTGCTGCCGCCGTCCGACCGTGGAGGCACTCTCTACAGAGTGATTCCGGCATGCGCAAGGACTTTTTTTCGATCATCAGGCTTCCGTGGCGTCATCCGGCCTGCAATCCCCCCCCAGCCCCCCAGCCCCCCGCGGCCTTGTTGCAGCCTGCTGCTCATTCAGCAGCCAGCGGCAGCCCCTCGGGCCGCCCGATCGCCGCAATCTCCGCAACGGCGCCGGCCAGGATCTGCCGGAAGGCAGCAAAATCCCGCGATGGCTCGATCAGATGCTCGTCCATGTAGAGAGAGCGGTTGATCTCCACCTGGATGGCATGCTGACGGCGTGTGGGACGGCCGTAATGCTGGACATTGTAGGCCCCCGCAAAAGGCATGTTCCGGGCCACACGCAGCCCCGCCCTCTCGAAGGCAGCAGCGATCCGCTCCACGATCGCCGGGGCGGCGGCCGCGCCGAAGCGATCGCCCAGCACCACATCGGGACGCACGCCGCCGACCGGACCGGCGACCTCGATCGCCTCGCGCGGCATCGAATGACAGTCGATGAGGATCGCTTCTCCGAACAGCGCGTGGCTTTCGGCCAGAAGGGCGGCAAGAGCCCCATGATAGGGCCGCCACCATCTGTCGATGAGGGCCTGTGCCTCGGCGAGCGGCATCCGGCGCTGATGAATCGGTCGACCGCCGGCCACCACACGCGGAATCACCCCCAGCCCTGAGGCCACACGCGGATTATGGACCGGTCGCCGCACCCCCTCGATCAGGGCAGGGTCGAATTCGTCGGCAGCCCGGTTGAGATCGACGACCGCCCGGGCGATCCGCGCCGCCAGCAGCGGCGCACCATGCAGAGGCGCCACATCGAACAGATCGTCCACAAAGGCATCTTCCGAGGACCGGATCGCCCGGGAATCGAGCATGGTCCGCGACAGGAAGCCGGGCGGACAGTAGCGCCCCGAATGTGGCGAAGCGAACACGACCGAGGTCGTCCTGCGCAGCGGCCTCGTGAGATGGAAGGCAGCCTCGGTCATGGGCAATGGAATTCTTGGTCAGGGACAGGGCGCCGGTCAGCATATAGCGGGCCGCGTCCATGCCGAAAGCCCTTGATCTCCCCCTCCGGCTCCACTATCCACCGCCCACCGCATGGCGCTCTCTCCGGGGGGCGCCCGCGGTGGGGCGGTTAGCTCAGCGGTAGAGCACTACGTTGACATCGTAGGGGTCACTGGTTCGATCCCAGTACCGCCCACCATTTCCTTCCCGCGGGCCCGCCCGCACGAACGCAACCCCAGGCGCGACCTGCGCCGCGAACAGGAGAGCCGCGATGAAGATCGCCAACTCGCTCCGCTCGCTCAAGCTGCGCCACCGCGACTGTCGCGTCGTGCGCCGCAAGGGCCGCGTTTACGTGATCAACAAGACCCAGCGCCGCTACAAGGCCCGCCAGGGCTGAAGCGCGACGGCCGGCCCTTCGGGTCCGGCAGCTTAAGGACAGGGGCCGCGCCGGTGATGCCGGGGCGGCCCGTGTCATTCTCCCCCGTGCCATTCTCCATCGTCCCCCGGCCGCACGCGTCTTAACGCTGGCACAGAGACCGCCTCTCCCGTAGGCTGTCTGCAGGAGCAATCGGGGGCCATGCGATGAGAACGGACCGGGTCGCGGCAGGCGTGGCCGCAGCTTTCGTCATCGGCGCTGCGGCGCCGGTCACGGCGCAGGATTTCTGCGGCGGGCACAGCGCCGGAGGGCAATGGATCGGCGGCAGCGAGGCCCGTTCGGACGTGGCAGCGGCCACCTCCCACATGGAGCAGATGGCGCTGATCCTGATGGGGAACCAGTATGTCGCCCTCTTCACGGTCAGCGCCCCCAGCGATGTCCGCCTCGAGGCGCAGGGCCGCGGGGCCGGCGATCCCGTGATCGACCTCTATGACGAAAGCGGCTCCATCCTGCTTTCGGACGACGATTCGGGCGGCAACGGCTCATCGCGGGCCGAAACGACCCTGCAACCCGGGCGTTACTGTCTGGCCGTGCGCAGCTATGACGGCTCGCCCATGACCGGTTTCGTCCGCATCGGCCGGCTCGAGCACGAAGCCCTGACGCCCGGCAGCGATTCGCCACCCGCTCCGACCGACAGCGAAGACCCCATTCCGGGGGCAGACCCGATGCCAGGGGGGGCGATCGGCGAAATCTGCGACATCGCCACAGTCACGACCTTTCTGGGAGACGGACAGGCGCTCGACTCCCTGCTCGCCGAAGGAGTGACCGAAACCGCCTCCCCCGAGGAGGTGCCGTTCTGGGGCTTCACGCTTGCCGCTCCGGCGGCGGTGTCGATCACGGCCGAGAACCCCGATGCCGATCCGGTGATCACCCTCTATGACCAGTCCGGCAACTGGCTTGCCGAGAACGACGACTGGGACGGCCTCAACGCGCGCATCGACATGACGATGCCGCTCCAGCCCGGCAGCTACTGCATCGGGGTGAACGCCCTGCGGGACACGGCGCAGCCGATCACGATTCGCCTGTCCGCCTATGATCCGCTGGCCGCCCAGATCGCCCTCTATGATCGGGGCGAGGCGGCGCCCCCCCTGGACGGATCCTATCCGGTCACCGATCTGGGCCTGCTGAGTGCTCGCCTGCGCTCGGACATCCAGAGCACCGACGAGCGCGCCACCTGGCTGTCCTTCGATGTGCCCGAAGCAGGGATCGTCCTGATCGAGGCGGTGACCAACGGCCAGGGAGATCCGATGCTGCGGCTCTTCGACGATTTCGGCCGCGAGATCGGCTATAATGACGACAATGGCCAGTCGCTCGACAGTCGGCTGATCGCGCAGGTGCAGCGGGGCACCTATCTGGTGGCTGTCCGGCAACTCGGTCAGGGCCAGCAGGTCCTGACACGGCTGCTCTTCGAGCGCTATGTGCCTGCACAGCCCTGATGCAGGCGTGCCCTGGCGGCCCCCGATCCGGGGCCGCCATGGTCAGCGATCGAGGGCCTGCTGCAGCGTATCGGCCAGGAGGCGCACCAGCGTCGCCTCGTCGAGAAAGCCCGTCGCACCAAGGCTGCGGTCACGCTGATAGGCGCGCAAGGCCCGGCGCGTTCCGGCATCGAAATTGCCGTCCACGGCGCCTGGGTCCAGTCCCAGCGCCGCAAGGCGCTGTTCGATCACCCGCCGTGTCAGCGTGTTGAGGCCCAGCGCTGCCTCGGCCGCCTCGGCCGCGGCACGCCCTTCCGCCTCCTCGGCCCGCCGCAGGATCGCATCGAGACGGGCCCGGGCTTCGGCAGCAAAGCGCCCTTCGGGAAAGGCCTCAAGATATTCGCGGAAGGCCTCGGCCGTGTCCGCCTGTCTGGCGCGGTCCCAGGCGGCCCTGTCGGCGGCCTCGGCCTCGGCACGGTTGCGCGCCTCGATGCGGGCAAGCTGCTCGGTGGCGTCCGCGGCAAAAAGGCCTTCGGGATAGCGGGCCAGATAGGCCCTGAGGCCGGCCTCGTCGCCGCGGGCACCGGTCTCTTCCCAGAAGGCGCGGTCGGCCGCCTCGGCAGCCTGGCGCTGACGCTCGGCCTCTGCCTCGAGCTGGGCGGCGCGCCGGGCCGCCTGTGCCTCCAGACGAGCGATCTGATCGGCATCGAGATAGCCCGTCTGCGCAAAACCGTTCTGCTGCTGCCAGTTGCGGATCGCGCCCCGCGTGCCGGGGCCGAAGATCCCGTCGATGCCACGCGGATCGAAGTTCAGAAGCGACAGGTTGCGCTGGATGGCCCGCCGCTCCTCGCGCGAGAGGGCGAGCCTGTCCTCTGCCAGTCTTTCGGCGCGGAAGGGCTCGTCCTGGATGGCGGCGATGGCCTCGCGCGCCTGGATGGCATAGCGGCCGTTCGGATAGGTGCGCAGATAGCTCTCGTAGGCGGCCACGGTATCGAGGGCGACAGCCCCCTGCCAGACGGCAGTTTCCTGGGCCTGTTCGGCCTGGGTGGGCAGGCGGCCCTGGGGGGCGGGCGGTGCAAAGACGAAGCCGCGCGGCAAATAGCCCTCTGGCTCGATGGTTGCATTTGCGGTCACCAGACGCGAGACGGTCCCCCCCTGCCACGGCCAGCTCGTCGGCGAGGAAGGCTGCTGCATCCTCGGGCCTGCCCCGCAGCACCGTCACCCCCTGCGGCACATCCAGCGTCCCCAGTCCCTCCTGCAGCCATGGATCGAAGGCCCTCCCCTCGCCCGGCTCCACCCCGAGCAGCAGGACCGCACGGGAGGGGGCACGCGCCAGCACCAGCATCAGGCTCTCGACCGAGAGCATGCGCCCATCGATCCGCAGAAGTCCCGGCAACGGCGCCTCGCGGGTGAGATACCAGCTTCGTTCGCCATCGGTGACGAAGCGTCCCGACAGGGCCACCAGCAGGCGGTCTGCATCCGGGGCCGCGCGCAGGAAGGTCTCGAGAGCCGGGGCGAGATCGGCGGCCCGCGCATCCTCGAGCACCGTGACATCGAAACCCAGCGCCGCGATCCCCTCCGCAGCCCGGGCCATCTCCCGCCCTGCGGGCAGATCGGGCAGGTTCTCGTAATCACCCGTGCCGATCACCAGGGCCAGGTCATCGGCGGCAAGCGCCATCGGCCAGAGGGCCATCAGCACGGCAGAAAGACGGGGAAGAAGGGGGGGCCTGCGCATGATCTCTCCTTCCTGGCTGCTGAGGGGGTCCCGGGGGGCTGGCCTCGCCATCCGATGCGGGAAGGCATCGTCAGGCAATAACGGAGAGATGTCAGTCATCGGCAATCCCCCCGGGTCCACCCCGGACGGGCCGGATCAGACGGGCAGGGTCGCATCGTCCTCTGCTTCGCGCGGATCGATGCCCATGGCCTCGAGACCCGCCTCCAGGTGATCGGCCAGATGCGGGCTTCCCTTGAGATAGGCGGCGGTCGGAACGGTTGCCTCCTCCATGGCCGTGCGCCGGGCCTCGTCCCATTCCTCCGGTTCGAAGGCCCCACGGCCGATCCACAGCAGCGCAACCACATCGGCGCGCTCGTCCTCGTCCATTCCCTCGATCAGACCGTCGAACTGGGCTTCGGCATCCGGCATTCCCTGGGCGATCTCGCGGGCCAGAAGGATCAGCTCGCCCACCTTGTCCCTTGCGATGTCCATTCTGGCCTCCCTGTGTGGCCCCGCCTTCGGTGCAGCCGCCGACCCCTGACTTCGCCCTCGGCACGGGCCGGATGGTCGTGATTCCCGGCAGAGGAACACCGGGCATCGGGATCCGGTTCCTTGCCCTGCCTGGCTCCCTGCATTCCTGCACAGGGGGATGCGCGGTCATGAAGGTAACGGTCCGGCGCCCCTGCCCTATGTCCCTTCGTATCGTCTCAGGTCAAGCGGAGGGAGACCTGTCATGAACCGCACGCCCTCGGGCCCAGCGCAAACCGGCGACCCCTGGACGGATGATCTGCTGCAGATCCGGGATCATCAGGATCAGCAGGCCTTTGCCCGCCTCTACCGCCATTTCGCACCCCGCCTGCGCGCATTCCTCATCCGCTCGGGCTCGACACCGGAAGTCGCGGAAGACTGCGTGCAGGAAGCACTGGCGGCCGTCTGGCACAAGGCCCATCTCTTCGACCCCGCCCGGGCCAGCGCGACCACCTGGATCTTCACGGTCGCCCGGAACCGGCGGATCGACCTGATCCGGCGCGACCGGCATCCCCCGCCTGACGATTTGCCCTGGGGACCGAAGGCCGACCCGGAGCCGCTGGACAGGCTCGCCCTGCGGCAGGAGGCCGACCGCCTTGCCATAGCGATGCATGCCCTGCCCCTGGCCCAGCGCCGGATGGTCGAGCATGCCTATTGGGCCGACATGACCCATAGCGAGATCGCGGCCCGGACGGGCCTGCCTCTTGGCACCGTGAAATCGCGCCTGCGCCTCGCACTCGGGCGGTTGCGCGCGGAGATGGATTGCGAAGGGGCGGCGGAGGGCGGCTCTGCGAGACGGGAGGCCTGGGCCTGACGGCACGGGACTCCGCATTCCACCCGATCCTTCCGCGGCTCTCCGGCGTCCGTCAGCGTCGTCCGAACAGACGTTCGATGTCCCTGAGCGACAGGGACACGAAGGTTGGCCGTCCATGGTTGCAGGCGCCGGCCCCCGGCGTGCGCTCCATCTCGCGCAAGAGGGCATCCATCTCCTCCAGCCGCAACCTGCGACCGGCGCGCACCGAATGATGGCAAGCCATGCGCGCGAGAAGGGCGTCAAGCCGCGTCTCCAGCGCCTCATCGGCGGGCCTCTCCGGCAGAAGGGCGGCAAGATCGCGCAGCAGGGCCGCCCCGTCCGCCGCCCCGAGCGCAGCAGGCATGGCGCGCAGGAGAAGGGCCGTGCCTCCGAAGGGCTCGATCTCCAGCCCCGCCTGCGCCAGATCCCCGGCAGCGGCCATCAGCCTTTCGGCATCGGCCGGCCCCAGATCGACGACAAGCGGCACCAGCAGCGGCTGGACCACCACGCGCCCCGAACGGGCCTCGCGCTTCAGCCTTTCATAGACCAGCCGTTCATGGGCGGCATGCTGGTCCACGAGGACGAGACCCTCGGCCGTCTCGGCCAGGATCCAGTTGCCATGGATCTGTGCCCGGGCCACGCCCAGCGGATGGTCGGTCTTCGGCGCCGGAGGCGCGTCGGCGGGCGTTTCCCAGATGCGGGCGGCTGGCGGGGCGATCTCGGCAAAGCCGGGCATCGCCACGGGCTGCTGATGGGGCACGGGGAGAGAATGCAGGGACGGTCGCGGATCGAGGGGCGCCTGCGCCGCGCGGGCTGCCTCGACCGCGGCGGCAGAGGGGCGCATCATCCCGAGCGCGCTCCTCGACAGACCGGAAGCGGCATGCAAGCCGCCAAGCGCGCGCCGCAACCCCCCGACCACCAGGCTGCGCACGAGGTCCGGTTCGCGAAAGCGGACCTCGGCCTTGGCGGGGTGGACATTCACATCGACACGCATGGGATCGCAGTCGAGGAAGAGCGCCGCCATCGGATGGCGCCCGGCCGGCAGCAGATCCCCATAGCCGGCCCGCAAGGCGCCCAGCAGAAGACGGTCCTTTACCGGCCGTCCGTTGACAAAGACATACTGGGAGACCGCCGCGCCCCGTGCCTCGGCAGGCGGAGAGGCCAGAGCAGTCAGGAGAAAGCCGTCCCTCTCCTCCCTGATGGCGATGGCGCCGTCCGCGAAGGCGCGCCCCAGCACGGCAGCCAGGCGGGCCCGCAAGGCCTCCTCGCCCGTCTCCGCCGGCAGTCGCATGAGCACCCTCTCGCCCCCGGCAGACAGGTCGCGCAGGGTGAAGGCCACGCCGGGGGCCGCCATCGCGAGACGGCGCAACGCCTCGGCCGCGGCCATCCGTTCGGCCTGTGCGCCGCGCAGGAACTTGAGCCGGGCAGGCGTCGCGAAGAAGAGATCGCGCACCTCGACCACGGTCCCCCGCGACAGGGCGGCCGGCCGCACGGGACCGACCTGCCCCCCTTCGGCGGTGATCATGGCCGCTTCGCGCCCCTCGACCCGGCTCGTGAGGGAGAGTCGCGCCACGGCGGCGAGCGAGGCCAGCGCCTCTCCGCGGAAGCCGAAGAATCGGAGATCGAGAAGATCGCGCCCGTCGGTCTTGGAGGTGGCATGCCGGGCAAGGGCCAGGGGGAGCTCCTCCGGACGGATGCCACAACCGTCATCCTCCACGCGGATGAGTGCCCGCCCGCCTTCGGCCAGGGCGACATCGATCCGCGCAGCCCCCGCATCAAGGGCATTCTCCACCAGTTCCTTGACAGCAGAGGCAGGGCGTTCGACGACCTCGCCTGCAGCGATGCGGTCGATCGCGGCAGGATCCAGCAGACGGATCGCAGGCGACGCCGGAGGCGGGACAAGGGGGCGTGTCATGCCCTCGTCCTAGCATGGGGCCCGTCGCCTCGACGAGAGGGGGCGTCCGTCACCCCTGATCGCCAGGCGCAGCCGCCGGCAGCTCTGCCGGAGGACGGTCGCCGGATACCGGAGCGCTCTCTTCCGCATCGCCGGCCCCCTGCCCCGACTCCAGCCCTTCGGGCCGACCGACGATCACGAAAGTCAGCCGGTCAGGGTCCATCAGCTCGGCGGCAACGCGCCGGATGTCCTCCATCGTCACGGCCTCGACCAGGGCGTTGCGTTCGGTGACATAGCTTGTCGGCAGGCCCAGGATCTGCATCGCGACCAGGATGCGGGCGATCTGGGCGTTGCCGTCGAAACGCAGCGCATATTCGCCCGTCAGATAGGTCTTGGCGGCGCGCAGCTCCTCTTCGGTCACACCATGGGCGGCGACATCGGCCCAGATATCGCGCGTCACGGCGATGGCTTCGGCCATGGTGGCGTTGGACGAGGCGACCGAGCCCACCCAGGTCGCCCCGAACTCGAGCGGCACAAGGCCGGTGCCGATCCCGTAGGTCAGGCCGCGCCGCTCGCGGATCTCCGTCATCAGACGGCTCTCGAAGCCGCCGCCACCCAGAATGTGATCGAGGACGAAGGCCGCGAACCAGTCAGGATCATCCCGCGCGATGCCCCGCTGGCCGAAGACGGCGACGGCCTGAGGCGTGGGGTAATCGATGACGGTCACCCCGCCGGCAAAGGCGGGCTCGACCCGCTCGGGCAGCGGCGGCCCGTCCGCTGGAAGACCGGCAAGAAGGTCATCGAGCAGGCGCCCCAGCTCCTCTGCCGTGATGTCGCCCACGGCGGCGACATGGACGCGTCCGCCCACCAGAGCATCGCGATGGGCCTGCAGAAGATCCTCCCGCGTCAGCGCGGCGACCGATTCGGGCGTGCCCTCGATGGGGCTGCCATAGGGATGATCGGGAAAGGCCAGGGCATCCAGCGCATTCCAGGCGATCATGCGGGGGTCCTGTGCATCATGGGCCAGCCCGGCCAGCACCTGGCCGCGCACCCGTTCCACCGCATCGGGATCGAAACGGGGCGCCACCAGCGCCTGATGCAGAAGCGCCGCAGCTTCGTCCCTGGTCTCGGTCAGCAGGGAGGCCGAGATCGACACGCTGTCATCGGTGGCGCTGAAGCGGAAGACGGCCCCCAGTCCCTCGCGCGCGGCCTGAAAGGCGCGGGCATCGCGGTCCCCGGCCCCTTCCTCCAGAAGACCCGTCATCAGATAGACCGAGCCGCGCTTGCCCTCTCGGTCGAGATTGGCCCCGCCGCGGAAGCTGATTTCCAGGGCCGTGAAGGGAAGCGAATGCTCTTCCACCAGCCAGGCCCGGATCCCGCCCGGCGAGACGACTTCCTGGATCGCGATCTCGGCCCGCGCTGCGGCAGCACCGAGGATCAGTGTCAGGGCCAGCAGCAGGCGGATCATGGGGTCGTCTCCTCACCACTCGAAACCCAGAGGGTTACGGACTGCCGAGGGTCAAGAAGCGCATGTGCTGCAGCCATGACATCTTCGGCCGTCACGCTCTGAAGAAGATCGGGCCAGGCCTTCACGTCGGCGACGGTCAGGCCCGTGGCCAGTGCCGCCCCATAACGGTTGGCCAGTTCCTCGATGCGGTCCTGCGCATAGATCTCGGCCGCGGCCAGTTCCACGCGGATCCGCTCGAGCTGTCCGGAATCGACGCCCTCCTCAAGAAAGCGGGCCAGCGCGGCATCCATCGCGGCCTCCGCCTCGGCCAACGACACGCCGGGCCGCGGGACGACCGAGAGGCTGAAGGTGCCCTGATCGAGCGCCACGCCATCATAATCCGCCCCCGTGAACAGGGCGATCTCACTGTCAAAGGTCAGAGCCTCGGCAAGGACGGAGGTGAAGGACGACCCCCCGAGGATCCGTGCAAGGGTCAGCAGCGCCGCGGCCTGCTTCTGGTCGCCAGTCCGGCGTGCAGGCGCGACATAGCTGCGCAGCAGATAGGGCTGGGCCACGCGCGGATCCTCGTAGATCACCCGCCTTGCAGCCAGTTGCGGCGGTTCCTGCGCGCGGATCCGGGGGGGCAGGTCGGGCTCGGCCGGCAGCGGCCCGTAATGCCTTTCGGCCATGGCGATCACCGCTGCGGGATCGACATCCCCGGCCACGACCAGGATGGCATTGTTGGGCGAATACCACAGGTCATAGGTCTGCAGGACATCCTCCATGTCGAGCGCCTCCATCTCGTGGCGCCAGCCGATCACGGGTGTCCCGTAGCGGTGATTGAGCCAGAGCGCCGCGCGCATCTGTTCCCGCGCGATGGCAGAGGGATCGCTGTCCACCCGCTGCGAGCGTTCCTCGAGGATCACCTGCCGTTCGGTCGCAATGTCCTCGGGCGTCAGCCGCAGATCATTCATGCGATCCGCTTCCATCTGCATCATGAGTTCGAGCCGATCGGCCGCGACACGCTGGTAGTAGGCGGTATAGTCGTAGCTGGTGAAGGCGTTGTCGGTGCCGCCATTTTCGGCCACCACGCGCGAGAACTCGCCGGCCTCCATGTCGTCCGTGGCCTTGAACAGGAGATGTTCGAGGAAATGCGCCACGCCCGACCGGCCGACCGGCTCGTCGGCAGAACCCGTGCGATACCAGACCATGTGCACGGCGACAGGCGCGCGGTGGTCCTCGATGACGACGATCTGCATGCCGTTGTCGAGCGTCGCCGTCGTCACCTCCTGTGCAGGCAGGGCGAGCGGCCAGCAGATCAGTGCGGCAAGGATCGGCTTTCGGAACGGCATCGCGATCTCCCTCGGGCGACGGGGGGACGCTTTCACGGGAGGGCCCTCTCCCGCAAGCGGGGATACGCGGAATTGATGGACGGATCGCCGAGGGTCAGCCCGGCGGCGGCAGATCCAGCCGAGTCGGAATCGTCAGGGGCGGGAGCGGCTCGATGACGCGCGGGTTGGGGGTCGGCAGGCCGATCTCGGCGCGCCAGTTGCCCCGCGGGCCTCCACAGGCTGCGAGGAGGAAGAGCGTCACAGCGCCCATGATCCAGAGTCTCGTCCTCATGTCCTTCCTCCTAGCGCAGACGGCGCCCCCCGTCATCCGCTCTTCGTGCGGCCGCGCCGCGGAGGATCCGCCCTCCGCCCCCCGAACAGGACAAGGCCCATCGCGCCCGCGACGATTGCCACATCGGCAATGTTGAAGGCCCAGGGGTTCTCGATGCCGCAGCATGACATGTTGAGAAAGTCTGCAACCGCCCCGTAGAGCAGGCGATCCACCACATTGCCCAGCGCTCCGCCGACCAGCAGGCCCGCCGCAATCTGCGCCCGCAGGCCCCCTCCCTCGTGCCGCATCCACCAGACGACCGTAGCCGAAATGGCCAGCGCCAGCGCGATCAGGAACCAGCGCAGGTCGAACCCGGCCGCCAGGCCGAAATTGACCCCCCGGTTCCAGGCCATGCGGAAATTGAGAAAGGGCGGCCAGACCTCGATCTCCAAGCGGTTGCGCAGATCGAGGGCATGGACCACGACCCATTTCGAAAGCTGATCGGCCAGGAAGACCGCCAGCGCCGTCCAGAGCATCGGACGGATCGGGGAAGAGGCGGCCGGGGCTTTCGGACGGGCCATCGCGGGGGCCCTCAATGCCGGAAATGACGCAGGCCCGTCAGGACCATGGCCATGCCATGCGACTCGGCAGCGGCGATCACTTCGGCATCGCGCTGGGATCCGCCGGGCTGGATCACGGCGGTCACGCCTGCCCGGGCGGCCGCCTCCACCCCATCGGGAAAGGGGAAGAAGGCATCAGAGGCCATCACGACCCGTCCGGTCCGTTCACCGGCCCGCTCGGCCATCTTCCAGGTCGCGATGCGCACGCTGTCCACCCGGCTCATCTGGCCCGCTCCGATTCCGACCGTCGCCCCGCCAGAGGCCAGGACGATCGCGTTGGATTTCACATGCTTGACCACTTTCCAGGCAAAGATCAGGTCGGCCATCTCGGCCTCGTCGGGGGCCCGCGACGTCACGACCTGCAGGTTGTTCCTCTCCAGGATCCCCTTGTCGCGATCCTGCAGGAGAAACGCCCCCCGCGACAGCCTTCCATGTCAGGCCCGGCGCCGCCGGATCGGGCGGATCGCCAGCCAGCAGGAGGCGCAGATTCGGCTTGCGGGCAAAGACTTCGCGTGCCTCCGCATCGGCGTCCGGGGCCACGACGACTTCGGTGAAGACGGCCGTCACCGCCTCGGCTGTTGCGCGGTCGAGCGGACGGCTGACCGCAACGATCCCGCCAAAGGCGGAGACAGGATCGCAGGCCAGCGCCCTTGCATGGGCCTCTGCCACCGTTTCCCCCACGGCCGCGCCGCAGGGATTGGCATGCTTGACGATCACGCAGGCGGCCGTGTCGCGCAGCTCCGCAAGGGCCTCCCATGCGGCATCGGCATCCGCGATATTGTTGTAGGACAATGGCTTGCCCTGAACGAGCCGGGCCGTGGCGACGCCAGAGCGCCGCTCCTGCGTCAGATAGAGCGCGGCGCGCTGATGGGGGTTCTCTCCATAGCGGAGCGGCTGGCCGAGCCGCCCGGCCAGGGCGCGCCAGGGGGCATCCATCGCATCGCCGGACAGCCAGGCGGCAATCGCGGCATCATAGGCGGCCGTGCGTCCGAAGGCCTTCTGCGCCAGCGCGCGGCGCAACGCCCCCGTCGTGCCGCCCTGCTGCTCCAGCTCCGCCAGAAGGGCGGCATAATCCGCCGGATCGGTGACCACAGCCACGTCGCGATGGTTCTTGGCCGCTGCGCGAATCATCGCCGGCCCCCCGACATCGATCTGTTCGACGATCTCGTCGAAGGGCGCCCCCGAATCCCGGGTGGCCTCGAAGGGGTAGAGATTGACCACCAGCAGGTCGATCCCCTCGATCCCCTGTGCGGCCATTTCTGCCAGATGGGTCGGATCGTCGCGCCGGGCGAGCAGGCCGCCATGGATCCGGGGATGGAGCGTCTTGACGCGGCCGCCCAGCATCTCCGGGCTGCCGGTGACCTCGGCCACCTCGGTCACGGTCAACCCGGTCGCGCGCAACATGGCCGCCGTGCTGCCCGTGGAGATCAGGGCGACACCCTTGCGGGCCAGCGCATGGGCCAGATCGGCCAGCCCGGTCTTGTCCGAAACCGACAGCAGGGCACGCCGGACAGGCCGCAGATCCATGGTCATGCTGATGCCTCCTCAGAGGATTCGTCCCGGAACCCGACCGGCCCGAGATCCCGCAGAGCCCCGGATGTGCCCTTGCTTCTGGTCAGTGTCCAGCGCAAGCGCGTGCTGGCCCCCAGAACGCGCAGATGCAGCACCGCCTGAAGGGCAGGATAGGGATGCAGGGCCCCCGGGTCGAGATGGACGGACGGCTCGATCGTCACATCGACAGCCCCTTCCTGAGCAAGCACCCAGCGCTCTCCATTCGGCAGGCCGAGATGCACCATATGATCCTCCAGTTCGGCCTCCACATCCGGGTGGAAATGGAAGCGCACCGCGGCCGGCAGCCCCAGGCCCCGAGCCCCGGACAGGGCGCGGTCAAGCCGTTCGCCATCGGCCCTTGTGAGGGTCGTCAGGAGATCCTCGCCCTCGATCCTGCTGCCGTCCGGAGAGAGCCGCAGGATTCGCGCGCAGGTCAGACCATGGCTCGCGCGCCAGCCGTCATGAGCCAGTTCGGCGCGCAATCCCCGCGACAGGGGGGTGATCTCGGCGATGACGCGCCGCGGCGCCTCGACAAGACGCGCGCCCTCCTCGCCCGGGTGCTGGACCCCGAGGCGCGAGGAGGACAGCCCATCCAGCTCGAGCGCCGAATGGGAACGGGTCGCCCGCGCCGCGCGCTGCCAGTCCCGCCCGAAGCCATGACCCGGTCCGCAATTCACGATCAGCGGACGGCGCCCCGATGTCACCTCGATCGCCAGGGTCGAGGCATGGGCCGTGCAGGACGCCGCGCCCGACGGCGGCGGAGCGGCGTCCGCGATGAGTGTCGTGCGACCGGCTGCCAGGCGCAGATATCCCATCGCGAGAGGGGGCCTGCCGCCTCCGACAGAGGGACGGCCGGCGGCGGCCAGAACCTGCTCCAGTGCGCCTTCGCCACCCCTCCCGCCGCCATGGAACCGCGCCAGGCTGCCATCGGCATGGCGCAGGGTCCGCAGAACGGGGGCGGCCCGGGCCACGGCCGCGGCCAGTTCGGGCGGCGGAGGCCGACCCGCGGCCGTCATCGCATGCGAGGCGTCGAGGATATGCCCGACGCAGGCCAGAAGGGCTTCGGGGTTGCGCGACGGCGTGCCGCCCTGCGCATCGATGGCGCGTTTCGCCTCACGGACCAGGGACCGGCCGATGCGCTCGACGGAAGCGCTCCGCCCGGGCAGGGCGATGCCGCTCTGGATCAGGCCGGTCAGGGCCGCGAACCGCATTTCGGGCCTGGCCAGGCTGCGCCAGCGCCCGGCGAGAAAGGCAGCATCCCGGGCCACGACCCGCACCAGGACCGGTTCCTCGAGGGCATCCGCCCCCCGGCGCAGGAAGGCCCCATGGCCGAGCAGGCGCAGCAACCGCCCGGCCGACAGGGCCGGCGTCCATCCCGGCCCCGTTCCCCTTCCGTAGCGGGCGATCCAGTCCCTCACCCAGGTCTGGGCCAGGGCCCTGGCGCGTGCATCGCCCACGGCCGCCAGATCATCGAGCCAGTCCCAGCCGTGAAGGGCTGCGGCCTCGGGCATTTCGGGGGCCAGATCCCATGGCATGATGCCCGGAGCCTCGAAGACTTCGGCCCCGATCCGCCAGCGTCCCTCCAGCAGCCACCGTCCTCGCCGGGGATCACCGGCCAGGCGTGGCTCTGGCCAGCGGATGGCAGAAGGTCCGGTCAGGGCGATCAGGAGTGCGGCCCGCCGGGCCGACCAGCGATCGGCCCAGGCCTGTCTCCGTGTCCTCGACAAGATCCCCTGCCCGGTCAAGCCTGCCCTCCGCCCCGGCCGCCGGCAGGGACATGCCCGCAGGCGGCCGTCATGCCCGCACCTTGCGGGCCCGCGCAAGAAAGAAGCCGTCCAGCCCCCCCTCCATCAGGCCACAGATCGGGACGGGTGCGCCAGCCCTTCGCGGATTGCCAGGCCGGATCAGCCCCGGAGATGGCCCCCTGTTCGGGCACGAAGCCCGGATGGCGGGCGAGGAAGGCGCTCCACTGCGCCTCGCCTTCCTCTGGCAGCAACGAACAGACGGCATAGACGAGCCGCCCCCCGGGCCGGACAAGCCCTGCCGCATGATCGAGCAGACGCGCCTGAAGCTCGATCATGGCGGCGATCTCCGATCCGTCTCGGGCCACGGGGCAGGTCCGGATGCCGGCGCATCGTGCCTGTGGCAGAGCAGGGTGCATCGAGAAGCACCCCGTCCCATTCCTGCGGCCGGATCTCCAGGGCATCCCCCAGGATCACACGGGCCTGCAGGCCGGTCCGCGCCAGATTTTCCCGCAGCATCTCGAGCCGGGCGGCAGACAGGTCCACGGCCGTCACCTCCGCCCCCGCCGCGGCGAGCTGAAGCGTCTTGCCGCCTGGCGCGGCGCAGAGATCGATCACCCGTTCTCCCGGCCGGGGCCCGAGCAGGCGCACCGGCAGGGCGGCCGCCGCGTCCTGGACCCAGAAGGCGCCCTCATGCCAGCCCGGCAGTGCCGTGACCTGCCGCCCAGAGCCGATCCGCACCGTCCCTGTCGGCAGGAGCCGCCCCCCCAGGCGTGCCGCCAGAGCTGCCGGATCGCCCCTTGCCGTCAGATCGATGGGGGGGATCTGCTCCTGAACGGCCTCGATGGCGGCGGTTGTCTGCTCCCCCCAGGCCGCCACCAGCCGGCTGCGCAGCCAGTCCGGCAGGCGGCCCGGCGGCAGGGCGGCCCAGGCCGGAGCGCCTTCGGCGGCCAGGGCCCGCAGGACCGCATTGGCCAGGCCCTTGTAGCCGGCGGAGCGCGGCGCCGAAGCCAGGATCGTCACGGCGGCATTCACAGCACCATGCGGGGCCTCGCCCGAGCCCAGCTCCCAGGCCGCCAGGCGCAGGACATTGAGAACCGGCAAGGGCGGGCGGCTGCGCAGGCGCCTGGCCAGCCAGGCATCGGTCCGGCCCATCTGCCGCAGCACGCCCAGGGCGAGGCGCCGGGCCCGTGCCCGGCCTTCGGGCGGAAGCGCCGTCAGAAGGCCGGCCGCACGCGGATCGGACAGGAGCATCCCCTCTCCCGTGACCGCATCGAGCAGCCGCAGGGCAGCGCGACGCGGCGCCAGACCGGCCGGATCGGCGGACAGGTCCCGCTCGCCATCGGATGCCGGCGGGCGCAGGGCAGCGCGACGTGAGACATGGGGCCGGCCGCGGTCGCCGCTCCGGGGGGAACCGGCATGTCCTCTGCCCTTCCGGCCTTTCCGGCTGCCGCCCCAACGATCATCCGTCATGCGCCCCAGGCTCCCCTTCCGGCCCGCGCATCCCGGGCCGCGCCCCTGCCGCGGCTGCGACTTTCCCACCCCACGCGGCCGGGCTATAGGTGCCAGCCGCGCCCCCTGCAAGGCGCAGCCAGCCGGAGAGGTTCCATGGCCGACGATCCCGCCGACAGACCGCTTCCCTTGCCTGCCGGAGCCGATCCCGCGACCGCTTCCCGCTGCTGCACGCGTGCCCTGGCCGAGGCCGAGGCCCGCCGCCGCGCGGCAAAGCCCCTCGTCCTGCCCCCGGAAAAGGGGGGGCCGGCCGGGCCCGAGCCGGTCCGCTACGGCGACTGGGAACGCAATGGCCGCGCGGTGGACTTCTGATCGCCTTCAGCCAAGGCCCAGAACATCCATCATGGAATACTGACCCGGATCCCGCCCCTGCCCCCAGAGCACGGCCGCGATGGCTCCGCGGGCAAAGATGCCGCGATCCGTGGCGACATGGCGCAGCAGGATCCTCTCTCCCTCGGTCGCGAACAGCACGTCATGTTCGCCCACGATGTCGCCCCCGCGCAGGCTGGCGAATCCGATCCGTCCCCGGCCGCGCGGCCCCGTCATCCCGTCCCGGCCCCGTTCGGCCAGATCGGCCAGCCGTGCCCCGCGCCCTTCTGCCGCCGCCTCGCCCAGCATCAGCGCAGTTCCCGAGGGCGCATCGACCTTCATCCGGTGATGGGTCTCGAGGATCTCGATGTCCCACTCCTCGCCCAGGACCGCGGCCACCTTTCGCGTCAGCGCCACAAGCAGGTTGACGCCCAGGCTCATGTTGCCGGCCCGCACGATCACCGCATGCCGCGCGGCAGGCTCCAGCCGGGCGATCTGTTCCTCGGTGAAGCCGGTGGTGCCGATCACGTGAACCGCGCGGGCCTGTGCGGCCAGCGCCGCGAAACCGAGACTCGCCTCGGGGGCGGTGAAGTCGATGATCCCCTGCGCCCGGGCAAAGGCCTCCACCGGATCGTCGGTGACGGTCACGCCGAGGGGTGCCCCGCCCATCGCCTCACCCGCGTCGCGGCCGATCCAGGGATGCCCCTCCCGCTCGACCGCTCCGACGAGGCGACAGCGCGGATCCGCGGCCAGAAGGCGGAGCAGCACCCGCCCCATGCGGCCCGAGGCCCCCGTGACGACGATCCCCGGCACATCCTCCATTGCCCGTCCCTCCGCTGCTGTCGGCCCCTCCTAGCGCCTCTGGTGACGCCCGGCCAGCACTCCGACGCTTGGCATCTGCGCGCGCGCGGCCTATCTGGCGGCCCATGTCCGCACCATCCCAGCGCCAGCTCCGCGTCGGCGAACTGATCCGCCGCGCCCTCTCCGAGATCCTCGCCGAGGGCGACATCCACGATCCCGCCCTCGCGGGACGATCCATCACGGTGGGCGAGGTGCGCGTCTCGCCCGATCTCAGACAGGCCACGGCCCATGTCCTGCCGCTCGGCGGAGAGGGGACAGAGGCGGCCATCGCCGCACTGCGCCGCCACAAGGGCGAGATCCGCCGGCGTCTCGCCTCGCGGGTGGAGCTGCGCCATGTGCCCGACCTGCGCTTTGCCATGGACGAAAGCTTCGACCGCCTCGACGCCGCCCGCCGCCTCTTTGCCGATCCCCGTATCCGGCGCGATGTTGCGGAGGATCCCGAGGCATGACGAGAGGCCTTGCTGGCGCCTTCGCGCTGGCTGTGCTGGCCGGTCCGGCTGCGGCCGTGACCTGCCGGGACATCCGCTTCGAGGACATGCCCTACACGATCTGCGAGGCTGCCCCCCGACAGGAACGCATCCGCCTGTTCCTGAATGATGCGGATGGCCGCCCCTTCGGCAGCTTCGCCGCCATCGAGGCCGCGCGCGGTCCGCTCGCCTTTGCCATGAATGCCGGCATGTATCATGCCGACCGCAGTCCCGTAGGCCTCTATGTCGAGGACGGAGAAGAGATCCGCTCTCTCGTCCCCGGTCCCGGTCCGGGCAATTTCGGGATGGTCCCGAACGGCGTGTTCTGTATCGCCCCCGAAGGGGCCTTCGTGATCGAAACAGAGGCCTATGCCGCCGCACCGCGTCATTGCGACTTTGCCACGCAGTCCGGCCCGATGTTGCTGATCGATGGCTCGATCCACCCGCGTTTTCTGCCCGATTCGGACTCCCGCAACATCCGCAACGGGGTCGGCACCTCGTCCGATGGCAGCCGGGCGGTCTTTGCCATGTCCCGCCGCCCCGTGACCTTCTGGGAATTTGCGCGTCTGTTCCGCGACGGCCTCGGCCTTCCCGACGCGCTCTATCTCGATGGACGGGTGTCCCGCCTGCATGCACCGGCGATCGGACGTTCGGACGGCGGAGTGCCCATGGGGCCGATCGTCGGCATCCTGGCGCAGGAGGCCCTGCCCCCCGCGCCCTGATCGCCCCGTCGGCGCCCACGCCTTGACGATCACCGGGATCGGCCGCATCTGGGCCGAGCCATGATCGCCCCCGTCGGCGCCCCCGCCTTGACCGCCGGGCCTGCGCGCACTACTGCGCGGGCCTTCCGCAGCAAGGAGGACCCATGGGACGCAGGAACAAGGGGCGCGATGTCTCGGGTTGGCTGGTCCTCGACAAGCCGGCCGGGCCCACTTCGACCGCCGCGGTGAACAAGGCCCGGTCGGCTCTGCGCGCAGCCAAGGCCGGGCACGCCGGGACGCTCGATCCCGCGGCAACCGGCCTTCTTGCCATTGCCTTCGGCGAAGCGACCAAGACCATTCCCTTCGTGACCGATGCCCTCAAATGCTATCGGTTCACGATCCGCTGGGGCAGTGAAACCACGACCGACGACGCCGAAGGCACCGTCACCGCCACCAGCGCCAGCCGGCCCTCTGCTGCCGCCATCGAGGCGGCCCTGCCTCCCTTCCGGGGCGACATCCTCCAGACTCCCCCGGCCTTTTCCGCCGTCAAGGTCGCCGGCGAACGCGCCTATGATCTGGCCCGCGGCGGGGATGTCCCGGAACTGGCCCCGCGGCCCCTGCATGTTGCACGGCTGGATCTCGTCGGCGTGCCCGATCCCGACCGGGCAGAGCTGGAAATGGTCTGCGGCAAGGGCGGCTATGTCCGCGCCATCGCGCGCGATCTCGGCCGCGTGCTCGGCTGCCTCGGGCATGTGGAGCGTCTGCGTCGTCTCTGGTCCGGCCCCTTCACGCTGGCCGGCGCCACGACATGGGAGGATCTCGAGGGCGATCCCGAGGCGCTCGAGGCGCGCCTGCTGCCGCTCGAATCGGCTCTGGCAGGGCTGCCGGAATGCCGCTGCGCCCCCGGTGCAGAAGATGCGCTGCGCCATGGCCAGCCGGGCGCCGTGATCCCGGCCCGCCCCCTGCAATGGGGAGAGGAGGCCTGGGCCTCCTCCGGTGGACGGGCGGTTGCGATCGGCCTCTACGAAGGGGGTCATCTGCGCCCCACGCGCGTCCTCTCCGGCGGCTGATCTGGCGGCTGAGCGCATGGAACGTCCCCCCGCCGTGATCCTTGCCGGAGGCCTGGGCCGGCGGATGGGCGGGGACAAGGCCCTGCGCCCCTTCCTCGATGCGACCCTCCTGCATGCCGTTCTGGAGCGGATCGCGCCGCAGGCCGGGCCCCTCGCCATCAATGCCAATGACGATCCGGGACGCCTGGCCGCCTTCGGTCTGCCCGTGCTGGCCGATCCCCTGCCGGGCCGGCCCGGTCCGCTTGCGGGAGTGCTCGCGGCGCTGGACTGGGCGGCGGCCGTGGGCGCTCCGGCCGTGCTGACCGTGCCTTGCGACGCCCCTTCCTGCCGACCGATCTGGTTGCCCGCCTGACCGAAGCGGGCGCCCCGCCATCGCCGCCTCGGCGGGACAGCCCCATCCCGTCATCGGGCTCTGGCCGACCGGGGCCGCCGCCGTCCTGCGCGCTACGCTCGCGCGGGGGGAACGGCGCGCCATGGCCTTTGCCGACATCCTGGCGGCGCGCCCGGTTGCCTTTCCCGTCCCCGATGACGGTCCGGATCCCTTCCTGGCCTGCAACACGCCGGCGGAGCTGCACGCCGCCGAGGCCATCGCCCGCCAGATGGGCGCGCCTTGCCCGAAGCCGGCCAAGCCATCACAATCCCCCTCATGAGGATCACGCGCGGCTTTCGCGACGCCGACCGCCCCGCCCTCGCTGCCCTCTACTGGGAGGCCTTCGGCGGCAAGCTCGGTCGCGCGCTCGGCCCCCGGGACCGGGCCCTGCGTTTCATCGAATCGGTCCTGTCCCCGGATCATGTCTTCTGCGCCTGGGACGAGACGGGAACCCTTCTCGGCCTCGCCGGCTTCAAGACGCATGAAGGCGCCCTGGTGAACGGCAGTTTCACCGAGATGATGGCGGTCTATGGCCCTTTCGGCGCGCTCTGGCGGCTCGGCCTGTTGGCCCTTCTGTCGCGCGACACCGAGAATGCCCGCTTCCTGATGGACGGACTGGCCGTCGTGCCCGAGGCGCGCGGGCGCGGCGTGGGAACGGCCCTCCTGGCCGTCATCGCCGAGGAAGCCCAGGCGCGTGGCTTCCGCGAGGTGCGTCTTGAGGTGGTCGAGGAAAATCCCCGCGCCCGCGCCCTCTACGAACGGCTCGGCTATCGCGCCGTCGCGCACCATTCCACGGGCCTGCTGCGCCTCGTCTTCGGCTTCCGCGCGGCCACGACGATGGTGCTCCGGCTGCCCTGACGCCCAACCTCTCATGCGCCATGCGGCCCGCAAGGCCTTCATTCCGGAGCCGATCTGGGGGATACGGCATGCCCGAACCGCATGCGAGCGAGAGCCCCCATGATCCGCACCCTCGGCGTCTGCTACTATCCCGAACACTGGCCGGAGGCGTGGTGGCCCGAAGATGCCCGCCGCATGGCCGCGATCGGCCTGAGATGGGTGCGCATCGGCGAATTCGCCTGGAGCCGGATGGAGCCCGAGCCCGGCCGCTACGACTGGGACTGGCTCGATCGGGCCATCGCCACGCTGCAGGATGCGGGGCTCAGGGTCATTCTCGGCACCCCCACCGCAACGCCGCCGCGCTGGATGCTCGACCGCCATCCCGACATGCTGGCCGTGGACGCCGAAGGGCGCCCCCGCGGCTTCGGCTCCCGCCGGCACTATGATTTCAGCCATCGCGGCTATCGCGCCGAATGCGCCCGGATCGTGACCGCCCTGGCGGAGCGCTATGGACGCCGCGTGCAGGCCTGGCAGACCGACAACGAATATGCCTGTCATGACACGGTGCTGTCCTACTCCCCCTCTGCCCTGTCCGCCTTCCGCGAATGGCTGGCGCGGCGGTATCAGTCTCCTCAGGCGCTCAACCGGGCCTGGGGCAACGTCTTCTGGTCGATGGAATATGCGAGCTTCGACGAGGTGGGCCTGCCCAATCTCACCGTGACCGAGGCCAATCCCGCGCACTGGATGGACTTCCGCCGCTTTGCCAGCGAAGAGGTCGCCGCCTTCAACCGCCTCCAGACCGAGATCATCCGCCGCCATTCGGATGCGCCGATCGCGCACAACTTCATGGGACGGGTCACCGATTTTGATCATTGGGCGGTGGGGGCCGATCTCGATATCGCGGCCTGGGACAGCTATCCCATCGGCTTCCTGTCGGACCGGCTCGAGGCCTCGCCGGAACACCGGCGCCGATTCCTGCGTCAGGGCGACCCCGACTTCCAGGCCTTTCATCACGATCTCTACCGCGGTGTCGGACGCGGACGCTGGTGGGTGATGGAACAGCAGCCGGGGCCCGTGAACTGGGCGCCCTGGAATCCCGATCCCCTGCCTGGCATGGCCCGTCTCTGGGCCTGGGAGGCCTTCGCCCACGGGGCCGAGGCCGTCTGCTACTTCCGCTGGCGGCAGGCCCCCTTTGCGCAAGAGCAGATGCATGCGGGCCTGCTGCGTCCCGACAGCGCCCCCGCCCCGGCCCATGACGAAGCGGCCCAGCTGGCCCGCGAACTGGCCGCAATGCCCGAAGCCGGCACCGGCCCTTCGCCCGTTGCGCTGATCTTCGACTACGAATCCGCCTGGGCCTGGGGGATCCAGCCGCAGGGGCGCGACTTCGACTATTTCCGCCTCGTCTTCGCCTGGTATCGCAGCCTGCGCCGGCTCGGGCTCAACATCGACATCCTGCCGCCCGACCGGGGCGACCTGTCGGCCTATCCGCTGGTGCTCGCCCCCGGCGTGGCGACGCTTTCGCCGGCCCTGCTTGAGGGCCTCTCGCGGCATCGGGGAATCGCCCTTCTGGGTCCGCGGACCCATGCCAAGACCGCGTCCTTCGCCATCCCCGTTCCCCTTCCCCCGGCCCTGCCCGGACTCGACATCCGCGTGGCGCGGGTGGAAAGCCTGCCGCCCGACATCGCCGTTGCGCTTCCGGCCGGAGGGGAGCTGCGCCACTGGCGCGAGAAGCTCGAAGGGACAGCCGAGGTTGTGGAATGTTGCGGCGAGGGCTGGCCCGTGCTGGTCAGGTCGGGGGGGCTGCATTACCTGGGCGGCTGGCCGGACGAGGCCGCGCTCGACCGCATGATCGGATCGCTCTGCCAGCAGGCCGGCATCGAGACCCACCCCCTGCCCGAAGGCTTGCGTCGTCGCGACACGGCCACGCACCGCTTCTGGTTCAACTACAACCCTGTCCCCGTGGACTGGAACGGGGCCGCCATCCCACCTGCCGGCGTGCGGTGGGAGCCGCTCTCCTGATATCTGTCAGGTAATGGCTGTCAGGCCGGCCGGATGCGTCTTCGGCCGGGCTCAGCCGCAGGGATCGGCAGCACCGGGGCCGATCGCGGGATGCTGCAGGGTATCCCCCACCGCAAGGCCCAGCCGCGCGGCCATCCCGCCATTGATCTCGAGGACGAACTGCACCGCATCCCCCCCGGGGATCGGCGTGCGGTCGAGCGGGACCGCATCGGCATGGATGCGCGTGATGGTCCCCGTCGCATCAGCAAAGATCATGTCGAGCGGAATCAGCGTGTTCTCCATCCAGAAGGCGACCGGCTGGGGCTCCTCGTAGACGAAGAGCATCCCCGAGAAGGGATCCATCTCCTCGACATGCATCAGGCCCTGCGCCCGCTCGGCCGCGTCATCGGCCACGACAACCGTGAAACTCGCCTCGCCGAAGGATCCGCGCAGCGTCACGCGGTCTTCCGCACAGTCAGCCGCCCATGCCGTGCCGCCCACCCCTGTCAGGAGCAGCGCCCATCCGATCATCCGCCTCACCGTTTCGCCTCCCGCAGCACCGCATCCCAGGCCGACACCTCGACGGCCAGCTTGCCCCGCCGCCCCTCGATGACCCGCAGCCCGACCGCCTCGCCCGGGGCAAGATCGGCAAAGCCGGACCGGCGGAGCACCTCGATATGCAGGAAGACATCGGCCTCGCCTCCCCAGACATTGGCAAAGCCGAAGCCCTTGCCCTTGTCGAACCACTTCACCCGCGCCGGCAAGAGCGGCTGTGCGGCAAGAAGGGCGGGGTCCATCTCGGCGAGGTCGGCCAGCCCTGCACCCGGGGGCGCGGCCGGCGGTATGATCGACAGAACAGCCACGGCCTGATAGCCGCGCTCGGTGCGGGCCACCTCGATCTCGATGCCTGATCCATCCGCCACCGTGCCCTGCCCGAAGCTGCGCAGGACATTGACATGCAGCAGGATGTCGGGACCGCCCGAATCAGCCACGACGAAGCCGAACCCCTTGGCAGGGTCGAACCATTTCACATGGCCCTTCACGACGGGTCGCGCATCATCACTGTCAGTCATCGTTCCGGTCTTCGTTATCCCGGCCTCGTGGCGGGCCGGCGTTCTTGTTGCTACCGTTCGCAATCTGGCTCGAGCGAACCGAGCCTTGACCTATACCCGCCCCTCCCTGTCCGGTAGCCTGACAAAAGTCGATGTCGCTGACCCTTACGGGTTCAGGCGATGGACAATCCAGGATTCGCCGGGGGCTGTGCGCAACCAGCGGAAACGATCATGCAGGCGAAAGGCCCCATCGGCCCAGAACTCGATCTCGAGGGGCATGATGCGGAATCCCCCCCAGAAGGGCGGGCGCGGCGGATCGGTGCCGAACCGCGCCGCCATGCGCGCCACTTCGGCCATCAGCGCCGCGCGCGAGGACAGCGGCTGCGACTGGCGCGAGGCCCAGGCCCCCAGCCGGCTCCGCAGCGAACGGGAGGCGAAATAGGCATCGGCCGCTTCTCCCTCCACGCGGGAGACAAGACCCCGGACGCGGATCTGCCGGCGCAGCGACTTCCAGTGCAGGACGAAGGCGGCGCGCCCGTTCCCCTCGATCTCCGTGGCCTTCGTGCTGCCGTAGTTGGTATAGAAGATGAAACCGCCGGTCAGCCCGTCCCCCTCGATCGCCTTCAGAAGCACCATGCGGACATTGGGCATGCCCGCCGCATCCACGGTGGCCAGGGCGATGGCGTTGGGATCGTTGGGCTCGGAGGCCTCGGCCTCATGCATCCAGGCCCGTGCGATATCCAGCGGATCGTCGCCCGCAAAGATTCCTGTCCGGTCGGTCACGTCGCCCCCCCCTTCACCGTTCCGCCCGGCCCTCCTCATGGCTAGACCCTGCATCCCATCCTGACAAGCCCGGTCCGGGCCGGGCAGGTCTTGATGGACCCCGAACGATGGCCTACAGACGCGGCGAGGGACGCCGGGGAAGGAATGCGCCGGATGCCAAGCGAGCTGATGCGGGGCCGGCGCGGCCTGATCATGGGCCTCGCCAATGACAAGTCCATCGCCTGGGGAATCGCCCGGGTCCTGCACGACCATGGGGCGGAGCTTGCCTTCTCCTATCAGGGAGAGGCGCTGCTGAAGCGCGTGACGCCGCTGGCCGCCGAGGTCGGATCGGACATCGTGCTGCCCTGCGATGTGGCCGACATGGCCTCGATGGATGCCCTGTTCGAGGCGCTGGCCGCGCGCTGGGGCCGCTCGACTTCCTTGTCCATGCCATCGGCTTCTCGGACAAGAACGAGCTGCGCGGCCGCTATGTCGATACCTCGCGGCAGAACTTCCTGACCTCGATGGACATCTCCGTCTATTCCTTCACGGCGGCCGTGAAGCGGGCCTCGGCCCTCATGACCGAGGGGGGGTCCTGCCTGACGCTGACCTATTACGGTGCCGAACGGGTGATGCCGCATTACAATGATCATGGGCGTCGCCAAGGCCGCGCTCGAGGCGAGCGTGCGCTACATGGCCGAGGATCTCGGCAAGGACGGGATCCGGGTCAACGCGATCTCGGCCGGGCCGATCAAGACGCTTGCGGCCTCGGGAATCGGCGACTTCCGCTACATCCTCAAATGGAACGAGCTGAACTCGCCCCTGCGGCGCAACGTGACGCAGGAAGAGGTGGGCCGCGCGGCGCTCTATCTGCTGTCGGATCTCGGATCGGCCACCACGGGCGAAGTGCTGCATGTCGATGCCGGTTACCACATCGTGGGCATGAAGGCCGTGGACGCCCCCGACATCGCCGCCAGCAAGGGCGAGTGAACCTGTGGAGGGCGTGACCCTGGCCCAGTTCGCCCTGTTCGTGACGACGCTTTCGGTGGCCATCCTTTCGCCCGGTCCCGGCATCGTCGCCGTCTCGCATGCGGCCTTCTCGCTGGGGCGGCGCGCTGCGCTCCCCTATGCGCTGGGCCTCGCACTGGGGGCATCGGCCTGGTGCCTCGTAGCGCTGCTCGGCCTCACGGTGCTGTTCGAGGCGGTGCCGCTTGCGCTGTCCATCTTCCATGTCCTGGGCGGGGCCTATCTTCTCTGGGTCGCCTCGAAGATGTGGCGACACGCCGCCGATCCGCTGCCCGAGGCCGGGGCAAGGGGACGCGGCTTTGCGGCCGGGATGGCCCTCAATCTTGCCAATCCGAAGCCGGGGTTGTTCTACGCCTCGGTCCTGCTGTCGATCTTTCCCGGTCTGCGCGGCTTCTGGGCCACGGCCTCGGTCTATCTGGTGGCGCTTTCGGTCGAGCTGCTGTTCTATCTCGGCTTGGCCGTGGTCCTGTCCGCCGTGGCCATCCGGAGGCACTATTTCGCGGCCAAGCCCTGGATCGACCGCGCGGCCTCCGCCCTCATCGCCGCCCTTGGCATCCTGCTGATCCTGCGTCACTGAAGGTCCGCCATGCCCGACCAGACCCGCCCCGACCGCCTGCCCCACGAAAAGGGCTTTCACATCTCCTGGGACCAGATCCACCGCGACAGCCGCGCGCTGGCCTGGCGGCTCGACGGACAGGGGCCGGAGGATGGCGCCTGGCGTGCGGTGGTGGCCGTGACGCGCGGCGGCATGGCGCCAGCGATGATCGTCAGCCGCGAACTTGGCATCCGCACCGTGGACACGATCTCGGTCAAGTCCTACGATCATCAGACCCAGTCCGAGGCGGTGATCCTCAAGGCCCCCGATGCCGGACTGATGCGCGATGGCGCGGGCATCCTGATCGTGGACGATCTTGTGGATTCGGGGCGCACGCTCGAACTCGTCCGGCGCCTCTATCCCAAGGCGCATTTCGCCACCGTCTATGCCAAGCCCAAGGGCAAGCCGCAGGTCGATACCTATGTGACCGAGGTCAGCCAGGATACATGGATCTTCTTTCCCTGGGACATGGCCCTGCAATATGTCGAGCCCTACCGGGGACGCGACTGAGACGCCTTCCATCCCGCCACAGGCCGCCCGACAGAAGGGCCCCGCCTGGAATCCTGACCGATCCGACCCATGCCCCTGACCCGCACTGCCGCCACCTTCGCGCCCCCCGTCATGGAGGCGCGACGCTGGCTCGACGGCGTGACCTTTCCGCCGAACCGTCCGCTGCTCAACGTCTCGCAGGCTGCGCCCGTCGATCCCCCGCCCGCCCCGCTGCGCGAGGCCATGGCGGAATTCGTGACGGCCGAGGCCGACACCCATCTCTACGGGCCCGTCCTCGGCCTGCCTGCGCTGCGCGAGGAGATCGCCGCATGCTGGTCGACAGCCTATGGCGGAACGGTCCGGCCCGATCAGGTGGCCATCACGGCAGGCTGCAATCAGGCCTACTGCGCCGCCCTGGCCACGCTCTGCAGCGAAGGGGATGAGGTCATCCTGCCGGTCCCGTGGTATTTCAACCACCGCATGTGGCACGACATGAACGGCATCGTCACCGTGCCCTTGCCCACGGATGACGATCTGCTGCCCGATCCCGAGCGCGCCGCAACCCTGATCACGGGTCGCACGCGGGCCATTGTCCTCGTCTCGCCGAACAATCCCGGCGGCGTCGAGTATCCCGCGGCCCTCGTGGCAGCCTTCCGCGACCTCTGCCGCGCCCGCGGCCTCGCCCTCATCCTCGACGAAACCTATCGCGACTTCGACGCCCGCGAGGGATCCCCCCATGATCTGTTCGCCGATCCCGACTGGGACGGAACGCTGATCCAGCTCTATTCCTTCTCCAAGGCCTATCGCCTCACGGGGCACAGGACGGGGGCCATGATCGCCTCGCCAGGCCGCCTCGCAGAGGCCGAGAAGTTCCTGGACACGGTGGCGATCTGCGCCCCTCAGCTCGGCCAGAAGGCGGCCCTGTGGGGGATGCGGCATCTTTCCGAATGGGTCGCCGGAGAGCGGCGGGAGATCCTCGACCGCCGGGCCGCCCTGACGGAGGGTTTCCCCCGGCTCGCCGCGAAGGGCTGGCGCCTGCGGGGATGCGGCGCCTATTTCGCCTGGGCCGAACATCCCTTCGCAGAGCGCTCCGACGCGCTGGCCCGCCGCCTCGTGCAGGAGGCAGGGGTGCTGCTGCTGCCGGGCACGATGTTCGCCCCCGAGGGAGACCCCCGCGGCGAAAGGGGACTGCGCATCGCCTTTGCTAATGTGGACCGGGACGGCATCGGAGCGCTTCTGGAGCGGCTCGCCGCCGTCAGTCCCTGATGCTTGCACGGGGGGGCACACCCGCCTAGACAGGGCGCCGCGCCCCGGCAGCGGGGTTCGGACAGGGAACCGCGCAGGGGAAGGCAACGCATGGCAATGGCGCGCAATACGGGCTACCGGGCGGTGCTGTGGGTCCTTCTGGGCCTCCTCATCATCGGCCTCGGCGGATGGTTCACCGGATCGCCGGGCGGCGCCCGGACCACGCGAATCGGCCTGGTGGACGGGCTCGAGATCCCCGTACAGAGCTATGCCGCCGCCCTGCGAAACCGGATGAACGCCCTGAGCCAGCAGACCGGAAGCCCGATCACGATGGAACAGGCGCAGGCGCTGGGCCTCGACCGGATGGTGCTGGCCGAACTCGTCTCGCAGCGTGTCCTGGATGCCGAGACCTACCGGCTCGGCCTGTCCCGTGGGCGATGCCAGGGTGGCCGAGGCCGTCCGCGCCCTGCCTGCCTTCCAGGGACTCGACGGACAGTTCGACCGCGCCCTCTACCGCGAACAGCTGCGGCGCAACAGCCTGACCGAGACGGAATTCGAGACCGGCCCCCTGCGCGAGGATTCTGCCCGCGCCATCCTGCAGGCCGCCCTCATCGGCGGAGTGCCCGAGCCGCTGGTCTATCCCGAAACCCTGGCCGCCTGGTCCGGCGAGCGGCGCAGCGTCACCTGGGCCGAGATCGGCCCCGAAATGGTCGCCGAAGCCCTGCCGGAACCGACCGAAGAGGATCTGCGCGCCTTCTGGGAGGCCCACCCCGACCGTTTCACCGCGCCCGAAACACGGGCCATCGCCTATGCCTGGGTCACGCCGGCCATGCTCGCCCCGGAGATGACTGTCCCGGAAGAGACCCTGCGCGAGGCCTATGATCGGCGGAGCGACGAATTCATCCAACCCGAACGGCGCCTGGTCGAGCGGCTGGTCTACCCCTCTGACGGGGAAGCCGAGGCGGCGCGAACCCGCCTCGATGCCGGAGAGGCCAGCTTCGAGGACCTCACCGCCGAACGGGGGCTGCGCCTGTCGGATATCGATCTGGGCGATGTGACGCGCGAGGATCTGGGCCCGGCCGCCGAAGCCGTCTTCGCCGCCCCGGCCGGCAGCGTGGTGGGGCCCGTCGAGACCGAACTCGGCCCCGCACTGTTCCGCATCAATGCCGTCCTTGCCGCACAGGAAACAACCTTCGAACAGGCGGCGCCCGAACTGCGCGAGGAGCTGGCCTTCGAACAGGCCGCACGAATCATCGCCGAGGAAATTCCCCGCATCGAGGATCTGATCGCCGGAGGCGCCGATATCGAGGATCTGGCCGCGCAGACCGCCCTTGAAGCCGGGCAGATCGACTGGACGGCCGACAACGATACCGGCATCGCCGCCTACGCCCCCTTCCGCGAGGCCGCCGCCGCCCTCCAGGAAGGCGACTTTCCGCGGCTCGTCGAACTGGGCGATGGCGGCGTGGCGGTGCTGCGGCTCGACGGCATCACCGCCCCCGCCGTGATCCCCTTCGAGGAGGCCCGTGCAGAGGTCGAGTCGGCCTGGCGCTCCGAAAGGCTGGCGGAGGCGACCCTCGCCCGCGCCGAAGAGGCGGCAGCAGCCATCGCGGCCGGCGCCTCCTTCGAGGATCAGGGCCTGTCGCCGCGCAGCGAACCCCCCCTCGTGCGCCGTGACTTCGTCGCCGGAACGCCGCCGGATTTCGTGACCACAGCCTTTGCGATGGCCGCCGGCGAGGCCCGCGCCCTGCCCGTGGGAGAGGCCGCCTTGGTCCTTCGGCTCGATGCGGTAGAGCCCCCAGCCGCAGACGACCCTGCCCTCATCGCCCAGCGCGAGGCGATTGCCGACCGGATCCGCGGCACGATGGCGCAGGAAATCGTCGACGCCTTTGCGCGGCAGCGGCAGCTCGACCTCCAGCGGGACGGGGCGATCACGCTTGATGACGCCACCATCGCCGCGGTCAATGCACAGATCCAGTGAGACCCCGCCATGGCGCTGAGCCCCGATTTCGAAAGCTTCCGCGCCGGCTTCGAGTCCGGAAACAATCAGATCGTCTGGACGCGCCTGCCGGCCGATCTCGATACCCCGGTCTCGGCGATGCTCAAACTCGCCGGGGCGCAGCGCCATGCCTTCATGCTCGAGAGCGTGACGGGCGGCGAGGTGCGGGGGCGCTACTCGATCATCGGAATGAACCCCGACCTCGTCTGGGAATGCCGCGGCACAAGCTCGCGCGTCAATCGCGCGGCCCGCTGGGACGATGACGCCTGGGAGGATCTGCCGGGGCACCCCCTCGACGCGCTGCGCGCGCTGCTGAACGAAAGCCGGATCGCCCTGCCCCCGGACCTGCCCCCCGCCTCGGCAGGCCTGTTCGGCTATCTCGGCTACGACATGGTGCGCCTTGTCGAGAATCTGCCCGACAACCGGCCGGACCCCCTCGGCCTGCCCGATGCGGTGCTGCTGCGCCCGACGGTCGTTGCGGTGCTGGACGGCGTGAAGGGGGATGTCATCCTCGTGGCGCCGGCCTGGGCGCGATCCGGCCTGTCCGCCCGGGCCGCCTACGCGCAGGCGGCCGAACGGGTCATGGATGCGCGCGCCGCCCTCGAACGCGGGATGCCGCCCGTGCCGCGCAGCTATGGCGAACCCCGCCCAGCGCCCCCGCCCGTGTCGAACTTCACCAAGGCCGGCTTCATCGCCGCCGTCGAACGGGCCAAGGAATACATCCGCGCCGGCGACATCTTCCAGGTCGTGCCTGCGCAGCGCTGGACCCAGACCTTCCGCGAGCCGCCCTTCGCCCTCTACCGCTCGCTCCGCCGCACGAACCCGTCCCCTTCATGTTCTTCTTCAATTTCGGGGAATTCCAGGTGATCGGCGCCAGCCCCGAGATCCTGGTCCGCGTCATGGGCGGCGAAGTGACGATCCGCCCCATCGCCGGCACGCGCCCCCGCGGCGCCACGCCCGAAGAGGACCGCGCCAACGAACAGGACCTTCTGGCCGACCAGAAGGAGCGCGCGGAGCATCTGATGCTGCTCGACCTCGGCCGCAATGATGTGGGGCGCGTCGCCGAAACGGGCACCGTGCGGCCCACCGAGACCTTCGTGATCGAGCGCTACTCCCACGTCATGCATATCGTGAGCAATGTCACGGGACGGCTGCGGGCAGGAGAGGACGCGCTGTCGGCGCTGATGGCGGGCATGCCCGCCGGCACCGTCAGCGGCGCACCCAAGGTGCGCGCGATGCAGATCATCGACGAACTCGAACCCGAGAAGCGGGGAATCTACGGGGGCGGCGTCGGCTACTTCTCCGCCGGGGGGGACATGGACATGTGCATCGCCCTGCGCACCGCCGTCCTGGTCGGCGACAGGCTGCATATCCAGGCGGGGGCGGGCATCGTCCAGGACAGCGACCCGGAAAAGGAATGGGAGGAGACGGTCCACAAGTCCAACGCGATCCGCCGCGCCGCCGAAGAGGCAGCACGTTTTGCCGGCGAATCGAATCGGTAGGGCATGGATCATCATCATGCCCCGCATGATGCCCTGTCAGGGTTAAGATCCGGTTAACGGCATCGGCCGGCAGGGGCCGGTTTCACGCGGCCGCCCGTTCGGCCTCCATGGCCGCGAGCGCCGCCTCCACCAGCTCGGGCCCGGCGGCAGGACGATGGGCCTGTTCCGACAGAAGACGGCGCCAGATCCGCGCACCCGGCCGCCCGGCAAAGAGGCCGAGCATGTGGCGCGTGACCTGATGCAGCCGCCCCCCCGCGGCACAATGTGCCTCCAGATAGGGCAGCATGGCGCGGGCTGCCTCCTCCGGTGCGGCATGGGGCGGCGCCTCGGCCCAGAGATGGTCGGCCGCGCCGAGAATGTCCCAGGGCCGGTGATAGGCCGCGCGTCCCACCATCGCGCCGTCGAACCCCTGCGCCAGTGCGGCGCGCACCGCATCGAGGTCCTGCAACCCGCCATTGAGCGACAGATGCAAGGCGGAAAAGCGGTCCTTCATGCGCCGGGCCAGGGGGTAGTCGAGCGGCGGCACCTCGCGGTTCTCCCTGGGCGACAGGCCCTGGAGCCAGGCCTTGCGCGCATGGATGATGACGCGACGCACCCCCGCGCGGGCAATGGCCTCGAGAAAGCGCGGCAACGCCTCCTCGGGGTCCTGATCGTCCACGCCGAGGCGGCATTTGACGGTGATCTCGGCGTCGGCGGCATCCTGCATGGCGCGGACGCAATCGGCCACCAGCGCCGGCTGGCGCATCAGCACGGCACCGAAACATCCCGACTGGACACGATCCGAGGGACAGCCGCAGTTGAGATTGACCTCGCGATAGCCGAAGGCTGCGCCGATCCGTGCCGCCTGCGCCAGTTCTGCCGGATCGGAGCCCCCGAGCTGGAGCGCGGTGCGCGCATCGGGCGGGGGACCCAGAAGGCGGTCGCGGTCGCCATGAAGGATGGCCGGGGCCGTGACCATCTCGGTATAGAGCAGCGCGTGACGGGACAGCGCGCGGTGGAAGGCGCGGCAGTGGCGGTCCGTCCAGTCCATCATCGGGGCGACGGACAGGCGGGCGGCAGAGGCGAGGGTGTCGCTGTCGGCCATGCGGGTTTCCTGTCTGCGACCGGACAAGGGTAAGGCCCTCATGTGGTCCGCCAGGCGGGAAGATGCAAGCCGCGCCCCCGCGGCCGGCTGCCGGGCTGTCAGCGGCGAGAGGGCCCGTCGATCATGGAGAATGGCGTGGCAGAGACGGGTCTGATCATCGGGCAGTCCCCGCGGGTCAGCCGGCGATCCGCTTCTCCGACGTCCCCTATCCAGACCGTGCGAGATGGCGACATGCGCGCACGGTCTGGGCCATGACGGTCAGTGTGGTGCCCGACACGCCGCTGCCCGCAAAGGCGCTGGCATCGGTGACATAGAGATTGAGAACATCCCAGCACTGGCCCCAGCCGTTCAGGACCGAGTTCGCCGGATCCTCGCCCATCCGCGCCCCGCCGCTTTCATGGATGGCCGCTCCCATCACCATCACGCGAGCGAAGAAACGCCGGAACAGAAACCGCGAAAGCGGATCGGCCTCTGGATAGGCCCCACGGCCCCATTCGCGAATCCCACGGGGACTTCCGAGAAATTCGACCTCTCCTCCGGCACCGTTAACGGTTTCGAGGAACGTCTCCTCCTGCCGCGCAAGCAGGTCCTTGTCCTCCGGCTGCATCCGGCAGACGATGTGCGGTATGGGAATTCCCCAGCGATCGGTCCGGCGGGAATCCAGTGTGATGCGATTGTCGGCATCGGGCTGCATCTGACCGAAGCCAAAGAACAGAAGCCGCGCCGGCTCGTCCTGGCCGACAGGGCTGCGCCCGATCATGCCCTGAAAGTCGAAATCTCCCCGCGCGGCCGGATTGCCCCGGGCATCGAAGCGGGGGATGAAGACACCCCCCCTGAGGATCATAGAAAGGATCCGGCGGCTGGCTGTCATCCTCGAAATACCCTTTCACGGGGGGATAGATGCCCATGGCCAGCATGGGCAGTTGATCCATGAAGTAGCGCCCGAGCAGGCCCGATGAATTGCCGATTCCCCCCGGGTGGTCCGCACAAGCGGAGTTCAGCAGAAGACGGACAGTTTCGACAGGCGAGGCGCAGACAACCACGTATCCGGCGCGCAGGACCGAGACTGCACCACTGTTGCGGTCGACGACCTCGACGCCGGTGGCCCGGCGCCCCTGCGTCAGGATCCGTCGGGCGATCGTATTGTAGCGGATCGTGAGGCGGCCGGTTTCCTTCGCGATGCGCAGCGGTCGCAGGACGCGTGTCGGCTCGGGCGCAAGCGATCGCCAGGCGATCACATGCCTCTCCGGCCAGCGGTCTTCAACGGCAGTCTTGAAATGCTGTTCGGCCGGGGTGAGCCGGGCCGGCCCCTTGTAGAAACCGTCAGGCAGGGTTTCGAGGCCATCAGGATTGCCATAGAGCCCCAGACAGGCTTCGACCTCGTCATAATACGGGGCAAGATCGTCATAGGGGTTAGCGTCCGAGGAGCTGGTGTAATTTCATCGC
>NZ_KE557326.1:34426-41453 GCF_000442315.1 Rubellimicrobium thermophilum DSM 16684
CAGGAATTTACACCAGCTTGACGGACGTGACCGTCATAGGAAATGGGCCAGTCCACTCCGCGGCCGACGCAGGACCTTGCCTTGAAGTCGTCATCGGTCCAGCGCAGCAGGACACGGCCGAAGACATGTGTCCGCCCCCCCGCCTGCCGCCCGCGGATCCAGACGAAAGGCGCATCCCTGGGCGTGGTGTAGGGGTTATCGCGGTCATTGACATAGAAATGCCGCAACGCGCCCTGAAAGAAAGCCGCTCGAGCCTGGACCGGCTGACCGCGAAGCGTCGCCAGAACACGTTCGGCCATGTTGATGGGGCGCGGTCGTTTCGGCTTGCGCGAAGGGTCGAAATGTTCCGGTCCGATCTCCGGCCCGGCCTCGAGCAGCAGGGTCGAAAGGCCCTGGCTCGTGAGTTCCTTGGCCGCAAAGCTTCCGGCCGCGCCGGAGCCGACGACGATCGCGTCGTGGATATCATCCGTCATTGCTCTGTCCTTGTCAGGCAGGGCCGGGGTCAGGCCTCTGTGCCCCGCCCGATGGCCCTCATTGTCTCGATCGAGCGGCGTGCGAAGCGGCGCCAGTCGGACGGCTGATCATGTTCCACGATCATGAGCTGCGATCCGGATGCGACGGCGGCATCCCAAAGGCTCTGCCAGTCGAGGATGCCATGGCCGAGATCCGCAAAACCCCTCTCGTCGAGGGCCGTTCCCTCCGGCGCCAGATCCTTGACATGGACGGCAGGGATGCGGCCGCGGTATCGGTCAAGCCAGACCAGAGGATCCGCCCCGCCGACCACCATCCAGGCCAGATCCGGTTCAAAGGGCACGCGATCCCCCAGCAGATGCTCGATCGGATAGCTGCCATCCGGCAGAGGATGCATTTCGAAATCATGGTTGTGATAGGCAAAGGTCAGGCCGCGCGCCGCCATGAGGTCGGTCAGCCGCGCCAGCCGGTCTCCCAGCGCCTTCCAGCCCGCGACCGTCTGAGGCCTGTCCTCCGGAGCGATCCAGGGGCAGACGACCAGCCACATGCCAAACCGGCGGGCGATCGCCGTGACAAGATCAGGCGCATCCTCGAACAGGTCGAGGGTGAAATGACCGGATTTCGCGGTCAGGCCGTATCGCTTCAGGAGGGCTGAATAGGACTCGAGTGAGGCCATGTCCTCGGGCGGACCAAAGAAGAAGGGCTGCACATCCGTGTAGCCGAGTTCCGCAAGGACAGAGATCTGCTCCTCGAGATTTTCGGCAGCACGGGATGAGAACATCTGAAAGGACAGATCACCATTGGGAATCATGAAAGGGCTCCGTGAATCATGAGAGACCAGAGGATGTCCGGTCGACGAGAACCGATCAGATCAGCCGTCGCCCGCTGTCGGGGTCGAAGAGATGGATGCGGGACGGATCGGGCCGGATCGGGATCGTTTCCCCCTCGCGTGCAGCAATCCTCTCGCGGAAGAGCCCCACGACCTCCGTTTCACCCAGACGGAGAAAGACCATCGTCTCCGATCCGGTTGGTTCCACCAGCCGAATCCGCGCCTGAAGACTTCCTGCCCCACCCAATCCGAAATGTTCGGGCCGGATGCCATAGACAACAGGCCGACCCTCCAGCTGTCCCGCACCAGGCGGCAGGGGAAGCTCGATCCCGTCGCAGCTCATGAAAGAGCATCCGGAATTCCGCTTTTCGACCATCCCGTGGAGGAAGTTCATTGCGGGCGAACCGATGAAGGCCGCAACGAACATGTTCGCTGGCCGATCATAGAGGTCCAGCGGCGTATCGCACTGCTCGACCCGGCCATCACGCATGACGACAATCCTGTCGGCCATGGTCATCGCTTCGATCTGATCATGGGTGACATAGATCGTGGTGATCTTCAGCCGGTGCTGAAGCGCCTTGATCTCGCTGCGCATTTCCACCCGCAGCTTGGCATCGAGATTGGAGAGCGGCTCGTCGAAGAGAAAGACCTGCGGATCGCGAACGATGGCCCGCCCCATGGCGACCCGCTGACGCTGCCCGCCGGAAAGCTGTCGGGGATAGCGCTTCAGCAATGCCCCGAGCCCGAGAAGTTCGCCGACCTTCGCGATGCGCCGGTCCCGTTCGGCGCGGGCGATCCCCTTCAACCGGAGCGAGAAGGCCATGTTTTCCGCCACAGTCATGTGCGGATAGAGCGCATAGCTCTGAAAGACCATGGCAATGTCACGATCCTTGGCGGCCACGTCGTTGATCACGCGCGAGCCCATGCAGATCTCGCCGTCCGAGACGGTCTCGAGTCCGGCAATCATCCGCAGGAGCGTGGATTTGCCGCAACCCGAGGGGCCGACAAGCACGACGAACTCGCCATCCTCGATGTCGATCGAGACGTCGCGGATGACCGGGATGGTGCCATAAGACTTGCGCAGGGCACGAATGGCCACCGATGTCATGAGGCATCTCCTGAATGAACGGGGGATCAGCCGCGGTCATCCCTTGACCGCACCCCCCAGAATGCCCCGCACGAAATGGCGCTGGAGCGAGAGGACAAGGACAAGAGGGACGAGGACCGACAGGAAGGTCGCCGCCATGAGCGGACCCTGCCCCTGGGTTGTCTGGGCCACGAGACCGGCAAGATTCACCGTGATCGGCGGAGGCAGGGACGATCCCCCCATGAAAAGAAGGGGGATCAGCAGATCATTCCACGACCACAGGAAGGCCATGATCCCCAGAGATGCCATGATGGGCCGCGACAGCGGCAGGACGATCGATCTGAAGATGCGCAGCTCGGAAGCGCCGTCGAGCCGGGCGCTTTCGAAAAGCTCCTGGGGAATCGAGGCAATGAAGCCCCGCAACAGGAACACGCCGAACGGCAAGGTGAAGCCGACCTGATAGAGCCAGATTCCGGGAATGGTGCCCGAAAGACCCACCAGATTGTAAAGCCGCAGGAGCGGAACCAGGGTAATCTGAGGGGGCGTCACGAGAAGTGCGACCAGCAGGAGCGAGATCGCCGTCCGGCCAGCGAAATTCATCCGGACAAGGGCATAGGCCCCGATAACCGACAGAAGGATCACGAGCACGGTCGTGGGAATCGCAATGGCCAGCGAGGTTCCGAGACTGCCGGCAACGCGGAGCTGATCGAAGGCCAGCATGTAGTTCGTGGCGGTGAATGCCGGTCTGGGCAATGCCATCCACCAGCCCGAGGCCGCGGTCTCCGCCTGGGGCCGCAACGACGACAGCAGCAGCGCCAGGATCGGGACGAACCAGAACAAGACGAAGAGAAGGACGACAGCATGGACCAGCCAGCGCAGGTGCCCTCGCCCCCGGACACGGTCGGCGGCCAGCCCGATGAAGCCATGGGAGGACAGAGGAACGGCAGACTGGCGGGCGGTCTTGCTCACGGGCGGACCTCGGTGCGGAACTGGATGATATTGATCAACGCCACCGGCAGGGCCGAGATCAGCAGGATGACGGCAATCGCGCTCGCATGACCCAGATTGTTCGCGGCAAAGAGTTCGTAATACAGCCGGTTGGCGATCACATCGGTGCCGAAATTCCCGTTGGTCATCACATAGACGATATCGAAGACCTTCAGGGCGGCGATGATCATCGTGGTCAGCACCACGAGAACCGATGGCAGGATGTTGGGCAGGATCATCGAGAAGAAGATCCGCCACTCGCCCGCGCCATCAAGCCGGGCGGCCTCGATCATCTCGGTTCCGACATTCTTGATCGCCGAGGACAGGATCAGCACCGCAATACCGATCTGGAGCCACACGGCCACGAAGATCAGTGCAAGGGTATTGACCACAGGCTGGATCAGCCAGGGGACAGGACCGAGTCCGAAGACCTGCAGGACCGCGTTGAAGGTGCCGAGCTGTGGCGAGCCCGCCGGCTGAAAGGAATACATCTGGGTCCAGATGACCGCACCGGCGGTGAAGGAGATCGCCGTCGGCAAGATGACAATCGTCATCGCCAAGGGCTCATAGGAGACCTTGTCGAACAGTACGGCGGCGATCAGGGCCAGGACGAGCGTGACGACAGGGAAGATGACCAGCCAAAGGATGTTGTTGCCGATGACATCCAGCATCGCCCCCGAAAAGGCCCAGCGATAGTTTGCCGCGCCAATCCAGGATTCGGCACGCGCATCCTGGAACGAGGTCGCGACGGTCACAATCACCGGATAGATCAGGATCAGGGCCACCAGTCCCAGGGGCAAGAGCAGCCACAGCCAGGGCCGCATCGCACGCTGAGGACCGGGAGGGCATAGCGAGAGGACGGCCTCGCCCAGTCCCAGCGCCAGATAGACAAGGAACGGGATCCCGATGGCGCCCAGGACGATGAGAAGCGGCACGAGGCCTGTAATGTCCATCTTGCGCTTCCTGCAGCTGCGTCACCTGGCCTGCGTCACTCGGTCGTCGCCTCGATGGTCTCGAGGATCCGGTCCAGGCTCGAAGGATCCTGCATGTAACTGACGACACCGCGATAGAAGGCGGTGCTGGTTGCCGCGGATGCCATCAGGTTCGGACCGGCAGCGAACTCCACCCCGTCTGGGCCGAGAAACTCGGTCGCGATTTCCCGCAAAAGGGGGCTCGGATAGGTATCCACAGGCACGTTCCTGTTGGCAACCGGCCAGCGGTTCAGCGAAGCGAGATAGGTCTGCGCCGGAGTCGAGGCCATGAACCGCAGGAAGGCTTTCGTCTCGGGCCGGTCGTTAAAGCCCACCGCAAGGGCCGACTGGAAGAGTTCGTAGGAGTCGTATGCCGGATCCGAAGCCGGGACGCGGAAAAAGTCGATGGTCTCGCCTGGTCTGGCGCTCTCGCCAATCAGGCCGGGCACCCAGGCCCCCCAGAGCACGAGGGAGCAGCCCGGCGGATCGGCCGTAAGAGGATTGTAGCCAGTGGCGATGGAGGTCGAGATGGCCCCGATGGCGCCGCCCTGCAGATGGCCGTCGGCGGCGATGACGCGCCCGAACTCCTCGAAGGCATCGCGGACCTCGGCACTTGTCCAGGGCAGTTCGCCTGCGCCCCACTGCCGATAGAGATCAGGGCCATATTTCTTGAGAAAGATGTTCTCGATCATCTGAGCGCCGGAAAAGCCGCTGGAAGCACCAGCCCCCTGGGCCGCACACCAGGCCGTACGGCCCGCCTCGGCCTCGGATTCGGTCCACTCGACGATCGCCTGCCAGTCCTGCGGCGGCCGGGGCCCGGCATAGGCCTGGGGATTGTACCAGAGCATGAAGGGATTGAGGCCCTGATAGACGCCAAAGACCTTGCCGTCATGCGTTGCGGTCGAAAGCAGCATCTCGCTGAAATTCGCGGCCAGCTCGTCGCCGAAGGCAGAGGACAGATCGGCAAGAAGGCCCCGCTCGGCGAAATCCTGCGCCATGCCGAGCTGGAGATCGGCCACATCGGGCGGGTTGCCGGCCTGCAGACGCGACTGGACGATGGCCGTCTGGTCGGGCGTCCCCGTATAGCGGATCTCGACACCCGTGCCTTCCTCGAAGGCGGCATAGACCTGCTCGAGCGTCTGACCTTCCACGCCGCTGTTCTGGCCGATCATCTCGACATAGCCTGAGAGGTCTTGGCCTTCGGCAATGCGCCGGGCCTCGGCAACGGCCGCCTGATAAAGGGCATCGTTGCCCTCCTGCGCGGCCACGGCACCGGCGAGCAGAACGAACATCGCCACGCTGCCGGTCGGATTTCTGAACGCCGAAATGGTTGTCACGACCACCCCTCCCATCGCCGTGGATCGCGCGGACCGATGCGCCACGCCTTTCATGAGGATCAGCAATGGGCTTTACTCTGTCAATAATGATCTTATTTATGTCAATATTTACAAAAATAATGAGCGACAACCATGGGCTCAGCCAAGACCAGTGTCCGAACTCCGCCTCTCCCCTCTGTCCTCGACAAGGCGGATCTGCTCCTGCTTCATGCTCTCCGGCATCAGGCCAGAAGCCGGGCAGAGCTTGCCCTGGAAACGGACTGGTCCCGGAATACCGTTGCCGCCAGGCTCGGCCGCCTCATCGACGAAGGCTGGGTTGTCGAAACAGGGATAGCCGTGGCGAGCGGGGACGCCCGTTCCTTCGCTATGCCATCAATCCGGAGGCGGCTCTGATCCTTGCTGCGCGGTTCCATGCCGAAGGCCTCAACGCAGCCCTCTGCACCCTTTCGGGCACGATCCTGGCCACTGAATCCGTGAATCTGGAGGCCGATCTCGGCCCGGATGGCGCCATCGCCCAGATCTCCCGGCTCCTCGATTCGATGACGGCACAGCCCGGATTCGACCGCCGCAGAATCCACGCGATGGTCATAGGCGTACCCGGTCCGGTCTCCGCCGAGGCGCGGACCGCTCCCTGGTCGCGGGTGGGTGTCCTGCCATCCGATCTCGCCGAACAGTTCGGCATGGCAGTCGCGGTCGAGAACGATGCCAATCTCATGGCTCTGGGAGCGCGGCACGATCACCCGGAGGCGGCTTCGCTGCTCTTCCTTCTGGTCCAGACCGGAATCGGCGCAGGCCTCATTCTTTCGGGGCGATTGCATCGAGGGCTGCTTGGATGGGCAGGCGAGGTCGGACATGTGCCTGTCGCCGCTGCCGGAGACATGCCCTGCATGTGCGGCAACCGCGGCTGTGTCGCCCTGATCGCCGCAAACCCGGCCCTGATGCGCGCAATTTCGAAACCGACACAACCGGTAAATACCCTCGCCGATCTCGCCCATCTGGTGCAGTCAGGCGATATCGACGCGATCATGGCCTTGCGAGAAGCAGGGCGACATATCGGCGAAGCCATTGTGGGGCTGGTGGTCGGCCTGGCCCCCGAAGCGATTGCCGTCGGGGGGCCCATCGCCGAGATCGGGAACCATGTGATCACCGGTATCCGCGAAACCCTGGCTCAGAGAACGCCCCCCGCCATCTCTTCGCAGATCCGGATCGTAGCTGCGCAGGATCACGACCGTGCCGCCATCCGGGGGGCCACCGATCTTGCTTTCGATCTGCTGTTTCCAATCTCCTGACTGGCCCGTCACCCTCCGGCGGGCGGGGTCTGCCCCCCCGCATCCCCCCCGCCCCC
>NZ_KE557327.1 GCF_000442315.1 Rubellimicrobium thermophilum DSM 16684
CGCGCGGCGAGGTCGTCGGCCGCCTCCCCGGTGGTGTCCCCGGTGCCCTCCGGCCCCCCGGTCCGCGGGGCGGCCGCAGGCGCCGCCGGGATGGGCGCGGCGCCCGTCAGGGCGTCGATGCGCGCGGCCAGATCGCCCAGACGGGGGAAGCGGAAGATGTCGGTCACGCCAAGACCCGGAACCCCGAAAAGGCTGCGGATCTCGCGATGGGCCTGCACGGCCAGCAGCGAATGCCCCCCCAGATCGAAGAAATGGGCATCCGGTCCCTGGGGTTCGACCCCGAGGAGCTGCTGCCAGAGGGCGGCCAGCCGCGGCAGGCTGGGGCCGGGCGGGGCCGCAGAGGGGGCCGCAGAAGGGGCCGCAGAGGGGGGGACGGAACGGTCCGGCATCGCGGAGGCGGCAGAAGAGGCAGGGGCGGGTGCTGCCGCACCGGCGGATGCCGCCGCGGCCGGAGTGCTCCGGGGGGTCTCATCCTGCCGCAGCGGCGGGGCCGGCAGCGCCTTGCGGTCGAGCTTGCGGTTGGGGGTCAGCGGCATCGCCTCCAGACGGACGAAGCGGGCGGGCACCATATGCGCCGGCAGCCTGGCGGCCAGCGCGCGGCGCAGATCGGCCTCGCCATGGTCGCCCGATCCCGTCCACCAGGCCACGAGCCGGGGATGGCCGGGAACATCCTCGCGCAGCGCCACGGCGGCCTGGGCGATGCCGGGAAGGGCCTCGATCGCGGCCTCGATCTCGCCGGTCTCGATGCGGAAGCCGCGCAGCTTCACCTGGCCATCGGCCCGTCCGAGGAAGGCGAGGCCCTCCAGCTCGCGCCGCACCAGATCCCCGGTGCGGTAGAGGCGGCCATGGGGCGTCTCCACGAAGCGTTCCGCCGTCAGATCGGGACGCTGCCAGTAGCCCGCCGCGACCCCCGCCCCGCCGATCCACAGCTCTCCCTCCTCGCCGAAGGGGCGCTCGGCCATCGCCTCGTCGAGGATGTGGAAGCGGGTGTTGAGGACCGGCGTGCCGAGGCCGACGATGCCGCTCTCCTCGCCGGTGACCTCCGTGGTCGAGGACCAGATCGTCGTCTCGGTAGGGCCATACATGGCGGTCACGCGCGGCACGAGGGCGCGCAGCTCCCGCGCGAGGGAGGCGGGAAGCGCCTCCCCCCCCACGAGCAGATGGCGCAGGCGGCCGAGGGCGGCACGGCTGTCGTCATGGGCCAGCAGCATCCGCGCCATCGAGGGCGTGCATTGCAGATGGGTGACGCCATGGCGGGCGATCTGGGCGGCGATGGAGAAATCGTCCTCGGCCGGGCCGCGGAAGGCGGCCGCCACCTGCGCAAGCGGCTTCAGCCCCTCCAGCACCCTGTCCACGGGGATGCCGTAGTCGATCAGGCAGGCGATTTCGGTGACCCCGATGGCACGCAGCTCCTCGATGCGGGCGATGGCATCCGCGACCGTGCCGAACAGGCCCGAATCCTCGAAATAGCGCTCGAAGGCGAAGTCGAGGATCGCCTCCATCTCCTCCTCTGACAGCGTGCGCAGATCGAGATCGGCTGGCCGCGCCACGCCCTGGGGGCGCTTGAAGGCGGGGAAGGCCCAGGCATAGTTCCGGATCAGTCCGGCGGCCGAGCGCAGATAGGCCTTCATCGGTCCCCGCGCGGTTTCGCGCGCGGCCTCGCGGCTGTCCGCCAGGAAGGTATGGAGCATCAGCGTCACGGTGAAGCGCGCGGGGTCATGGCCGGCCTCGCGCAGCGCCGCGTGATAGAGGGCGATCTTCTGCCCGACCTCCTCGATGCTCTGACCCAGCAGATGCGTCAGCACATGCGCCCCGAGGCGTCCGGCCTCGCGCCAGGTCTCCGGATTGCCGGCGGTCGTGATCCAGAGGGGCAGCTCGCGCGAGACGGGGCGGGGCTGGGTGAGGATGCGCTGGGGGCCCGAGGGGGCCCGGGAACTCCACCGCCTCGCCGGCCCAGAGACGGCGCAGCGTGGCAACGCAGTCGATCAGGGCCTGCCGGTTGGCCGGCGGCGCGGCCTCGGGGCGGAGCACGAAGTCCTCCGGCATCCAGCCCGAGGCGAGGGCCAGCCCCGCCCGCCCGTTGGTGAGATTGTCCACCACCGCCCATTCCTCGGCGATGCGGATCGGATGATGCAGTGGCGCCACGCAGGACCCCGCCCGCACATCGAGATGGCGCGTCACCGCCGCCACCGCCGCCCCGGTGACGGAGGGGTTGGGATAGGGGCCACCGAAGGCATGGAAATGCCGCTCGGGCGTCCAGACGGCGCGGAAGCCATGCGCATCGGCAAAGCGCGCCCCCTCGAGCAGGAGGCGATACTTGTCGCGCCCCGTGCCGTCGTCATTGCCCCAGTAGTAGAGCGACAGATCCATCCGCCCCCGTGGCGCGGGGCCGTCCCCCGCGACCTGGGTCCGTTCCTCATCGCCCTGCACCACGACATGGAACCCGCGCGAGAGGGTCCAGAAGAGTTCGAGGATCGAGATGTCGAAGGACAGCGAGGTGACGGCCAGCCAGGTGCCCGGCTGCGCCTCTCCCGGCCTGGGGCCGATCCGCGCATCCATCGCGGTCAGGAAGTTCGACAGGTTGCGATGGGTGATGATCACCCCCTTGGGGCGTCCGGTGCTGCCCGAGGTGTAGATCAGATAGGCCGGATCGTCCGGCGCGGGGGCCGGGCCGTCCGGCCCGTCGGGAAGATCGCGGTCCACGACAAGGATCCGCGCCCGATGGGGCGGCAGGCCTTTGGCATGGGCGCTGTCGGTGACGATGATCGCCGCGTCCGAATCCTCCAGATAGAGGGCGATGCGGTCGGCCGGATAGGCCGGGTCGAGCGGCACATAGGCCGCCCCCGCCATCTGCACCGCCAGAGCCGCAAGCACCAGATCGGCCGAACGGGGCAGATGGATCCCCACGCGGCTGCCCGCCCCCGCCCCCATCGCCCGCAGCGCCCGGGCAAGGCGGGCGGCGCGGTCTGCGGCCTCGCGATAGGTGAGCGTGCGGTCTCGGACGCTCAGCGCCGGGGCGTCAGGGCTGCGCGCGGCCTGTTCGGCCACCAGCAGGGGCAGGGGGCGCAGGTCGAAGGGCCCGTCTGTCGCGTTGCTGCGGGCGATGCGGTCGTGCTCGGCGGGGGGGATGGGATCGAGCGAGGCCAGGGGCGTCTCGGGCGGCAGCGCGGCCAGCTGGGCCGCGAGATGGGCCAGCCGGTCGGCGAGGATCGCGAAGGCCTCGGGCGAGAGCCGGGCGGGGTCGCCGCAGAGCGTCTCTCCGTCGAGCCAGAGCGCAGCGCCGGGAACGGGGCCGAGCGCGAGGGCGGGCAGCGCCGGCGCCGGCCGGCCGAGGCGATGGGGCAGATCGAGCGCCATCGGCCCCTGCGCCGCCTCCTCCCGCCCGCGGGCGAGGGCGGCGCGCAGATCCGAGACGGTCTCGCCTGCGGCGCGCAGCGGCAGCCACGGTGCCTGCACATCGGCCGCCGGCACGGCGAGCGCGAGATCGCAGGGGCCGCCGGCCAGTCGCAGCGCGAGGGCGGCAAGGGCGAGGTCGGATTCGCCGGGGAGGACTCGGGCGAGCGGATCGGGGCCGGGGCGGCCGCCCAGGGGGGGGAGCGTGGCGGGGCGCAGATCCGCCAGATGCGCCCGCCACCGCGCCTCGGCCGGGACGGTGGCCTGAAGGGCCGCGTCACGGGCGGCGACCAGCGCGGGATCGGGGCGCGGCAGGCGGTCCCCCGCGGCCAGGGGCGGCAGTGGCCCGCTCAGGGGAGCGAGGCGCAGGCGCAGCACCCCGTCCGCCGTGGCAAGCGTCAGCCGGCCGTCCCCGGCCGCCAGCACGAGGCCGGGCTCTGCGCCCCCGCCTCCGGGCAGGGGTTCGGCCTCCAGCACGCGGGCGAGGCAGCCCCCGCCGCAATCGAGCTTGGGCAGGGCAAGCGGATTCGGATAGGGCCCGTGATCGAGCGCGCGCACGAGGGCGGCCAGACGCGCGGCGGGCTGGGCGAGGTCGAGGACGGCGGCGCCGGCGGGGCGGTCCCTGCCCCGATGGAGCCTCAGGCGGCGGGCCGGATCCTGCGGCAGGGGGCGGAGCGTGCCGGCCAGTTGCGCGATCACCTCCGGAAAGCTTTCCAGCGCGGCGGCAAAGCAGCGCCCGTTGAGCGAGAGCGCGGTTTCGTCCGGGGCGATGGCAAAGCGGCGCTCGGCCAGGATCGGGCCGGTGTCCACGGCGGGTTCGATCAGATGCCAGGCGATGCCATGGCTGGCCGCCCCCTCCAGCAGCGCCCAGACCGGGGCGTTGAGGCCCGCCCGTTCCGGCAGGGGAGCATCGTGGAAATTGACCGCCCCCCGCGCCGGCAGGGCCAGCAGCGGCGCGGGCAGCAGGTCCGTGTTGGCCACGGACAGCAGCCAGTCGAAGGGCTGCCCGGCCAGACGTCCGGCCAGGTCTGGGCCGGGCGAGAGAAGGGGGATCCCTTCGCCCCGCGCCCAATCGGCCAGGCCGGCATGGCGCGTCACCACCGCGGTCAGGCGGTGCCCGGCCTCCTGCCAGAGCCGGGCACAGGCCAGCGCCAGCGTGTCATGACCGATCAGGACGGCAGAGAGAGGGGTCATCGCGGTCTCTTTCATGCGGCGGTCCGGGGGGCGGGCTGCCGCCACTCCGGGCGGGAATGCAGGAGTGCGGCGGCATCATGGATGATCAGACGGCGCAGGAAGCCGGGCGGATCCACCGCGCGCCGCCCCGTCAGCGCCCGGCGCGTCCGGTGCAGGATCCCCCCCGCGACATGCGCGGCGGTGGCCGCCGCCGCCGTCGCCCGCCCGTGATTCTTGACGAAATAGCGCAGGCGCGAATCGAACCAGTAGTCGGGCACGCGGGTCCAGGTCTTCATGCCTGTCGAGGCCGATCCGACATGCGTCACGCGGCTGTCGGGGACGAAATGCGTCTCCCACCCGGCCCGGGCGGCGCGCAGGCAGAGATCGGTTTCCTCGAAATAGAGGAAGAAACCCTCGTCGAACAGGCCGACCGCATCGAGCATGTCGGAGCGCATCATCAGCGAGGCGCCGGCGACCCAGTCCACCCGGCAGGCCCGATCCGGCGTCGGCAGGGGCACGGCGCGATGGGCCAGCAGGCGGCTGACGGGGCCGAGGCGGGCCGCCCCCTCGAATTCGGAGGCGACCGAAGGAAAGCGGAAGGTTGTCAGATGCGTCGCCCCGTCTTCGCCCCGGATCAGGCTGCCCGCCAGTCCGGCACGGGGATGGTGGCGGAGATGATCGGCCAGGGCGCGGATCGCCCCCGCTTCGGGAAAGGCATCGGAGTTCAGGACATGGACGAAGTCCGGCCGGCGGCCATCGGGCAGGCCGGCGCGGATGGCATGATTGTTGCCGGCCCCGAAGCCGCCATTGCGTCCGGTCTGCAGGACCTGCGTGCGCGGCCAGCCGGCGGTGGCGCGGCGCAGGCGCTCTTCCGAGCCATCGCCCGAATCGTTGTCCACGATCGTCAGGGCGCCGTCGAGACCGTCCATCGCGGTCAGCGCGGCGGCGGCGGCCCGCAGCGTCATCTCCGGCGTGCGCCAGTTGAGGATGATCGTCAGGACCGTCATTCTGCCGCCTCCTGCCAGGCGGCGGCAGGATCGCCGGTCCGCGAGGCCGCCGCGAGAACCCGCCGCAGGCGCGCGGCCAGCACCCGCACATGGGGTTCGAGCACCATCGAATCGTGATCGCCCGGCACTTCGATGACCTGCAGGCGCGGCGCCCAGGGCGTCCAGTCGTTGTCGGGCAGCAGATAGCTGCGCTCGGACGAGATCCAGCGGCCGGGCGCCACCTCCCACCGGCCGCGCAGCGGCGGGCGGAACAGCGTCAGCGGCCCCTCCCAGACCCGCATCGGATAGGTGGCGATGGCCGCGCGGAAGGCGGCCTCGATGGCGGCGTCGTGGAAGGCCGGTTCGGCCGGCGTCTCGATCCGGTGGCCGCGCAGCCGGGCCATCTCCCAGCGGGCGCGCCGGACCGCCCAGCGGAGCGGATAGACCGGCCCCTGTTCCTTCAGCTCCAGCCACTGGATCATCGCCCGGTCGCGCAGCGTCAGCGGCCGGCGGCGCGGCAGCGGCGTGTCGAGCAGGATCACGGCGGCGACGGTCTCGCCCGCGTCGCGGAGCTGATGGGCGATCTCCACCGCGGTGATGCCGCCGCCCGAGAACCCCCCGACGAGCCAGGGCCCCCCGCGATGGACCTGGCGCATCTCGGCGATCATGTCCGAGGCGGCCTCGACCAGCGAGACATGGGGCGGCGCCTCTCCCGTGAGGCCGCGCGCCTGAAGACCCCAGAAGGGCCTCTCCGGCCCGAGCAGATGGGCCAGATGGCGCAGGTTCAGCACATTGCCGAACATCCCCGCGACGAGGAAGAAGGGCGGCTGCGGCCCGCCTTCGCCCGGATGCATCGGCACCAGATGGGTGAAACGCTGCGCAGGGCGCGCCGCCGTGGCAGGCTGACCGGCTGCCGGGACGGCAGACGGAACAGGGGCGGCCGCGCGCGAATCGATCAGGCGGGCCAGGGCGCGCAGCGTCGGGGCCTCGAAGAGGACGGAGATGGGGAATTCCACCCCCCAGCCGCGCTTGACGGCGGCAAAGAGGCGCACCGCGATCAGGGAATGACCGCCGAGGTCGAAGAAGCTGTCCTCGGCGCCGATGCGGGCGACGCCCAGAAGGTCCGTCCAGAGCGCGGCCAGACGCGTTTCCGTCTCGCCCTCCGGGGGGGACATCTCGCCCGCCGCGGCGGGGCGTCGAAGCCCTGCGGACGCGTCTCGGCCGGGGCGGCGCCGGCCTCCTCGATCAGGGCCGGCAGCGGCAGGGGAGAGAGGGCGATCTCTGCCGCCTGGCCGGCCAGCGCGCGCAGGAAGGCCTCGCCCCCTTCCTCGGGGCGGATGCCCTGGGCGATGGCACGGGCCAGACGCTCCTCGGCCGGGGAGAGGGGGCGCATCGGCCCTTCGGCCGGCACCGGCGGTCCGAAGGCCAGACCCTCTGGCAGGCGGCGCATCGTCAGACCCCGCATCTCGAGGCAGACGCGCCCGGTTCCGTCGGCCAGCAGGATGTCGAAGCGCGCCGCCCCGTCCTGCGCGGCGGCCAGGCGGACATGGCTCCAGAGGGTGGCGGGCAGGGGGGCATGCAGGCGCAGCTCTCCGTAGGAGAGCGGCACCCAGAGATCCGCCCCCTCATAACCGGGGATGAGCGCCATCGCCCAGCCGGTGGCCAGGTCCAGAAGGCCGGGATGGAGCGTCATCCCCTCGGCCCCCTGGGGGGGCAGCGTCAGACGGGCCAGCCCCTCGCCCTCGCCCAGGGCGGCCTCCTGCAGGACGCGCCAGCGGGGACCGAAGGCCAGATGCGCCTCCTGCGGCGAGGCCAGCGTGCCGCCGGGAAGCGGGCGGAGCAGCGTGTCACGCCCGTCCAGCCGCGCGCGGATCCCGTCGAGGTCGAGCGGCGCCGGCGCCGGCAGCGGCAGCAGCGACAGATGCGCCTCGGCATTCGCTTCCCAGCCCTCGCGCGGGCGGGCGGTCTCGAGCAGGGCGTCATAGCCGTCCGGCCTGCGCCGGAGCGTCAGGCGCAGGCGGGTCGTCCCGGCATCGGGGATGCGGGCGGGGCGCAGGAAGGTCACGTCGCGGATGGCCACGGGCAGCGCCTCGCCCTGGGCGGAGAGCGCCTCGGCCAGCATCTCGAGAAGGGCGGTGCCGGGGATCACCGCCTCGCCCGTCCGCAGGCGGTGTTCGTCCGCCACCCAGCGGCCGCGCGCCGTCCAGTCGGCGGTGAAGATCCGGTGCCCTTCGGCATCCCATCCCGCGGCATCGAGCAGCGGCAGATCGAGCGGGCTGGGTTCGGGCGTCTCGCCCCGGCGGGCGGCCAGCGCCTGCGCCGCCATCCCGACGCCATGCCACACCCCCCAGTCGAGCGCGAGCACGCGCGTCCGTCCGCCCGCCCGCGACCGCGCCCAGGCCGAGAGATAGGCGTTGGCGGCCACATAGTCGGCCTGGCCCGCCGGGGCCGTCGCGGTCGAGGTCGAAGAGCACAGCAGCATCCAGTCCAGCCGCCCGTCGGGGAACAGCTCCTCCAGGACCTGCAGGCCATGGATCTTGGGCGCGAGCACCTCTTCGACCGCGAGGGGGGATTTGGACAGCATCGGCGCATCGTCGATGGCACCCGCGGCGTGGATGACGCCAGAGAGGGGGCCGAGCACGGCTTCGGCCCGGGTGACGGCCTCGCGCATCTCCTCGAGATTGGCGACATCGGCCGCCAGCGGCAGGACCGGCACCCCGAGCGATTCCAGATCGCGCAGGGCGCGGATGCGGGCGGCCTCCGGGCTGCCGCCCTCGCGGCGGAGCACCGCATCCCATCGGTCACGCGGGGGCAGGGGACGGCGGGCGAGCAGCGCCAGCGGCGCCCGTGCCGTCCCCGCCAGGCGGCGGGCCAGCGTCAGGCCGATGCCGCCGAACCCCCCGGTGATCAGCACCGCCCCGCCCGGCCTGAGGGGGGGCATCGCCCCGTCGGACGGCTCCGGCAGCGGAACCGGCCCCCAACCGCGTTCGAGCCGCCGCCCCCCGCGCAGCGCGGCGATGGTCGAGGCGGGGGGCGACAGGGCCTCCTCGAGCAGGGCCTGCAGACGGGCCGGAACGGGCATCGCGGGATCGAGATCGATCAGCGCCGCCGTCGCCCCCGGCATCTCGCGCGGGAGGACCTGCAGAGGGCCCAGAAGCGTGGCCTTCTCGGGATGGGGGAGGGTTTCGGCACGCGTCTGGAGCGCGCCGGTCGTGGCGCAGAGCAGATGAAGCGGGGCATCCGTCGCCTCGGCCCAGGCCTGGACAAGGAACAGCAGCGACCAGAAGCCCTGTTCCTGCACGCGGTGGAAGAAGGAGGATCCGGGACGTGGCCGGTCCCTTCGGCGGCCAGCCAGAGATGGACGACGCGGCCGGGCAGGCGCCCCCTCTCCCGCAGATCGGCCAGCAGGCGGTCATAGCCTTCGCGCCCGCCCTCGGGGGGCAGGAGAGCTTCCTCGTCCGAGAGCCAGGCAAAGCGGTCGCCTGCGCGCACCACGGTCACGGCATGGCCCGCCCCGCGCAAACGCGCGGCCAGGCCGGAGCCGAGCGGGCCATCCTCGGCGAGGATCAGCCAGCTTTGGCGCGGCAGCTCCGACAGATCGCCCAGCGGATCGGCCTCGCAGGGGGCATAGCGGGGGGTCCAGCGGGGCGCCCAGCCCCAGCGGGCGATGTCGTCCGTGCGCGCGGGGGGCGCAGCCGGGGCTGGCAGTCCGGCGGCCGGTTCGATCCAGTAGTCGGCGCGCTGGAAGGGATAGGTGGGCAGACGCACGCGGTTGCGCCGGGCCCCGCCCCAGATCTGGGCCCAGTCGAAATCCCCCCCCGCCGCCCAGATCCGGCCCAGCATGGCCTGGAAATGGGCGTCGTCGGCGATGGCCTCGTCGCGGTGGCGCAGGCTGCCGATCACCTGATTGGGGGTGATGACCCCCGACTGTCCGGCGAGCGAGGCCAGCGCCCGGCCCGGCCCGACCTCGAGATAGAGGCGGTTCGGGTTCTGCGCCGCGAGGGTGGCAAGACCCTCTGCAAAGAGGACCGTGCCGCGCAGATGGGCCACCCAGTAGTCGGGATCGGTCGCCTCTGCAGCGGTCAGCAGCCTGCCGCTGCGGTTGGAGACGACCGGAATGGCGGGGGGATTCAGGCGCAGGCTGCGCAGATGGGCGCGGAACGCCTCCAGCACGGGATCGAGAAGACGCGAATGGGCGGCGATGCGGATCGGGATCGGCTGATGCTCGATACCCTCTGCCGCCAGCCGTGCGGCCAGGGCCTCGATCGCGGCCCGGGGCCCGGAGGCGACCGCAAGGCGCGGGCCGTTGACCACGGCGAGGTCGAGATCCTCCCCGAGGCGGGCGGCGAGATCCGCCGCCGGCAGCGCCACCGAGAGCATCCCTCCCTCGGGCACCGAATCCATCAGGCGCCCGCGCAGATGGACAAGGCCGATGGCATCCTCGAAGGACAGGACCCCGGCCAGGGCCGCCGCCGTGTTCTCGCCCATCGAATGGCCGATCAGGGCGGCCGGCTTCACCCCCCAGCTCATCCACAGCTGCGCGAGCGCGTATTCGAGGATCAGCAGCAGGGGAAGCTGGACGGAAGGGGCGAGCAGCGCCCGGGCGGCCGCCTCCTCCTGTCCCGGTGCGGGCAGCCAGTGGGGGCGCGGATCGGCGCCGAGCGTGGCCAGATGCGCCAGGCCCCGATCCATCCAGTCGCGGAAGACGGGCTCGGTCTCGTAGAGGTCGCGCCCCATGCCGGGATATTGCGCGCCGCCGCCGGGAAACATGAAGGCGATCTCGGGCGCGGCGGGCAGCGCCTCATGGGTGAAGACGCGGCGGGGATCGCCCGATTCGAGCAGGGCGGCGGCCTCCTCATGGCCGGAGGCCACCAGCACCCGGCGATGGGCAAAGGCGCGCCGCCCCTCGCGCAGCGTGTAGGCCACATCGGCCAGCGGCTGATCGGGATGGGCGCGCAGATGCGCCGCCAGCCGGCGCGAGGCCGCATCGAGGGCCCCCTTCGTGCGGGCCGAGAGGGTGAGCAGGGCAAAGGGAAAGGCCGGCTCCTCCGAAGGCGGGGGTGGAGGGGCCTCCTCGAGGATCGCATGGGCATTGGTGCCCCCCACGCCCAGCGAATTGACGCCCGCGCGGCGGGGGGCGCCCCGGTCGTCCCGCTCCCACGGGATCAGACGGTCGGCGACCCGGAAGGGCGTCTCCTCGAAGGGGATGGCGGGGTTCGGCGCCTCGTAGCCCAGACTGGGCGGGATTGCCCGGTGATGGAGCGCCAGCGCCGCCTTGGCCAGCGAGACGGCCCCGGCCGCCGTGTCGAGATGGCCGATATTCGTCTTGACCGAGCCGATGCGGCAGAAGCCGCTGCGGGAGGTGGTGCGGCGAAAGGCCTCGGTCAGGGCGGCGACCTCGATCGGATCGCCCAGCGCCGTGCCGGTGCCGTGGCATTCGACATAGCCGATCGAATCGGCCGGGACCCCGGCCATGCGCAGCGCCTCGGCCACGCAATCGGCCTGGCCGTCCACGGACGGGGCCAGATAGCCCGCCTTGCGCGCGCCGTCATTGTTGACAGCCGTGCCCTTGATGACGGCCCAGACCGGATCGCCATCGGCCAGCGCATCCTCGAGCCGGCGCAGCACCGCCACCGCCGCCCCGGAGCCGAACACCGTGCCCGCCGCCCGATGGTCGAAGGCATGGCAGGCCCCGTCGGGCGAGAGGATCTCGCCCTCGCGGTAGAGATAGCCGCGGGCATGGGGCAGCTCGATGGTGACGCCGCCCGCAAGGGCCAGGTCGCATTCTCCGAGCAGCAGCGACTGGCAGGCATAATGGGTGGCCACGAGCGAGGTGCTGCAGGCCGTCTGCACGGTCACCGCCGGGCCGCGCAGATCGAGCAGATGGCTCAGCCGCGTGGCGAGGAAATCCTTGTCGTTGCCGGTATGGCGCAGGAGGAACTCACCCGTCGAATCGACCAGGTCGCGATTCGTCAGCACATGGCGGAACCACCAGCTGCCCTGTCCGCAGCCGGCGAAGACCCCGATGCGGCCGGAGAACCGCGCCGGGTCGATGGCGGCATCCTCGAGCGCCTCCCAGGCGGTCTCGAGGAGATGGCGGTGCTGGGGATCCATCACCGCCGCATCCTTGGGCGAGAGGCCCCAGAAGGCGGGATCGAAGCGCGGCACACCGGCCAGGGTCGCCGCGAAGGGGACATAGTCGGGCCGGTCGATCAGGGCCGGCGATTCGCCGGCGGCCAGCAGCTCTTCCCGTGCAAGCGGCCGGATCGCGCAGATGGCGCCGGCCAGCATCCGCCAGAAGCCCGCCGGCCCTTCCCCGCCCGGATCGCCCAGACCCGATTCCCCCAGACCGGGCAGATGCAGGCCGAGGCCGATGATGGCGATGTCGGCATCGGACATGGACAGCCCCCTCCTTCACGGGCTTCGGATGCGGTGATTCCCGGCCAGCTACGTCGGCATGACCTGCGAATGTGCCGACTCTAAGGCCTCGCCAAGGCCGTTGCGCAAAAAGGGCCGGCAGCGTTCGGAGATGTAACGGAATCTTGACGGAATCCGCCCGCGGCTCAGCCGGACAGGGCTGCGAACAGGCCGGCATGCAGCCAGATCGCGGCGGCCCCGGCCAGCCCCGACAGGCTCAGCGCGGCCGCATCCAGACCGGGATCCCAGGCGCCATGGGGCCGCAGCAGCCAGGCCAGCGCGGGATAGGCCGCGAGATTGGCCAGACCCTGCCCGATCACCGCTCCCATGAGCCCCCCTGCCTGCAGCCCGCCCAGCAGCCCCAGCGTCACCAGCCCCGCGCGGATCAGCGTGAAGACGAAGAAGCGGCGCGAATCGCCTGCGGCCAGCGCCGCCTGATCGCAGGTCAGGATCAGGATCGCCGGCCCCTGGATCGCGGCGATCAGGACGACGAGGATCCCCGCCGCGTGATAGCGCGGATCATACAGCAGCCCCACCAGCCGGTCGCCTCCCAGCGCGATCAGCCCCGACAGCCCCATCAGGCCCAGCAGCGCGGCCCCGCGCAGGCGGCGGATGCGGGCGCGGTTCGCCGCCGAGGCCGCGGGGGAGCTGTCGCGATAGACGGGGATCAGCACTCGCCGCGCCACCGCCCCGCCCAGAAGCAGCGGCACCGAGGCCAGGAACCAGGCGATATTATAGCGGCCGAACTGCGCCAGATCGAGATGCCGCCCGAGGATCACCTTGTCCGCCTGCCCGATGACAAAGCCGCAGAGCGTGGCGAGGAAGATCCAGCGGCCGAAGCGGATCAGCTCCGAGGCGGCCTCCCTCTCCCATCGCAGGCGGTTGCGCGGGCCGGGCAGCCCCAGATCGAGCAGCAGGAGCATGGCCAGCGCGGCGATGAGATTGGAGGCCACGAGCGCCCAGACCGAACCTGTCGCCCAGGCGAGCAGGACCGCCGACAGCGCGCCGATGCCCTGCGTGGCCAGCTCGATCAGCGTCACGCGCCCCGCGCGCAGATGGCGGTTCTGCGTCTCGAGCCGGGTGGGATTGAACCCCGCGATCAGCAGCGAGAGGGCGGCGACAGGCAGATAGAGGGCGAGATCGGCTTCGCCCCAGAACCGTGCCAGAGGCCCTGCCAGCCCGAGCGCCGCCAGCCACAGCAGCAGCCCGCGCAGGATCTGGATCGTCCAGGCGGTGTCGAGAAAGGCCGGATCATCCCCCCGGCGCGACCCCATGATCGCCGGGCCGAGCCCCACATCCGACAGCATCGCCAGCGCCATCAGCACCACCGAGACCATCGCCATCAGGCCGAAGGCCTCGGGGAACAGCAGGCGCGTCAGGATCAGGTTGGAGACGAGCCGCAGCCCCTGGGACGCGGCGAAGCCGCCCATCGTGATCACCGAGGAGCGCAGCACCCGCGCCCCCAGGGAGCGGCCGGGCGCGAAAGAGGCGGGATCGGGCAGGGGGGCTGCGGTCATCGCGAACGGCTCCAGGCTCCGTCATGGGGGCGCATCCTGACGGCCAGGGCCACCCCCGCATAGACCGCGAAGGCCAGCGGATCGGCCGCCATCAGCCGCAGGAGGGCGGCCGGGCCGGGCCGGGGGGTGTCCTCCCGCGCCGGCAGATGGGGATAGCGCTCGGCCAGTTCGGCCACGCCCCGGTCCTGCCGGCGGCGGACGCGGATCAGGGCGCCCAGCCCTTCGGCGATCGGCCAGTCATAGGGTTCGGGCACGAGATGGCGTTCCTGCGGGGCAAAGAGGAGGCGCACAAAGGCATCATCGGCGATGAGCCGCGGCCAGGCCCCCCAGCGGGCCCGCCCCGCGGCATTGACGGCGAACAGGCCGCAGCCCGGCACCGCCCCCTGCGCCATGCGGGCAAAGAAGGGCACCTGTGCCCAGGCCCGCGCATAGAGGCGTGCCGCCAGCCCCCGCCCGACGATCACCGGGCGGCCCGAGGCATAGGCGGCTTCGGCCCGGTCGAGGACGCGGACGATTCCCCCCATCAGGCGGGGCGAGACGGTCACATCGGCATCGAGATAGGCCCGCATCGCCCCCCTTGCGGCCTCGTCCCCTGCCTGCAGCGCGGCCGTCTTGCCCGCTTGCGGCAGATCGAGCACCGTCAGATCCCAGCCCGCGGCGGCGAGCGGGCCGCGCATCGCCTCGGCCGCCTGGGCGGTGCCGTCGGTCGAGCCATTGGCGACGACCACCACCTCCGCCCCGCCGGGGATGGGGTCGGAGGCGGCCAGAGCGGCCAGGCAGCCGGGCAGCAGCCGCGCCTCGTTGGCGGCCGGAACGATGACCGACAGGCAGGGCGTCACGGACGATGTCATGGATGCACCCCCTTGGCGGCGGCGGCAGGGCGGGGCAGGCTCGGCCCGGATCGCGGAGAGGACCGCAGGCAGGGAGGCAGGCGATGGGACAGGGGCCGCGGATCGGCTACATGGTGCCACAATTCCCCGGCCAGACCCATGCCTTCTTCTGGCGCGAGATCCGGGCCCTCGAGGCGATGGGGGCGGAGGTCGTCCTGTGGTCCACCCGGCCGCCCCCGCCGGGCCTCGTGTCGCATGACTGGTCCGCCGAGGCCACGGCGCGCACGACCTATCTGATGAGCCGCAGCCCGCGCGACCTGCTGCGCGCCCTGCCCGCCCTGCCCTGGAGGGATCTGGCGGGCGCCGAGCGCGGGTTCCTGCGCGATCTCGCCCTGGCGCTGCCGGCTGCCGCGCGCCTGCGGCAGGAGGCCGCGCGGGCGGGCGTGGGTCATGTCCATGTCCATTCCTGCGGGCGCGCGGCGCTGGTCGCCGCACTGGCTGCGCGGCTCGGCGGGCCGTCCTACAGCCTGACCCTGCACAATCCGCTCTCCGTCTACGGGCCGGGTCAGGCCTTCAAATGGCGCGGGGCGCGCTTTGCCACCGTCATCACGCGCCGCCTGCTGAACGAGGTGCGCATCGTGCTGCGCAAGGATCTGCCCGCCCGCATCTTCGTCCAGCCGATGGGCGTGGATCTTCTTCGCTTCCGGCGCGAGGGCCCCTATGCCCCCTGGCCCGGCGAAGGGCCGCTCGCCCTTGTCTGCTGCGCGCGGCTCAACCCGGCCAAGGGGCATCTCGACCTGTTCGATGCCGTCGCCGGCCTGATCGCGGAGGGGATCGATGCGCGCCTCCTCTGCCTGGGCGAGGATGACGCCGGAGGCACGGGCTATCGCACCGTGCTCGAGGCCGCGATCAGGGAGCGGGGTCTGTCCGGGCATGTGGAGCTGGCCGGGGCCGTGGACGAGAGGCGGGTGATCGGCGCGCTGCAGCAGGCGCATCTGTTCGTGCTGGCCTCTCATGCCGAGCCGCTGGGCGTGGCCTTCATGGAGGCGATGGCCTGCGGGGTGCCGGTGGTGGGCACCGCGGCGGGAGGCGTGCGCGAGCTGGTGACCGACGGGGTGGACGGGGTGCTGGTGCCGCCGCGCGATCCGCGCGCCCTGTGCCGGGCGATCGCCGCCCTGGCCCGCGATCCGGCCCGCGCGATCCGCCTGTCGATGGCGGGGCGGGCGCGCGTCGAACGCGACGGCGATGCCGCGCGCGGGGCAGAGACGCTGCTGCGCGCCATCGCCGGCGAGGCGGTCTAGGCCCGTCATCCGGCATCCCTCGGCGGGGCGCCGGCAGGACGACCGGCGAAGGTTCCCAGGGCCCGCGGCTCCTCCCACCAGAGGGGGCGGGCATTGGCATCGAGCAGCGCCTGCCAGCGCGGGTTCCAGTCGCCGGGCCAGCGCAGCGCCCCCCAGGCCCCCCAGCGCGAGGGCGGGGCGGTATCCACGAAGGCCGCGAACAGCGTGCCGCCGGAGGCTGCCCAGGCATCCAGCAGTTCGGTCATCAGCGCCCCCATCTGCGGGGAATGGGCGAATTCCGCAAGCGCGGCCAGTGTCGGGCCGTCCTCGGCCGCCGGGCCTTCGGGAACGATATGGGGGCCGCCCTCATAGGCGATCAGGCGCAGCCCGCGCCGGGCCGCCGCCGCGCGGTGATAGGGCCAGAGCCGGTCGCGCAGATCGGCGATGTCGGCCCGCGCCATCGTCTCGATCACGGCGGGCAGGCGACCCTCGCGCGCCTCCGCCATCGCGGCCGCCGCCCGGTCGGCCCCGACGGCGGCAAGGCCGAAATAGCCGGTGACGGCATAGGCGTCGAAACTGGCCAAGGGGGGCGGGCGCCCCTCGGCCTGCACCAGCGGGGCATCGAGCAGCGCCTCCTCCAGCCCCGGCCAGCCGGTATGGACGGCCACCACGCGGACAAGGCGCCGGGGCTCATCGGCAAAGACCTCGGCCCAGAGATCGGCGACCTCGGCGGCCCGCAGGCCGGCATATTGCATCCAGGCATCGGGCGGGGCCCCTCCCCCCAGCGTGCGATGGCACGGTCGCGCGCCCAGGCCGCCTGAGGGAAGATCCAGTTCCAGACCTCGTTCGACCATTCTGCATGGACCCTGAGGCGCGGATCCAGCCGGTCATGCACCAGCTGCGCAAAGCGCGTGACATAGTCGTCATCCACCCCGTGGGGCAGGGTGAACCAGGGATCGGCCCCGACGCGGTTGGCCAGCTCCACCATCACCTCGACTGGCACGCCGCGCCAGGCCCAGGTGAAATCCGACAGCCGCGGGCGGTCCGCCCAGTGCTGCTGGGCCGAACCGTTGGTGGCCATCCAGTCCATGAAGCGCAGCGCCCGGAAGCGCCCCACCCGGTCCAGGAAATCGGGGTCGAAGATCTCTCCGGCGGCGAACAGCCCCTCCTGATCCTCGCGCACAAGCGTCATGGCGCGCAGGGGATCGGCCGGATCGAGCCCCGAGACGGCGATGCTGACCCCCCCTTCGCCGGGGGCGAAGGCAAAGCGCAGGGCGTTGCGGCCCAGCGGGCGGATGTCGCGCGCACGGCCCCCCACGTCGATGCGCGCTGTCCCCTCCCAGCGCAGCACATAGGTGCCGGCAAGCGCCGTGGCCCCGGCCGGCAGATCCGTCATCACGAAGGTCTCGAGAAAGTCCGTGCCGGGTGGCAGGGCGCGCGGCCAGCCCTCGGGCGAGAGATAGCCCCCCCTCGCGCAGCCGCTCGAAGCTCCAGGCGCCCCAGACCCCGCCCTCATGCGCAGCCAGGGGCGGGGCCGAGCGCATGCGGTCGAGGAAGGGGGTCTGGGTGGACCAGTCGGCGATCCCGTTCAGCCCCATCCCCAGGGCGGGATCGGCAGGCGCGGGCAGGGCGGCGCGGCGGGGGGCGGCGCCCACGAGCCCGGCCACGCGGTCGGCCAGGGCCTCGTAATCGCCGGCCACCACGGGATGGATGTCGGGCGAAAGAGGGATGGCGGGCGGCGCCTCGCCCCAGAGGGCGGCATAGGTCACCATCGCGGCGAGCAGGTAGGTCGTGGCGGGGCCGTGGGGGTCGTCGTCGAAGAAGAGGGCCTCGGCGGGGAGGTCGGCGAGCGGCGGCTCGGCCAGCAGGGTGCCGAGGACGGAGGCGGTGGGGATCAGGCGGATGTCGCGGCCGGGCAGCCGCTCGCGCAGCGCGGCCAGGAGATCCTCATGCCAGGCATGTAGGGGCCGGCGCTGCGCGCCTTCCAGGCGGCAAAACCGCGCGCATCGGGGGGAAAGCGGTCGAAGAGCCCCTGATGCCCGCGCAAGGGGGGCCAGCCCTCGTAGAGAAACAGGCGGGGCGCGCGCGCCGGATCCATCTGGCCAGCCGACCAGTCGAGGATGCGACGGGCGAGGTCGAGGGCGGGGGCTTCGTGGACGGTCCGGTCGGGAGGCGCGTCCTGAAGGAAGTTCGGCAGGGCCAGGATCACCGTATCGAAGCCCGCCATGCGGAAGGACCCGCCCCCTTCCGTCCAGGCCCGCTCCACGCCGGGAAAGCTCCATTGCGGCTGCGGCGGCAGGGCGCGGGCGTGATCGGGCAGGAACCCCCAGGCGCCGTCGAGCCGCAGGCCATGCCCCCCCGCCCGCGCCATCAGGGCGAGCCAGTGGGGAATGCCCGTCGTCTCGCTGTCGCTGACATGATGGATCAGACTGTGGCCGAAGACGAAGACCGTGACATCCCGTGCCAGCGCGGGCCGTGCGGCGGGCAGGACGAGGAGGAGCCCGAGGAGGAGGACCGGGACGGGGCGGAGCAGGCGGAGCAGGCGCATCAGGCGGCCTCCGGGAGGGGGATCGGCTGGGGGGGCGCATCGCGCGCGCCGGCGAGCGTCCAGTCGTAGATCTGCGCGATCTGCTGCGCCTTGGCCTCCCAGGTGAAGAGGGCGAGCGCGCGGGCGCGGGCGGCAGAGCCGAGGCGGCGGGCGTCCTCTGGCGCTTCGGCCAGGCGGGCCAGATGCCCCCCGAGGGCCGCCACGATGGCGGCGCGGTCACCCAGGGGCACCCGGATCCCGGTGCCGGGGGCAACGAGTTCCGCAGGCCCGGCATAGTCCACGACAAGCGGGCACAGGCCCAGCGCCATGGCCTCGAGCACGGCGCCGCCGCCGAATTCGCGCACCGAGGGGAACAGGAGCAGGTCGGCGCGGGCGGCGATGCGCGCGGCCCTCTCCTGAGGCAGCCAGCCGTGGAAGGCGGGCGCGATGCCCAGGGCGGCGGCCTGCGCGCGCAGATCCTCCATCAGCGGGCCGTCGCCGATGATGTCGAACTCCAGACGCCCCTCGCGCATCAGGGGGGCGGCGGCCTCGATCGCCATGTCGGGCCCCTTGTAGGGGACAAGGCGGCCGAGGAAGACGGCGCGCAGCGGGCCGGGGGGGCGGTCGGCGCTGGGGGCGAAACGGGCGGGATCGACGCCATTCTCGGGCAGCCAGACGGTGCGGGTGCCGGGGGGCATCTCGGCCCGGGTATGGAGCGAGCCGCACAGGACGGCCGCGGCCTGGCGGAAGGTCGCCCGCCGGCCCGGCATCAGGCGGATGGCGCCGCCGCGGACATAGGAGAGCCATTCGCGTTCGGCCCGACGCGCGGCATCGAAGGCGCGCGGCCAGGGGACGCCGCCATTGAGGGGGCCGATCAGGAAGGGGACGCCGAGCCGGGCCAGGCGGGGGGCGAGGGGGCTCGGGATCGTCGGCGACAAGGGGGTGATGCGGTGGACGATGTCCCAGGCCCCCGCCCGCAGCGCGGGGCCGAAGCGCTGCCACAGGCGATGCTCGAAGAGCGGATAGGACAGGGCCGCGACGGCCTGCAGGGTCGTCCAGCCCCGCCCCGGTCCGCCGCGCAGCCTCTCGCCCAGGCGCCAGAGCGGTCCGGCCAGGGATTCGGTGTCGATGGCGGTGAACTCCTCCCCTTCGCGCCAGCCGGCGCGGCGGATCGCCTCGCGGTTGCGCACCTGCGTGACAAGATGGATGTCCGCCACCTGGCGCAGGGCCTGGGCGAGGTTCCAGCCGACCAGCGGAACCGAGGTCCATTCGGGATTCGCCGCCTCGGCGATCAGGAGGATGCGGGGGCGGCGTGTCACAGGACAGTCCGGAAGGCGGGGGCAGGATGGGGGGGCGCGCCGGAGGGGCGCGCTGCGACGTCCTGGACGGGGGCGCGTTCGGCCCAGCCCAGCAGCGCCCCTGCAAGCAGCATGGTCAGCGGTGTCAGCGTGGCATTGGGGATCAGATCCACGAGATTGACCGCCAGCATCAGCGCCATGGCGCCGGCGAGGGGCGGTGGCGGACCCGCCCCCAGACGCCGCCAGGCAAGCAGCAGCGGCAGGGCGAGAAGGCCGAATTCGGACAGGAAACCCGCCCAGCCGAACATGCCCAGGACGACGATCCAGCGCCCGTCGGTGATGGTGAGCGGCCGGCCCGTGTCCGGGTCGTAGACATGGTGGCGCCCCCACAGCCCCCAGCCGAACAGCGGGCGTTCCTCGGCCCGGGCCAGCAGCACGTCCTCGTTGCCGAAGCGGAAGGCCAGCGAATGCGCGCGTTCGGGGGCAAGGCGGGCGATGGCCGAGACGACCGCCTGATCCGGCAGCAGATGCGCCCCCCGCGCCGCCGGATAGGCGAGCGCCAGACAGGCCAGCAGGGCGGCAAGGCGGATCTGCATCCGCCCCCCCGCCAGCAGCAGGAGCGGCGCGAAGACCAGTGCATAGAGCAGCGACGCCAGAGACTTGCACAGCACCAGCACGAGCATCATCCAGGCCGCGGCGGCCAGCAGGGCGAGGCGGCGGCGCGGCGCGGATTCGGCGCGGGCCAGGGCGCAGGCTGCCAGCACCCCCGTGAGCGCCAGGAAGGCCGCCCAGAGCCCGTGATAGAGGAAGACGATGGGGCGGAAGCCGTTGCCGCGCATCATCTGCTCGAACAGGTGCTGGAAATAGCCGTAGATCCAGATGTTGAGCTGCGGCGACAGCCGCACCTCGAGCAGCATCGGCAGCGAATAGCCGAGCGCCCCCAGAAGCAGCGCCAGCAGCAGGTCGCGCTGGTCTTTCTCGGTGGTCAGCAGGGCACGGCCCAGCAGATAGGGGGCGAGGCCGATGACCAGCGCCAGGCCTGCGCTCAGCGCCTCGCGCGGCTGCAGGCCGGGCAGCACCACCTGTCCCCAGATCACCGGATCCCCGTTGGTGGCGACGGTCAAGGCGGGGACCGTCAGCCCCAGGCCCAGCAGTGCCCGCGCCGCCGGATGGGGCGGGCAGCAGCCGGCGCAGTCCGGAGCGGCCCAGCGCCAGCCCGGCAAAGAACAGGGCGCAGAGGCTCGGGATCGTGTCCTTGGTCAGGGGGGGCAGCAGGGGAAGGTCGATCCCCGCCGGCGCGGGCGGCAGCAGCAGATAGCCCGAAAGGATCGTCGCGACCGTGCCGCGGGCCGGGCCCAGGGCACGGAACAGGCCCCAGGTCACGAGCGGCCATGCCGCGAGCATCAGGAAGGCGAAGGCGTTGGGCATCCGGGCGCCGGGCGTTGCGGAATCGGCTGGGCGATCCCGGTTGCCAGACTAGACCGCCGATCATGGCGTGGCCAAGGCGCAGGGGGGGCAGCCTGCCGGGATGCGCTGCCGCAACGGTCCTCTGCCGCGGCCGTCCTCCGGGGGCGGCCCGCCGGCGAGCGGCGACGCGGGCAGGCCGGGATGGGGCCCGGCTTCAGCAGCCGGTCCCGCGCAGCACCACCCGGACGGTGCGCAGCAGCAGGCGCAGATCCGTGGCGAAGGACAGGGTCTGGAAATAGCGGCGGTCGAAGCCGGCGCGTTCGGCAAAGCTCGATTCGTTGCGCACGGAGGTCTGCCAGAGCCCGGTGATGCCGGGGCGCATCGCGAAATATTCGCTGCCGGGATACAGCATGCGCTGCTCGGGCAGCATCGGGCGCGGGCCGACGAAGGACATGTGACCCAGCAGGACATTGAAGATCTGCGGCAACTCGTCGAGCGAGCTGCGGCGCAGGAGGGCGCCGAGGCGGGTGACGCGCGGGTCGTGCCGCAGCTTCTGGTGGCGGTCCCATTCGGCGCGGGCCTGCGGATCGGCGGCCAGATGGGCGGCCAGAGCACGCTCCGCATCCGGGACCATGCTGCGCAGCTTGAACATCGGAAAGACGCGCCCGCCCCGGCCCAGCCGCGGCTGGACATAGATGGGGCTGTGCCCGTCGAGCGCCACGAGCAGCATCAGCGGCAGCAGCACCGCCAGCATCGGCAGCAGCAGGATCAGGGCCAGAATCAGGTCGAAAGCCCGCTTCAGACCCCTGTCGTACAGGCCATGGGCCGCGGGCAGGATGGCGGCCCGCAGCACATCGGCGGGGTCCGGGCGAAGACCGGGATGTCCGCCCGTCGCCAGATTCGAGAGCATCTGCACCTTCGTCCCCTCCAGGGATCATGGCGGCGACATGTCGCCCCGCGCTGTCCGGCGGGGCATCGCGAGCAGCAGCCCGCCCGCGTCGTCCCGTCATTTGATCGCTTAGACCTTGCCGCAGTTTCGGGTCAATTGTGCCATGATTTTGCCGCAGCGACGGGCCTGTCTGGATCAGGCGCCGGCAAGACCGGCGACCGGCCATGCGGAGGAAGGCAGGCGGCGATCACCTGACCTTTCGGACAGGTCTGCTCTTCTCTGGCAGAAACAATCGCCCCGTCATTTTGGTGTCTGTTTCACTCATGGCACGGATCATGCAGGGCGGCGACTCGCAGGCCGGACGGTCACGGCGCCGTGATCTCCCCCGAAGGGGCGCTGTGCATCCATGCACAATGGCGGCCGGGGGCGGCAATTGTTGCCTTGCCCGATTCGGTCCGCCTTCGCCCCGGCGATCGGCGCGAATCAGCGCCCCTCCTTGACCAGCCGTTCGAGATAGCGCCCATAGGCGGTCTTGCCGAAGAGCCGGGCGCGCGCCAGCAGGGCCTCGTCGTCGATCCAGCCCATGCGCCAGGCCACCTCGTCGGGGCTGCCCGTCTGCAGGCCCTGCCTCTCCTCGAGGGTGCGCACGAACAGCCCCGCATCGAGCAGCGAGGCATGGGTGCCCGTGTCGAGCCAGGCATAGCCCCGCCCCATGGTGCGCACGGTCAGTCGGCCTTCGGCGAGATAGCTTTCGAGAAGCGTGACGATCTCGAGCTCGCCCCGCGCGGAGGGGCGGACGGCGCGGGCGCGTTCGGGCGCCGTGCCGTCGAGGAAATAGAGCCCCGTGACGGCATAGTTCGACGGCGGCCGGGCGGGCTTTTCGATCAGGGCCGAGACGCGCCCCGTGCTGTCGAAGGCAACCACGCCATAGCGTTCGGGATCGGCGACATGATAGCCGAAGACGGTGCCCCCTTCGGCCTGCCGGTCGGCCTCGGCCAGAAGCTGGGGCAGGCCATGGCCGAAGAAGATGTTGTCGCCCAGCACCATCGCCGAGGGGCGTCCGCCCAGGAAGGCTTCGGCCAGCAGATAGGCCTGGGCCAGGCCTTCGGGCGCGGGCTGGACGAGATAGCTCAGCGACAGGCCCCATTGCCCGCCATCGCCCAGCGTGCGGCGGAACTGGTCCTGATCCTGCGGGGTGGTGATGACCGCGATCTCGCGGATCCCGGCCAGCATCAGCACGCTGAGCGGGTAATAGATCATCGGCTTGTCATAGACCGGCAGGAGCTGCTTGGAGACGCCGAGCGTGATCGGATAGAGCCGCGTCCCCGATCCCCCGGCCAGGATGATCCCCCGCCGGCCCGTCGTCGCCGGCCCCCTCGCCCGCCCCCCCCGCCGGTCCTGCCGTCTGCCCGGCCGGCCTCGGCTCCTTGGCGGCGGGGGTCACGGGCGGTCTCCCATGCGGAAGGGGGTCGTCCAGTCGCGCCAGCGCGGGGCGGCGCGGTCCTTGTCCGACAGATGGGCCGCGGCCGGGTCCACGCCCCAGTCGATGGCCAGATCGGGGTCGTCCCAGGCCACCGCCCCGTCATGGGCCGGCGACCAGGTGTCGGTGCATTTGTAGGCGACATGCGTCATCGGCTCGCGCGTGACGAAGCCGTGCAGGAAGCCTTCGGGAATCAGGAGCTGGCGCCCGTTGGCGGCCGATAGCTCCACCGCGACATGGGCGCCGAAACTGGGCGATCCCTCGCGCGCATCCACTGCCACGTCGAGGATCGCCCCCGCGAGCACGCGCACGAGCTTGGCCTGCGCGCGGGGCGGGGCCTGATAATGCAGCCCCCGCACCGTGCCGGCGGCGATGCTCATCGAGTGATTGTCCTGCGCCCAGTCGAGATCGAACCCCGCCTCGCGCATGCGGTCGCGGTTCCAGCTCTCCTCGAACCAGCCGCGGGCATCCGCATGCCGGCGGGGCGTCAGGATCCAGACCCCTTCGATGGCTGTCGGTTCGATCTGCATGATGGATCCCTCTCCGCCCTGTGCGCTGTAACAGGGCCGCGGCCGCGCTGTCACCGGCCGATGCGGGCTTTTGCCTGCGCGGCGGCTCGGCTAAGGCAGATGCGCAACGGAGCCTGTCCCATGAGCCTCAACCAGTTCGGCCATCTTCTGCGCGTTACCACCTGGGGCGAAAGCCATGGGCCGGCCATCGGGGCGGTCGTGGACGGGTGCCCGCCGGGGCTTCCCCTGTCGGAGGAGGATATCCAGCCCTGGCTGGACCGGCGCCGGCCCGGCCGGTCGCGCCTGACGACCCAGCGGCAGGAGGCGGATCGCGTGCGCATCCTCTCCGGCGTCTTCGAGGGGCGCACGACCGGCACCCCCATCAGCCTTCTCATCGAGAATACCGACCAGCGGTCGAAGGATTATGGCGAGATCGCCCGCCGCTTCCGCCCCGGCCATGCGGATCTGACCTATCACCTCAAATACGGGCTGCGCGATTACCGCGGCGGGGGGCGATCGAGCGCCCGCGAAACCGCCGCCCGCGTCGCCGCCGGGGGCGTGGCGCGCGTCCTGCTGGCCGCCCTGGCGCCGGGCCTGCGGATCACCGGCTACATGGTGCAGATGGGCGACAGGCGCATCGACCGCGCCCGCTTCGACCCCGCGGAGATCGAACGCAACGACCTGTGGTGCCCCGATCCGGTGGCCGCAGCCGAATGGGCCGACTATCTCGAATGGCTGCGCCGGGACGATCACAATTCGGTGGGAGCGGTGATCGAGGTGGTCGCCGAAGGCGTGCCCCCAGGCCTCGGCGCGCCCGTCTATGGCAAGCTCGACGCCGATCTGGCCGCCGCCTTCATGGGCATCAATGCCGTGAAGGGCGTCGAGATCGGCGCCGGCTTCGCCGCCGCCGCCCTGACCGGGCGCGACAATGCCGATGCGATCTTCCGCGATCCGGACGGAAGCCTGCGCTTCGGCTCCAACCATGCCGGCGGGATCCTCGGCGGCATCAGCACCGGCCAGCCGGTCGTCGTCCGCTTTGCCGTCAAGCCGACATCCTCGATCCTCTCGCCCGTGCCCTCGGTCGATCTGGACGGCCAGCCCGTCGAGGTCGTCACCAAGGGGCGTCACGATCCCTGCGTCGGCATCCGCGCGGTTCCCGTGGGCGAGGCGATGATGGCCCTGGTGCTGGCCGATCATCTGCTGCTGGACCGCGGGCAGACCGGCGGGCAGCGCGGCCGCATCGGCTGATCCCCGGTCGATCGGCCGGGGGGCGCCGGGGGCGGGACAGGCCGCCAGCCCGCCCGGCAGCCAGACCCGGCAGCCAGACCCGACAGACGGACAGGCCGCGCGGCCCTGCCGCACAGCCTGCCGGACGCCGGATCCGTTCCCTGGAGGGATCCGCCCCCGGATCTCAGATCCAGTAGGGCGGCACGCCGTAATGGCTGTAGGCGCGCTCTTCCCAGGAGCGGTCGCGATACCAGTCGTCCTTGCGTTCGGGCGCGTTGCGCAGCTGCTCCTCGGTGATGTCGGTCCGATAGCCGCCAAGGCGCGTGTCATAGCGCAGCTTGGTCCAGGGGATCGGATGGTGATCCTCTCCGATCCCGAGGAAACCGCCGAAGGACATCACCGCATAGGTGATCCGGCCGGATTCCTTGTCGATCACCAGGTGATCGATGGTGCCGATGCGCCTGTCGTCGGCCCCGTAGACGGCGGTCCCGTTCACGCGGTCCGAGCTGATGACGGTGCTGCCGGTCGTGTCGTAGTCGAACATGATGCTTCCTCCGGGCACTACTGCCAGTTGCTGTTGCCCGGACAACAGCCGGAGGAGGACAATGTTCCCCGCCATGCGGCGGGTCGGCAGAAGTCTGCCGGGGCGGCCTGACCCCGGGGGAACCGGGGCTGACCGCCCGATCGCGGCGGGATCAGCGGTTGATCGAGTCCTTGAGCGCCTTGGCGACCGTGATCTTCACGACCTTGTCGGCCTCCTTGCGGATCTGCTCCCCGGTCGAGGGGTTGCGGACCATCCGCTCGGGTCGCTCGCGGCAATAGATCTTGCCCACACCGGGCAGCGTGACGGCGCCGCCCTGGGCGACCGTCTCGGTGATGATGCCGGTCAGCGCATCGAGCATGGCACCGGCCGACTTCTTGTCGCTGCCCGTCCTGCTGGCCAGCTCGGCCACGAGCTGCGCCTTGGTCATCTGATTGGCCATCGGATGTCTCCTGCTGTCTGTCTGTGCGTCTGTGCGGATGTCCGCTGCCCGCTCTCCTGCGGGCGTCTGCGGGGTTCATGCTGGAGCGTCATCCGCGTGCCTTGTCCAGCACAAAAGCGCCCGATTCCGTGGAAACGCTGCAATTCACAGGAAGGCCGTTTCCGTGAAGCTACGCAGCTTGCGGCTGTGGAGCCGCTCGAGCGGCATCTCGCGCAGGAACTCCATCGCCCGGATGCCGATCAGCAGATGCCGCGCCACCTGGGTGCGGTAGAACTCCGAGGCCATGCCGGGCAGCTTCAGCTCGCCATGCAGCGGCTTGTCGCTGACGCAGAGCAGCGTCCCGTAGGGCACGCGGAAGCGGAAGCCGTTGGCGGCGATGGTGGCGCTTTCCATGTCGAGCGCGATGGCCCGGCTCTGGCTCAGGCGCGCCACGGGGCCGGACTGGTCGCGCAGCTCCCAGTTGCGGTTGTCGATGGTCGCCACGGTGCCGGTGCGCATGATGCGCTTGAGGTCGTATTCCTCGAGGGCCGTCACCTCGGCCACCGCCCGCTGGAGGGCGATCTGGATCTCGGCCAGGGCGGGGATCGGCACCCAGACCGGCAGATCGTCGTCGAGCACATGGTCCTCGCGCAGATAGGCATGGGCGAGGACGAAATCCCCGAGGCGCTGGGAATTGCGCAGCCCTGCGCAATGGCCGACCATCAGCCAGGCATGCGGGCGCAGCACGGCGATATGGTCCGTCGCCGTCTTGGCGTTGGACGGCCCGACCCCGATATTGACGAGGGTGATGCCCTGCGCCCCCTCGCGCTTGAGGTGATAGGTGGGCATCTGGGGCAGCTTGGCCGGCAGGGGCAGGGGGGCATCGGGCGTCTCGATCACGGCATTGCCCGGCCCGACAAGGGCCGTATAGCCCGAATCCGCCCGGCCCAGCTGCTGGCGCGCATAGGCCTCGAACTCCTCGACATAGAACTGGTAGTTGGTGAAAAGGACGTGGTTCTGGAAATGTTCGGGGTCGGTGGCCGTGTAATGGGCCAGCCGGGCCAGGGAATAGTCCACCCGCTGCGCCGTGAAGGGGGCCAGCGGGATGGACCCGTCCGGATAGCGGAATCCGTCGCCATTGACGATGTCGTCATGCATCGTGCTCAGATCGGGCACGTCGAAGACATCGCGCAGGGGGAACTCCATCGCGCCCTCCTGCGGCACGGCCAGCCCCCCTTCGCCGCTGCCCACGGCGAAATGGATCGGGATCGGCGTCGAGGACGGACCGATCGTCACCGGCACGCCGTGATTGCGGATCAGCAGGCCGATCTGCTGTTCGAGATAGGCGGCGAAGAGGCGGGGGCGGGTGACGGTGGTCGAATAGATGCCCGGTTCGGCCACATGGCCGAAGGACAGGCGCGAATCGACGGGCTGGAAGCTCGAGGTGACGAAGCGGATCTCCGGATAGACGGCCCGCACGCGCCGCTCCGGGCGCCCATGGCGCAGCGCGGCGGCAAAGCGGTCGCGCAGGAAGGCCGTGGAGGTGTCGTGCAGCAGGCAGAGCCGCTCCACGGCCGCGCGCGGATCGGTGAAGGCCTCGGGGGCGGGCAGATCGGGACTGTCGAAGGAGGATGCGTCGAAAACCGTCGGCGCGCGGAATGTCATGTGTTGCCCTCGAAGAGATCGACAAGGGTGAAGCGGCGCACATCCACCAGCCCCAGATCGGTGAGCCGCAGCTCGGGGATCACCGCCAGGGCGAGCAGCGAATGCTGCATCACCGCATTGTTGAGCGCACAGCCCGTCGCCGCCATCGCCGCGACAAGGGCCTGCGCCTGTCCGGCGACCACAGCCGCCGGGGCGTCCGACATGAGCCCGGCGATGGGCAGGGGCACGCAGGCGGTCTCGGCGCCGTCCTGCCAGAGGGTGATGCCGCCGCCCAGTTCGGCCAGGCGGTTGGCGGCACGGGCCATCAGATCGCGGTCGGTGCCCGCGACGAGCAGGTGATGGCAGTCATGCGCGACGCTGGAGGCGATGGCCATGCGCCCGCGATAGCCGAAGCCTGCGACGAAACCGCGACCGATGCGCCCGCTGGCGCGGTGCCGTTCCACCACCGCCAGATGTGCGACATCCCCTTCCGGTTCCACGAGGCCGTTCCGCACCGGCAGGTCGACCGACAGCGCCCGCGTCGGGGCCTGGTTCTCGACGACGCCGATGACGCGCACCCGCAGGCGCTCGCGCCCGTCGGGGGCGGGGATGGCGAAATCCCCGGCCTCGAGGGGCGGGCCAAGCGGATGCTGCGGCGCACATCCTGTGGCCAGTCGAGCCGCGGACAGTCGGCCAGCAGCCGCCCCCCCTCGGCCACCAGGCGGCCCCTGGCCCAGACCCGCTCGATGGGCAGCCCGCGCAGGTCGGAGGTCAGGATCATGTCGGCGCGGCGGCCCGGCGCGATCGAGCCCAGCTCGCGTTCGAGGCCGAAATGGGTGGCGGTGTTCACCGTGGCCATCTGGAGGGCCACCAGCGGATCGAGCCCGCAGGCGATGGCATGGCGCAGCACCCGGTCCATGTGCCCCTCATGGACGAGGGTGCCGGAATGGCAGTCGTCGGTGCACAGGATGAAGTTGCGCGGATCGAGGCCGCGCCGGGTGATGGCGGTGATCTGGGCCTCCACGTCGTGCCAGGCCGATCCGAGCCGCAGCATCGCCCGCATGCCCTGCCGGACGCGGGCCACCGCATCCTCCTCGCGCGTGCCTTCGTGGTCGTCGGCGGCGCCGCCGGCGGCATAGGCGTGGAAGGCGGGGCCCAGATCGGGGCTGGCGTAATGGCCGCCCACCGTCTTGCCCGCCCGCATCGTCGCGGCCATCTCTGCCAGCATGCGGGGATCGCCCGCCACCACGCCGGGAAAGTTCATCATCTCGCCCAGGCCGATGATGCCGGGCCAGGTCATCGCCTCGGCGACATGGGTTTCGTCGATCGCAAAGCCCGTCGTCTCCAGCCCCGGCGCCGAGGGCGCGCAGGAGGGCATCTGCATGAGCATCGAGGCAGGCTGCAGGATGGCCTCGTCATGCATCAGCCGCACGCCCCGCAGGCCCAGCACATTGGCGATCTCATGGGGATCGCAGACCATCGTCGTGGTGCCATGGGGCAGGACGGCGGCGCAGAACCCCGCGGGGGTGAGCATCCCCGATTCGACATGCATATGTCCGTCGATCAGGCCGGGGATCAGGAATTGCCCCGCGGCCTCCACCACCTCGGTGCCCTCGCCGATGCAATGCGAGGCGTCGGGGCCCACATAGGCAAAGCGGCCCTGCGCGACGGCGACCTGCCAGCCGGGCAGCAGCTCGCGGCTCTGGACATTGGCAAGGGTGGCGCCGCGGATGACGAGATCGGCCGGGGCGCGGCCGGCGGCGACGGCGACAAGGCGGGGGGCGCAGTCGGCCCGGGAAGGGAAAGGCTGGTCCATGCTTCATATGCTCTGTCCCTGCGCCGCCGCGCAAGGGCGGGGACGGGTTGCGCCGGGGGGGGCAGGGGTGGCATGGGGGCGCCCGACCCGCAGGACCGCCACAGCCCTCGTCACAGCAGAAGGAGATGCGCATGACCGGACCGGCCGAGGACGACCTTCCGCCCGAATTCCTCGGCATCCCGCCCGGGGCCTCCGGCACGCCGGCACATGACGAGGCCGGGCGCGCCCATCCGTTCCGCGACAGCGTCGAGGATCGGGAGATGGCCGAGCAGATCCCCGACACGCCGCAGACCCGCTCGCCGGCCTATCGGCTCGCCTTCGCCGACGAGGACTTCCTGCTGCGCGAGGACCTGCGACCCGTGCGCCTCCAGCTCGAGCTGCTCAAGCCGCAGCTCCTGCAGGACGAGGCGGGGATCGAATCCACCATCGTGCTGTTCGGCGGCGCACGCATCCCCCCGCCCGAGGCGGCCCACACCGCGCGCACGCCGGTCCTCGCCGGGCTGTCGCGCTATTACGAGGAGGCCCGCCGCTTTGCCCGCCTCGCCACCGAGGACTCGCTGATCCGCAGCCGCGGCCGGCGCGGCGTCATCGCCACCGGCGGCGGGCCGGGCGTCATGGAGGCCGGCAATCGCGGTGCCCAGGAGGCCGGAGGCCGCAGCATCGGCCTCAACATCGTGCTGCCGCACGAACAGGCGCCCAACGCCTATGTCACGCCGGAACTCTGCTTCAACTTCCACTACTTCGCCATCCGCAAGATGCATTTCCTGATGCGGGCCGAGGCGGTCTGCGTCTTTCCCGGCGGCTTCGGGACGATGGACGAGATGTTCGAATCGCTGACCCTGATCCAGACGGGGCGGATGGCGCGCGTGCCCTTCCTGCTCTTCGGCCGAGACTGGTGGGACAGCATCGTCAACTGGCGCGGGCTCGCCGAATCGGGAACCATCTCGCCCGAGGATCTCGATCTCTTTGCCTATGTCGAAACCGCCGAGGAGGCGCTCGAGCGCATCCGCCTCTGGCCGGGCAAGGGCGAGAAGCGCGAGATCATCCCCGGCCGGACAGGCGGCTGAGCCGGCGGCCGGGGGCGGCCGGGGGGGGACGGGGGGGGACGGCGGCCGGCGGCCCCGGTCAGGCCGCCCGGTCGAGCCCGAAGGCGTCGTGCAGCGCCTGCACGGCCAGTTCCATGTATTTGCGGTCGATCAGGACGCTGATCTTGATCTCGCTGGTGGTGATGACCTTGATGTTGATGTTCTCGGCCGCGAGCGCCCGGAACATCTGTGCGGCGACCCCGGCATGGGACCGCATGCCGATCCCCACCACGCTGACCTTCGCCACGCCCTGATCCTCCACCAGATCGGCAAAGCTGTAGTCGCCCCGGGCGCGGGATTCCTCGATCGCCTTCCGGGCCCGCAGGACCTGATCGGTCGGGCAGGAGAAGGTCATGTCGGTGCGGCCGTCCTCGCTGATGTTCTGGACGATCATGTCCACATTGACCCCGGCTTCGGCCAGCGGGCCGAAGATCGCCGCGGCGATGCCGGGCCGGTCGGCGACCGAGGTCAGCGTCAGCTTCGCCTCGTCGCGCGAAAAGGCGATGCCCGCGACTGCCTTGCTTTCCATGATGTCCTCCTCGTCGCAGACCAGCGTTCCCTCATGCTCCTCCTCGGCCAGCGAGGAGAGCACGCGCAGTTTCACCTTGTAGCGCATGGCCAGCTCGACCGAGCGCGTCTGAAGCACCTTGGCCCCGAGCGAGGCCAGCTCCAGCATCTCCTCGAAGGCGATGCGGTCGAGCTTGCGCGCCTTCTCGCAGATGCGGGGATCGGTGGTATAGACCCCGTCCACATCGGTGTAGATGTCGCAGCGCACGGCATCGAAGGCCGCGGCGAAGGCCACCGCCGTGGTGTCCGATCCGCCCCGCCCCAGCGTCGTGATCCGCCCCTCGGGACTGATCCCCTGAAAGCCCGCGACGACCGCGACCTTCATCCCTTCGCGGAACTTGCGCAGGATGTTGTCGGTGGGGATGGCCTCGATGCGGGCATGGCCATGGGCCGAGGTCGTCTGCACCGGCACCTGCCAGCCCTGCCAGGACCGCGCCGGGATTCCCATCTCCTGAAGCCGCAGCGCCATCAGCCCGGCGGTCACATTCTCCCCCGAGGAGGTCACCGCGTCGTATTCGCGCGCGTCATAGAGCGGGGCCGTCTCCTGCACCCAGCCGACGAGCTTGTTCGTCTCCCCCGCCATGGCAGAGACGATGACGATCACCTCATGGCCCCGTGCGACCTCGCGCGCCACGCGCTTGGCCGCACGGTGGATGCGGTCGAGATTGGCGACGGAGGTGCCGCCGAACTTCATCACCAGGATGGACATGGAGAAGGCCCCTTTCGGCCCGCCCCTCTAGCGCGGGGTCCGGGCGGGGGCAACGGGGGGGCGACGGCCGGGAGGGCGGGCCGACCCGGCAGAAATGTGTCCTTCCGGCAACAGTCCGGGGGCATCCGGGGTCCGGGGGGCGTCAACCTCCCGCGCGGATCGAGGTGTTAACCGAATCGTAACCTTTCCATGGCAGAACCGGAGCCGGAACCGCCCTGCGGGTTCCCTGGCCTCCCGCCGCCGGCCAGGGCGCGCAGGCACGCCGCAGACAGGAACCGGACAACGACGACAGGAGAGACAACAGGACGAACAGGAAGCCAGGACACCACCCCCAGCATGGACGACACAAGAGTCCAGCATGGACGACAGGAGAGGGAGCTGCCCCGATCCGGCCCCGCGGGTTCTGCTCTGTCCGGGATGCACCGGGCCGATGCGCCGGGCTGTCCCCCGCCCGGGAGATCCGGGGGGGGCGTCGCCGGCCTCAGTTCGTCTGGCGGCGCGGCATGAAGGGCAGCGGGGCCACGGGAATCCCGTCCTCGATCAGCGAGCGCGCCTCTTCGGGGCGGGCCTCGCCCCAGATCGAACGCTCGGGGGCGCGCCCTTCGTGGATCGCCCGGGCCTCGGCGGCGAAGGAGAGGCCGACATAATCGCTCTTCTCCTCGATCTGCCGCCGGATCTCGGCCAGCAGGGCCTCACGCAGGTCGCGCGGGGCGGACAGGGGCGGGGGCTCATCGGGCGATGCGGAGGTCACGGCCGGCGCCATCAGCGCCTTCTCGACCCGCGAGGATCCGCAGGTCGCGCAGGACAGAAGACCCCGCGCCGCGAGATCATCGAAGGCCGAGGCGGAGGCGAACCAGCTGTCGAAGGCATGGCCCTCCGCGCAGATGAGGCTGTAGCGGATCATGGCCGCTCCGGTTATCCTCCGTCGGTGAGGCTTGTCGTCCTGCAACAAACATAGGCCGGCGCCGGGCGGACGCAACGGGGCCTGTGCCCGCCGGGTCTGCCGGGCCACGGGCCTGATCCGGTCTGCCCCCGCCGGCGTAGAAGAGTCGCCGGAAATGAGAGGGGCGGCAGCGCAGGGATCGCGCCAGAGCGGGCGCCGCCGGGCGCCGAGGGGGCGGCAGAAATGGTCAGGCCGGTCGGGCTGCCGCGGGGCGGCCGGCATGGCGGAAGGCGGACCGCGGACGGAGACAACCGCAGGAGAACCGGAGGAGGAGAGAGGGGATGCGGTCTCGCGTGACGGCCCTGGTGACGGCTCTGGTGACGGCCCTGGGCCTTGTCCTTGCTTCTGCAGGGGGTGCCCGGGGAGAGGAGGAGTCAGGCATGGCGGTGCCGGGGGATTTCCGCTTCGCCTCGATCGACGGGGGCGAGATCGGCTTTGCCGACTGGGCCGGCCGGCCGGTCCTGGTGGTCAACACCGCCTCGCTCTGCGGCTATACGCCCCAGCTCGCCGATCTCCAGACCCTGTGGGAGGAATATGGGGCGCGCGGCCTCGTGGTCCTGGCCGTGCCGTCCGACAGCTTCCGTCAGGAGCTGGGCAGCGAAAGGGAGGTGAGCGAATTCTGCACCCTGCAATACGGCCTCACCCTGCCGATGACCGCCATCACCCCGGTTGTCGGGGAACAGGCGCATCCCTTCTATCGCTGGCTGGCCCGGACGGCGGGTTTCGTCGCCCCGCTGGAACTTCCACAAGGTCCTGATCGGCCGCGATGGGCAGGTCCTCGGCAGCTGGGGCCCGGGCGAGAGGCCGACGGGACAGGCGATTCGCCGGGCTGTGGAGGCGGCGCTGGGATCCTGACGGCCTGCCCTGCCGGGGAAGGCCCGGGGCCGGTCTTCATCGGCTCGGAGATCTATCGCCGTTCGGGCTACGGCCCCTGGCATCCCCTGCGCATCCCGCGCGTGAGCACCGTGACGGATCTGGTCCGCGTCCTGGGGTGGCTTTCGCCCTCGCGCTTCCGTGCGGCGCCCTGCGCCCGGCCGGCCGCGCTGCACGCCTGGCACAGTCCGGCCTATGTGGCGGCCCTCGAACGGGCCGAGGCGGAACAGGCCGTGGACGCGCAGACCCGCGTCCGCCATGGGTTGGGGACAGTCTCGAACCCCGTCTTCCCCGGCATGTTCCGCCGCCCGGCGACGGGCGTGGGGGGGGTGATGCTGGCCGCCGCACTGCTGCGCGGGGGCGGGGTGGTCCATGTCCCCGGCGGGGGCACGCATCATGGCCTGCCGGATCGGGCCAGCGGCTTCTGCTATCTCAACGATCCGGTCTTCGCGGTGCTTGCGCTGCGGGCGGGTGGTGCGGCGCGGGTGGCCTATGTGGATCTCGATGCCCATCACCCGGACGGGGTGGAGCTGGCCTTTGCCGGCGATCCCGCCGTGCTGGTCCTGTCGGTGCATGAGGAGGGCCGCTGGCCCGGCACCGGAGCGCTGGAGGATTGCGGGGCGGGCGAAGTCTGGAACCTGCCGGTCCCGCGCGGGCTGCATGACGACGACATGGCCCGCATCCTCGATGCGCTCGTGCTGCCGGCGGTGGAGCGTTTCCAGCCCGATGCGGTCGTGCTCCAGTGCGGGGCCGACGGTCTGCTCGAGGATCCGCAGTCCCGCCTTGCGCTGTCCAACAATGCCCATGTCCGGGCGCTGCGGGCCCTGCGGCCGCTTTCCCCGCGTCTGATGGTCCTGGGCGGGGGCGGCTACAATCCCTGGTCCGTCGGCCGGGCCTGGGCGCGGCTGTGGGGAGAGATCCTGGGACAGCACGCGCCGGGCCGCCTGCCGCCCGAAGCCGAAGCCGTCCTGCGCGGCCTGCGCTGGGCGCGCCCCGGCGGAGGGCGCTTCGTGACCCCGCAGGAAGCCTGGGTGACGACGCTCGAGGATCCCTGGCGGGGCGGCGCTGCGACCGAAGGCGTGGCCGAGCGGCTTGCGGTCCTGCGGGCGCGGCTGTCCACCTGGATCTGAATCAGGGTTCCGAGGGCCCCGCGCGGTCGCGGATCGCGGCAAGATAGGGGGCCCCCTCGGTCAGGATCAGCCTTTCGAGCGCGCGGAAGGAGGCCAGCACCGCCTCTCCTTCCCGTGTCAGCCGCGCCCCGCCCCCGCCCTCGCCGCCTCGCGACAGCTCCACGAGGGGGGCGCGGAAGGCCCGGTTCGCCTCGACCACCAGCGTCCAGGCGCGCCGGTAGCTGAGCCCCATCGCCGCCGCCGCCGCGGCCACCGACCCCGTCTCGCGGATGCGGGCGAGAAGTTCGGCCTTGCCCGGGCCGAAATGTGCCGCCCCGCCAAGAAGGATACGCAGATGGACAGGACCGGGGACAGGCATGGCGGCAGCATCGGCAGAAGGACGGGCGGGCGCAAGGGCCTGCAGGGCCTGTTCAGCGCAGGGCCCGGCCCTTGAGGATCGCCCCCTGGCCGAACCGGGCGCGGATCGCATCGGCGGCGCGTTCGGCCGCCTCGTGCCGGGCAGCGAGGGGGTCGAGAAGGTCCCGGTCGCGGTCGGCCTGCGCGGCCGGAGCGATCTCGGCCAGCCCGACCCCGATCAGACGGAAGGGCCCCGGATCGGCCACCTGATCGAGCAGGATCCGCGCCGCGCGATAGAGCCGCTCGGCCAGCTGCGTGGGCTCGCGCAGCGCGCTGCGCCGGACGAGCAGGCTGTGATCCGCGCGCTTGAGCCGGAGCAGGACAAGACGCCCCGCAACCGCCCTGGCCTTGGCCCGGGCCGAGACCTTCTCCGACAGCCGCCACAGATGCCCGGCGAGTGCGTCGCGGTCGGCGATGTCCTCGGGAAAGGTCGTCTCGTTCGAGAGGCACCGGGGATCGCGCTCGGGGCACACGGGCCGGTCGTCCTCGCCCCGGGCCAGATGCCATAGCCTCTCTCCCGCCACGCCGAAGCGGGCCCGCAGCGCCTGCCGGTCCCGGTGCAGCAGATCGCCGATGCGGTGGATGCCGGCCTGGGCGAGGGCCGCCTGGCCGGCCGCGCCGATACCCCACAGCAACCCCACCTCCTGCCGGGCGAGAAAGCCGGGCGCATCGGAGCGCCCCAGAACGGAGAAACCGCGCGGCTTGTCGAGATCGGAGGCGATCTTGGCGAGGAACTTGTTGTAGCTGAGCCCCACCGAAGCGGTCAGACCCAGGTCACGCTCGATCTCTCGTGTCAGGCGGGCCAGCAGGACCGCCGCGGGCGCACCATGGAGCCGCGTCGTGCCGCGCAGGTCCAGGAAGGCCTCGTCGAGCGAAAGCGGCTCGACCCGGTCGGTGAGGGCCTCCATCCGGTCCCGGATGGCGCGGGAGACCGCAGCATAAGCGTCGAAGCGGGGACTGATCACGACCGCATCGGGGCAGAGCCGGCGCGCCTCGAACATCGGCATGGCCGAGCGGACCCCGCGCAGGCGGGCCAGATAGCAGGCCGTGGAGACGACGCCGCGCCGTCCCCCGCCGACGATCACCGGCCGGTCGCGCAGGGAGGGGTCGTCGCGCTTCTCGACCGAGGCGTAGAAGGCATCGCAATCGACATGGGCGATCTCCAGCGACCACAGTTCCGGGTGGGACAGGATCCGCGGCGATCCGCAGCCGGGGCAGCGGCGCGGAGGGGCCGCGGCCCCGTCGAATCGGGCCAGACAGTCGCGGCAGAGCGCAGGCATGCCTCAGGATAGCGCGTCCCGGGCATTTGTTCAATATATGTTCTATATATGTTCATTATTTGATCCAGAATGCGGCATGGATCAGGCGGCCGGGCCGGCGAGGGGCTGCGCCTGGGCGGCGGGCCCGCCCCATGGCGGGAGAGACGAGCAGAGGGGCCTCAAGCATTTCGTGCTGGACCGGGCCGCGCCCTGTCATATCCTCGGATACCGCAAGACAGTTCCGGACGCTTTCGCATGCCTACCCAGGAGTCTTCAGACCTCGCCTCGGGCACGTCGATCGTGCTTGTCTTCCTGGCCCTTCTTGTCCTTCTTGCCCTCATCCGCGGCATCCGCGTGGTGCCCCAGTCGGAGAAATTCGTCGTCGAACGCTTCGGGCGGCTGCGTGCGGTGCTGAGCCCGGGCCTCAACCTGATCGTGCCCTTCCTCGATCGCGTGGCGCACAGGGTCTCGATCCTCGAGCGGCAGCTGCCCACATCCAAGCTCGACGCGATCACCTCGGACAATGTGCTCGTCTCGGTGGATACTTCGGTGTTCTACCGGATCGTCGAGCCGGAGAAGACGGTCTATCGCATCCGCGATATCGATGCCGCGATCGCCACGACGGTGGCGGGGATCGTCCGCTCCGAGATCGGGCGGATGGAGCTTGACCATGTGCAGTCGAACCGCGCCCAGCTCATCGCCGCGGTCAAGGCGCAGCTGGCCGACCAGGTGGACGACTGGGGGATCGAGGTGACGCGGGCCGAGATCCTCGATGTCAATCTCGACGAGGCGACGCGCGCGGCCATGCTCCAGCAGCTCAATGCCGAGCGGGCGCGCCGGGCGCTGGTGACCGAGGCCGAAGGGCGCAAGCGCGCGGTGGAGCTGCAGGCGGATGCCGATCTGTATGCCGCCGAGCAGCAGGCCAAGGCGCGCCGCATCGCCGCCGATGCCGAGGCCTATGCGACGGCCGTGGTCGCCGAAGCGATCGGCCGCAACGGCATCGAGGCGGCGCAGTATCAGGTGGCCCTCAAGCAGGTGGAGGCGCTGCAGGCGCTGGGACAGGGCGAGGGGCAGCGGGTCATCGTCGTTCCTGCATCCGCCCTCGAGGCCTTCGGCGATGCCTTCCGCTTCTTCGGCGGGGGAGGCCGGGCATGAGCCTGTGGGCCATCTGGTGGGTCTGGGTCGTGCTGGCCGTCCTGCTCGGGATGATCGAGGTGCTGCTGCCGGTCTTCGTCTTTCTCGGTTTTGCGGCCGGGGCGCTGGCGACCGGGGTCCTCGTGGCGCTGGGGCTGGATCTCGGTCTGGGCGGCACGCTGCTTCTCTTTGCGCTGCTCTCGGGGGCGGGCTATCTCGGCCTGCGCCGCGCGCTCGGGCGGCAGGGCGGCCGGATGCGCATCATCCGCCGCGACATCAACGATGACTGACGCCTCTCAACCCCTTCCCCGGAAAACCGCGACGGCAAAACCGCGACGGCGCGCCCCGGTAGGCCCGGGAACGCGCCGTCCGCATGCCCAGCGGGCCACGGTCGCCGGGCATGCGGGCCGCCGCCATCCCTCAACGGGGACGGAGACGGCCGGAGTCGGACTGGCGCAGCGCCGCCTCGGCCAGTGCCGCCGCGATCCAGTCGCGCGGGGCGCCGGCCGGCCCGCAGACACGGGCCGGATAGCGGTAGGTGATGCCGTCCCGTGTCACGTCCACCCGGCCCTCATAGACGCCGCGCAGCGGATCATAGGTCATCGACTTGAGCCGCACTGTCATCCTGTCTTTCCCTGATCCTGTTCACGAGGGACAACGAAGGAGAGGCGGAAAGGTTGCATGGGACGGGCCGGCCCGGTTCCCGCCGGGCCCGGCAGACGGCGCCGGCAGCCGGGCGCGACGGCATCCTGGCGCCGTGCCGCCTGGCAGGGCCATCGGATGGGGCAGGGGATGCTGCCCGAAAGGGCGGGCCCTCTTCGCCGGGCCCCCGTCCGCGCAGGCCTCTCAGGGCAGGGTGGCGAGGATCGCCTGCACGGCGGCCGCCGGATCCGCGGCCTGCCAGACGGGCCGCCCGACGACGATGTGATCGGCCCCCGCCAGAAGGGCGGCGCGCGGCGTCTCGATCCGCTTCTGATCGCCCATGGCCGCGCCCTCGGGCCGGATGCCGGGGGTGACGATCAGCCGTCCCCGGGCCTCGGACAGGGCGCGGATCGCCCTCGCCTCGCGTGCGGAGGCAATGACGCCATGGGCCCCCGCCGCGAGCGCCCGGGCGGCGCGCTCGATCGCGATCTCCTCCACCGTTCCCGCGCGGATCAGCCCGGCATCGAGATCGGCCCGGTCGAGCGAGGTCAGCACGGTGACGGCCAGGATGCGCAGAGAGGATCCCGAGGCCCCCTCGGCAGCTGCCCGCACGACCTGCGGATCGCCATGGACGGTGAGAAAGTCGAGGTCGAAGCGCGCCAGCCCCCGCACCGCCGCCTCCACCGTGGCGCCGATATCGAACAGCTTGAGGTCGAGGAACACCCGCTTGCCGCGTTCGTCCTTCAGCTCTCGCGCCAGGGCGAGTCCCCCGCCCGTCAGCATTCCCAGGCCGACCTTGTAGAAGGAGACCGAATCCCCGAGCCGGTCGGCCAGGGCCAGGCCCGAGAGCACATCGGGCAGATCGAGGGCGACGATCAGGCGGTCATCGGCAGGCAGGGCGGCATCGGGCATGGCGGAACTCCCCGGGGGCACGCGCGGCAGGCGCGCGGGGGCAGCTAGGCCGGGACAGGGGGGCGCGGCAAGCCCTTGCGGGAGCGTCATGCCCTTACCACATCTGCGCACGAGGTCCCGGGGGCCGTGCCGCAGGGGGCGGGCGGTCCCGATGGGGTGCTTGCGAAAGGAGTCAACATGAACCTCGAGAAGTTCACGGAGCGGTCGCGCGGTTTCCTTCAGGCTGCCCAGACCATCGCCACCCGCGAACATCACCAGCGCATCCTGCCCGAGCATCTGCTCAAGGCTCTGATGGATGACGAGCAGGGCCTGTCGGCCACTCTCATCGACCGGGCCGGGGGCTCTTCGGTCCGCGTGCGCGAGGCCGTGGATGCTGCCGTTGCCCGTCTGCCAAGGGTGACGGGCGATACCGGGCAGATCTATGTCGATCCGGCGCTGGGCCGCGTCCTCGACGAGGCGGAGAAGCTGGCCCAGAAGGCCGGTGACCGCTTCGTCCCGGTCGAGCGGATGCTGCTGGCCCTGGCGATGGTGAAATCCCGCGCGAGCGAGGCGCTCGAGGCGGGGGCCGGTCACGGCGCAGCGGCTCAATGCCGCGATCAACGATCTGCGCAAGGGGCGCACCGCCGACACGGCCAGTGCCGAAGAGGGCTATGACGCCCTCAAGCGCTATGCCCGCGACCTGACCGAGATGGCCCGACAGGGCAAGATCGACCCGATCATCGGCCGCGACGAGGAAATCCGCCGCGCCATGCAGGTGCTGAGCCGCCGCACCAAGAACAACCCCGTGCTGATCGGCGAACCGGGCGTCGGCAAGACCGCCATCGCCGAAGGGCTGGCCCTGCGCATCGTCAATGGCGATGTGCCCGAAAGCTTGCGCAACAAGCGGCTTCTGGCGCTCGACATGGGGGCGCTGATCGCGGGTGCGAAATACCGGGGCGAGTTCGAGGAACGGCTCAAGGCGGTCCTCAAGGAGATCGAGGCCGCGGCCGGCGAGATCATCCTCTTCATCGACGAGATGCACACGCTGGTCGGTGCCGGCAAGGCCGACGGGGCCATGGACGCCGCCAACCTGATCAAGCCGGCTCTTGCCCGCGGAGAGCTGCACTGCATCGGGGCGACCACGCTCGACGAATACCGCAAGCATGTCGAGAAGGACGCGGCCCTCGCCCGGCGCTTCCAGCCGATCTTCGTCAACGAACCCACCGTCGAGGACACGGTCAGCATCCTGCGCGGCATCAAGGAGAAATACGAGCTGCATCACGGCGTGCGCATCTCCGACAGCGCGCTGGTCGCGGCGGCGACGATGAGCCATCGCTACATCACCGACCGCTTCCTGCCCGACAAGGCGATCGACCTGGTCGATGAGGCGGCCTCGCGGCTGCGGATGGAGATCGACAGCAAGCCCGAGGAGCTGGATGCGCTCGATCGCCAGATCCTCCAGCTCCAGATCGAGGCGGAGGCCCTCAAGAAGGAGGACGATGCCGCATCGAAGGAGCGTCTGGCCCGCCTCGAGAAGGAGATGGCCGAGCTGCAACAGCGCAGCGCGGAGATGACGGCCCGCTGGCAGGCCGAACGCGACCGGCTCGAATCTGCCCGCACCGTCAAGGAACGGCTCGATCAGGCGCGGTCCGATCTCGAACGCGCCAAGCGGGAAGGCAACCTCGCCGAGGCGGGGCGCCTGGCCTATGGCGTCATTCCGGGTCTGGAGCGCGAGCTGGCCGAGGCGGAATCCTCCGAGGGCCTGATGGTCGAGGAGGTCGTCCGGCCCGAGCAGATTGCCGAGGTCGTGGAGCGCTGGACCGGCATCCCCACCTCGAAGCTGCTCGAGGGCGAGCGCGAGAAGCTTCTGCGCATGGAGGAGGAGCTGGGCAAGCGCGTGGTCGGCCAGAGACAGGCGGTGACCGCGGTCGCCAATGCCGTGCGCCGCGCGCGCGCGGGCCTTCAGGACGAGAACCGGCCGCTCGGCAGTTTCCTGTTCCTGGGCCCCACCGGCGTCGGCAAGACGGAGCTGACCAAGGCGCTGGCCGAATATCTCTTCGACGACGACCGCGCGATGGTGCGCATCGACATGTCGGAGTTCATGGAGAAGCATGCGGTGGCCCGTCTGATCGGCGCGCCGCCCGGCTATGTCGGCTATGAGGAAGGCGGCGTTCTGACCGAGGCGGTGCGGCGCCGGCCCTATCAGGTCGTGCTCTTCGACGAGGTGGAGAAGGCCCATCCGGACGTGTTCAACGTCCTCCTGCAGGTGCTCGATGACGGGCAGCTCACCGATGGGCAGGGCCGCACCGTGGACTTCAAGCAGACGCTGATCGTGCTGACCTCCAATCTCGGCAGCCAGGCGCTGAGCCAGCTTCCCGAAGGGGCGGATTCCAGCCTGGCCAGGGCACAGGTGATGGAGGCCGTGCGGGCCCATTTCCGGCCCGAATTCCTCAACCGCCTTGACGAGATCGTCATCTTCGACCGGCTCGACCGGGCCGACATGGCGAAGATCGTGGAAATCCAGCTCAAGCGGCTCGAGAAGCGGCTTGCGGCCCGCAAGATCACCCTCGATCTCGACGAAAGCGCGAAGCGCTGGCTGGCCGAGGAGGGCTATGATCCGGTCTTCGGGGCGCGCCCGCTCAAGCGCGTGATCCAGTCGGCGCTCCAGGACCGGCTCGCTGAGGCAATCCTGGCCGGAGACATCCGGGACGGCGACAGCGTGCCGGTGACCGTCGGGCCGGAGGGCCTCATGGTCGGCAATCGCGTCGCCGGCAGCCGCCGCGAGCCGCCGCGGCCCGCCACCGCCGTCGTGCACTGATCCCGATGGCAGATCCCCCGGCAGAGCGATCCGCCGGGGGATCCGTCCTGCGCGAGGGCTGCGGAAGGATCAGCCTTCGGGCGGCAGGATGACGGCGTCGATGACGTGGATCACGCCGTTCGAGGCATCCACATCGGGCTGGATGATGTTGGCGCCGTTGATCTTCGGCCCGCCCTCGAGCGTGAAGGTCACCTCGGCGCCGTTGACCGTGGCGGCGGTCATCCCTTCGCTGAGGTCCGAGGACATCACCTCGCCGGGGATCACGTGATAGGTGAGGATCGCCGCCAGCGCCTCGGGATCGGCCAGAAGGCCTTCCACGGTGCCCTCGGGCAGGGCCGCGAAGGCCTCGTCGGTGGGGGCGAAGACGGTGAACGGCCCTTCGCCCTTCAGCGTCTCGACAAGGCCTGCGGCCTCGACGGCGGCCAGCAGGGTCGTGAAGTTGCCCGCCGCGGTGGCGGTCTCGACGATGTCCATCCCATGGTTGTCGGCCAGGGCAGCGGTGCCGAAGGCGAAGGCGGTGGCCGAAACGGCCATGATCATACGCATCGTTCAGGCTCCTTGTGATGGAATGCCCGGCATGGGCATCGCCATGGTTACGGGCCGGCAGCAGGGGCGGATCAGACCTGTATCCCCGGACCGGCGCCGATGCGCGGCGCCCCGCCGGCTGCACGAAGCCGCGAGCGGGTGAAACTCCGGCGGGCAGAGCTCCGTGGATCGTGCGATGACAGACAGGGCTTGCGGCGTCATCCTGATGGCGGGTGGTGATCCGCCATCCGCAGGGTGCCGCCCGCCGCCCGGCTGATGCGGATGACGACGAACGGCAAGGGAGACAGGGCCATGGCGCGTCGCTGGACGAACGACCTGACGCAGGCGGATGTGACCCCCCGCGCGATCTGGATGAACCGCAGACAGATCCTGGCCGGGGCGGCCGGGCTCGGCCTGACCGCCGTTCCGGCGCGGGCGGCTGCGGAGCTCGAGCCCAACACGCTCGAACAGATCCGGAACTACAACAACTTCTACGAATTCGGCTATGACAAGACCGATCCGGCCCGGCATGCCGGGGCGATGGTCACCCGGCCCTGGACCATCCGCGTGGACGGCCTTGTGGAACGTCCCGGCGACTATGCCCCCGAAGAGCTTCTCGCGGGGCTGGAGGTGGAAGAGCGCATCTATCGTTTGCGCTGTGTCGAGGGTTGGTCGATGGTGATCCCCTGGAACGGGGTCGAACTGGCCGATGTGCTTGCGAAGGTGGGGGTGCGGGACGGCGCGCGCTTCGTCGCCTTCGAGACGACCGTCCAGCCCGAGGCGATGCCGGGCGTGCGGCGCCGGGTGCTGGACTTTCCCTATCTGGAGGGGTTGCGGCTCGACGAGGCGCTTCACCCCCTGACGATCCTCGCGACCGGGATCTATGGCGAACCCCTCGCCAATCAGAACGGCGCGCCCATCCGGCTGGTCGTGCCGTGGAAATACGGGTTCAAGTCGATCAAGTCGATCGTGCGGATCAGCCTGACGGCCGAGCAGCCGCCGACGACATGGAGCCGGACCAGCCCGCAGGAATACGGCTTCTATGCCAATGTGAACCCCCATGTGGATCATCCCCGCTGGAGCCAGGCCAGCGAACGGCGGATCGGCGGCGGCCTGTTTGCCGGGCGGATCCCGACCCTGATGTTCAACGGCTACGAGGCCGAGGTCGCCGCGCTCTATGAGGGCATGGATCTGGTGGAGAATTTCTGAGATGTCCGCCCCGGGCTCGGTCGCGGCGCTGCCCCTGGTCCAGCGCCTCAACGGCATCCTGCGCCGTCTGCCGGCCTGGCCGCTCTATCCACTGGGCGCGGCCTGGATGGCCTGGCTCTTCTGGCGCGCCCTCAGCGGCGTTTCCGTGGAGCCGATCGACTGGCTCGAGAGGGCCTATGGAGAGACGGCGCTTCAGCTTCTCGTAGCGGGCCTTGCCGTGACGCCGCTGCGCCGCTTCACGGGGCTGAGCCTGCTGCGCTTCCGCCGTGCGCTGGGGCTGCTGTGCTTTGCCTTCGTCCTGGCCCATCTGACGGTCTGGGCGATTCTCGACGTGCAGGCGCTTGATGCCGTCTGGGCGGATATCGTGAAGCGACCCTACGTCACGATCGGGATGACGGCCTTTCTGCTGCTGCTGCCGCTGGCCCTGACATCGAACGACTGGAGCATCCGGCGGCTCGGCGGGGCCGCCTGGCGGCGGCTGCATCGTCTGGTCTATCCGGCGGCGGTGCTGGGGGCGGTTCACTATGTCTGGCTTGCGCGGGGCTTCGCGATCGAGCCGCTGGTCTATCTGGCGCTGATCCTCGGGCTTCTGGCCCTGCGACTGCCGCGCCGCGCCTGATTCCCGGCCGCGCCGGTCACGCATCCGCGATCAAGCCTGTCCGTTCAGGCCGAGCTGTTCTGCAAGCTTCTGATATTCTGTCGATTTACCGGAAGGACAAAAAATATGCAGGTTTCGTGACGCTCCCTCTTGCATCTGGTGTGTGTGGTTCGTAGATAGCGCGTCACC